>NZ_JABBGM010000002.1 GCF_012927405.1 Novosphingobium olei | reverse complement strand
GAGGCGGTCACCAGCCCGGAAATCTATTTCGGCTCGGACTACAAGGTCGGCGTGAATCCCTGCTCACCTGACCAGATGTATCTGTTCGCGAACGTGAAAATGCCCGGCAATCCCCATATTCCCGATGACGAGCTGCTGCCCCGGATGCGCGAATTGCTTGCTCCGCTCGCCGGCACGATCAGGACGGTGCACGACGGGCTGAGCGAAGATTCGGCCATCAACTATCGTCCGCTTGAAGCCTTGCTTGTGCCCCTGCCGTGGCACGCAGGCCGCATCGGCCTTATCGGCGATGCGGTTCACGCAACCACGCCGCACCTCGCCTCCGGGGCCGGCCTTTCGGTCGAAGACGGCCTGCTTATCGGCGAGATGCTTGCCGATGCCGAAGATGTGGAGTCCGCCCTCGCCGCATTCGGCGAACGTCGCTGGCAGCGGAGCAAGGTCGTCGTCGAAAACAGCGTCAAGATCGGCGATCTTGAACAGGCCGGCGGTAACGATGCGCGCGTCGCGCAGATCATGGGCGAAAGCATCGTCATCCTGGCGCGCCCGATCTGAACCTGTGGGATGACCGCTGAACGGGGCTTCAGCGGGACAGTCCAACTGGCTGGCCCGCTCTCCTCCCCCGCTCAGGAATGACCTCTCACTAGCTTTCGATCATTGCTTCGAGCGGCGGCGCACCATCACGTCGCCCTCCCCCCCCGTTACTGGCCGTGATCCTTCCGGAAGTTCGCATCGATCTCCGCCCGATCCATCGAAAGGTGCCCTGCAATAGACACCACGTTGTTTGTTGCACCACGGTCTGAGCCTCCTGCAGCCACGAACCTTTCGACGATCCACTGCAAGCAGCGGTCGTTATTGTTCGTAATGTTCCACTGGATGCATTCGCGAATGGAGGGAATGTCGAACGGAATCTCGCGCGTGACGACGGGATGCGACCGGACGACGATCTCGGCCATTCGCCGGTGCATCGTGGCAACCCGCGTGGTGCCGACGATCAGCCCTGGCAACGACATGAAGGTCGGCGCGACGACTTCCACGCGCCGCTGCAGCTTCTGTCTGCGAACGAACCAGTCCTCGAAGGCCGGGACCCGCGACTTGCCGAACCGTGGGGTCACATGGCCGAGGCTGAAATAGACATCCCGCGTCATTTCACCTGCCAGCGCAGGATTGCCGCGATCGCCCACCACCACGAAATCGTCCTCGAACAGCACGCGGCTGGGGTGGTCAGGAGAAATCGCGTAGTCCAGCGTCAGCAAAAGATCGATGTAGCCGCGATCGATCGCTTCGCCCGGAGCATCGTTCATCGGCTGGATTTCGAAGCGAATGCCCGGTGCAACGCGCTCGAGTTCCGCCAGGACGCCGGCCAGCAGCACTTCGGTCGAATAGTCGGACGCCATGATCCGGATCGCCCGATCCGCCGTCGCCGGATCGAACGGGGGTGCGACCGACACCGTCGTACGGATCTGCTCGAGCACGGCCCGCACCGGATCGATCAGCTGTTCGGCACGCGCTGTCAGGATCATGCTGCGGCCCTTCACGACCAGCAGTTCGTCGCCGAAATATTCGCGCAATCGCCCAAGCGCGCTGGATGTGGCTGATTGCGAGAGGCAGAGCCGCTCTGCCGCAAGGCTGACACTGCGCTCGGCCAGAAGCGCGTCGAGAGCGACGAGAAGGTTAAGGTCAAGCCTTCCGAAACGCATTGCCATCTCCGCAGCGCCTCAATCTCTCACGGGCGCGTTGGAGGTGTAGTAGCAGGGAGCGCGTCATGCCCAAAATGTGCGCGGTTGACCGTCGCCGCTGCCAGATCGGTGAGGAACGCGGCGGTCGCCGAGCCGGCTTACAGAAAGTGGTGGCCACTTTCGAACGGACCGCGATCGAGCCAGAGCCCGTCGAAGCCGTCTTTCCAGTGGCCCCCCTTGTTCTTCCGGCCGGAACCTCAGAAGTTGCCCGACAGGCGCAGACCGTAGGTTCGCGGCGCCGAGAAGTGCCCCACCGCAACGCCAAGCGGCGACGCCTGCGGCGCGAGATTGCGACGCTTGTTCTCGATGTTGCGCACGTAGCCGGTGAGCGACCATGCTCCACCCGGCTTGCGCAGGGTCAGCGAGGCATCGGTCGTCCAGTATGCAGGGATCCGTTCGAAATCGAGGTATTCGAACGCCCCCCACTGGCTGTCGCGCCAGGCCGTATCCACGTTGGCGACCAGTTCGAGCGCATCGCTTAACGGAACGACCTGTTCGGCGCCAAGATTGACCGTCCACTTCGGGCTAAACAGCAACGGATTGCCCGAGCAGTTGAAGTCCTTCACCGGCGCACCGCCGGCAACCGCACCCGTGAGGGTGAACGGACAGCCGAAGTTGTCACGCGGAGCAGCGGTGAACAGGTGCAGGTCGTCGTACTTGCTGTCGAGGTACTGGACCTTGGCGCTCAGCGTCGTCGTCGCCATCGGCTTGACCACCAGGTCGACGTCGAAGCCCTTGATCGTCGCCTTGCCCGCGTTTTCGTTCGAACTGATCAACGTGCCCGACGTGTCCACCGTGAAGTAGGTGATCTGCTGGTCGCGATACTTCCAGATGAAGCCTTCAAGGTTCAGCTGCACCCGGTTGTTGAAGAAGCGGTTCTTCGAGCCGATGGTGTAGGCGGTGATGAATTCGGGCTTGTAGGTGGTCTTGCTCTCGGTCATCTGCAGGCCGCCCGCGCGGTAGCCGGTTTCCACCGTGGCATAGAGCAGGTTGTCCGGTGTCACATCGTATTCGGCCGAAGCCTTCCACGTCACGCGCGAATAGCCTTGGGTATCCACCACCGGGTTATAGGTCTTGAGGATTGCACCCACGCCGTTGTTCAGCGGGAACACCTGATAGCCGGGCTGGTCTGTGCTGTTCGCGGCAATCCAGCCGTTGGAGACCAGCCAATTGATGGTATCGCCCGTGGTCAGGAAGTTCGGGAAATGGGGCATGTTGCCCGGCACCGCGCACCCCGCGCCGAACGATGCCGGCGGGGTCAGCAAAGCGGGGGGCAGACCGCCGCAGAAGGTGATGAAGTTGTTGATCAGGCCATCGATCGACTTCTTGTCGTGCGTATATCGCGCACCACCGATCAGTCGGAAGCTGTCGGTCACGTGGGCCGTCAGCTGGCCGAACGCGGCATAGCTTTCAGTCTTCTGCTTGTATGCCTGCAGCGGAAGGACGAATTCCTGGTTGTATTGGTTGAGCGCGTTGATCTTCTCGTTGTAGTAGAACGCGCCTAGCACGTAGTCGAACATGCCAGCGCTGCCGGCGAGACGCGCCTCGAGGCTGGCTTGCTTGGCCTTTTCATTGGTGTTGGCGATGTTGAACGCAGGACCGTAGAAGAAGCTGTGGTCTACGCTCTCGCGATAAGCCGGGATCACGGTCACCTTGCCCAGCGACGTCTTCCAGTTGAATTCCGCGTTCACGCCCCAGTACGTGCTGTCCTGGCTCTGATCGCGGTTCATCGCCGAAAGGAAGCCAAACGCCGGAGCGCCGAGGTTCTGCTGGCGAAAGGCATTCGCATTCGGGGTGTTGAAGCCCTCGCTTGCATCCAGGCCCGAAGGCACGAATGTGTAGCCCGATGCCCCGGGGATGAAGCCGCCGATGTAGGTGCCGCCGGCGCCCCGTCCGCCCAGATGGGTGTAATCGGCGCCAACGCGGATCGAAAGATCGCTCGAGGGCTCGACCAGGAACTGCGCACGAAGCGAACCGCGCTTGACGTCGTCGGTACCATCGCGGTTGTAGCCGTCACGGGTCGAATAGGCGGCGCCAAGACGCAGGGCGCTGTTTTCGCTGACGCCAAGGTTCACGTGCGCATCGGCGTCAACCGCGTCGTAGTTGCCGAACGCGACATTGAAGCCCATCGAATTCTTGCCGATTTCGGGGCGCGCCGGAATGATGTTCACCGCACCGCCCGTGGCGTTGCGTCCGTACAAGATGCCCTGCGGCCCCTTGAGCACTTCGACGCGCGACAGATCGTAAAAGGCCGCGCCAAGAAGGCCGCCGCCGCGACCCAGCACGACACCATCGTAGCTGGGCGTCACGGCAGGATCGTTGTAGCTGCTGGTGGTGATGTTGCCGACACCGCGGATGAAGATCGAAGCGACGTTGCCTCCCGGCAGCGGGATCGAAAGCGATGGCACCGCCTTGGTCATTTCGCCGGCATTGGCAATGCCGCGTTCGAGCAGATCGCTGCCCTTCACCGCGTCGATAGCTAGGCCAGCCTTCTGCAGCGATTCCTCGCGACGCTGCGCGGTGACGATGATTTCGCCGATGCCGCTGTCGGCCGTGGCAGATGCTTCAGGACCGGCAGCAGGCTGGCCCTGGGCCTGCGCCTGTGCGGCATGAGCCGACACGGATGACATGATAAGAGCGGTCGATGCCAGTAGCACGGTGCGCATGATTTTCCTCCCCAGGTAAAAAGCGCGTTTGTCTTGTTCTCGTGTCGTTAGGGTCGGCCAGCGAGAATATCCCGCCGAAAAAATAGATGACGTGATATCCACGAATCAAATTCGTGGGGGCCCACGAGCACCGCGATCATGGATCCAAATCGGCACCCTGCCACGGTGCTGGACCCGTCATCTCCACGACATGGATAACTCCAGCGGCGCGTTTCCCAGTCCACCAAGTTGACGAAGTTGACAGTGTTCTGGCGTAAAACTTCAGGCATTGTGCAGGCCATCGCGCCGACGCCGTCGCGTCATATCAAGCATCTGGTATTGATATGTTTTTCTGCCATCATCGACCGCAATCTAGGCCGCGTCGTTGATGTAGGAAAGCGCATGGTATCCTTGCATACGCAAGGTTCGTGTCAACTTGCCTGTGGCATGCTCCGAACAAGGGCGTTGGCGACAACCTGTTGTCGCCGATAACCTCTCAACAACCGCATTCCGGACCCATCATTAGCGAGGCGGATTGCCATGACTACGTTGCAAGCCCTGCTCGCGTTCGTCGCCGCAGCGTCCCTGCTGACGGTCACGCCCGGCGTCGATACCGCCATGGTCCTGCGCGCGGCGTCGGCTGCAGGGCCGCGCCCGGCAGCTTTCGCCGCGGTCGGAATCGGGCTTGGCTGCCTTGTCTGGGGTGCGGCGGTGTCGGTCGGCCTGGGCGCCTTGCTTGCAACGTCGAAAATGGCCTTCACGGCGGTGAAGTGGGCGGGCGCGGTCTACCTGTTCTATCTCGGCGCGCGGCTCGTACTGCATCCGCGTTCGACGTTCGACGTTCGACGCCGTGCTGCCCAGCTCGACAGTTAAGAACGAATCTGCCCGCTTGCTGCGGCAGGGCCTGCTGACCAACCTGATGAACCCCAAAGTCGGTGTATTCTACGTGACTTTCCTGCCGCAGTTCATTCCGCCCGGAGCGAGCGTGGCGGCCTTTTCCTTCCTGCTCGCCATGATCCATGTGCTTCTGGGTGCGATCTGGTTCGCCATCCTGATCGCAGCAACCGTGCCTGCCGGGCGGCTGCTGCGACGGCCAACGGTGATCCGGGCGCTCGACCGGGTGACCGGCGGCGTTTTCATCGCGTTCGGAGTCAGGCTGGCGCTGGCGAAATAGGCGTTGCCGGCTGCGGAAGGCCCGCAAAGCCGCGCACAAACGCACGCATCGCGTCGAGCGGCATGGCCGGATCGAGCTGGTGCTGGATGGCAACGCCCAGCTGGAAGCAGCCGAGCGCGAGCGCAGCGGTTTCGGGGTCGATGTTCGCCCTGAGCGTGCCGTCCGCCATGCCTTCCCGGATCAGGCCGACGAGCAGTTCCTTCACCTTTTCATGCTGCTCGAGGAAATAGCGTGCCTGAGGCAAGAGGTTGCCGAGCGCGCCGGCTAGAAGCACGAAATAGGCACGCGTGAGACGATCCTCTTCCAGCCGCAGCATGAACACATCGACGAAATCGAGCATCTTTTCGCGACCCGAACGCGCGGTTTCGAGGCGCTCGCGATAAATCTCCTCGAGCTGGTTGCCGAGGAATTCGATCATCGCCGCGACCAGCCCGTCCTTCGAGCCGAAGCGCAGCGTGACGAGGCCGCGGCTATAACCCGCCCGTTCGCTGATGCGGTCGAATGTAGCGCCGGTGTAGCCGTGTTCGAGCACGACCTCTGCCGCGGCGACGAGCAGGCCCTGCTCGGATTGCTGGCGGCGTTCCGCCTGGGTCTTTCGCACTTTCGTCATGGTCAGGAGGCCAAATGGCAGAAAATTTGACCGCGGACAATTTGCAACTTGCTGGACGGCCATATAGTATCTTAATTGCGACAAGCCAGAAGCCGGGAGTGGATAACCGTGACCATCAAGACCGAGATTGCCCAGACGATCGTCGATCCGCGCGCCTATGCGGACCGCGACCGGCTCGATGCCGCCTTTACCGAGTTGCGACACAATGCGCCGTTCGACATTGCCGAGCCCGAGGGCTTCGACCCGTTCTGGGTTGCGAGCCGCCATGCCGACGTGCTCGAGATCGAGCGCCGCGCCGACGTGTTCCACAACGCCGCCCGTTCGGCGACGTTGACCGACAAGGCCGGCGATGCCTTCGTCCAGTTCGTCACCGGTGGCGAGCGCAACCTGATCCGTTCGCTGGTGCAGGTGGACGGGCAGGAGCACAAGGACCTGCGTGCCCTTACCTTCCCCGCCTTCACGCCCAAGGCGCTGAAAGTGCTGGAAGAGCAGATCCGCGAGATCGCACGCGAATTCGTTGCCGACATGCTGGCCAAGGGGCCGGAAGTCGACTTCGCTTCGGAAGTCGCGTTCCTTTACCCCTTGCGCGTGGTGATGCGCGTGCTGGGCGTCCCGCAAGAGGACGAGCCGTTCATGCTCAAGCTGACGCAGGAGCTGTTCGGGCCGAACGATCCGGACATGAACCGCGAGAAGAAGGAAGTGCCGCCCGAGCAGGTGATGCAACTGATGCAGCAGACCATGCTGGACCTGGAAGGCTACTTCGGCGAGGTGACCAAGAAGTTCCGCGCCAACCCCGAAGCGTGCATCAACAGCCTGATCGCCAACGCCAAGATCGGCGACGATTACCTCACCCATCGGCAGATGATGGGTTATTACATCATCGCCGCAACCGCCGGGCACGACACTACCGCCAACACCACCGCTGCGGCGATGTGGGCACTGGCCGAGAACCCCGATGTGCTGGCCAAGTTGAAGGCAGATCCTTCGGCGATGCAGGGCTTCATCGAGGAAACGATCCGCTGGGCATCGCCGGTCAAGCACTTCATGCGCACCGCGATCGTCGATGCCGAAGTGGGCGGAAAGCCGGTGAAGGCGGGCGACTGGATCATGCTGTCCTACCACAGCGCCAATCGCGACGAGGACGTGTTCGAGGCTCCGTTCGAGTTCCGCATCGACCGGCCGATCCACAAGCACGTGGCGTTCGGATCGGGCCCGCACGTGTGCCTTGGCCAACACCTGGCGCGCATGGAAATGCGCATCCTGTGGGAAGAGCTGCTGCCGAAGATCGACACGGTGGCGCTGGCCGGCACCCCGAAGCTGACGCAATCGAGCTTCGTCAGCGGGCCGAAGTCGGTGCCGATCCGCTTCACGCTGGCCAACTGACGGGAGCGGCGCGATGTCGGATCGGCCGTTCCGTAAGTTCCGCTGCCGCTACTGCGCCTTCGTCTATGACGAAGAGCTGGGGCTGCCCGAAGATGGCATAGCGCCCGGCACGCGGTGGGAGGATATTCCCGACGACTTCTATTGCCCGCAATGCGGCGTGGGCAAGGAAGACTATGACATGGAAGAGATCTGAGGCCTGAGATCCGAGGCTGGAGGGCCGGGGCGATGCTCCGGCCCTTTTCGTCGCTCAGCCTTTCCCCAAAAGCGCGTCGTTGTGTTCGCCGATGGTGGGCGCGGGACCGGGTTCGTCCAGACCGACCGAGAAGCTGACCGGCGCGCGGGTGCGCAGGTATTCGCCTTCGGTCGGGTGCTGGCGATGCTGGAAGAAGTCCACAGCCTGGAGGTGCGGATCGTCGACGAGGTCCTCGATGTCCCGGATCGGCATGGCCGGGATCTGGTTCTCGGCGAAGATGCGGCACCATTCCTCGGTTGTCTTCGCAGGGGTGCGCCTGGCGATTTCGGCATAGAAGGCGGTCATGTTCTGCATGCGCGAAAGCGGATCGGCGAAGCGGGGCTCCTCGATCAGTTCCGGCGCGCCGAGCAGTTCCGCCAGCAGGCCGATCGACTGGTCGGTGTAGGGCACGATCGAAATCCAGCCGTCGGCGGTGGGAAACGGCTGGCGTTCGGCATCGATCTGGCGCGGGTAGCCGGCGGGATAGGGCTGCGGCACGAACGTCTTGCCGTAGAGATGTTCGAGCATCATGAAATGGCTGAACGCTTCGAACATCGGCACTTCGACGAACTGGCCGTCACCGGTGCGCAGGCGGTGGACGATCGCCGCCAGCGTCGCATAGGCGGCGTGGAGACCGGCGACCTTGTCGGCAATGAGCGAAGGGATGTAGCGGGGGCGCGGGTTGCCATTGGCGCGCGGCAGCAGGCCGACGGTTCCGGTCGCGGCCTGGATAACGTCATCGTAGGCCTGCAGATCTCGGTAAGGGCCGCCCGAACCAAAGCCGACGCAGTGGACGTAGACGATGTCGGGCTTGATCGCCTTGACTGCTTCATACCCGAAGCCGAGCCGCTCAACCGCCTTGCCGCGGACATTGTGGATGAACACGTCAGCGGTTGCGAGCAGCCGGGTGAGGCCAGCCTTGCCGTCCTCGGTCTTGAGATCGAGGACGACCGACTGTTTGCCCTTGTTGAGGTTCATGTGACACGCGCCCATCCCGCGCGTCTTGACCGGCATGCCGGCGTAGCGGAACTGATCGCCGGTCGGGCCTTCGACCTTGATCACTTCGGCGCCGAGATCAGCGAGCGTGAGCGTAGCGTAAGGGCCGAACACCACCGATGTCAGATCGACGACGCGCATACCTTCGAGCATCCTTGGACCAGTCATGCGCATCTCCCTTTTCCGCTACGTCCGCTTGGGTTAATCGAGCGGTTAAACGCCCGCCATCGCAGTGGCAAGCCCGTTCAAACGGGGCGGTTGCGTAAAACCGGGGGCAATCGACTGCAGGAAATACTTTGTCACGGCCTAGAGGAGCGCCGGAAAAGCTGGACACATTAGCTGGTCGTCATCGCAATCCCTGCGGTGGAGATTTCCGATGCTGCTTTCGACCCTCGCTCTCGCTTTCGCCGCTCCGGTCTCGCCGGCCGGCGCTGCCCTTGCCTGTAACCCCAGCGGCCCGCGCCCGCAGCACTGCGGCAGCGCACTCGCCGTGTTCGACAAGCCGGGTGCCGGCACAAAGACCGCCGAAGCCACCCCGCGCAAGTTTTGCCATCCCGATCCGAGCAAGAACCGCGGCTGCACGCGCCCCGATCCCCATGCCGAAGCGCTCGCTCTGCGCAAGGCGGCGGTGACCAAGGAAGAGGTCCGCTGATCCGGCATGGCGCAGGGGCGTGGTTGAAAGCGCCCCTGCCCACCCCTAAACACCTCTCTCGACAACCACTGCCCATCGGAGCCGCATGACCGCCCCTTCCATTGTCCTTGTCGAAGACGACGGCCCCCTGCGTACGCTGACGGCGCGGGCGCTGCGCGAACACGGCTATGCCGTGCGTACCGCCGCGACCGGGGCCGAAATGTGGGTGGCGCTCGAAGCCGAGCCCGCCGATCTGGTGGTGCTCGACATCATGCTGCCCGGCACCAGCGGGATCGAGCTGTTCCGGCGGCTACGCCGACAGAGCGACGTGCCGATCATCTTCGTTTCGGCGCGCGGCAGCGAAGAAGACCGCGTGCTGGGCCTCGAGCTTGGCGCGGACGACTACCTGCCCAAGCCGTTCAGCTCGCGCGAGCTGCTCGCCCGTATCGGCGCGGTGTTGCGCCGGACGGAAAGCACGGGCGAGGACAGCTCGGGCAGCACCGGCGGCCGGCGCGGCGGCGAAGTGCGCTTCGACGGCTGGACGCTGTCGCTGGCACGGCGCGAGCTGCATTCGCCATCGGGCGCTATGGTCGACCTGACGGGCGCCGAATTCGACCTGCTGGCCACGTTCGTGGGCCAGCCGCAGCGCGTGCTCGGCCGCGAGCGGCTGATCGAGCTTTCGCGCACGCGGCTGGGTGACAGTTCGGACCGCAGCGTGGACGTGCTGGTCAGCCGCCTGCGTCGCAAGCTCGCCTCGGCCGGGGGCAATGCCCCGATCGTGACGGTGCGGGGGGTCGGCTACATGCTGCGGGCCGAAGTCGAGCGCGACTGAGCCGCGCAAATCCGCTATAGACACGGAGTGAACCTGTTGCGACGCTTCGGTCTGCCCGAACGGCTGCTTGCGATCCTGCTGCTGGTCGCGCTCATCGACTTTGCCGCCAACACCCTGCTGTTCGACCGCGCCAGCGCCTTCGCCCTGCGCCAGGACGATGCCGCGCGCATCGCCGAAACGCTGGTCGTGGCGAGCCGCGCAATCGACCGTACGCCGGCGAAGGACCGGCCTGGCGTTGCGCAGGCGTTGAGCTCGCCGCGCTTCGTGATAGCCTGGACTCCGAACGGCAGCCGGGCCAGCGGGTCGCTCGCGCTGTCGACGCTGCGCGCGCAAGTGGTCGAGCATTCGCCCGAACTTGCGCCATCCGACCTCCAGCTCTCGCTCAAGTCGCTGCCCGGCGGCGGTAACGTCTCGGGCACGATGATCCTGCCCGACCGCACCGTGCTGCGCTTCGAGACCAGCGCCAGCGGTGCGTGGACGCTGAACCTTGGCCGGATCGCGTCGTACCTGCTGCCCACGGTGGTGCTGGCAGTGCTCGCCTGGGCGCTGTTCCACTTCACGCTGCGGCCGCTCGAACGGCTGGTCGAGGCTTCTCGCCTTGTCGGTTCGGGCCAACCCCGCCCGCTGGAGGAAGCGGGGCCCGAGGAAGTGCGCCAGCTGATCCGGGCGTTCAACCAGATGCAGCAGCGCATTCACCGCTCGCTGCAGACGCGCACGCAATCGATGCTGGCGATCGGCCATGACTTGCGCACGCCGCTTTCGCGGCTGCAGCTGCGGCTTGAGAATGCATCCCTGAGCCCGGCGACGCTGGCCGAGATGGACGGCGACATTTCCGAGATGCGCCACTTGCTGGCAAGCCTGCAAGCCTTCGTGGAAAGTGGCGGCACCAACATTCCCGCCGAACGCATCGACCTTGCGGCGATGGCAGCGACCCTGGTCGACAGCGCACAGGACGAAGGCAAGGACGCGACCTACGATGGGGAGGATCGGCTCGAGATCATGGCCCGCTCCGTGTCGATCCGCCGCGCGCTGTCCAACCTGATCGAAAACGCGATCCATTATGGCGAGCGCGCACGCGTGTCCGTCCGGCGCGAAGGACGCGATGCGGTGATCCTGATCGAGGACGACGGCCCGGGCATCCCCGACGGCCGGCTGGACGATGTGCTCCAGCCGTTCGTGCGGCTCGACAATGCGCGCCAACGCGACACGCCAGGCATGGGGCTTGGCCTGCCCATCGTGCGCCGCGCTGTGAAGCTGGAGCGCGGGTCGCTGCACTTGCTCAATCGCGAGGGCGGCGGGCTGACAGCGGTGATCCGCCTGCCCGGCGCGGTGGTCTGAAGCCTTCGGGAAACAGCCGAAACACTTCGTTACGCGGGGGCCCGAAAGCCGCAAGGTAGACCCATTAACTTTTGTTCGCAGTCGCGGCATATCGCCGCGGTCGCCTGATCCGCTACGGATAGGAGACGCGAACATGAACGAATTGATCGGCAGGGTCTTCAGCTTCGAGAAGACCGTATTTCCCGACAGCCGCGAGCTGTTCGGCAAGCTTTCCACCGAGGGCCAGAGCCCCAAGGCGCTGATGATCAGCTGCGCGGATTCGCGTATCGTGCCCGAACAGATCATGCAGGCAGAGCCGGGCGAGCTGTTTGTCTGCCGCAACGCAGGCAACATGGTCCCGTCCTATGCGACGATGAACGGCGGCGTGTCCTCCACCGTCGAATATGCCGTCGTCGCGCTGGGCGTGCGCGACATCATCGTCTGCGGCCATTCGGACTGCGGCGCGATGAAGGCGCTGGCCGCCCCGGAGGTGCCCGAAGGCATGCCCAACGTGGTCGCGTGGCTGCGCCACGGTGCAGCAGCCGAACACGTGGTGTCGACCTGTTCGCCCCACCTTTACGGAAATGATCGCGTCCGCGCCGTAAGCCTTGAAAACATCAAGGCGCAGATCGCGCATCTGCGCACGCACCCATCGGTGGCGGCGGCCATCGCGCGCGGTGAAATGGCGCTGCATGGCTGGTTCGTCGACATCAGCGCAGGCCAGGTGCTGGGCCTCGATGGCGACACCGGCCAGTTCGTGGTGATGCGCGAGGACCGCACGCTGCCGGTCGCGCTGCCGGCCGCGCCGCGCTTTGCCGTGGAACCCGCGCTGGCCGAGGCTGCCGAATGACCTCGCTATCCGCAACCGCGGACGCCCCGGCGCGTAGCGGCCTGTTCGCACACGGCGCGCGCGATTTCACCGCATCCATCGTAGTGTTCCTTGTGGCGATGCCGCTGTGCATGGGCATCGCCATCGCTTCCGGGGTTCCGCCCGAAAAGGGACTGGTGACCGGGATCATCGGCGGGATCGTTGTTGGCCTGTTCGCGGGATCGCCGCTGCAGGTGAGTGGCCCTGCCGCCGGCCTTGCCGTGATCGTGTTCGAATTCGTGCGCGACAACGGCCTGTCGGCGCTCGGTCCGGTCCTGCTGATCGCGGGTGCCATCCAGCTGGTGGCGGGCGTGGCAAAGCTGGGCGGCATGTTCCGCGCCATTTCCCCGGCGGTGGTGCACGGCATGCTTGCAGGGATCGGCGCGCTGATCGTGATCGGCCAGTTCCATATCCTGTTCGACGCGAAGCCACTGTCGAACGGCATCGAAAACCTGGCCGCGATGCCCGGACGCATCCTTGGCCTGTCGAGCGATATCCGTTCGACCGAACTGGCATTGATGCTCGGCCTGCTGACCATCGGCGTGATGATCGGTTGGGACAAGCTGAAGCCCGCCAGATTTTCGCTGGTTCCGGGTGCGCTGCTGGGCGTGCTGGCGGCTACCATGGTGGCGTGGCTGGGCGGCTTGCAGGTCGCCAAGATCGCCGTGCCGGATTCGATCGCCTCTGCCTTTGCCCTGCCCGAAGCGGGCGTGCTGGGCCTGCTGACGAGCCCATCGCTGATCGCGTCCGCCATTGCCATCGCATTCATCGCCAGCGCCGAGACGCTGCTTTCGGCAGCAGCGGTCGACCGCATGCACGATGGCCCGCGCACCGACTACAACAAGGAATTGCGCGCGCAGGGCATCGGCAACTTCCTGTGCGGCGTGTTCGGCGCTTTGCCGATGACCGGAGTGATCGTGCGATCTTCGGCCAACGTGCAGGCGGGCGCCCGCACCCGGCTTTCCACGATCCTACACGGCGCGTGGATCCTCGGCTTCGTGGCGCTGCTGCCCTGGCTGCTGCGCGAAGTGCCGATGGCGGCGCTGGGCGGCGTGCTGGTGGTGACCGGGTGGAAGCTCGTCAGCCTCAAGCATCCGACCCACCTGTTCAAGACGCACGGCGTGGTGCCGGCGCTGATCTGGGCCGCGACCTTCGTGCTGGTGGTGGCAACCGACCTGCTGACCGGTGTGCTGGTGGGCCTTGCGCTGTCGCTGCTCGAACTGCTGCCGCACGCTCGCAACCTCAAGCTCAAGGTTGCCGAGCGTGAGATGGTCGATACCCACAAGGTCGAACTGGAAGGCGCGGCGACGTTCCTGGGCCTCACCCGGATCAACGCCGTGCTGGAAGGCGTGCCGGCCGACAAGGGCGTGCACCTCGACCTCAATGGCGTGAAGGTGATGGACCACACCACGGCGGAAACGCTCGGCGAATGGCTTGCGCGCCGACGCCAGCGCGGCGCTGCGGTGCACGTCACCGGCCCCGAACCGATCCTCAGGCCGCTGGCCCATTCGGCCTGAGGGTTACCCGTCCGGTTCGTTGCGGATCGGACGGGGTGCGCCGGAAGCAAAGACCCCCGTTTTCCGGCACCCCTGGCTGGCCGGACCGGCGCCGATCCCCATCGGTTGCCGGTCCGGCATTTTTTTGCATTTGCGAACACAGCAACGTTTCGTCACGAACTAGCCAATGGAGGGCAACGCGTGGTGCGTAGCTAAGGAACAGTCCCGGGCGATGGTCTCCACATCCAGAGAGGCCGCACCAGGACCGCAGGTGGAACGGAAACCCACGTCAGGGAGGACGTTCCAAGATGAAGTTCCGCAACCTTTGCGCGCTGTCCGCGGCGCTGCTGTCGATCTCGTTCGCCGCGCCCGCAATGGCACAGGACGAAGAAGCCAAGCCGATCACCGTTTCGGGCAGCGTCGGCCTCGTTTCCGAATACCGCTTCCGCGGCGTGTCGCAGTCGGACCGCAATCTCGCCATTCAGGGCGGCCTGACCATTGCCCACGAAAGCGGCTTCTATGTCGGCACCTGGGGGTCGAACCTGGCCGGGTGGGGAACCTTCGGCGGCGCCAACATGGAGCTGGACCTGATCGCAGGTTACAAGAAGACCGTCGGCAATGCGACGATCGATGTCGGCGCGACCTGGTACATGTACCCCAAGGGCTTCGACAACACCGACTTCATCGAACCCTATATCAAGGTTTCGGGCACGACCGGCCCGGTCACGCTGACTGCCGGTGTCGCCTACGCTCCGCAACAGGAAGCGCTGGGCGCCTGGTACGCAACGGGCGCGGATGCCGCCGCCGGTGTCTATACCAACCCGGGCGACAAGAACGACAACCTCTATCTGTGGGGCGATGCCGCAGCGGGCGTGCCCAACACCGGCCTGACGCTGAAGGGCCACATTGGCTATTCGAAGGGCAACAAGGGCCTGGGGCCCTTCGCCACCTCGGTCGCGCCGACCGGCGAATACTGGGATTGGCTGATCGGTGCGGACTACGCCATTGCCGGCACCCCGCTGACCGTGGGCGTCGCTTACGTCGACACCGACATCACCAAGGAAAAGGCCGCCTACCTGCAGCCGAGCTTCTCGCGCGGGCAGGATGGCACCGGCTCGATCGCCGGCGCAGCGGTGGTGTTTTCGCTCACCGCGGCGTTCTGACGAACGACACCCTGCCGCACGTTACAAGCTTGACGCGACTGTCCCCCGGCCACCACGTGCGGCCGGGGGACTTTTTTGTCGCTTGACCTGCGCCCCTTGCCGTCGCAGCGGGAACGCCATGACGACGCCCCCTACTCCCCCATTCAATGGCGGCTATCTGCGCCAGGTTACCGACGCCCCGTTCGAGGGGTGGTGGGAGTGGTTTCCCGAAGACCCGTTCGAGGGCCTAGCGGGTCCGTTCAGGGTCTGCCGCGACGAACGGGGCCAGATCCTGTGCGGGTTCCTGCCGACGACCAAGAACCTCAACGGCCACGGGATGGTCCACGGCGGAACGCTGATGACCTTTGCGGACTTCGCGCTGTTCATGATCGCAGCCGAGGACGGCGACGTGGTTCACGGCGTGACGGTGACGATGAATTCGGAATTCGTCAGCGGCGCACCCGCCGACGTGCCGCTGTATGCCCGGGGCGAAATTGTCCGCAAGGGCGGCGGGCTGATCTTCGTGCGCGGCATGATCACCAGCGAAGGCGTAAACGTGCTGGCATTTTCAGGCGCGATCAAACGGGTGAAGACGAAGTTCGTCTCGCACTGATAAGGCGCCCCACGCACGGTGGAGCGCCTTGAACGGAAACGTCAGCCGACCTTCTTTCCGGTCATCGGGAAGGTTCCGAAGGGACCTGCCTTCACTTCGCCGGCGAAGGAATCGCCATCGACGGTGGCCTTGCCTTCCAGCGTCATCGGCATCGGCGCGGTCAGCTTCATCATCCAGGTCAGCGTGTTGCCGTCGATCTTGCCGTCGCTGATGTCGACCGAACCCATCGGGCCTGCATTGGTGCCGGTAAAGCTGTCGCCATCGGCGGTGATCGTCAGGGTAGACTTCTGCTCGCCCATCGGGCTCTTTGTAATGCATTCATAGGTACCGGAAATCGACATGGGCATCCTCCTTGTGAATGGGCGAAACGTCACCGCAACCTACACCGGTGTCAATTGATTCCTATCGTTCGACATGAATTGGACGCGCGCTTGACGATGCAGGCATTCGCCATATCGTCGCCGGGTCAACTGAAAGGCGGCCATAAGTGAACGAAGCGGGATCGATGCTCCACGATGGCTTCCTGCTGCTGGGCTTTGCGCTCGTCTTCGTGCTCGTGTTCCGGCGGCTGGGCCTTGGTGCCACGCTGGGCTACCTGCTGGCAGGCGCGGTCGTGGGGCCCCAGGCGCTGGGCCTTGTCGGCCAGGCCGAACAGAAGCTGGGCTTTGCCGAGCTGGGCATCACGCTGCTGCTGTTCCTTGTCGGGCTGGAGCTCGATCCGTCGCGGCTGTGGCGGATGAAGAAGGACATCGTCGGCCTTGGTGGCCTGCAGGTGATCCTGTGTGGTCTGGCCATTTCGGGCGTGATCTTCGCGTTCACCGACTTCTCCGCGCCGGCGGCATTTGCGCTGGGCCTGCCGCTCGCGCTGTCCTCGACCGCGCAGGTATTGCCGATGCTGCAATCGGCGGGGCGTCTGCGCACGCGCTTTGGGGAACGCACCTTCTCGATCCTGCTGTTTCAGGATCTTTCGATCATTCCCCTGATCACGATCATCACAGCGCTGAGCCGCAATCCCGCCGATGCGGGCGGACCTCCGGGCTGGCTGCTCGGGCTGGAGACGATCGGCGCGATTGTGGGGCTCGTGCTGGCGGGCCGCTTCGCGATCCGGCCGCTGTTCCGCCTGATCGGCAACCTTGGCGAACGCGAGATGTTCGTGGTCGCCGCGCTGTTCACGGTGATGGCGAGCGCCGCGGTGATGGAAGCGCTGGGGCTTTCCACCGCGCTCGGCGCGTTCATCGCCGGCGTGATGCTCGCCGACAGCCCCTATCGCCACGAACTGGAAGCCGACGTCGAACCGTTCCGTTCGATCCTGCTCGGCCTGTTCTTCCTGGCCGTTGGCATGATGCTCGATCTTGGCGCGATCGCGCGCAATCCGGTTTTCGTCGTGTCGATGGCGCTCGCGCTGATCGCGGTGAAGGCGGTTGTCATCTTCGGCCTTGCCCGCCTGTTCGGGATGGGATGGCGCCCCGCCCTCGCCATGGGCCTGTTGCTCAGCCAGGGCGGCGAATTCGGTTTCGTGCTGTTCGCACAGGCGCAGAACGCACTGCTGATCGCGCCGGAAGCCGCGAGCATCTTCGGAGCGGTGGTGACACTGTCGATGGCGACGACGCCATTCCTGATGATGGCCACGGCACGCATCCGCGAGGCCCCGGCAGGCGCTGCCGAGGTTCGCGAAGGCCCCACCGGCGAGCGCGCCGGCGCGCTTATCGTGGGCTATGGCCGCTTCGGCCAGACAGTCGGCCAGATGATGCTGGCGAGCGGGATCGACGTGACACTGATCGACACCGACGTGGAAATGATCGACGTTGCCGGACAGTTCGGCGCCAAGGTCTATTTCGGTGATGGCACGCGCATCGACATGTTGCGTCAGGCCGGGGCGGCGGAGGCGGAGGTCATCCTGTTCTGCCTGGATGGCGATCAGCTCTCACCCGACCTGATCGAAGCGGTGCACGAAACCTTTCCTGACGCAGCCATCTTCGTGCGGGCGTTCGATCGTCGCGCCATGGTAAAGCTGCGCGATGCGCCGACCACGCTGGTGGTGCGTGAAGTGATGGAATCGGCCGTGCTGATGTCCCGTTCGGCGCTCGACACGCTGGGGCTGAGCCAGGAAGCGATCAACAAGGCCGAGGACCGGTATCGCAACAACGACCGCGAACGGCTCGAAGTGCAGATCGCAGCGGGCGACGTGCGCGCCGCGCGCGACCGGATCATCACCGACCGGCTGGCGCCGGGCAGCGCACCGGCCTGACCGGCAGACGCGACGGCATCGCAACCACGGGCTGGACGGCATCCATTTTCTAGGATAGCTTGACCAGAAAATAGCTCGTGGAGATGGATGCGCCGATGGCCTGCTGTGCTTTCGCGGTTTTCCTGTTGATGCGCCTGCTCGCACCGCTGCGGGCCATGATGCGCGCGTTGGGCTTTGCCAGCACCGAGGGCAAGGACGCCGCGGTCGCGTGGAGCCTTGCAACGGTGACACCCGCGCCGAAGCGTGCGGCCGCGTCGCGGCGCCATGGCCTGCTGTCGCGCCCTGTTCTCGCGGTCGAGGCGCTGCTGCTGGCCGCACTGGCGGGACCGGCCGTGGCTTCCGCCACCCTTACCACAGCCGCGTCCGCGACCGATCCCGCGATCATTGCCCTTATTCACAAGAACATCTGCGCCCCGCTGGGCTGGAGGAACTGATGGCCACGATACCCCTTTCCCGCGACATTCCCGGGCTTTCGCCACACCGTGGCCGCAAGGGACCGGTGACCGCAGCGCGCCAGCGGCGAACCTGGACGATCTACCTCGGCATGTGCGCGCTCGGCCTTGCCCCGACACTGCTGGGATCGAGCCCGGCGCTTCAGGCGGCCGGTATCGGCCTGATCGTGCCGGGAGGCGGCTTCCTCGCTGTAGGCGGTTGGGCGATGCTGCTGTTCGCGTTGACGGCGGTCGTGTTCGTGGCCTCGCTGGTCGCATGGTTCTGGGCAGGTGCGGTGATCGCGCCGGCGACCGTCTGGCTTGGCAGCGCGATCCTGGCCAGCGCGATGGCAGGCGAGACGACCTGGGCCGGCGCACCGATTGCCGCACCGCTGGCAGCGGGCGCTGTCATCCTTGCCTTCGCCCGCAACAATCGCAGGGCGCATGCCGCAGGGCTCGAAAAGGCGAAGGCACGCGAGGCATTCCTGCCGCGCGCGTTCATGGACGTGACGCAGCAATCGGCGCGCGAGCCTGATCCGGCAAAGCGCGAGATGGACGACGAGCAGCTTGCAGGCTTGCGCTATCTGCTCGACCGCGCGCTGCAGCCGGTGGGCGAGTTCGGCGGCTTCACCGTGATCGACCAGTTCCAGCCTGCCGCGCTGCGCTACCAGATCAACCACATGGGCTTCGCGCTGGCGATTGCGCAGACCGCCTACGTCCCCAATTTCCGTGGCTACATGGGCCTTGCCCAGCGAAACCTGATCGAGAAGTACCTCGAGAAGAAAGTCTGGGACTACTGGGTGCTGGAGAGCTGCTGGGGCCACTTCAACTTCACCGATTGGGACCCGGCAGCCAAGGACAACATCATGTTGACCGGCTGGTTCGGCGCCCATGTCGGCGGCTATACGCTCGCGACCGGCGACCGGCGCTATCTCGAGCCGGGCAGCCTGACGTTCCGGCTGAACGACAGCAAGGCGTGGAAGCACGATTTCGGTAGCCTCAACGCCTCGGTGGATCGGAACTACGCCGTCGCCAAGTTCGGCATCTTCGCCTGCGAGCCCAATTGGCTCTATCCGATCTGCAACCACTACGGGATGCTGAGCCTGGTCACCCACGACGCGGTCACCGGATCGCGGCTGGTGGACCGGCACATGACCGACTGGCTGCGCGGCATCGACGAGGAGTTCACCGACAGCTCGGGCTCGATCGTCGGCCTGCGTTCGCAGTGGACTGGCATGCCGGTGCCCTTCCCCGTTGGCGAGGCAGGCTATGCCTTCTTCGAAAGCGCTTTCCTGCCGCAGCGTGCCCGCCAGCTATGGGCCATCGCCCGCGAGGAGATCGAGCCCATCATCGTCGAGGAAGCGGACGGTCCACGCATGGTGATGCCGGGTGAAGGACTGGATGCCGGCAAGTACGGTACCGGGCATGTCGGCGCCTATGGCACGTACCTTGTGTCGGCGCGCGAGTTCGGCGATGCGCGGATCGCACATGCGGCAAAAGCCGGGCTGTTCCACGATTGCGAGCCGGAGGTGCGCGAAGGCGTCCTTCGCTTCAACAAGGGATCCAACATCAGCAACGCCACCGCGATCATGGGCCTGCTGATGGAAACCGGCGACTTCCGCCGCACCTTTACCGAGGGGCCGGCCAAGGCAGCGCTCGCCGGGCCGATGATCGAAACGCTGGAATACCCGGCGGTACTGGTCGCGCGCGCCTGGAGCGACGGAACCGATCTGGAAGCGACGCTGGTGCAAGGCGCCGACGCCGGCCCGCGGCGAATTGGGATTTCCCAGCTGGAACCGGGTCGGCGCTACCTGCTGGAAGGTGCATTGGAGCAAGAGCTGGTCGCCGACGGTGCAGGCAATGCGGACTTCACCGTTCAACTCGAAGGTCGCGTAGCTATCGCTTTGCGCGCCGCCTGACCCCGCAGCGAGCCAAGCCGGACCGCTCAGGCTTCGCTGGCCCGAGAGACGCGGTGCCCTCGCAGCATCGAGAGTGCCTGATCGACATAGGCTGCCGCGATCAGGTTCTCGGTCAGGTCCAGATGGAGCAGCGCTTCACGCAGGTGGAATGCCGCGTCATCGAGTGCGGTGTCATTGGCCCTGTTGGGCTGGGCGGCGGTGCCGATCGGATACCCTGAGGGCGTGGTAACGGTTATCGTGGAGTTGCGGGTGCGGATCGTCAGGCTCATCTGGCGCATTTCTCCACGCTTGGTCGGGATTTTCCCGAAGGGCGCGGCGCTGGTTGATCCGGCAAGCGCGACACCTGCCTTTACGGGAGACAGTCGTTATTTCCTGCCACCGTTCCGTTCCCTGCCACCGTTCGTTGTACAAATGTGCAGGGACCGGAAGTGGTAAATTTCTCCACAACGAAGCGACCTCGCCAACCGATTGTCCGGCAAGACAATTAAAGAAACCGGTTCGGGTCTTCTTGAGTGATCGGACATTTTTTGGTTGGCGCTTCGCACCTGCGGGATTGGCGACTCAACCCTGCTCCACGGCACTGGGCGCAGTCGACGCGAACGCCGAGAGGGAAAGGCACGCCTCCTCGATCGCCAGCAAGCGCGGCCAACGCATGTCACAGCCAAAGCGACGGGCGTTGGCAAGCTGGGGGACGAGGATCAGATCGGCAAGGCCCGGCGCGTCGCCCAGGCAGAACGCGCCCGCGCCTTCCCCGACCAACTCGGCAAAGGCATCAAGCCCCTGGTCGCAGGTTTCGCGGGCCCAGATCGTCCCTGCATCGGCATTCCCGGCAATCGCGCGGATGCGTTGCAGCACGCGCAGGTTCTGCACCGGGTGAAGATCGCATGCGATCGCCTGGGCCAGCGCCCGCGCCCGTGCCCGTCCGGCCGCGTCGGGGGGCAGCAAGGGAGGCTGTGGATGGGTCTCGTCAAGGTATTCGCAGATCGCCAGGCTTTGGGTGAGTACCAGTCCGTCTATCTCGAGTGCGGGGACCAGGCCCTGCGGATTGAGCGCTAGGAAGCCTGGATCGCGCTGTTCGCCATCGACGAGCGAGTGCGGAATGGTCTCCCACGATAGGCCTTTCAGCGCGAGTGCGATGCGCACGCGCCAGGACGCGCTCGAGCGGAAATAGCCGTGCAGGCGGATCGGCGATGCCATCGGCGACGTCTCCCTTTCGTTTGACGCCGGTCAAGCATCCCGAAGGCCGCGCTGCAAGCTTCGTGTCCTTTGAACGTCAGGTCGAAAAGCGAAGGCCCGGAAAACCTTCTTCAAGTATGGCGTTCAGACGCTTTTTGTAGTCGGTGCCGACATAGGGAAGCATGACCCGCGGTTTCCCGGGAATATTGGCCCCCATGTACCATGAGTTGGCGCGCGGAAAGAGCGTGCCCTCCGCCTCGCGCCGGACGTGATCGACCCAGGCATCCTGCGCTGCTTCGTCGGCGGCGACACGAGCATGCCCCTGGCTGCGCATGTGTTCCACCACGGCATGCACGAATTCGACGTTGTGTTCTCCGGCAAGGATGACGTTCATCAGCACCGAGGGGCTGCCGGGTCCGGTGATCGTGAAAAGGTTCGGGAAGCCCGCGACCATCATGCCCATCCACATCGCGGGGCCTGCATACCACGCATCCTTGAGCGCCCTGCCCTCCTCGCCACGAATGTCGACGCGGGTGAGCGCACCTGTCATGGCATCGAAGCCGAGCGCCCAGACAATCATGTCGACTTCGTATTCCGCCTTGGCCGTGCGGATACCGCGCGTGGTGACCTCCTCGATCGCGCCTTCGTTCAGGTCGACGAGGGTGACGTTGTCGCGGTTGTAGGTGACGTAGTAATCGGTATCGACGCAGGCGCGCCTGGTCGAGATCGGGAAGCTTGTCGGACAGAGCTTCTCGGCTGTCACAGGATCCTTGACGAGCGCGCGGATCTGGCTGCGCACGAAGTCGCAGGCGGCATCGTTAATACGTTCGTCCTTGGTCAGGCGCGGGATCTGCACCGTCGAGACAAGGCCGCCGCCGTTCCAAAGGATCTTCACGTGTTCGGCGAGTTCCTCGTCGGTCGGGTTCCAGTCTTCGGGCAGCAGTTCGACGCCGGCCTCGCCCGTATCGATCGCCTGCTTGTAGAGCGGCCAAGCCGCCTCGAACGCCTCGCGCTCGTCGGCAGAGATCGGGGAATTAAGCGCAGGCAGGCTGAAATTGGGCGTGCGCTGGAACACGTAGACCTGGCTGGCGGCCGCCGCGATGTGCGGCAGCGACTGGATGGCCGAACTGCCGGTGCCGACAACGGCAACCCGCTTTCCGGCAAAGTCGACCGGATCGTGCGGCCAGCGGCCGGTAATAAGTTGGGGACCCTTGAAGCTGTCGAGGCCGGGGAAGTCAGGTTCCTTTGGCACGGACAGCGCGCCCGTCGCCATGATGACGAACCGGGCGGAAAGTGCCTCGCCCTTGTCCGTGTCCACCAGCCAGCGGTCCGCCGCCTCATCCCAGTGTGCGGCAGTGACCCGCGTCTCGAACCGGTACAGCGGGCGGATGTCGAGGATGTCAGCGCAGTGGTTGGCGTAGGCAAGGATCTCGGGCTGGGTCGCGTACTTCTCGCTCCAGTTCCAGGAGGTGCGGATCTCCTCGTTCCAGCTATACTGGTAGAGAAGGCTGGGAATGTCGCAACGCGCACCGGGGTAGCGGTTCCAGTACCACGTCCCCCCGACGTCGGCCGCCGCCTCGATGCCTTGCACATCGTAGCCTGTCTGCCGCAGCAGATAGCTCATGTACATGCCGGCGAATCCGGCTCCGACAACAACGGCATCGACCTCGCGGCGCTGCATTCCCAAGCCTCCCTTTCCTTATTTTTCCGTCATTTACCGCAAGCTGTTGCGGCTTACTTGAACAGGGTCCGCAGCGTGACGCCCCAGGTACGGCTATGGCCGGGGAAGCGCACCGCAAGGTTGGCGTTGGTCGCGGCCGAGACCCAATAGTATTCGTTGGTCAGGTTGCGTGCCCAGAGCGACAGGTCCCACTTGTCATCGACGTCATGGACGCCGATGCTAGCGTTGATCGTGCCGTAGGGCTTCAGATTGAGCTGCGGATCATCCTCGAGCGTGTTCTTCGCCGACGACTGGTAGCGACCGTTGACGATCGCGCGGAACGCCAGCTTGTCGTTGATCGGCGAGTCCCAAGTGACCGTCGCCGCGCCCGAGAACTTGGGGCTGAGCGGGAAAGTGGCACCATCGTAGCTCTTGGTAAGACCGGCCGCGTCGATGCCGACGTAGCCCTGGATCTCGGTCTTGAGCAGTGTCGCGGCGAGCGCGACGTTGAGATGCTGCCCGATGTTCACGCTCATGTCGCCGTCGAGGCCGTAAGCGCGCGACTTCGGAATGTTGTCGAGCCGCAGTAGCGTCGTGTAGATCGGGTCCGCGAAGTAGACCGCGAGCTGCTTGTCGCCGTAATCGTAGTAGAACCCGGTCAGGTTGATGTTCACGGCCCGGTTGGCGAGCGAGACCTTTGCGCCGAGTTCGTAGGACGTCAGCTTTTCCTGCCGCGCCGGACCGTTCTGCGTTGAAATGTTGGCCGCGTTGACCGGTGTCGAACCCGACTTGTAGCCGCGCGAAACCGACGCAAAGAGGTGCGCATCCGGAGTGACTTCCCAGCCAAGCGCGACGCGCCAGGCCACGTTGTCCTCATCGAGCTTCGACTTGACGATGCCGAACGTTCCGGTCGCCGGATCGAAGGTGTTGCACTGGTTGACGCCGATCGGCGCGGTGAAGGCACCGTAGACCTGGTAGAAGAACGCGCGGTTGAACAGATTGACGTTGGGCTGCATCGAACCGTTGAAGTCACGCGAGCAGCCGGCGTAGTCCTGCGTATCGCGGGTATAGCGGATGCCGGTGGTCAGCGTCAGGCTGGGCGTCAGCGTCCAGTCGGCGCTGGCGAACACGCTCTTGGTCTCGACGTCGAAGTCGGCCGTATCGCGGTAGGTGCGGAACGAGGTCGCAACATCGGCAGCAGTGTAGCCGGGCGAATTGAACGGCGAGTTGAGCAGGCCAAGGCCGAATATCAATCCGCGTACCGCCCCGACGTTGGCGTTCTGGCCGAGCAGGGTGCGGTTGTTGTCAGTCACCTTGTCGTTCGAGAAGTACCCGCCAATTGTCCACTGCGCCGGTCCTGTCTTGCCCTGGAAGCGCACTTCCTGGCTGATCGAACGCGCCTCGCCCTCGGCCTTCTGGATCAGGATCTCGTAGGGCGCGCCGGACCAGTCGAACGTCGCCTTGCGCTTGACCTTATTGTAGCCGGTGAGCGCGACGAACGTGACGTCAGGGGTGATCTCGAATTCGAGCAGGCCGCGGAAGCCGATGAACCAGTCGTCCTCGCGCAGCGGATCGCTGATGCCGGCGCCGCGACCGATGTCGGGGCCGCGCTGCGAAAGCGGCGCCCAGTCGGCATGGTCCTGGTCCCACTTGTTCTTGTTAGTGGCGATGTAATCGGCGACGCCCGCGGCATTGAAGGCACTGAACAAGGTGCCATTGGCCGGATCGGTATTCGGCGTGAAGCCGACAGCCTGCCCGGCTAGCGCATCCGACTTGTTGATCCAGCCGTTTGCGGCGAGTTCGATCTTCATGCCGTCAACGGGACGGGTCGTCAGCGTGAGGCGCCCGCCATAGCGGTGATTTTCGCCCAGCGTTTCGTCACGGCTGGCGCTCTTCTGCCAGCCATCCCAGCTGTCCTCCGTACGGAAGGCGGCACGCAGGGCAGTGCTTTCGCCAAGCGGCAGGTTGATGAAACCTTCCGAATTGAAGGTCTTGAAGTTGCCAGCCTCGACCGTCAGCCCGGCCTGAAGCGTATCCTTTGGCTTGGCGGTGATGAAGTTGACCAGCCCCGCAGTGGTGTTGCGGCCATAGAGCGTGCCCTGCGGCCCCTTCAGCACTTCGACGCGTTCGAGATCGTAGACGGGGCCCGAATTCATGAACGGGTAGGCGAGTGCCACTTCGTCTAGATAGGTGCCGACGGTCGACGTGGCCGACAGGTTGATCGTGTTGAAGCCGACGCCGCGCAGCGTGTAGATCGGCACGCCTTGATACCCGCGCGAAATGTTCAGCGACGGAGCCACCGACGGCAGGTCTTCGGTCGAGGTGACGCGCAGATTCTTGAGCGATTCGCTGCCGAAAGCCTGGATCGAAACCGGAACTTCGCTCAACGATTGTTCGCGCCGCTGTGCCGTGACGATGATTTCCTGCGTACCGCCGGCATCGGCCTGATCGGCCTGAGGCGTGGCCTGAGCCTGAGCAAGAACTGGCGTGGCCAGAGCGGACCCGGCGAAAAGCGCGCAGAGCAAGTGCGTCTTGGTGAAGGACATTTGTTCTCTCCCTTGAAACCTCTTTCCGCGCGCTTTTATCATGTGATAGGTAGTTATCAATCATGATAACGAACAAACGTGAAAGTGTGGCATTTTTGCCAGACAGGCGCGGCAAAGGCTTGCCAAGTGCAGCTTTGCGCGATCAAACCGGGTCATGAGCAAAAGCGATCGCGCAGACCCTTCCCCCCTTCCCGCCACCGCGGGACGCGGATCGCGGGAAAACAGTCGGGAGGCGCTGCTCGATGCCACCAGCGCGCTTATGCGCGAACTCGACACGATCGAGATTGGGATCGTCGACATTGCGCAGCGCGCGGGCGTGAACCACGCGATGATCCGCTACTTTTTTGGCAGCAAGGAAGGGCTATTACTCGCGCTGCTGGATCGCGACGTCTATCGCCGTATCCGCCAACTGGACCGGCTGTTCGCGCTCAATGTAACCCCCACCGAGCGCATGCGGGTGCACCTGCGCGGCATCCTCGATACCTATTACCAGATCCCGTACCTCAACCGCCTGATCCAGGTGATGGTGCGCGAAGCCGATCCGCAACGCGTGCAGCACATCGCCGATGAACTGCTGATCCCGATCGCCGCCGCCCAGGCCAGGATCATCGCTGAAGGGATCGCGGCGGGAGAATTCCGCGACGTCGACCCCAAGCTGTTCTATTTCAACACTATCGGATCTGCCGACGGTCTCTATTCCAACCGCTTCACCTTATCGGCGGTTTTTGGCGGTCTGCCGAGCGCCGACCAGGCGCTGCACGAACGTTATCGCGAGCATACGGTCGAAACACTCATGCGCGGCTTGCTTCTCTGAAAAGGCTCGTTATCAGAACTGATAAACGACCCTTGGGAGAACGCTCGGTGAATCTCGAACTCGACGAAGACCTGCGCATGCTGGCCGACAGCGTGTCTGGCTGGCTGAAGCAGTACCTGCCCTTTGACCGTCGGCGCGAGATGCGTGGCGGGGCGGCAATGCGGGCCTTCTGGGACGAGATGCAGGGTGCGCTTGGCCTTGCCGGTGCGGGCTTGCCCGAGGCCTGGGGCGGATTCGGACATGGATCGCAGGCGCATATGGTGGTGGCCGAAGCGCTTGGCGGCGCCTTGGCGGCAACGCCCTATATCGAGGCTGCAGTGACGGTCGGCACGCTGCTAGAGCGCCTCGGCGGACAGGACGAACTCGGCACGGCGCTTGCGGCCGGCAAGGTCGTGGTGCTCGGCTGGGAAGAGGCGCAGAGCCGTGGGGATGCGCTTTCGGTGCTGACCGAAGCAACCCTGGACGGCGACGTATGGCGGCTGACCGGTACCAAGCGCGCGGTGCGCTGGGCCGCGCAGGCGGACACCGTGCTGGTGACGGCGCGCACGCCGCGAGGGCTTGGCGTCTTCCGCATCGACGGTGACGTACCCGCCCGCGATTACCGGCTTATCGATGATCATCCTGCCGCCGATCTGCTGCTCGACGGCACGGCGGCCACACTGATTGCTGCAGGCGATGCTGCAGCGGCTGCCATCGCAGCGGCGGTTGATGCCGGCACTGCGGCCGTTTGTGCCGAGGGTGTTGGCCTGATGCGTACGCTGCTTGATGACACCGTCGAATACACGAAGCAGCGCAAGCAGTTCGGACAGGCCCTGGCCTCGTTCCAGGTGCTGCAGCATCGCATGGTCGACATGCGCATCCAGCTTGAACAGAGCGCCGCTGCGGCAATCCTTGCCGCTCTGCGCGGTAACGATCCAGCAGCGGTTTCCGCCGCGAAGGCCCAGGTCGGTGAAGCGGCACGCTACATCGGACAGCAGGCGGTGCAATTGCACGGCGGCATGGGCCTGACCGAAGAACTGCGCGTCGGCCATTATTTCCGCCGAACGACAGCGATCGAAAATCAGTTCGGCGATGCCGACGCGCACACCAGGCGGTATCGCAAACTGAAGGTCGCCTGAACCGCCAGCAGGAAAAAAAGGGCCCCGGTACCGTGCTGGTACCGGGCCCCTTTTTGTGTCCGACAGGGTCAGAGACCGAGCACGCGCTTGGCGAGAATGTTGCGCTGGATCTCGTTCGAACCGGCGTAGATCGGCCCCGCACGTTCGTTGAAATAGCGCAAGGGCGCAAGGGCCTGCCACACATCGCCGATGCTGCCGCCATCTTCGGGCGGCGTATAGTTGGGCACCGCGCCGCCGGGCCGCGTAACGTGTGGCTGGTAGACCGTGCCGGTGGTACCCGCGGCTCGATAGACGAGTTCGGTCATCTCGGTCGCAAGCTCGGTGCCCAGCACCTTCATCATCGAGGAAAGGGCGCCGACCGAACCATCGTCCCGCGCACCTGCAAGCAGCTTGAATTCCAGCACTTCAAGCACGTCGAGCTTCATCATCAGCCGCGCGAGGCGCGAGGCGAACACCTCGTCGTCGATAAGCATGCCCTCCGGCGTGGGCGTGGTGCGCGCATGCTCGCGCAGCGCCTCGGCTCGAACCTTGAGACCTGCGGAATAGCCACGCGCACCACGCTCGAATTCGAGCAGATACTTCGCCACCGTCCAGCCGTCGTCGATCGCGCCGATGACGTTCGACTTCGGTACGCGCACGTCTGTGAAGAACACCTGGTTCTGCACCGTCTCACCCGATGTCATGACCAGCGGGCGGACAAGCACGCCGGGTGTGGTCATGTCGACCAGCAGGAAGGTGATGCCCTGCTGGGGGCGAAGCCCGCGCGTGGTACGCACGAGACAGAACATCCAGTTCGCCTGCTGCGCGTGGGTTGTCCAGATCTTGGAGCCGTTGAGGACGAGATCATCGCCATCGGAATCGGCGCGCATCTGCAGCGAGGCGAGGTCCGAGCCGGACTGCGGTTCGCTGTAGCCCTGGCAGAAGAACACTTCGCCCGACAGGATGCGTGGCAGAAAAAACGCCTTCTGCTCTGGCGTACCGTAAGCCTGGATGACGTAGGCTACCATGTGGATGCCCATGGGCGAGACCGGCGGCGCGCCCGCCAGGATGCGCTCGCGCTCGAACAGGTAATGCTGCGCGTCTGTCCAGTCCTGACCACCGTGTTCGACCTGCCAGTGCGGGGCTGCCCAACCCTTGGCATGCAGCTTGGCCTGCCATTCCATGCCAAGGTCATGATCGCCGTAGACGCTGGTCATCAAGCGGCCGGCATCGCGCAGTTCGGGCGTCAGTTCGCTTTCGAAGAATTCGCGCGCCTGCGCAGCGAAAGCCAGATCCTCTGCCGTCCAGTCCAGGTCCATTCCACTCTTCCTGTCACTTGTTTATCAAGCTTGATAACAAGCGGGACGTAGACCTGCAAGGCGTGTTACGAGGCAATAAGTCCTGAAAGCATGCGCAGGGCGCATTCACCGATAAGCGTCTTGTGCGGGTCTTCGGACGCGCTCCCGCCAAGGAAGGCGCTGGCCACCGGCTCGTCACGCGTGAGCGAGGACAACGAGGCAAGCAGCATCATCGCGCCCACCCGATCGCTCTGGTCGGCGGCTCCCTTGCCGCGCGCGATGGCAATCAGCTCTGCCACCAATTCCATGCCCGGCTTCCACAGCTCCTCGTACAGAAGGTGGTAGCCCGGCCCCTGCTCGCTGAGTTCACGCAGGACGAAGTCGGTAGCCAGCCGCTGCTCGTCGTCGGCGGTGATGGCCGCGACAAGCGCGGCGAGGATCTTTTCAAGCCAGACGCGCGCCTGGTCGCCGGTCAGGCTTCCGTCATCGGCGGCACAGCGCGCAGCCGCTGCAACGGGCAGCAGGCGCCGGCGGTGCTGCTCCACGATCTCTTCGGCGCAGGCGAGGTGCAGGCCATCCTTGTTGCCGAAGTGATACGCGATAACCGGCAGCGTCACACCCGCCGCACTGGCGATCATGCGCGTGGTTGCCCCGGCGAAGCCCTCCTGCGCAAAACAGGCCATGCCCACCCGCAGGATGCGTTCGCGTGTCGTTTCGGGCAAGGCTGGCGCATCGTGGGCGGTTACGGCGGCGGAAAGCAGGCTGTCGATCATCACACCGTACATAGCCGGTAAGCGCTTGCGGGGAAACCTATCGGATGATACGCCGTATATCACGTGATAGGTTCAGTGAGTTCGAATAATGGCGCTACGTGATCCCGAAGACGGTCAATTCGATTCCACGGTGGAAGAGCGCGCCAGAGCTGCCGCAAAGCGCGAGTGGACCGTCGACTACCGCCATCCGGCTGGTGAGCCATCACTGGTGCCGCCCGATTCCGTTCAGTGGAAAGTGTTCCGCAACATGATCGCGATGGGTGTCGGCGGTGTCGCGGCTGTGCTGCTGGAGTTCGCGGATGCCCGCATCCGGACTGGAGTGTGGGAGCATTCGGTCTATCCGGTCGATCCCATCGGCCGTTCACGCCGCACCGGGATGGCGGCGATGGTCGGGGTCTATGGCCCTGAATCGATGGCGCGCAAGGTGATCGGCGGGGTCAACCGCATGCACGCCAAGGTAGGCGGAACGACACCAGCGGGTTGCCCCTACAAGGCGCTTGAACCCGAACTGCTCAACTGGGTCCATGCGACAGCGGCATATGGCTTCATGAAGGCCTATCACACATTCGTCAGGCCTCTATCTCCAGCTGACCAGACCCGCTTCTTCGAGGAAGGCGCACCGGTCGCCGCGCTTTATGGCGTTACCCAAGTCGCCGCTTCGGAAGCGGACTTCCTGACCATGATGGAGGAACTTCTGCCCGATTTCGAACCGCACCCGATCAACACGGAATTCCTGAACATCATCGCCTCGGGCAAGGCCGCGCCGGGCACGCCGAAGGCCCTGCATCGCACGCTTGCCAGAGGCGCGGTGTCGATCCTGCCACCAGTGGTGCGCCAACGGCTCGAACTGGGGTGTGAATGGGACCTCTCCCCGCTCGACCGTGTTGCACTCAAGGCTGCCGGACGCCTGGCCGATGCTTGGCGCGACACGACCTCTCCTGCCTGGCAGGCGGCGGAGCGGCTCGGCCTCCCTGGTCATTTTGCATGGTTGCCAAGCGATAGGCAGCGACGCATGCTCACAAGAAGTTAAACAAAAGCAGCCCGCCACGAAGCAGGTTGCAGGGGACTGGGATGAAACAAGGCACGATCGCCCGCGCGGCGACGGATACGGTCGCACGAACGGCGCATCTGTTCACATTCGACGGGTTCATCCGCTTTTGGGCGGCCGACCGGCCGCAGCGCATCGCGCTCGACGGGCCCGACACGACGCTGGATTTCGCGCAGCTCGAGGAGACGACGGCGCGGATCGCGGGTGTGCTGGCGGACCTCGGCATTGGCAAGGGCGATCGAATTGCCTGGATTGGCAAGAACTGCACGCTGTACTTCTCGCTGTTCTTCGCGGCAGCACGCGCCGGTGTCGTGATGGTCCCCATCGGCTGGCGGCTTGCAACTGCAGAGGCAACCTGGATTGCCGGAAATGCCGAGGCCCGGGCGGTATTTCTGGGCGACGGATTCGACCACCTCGTCGAACATTTAAAAGCAGCGGCTGACACCCGCGCCTGCCTTACCGCAAGCGAAGCGCGCGCACGGATCGCCGCTGCGAGGCCCGCAGTCTTTGCGCCCGCCGGGCCCCATGATCCGGTGCTGCAACTGTACACCTCCGGCACGACCGGCAATCCCAAGGGTGCGGTGCTGTCCAACATGAACCTGTTCGGGTTGCGCAAGCAGCATGAAGGGCAGGAGCCGCACCAGGCCTTCGACGATGACGAGGCAATCCTTGTCACCATGCCTTGCGCCCACATCGGCGGGACCGGGCTTGGCGTGAACGCGCTAGCGGCGGGGCTTCCGGCGGTGATCCTCGCCGAATTCGACCCGCGCGAAGTGTTCGATGCGGTTGAGCAGAAGGGCGTGACACGCTTCTTCATCGTGCCTGCTGCGCTGCAGATGCTGCTGCGCCATCCCGATTGTGCACGCGTGGATTTCAGCCGCATCCGTTATATCGTGTACGGGGCAAGCCCAATCCCGCTCGAGCTGCTGCGCGAATGCATCGCGATGTTCGATGCGGGCTTCGTTCAGGCCTATGGCATGACCGAGACTGCGGGCACGTTCTGCACATTGCCGCCCGAGGATCATAGTCCCGAGGGCAATGCGCGGATGCGCTCTGCGGGGCGGCCCCTGCCCGGCGTCGAGGTGCGGATCGTCGGCGAAGATGGGCGGGTCCTGGATGCCGGCGAAGTCGGCGAGATCCAGACGCGTTCGACCAACAACATGATTTGTTATTGGAAACTCCCGCAGGCAACCCGCGCGACGTTGACCGATGATGGCTGGCTGGCGACGGGCGATGCGGGATCGCTCGATGCCGATGGCTATGTTCACATCCAAGACCGGATCAAGGACATGATCATTTCGGGCGGAGAGAATGTTTATCCGGCGCAAGTCGAGAGCGCCATCTACGGTCATCCTGACGTTGCAGAAGTCGCGGTGATCGGCGTCCCGGACGAGAAATGGGGTGAAGCAGTCAAGGCGGTCTGCGTCCCCCGCCCCGGCCACAGCATCGAGCCGGCAAGCGTAATCGCCTGGACGCGCGAACGGCTCGCCGGGTTCAAGGTCCCAAAGAGCGTCGACGTGATCGAGACGCTGCCGCGCAATGCCTCAGGCAAGATCCTTCGCCGGGCGCTGCGCGCTCCCTATTGGGAAGGAATGGAGCGGCAGGTTCACTGACGGCGGTGCACCCGGCCAGGCGCAAAAGGTCAGTCGGGCGACCTTCCGTTGACCAGGCCCAGCCCTTCCGTCTTGAAACCGAGCAAGGTCAGCGCGTCATCGCTGGCGAATTGGCGCGTCTCGGGGCGCAGTGACAGGGCCCAGTTCTCCTGCTGGCGATAGATTGGCTTGGTATACCAGGCAAAGACACCCGCACGGGTCTGGTCAGATGTGCGATTGTGACCGGTCTTGTGCCAGACACGGCTTTCAAAGATCGCGATCGAGCCCGCAGGGGCAACGATCGCCGCCGTCTGGACTTCGGCCTCATCGGGTCGAGGCGCGCGGTTGAGCTTGTGGCTGCCCGGCACGAAGCGCGTGCCGCCGTTTTCCTCGGTAAATTCGTCGAGACACCACGCCACGTTCATGCCTTGCGGTTCGACCGACCAAGGTTCGGGCACGAAGATCTGGTCGGCGTGGAGGATCATTTCGCCCCCGCCCGGCCCGGTGATGTTGGCAGAGAGATTTCCGAGCAGCGCGGGCCATCCAAGCAGAGCGCGGACATATTCGATGGCGATGGGATGGAACGCCATGTCCTCGAACACCGGATCGCGGCTAAGCACGTTCCACACGCGCTGGTTGCTGTCATCGTGGCCGTAGTCGAGCGAGAACTTCTGCTCGCGCCCCCTAGCCCTGTCGGATGCGGCCGCACGATACAAGGCGTCGCGGGCGGATTTCAGGGCGTCGCCGGTCAGGACGTCGGGAACCAGCGTCAGGCCGTGTTCGGCGATGTTGCGCAGCCCTTGGGCAAGATCACGCGTCGGTTCTGGCAAGACGACGGGACGCGCGGTTTCGAGGGCGGCGCTCACGAACGGCCCCCGTTCCCGGACTGCCGATTGACATGTCCATCGACAATGCCGGTATTGGCGGTCAGGCCGAGCCCGAGCCAGATCTGCATGCGCTCATCGAGCGAAGCCTGGGTTTCATGGCTAAGCGCAACGTTCCAGTTCACCTGGGGCCGCAGGAATGGCTTGGTGTAATAGCCAAAGAGCAGCGGTCGCTCCTCATCCTCGGTGATGTTCGCGCCCGACGTGTGCCACATGCGACCATCCATCGCCACGATCGACCCCGCCGGGGCAACGAAGGATTGCAGCAGGTCTTGCGCATTGTCGGGCACGTCTGCGCGGGTACGCCACCTGTGGCTGCCCTTGATGTGCAAGGTGCCGCCATTTTCGAAATGCACGTCGGACAGGCACCAGATGATGTTGATTGCCCATGGTTCGAGCCAGGGCTCGGGCACGACTAGCGACTGGTCGGAATGAAGGAACATCGATCCCGAGCCGGGCCGGGCAATGTTGGCAGTAAAGTTCGAAATCAGGAATTCCTGCCCCAGCAACGCCTGAACCAGTTCGACCGCCAAAGGGTGCCGGATCAGATCGCGGAACACTTCGTCATGTTCGAGAAGATAGAACACGCGCACATTGGCTGCGTTGGGATCGAGGATCGGCATGTAGGTGGCCACACCATTGCGCTCGCTCGCCTCCGCCGCACGATAGAGGCGGCGAACGACTTCGGCGACTTCACCCAGCGGCAGCACATCGGGCACGACGCAAAAGCCCTCTTCTGCAAGCTGCTGCTTTTCCGCGCAAAGATCTCGAGGGGGCGCATCCGCCCGGGCAAGGGTCGCCATTTCAGCTCCACTCCAAAGCGGCGGCCATCTGCGCGGCCTGCCTTGATTGGTGCCAAGGTCCTGCGGGCGAATTGTGTTGTCAACGCTGATAATGCCTTCCACCATGAATTAGTGGTCAGAATCGACCAGTTCGGGAGAGATGCGTGACAAGATTGACGATGACGAAGCTTGTGGTGGCTGATCTGGAGGCATCAGTGGCCTTCTACGCCGCCGTGTGCGGCTTCAAGGAAACAGGACGGTTCTCGGCCGGACCGATGACCGAAGTGATCATGGCCTCGGCCGACGGCAAGGGCGCTGGCCTGGTTATCCTGACCGATGACACCTCGCCTGGCACGGGCGAAGCGATCCTCGTGTTCGATACCGACGATCTGTCCGCATTTGCCGGCCGCGTGGAGGCCAATGGCGGCAAGACCACCACGCCGATCACGCGGCTCGATCAGCTTGGCATCAGCTATGCCATGTTCACCGACCGAGAGGGTCACATCGTCGAAGGCATCCAGCGCGGCTGAGCGTGAAAGGGAGACAGGCTCATGGATATCGAGGATTTCAACCGGCGGTGGCTGGAACAGTGGACAGCGAAGTCGGTGGAGGGCGTACTCTCGTTCTATCACGAGGGTATCGAGTATTACGACGAAGGGGTGCCGGCCGGGCTGAAGGGGAAGGAAGCCCTGCGCGCCTACCTTGCAGGGCTGTTCGCAGCAGTGCCTGCGTGGGACTATGCGCCCGAATGGGTTCAGGCCATCGATGGCGGCTTCATCGGTCGCTGGTACATGGACTTTGGCACGGGCGCGGAAGCGATCCGCATGCGCGGGTTCGACCACTGCCGCCTGCAGGATGGACTAATTGTTTTCAACGAAGTCTACACACACAAGTTCGCACCGGTTGCGGCGGGTTGATGCCGATCGCCATGCACGCTACTTGTCCAACCAAGTAACAAGCTGGCCGCTCCCTTTCTGGACGGGCGCCAGAAGGGGAGTTTCTGCCTGATGAGCGCGATGTCGCATCCCGGCCTGTTCGACCTGTCGGGCAAGGTGGCATTGATCACCGGCGGCTCGCGGGGCCTCGGCCGGCAGATGGCTCTTGCCTTCGCCGATGCCGGCGCAGATGTGATCATTGCCAGTCGCAAGATCGAGGCCTGCAACGAAGTCGCCGACGAAATTCGTGGGAAAGGGCGGCGCTCGGCGGCCATCGCGGTCCACGCCGGACGCTGGGATGACGTCAACAGCCTGATCGAGCAGGCTTACGCCGCGTTCGGCCAGATCGACATCCTTGTCGCCAATGCCGGAATGTCGCCGGCCGTGCCTCCGCAAGACGTGACCGAGGCGTTGTTCGACAGCGTCATGAACCTCAACTTCAAGGGCCCGTTCCGGCTCTGTGCCGAAGTCGGGCACCGGATGAAGATGGGTCGGGGCGGCACGATCATCGTGACTTCGTCCAGCGGGGCATTGGTCCCTGCCCCGAACACCATTCCCTATGGCGGCGCAAAGGCCGCGCTGAACGCAATGACCGTGTCGCTGGCGCATGGTTACGGCCCGAATGTGAGAGTGAACGCCATCAGCGCAGGCCCCTTCCTGACCGACATCGCCAAGGCCTGGCCCGAAGAAATGCGCGAAACGTCGGCCAACGCGCTCGGCCGTCCGGGCAGGCCGGAAGAAATCGTCGGCACCGCCCTGTGGCTGGCAAGCGATGCGTCGAGCTTCGTCACAGGCGCAATCATCCGCTGCGACGGCGGGATGCACTGAACCACCAGATGTCCGGCCACACCCGGCACGCGAAAGGAACGCAATCGATGCTGATCGTCCACCACCTGGGAGTGAGCCAGTCGGACAAGGTCGTCTGGCTGTGCGAGGAACTGGGCCTCGACTATGAACTGAAGTTCTACGCTCGCGATTCCGTTACCCGGCTGGCCCCTGCCGAATACAAGGCCCTGCATCCGGCAGGGACAGCGCCGACGATCCAGGACGGTGACGTAACCCTCGCCGAAAGCGCGGCGGTGTTCGAATACATCCTCGGAAAGTACGGGGCTGGAAGGCTGACCGTGGCGCCGGACGCACCGAATTATGCCGACTACCTCTACTGGTTCCACTATGCAGCAGGCACCGTGCAGCCGGCGATGCTGGTGGAGATCATCATCGCAATGTTGGGCGTTGATCGGGCGCAAGTAGCAGCATTGACCGCGCGGGGCGACACTGCGTGGGCTTCGCTTGAGGAGCGTTTGGGCAAGGTTCCCTACCTTGCTGGCGAGCAGTTTACGGCAGCGGACATGATGAACTTCTTCACGTTGACGACCGGTCGGTTGTTCGTGCCCAAGGACCTTTCCAGCTTCCCGAATATCCGCGCCTACATCCAGCGCGTGCTCGACACGACGAAGGCGCGCGCGGCGCTCTCCAAAGCGGATCCGGGGCTCGAGATCCCTTTCGCCTGAACAGGAAAAAGGGTTAGCATCTCTTCACCGCACTCCCCTTAGGGATAACCTGTGTCCTGACGGGGAGCGGACGGTAAGGCATCAGCGCCATTTTCCGTGACGAGCCGGCTTTTCGGGACGTCTGAGTCCCATCCTCTTCTTGCCGGCAGGTCCGCAACGGAGAGATGGCGATGGCCCTGGTTAAGAAGGAAAACCTCAATGGCGCCGGCCCCGACAAGGGCGTGCTGGCGAACCAGGCGCTCGCCGAACGACGCGCGCCGAAAGCGCGTCCGGCGGCTGCAAGCGATGGGGCGAGCAGCCGCGAGGCCGATGCCCGCAAGCGCGCTGCTCGCACATATGCCCGCCAGCAGCAGGCAGCCGAGCGCATCGCCGCCGCCAGCATCCAGCTCGCCGGCGGGGTGACGGAAGCCTCCGAAGCGCTGGACCTGCTCCAGTCCGCGATGACCCAGATTTCCGCCGGTGCCGAGCAAGCCTCCAGCGCCGCCCAGCAGTCGCTCAACAATGTCGGCGCAATCGCGAACCTTGTCCGCGATTGCCGCGTGGCAGCCGACCAGTCGCTCGGCAAGACCCGCGCCCTGCAGAAGCTGCTTGATGAAAACCGCGTCCAGATCGGCGCCTCGGTCCGCGCGCTCGAAACCGCTTCGGAGCGTCAGGCCGCATCGGTGAAGACTGTTGCCGACCTCGAAGCCCAGGCGACCAACATCGGCGATATCGTCAAGGCGGTCGCGCGCATCGCGGACCAGACCAACCTCCTGGCGCTGAACGCCGCGATCGAGGCAGCCCGCGCGGGCGAGCATGGCAAGGGGTTTGCCGTCGTCGCCGATGAAGTGCGGACGCTTGCGGAAACCTCCGAAAAGAGCGCGACCGAAATCCAGTCACTTGTTGCGCAGATCCAGGCCGAAGTGCAGGTCATTGCCGAGGGCATCCTCCATTCGGCCGAAGGCGCGCGCAGCGAAGCGCAGAAGGGCGCCGAAGTGACCGAGCGCCTGGGCGAACTGCGCGCGGACATGGATGCGATCCTTGCCGGGGCAAGCGACATCGCCCGCCTGAATGCGGAATCGGAAACCGCGGTGGTAGAGGCGCAGAAGGGTTCGGAAGCGATCTCGAGCGCCGCGGCCGAACAGTCGGCAGCGTGCGAGGAAGTCCTGGCGACGCTCGAGCAGCAGGGCTCTGCGCTGCGCGAAAGCGATCAGACGGCACAGAACCTGTCCGAAATCGCCGAAGACATGAAGAATTCGACCGACGTGCGCAAAAGTGCCGAGGAAGTTGCGTCAGCGGCGGAAGAGCTGTCGTCGGCCGTCGAAGAAATCAACCGGTCGGCAAGCCAGATCCTGGTGGCCATCGACCAGATCTCGGGAGGCGCACGGACGTCTGCTGCGGCGGCCAACCAGTCGGCGGCTGCCATGGAGCAGATCCGCAAGGGGGCCGAGCGATCGAGCGAGGCCGCAACGGCGGGCCTGGAGCGCGGTGAAGCCGTTTCGCAGCTGATCGCGCAGAGCCGCGCGTCAGTCGACGAAGTGATCAGCGGGGTGGCGGAATCGGTAGAGGGCAACACGCGACTGCGCGCCCAGGTCACGCAGCTTGGGCAGGTATCGCGCCGCATCGACAAGATTGTCGAAGCGATCACCACGGTCGGTATCAAGACCAACATGCTGGCGGTGAATGGATCGGTCGAAGCCGCGCGCGCGGGCGAGTTCGGCCAGGGGTTCGCGGTAGTGAGCAACGATATCCGCAACCTTGCCGAGGAATCGTCGGAGAACGCCGATCGGATCAAGGACCTGGTCAAGACGATCCAGGAGCAGATCGCCAACGTTGCCCGCGATCTCGACGAGATAAGCCGCGCAGCTCTCGACGAGGTCGAGAAGAACAAGGTCATTACCGCAGACCTCGCCCGCGTGACCGACGACATGTCCGAAGTGCTTCAGGGCAATCGCGCCATCCAGACCAGTGCCAGCGAAATGCTGCGACAGGTGACCGAAGTGCAGACGGGCATCAACCAGATTGCTGCGGCCGCCACGCACGCCGATCAGGCGAGCACCCAGGCCGCAAGCGCAGCCAAGCAGCAGAGCCAGGGTGCCGAGGAACTGGCTGTTGCGATCGAGGAAATCGCGTCGATGGCGGACGAGCTGCAGACCAACGCCTGATCCGCAAGGATCGGCGCCAGGCTGCCGCCCCCACTCATCCCGCCAAGGCGCGAGGACTCAAGCGATGTACCAGTCAAAAATCGTTCCCGGCGAAGTGGCCGGTCCGGCGCCGGAAAGCATGACGCCGGGCGACCTGCGGACGTCGCGACAGTTCACCATCTTTACCGTGGAGGGAGAGACGTTTGCGGTCTCGCTCGACGAGGTAAAGGAGATCATCCGCATGCCCGACGTGGTGCGGGTGCCGCTGGCGCCGGAAAGTCTCGAAGGTCTTACCAACCTTCGGGGGACGGTCCTGCCGATCGTCAATACGCGTAGCCTGTTCGGCAGCGAACCTGTTGCGCCCGACGATGCCACGCGTGTCGTGATCCTCGACCACGGCCAGCCGATCGGCATTGTCGTCGATCGCGTGGTCAGCGTCGTGACGATTGAGACCAGCCGCATCGAGGATGCCGCCTCGGTCGAAACCAGCGTTCGTTCCGAACTGCTGCGTGGCGTGATCAAGGATCAGGGCGAGCTCGGCCTTGTCATGATCCTCGATAGCGGGCGCCTCATCGAACAGGAATTCGAAGCGCTCGCGTTGGCACGGAGCGAGGCGAGCGATATCGGAGCCACGGCCAACGCGGGGGTGCCGCATTCCGAAGCGTCCGATACGGCGCAGGACGAAATCCAGCTGGTGAGCTTCGAGGTAGCCGGCCAGGAATATGCGCTGCCAATCCACAGCGTGCGGGAAATCGTACAGCTCCCGGAAAACGTCACCCGGGTTCCCCGCGCCGCGCCAAGCGTGATGGGCGTTATCAGCCTGCGTGACCGCCTGCTGCCCGTGGTCTGCCTGCGCCGCCTGTTCGGACTGCCTGCTGCAGAGCGCGCCGACCACAACCGTGTTGCGGTCGTCTCGATCGGCGATGGAGGCCTGATCGTCGGCGTGGTCCTCGATCGCGTGAACGAGGTCCTGCGAGTTCGGCGCGGCGGGATAGACGCGATGCCGCCGATGCTGGCCGAGAATGCCGACTTGTCCGAATTCAGCGCGATCTGCCGTCTCGATGGCGGCAAGCGCCTGGTCTCGATCCTCTCGGCCGAAGCCATGTTCGATCGGCGCGCGATCGAGGGAGCGCTCGAAAGCGCGATAGAGGCAGCAGGGGGAGAGACGATGGCGATTTCTGCAACGAGCCATGCACGTGCCGCCGGCGGTACCGGCGAAGAGGAACAGTTCGTCGTATTCCGCCTGATGGACGAAGAATTCGGCGTCGACATCGCCGCGGTGCAGGAAATCGTTCGCGTGCCCGAGGATCTCGCCAAGGTGCCGCGTACCGAGGACTATATCCGGGGAGTGATGAACCTGCGCGGCGCGGTGATCCCACTGATCGACCAGCGCGCCCGCTTCAATCTTCCTGCACTTGATGACAACGACCGCCAGCGCATCGTCGTGTTCACCATGGGCGGCGTCCAGACCGGCTTCATCGTCGATTCCGTGTCCGAGGTGATGCGTATCCGGCGCGACCTGATCAAGCCGGCACCTGAAATCTCGGACCGCCAGCGACGGATGATCCGCCGCGTCGCCAACTTGCCTGAGGCAAGGCGGATGATCCTGCTGCTGGATGCCGAGCAGATGCTGGCGACCGCCGTTCCCGCAGCCGAGGCGGCCTGACCAGCACCCCCAGGAAGAGAGAGGCCAAAGGTTACGAGACTGCCGCGATGAAAGCCTTAGTCGTTGACGATTCCGCGCTGATGCGCCGCCAGATCGGAGACATTCTTACGCGGGGCGGCTTTGCCGTCACGACCGCACGGACGGGCGCTGAAGCGCTCGAGCGTGCGCGCGAAGAGCGCCCAGACGTAGTGACACTCGACATCAACATGCCCGAGATGGACGGCCTCACCTGCCTCAGCCGGCTGATGTCGGAATGTCCCGCTCCGGTCGTGATGATTTCCTCGCTAACCGAGGAAGGCGCGCTGGCAACGCTCGAGGCAATTGCGCTTGGTGCGGTAGACTTCGTGCACAAGCCCGGTGGGACCGTGTCGACCGCGTTGCGAGAGCAGGAAGACCTGATCATCGCCAAAGTAAAGGCGGCCGTCGGCGCGCGCGTCCGACGGAGCGATGGCCTGCGCCAGCGCCTTGTCGCCAAGCGCGAAACGATCCTGCGCAATCCGCCGCCCCTGCGCGGCCGAAACCTGGCGAGCTACGGCCCGGGTAGCGAGGCGCTTACGCTGATCGGCGCTTCCACGGGCGGGCCGGCCATCCTCGAGGACCTGCTTGGTGGCCTCAGCCCGGACTATCCGATGCCGGTGCTCGTCTGCCAGCACATGCCCGGAACGGTCACGCGCCACTTTGCGGAACGCCTGAACAGCTGCTGCGCGCTGCAGGTGGAGGAACTGCGCCGCCAGACCGAGCTGGAAGCCGGCACGATCTACGTTGCCCGCGGCGATGCGGACATGCTGGTGGTCGAGCGTGGTGGCCGATTGATGGCCACCACCACACCGCCATCGCGCGAGTTTACCTGGCACCCGAGCGTCAGTCGCATGGTCGCGAGCGCCATGAAGACGCTGACTCCCGATTCCCTGATCGGTGTCCTGCTCACCGGGATGGGCGACGATGGCGCGGCGGAACTGGCCGAATTGCGGCGGCTTGGCGGCCACACCATCGCCGAAAGCGAAGACAGCTGCGTGGTTTACGGCATGCCGCGGGCATTGGTCGAACGCGGCGGGGCGAGCGAAATCCTACACGGTTCGCAGATCGCGGCCCGGCTGGAACGAGTGGCGTTCGCGCGGATGCGCGCGATGCGCACCAACACGGGGAGTATGACATGGGCCTCCTGAAAGCGCGTTCCGGCTCTGCGATCCCTGCTGCGGCAGACGCTGCAGAAGAACCGCGGCTCGATCATCCCGATCCGATGCTGCGCCGTCGCGCCGTGCAGGCTCTTCATGGCGACCCCGAGAGCGTCAGCGTGCTAGTCGCGCTTCTGCGCGAGGAAGGCGATAACCTCGTCCGCCAGGCTGCCTTCCTGGCGCTCGCTTCGCTCAATTCCGAGAAGGCCGCGCACGGCGTTGCCGTCATGCTGTCTGACGCGGATGCCGCCCTGCGCAATGGCGCGCTGGAAACACTCGCCTCGATGCCCACCCACGCCGGCGGTCTGCTCGAACCGCTCGGCCGCGATGAAGATCCGGACGTGCGTATCTTTGCCGTGCTGCTGGCCGGCGAACTTCAGGACAGCGCCGCTGGCGCCTGGCTCCTCAGCCTCGCAGCGAGCGAGACGGACCCCAACGTCTGCTCCAACCTCGCCGAAGCGCTTGGAGGAACAGGTTTGCCAGATGCCGTGCCCGCTCTCGAAGCGATCGCGGCCCGGTTCCCTGACGAGCCGTTCCTGGCCTTCGCGGTCGAGACCGCGCTGCAGCGCCTGCACGAGGCCTGAAACGTGGCGAGCTTCCCAGCCCCAGACCTTGGCGCGGCGCGGATATCCGCAGAAGACGTCACGGTGTTCTGCGACTTCTTCTACAAGAAGACGGGCATCAGCATGGATGCCAGCCGACGCTATTTCATCGATCGCAGGCTTGAAGAGCGGATGGCGGCGAACGAGTGCCGCAGCTTTCGTGAATATCTCTCGTTGGTGAAGTTCCAGCCCGGCGGTGCCGAGATGCAGGCGCTGATCAACGAGATGACGGTCAACGAGACCTATTTCTTCCGCGAGGACTACCAGTTCAACTGCCTGACCAAGCGGATGCTGGACGAGATCGCAAACCGCAAGGATCCGCGTCGCGAACGCATCCGCATCTGGTCAGTGCCCTGCTCCACCGGCGAAGAGCCGTACTCGATCGCGATCTCGATCCTGGAAAACTGGCCCAGGGCCAGCGATTTCGACATCGAGATCATTGCATCGGATATCGACACCCGCGCTCTGGGCAAGGCCCGCAACGGCATCTACCAAGCACGCGCGCTTCACCGGGTACCCCAGCGGGTGCGCGATACCTATTTCCGCAAGGTCGATAGCGAAAGCTGGCAGGTCGTCGAGGACCTGCGCGATTCGATCGACTTCGGAATCGTCAACGTGAGTGACCCGGTGCAGATGTCGCGGATGCGCGGGATCGACGTGATCTTCTGCCGCAACCTGCTCATCTACTTCGACGACCTTTCCCGCCGCCAGACCGCCGAAAACTTCTTCGACGCGCTCAACCCCGGCGGCTTCGTGGCTCTCGGTCATTCCGAGAGCATGAGCCGGATTTCGCCCATCTTCCTGCCGCGCAAGTTCCCCGAAGCGCTGGTCCATCAGAGGCCGCTCGCATGACCATGACTGCTACCGAACGCGTGCCTGTCGAGGCCAACTCGACCACTTCCGATGGCGCCCAAAAGGCGCGGATCCTGATCGTCGACGACACCCTGACCGTCCGCCTGTACTGCTCCCAACTTCTGAAGCGCGCCGGCTATGCCGTGAGCGAGGCGATCAACGGGCTCGAGGGCCTTGAGCAAGCGCTGCACCAGCGCTTCGAATTGTTCGTCGTAGACATAAACATGCAAAAAATGGACGGTTACGCCTTCCTCGCGGAAGTGCGACGTCACGCCGATCTGCGGACCATTCCCGCTGTCATGATGAGCACCGAACAGGGCCGCGAGGATATCGCCCGAGCCTACCAGTCGGGCGCCAATTTCTATCTGACCAAGCCGATTGACCCCACGCGGTTTCTTGCAACCGTAAACCTGATGACAGGTGTGCCATGCCCCTGAGGTCCAGCCAACCGCTTAGCCCGGCTGAGGAAGCCGCGCGAGCTGCAGAGACAGCCGATCTCGCGGCGAGCTTCGTCGAGGAGACGCGTGCGCTTCTCGAAGAGGCGAACAGCGCTCTTCTAAATCTGGAGCGGCATCCCGAGGATGCCGAGGCGATAAATGCGCTGTTCCGCTGCGTCCATTCGATCAAGGGCGCCGCGGGGCTGTTCGACCTGCCCGCGCTGATTCACCTCGTGCATGCAGGTGAGGACCTGCTTGGCGCCATGCGCGAGGGCGAACTCTCGATCGATGCGGAACTGACCGACCAGTTGCTTGCCGGGTTGGACCGCGTAGCCCGCTGGAACGAGATGTTTCGTGCCGATGGCGTCCTGCCGGCCGAAGCCATGGAAGAGGCGCGCAGCTTTGCGTCGATCTATCGCGCACGCCTTGGACGCAAGAACGAGCTGGCGGCGAGATCTGCCGGGCAGACGGAGAACGAAGGCGCCCAACTGCCGGAATGGGCGCGCACCAGTGGCGAGGCTATTTCAGCGGTGAGCGACGGCAGTGATGACGCCGTGCTTGTCGAATATACTCCGGACGAAGGATGCTTCTTCGCCGGCGAGGACCCTTTGCGCGTCGCGCTTGCGACACCCGGGTTGATCTGGCTGGACATCGGGATACAGGCGCCTTGGCCCGCTGGCGAAGCCTTTGATCCCTTCGCCTGCAACTTGCGTTTCCGGATTGTCTCCAATGCCAATCGGGCCGAGGTCGAGCATCACTTCCGCTACGTGCCGGACAATACCGCTCTGACCGTCGCCGCAACGAAGTCGCTCGCCGAACCGGACGAGGCTTTCTGCGAAAACATGAGGGGCGGCCTGGATCCGCTGGCCGTAGAACTTCTGGAGGCGCAGCAGCGTGCGCTCGCGCTGCCCGGACGGCATGGCCAGGTTGGCGACATCGAAACGACGTTGCGAAACCTTTGCCGCTCACAAAACGTACCTTGTCCGCTTCACGATGGTCCGGCCGACGCGGACGCATTGGGTCGGGCCATTGCGGATCTTCTTTTGCAAATGAAACCTGCCGGCAGCGACGCCCTGACGCAGACCCCGGCATCCGACATCGCGCTGGAGCGGCATGAGGCAAGCGGCGAACGGACGCTGCGGGTCGAACAGGGCAAGGTTGACACCCTGATGAACCTTGTCGGCGAACTCGTCGTTGCCAAGAACGCGCTGCCGTTTTTGGCTCGCGATGCCGAGACGCGCTTTGGAAGCCGTGAGCTTTCGCGTGAGATCAAGGACAAGTACGCGGTCATCGACCGGATTTCGCGCCAGCTGCAGAATGCGGTGATGGACATCCGGATGATGCCGGTGTCCGACCTGTTCAAGCGCTTTCCGAGGCTGGTGCGCGATATTGCCCGCAAGCAGGACAAGAAGGTGCGCCTTCTGATCGAAGGCGAAAGCACCGAGGCCGACAAGAACATCATCGAGGCGCTGGCCGAGCCGTTGACGCACGTCCTGCGCAATAGTCTCGACCATGGGATCGAGCAGGCAGGCGTCCGGACGATCGCGGGCAAGCCGGAGATCGCAACGCTCAAGCTTCGTGCATTCCAGGATGGCGACAGCGTGGTGATCGAAGTGATCGACGACGGTCGCGGTATCGATCCGGACAAGGTCCGCAGCAAGGCTGTCGAACGCGGCCTGCTGGATGCAGAGCGCGTGACGCAATTGTCGGACGCCCAAGCGGTGCAGCTCGTGTTCTTGCCCGGTTTTTCGACGGCGGAGGCGGTATCGGACCTTTCCGGTCGTGGCGTGGGCATGGACGCAGTGCGCGCCGTGGTAGAGCGCTTCGGCGGCCACGTGACGCTGGAAAGCAGGAGCGGCGAAGGCACGACGGTACGGCTGAAGCTGCCGCTGTCAATGGCGGTCACGCGCGTCCTCACAGTGGAGATGGCCGGACAGCTTTATGGCGTCCCGATGGACCTGGTGGTCGAGACGGTCCGTATCGAGCCCGGATCCATCCGCCGCCTGAAGGCGTCGGAAGCGGTGGTGCTGCGCGATCAGGTCATCCCCATTGCGCGCCTGCGGGACATGCTGGGAATGGAGAGGCATCGCCCCGCACTGGAATCCGTCCTGATCCTGCGCGTCGGCAATGCCACCGTCGGCATGGTCATCGACGACTTCGGCACCGGCATGGACATCATCCTCAAGCCGTTTTCCGGCATCCTCGCGAACCTCAGCGGCTTTTCAGGGACCGCAGTGCTGGGCGATGGCCGGGTCTTGCTTGTTCTCAACCTCAAGGAGATCCTGTGATGCCGATCGCCTTCGAAGGAACGATCGCCCGGCTGAGCGGCCAGTGCGTCGTCGAGGAAGCGGGCGAACTTACCGAATGGCTCCTGGCTGATCGCACACGCGCCGTCGATCTTGCGGCATGTGAAGGCATGCACAGCGCAATCCTGCAGACCTTGATGGCGCTGACCCCAGGACTTGCTTCAGCTCCGGCAGACGCGACGCTGGCGCGCTGGCTGAAGCCTTCGCTTGGTCACCTGCCAGCGACCACGATGCCCGCCAACCAACAGGAAACTTCCGCACCAGCGCAACCCCGAAAGCCGCGCGCGCCCGTCCCAAATTCAAACCCGAAATCCCCTGCGCGCGCCCGGCGCGCCAAGAAGGCCGATCCGTCATGAAGACCGTGATGATCGTGGATGATTCCCCGACGATCCTGATGAGCATGGAAGCAATCCTAACGCGCGCCGGCTACGGCGTGCTGAAGGCTGACAGCGGCGAAAATGCGTTGCGGGCACTGCAAGGCGGCGGCAAGCCGAACCTCGTCATTACCGACCTCAACATGGCGGCGATGAGCGGGATCGACTTGATCCGCAACCTTCGACAGCTTCCGCAGACGAGATTCACGCCGATCATCATGTTGACCACCGAATCCTCGCTGGACAAGCGTCAGGAGGCGCGCAGCGCCGGTGCAACGGGCTGGATCGTGAAGCCGGTTCAACCGACAGACCTGCTTGCGGTCGTCAAGCACATGGTTCCCGGGTCCTGACCGTGCTTGCGTTTTTCTCCCGCCTTTTCGGCAAAAGGGGTCCGCAATCGCCCGACGATGAGCCGCGGGTCGACCTCTTTCCCGCGTCTCCGGAACCGCTGGATGTCGTGATCCCGCCTGAGCTGACCGTGAGCAACGTCGTCCAACTCGATCCCCCAGACAATCGACTGCACCGGATCCATCCGCAGACGATGGCCCTGGTCGAGGAGATGAAGAGCTACGCTGGCTTCGTGGAGATCATGCAGCATCACCTCTCGAATGTCTGCACGGAGACCCAGAGCGCTGCTGAAGACATTCTGGGCCAGGCGCTCGACATCGAGGGAAGCGTCACCTCGCTTGTTCGGCACGTCAGTGACACGATGCAGTCCGATGCCCTGATGGACGCGAGCGACACATTGCAGCTGAGCGTGTCTACAGGCCGTTCCGTCATCGCCGACCTGATCCGCAATCACAGCGAAACCCAGGCGGAAATCCGGCATAGCCTGTCGACCGTGCGCGCGTTGTCACACAGGATGCGTGCGCACCTCGACGAGATCGAGGATATCCGGCGCTATACCGATCTTCTCGCAATCAACGCGCGTATCCGCATAGCCAGCCTGGGCAGCAATACGGGCCTCGACGTTATCGCCGAAGAAATCCGAGCTTTGGCAACGCAGACCGGTTCGCTCGCCAACAACCTGAACGTCGAACTGACCGAGATGGACCGTCTGGTCGGAGAGGATCTTCTGAACAAGGTTTCGAGCCAGAAACACTCCGACGACGCAAAGGCCAAGGCTCTTCAGGACAGCTTCGAAAAGCTGTCTTCGCACATGGCCCTGCTTAACCAGTTCCAAGCCGAGCTAATCGGACAGGTTCAGCAGCGCGGAGAGGAAATGCGCACCCCGCTTAACACGCTTTGCGGTTCGATCCAGTTCCAGGACGTCGCCCGGCAGCAGCTCGAACAGGTCAGCCGAGCGCTATCGATGATTTCCGACCACTTCGTCTCGCTCTCGAACGCTATCATCCATGATGATGCGCCCCCCGACAGCTCGATCGCAAACTGCCTTGCTTCGATCCTTGAAAACTACGTCATGGAACAGCAGCGCGCCGCACACCGTGGCGAAGCTGCGGCAACCGCCCCGAAGATCGAATTGTTCTAAGAGCTCAGGCGGCGCGTCTTGTTTGCAGGCCGCCGACTGCTTCCCCGATCGTTGCAAGGCTAGCAAAGCGTTCGACACCGGCGCCTGTAATGTGACCGAGCCCGACACAGCCGCCTCCCACCCACAAGCGAACGGTCGGCGCGAGCAGATTGCGAAGTGTTTCAATCGTTCGGGCGGCCCTGCGCGGTGCATGGAAGGCCGAAAACGACAACCCGACAACGTCCACCTGGTGCGCAACGGTAGCTGCAGCAATTTCCTCGAGCGGTGTCTGCAAGCCAAGCGAAAGGCAACATCCTCCTTCGAGCGCGATCATTGCTTCGGCCATGGCGATCCCCAGGCCGTGTGCCTCTCCCGGCGTTGTGGTCAGGATGAATTTCGGCCCCGCAGCAGACCCGGCATTCAGCACGACAGTCCGCAGGACATGCTGCAGAATTTGCGAAAAGGCATGTTCCTGATGTACCGATATCCGTCCCACTTGCCAGGCGAAGCCCACTGCCGTCGTCAACGGTGCCGCGGTTTCGAGGATGAACGATCGCGCGCCTCGATAAGCCAGATCGCGCCTCAAACCTTGGGCAAGTGCGTCCAGATCGTTGCGCGCGAGCGCTTCGACCAACTGCTCGACGATGTCCGAATAGCCGACGAGCGGTGATCCGGCAGTGACGGCCAAGGGACTGGTCTGAATCAGGGCTTTGAGCTGTGGCTGAGGCAGCGCAGCGATACGCGATGGACGGTGCCCTGCGTTAACGAGTTGGCATAGCAACTGCAGCCGGTCGACTTGGGTCACAGGATAGACGCGGCGGCCCTGCCGATCCCGCAGAGGGTTGGGAAAACCGTAACGTCGCTCCCACGCTCGTAGCAGGTCGCCCCCCATACCGGTCATCGCGACGACGTCGCTCAGCGATAGAACGGTTGCAGGCGCATAATCTTCCATGCCTCCGGGCATGACCAGGACCCACTACCTAATCGTGAACGGGACGATCCGTTTGTCCAACCTCGGCTGTCCAATCGAGCGCCCTTACGTAATCTCGCGAGGCCGTTTTCGTGTCGCCTTAAGCGCGCTGCGCAATAGTCCCTTTCAGCTTCCGGGCGCAGGGGGTGGGTCGACCACCGGATGTGGTCGCGCCGATTGCCACAAGGGGACTTGGCGCAAGTTGGACAAATTGTGTTGGACAGTGCGCCTCGAAGCACCCGCTTCGTCCGCGCTGGCCCGCCATCGATGAGGGGAATCCGGAACATGAACAAGACCATCCTGATCGTCGACGACTCCCCGACGATGATCATGAGCGTCCGCGCGACGCTGGAGATGAATGGCTTCCGCGTGGAGTCGGCCGCCGATGGCGCCCGCGCGCTTAGCGCCCTGTCCGCCGGCCTGAAGCCCGATCTCATCATCACCGATATCAACATGCCGAACATGGGCGGGCTCGATTTCATTCGCAACGCGCGTGGTCTTCCGGGCTGCCGCTTCACGCCCATCCTGACGTTGACCACCGAAAGCGAGCGGACCAAGCGCGAGGAAAGCCGCCGGCTCGGTGCGACCGGCTGGCTCGTCAAACCTATTTCCGGTCCCGACTTGCTCGGCGTGATCCGGCAAGTGCTCCCGGCCTGATTGATCTTGACGATGCGCCGCATCGCGCTGTTGCCGCGTTCTCGCCTTGCCATTCTGGTGATGGTGGGCGGAATCGCGGCGGCACTTGGCGGTGCCTCGGCGCTTGCAGGGGTTGCCGCCGGCCTTTGCGCTGCTGTCACGCTCATGCGTGATCGGAGCAACGACGAACAGGCACCGACCGAAGCCGAGACGGTTCCAGATGTCGAACACGCCTCGCCGATCGCCTCGCTTGCCTTTCTTAACGACCCGTTCGCCATCCCCCCGCCCGTGCTTGCCGACATGCAGGCAGTCGAGCCCTTCGTCGAAACCCTCTGCGGCCAGATCGAAGGCATCCAGAACGATGTCGAAAACGGCGTCGTGGCCGTAGTGGACAAGGTTCGGGCGGTCGACCGGGCATCACAGTCGCAGAGGGACCGTATCCGCGCGACGCTGGCGGGCGCGGATACGATCATGCGCGCGACCGAGGTCCCGGGCGAAATCGTTTCTCGCTTGGCGACCATGCTTGCCGAAAGGGACCAGCAGATCGAGGCAAACTTCGCAGGATTGCAGACACTGGCCGATGAATTCCAGGGCCTGCGCTCCACAGTCGACATGATCACCAAGATTGCCGACAAGGCCTTCTTTCTATCGGTCAATGCTGCAGTAGAGGCGCAGCATCGCGGTGGCGCGGGGAGCGCCTTTGCGTTGATCGCCGCGGAAATGAGGTCGCTGGCCAAGCAGACGGCGGAAAGCGCCCATGACGTCGGCGTCGACATCAACGCATTTTCTGAACGCATGCACGACCAGATCACGGCTGCCATGCCGAGCAAGAAGGCCGGGCTCGAAACGCTCGACAGCTTGGTAGACGAGTTGCGCCAGGCGCAGGATCGGATACTCGAAAGCAGTTCCGACCTGGATCGCGTTATCCAGACGCTTGACGCTGGCCATTGGGAAATTGTCACGACCTTGTCAGACATTCTCGGCAATCTACAATTCCAGGACGTCATGCGGCAGAGACTGGAGCAGGTGTTCAATGCCTTGCGAGCGCTGGAAGATCTCGTCGCGCGCGCCAATCGCGGCGCGCCACCGGCGCGATCGCTTCTCGAAGTGCTCGAGGATCAGCGGAATGGCTACGTGATGGAGAGCCAGCGCAACGTCTACAGCACGGTGCTGGCGGGTGAGGAAGCGATACAGCCGTCCGATGCCAAGATCGAGTTGTTCTGATCAGCTCCTTCCCGTTCAAAACAACACCCGCGTTTTCCGCTTCCAGCGTTCTGACCATCACGAAAAACGACAGCATCGATGATGCACCGGTGGCTTCGTGGCCAAGTGCCTCCCCGCCAAGCCCACATGGATCACGCCAGCTTGAATGCCATGGCAGGGCACACTGCAGTCATTTAGTGACCGCCCCGTACAGAAGGCGCTTGACACCATAGCTGCAAGCGGGCATCGCACTATTAGTGACCGATCTGTACACTAATTTGCGAGTCCCCATGACCACATCGCGATCCAGCAGAGGACAATCGCTGTCCATCTCTACCGCGCTGACCGCGATCGCCCTGTGCCTCGGCGGCTGTGCGGCGGTCCCCAACCTCGGCGCGAAACCCGAAGTGCGGTCAGCGCCATCGGTAACCCGCGGACTGAGTCCCGGCGGACAAGCCGAATTCCCCAAGGCCGATTGGTGGTCGCAATTCGGCGACCCGCAACTCGCCGCCCTTATCGACGAGGCACTGCGCGGTTCGCCCACCCTTGCCGCCGCCGACGCCCGGGCCCGCCGCGCCGAGGGTTACTCCCAAGCCGCGGGCGCCGCTTTATTGCCGACGGCGTCGGCATCAGGAAGCGCAGGGTGGTCAAAGCAGAGCTATAACAACGGCTTTCCAAGACAGTTCGTGCCCCAGGGCTGGCAGCAGACCGGTCGAGCGAGCCTCGATCTTTCCTACGAGATCGACTTCTTCGGCAAGAACCGGGCCGCCCTCCGCGCAGCACACGCCGACCAGCTAGCCGCGAGGATTGAACGTGAGGCAGCCCGCCTTGCCTTGGCGACTTCGGTCGCCGCGACCTGGGCGGATCTCGGCCGAGCCGGCGCTGATCAGGCATTGGCGCGCGATGCCTTGCGATTGCGGCAGGAAAGTGCCGATCTAGTCCGGCGCCGGGTCGCAAACGGGCTGGATACAAGGGCTGAACTGCGTCAGGCGGATGCAGCGGTCGCATCGGCGAAAGCCCAACTCTCATCGGCCGATGAACAGATCGAACTGATCCGCAATGCGCTCGCGGCGCTCCTTGGCGCAGGTCCCGAGCGGGGCGCAACGATCGCGCCGCCGGACACTGTGCCCCATGCTGTGTCCATACCAGCCAATCTGCCGCTGGAGCTTGTCGCCCGCCGGGCAGACATTGCTGCTGCAAAGGCCCGCGTCGAAGCTGCAGCCGCACGCATCAAGGTGGCGCGCGCCGCCTTCTATCCGAACATCAACTTGATTGCTCTGGTGGGCGTGCAATCGCTGGGACTGAGCAACCTGACGGCGTCGGGTTCGGACATTGGCCAGGCGACCGGAAGCCTCAGCCTGCCGATCTTCGAGGGCGGCCGACTGTCAGGAAACTATCGCATCGCCCGCGCCGACTACGATGAATCCGTTGCCCAATATGACGAAACGCTCGTCCGCGCAGTTCATGAAGTGGCCGACGCGGTTGCTTCGCAACAAGCGATCGAAAGTCAGGCTGCTGCCGCCACGGAGGCCGTGAACGCTGCTCGCGAAGCGTATGATCTGGCGCGGCGACGGTATCAAGGCGGGCTGTCCGCTTACGTCTCAGTTCTGTCGGCCGAAGATTCGCTCCTTGCTGCACGCCGGCAGCTGGCCGCGACCGAGGCTCGTTCCTTCAGCATCAACGTGCAACTGATCCGCGCGCTTGGCGGCGGTTTCTCTGCACAATGACCAATCCAGTCGAGAGCTCCATGGCCGATATCGATCCTGCTTCGATCCACCCCGCCACAGATCGCGACGCGCACGATGCCGCTCTTGGCACGTCGAAGCGAAAGCGCGCGTTTACGATCTTCTTTGTTGCACTTGCGCTCGTGGGTGGGATCACACTTGCCTACCGGTGGATCACGGGTGGTCGCTACGTAGAAACAGACAATGCCTACGTCGGAGCCGAGACCGCTCAGGTCACTCCGCAGGTCGGCGGCTCGGTAAAGGCGGTCGCTGTTTCTGATACGCAGATGGTCAAAAGGGGCGATGTGCTGGTCGTGATCGACGACAGCGATGCAAAGATCGCCCTAGCCCAAGCCGAGGCAAACTATGCGCAGGCCTTGCGCCGCGTACGCCAGACATTCGCGACCGCGTCCGCGCTGGGTAACCAGGTGGAAGAGCGGGCCGCCGATATCAGCAAGATGGAAGCGCAGGTCAGGATTGCCATGGCAGACGTGGAACGTGCCCGCATCGACCTGACCCGGCGCGAGTCCCTTGCCAAGGACGGGGCAGTTTCAGGCGAGGAGCTGAGCAGCGCGCGCAACGCCTTTGCGTCGGCCAGTGGATCACTGGCAGCAGCCAAGGCCGGGCTCGCTCAGGCACGGGCGGCGCGAGGATCTGCGCAAGGCCAGAAGGGCGCAAATGCAGCTCTGATCGATGGCACTTCGGTCGAAAACAATCCCGAAGTCCTCGCCGCAAAGGCGCAACTCGACAAGGCCAGGCTGGACCTTGCCCGGACGGTTGTCCGAGCGCCCATCGACGGCGTGATCACGACCCGCTCGGTTCAGGTCGGTCAACGGGTTCAGGCGGGATCAACGCTGATGACCATCGTCCCCGTCGGGCAGGCTTATGTCGATGCCAACTTCAAGGAAGGCGAACTGAAGGGGGTCAAATCCGGCCAGCCTGTGGATCTCGTTTCCGATCTCTACGGCGAGGACGTCGTCTTCAAGGGCCGGGTCGTTGGTCTTTCAGGCGGCACCGGCTCGGCGCTTTCGGTCATTCCGGCACAGAACGCGACGGGCAACTGGATCAAGGTCGTGCAACGTGTGCCGGTGCGGATCGCGCTCGATCCAGCACAGCTCAGGGATCACCCGCTTCGCGTCGGGCTGTCGATGACGGCCACCATCGACACGAAGGCGGAGTGAGTCCCGTGTCGTCGGACACGCAATCGCTGAGCGGGTTCAAGCTGATCCTTGGCGGCGCGGCACTGGCCCTTGCCAACTTCATGGTGGTGCTCGACATCACCATCGCCAATGTCTCGGTTCCGCACATTTCGGGGGCGCTAGCGGTGGCCCCTACGCAGGGCACTTGGGCGATCACCTCCTATTCGGTTGCGGAGGCGATTTGCGTCCCCTTGTCAGGGTGGATTGCATCCCGCTTTGGCGAAGTCCGCGTGTTCATGCTGGCGGTGCTCGGCTTTGGTATCTTCTCGCTGCTCTGCGGGCTTTCAACCAGCCTGGAAGCATTGATCCTTTTTCGCGTCTTCCAAGGCTTTTGCGGCGCGCCGATCATGCCGATGTCACAGACCCTTTTGCTGCGGATCTTCCCGAAGGACAAAGCGCCGGCCGCGCTGGGGCTGTGGAGCATGACCACGGTCGTGGCACCCATCGCGGGACCGATCCTGGGCGGGACGATTTCCGACAATTGGTCGTGGCACTGGATATTCTTCATCAACCTGCCGGTCGTGGCGATCTGCGTCACGCTCGCGTGGCAGTTGCTGCGGCGCTACGAGACCGGCACCACGCGCAACCCGGTTGATTACGTGGGCCTGTTGCTGCTCGTGATCTGGGTGGGTGCGCTTCAGATCATGCTCGACAAGGGACGCGAGGTTGACTGGTTCGCGAATGGCCTGATCGTTTGGCTGGCCGTGATCGCGGCTGTGTTTTTCCTCGCATTCCTCATCTGGGAACTGACAGAGGCCAACCCGATCATCGACTTGTCGGTTTTCCGACAGCGCGGCTTCACGATCGGCGTTATCGCGCAAAGCTCGACTTACGCGGCGTTCTTCTCGTCAGTCGTGCTGATCCCGCTCTTCCTGCAGACAAACCTTGGATATACCGCAACCTGGTCCGGCTATGCGACGGCGTTCGTGGGCGTCATGGCCGTTCTGATGTCTCCAGTTGCTGCTGCATTCGGCAGCCGTTTCGACATTCGCCTGATGGTGAGCGGCGGGGTAATCTGGCTCGGGATGGTATCGCTGATGCGGACCGGCTGGGTCACGCAGATGGACTTTTTCACCTTGTCGCTTCCCCAATTCCTGCAGGGCATCGGCATGCCGTTCTTCTTCATCGGCACGACACTTCTCGCACTTGGTTCGGTTCGGCCAGACCAAACCGCATCGGCTGCCGGCATCCAGAACTTCATGCGTACTTTGTCCGGCGCGATAGCTACCTCCATCGTGCAGACAATTTGGGAGACCCAGACGCGGCTGCAGCGTGCAGAGCTCGTCAACGTGATGCACCCAGGAAGAGTGCTCGACAGCTACGGTGCCGCCCAAGGACGGATAATCCTCGATAGGCTGGTCCAGTCGGAGGCGGTGACCCTGGCCACCGACAAGATTGCCCTGTGGAGCGCCGGCATCTTTGCCTTCGCGGCAGCGGTGATCTGGCTTGCCCCCAAGCCAAAGGCAAAGGTCGACATGTCGGCGGCACACTGACTGCGCCGCCGACAACGGCTAGCCCTTTCTTCCGCCAAAGCCCGCTACGCGCTCGGCAAAATCAGGTCCGTGCCCTTCATTTTCGAGGATCTCCCACTGCAGGCCGGCATCGAGTGGCATTCCATCAGTTGCGGCAAGCAGGCGCTTGTTGGCGCGATGGGAAAATGCTGACTGCGATGCGATCCGGCTGGCCAGCGCGGCAATTTCCCGCTCGAAATCGGCGAGCGGGACGACATATTCCGCCAATCCGATCCGCTCGGCCTCGACGGCATCAATCATGTCGGCGGTGAACATCAGCCGCTTGGCGGTCGCCACGCCGACACGTCGCGGCAAGCGCTGGCTCATGCCCCAGATCGGAGTCAGGGCCCATTTGGCGTGAGTATCGCCGAAGCGTGCATTGTCTGCCGCGACAATGAAATCACACGCTAGGGCGACTTCAAGCGCACCGGTGTAGCAATGACCATGAACCGCAGCGATGACCGGTTGGGGCAGCCGTTCAAGCATCCGCAGCGTCTCGCTGTGCCATCCTCGTGACGGTACCGCCTCGCCAGTCGCGATGTCCCCCAGATCATGCCCGGCCGAAAAGCACTTGCCCGCTCCGCGCAAGACGACGCAGCGCACGGTGTGGTCATTTGCGAGCAACTCTATCTGCGCCCGAAGCGCGCGGAAGACATCGACGGTCAGCGCGTTCAGCTTGTCGGGACGATTGAGGGAAAGAATGGTCCATCCATCGTGATCCTCGCGCAGCACCAAGTCATCCATTGCCAATCTCTCCCACTTACGCCTCATCGCTTGCGGCAATTTTCTTAATCGATCAACCAATTGACTTTTATCGCTTGATATACGAGCAAGCTCGAAAGCTGCAAAACATGGTTTGAATGACTGGGAGAGGATCGATGGTGGTCACGCTTGATGCTGTGCGCGATATTACGAGCGTTCCGTTCAAGCCCCTGCCGCAGAAGGGGCCCGATGTAACTGTCGAGCGCCGCGACGACGGCTCGATCCTGATCCGCTCCAATCATCCGCTCGCACCGCCAGCGCGATCGATTGGTCATCTGTTTGCCCAGCACGCCGCCGATCATCCCGAGCGCAAATTCCTGATGCAGCGCGAGCCACTTCATGGACCCTGGCGCGGCGTTACCTATGGTGAAGCGAAACGCATCGTGGACGGGATCGCCCAAGGCTTGATCGATCGGGGCCTAAATAGCGATGACTGCGTGCTTATCCTCTCGTCCAACTCGATCGAGCACGGCCTCCTCATGCTGGGAGGCTACACCGCTGGCGTTCCCGTTTCGCCGATCAGCCCGGCACACAGCCTCGTGTCGAACGACCATGCTAAGCTGAAACATGCCTTCGAGACACTTCGCCCGAAAATTGTGTTCGCGCAGGATTCGGAACAATATGCGCGAGCATTCCGGACCCTCCGAGATCTGGATCCGACGATCCTTTGCGTTTCGGTGGACGGGGCAAATGACTCGGTGGGCTTTGCCGAACTTGCTTCGCCGTTGCCAACGGCAGCCGTGCAGGACGCTCTCGACACCGTGGACCATCAGAGTATCGGCAAGTACCTCTTCACCTCGGGCTCGACCGGCATGCCGAAATGCGTGCCGCAAACCCATGGTATGATGACGCACGTCGTCGCAGCATCAGAAGGGCTACGGGTCGACGACGGGATGGAGCGCGATCCACCGCAATCCCTCGAGTGGATGCCCTGGAGCCATATCTCTGCCGGAAACATCGCCTTCAATGGCAACCTGCACGCAGGCGGAACGCTTTTTCTTGATGAAGGAAAACCCGTACCGGGCTTGTTCGAGACAACGATCAAGAACCTTTACGACGTTTCGCCGCTCGTATTCGGCTCCGCTCCGATCGCCTTTGCGATGCTGGCCGAAGCCATGGAGAAGGACGAAAAGCTGCGCAAATCGTTCTTCAAGAACCTTATCTTCATGGGATACGGCGGGGCCACGCTCTCGAGCGATGTCAACGAACGGATGCAAGCGCTTGCCATCGCCGAAACCGGCCACCGCATTCCGATGACCACGATGTACGGCGCCACCGAAACCCAGGGCATAACGGTCGTCCACTGGGCAACCGAGCGGGTCGGTCTTATCGGTTTGCCGCTCCCCGGCACAACGCTGAAGCTCGTCCCCAGTGGCGACAAGATGGAAGTCCGCGTCAAGGGTCCAACGGTGACAAGCGGCTATCACAAGGACCCGGTACGGACTGCCGACGCTTTCGACGACGAGGGTTTCTACAAGCTGGGAGACGCCGCGAAGTTCGTGGATCCCGATGATCCGGCGCAGGGACTGGTGTTCGATGGGCGTATTACCGAAGACTTCAAGCTTGATAGCGGTACGTGGGTTTCGGTCGGAACGCTGCGCCCCGATCTGATCGCCGCCTGCGCGCCATACATCCAGGATCTTGTCGTTGCCGGACAGGACCAGCCGTATATCGGCATTCTGGCCTGGCCTTCGGCCGCTGCCCTCGCCGATATCGAGCAGGAGGTACCCGGCGCCGACGCCTTGACCATCCTGAGCGAGCGTGTGCGAGAGAAGCTCCATGCCCACAACGCCACGGCCGGCGGATCTTCGCGTCGGGTCAAACGCGCGATCGTGCTACGCGAGCCACCATCCATCGACGGCGGCGAAATTACCGACAAAGGCTATGTCAATCAGCGTGCCGCGTTGACGCGACGCGCCGACGATGTCGCACGGCTTTACAACCCGACGGAATCTGAAAGTGTTCTAGATCTGGGATGATCACGCGCCGCGTGTGCGTGATCTTGCTGTCAGAACCAGCACGATCACCTCTGCGACGACCGTGTAGACGATCGCACAGACGATCGCTGACACACCCTGGTACTCGAAAAGCATTTTGGACAGTCCATAGCCCGCCAAACCTGCAAGCCCACTGAAGGCAAGCAGGCAAAGACGCGCCCGTGCCGATTGCCGCACGGATAGCCAGTAGACGATCGAGGTGACCGCGATCCACCCGATGCAAAGCGAACTTACGAGCGCCACCGGATGCGCAACCTCATGCTTGAATACACGAGGGCGTCTAAGTGGCACCATAATTTATTCAAGTGTTTGAAAGACTTATTTACAGAAAAATTATAGCCCAGCCTCGACTGCGACACGGATTGCGTCGGCACTCGTCCTGACGCCCAATGCCTTGAACATGGCCGCGCGATGCATCTTGATCGTCCTCTCACTCAGGGAGAGTTCCCAAGCGATCTGCTTGTTGAGTTTTCCTGCCGCCATCATCAGCAGGATCTCGCGCTGGCGGCTGGTGAGCCCGCCAATCTTGTCGAGTGCGGCCTGGCGCCGAACTGGAGGCGTATTGTCATCCACGACCTCGACTTGGGAGCCGAGGAAATACTCCACCTCGCCATCGGCATCGAAGATCGGCGCCACCATGACGGCGTTGCGGAAAGGCGTGCCGTCCTTCTTGTAATTCAGGATCTCGACCATGACCGGTTGGCGCGCGTGAATATTCTCGCGCAATTGCTGCGCCAATTCAGGCTCCGTATCCGTGCCGCGCAGGAACCGGCAGTTTCTGCCGACAATCTCGTCCTTGGAATAGCCGGTGAGGCGACAGAACGCCTCATTGCAGGCAACGATAGGATTATCCGGCAACCGCGGGTTGCTGATAACGGCGGCGACTGAGCCCGCTTCGATCATGTCTGCAATTGGCATCTCACATTTCCATACCGCTTCGATCGAACTTGTCCAATGTCTTCCCTGAAGTGCAGTTTGCAAGGGCTGTTCCCCTATGTGCAGGTATCGACTGAGGGGGGGCGGTGCCATCTCGATGGCTCAACAAGCGAAAGCATTAGCCATGAACGTGATGGTACGTAACCTTTGCCCGGTCGGCGACGACCACGAGCACGACCATGACCACGATGTGCTTGAAGAAGGGAAGATCCCTGTCCCCGATCACGTTCTGGCCGCCGTCCGCACCTTGCTCGAATGGTCGGGCGACGACCCGCAGCGCGAAGGCCTGCTCGATACGCCCAAGCGCGTGGCGCGAGCCTGGAAGGAATACTGCAGCGGTTACGAAATGGACCCGGGCCTGCATCTTTCCCGCACGTTCGAGGAAGTAGGCGGCTACGACGAGGTCGTGCTTCTCAAGAACATTCCGTTCCAGTCGCACTGCGAACATCATCTGGCGCCGATCACCGGCACTGCATCAATCGCCTACCTACCCAATGAGCGGGTCGTCGGGATTTCGAAGCTGGCCCGCGTGCTGAACGGATTTGCGCAGCGCTTGCAGGTGCAGGAAAGGCTTACGGCCGAAGTGGCACAGTGTATCCAGGATCACCTGCACCCCCGCGGCGTGGCGGTGGTGATCGAAGCACAGCACGGATGCATGACGGGACGCGGCGTTCGCACGCACGGGGTGAACATGGTGACGAGCCGCATGCTCGGCGTGTTCCTCGATGATCCTCGCAGCCGTCGCGAAGTGCTGAGCCTGATGGGCCGTCCCTGAACTCGACAGCCCTTCACTCGCAAACGGGAATTATTTTGTGTCTTCGCGTATCGTGATCGTCGGGGCCGGGATGGCCGGTCTTGCCTGTGCGGAGGTTCTGGCCTCCGCCGGAGCATTGGTCACCTTGCTCGACAAGGGCCGCGCTCCTGGTGGTCGGATGTCCACGCGCCGAGTAGACACTTCCATTGGTCAAGCTGCCTTTGACCATGGCGCGCAATACTTCACGGCTCGCGAGGATCGCTTCCTCAATCGCGTCGTAAACTGGGCGGCCGAAGGTGTGGTAACACGATGGCCCGAGGCCGGAGATCATGCCTGGGTTGCTCGCCCGGGTATGAGCGCCCTGCCACGCCACATTGCCAGATCGCATCACGTACGTCAGGGCGCGTTGGTCCGTGCGATGGTCCGAAAGGGGGATGGCTGGTACGTTCGGTTGGAAGAAGAAACGGAAGGCCCCTTCGACATCGCGGTTGTCGCGCTCCCCGCAGAGCAGGCCGCTGCGTTGCTCGGAATGTGCGATTTCACATTCGGCCGCGTCGCAGCCTCGTGCAAATCCGAACCTTGCTGGGCCGGCATGTACGTTTTGCCCCAAGCAATCGACGCGCCATCAGTGATCCGAAGCAGAGGCGCAATCGGATGGGCCGCGCGCAACAGCGGCAAACCCGGGCGGGGTGGCCCGGAGTCCTGGATCGTCCAGGCTGATACTCGCTGGAGCACCTCGCACCTCGAGAAATCGGCCGACGAGATTGCACCGCTTCTGCTGGCCGAATTCGCAGCGGCAATCGGATGCGAAATACCCGCTCCGATCCACGCCGCCGCCCACCGTTGGCGATATGCGCGCTCAGGCAACGCCAATAAGCGCTTCTTGTGGAACCCTGCTCTCGCCCTCGGCGCATGCGGCGATTGGTTACTAGGACCGAGAGTCGAAAATGCGTGGCTATCCGGCAATGCCCTCGGCGAAGCCATGTTGCCATCGATCCACGCCGCGGACGCAGAGCACGCCAGCCGCGCATCGGCATGAGCAAGCAGGTTCAAGGATCAGCCAGATGGCTTGGCGTAGCCGGCCTTTTGCCGCAGCTTGCAGCACTTGTGGCGGCGCACACCGAAACGCTGCATTGGTCCGCAATCGCGGCAGGATGCGTCTATGCAGCGCTGATCTTCAGCTTTCTCGGCGGGATCTGGTGGGTCCAGGCGCTGCTTGCAGATCGGCAAAGTTGGCCTGACCATCTGCTGGCAGTGACACCGAGCCTGATCGCACTGGCCGCCATGCTGCCATGGTGTTTCGGATTACCATGGCCGGGACCATCGCTCGTTGTCTTGGGCACATGCCTGCTGGCGAGCCCGTTCGTCGACGCAAGATTGGCGAAGGCAATGCCTCTTCCCCAAGGCTGGCTTGCTCTACGGCGCCGTCTCTCTACTGGCCTCGGGCTGCTGACGCTCGCGCTTGCGTTTGCCTAGACGCGCTCGATGACCAACGCAGGCGCCATCCCGCCGAATGCGCACATCGTGATGAGAGCATAGCGGCCGCCTCTGCGTTCGAGTTCATCGAGGGCAGTGCCGATGAGGATCGAACCCGTCGCACCGATCGGATGGCCCAAGGCTATGGAGCCGCCGTTTACATTCACCTTATCGCGGTCGAGTCCCAGATCGCGGATCGCTTTTTCCGTGACCACGGCAAAGGCTTCGTTGATTTCCCACAAGTCGATGTCCTCGACCGAAAGCCCTGCTCGCGCCAGCGCCTTGCGCGCGGCTGGCACAGGGGCATTCAGAATCAACGTAGGGCAGTCGCCCTCATTCACCGCTGTGACGATCCGGGCGCGTGGTTTCCAGCCATTGGCCGTCAGGCCATGTTCGCTGGCAAGAAGCAATGCCGCCGCGCCATCGACGACGCCTGAACTTGTGCCGACATGGTGAACTGGCTCCCACCGAAGGTCGGGATACTTGCGTTCGATCATCTGCCGCATGGTCGTGCCATCCGGTGCGGCCGCCAACTGCTCCACTGCAATGAACGCGGGCTTGAGCGCTGCCAGCGTTTCCGCCGTGGTCTCCGGACGCGGGTACTCGTCGAGGTCGAGTGCGAGTGTGCCATCGCGATTGCACACGGGCACGAGGCTGCGAGCGAAGCGCTTTTCGTCGATGGCAACCTTGGCCCGGCGTTGGCTTTCCACGCCCAGTGCCTCAAGGTCGGCGCGCGAAATACCTTCCATGCCTGCGATCGCATCCGCCGCCACGCCGACCGCGGAGATCGGATGCTGTTCATAGAGCGCATAATTGCCCCGCGCACGACCGAGCGTTGCGTAAGGGGTGCCCTGATCCCAGCCATCAGCTTCCTGATGATGGCTCATCATCTCCGTACCGCCGGCAATGATGACATCTTCGAAGCCGGCCATGATCTGCCCGGCGGCAAGGCCGACGGAAGTGATGCCCCCACCGCAGAAGCGATCGAGAGTCATCGCGCTTGCCTTGACGTCATACCCTGCCCAGAGCGCGGACAATCGCCCAAGATCGCCACCTTGCTTCCCGCGCTGCTGGCTGCAGGACCAAATGATGTCGTCGACCCTGGACGTATCGAGATCGTTGCGGTCGCGGATTGCGCGAAGCACGGCAGCGCCAATATCTTGCGGATGGAGGTGCGCAAGCGCCCCCTTCCCGGCCTTGCCGATGCCCCGCGGGGTGCGAACGGCGTCGACGATATAGGCAGCTGTCATGGAAATTCCCTCAGGGCGTGACGATTGGGAACAGCGGATCCGGCCTGTCCAGATATGTCACGAACCTCTGCAGCGCCGTCGGGTCCCCGGCAAAACTTGCATCACCTGACGCAATCCTGGCCGCGAGAGGCTGGCCGCGCAGCAAGGCGTTGACGAGATCGGGATACCGCACCGTTAGCGTTGCATCAGGTGCACCGACAATGCCCGGGCGATGCGTAAGGACGCCGTTGGCGACGACGAGCGTGTAGGACGCGTTGCGATCGGGAAATGTGAAGCCCAGACGAAGCGACACATCGCCGACCCTGTCGGGATCAAGCCGGGTCGCCAGGACGTCGAACAGATCGTCCGGCGGCAGCGACGTCGCTATCGTCGACCGTCCTCCGCCTGCAAGCGGCTTGATTCCCGTGGTAAGTTCCTGTGCGCCGGTCAGATACATGTTGCGCCACAGGGCATTTTCGCTGCCCCAGGCCATCTGGCGATAACTGCTGGCGAGCAAGGTGCGCGCTGCCTGATCGCCCGGGTCGGCAAACACCGCCTTGTCGAGCAACTCTGCTGCCCAGGGGTAGTCCCCCTTGTCGAATGCAGCCTTGGCAAGCGCACGAACCTTTGCCGCTCCCCCGATCGCTGCGACATAACGCTTGGCGGCGTCTTCGGCAGGCAAAGGCGCTAGGTGAACGGGGTTCGCATCATACCAGCCGAGGTAGTACTGATAGACCGCCCGCGCATTGAACGCGAACGAGCCATAGTATGGCCGGTCGTACCACTCTTTCTCGAGCGCGGCCGGAAGCTTGAGCCGTGCGGCAATCTCCGGCCCGGTAAGGCCCTTGTTCATCCATCGCACGGTCTGGTCGTGAAGAAATGCGTAGGCGTCACGATGCTTGGCGAGATAATCGGCAATCTCGCCTGCGCCAAACCGGGGCCAGCCGTGGCTGGTGATCATCACCTCTGCGCCGGCGAAGAAGTCGATAGCCTCCGTCAGGCCTTGCGCCCAGCCGCGCGCGTTGCGGATCTGCGCCCCACGCGGCGTCAGGATATTGTGCTGGCTGACATTGGCATTCTCGGCGAGGTCAGCCACCTTCCAATCCGGGAAGCCCAGGTTCATTTCCGCAGGCGCCTCGGTCGAAGGCGTAACCTGGAAACGCACCCTGACCCCGTCGAGCACGAGTTCGGTGCCGGTGGTTTCAATCTCCTTGGTCGGCGGAACGAGCGTTTGTGTTCCGACCGGTACGGCCAGACCTATCCCTGAATTGACGGTCCCTCTGGGACCTGGATCGAGCGGCACACCAAATTGGTAGGCCGCGCGCCGTGCCATGGCAGGTCCGGCAATCACATTTTCGGACACGGCTGCTTCACGGAACCCCTTGGGCGCAACGATTGGGGCACCCGGAGCAAGATCCGCTACAAATGCGCCTGTGCCTCCGAAATGATCGGCGTGGCTGTGGGTATAGATGATCGCCGTGACCGGTGCCTTGCCGAGTTTTTCGGCAACGAGCGCCCATGCCGCTCCAGCCGTCTCCGAGGTCGTGCCGGTGTCGATGACGATCCAGCCCTTCTCCCCACGGACGAAGGTGAGATTCGAGATATCGAACCCGCGCACTTGCCAGATACGGTCGGTAACCTTGAACAGGCCACTTTTCGCAAGAAGGCCGGCATGCCGCCACAGGCTGGGATTGACGGTGTCAGGCGCCGCTCCTGTCGCGAACTTCCATTGGCCGAGGTTCCAAACCACCCGCCCGTCACTATCCTTGATGAGCGGATCGGCACGCATTGCAACGAACCCTCTGCCGGCAAAGTCTTCGTCACGCTTGTCCGACATCGGTGCAGCAGCAAGAGCCGCTGCATTGGCGGCGCGGGTCGTCTCAGTCGGGGCATCAGGATCGGCGGGTGCAGCGTGCGCAACGGAACCCAGCAGAAGCGACGCCAGCAGAGCCAAACGCGGTCGCATCATCCATCCTCCCTCACAAATGAAATAGCGGGCAGGAGCTTACGCCCCCGCCCGCCAGTTACCTGAAATTACTGCCCCAAGCGGTCACGCTGGCAGTGTCAGCGCTTCGTAACGCTCCAGATGATAATCCGGGCTTCCGAACTGGCCCTCTATCATGGTCGTGCGCTTGAAGTAGTGCGCAGCGGCCAGTTCCATGGTGATGCCGATACCACCGTGGGTCTGCGTCGCGTTCTGGCCGATGAATCGCAGCGAACGCGCCACCTTGGCCTTGGCAAGGCTGACAGCCGCCTTGCGCTCGGCTGACGGCAAGTCGAGCTTGAGTGTTCCCATGAGGACCATGGATTCAATCTGCTCCGCTTCGACCATCATGTCGGCCAGCCGGAATTGCAGCGCCTGGAACTTGCCGATCGGCTGACCGAACTGCTTGCGCTCCTTCGTGTAGGCAAGCGTCAGTTCGTGATGCCGGCGACCGGCGCCCAAGCCTTCAGCGCAAACCGCCATCGTGGCGTCGTCCACCAGACGCTCGATCAAGTCGAGCCCGCCTGGCAACAACGCATCGCCCCCGATGGCGACGTTTTCGAAATAGACTTCGCTTGCCATGAAGCCATCGACGGTTGGGTAATCACGACGAGTGATTCCCGCAGCCTTTGCATCGACCAGAAACAGCTCGACGCCCTCACGATCAGGGCCAGAACCACCGGTCCGGGCCGTCACCAGCAGATGCGTGGCCCACGGGGCTGCATAGACCACTGCCTTGTGCCCATTGAGCACATATCCAGCGCCATCCTTCTTCGCGGTCGTCTCGATGCGCGCCAGATCGTAGCGCCCCTTGGGCTCGGCATAAGCGAACGCGAAGATCGCTTCGCCGCCGATGATTTGCGGAATAAGCGCGTCGGCATGCGCGCCACCTGCATACTTCAGGGCATTGCCGCCGATGACGACGGTCTGAAGGTAGGGCTCGATCGCAATAACCTTGCCCAGCTCCTCCATCACGATCATGTTCTCGATCGCGCCGCCGCCCATGCCGCCGTGCTCCTCGGCGAACGGCGCGGACAGGATTCCCATCTCGGTCGCCAGCGCGTTCCAGATTCCGGGATCCCGGCCTTCGGGCCGTGCCAGCATCTTCTTGCGGGTTTCGAAGTCATACGTATCGGCCAGGAAGCGCGCCAGCGTTTCGCGCAGCATGTCCTGCGTTTCGGTAAAGCTCAGGTCCATTCTAGTAATCCCCTCGTCCGGTCTCTGTGTCTGGCGTTCAGCTCAGAGGCCGAGGACCATTTTCGCGATGATGTTGCGCTGAACTTCGTTCGACCCACCATAGATCGTGGTCTTGCGCATGTTGTAGTAGCTCGGCGCGGCACGATTGGCCCATTCGGGTCCGATCGGATGCTCGTTGTCACCTTCGCCGAAGCCACGGAAATAAGGCGCGCCGTAGTGGCCCGCTGCCTCGAGCACGAGTTCGGTGATCCGCTGCTGGATTTCCGATCCCTTGATCTTCAGCACGTTGGCCGCGGCCCCGGCGTCCCTGCCCGCCGCCTCGTTGGCGAGCGTGCGCAGTTCGGTGAACTCGAGCGCCGTAAGATCCATTTCCAGCTCGGCCACCTTGCGGCGATAGAACGGGTTGGAAAGCAGCGGTCGGTCGCCATCCATCTCGGTGCTGGCGATATCGCGGATCTTCTCGATCCCGCGCTTGGATGCGGCCACACCGGCAATTCCAGCACGTTCGTGGGCGAGAAGGAACTTGGCGCAAGTCCAGCCCTTGTTCTCTTCATAGATCCGGTTTTCGACCGGGACCTTCACATCCTCGAGGAAAACCTCGTTCACTTCGTGCTCGCCACCCAGCGTGATGATCGGACGGACGGTGATGCCGGGCGTCTTCATGTCGATGAGCAGGAAGCTGATGCCTTCCTGCTGCTTGGCATCAGGATTGGTGCGGACGAGGAAGAAGCCCCAGTCCGCATGCTGCGCCATCGTCGTCCAGGTCTTCTGACCGTTGACGATGTAGTGTGTGCCGTCATCGCTCAGCACCGCGCGGGTGCGCAGCGAAGCTAGGTCCGATCCCGCGCCTGGCTCCGAATAACCCTGGCACCACCAGTCATCGCCCGAAAGGATGCCCGGCAGGAAGCGGGCCTTCTGCTCCGGTGTGCCGAAGGTGTAAATCACCGGTCCCACCATGGTGATGCCGAACGGCATGATGCGAATGCAGTCTGCGCGCGCCGTTTCTTCCGACCAGATGTAGCGCTGCGTCGCGGTCCAGCCCGGGCCACCGTATTCGACCGGCCATGCGGGCGCGATCCAGCCCTTCTTGGCAAGCACGCGGTGCCACGAAAGGAAGTCCTCCTTGGTCAGGTCGTCGCCTTCATCCTGCTTGCCACGCAACTCGGCCGGATAGTTCTCGGCAATGAAGGCGCGAACTTCGTCGCGGAAGGCGATCTCCTCAGGGCTGAATTCCAGGTCCACAGCGGCTCTCCTGCTCGTACCGTCCCTGACCGGACGGCGTTGTTTAATCGAGCATTGAATATCACGAAAATCCGCCGTGGAAAGGTGGCGACACGCAACTGACCCCGAGGGCATGCCCCGGCCGTCACGCGGCTCCAGCATTCCCTAACGTCCGCCTCTCCAAGATTTTTCATGACGCGAATTTAATCCCTCCCTCACTGCCGCGAAGGCATCAGGATTCTAAGCCGGAAGCATGCCTTTGCGCGTAAGACCTCCCCGCCGGATCCTTGCCGGAATCGCAGCCGTCCCGGCGCTGGCGCTGTCGACCCTGGCTGTCGGAGGTTACTTCGACGCACAACCGATCGCATACCTCGATCCCGCAGGTCCCGTACATGGCGACGAAGCGGTCGTCTTTCTGTCGGGTGACATGGGCCTGCGCGTGGGAGCCGGCGAAGGTGCGGTGGAAGAGCTGCGCAAGCGGGGCCTTCCGGTGCTCGCAATCAATTCCTCGGGCTTGTTCGGCCGCGGTCGCGACCGTGCCTATGTCGATGCGCTGGTTTCCGATGCGATGCGGCAGGCGCTGGCCCGGCCCGGTGTGCACAGGCTCGCTCTTGTCGGCAGTTCTTTCGGTGCGGATGTGCTTGGCACCGGCGTCGGCAGCCTTCCTCCCGACTTGCGCGCAAAGATCGCGTCGGTGGTGCTCGTCGTTCCGGGGACCGATGTCTACTTCCAGGCAAATCCCAGCGGACTGACCTACCTCGGCAGACCCGACAGCGACCCCCGCCGCACGGCGCGACTGCTCCGCGGTTTGCCCGTCACCTGCATTTATGGCCTGCGCGAAAGCGAAACGCTCTGCCGCCAGCCTGAGCTTTCCAACGCTAACATCGTCGGCATCGACGACGGCCACCTCATGCTGCGCCACTATGGCGAGCTCGCCAGAAGAGTCGCCGATTCTGCCCTTTTTCCACCCAAACCCATGGATTGAGTACCTTAACATGATGTCGGTGAAACGGCTCGGCCTCGCCTTGATGGCGCTGCTTGTGGTTCCTCAGCTTGCGCTTGCCAGTCTGACCACGAATGGCAGCGATCCGCTGTGCGGCTCGTGGCACAACGATGACAACTCTGTCGCAATACGCATCGATCCATGCGGCGGCGCGCTCTGCGGTGTCATCACCAGCGCCAACGCCACGGCAGTGGCCGATGCACGTGCGGCAGGCACGACACAACTGATTGGCCTGCCGCTGTTCCAGGGGTACAAGCGGGATGGCCAGAACCACTGGAGCGGGACCGTCTTCGTCCCCGACCTCGGCCACCGCTTTTCCTCACACATAACACTGATCGACCGCGATCACGCCAAGGTTGCGGGTTGTCTCTTCGGCAGTTTCCTGTGTCAGTCCGAAATCTGGCAACGGATATGACTGCCGCCATCGCCGAACTTCCGAAACGTCTGGATTGGCGGCGTTGCGCCGGCATCTTCGGTATGCTGGCGACCCTCGTGCTGCTGATCGTACTCTCGCAGCACGCCATCCAGAACGTCAGAGTGGACGAGGTCAAGGCTGCGTTTCGCGACCTCGGCACGCTCCGCACGCTTATGGCCGTGCTCTTTACTGCGGCGAGCTACGTCCTGCTCACGTTTTACGATCGCCTCGCATTGCAGATGCTCGGCGTTCGCGTTCCCGTGGGCGTCACCATGCGGGCGGCTTTCACCAGCTATGCCGTTTCCCACACGCTGGGCTTCGGGGCGATCACGGGGGGATCTGCGCGCCTGCGCATTTATGGCAAGGCAGGTTTGCCCACGCGCACGATCGCCCGGATCGTGGCGATTGCAGGCGTCGCCTTCTGGATTGGCGTCACGTTCGCCACCACGCTTGCGCTTCTTGCGATTCCCCGGCCGATCCACCTTCCAACCTTTGATCTCGAACCGGGCGTGGCCCATGCTGCAGGACTGGCGGTTCTGGCACTCCTCGCCGCCCTAATTTTCGGAGTCCGCCGCGCCCTGCCGGAAAAGCTGCGTGCCAGGATCGAACTGATCGCGTGGCCATCGATGGCGACCATGGCCCTGCTCGCGCTGGTCTCGGTTGCCGATCTAACATTTGCCAGCCTCGCTCTCTATGTCCTGCTTCCGCATGCAGGACTTTCGTTCGCTGGCCTCGTACTGGCCTATGCGCTCGCCATCGCCTTGGGCCTCGTCCTTCACGTTCCCGGCGGACTCGGCGTGTTCGAGGCGGTCATCGTCGCCACCATAGGTTCGCGCGCAAGTACTGCGTCGATCCTTGGTGCCCTCGTCGCCTATCGTGCGGTCTATTACCTGCTGCCGCTTTGCATTGCGCTGTCACTCAATGCTGCGATCGAAAGCGAGCGGAGCGTCAGCTGGGCGTCGGCTCTGCTGATGCGCGCCACCGCCCCCGCACGCCGGCTGGCACTGGCGCTGAGCCCGATGTTCTTTGCGGGAATGAGCTTTGCCGGGGGCATCGTGTTGCTCCTTTCAGGTGCCGTGCCGGCAGAGCATGATCGCTTGCATCACCTTGTGCACCTGGTGCCGCTGCCCTTCATCGAAACCTCGCACCTTGCCGCAAGCCTGGTCGGCACCGGCTTGCTGCTCGTTGCTCCAGCCCTGGCACAGCGGCTTGCCAGCGGCCTTCGCGCGGCTCGCCTGCTTTTCCTGCTCGGCGCGATGTTCTCGCTGGCAAAGGGTCTCGACTTCGAGGAGGCCATGGTCATGCTGGCCATGGTCGCGCTCCTGCAGTTGGCCGCGCCGGCATTCTATCGCGGACGCAAGGCTGCTTTCTCGACCCACAACCTCCCGTGGCTGCTCGCCGCTGGGGCGGCCGTCATCGCGGCGACAGCGATCGGTGCCATGTTTCACGATGCCGATCGGTTCCGGTCCGACTTGTGGTGGCACTTTGCGCTCTATGGCGATGGACCGCGCGCGCTCCGGGCGAGCTTCGCAACCAGCGTCCTGATCTTTGCCTTCGCAATGCGCGAATGGATGAGCAGACCCCGGGCAATCGGCGGGCAGACCCACCTGCCTCAAGCCGTCATCGATCGCGCAACATCCGTGTGCCCTCGCAGCGACGCAGCGCTTGCTCATACCGGAGACAAGCGGTTCCTGGTTTCGACCGACGGTGAATGCTTCATCATGTTCCGTCCTCGCGGAAGGACATGGGTGGTGATGGGTGATCCGGTCGGCACACGCGATCACTGGCACCAACTCGTTTGGGACTTGCGCCGCCTGGCCGATGCGAGCAACGCCCTGCTATGCTTTTACCAAGCAAGCGCGGAACTTCTGCCGGTACTCGTCGAACTGGGCCTTTCGGTCATGAAGTACGGCGAGGAAGCAATCGTCGATCCCCGCAGCTTCTCCCTAGTCGGCCCACGGATGAAAAGCCTGCGCAACAGCTGCGCGCGTGCACGGCGCGACGGCCTGACGTTGCGGATCATTTCGCCAGACGAAGTGCAAGACTGGATGGACCGGCTGCGTCCGATCTCCGAAATCTGGCTCGACGAGCATAAGACGCAGGAGAAAGGCTTCAGCCTCGGCCGCTTCGATCTTTCCTACTTGCGACACTTTGCCATCGCGGTCGTTCTGCGCGACGAACAGCCGGTCGCCTTTGCCAACATCTGGCGGTCTGGTGACGGCGGCGAGATGTCGGTCGATCTGATGCGGCAATTGCCTGATGCGCCTCCAGGGACGATGGACTTCCTCCTGACCAGCCTGATCGAGCATGCTCGTTCAAGTGGTGCCGCTCGGTTCAACCTTGGCCTTGCGCCGCTTTCGGGGCTTCCGGGCGGCAGACTGGCCCCTTTCTGGGCCCGCCTTGCCCGGGTGGTCCACGATGTCGGTGGCCGGGTCTACAACTTCGCAGGCCTGCGCTTCTACAAGCAGAAGTATGCGCCCGCCTGGGAAAGCCGCTATCTCGCTTGTCCGCAAGGTCCTCAAGGATTCTTCGCGGTAGGAGCCGTCATTGCACTCGTTTCAGGGGGAAACCGCGGGTGAAATGGCCTGCAGATGCAGGGCCGGTCTTAACTCGGGATCAACATGGAACGACAAGCAAACCGCCGGTTAACGGTTGGCTGGAACACGTGATGGCACAGCTTTTGATGGTTGCGTTACAATGATATGGAAGCAACTTAACTAGGTTTGTTCCGGAGCTCTTCATGAGCGTTCGCGCCACCGTCTTGCTTGCAGCCTTGATCGTGACAAGCCTGCTTGGGCAGGCGCCGGCTTTCGCGCGGGGTCCGGACCACAAGATCGTGATCTTGCGATCGCTCAGGATCGGCGGCGAAGACGGCCCGACCATCCGGCGATCGGTAACGGTGCTGAAGCCTGATGACAGCGGCTGCCGCGCGGGCGACGCCGACGATTGCGAATATCTTGCGCGACGCTTCGAAAACAAGGCCCAGCTCAGGCTCGGCCATGAACTTTATTCGCCGGGTGCTGCCAGCGCGCTTTATTTCAAGGCCTGCAACCTGGGGCGCGGGCGCGATTGCATCAGGGCCATCGAACTCGGCTCGATGGAAACCGGCGGCAGCTTTGGGGAAAAGGACGCCCCCCCGAACAGTGCCACTTTGGTGACATTGGCGCGAGAACAGGCGTGCAATCTTGGCATATTGGAACAGTGCGGCCTCTTTGCCCGCGCGTTGATCGATGGAACCGGCATTGGAGCCGACCCTCCGCGAGCTGCTGCCCTCGCCTATCAAACCTGCCGCCGCAAAGATCGCGGGTCATGCCTGACCTGGGCAAGCCTGCTTGCCACCGGCAATGGGACCAAGGCCGAGCCGGCCCAGGCGCGTGAATTGTTGATACAAGGCTGCCGAAGGGCGGAGCCTGGCTTCTGCGGCGCCTTGGGCAATCTGGCACTCGGCACCGCCTTCGGCGCCCCGGATGCCGAAATGGCGCAATCCACGCTGGCCAATGGCTGTGCCCAAGGCGATGCGCAGTCCTGTGTAGATGCCGGGCGGACCATCCTGACGAACAGGATCACAGCCCCGGCAGCCCGCAGTGCAGCCGACTTTTATGACGATGCGTGCAAGATCAACCAGGACTTGTGCATCCTCGCCGGTGACGTGCGCAATTACCCCGACCGGTTGAAGCAGTGTCAGGACGGCACCTCGGAATTCGCGTGCCAGTTGGTCGGAGAAATGGCGGAGAAGCCTGACTCGCCATTCTACGATCCCGCGCAGGCCGTGCTTGCGTATGAAAGGATATGTGGACCGGACGGGATCTTGTGGTGCGTGGCCGCTGCCCGGCTTCTGGCGTCCTCCTGGGAGCTCGAAAGTAAACTGCCCGCAGCCCGGCGGCTCCGGCTTTACCAATACGGATGCGCATTCGATGGTCTGTCCTGCAAACTTGCCGGCGATCTCTCGGCGCGGGGCGAAGGTACGGAACGCGATCCTGGCGCGGCGCTTGCGCTTTACGGCAAGGCTTGTCGCCTGGACTATGGCGACGCCTGCATCAGCGCCAGCCAGTTTCAGATCGACAACCCGACCCTTGCGCCTCTCGCCGCTGACGCAACTTTCGGCACCGACGAAGACGTCATCTCAGACTATCAGGCAAGACATCCCTACTGCGGTCGTTTCGAAGTCCAGATCGAGGACCGTACCTACTCTGCGGACGATGGCCGCCGATGTCTGGGGGTCGTCAACGGCATTGCAGTGCCACGCGGCGGCGCGCCTTGGCAGGCGCTGGTCGAGCGCCCGGAAAATGTTGCCGGCCGCACCTTTGCAGGTGGAGACAGGGTGCTGTGCGGGGGGAGCCTGATCGCAAAGGGCTGGATCCTGACGGCGGCACACTGCCTGAGCGATCATCTGGACAAGAATGGCGCCATCGACATCGCCACGTCAGGGTACAAGGTGCGTCTGGGCACAAACGACATCTCAAAGCCCAGCGGGCAGCGATATCGCATCCTGCAAGCGATCCCCCACCCCAATTTCCTGAAGCAAGGACCAGAACAACGGCGCGTCGCTTATGACATTGCGCTGCTCAGAATAGATGACCTTCATCCCGAAGTGATTGGCGTCCCAGGCGAAATGCGGACGATCCGACTGGATCCGGAAAGCATCGATGAACGCAAGATCGAACAAGGGGCCAATGTCAGGGTCTTCGGTTGGGGCTGGACGAAGCCCGAAGACAGCGCTGGCTCGCTAAAGCTCAACCAGGCTCCCCTCCAGCTCGCCAGCCTTGACGCCTGTACCGACCAGACCAAGCTGACGGACAACCAGCGGAGGAATTCGGTGCTCTGCGCCTTCGGCTCGAACGGCCAGCAAGCCTGCTATGGAGACAGTGGCGGGCCGCTCGTTTCATACGACCCCGTGTCAGTCCTTGGAAACGGCCGAATGGCGTCAGACCGCAAGGTTCCAACGCTCATTGCGGTGGTAAGCAAGGGCGTCTGCGGCGTGGGCGATGTGGCCAGCCGGTACACGCGGGTCGCCAAGTTTGCGGACTGGATCCGCAAGACCATCGATGCCCCGGGCAACCGCTGATCCTGCAGGTCCAGCCGACGTAAATTCAGTTCGACTTCGGCGGAACCGGGTTCCCGGTATCAGAGGCACCTTCCGAAGCCGCCGCGTCGACGGCCGGATCGTCCGAGGGCGCAGCGCTTGCATCGTCGGTAGCTTCGGCCGAAGCCGTCGCAGTGTCGGTAGCGGCCGGCTTGTCGTCACCTTGGCCACATCCGGCAAGAGCAAGCGATCCCGCACAGGCCAGAACAAGTGCAATCTTCTTCATGCAGATTCCCCCTTTTGCCGAAAGTGGCGGCATCGAAGCTATCGCGCTGTAAGCCCGGTTAGCAAGCGCCCAAAATCGCCCTCTTTGCGCAAGGGATCGAGCATCCAGTCGGTGGGAGCAAGCAGCAACCCCGCATCGCGCACCTCGCGCGCTTTGCGCAGACGATCCAGCGCCGCCGGCACGTCGTTCCACTGGGCCAGCACCTGCGCCTGCTGGTACAGACCGTTGTTGCCAAAGTCGGCCACCAGCTTGTCAAAGTCGCGCTTCGCGCCCGCCTGGTCTCCAAGCCGCGCTCTGGCGATCGCCGAACCGGCGAGCGCGAACAGCGGCGTGGCTTCCTGCCGGTACTCCTCGAGCGCCGCTTTCGCGTCCCCCTTTGCCAACAGCACGTTGCCGATTGAAAAGTGTGCGGTCGCGATGCGATTGTTGAGCTCGATGGCCTTGCGCATTTGCCGCATGGCGTCGCCGAAATCGCGCGCGGCATAGGCAACGTATCCGGCCGTGCGGAACACCCGTGCGTTTAGAGGGTCGAGGCGGATGGCCTTGGCCGCTAGGGGTGCCGCCGTTGCATTGTCCCCGGCAAACGCGAAGTAGGTCGCGGCTGATCGGAGGACGTCCGCGTCGCCGATCGCAAGGTCCCGCGCCCGGCGATAATGGGGCAAGGCCGCCGCCGTGGCGAGCTCGCCGTTGTTGAGCGCATAGCCAAGCGCCAGATGCCCCTGCGCAAGTTCCGGCGCCAAAGCGATCGCGCGCTGCGCAGCCTCGATGGCCGATGCATAAAGCCCTCGCACGGCCCCGGAATCGCCCGTCTCGTTGGCAATCGCGGCCAGCATGGTCGAACGCATGGCGTGCGCCTGCGCGTAGTTGCCGTCGCGGCTGATCGCGGCTTCAAATTGCGCAAGCGCCGCGCGATCCGTTTCTTCCCCCGCCGAAAGCTCGAAATAGGCGCGCCCGCGCAGATATGCGTCGTGCGCGGCGACATCGCTGGTCCCGCCGATGTCACGCTGCGCCACAGCGCTTTGGCGCGCCACATCATCGCCTGCCACTTCGGCAACGAGAGCGACGGCAACCGTCTCGGCGATTTCCGTCTGGAGTGCAAATACGTCGGAAAGCTTGCGATCGAAGCGTTCCGCCCACCGCACCATCGCGTCGCTGCCTCTGACCAGCTCGGCCGTGATACGCACTGCATCGCCCGACCGCTGCACGCTGCCCCGAAGCACGTTGGCAACACCCAGCTTCGACGAAACGGCCATGACGTCGTCCCCCGCATCGCGCAGACTGACGGACGAGGCAGGAGCCGCGACGTGAAGCCGTGGGTTGCGCGCCAGAACGGCCCGCACCTCTTCCGACAGTCCGTCCGAAAACCATGCCTGTGACCGGTCCGGAGAGAGATTCTGGAACGGCATCACCGCAACCGAATTCTCACCCACGCTACCGGGCAGCCGCAGCAGTCCCCTGGACACCGCAAATCCGACACCACCGATGCCGGCGGCCAGAGTCGCCGCGCCCGCCCCGATCAGCACATTGCGCCGTGAACGCTTCGGCACCCGCCGCGGTATCGCCGGAACCTCGGCTCCGAAGCGCGCAAATACCGCGCGCAGGATCGCCAGCGCCTCTGCATCGTCGGCACGGCCGCGCCAGCGTGCGATATCGACGACCTGTACCTGCCGGAAGCCCAGCGGCGGTTCGGTACCATCCAGCCCCAACGGAACGAGACAGCCGCGTACCCGGCCCTGTTCGGCTTCGTCGCGGACCCAGTGCGATGCCACAGCCGTCACCGACCAGAGGACGACCACCGCGTCGGCGGAGGTCAGGGCCGCTTCGATCTCCGGCAGGAAGGCCTGTCCGCCCTCCAGCTGGCCATCCCACCACACCTTGCAGCCAGCGCCTTCCAGCAGCGCGACGACTTGGGCCGCTCGCGCGCGATCCGGCCGGGAATAGCTGACGAAAACAGAACCGGGGGAACCGCCTGTGACTGTCGCGTCGTCAGCTGCTGAACCAGTTTCCCCCATCAAGACTGCAATTTAGCGCCTATTGCGGGGCAAAGCCAGCATATCGCACCGCACACACCGCGCATGGTCGCCTTTGATCGGGGACAATGCAGGCGGCCTCGGCAAAGCGCATCCCGAAAAGCAGCAAGCACATCACAGGCCGACCGGAGGACCAAGATGACTCACCTGTCCAAGCAGCTTCACAACGAATTTCCCCACGACCAGGCCACTCTCAGGAAACTGAAAAGCGAAAACCCGCACTTCGAACGCCTCAACCGGGCACATTCCGAAATCGATGCACGCATCTATCACGCTGAAATCGGTGTCGAACCTCTGTCGCAAGTTCTGCTGGAAGACTTGAAGAAACAACGTCTTGCGCTGCTCGATGAAATCTCGGCGTTGGTCCGCAACTCGCGTCAGCCAGTCGATTAGGAAAGGCTTCTGGCCCGTCTAGACAATGCGCTGGTGGTCAGCGTCGCGAAGTTCTCCACAAGTACACGCTGACGGGGCTTTAATTCGGATTTGACCACTGCTTCCGCATTCAACACCATGGCGCGCGAAGAGGGGGGGCTTTGCGTGCCGAATATTTCCTATGAATCCTTTGCGTGGTGGTCGAACTACCACATGACTGTGACTCGCCCGGATGTCGCAGACATCGGGGCGACAGACTTCGCCAATGGGGACTTGCCACCCGGCATCGTGGAGTTGGCACGCATACACCTCGCCGACATCGACGGACTTGGCCCGCTCGAACGGCTCGGCCACATCGCGCCGGTCCTGCAAGGTTATCTTGCCCACATCGCAGAGCGCATCGCCAACCCGGTGTTCGTTCCCGGCGTACCCCACCAGCCCGGGGTTCCATTCGCTGCCGGCATGGTCGGAACGGCGTGGAGTTTCGCCCCCCTCATCGGCGCGCCTATGTCGCAATTGATGTGCGGCGGCCTCTCGTTCGTCGGGCTTCTTCCGACCTCGCATCGCAATTCGGCGAGCCCCTATCCTGCGGATCGACTGGTAATCGCAGGGGGCGGCACGCGCGGGCGTGAGCTGGTCGATTGGGCCGAGCCGAAGGGGCTGAGCTTGCCGACGAGCGGCAGCTTTCTCGGCCCGACCGTCGCCGGCGCGGCAGCAACCGCGACGCATGGCTCGCGCCTTGGCTTCGGCGGAACGCAGGACATGATCGTCGGCATCCATCTGGTGGCAGGACCGGACAAGCACTGGTGGATCGAGCGGGATGGTGCGCCGGTACTTTCCGACGCCGGCATAGCAGCCCTGGCCGATGGCGGCACGCCACCTGAAGTACGCCGGGATACCGCCCTGTTCGAAGCCGCGCTCGTGCACCTCGGCGCCATGGGCATCGTTGCCGGCGTCGCCATCGAGCTTGCCCAGCTTGCCCGTTACCAGCGCTTTCGCATCGACCAGCCCCTGAAAGAGGATGTGCTGGACACCATCGCCCGTGGAGACTTCGAGGCGCTGGCCCGCGATCTCGGTCGAACCGAGCGGCCGGTCTTCTATGAGCTCACGATCGATCCGCACGCTCCGTACGGCCCTCACGCACTGCATACGCTCTATCTTGAACCTACGCCCGCGCACCAAGCCGAGCAGGGCAGTGCCGAACGGGCGCCGATCGCGGGCGAAGCCGTGGTGAAGATGGCGTCGAGCCTTTTCGCCCATGGACCGAGCGAAGCAGCCTCCCAGATTGCAGCCCAAGATGCTGTTGCGGCGTCCGACCCGGTCGAAGACCTGATCCGCGCCCTGCTGGACAACCATCCAAGCGCATTCGATTTCTATCGCGACACCGGCAGCTTCGGTGCAGCCGGCAAAATCTGGCCGCCGCAAAGCTGGGGCCAATTGCACGATAGCGATGCCTTGACCGGTGGCGTCCCCGGCTCGCTCTACAATGCGTCCTTCGCGATCGATCGCAGCCAGTTGCGCACGGCAATCGAAGCGATCTGTGCCGCCGTTGCGCCACTTCCCGGGACGTTTGTCTTCACCGTCCGTTTCGTCAGCCACGCGAGCGGCACGCTGGCCTTCACCCGCTTTCCGGAAACGGCAGTGATCGAAATCGATGGACTGTCCCCCTTCATCTGCAACAAGGCCGCAGCCCATCCCGATGCTTCGGGCCATCCGCTGCCCCCACCGGCCGTCGCCGGCCTCAGGCAGCTTGCCACGGTGCTGCCCGCGGGGGCCAGAGCCGTGCGTGCCGCGCTTGATGGTGCCAGCGTTGCGTTTTCGATGCACTGGGGCAAGCTCGGCGATCTGGATAGCGCGAAGGTGCATGCAGACTACGGCCCGGTCAGCGACCCGGCATCACCGCTGATGCGCTGGCGCAAGGCCCGCGAAACGCTGCTCGACGATTTCGGGCGATCGATCTTCTGGAACCCCGCCGTCAAGCAATACGGGGTTGTGGAATGATCCGGCGCGTCTTCCCCCTCGCGCTGTCGCTGTTCGCCGCAGGGTGCAGCACCACCGGTCCGATCGCGTTCGAATGCAGGGGCCTAGAAGGCGATAAGGGCTACGCCCAGCCACAACCGCAATCGGCCTATGTCCGGCAGATCCGCGGCCAGGCGCGGCCCGGCGCATTGCCCCGCCCCCCCGCCGGATTGGCGGAGATGATGGCCCCCGTCGAAGCGGCCGCACCGGTCCAGGGGAGCGCTCCTGTCGAAGACGGCAAGGCCCCCGTGCTGACGCTTGAGCAGGCTCTGCAGCAATCGGAACAGGAAGCCAAGGCGGTAGAAAAGGCCACCGTCAACGCGCATGCCTTTGCCGAAGGCTGGTCTTTCACAACGCCGAACCAGCCGATTTCGGCGGACCTGCTGCTTTCCGGTGGCGGTCAGTGGGGAGCATACGGCGCGGGCTTCCTCTCGCGGCTGCACGCCAAGGGGTTTGACCGGAACTACCACTTTGGCACGGTGACCGGGGTCAGCACCGGCGCCTTCCAGGCCCTGTTCGTCGGAGCGGGTGGGGACGAAGACTTCCGCGCACTTTCAGCCGTCTATGCACCGCCCAGCGAAGCTTATCTCGTTCGGCGTTATCGCCCCACCATGCTGGCGGCCGTCACCGGCGAAATGGCCGCCATCGCCCGCCTCAGGGTCCGTCTCGAAGACGCGCTCTGTTCGCGCGCGTTGCTCGCCCAATCGCTCAAAGTTGGCCAGTCGCTCAGCCCGGAAGCTGTTGCTGCTACCTGCCCGATGATCGCGCGGCTTGCCCGGTCCGGCGGCACGAAAGTACCCGGACTTCCGGCGCCGCCCGCGCTGTCACGGAACGTGTTCGTTGGCATGGTGCGGGCCGATGATGGTGAATTCATGATGGCCAACGCCACGCGCATCGCCCAGGATCTGTTCACGGCCGATGCCGTCAGAAGGGGCATTTCCCCGGCCTCGGTGCGCAACGCCCAGCAGTGCCTTGCCGGTATCGGCCTCGCCAGCGCGGCCATGCCGCTGTTCTACCAGCAGGTCCAGATCGCCGACCCGGGCACCGGCGGGAAGAAGCGCACGTACTACGACGGCGGCGTACGGCAATCGGTGTTCGAGGCGGAGCTTGCGCAGGCAAGGCAGAGTGCTGAAAACAAGCGGCCGATCTTCGTGCTTCGCAACGGCCCCACCGCATTGCTGAAGCGGATCAGGGCGCCGGGCAGCAAGGTCGAGCGGGACGTTCCGGGCGCGGACGAAAAGGTCAACAATACAGCCAACCCACTGGACGCTGCCATGCGTGCGGAAAAGATCGTCGTGAACCAGGTCGAGGTGCAGTCGATCGCCGACCTGCGCCTGACAAACCCGGATGGCCCCGTCTATTTCACCACGGCGGATGGTTTCCATGACTTTACCCCGTCGTCACCCCGCGCGTTCTGCGCCAAGCGCAACAAGGACATCATGTTCGATGACCTCTTCATGCTGTGCTTGCGCGATTATGGAGCGGCCTACGCGGATCGCGGGACCAGCGAAACGCTGTTGCTGGATGCCTGGACGCGGTTGGTTACAGCGCAGGAACTCAAGCGCCGATAGCTAGCACATGAACCGGCAGTCGACGGCTAGCGTCGCCCGACGAGCCTTATCGAAGCGCTCCCAAGGGCCGCCCCAAGAACAAGGTGAACGAACACGGCATCCCACTGCGCAAATCGCATCCAGCCGATTCCCGTCCGCAAGGACGTGTAAGCCAGCCTTGCAGCGATGGCTGCCGGCACGATTCTGGTTGCGGAAGTCATCGTCGCTCTCCCCTGCTCGCGGCGCGGCTGCGCGCACCTTTTGAGGTTGAAGCGTCGATGGGCTCAGGCGGTTCCTGCCTATGCTGCGCAAATCTGCGACAGCTTAAAGCGCCTGCCCCGCAGCATGGGCCGAGGCCCAAGCCCACTGGAAGTTGTAGCCGCCAAGCCAGCCCGTAACGTCGACAGCCTCGCCGATGGCGAACAGCCCCGGCACCTTTCGGGCCTCCATCGTCTGGGACGAAAGTTCTGCCGTGCTGATTCCACCGGCGGTAACCTCAGCCTTGGCGAAACCTTCGCTGCCGTTGGGCATGAAGCGCCACCGCGCCAGCCGCTCCTGCGCCGCGCGCAAGGTCTTGTCCTGAACGGCACCCAGTTCCTGATTCACGCCGATGGCCTCGCCCAGCGCGCCGGCCAGCCGGTCGGGCAGCGCCTCCGACAAGGCACGGCGCAGCGTGCTGCGCGGACGCTCGCGCTTGGCCGACAGCAGCCAATCGGGCCGAGCGTCGGGCAGGAAGTCGATCAGGATCGGCTCGCCATGGCGCCAGTAGGACGACGCCTGAAGAATTGCCGGCCCAGAAAGTCCGCGGTGGGTAAACAGGGCTGCCTCGCGAAAAGCCGCTTTCCCCGCCCTCGCCAGCACGGGGGCGGATACGCCCGACAGCTCGCGAAACAGCGCGTCTTCCCCGGCGAGCGTCAGCGGCACCAGCGCCGGACGCGGTTGCACGACCTTGAGCCCGAACTGCCGCGCCAGGTCATAGGCGAATCCGGTTGCGCCCATCTTGGGAATCGATGGACCGCCTGTGGCGATAACCAGCTTGGAGGCTGCAAGCGCAGGGCCCGCTGACGTACTCACATGGAACATGCCGTCGGCATGGTGCACCTTCGAGATGCCGCTACCTGTCCGGATTTCGACCGCACTGGCGCGACACTCCTCCACCAGCATGGCAACGATCTGGCGTGCGGAGCCATCACAAAACAGCTGGCCCAGCGTCTTTTCGTGCCAGGCTATGCCGTACCGCTCGACGAGAGCCAGGAAATCGGCGGGCGTGTAGCGTGCCAGCGCAGAGCGGGCAAAGTGTGCGTTTTCGGAAAGGTAGCGGTCCGGAGCGGTGTGCAGATTGGTAAAGTTGCACCGGCCTCCGCCCGAAATCAGGATCTTCTTGCCCACCTCGTCCGCATGATCGATCACGGTGACGCGGCGGCCGCGCGCGCCTGCGGTTGCCGCGCAGAACAGCCCTGCAGCGCCCGCGCCGAGCACGATGACATCATGGGTGGAAGGCATGGGCTCGCCCTAGCGTGCCGACACCCATGTGGAAAGGCGTTGTCGTCGCCGCCCCGACCGCGCACTCTCGGCCATATCATCATCGCTCGGGAGATTTCTGCGTGCCCCCCGTGATCACTGCATTCAGGGCCTCGCCCGACCGTGGCCGCGGGCTTGCCCGCGACATGCGCGTCCGCTGGGCTTTGGAAGAGCTTGGTGTCCCCTACGAAGTGCAGCTTCTGGACTTCACCGACCTGCGCGAGCCGCCGCACCTTGCGCGCAATCCGTTCGGCCAGATCCCTACGCTTGAAACCGATGGCGTGACCTTGTTTGAATCGGGCGCGATCATTCTCCATCTCGCGGAGACGACGCCGGGCCTTCTTCCATTTGATCCCGTATCCCGCGCCCGCGCGATCAACTGGATGTTTGCGGCGGTCAGCACCGTCGAGCCGCCGATCCTGGAGCTTCAGACCGCGGTGCTGCTTGAAGGACAGAACGATTGGACCGAGGAACGTCTCCCTTTGATCAGGGAACGTATCCATTACCGTCTTGCCTTACTCGCCGCGAGGTTGGGCGAAAATCCCTGGATAGATGGGGAATTCAGCGCGGGCGATCTGATGCTGGTGTCGGTGATGATCCGTTTGCGCGGGCACGATCTTCTCGAACCTCACGCAAATTTGATGCAGTATATCGCGCGTGCAGAAGCACGGCCCGCCTTTCAGCGGGCCTTTGCCGCGCAGCACGCCGTCTATCTCGCATCTGTGAGCCTAGGCGACTAGGCCTCCTCGCTCTCCGGGATGAGCATGGCGCGTTTTTGCTGCACGGGTTTCCAGCGCAGCAACGGTGCGCGTTCGCTGCGCGCGCTGTCCTGCTCATCCTGCCAAGAGCGCGGATTGATCGGTTCTTCGATCTCGTATTCCACGGACATCGTCTCCTTGGGCCATCAATGCCCCATGGAGACGACAGTTCCGTTTCAGTTCAGCGGTTTACCGCAATAATGGACGCAATCAGATATGCAGCGCACGACCATAGGCGGCGAGCACGCTTTCATGCATCGATTCACTGATCGTCGGGTGCGGGAACACCGTGTGCATCAGTTCGGCTTCGGTGGTTTCCAGCGTCTTGCCCACGACGAAGCCCTGGATCATTTCGGTCACTTCTGCACCGATCATGTGTGCGCCGAGCAACTCGCCGGTCTTTTCATCGAACACCGTCTTCACGAAGCCTTCGCTTTCGCCGAGCGCGATCGCTTTGCCATTGCCGATGAACGGGAACGTGCCCACCTTCACCGCATAACCTGCTTCCTTGGCCTTCGCCTCGGTAAGGCCGACGCTGGCAATCTGCGGGTGGCAATACGTGCAGCCCGGGATGTTGGCGCGGTCCATCGGATGCGGGTGCACATCCTTGTTGCCCAGTTCCGCCGCGATGGCTTCGGCGGCGATCACCCCCTCGTGGCTCGCCTTATGCGCCAACCACGGCCCCGGCGTCACGTCGCCGATCGCCCAGACGCCCTTGACGTTGGTGCGGCCATAGCCATCGATCGCGATGATGCCCCGCTCGGCCTTCACGCCGACCGTTTCCAGGCCGATGTTCTCGGTGTTGGGCACGATGCCCACGGCCACGATCACATGGCTGTAGTCGGCTTCGGTGACCTTCCCGTCCTTGCCCTTGATCTTGGCCTTCACGCCCTTGCCCGAAACGTCGATGCTTTCGACGCCTGCACCGGTCAGCACGGTCATCCCCTGCTTCTTCAGCGCCTTTTCCAGGAACGCCGAAACATCGGCGTCTTCCACCGGCACCACGCGGTCCATCATTTCGACCACGGTCACTTCGGCGCCCATGTCGTTGTAGAAGCTGGCGAACTCAATGCCGATCGCGCCCGATCCGATGACCAGCAGCTTACTCGGCATTTCCCTCGGCGTCATCGCATGGCGATAGGTCCAGATGCGCTCGCCATCGGCCTTTGCGAACGGCAGGTCGCGCGCACGCGCGCCGGTCGCCACGATGATGTGCTTGGCGGTCAGCGTTTCGGTGCCCCCCTTCCCGTCAGCGTCGCCCTTCACTTCGAGAGTGTTGGCGCTCTTGAGCGTGCCGCTGCCCATGTGAACGGCGATCTTGTTCTTCTTCATCAGGTGCGTGACGCCCTGATTGAGCTGCTTGGCCACGCCGCGCGAACGCTTCACCACCGCATCGATGTCGGCGCGGATGTTGTCTGCGGCAAGGCCATAGGCCGCCGCGTGCTTCATCTGGTGATAGACTTCGGCCGAGCGCAGCAGCGCCTTGGTCGGGATGCAACCCCAGTTCAGGCAGATGCCACCCAGGTTCTCGCGCTCCACGATCGCGGTCTTGAGGCCCAGCTGCGCGCAGCGGATCGCCGCGACATAGCCACCGGGGCCCGAACCGAGAACGATGACGTCGTATTGGTCAGCCACGCGAATGCTCCTTCAGGCCCTCTTTGTCGGCCCATGATCTAGCGGCGGGCGAAGCAATCGCCCGCTCCTCAAAGTGACAGTCTCAGGCCAGCAGGCCGAGCGGGTTCTCGATCAGCGTCTTGATCGCCTGCATCAGTTCGGCACCGTCCGCGCCATCGATGGCACGGTGGTCGAAGCTGCCGGTCACGCTCATCACCGTGGCGACGGCAAGGGCGCCATCGACGACATGGGGGCGCTGCTCGCCAGCGCCAACCGCCAGGATCATCGCTTGCGGCGGATTGATCACCGCGTCGAACTGCTTGATGCCGAACATGCCGAGGTTGGACAGGCTCGCCGTGCCGCCCTGGTATTCGTGCGGCTGCAGCTTGCCTTCGCGCGCCTTGCCAGCAAGGGTCTTCATCTCGGTGGCGATGGTCGAAATCGACTTCGATCCGGCATCGACGATGATCGGCGTGATCAGGCCCGAAGGTGCGGCAACGGCGACCGAGATATCGGCGCGCGAGTACGTCCGCAGTTCATCGCCGGCAAAGCTGACGTTGCACTTGGGCACCATCAGCAACGCCTTGGCCAGCGCCTTGATGATCAGGTCGTTGACCGAAAGCTTCACGCCCTGCGGCTCGAGCGCCTTGTTGAGCTCGCCGCGCAGCTTCAGCAGCGCATCGAGCCGGATATCGACCGTGAGGTAGATGTGCGGGATCGTCTGCTTGGCCTCGGTCAGGCGGCGCGCGATCGTCTTGCGCACGTTGTTGAGCTTGGTCGCCTCGTAGGGAATGCCGAAGTCGGGGATCGACGCAGCTGCAGGGGCCGGTGCGGTCGCCGCGGCCGGCGCTGGTGCTGCTGCTGCGGGCGCTGCTGCAGCCGGAGCGGCAGCCGCAGGCTTGGCATCACTGACGTCCGCCTTGACGATGCGGCCATTGGGACCGCTGCCCTTGATCGCACTGAGGTCGAGCCCCTTGTCGGCCGCGATCCGCTTGGCAAGCGGCGATGCGATCACGCGATCACCCTTGGGCGCAGGCGCTGCTGCAGCAGCGGCCGGCGCAGCGACCGGTGCGGGCGCCGCTGCGGCCGGTGCCGGTGCCGGTGCAGCCTCTGCCTTGGCCGTAGGAGCAGGCGCCGCTTCAACCTTCGCTGCCGGAGCCGGTGCAGCATCGTCATCCTCGCCCGCAATGGTTGCGATCACGGTGCCCACCTTCACGCCTTCGGTCCCTTCGGCAACGTCGATGGAGACAACGGTGCCTTCGTCGACCGCTTCGAACTCCATCGTCGCCTTGTCGGTCTCGATCTCCGCGAGGATGTCGCCGGAAGAAACCGTATCTCCCACCTTGACCAGCCAACGGGCAATAGTGCCCTCTTCCATCGTCGGGGACAGCGCGGGCATCTTTATCGAGACGGTCATGGCGGGTTCTGTTCCGTTCTGGGTATCTTCGGGTGTCGCGTGGGGTCGCAAGGGCGCGATGCCGCTACGACTTCCGGTTGCGGCATTTCGCCACCACAGCGCGCAGGGTCAACCCCATTGCCACTTGCCCCGCATACGAATTAGGCCGATGGTCATAAGAACTGGAGCAGGTCAAGCCTCGTGGAGAGCCCGATGGCGCAGCAACGCGTCTACCTCGTCATTATGGACGAAACCCCCGAGGCGCAGAACGCACTCCGTTTTGCCGCTCGTCGCGCTGCTCGCACCAATGGCGCGGTCCACATCTTGGCGTTGATCCCTCCGCAGGAATTCGTCGCATTCGGCGGCGTGCAGGCAACCATCGAACAGGAAGCGCGCGATCGCGCCGAAGTTCTGGCGACGACCGCAGCCGGTGGCCTGGCCGCCGAATCCGGCCTCATGCCCACGATCACCGTGCAGCAGGGCGATGGCCCGCAGGTCGTGCGGGATTTCCTTAAGGCACATCCCGAAGTATCCGCACTGGTCCTCGGCGCCGCAGCAGAGGGCGGGCCCGGCCAGCTCGTGGCCCACTTTGCAGCGCACGCGGGCCAGCTGCCCTGCGTGCTGATGATCGTGCCCGGTGCCGCCGACGAAAGCCGGATCGACGCCGTTTCCTGATCCCGCCGCCTAGCGACGCTTGCCTTGGTGCCGGATATTGCCGGGGCGCCCACGCTTTCCGGCGATATAGTTGCCCTGCTTCTTCGGCTTGGCCTCCATCCGGCCACCGCGCCGTTCGATCCGGCGCACGCCTTCTTCCACGTCCACGGGCTCGAATTTCAGCGCGCCAGTCAGCGGGTTTGCCTCCGCCAGCCGCAGCTTGAGCATCATGCCTATGGCGAACTGCTCGCCGCTCTGCTCCCCGATCAGCCGCTGCGCCTTCTCGTCATAGGCGAAGCGCTCTGCCCCCAACGTGGACACGGGGACGAGACCATCCCCGCCCAGCCCCACGATCGTGGCGAACAGGCCGAATTTCTGCACGCCGGTGATGCGCGTGTCGAACACCTCACCCACCCGCGCCGAAAGCCATGCCGCGACATAGCGATCGATCGTCTCGCGCTCGGCTTCCATGGCGCGCCGCTCGGCCACGCTGATCGCCTCGGACACGCGCGTCAGATCGGCGCGGTCACGGTCGGCAAGGCCCGATATCGGCGGCACATCCGCCTGCGGTCGCGGCTGCTCCAGGCCATAGGCATCGACCAGCGCACGGTGGACCAGAAGGTCGGAATAACGCCGGATCGGCGAGGTGAAGTGGGCGTAGGAGCCCAGCGACAGCCCGAAGTGCCCCGCGTTGCGTGGGCCGTAATAGGCCTGCGTCTGGCTGCGCAGCACCGCCTCCATCACCAGCGCCTTTTCCGCCTCGTCGGTCACGTCCTTCAACATGCGGTTGAACAGCGACGGCGTGATCACCTGCCCCAGCGCCAGCTTGCGCCCGAAAGTCGCGAGATAGTCCTTGAGCACAACCAGCTTCTCCCGGCCCGGCGGTTCGTGAATGCGGTAGACCACCGGCGCGACCTTGGCTTCCAGCGCCTTGGCGGCGGCGACGTTGGCTGCGATCATGAAGTCCTCGACCACCCGGTGCGCATCGAGCCGTTCGCGCACCGCGACTTCGGCAATGCGGCCCTGCTCGTCGAGCACGACGCGCCGTTCGGGCAATTCGAGCGCCAGCGGATCGCGCGCGTCCCGCGCCTTTTCCAGCAGGCGCCAGGCTTCCCACAGATGGACGAGATGCGGCGCGGCCTCGCCCGCATCGATGCGGCGCTGCGCTTCTTCGTAAGCGATCACTTCGGCGATGTTCACCAGCGCGCGGGTGAAGCGCCAGTCGGTGATGCGCCCCTGCGCGTCGATGGTCATGTGGCACGCCATCGCCGCGCGGGTCTGGCCCGACTTCAGCGAGCAGACATCGGCAGAAAGCACTTCGGGCAGCATCGGCACCACCCGGTCGGGGAAGTAGACCGAATTGCCCCGCTTGCGCGCTTCGCGGTCAAGCTGTCCACCCGGCCGCACATAGAACGAAACGTCGGCAATGGCGACCACTGCGCGGAAGCCGCCGGCACCGTCGGGTTCGGCCCAGATTGCGTCGTCGTGGTCGCGCGCATCGGCCGGGTCGATGGCCACGATCGGCAGCGCGCGCAGGTCCTCGCGCTTGTCCTCGCTCAACGGCAGCCTTGCGGCGCGTTCGGCTTCGGCCACGGCTTCGGGCGCAAAGCTGAACGGGATGCCATGCTTGTGGATCGCGATCAGGCTGAACGCGCGCGGCGCCAGTGGGTCGCCCAGCACGGCGGTAACCTTCATTCCCGCGCGCGGGCTCTTGCCCGCCGGCTCTGCCAGCACAAGCTGCCCGGCTTCCGCGCCCCCCAAATCGGACACCGGCACCGAATTGCGCACGCGCTTGTCGACCGGCGCCAGCCAGCCCTTGCCCGTGCCATCCAGCTCGATCACGCCCAGCAGCTGCTCTTCGCGCAGCGCCAGCTTCTTCATCGGATGCGCGACCCAGCCCGCACCCGCTTCCTCGGTCCGCGCCAGCACGCGATCACCGGGCTTTAGGGCGGCCTCGCGGGTGCGCGCCCGGCCCTTAGGCTCAACGATGCGCAGGCGCGGCGGCGGGCTCGCATCGTCCGGCTGCCAGTTGTCCGGCACGGCGTAGACATCGCCCTCGTCGATCTCGACGATCCGGAGCACCGTCACGCGCGGCACGCCGCCCATGGCGTGAAAGGCGCTGCGGTTGCCGTCGATCAGGCCCTCTTCGGCCATGTCCTTGAGCAGGGCCTTGAGCGCGATCTTCTCGGTGCCCTTTACGCCGAACGCCTTGGCGATCTCGCGCTTGCCAGCAGGCTCGGCACTCTGCGCGATGAAATCGAGCACCTGCTGGCGCGTCGGGAGTCCCTGGGGGAGCTTGGATTTGACCATCGCTCCCATGTGGCGCTTCACCGCAGGCGTGGCAACCGCCGAAGCCCGGAAATCACCCGCCGATCGGCCCGAAGCCACCGCCGGGCACGGCGGTCGATACCGGACTCTCCGCTCCGTTCGCCGCCTTGGCGCTCACGCCGAAGAACCAGTCATCGCCCCGCACGTGTTCCAGTCGCAGCGTGGTGGCGGTCACCCCTTCCGCCACCTTTTCGGTCCAGCCGGGCGCATCGGTGCGCCGACGCCACACGGTGTAGGACAGGGCACCGGGCACGGCCTTCCATTCAAGGTCGGTCCAGGTCGAAACCGCCGCCTTGGCCGTCACCACCGGCGGCATCGGCGCCGATGCCAGCGCGGCAAGCCCGCGCACGTTCAAACGCGTGACTTTGGCGAGGTAGGGAAAATCCATTTCGTCGATCGTGTCGCCGAACTTCACCCCACCCTCGGTCCGCACGTCCTGATGCTGGTGTTCGTAGTCCTCGATCGCCACCGAAAAGCGCACCGCCGGGTAGCCCTTGTCGGAAAAAGGCAGCTGGTCCCCGCCCCGTCCCATGCGGTCGGCGCGCCAGATCTGACGCACGGCAAGGCCGGTTGCGTCCTGCGCCGCCAGACCTTCCAGCCAGCGCGCGATATTGCGCGACGGGCTGTCGTTCTCGCCCCCGAAGCGTCGCATCTGCGCGCGCAGGGCGTCTGTCGAATCCGCGCGCAGCCCTTCGGAAAGGACGCGCACGTGGGCATCGTCCTTCACCCCGTCGCTTCCGCGCGATCCGCCGACGATGTCGTTGTTGAACACCGCCTTCACCGTCCAGCCTTGCGCCTTGGCGTAGTCGGCCAGCAGCTTGCCGCCATAAAGCCCCTGCTCTTCGCCCGACAGCACGGCGTAGACAATGGTCGCCGGGTACTTGTGTTTCGACAGCACGCGCGCGGCTTCCAGCACCAGTGCCGTGCCCGAACCATCGTCGTTGGCGCCGGGCGCATCGACTGTCGCGTTCATCACGTCGGACCCGCGGCTGTCGATGTGGCCCTGCACGATCACCACTTCATTGGGCCGCTCGGTCCCGCGCTGGATCGCCACCACATCCACCAGCCGCGTGGGCGTTGGCACCCGCTCGCCCGAAATCATCGTCTCGGGCAGCGCGATCTCGAGGCAGTTGCCGCAGGCCTTGCTGCTCTTTCGAAACTCCGCCTCGGCCCAGCGACGGGCGGCGCCGATCCCGCGCTTCGGGTCGGTCTGCGTCGAAAGCGTGTGGCGCGTGCCGAAGGCCACCAGCTTTTCGATATCCGCCCGCTGGCGCGCCTCGGACACGGCCTGCGCCGGGTCCGGGCCTGTCTGGGCGGTTGCCGGCACGGCGATCGACAGGGCGAAGATGCTGGGAAGAAGACGTTGCATCTGCGCAGTCTAGCTCGACCGTAGTGCCCGACAAGGTTTCTTTCGAGACTATAGCACCCTGATTGCGCGCTTCTTTGCGCGTGCTTATCGTCGCTCATCCGAGGATTCCGAAGGGGACAGAATTCCGATGCGCCAGACGCTTTCCGCCATGCTGCTTGCGGGCAGCATGTTCGCCACGCCCGCCGTTGCCGCTCCGATGAAGCCCAACGCGGTGGACACCTTCGTCGGCAACGTCGCCGCAACGCCAGCCGATGCCGCCGCGATCAACGCGATGTGCGACAGGTTCGTGAACGAAATCGCGCGTCGCCAGACCGCGCTTGAGGGCGAGAAGGGCCGCGCCACCATACCGACGACGCTGCAAGCTTACGACGATCTGACCGACCTGCTGTTTTCCTCGCTGGGAGAAATGACGCTCTATCGCGAAGTCATGGCGGATGCCCCGCGCCGAGACGCGGCCGCCGCCTGTGAAGTGAAGATCAACGCCGCGAACACCAAGATCAGCCTGTCGCGCCCGATCTACGAACGGCTCAAGGCCGTCGACGTGTCCAAGGCCGACAGCGCCACCAAGCTGCTGCACAGTCGGATCATCGGATCGTTCGAACGTTCAGGGATAGGCCTGCCAGACGCCGAACGCGCAAAGGCGCAGGAGCTATCGGACAAGATTTCCCAGGCCGGAACCGCCTTCGACCAGGCCATCGCTGCGGGTCGCAAGACAGTCACTGCCGATCCCGCCGAACTCGAAGGCCTGCCTGCCGACTACATCGCCGCGCACAAGCCCGACGCCAGCGGCAATGTGACCCTCTCGACCGACTACCCCGACCTGTTCCCGGTCATGTCCTATGCCAAGAGCAGCGCGCTGCGGCAGCGGATCTACGAAGCGTTCCTGACCCGCGCCTGGCCCGAAAACGACGCCAACCTGCGCACGATGATCGATCTGCGCGACCAGCTGGCAAAGCTGGTTGGCCGCAAGGACTTCGCCAGCCTCGTGCTCGAAGACAAGATGGTCAACACGCCCGAGAAGGTCGTCGCGCTGCTCGATGACATGGCAAGCGCGGCCCGCCCCGCAGCCGATCGCGATTATGCCCGCAAGCTTGCGGTCTACCGCCTCGATCACCCCGGTGCGACCAGCTTCAACGTGTGGGACAACAGCTACCTGACCAACCTGGTGCAGAAGCAGGACTTCTCCTACGACCGGCAGGAAGCCCGCAAATACTTCGCCTACAACAACGTGCGCGACGGTATCCTGCGGCTCACGCAAGACCTGTTCGGCGTAAAGATCACGCCTTGGCAGACAGCCAAGTGGGATCCGATGGTCGAAACCTACGAGATTTCAGAAGCGAGCGGGCCCGAGGCGGGCAAGCTGCTCGGCCGGTTCTATTTCGACAGCCACCCGCGCCCCGGCAAATACGATCACGCCAACATGATCCCGCTGCGGGTTGGCGTTGCCGGCCGCACCATTCCGGTCGGTGCGCTGGTGATGAACCTCCCCGCAGGCGACCATTCCACCGGCCTGATGGAGCACGGTGACGTGCAGACCTTCCTGCACGAATTCGGCCACATGCTGCACCACATCTTCGGCGGGCAGACGGTCAAGTGGGCCGGCGTCAGCAGCATTTCCACCGAATGGGATTTCGCCGAAGCACCCTCGCAGATGCTGGAGGAATGGGTCTACGACTACGACACGCTCAGCCGCTTCGCGGTGGACGCGCAGGGCAAGACGATCCCGCGCGACCTCGTCGAGAAGATGAACAAGGCGCGCTATTTCAACCTCGGCATGGCCGATCTGCGCCAGCTCGGCTACTCGAACATCTCGCTGCGCCTGCACCAGGGCCCTGCCCCCGCCGACTTGGGCGCCCGAACGCGCGAACTCGCCGCCGTGTACGACCTGCTGCCCCTGCCGCCATCGACCCAGTCGCAGGCGAGCTTCGGCCACCTCAACGGCTATTCGGCGATCTACTACACCTACGAATGGTCGAAGGTGATCGCCGACGACATGTTCACCCAGTTCGCCAAGAACGGCATGCGCGATACCGCCACGGCCCTGCGCTATCGCACGCTGGTACTAGGCCCCGGCGGGTCCAAGCCTGCGGCGGAACTGGTGGCCGATTTCCTCGGCCGCCCGATCAGCATCGATGCCTACAAGGCCGAAGTCGCCAAGGACAAATGAGGCAATGGGCGCGGCGGCCAGCGAACCGCCGCGCCTTTGCCAGTATCAATACGCGCGCGCCACCAGGATGCGCTCGACCGCCGGCTCGCCGGTGAACGGGCAGGTGCCGTCCACGGGCGCTGCATCCAGCGGCGTGTTTCGGATGGTGAGCTTCAGCGCCTTCAGTTGCTCTACCACCCTGTCGAGCGCGGCACCGGTCGGGCGCGACCACTGCATCTCGACCCAGCCGGGGAACTTGCGATCCTCGGCGAAATATGTGGAAAGGCCAGCAAGATCGCTCACCCCTCGCTCGATCTGCGCATCGCGGCGCGCGCGGGCTTCCGTGTAGAGCGAGCGCTCGATGTCCTCGAGTTCGGCCGACGCCATCGCCACGAATTCGCCCTGCGCCATGCCGGTGAAGTTCGCCTTCCCGGCATCGTTCCACAGCCGGTCGCGGCGCAGCACCGAAACCTGTCCGCCCTCGGCATCGCGCCCGCCGATCTCCAGGATCAGCGGCACGCCCTTCTTGACCCATGCCCACCGCTTCTGCGTCGCCTTGCCGGGCCGCTTGTCGAGCAGCACGCGCACACGCTCCCCGAACGCGGAGAGCTTGGCCAGCTCCGCGCGCAGCGTCTCGCAATAGGCGAGCAGCGCCGCGTCGCCATCATTGTCGCGCAGCATCGGCAGGATCACGATCTGCTGCGGCGCCACCTGCGGCGGAGTACGCAGGCCGTCGTCGTCGCCATGGGTCATGATCACGCCGCCGATCATGCGGGTGGAAACGCCCCAGCTGGTGGTGTGGCACAGCGTCTGCTGGCCTTCCTTGTCCTGGTAGCGGATGCCCGCCGCCTCGGCGAAGCCGGTGCCGAGGTAATGCGATGTGCCCGCCTGCAGTGCCTTGCCATCCTGCATCATCGCTTCGATCGAATAGGTCGCGACCGCGCCGGGGAAGCGCTCGTTTTCGGGCTTGGGTCCGGCGATCACCGGCAACGCCAGCGGCCCTTCGGCAAAGGCGCGATACATTTCGAGCGCGCGCAGCGTCTCGGCCATGGCGTCGGCTTCATCGGCGTGCGCGGTATGGCCTTCCTGCCAGAGGAACTCGCTGGTGCGCAGGAACATGCGGGTGCGCATTTCCCAGCGCACCACGTTGGCCCACTGGTTGGTCAGCAGCGGCAGATCGCGCCACGACTGCACCCAGCGCGCCATCGCCGCGCCGATCACCGTCTCGGACGTCGGGCGCACCACCAGCGGCTCTTCCAGCTTCGCTTCGGGATCGGGCACCAGCCCGCCCTTGGGATCGGCGATCAGGCGGTGGTGCGTGACGACCGCCATTTCCTTGGCGAAGCCTTCGACGTGGTCGGCTTCCTTGGCGAAGTAGGACAGCGGGATGAACAGCGGGAAATAGCAGTTCTCGACGCCGGCCGCCTTGATCTGTTCGTCCATCAGCTTCTGGATGCGTTCCCAGATGCCATATCCCCATGGCTTGATCACCATGCAGCCGCGCACGCCCGATTCCTCGGCGAGCTCGGCCTCGGCGATGACCGCCTGGTACCACTGGGCGAAATCTTCCTCGCGGGTGACGGGAAGCGCGTGCTTGATCGTGGGCTTGTTCATGGCGCGGGGGGTTAGTGCCCCGCGCGGATTCGGGCAATCCCGGATAGCGCCTGCCCCACCGTGGCAAGCGCTATCGGATCACTCCGCTCGCCGCATTACTTGACGAGCTGGTCGAGCTTCTTCTGCATGTCGGCCATCTGCTTGCGCAGCGCTTCCAGTTCGTCGGATTCGCCCGCAGCCTTGGGATCTTCCCGTCCGGGGGTGGCGGCGCCCGGCACGAACGCGGCGGCCGCAGCCTTGAACATTTCCATGTTGCGCTGGGCGATCTGCGCCAACGGGTTCGCGCCGATCGAGTCCTCGATCGCCTTGCGCAGCTTCACCTGGTTCTCGCGGAAGTGCTCCATCGAGGCTTCGAGGTAGCCGGGCAGCAGCGCCTGCATCGAATTGCCGTACATCGAGATCAGCTGGCGCAGGAAGTTCGTCGGCAGCATCTGCTCGCCCGCCGATTCCTCTTCCATAATGATCTGGGTCAGGATCGTGTGCGTCAGGTCGGCGCCGGTCTTGGCGTCGATCACCTGAAAGTCGACATTGTCCTTCACCATCTGGGCGAGGTGGTCGAGCGTGATGTAGCTCGACGTACTGGTGTTGTAGAGCCTGCGGTTGGCGTACTTCTTGATGATGACCGCTTCGCCGTCTTTTGCCTGCTGTGCCATTGTATGTGCGCCCCCGCTGGGTTCTCTCCTGCTAATTAGCAGATGCAGCATGTGCAGCGCAATAAAAGTTAGCAGTTAAAGTTAAAATACTACAACCTTGCAAACCGCCGGCCCAAAAGGGTCAACATCTCGTATTGGGACAATCCTGTCGCGGCACTTGCGGTCGGCAGATCATATTCTGCACTCAGCCAGTCTCCTTCGGCACATTCGGGCACTGCGGAAAGATCGAGGATCACAAGGTCCATCGAAACCCGCCCGATCACCGGCAAGGTCTTCCCATTGAACGAAAATTTCCCGATCGAGGACCAGCAGCGAAGGTATCCGTCGGCATAGCCGATCGACACCGTCCCGGCGCGGATCGGGCGGTCGGCAATGAACGTGGCATTATAGCCGACCAGGTCCCCTGCGGAGAGATCGCGGGTCTGGATCAAGGCTACTTCCGGATAAGCGGTTTGCCTTATCGTGCCTGCGAAATCGCGGCGCGGAATCCCGCCATAAAGCGCGATCCCCGGACGCGTCAGATCGGCATGGTAATCCGCCCCCAGCGCAATGCCCGCGCTGTTGGCAAGGCTGTAGCGGCGCCCCTTCACGCCCGCGCGCACCTGTCGGAATCGCGCAAGCTGCGCGGCGTTCTGGTCGGTATCCTCGTCGGCGCTGGCAAGATGGCTCAGCACCAGATCGATATCGAGTTCGGCCAGCACGGGATGGCCCAGTTCGCGCATCGCAATGCCGAGCCGGTTGATCCCCGTATCCACCATCACATGGCATGTCCCGCCGCCCGCAGCCTGCCAACGCGCCGCTTGCGCGATCGAGTTGAGCACCGGGCGGACACCGCTGCGCTGCGCGAAAAGGACATCCTCATCCGTAATCGGTCCGTGCAGCACGGCGATGCTTTGGGCCGGCACATGCGCCAGCAGGCTGGGCACCTCGCTCCAGTGCGCCACGAACCAGTCGCGGCAGCCCGCCGCCGCCAGGACGGGCACCACGCGGCTGGCGCCGAGGCCATAGGCATCGGCCTTGACCGCGGCCCCCGCCCGCGCCGCGCCCGACATCTGGTCGAGCGTGCGCCAGTTGTCGGCCAGCGCCCCGGCATCGAGCCGCAGGCGCAACGAAGCAGGCGGCAGGCTCAGGCAGGTATCAGGCAGCTTGGTCTCCATAATCGCGCGGCTTCCCGCCCTTCAGGCCCCAGGCCGCGACGATCAGCGCAACCAGGACCACGCCCCAGGTGTACCACAGGCCCGAATAGGGATTGCCGGTCTTGGCGACGATCAGGGTGGAAATGAACGGCAGGAAGCCACCGAAGTAGCCCGTGCCGATGTGATAGGGGATCGACATCGAACTGTAGCGGATTCGCGGCGGGAACATTTCCGCCAGCAGCGCCGCCACCGGGCCGTACGTCGCACCCGAAAGCGCCATCAGCAGTACCAGCCCCAGCACCACGATCGCGGCGCGGCCGAAATCAGGCGTCACCTTGGTGAAATCGTAGCCTGCATCGCCGAGCAGCGCCTGCAACTGCGTCGCCCGCGCCTTCTTGTCGTCCCAGGCATAGCCATCAAGCGATAGCACCCTGTCGCCCGCGCGCAGCATCAGCGCGCTGCCCTGCACCAGCGTGTAGGGGACGCCCGATCCCGTCAGGTCAGCCAACAGCTTGCTGCACGGCGTCGCCTGCTCGGTGGCGAAGGCGCTGTAGCGGCAGTCGGGCCCGCTCACCACCACCGGCACCGATCGCGCGGTTTCGGCAAGCCCCGGATTGGCCGCGCCGCCCACCAGCCAGAACGCCGGAAACAGCAGCAGCAACGTGGCCACATAGCCCAGCACGATCGGCGTCTTGCGGCCCACCTTGTCCGACAGGTGCCCGAACAGCAGGTTGAACGGCATGCCAAGGACACAGGCGATGCCGACAAGGATTTCCGCCGTCGTATCGTCGACCCGCACCGCGGATTTCAGGAACGACAGGCCGGAGAACATCGCGGTATACCAGATCACCGTCAGGCCAGCGGCCACGCCGAACAGCGCGATGAACAGGCGGCGCTTGTTGCCGGGATAGGTCAGGCTTTCGACGAAGGGATTGCCGGCAAGCTCGCCCTCCTCCTTCATCGCCTTGAACACCGGGCTTTCCGACAGCTTCAACCGCATCCACATCGAAACCGCCAGCAGCGCCAGACTCAGCACGAACGGCACCCGCCAGCCCCATGCCGCCCAGGTCTCGGCCGTCATCAGCGCCTTGCACGAAAGCACCACCAGAAGGCTGAGGACAAAGCCGCCCATCACGCTCGCCTGGATGAAGCTCGTATAGAACCCGCGCCGTTCGGGGTTGGAATGCTCGGCCACATAGACCGCCGCCCCGCCGTATTCCCCGCCCAGGGCAAGGCCCTGCAGGATGCGCAGCAGGATCACCAGCACGGGCGCGGCCATGCCGATCGTTGCGGCCGAAGGGATCAGGCCGACACCCGCCGTGGCAATGCCCATCAGCAGCACGGTGACCAGGAAGGTATACTTGCGCCCCAGCCGATCGCCCAGGAAACCGAACAGCACCGCGCCCAGCGGGCGGAAGCCGAAGCCGACCGCGAACACCAGCCAGAACAGCAGCATTTCCAGCGTGGCGTTACCGGTCGGGAAGAAGGCCTTGGACAGGATCGAGCCGAGCGTGCCGTAGATGAAGAAATCGTACCATTCGAACACCGTGCCCGCGCTGGACGCGGCGATCACCAGCCGGATGTCGCTGGCGCTCGGTTCGCTCTTGCTGTCGCTCATGCCGGTCCCTTCTCCCGTTTCCGAATGCTCTAGCGAAGGCATGGCCAGCGCGAAAGCCTCGCAAAAATCATGGATGGTATAAGGAAAGGGCATCCAGCGCGGCGTCCCACGCCAGCACGATCGCGCCGTGGCGTCCGGGGTAGGCCTGGGCCGGTTCGATCAGTTCGAAGCCCGGCCAATCGGGCAGGGGCCCGTCACCCGCAAGCCACGCGGCGATGGCGCTGCGGGCGGCGGCAATCTCCTCCGCGTTGCGCCCCGCTGCCGCAGCCGCAAAGACGTTTGCGGCGGCCTGCCCCACGGCACAGGCATGCGGCCTCAACCCGACGCGGACAATCCGGCCTTCGCCGTCGACGGCAAGCGCCATGGCAAGGCTGCTGCCGCAGGACCGCGATCGCGCCTCTCCACGCAGGGGCAGCGCCTCGTCCCACGGGTAGGTGGCAAGGCCGGTCGCGGCGGCGAGGATCGCCGGGGTATAGAGCGCTTGTGCCATGATGATCAGTCGGCGGGGCGGCGCTTCTTGCGCGAAGCGGTGCGGTGTTCGGTCGCGGCGGCGCTTGCGCTGTCGTCCGGTTCGGCCCCCCGCGCCGCTTCCTCGCGCCGTTCGGCGATGAGCGTCATCAGCTCCTCGCTCGCGGCATTGAGCACCGGATAAGTCCGGCCGAGCGAGATCCACTCGGGCCGTCCGGATGCGCCCCAGACCACGTCGTAGCCGAACACCAGCACCGAAAAGCCCAGCACGACGACGACGAAGGCCTTCACCGCGCCGAAGCCGAAGCCGAGCAGGCGGTCGATGGGGCCAAGCGTGGAACCGCGGCTTGCCTGCCCCATCCTGCGGGCGATGAAGCGGGTGGCGAAGACGGGGCCGACCATCAGCAGCGCGAAAGCCAGCACACCGGCACCGGTTTCGGTCGAAAGGTGCGGTTCGAGCCAGAGCGTGAGCGGGGCATGGAGGTAGCGCACGGCGACGACTGCCACGCCCCAGGCGAGCAGGCTCAGCACTTCCTCGACAAACCCACGGAAGAAGCCACCGATCGCCCCAACCGCCACCACGAGGAGCACGACATAATCGAAGCCGGTCATTGCAACGGGTGCTACGAGCCGCCCACGATGCGGTCAACGAGATTTGGCAGGAGCTTGAGACTGCCAAAGCGCAGGCCCGGCACCTTTTCGCCCCCCACATCCGGCCCGTAGGCCGTGGTGAAACCTAGCTTTGCCGCTTCCTTCAACCGGATGCCGCCGTGCGCCACCGGACGCACCTCGCCCGCCAGCGATACTTCGCCGAACCAGGCGCAATCGGACGGCAGCGGCCGGTCGGCCAGCGCGGACACGAGCGCGGCGGCAACGGCCAGATCGGCCGCCGGATCGGTCAGGCGATAGCCGCCGGCCACGTTGAGGTAGACTTCGGCCGACGAGAAGCTGAGCCCGCAGCGCGATTCCAGCACCGCGAGCAGCATGGCGAGGCGACCGGAGTCCCAACCGACAACCGCCCGGCGCGGGGTCGCCCCGCTCGCCAGCCGCACGGTGAGCGCCTGGATCTCGACAAGGACGGGCCGCGTTCCTTCGAGCGCGGGGAACACCGCGCTGCCCGCCACCGGCTGGTCGCGACCGGAAAGGAACAGCATCGACGGGTTGCCCACTTCCTCGAGCCCCGCCCCGGCCATGGCGAAAACGCCGATTTCGTCGACCGCGCCGAAGCGGTTCTTGAGCGCGCGCAAGATGCGGTACTGGTGACTGCGTTCGCCCTCGAAGCTCATCACCACATCGACCATGTGTTCCAGCACGCGGGGGCCGGCGATGTTGCCGTCCTTGGTCACGTGGCCAACCAGCACCATGGCGACGCCGTTTTCCTTGGCGTAGCGGATCAGTTCGAACGCGCAGCCGCGCACCTGGCTGACGGTGCCAGGCGCACCTTCGATCTGGTCCGAATGCATCGTCTGGATCGAATCGATCACCAGCAACGCGGGCGGCTCCATCGTGCCGAGCGTGGTCAGGATATCGCGCACCGACGTGGCCGAGGCGAGCCGGATCGGCGCCTTGCCCAGCCCCAGCCGATCGGCGCGCAGGCGGACCTGGTCGGACGCTTCCTCTCCGCTGATGTAGACCGACAGCCCGCCGGCGTTGGCGATGCTTGCCGATGCCTGGAGCAGCAGGGTGGACTTGCCGATGCCGGGATCGCCGCCCATCAGGATGGCCGAACCCGGAACCAGCCCGCCCCCCAGCGCGCGGTCGAATTCGGCAAGGCCGGTCTTGCGCCGCTTCGGCAGTTCGACCGGCTCGTCCAGCGAGACGAAGCGCACCGCGCGTCCACCGCTCGACAGGTCGTGCTTGGCCGAGAACACGGTTTCGGGCGCTTCTTCGGCCAGGGTGTTCCATTCCGAACAATCGGCGCACTGGCCCTGCCAGCGATTCGACACGCTTCCGCACGCTTGGCAGACATAACGACGCTTGGGCTTGGCCATGGCTCCGACTAACGCGAACATAGGGCGAACACAAGCAACCTTTGGCGCCATATCGACAGTCCGCAAGGCGTGGCAAACGGCCTGTTAACGCTTTGCATTCATGACGAGCGGCGATGGCTTCACCCGCACCCATGCTCGGGATCGACCCGAAGATGTATCGCCACTTCGCGGCGATCACCCTGGTGCTGTCGATCGCTATCGCGATGTTCACCAACGGCAAAAGCGACGCGCCTGCGGCCCCACCGGCCGAGGCAGCGGCGCCCGCACCGGGCAAGCCGACGGACAAGGCACCGCCCCATCCCGAGGTGAAGACCGGCAACGGTACGCTGGTCGATGCCCGATCGAACCCGCCGCCGCCGAGCGATATGGATGTGGGGCCCGATCCGATCGACGGGACCGACACCAGCGTTTCCCCCTATGCCCCCGCCCCCAACCAGATCCAGATCGAGCTCGACCCCCGGCAGGCCGCGACGATGACGGCGGCACAGCGGGAGGAGGCGCTCAAGCAGTTGCAGGCGGAAAAGAAGCGGCGGGAGGAGGCCGGGCCCTACCGCCCCTCGGCCATGGAACTGCGCACGCTGCGATCGGCATCGGCGCTGCGTTCGGGTTCGGACGGGGCCGATTGAAGGGCCCATTTTCATCCCCCGGCGAGGCCCCAAGTTGACAAAGTTGACAGACTACAAAGGGCAAACTGCGGACAAGGCCCGGATTCAACGCGTTCGATCAAAAACCACGCATTATCAGAGTTTTAAAAGAGCGAAGCGGGGCTTTTACGCCGCCACGGCGCTGTAGGAAAGCAGCGGCCATGCTTGCATATGCAAGAGACGTGTCAACTTGCCCGCACGGCTGCGGCGAGCAAGGGACAAATTGTCTTTGAAAGGTGGTGCCCCTGGCCAGACTCGAACTGGCACGGATCTCTCCAACCGATTTTGAGTCGGTCGCGTCTACCATTCCACCACAGGGGCACTGCGGACGCGGCTTAGCCGCGCCCGCGCAAAGGTTCAACCGGCCTTGAGCGCGCCGGCAAGCAGCTTGTGCAGGCGCGAGTGCAGCGCATCGTTGCCCGCGAGCACGGTTTCATCGCAGATCGGCAGCGAACGGCCGCGGAAGTCGGACACGAAACCGCCCGCTTCGCGCACCAGCAGACAGCCGGCGGCGGTGTCATAAGGCTGCAGCGCCGATTCCCAGAACCCGTCGAAACGACCGGCGGCAACCCACGCAAGATCGAGCGAGGCCGCGCCGAACCGACGGATGCCCGCAACACGCGGGCCGAGTTCGTGATAGATCCGCGTCCATTCGCCCATGTCGCCACGATTGGCGAAGGGAATGCCGGTGCCGATCACGGCTTCATCGAGGTTGCGACGCGCCGAAACGCGCAGGCGGCGGTCCTGGAGCCAGGCGCCACGGCTCTTTTCCGCCCAGAAGCTTTCGTCGGTGACCGGCTGGTAGACGATCCCGGCGGTGACTTCGCCCCAGCCCGAACCATCGAGCTTGGGTTCCTGCACCGCGATCGAGATCGCGAAGTGCGGGATGCCGTGAAGGAAATTGGTGGTGCCATCGAGCGGATCGACGATGAAACGCGGCTTGGTGGGATCACCGGGCAGTTCGCCCGCCTCTTCCATCAGGAAGCCCCATTCGGGGCGCGCCGCGCGCAGTTCGTCCCAGATCGTGCGTTCGGCAGCCTGATCCGCCTTCGAAACGAAGTCGGACGGCCCCTTGCGGCTGACCTGGAGGTGTTCGACTTCGCCGAAATCGCGACGGAGACGCTGCCCGGCCTTGCGGGCAGCCTTCTCCATCACGCGCATCAGACCGGACATCGCCATGATGGATCAGCCCGCCTTGCCGACGTAGGTACGCTCGTACACGTCAACCACGATGCGCGTGCCGCTTTCGATATGCGGCGGAACCATGACGCGCACGCCATTGTCGAGGATCGCGGGCTTGTAGCTGGACGAAGCGGTCTGGCCCTTCACCACGGCGTCGGCTTCGACGATGGTGGCTTCGACCTGTTCGGGCAGCTGCACCGAGATCGGGCGATCGTCGTACATTTCGAGCACGGCAGTCATGCCATCCTGCAGGAACGCTTCGGCGCCGCCGAGCAGGTCCTTGGGCAGGGTGATCTGGTCGTAGGTTTCGACGTCCATGAACACCAGGTCTTCGCCTTCGGCATAAAGGAACTGGAAGTCCTTGGTATCGAGGCGTACGCGTTCCACGGTATCGGCACTGCGGAAGCGGACGTTGGTCTTGCGGCCATCGATCAGGTTCTTCATTTCGACCTGCATGAACGCGCCGCCCTTGCCGGGCTGGGTATGCTGGGTCTTGGCAACCTTCCAGATGCCCTTTTCGTATTCCAGGATATTGCCCGGACGGATGTCCACGCCGCTGATCTTCATGATGGAAAGAGCCCTGCCAGAGATGGGGAAGCGCGGCCCTTAGCGCCAAGCGCCGATTGCTTCAAGCGCAGCCGTCGTGCTAGCGCGACTGGCGTGATGAAGTCGCGCCTTGCCCTGATCGCCGCGTGCCTGCTGGCGAGCGCCGGTTCCGCCGTTCCGGCCCACGCCGTCCCTGGCGGAAAACTGCACACCCTGGCCATCGGCCACTGGCTGTGCGAGCAGCCCGGCGATGCGACCAAGCCGCCGGTGCGCCTGGAAGCAGACGATTTCTGGGCGGTGCAGGATTCGAGCTATTCGCTGCGCAACGGCGAGACGGGCACGTACCTGCTGCTGGCAGACCGCCTGGTAATGACGTCCGGTCCGTTCGAGGGACGGGCCTATGCGTTGGAAAGCGCCGCGACCGTCCATCCGCTTGGCAGCGATGGCAAGGAAACCGGGATGCGCTGCGTCAAGTCGGGCACGCCTTCGGCCTATGTCGACATGGCCGAGACGAACCCGCCGCTGCCGACCAAGAACTGATCCCGCCGGGCGGGATCACGCCCGCCTGACGGAATCGCGCTGCATCGTAGCATAAGCGAAGGCGATGATCGTGCCGAACACGATGATCCCCATCGGCACGGCGACACCGGTTTCGCCCGCGACCGCCATCACGTCGGCATTGTTGCTGGCAGCGACCAGCGCGGCGTAGGCGATGTTGAACAGGCCGTCGCCCACGATCAGCCCGGTGGCGGCGAGCACCCCCATGCGTTCGGCAAGCTCGGGATCGGCCTGCCGGGCTGCCCAGCGGTTGTAGACGTGCCCGAGCACAGCGCCGACGACGACCAGCGCGGTGACCTGCATCGGCAGGTACATGCCCATGCCGACGGCGAGCGGTGGCAGCGCGCCCTTGCCCGTCTTGCGCAGCACTTCATCGCCAGCGACGACCGCGACGCCGATGGCTGCGCCGATGCCGACGAGGCCCCAGTCGAGATTGCCGCCGAGCACGCCCTGCGCGATGGCGGAGATCAGCGCGGCCTGCGGCGCGGAAAGCGCGTTCTTGCCAGCGCCGGGCATCCCCTCGAACCCGAACGTCGCGTTGAGCAGATCGAGGATCGGCGGGATCACCAGCGCGCCGAAGCCGACGCCGAGGATGAGCGCGACCTGCTGGCGCCACGGCGTTGCGCCGACGAGCTGGCCGGTCTTGAGATCCTGCAGGTTGTCGTTGGAGATCGTCGCCACGCCGAACACGATTGCGGTGACGAACAGGGCGAAGGCCACCAGCGCCCGCATATCGGCTGGCGAGCCGCCGCGTCCGAAGATTGCCAGCAGCACCAGCGAGATGCCGAGCGCGGCAAGAATGCCGACGCCCGAGATCGGGCTGTTCGACGCGCCGATCAGGCCAGCCATGTAGCCGCAGACCGACGCGATGACGATGCCGGCGATCAGCACATAGATCACCGCCGCGCCGATGCCGAGGCCGAGCTTGCTGGCGACCCGGCCACCTGCGGCGAAATCGGCGAGCAGCAGTGCGATGGGGATCATCAGCGCGAGGATGGTGCCGCCGACAACACCGATCGGCAGATCGCGCTCGGTGAGCTCCAGACCTTCCATGCCCTGCCCTGCCCGCGCGCGGTTGGCGGCGATGGCGGCGGCGATGCCGCGCACGATCGGCCCGATCACGCGCAGCAGCGTCCAGATCGCGGCGATGCCGATGGTGCCGGCGCCGATGAAGCGGATCTTCTGGCGGAACACGGTGCCGATGAAATCGGCAAGCTCGGTGCCTGCAGGCGGGCCGCCTGCGGTGTATAGTGGCAGCAGCACGCCGAAACTGATGACGATGCCGACCAGCATCGCGATGCCGACGGCAAGGCCGACGAGATGGCCCACGGCGACGAGCGCGAGCGAGAGCCCGCCCGCCACCGACGTGCCACCAGACCCCACGGGAATAGTGAAGGAGGCTTCTTCGGCCACCAGCTTCATCTTGGCGAGCAGCGGGTAGAACAGGCCGAGGAAAGCACCGCGTCCGACCGCGGCAAGGCCCTTGCGGTTTTCCTCTACCCCGCCGACGCCTGCACCGACCTTGAGCACTTCGGCGGCGGCAACGCCTTCGGGATAGGGAAGGTCCGATCCGGTCACCAGCGCACGTCGCAGCGGCACCGAATACATCACGCCCAGCGCGCCACCGATGGCAATGACGGCGACCGACTGCCAGTAGGGAAAGCCGCTCCACCAGCCGACCATGACGAGGCCGGGCAGCACGAACACGATCGCGGACAGCGTGCCGGCCGAGCTGGCGATGGTCTGGACGATGTTGTTTTCCTGAATCGTCGATCCGGGAAGCAGCCGCAGCAGCGCCATCGAGATGACGGCGGCAGGGATCGACGTCGCGAAAGTCAGCCCGATCCGCAGGCCGAGGTAGACGTTGGCACCGGTGAACACCATCGTCAGCAGCGCGCCAAGCACCACGGCGCGCAGGGTCAGTTCACGGATCGGTTGCTCTTGCGCCATGCGGTTCTCCTCAACCGTGCCGTAGTGGCACGTGCAGGCGGATCAGGGAAGCGCGCGCAGCAGCGGAAAGGGATTGATCGGCTCGCCTTGATCCCAGCGTGCTTCGGGCGTGGTGCGCAGCAGCGCAAAATGGAGATGCGGGGCGCCCGGATCGGCATTGCCGGTGGCGCCGACCGCGCCGATCACCTGCCCCGCGCGCACCGCCTGCCCTTCGGCGAGGTCCGGGGCGTAGGCGGACAGATGCGCGTAGTAGGCCATCGTCCGGCCATCGGGGCTGCGGATATAGATCGTGTTGCCGCCCTCGTTCGACAGGAACAACTTGTCGACCCGGCCCGCCATCGCCGCGAGCACGGGCGTGCCGGAAGGGGCCATGATGTCGATCGCATCGTGGATCCGCGCGCCGCCGGCCCGCGCCTGCGTGTAGGTGTCCGTCAGGTCGGCGGGGCGGACGCCCTGGACCGGCAGGACGAGCGACCCGGACATCGCCGGAAGTGGCGCAAGCGGGGACGCAGCAGGTTGCGGCACGGCGGCGGCCGGACCTGGTGCGCCAACGAGCGCCTGCGGCATGACCGACGAACGCGCGCCACCGTTCAGCCAGAGGGCGCCGGCAACGAGCCAGACCGCCGAGGTGATCGCGGCGGTGGTGGCGATCAGGCGCAGCTTGTCCTGCCACCGCTCCATCGCGATCACGCCCCCGACTTCACCGCGTCAGACAACGAATTCCACCTTGGTCTTGGTCGAGACCATCTGGGCAAGGCGCGCGACGTCCCAGTTGGTCAGGCGCACGCAGCCGTGGCTCTGGCTACGGCCGATCGTCTGCGGTTCGGGCGTGCCGTGGATGCCGTAGTGTTCCTTGGACAGATCGATCCAGACCACGCCCACCGGGCCATTGGGGCCTGGCGGGAGTAGGACCTTGGGCTTCTTGTCCGACACATCCCAGAACAGGTCCGGGTTATAGTGGAACTTGGGATTGTGATCGATGCCGTAGATCTTCCAGGCGCCCAGCGGCAGGGGATCGTGGCTCGACCCGGTCGTGACGGTGAACAGCGCGACCAGCTTTCCGGCGGTGTCGTATCCGCTCAAGGTGCCCTTGCTGCGGCTGACGACGATTCGGTCGAGCGGGGGCTGGTCGGTGCCGACGCCCAGCGAGGCAAGCGTGCGCAGCCAGTCTTCATCCTGCTTGCCAACGGCGGAGATCGCATCGTTGCCCACATTGGGCACGCGGATCTTCTGGCCGGCGGCGAAGGCGACCGGCGGCGATCCCTGTGGCGCAGGGTTGAGCGCGTGGAGCACTTCGGGCGTGGTATGGAAGCGTTCGGCAAGCTTTTCATCGAGAGAGGCGTAGCCGAGGGAGGGAAGCTTGGCCTGTTCGACCGGGTCCTTGGGCAGGGGGGCGAAGGGACCCGCGGCGAAATCGGCGGGGATGGTGACCACGCGCGTGGCGGCGATCTGCGACCAGCGCGACAGCAGGGTCTGCGTCTGGTCGTCAAGCTCGCCCGATTGCGGCAGGTCGTTCGCCTGTTGCAGGCCGCGCAGCGCATTGTGGGTAGACAGGCCCATCTGTCCATCGATCACGCCAGGCGCAAAGCCGAGGCGTTCGAGCACGACCTGCACCTTCATGATCGGGCGCGGCTGATCGTCGGCGGCGGCAGGATCGGGCGCCTGGCCTGGGCCCGGATCGTGCGAGGCCATCGAATCGGCGGTGATGCCCTGCTGTTCCTGCGCCGGCTCGGAAGCGGCGCCGGTATCGGTCGCCCCCGTGCCAATTCCCGAACTGTTCGAATTGCAAGCCGCCAGCGAAAGCGCGAGGCAGGTAGTCAGCAGAAAGCGACGCATCAGTGTTCCCGGTGTTATATTTCCCGGGAAACACCTTGGCGTTCAATGGGTTCCTCAACCCTCTCGCGCGGCAGCAAGGATCGCGTCGGCAAGGCGGCGGACACCCAGGGCTTCGTCGGCTCCCCAGATGGCCTGGCTTACCGCGAGAAAGTCGGCACCGGCCTGCACCAGCCCTGCGCAATTGTCTGCAGTGATCCCCCCGATGGCGACGCAGGGCAGTTCGAACAGCGTCGACCACCAAGTGAGCAATTCGGGCTCTGGGCGGTGCTTGGTTTCCTTGGTGCTGCTGGGGAAGAAGGCGCCGAAGGCGACGTAGTCGGCTCCGGCCTCGCCCGCTTCCATGGCAAGATGGCGGCTGTCGTGACAGGTGACGCCGATCTGGGCATCGCGTCCCAGCCGCTGGCGCGCTTCGGCCACGGTGCCGTCCTCCTGACCAAGATGCACGCCGTCTGCACCCAGGCGCTTGGCGAGCGCCACCGAATCGTTGACGATGAATGCCACTTCGCGATCGGCGCAAATCCTCTGGAGCGGCTCGGCAAGCCGCGCGGCCTGGTGTTCATCGACATTCTTTACCCGGAACTGAAACGCGGCAATCGGCGCGGCCGGGTCCGAGGCATCGAGCGCGCGGGCCAACCGGTCGGCAAACGTGCCGGAGACATCGAGCGGCGAGATCAGGTAGATCGAACATGAAGGGTGAGCCATGGGACGAGCGCCCTACCCTTCCCGCCAGCCGCGCGCAATCGGGCGTTCCGGAACCGTTCAGCCCCAGCGCCGATTATGGCCGCATGAAGAAGCTGCTGCTCCCCCTGATCGCCTTCGCACCGCTTGCCGCCTGCGCTACGATTCCAGCCGATATCCGGACTGACGGATTTGCACGGCTGAGCGAAGCGACCCGCGCCGGGCCCGTCACCGTCCGGCCGGTGGACGTAGTCGAGGACAGCCGCTGCCCGATGAACGCGCGCTGCATCTGGGCGGGCCGCGTGGTCGTTTCTGCCGTGATCACCGAAGACGGCCGCAAGCAGGAGCGCAAGCTGGTGCTGGGCGAACCGGCGCTGCTGACGTCTGGCAGCGTCATGCTCGATACGGTCGAACCGCCAACCCGCACCGACACCCAGATCCGGCCGCAGGACTATCGCTTTCACTTCAGCTGGACGGGCCGCTGACGCAGCCGCGCATCAGCCCGAAACGGCAATTCCGTGTTGCGTCATGGCGGCATCGAAGGGTGACGCATCGTCCAGCCGTATGGCGATGCGACGGCGCTTGCCGGCGAGTGCCCCTTCCGCGACTTCGATGATGCGGTTGGGATAGGCCACGGGCACCAGCTTGCGCACATCTGGTGCGCCGAGCGTGCCCGCGGGCCAATCTCGCTGGATGCCGGCAATCTGGTCCAGCCGCAGTTCGACCTTGCGCAGCGAGCCCATGTGCAGGACCAGAACATCGCCATCCAGCCGATGCGGCAACCGCGCGAACGAGCGGATCCAGCCGACCAGCCAGACGAGCGACAGGAAGGTCAGGATCGTGAGCGGCCAGGCGAGCGACGGCCACTTGAGCGAAACGAACAGGTGAACGGCGAGCATTTCGAGCACCGCCAGACCAAACAGCGCCCAGACCATCGGCGCCACACTGCGATGATAGGGAAAGGTCATAGCGGCATCCTGTTGCAGAAACGGAGACGCCCCGCCCCCGGTTGACGGGGTGCGGGGCGGCCTTTCTCCATCCTCACGCAACTTGTGGAAGGGGTTTTCCCCTTCACGCATCAGGCCGCGACGGCGGCGGTCTTCTGCGTCGAACCGTTGTAGATTTCGTCGATCGCCGCACCGAGCGAGGCATCGAATTCGGCGTCGGTCATCTGGAAGCGCAGGTCTTCGAGCAGAGCGCGGCTGAAGCTGGCGATGATGCCGGTGTTCTTGGCAAGTTCGACGCAGGCTTCGGGGCGCTTGTAGCCGCCCGAAAGTGCGACGACGCGCAGGACCTTGGGATGCGATACGAGCGGATCGAAGGTGCCCGGCACGATCGGCAGCGACAGCTTGAGCATGACCTGCTGGCCTTCGGGCAGCTCGTCGAGGTTCTTGAGGATCTCGGCGAGCAGGATCTTGTCGCAGTCGGCGCGGGTTTCGCTCTTGATGTTCACTTCCGGTTCGATGATCGGCATCATGCCGTGCGAAAGCACCTGCTTGCCCACTTCGAACTGCTGCTTGACCACGGCGGCGATGCCTTCGGCATTGGCCGAATTGATGACCGAGCGTTCCTTGGTGCCATAGACGCCCAGCGCCTTCGACTTTTCGAGCAGCGCGTCGAGCGTGGGCATCGGCTTCATCAGCTGGACGCCGTTGGCTTCGTCTTCCAGGCCCTTGTCGATCTTGATGAAGGGCACGACGCCCTTTTCGATCAGCGCGGCCGGCGTCGGCTTGCCATCGACGGTGCCGTCCATGGTGCGTTCGAACAGGATCGCACCGATGACCTTGTCGCCGGTGAAGGCGGGCGACTTGATGATGCGGCTGCGCATGTCGTGGATCAGGCCGAACATTTCCTCTTCGGTGTTCCACGCGCCCGCTTCCACGCCGTAACCGGCAAGTGCCTTGGGCGTCGAACCGCCGCTCTGGTCGAGCGCGGCGATAAATCCGTTACCCGCGGCCATCTTCTCGGTCATTTCGGCGTAGTTCATGGCTGATCCCGTGCTGTGGAAAAGAATCGGGCAAGCGGCCCGTGCATACCTATGCGCAAACGCTCCATAAACAGGCGCGGATTGCAGTGCAACATCGCGCCTGTCCGGTGGGTCGATTTTTTATCCGAGCGCGGCGACGCCGGGCAGTTCCTTGCCTTCCATCCATTCAAGGAAAGCGCCGCCAGCCGTCGAGATATAGGAGAAGTCGCCCGCCACGCCGGCGTGATTGAGCGCGGCGACGGTATCGCCCCCGCCTGCGACCGAGATCAGCGAACCTTCCTTGCTGAGCGCGGCGGCAGTGCGGGCCAGCGCCACGGTCGCAGCATCGAACGGCTCCATTTCGAAGGCGCCCATCGGCCCGTTCCAGACCAGCGTGCGGCAGGTCTTGAGCACATCGCCCAGCGCTTCCACCGCCTGCGGCCCCACGTCGAGGATCATTTCGTCGGCGGCGACTTCGTGCACGTTGCAGGTGCGCAGCGAAGGCGGATTCGCGGCGAATTCCTTCGACACGACCACGTCATAGGGCAGGTGCACGGTGCAACCGGCCTTGTCGGCATTGTCGAGGATTTCCTCGGCCGTGGCCTTCAGATCATGCTCGCACAGCGACTTGCCGACATCGACACCACGCGCGGCGAGGAAGGTATTGGCCATTCCGCCACCGATGATCAGGTGATCGACCTTCGAAACGAGGTGCTTGAGCACATCGAGCTTGGTCGAAACCTTCGCCCCGCCGACGACGGCAGCGACCGGGCGTTCGGGCGCGCCAAGCGCCTTTTCCAGCGCCTTGAGCTCGGCCTCCATGGCCCGACCGGCAAAGGCTGGCAGCACCCGGGCGAGGCCCTCGGTCGAAGCGTGGGCGCGGTGCGCGGCGGAGAATGCGTCGTTGACGTAGAAGTCGCCCAGGCTGGCGAAGCGCTCGATCACGGCAGGATCGTTCTTTTCCTCGCCGCCGAAGAAGCGCGTGTTTTCGAGCACGGCGATGCTGCCGGGGGCAAGCGCGGCCACGGCGGCCTTGTCGCCCTCCCAGTCGATGTAGCTGACCGGACGGCCCAGCACGTGGGCGAGCGGGTCGGCCAGCTTCTTCAGCGAAAACTCTTCGGACGGCTGGCCCTTGGGACGGCCGAAGTGGGCCAGCACCAGGACCTTGGCGCCCTTGTCGGCCAGTTCGGTCAGCGTCGCCACGGTGGCGCGCAGGCGGGTATCGTCGGTGACCCTACCATCGGCCATCGGCACGTTGAGGTCTTCACGGACCAGCACGGCCTTGCCAGTCACGTCCCCGATGTCGTCCAGCGTCTTGAAGCTCATGTCTCGATCCTCACTTCGTCGCCGATGGCGATGTCGCCATCGCTGATGACCTTGCCGCACACGCCGCCGCGCCAATCGGGCAGCAGTGCGGCTTTCAGGCCGGGGGCAATTTCGTCCATGCGGCTGCAGGGGTCGCATTCGCAGTTGATGCGGATGCGCAGGGCTTCGCCGATGCGGATGATGGCGCCGGGTTGGCGTGGCAGGCGCAGGCCGGAAACCAGGAGGTTTGCGCGGCGCACGTGCCAGGGCAGGTCGATCTTGAGATCGGCCAGCGCGGCGGCCCAGCTTTCCGCCTCCATGACGGTGATCTGGCGCTTGCCGGTCTTGCCGGGGCGGAGGGCGCCACGCAGATCGCCGTGGACGCCCTCGCCTTCGGTCACGCGGACGCGGGAGATGGTCTCGATAGGACCGCGCGGCCGATCATGCCGCGCGATTCCCTCCAGAACGCCTGAGCGCAGTCCCGCGTCCATCGCGGATGCTTAGAGGAACTTGCCCATCGCGCCCGCGGTATCGAGCATGCGGTTCGAGAAGCCCCATTCGTTGTCGTACCAAGACAGCACGCGCACCAGCTTGCCTTCGAGCACCGCGGTTTCGAGGCTGTCGATGGTCGACGAGTGCGAATCGTGATTGAAGTCGATCGAGACCAGCGGCTCGTCGGTATAGCCGAGCACGCCCTTGAGCGCGCCCTCGGCAGCTGCCTTGAGCAGGCCGTTGACTTCCTCGACCGTGGTGTCGCGCTTGGGCGTGAAGGTCAGGTCGACGACCGAGACGTTCGGGGTGGGAACGCGGATCGACGAACCATCGAGCTTGCCCTTCAGATCGGGCAGCACTTCGCCCACGGCGACGGCGGCGCCGGTGCTGGTCGGGATCATGTTCATCGCGGCAGCGCGGGCGCGACGCGGATCCTTGTGCAGCTGGTCGAGGATCTTCTGGTCGTTGGTGTACGAGTGGATCGTCGTCATCAGGCCACGCTCGATGCCGATCGATTCATGCAGGACCTTGGCCAGCGGCGCGAGGCAGTTGGTGGTGCACGACGCGTTCGAGACGATCTTGTGGTCGGCGGTCAGCTTGTCGTGGTTGACGCCGAAGACGACGGTGAGGTCCACGCCCTTGGCCGGCGCCGAGATCAGCACGCGCTTGGCGCCCGCATCGAGGTGCTTCTGGCCGCCGGCGCGATCCACGAAGAAGCCGGTGCATTCCAGCGCAATGTCGATGCCGTTGGCGGCGTGCGGCAGGTTGGCCGGATCCTTTTCGGCAGTGACCTGGATGCGCTTGCCGTTGATGATCAGATCGTTGCCATCGACCGAGACATCGCCCGGGAAAGCGCCGTGGACGCTGTCGCGCTTGAACAGCAGGGCGTTTGCCTTGGCATCGGCGAGATCGTTGATCGAAACCAGCTCGAGCCCTGCTTCGGGGCGTTCGAGAATGGCGCGCGCGACGTTGCGCCCGATACGTCCGAAACCGTTGATCGCAACCTTGATCGCCATGTCAAAAACTCCCTTTAAATCACGAAAGACGTTCGAGGACCTGCGGGACGATCTTGTCCACGCTGAACCCGAAGTGATCGAACAGGACGTCGGCCGGGGCCGATGCGCCAAAGGTATCCAGGCCGATGGTCAGGCCATCGCCGACATACTTCTGCCAGCCGAAGGTGACGCCCGCCTCGATCGAGACCTTGAGCACGCCGGCCGGTAGCACGTCGGCCTTGTAGGCGGCGTCCTGTCCGTCGAACAGTTCGAGGCACGGGGCCGAAACCACGTCCGCGCCAATGCCCTTGGCTTCGAGCGCGACCGCGACGTCCTTGGCCAGCGCCACTTCCGAACCGGTGGCGACGAGCACGACCTTGCGATCGGCTTCGGCGCTAACCAGGCGATAGGCGCCCTTGGCGCTCTTCATCTCGGCATCGAAGCGGACCGGCGGCAGGTTCTGGCGCGACAGGGCGAGGACCGAGGAGGCATGCTTGTCAGCCAGAGCAAGCGCCCAGGCTTCGGCCGTCTCGATCGCGTCGGCCGGGCGGAACACCTTGAGGCCGGGGATCATGCGCAGGCTCATCACGTGCTCGACCGGCTGGTGGGTCGGGCCATCTTCGCCCAGGCCAATCGAATCGTGGCTCAGCACATAGATCGCGCGGGTGTGCTGCAGCGCCGACATGCGGATCGCGTTGCGGCAGTAGTCGGCGAAGACCAGGAAGGTGCCGCCGTAGGGAATGATGCCGCCATGCAGCGCCATGCCGTTCATCGCCGCGGCCATGCCGAATTCGCGGATGCCGTAGAACACGTAGCGACCGTCGTAGCTGTCCGGGCCGAACGGCAGGGTCGACTTGGTCTTGGTGAGGTTCGAGCCGGTCAGGTCCGCCGAGCCACCGACCATTTCGGGGATGGCGGCGGTGAAGGCTTCGAGTGCCATCTCGCTCGCCTTGCGGGTGGCGACCTTGGGCGGGTTGGCGATCAGCGACTGGATATACGCGTCGAAGCCCGTGTCGGCGGGAAGATCGCCGGCCATGCGGCGGGCGAGTTCACCGGCCTTGTCGCTGGCGGCGGCGCGCGCCTGCCATTCGGCATGGGCCGCCTTGCCCGCTTCGCCGGTCGAGCGCCAGTTGGCGAGGATCTCTGCCGGAATCTCGAACGGGGCCGAAGTCCACCCGAGGTATTCGCGCGCGGCGGCGATCTCGTCGGCGCCGAGCGGCGCGCCGTGGACATTGTGGCCGCCCTGCTTGTTGGGGGCACCCTTGCCGATCACGGTACGGCAGGCGACGATCGAGGGGCGCGGATCGGCAGCAGCTTCAGCCAGTGCACGGGCGATGTCGGCGAAGTCATGCCCATCGCACGAGGTGGTGTGCCAGCCGGTGGCGGCGTAGCGGCCGAGGATGTCCTCGCTGGTCGACAGCGAGGTATCGCCGTCGATGGTGATCTTGTTGTCATCCCACAGCACGTTCAGGCGGCCGAGCTTGAGCGTGCCGGCAAGGCCGATGGCTTCGTGGTTGACGCCTTCCATCAGGCAGCCGTCGCCGGCGATCACCCAAGTCTTGTGATCGACCAGGTCATCGCCGAACTGGGCGTTGAGATGGCGTTCCGCCATCGCCATGCCCACGGCCATTGCAATGCCCTGACCAAGCGGGCCGGTGGTGCATTCGACGCCATCGATCAGGAAGTTTTCCGGATGCCCCGCGCAGACGCTGTTCATCTGGCGGAAGTTGCGGATGTCATCCATCGTCGGGCTGGCGTAGCCCGAGAGGTGGAGCAGCGAATAGATCAGCATCGAGCCGTGGCCGGCCGAGAGCACGAAGCGATCGCGGTCCGCCCACTTGGGCGCCGAGGGATCGAACTTCAGGAACTGCGACCACAGCACGGTGGCGACGTCTGCCATGCCCATCGGCATGCCGGGGTGGCCGGAATTGGCAGCCTGGACCGCGTCCATGGCGAGCGCACGGATCGCGTTGGCCATGGGACCGAGCGCGGCGGGATCACGAGTCATAACCTGAGAAAAACCCTTCTGGCGCGCAAATCGGCACGCATTATCGGTGATTCGGAGCGCGGCCTCTTTGGTGACCCCGCCCCCAAGCGTCAAGTTTGCGAGGGTGACGCGCTCACCCTCTCGTGTCGAGCCGACGCATACGTTCGCGTCCCGGCCGCGCATACGAATGCGGACGCCGATTCGCAAGCCCGGTCACGGAGACGGCCCGCGGGCGCGCTTATCAACAGGTCAGCTTGGCTTGTGCCGAGGAGCGGCGTTACAACCCCGCCTGCTCTATGCTAGCGATTGGAATCATGGCGAGCGAACACGATCTCGAAGCAGCGCTGGACCGTATCGAGCAGGCCCTTGCCCGGCTCGAGGCCGCAGCGGCAAAGCAGGCCGAGCATGTCGAGCAGAGCGGCGCGGCCGTGGTCGAGCTGGGCGAACTCCGCACGCGCCATCGCAAGCTCAAGGATACCGTCGCCCAGGAACTGCGCCAGCTGGACCTGCTTCTCGCCAATCTTCCCAGCCAGCGCGGTTAGCCCATGAGCAACGTCACCCTGACCATCGGCGGGCGCAATTTCACGGTTTCGGCAACCGATGGCGAGGAAAGCCACATCGAGATGCTGGGCCGGATGATCGACGAGCGAGCGCGCCGCATCGGTGCGCAAAACCAGTCCGAACCGCGCATGCTGCTGTTTGCCGCGCTCGTCATGGCCGACGAGTTACATGAAGCGCACAAGGCCGCGCCCCCGCCTGCTGCGGAGCCGCTGCCGCCCGCCGGTCCATCGCCGGAAGTGCTGGCGCGGATCGACACGATCGCGGCGCGGGTCGAAAAACTCGCGATGCACCTTGAGCATGTGGGCCCGGCGTCCTAGATCGGACGGCGACGGGTACTGCCCGGCACGAGCCGTTGAAACATCCCTGAGGCTATAAGCAAATCCATGGGGGCTGTCCCTGCCCTGGACCACTCTGTTTCCATTGGGGTCCCGGGTACATGGTCCCCACCTGACGTTGAGGCGTCGGTGGATTTTCCGAGCAAACGACCCATGGTGGTCCCGTCACCCACCTTCCCATGAGCAAAGCTGGAGTACCCGTGCCGGAAAGCAAGGCCGCCTTGCGCAAGACGCTACGCGCCGCGCGCCGCGATCACGTCGCCGCGCTCGATCCGCGCGTGAGGGCCCTGCTGTTCATGCGCCCCCCGGCTCCGCTCCTGAACATCGTGCCCGATGGCGCGACGATCGGGCTCTATGCCGCAACGGCCGACGAGGCTCCGGCGTTTTCCTATGCGCGCTTCTTCCATGAAGCGGGGCACCGCATCGCCCTGCCCTGGTTCGCATCCCGCGAAGCGGCGATGACGTTCCGCACGTGGGCGTCTCCGCATGTCGACGAACTGCTGGTGCCTGGCCCCTACGGGATGGCGCAGCCGGTCGAGGACGCCGACGAAGTGGTGCCCGATCTGCTGTTCGTACCGCTGGTCGGCTTCACCGCAAACGGACAACGGCTGGGCCAGGGCGGTGGCCATTACGACCGCTGGCTGGCCGCGCATCCCGAAGTGCCTGCGATCGGCCTTGCCTGGGATGCGCAATTGGTCGACAGCCTGCCCGAAGAACCCCATGACCGCCCGCTGCGCGCCGTGGTAACCCCGACGCGGCTCTACGGGCCATGGTGACCGGAACGGAAAGGCACTGAGCATGGACGAGTTCAAGGATGCGCGTCCCACCTGGCGCAAGCCGGTCGGCATCCTGGCGCTGTTCGCGGCCCTGATGGCCTATGCGGTGCTGGTGGCGGCACTGTCGAACTGGATCGGCGCGCTTCCGGTGCTTGTGCAGGTGCCGATCTATCTGGTGCTGGGGGTGGCCTGGCTTCTGCCGTTGCGGCGCTTCCTGATCTGGATGGAAACGGGCCGCTGGTCGGCCTGACAGACTTCCATTCGCCAGAGCATGACCCAAACGAAAAAGGCGTCCGAAAGGACGCCTTTTCACTTTTCGATGCATGATCATTTCGACGATGGCGCGAGTGACGGGGCTCGAACCCGCGACCTCCGGCGTGACAGGCCGGCACTCTAACCAACTGAGCTACACCCGCTCATCGTCAAAAAAGGGCGCCTGCAAGCGCCCCATTTCGTGTCCCAAAGCGAATGGCGCGAGTGACGGGGCTCGAACCCGCGACCTCCGGCGTGACAGGCCGGCACTCTAACCAACTGAGCTACACCCGCGTTTCCGCTTGGGAGCCGCGCCACTATGCCAGCGCAGCGCGCCTGTCAACAAAGTGTCGCGACAATTTTTCCACCTCCTCCACAGTGATCAGTCGGCGAGCAAAAGCACCGGGGTTTCGATCAGTTTCTTGACCGCCTGGACGAAGCTTGCCGCGTCCCAGCCATCGACAACGCGATGGTCGCAGCTGATCGAGATGTTCATCAGCTTGCGCTTCTCGATCCGCTCGCCACCCATGCCATCGGGAACGAACATCGGCCGTTCGATGATGCGGTTGGGACCGATGATGGCGACTTCGGGGCGGTTGATCACAGGCGTGGTGGCGACGCCGCCAAGCGGCCCGAGCGAAGTGACCGTCAGGGTCGAGCCAGACAGCTCCTCGGACTTGGCGGTGCCGTTGCGCGCGGCTTCGGCAAGGCGCCCGATCTCGCGCGCAAGCTGCCACAGGTTGAGGCCCTGTGCGTTGCGGATCACCGGGACCATCAGGCCGGCGGGCGTTTGTGCCGCCATGCCCATGTGCACCGCGCCATAGCGCGTCACCACGCCCGCTTCATCGTCGTAGCGCGCATTGAGCATCGGGAACTGCGGCAGCAGCCGGCAGAACGCGGTGATCAGCAGCGGCAGCATCGTCAGCTTCGGCTTGTCGCCGCGATTGGCGTTGAGCTGTTCACGCATCGCCTCGAGCGCGGTCACGTCGCATTCCTCGACATAGGAGAAGTGCGGGATGTTGCGCTTGGAGGCGGCCATGTTCTCGGCAATGCGGCGGCGCAGGCCGATGACCTTGATCGTCTCGTCCCCGCGATCGGGGCCCGCCGCGCGATAGCCACCCGCTGCGTTGTAGGCGAGGAACTGGTCGAGATCGGCGTGGCGGATGCGTCCTTCCTCGGACGGGCGCACTTCGGAAAGGTCGATGCCAAGATCCTGGGCGCGCTGGCGGACGGCCGGGCTGGCGAGGACCTTGGCGCCGTGCGCCGTGCGGGACGGCTGCGGTGCAGGCTTGGCTGCGGCAGGTGGCGGACTTGGCGGCGGTGAAGCCGGAACGACAGGCGCCGGAGCTGGAACCGGAGCCGGTTCGGGCGCGACCTCGGCAACCGCAGGGGTTTCCGCCTCGATGCGCTGCTCGACGACTTCGGCCTTGGGTGCGGGGGCTGCTTCTTCGACCTGCCCTTCCCCTTCGGTCTCGATCACCACCAGCGGCGAACCGATCGCGACGACATCGCCGACGTCGCCCGCGACCTGGACGATGACGCCCGAGACCGGGCTTTCCATTTCAACCGTGGCCTTGTCGGTCATCATGTCGGCCACGCGGCCGTCTTCCTCGACGCGGTCGCCGACCTTGACGTGCCAGGCGACGATCTCGGCCTCGGCGATGCCTTCGCCGATGTCCGGCAGGCGGAATGTGAACTTGCCCATGGGGTTCAAGCCTTCATCAAGCGGTCGATGGCCTCGCCAATGCGGACGGGACCCGGAAAATAAGCCCATTCAAGGCTGTGCGGATAAGGCGTGTCGAAGCCCGTCACGCGCTCGATCGGCGCTTCGAGGTGGTAGAAGCAGCGCTCCTGCACCAGCGCGGAAAGCTCTGCACCGAAGCCACCGGTGCGCGTCGCCTCGTGGACGATCAGGCACTTGCCGGTCTTTTCCACCGAAGCCTCGATCGTCTCGATGTCGAGCGGGACGAGCGTGCGCAGGTCGATGATCTCGGCATCGACGCCCTTTTCGGCGCAGACCGCCGCAGCGACGTGGACCATGGTGCCGTAGGCGAGCACGGTGAAGGCCTGGCCGGGGCGCACAATCCGCGCCTTGCCCAAGGGAATAGAATAGTAGCCCTCCGGCACCACGCTGTCGGCGTGCTTGCTCCACGGCTCGACCGGCTTGTCGTAGTAGCCGTTGAACGGGCCGTTGTAGATGCGCTTGGGTTCGAAGAAGATCACCGGATCGTTGTCCTCGATCGCGGCGATCAGCAGGCCCTTGGCGTCATGTGGGGTGGAAGGCACCACCGTCTTGAGGCCCGCCACGTGCGTGAACAATGCCTCGGGGCTCTGGCTGTGGGTCTGGCCGCCAAAGATGCCGCCGCCGAAGGGCGAGCGCACGGTCAGCGGCGCGATGAATTCGCCCGCCGAACGATAGCGCAGACGCGCCGCTTCCGAGACGAGCTGGTCGAGCCCGGGGTAGATGTAGTCGGCAAACTGGATTTCCGGCACCGGGCGCAGGCCATAGGCCCCCATGCCTACGGCAACGCCGATGATCCCGCATTCGGAGATCGGGGTGTCGAACACGCGGGCCTTGCCGTACTTCTTCTGCAGGCCGGCGGTGGCACGGAATACGCCGCCGAAATAGCCGACGTCCTCGCCCATCACGACGATGTTGTTGTCGCGCTCCATCATGATGTCGAGCGCGTCGTTGATCGCCTCGATCATGTTGAGGCGGCGGGTCGGGGCGTCAGCAAGGCTGACCGGGGCTTCCTCGATCATGCTCACGACTCCTTCCATTCCGGCCATTTGATGCGGCGCTCGCGGATCGCCTGCTCGCTCTGTTCCTTGAGGTGCCAGGGCAGGTCCTCGAACACGTCCTCGAACATGGTGTGGAACGGGTGGTGCAGGCCGTGGCCGAGCACGCCGTTCTTCTCCGCTTCCTTCGTGGCAGCCTTGACCTGCTCCATCAGTTCGCGATCCATCGCGGCGTGCTGGTCTTCCGACCACTCGCCGAGCGCGATCAGGTGCTTCTTGAGCCGGTTGATCGGATCGCCCAGCGGCCACTCTTCACGCTCCTGCGCCGAGCGGTACTGGCCGGGATCGTCCGACGTCGAATGGCCTTCGGCGCGATAGGTGAAGTGCTCGATCAGCGTCGGCCCGCCATTGGCGCGGGCACGGTTGGCGGCCCACTGCGTGGCGGCATAGACCGCGAGCGGATCGTTACCGTCGACGCGCAGGCCGGCCATGCCATAGCCGATGGCGCGCGCGGCAAAGGTCGTGCGCTCGGCGCCGGCGAACCCTGAAAAACTCGAGATCGCCCACTGGTTATTGACCACGTTGAAGATCACCGGGGCGTTGTAGACCGTGGCGAAAGTCATCGCCGAGTGGAAGTCGCCTTCCGCGGTCGAGCCTTCGCCCACCCACGTCGCGGCGATGCGGGTGTCGCCCTTGATCGCACTCGCCATGGCCCAGCCCACGGCCTGCGGGTACTGCGTGGCGAGGTTGCCGCTGATGGTGAAGAACGAGGCTTCCCGCGCCGAATACATGATCGGCAGCTGGCGGCCCTTCAGCTTGTCGGCGCGGTTCGAATAGATCTGGTTGATCATCTCGACCATCGGATAGCCGCGTGCGATCAGGATGCCCTGCTGGCGATAGCTGGGGAACACCATGTCGTCGCCCGCCAGCGCCATCGCCGGCGCGACCGAGGTCGCCTCCTCGCCGGTGCACTTCATGTAGAAGCTGGTTTTGCCCTGGCGCTGGCCGCGATACATGCGATCGTCGAAGGCGCGGGTGAGCGCCATCGTGCGCAGCATCCGGCGAAGCGTTTCGGCATCGAGCCGCGGATCCCAGGGCCCGTGCGCCGCATCATCCTCGCCCAGCACGCGCACGAGATCCATGCACAGGGGGTGCGTTTCGGCCGCTGCGCAGCCTTCATCGGGACGCGGCTGCGCGCCAGCCGGCGGTACCTCGATATGTGAATAATCCACGGCATCGCCGGGCCGGAACTTGGGCTCGGGCACATGGAGCGAAAGGGGCGGCAGGTTGCCGTTCGCCTTCGCGGTCATGCTGTGCAAATCCGCATGTCTGGACTCTCCCGCGAAGCGAACGCGCGAGGAACCGCCTCGTGCCGATGCTCGCAAAATTTTAGCGTCTTGTTATTTTATTGCGCGACGCTTTCCGAGTCAATCAGGGGTCCGCACTAGACGGCGACAGGCGCGGACAAGGCTTTCTGCGGCTCGTAGCCGTGCACGACAAAGTCCGAGATGGCGTAATCGAAGATGGAATCGGGGCGGCGAATCAGCTCGAGCCGGGGGGCGCCAGAAGGCGTGCGCGCCAGCTGCTGCTCAACCAGATCCGCGTGGTTCAGGTACAGGTGAGTGTCTCCGCCCATCCACACCAGCTCGCCCGGTTCAAGGTCACATTGCTGGGCCAGCATGCGGATGAACAGCGCGGCACCCCACAGGTTGAACGGCAAGCCCAAAGCAACGTCGCAACTGCGCTGATAGAGCAGGCCATTGAGCCGATTGCCGGCCACGTGAAACTGGTACGTCTTGTGGCAGGGCGGCAGGGCCATCGCGTCAAGCTCGGCGACGTTCCACCCTTCGACGATGTGCCGACGACTGCCAGGGTTGTTGCGCAAGCTTTCGACCACTTGCGCGACCTGGTTCACGCCGCCGGCGCGCTGGCGAAACAGCCCCTCGCCCGCCGGCTCATAGACCGGCCAGTCGACCCATTGCCTGCCGTAGACCGGCCCCAGATCGCCCCAGCGCGCGGCGAAATCCGCATCTTCGACAATGCGGCGTGAAAAGTCCGCGCGTTCGATCGGATCCCCCGTTTCGCGGCGGTAGCGATCGAGCGGCCAGTCCGTCCATATCTCCACACCCTGCGCACAAAGCGCGCGGATGTTGGTGTCTCCGGTCAGGAACCACAGGAATTCGCGCGTCGCCGTCTTCCAGTAGACACGCTTGGTGGTGAGCAACGGCATGCGCCCGCCGGACAGATCGAAGCGCAATTGCGCACCGAAGACGGACCGCGTGCCGACGCCCGTGCGGTCGACACGCTCATCTCCATGCTCCCAGATCCGACGCATGAGATCGAGATACTGCCACTCGGGATGATCGAGCAGGGAATCGGACGGGGCCAGCCGGGATGCCATGCCCGCAGACTAGGCGCGCACGCTCGGCAGCGGAAGGGGCGATCGCCCAAACCTTGCGCCAAAGCCTACGTAGTGTTCCGTTGCCCCTTTGGGCGAACCATCAAGCGCGGCTTGCCATAGCACTTCAATGGCCGGTCGTTTGTCCAGAATCGCAGCGAGTCAGGCAATTGCGCCAATCCAGGCGATGCTTGCACTTGTCCTGTTTGCCCTCGCGACCGGCTATCCCTTCGCGGGGCGAGCCGCCGTTGCCATCCCGTTTGCCGGGGCTACGTCGCGCCACGCGATCACCTCGCTGTCCGAGGGGGCCCAGATCCTCGGCCAGTCATCGGTGGGCGGGTGGCCAGTCGTGAAGCTCGCGCGAAGCGATGCCGCTTTCTCTGCGCTTCAGCACGGCTGGCTGCTGATCGCGGTGCCTTCCACACTTTGCAGCCTGCCCAAGCCAAAGGGCGGCGAACCATCAAGGACTTCTGAAAATGGATGATCTCGAAGACCTGCGCCGGCGGGGCGTCCGCGCGCTGGCAGCGATCGGCTGGCTGTGCACCGCCATCGCCCTTGGCCGCGCTCTGGCGGGTGGCGGCTATCTGCCCGCGCTGCTGGCCGTGGCGCTTTCGGTTCTTCCGACCTTGTTTGCAATTTCGGGCCGTTGCGACGCCCAAGTCCGCCTCGTGCTCGGCCTGACCATACCGCTCTATCCCGCGCTGTTTCTTGCGCAGTGGTCCGGCTCGGACTGGATTCTCGACCAGCACATGGTCTTCTTTGCCGTGATTGCCACGCTTGCGATGCTGGCAGACTGGCGCCCCATCTTGGTGGCGGCAGCGGTGACGGCGGTCCACCATCTCGCCACGAACTTCCTCGCGCCGACGCTCGTCTTTCCTGACGGCCCCGACTTTACGCGCGTCGTGATGCATGCCGTGATCGTGGTCGTAGAAAGCGGCGCATTGATGTTCCTTTCCAGTCAACTCGAAACGCAGGTCGTCCGCCAGGCGTCTGCCCGCAGCACGGCGGAAGAGTTCGCCCAAGCCAGTGCGCGCGAACGCGAACAGGTCGCCGCCGAGCAGAAGGCAGTGATCGATGCGCTGGAAGCCCGGCTTGCGGCCCTTGCGCAGGGGGACCTGGCAATGCGCATCGAGCAGGCGTTCCCGGCTGCGTATGAGCCGTTGCGCATGACGCTGAATGCCGCGACGAGCGACCTTTCCCGCCTCGTCCGCTCGGTCAGCGACAGCGCACTGCAGATCACCAATGGATCGGCCGAAATCCGCAATGCCTCCGACGACCTTTCGCGCCGGACCGAACAGCAGGCAAGCGCCGTGGAACACAGTGGCTCGGCGACGCACAAGCTGACGCAGGAAATCGAATCGACCGCCAGCCGCGCTGGTGAGGTCAATGTCTCGATCAGCACGGCGCAAGCCGATGCCTATAACGGCGGCCAGGTCGTGGAGCGCGCGATCGACGCGATGAACGCGATCGAGCAGTCGGCGGGCGAGATCAGCCAGATCATCACCTTGATCGACGGCATCGCCTTCCAGACCAACCTGCTCGCGCTCAATGCCGGGGTCGAGGCCGCACGCGCTGGCGACGCGGGCAAGGGGTTCGCCGTGGTTGCCAATGAAGTGCGCGCGCTGGCCCAGCGCACGGCGGATGCTGCTCAGACGATCAAGAGCCTGATCAGCGTCTCGAGCGAGCAGGTCAGCCAAGGCGTTGCGCTCGTCGGCGAGACCGGCACCGTGCTGCGCACGATCGTGGAGCAGATCACCGGGATCGGCAGCGCCATCGGCGACATCGCCAGCGCTGCGGAAGCGCAGGCGCGCGACCTTCACAGCGTGGGCCGCTCGTTCGGCGATCTCGACCGGGTAACCCAGCAGAACGCCGCGATGGTCGAAGAGAGCAACGCTGCGGCACACAGCCTGGCGCGGGAGGCAGAGAGCCTAAAGGCCCTTGTCGCGCGGTTCCGGACCGAAGCGGCAAACGCCGGCTTCACGCTGCGCCACGCGGCTTGAGCCACGTATATCTGCGGAAAACGGGAGGGTCGCAAAAATTGTGCCCTCCCCGCTTGCGTACCGGCAAACGCCCCCGTATAGGGCGCGCCTGCCTTGCAGCCGGGTGACCGGCCGCAGATCGGTCGGGGAATAGCTCAGCCTGGTAGAGCACTGTCTTCGGGAGGCAGGGGCCGGAGGTTCGAATCCTCTTTCCCCGACCACTTCATCTTCTGGCGATGAACGAACGGCCGTCCTTCGGGGCGGCTTTTTCGTTTGTTCCCAAGCACTTTCGGAACCTTGCACGCTTTGGCGCACTGTCTGGACGAACGGCGCCTGCCACGCGCCGGACGGAACAGGAGACCGCCCGTGCCAAAATCCCCCACCTATTCGGACGCCATTGCACTGCTGAAGGCCGATCATCGCAAGGTCGAGGACTTGTTCGCCAAGTACGAAACCGCATCTGACGCGAAAAAGCCGGACCTCGCCCGGCAGATCTGCAACGAGCTGAAGATCCACACGATCATCGAGGAAGAGATCTTCTACCCTGCGCTGAAGGGCAAGATCGAACAGGAAACCTGGACCGAAGCCTATGTCGAGCACGACGGCGCCAAGGTGCTGATCAACGACATCATGGCCAGCGATCCAGAGGACGATTTCTTCGACGCCAAGATCAAGGTGCTGTCCGAAGAGATCAAGCACCACGTCCATGAGGAAGAAGCGCGGTCCGAGGGCATGTTCTCGCAAGCCCGCGCTACCGGCCTCGATATGGTGGACCTGCGCGACCAGATGCTCGCGCGCAAGACCGAGCTGATGGAGCAGGCCAAGACCGGCGAACTGCCGCCGGCACAGGTCAGCGTGGTTAAGCTCGCCGCCTGATCATCCCGGCCAGGGGACAAGACGCCTTCGTGAGGGAAACCTTGCCAAGGCGTCTTAGCCTCCGCGCAACAGCTGCACACCCCAGTCTCGCTCGAACAGGTATAGCAGGATGCGTGCTGCTTCGCCGCGTGGCGACGACAGGCCGCCATCGCGCTCCATCAGCAGCCTCGCATCATCATGCGCGAGGGGGAGCAGCCGCGCGATCTGTTCGAAGTCGGCAACGCGGAATGGGGTATCGCCCGACTGCCGCGTGCCGAGCAGTTCGCCGCCCCCGCGCAGCCGCAGATCCTCCTCGGCAAGCTGGAAGCCGTCCTGCGTTTCCCGCATAAGGGCGAGCCGCTCGCGCCCGACTTCGGAAAGCGCTTCACCCCGCAGCAGCAAACACGTGGATTTCTGGCTGCCGCGTCCCACGCGTCCACGCAGCTGGTGCAACTGCGCAAGGCCGAAGCGTTCGGCCTGTTCGATCACCATCAGCGTCGCATTGGGCACATCGACGCCCACCTCGATCACCGTTGTCGCAACCAGCAGTTTCGCGTCGCCCCGGGCAAAACGCTCCATCGCCGCGTCCTTCAGCTCGGGCCGCAGCTGCCCGTGGACCAGCACCACCGTATCGCCGAAGCGTTCCTGCAGCAGCGCGTGACGAGCCTCGGCCGCGGCCAGGTCCTCGGTCTCCTGCTCGCGGACCATGGGGCACACCCAATAGGCCTGCGCGCCGGTGGCGATGTGGCGGCCGATGCCGTCGATCACGTCGGCAAGCCGTTCCTGCGAGACCACCCGTGTGTCGATCGCCTGCCGACCGGGGGGCATCTCGTCCAGGCGCGAGACGTCCATTTCGCCATACTGGGCCAGCGTCAGGGTGCGCGGGATGGGCGTGGCGGTCATGGCCAGGCAATGCGGCGTGCGGCGCGCCTTCTGCGTCAGCATCAACCGTTGACCGACGCCGAAGCGGTGCTGCTCGTCGATCACGACAAGGCCGAGATTACGATACGCCACCGCATCCTGGAAGATCGCGTGGGTGCCGACGCAGATGTCGATCGACCCGTCGAGCAGGCCCATGAGGATCGATTCGCGCGCCCTGCCCTTGTCCCGCCCGGTGAGCAGCTGGATCGTGACGCCGGTGCCTGCCGCCATCCGCGTCAACGTCTCGGCATGCTGGCGCGCAAGGATTTCCGTGGGAGCCAGCAGCGCGGCCTGCGCGCCTGCCTCGACCGCGACCAGCATCGCATGGAGCGCGACCGCGGTCTTGCCCGAACCGACATCGCCCTGGAGCAGGCGGAGCATTGGCGCGCCCTGCGCGATGTCGCCCTCGATCTCGACAATGGCGCGGGTCTGGGCGCCGGTCAGGGCAAAGGGCAGGTTGAGCTTTGCCCGCAGCCTGCCATCGCCCACCAGCGGCGTTCCGCTGCGCTGGCGGTTGGCCGAGCGAACCAGCATCAGCGCGAGCGCGTTCGCCAGCAGTTCATCATAGGCTAGCCGATCGCGCGCCGCCGGATGCTGCGCACGATGGCTTTCGACCACCGCGTCCTTCCACATGGGCCACCCTTGCTTTGCGACAAGACCGGGCTCGATCCATTCGGGCAGGTCTGGCAGCAGGCCGATCGCCTGGTGCACGAGCGCCTGGATACGCCCCTGCGTCAGCCCCTCGGACAGCGGATAGACCGGCTCGTTGAGCTGTCCCATCAGCCCGGCGCCGTCTTCGGCGACATGATCGGGATGGACGATCTGGAGCGATTGCCCGAACTGGTCGAGCCTGCCCGCAACCCACCGCCGTTCGCCAACCGGCAGTTGCTTCTTGGCCGTGAAGGACGAGCGGCCGAAGTACACGAGCGCCACGACGTTGCCGAGCGCATCATCGGCAAGGATGCGATAAGGGCCGCGCCCCGACGCCCCGCGATGTTCGCGCACCGTCAGCGCGACGACGACCTGCTCGCCGACGCTGGCTTCGTCGAGGTTCGCGACCGCGCGGCGCGACACGAACCGGTCAGGCAAGTGATAGGCGAGATCCCGCACCCTGCTGAGGCCCAGCTTTTCCAGCGGCCGCGCCAGACCGGGCCCAACGCCCTTGAGGCTGCCGGTTTCGGCGAACAGCGGATTGAGCAGGTCGGGGCGCATCGCGGCGGACATAAGCGGAACGCAGCCGCCCTGCCAAGGGCAGGTTCGCGGTCGGTGACGGGGCTCCTGCCCGTTGGCTGCCCTTGAGTATGCCGCGCGCTTGGAATAACGCGCCTGCCATGATCGAGCCCGACCGACTTCGCCGCCTCAAGTTCCGCGCCTGGCACCGGGGTACGCGCGAGGCCGACTACATGATCGGATGCTATTTCGACCGCTTCCACGCCGGCTGGGACGAAGCGCAGGTCACCTGGTTCGAAACGTTGATCGAGGAAGAGGACGTCGACATCATGGGCTGGGCGCTCGGCACTCTCTCCGTTCCGGAAGAGTATCAGGGCACGATGATGGACGCGATGCGCAAGCTCGATTACGTGGATATCCCGCGCTGAGGCGGGAGCCATCGCGCAGCGCGAGCATTTCCTGACCAATGTCCGACATCGCCAAGGTCCTTTCGGCCAAGACTCCGCTAACCCTGTCCTCCATCGCCCGTGGCGCGCAGCCACTGGTGCTGGCCGACCTTGCGCGCGCCGCAAAGGGCCGCGCGGTATTCATCGCGCCGGACGACAGCGCCGCACGCGCGATCGTCGAAAGCGCCGCCTTCTTCGCCCCTGAACTCGACGTTCTCGATTTCCCGGCGTGGGATTGCCTGCCATTCGACCGCGCAAGCCCCGCCCTGTCGATCAGCGCGCGACGGCTTGCCGCCCTGCAGAAGCTGCAACAGAAGCGTGATCGGCCGCAATTGCTGGTGACGACGATCAACGCGGTGCTGCAGCGCGTGCTGACGCCCTTCCGCATCCGGGAATCGACGCGCCTTCTGACGCCGGGCGTAGAGATCGGCCGCGAAAGCCTGATCGCTCTGCTGCAGCGGCAAGGCTATACCCGTACCGATACGGTGGTCGATGCAGGCGAATATGCCGTGCGCGGCTCGATCTTCGACATCTATCCCACCGGCCTCGATCACGGCCTGCGGCTCGACTTCTTTGGCGACGAGCTTGAAACCCTGCGCCTGTTCGATCCGGGCACGCAGCGTTCGGTTCAGCCGGTCGAGACGCACCTGCTGATCCCGGCCAGCGAGGCGCTGCTCGACGAAGACAGCATCAAGCGCTTCCGCAGCCGCTATCGCGAGATGTTCGGCGCCAATGCGACCAGCGATCCGCTCTACCAGGCGGTGAGCGACGGGCGTCGCCTCGCGGGCATGGAGCACTGGCTGCCTCTTTTCGAGGACCGTCTGGTCACGCTGTTCGATCACCTTTCGGCCGATGACGACCTGGTGGTGATCGATGCCGCCGCGCTGAAGGCGGCGGATTCCCGGCTCTCCGACATTGCCGATTATTATGAGGCGCGCATTGAAAGCGTCAGCCGTGGGGGCGCAAGCTATCGTCCACTGAGCGAGAATGCGCTCTACCTGGCGCGGGAGGAATTCGAGCGCGCGCTTGCCGGTTGGCCGGTGCATCGTGCCACAATCTTTGCCGAACCGGATTCGAAGCAGACCGTCGACTTCGGCTTTTCGAGCAGCCGCGATTTTACCCCCGAGCGCGCGCAGGGCGCCAACGTCTACGAAGCGGCGGTCAAGCATCTTGCCGCCTTGAGCACGCGCGGTCTCAAGCCGATCGTCGCCGCCTACACCACCGGGTCTCGCGCGCGGCTTTCATCGATTCTCGGCGATGCTGGCAAGGGTCCGCTGGCACTAGCCGACACGTGGCAGGAAGCGCTCGGGATTGCGGCCAAGGGCAAGCCGGTTGCGGTGGTCCTGCCGCTGGAGCAGGGGTTCGCCAACGCCGAACTGGAGCTGCTGACCGAGCAGGACATCCTTGGCGACCGGCTCGTCCGCCGCAAAAAGAAGCGCAAGGACGCCGACGCCTTCCTAGCCGAACTGTCCGCGCTCAATCCGGGCGATCTCGTCGTGCACATGGAGCACGGGATCGGCCGGTACTTGGGGCTCGAGGCTGTAGGTGTCGGCGATTCCCCGCACGATTGCGTCCAGCTCGAATACGCTGGCGGCGACAAGCTCTACATCCCGGTCGAAAACCTCGACGTCCTCTCGCGCTACGGCGCAGAGAACGACGGCGTCGCGCTCGACAAGCTGGGCGGCGAGGCCTGGCAGCGGCGCAAGGCGCGGATGCGCGAGCGCATTCTGGAGATGGCGGGCGGCCTGATGGCCACTGCGGCGCAACGCGCGCTGCGGCAAGCCGATGTCCTTGCCGCCGATCCGGCCAGTTTCGGCCCGTTCGTCGACCGCTTCCCCTGGGACGAGACGGAGGACCAGGAGCGCGCCATCGAGGACGTGCTGGGCGACATGGCCGAGGGCAAGCCGATGGACCGGCTGGTCTGCGGCGATGTCGGCTTCGGGAAGACCGAGGTGGCCCTGCGCGCGGCGTTCGTCGCAGCGATGGCCGGCAAGCAGGTCGCCGTGATCGCGCCGACGACGCTGCTGGCGCGGCAGCACTACGCGGGCTTCGTCGAACGGTTCAACGGCTTCCCGCTCAACATCGGACGCCTTTCGCGCCTTGTGCCCGCCAAGGAAGCGGCGACGACCAAGGCGGGCCTTGCCGACGGGACGATGGACATCGTCATCGGCACGCATGCGCTGCTGTCGAAATCGATCGAGTTCAAGCGCCTTGGCCTGGTCATCGTCGACGAGGAACAGCGCTTTGGGGTTACGCACAAGGAAAAGCTGAAGGAACTGAAGGCGGACGTCCATGTCCTCACCCTCACCGCAACGCCGATCCCGCGCACGCTGCAGATGGCGATGTCGGGCCTTCGCGAGCTTTCCACGATCCAGACACCACCGGTCGACCGCCTCGCCGTGCGCACCTACGTCATGCCTTGGGACGATGTCGTGATGCGCGAGGCGCTGATGCGCGAGCACCAGCGCGGCGGGCAGAGCTTCATTGTGGTGCCACGCATCGCCGACATGCCCGAGCTGGAGGAATGGCTGCGCCTGAACGTGCCCGAGGTCCGCTTCGTGACCGCGCACGGCCAGATGACCCCGACCGAGGTCGAGGACCGCATGGGCGCCTTCTACGAGAAGAAATACGAAGTGCTGCTTTCGACCACGATCGTCGAAAGCGGGATCGATATTCCCAGCGCGAACACGATCATCCTGCACCGCGCCGAGCGGTTCGGTCTGGCCCAGCTGTACCAGCTGCGCGGGCGCGTGGGCCGTGGCAAGCTGCGCGCATATGCCTATCTCACCTTCCCGGAAGACCAGGCACTGTCGGAAATCGCCGAGAAGCGATTGAAGGTCCTGGGCGATCTCGACTCACTGGGCGCGGGATTCCAGCTGGCCACGCACGACCTCGACTTGCGCGGCGCAGGCAACCTGCTGGGCGACGAACAGTCGGGCCATATCAAGGAAGTCGGCTTCGAACTTTACCAGTCGATGCTCGAGGACGCGATTCTGGCCGCGAAGGCGGGCGACCTTGCGGCGATGAAGGAACGGGACACGCTCAGCCCCCAGATCACCGTCGATGCGCCGATCCTTATCCCTGAGGATTATGTGCCCGACCTTGCCGTGCGCATGGCGCTCTATCGTCGCATGAACGATGCTGAAGGCGCAGACGCGGTCGAGGCTCTGGCGGCCGAGATGATCGACCGTTTCGGCCCCCTCCCCGGCCCGACGCAGAACCTGCTCAAGCTAATCGAGATCAAGCGGCAGGCGATCGAGGCGCGCATCGCCAAGATCGATGTCGGCGCCAAGGGTGCACTTGTCTCGTTCCACAACGACGACTTCCCCGATCCGATGGGGCTGATCGGCTATGTCGAACGTCTGAACGGCGTCGCCAAGCTGCGCCCGGACAACAAGCTCGTCATCCAGCGCGCATGGGGAAATCCGGAGAGCCGTCTCAACGGCCTGGTCCAGCTGACCAAGGGCCTGTCGGCAATCGCACGGCGCGCGACGAAGAAGGCGGCCTAGAGCTCGGCCAGCACGGTCACGTCCTGGGCGGCGACCGGCCCTGCACGCAGGAAGCCCTGGAAGATGTCGCAGCCTTCCTCACGCAGCACGCCGAGCTGCGCTTCGGTTTCGACTCCTTCGGCCACGATCTTCATGTCGAGCGCGCGAGCCATCGCGATCATCGCCGACACGATGGCCCGGTCCCGGCGATCCCGTGCGATGTCCTTGACCAGCGACCGGTCGAGCTTGAGCGCGTCGATCGGCAGTGCCTTCAAGGCGCGGAAGTTGGAAAAGCCGGTACCGAAATCATCGAGTGCGACCCGAACGCCGTCTTCGGCAAGATCGGCGATGGCCGTGGCGCAATCCTCGAAATCGGCAATCAGGGTACGCTCGGTGATTTCCAGCGTGAGCCTGTCAGGCGCGAAACCGGAATTACGAATCAGCGCACCCATCGTCTCGGCGAAGCGGCCGAGCGCGAAATCCTCGGCCGTGACGTTGAGCGAAAGACGCAAGGTATTCGGCCAGGTCAGCGCGGCAGCGAGCGCACGTTGCGCCACATGCTCGGTCAGCTGGGTGACGAGATCACCGCGCTCCGCCACCGCAAAAAGGGTTTCGGCTCCGATCCGGCCAAACTTGGGATGCTCCCAGCGCGCCAGAGCCTCGGCGCCATGCAGCGCCCCGCTTGCGACATCGAACTGCGGTTGGAACAGCACCGTGATCTCGTCGCGGTGGAGCGCACCGATGAGCTCGGCCTCGAGGCTGGCCGCGCTCTGGCCTCGCGCCGGATGGCTGCCATCGGCCCAGAGGATGCGGCGCGCAGGCGAACGCAGCAGTTCCAGGCTCGCCTGATCGAGCCGGTCGAGCAGGTCGGCCCCGCCCTCGCCCGTCAGGCCGCGGATCAGGGCCGTGCGCGGCTGCAATCGTATTGCTTCGCCATCGAGCGTCATCGGCCGGCTGATTGCCTGCCCCAGCGCTTCGGCCAGCCAGTGCCAGCGCGCCCTGCTCAACGGCAGGGGCGAGGCGATGATGAACTCCGCGCCGCCGCTGCGAGCGACGAGCGCTTCGGGCCCAAGTTCCTCCAGAGCGAAATCGGCCATGCGCTGCGCCACTTCGACCAGCGCGAGATCGCCACCGCTCATACCATAGGCGAGATTGACGGTCTGGAGCCGCTGCAGGCTGACCTGCATCGCCTGGACGAAACCATCGCGGCCCGCTGCATCGAGCCAGTCGCGCGCGCCTGCAGCCCCCGGCAAGCCGGTCAGGACGTCTCGTTCGGATTCAGCCAGAGCCCGTTTCATCGCCACTGCGCATAAGCGAAGAATTGCTTGAAATCACCAACTCGCTGTTTTGGCATTGCACCAGTTTGGCGCGCTCCATATCACCCGCCGGAAATTGCGACAGACAGGGACGATCGACCAATGCCCGAAAGCCAGCGCCTCGCGCTGCTCGCTTCGCCCACCGACAGGGCGCAGGAGGCCGAGGAAGCCCTGAGCAAGCTGCACGACTGGGTTTCGCCCGCAGAGGCCGATGTGGTCGTGGCGTTGGGCGGCGACGGCTTCATGCTCCAGGTGCTGCACCAGATGCTCGAGCAAGGACCCAACATTCCCGTGTTCGGGCTAAACCTCGGTACCGTCGGGTTCCTGATGAACAAGCACAAGTCCAGCCGCGGCATCGCCGAGCGGGTTGCGAAGGCGCGGGCGATCGCCGTCGCGCCGTTGCGCATGGAGGCGACGACGAACACCGGCGAAACAGCAACTTCATGGGCGATCAACGAAGTTTCGCTGCTGCGTGAAACGCGCCAGACCGCGAAGCTCGAGGTTTCGGTCAACGGCAAGGTGCGCATTCCCGAACTCGCCTGCGACGGCGTACTGGTGGCAACACCCGCCGGTTCGACCGCCTACAACCTCTCGGCAAACGGCCCGATCCTGCCGCTCGGCTCCAACATGCTGGCGCTGACCCCGATTAGTCCGTTTCGGCCCCGACGCTGGCGCGGCGCGATCCTGCCGGAAACTTACGAGATCGTGTTCCGCGCCCGCGAATCCGTGAAGCGTCCTGTGTCGGTTGTTGCCGATCAGCGCGAAGTGCGTGATGTCAGCGAAGTGCGCGTGGTCGCCGCCCCCGACAATCGGCTGACGCTCCTGTTCGATCGCGGCCAGAGCCTCGAGGAGCGCATTTTCGCCGAGCAGTTCATGGTCTGAAAAAACATCGCATCAGGCGCTTGCCAAACCGGAATCGCCTGTTATTAGCGCCCACCTGCCCCGGGCAACCGGGGCTGCTCCCTGATAGCTCAGCGGTAGAGCTCTCGACTGTTAATCGAGCGGCCGTAGGTTCGAATCCTACTCAGGGAGCCATTTCCATCCGGAAAGCTGGCCGAGAGCTGAAACTTAAGTTCTCGTGCGCCCTGCGCGATCATGCTGTGATCGCCTTTTCCCATGCTCATTGCGACGATGACCAGGCCGCGATGCCTGACAGCTTGCTGTGGCAATCGCCCCAGGCCGAGCGCAGCGACAAGATGTATTCCAGTGTCATCGCGTCCCGTCTGGCCTGCTGATCGTGTCCGGGCAGATCGGGTGCCACGGGCTCGTTCGCGCAGGCGAGAAGATCAGCGGGCGGCTTGATCGTCGCGATGCGCGCTTGCCCGCAGGCGGCGCAAGCCATCGCCAAGGGGATCATCACCGCTTGCCGCAGCTTGCCGTACATCTTCGTTCTCCTGCTGAATCCTGGCTGCTCGGGACGCGGAAACGATGCCCGCCGCATCGTCCGCGCGCTTGCCCTGCTCTAGGACTCTCGCGGCCGATTGTGCGCGATCATCCTTCACGGCGCGGCGGATCGAATGCTGCAGCCCGATGGACAACGCGACCGCAAGCACAAGGCACACCATCAACAAGATGGAGGTGCGATAACGCGCGAGGCTCAAAAGGCTAAACATCGGCGGCCATCCTATCTGCCAGCGTTCACGACCGAGCGTATCGGTCGCGATATTTGCCGCACCCGTGTGTCGCTCCAAGTGCGCCCGAAGCAGAACAACGAAGCGGTGTGTAGGAAAGGGAAAATCAAACCCATCCGGGCGCCCTTGCTCGCTCCCGGCGAGGGTTATGGGCGATTGGCAGACTTGCCGTTCTTGTCCGGGCTATCCTGCCGATTGCCCCCCAAAGGCATCGATTCCTTTCCAAAACTCGCGTACGCATCGGACTCGGGTCCATCGCCTTCGCCGCATGGACGGAGAGAGTAACGTGCTGGAATACCTACAATCTTTCCTTGCGGTGAGAGGCTTGGCACCGCACGGTTACTGCCTGCTCTGGGATCCCGCGTTAATCTGGACCCATGTCGCAGCCGACGCCGTCATCGCTGCCTGCTATTTTTCAATACCGATCCTGCTGTTCCGGCTGCTCGCCATGCGGCGCGATATCAAGTTCGGCTGGATGCTAGCAGCTTTCGGGCTCTTCATCCTGGCCTGCGGGATGACGCACATTCTTTCGATCGTGACGCTGTGGATCCCTGCTTACGGCTGGGAGGCGCTGGTCAAGGTCGTGACCGCAATGGCATCACTGGTCACGGCGCTTCTCCTGCTGCGGCTGTTGCCCAATCTTGTCGCGATCCCTTCGCCCGCCCAGCTTGAGCGCGTGAACGAGGCGCTTCGGCAGGAAGTGCTGGAACGCGCGCGGGCCGAGGAAATGCTGCGCCAGTCGCAGAAGATGCAGGCGATCGGCCAACTGGCCGGTGGCATCGCGCACGATTTCAACAACCTCCTGGGCGTGATCATCGGCAACATCGATCGCGCCCAGCGCAAGGGAACGGGAACCCCGGAAGGCGAAAAGGCCATCGGTAACGCCTTACAGGGCGCGGAGAGGGCGGCCAGGCTCACGCATCAACTGCTCGCCTTCACCCGCCAGCAGCCCCTGCAGCGCCAGCCGCACGACATCAACGCCATCGCCCGTGCATCCGCCGACCTGCTGGACGAGACCGTGGGTCCGCGTATCGAAGTGGCGCTCGATCTTGCCGACGATCTGCCGCCCTGCCTTGTCGACGCCTCGCAGCTCGAAATGGCGCTGCTGAACCTGGGCCTGAACGCTCGCGATGCCATCGACGTGAGCGGCACCATCACCATCGGCACGCGACTTGCCGCTCCTGCGCTGGTGGAGATACGCGTGGCCGACACCGGCTGCGGAATGGATTCCGCCACACTGGAAAGGGCGATGGAACCCTTTTTCACCACCAAGGAAGTTGGCAAGGGGACGGGGCTTGGACTGAGCCAGGTGTTCGGCTCCGTCGAGCAGATGGGCGGCCGCCTCGAAATCGAAACCAGTCCGGGAACCGGAACGACGGTGCGCCTGTTTATGCCGACTGACGGGGGAACTGATGGCATCTACAATCTGTCTGGTTGAGGATGAGCCACTGCTGCGGGCAATGACTCAGGCCGATCTGGAAGATCTCGGGTTTGATGTGATTGCCGCGAACACCTGTGAGGAAGCCTGGACCATCATATCATCGGGCACGCCACTCCACTGTCTGCTGACCGACATTCGAACGCCCGGGGCCATCGATGGATGGGAATTGGCTCGCCTTACCCGTGAAATGCGCCCCCAGATCGGCGTCATTTACGTAAGCGGGTACGCTGGCAACGAAACGAAACCGGTCGCCGGCTCGATATTTCTGTCCAAGCCTTATCTTTGCCGCGATCTGGAACAAGCACTCGCAACGCTCGGCGTTTCGCAATAGCGCGGAAACGCGAAGACCCGGCCAATTCTTGACCAAAGTTTGACAGAGGTCTTTCTGCTCGTCATTTGCTGCGCGCGAATCGTGCGGATGGCTTAGTCAGGTGCTTCCGCTTTTCCCCGGAGAGCCGCCATTCAGCAGATTGCTGCCTTGCCCTACCGCACCGATGGAAGCGGAACCGACGTCTCCGTGCGCGTCCTGCTGGTGACGTCGCGAGGCACTGGGCGCTGGGTCGTTCCCAAGGGCAACGGGATCACGGGGCTTGAGGGCCACGCCGCCGCCGCGGTCGAGGCGGAAGAGGAAGCCGGAGTACGCGGGCTGGTCTGCCCCGTGCCGCTCGGTACCTATCGCTATCGCAAGCGCAAGGGCAGCGGCGCCTCTCTGATGGTCGACGTCGACGTCTTCCCGCTTGCCGTGACCGACGAACTCGAAGCCTGGAAAGAGGCCAGCCAACGCGAGCGGCGCTGGTTCACCCTCGCCGAGGCTGCGGAAAAAGTCGACGAGCCTGACCTTCGCGAACTGATGCGCAGCTTCGCCCCCAACGAATTCCAGGCGGCTACGCGCCGCACCAGCATGCTGGCGCAAGTCGCCCGTAAATCGAGGATTTTCCAGATGTCCGCTTGGTTCCAGCGTCTTCTTCCGAAGACCGGTAACTTCTTCGAATTGTTCGAGGCCCACGCCCAGACGATTGTCACCGGCGCCGACGCGCTAGCACGCCTGCTGCAGGGCACAGGCAACTCCGCCGATCACATCCGCGAAGTGATCGAACGCGAAAACGATGGCGACCAGATCATCCGCGAGATGCTGCGCACCGTCCGCGAAACCTTCCTGACCCCGTTCGACCGCAGCGCGATCACCAGCCTGATCGGCGCGATGGATGATGCCATCGACGAAATGCAGGGGGCCGTCCAAGCCATCGACTTGTACGAAGTCCGCGAATTCGAGCAGGAAATGAAGGACATGGGCGCGATCATCGTCGATGCCGCGCGCCTTGTTGCGGAAGCCATGCCGCTGCTGCGCGATGTGGGCCGCAACGGCACGCGCCTTCACGAACTGACCGAGCGGCTCGTCCGCATGGAAAATCACGCCGACGAAATCCACCGGCAGGGCCTGAAGCGCGCGTTCAAGGAACATGGCGAACGCGCCACGATCAAGTTCATTGTCGCACGCGAAATCTACAAGCATCTCGAGTACATCGTCGACGCGTTCGAAGACGTGGCGAATGAGATCGACGGCATCGTGATCGACCACGCCTGATGCACGAGCTAGCTTTCCCCCTGCTCGCGGGACTGGTGCTGGTGGCGCTGGCCTTCGACTTCCTGAATGGCCTGCACGACGCGGCCAATTCCATCGCGACGGTGGTATCGACCAAGCTACTCAAGCCGGTTCCCGCCGTGCTGTTCGCCGCCAGCTTCAATTTTGCCGCGTACTTCCTCACGATCATGTTTCCCAGCCTCCACAAGGTTGCTGAAACCATCGGCAAGGGCCTGATCGACAAGGATCTCGTCACTCCCGCCGTTGTGTTCGGCGCTCTGGCGGGCGCGATGTTCTGGAATGTCGTCACTTGGCTCAAGGGAATTCCCTCGTCGTCGAGCCATGCGCTCGTCGGGGGCATCGTCGGTGCGGGCGTAGCGCACGCCGGCTTCACCAGCATCCAATGGTCTGGCCTCAACAAGACGCTGATCGCGATCGTCCTGTCTCCGGTTCTCGGCATGGTCCTGTCCATGCTGATCATGCTGATTTCGAGCTGGCTGTTCGCGCGGGCACGCAACAAGACAGCAGAGCGCAGCTTCCGCTCGCTTCACTTGCTGTCCTCGGCCGCCTATTCGGTAAGCCATGGCCTCAACGACGCGCAGAAGACGATGGGCGTCATCACGGTGCTGCTGTTTTCTACCGGCTATCTCAAGGGCGAATTTGCAGTGCCGCACTGGGTTGCGATCAGTTGCTACATCGCAATGGCGGCAGGCACCATGGCGGGCGGCTGGAAGATCATCGAAACGATGGGCAGCCGCATCACCAAGCTGTCGCACCACCAAGGGTTCAGCGCCTCTCTGGGCGGCTCGATCATGGTATTCAGCGCTTCGCTGCTCGGAATCCCGGTGTCGACCACGCACACGATCACCGGCTGCGTCGTAGGCGCCGGAACCGCGCGCCGCGCCTCAGCCGTGCGCTGGGGCGTTGCCGGCAACGTCGTGGTCGCCTGGGTGATCACGATTCCTGCCTCGGCGGCCGTCGGTGCGTTGTTCTACAGCCTCACGCTGCTGTTTTGATCGCGCTGGGGCGGCGGCGGACGCGCATCAGCGCGCCGCCGTCCGTGTGGCCGCTGGACCTGCCTGCACCAATGGCTTTGCACCATCGCCCAGGATGATGAACGCGGCCCAATAGAACGGGTGCGAAGTGTTGGGATCGTCCATCAGCTTGACTTGCGCCTCCTCGAGCGCCTGCGCCAGCGGCTCGCCCGGCCTGGCCCCGACAACACCCCCGATCAGGCGCTTGGTCGCGTTGAAGTCGTCCGGCACCGGCCAATGGCTGGCGATGACCGACCGCGCGCCCGCCCCGACAAAGGCGCGGACAAGGCCATCGAGCGCATAGTTGCCCCCCGTCGTGACCCCCGCCTCACGGCTCGCGGCCACCGTCGCCATGCCGGCCGTATCGCATGCCGACAGGATCACCAGATCGGCATCAAGCTTGAGATCGAAGATTTCCCGGAAAGTCAGCAGGCCGTCCGAGCCCTGATCTCCGAAGCTGGTCACAAGAGCCGGGCGCGCCGGGCAATCGGCGCGGGGCGCGGTCACCAGGCCGTGTGTTGCGAAGTGCAGCACGCGATACTGGTCGAGCGTCCGGTCGGACAGGAGTTCAGAATCGCTGAAGGCCATGTCGGTGCGGACGTCGCTCGCCCCGCCAATGGTCTGCTTGGCGAAGACGAGCTCATCCGCCGAGATGGGCCGCTGCCAAGTCACCAGGGGCCAGTCGCATTCGTCGGCAACGGCGGTCACCGGGCGGAACGCCGGCACCGCGTTATGCCCCAGGCCGAGGTAGGGCTTGGTCGCGCGCGAGGGCGCAAGTTTGCGCAGATCCAGGAAACCACGCGGGGAAACCGCGATGGATACCTCGCGACCGCGCCCAAGCCAGGCGATGCCCGTGAAGTCGAACGCGTCGGCATCGGGCGCCTTGGTGCGCTTCTTGTAGGCCGCGATCCCCTTGTCGTCGGTCACCAGAACCGATGGCGGAAGCTGCAGCATGCCCGCGTCGGGCTCGAACACCAGGTGCTTCACTGCGGGCAGCTGCCGATCGATCGGCCCGAACAGCGTGCGATAGAGATCGCGGGCACGGTCGAGGTCGAACGGGTAGTTCACCTGCCGACCGTTCTCGACTTTTACGATCGAATCGCGGATGGCTTGGACCTGTACGGCAAGCTTCGGACGGTCCAGATCGAGCTTGAAGGTCTGCGCCCCCTCCGCCGTGGCGAACAGCGCGTAGAGATCCTCCCCAACCGCGACCAGCTTATAATAGCCCTCTCCCGGCTGCAGCGACTGCTGCAGTTCGGCCAGCGTAACCCGCTGCGGCGCCAGCACATTGTAGCGCGGATAGGCAGCGAGCTTGCTGACCAGTTCGGTCTGATCGCGCTGCAGGGACGCCAGCGTATCCTTGGCGGCGGCTAGCGCTGCCTGCTCCTGCGCGGACGGAGTCGCAAGCGCGCTCAGACGCGTCACTTCCGCATCCGTGCGGGCAATATCGCGGCTGCGCGTGACCGACAGGCGGAATAGGGCGGCTGCATCGTCGTTGCCTTCCGACAGTTCGCGCGCCAGCACCGCCTGCGTCTGTGCAACGCCTGGCCGCTGCAGCACCTGCGCCGCGATGAACATGGACGCTGCGCTGGTCGCGTCGCCGTCCTTGGCCAGCAGCCCGAGGTATGGCGAAAGCATGTCGCGCAAGGTCGCCCCGCTGTCGCTGACCATCGCGCTCTGGTCGATGACGCTCGCATAAAGCGCCTTTGCCGCGGCTGCATCGCCGGCCCGGCCCAAGAATGCTGCCTTGCGCGCCTGCGCGGCCAGCAAGGCCGGCGATTGCGGAAATGCCGCAGCCAGCGTGGCTATCGCCCGGTCGAATTCGGCGGCAGCCTGATCCTTGCGGCCCTGCGCCTCGTTCAGCAGCGCCTGCTCGATCTGGATTTCCGACCGCATCCATCCGATCGAATCGACCCGACCGCCCCGCACCATGGTCAGGCGCCGGTCGGCCTCGGCCAGTTTCTCCAGCGCATCGGCATAGCGCCCCTTCAACCGTTGCGCCGTACCCGAAAGCGCCACGCCCTGCGCATCCAGAATCTCGGCGCGTTCGGTCGCCGTCAGTCCAGGATCCGCGCCACCCAGGCGCAGCAGGGCGTCGTTCTCGCGGTTGATCTGTTCGGACAGCGGCAAGTTGATTTCGCCCATGGCGAGCTTGTCGCGATCGAAGTTGGCCGACACCGGGGGCACCGGGCTGGCCAGCTGCGCCAGCGCGGCATCGGGCTTCTTCTGGTTGAGCAGGTCAATCACACGATAGTTTCGCAGGCGCCTCTGGGTCACCGCATCATCAGCTGCCAGCGCGGACTGAGCCTGCTCGAAAAGACGCTTCGCCGCCGCGAAATTGCCGAGATTGGATTGCTGGAGACCCTGGTTGGCAAGCGCTTCGGCCAGATCCCCCGTATCGCCCTTGCGATCGCGGGCGGACAGCGCCTCGAAAAACTCGGCGGACTCGGCAAAGCTGCCACCGTTGTTGCGCAGATAGCCTTCGTCGCGCGCACCCGACTGATCCAGCTGACCCGCCTGTACGCGGGCGAACGCTGCCGGATCCGACACCTCGGTGCTCGCCACGCGCACTTCGCCCGGGACCGGGCTGTCGGTTGCGACGCTTGCTAGCGCAAGCCGCAACGCGGGGTCGTAGCCGGCGAGGCCTTCGACGAAATACGAAACACCCCCGCGCCTGACGAGATAGCGGCGGTAATCGACGCGCGAACGCGGATCCCTGCAGGCAAGGCTCAGTACATCACCGAGCCCCTCGATCGTTGCGGAGCCCGGCTGGGCGCAATCCAGTGCCACGCCGGGCAGCGCGCTCGGTTCCATCGCCGGCGCGACCTCTCGCCGAACCGCAATCAGCGACCCGACGGCGCCGGCTGCATCGCGGCACGTCAGACGATAGGAACGGTCGAACATGCCCGAAATCCGCGCATCGGCCGGCGCATTCTGCGCGGTGCACATCACGCCCGACGAACCGATCCGAAACGAATTGCGGATCGAAAGCGGCGGGGCTTTGGCACTCGCCATTGCAGGCATGGCCAGCGCGAGCACGGCAAGGCTCGTCCCGAGAAGTCGCGCGCGCATCACAGTCCTCCCTCGGCGCTGTTTTCGTTGACCGGCGATCCGACCAATGCCGGGTTCCCACTGCCGGCGACCGGCTCCTCGATATGAGACGGCGGGTTGAGCGGGCGAATGTCGATCAGCGGCGTCGGCGGCGCGATCGGCGCGCCGGCAGCTTCGTTCGCGGCCTGCTGCTCCTCCTCTGTCGGATCGCTGGCCGCGTTGGCCGGATCAAAATCGCCCGGGCCACCGTCGAAGGCCGGTGTGTTGCCCAGCCCGGCCTGGCCCAAAAGCTGGATCTGCGTCGCAACCGTCGGTCCGACGACTTCGATTGGCACATCCACCGTCGTTACGCCGCAAGCCGTCACCGTAATCAGGCAGCCGTCCAAACTGCTTCCCGCGTCGAAGAAGCCGATCTGCGCGTGGTTCTGCCGGAACACCGCATAGGCATCCTTCCCGGTAACCACACTCGCCCCGTCGAGAAACGCACCGTTGACGATCATTTTGACAGGAATCGACCCGGCCGGCCCGATGCGGAAGCCGTCCGCAGCCGTCAGGAAACCTGCCGGTATATCGGTCGTCCCAGTGTTCTGGACATAAAAGCTGCGACCGACAGTGAAGTCGAAGGCAGCCGCAGACAGAACACCATCAGGCCGCTGGACAGAGGCAGGCTGCGTAAGATCGGCCTCCAGTCCAGCGTAGGCAATATCGGCTTGGAGCTTGTCGAGAATGGTGCCGCTGGCAACATGGATCCCGTCCGCGGAAATGCGCAACGTGCCCGCCAGCGTGGTGCCACTGCCGTAGATCGCCAGCGATCCGGTGGCCGCATCAAGTTCGAAGCGGCCGGTGGCGAATTCCAGCGCGTTGGTCGACAGGAAGCCTCTGGAAGCCACATTGCCAAGAATTCGGATCCCGCCCGAGATGACCCCGGCGTCATTGACCGTCTCGAAGCGCACGGTGCCGTTGGGATCGTCGATCGTGCTCCCGGCCATCGGCCCGGTGATGGCAAGATTGCCGATATGCAGGTCCACAGCTGCTTGGCCATCCAGCCCCCGGACCGTCACCGAACCGCTGCGGATAAGCGCCCACTCGGCCGACGAAAGGGTCCATTCGGTGACTCCGAACCCGTCGCCCAGGGTGACGCCGTCCTGGCTCAGCGAGCGCAACAGGATCGCGCCCGTCGTCCCGGCATCGAGTCTCAGCGGCTCGCCATTGGAGGCAACGGTGTTGATCGCGATGGAGTTGGACGAAACCGTGATCGAAGGCGCGGCCCAGCGCGCGTTGATGATCGCGCTGCCGCCGCTGTCCACCGCGATCGATTGCGACATGTCGATCTGCCCGAGCTCGGCTTTGCCGGTAGAGGCCGCCGAGAATCGCCCGCCCGATGCCTTGGCCATCACGATCGAGCCGCCAACCCGGACAGGCGCAGCGCTGGTGAGCGTCGAGACGTCGATATTTCCTGCCCGGGTTCCGGCAGCCAGCATCGATGAGGACCCGATCATGGTGCTGCCCGACACCACTGCATTGACGACGACGTTGCCACTCGCGAGCAGTGCCATATCCCGGCCGACGATGTCGCTCAGCGAAAGATCGCCGGAGGCGACAAGCGCAATGTCGGTGCTCGCGGAAACTTGGCCCGACGAGAGGTTACCGCCAGAAAGCACCTGCACGCCGGCATTCTGGCTCGACAGGCTGGCAAAGCGCGCATTGCTGCCGATATTCGCCACGATCGGCCCATAGGCGGTCACCGCGCCAACATCGGCGGTACTGCTGGTGTCCAGCGTGATCGCCCCTTGACCGGCCAACAGTGTCGCCGCCGTCAAGGCTCCGCTCGCGCTCAACGTGATGTCACCACTAGCAGTTGCAACGTTACCGACGATCGCCGTGGTGCCCGCGGTCGCGCGCACTCCGCCACTCCCGGTCAGGTCGCCGCTCGCGAGCGCGCCCGTTGCCGCGAGGTTGATCGCGCCAGCCGTCGCAGACACGTTGCCGAGAGTGATGTTGCCACCACTGCTGGTGATCGCCACCGCTCCCGCCGCCTGTACCGCTCCAGCAAGACCCGGCGATGTGCTGCTCGCGGTGGTCACATCTCCAGTCGCGGTGAGCGCAAGGTCGCCGCCAGCGGCCACACTGCTCGCGGACAGGATCCCGCCGCTCGTGATGGTCGCCGTTCCGGCAGCCGTGACCTGGCCCAGCGTGACCGCTCCACCGGCGTCCAGCACCAGCATGCCATTGGCCGCCGTCGTCTGGATAGCGCCAAGCTGCAGCGCCTTGGTGGTCGTCGCGGTCAACGAAGCCGCCGCCAGCGGACCGCTCGCGGTGATCGCGCCGCTCGCTCGCACCGGGCTCGCCGTGAACAGCGCATCGTAGTTGTAGCTCGCGCCCCGCGGCGAACCGCCGGCCGAGGCCATGGCATAGTCGGCAAGCAGCAGACGGCCCGATGCGGTCGCGCCACCCAGCGCGATGTCGCCACCGCCCAGCAGCGCGATGTCGGTGCCGGTCAAGGTCCCGACGTTGAGCGTACCTGCGCCGAACAGTCGCGTCGATCCGGCAGTCGTGTTGCCCAGCGTCACCGCCGCATCGGACTGCACGACAAGCTCGCGCAGCGACGACGGATTGCTCGAGCCGAGCACCGTCACATCATGCGCGGTCAGCGCGCCGCTGGACACCAGCGCCACGCGGTCGACACCCGTCACCGACCCGCTGATGCCGAGCGTGCCGGTCGAGGAGATGCTGACAGCATTGTTCGCATCGACCGAACCGAGGGCAACCGCGCCATTGCCGACGACCGAAACGAGACCGGTCGCCGCAAGATTGCGCAGGCTGATCGTGCCGCCGGCCGAGACGTCGAGATCGCCCGTCGCATCCAGATCGAACAACCGGATCAAGCCGGACGCGTTGACCTGAATGCCGGAGCCCGCCTTGAACGAAACATCGCCGATGATGTCTCCCTGGCTTGAGACGATGAGCGCGTTTACCGCCTCGATCGATCCGGGCGTCGTGACGGCGACGCCCGATTCCACCCAGTTTCCGGCTTCAAGTCGGGCGTGGTCGGCGGTCAGCCTGCTGCCATCGAGCGCGACCGAGATTTCGCCCGGCGTGATGAACTGGAAGCCGTTCGTAAGCGACACGTTGCCGTTGACGATACTGATCTTCGAAGGAAGGACCCCGGTCTGGGCCGGGCCGGTGGCCGTCATGGAAATCGACTGCGCCGTCACATCGCTGTTGCGCACGTCGAGGCTGAGCGGCTGGCCCAGGAACGAGGCAGTGCCGTCAACCGCGCCAAGCCCTTGGGAAGCAGTGGCCGTAAAGGTCAGGTTCTGCGCATTGACCGATCCGCGCTGGGCATCGACGAGATAACGGCTGGTCACGAGCATCGCCGCACCGTCTGCCGCAGCATTGCCGCCATTGCCCTGCGTACCGCCGTTGCCGCCATTGCCGCCGTAGGCGCTTGCGTCGAACGAGCCGTTCGCCGTCAGCGTGACATTGGATCCGCGGACCAGCAGCACGGCACTGCCGCCGGTGCCGTTGCCGCCATTGCCGCCCGCGCCGTTCCCCTGCGAGCCCACGCCCCCCGCGCCACCGTTGCCGCCCGAACCATTCGCTGCTGCACTGACCGAGCCAAACTGCGCAAAGCCGATGTTGAGCGAACCGGTATCGATGCCGCTTTCAGTGCCGATCTGCAGATAGCCGCCGGTGCCGTTGCCGCCGCTTCCGCCGGGCCCGCCGGTGCTGAAGTCGTTGTAATCGCCGATGCCGCCGACACCGCCCGTCCCGTTGCCGCTGGCGAACAGCGAACCTACGGTGAGCTGGCCGTTTCCGGCACTGCCCAGCACGAGCACATTGCCCCCGACGCCACTGCCGCCGTTCCCGCCAACGCCGGTCGGCCCGGTATCGCCCGGCGCGTCACCGCCTGCACCGCCGATCCCGTCGGCGAGGACCGTTGCCGATGTCAGGTTGATCCTGCCGATCCCGGCGATAGCGTTCTGCGCCGAAATGGTCGCCGCGCCCGCGTTGGCCGAACCACCGGCTCCACCGTAACCGCCGGCGCCCCCCAGAGCCCGTGTATCCACCAGCAGCGTATTGATGACGACCGAGCCGTTGCGAGCATAGACACCTGCCGCCCCCGAAGTTGCGTTGCCGCCAGCACCGCCCGCCCCGCCCGAGGCATAGGAGGTGACGCTTGCCGGACCGCTGATGTCGATCGAGCCTCCGTTGCCCAGTTCCTGTCCGCTACCGGCGCTGATGGACGCTGCTCCAGCGCTGGCAGCGCCGCCATGGCCCGCGGCATCGAACTGGTAGCCGGTACCGCCAAACGCGTTCGCGCCGACAACAGCTTCCGCGCCGATCGTGATCGCGCCCCCAACACTGCGCAACGCAGACGTCCCGCCCGCCGCATCGCCGCCACTACCGCCCAGCGAGATGTTGTCTCCGCCGACGGCCCCGGTATCGAGCGTGATCCCTCCGGTGACCACAAGGGTCGACCCGGTGTGGGCTTCCACATTGACGTTGCCGCCATAGGCCTTGCCGCCGGTGTAAGCGCCATCGGCGCTGCCGCCGAAGCCCGCGCCCCGCAAGGTCATCGTACTGGCCGAAAGGACAAGGCCCGATCTGACGAGCAGCTGCACCGATCCGCCTGTCCCTGTGCCCCCATCGCCGGTGAGCGAATTGCCACCGACGCCCCCCGAATCGGCGTAAAGACTGGCCAGCTTGATCTGGTTGCCGTTCGTAGCCCCTTGAGAAACCAGAACGATGCTGCCACCGGTGCCCGCGCCGCCGATCGCCGTTCCCGATCCCGAAGCGCCGGTTCCGGTGGTCAGCAGGACCGTATTGCCGTCGACCTGGAACAGCGAACCGCCGCGGTCGGCCTTCAGCGTGATTACGCCGCCGGTGCCGCTGCCGCCGTTGCCCGAAGTCCCCGCGCTTGTCCCTGCACCACCGGCGCCCGCTGCACCGCCAGAGCCAGTGGCAGAGACCGATAGGCTGCCGGCCAGCAGCTTGCCCGAAGGCGTACCGCTTCCCAGCGCCCCGTTGCTGTCGAATTGCACGTTGCCGCCTGTGCCAGCGCCACCCGCGCCGCCGTTTCCGCCCGCAGGTCCGTTGATCGAATCGCCGTCACCGCCGTTTCCACCAAGGCCACCGTAGCCCGAAGCGTCCACGGTCAGCACGTCGGGCGTGAAGCTGCCGTTGCCCACGCCGGTGTTGACCACGATGGTGCCCCCGGTACCGCTGCCGCCCCCCCCGCCTGCGCCCGGCGTCAGGACGCCGGCCGGCACGCTCACGTTGGCGCCTGCCCCACCCCGACCGCCGCTGCCCCCCGCGACGAGCGTGAAATTGGTCCCCGTGATCGAAGAAGGCCCCAGATTGCTGGACTGGGCATCGAGCAGCACGGTTCCGCCCGTGCCGATGCCGCCATCTCCGCCATTGCCACCAACGCCGTCGATGCCGTTGCCGCCACGGCCCGAGGCATCCAGCACGAGCCCGAAGTTGTAGGCGATCGTTCCGTTGTTGGCGGTCGTGTGGGCATAACCACCCGTGCCGCTTCCGGAAGAGACATGACCATAGCCGCCTGTGCCGCTGGCATCGATCGTGACGAGTCCGTCGCTGCCCCCGAACGTCAAGGTGCCACCCTCCGCAGAGATCAGCGCTTCGCCACCCGTGCCAAGTCCGCCGCTGTCGGCCACGCCCCCTCGCCCGAGCGAAAGGATCGAGACGTCACCCCCGATCGTGACAGTGCCGCCTGTGGCGCGGATCGCCGCCAAACCACCGGCACCGTCACCCGCGCCCTCGGCGCCCGGGCCACCATTGCCGGTGGCGTCCGCGATGAGGGAATCGAAGTCCACGTTCCCGGCCACGATATCCAGCGTCGCCGCGCCGCCTTGGCCGTCGCCGCCGATCCCGACATACCCTTCGCCCGCACCGCCGGCATCGGCAATTGCTGTGATATTGACCGCGCCGGAAGTAATCGAGCCTCCGCCCGTGCCTATGCGAATTTGGGCATCACCGCCGGTGGCGGCCCCGCCAAATCCGCCCGAGATATTTCTTCCGCCCTGTGCAGAGGCGCTGACCGTGAACGCCCCGGAACTGAGCGCCGCACCGTTGTTGATGACCTGAGCGAGACCACCCTCACCCGCGCCAGAAGTCGACGTGCCGAGCGATTCTCCGCCCGATGCGTCCGTCGTCACAAGAGTCGATCCCGAAACATCGAACGTGATTGCCGGACCGCTCGTCGATAGCCTCGCGGTACCGCCCGTACCGCTTCCCGCATTGCCGGTCGCCGCATCGCCACCGAGGCCGTTGGCCGCGATGGTCAGGTCGGAACCGATGCTCACCGTATGGGCTTGACCCCCCGACACCGAAAATGCCGCGGTTCCGCCGGTTCCGCTGCCCCCTTCGATGGTGCAACTGATGCAATCTGATCCGAATGTGCCGGTGCCGCCTGCAAAGATTCGCACACTGCCGCCCACGGTCAGCGCACCGCCACCTGTGAAGGCATCGATGCTGGCCCTTCCGCCAAGGCCGTTGCCGCCCGCATAGCCGCTTGAAATCTCGCCGCCATCGCCCTCTGCGGCAATATCGATGTAGCCTGCCGAGACACTCGCCCCATTGCCGTAGGACAGCTGCGCCACGCCGCCCTGCCCGTTACCAGCCGCTGCAGCGCTGCTGGGCGAGGATCCGGTGCCATTGGCGCTGAGCTGAAGGCCCGAGCCGATCGAAACCTGCGCGTTGTTGGTGGCGAAAAGCGTCGCCGATCCTGCCGTTGTTTGCGGGCTGTCCACCAGCCCCGCGCGGTCGGCCCGGACGGTCAGAGTATTGCCGACGCTCAGCGAGCCGCCGTCCACCGTGACGGTCGCCCCGCTCAAATCGTTGACGCCAGTGCCCCGGATGCTCGCCGTGTCGATCGAAACGACCGAAAGATTGCCGGCCACATTGAGCGACGAACCACTGCCTGCAACCTGCACTTGTGCGGCAATCCCGGGGCTGCCAGCCGGCAGCAGGGCACCCTGCAGCGTAAGATCCGATGCAAACGTGGCGCTCTCGCCCGCGTTCACCGAAACCGAAGCGACACCCGTCGACTTGGCATCGACTGCGGAAGTGGCGGTGATCGGGCCGCCGATAAGGAGATCGGTCTTGCCACTGCCGCCGCCCGCGGAAGCGGCCGAATCGATCACACCGCCCTGGACGTCATAGCCCGCGGACAGAACCACCGTGTTGCCGACTACATCGGCCGCGCCTGCAATGTCGAAGCCCAGCGAGTTGGCGCCGGTGATGGCCATCGTGATGGCGTCGTTGCGCGGCACGGCAACCATGTAGATGCGGTGCACGAACGTGCTGGAACTTCCCGCAGCGCCACCGATCGATCCCGAGCTGGCAAGTACCGTGCCCGACGCACTGGTGCCTTGGTTCACGCGGATGCTGAACAGGCCACTTGGCGAAAACTCGATGGTCGCGGCGTCAGCCGCCACCAGCGCGGCCGAACCGTTGACGTCGATGGCACCGGCCTGCGTTATGCTTGGCGCAACCATGACGAGATAGGAATTGTTGTCCGGCCCCGCCGCGCCAACGCTGATCTGTGCCCCTTGGGCGATATCGATCAGCGAACCGGCCTGGGATTGCTGGAACGAAAAGACGCCATTGGTCGAAAAGGCGCCGCTTTGAGGGTCAAAGGGCAGATCCGAGGTCGTCAGGCCGAGATTGCCCACGTCGAACACCGCATGTGGTCCGACAAGGATACCGCCGGGGCTGTAGAAGAAGACCGTTCCACCCCGCACCGTTCCCGAACCGGTCTGCAACTGCGAGATGACCGTCCCGTCGAACTGGATTGCCCGCGTCGGATCTGCCGGCAGGATGCGGTTGAGGACGGCAAAGTCGCTCACGGCGCTGCTGTTGTTGGTGAAGGTGGTCGTCGTGCCCTGCGGCTGGAAGGCGATCGGCCCGCCACCGTTGGCGTCGTCGAACGGGGTCCAGTTGATCACCGCATTCGGGCTGCTGACGGTAATGTCGGTCGAGCTGCCGGTGGCAAAAATCGAGGCGGAGCCAGCCACGACCTCCCCGGTGCCCTGGAACGACTGGGCGTGCGCCACGATGACCCCGCTGGCGAGAGCGGTCGCCAACGCGAGCGACGATACGGCGACGAGTTCGCCACGGCTGCGGTTGCGGGGCATCAGTTGGTCCTCCAGGGCAGGAGCCGGGTCGTGAGCGTCAGGAGAAAGCGCGGGTCCGGGCGCTTGGGATTGAGGCGGGTCCCTTCGAGCGGCACCGCGAGCGTTGCGTCGAGCCGGAAGCGTGCGCCAAGTTCACCGTGGACACCGCCGCCAACCGAAATCAGCCGATCCGACCCACGCACGTCCTTGTTCCAGGCCCACGCAATATCGCCGAAAAGGTAAGGCTGGACGCGAACCTCGCCGCGGCCGATGGCCAGGCGGGAGCCACGCAGTTCGAGCGACAGCCCCAGCGCGTCGTCGCCTGCAATCCGGCCAGGATCGTAACCGCGCCCGACGGTGTAGTTGCCGCCCGAAAACTCCTCGAACCCCAGCAGGGGCGTGAAGGCGTACTGACCGCGCGGCAGCAGCGCGAACGAAACCTTGCCGACGACCTTCTCGAATTCGCCCTGGGCGCGGATCACCGTTGCATCGGGGCGGCCGTCGGCCCGGCTTATCGGCGTTTGCCCAGCGCACGCGGCTCCGGCGCAGCCATGCGAGGCATCGAGTATGTCGAGACCTTGCCGCAACTCCACCGACCCGGTGGCACGCCACCCGGGCAAGGCGCGCGACGTATCGATCGCATCTACATCGAGGCGGCTCCACAGCACCCGCAGGCGATCGCGGGTCAGCGGACCGATCAGGTCGACATTCTGGTTTGCAAGGTCGAACCCTGCGGAAAGCCACACGTTGGCGCGCTGCGAACGCACCAGCGGGTAGCGCGCATAAAGACTGGCGAACAATGTGCGGGCCTTCAGCTCGATCCCGCCCGGCAAGGGGCCGATGTCCGGCTTGGTCCACGCATAGGTGAACTGCCCACCCACGGTCAGGCCCTCGCTCCCGGGCCGGAACTCGTGGCTTGCCTGAAGGATATGCTGCTCGGTGAAGTCGGCCGTCGCGTAATAGGACAGCGTCGTCACGTCGCCCAGCCCGGTCAGGCCGAAAGCCTGTGCCCGCACCTGCCCGCCCCATCGGCCCGTTGCCCGCGAAGCAAGGTTCTGGATTGACAGATCGACCACATAGGGCACGCGCAGGACGCTGACCTCGCCGATCAGGTCGCCCGGCGCCGTACCGGCGGGGCGCAGTGTCAATTGCACGTTATAGCCCGGAAGGTCGCGCGCCAGCAGCAGGTAACGCTCGGCCGCGTTGCGATCGAAGATCTCGTCCTTGGTCAGCTTGCTCAGGTATTCCTGAAGCTTGCGCTCGGCACCCCGGGTTTCGCCCCGCGCACGGATCGCGGTGACCCGGGCGTAAAGCACCTCCATGCGCACTTCGCCGTTCTCGATACGCTGTGTGGGTACCTGTACCGCGGCCAGGTAGCCCTTGTTGCGCAGGATGGTGCCAGCCGCGTCGCGGATTTCGCACAGCGTCGCGATCGGCTGCGGACGCCCGGCGAACGGCTTCCACGCCTGATCAAGTTCCTCGGCGCTTGCCCCCTTCAATCCGTTGAAGGTGACGTGATTGATCGAGACCTTGATGTCTGCATATTGCGGATCAGCCAGCGGACAGCTGGAACGCTCGATCCCGCCTTCGATGTTGAGGCGCGGTGCCGCAGGCTGGGCCGGTTCCCCGGTCACACCCTGCAGCTGGTCGCGTGACGGCACGCCTGCCGTCGTCGGCACCGATTGTGCCATCGCCACCGAAGGTTGAAATGCGGCGCAAAACGCCGCGATGCCCATTCCAAAACCGCCAACCGAAGCGCACTTCAGCCAATCGGACCCATTCGCCTTGCCGGCCATCGCCGCCCCCGTCGTCGCCAGAACATTCGACGCGGCCCGTTTTCGTTTTATTTTCCGGTCGTTAGCAACGCTCTGCAACGCGAGTCAAACGCCATTTGGCGAGCGATCGAAGCAAACGCTCGCCAGATGGGCGATAACAGCAACAAATCAAAACCTAAGCAAACATCGCGCACCGATATTTCAGGCAAGCGCGCCGTGGCAATGCTTGTACTTCTGGCCCGAACCGCAGGGGCACGGGGCGTTTCGACTGATATCGAGACCCGCATATGGGTTGTCGCCCGCCTGCCCGGCAGCTGCCGCCTGATCCGGCCCCTGCGCTGCCATGGCGCCCAGCATGGCCGCAGCGCCGGGGATTGCCTGCGCGTCGTTCTCGCCTGTGAAGGGGTCGATATGGCTGGTCAGGAAGTCGGGAAGCTCCGGCAACTGGAACTCCTCGGGCGCCCGCATGCGGAATTCGGCGGTCATCAGAATGCGGGTCACATCCTCGCGGATTGCATCGAGCATGCGTTCAAACAGGCCGAATGCTTCCTGCTTGTATTCGTTGATCGGCGTCTTCTGCGCATAGGCGCGCAGGAACACCACCTGACGCAACGCGTCGAGCGTCGCCAAGTGCTCCTTCCAGTGGTGGTCGAGCCGCTCGAGCAGGATCGACTTTTCAAGTCCCTGCCACGCCTCGGTATCGATCTCGGCCACCTTCTCGGCCATCTTGGCCTCCGCCAGCGCGGCGATCCGCTCCTCGATGAGTTCCGGCTCGACGCCGTCCTCCTCCATCCACGCTTCGAACGGCGCGTCGATGCCGAGAACATCCCGGATTCGCGCCCGCAGGCCCTCGATATTCCACTGCTCGGGGTACGATCCCGGCGGGCAGGCATCGCCAACCAGCGAGTTGACGGTGTCGTTGCGCATGTCGGCCACAACATCGCCCACCGCGTCGGCATCCATGATGTCGGCCCGCTGCTCGTAGATCACCTTGCGCTGGTCGTTCATGACGTCGTCGTATTCGACGACCTGCTTGCGGATGTCGTAGTTGCGCGCCTCGACCTTCTTCTGCGCGGTCTCGATCGCCTTGGACAGCCACTTCGATCCGATCGCCTCGCCATCGGCCAGGTTGCTGTTCATCATCCGCGCGAACAACGTGTCCGGCCCGAAGATGCGCAGCAGGTCGTCCTCGAGGCAGAGGTAAAACTTCGACAGCCCCGGGTCGCCCTGACGGCCCGAACGGCCACGCAGCTGGTTGTCGATGCGGCGGCTTTCGTGGCGCTCGGTACCGATCACGCACAGCCCGCCGGCTTCCAGCACCTTGGCCTTTTCCGCCGCAACTTCGGCACGGATGCGGGCCTCGCCCGCCTCGCGCTCGGCTTCGTCGGTCACGTCGGCCAGTTCGTCCGCGATGCGAAACTCGATGTTGCCACCGAGCTGGATGTCGGTGCCGCGCCCGGCCATGTTGGTCGCGATCGTCACCGCCCCGAGCCGGCCCGCCTGCGCCACGATGTGCGCTTCCATCTCGTGGAAGCGGGCGTTGAGCACGTTGTGCTTCACGCCTTCCTTGCGCAGATATTCCGACAGCAGTTCCGATTTCTCGATCGACACCGTGCCGACCAGCACCGGCTGGCCGATCTCGTTCTTCTCGCGGATCAGCTTGGCGATTGCCTGGAACTTGTCGGTGGTATTCTTGTAGAACTCGTCTTCCTCGTCGATCCGCTGCACCGGCACGTTTGTCGGGATGCTGACGACGTTCATCTTGTAGATGTCGAAGAATTCCGGCGCTTCGGTCGCCGCCGTGCCGGTCATGCCGGCCAGCTTGGGATACATGCGGAAGTAGTTCTGGAACGTGATCGAAGCCATCGTCTGGTTTTCGGGCTCGATGCGCACGCCCTCCTTGGCTTCCACCGCCTGGTGCAGGCCGTTCGACCAGCGCCGGCCGTCCATCATGCGGCCAGTGAACTCGTCGATGATGACGATCTTCCCGTCCTTGACGATATAGTCGATGTCTCGCTTGAACATCACATTGGCCTTGAGCGCCTGGTCGAGGTGGTGGACCACCATCGTGTTCTCGACGTCATAGAGGTTCGAGCCGACGAGCAGCCCGGCGCCTTCCAGCGCGCGCTCGATCCACTCGACGCCGTCTTCCGTCAGCGAGATGTTCTTGGTCTTCTCGTCGGCCTCGTAGAGCGCAGGATCGATCGTCTTCACCACCGCGTCGACCGCGACGTAGAGATCGCTCTTGTCGTCGGTCGGGCCAGAGATGATCAGCGGCGTGCGCGCTTCGTCGATCAGGATCGAATCGACTTCGTCGACGATCGCGAAGTTGAACGGCCGATGCACCATCTGCCCACGCTCATGCTTCATGTTGTCGCGCAGATAATCGAAGCCGAGTTCGTTGTTGGTAGCGTAAGTGATGTCCGAATTGTACGCCTCGCGCCGCTGCTCCTCGTTCAGGCTGGGCACGATCACCCCGACGGTCAGGCCGAGGAAGTTGTACAGCACGCCCATGGTCTCGGCGTCGCGGCGAGCCAGGTAGTCGTTCACCGTCACGACGTGGACGCCCTTGCCTTCCAGGGCGTTGAGATAGACCGCCAGCGTCGCGACCAGGGTCTTGCCCTCGCCCGTGCGCATTTCTGCGATCTCGCCGCGGTGGAGCACGATGCCACCGATCATCTGCACGTCGAAGTGGCGCATGCCCATGGTGCGGATCGAAGCCTCGCGCACCGTGGCAAAGGCTTCGGGCAGGATCTGGTCAAGCGTCGAGCCACCGGCGAGCATCTCGCGGAACTTGGGCGTCTGCGCGGCAAGTTCGGCGTCGGACAGCGCCTTGATCTGGGGCTCATAGGCCGCGATCTGGCGAACCAGCTTGTCGAGCGACTTGACGTAACGGTCGTTGGACGAACCGAACAGGGACTTGGCGAGTGCGCCGAACATGGTGGGATTCCTGCTGTCTGTGGGGTGGCGCAAGGCGCCGGTCATCGGGCGCATGCGCAAACGATCAATGCGATGAATGGTGCCCGCGAACGGGCAAGCGCAGCCTTACTGGCGCGACCGGTCGGAAAGCTCGAACCCGCACCCGCTGGCGAGTGCCGGCACGGGCAACCACACCGGCTTGCGCTGCTGTGCGGCAAATCGACGCGGCGGCGATGCTTCGCGCGCCCGTACCGGGCAGGCTGCTCGCGCCGGCTCCGCCACGACCGCGGCTGCGCTCTGCAGGCCTTGTCCCGCTACTTCCGATTGCGCAGCCGCCACCGCCGCCGCCTGGGGCAGCGAAAGGCCGGTCAGCATGGCCAGAAGAACAAGCAGCAAGCGCATCGTGCGCGTCGAGATAGGCAAGCAATTGCAACTCGTCCACCTTGAAACGCGTTTTGCCGCTGCGTTCGTACATTGAAGAGCGGCCGCCCACGCGCTACCCGCACCGTCATGTCCGACGCCATTTCCCCGCTCGCCACGCCATTCCCCGCGCTTCCCGCCATTGCCGGTGTCACCCCGCGGGTCGCCCGCGCCGGCTACAAGGACTGGGGTCGCTGCGACCTCACCTACGTTGAGCTAATGGAAGGCACGGCAGTCGCCGGCGTCTTCACGAAGAACGTCTGCTGCTCCTCGGAAGTTGACCTCGGGCGCCAGAACGCCAGGCTCGGCAAGGCCCGCGCGCTGGTCGTCAATGCCGGCAACTCCAATGCCTTCACGGGCTATCGCGGACGCGAGGCGGTCGAAGCGATCATGGCGCAGGTGGCAGGCAGCCTCGGCTGCGCGAAAGAGGAAGTGTTCGTCTGCTCGACCGGCGTGATCGGCGTTCCCCTGCCCAAGGACAAGGCGCGCGCCGGGATCGAAGCGGCACTCGTCGCCGAGCCTTGCGGCTGGGAAGAGGCCGCCCGCACTATCGGCACCACCGACACCTTTGCCAAGGGCGCGACCGCCACCGCGATGATCGGCGGCACGAAGGTCACGTTCAGCGCGATCATCAAGGGCAGCGGCATGATCGCGCCCGACATGGCCACGATGCTGGGCTACGTCTTTACCGATGCAGCCGTCTCGCCTGCGTTCCTGCAGGAAAGCCTTTCGACGGCAAACCTGCGCACCTTTTCCTGCATCACCGTCGACAGCGATACCTCGACCAGCGACACCGTGCTCGCCTTTGCCACGGGCCAGGCCGGGAATGCGCTGCTGGTGGACGCGAACAGCCCCGGCGCCGATGCGTTTGCCGCGGCCCTGCATGATATCTGCCGCCAGCTCGCGCATCTCGTCGTCAAGGATGGCGAAGGCGCACAGAAGTTCATCGCGGTCAGCGTCTCGGGTGCGGTCAGTGACGAAAGCGCCCGCCGCATCGGCCTAGCCATCGCAAATTCGCCCCTGGTCAAGACCGCGATCGCGGGAGAGGACGCCAACTGGGGCCGCGTGGTCATGGCTGTGGGCAAGGCCGGGGAGCCTGCCGACCGCGATCGCCTGTCGATCGGCTTCGGCGGCACCTGGGCCGCGCGCGACGGCCAGCCGCTTGCCGATTATGACGAAGCGCCAGTCGCCGCGCACCTCAAGGGCCGCGAAATCTCGATCGAGGTCGACATTGGCCTGGGCGATGGCCGTGCCACGGTGTGGACCTGTGACCTCACCCATGGCTACATCTCGATCAACGCCGATTACCGGTCGTGAGCGCCACCCGGCCTCCCGGCGATCCCATCATCCTGTGGGGCCGCCTCAACTCGCACAACGTCAAGAAGGTCGCGTGGGCGCTGGTTGAAATGGAGCTCCACTTCGTGCGCCACGATATCGGCGGCACGTTCGGCTACACTCCCGAATACCTCGCGATGAACCCCAATCGCCTTGTCCCGACGATCGAGGACGGGAGCCTCGTGCTGTGGGAATCGAACGCGATCCTGCGCTATCTCGCCGATGCCCATGCGCCGTCCTTTCGGTCGCAGGATGTGGCCATTCGCGCGGACGGCGACAAATGGATGGACTGGCAGTTCCAGTTCGCAGACGCACAGCGCGACGCCTTCCTCGGATGCGTCCGGCAAGGCAAGGACCGCACCGATCCCGCCGTCGCCGCGTCGGGCCAGAGCGCAGCAGCGATGATGGCCCTGCTCGATGCCGAACTCGCCTTGCGTTCATGGCTGTCCGGGGATCGTTTCGGCATCGCCGACATTCCGATGGGCGTCTATGCCCACACCTACTTCTCGATCGACATCGCCCGACCCAGCCTTCCGCACCTTTCCGACTGGTACGCCCGTCTGAAGGAACGGCCCGGTTATGCCGAGCAGGTGATGATCCCTCTTACGTGAGACTCGCGATGACCCAGGCACTCGATACCGCCGTGGCCGATCTCCTGCGGCGGACGGCCAAGGCGACGCTGTTGGCCCGCTATCAGCAGCTGACCGCCGATCAGGTCGTGGCCAAGGCCGCCGATGACATGGTCACCATCGCCGACACCGAAAGCGAAGCGATGCTGGCTGAGGGTCTGGCAAGGCTCCTGCCCGAAGCCGCGATTGTCGGCGAGGAGGCCGCCCATGCCGATGCGACCGTGCTGGATCGTCTGGGTGACAGCCTTTGCTGGGTCATCGACCCGCTGGATGGAACCAACAACTTCGCCGTCGGCAAGCCGCCTTTCGGCATGCTGCTGGCGCTGGCCGACAAGGGCGAAATCCTCTCCGGCTGGATCTACGATCCGCTGTCAGATCGGCTCTGCACTGCGCACAAGGGCACTGGTGCTTACGTCAACGGCGAGCGCGTCACTGCACGCACGACAGGTCATGAACCGCCGGTTGCGGCCATTTCCCTGATGTTCCTCGATAAGGCGGAACGCGAGGCGATGAAGGCCAGGGTGGCGCCGCACTACACGCTGGTCGATATCCCCCGCTGCGCCGCCGAACAGTATCCCCGCCTGGTTCTCGGCGTGAACGACATATCGGTGTTTGAGCGCACGTTACCCTGGGACCACGCCGCCGGCGTGCTGTTCGTCAACGAGGCGGGCGGCCGGGCGCTACGTCCCGACGGCAGCGCCTATCGCACCGACCAGTACGGGCAAAAAGGCCTGTTTGCAGCCTCTTCGCCCGCCCTGTTCGACGAATTTGTCAAGCGTAGCAGCGCCGAAGACTAAGCCATCACTGCGCCGGGTCGCGCACCTTGAACGGATCGGTCGGCACCGGCTGCGTGGGCAGGATCGCGCGCGGCAGTTCCTTGTCGCTGTTCGCCGCCTGCCACAGCATCCCCGCCATGATCACCGCCGCCTGGCGCATGTCGTCGCCGCGCATGTGGTCCACCGTATCAAGGTTCGAGTGGTGCACGCGGCTTTCATAGTCCAGCGGATCCTGGATGAACTGGTAGCCGGGAAGGCCAATTGCTTGAAGGAACACGTGGTCGGTGCCGCCGGTCTTGCTCACCACCAGCTTTTCCGCGCCCAGCATGTCGAAGGGCGATAGCCATTCCTTCAGCAACTTCTCCGCGCCCAGGTTGCCTTCGCTGTAGATGCCCCGGAACGGCCCGATCCGTTGTCCATGTTGAAGTAGGCCTTCAATTGTCCGTACTCGGCCTTGGGCTTGATCGGATAGGCGTTGCGCCACGCGATATAGGATTCATAGCCCTTCAGCGACGGATCGACAGGGCGGGTCGCCAGATGCTGCTCAATATAGGCGCGGCTGCCGAGCAGGCCCTGTTCTTCACCGCTCCACAGCACGAAGCGGATGGTGCGCTTCGGCTTGACGCCAAGTTTTGCAATCAGACGCGCGGCTTCGATCACGGTCACGCTGCCCGCACCATTGTCGCTCGCACCATCGCCCGCGATCCAGCTGTCGAAGTGCGCGCCGGCCATGACGTAACCGGCCTTCGGATCACTGCCGGGAATTTCGGCCACGACATTCTCGGCGCGCAGATTGCTCTCGTCATAGCGGGCGGCAACGCTGATGGCGATTTCGGGCGCCGCGCCGGTCTTGGCCAGTCGTACCAGGCGACGGTAGTCCTCCTGCGCCAGCTCGATCGCCGGAAGCGCCAGCGTCTGGCCGGGCTGGAAGTCATAGCCCTCGCCATGGACAAGCATCCCGTCGCGATAGCTCATCTTGACCATCGCCACGGCGCCCTCGGCCTTCAGGAACGCGGCGAGCTTGCCCTGAAAGCGGCGGTTGCGCACCTGCACGGCCGCAGCATCCGGATCGAACACCGGCTTCGTGTAGGTATCGAGCTCGGAAAGCTGTGCGTCGGTGTAGCGCTCGAACACCGGCTCCTTGCTCTCGCTGGTCTGCCCGGGCAGCGACACCAATACGATCTTGCCGGCGAGCTTGCCCTTCCACTCCGCGAAATGCTCTTCGCGCGACATCGGCGCGATCACCACCGGCGCTTGCACCGTGCCCGACGTTGGCGGCGACCACGCGACCGGGATCGCCGTCAACGGCAGCCGTCGCGGGCTGACCATCGCCACCGAATAGCTGTCGAGATTCCAGCCCACGCCGAAATCGAACGGCTCGACCCGCACCGTCGGCACGCCTTGTGCGCGTAGCAGATCCATCGCCCAGGCTTCCGCCTTGCGGTGGTTTTCGGAATTGGTGAGTCGCGGCCCGATGCGGTCCATCAGCGCAGAGGCGGTGGTCATCGCCTGGCTGCGGTTCATGCCTTCGTCGATGATACGGGCAATCGCGGCGCTGTCGCCGTCGGTCGCGGCGCGAACCGGGAGCGCTGCCGCACAAATCGCAAGAGCCGCCGCCGACGACATGGCAACGCGGCGCATAACCTGAATTTTCATAAACTTGAGCATCTCCGATGAGAGGTGCGGCAATCTTGCACCCCTCATCGGCCTTGCCAACCGGCAATCAGTGCATTGTCACAAGACGCTTTCGATCCAGCCCTTCAGCTGGCTCTTCGGCGCGGCGCCAAGCTTCTGCGCCACCGGCTTGCCATCCTTGAACAGCACCAGCAGCGGAATCGACTGGACGCCGATCTCGCCGGGGACGCCGGTGTTTTCCATGATGTCCATCTTCGCGATGGTCAGCTTGTCGGCCAGTTCTTCGGAAATTTCCTCAAGCGCCGGCGCAATCATCTTGCACGGGCCGCACCAGTCCGCCCAGAAATCGACGAGGACGGGCTTGTCCGAGCCCAGCACTTCGCTTGCGAAGGTGGCGTCGGTCACGGCTTTGGTGGACATCGAAGGAACTCCTGTTTCGTTTGTGTGCAATCTAATCCGCAGGCGGCCTGTTTCAACCGATCATCCGGCAAAGCTTTCCTGCGCGCCCCCAAGCTCCAACTTCGGGCCAAGCTCCAGCTTCTGCGCCTCGATCAGCGCATCGGGCAGGACGAACAGCGCCGGCGCATGGGTGTAGAGCAGCGCGGCTTCCACCGCCTTGCCGGGATGGATCGTGCGCAAGGCGGCAACATAGGCGGCCATCTGCCGCAAATACGCACCCGGGATGTCCTCGATCCTCAACGGCGGGCGGCGGCCGGTCTTGAAATCGACGATGCGCACCTTTTTCGGCGTGATCAGCAACCGGTCGATGGTGCCGCTGACGATGCGCGTGCCGACCAGCGCCGCCACCGGCACTTCGGCCAACGACCCCGGCCCGAACACGTCCTGCCAGCCGCCATGCGACAGCACGCGGATCGCCGCATCTGCCATGCCCGCCCGCTCGTCTGCATCGAACTCTTCCGCCGCCCGCGCCAGCCAGCCGAGCGCCGCGCCGCGCCACTCGTCCGGCGCGAGTTCGGGCAGCCGCTCGATCAGCTTGTGGATCAGCGTGCCGCGTTGCGCCGCGCGCAGCATCCCCGGCCCCGGCTTCACCGGTGGATCGGGCGCCTCGTCCTCACCCAGTGACGACGGCGCGAGCGGGCGCGGCGGCTTGGGCTCGGGCCCGATCGGCCGCACCAGCACCTCGGGCAGCACCAGCCCCGGCGCTGTCAGCGCAGGCTCGGCCACACCCGAAGGCATTGGTGGTAGGCTGCCCACCTGCTTTCGCCCGCCCCACAGCGGATCCTCGATCCAGCCGTCGGTACCGAACAGCGGCTCAAGTTGCGCATACCAGCTGTCTGTGGGCAATTCCTTGCGCTTGCGCCCCATCGCGCCGCCGATGAACAGCGCCTCCTCGGCCCGGGTCATCGCCACGTAGAGCAGCCGCCAGTGTTCCTCGCGCTCTTCGCGAGCGACTTTCGCCTCGGCCTCGCGCACCGGCCCGACGCGCTCTTCCTTGCGCAGTGCCGGCAGCGGCACCTCGCGCCGCGCATCGAGCACGACCTCCTCGATCGAACCGCCGCGCGCGATCGACTGGTCCGGATCGTCCGCGGCATCGGCAAGGATCACGATCGGCGCCTGCAACCCCTTCGAGCCATGCACCGTCATCACCCGCACCAAATTCTCGGGCTTGCCCGCCTCGCGCTTCAACTCCCCCTCGCCCGCGTCGAACCACTGCAGGAAACCGACGAGGCTCGGCACGTTCGAAGCGGCATAGGCCATCGCGGCATTGAGCAGTTCGTCGATCGGATCGTTGGCCTCGCTGCCAAGCCGCGCGACCAGCGCCTTGCGCCCACCCCAGGGGCCCACCAGCAACCAGTGCAGTAGGTCGTGCGGCGGTTGGTAGTCGGCGCGGGTCAGCAGGCTGCGCAGCCGCTCCATCGTCGGAAATGTCTCGGGCCCCTCGCGCTCGCGCAGGTGCTCCCACAGCCGCACGCCCTTGTCGCGATAGCCATGGGCGAGCAACTGTTCCTGGCTCCACCCGATCAGCGGCGAAACCAGCAGCGCGGCGAGATTGAGATCGTCCAGCGGTTGCGCGGCAAAGCGCAGCGCTGCGATAAGGTCCTTCACCGCCAGCGGCGCGCCCAGCCGCAGGCGATCGACCCCCGCCACAGGCACGCCCTGCGCATGAAGCCGCGCCACGATCAGCCCGGCAAGGTCCTTGCGCTTGCGCACCAGCACCATGATGTCGCCCGGCGTCGCCAAACGATGGCTGCCTTTCTGCAGGGGGAAGCCGTTTTCCAGCCATGCGCGGATCTGCCGCGCCAGCCGGTCCGCCATCTGCCGGTCGGGCCGCGACAACCAGCCGCCCTCTTCCGAAGCCTCGCCTTCTTCCTCCTCGCCCTCGGCGCCGGGCTCCAGCCCAACCGGTTGCCATAGCACCACCTGGCCCGGGCGGTCCTCGCCGACATGCGGTTCCGGCTCCTCGGGCAGGCCGAACCGCGCCGGGCCGATCAACCGGATCGCCCTGTCGACGAAGGCAAGGATGGGGTTGGCTGTGCGATAGGACTGCCCCAGGCCAAGCCCCAGAAGCTCGCGCGTCTCGTCGCCCAGTACCTCGGCCAGTCCCCGCAACTGTCTCGCGACGCGCTCCCTGGCGGCAGCGAAGTTTTCCGGGCTCGTCCCCTGAAAGCGGAAGATCGCCTGCTTGTAGTCCCCCACCACGAAGAGCGTGCGCATGCGTTCGGCGTGCTGGCCCTCGCCGGTGAAGAAGTCCTGCACCAGCCCGTCGAGCACAATCTTCCACTGCGCCGCATTGGTGTCCTGCGCCTCGTCGACCAGAATGTGGTCGAAGCGCCGGTCCAGCTTGTAGCGGATCCATTCGGCGCTCGCCTTCTCGGTAAGCAGCGCGGCGGCCGTGCGGATCTGGTCGTCGAAGTCGATGAACCCTTCGCGCGCCTTGGCCTCGTCCCAGGCAAGCGCGAAGCGACGGCCGAGCGTGAGCGCGGGTTCGAGCATCGCGGCCAGATCGACCAGCGCCTTGCGCTCGCGCACCTGCCCGATCCGCTCGATCACGCGGCCGGCGTAGCCCTCGTACTCCGGGTGCTTCTTGGCGATATTGGTGAAGGAGCGCGGACTGCCCTCCTTGGTCAGGAATACCTCGGCCAAGTGGTCGAGCGCCGCGAGCCGCTGCGGCGCCGTGCCCGCCAACCAGTCGCCCAGCGCATTGGCCGCCTTCACGCCCGTCGCCGTGGCCCACGCCGCGTTGGCCTCCATGCACCAGCACACCGAAGCGCAGTCGAACGCATCGTCGGCGCACATCGCGGCAAGGCCCGACCCGTCCTCGTCGGCCTCCAGCCCCAGCACGCGATTGATCCGCGGGCGGAGCGGCGGGGTCCAGCCGCTCGTCCCGAACCACAGCTCGCGCGCGCCCGCGCAGCGCAGCAAGAACGCCTCGATCTGGTCCTGCGCCATCCGCAACGACAAGTCCGACAGCGCATCGAGCAACGTCTCATCGCCCTGCTCCTGCGCAGTCACCAGCAGATCGGCCAGCACCTGCCGCACCAGCAGATCGCGGTCGCGATCCTCCATCGCGCGCGTCCCCGGCAGCAGCCCAGCCTCGACCGGGAAGGCCGAGAGCAACCATTGCGAGAACGCGTGGATCGTTTCGATCCTGAGCCCTCCTCCGGGGCAATCGAGCACGGCGGCAAAGCGGCTGCGTGCCCGCGCCTGCGTCTCCGGATCAATTCCCGCGCCAATCGCTTTAAGCTGCAATGCCAGCTCTGTCGCTGGCAGGCGTACCCAGCTTGCCAGCACCTCGTTGACGCGCGTCGCCATTTCCGCCGCGCCCGCCTTGGTGAAAGTCAGGCACAGCAGGTTCTCGGGCTCGACATCGCGCTGCAGCAACAACCGCAGCACCCGCGCCGAAAGCACCTGCGTCTTGCCAGTGCCGGCCGAGGCCGACAGCCACACCGTGCGGTCGGGCGCCACCGCGCGCGCCTGGTTGCCCTGCAGCGGATAGACCTTGCTCATGCGGCGTCTCCGCCCTTCAGGTCGCGGCCCTGCCATTCGTCGAGCCGCATCAGCTGGTCATAGTCGGTGTAGCCCGGAAGGTCCGGGTTGAGCCGCGCCGTGAACGGCTCGCTGCCCAGGATCCAGCGTCCGATGGCTTCCTTAAGGTAGCGTTCGGTCTCGGGCAGGAAGTCCTCTCGCGGGATGCCTGCCTGCTTCTTGCCGTCTTTCACCGGCTCGCTGCGATAGCCGAAGCCACGGTTCTTGTTACGGGCGAGCGACCAGTATTCGAAGACATTGGGCACGCCCGCCACGCCATCGAAGCCGCCGCCTTGCGCGATCAGGCCGATCAGGCCCAGCTGCAAGGCAAAGCCCTGCTCGACCATCCGGCCCGAAGGCGGCATTCCGGTCTTGTAGTCGATCACCGCCAGCGATCCGTCGGCCAGCCGGTCGATCCGGTCCGCCCGGCCATGGATGCGCACACCGTCGATATGGATGGCGCCCTTGGCTTCGACAGCCAGAACCTCGCGCCCTTCGCCCAGCAGCGTGTCCTGCTCGTGCTCGATCCACGCAAGCGCCGCCAGCAGGCGCGGCTGCCACAGTGCGCGCATGAACGGGTGCGCGCTCATTTCGGCAAGCTTCTGCTCGGCGAGCGGGATCAGCTGTCCCGGCACGCCCCCGGCTTTGTGCCACAGCTCCAGGATCGCGTGCACCGCCGTACCGCGCCACGCCGGGGTCGGATCGGCATCGATCGGGTCGAGCGCGCGCAGGCCAAGGATCGCCTGCGCATAGAACTGGTAGGGATCGCCGCGCAGCCGGTCGAGCGCGGTGACCGCAATCTCCACCCGCCGTTGCTCGGCCGAGGGCACGGGCTCGGGACGCGATGCCCCCTCCACCTTGTCCGGCCGGTCCAGCGCACGGGCCAGCCGCACGGCCTCGTCCTCGCGCACCAATTGGCGGCCCAGCATGGCGCGGATGCGCAGCAGGAAGCGCGACGGGATCACCGGACCCGCCGAATCGCGCGCGGCATGGCTCAAGACCACTTCGGGCGCACCCAGCGCGGCGGCAAGATCGTGTGCCGAAAGACCGATGCGGAAGTCCGCGCCCGGAATGCCCAGCGCGCGCAGCACCGGCGGCGCCAGCAGCGGGTCCGGCGCGGGCGCGGCGGGCCAGGTGCCTTCGGTCAGCCCCGCGCAGATCACCAGATCGGCCCGGCTCATCCGTGCTTCAAGCAGGCCGTAGATGGCAAGACGTGGATGACCGCCATAAGCCGGCCGGACAGCCACCTCGTCCAGCGCGTCGCGCAACAGCGCCGGCAATTCCAGCGGATCGACGATCAGGTCGGCCCGTGCCGCCGCTTCGCTCCACTGCTCCACGAAAGCAGCCAGGCTGCGCCCGTCGGCATTGGCCCACACGCCCTCGCCGCACAAAGCTTCTGCCGCCTCGGACAGCATCGCCAGGGTGGCGCCCAGCGGCAAAGGCTCATGCACCAGCAGCATCGGCACCAGCAGCGCCTCGACCTCGTCCCACCAGCCGCGCAGCCGGGGATAGCGCTTGCCCTGTGCCTGCACCGCATCGCGCACCGCTTCGACGCCCGGACCAGGGCGCGGTCCGCGAAGCACAAGATCAAGCTCGCGCACGCGCTCAAGCCAGCTGGCGCGAGCCTGCGGCCGCACCAGAGGGTGGCCGAGCAGCGCCAGCAGCGGCACCGGCGCAGCGCGCTCGGCCCAGCACTCGGCAATTTGCAGGAACAGCCGCCCGGCCGGCGTCTGCGGCAATGGCCGCCCGGCGGTATCATCCGCGCCGATGTTCCAGCGCTGCAGGTGCCCCACCACGCGGTTGGCAAGGCCGCGGTCGGGCGTCACCACCGCCACGCGCTTTTCGGGCACGTCCAGCGCCTGCCGCACCAGCACCGCGATGGCCTGCGCTTCTTCCTCGGGGTTCGCGCTCTCCATCATCCGCACGCCCGACAGCCGGCGCTGTTCGGGCGGCAGAGAAACCCAGGCCGCACTCGCCTCGGGCGGCAGGAACAGGTTGGAAATCGCGCGGCTGCGCTCGGGCGGCGCGGCCGCAAGCCCGGCGCGATGCCACGGCTGCACCTCGGACCGCGCCACACCCATGCGATTGAGCAGCAATTTCAGATGATACTGCGGATGCGTCGTCACGTCGCCGCGTCCGAACGGCGGTCCGCCCGGCTCTTCAGGTGCACCCGCCACGCCCAGCGCATCCCAGACGTCCGCGTCGAGTGCGAGATCGAGGTCGGGCAGGATTACCGCGCCTTCGGGCAGGTCCGCCACCACCCGCAGCAGCCGCGCGATCGCCGGGGACGCCGACGTAACCCCCGCTGCCACCACCGGATGGGCGGGAGGCTTCGCCTTCCACCGCTGCGCCGCATGCGCCAGCAGCCGGTTGCGCCGCTCGGGCGCGTCGATCCGCCCCATCCCGTCCAGTTCGGCCTGCCAGCGCGCCAGCACCCGTGCGAACAGCCGCGTGTTTTCCTGCCAGTGCTCCGACAGATCGCCAACCAGTCCGATCACTTCGGGGTCAAGAAGTTTCCCCGGGGAAACCCCTTCCACCGCCAGCCGGTCCATGCTTTGCACCAGCACCCGCGCCTGCCGCATCAGCCCGGCTTCGCCCGGCGCCTGATCGCCCAGCTCCTCGCGCAGCATCTGCGCTACTGCCAGCAGGCGCACCACGGGATCGACCGCCTGCGGGATGTCCGCCCCCGCCCCGATCGGATCGAGCAACGGCCCCAGCGTTTCATCGAGATCGAGGTCGCCCACCACCGCCATGCGCGGCAGCAGCAACCCACCGCCGCTCGCGCGGACGAACGCCTCGGTAACGGTTCGGATCGCACGCCTGCTCGGCAGCAGCAGCGTCAGCCGCGCAAGACCCAGCCCTTCCTCGCGATAACGCGGGATCAGCCCTGCGACGAGCGCATCGGCAAAGCCCCGGTGCGCAGCGATCGAATAGACCGAAGGGCGGCCGTCAGCCACCTGTCGTCAACCGCCGGTGAGCGCGGCCTCAGTCGGCGCGATCATCGCGGGCGCGCCGACTTCGTACCACAACCCGGTGTGCGGCAGCGCGAACAGCCGCCCCTCTTCGATCGCGCGGTTCCATAGCAGGTTGAACGAGAAGGGTCCGGCCGGCGCATCGCGCAGCAGCCGCGTCGACAGCAGCTGTATTCCCGCGAATATGTAAGGCGCCACTCGCCCGGGCTTGCGCCGGGTGACCTCGCCCAGCGGCCCCAGGTGGAAGTCTCCCACGCCATCGTAGTTGAACGCCTGCGCATGGCTTACCACCAGCAGCAGCGCGTCCATCTTGGTCTCGTCCCAGGCATCGCTCAGAGCTGCGAACACGTTGCGCGGGCCATCCAGCCAGATGTTGTCGCTGTTGAGACTGAAGAACGTGTCCGCGCCGATCAGGTCAAGCGCCTTGACCGTTCCCCCGCCGGTCTCGAGCAACTGGTCGGTCTCGTCCGAGATCGTGATCGCCGGCGCGCTACGGTGCGAGAGATGCGCGCGCATCTGGTCCGCAAGGTAGTGGACGTTGACCACCGCCCGCGCCACGCCCGCCTCGGCCAGCTTGTCGAGCGCATGGTCGATCAGCGGCCTGCCCGCCACCCGCACTAGCGGTTTGGGCCGGCTGGCGGTCAGCGGCCTCATGCGCTTGCCAAGGCCCGCTGCAAGCACCATCGCCACGTCGCTGGCCAGCGGCTTCGTCATACCTCGAACCTCCCGCCCAGCACGCCCGCGGGATCGCGCAACGCGGCCGAGATGTACTGGTCGAACCACGCCGCCACGGGCGCCAGCGCGGGATGCGCCAGATCGCGTTCAAGCAGCGCCCACACCCGGGGAATGTAGTCGAGATAGCGGGCCTTGCCGTCGCGCTTCCACAGACGCACGAAGATCCCGACGATCTTGATGTTCCGCTGCGCGCCAAGGCGGGCATAGTCCGCCAGGAAATCATCGCCCGGCTGTGCCTGCCCGACATAGTAATCGAACATCTTGGCCTCGAGATCGGGCGAGACATCGCGCCGAGCGTCTTGCAGCAGGGAGACGAGGTCATAGGCCGGGTGGCCGGTCAGCGCGTCCTGGAAATCGAGCAGCCCCTGCCGGTGCAGCCCGCCGTCGAGCATGATGTTCTCGGCATGATAATCGCGCAGCACCGTCACGCCCGGGCGCTGGCGCGGCAGCAGCGGCAGCAGCACTTCCTCCCAGGCCTGCGCATAAGCGCGGCTGTCGACGTAGAGCGACTGTGCCGGACAGAACCAGTCGATGAACAGTCGCGCCTCGCGCTGGTATTCGGCAAGGTTGTAGCCGGTGAAGGGCCCCGGCGGCAGGCGGTGCAGCTTGATCAGCGCATCGATCGCGTAGCGATAGACCTCCTCCTCGTCCTGCGGCCAGGCGTCGAGGTATTCGCGCATCCGCACTTCGCCGAAGTCCTGCAGCAGGACGAAGCCCTCGCTCGCTTCCTCGGCCAGGATCTGCGGCGCGTTGAGGCTGTTCGCGTCGAGCCACTTGGCCGCGCGGATGAACGGCTCGGGATCCTCGTGCGGCGGCGGCGCGTGCATCAGCATGGCGGTGCCATTGGAGCGTCGGATGCGGAAATAGCGCCGGAACGAGGCGTCTCCGGGCAAAGGTTCGACAACCGCCCCGGCCCAGCCGGCAGAGGCCAGGAACGGTTCGACGCCAGCGGGAATGCTCAGGTCCATGCCCCCCGCTCTAGCCAACCAGGGCCGGGCTCGACAATGGCCGTGCGCCCCTTTTCCCGCATTTCCAGACGGACGGTCAGGCAATTCACCTCATGCGAGAAACCGCCTGCTTGCTCGGGCCATTCCGCAAGCAGCGCAGCGCCTTCGCGATAGTCGTCGAGCCCGATCTCCTCCGCCTCGGCTGGATCGTCCAGGCGATAGAAATCGGCATGGACCAGCGGCAGACGAACCGCGGGCGGATCGTAGACCTCGATGATCGCGAAGCTCGGGCTGGGCACTTCGCCTTCGTACCCCAGGGCCGCGACAATCGAACGTGCCAGGGTGGTCTTGCCCGCGCCGAGCGTTCCTTCGAGCGCGACCACATCGCCAGCACGCAGGCGCCCGGCGATCCGCGCGGCCAGCGCCGCGCTCGCATCGAGGTCGGGCAGCGGCACTTCCACCACCCTGCTCACGGGAGCGTCACCACCGCACTGGTGCCCTCGCCCGGTTCGGACAACAATTCCAGCGTGCCGCCATGCGCTTCGATCAGCTGGCGCACCAGCGGCAGGCCAAGCCCCGTGCGGCGCTCGACCATGCGGCCGTCACCACTGATCTTCAGCCCTTCAAGCGCCCGTGCCAGCTTGGTCGGCTCCATCCCGCTGCCGTTGTCGGACACGACGACCTGCAGCTTTCCACCACGACGCGAACAGTCGATCTGGATCCACCCCCCCCGTGGCGTCGCCGCAATTGCGTTGTCGACCAGCTCGCCGAAAGCCCGGTGCAGGCGCCGCGTATCGCCGGTTACCGCCCCGATCGCATCGCTCCCGCGCAGATCGAGCGAAAGCCCCGCGGCATTGATCTTCTCGGCACGCTCCTGGACGACGGACGTCAGCAGTGGAAACAGCGGCACCTGCTCCTGCGCGATGGGAAGCGTTCCGGCTTCGCTCTGCGACAGGTCCAGCACGTTTTCGATCTGCTGGCCCAGCCGCTCGACCGAGGTCAGGATCGCCGCAACATATTCTTGCGCCTGTGGCGTCAGGTCGCCGGCGATCCCGGCTGCGAGCAGTTCGGCAAAGCCGCCGATCGAGGTCAGCGGGGTGCGGAATTCATAGCTCATGTTGGCGATGAACCGCGTCTTCACCGCATCGGCCTCGATCAGGGCGGCGTTGCGTTCGCGCAAGGCGGCTTCAGCCTTCTGGGAATCGGTGATGTCGAGCACGGTGAGAAGGCCGTTGCCATCGGGCAGCGGCACGCCCGCGAATTCGAGCTGGCGCCCGTCGCCAAGGGCAATGCGCCCGCTCTTGCCCTTGCGCTCGAGCGTGGCGGCCTGGATCACGTCGGCCAGCACGCCGACTTGCGCCGCGCGCTTCAATTTCCCGGCGATGCGATTGAGCAGCGCGTCGGCCCGCGGATGCGTTGCGAGGAAATCCTCCTCCAGCGCCCAGTCGTTGGCAAAGCGCCGGTTCCACAACTGCAGCTTGCCGTCGGGCCCGAAGACCGCGAGCGATTCGAAAAGGTTGTCAAAGGTAGCCGTGCGGGTGCGCAGCAGCGTGTCGCGGGTCGCCGAAAGCTGGAGCTGCTCGGTGCGATCCTCGAAGATCATCAGCAGTCCACCATCCGGCATCGGCTGGCCGACCACGCGCAAATGGGTTCCGTCCGAAAGGTGCCACGGTTCCTCTCGCGGGGCGCTCGACAGGAACCAGCCCTGCCGTTCGCGCCGCCATTCGGGAAAATCGCGCACTTCGGGCAAGCGGCCGGCATCGCGCATGCGGTCCAGCACTCGGTCGAACGGCGGCGTATCCACCACCCAAGCCTGCGGGATGGCGAAGATGCGCAGGAACGGCTGGTTTGCGAAGACCAGGTTCCGCTTGTCGTCGAACTGCGCAATCCCGGCCGACAGGGTGTCGAGCATCTGCCTCTGAGCATCGCGGAAACGCCGGAACTGGCGGGTCAGCTCCTCCATTTCCTCGATATCGACGGCGTAGCCTGCAACACCCTCGTCCCCGAGTGGCAGATCCGAAACCCGAAGCGATCGGCGCTGACCGCCGATCGTTGCCGATACGATGCGCGTGACTGCCTGCTTGCGGGCATGGACCTGCTTGGCGACTTGCGCTGCGGTCAGCCCGTCGGACGGTTCGACCAGTTCTACCCCCTGCGCCACCGCGTCCTCCGCCGTGCGCAGGCCCACTGCCTTGACATAGGCGCTGTTGACCAGCCGCAGCTGCATTCCCGCATCGCGGAACCACATCGGCAGCGGCGCCGCTTCGATCAGGCCCGAAAGCCCCGCGAAATCGGATCGCGCCTGCTGCGCTTCGGCCCGCAGGCGGCCAAGCTCTTCCTCGCTTTCGGAAAAGTCGAAGAACCACACAACCGCCGCGCCACCCGGCGCGATCTGCGGGTCCGCCAGATGCCCGGTCGCCCCAAGGCTGCGCCCGCCCCGCGGATGAAGCGCGAGGCGAAACGGCGCTCCGGTTCTTTGTGCACGGCGCACCGCATCGCCCAGCTTGGAAAGCTGCACCTCGTCGAAGCCGCGATCCTCGCCGTCAAGCTCGCTCAGGTATTGGGGCATCGCATCCAGGCCGAGCCAGCCCGCCAGCCGCGAAGGGCCCTCGATCCGGCCGTCGGCGCGCACCAGCAAGGGCAGCGCAGGCGCTTCCTCGACCATGCGCGACAGCCGGCGCGCCAGCCGCTGTGCCGCATCGGCCTTGCGCAGCTTCTGCCGCGCCGCCACGATCGCCCACAGCGCCGCCAACGTCCATGCTGCCAGCAACAGGGCAATGACGACCAGCGCGGTGTGGTTAAGCAACATTGCTTCCATCGCTAAGCGGCGCCTTCCTGCAATGCAATCCGGGATAGGCGCCGAATTGCAGCGGAACGCGCGGCTCTTGCGCAAAACTGCCTCGCCGCATGCAAGACGGGGCCCCGCATTGCTTCGGAGCCCCTTCCGGTATCGGTCCGCACGCTGGCGGCGGATAAGGTGTCAGTAACGGTAATGATCCGGCTTGAACGGCCCTTGCGAGGTTACGCCGATATAGGCCGCCTGCTTGTCGGACAGCTTGGTCAGCTTGACGCCCAGCTTTTCGAGATGGAGCGCAGCGACCTTTTCGTCGAGATGCTTGGGCAGCACGTAGACGCGGTTCTCGTATTCGCCGTTCTTGGTAAACAGTTCGATCTGCGCCAGCGTCTGGTTGGTGAAGCTCGCGCTCATCACGAAGCTCGGATGACCGGTCGCGCAGCCCAGGTTCACCAGGCGGCCCTTGGCAAGAATGATAATCTGCTTGCCGTCGGGAAACTCGACGAGATCGGTGCCCGGCTTCACTTCGGTCCACTTGTAGTTAGACAGCGCCGCGATCTGGATCTCGCTGTCGAAGTGACCGATGTTGCACACGATGCTCATCGGCTTCATCGCCTTCATGTGCTCGGCGGTGATCACGTCCTCGTTGCCGGTGGCGGTGACGAAGATGTCGGCGCGGGTCACCGCTTCCTCCATCGTCACAACTTCATAGCCTTCCATGGCCGCCTGCAGGGCGCAGATCGGATCGACTTCGGTGACCATCACCCGGGCGCCGCCGTTGCGCAGCGACGCGGCACTTCCCTTGCCCACGTCGCCGAAACCGGCGACGCAAGCGACCTTGCCCGCCAGCATCACGTCGGTTGCACGGCGGATGGCGTCGACCAGCGATTCCTTGCAACCGTACAGGTTGTCGAACTTCGACTTGGTCACGCTGTCGTTCACGTTGATCGCGGGGAACGGCAGCTTGCCGTCCTTGGCGATCTGGTACAGGCGATGGACGCCCGTGGTGGTCTCTTCTGACACGCCCTTGATGTTCTTGACCGATTCAGTGAGGTATCCGGGCTTGCGCTTGAGGAATTCCTTCAGCGCGCGGACGAACTCGATTTCCTCGGCATTGCTCGGTTCGAACAGTGCCTCGCCCGCTTCGACACGTGCGCCCCACAGCGCAAACATCGTGGCATCGCCGCCATCGTCCAGAATCATGTTGGCGGTCTGGCCGGTGCCGTCATCCCAGTCGAAGATGCGGCCGACATAGTCCCAGTAGTCGGCCAGGCTCTCGCCCTTGATCGCAAACACCGGGATCCCCGCGGCCGCGATCGCTGCGGCGGCGTGGTCCTGGGTGGAGAAGATGTTGCAGGTGGCCCAGCGCACGTCGGCACCCAAAGCCACCAGCGTCTCGATCAACACGGCGGTCTGGATCGTCATGTGCAGCGATCCCGTGATGCGGGCGCCCTTCAGCGGCTGCGCGGCGCCGTATTCGGCACGCAGGGCCATGAGCCCGGGCATCTCGGTTTCGGCAATGGCGATCTCGGCGCGGCCGAAGTCGGCAAGCCCGATGTCGGCGATCACGAAGTCGTTTTGGGCGGTCTGGGGGGCGGGGGTGGCCACGCGGCTGTCTCCTGAAAGCAGATTTGCATCGCCCATCCCTCGGACAGGCACCATGGTTCGCGCCTTAATCGTTCGCGGCAGCGCGCGCAATGGCGATATAAAGAAAGCTTTATATCTTCCTTCACGCTGACCACGCAGTTGCGCTGTCACAACCCCGGCCTATATCCACATCGCTCACACACGCGAACTTGGCAAAGTTCGACAGGAAAGGAAAAATGGGGATGACGATTTCGGTTGGAGACAAGCTGCCCGACGTGAAGCTGGTCAAGGCCACGCAGGAAGGCCCGGAAGCGGTGCAGAGCGCCGAATACTTCGCCGGCAAGCGCGTCGCCCTGTTCTCGGTGCCCGGCGCCTTCACCCCCACCTGCTCGGCCAAGCACCTGCCCGGCTTCGTCGACAAGGCCGCCGATCTCAAGGCCAAGGGCATCGACGAGATCGCCTGCACCGCCGTCAACGATCCGTTCGTGATGAAGGCCTGGGGCGCTGCTTCGGGTTCGGCCGACGTTACCATGCTGGCCGACGGCAACGGCGATTTTGCCAAGGCCGTGGGCCTGACCATGGACGGTTCGGGCTTTGGCCTGGGCACCCGCGGCCAGCGCTTCTCGATGATCGTCAACGACGGTGTTGTCGAACAGCTGAACGTCGAAGCTCCGGGCGACTTCAAGGTCTCCTCGGCCGAGCACATGCTCGAACAGCTCTGACGCAGCCCTGACAAGTTGTGCGGTGGGGGCGAGACCGCCCGTCCCCACCGCAAACTTTAGAAGGCGGTTGCAATTGTAACCCGCCGAAGCCAAGCATCGCACCATGACCAGCCCGTCATGGCTGGAACTTTGATAAACATATCAAGGACCTGTGATGCGATCTTTGCTTGCCGCAGCAGCGCTTGCCGCCACTGCCCTCACCCCTTCCCTGCTGACCCCCGCCCTTGCCCAGGAAAAGCCATCGGACACCAAGTCCGACGCCAAGACCCGCGCCGAGGCGCTGAAGGCCGACGTCGAGAAGGCCTGGGTCCGCCCGCCGGTGGAGGAACTGGCCAGCACCAGCAAGGGCAGCGTGACGGTGCGCGGCGCGAAGATCGGCTACACCGCGACGGCCGGGACGCTGACGATCCGCGATGACGACGGCAAGCCGGTCGCATCGATGTTCTACACCGCTTATACCCGCGATGGCGGCGGCAACCGGCCGGTCACGTTCTTCTACAACGGCGGGCCCGGTTCGCCCACGGTCTGGCTGCACATGGGCAGCTTCGCCCCTGTCCGGGTTGCGACCAACGACCCGGTGTACGTCGCTCCGCGCGACTACGCCGTCCGCCCCAACCCGGATTCGCTGATCGACAAGACCGACCTCGTCTTCATCGACGCGATCGGTGCGGGCTGGTCACGGCCGCTGGGCGACAAGACCGGCAAGGATTTCTGGGGTGTGGACCAAGATGCCGATGCCTTTGCCCGCGGCATCATGCGTTATGTCGACAAGTACAACCGCTGGGACAGCCCCAAGGTGCTGTTCGGCGAAAGCTATGGCACCTTGCGATCGGGTGCCGTGGGCGCCCTGCTTGAAGAGCGCGGCATGAGCGTGGACGGAATCGTGCTGCTGTCGACGATCCTGAACTATGGCGTCCGCCAGCCGGGATACGACCAGAACTACCAGATCCTGTTCCCGACATATGCCGCGACCGCTTGGTACCATAACCGCGTGCCCAACCGTCCGGCCAATCTCGAACAGTTTCTGGCCGAGGTGCGCGCCTTCGTCGCAGGCCCATATGCCGCGGCGCTGGCCAAGGGCGATGCCGTGCCGGACGAGGAAAAGCGTGCCGTGGCTCGGCAGATGGCGGCCTATACCGGGCTGTCCGAGGATTATATCCTCAGATCCAACCTGAGGATCAGCCTGGGCCACTTCCAGACCGAACTGCTGCGCGACCGGGGCGTCGCCACCGGCCGGCTCGATACGCGCTACCTGCTCAACGTAGCGGACGCCAATGCCGACAGCCCTGAGGACGATCCTGCAAGCACCGCCATCACGGGCGCCTACTTCGCAGGATTCCGTAATTACGCGTCACAAGTGCTTGGTTACAAGTCAGATATGCCGTACAAGCTATCGGCTCGGGACGGCTCGTTCGACTGGGACTGGAAGCACCGCGCACCGGGTGATCGCTACCCCCAGCCCTCGCCCAACACGGCCGTCGACCTCGCCTCTACGATGCGGGTCAATCCCGATCTGAAGGTACTGTTCCTCAACGGCTACTTCGACGCCGCAACCCCGTTCTACTCCACCGAGTACGACGTCGCGCACATGGGCCTGACGCCGGAGCTCAGAAAGAACATCAGCTTCCGCTATTACGAGAGCGGACACATGGTCTATCTCAATCCACGCGAACTGACGCACATGCACGACGACGTTGCCGCATGGTACGATCAGACAACGCGCCGGTGACAATCGGCTAGCGATCGAGGATCGGCTCGAGGAAGCGGATGACCCGCGCCTCGAGCTCGATCCGGCGGTCGGACCAGGAATGATCGGTCGGAACGTGGGCCGTCACGACCTTTCGCCCGCCCGCCTTGCGCACCGCCTCGACCAGCACGTCGCCATGGGAGGCAAGGCCGTCGTCCGACGTCAGCACCAGCAGCGGTGTTGCTTTCAACGCATCGGCCTTGATCGCGTAATCCCATTCGCCGGCGTGCGCGGCCAGTTCATCGGCCATCATCTCGGGATCGGTGCCGGCGAGCGTTTCGCTGTTGTCGGCCATCAGCTTCACCCTGTCGTCGCGCGATGACTTGCCGACAAGGCCGAAATCGCCGGCCGAGATCAGGACCAGCCCCTTGAGTGCAGGTTCCGCCGCGCCGGTCATCGCCGTGACCCAGCCGCCCATGCTGTGGCCGACCATCGCCACGCGATCGGGATCGACACCGAGGCGGGCAGCATTGGCCGGGTCGCGGACGAAGGCGAACACAGCGCGCGCATCTTCGAGGTTCTGGGCGAACTGGAAAGCGCCCGGGCTTCCCCAAGATCCGCGATAATTGAAGGTGATGGCATTCCAGCCCTGCCGCCGCAGGGCCTGCGCCAGATCGAGGTTCTTTTCGTTGCCGGGAAGACCGTGACAGACAATGACCGTGGGATGCGGCCCCGCACCCGATGCAAGGTAGGCAACGCCGTTGATCTCGACCCCGCCCGACCGGATGTGCAGCACAACCATGCGCGCTGGATTGGTCGGGTCGGGTGCCGGATCGGTGTAGATCGAGGCCGGAAGGCTTGCGGGCGGCGGGCCCGCCATCGCCGGCGCCCCGCCGATTGCCATCAGGCATGCCGCGATCGCGCTCGCGAGAGATGGACTGGACATTCGCTGCATCACGGGTCCCCGGTCAACCACGGAGCGCCAGATTCAGGTTTGGCCTGCCCGCTGTCAATCGGGGTGCTAAAAAGGAGACGTCAGAAGCCGAACCGGATGCGCGCGACCACCTTGTCACCGACGTGGCGGCCGTCGGCATAGGGTGACGGATCGCTTTCCGCCTTGGTGCGGTTGATGTCATTGCCGACGTAATCAACCCCCACGGTGAACGGAAACTGCGTGTATTCCAGCCCGACGCGCCAATCGGCGTAGTCACCACCGGGTCTCAACCGGGCGGCACGGGGCGAGCTGCCACTACCCGTGGTGTAGCCAAGACCTGCCGACAAGCTGACCGGAAATGCGGGCAGACCCGCACGCGCATCGGCATGCAGATAGAGGTTCTGTCCACCGATCGCCGCCTGGCTCGGCGCAAACACGGCGCCGGCCCCGAGGTCGATCGGTCCGATCGAATAGCGGGTGCCAAGCGCCAGTTCGACATAGTCCATGCGCCGGTCGGCCCCGGTGAACACATGGCCGATCACCGAGCCGCGCAAGGAAAACCCGCCCGCGTCGAACTGCTTGCCAAGCTCAAGATCGCCCACGGCATCCGCGCCGCCGTGGCGATCCGATCCGCGCAGGGCGACAATGCGGGCAGAAGCGTCGAAGCCGCTGATCTCGGCTTTGCCGTCGACCGATCCGGTGATCTCGCCATCGCTCCAGCCGATCCCCCGCCGCACTTCGTCGGTGGCGGCTTCGATGCCGCCGCTGAGCGCCACTTGCGCATGGGCAGGTAGCGCGCTGCCGAGCGCGAGCAGGGAAAGGGCGATGGCGGAGGCGTGTTTCATTGGATCATCCTGTTGCGGAAGTGGCGCGAACCATTGCATCGGCCTGCGCCATCACCGCCTTCGTGTCCTGCGTTGCGTGATCGCGCAAGCGGGCCTGCAACGCGCCGTCGCGCGCAGCGGCCTTCCCGGCGAAGGCACTCCTCTCGCTGGCACACCATCCGGGTCGCACGGTCTGGAACACGTTCGCCGATCGGACGGTCGAGTTGAGCGACGTTCCCGACGTCATCCGCGCTGTCCGCACGATTTCTAGATCGACCCGCCAGATGCAGCGAAGGCTTGCCGGCCGCCCCGCCGCCCCCGGTGATCCGACCTGACGCGCGGTGACGACGGGCGTTCCAACCCAAGTGGTCGGTACGGCGCCCGAGGCGTGTTCTATCACGCGTTCATGCACGACGGGCTCAGCCGCGCTGGCCGGGGTGGCGACTGCGATCCCTGCGGTCACGGAAACGAGGGTAATGCTTGCGGCTGCCTTCATCATTCTGCTCCTTCCCAAGCCGTTGCAGGCCTTCAGTCGGAACAGGGAATGGTCGGCAGGAGTGTCCGCCAAATGCCTGCGCTGTTTTATTTTATTTCGACACGGTCAGGCTGGTAGCGCGTAGATCGCGGTTGCCTGCGCGACGAGCGTATGTGCATCGTGCTGCCAGAGGCGCACGTCGATCGTCGCCAGCCTGCGTCCCAGTTTCAGCAGCGCGGCATCGGCAAAAACCGGGGCAAGCGTGGCGCCCCGCAGGAAGTTGATGGTGAGGCTGCTCGTCACGGCCATCGGCTGCGGCCCGATATGCGCAAGGACGACGGCATAGGCCGCAACGTCGACCAGCCCCATCTGCGTGGGTCCGGACACGAGGTTACCCGGACGCAGGCTTTCAGGCCCAGGATCGAGCCGCATCCGCACGCGTCCGGGCACCAAATCCACCACGCGGCCGAGCCGGCCGTGCACCTCGACCGGGAAAGCGCCGAGCAGGAGTTGCTGCAGCGCATCCATCTCCATGACCGGAACCGGGGCGGCCATGTCAGTAGCCCATCAGGCTGAGCACTTCCTTGCGGCTGCGATTGTCTTCGAGGAACGTGCCGATCAGCCGGCTGGTGACCATGCCGACGCCGGGCGTGCGCACACCGCGACCGGTCATGCACCCGTGCTGCGCCTCGATCACCACGGCGACGCCGTGTGGCTTGAGGGCATCCCAGATGCACTGCGCGACTTCGCTGGTCAGCCGTTCCTGAATCTGCAGACGGCGGGCATAGGCGTGCAGCACGCGCGCCAGCTTGGAAATGCCGACAACCTTGTGCCGGGGCAGGTAGGCAATGGCCGCCTTGCCCACGATCGGCGCCATGTGATGTTCGCAATGCGACTGGAACGGGATGTCCTTCAGAAGGACCAGCTCGTTATAGCCGCCGACTTCCTCGAACTGACGCGCTAGATGCGCCGAAGGGTCCTCGCCATAGCCCTGGCAGTATTCCTTCCATGCGCGGGCCACGCGCTTGGGTGTATCGAGCAGGCCTTCGCGGGCGGGGTCGTCGCCAGACCAGCGGATCAGGGTGCGGATAGCCTCCTGCACGTCATGCGGAACGGGCTCCTTGCCGCGCGCCAGATCGTCATCGTCTTCATCGTGCAGGTGATCGTGCGCCATCTTGCCTCCCAAAGCCTTCTCTTCGCTCAACGCGGCCGGCGCAGGATACGGCTCTTGAACAGGCCGCCGCGTCGGTAGAACGCCAGCATTTCCTCCGGGCGCTCGGGATCGAGCACCTCGGCATCGGCCAGCGCCTTTTCGGCCTCGCTCAATTCGCGCGGAATGAAGCGGCGCAAGCTCTTGCCCGTTGCCGGCACGGCCTCGATGGCGGCGGCCATCGAACCGTGCCGTTCGACAAGGTCCGCTACCGCGTCGCTCGACAAACCGCAATGTTCGGCAAGCAAGCGCAGGCGCAAGCGCATGATCGCCTCTCCGCAATGATGATTGCCGGGGCGGGCACAGTCGATGAACACATCGCACTCGCTGTCGAGCCCCATCGAGCGGTTGTTCATGTTGGCAGAGCCGACACGAAGGATCTCGTCATCGACGATGGTCAGCTTGGAATGCACGTAGATCGGCGTGCCAGCCGCGTTGTACGGGTGCCAGATGCTGAATCGCCCGGCGTGGTCTGCCTCGCGGATCGCGCGGAACAGGCGGATGCGCGCGCCGTCCATCGCCGCCTGTTCAAGCCAGCCATCGCTGCTTTCGGGCATCACCAGCACGATCTCGGGCGGGTCGGGCCGCGCCAGACGCTCGGCAATCGCCTCGGCCACCACGCGAGAGGCGAAGTACTGGTTTTCCGCGTAGATGAAGCGCTTGGCCCGCGCGATGTGCTCGACGAACATAGCCTCGATCTCGCGCACTTCGGCAGCGTTGCCGTACTGCGACCGAGTCCGGGCGATGCCAACCTCGACATCGTTGAATTCGGCGTGGATATCCTCGGGCCACGGCGTCTCGTCCTGCGGCTTGCACGCGGGCATCGGGCGTCCACCTGCCTGCTCCCAGCGCGTTCTGCCATAGTTGCCAAGCACCTTCGCCACTTCGCCTTCGAGCAGCATCGTGCAGTCGTGCCACGGGCCGTAGAGCTTTCCGCCAGGGCGGCGGCGGCGGGGGTCGTTTTCGATGTGGTCGCTGGTGTCCCAGCGATCGCCCGCCATGTCGATACCGCCGCACACGGCGAAGCGATCGTCGATCACCACGATCTTCTGGTGATGGCTGCAGCCCAGCGGATGCGCGCTGTCGAGCTTGAAGCCTATGCGCGGATGCTTCCACCAGCGCAGCAGGTCGACGATCATAGACCCGCGGAACACAGCCTTCAGCGCGCCGAAGTTCCACTTCAGCACCTTGATTTCCAGCGGCTTGTTCCGGTTGGCCAGCCAGACGACGAAGGCACCGAGCCGCGCGGGCGCAATGCGCTTGCGCGGCAGGTTCCACCAGCGCCGACCGTCACCGATCAGGATGCGCGTATCGAAATCCCAGCCGATCATGAGGATGCGCTGGCGCGCGGCCAGCATCGCACCGCGCATCAGTGCGAAATAGTCGGCCGCATCGACGACGACATGGGCCCGCGATGCGCGCGCATAGCGCCAGACCGAAGCGGTTGGCGCTGCAAGGTCGCCCTGATCTGTCCTCTCCACGACCACGACTATGCAACGCGGCGCTTGTAACCGCCAGTCACGCAGCTTCGCTGAACCATCATTTGCGCATGCCCCTTGTTTGAGCGCCAAACGGCGCGCGGGGCGCGGCGTTCCCTTGAAGAACGCGTTACCGGCGCGGAATGACCAGTTCGTCCGGGTGCGCCACGTTCAGGTCCGAACGCAGCAGTTCGCCGACGAGATCGGGATCCGCATGCCGCGGGTCGAGCAGGCTGAGCCGGTTCTTCAGCCGGTCGCGCTCGAGCGTAAGCTTCGTCAGCTCCTTCTGCCGCTGATCGAGCAGCTTGGCGTTCTCGCCCCATGCCAGCAGTCCGCTCGGCCCCGCAATGCCGACCGCGCCCAGCAGCAGCAGCGCCACCAGCGCCAGTGTCTGGGTCAGGCTTTCGCGAGGGAGCCGGAGATGGGAACGACGACGCGTCATGGATTGTCACAGAATCACATAAGTTCGCCCGATTCAACAATGTTTCGGTCGAAATGCCGGGGAAACGCCGCACTTCGTCGCAGATACGACTCCTACCAGCGCGAATGACGCTCGATGCGCAGCCGTGGCGCAAGTTCCAGACGGTCGCGACCCTTGGCCTTGGCCACTTGCAGGGCAAGGTCGGCCGATCGCAGCGCCTCGTCCGCCGTGCCACCCAGACGCGCGACGCCCGCGCTTGCTGACACACGCACGATGACGTTGTCGACGGCCCGCGTGGTTCCCGAAAGCGAGCTGAGTACGCGGGCGACGACGGTTTCCGCCTGCTCCGTGCTGGCGCCCGGCAGCAGCACGCCGAATTTTTCTCCGCCGATCCGCGCCACGGTATCCCCACCGCGCACCAGTGACCGCAGCAGATTGGCGAACAGCAGCAGAACCTTGTCCCCCACCAGGTGGCCATGGCGATCGTTGAGAGCGCGAAAATGATCGAGATCGAACAGCGCGATGCAGCCACCCGATTGTTCACCGAGATGATGTTCGAGCATTGCGATGAAGGCGCGGCGATTGGACAGGCCCGTCTGGGCGTCGGTCAACCCTGCTTCGTAGAGCTGATCTTCCAGTTGCTTGCGCTCGGCGATGGAGCGCAGGTTCGCCACTACCGACCGGGTCGTCCCGTCGGCGTCTTCCAGCGGCTGGATGCGCACTTCGAACCAGCCCTCGCTGCCCTCCGCGCCGACAAGATGGAATTCCTGCCACACCGCATCGCCCTGCCCGGACACAGCCCCCTCCAGCGTCGCGCCTAGATCCCCGCGTCGTTCCGGGGCGACAAGATCCAGCAGGTTTGCGCCAATCGGGCCACCTTCACGCCAAAGGCCGATGCTGGCCGCCGCGGGCGAAGCATAGGTCACCGTGCCGTCCATATCGGCGCGCAACACCACTTCGCTCGTGCTGTTGGCAAGCAGGCGATATCGCGCTTCAGCCTCGAGCAACTGGCGCTCAAGCTCCCGCCGTCGCAATGACAGCCTGGCCAGCGGCAAGGCGCAAGCGAAAAGCAGGATGAGCGCCGTCGTACCCGCTGCGACGATCGGATTGGCTAGTTCGAATTTGCTCGATGGCCGCACCACCATCGTTCGGGGAGCGAAGTCCTGTCCTTGGGCGGAAGGTGAGGCGCCAGCCGCTGCGACACTGGTGATCGCACCCGCAATCGTTAACTTTTGGGCAACCATGCTGCGAAGCCTGCGCCGCAATCCTTGCCCAAAGCCTGCTGAAGGCAGTTAAAACTCTACTAACCAAAGAGATTTTCCGCCGGATGCTTGGTGCATTCGTAGACAATTAATGCAGGCTCGCTTGCAGCCCTGAAGGCCAGTCCATACCGGTTTGAAACAACCAGACCGGATCGCCCTTCCCTTGATGACGCCACGCTTCCTGACGCCCGAAATGAAAGACCAGAAGGAACGCTGGGCGGTTTGCGTGGTCTGCGGAAAGCATACCGCGGGCAAGTGGACGCGGCTTGAAGACGGCTCGTTCCGCCGCGATCCGCGCACCCACAAGGACGATTCGGGCGAAACCTGCCCCGGCAGTTTCCAGGCGGCCGACCTGCGCTAATCGCGCAGAGGCCCATCCCCTCCGCCCCAGCATCGAACGCCGCTTTGGTTCGCGGATGACGTCGGTTGGCTTACTGCGACAGAGCAACGCGTGCGCCGCCTGGATTCGCGGAACCGGGTGACGTGCAAAGCGCTTGGGGCCAGTATATTTCAGTTCACCGTGTGACACGGTTCGGCGGCCCGCTGATTTATCAAGGGGCATCAAAGGACTATCATGACGGCCGATCCCATTCCGCCGATCGCCAGACCCGGCACGTTCCTGAACCCCACCGAACCGGCGATGTCCCGACCGCAGCGGCGTGCAGGACTGGTCGCCGTGCTGATCCTGATGGTTGCCGGGATCGTCACGCTCAGGGGCTTTCTGCCGGCGCTGGGCTGGGCGGCGATCTTCGCGATTGCGCTGCGCCCGGTGTACGATCGGCTGGCTGCGCGATGGCCTTCTCGCGATCGCGATCTCATCCCGGCGCTTCTTGTTGCCGCGACGCTGCTTGTCTTCGTCCTGCCGTTGCTCGTCGTAGCGGCACCGATCATCGCCGATGCGCATGAACTGGGACTTTGGGCGGATCAGATCCAGCAGCATGGGCTGCCGGTTCCGGCCTTTCTGGCCAGCCTGCCATTCGGCGCCGAGCTCGTTCCGGTCTGGCAGCAGAAGCTTGGGCACCCGCAAGCCCTTTCGGGCCTTGCTCATGCGGTGGTTCACGCGAACGGAGCGGGCTTCGGCCGTCGCCTGGCGGGACAAGCCGTGCACCGGCTGGTGCTAGTGGGGTTCATGCTGGTGAGCCTGTACTTCATCCTGCGAGACATCAGGAACATCGAAGAGGCGCTTCGAATAGCGAGCAATCGCGCCTTCGGTGCGGCAGGCGAGCACGTCGGCATTCAGCTGGTCCGGGCGGTGCAAGGCACGGTCAACGGCCTGGTCTTCGTCGGCCTTGGCGAGGGGGTGGTGATGGGCGTCGCGTATGCCTTCGCCGGGGTCCCTCACCCGGCGCTGTTCGGCTTGCTGACGGCTATCCTCGCGACGATCCCGTTCGGCGCCGCCGTAGCGATCGCGGCAGCGGGACTAGCACTCTTTGCCATTGGCAAGATGGGCACAGCGATCGTCATCGTCGCGCTGGGTGCAGTGGTCGTGTTCGTTGCCGATCACTTCGTCCGACCGGTGCTGATCCAGGGCGCGACGCGGCTGCCATTCGTGTGGGTGCTTCTCGGCATCCTGGGGGGCGTGGAAGCCTGGGGCCTGATCGGACTGGTCATCGGACCCGCCATCATGGCCGGCCTGATCCTGCTGTGGCGCGAATGGGTCGGATCGCAGCAAGGCCCGATCAATCCGCGCCTCATCCCGCCCGCCGGTCCTGACACACCCTGACAGGATCAAGCCGCGGCAGGGTCGGCCCGAGGCTCAGCCGACGCCCAACGCTTCTTCCTGCGCGTGGGGTGGACGGGTCAAGGCGACCGCGCCCGCCAGGAGCGCGGCGATGGCGGCCTGACCGATCAGGCTCGGCGCAAAACTGCCAGTCGTATCGTGCAGATGACCGCCAATGCTCGGCCCAAGCGCAGCTGCGGTAGAGAACACGGTCATGACCGAGTAGAGCTCAAGCGAAGCCAGTCCGCCGAACCACTGGCGCAAAAGCAGCGTGGTGCTGACGGTGCTGGCCCCCAGCCCTACGCCGAAGCTTAGCGCGAACAGCGAAAGCGAGGCGCCGTTGGTCGGCAAGACCAGCGCGGCCGACGAAAGCGCGAGGGTCGCAAGCGCGACGACGGTCAGTTGCTGAGGGCCGACCTTCTGCCCCGCCAGGCCGACCAGCGCCGCAGCAGCAGCCGCCACCAGCGCCGCAGCACTGATCACCAAGGTTGCCGTGCCAGCCGCCACCGCATTTTCGAGCAAGTGCTGGTAGGCGAAGGAATGAACCGTGGTGTTGATCAACAGGCACCCGGTATAGGCTACGACCACCAGCCAGAACTGCCCCTTTGCCATCGCCCGGCGCAACGTCCATCCCGTGGCCGCGCCCCCTTCGCCATCAAGCGCGACGCGGCTGCGGCCCTGTTCGTCGATCCGGCTGATCAGCGCGGCGATGCCGCCCACGGCCGCCGCTGCCACGGCACAGATCCACCAGTACGAACGCCAGCCCCCGGTTGCGCTGTGCACGCCATAGAACAGCAGCGGGCCGCACACCGCACCAAGGTTGCCTGCAGTGAAATAGAGCCCGATAGCGGTCGAGCGGCGCCCTTCGAAAACGTGCCCGATCACGTGCACTGCCGGAATAGTCCCGCAAAAGCAGAACCCCATGCCGAGCAAGAGCGTGCCGCCAAGGTAGGCCGGCACGCCAGTCATCAGCGCAAGGGCGGCAAAGCCGGTGACCAGCTGTAGCGCGCCAAGAACGATCGTCACCGACACGCCGAACAGCCGGATGGTCGTGGCGGGCAGCAGGCTGGCCGCGCCGCAGGCGGTGCCAAGCAGGGTGAAACCCATGCCCGCTTCGGCCCAGCTCAGCTTGAGATCGGCGACGATGTAGGGAAGCACCTGCCCCAGCGAATTGAACGTCGCCGCCATCAGCAGGAAGTAGAGCGCGCTGAACGCAAGAAGGAGGCACTGCCGCATGGCCATGCTTCTTGGCGCATGGTGCGCGCCGATGGAAGCCGGTCCGCGCGGTGGCTCACCCACGGGCAGATTGTCCGACGCGCTGGCGGGCGGCTGAGCGATGGCCGCGCTCACAGCACCGGCCACGCACTGGACACCGCTTTGCCGGCTCGCGCGATGATGCCATCGGCCGCTGCCTCGATGTCGGAATAGAGCCGTTCTTCGTCGATCGTCGTCATGCGATATCCATCCACCAGCCGCTTCCCGTCCACCCACACCGAATGCACGCCACGCCCGTCTGCCGACCACACCAGCTGGTTGACCGGATTGAGCAACGGCACCCATTCGGGCCGGTCGCGGTCGTGCGCCACGAAATCCGCCTTCTTGCCCACGGCCAGGCTGCCGATCCGATCACTCAGCCCCGCACCGGCCGCGCCGTTGATCGTCCCCGCCTCGAGCACCGAAGTCGCCGGGAACAGCGATGCGTCGCGCCGGGCATCCTTGTGCAGCCCGGCCATCAGGTACATCGCGCGCATCATGTCCTGCGCATTGGCGTTGTTCGCGCCGTCGGTGCCGAGCTGGATCGCCACGCCCGCCGCGTGCATTTCGGGAAACTTGCCCGCGCTGGAGGCACCATAGGCCCCCTTGATCGCGGTCATCGGACAATGCGTCACCCTCGTGCCGGTCCGGGCAAGCGTCGCCACTTCGGCATCGTCGAGGTGGATCGCGTGGGTCAGCGAGACGTGATCGCCAAGAACGCCGATCGCTTCGAGATGCTCGATCGCGCGCCGTCCTGTGGTTTCGAGATAGAATTGCGGGTCGGCTGGATCGGGGCTCATGTGCGCGGTCACGCCCAGCCTATGGTCAAGCGCCAGCGCACTCGCCGCGCGCCACAGCTCGTCGGTGGCGGTGTTGTGCCCCACAAGGCAGGCCCAGCCCGCCAGCAGCGCATCGTCGCGCGCAGGAAAGCGCGCGATCTGGTCTTCCAGCCTGCCGATGGCGGCGGCCGTCAACTGCGCCTGGTCTTCGGCCGGATCGAACGCGCGATCCTGCACCCATTGCCCGATCCGCCCGCGGATTCCGACCTGCTCCAGCGCGGCGACAACGCCCGGAAGGTCGATGATCGTGCCCGCCTCGACGAAGCAGGTCGTGCCCGAGCGCAACATCTCGACCGCGGCAAGCTGCGCCGACAGCGCCTCTTCCGCCGGGTTCTGCGCCATGTATGTGGGGATCAGCCAGTCGAACACGTTGGTTCGCCAGTCGGTGTCGTCGGGCACGTAGCCGCGCGTGATCGGTTCGCCGGTTATGTGGACGTGGCAATTGACGAACCCGGGGGTGAGCTCGAACCGTCGCCCGTCGATCGTCTCGCGCGCCACCACCGCGTGCTCCACTACTTCGCTCGGGCCCACGGCCACGATGCGATCGCCCGCAATGGCGAGCCCGCCATCGCGATAGATGCGCCGCTCGTCGTCCATCGTGACGATCCACGCGTTGCGGATCAGCAGATCGGCGCGGACCGGGCCCAAGCCATCGGGGGACGATGCGGTTGGCTCGTGCATTTCAGCCGCCCCAGGCCGCAACCACGGCATCGGTCGTGGTCAGCAGCGAACAGTGCAGCCACAGCGCCTTCAGCGTATTGAGCTGCAATTCATCGTCGAACGTGGCGCAGGCGTCGGACACCACGAACGTGTGGTAGTTGTGGTGGAAGGCATCGCGCGTGGTCGAATCGACGCAGCAGTCGGTGCTGATCCCGGTGACCACCAGCGTGTCTATGCCGCGGGCGCGCAGCTGCATGTCGAAGTCGGTGCCGTGGAAGCTCGAATAGGCGAGTTTGGATATCTCGATGTCGCCAGGCTGCGGCGCGACGCGGTAATAGTCCTCACCACCGCTGCCGATCCGGCAGATCGCTTCGTGCCCCGGCGTGCCGCGCCGTTCCATCCAGGTCTTGAGCGCCTGAGAATCGCTTTCGGGCCGGGTCATCACCCGCATGAAGGCGACCGTCGCTCCCGCCTTGCGGGCCGCGTCGATCAGCGTCTCGATGCGGTCGACCGCGACTTCACAGCCGCTCATGTCCATCCCGCTACGCCCCAGGACGCCTTCGGGCGAAGCAAAGTCGACTTGGATATCGACCACGACGAGCGCGGTCCGCGAAGGTGCGATCATGTCGCCCGGTGCCAGCTCGTGCGGCAGGGCCTGCATCACGGCAGCCTCAGACATGCGCCGCCTCCCTGATCTTGCCGGGGAAACGCTGGCGCAGCACAGGGAGGATCTCCTTCGCGAAAATCGGCAGCATCGTCAGGTATTCGGGGAAGATCACCATCAGCCCGTCGAGCTCGGTTTTCTCGAAGATCTCGGTCAGCTTCTCGAGGATCGTCGCCGGAGAGCCCGCGACATGCGGCGCCATCAGCGCCGAGCGCGCCTTGCGGGTGAAGTCGTTCTCCTTCCCGATCTCGCTGTCGAGGAAGCCATAGGCCCGCAGCATCCCGTGCAGGGCACCTTCGTCGAGCCCGTCTCGGTAGCTTTCGACCATCGCTTCGGCTTCGGCGTCGGTGTCGGCGATCACCAGGATCATCATCGAATAGGCACGGATCGCATGACCCAGTTCAAGCGCCCCAGCCTTGGCCTTGGCGGAATTGGCGATCAGTTCGTCAAGATCGTTCCCGGCAAGGAACAGCGCGTCCATTTCCTCGGCGGTAAAGCGCACGCCCGCCTTCGACGTACCGGCACAAACCAAGATGGGCCGCGTCGATGGCTTGGGGAACGACTGGCAATCGTCGAGCGTGAAATACTTGCCGTGGGCGGTAACGCTGTCCTGCGTCCACAGCGCCTTGATGCCCTGGATCCACTCCGTCGCAAGGACGTAGCGCTCATCGTGATCGACGCCTTCGGGCCAGGCGCCCATCTGCGCGAATTCGCCCTTGTAGGCCCCGGTCACGACGTTGAGCCCGGCGCGCCCGTGGCTGATCTGATCGAGCGTGGCGATCATCTTGGCCGTCACCGCCGGGTTCTGCAGCAGGGTGTGCACGGTCGCCCAAACTTTGACGCGGGTCGTCGCCTGCGCCAGGCCCGCCATCATCAGCGGGCTGTCGAGCGACGATTTCCAATGCTCGATCTCCCCGCCGTATCCGCGGAACTTGGCCATCGCCATGATGAAGTCCAGCCCGCCCGCATCGGCAAGCTTCGCAACCTCGAGGTTGTAATCGTACGACCCGTCGAGCCGGGGCGAGTTCTTCGAGATGATCCAGCCGCCGTTGGCCATGGGCATGAAGATGCCGATGTCGCGGCCACCGGTATCGGATGGCAGGCCGAAATCGGCGCGTTGGGGAATGCTTTCCGTCATTGTCTTGTCCGTGCTCGCGAGGGGCTGGATGGGATCTTCACCACGGTATGCGCGGCGACCACTTCCTTCTTGTCATGCTGCGCACACAAGTTTGCGCAGCGCGATGAATCGTTCACTGGCCCCAAATCCATGCGCGCAGTGCAAAGACCGCAGCCGCGCCCGCGCCCTAGCGTAATGCCGCAAGCAACGGGGGTAAACGATGGCGCATGTCACAGACCTGCCCCAATGGGCCGTGGATCGAGGCAAGGCGATGAACGACGTGCAGGCGCTCGATTGCGCCCGCACAGCTCTGGTCGTGATCGACATGCAGCGCGTCTTCATGGAGCCGGGCGAAGTCTTCGCCAATCCGCACGCGATGGACATCATGCCGGCGGTCAACCGCCTGGCTGCCGCGTTCCGCGCTGCCGGATGCCCGGTGATTTGGACGCGGCAGACAGTCGACGATGCGCCTCCGCTGGCCATGCCCGATTGGCAGTACGACCTGTCGTTGCCGGCCGTTGCAGAGGCTGTCGCCGTGGTGCGGGCAGGAACCTCGTCGCACGGTCTGCATCCCGGGATGGACGTGGCGGACGCCGATCCGGTGATCGACAAGTACCGCTACAGCGCCTTCATGTGCCCGGCCGGCGCCTTGCAGCAGGCGCTGGATCGGCTGGAGGCGCAATGCATCGTCATCGCCGGAACGCTCACCAACTGTTGCTGCGACAGCACCGCGCGCGATGGCAACATGCTGGGCTACCGCACGATCATGGTGGCCGATGCCTGCGCCGCGCCGACCGACGCGGAACACAACGCCGCGCTGATGCTGGCGCGCCTGAACTTTGCCGACGTAAAGACCGTGGCCGAACTGGAGGAACTCCTGTCCCACGCCGAACAAGGGGCCTCGCAATGTTGAACTGGTTTGTCACAGGGGTAAGCTCGGGCCTGGGCCGTGCGATTGCCAAGGCGGCGCTTGCGGGCGGCGATCAGGTGATCGGAACGGTGCGCTGCCAGGCCGACGCCGAAGCCTTCACCGCGCTCGCCCCCGGTCGCGCCCACGCCATGAAGCTCGATGTCACGGACGAGGCGGCGGTTGGCGTCGTCTGGCGCACGGCCGAGCAGCTTTTCGGACCGATGGACTACCTCGTGAACAATGCCGGGCGCGGATTTACCGGCGCGATTGAGGAAACCAGCCTCGAAGACGCGCGCGCCTTGTTCGAGGTCAACCTGTTCGGCCCGATGGCGCTGATCAAGTCCGCGCTGCCTTCCTTCCGCGCCCGCAGAAGCGGCCATATCGTCAACGTGACCTCGGTCAGCGGCTTGGCCGCTTGGCATGGCACGGCGCTTTATGGCGCAACCAAGTTTGCGCTCGAATGCCTTGGCCGGACGCTGGCGCAAGAAGTCGCGCCTTTGGGGATCAAGGTCACCAACGTCGCGCCGGGGGGGCTGCGCACCGCGTTTTCCGCCGAAAGGCTCGCCGGAGCCGAGCCGACCATTGCCGACTACGCAGAGACCGCCCACCTCGCCCGCGCCACACTCCAAGGCCACTTGGGCGCAGAACCCGGCGATCCCGATCGCGCCGCTGCCGCGATCGTGTCTGCGCTGGCCGCACCCGAGCCGCCCCTGCTTCTCCTGCTGGGCGATGACGCGCTGAAGTATGCCACTGCCGAGTTCGCCATGCTCGAAGGCGAGATCGTGCGCTGGCAGGACCTGACCCTGGCGATCGCCGCAGAACCGGCCGCCGTGGCTGCGGAGTAAAGTCATCCACCCTTGCGGGCGGGCGGCACCCGTGCCGTCCGCCCGTCTTTTTCAGTTCGAGAACAGCGCCTTGCGGATAACGGCGTGCACACCCCAGTTGCCGTTGGCGACCTGGCTGATGCCGAAGTCCACGCCCACCGACAGCAGCGAGATTGCCTCGTCCTCGCTCAAGTTCCGCATCGTCATAAGAAAGCGCCGCGCCTTGCGGAAGCAGTCGCGCATCGCGCTGTCGATGGAGGAGCGCTTGTAGACCTCGCTCTGCGCCTTCGACCCCAGATCGCGAAGGTAATCGGGATTGGAAAAGCCCAGGATCACCCATTCGGTGGCGGTCTCGATCATCGGATAATCAAGCTCGCGGATGTAGGGCTGCGATGCCTTGGCCGGGTGCAGGATCACCTGGATCACCGCCGTCATCGAACATTCGATCGCGGTGCCGCACAGCTCGGAATCACCCTGGCTCGCATGCGGGTCGCCCAGCGAAAGCAGCCCGCCCGGCACCGACACCGGCAGGAACACGCTCGCCCCCGGCCCCAGCCGCCAGTTGTCGATATTGCCGCCGAAATTGGCGGGCGGAACCGAATCGACCAGATCGGCATGCGCCGGCGCAAGCGCGACAACGCCGAAATGCGGGCGCACCGGAATTTCGATGTCGCGCAGCACGTTGAAGTTCTTCTCGATTGTCTCGGGATCGACCGGCACGCCGGGGTAATCGTACATCGGGTGGATCACTCCCGATGGGTCCTTCTGCGGCGTCCAGCGATAGTTGTAGACCGCATGTGCCACCGCCTGGCCGTGGCCCTTTTCGACCTCGTAGATCGTCACGACCTCGCGCTGCTTCGGCTCGGTCAGCAGGTCGGAATAATGGAAGCCCCAGTAAGCCGACACGTTGCTGCCGAAGGCGCGGCCCAGATAGCGTGGATTACGGCTGGGCCGCGGATCGATATCGAGGATGCGCACCTGCACCACGTCGCCCGGTTCGGCACCGGCGATGTGGATCGGTCCGGTGCAGATATGCACGCCGAAGCCTTCACCGGGCCCCCGGCCAACCACCGAGGCGTCGAGCGGCCCCGCCCCGCGCCGGTCCACCACCTTGCCCTCGGCGGTCCAGCGATAGATCGCCTCGGCCGCGGCGTCGCCCTCGATCATGCGCTCGGCATCGTCGTTGGCGTGGTGGGTCAGTGTTTCGATAGTGACATAGTCACCTGACCGGACGTTGAGCGCAGGCTTCAGGTTCCGGCTGAAATAGCCCCAGTGGATCGTGTCGGGCCGCACCGGCAGCATGTGGTGGCGCACGCCCGGCCCCTCGTCGACCTGCACATCCTCGACCGCGTCGCCTGCCTCTAACGATAGCGCGGGGCCATCGTCGCGCTCTTCCCCTGGATTTTCGCCGCCGGTATCGCGCGCGTTCTCGCGCCGCACGCTGGGGCGGCCGCGCCGGGGATTGAGCGCATTTTCATCGGGTAGCGCACCAACCTTGCGATATTCGCGCGGGCTCATCCCGTACTGTTCGCGGAACGCCCGGCTAAACGAGGCCGAATCGTTGAAACCCCACTGGAACAGGATTTCCGAGATCGACCTTTGCGCATGGAGCGGACTGCCAAGGTCCAACCGGCAACGTTCCAGCCGGCGCACCTTGACGAACTGGCTGAAGCTTTCGCCCGCACTTTCGAACAGCTTCTGCAAATAGCGCGGCGAGATGCGGTGCTCGGTCGCGATCTGGTGGATCGACAGGTTGGGATCGGACAGCCGCATCTCTATCGACTGGAACACACGCTCAAGGATTGCGGCACGCGCGCCGGCCGCGCCGCCCAATTCCTTGACCGGCGCCTTGTCGAGCAGCGTGGCGGCGATGAATTCGGGCAGCGCCAGTTCCACCGGGCGAATCTGATCGTCGGACACGTCGACGATGGTATCCGCCACCGAACGCAGCAGCGCCGAAAGCATGCGGCCAATGGCCTCGTCCGCGATCAGGTTGCTGATCTGCGATGGCAGTGCCGAGCGGGAGCGCAGCGCGGGCAAGGCATGCGGCACCTTGACCAGCAGAAGGCGATGGTCTGCCGGAAGGTCAATCTCGGTCCGGCTGTTGCCCCCGCCATAGACCATGTCGCCTTCAGCGAGGTCCATCGTCACCGCGCCCTGCCGTGCGGTCAGTTTCCCTTCCAGCAGCAGGACGATCCAGAAACATGGTGCCTCCTGCGCGAAATCGATCGCCAGGCGCTGCGCGGTGCCGGTAATGCGGCAGAAATGGATGCCCTGCCCGCTGGTGAAGCTGACCAGTTCGCCATAGACGTCCTCGGCCACCTCGACGAGTTCGAGCGAAACGCGGCGCAGCGAAAAGCGCCAGGCGTCCTGTCGTTGCTCGCGGGGGTAGGCATTGGTGGTAAACCGCAAGGGTCTTGTCCCTCATCCGATGGCGCGACCGCGTCAGCCCGTTCGGGCTACGCTTATTGTGCAATGCAGCATACGCCGCGCGACGCGGTCGGCAACACCGCGATTTGTCGTATTGCGATCCGTCCGGATACGAGACAGGTCCGGCGTCACACCGCCCTAACCGCACCCCGCTTCTTGCCGGTCAGCCGGTCGTAGGTTTCGCGATAGCGGTGCACCAGCCACTTGTTGAACTGCCCTTGCGCGCCTTCCTGCCAGGAATAGCGACCGCGCGGGGCAAACCGCGATCGCAGCCCCACTTGCACCAGTTCGTCGACATGCAGGTCCTGCGCGATGATATGGCCAGAGGCGCGGACGTTCATGTCGAGCTTGTGGTCGAATGCCGGGTCAGCCATCGCGCCGGGCGCGAACAGGAAGCCGGTGTCCATCTCCAGCGTCTCTGGCCCCGTTGGGCGCAGGATCAGGTAGATCACCATGTCGCTCATCATGACGAGACTGAGCGTCGGCGGGATGTTGGCGAAGGTCATCCGCATGCGCGCTTCGTCGGAAAGGCCGGGGAACACCGGCAACACCGCCCGCTGCGTGGCGTTGAAGCTCGCATCCATGTGCAGCGTGCCGTTGAAGCGCAGGAAGCCGGCATCGGCGGGATCGGCATCGGGAAACTCGGCAAGGCCCGAGGGCACGAAATCGTGCAGCGGCCCGTGGTGCAGGCGGCTGGCGTGGTATCCGTCGTTGTTGTTTTCGAACATCACCTTCCAGTTCCACGGCAACGTCGGCGCGGGATCCGGGCGCGGCCCTTCCGCGCTGGCAAGGTCATATCCCGCGATCGCGTCGGCAACAGCCGTCAGCCGGGGTGTCAACGGCGCGGCATCGGCATCGAAGTTGATGAAGATGAAACCGTTCCACAGCTCCACCTTGAAGTTTGGCAGCCCGAACTGCGCGCGGTCGAAGTTGCAGGTCTTGTTCATCGCCGGCGCCGCGACCAGTCTGCCATCCAGCGCGTAGCTCCAGTGGTGGTAGGGGCAAAGGAAACCGCGCGCGTTGCCGCTGCCTTCGGCCACCAGCATGGCACGGTGCTGACATACTGCCGACATCGCGCGAATTTCGCCTTCCTGAGTCCGCGCCACGATGATCGGTTCGCCGATGATCTGCGTGGTGAAGAAGTCGCCCGCGTTGGCAACCCAATCGGCCCGGCCGACGCAAAGCCATTCGTGATTGTAGAGCGCTTCCTGCTCGAAAGCGTAGAAATCGGCATCGGTGTAGCATTCGCTCGGCAGGGTTTCCGCATCGGCCAGGTCGACGGCCGAGCTTTCGAGCGAGCGGATGAAGCTGTCGGACGGAAGGCGCACGCGAAGTCTCCTGAAATCAGTTGCCGTTCGGGATCGTCCTTCCGCTCTAGATCGCCGGCTCGGGTCCGGTCTTGCGTGTCAGGGCACGGATTCTTGAAATCCCTGCCCTGACGCGAAGCTGCACTTGTATGCGCCGCAGGCTAAGGTGTCGCCGCCCTATTCGCGGGTGTAGTCGGCGGGCACCTGCGGATCGGGCCCGGCCTTGCCCCACAGCACGATCTCGTTGCCCCACGGATCGCGGAAGGCGTGGTTGTAGCCGTTGAACGTCTGCCAGTAATGGTTGCGCCACAGCGTCACCGCCCCGCGCTCCTCTGCCGCCGCAAGGATACGCTCGGCGCTGTCGCCGTCGCCGATCAGGATCCAGATGCGCGGGGCGCGGCCCCCGCTTGAAAGCGTGCGCGGTTCGACGCCGGCGCTGTCGGGATGAGGACGGGCATTGGCGGCATCGAAGATGCCAAGGTGCAGGTTGCCGATCTGGCTTTCGCTGCCATCGGGATTGAGGAACTGCCCGCCCGGCACCATGCGGTGGTAGACGCCCGCCGGCTTCTCATCGTTCTGCCAGCCGAACACTTCGGCATAGAATCTGGCGGCGGCGGCGGGATCGTCGCTGGGCAGATCGACGAAGATCAGGGTGTTGGGCGTGGACATCGCGGCGCTTTGCTCCGTTGCAATTGCTGGGTTTCGCCTTGTGCCGGACCGGCCTCCTGGGCGGCTTGGCAGCGCGCGCCTCGATTGTTGATTGCACGTCCATCGCGGACGCATCGTTCGCACCTGCAAAATCTATGGGCGCACCCGAACAAGACCGGAGCGGGGCTCACGGCCGACAAGGACAGCCGTTTACCGCTCACCACCAACGAGGCACAGAGGCATGGGTCTGGTCTGTTCACACGGCAAGGAACACGGCACGCACGCACCGGGCGCGCTGCATCATCTCAAGGCGACACCGCAAACCGTGCACTGGGGCTACTTCTCGCCCGACCTTGCCCCCGCGCTGACGGTCAAGTCGGGCGACCTGATCATGGCCGAGGCGATCACCCACCATGCCGGGGACGCGCCCGAACTGATGTTCGACGAAGGTGTCGAGCGCATCTTCCGCGAAATCGACCCGACCACGCGCGCGCCCGGCGTGCACATCATGACCGGGCCAATCTACGTGGAAGGCGCGGAACCGGGCGACATGCTCGAAGTGCGCTACCTGCAGATGACGCCGCGCAACAACTACGGGTCGAACCTCGCCGCCAACTGGGGTCACCTCTACCAGGAATTCGGCGAAAAGGAGCGGGTGACGATCTACGAGCTGGACCCCGTCGCCAACACCGCCCATGCGCTCTATGCCTATGACTTTCCCGGCAAGTACCTGGTGCCGGGCACGATCACCAACTGCCCGGTGTGCGATCGCCAGCCGGCGCTGCCCGGCATCACCATCCCGGCACGCCCGCACCTCGGCACCGCCGGCGTGGCCCCTGCGGTGAACGAGCCCGTCAGCACCATTCCCCCCGGCCTGCACGGCGGAAACATCGACAACTGGCGCATCGGCGCGGGCGCGACGATGTACTACAAGTGCCAGGTCGCGGGCGGACTGTTCTCGATCGGCGATCCCCACGTCAGCCAGGGTGATGGCGAAATTTCCGGCACCGCGATCGAATCCTCGCTCAACTGCCTGTTCCAGATCGTGCTGCGCAAGGACTTCGATTTCCCCTCGCCCCTACTGGAAACCCCGCAGAACTGGATCGTCCACGGCTTCGGTGAAGATCTCGACGCGGCCATGAAGAATGCGTCGATGGACATGCTCCACCTGCTCCACGAACATCAGGGGCTCAGCAAGGACGATGCCTATTCGTTGATGAGCGTGGCGACGGACTTCGGCGTGACCCAGGTGGTCGATGGCACGCTGGGCGTCCACGCCCGGATCGAGCGCCGCCTGTTCCCGCAGAAGGGCACGGTCACGGATATAAGCTGACCATTGGGACTAACCGGCGGCGGCGCCTCGTCAGGACCGGACGAGCGCCGCCTCCACTTCGGCGCGGGTTGGCATCGAAGCCGCCGCGCCGACCCGCTGCACGGACAGCGACGCCGCGATGCAGGCAAGCTGCAGCGCTTGCGCCATGCCCGCCCCTTCCGACAGGCGCGCCGCCAGAACACCGCAGAACGTATCGCCGGCACCGGTCGTATCGACCACAGCGACCTTCGGTGCGGCAATCCGCAGCGTTTCGCCGGGACCGCAGGCGAGCACGCCCTCGCCACCCAGCGTAACCACCACCCATTGCCGATCCCGCGCCATCAACCGGCGCGCCGCCGCTTCCACCGCGTCGTCGCCCTCGGACACATTGCCGCCAGTGAAGAAGGCAAGCTCGGTTTCGTTGAGCACCACCATATCAGCCAGCGCGATCAGCGCCGCCCCCTCGGCATTGGCCGGCGCCGGATTGAACAGCGTGCAAGCGCCGGCATCGCGCGCCAAGGCAAGAAAGCGGGCAACTTCGGACGCGGGTACTTCGGCCTGCGCCACCGCGACGGCATGATCCGCGCAGGATGGAAACGCCAGCGGCGCCCTCGCCTCACCGTTCGCGCCCGTGACGATCACGATCTGGTTCTCGCCTTCGTCAGAGACGAACACGTGGGCGAGGCCGGTCGGCCCTGCGACCTGCACGATCGCGCTGCTATCAACGCCCGCCGCCGTCAATCCGGCGAGCATGGCCGCGCCGTGCGCATCATCGCCGACCGCGCCGATCAGCAGAGTCGGAGCGCCGTGCAATGCGCTGGCGGTCGCCTGGTTGGCACCTTTGCCTCCGGGCAGCAGTTCCAGCCCATAGGCCGCAACCGTTTCGCCCGCCAGCGGCAGGCGCCGCACGCGCATCACCAGATCACGGTTGATCGATCCGAACACCACCACCGTCATGCGAGCACAACCGCCGCGCGGCCATTTGCGCCTTCGTCCAGCGCCGCATCGCTTGTGCCGTCGAACGCGTCGGGGTGCGGCATCAGCGTCAACAGGGCGATCCCGAAAACCAGCGCCACGACGATCGCCAGCGCCGCGATGGTGTAGGAACCCGAACGGTCGAAACTTACGTCCATCAGCGCTGGGGTCGCTCCCTGCGTGAAAGCCACCACCGCATAGAATGTCCCGATGATCGTGCCGTAATGCTTCAGCCCGAAATAACGCGACACGAAGTAGGACAGCGCGCCGTAATCCGCGCCCATCCCGATCCCCAGCAACACGCCCGCCGTCATGATCTGGCCAGTGCCGTGCCCGAACTGCAACAACAGCAGGCCGGCAATGGCGCTCGCGTACATCGGGACAACGATGCGTGGTGTGCGCAGCGCATCGAGCAGCGCGCCCGTCACCACCTGCCAGCCGGCGCAGACCAGCGCGAACACGGCCAGCACGCTGGTCGCTTCACCCAGCGAAACGCCGTGGTCGGTCAGCATCGGCACGACGTGGGTGAACACCGCGGTCATCCCGCCCGCACCGGCTGCCACCGCCAGCAGCATCAGCCAGAAGACGCGCGTTTGGGCAGCTTCGCGCAAGCTCATTCCTTCGACCGCGGGCGCCGCGACTTCGGGCGACGGCGCCACGACTGGCGCATCGCGCAGCCACAGCAGCATGACCGGCGCGCCCAGCGCCGCAACGAGAAGGCCGATCAACACATAGCTTTCGCGCCAGCCATAGGCGGCAAGGAAGATTCCTGCGAGCACCGGCATCAGCGTTGCGCCCACCCCATTGCCCAACCCGGCGGTTACGCCCAGCATAAGTCCTCGCCGCGCGTCGAACCAGCTCGACACGACCTTGCACAGCATGCCCGTGCTGGCGAGCGTGCCGAACACCCCGACCAACGCGAAGCGCAGGTAGAAATCGGTGATCGTCCCGCTCGCCTGCGAAAGCAGCGCGATCGAACCGGCCAGCCCCAGGTTGCCGATCAGCAGCGGCCAGCGTGATCCGAAGCGGTCCATCGCCTTGCCGATCAGCGGATAGGTCACCGCGCTGATGATCGAGATCATCCCCAGTACGCCGGAAACCGCGGCGCGCGGCCAGTGGAATTCTTCGGCGATGGGCACCAGAAACACGCCGATCGTTGCCGATATCGCGGCGGTGATGCACACCATGTTCGCAACGGTGGCGGCAACCGCCACCTGCGCGGCGGACCGCGCATAAGATGCCTTGCTCATCGGCGGCTTTCCTTGGGTGATACCTTGCTGATCGGTCGAATAGACCCCAGCCGGGCCGCGCTGAAAAGCACCTGCGCGCACCCTTTTAGCCTGCGGCAAGAACAAGGGCGTGCACCGTCAAGTCGCCGCATGGCAACGCGGCCCGTGCTGTGCAAGTTTGCTTGCGCGGCGGATCAAGACGGCAGGCGGGCTAGCGCCTAGCCGCAGGACGTGCGGACGGATCCGCCGCCACCTTGTTGCAGACGGAGTGCCCGCCAAGATGACCACCAGGATGCCGACCCTGTTCCTGCCCCACGGCGGTGGCCCCTGCTTCTTCATGGACTGGACGGCAATGGGCGGCCCGGCCGATGCTTGGGACCGCACCGCAGCGTTCCTGCGCGGACTGATCGCCTCGCTGCCCGAACGGCCCAAGGCCATCATCGTGATCTCGGGACACTGGGAGGAAGACGCCTTCACTGCTTCCACTGCCGCGCAGCCGGAGATGATCTTCGATTACTACGGCTTCCCGCCGCATACTTACGAACTCAGCTTCCCCGCCCCCGGCGCGCCCGCACTGGCCGAGCGCATCGTCGAATTGCTGGGCGCCGCCGGACTGCCCGCGCGCACCGATGCGACGCGCGGATTCGATCACGGGGTTTTCGTCCCTTTCCTGCTGATCACGCCCGCAGCCGACATCCCGGTCGTGCCCCTCTCGCTCAAGCGCGATCTTTCGCCTGAAGAGCACTTGCGCGCTGGTGCCGCGCTTGCCCCCTTGCGCGATGAAGGCGTGCTCATCGTCGGTTCGGGCATGAGCTTCCACAACATGCGCGCGTTCTTCTCGCCCGCCGCAACCCAGCCCTCGGCCGCCTTCGATGCCTGGCTGACCGAAGCCATAACGGCCGAACCGGACGCGCGCTGGGCCGCCCTTGCGCACTGGGCCGAAGCGCCCGCCGGCCGCCAGTCCCATCCGCGCGAAGAACATCTGATCCCGCTGATGGTCGCCGCCGGCGCGGCGCGGGACGAACCCGGAAGCCGCCCTTTTACTGACAACGTGATGATGGCCGACATTTCGGCCTTCCGCTTCGGCTGAGGGTCGGCGCACTGGACATGATCCACGTCGATACCCTGATTGCGGGCGCCACGCTGGTAACGATGGACGAAACCCGGCGCGTCATCGCCGATGGCGCCATTGCCATGACCGGCGACCGCATCGTCGCGGTGGGCAAGCGCGCCGAGATCGAGCCGCAGTGCATCGCCCGCGAACGGATCGACGGACGCCGCTTCGTGGCGACGCCGGGCTTCATCAACGGCCACGTCCACCTGACCGAAACGCTGATCAAGGGCTTCATCCCCGAACACCTGCCCTTCGACGAAGGGCTGAACCGCTGGGTGATCCCGCTTTATCAGGGGCATACGCCCGAAGAACAGGCGATCGCCGCGCGCCTTGCCGTCCTCTCGATGCTGCGCACCGGCACGACGACCTTCCTCGAAGCCGGCACGCTGATCGCCTTCGATGCGGTGGCCGAAGCCGTGGCCGACACCGGCATGCGCGGGCGCATCGGCCGCTGGACGATGGACCGCGCATTCGCCCCCGATAAGGATCAAACCGCGCTGACCGATGACGCCATCGCCGCACTGGAACGCGATCTCGCCGCGCATCCAGACGACGGGCGGCTGATCGCGGCCTGGCCGCTGCTCGTCGGCCATAACACCAACACCGCGCCGCTGTGGCAGGCGGCGACCGCCCTCGCCCGCCAGAACGGCCTTGGCATTTGCGCGCACATGGCCCCGGCGCAGGACGATCCGGACTGGTATCTGGCGACGTTCGGCAAGCGCCCGGTCGAATGGCTGGCTGACCTCGGCGTGCTGGGTTCGCACCTCTCGCTCGTCCACATGGTCCATGTCGATCAAGCCGAAGTCGAGCTGCTGGCGCAGAGCGGAACCCATGTGGTCCACTGCCCCGCCGCCGCGCTCAAGGGCGGCTATGGCGCAACATCCTGCGGCCTTTTCCCTGAAATGGCGGCGGCCGGCGTCAACCTCCTGCTCGGCACAGACGGCGGCGATACGCACGATCTGATGCGCGCCGGCACCGCCATCGCCGGGCTGTTCAAGGACGCCCGGCGCGATACCGCGCTGTTCCCCGCCGAAGCCGCGCTCGAAATGCTGACCGTCAACGCCGCCCGCGCGATGGGCCTTGCCGGAACTATCGGCAGCCTTGCGCCAAGCCACAAGGCCGACATCGTCCTCCACGATACCAATCGGCCCGAATGGCGCCCGCTGCACAATCCGGTGGCGCAGCTCGTCTGGTCGGCCGACGGGCGCGGGGTGCATAGCGTGTGGGTCGATGGCCGCCGCGTGATCGATAACTACCGCTGCACCACGATCGATGAAGATCGCCTGCTGGCCGAAGCGCAGTCGGCTGCCGAGGGCCTGATCGCCCGCTCCGGCCTGCCCCGGCAGTCGGCTTGGCCAATAAGCTGACCGTTCACCCGATCCCTCTTCACGGAACCGCCCTTTCAGGAAACCGCAATGTCCTACAACACCATCACCGTCAGCAACCTCACCCCCACGATCGGCGGCGAGGTTTCCGGGATCGACCTCACCGCGCCGCTCCCGGCGGAACAGGTCGAGGAACTGCACGCCGCCATGGCCGACCGCCTGGTGCTGTTCTTCCGTGACCAGAAGATCGGGCACGAAGACCATATCCGCTTTGCCAACCTGTTCGGCGGCGTGCACATCGCCCCCAGCACCAAGCCCTGGCAGGTGCCCGGCCACCCCGAAGTGACGATCATCCACGCCGACGCGGACAGCAAGTTCGTCGCGGGCGAAGACTGGCATTCGGACATGAGCTGCGACGAACACCCGCCGATGGGCTCGGTGCTCTACATGCACACGATCCCGCCGGTCGGCGGCGACACCGTCTTCTCGAACATGTACGCCGCCTACGATGCGCTTTCGCCCGGCATGAAGGCCTATCTCGACGGACTGACGGCCGTGCACGATTCGGCGGTCGGCTTCGGCGGCATAACGCCCGAAGGCATGAAGCTGCCGCGCCACAGCCACCCAGTGATCCGCACCCACCCCGTCACCGGGCGCAAGTGCATCTACGTCAATCGCGGCTTCACCACGCATATCGAGGACGTGCCCGCGGTCGAAAGCCGCGCGATCCTGTCGTTCCTGTTCGAACACGTGCAGCACCCGCAGTTCCAGTGCCGCTTCCGCTGGCAGCCGCACTCGATCGCCTTCTGGGACAACCGCTGCGCCCAGCATTCGGCGATCTGGGACTATTTCCCGCAAACGCGTTCGGGCTTCCGCGTGCAGATCCTTGGTGAAAAGCCGGCGTGAGGGCGCCCCTCCCAACCACGCCCGCAAAAACGCCGTCCGACCAATTCAGGCACCGCGAACGCGCGGTGTTCATCGCCTGCTCGCTCGCACTGTTCTTCGGGCAGGGCGTGGTCTTCGCAGGGCTTGGCGTGGCGTTGCAGGCAATGGCGGCGGAAGGGGGATGGAGCGCGGGCGAGGCCGGGGCTGCGTTTACCGCGATGATCGTTGCGGCCTGCATCGCCGCGACATTGCCGGTCTGGTCGATCGGCCGGTTCGGCGGTCGCAGGACGATGACCGCAGGCGCGCTGCTGATGGCGACGGGGTTCCTCGTCGCGGCGCGGGCCGAGACACCGGCCCTGGCCTGCCTCGCCACGGCGCTCGCCGGGGGCGGCTTTTCGCTGCTCGCCAACACGCCGGCGTTCACGATGATCTCGGGCTGGTCGGGCGATCGCGCCGGCCCGCGCTTCGGACTTTACCTGACCGCCGGAGCGCTCGGCAACGCCGTCGGTCCCATCGCGGCGCAAGCGGCCACCGCCGCGCTCGGCTGGCGCGGCTACTGGTACGGCACGGCGGCGCTCGCCCTGCTGCTCGCCGCCGTCCTGCACAGCCTGCTGCGCGAGCCGCCCGCACGCGCGGCCAACGCAGGCGCCCCGCGGCAACCGCTGCGCGCGCTGCGCAGCTACGCCTATGGCGTGATGGCCTGCGCCATGATCCTGACCCAGACCGCGCTGATGACGGTGTTCAGCGCGGCGCCGGGGCACCTGTCCACGGCCGGCTGGGCTGCCGGCGCCAGCGCGGCGGCGCTGGGCGCGCAAGGTATGTTCGGCGCTGCCGCCACCGCGATCGGCGGTTTCCTCCTCGCCCGCACCGGCACCCGCGCGATGCTGATCGCTGCCCTCGCCGCACAGGCGGTCGGACTTGTCGCCCTTGCCTTGGCCACGCGGCCAGCCGTGACGCTGCTTTTCGTCCCCGCTTTCGGCCTTGGAACCGCGCTGGTGACGCTCGCGGTCACCGTCATGCTGGTCGAACACTTCGGCCGCCGCGCAGGGACCGCAGGTCTTGCTCTGATCTGGACGCTCGCTGGCGCGGCCTCGGCCGGGCCGTGGGCCGCAGGTCTGATCGCCGATGCGACCGGCAGCTACGCCCCGGCGTTGTGGGCCCTTGCCGCCTCGCTCCTGCCGCTCACCGTTGCATCCGCGCTGATCCGCCGGCCGGCGGACCCGAGCGCGAACGCGATCATCTGAAAGCTCAGGAGATCAAGCGCGGCACCGCCGCGCCGCGCACATGGAAGCATGCATCGGGATGTTCCGCCGCACCGTCGCGCGGCGCCGCGCGATGCTGGACAACGCCATTCTTGCCGAAGCCCGGAACGACCGGCCGAACGCCCTTGCTCGATAGCCACAGCCGCAGCAGATGCCGCTTGCGCTGCGGTTCGGGCCAGTCCCAGAACGTGGTGCGCGCATGCAGCGCGGCATAGTTCGACAGCCACTGGATGTCGCCGGGGCGGAAATCCATCTCGATCGCCATGCCCGGCTCATAGGTAATCTCGTCGAACAGGCGCAGCACCTCGATCTGGTCGTCGGTCAGCTGCGGCACGCCGGGATATTCCTGCGCGGTCAGGATATAGAGCGATCCGGCATACATGCTGAACACGCCCTCCTCGATGCTGACGATCGGAGAGGTATAGGTATCGGCGGGCGCTTCGTGGTCCTGCCGCCGCCAGTCCCAATGGAACGGCTCGAACAGCAGCGGGGCAAGGTCCGGCCGGCGCGCAAGGATCTCGTTATAGATCTGCGCTCCCGAAACCAGGCACGATGCGCCCCCTTCCTTCGCACCGCGCAGGCACATCAGCGCGACGATGTCGGAACTGTCGGAGTGATAGACCAGCTTGTCGCGCACCTTCGACGAAAGCGCGGTCGGATCGTCCATGGTCTTGTCCGACGTTGCGTAGACGTGGTCGATCAGGTCGCCCATCTCGTTTTGTCGGATAGGATCGCCCATGTGCAGGCCCAGGATGTAGTAGATCGCGCTCGACAGCGCGTCGGAATAGAGCTCGGCGCGCAACCCCCGCACCAGTACGAAACCGCGCCCGAAGTCGACTTCCTGCCGCCAGGCCTCGCACGCCTCTGCACAGGCGACCAGCGGATAATCCTCCGCCTGGACGGTGCGCAGGTCCGGATCTTCCGCCATGAACCGCGCGCCCAGCGCCTCCAGCTCGGCCAGCTGGGCTCCATCCAGCTCATAGATCCAGTCCTGCCCTGTGGACAGCTCGTCGCCACGCCAGGCGGCGCGGGTCAGGACGGGGGCGAAGGTCGTGGTCACGGACAAGGTTGCTTCCTCACGATGGCAAATGGCGTGTGGTCTTGCCTGTGACATAAAGTCGCGGGCGGTTCTTGTCGCACTGCGCAGGATTTTGTGCCGATCCCTTTACGCCTCCATCCCGATCACCTCGCCTTGCCCGCCCCCGCACGGACAAGGGTGTTATAGGGCATTTGCAAAGCGCGCTGGATGTGGCAGGCGGCGCGGCGTTCAAGGGGGAACCGTCAATTAATCGTGCGTAGTGGCGCAAGACCCGCAACCCTCCCGCGCAGACATTCAAAGGGCAAGTCAAGGCGGGCCCGGCAGAAGGCGTGCCAAGGGAGAGCAATCAGCAAAAGCTGCCTGAGGGGATGGATCAAGCCAGCAATGAGGGGGGAACCCATGCGCAAGTCTTCCATCCTGTTAACCGCCACAGCATCCCTTCTCGCCCTGTCCGCCACGGGCGTGCGGGCTGCGGAAGTGTCCGCCGACGACCAGTCGACCGAAGCCATCCCGGCAACCGCAGACGATGCGGGCATCGGCAGCATCACCGTCGTGGGCGAAAAGCGCGAAGTGAACCTGCAGGCAGCGCCGCTGTCGATCACGGCCGTGTCGCAGGATGCCCTGCGCCAGCGCAACGCCACCGAGCTTGCAGATCTCAACGGCTTCGTACCCGGCCTGACCGTGACCAAGAGCGAAGGCAACGAACGCGTCATCGCCATCCGCGGCATTGGCTACGAAACCGCCCAGAACCCCAACTCGCAGCCCGGCGTCGCCTTCCACATCGACGGCGTCTACATCGCCCACGTCGTCGCGCTCAACCAGGACCTGCTCGACGTCGACCACGTCGAAGTGCTGCGCGGACCGCAGGGCACCGTGTTCGGCCAGACCTCCACCGGCGGCGCGGTCAACGTCATCACGCGCAAGCCCAAGCTCGGCGAGACCAGCGGCGAAGCCAACGTTTCGTACGGCAACTACAACTACGTGCGCGGCTACGGCACGCTGAACCTGCCGATCGGCGATACGCTGGCCGTGCGCGCCACGGTGCAGTATCTGCGCCACGATGGCTATGGCTATGCCACGCAAGTTCCCGGCTACGACAAGTATCCGCTCGACGATGCCGACAACCTTGGCGCGCACGTTTCGCTGCTGTGGCAGCCGTCGGACGATTTCACCCTGACGCTTTCGGGCCAGTCGTTCGATGCCGATCACAACGGCGCGCTGCAGAAGTGCCTGCTGTGCAGCACCGATCCGGCGAACGGCAGCACCACCTACGTGGCCGATCCGCTGTCCAACCCGCGCGCCGTCTACCAGGACTTCCCTAGCACCTACAAGACCAAGACCCGCATGGCCTACCTGTCGATGGCCAAGACGCTGGGCGATGTCGCGGTGCTCAAGTCGGTCACCGCCTATCAGTACCTCAACAAGAACCAGACCGGCGACAACGATCGCTACACCTACGCCAACTACTACGACAACCTCGTCAAGTGGCGCGACTATTCGAGCACGTGGACGCAGGAAATCTCGCTCTCGTCCACGCCCAACAAGTCCATCGAATGGACGCTGGGCTTCTTCTTCCTGCGCCAGAACGCGCTGCAGGACATTCTTGAATACGCCCCCACAGGGTTCGCGGTCGATCCGTCGAACGGAGAGCGCGTCACCTTCCAGACCAACAGCCCCTACCAGCACTCGACGCTGGCGGGCTATGGCCAGGTCATCATCCACGCGACCGACAAGCTCGACATCATTGCCGGTGCGCGCCACAACTGGGACAAGATCACCGCGCAGCCGGTGCAGTATTTCGCGACGGTCCCGCCGCGCGAATCCAAGAGCGACGCGGTCACCGGCAAGCTGAGCCTGCAATACCAGCTTTCGCCCGAACACATGGTCTACGTCACCGGGTCGAAGGGCTACAAGCCCAGCGGCGTGACCTTCGCGGGCGATTCAATCTACGTGAAAAGCGCGTACAAGAAGGAGACCGTCTGGGCGGCCGAAATCGGCTCGAAGAACGAATTCTTCGACAAGACGCTGCGCTTCAACGCCTCGGCCTACTACTACTGGTACAAGAACTTCCAGTTCACCGCCGAAGATCCGGTCCCCTTCGCCGGCGGCACGGCAAACATTCCCAAGGCTGAAACCTACGGCGTCGAATTCGAAACGACGTGGGCACCGGTCACCGGACTGCGCTTCGACGGCAACCTCGCGCTCGCCAAGGGCAAGTTCAAGGGCGACTATTACACCATCGACAAGCAGACTGCGCAGGACATCCGCGCCACCACCTTCGCGGCCCTCGGCTACCCCGCGGCCTATTACTTCGATCCGCGGATCATCGGGGCGGTCATCGGGGCTTCCGCCAACACCAACGGCAAGAAGATCCCCAAGCTACCCGGCGTCCAGGGCAGCTTTGCCGCCACCTACACCGCGCCGGTCGGTCCGGGTGAACTGACCCTGCGCGGCGAAGTGATCTACCGCGGCAAGTTCAACTCGCGCATCTTCAACGTGCCCGCCTACGATACGGTGCCCGCCTACACGATCGGCAACCTGTTCGTGCAGTATCAGCCGGAAAACTCGCCGTTCACCTTCTCGGTCACGGCAACCAACATCACCGACAAGGCCGGCATCAGCAACAAGTTCGCCGATCCTTACGGTTCGGGCACCACCAGCGTGGAATACATTCCCCCGCGGCAGGTCTTCGGCACCATCGCCTTCCGCTTCTGAAGCGGCCCGTACCTGAAAATATTTGCAGGCGGATCGTCCCCCGGGGTGGTCCGCCTGCAGCTTTTGCGGATCACCCAGCCTTGGCGCCCGCCAGGCTGCGGTGGCGGGCATAGAGCAGGTAGAACACCAGCCCCGCCGCATTCCACGCCAGGAACGACTTCTGCGTGATCGCCTGCAACCCGGTGAACAGGTACAGGCAGCCAAGGATCGCCACCGGACACACCACCCAGGCCAGCGGCGTGCGGAACGCCCGCCGCGCCTCGGGCTCGCGCCGGCGCAGGATCAGAACGCACAGCGCCACCGCCACGAAGGCGCACAGCGTGCCTGCGTTGGCAAGGCTCGCGATCAGGTCGAGCGGAAGCAGCGCCGCGATCGCGGCCACGAACAGCGCCGTCGCCCCGGTGATCCGCGCCGGCACGCCCCGCGCCGAAACCCGCGCCAGGCTTTCGGGCAGGAACCCGTCGCGCGCCATCACCATGAAGATGCGGCTCTGGCCATAGAGGAAGCCCAGGATCACCGTCGGCAGTGCGATCACCGCCGCGCCCGCCACCACCGTGGCCACACCCGGGCTGCCGATCGACCGCAGGATCAGCGCGAGTGGTTCGGCACTCTTGCCGAATGCGGTGTAATGTAACGCACCCACGGCAGCGGTCGCGACCACGATGTAGATCGCGGTGCAGGCCGCCATCGACCCCACGATCGCGATCGGCAGGTCGCGGTCGGGGTTGCGCGCTTCTTCCGCCGCAGTGGAGATCGCATCGAAGCCATAAAAAGCGAAGAAGATGATCGCCGCTGCCCCCAGCATCCCGTACTTCACCCCGCCCTCGCCCGGCGTGCTGCCATAGCCATGCGGGGCAAACGGCTGAAGGTTCGCCGCGTCGAAGTGCGGCGCGGCCACCGCAACGAACAGCGCCAGCGTCACCAGCTTGAGCACCACCAGCGCCGTGTTGATCCGCGCACTTTCCTGGGTCCCGCGCATCAGCAGCGCAGCCACCACCGCGATGATGAACACCGCCGGCAGATTGACGCCCAGATGCGTCAGCACACCGTTCTCGACCGTCGGCCCCTGCACAAGTGCATCGGGCAAGTGCACGCCCAACCCGATCAGGAAACCGTTGGCATAGCCTGACCAACCGACCGCCACGGTGGAAACCACCAGCGAGTATTCCAGGATCAGCGACCACCCCACGATCCACGCGAAGACCTCGCCCAGCACCGCGTAGCTGTAGGTATAGGCGCTGCCCGAAGCGGGGATCGCGGTCGCCATCTCGGCATAGGCAAGCGCGGCGCAGGCGCAGATCACGCCGGCGACCACGAACGACCACAGCACCGCCGGGCCCGCCCGGTCCGCCCCCACGCCGATCAGCGTCAGGATACCGGTCCCGACGATCGCACCCACGCCCATCGCCATCAGATGCGGCCACGAAAGCGTGCGCGCCAGCCGCTGGTGCTCGGGCAGCTCATGGCTCGCCGGAATTGCCTTGCGCCGCAACAATGATCGCATCGGTATGGTCCATCCCCTTGCTTTGCCAACGCTTATCGCGGGCCCGGTCCGAAAGCCAGCTGGCGCACTGCCAGCGGCACAGCCAGTCCTGGATGGTGCTTGCAAGGGAGGGAGTTGGTGCGCCCGACGGGATTCGAACCCATGGCCCCCAGATTAGGAATCTGGTGCTCTATCCGGCTGAGCTACGGGCGCGCCGGGGTTCCTTTAGGGGGCTCTGGGGCAAGGGGCAACGCCTATGATGGCGCGCCCCGGGCTCAGTTCGCCTCGCCCGGCGGCACCACCGGTACCAGCAGCGGCGCGATCTCGACGCCTTCCTCGAACAGCTCGCGCGCTTCGTCGAGCGTCGCCTGGCCGTGGATCGGCGCGGCGTCCTTTTCGCCATAGTGCATCGCACGCGCGTCCTCGGCGAAGCGATCGCCCACCCATGTCGAACTCTTCAGCGCCTCGGCCTGCATCGTGGCGACCGCCTTCATCATCTCGATCGCTTCGGGCGGCATGGCGTGCGCCATCGGCTGCGGCTTGTTCGCCAATGCCGGCTGCACGGGCGCAGGCGCGGGCATCTGGTTGCCCTTGCGCGTCAGGCGCGGCGCCATCACCGCCTTGGTCACATCGGCCGATCCGCACACCGGGCACGTCACCAGCCCGCGCTCCTGCTGCTGCGCAAAGTCTTCCGACGATCCGAACCACCCTTCGAAACGGTGGCCGGTCCCGGCGCATTCAAGGTCGAAAACGATCATGATCCGCGCGATCTAGGGATTTCGCGCTTGTTGGCAAGACTTGGCAACTGCCGCCGCACTTCGGCGATGCGGGCAAGGTCTATTTCGGCAAAGCCCAGCCCAGCACGCTCCCCGCCCATGTCGAGCACCACATCGCCCCACGGGTCGATCACCAGGCTGTGGCCATAGGTCTCGCGCCCGTCCTCGTGGTGGCCGACTTGCGCGGCAGAGATCACGAAGGCGCTCGCCTCGACAGCACGCGCGCGCTGCATCAGGTGCCAGTGCGCCTTGCCGGTGGGCACGGTGAACGCGGCGGGGATTGCGATCGCATCGCACCGCTGGCGCTCCAGCTCCTCGAACAGCGCGGGGAAGCGGATGTCGTAGCAGATCGCAATTCCCAGCTTGCCCACCGGGCAATCGACCGTCACCACCTGCTCTCCGGGGCGATAGGCGGCGGATTCGCGCCAGCTTTCGCCGGTGGCCAGATCCACGTCGAACATGTGGATCTTGTCGTAGCGCGCGGCGATGTCGCCCGCCGGATCGATCACGAAGGCGCGGTTAGCCCAAAGCGCCCCATCCACCGGCACGCCCAGCGAGCCGATGTGCACCCACAGGCCCGCCTTCGCCGCCGCCTCGCGCACGGCGGCGAGCACCGGGCTCTGATCTTCGGGCACGACGTGCGCGCTCCCACGCTTGCGATCGCGGTCGATCAGGCCGGACATTTCGGGCGTGAACAGCATCGCAGCGCCTTCGTCGGCGGCCCGCTTCACCGCGCCAACCATCGTCGCTGCATTGGCAAGCGGGTCGATGCCGCTCGTCATCTGCAGCAGCGCGACCTTTACTCCCGAAGCGCCCCCATCGCTCATGCAGGTCAGGCCTTGCCCAGCAGCATGTCGAGCTTGCCCTGCCGGTGCAGCGCGGCAAGGTCGTCCGATCCGCCGATGTGCATGCCGTCGACGAAGATCGATGGCACCGTGCTGTGGCCGGGCGCGCGCTCCATCATCTCGGCCTTCTTCGGCCCGCCCATGGTCACGTCGTATTCTTCATAAGCGACCGCCTTCTGGTCGAGCAGCGCCTTGGCGCGCGCGCAGTAGGGGCAGCCCCACTTGGTGTACATCTCGACCTTCGGCGTGGTGTTCGGCTCGCTCATTTCGACCCTCTTGATTTCCGGTTGCCCAAGCACACATGATGTTTCGTGCCGGTCGCCGCAAGCGGGACCGTACACATCAAACCCGCACGGACGCCAGATGGGTCCGGGGCGGAAAAGTGCAGATTGCTCATCAAGAGGATATTGCCATGAACCGTTTCGATTTCACCCCCTATCGCCGCACCACCGTGGGTTTCGACCGGCTGTTCGATCTGCTCGAACGCCAGGCCCGCGCGCAGGGTGGCGACAACTATCCCCCCTTCAACATCGAACGCCGCGGCGATGACAGCTATCGCATCACGCTGGCGGTCGCCGGCTTCAAGCCCGAAGAGCTCGACATCACCGCCCAGCAGAATCTGCTGGTGGTCAAGGGCAGCAAGGCCGATCTCGACGAAAAGCAGCAGTTCCTCCACGTCGGCATCGCCAACCGTGGCTTCGAACGCCGCTTCGAACTCGCCGATTTCGTCCGCGTCGAAGCTGCTGACCTCGCCGATGGTCTGCTGACTATCGACCTGCTGCGCGAAGTGCCCGAAGCGATGAAGCCGAAGAAGGTGCTGATCGGCGCGCAGAAGCAGCTTTCGGTGATCGAAGGCGACGCCAACGCCGCCTGAGGCATTGGCGACACGATGATCGGGGGCGGGTTCGCAAGGACCCGCCCTTTCTGCATCCGCTTGCCCTCGCCTCGCCAGGCGCCTATCCTCGCGTGCAATACTGCTGGAGTTTCAAGGCCATGGACCACTTCCCGATCGCAAAGCCCGCCCGCATTGCCTTCCGGAAAGTCGCGACCCATGCCTTCTTTAACCACGCCAGCTTCGATCGCCCTCGCCAACCTCTCCTGGTCCACGCCTGAAGGCCGACCGGTCCTTTCCGGGCTGGACCTCGCCTTTCCGCTCGAACGCACCGGCATCGTCGGCCGCAACGGCTGCGGCAAGACCACGCTCCTCCGCCTGATCGCGGGCGATCTCGCCTCCACGGGCGGCGCGGTTGTTCGCCACGCGACCATCGCCACGCTGCGCCAGATCGTCGCGCGCACGCCCGGCGAAACGCTGGCGCAGGCACTCGATCTTGCCGAACCGCTCGACCGCCTTGCCCGCGCCGAAGCGGGCAGCGCGACTGCCGAGGATCTGGCCGAAGCCGACTGGACGCTCCCCAGCCGGCTGGAAGCCGCGCTCGCCGCTGCCGGCCTCGATGCCGATGCGCAGACGCAGGTGGAGCGCCTTTCGGGCGGGCAGCAGACGCGCGCCGGCCTTGCCGCCGCCATTCTCGCCGATCCCGATTTCCTCCTGCTCGATGAACCGACCAACAATCTCGACGCCCAGGGCCGCAGCGCGCTTGCCGCGTTCCTGCGCGGCTGGCGCAAGGGAGCGCTGGTCGTCAGCCACGACCGTGCACTGCTGGAAGAGATGGACGCCATCGTCGAACTGACCTCGCTCGGCGCAACGCGATACGGCGGCCCCTACAGCGCCTACCGCCAGCAGAAAGCGCTCGAACTCGCCGCCGCACAGGCGCAGCGCGACCATGCCGAACAAGCCCTGCGCACCGTACGCCAGGACGTCCAGACCGTTCGCGAACGCCAGGATCGTCGCGACAGCGCCGGTGTCCGCAAGGCGCGGAAAGGCGATAGCCCCAAGATCCTGCTCGGCGCGCGCAAGCAGCGGGCCGAAGCGACCAGCGGCCTTAACGCACGCAAGGCAGAGCGGCTTGAAGGCGAAGCGCAGGCCCGGCTTTCAGAGGCACGCGGCAAGCTGGAAGTGATCGAACCGCTGATTGTCGACGTCGCGCCAACCGGTCTCGCCCCTTCGCGCAGGGTGCTCGAAATCGCAGGGGTTGTCGCAGGCTACGGCACCAATCCCGCCGTGCTCGATGACTTCAACCTCATGATCACCGGCCCAGAACGCGTCGCGATCACCGGCCCGAACGGCGCGGGCAAGTCCACCGCGCTTGCCCTGATCCGTGGCCTTCTCGCACCCCGCGCGGGCAGCGTGCGCGTTCACGTTCCCTTCGCCACGCTCGACCAGCACGCCAGCCTGCTCGATCCAGCGCAAAGCATCGTCGCCAACCTGCGCCGGCTGAAGCCCGATCTGGACGACAACGCCGCGCGCGCCGCACTGGCCCGCTTTCGCTTCCGGGGCGCCGCAGCCGATGCGGCCGTGGGTACGCTCAGCGGCGGGCAGGCCGTGCGCGCGGCGCTCGCCTGCGTCCTTGCCGGCACGCCACCGCCGCTGCTCCTGCTCGATGAACCGACCAACCATCTCGATCTCGAAACGATTGCGGCGCTCGAAACCGGCCTTGCCGCCTACGACGGCGCGCTCGTCGTCGTCAGCCACGACGAAACGTTCCTCGAAGCGCTGGGCATCACCCGTCGCATGGCGCTCGAAAAGGCAAGTTGACACGGCTCTTGCATATGCAAGGGTTTCCTACATGGGGCACCCTGACTAAAATTCCGCTCTTCGCTCTTTGAAACCCAGTCAAATCAGCATCTTCGGGTGAAAAGCTGGCAAACCGCCTCCTATCGCGATTTTCGCCATTGTAGTCTGTCAACTTTGTCAACTTGGGGCCTCGATCAGGCCCTCTGCCAAGGGTTTCGAATCGACCGCAGGCGGATCACTTCGCCGGCGTGATCGACCAGCCCCAGCCTTTCAGCGCGCGCCGCCCGATCCCGGGCAGCGTTATGCTCGCCGGCTTGGGCGAAAGGTTGACGGCCACCGTCACGCGGTCCTTGCCCTTCACCCGGCGGAAGGCAAAGACCCTGGCATTGCCCGTCTCGATCAGCTGCATGTTGCCGGGCTCCATCCCGCTTTCGAGCGCGGGGTGGTCGTGCTTCAGCTTCAGCAGCCCGGCATAGAACGGTGCGCGGCCGAACTTGCCCCATACGATCGGGTCCTTGTCGAAGAACTTCAGCCGCTTGTTCACGCCGTCTTCCTGCCCGCTGTAGACCAGCGGCATGCCGGGCAGCGTCGCCGCCAGCACCGCCATCGCATCAGCCCCCTCGCCGTACAGCTCGCGGTCGGTGCCGTTCCACGAATTCTCGTCGTGGTTGCTGGTGAACGTCATCCGGTAAGCGCCCTTGGGATACTTGCGCGGAGGATCGGTGTAGAGTTTCGCAAGGTCGCCTGCCCCCGCCTTGCCCTTCGCCACGTCGATCAGCAGGTGGTACAGCTTCCAGTCGTACGTCATGTCGAAGGCACGAACCTGCATCTCCGGCGTATCCGCCTCGGCCAGCATGAACACCGGCTTCACCCGGTCCAGCTCGGCGCGGGCCTGGTCCCAGAAATCCACCGGCAGCGTCCAGGCAACGTCGCAGCGGAAGCCGTCGATGTCGGCCTCCTTCAGCCAGAAGCGCATTGCGTCGATCATGCCGTCGCGCACCGCCTGCTTGCCGTAGTCCAGCCCGATCACGTCGGCCCAGACCTCCTCGTGATGATCGGACAGGTCGGTGTAGTGATAGCCTTCCAGTTCACCCTTGGCGTTGCGCTTGTACCAGTCGGGATGCTCGCGCGTCCAAACGTGGTCCCAGCCGGTGTGGTTGGCAACCCAGTCCAGGATCACCTTGAAGCCTTGGCGGTGCGCCGCATCGACCAGGTGCCTGAAGTCGGCCATGTCGCCGAACTCGGGATTGACCGCCCTGTAGTCGCTCACCGCGTAATAGCTGCCAAGCGATCCCTTGCGCTCCTTCTTCGCGATGGGATTGACCGGCATGATCCACAGCACGTCGACACCCATCTTGCGCAGGCGCGGCAGGTGCTTTTCGAACGCCTTGAACGTGCCTTCGGGCGTGTACTGGCGGATGTTCACTTCGTAGATATTGGCCCGCGCCGCCCACGGCACGTGGCGCACTTGCGAAACGCCCTCGGTCACCGGCAGCAGCGGTGCTGGCGCAGCCAGGACGGGCGTGCCCGCTGCCAGGGCTGCCACGCCCGCCAAAAGCCCGATCCGCCGCATGTCCGTCTCCCCAGCCGCCGCGTCCGTCGCGGGCGTTCGAGCGGACCCTAGCCGCACATGCCAGCGCGGCTAGTCGGCATTCGTATACGCATTATGCATTGGCTCCGGGGCGTTACCAGGCCTCGGCAATGTCGATCAGCGCCTGCCGGTCGAGCACGGTGACCCGCCCGGTCTTCAGCGCCACGATCCCGCTGTCGGCCCAGGCGGAAAGCTGGCGGTTGATCTGTTCGCGCGACATGCCGGCGAAGTTGCCCAGCTCCCCCTGGCTCAGCGCGATCTTGAGTCTCGCCTCCCCGCCAACGTCCTCGCCCCCCATCATCAGCCGCAGCAGGAACCGGGCAAGGCGCGGGCCGCTGGTATAGGCCCGGTCGGCCTCGATCACCGCGTTGTTCTGGCGCAGCCGGCGCGCCATCGCCTTCAGCAGCCGCAGCGCCAGCCCCTTGTGCCGCTCGATGATGTCCTCGAACGCCGCGCGCGACAGGCTCAGCACCTCGACCGGATCGATCGCATCGACGCTTGCCGTCCGTTCACCGCCATCGAGGAACGCGATCTCGCCCAGCACGTGGCCGGGTTCGGCATAATCGAGCACGATCTCGCGCCCGTTGGCGGCGACCATGCTGACCCGGGCGAGGCCCTTGAGCACGATGTACAGCGTATCGCCCTTGTCGCCCTGCGCCAGCAGCGGTTGCCCGGCCTTGAACTGGCGGACCTGCCCGCGCGCCACGATGTCGGCCAGCTCGTCCGGCTCGCAATCGGCGAACAGGCTCTGCGCGGTCAGTGTCTCGGCGAGTTTGGTCGCATCCATTGCTTGAAGGTCCCCTCGTTTCAGCGCAGCGATAGCGCGCTAGAGGGGTGACGTCCAAGCCCGTCTCGCGTAAGGGCCGTGCGATGTCCCCATCCGAAAAAGACGCTGCTCCCCGAGAAGGCGAACGCATTGCCAAGCTGCTGGCCCGCGCCGGCATCGCCTCGCGCCGCGAGGTGGAGCGGCTGATCGAGGCCGGCCGCGTCGAGCTGAACGGCGTTGCCGTGACCACGCCCGCCACCGTGCTCACCTCGCTCGCCGGGATCACCGTCGATGGCAAGCCGGTCGGCGCGGTTGCCGCCACGCGCATCTTCATGTTCCACAAGCCGTCGGGCCTGATCACCGCCGAGCGTGATCCGGCGGGGCGCCCGACGATCTACACCGCGCTGCGCAATGCCCTGCCCGAAGGCGCGGGCCGCGTGATGCCGGTCGGGCGGCTCGACCTCAATACCGAAGGTCTGCTGCTGCTGACCAACGACGGCGAACTGAAGCGCGCGCTCGAACTTCCGGCCAGCGGCATCCCGCGCACCTACCGCGCCCGCACCTTCGGCGACATCAACCAGGAGCAGCTCGAGGAACTGAGCCAGGGGCTGGAGATCGACGGCATCCGCTACGGCTCGATCGACGCCAACATGGAGCGGCGCACCGGACGCAACCAGTGGGTGGAACTGACCCTGACCGAAGGCAAGAACCGCGAAGTCCGCCGCGTGCTGGAATACTTGGGGCTTCAGGTTTCGCGCCTGCTGCGCACGTCCTACGGCCCCTTCCATCTGGGCGCGCTTCAGCGCGGCTCGGTCGAGGAAGTGCCGCCCGCAATCGTCGAACGGTTCTTGAAGGCGATGAAGCTGGACAAGCCGGTTATCGGCCGCGGCGCCGCGCCCCGCCCCAGACCCGTCGCATCAGCTGCACCGGCGCCGGCCCGGCCCGAGCAAGCGCCGCGCACCAAGGCTTTCCCCAAGAAGAAGCCGGTCCGCCAGCGCGAGGTCCGTGAGGAACTCGATACCCGCAAGCCCGGCAAGCCCAATCAGCGCACCGGCTGGGGCGCCAAGACCGCCGAGCGCAGAGCCGCCCAAACGAAAACGGGGCAGGCCGACAAGCGCCGCTCCGCTCCCACCAGTGACCGTCCGAGCAGTGAGCGACCGATCAGCGAGCGACCAACCAGCGAGCGACCGGCCCGTCCCGCCCGCCCCGGCACGCGGCCTCCCACCGGAAAACCGCCGCGCGGGCCGCGGAGGCCCGGCTGATGCTGCGGATCATCGCCGGCGAATGGCGCGGTCGCAAGCTGGCCGCGCCTGAAGGGGACGCCACCCGCCCCACCGCCGACCGTACCCGCGAAACGCTGTTCTCGATGCTGACCAGCCGGCTCGGCAGCTTCGAGGGGCTGAAGGTGGCCGACCTGTTCGCAGGATCCGGCGCACTGGGCCTCGAAGCCCTGTCGCGCGGGGCGGCGCACGCGCTGTTCGTCGAACAGGACCCGGCCGCGATCCGCGCGATCCGCGCCAACATTGCCGCCTTGCGCTGCGCCCCGCAATGCGACGTGCGCGCTTCGTCGGTGCTCTCGCTCGGCCCGGTCAAGGAGCCGCTCGACGTGATCCTGCTCGACCCGCCCTACCGGACGGGCGCCGGCGCCGTCGCGATCGACAAGCTGGTGCGACTGGGCTGGATCGGCGAAGGCACCTGGGTGAGCCTTGAGACCGAAGCCAAGGAAGTGCCGCAGATCAAGTCGCTCGAGATCGAAAGCGAGCGCACCGTCGGCAAGGCGCGGCTGACGCTGCTGCGCCTCAAGTCCTGAACATCAGGTCCTGATTTTCGGGGCGAAGACCACGCCCGCGAGCGTCAGCGCACCAGCCAGCGTCAGGAACAGCCCAACGTAAGGCGTGCCGCCCTTCGCGGCGAGCAAGGCGGCGGCAAACGGTGCCAGCGCCCCGCCGATGATGCCGCCCATGTTGAAGGCAAGGCTGATCCCGGTGTAGCGCACCGGCACGGCATAGAGCGTTGGCAGCCAGCCGCCCAACGGCCCGTAGACCAGCCCCATCACCAGCAGCGACAGCGCCAGCGTGGCGAAGACCACCGGCAGCGAGCCTGAGCCGAGGCCCGAGCCGAACAGCAGCCCGACGACCGCCGTCAGCAGCGCGCCCTTGCCCAGCACGTTCTTCGCGCTGGTCTTGTCGGCCCAGTAGCCAGCGACAACGATGCCGACGGCGAGGAAGGTGTTGGCGGCGAGCTGGACTTCGAGGAATTCCTGCTTGGCATAACCCAGCTTGGTCGTCGCGAAAGACAGCGCGAAGGTGGTGGCGAGGTAGAAGATCGCGAAGCAGGCGACGACGCCCGCGATCCCGGCCACGACGGCGCCGGGATGTTCGCGCAGCAGGCGGCCGATCGGCACGGCGGGCGGCGCTTCGTGGGCAAGCGCTTCCTTGAACGCCGCCGTCTCTCCGATCTTGAGCCGCACCCACAGCCCCAGCCCGACGAGCAGCGCGCTCGCCAGGAACGGAATACGCCAGCCCCAGGCGGTGAAGTCGGCTTCGGACAAGGTGTAGCTGAGGATCAGGAACAGGCCGTTGGCGAACAGGAAGCCGAGCGGCGCGCCCAGTTGTGGCGCCGACCCGAAGCGCGCTTCCCACCCCTTGGGCGCGTTTTCCACGGCCAGCAGCGAAGCGCCGCCCCATTCGCCGCCAAGGCCGAAGCCCTGCCCGAAGCGCAACAGGCACAGCAGCGCCGGGGCGATCGGCCCGGCCATGGCATAAGTCGGCAGGAACGCGATCAGCAGCGTCGACCCGCCCATCAGCATCAGCGATGCGACCAGCGTGGACTTGCGCCCGATGCGATCGCCGAAGTGGCCGAACGCAATGGCCCCCACCGGCCGTGCGAAGAAGGCGAGCCCGAAAGTCATGAACGCCAGCAGCGTCTGCGCCGATTCGCTTTCGGCGGGGAAGAATAGCGGCCCGATCACCAGCGCGGCGGCAGTCGCGTAGATGTAGAAATCATAGAACTCCACCGCCGTGCCGACGAGGCTGGCGGTCAGGATGCGGGCGTTCTGGCGGATCGGGTTCATCGGCGCGGCATAGCGCGCGCGCGGCATTTGCACACACGAAAAGGGCGCCGGCATCGCCGGCGCCCTTCCCGCTTGCGACCCGAGAGGGGAGGCTCGGGCTTGTTATGCGGTCAGATCATCCGATCTTTCGTGGCCGATCACACACCGCCACGGTTGCGGCAGTTGTCCTGCAGCTTCTTGGTGCAGACCGGGTACTTCTTGTTCATCGTATCTGCCGGCGGCGGGGGCACGGCATTGCTGGTGGTGGTGGCGGCATACTGCTGGCCGGCCGGTGCGGTGCCGGCGTCAACCACGCCCGGTGCGTTCGGCGCCGGCGTGTTGGCATCCATGCTAGCGTCCGCCATCGGCTTGCCGGTCGACGCGCCGCTCGGCGGAGTTGCCGGATCGGCCGGGGTTGCCGGCGTGCCGGTACCCGGGGCCGGCTGGGCCGGCGTGGCAGGGGCCGCGCTGCCCTTCAGCTGGGCGGTGATGGTCGGCCAGACCTGCGTGCGCTGCTCGGGCGTCATCGCATAGATTTGCCCGCGCTGCTCGTCGGTCAGCGCCCACCAGCCCTTCTGCTGATCGGCATCGAGGCTCCAGTAGTATTCCTGATACGTTGCGGGCCAGGCGTCATACTTGGTGCGCTGATCGGCCGGCCACGCGCCATACTGCGTCTTCTGGTCGGCGCTCATCGAGAAGGTGCCCGTTGCCGGGGCAGCCGTCGTAGCGGCAGGCGCCGCCGGAGCCTGGGCATAGATCGCCGCAGGCACGCCCGTCATAGCAAGCGCCGCAGCGCCAAGAAGAAACATCTTTCGCATCGAAAGTCTCCTGTTCGTTATCTTGTAACCCGAAGGCTTGGGGCGAGTTACGCGAGACAGACGATGCCGTTCCATGTTGTTCGTTGAATCGAGACAACCAAAAGACGAAGCGACCTATCCGGACATCAATACCATCCGGTCGCCATATTTTACATTAGATCAGAAGTAATCTGAACCGATGTTCATCCACATTAATGCCATATGAATGACATTACTTTGCTTTGACTCGGCTTTCCAGAAACAACGCAGCGACGCGACCGTTCCCGGCAGGCGTTGCAAAGGGAGGCGACGGGTTGCACAGCCCCCTTCAGTTCCCTACTTGTTCCGGGTGAACAGACCCGATTCCCCCGCATCCCCGAACATCGCCGTGCCCGCATGGCTCGATGGCCTGAACCCGCCGCAGCGCGAGGCGGTGGTCACCACCGAAGGGCCGGTGCTGATGCTGGCGGGTGCCGGCACGGGCAAGACTGCGGCGCTGACCGCGCGGCTGGCCAACCTGCTACGTCAGCGGCTGGCCTGGCCCAGCGAGATCCTGTGCGTCACCTTCACCAACAAGGCCGCGCGGGAAATGCGCGAGCGGGTGGGCCAGTTGATCGGCCCGTCGGTGGAAGGCATGCCGTGGCTGGGCACGTTCCATTCGGTCGCCGCCAAGATGCTGCGCCGCCACGCCGAACTGGTCGGGCTGCAATCGAACTTCACGATCATCGACACCGATGACCAGATCCGCCTGCTCAAGCAGCTGATCGTGGCCGAGGGGCTGGACGAAAAGCGCTGGCCCGCGCGCCAGCTCGCCGGGCTGATCGACAAGTGGAAGAACCGCGGGCTTAACCCGGCGGACCTCGATGCGGGCGAAAACGAAGCCTATGCCAATGGCAAGGGGCAGCGCTTCTATGCGCTCTACCAGAACCGGCTGAAGGATCTGAACGCCTGCGACTTCGGCGACCTGCTGCTCCACATGCTCAACATCTTCCGGCGCGAGCGCGACATCCTCGAGATGTACCAGCAGCGCTTCAAGTACGTGATGGTGGACGAATACCAGGACACCAACGCGGTCCAGTACCTGTGGCTGCGGCTGCTGGCGCAGACGCGCAAGAACATCTGCGTGGTGGGGGACGACGACCAATCGATCTATTCCTGGCGCGGCGCGGAAGTCGCCAACATCCTGCGCTTTGAAAAGGACTTTCCCGGCGCCAAGGTCATCAAGCTCGAGCAGAACTACCGCTCCACCCCGCACATCCTGGGCGCGGCGTCGGGCCTGATCGCGGAAAACGCCGAACGGCTCGGCAAGACGCTGTGGACCGAGCGCAATGGCGGCGACAAGGTCCGCGTCATCGGCATCTGGGACGGGCCGGAAGAAGCGCGCCGCATCGGCGAGGAGATCGAGCGGCTGGAACGCGAGGGGTGCAGCCTCGATGCCGTGGCCATCCTCGTGCGCGCACAGTTCCAGACGCGCGAGATCGAGGACCGCTTCATCCAGATCGGCATGGCCTACCGCATCGTCGGGGGCTTCCGCTTCTATGAACGTGCGGAAATCCGCGATGCGCTCGCCTATCTGCGGCTGATCGCCAGCCCTTCGGACGACCTCGCGTTCGAACGGATCTACAACACCCCCAAGCGTGGGCTGGGCGACAAGACGCTGGAGAAGATCCACCGCTTTGCCCGCGCGCAGGGCATGCCGTTGCTGCGCGCGGCGCTCGAGATCTGCGATACCGACGAACTGCCGACGCGAGCGCGCAACACGCTGCTGGCGCTGGTGCGCGACTTCGCCCGCTGGCGCGATGCGGCGGGCACGCTGGTACCGGCGGAACTTGCGCGCACGATGCTGGATGAAAGCGGCTACACCGCCGCGCTTCAGGCCGAAAAGAGCGCCGAGGCGAATGGTCGGCTCGAAAACCTGTCCGAACTTGCCCGCGCGATGGAAGAGTACGACACGCTTGGCGACTTTCTCGAACACGTCAGCCTGGTCATGGACAACGACCGGAGCGAGGACGAGGAGAAGGTCACCGTGATGACCATCCACGCCGCCAAAGGTCTGGAATTCGACCAGGTGTTCCTGCCCGGCTGGGAGGAAGGCGTGTTCCCCAGTCAGCGCGCGCTCGACGAAGGCGGGCTCGCCAGCCTGGAGGAAGAACGCCGCCTCGCCTACGTGGCGATCACCCGGGCAAAGAAGCGCTGCACCATCCTGCACGCCGCCAACCGGCGGATCTATGGCCAGTGGACCAGCTCGATCCCCAGCCGCTTCATCGGCGAACTGCCTGGCGACCATATCGAGGAGGAAACCACGCTGTCGGGCGGCGCGTCGCTGTGGCGGGCGCAGTGGTCCGAACATTCCGATCCCTTCGCCGACGTGGCGCGGGCGCAAGCAGGGCGTGCGGCATCGCGCGGTCCCGGCTGGCAGCGCGCTGCGGCTCAGACCTATGACCCCACGCCGAAGCGCATCGCCGAACCGGGGCGCAGCGCGGCAAGCTTCGCCTCGAAGCCCCGCGCCGACATCGCGCTGGGCGCGCGGGTGTTTCACGACAAGTTCGGATACGGCACCGTGGCCGCGCAGGAAGGCAACAAGCTGGAGATCGATTTCGAGACGGCCGGACGCAAGCGGGTGATCGACAGCTTCATCAAGCCGGCGTGAATCCCTTCCTCGGCGGTCAGGGCAGGTTGAGCGCCACCGCCCCGCGCGCATCGAACCAGGCCGCGCCGTTGGCCACCATCGCCTGCCCGTTGCGCACGAACATCTCGTGCGGGATCGCATCGCGCAGCAGGGCGACGTAGCGGGGCGCCAGCACCTGCTTGCAGTATGGCGCGAACGCTGCCGCTGATCGCACGGTGACGTGCTTGCTGCCATTGAGCGTCAGCGGGTACGACGCGGCCGAAGCCACGCCCTTGCAATCGCCCCTGCCCACGGCGGCGAGGAAACGCCGCACGCGCGCTTCGAACGCAGCGTCGCTTTCGGTGGTGACGTCGCCATACCAGCGATCCGGCGATGGCCCCTGCAGCACCATGCCGAAGCCGAACTTCGTGGGCAGCACTTTCGCAACGCTGGTCCAGTCTCCTGCAAGCCCGGTCGATGTGCCGAAGTTCAGCGGGCGCGGTTCCTTGGGATCGGCGTTGGTCAGCACCAGCGCCAGGCGCGCGCCGCCGGGCTCGTCGAGTAGCACCTTGTCGCCCACTTGCGCCACCTTGAGTGGGATGTCCTTCCCGGAGCTGGCGTAATAGTAATGCGCGGCGACGACCCGTGTGCGATCCTTGATCGTGAGGTTGAGCCCGGCGCGGTAGGGACCGACGCTGCCTTCGGTCACAAAGGTCTCGAGCCCTGCGTCGTCTTGCGCGGGACTGCCGGTGGGCACCAGGGCGAGCAGGGCGGCGGCGACAAGGATGTGGCGCTTCATGCGGGCAAGCTAAGCAAATCGGGCGCGACTTGGGAATGCTTCCCTTGCGCGGCATTGCCGCCTAGCCTGCACCGCAAAACAAATCCGGAGAGGACGCCGATGACTGAACCCTTCGACACACCCATCACGCGCGAGGGCACCCTGCTGGTCGGTCCGTGGCGGGGTCCCCGGCAGATGCTGGCCGAACAGCATTACGACGGCCACGCCTCGATCCACGACGATGCCACCGCGCAGAAGCTGGGCTTCAAGGGCGGCACGATCGAAGGGCCGACGCACTTCACCCAGTTCGAACCACTCGCCTTCGCGCTGTGGGGCGAACGCTGGTTTCGCGAAGGCTGCCTGTCGGTCCACTTCCGCGCGCCGGTGTTCGAGGGCGAAGAAGTGCGCGCGACGATCGAGGCCGATACGGCGATGCCGTCTCGCGCCAAGGCAAGGATGGAGCGACTGGACGGCACGGAAATCCTGACCGGATCGATCGAGGTGGGCACCGGCAACGGGCCCACGGCGCTGGAACAGCGGCTGGCGAGTCTTGCCCCGCTGGTCGATCCGGTGGTGCTGCGCGACGTTCATGTCGGGCTGACGTCGCAGCGCATACCGGTGCGGATGGGCGCGGACGATCACATGGGCAATTACTACCCCTTCACGCTCGCCCAGAAGCGCCTGCGCATGACCGAGACATCCGACCGGTTCGCCACGGCCATCCCCATGGAGATGATCAGCGTGCTGATCCAGCACAAGGCGGGAGAAGACCGGTTTCCCGTGCGCGGGCCGCACGTGGGGCTTTTCGCCGATCAGGAAATACGCCTGATTGACGGGCCGCTGGAGGTTGGCGCCGACTACGAGGTGGAGCGCGAGATCGTCGGCCTGTCGGGCAGCAAGCGCACCGAATCGATGTGGGTGAAAAGCCGCGTCTATCGCCCCGGCGGCACGTCACCCGTGGCCGAAATGCTGCTCAATTCGGCAATCATGAAGGAAAGCTATGCCACCTACGCGGCAGAGCACGCTGCGCTTTACGGCAGCTGAGCTACCGCAGCTGGCCGATCAGTCGGCCAGCGCGGAGACGTTGAGGAAGCCCGGGATCGGACCGTTCCATTCGCCGGGCTTGCTCGGCGGTTCGGAGGGCTGCTGGCGCCGGTCCTCGCGATAATCCGGGTTGTAGTCGGGCCGTGCGGCGCGTTCGCTGCGCGCCGGTCGTTCCTGCCGGACGGCACGCTCTTCGCGCGGGCGTTCGTCGCGTGCGCGTTCCTCGCGCGGCTGTTCGTCGCGGGCCTTGCGTCCGCCTCTGCGCTCCGTGCGCTCCGGCCGTTCGCTCCGCTCCTCTGCGGGCTCTTCGCGGCGCTTGCGCTCGGTGCGGGCCGGCCGGTCCTCGCTCTTGTCGATTTCGACCTTAAGCTCAGGAATCTTGCCGCCGGTCAGCTTCTCGACATTGGCGATCGCCTCGGCGTCCTCGCTGCTCACCAGCGTGAAGGCGCGGCCGGTCGCTCCGCCGCGGCCGGTGCGGCCGATGCGGTGGACGTAGTCGTCCGGGTGCCAGGGCGTGTCGAAGTTGAACACGTGGCTCACGCCCTTCACGTCGAGCCCGCGAGCGGCGACGTCGGAGGCGCACAGGATGCTGATGACCCCATCCTTGAACTTCTGCAGTTCGGCGTTGCGCGCGGACTGATCCATGTCGCCATGGATCTCGCCCGCCGAAAAGCCGTGGCGCTGCAGGCTCTTGGCGAGTTCGCGCACCGTGGTCTTGCGATTGGCAAAGATGATCGCGGTGCTGACGTTGTCGGTGCGCAGCAGGTGGCGCAGCACTTCGCGCTTGCCCCGGCTGGTGGTCGACACCTTGAACTGCGCAATATTGGCGTTGTTCGAAGCGGGCCGCGCCACTTCGATGTACTTGGGATTGGTCAGGAACTTGTCCGCCAGCTTCTTGATCGGCGGCGGCATGGTGGCCGAGAACAGCAGCGTCTGGCGCTGCGCCGGAAGCTTCGAACAGATCGTCTCGATGTCCGGGATGAAGCCCATGTCGAGCATGCGGTCGGCTTCGTCGATCACCAGCAGATCGCAACCCGTCAGCAGGATCTTGCCGCGTTCGAACAGGTCCATCAAGCGGCCGGGCGTGGCGATCAGCACGTCGACGCCGTCCTGCAGCGCCTTGACCTGGTCACCCATCTGCACGCCACCGATCAGCAGCGCCATCTTGAGATCGTGGTTCTTGCCGTACTTCTCGAAGTTCTCGGCCACCTGCGCCGCCAGCTCGCGCGTCGGTTCGAGGATCAGCGAGCGCGGCATCAGCGCGCGGCGGCGGCCGTGCGCCAGGATGTCGATCATCGGCAGCACGAAGCCGGCCGTCTTGCCCGTGCCGGTCTGGGCGATGCCGATCAGGTCCTTCATCATCAGGACGGCAGGAATCGCCTGCGCCTGGATGGGAGTCGGCGTGTCGTAGCCGGCGTCGAGGACCGACTTCAGCAATTCATCGGAGAGGCCGAGGTCGGCGAATTTCATGCAGTTGCGATTTCCGAAAACAAAGCGTCGCACATCAAAGGTCGCGCGCATGCCGAGGGTTGCGACAACCCGGCATCCGGCACGCCGCTATGCCGAAACCCGCGCCAAGTCAAGAAAACCGGAAAGGGAAGCCCCCTTCCCGATCATTCGCCCGGGATCAGTTCGCGCAACTTGCTGACCGAACAGGTTGTTCCCGATCGGGAATGGATCGAATCCCGCCCGACGCAGAGCAGCCCATCCTGCGTCTGCTGGACATAGAAGCCCATGTAGAAATCGGCCGCCCTGCACTGCTTGTCGAGGCTGGCCCCTACGATCCGCCGATCGCGCATGAACAGGAGCAGGCGGCTGTCTGTCGTCGCCTGAACCCCGGCGATGCCGAGCACCGGCAAGCAATTGGCCATCTTGCGTTCGCGAAAGCGGATCGAGCTGAAGGGCGGTGGCTGGGCGATTTCGCGCCCGGCGCTGCGCGGCGGCGCGATGCGGATGACCAGCCGCTGTTCGATGCGCACCTGGTTCCACACATCGTTGGAAAGCGCATCGAGAATGTCGGGCATGGCGCCCGATCGAGCCGCGTTCGGCAGCATAGGAGGGCCTTCCGGCTCCATCGCCGCGCGCCACACGTCGGCACGCACCGCGTGCTCCGCCCCGACCGGGCCGGTCACGCTCAGCGCCAGAACGCTCAGGAGGTGGGCCAGGCTCAACATCATCGGGCGTTACGGTTTTCAAGGTCTCCCAACAGCCGTGATTCCGGCCGCTCTTCGGTGTCTATCCCCGATAGCCCGGCTTGTTGAACGCGTGCTTAACCCGCTGCCAAGCAAAAATGAATTGCCCTTCTTGGCGACCGACCATAGCCCCGCTTTCATGACGCAGGAACGCAACACCTTCATCGCTGCGGCACAGGCGCTGCTTGGGCCCAAGGGCTTTACCACCGATGCCGAAACGATGGCACCGTGGCTCACCGACTGGCGCGGGCGCTTCACCGGGCGCGCCTTGGGCATGGCCTCCCCCGCCAGCACGGAAGAAGTGGCGGCGCTTGTGCGGCTCTGCCGCGAACACGGCGTGGCGATCGTGCCACAGGGCGGCAACAGCGGCATGTCAGGCGGCGCGACCCCGGACGAAAGCGGCGAGGCGCTGCTGCTGACGCTGCGGCGGATGAACGCCAGCCCCCGCATCGACAGCGAAGGCCGCACCGCAACCTGCGAAGCGGGCGTCATCCTGCAGGTGCTGCACGAAGCGGCGGAGGCGCAAGGCTTGCGCTTTCCGCTGTCGCTGGGCGGCAAGGGCTCGGCTACGATCGGCGGCCTGATCTCGACCAACGCCGGCGGCACGCAGGTGCTGCGTCACGGATCGATGCGCGCGCTGGTGCTGGGGCTGCAGGCGGTGCTGCCCGACGGGCAGGTGCTCGACCAGCTGACCCCGCTCAAGAAGGACAATCGCGGTTTCGACCTGAAGCAGTTGCTGATCGGATCGGAAGGGACGCTCGGCATTGTCACCGGCGCTACGCTGAAGCTGGAACCCGCCGTCGCGGCACGCAGCGTGCTGTGGGCGGGCGTCGCCTCGCTCCGTGCGGCGCGGGCCCTCCTGCTGCACGCCGAAAAGATCGCCGGCGATGCGCTCGAAGGGTTCGAGGTGATGCCGGACCACGCCATCGACGCCACGCGGGAATACATGCCCAGCATCCGCACGCCGATCGAAGGCCAGCACCCCTGGCACGTGCTGATCGAACTGGTGGCCGACGCGCAGGGAGCCGAGGCGCTGCCTGCCACCGCCGAGCGCCTGCTCGTCACCGCGTTCGAGCAGGAACTGATCGCCGATGCCGCGATCGCCGCGAACGAGGCGCAGGCCGATAAGTTCTGGCAGATCCGCGAGACGATCCCCTCGGCCGAACGCGCGCGCGGCCCCGCAGTGCAACACGACATCTCGGTCGCTGTCGCGAAGATGCCCGAATTCGTGGAAAGCGCGGTGCCCGTGATCGAGGCGGAATGGCCCGGCACGCGCGCCGTCGGCTTCGGCCATCTGGGCGATGGCAACATCCACTTCCACGTCATCGCGCCCGATGGCGTCGATCCCAAGGCCTGGCAGCTGGGGGACGGCAAGGCGATCAGCCGCCGCGTGCACGATCTCGTCACGCAGGCGGGCGGTTCGATCTCGGCCGAGCACGGCATCGGCCAGTTGAAGCGCGACGAGCTGGCGCGTCTGGGCGATCCGGTGGCCCTGGGCCTGCTGCGTGCGGTCAAGCAGGCGCTCGACCCGCAGGGGCTGCTCAATCCGGGCAAGCTCGTCTGACCGGCAGGCGCGCCCGCCCCGTCGCGCTGCGCCACGCGGCGCGGGGGAGAGCGAAGCGCGCGGCCTTGCCACCCACCGTGCGAGCCCGTAAAGCCGCCACTCCCGTGGCGGGCGTGGCACGCGCGCGCTGACGCGACAGTTTCTACTCGGAGAGTGACGATGGCCAGCGCGCCGCAAGCCAACCTGCCCCTTTTCTACAACGATCTCATGCCGCTCAACACGCGTGATCACGCAGGCTGGCACGCCCGCGGCACCGGCAAGGCGCCGTGGCTTTCGACCCAGCACGCGATCCCGCTGACCGCCGAGGAATTCCCGCAGGCCGGGCGCCATTACCCGATCGTGTTCGCTTCGGGCGACAACCCGGTTCCGCTGGCGCTGATGGGCCTGAACGAAGGCGTGAACGTGTTCGTGGACGCCGAAGGCAACGTGGCGCCGACGGTGTACCTGCCGGCCTATGCCCGCCGCTACCCGTTCATGCTCGCCAAGCTCAACCCGCAGAGCGAAGAGCTGTCGCTGTGCTTCGACCCGACCAGCGGCCTGGTGGGCGAATTCGACGAAGGCGGCCCGCTGTTCGACGGCGCCGAGCCGACCGACACGACCAAGGGCATCCTGCAGTTCTGCGAACAGTTCGAGCAGGCGGGCCAGCGCACGCAGGCCTTCATCGACGAGATCAAGAAGCACAACCTGCTGATGGAAGGCGAAGCTGCCATCCAGCAGCCGGGCATCGAACAGCCGTTCATCTATCGCGGCTTTCAGATGATCGACCAGGAAAAGCTGCGCGAAGTGCGCGGCGACGTGCTGCGTGGCTGGGCGCAGAGCGGGCTGCTGCCGCTGCTCTATGCGCACATCTTCTCGCTCGACCTGATGAGCGTGATCTTCGGCCTGCAGGCTGAACAGGGCAAGGCTCCGACGCCGGCGATCGCGCCGGTCCCCGCGCTCTGATTCGCGCGAGCTGATTGTTCTGCCGGAGGCGACGGGCCAGACCCCGCCTCCGGCGCACCTTCGCTGCAATGCAAGGTGCCCGGTCCGGCAAGGAGTCGACCGGACGACTGCCCTGACCGGCAGGTGACTCAAATTTCACGCGAAACCTCTTGCGTGGCCCCAACCCCTCCCCTATCTTTGGATTGTTGCGTCGCGGCTCCCCTCATGGCCCGGCGTGACTGGTGCACTTCGTGCACCTCCTCCCTGAACCTTGGCCACCTGGAGCTTGCTCCAGGTGGTTTTTTTATTGGGTCGTCTTGGAAGGCAGGGGATTATTCCGCTGCGGTGCGCCAGCTCTGGCGGTTGCGCCCGATCGCGGCAACGTCGTCCGCCACGCGCCGCACCAGCGTGGTCACGATCTCCACCACCGCATCGAACCCGGCGCCCGGTTCGGCCAGCCGCGAATCGAGATAGCAGGTGCGGTCGATTTCCAGTTGCAGGCAATGGATGCCGTCGCGCCGCCGTGCGTGTCGTTCGAGCACGTAGCCGCCCGCATAGGGGCGGTTGTGCGCTGCGCGCAGCCCCGCCTGCGCGAACAGGGCAAACACGGTCGAAACCAGTGCGCCATCGCATGCTGCGCCGAAGCGGTCCCCCACGACATACTGCGGCGCCGGTTCGCCCGCGCTGCGCGCGGCAAGCGGCGGCATCGAATGCAGATCGATCAGCAGCGCCGCGCCCCAGCGATCGCTCAGCCCGGCAAGCTCCGCCGCCAGCGCGGCGTGGTAGGGTTCGTGGATATCGGCGATACGGCGGTCCAGCTCGCCGCGCTTCATCCGCCGCTTCCACAGCTCACCGAGCCCCGGAAGCCGGCGCGGAACGAGCCCCAGCCCGCTGCGCGCCCGACGCATGACCCCACCACCGCCGCAGTCGCCCGCTGGCGGTCGCGAATCCGAAACCATGTCCCAGTCGACATCGTCGCTGCTGCGGTTGAGATCGATCATCGCCCGCGGCGCTTGCGCCAGCAGCAGCGTCGCCCCGGTACGCCGCGCCGCCTCGATCGCGACCAGATCCACCAGACGGTCCTCGAGCCGGGGCGCAGCGAAGGCGGGATGGCGCATGCCTTCGACCAGCATCGGCGGATAACTGCGCCCGGCGTGGGGCACAGCGATCATCACCGGGATCGGCGATGGCTCGCACCGCGTCAGCGCATAGGCAGGCGTGCCCGCCAGTCCCGGCACGGCGCCGCCGGTTTCGATGCTCGAATCAAAACGCGGGAAATCGATGCGCGGCGAATCAAAGCCCGACGAATCAAAGCGCGGCGTAGCGTCCTCCTGCATTGGGACACGCTGCATGGCTTTGCCCTGCCTGTCAAAACGCACCTTCCGTCGTCTTTGCGTCTACTTCCGGTGCATTCGCCGGAGATTCTTAACCGCCGCAGGTGTAGGAGACCGTCCCGCGCGCAGGGCGCTACCGCTGCGCGGCTCGAAAAAGGTTGATCATGATCCGGATTCTGCTGGCCGAAGACGAAGAAGCAATGCGCACCTACCTTGCCCGTGCGCTCGAAAATGCGGGCTACGAGGTCGTGTCGGTCGACCGTGGTACCGCGGCGGTGCCGCTGCTCGAATCGCAGCACTTCGACCTGCTGCTGTCCGACATCGTGATGCCCGAAATGGACGGCATCGAACTGGCCCAGCGCTGCGGGGAAATCAGCCCGTCCACCAAGGTCATGTTCATCACCGGCTTTGCCGCCGTGACGCTGAAGGCCAACCGCGAAGCGCCGCAGGCGCGCGTGCTGTCAAAGCCGTTCCACCTGCGCGATCTGGTGCTCGAAGTGGAGCGCGTGTTCGCGGATTCGCCGCTCGCCGGAAACGGTGGTCCGCTGCACTGAGCCGCGCTTGCAGGGGCATGTCGGAAAAGCGAATTTGCCCCCTTGCGAAGCACAGGAAGCGCGGCTAATGGGCGGCTCCCGGCGCGGAAACGGCCTTGCTGTTCCAATCCGGCCCGTTCGATGGTGCGGGCGTATAGCTCAGTGGTAGAGCACTATGTTGACATCGTAGGGGTCGCAAGTTCAATCCTTGCTACGCCCACCATCGAAAAGCCCCGCTTCGGCGGGGTTTTTTATTGCCTTCAGGGCACCGGCCTCTTTGCCATTTTCACGCGTATCGTGCATCCTGAAATGATCCGGTCAACCGATCTATATTACTGAATATCAAGCCTTTTCCGGCGAAGCAGGCAAGTCCGTGCGGCTTGGGCGCGGTGGCGCAAGATCGCGCAGGAAGCGTTCGAGGCGGGCGCGGAACCGGGTGCGGTTCTGGGGTTCCAGATAGAACATGTGTCCGCCGGGATAGCGGACCGCGCTGGCCGTGCCAGGCGGCAGACCCAGGCGCGACAGCAACAGGCGATCGGCGCCCACCGACCCGACGCAATCGAACAGTCCCCCTGCCACCAGCAGCCGCGCCCCGCTTGTACGCAGAACCGTGCCGAGGCGATCGGCCAGCCCGTAGGCACCGCCCGGCGTCGGCTGCCACGTCGCGCGGATCAGCGGATCGTAGAGCACGTAGGCGGAGCCATCGACCGGTGAGCGCATCAGGCCCAGCAGGGCGCGATTGTAGCGGGGCACGGCGTGCGACATCGCCTGCAGCAGCGGCGCGAGCGAAGGGTCCTGCCAGCCGCGACGTGGATCGACGGGCGCCGTGCGGCGGCTGTCATACATGCCGAGGGCGCGCTGCCGGTCCTGCAGCGCCACCATGCGGTAGGCATTGCGGCTGATCGGCTGCGACCCGTTCGCGAAAACCGCCTTCGTTGCCAGCGTGTCCGAAGCGGCGGCCTGTTCGGCACAGGCATCGGGATCGTGCGCAGCGCCATCCACGAGGCGGTGATAGCAGGCGGTTGCGGCTACCGTGGGAAGGCCCGTCGCCAGCGCAAGGGCGCGGTCTTCCTGGCCGAGCGCGAATTCGTTGAGGACCGTCTGCGAGATCAGCACCAGCCCGGCAAGATGGATGCCGGCACCCGTGCGTTGCCAGGCATCCGCAACAGCGACCGCGCGCTCTGCCCCATAGCTTTCGCCGACCAGCACTACCGGCTGGCCGACGCGATCGTGCCGCACCAGCCAGAGCGCGATCGCCCTGGCGAGATAATCGCCATCGGCATCGAGCGTGCGCAGCCGCTTCGCCTCCACGGTCGCGGCGCGCCGGCTGAAGCCGGTGTCGAGCGGATCGACAAAAAGAACGTCGGCCAGATCCCCGATCCGGCCGGGCGCGGCACGAAGGCGGGGTTCAGAGGGGATCGGCACGGCGGGATCGGCGGGCAGATCGGCCTGCAGGGGCCCCAGAAGGCCCAGTTGCAGCCATGCCGAGGATGCTCCCGGCCCGCCATTGAACACGATCAGCGTGGGCCGCTGCGCATCGCTGCTGCCGGAGCGGAGGATCGAGGAGACGACCAGCGTGCCAAGCGTCCTGCCCTGGCTGTCCTGCGCGGGCAGCATTTCCCATGACAGCCTGTCCGTGCGCCCCGCCGGCAAGGCGGCGCCCAGCATCGCGAACATGAGCAACACGAGCGGAATGCGGCGGCGCGCAGTGCCCTGCGCCGCCTTCATTCGGGCCATCCGAAGCATTGCGCCCTTCCCGATGCTGGAAAGCCTGCCGGACACTGTGCGACCACTGATGCTATGCGTGGAGGGAGGCCGCAGCGGCATACGCTCCCCCTCCGCCCGCCGCAGCCAGTTCAGGTCAGAAGGTCACGCCCACGCGGGCATAGTAGAACCCGCCGCTCAGGCCGAACGGCGCGAAGCTGCCGTAAGCGCCCGAGCCGTCCGTCGCCGCAATGAGTCCATTGCGATCGGGATAGGTGTCGAACAGGTTGTTGGCCCCGACCGACACTGTGACGTGGTCGGACAGGTTGTAGCCGACTTCAAGATCGGCGATCCACTTGGCGCCGAACGTGCGGTCGCTGGCGGCGGTCGAACTGGATTCGGTGTATTTGCCGTAGCGCGTGGCGCGGGCCAGGATCCGCGCCTTACCCAGATCCCAGTTCACGGTCAGCACGACCTTGCTCTTGGGCACCGCGACCAGCAGGTCGCGCTGGACCTGCCGCCCGAACAGGACGACGTTGAGCGCCGAAAGCTGGGCCGGATTGTCGATCACCTTCAGGATCTTGGTGTCGAAGTAGCTCCACGCCGCGTTAAGGCGGACGGTGCCGAGGCCACCCGTGCGCAGGGTATATTCGCCGACGACATCAACGCCGCGCGTGCGGGTGTCGATGGCGTTGGTGAAGAACTGCGCGCTATCCACATTGGCAACGCCATTGGCCACGAGGATCGCCTTGATCGCCGAACCGCCGTTGCTGGAGGTGCCGAGGAAGTCGGTCTTCACAATGCGATCATCGATGCGGATCTGGTAGCCATCGACCGTCAGGCGCACCGGACCCCGTTCGAACGTCAGGCCGGCGGTGAAGTTGAGCGACTTTTCCGGCTTCAGCGGCTGCGCGCCAAGCGCCAGCGCCGCCGCGCTGTTGACCGGCAGGAACTTGGACGTGGTCAGCACGCGTTCGTTGCCGACGACCGTGACGGTGTTCTGCGTGGTCGAAAATGCGGTCTGGGCTAGGCTCGGAGCGCGGAAGCCCGTGTTCACGCCGCCACGCAGCGCCAGCCCCTTGGCCAGTTCGAAGCGGGTCGACACCTTGCCGCTGAAAGTGTTGCCGGCGCTGTCGGTGTAATGTTCGAAGCGCCCGGCGACGCCGATGAACCAGGCCGGCACGATCTTGGTCGAAAGATCGATATAGGCGGCAATATTCCCGCGCGAGATCGAGGAAGCATCGGCCGGCGAAGTGCCGGTGAACGAGACAAGGCCCGGCGATGGCGACTTGCCGCCATAGAGGTTGCCGAACGGAGTGCCGTCCTTGGGCACGACATAGCCGCCGTCACGGTAGCTGTCAGGCTCGCCGGCGATGTTCTGGAACTTTTCCCAGCGCTGTTCGACGCCGACCGCGACTTCCAGCGGCGCGGCAAGGCCGACGTCATAGGTGCGCGACAGGTCGAGATTGTTGACCCACAGCGTCTGGATCTGCTTGCCCATGAAGAAGCTGGTCGGGCTCGTTGGCCCGATTGAGGGGTTCAACGTGTTTTCGGCACCGAGCTTGACGTTGTCCCGCCCGAAGCTGGTCGAAAGATCGGCATCCCAGCCGCCGAGCTGTGCCTTCAGCCCCCACGTCGTCTGGAAGTCCCATTCCCAGATGCGGCGATAGGCCTGGAAGCCCGAGGGATAGATCTGCGGCAATGCGCCGATGCTCGTTGCCGGAACATAGGCGCCGCGCGCATCCTTGATGTTGCGATAGGACAGCGTCGAGAACGTGTAGCCCTTCAGCGTATCGGAGAACGGCAGTTCGGCGTTGACGCTGGAGTTGACGATCTTGTCGCGGTTCGAACGGCCATAGCCGCCTGCGATCACGTGGTCGACGCTGGCCTCGCGCGGGTCGGGCTGGCCGTTCACCAGCGGGAACACGCGGGCGATCGGGTCGGCCGAGCTGTCGGCGCGATCGTGGAACTTGCCCTCCACCGCGAACCGCAGGAAGCCGCCATCGCCCAGCCGCGTGCCATAGCCGAGCGACTGCTGGATCAGCGCGCCCCCCTTTTCATAGAGCTGGCCCGCCGTGGTGGTGAATTCGCCACCTTCGGGGCTGGAATCGAGGATGAGGTTGATCACGCCCGAGATCGCGTCCGAACCGTATTGCGCCGCCGCGCCATCGCGCAGCACTTCGATCCGGCCGACCGCGTTGGTGGGGATGAGGTCGATATCGACCGGGGTCGAACCGCCAGAAACGCGCGAGAGGTTGTTGATCAGCGACGTGGTGTGCCGCCGCTTGCCGTTGACGAGAACCAGCAGGTAGTCGCCCGAAAGACCGCGAATCGAGATCGGTCGCACGCTGGCCGAAGTACCGCCCCCGCCCAGCGCCGGCATGGTCAGCGACGGAATGATGTTGCCGAGGATTTCCTTGAGGCCGGTCCGCCCGGTGGCCTTCAGTTCAGCGGGCGTGATCACGTCGATCGGCACCGGGCTGTCGGCCACGGTGCGTGGGCTGGCACCGCGCACGCCGGTGACGATGATGGCATCGCTGCCGACGTCGCCTGCGGCTGAGGCGTCGGCGGCGGCATCGGGCGCCGACGCCACCGGCGGCGCTTCCTCTGCCGCGCGGGCTTGCGAGCACAGCAGCGTCGACGCGAGCAGCGCCGAGACGAAAACACGTTGCATTGATGGACTCCCCGAACAGGATTTCGTTGTTCGGATCGACCCTGCCGGGGTTAACTCTACTCTTCCAATTGAGTTAACTCGTCCGGTTATTGGTATTCGTCATGCGGTCAGACCGGCGCGAATGCATCCTTGATCGGGCGTGGCGAAACAAACTCGCCCGCGTTGCGGAAGGTGTCGAGAATGACCTGCTGCTGCGCGATCAGCGGCGCGTCGATCGGCACGCGCAGCCGGCTGTTGAGCCGCACGGTTGCCGTCGCCACCGGCAGGGGAAGTCCGGTTTCGGCAGACAGGATCTTGGCATAATCGGCTCCATGATCGTTCGACCAGGCCAGAGCCTTGGCTTCGCGCGCCAGGAAATCGGCGAGGATCGCCCGCTTCTGCGCCACGGCAGAAGCACTGGCGACATCGAAGGCCACGCCTTGCGAGAACTGGCGCCCGTCAACCACGATGCGCGCGCCTTCGGCCAGCGCCGCCGCGGTATAGGGCACCCAGGTCGACCAGCCTTCGATCGCGCCGGTCTGCAGCGCCGCCTTGGAATCGCTCGGGCTGAGGAACGTCAGCTTCACCGCATCCGGTTTCAGGCCCGCTTCGGCCAGCGCCCGCAGCACCAGGTAGTGGCCAATGCTGCCGCGCGTGGTGGCAATGCGCTTGCCGGCAAGGTCGCGGATCGACCGCGCGGGCGAGGTCTTGCCGACGATGACCGCCAGCGCGCCCGGTTCGCGCGAGGTGGCCTTCATCGCGGCAACGGCGCGAGCCGGGCTGCCGCTCTGGTAGGCGAACTGGAACGGCCCGTCGCCGACAAGCCCGACATCGACCGCATCGCTGCCGATCGCTTCGAGCAGGTTCTGCGCCGCGGGGAAGTCGGACCATTCGATCTTGTACGGGGCTCCATCAAGCGCGCCAGAGGCGAGCATCAGCGCCTTGGTCCCGCCCTTCTGGCTGCCCACGCGCAACGTCGAGGCGCCTCCCCCGCCCTTGCCGCACGCGGCAAGAGCGAGAAAGGCGCCGGACGTCAGGATGGCATGACGTCGGGACAGCATTGTCAGAGGTCACCCCACAGTGGTTCGTCGGCAATCAGGATGCGGTGCAGCTCACGCGGGAAATTGCCGTAGTTGCGCACGGCATAGTGCACCGCCGCGCGGTTGTCCCAGAACGCCACCGAGTTCGGGCGCCAGCTGAAGCGGACCTGCAGTTCGGGGCGCTTGTACTGGCGCAGGATCTCGTCGAGCAGCGCCTTGCTTTCGGCGAGTTCGACCCCGAGAATCTGCGGTTGCTGCGAGAAGTTGACCCACAGGATCTTCTGCCCGGTTTCGCGGTGCGTGCGCACGATCGGATGCGCCACGATCGGATATTCATGGCCCACGGCCTTCAACGCGCCGAGGAAGTTGTGCGTTACGTGCAGCCCTTCGAGCCGCGCCTTGAGATCGTCGGACAGCGCCTCGTAGGCAAGGTTGGCATCGACCCAGATCGTGTCGCCGCCCACCGCGGGCAGGGTGATGTCGCGCAGCACCGCGCCCCAGGTCGGCACGAGCCGCCAGCTGGTATCGGTGTGGTAGGCATCGCCCGAATCCAGCACCGCCTTGAAGCGTTCGCCATATTCGCGATCGTCCACCGCCGCGATCGAGTGGACCGGCGGCAGGTTATCCTGACGCTTGGTGGTGGGGTGGGTGTAGAGCGGGCCGAACTGGCCGGCGAAGGCGGCGTGCTGCTCGTTGGTGAGCGGCTGGTCGCGGAAGAAGATGACCTTGTACTTGAGCACGGCGGCGCGGATCGCCGCGCGCTGGGCATCGTTGATCGGCTTCGAAATGTCGATGCCGAAAATCTCGGCGCCGATGGTCGGCTGCAGGCGGCGTATTTCCAGGCCGCTGATGGAGGTGTCGATTGCGGTCGTTGCCATTGGTCTCTCTCCTCTTGCGAAATCAGGCGGCGCTGCGCTGCAGGCGCGCGGCGGTGTTGCGATTGACCGGAACGTCGAGGCCGAGCGTCTCGCGGAAGGTCGCACCGGGGTACTCGGTCTTGTAGATCCCGCGCTGCTGCAGGATCGGCACGACCTGATCGACGAACACATCGAGCTGGCCGGGCAGGCTTTCGAACAGGTTGAACCCGTCGGACCCACGCTCGTTCAGCCAGGTCTCGAAGCGATCGGCGATCTGTTCGGGCGTGCCGACGAAGTTTCCGCGCGGGGTGGCATGGCGCAGCGCGATTTCGCGCAAGGTGAGCCCTTCGTCGGCGAGCGCGAGGACGCGCGCGGACTGGCTCTGGTTCGACTTGTGGCCTTCCGCGGCGACTTCGCGCGGAAACGGACCATCGGGATCGTAGACGCTGAAGTTGTGATCGTTGAACCCGCGCCCCAGCGAGCGCAGCGCGTTCTCGAGATTGCCGAGCGAGGCCAGCTCGCGGTACTTCGCCTCGGCCTCCGCCTCGGTCGATCCGATCACCGGCCGCGCGCCGGGCACGATGAACAGCTTCTCGGGATCGCGCCCGAAGCCCTTTGCGCGGGCCTTGAGATCGGCGTAGAACGCTTGGCCCTCGGCAAGGCTGTCCGCGTGGGTGAAGATCGCCTCGGCGTGCTTGGCCGCGAAATTGCGACCGTCTTCCGACGATCCCGCCTGGAAGATCACCGGCTGCCCTTGGGCACTGCGCGAGATGTTGAGCGGCCCCTTGACCTTGAGGAACTCGCCCTTGTGGTTGAGCTCGTGCAGCTTGTCGGGATCGAGGAACTGGCCGGTTGCCTTGTCGCGGACCAGCGCATCGTCCTCCCAGCTGTCCCACAGCCCCTTCACCACGTCGAGGTACTCCTCGGCGAGGCGGTAGCGCACGTCGTGGGCGAAGTGTTCGTCGCGGCCATAGTTGGCGGCGCTGCCTTCGAGCCAGCTGGTCACCACGTTCCAGCCGGCGCGGCCGCCGCTGATGTGGTCGAGCGAAGCGAACTGGCGAGCCAGATTGTAGGGTTCGATGTACGAAACCGTCGCCGTGCCGACCAGGCCGATGTGGTCGGTCACCGCCGCCAGCGCCGACAGGATCGTCAGCGGCTCGAAGCGGTTTAGGTAGTGCGGGCTGGAGCGCGCGTTGATCGAAACGCTGTCGGCCACGAACAGGTAGTCGAACTTGCCCCGCTCGGCCACTTGCGCCTGTCGCTTGTAGAACGACAGGCTGGTGCTGGCATCGACTTGCGCATCGGGATGGCGCCAATCGTCCCAGCCGGGGCCGACGCCGTGAAGAATGAAGCCGAGCCGCAGCTGGCGCTTGATGGACATGGGTGCCTCCTGATTCCGTTGGAAAAAGGGTGCACCCGCCACCTGCCGCCAGCCATCGCGGAAGGCTGATAGCAGTTCAAGTAATGCTCAAGCCGCGATCGGTTCGCCTTCGTCGAGCGCGTTGTAGCGATCGAGATCGAGGATGCCTTCGCGCCGGGCGACGATTACCGGCACGAGGATCTGGCCTGCGACGTTGACCGCGGTGCGGCCCATGTCGAGGATCGGGTCGATCGCGAGCAGCAGGCCCACGCCTTCGAGCGGCAAGCCCAGCGTCGAAAGCGTCAGCGTCAGCATCACGGTGGCGCCGGTGACGCCGGCAGTGGCGGCGGAGCCCAGCACCGACACGAGCACGATCAGCAGGTAGTCGGTCGCCACCAGCGGCACGTGGAAGAACTGCGCCACGAAGATGGCCGAAAGCGCGGGGTAGACCGCCGCGCAGCCGTCCATCTTGGTAGTGGAGGCAACCGGCACCGCGAAGGCGGCATAGGCGGGCGCGACACCAAGCCGGTCGGTCGTCACCGCTTCGGCCACCGGCAGCGCCGCCATCGACGAGCGCGAGACGAACGCCAGCTCGATCGCCGGCCACGCCTTGCGGAAATAGGCGAGCGGGCTGAGGCCATGTGCCTTCAGCAGGATCGGATAGACGACGAAGAGCACGAGGCCGAGCCCGACGTAGAGCGCGATCGCGTATTGCGCGATGCTGGACAGCGTGTCCCAGCCGTACTTGACCACGGCATTGCCGATCAGCCCCGCGCTGCCGATCGGGGCGAGCCGGACGACCCAGTTGAGCAGCTTGCGCACCACGGCAAGGAGCGTGTTCGCGCCTTTGAGAAATGCATCGCCCGCCTCGCCCGTGCGCAGCGCGGCAAAGCCGAGCGCCAGGCCGATGACCACCAGTTGCAGCACGTTGAAGCTGATGCTGGTCTTGGCACTGTCCCCGTCGATCTCGGTGCTGGCGGCAAGGCCGAGAAAGTTCGACGGGATCAGCCCCTTCAGGAAATCGAGCCAGCTGCCCACCGTATGCGGCTTTTCAGCAGCGGCTGCGGACACCGCCGTGTTGACCCCCGGCTGGAACACAAGCCCCAGCGCGATGCCGATCGACACCGCGATCAGCGCGGTGATCGCGAACCACAGCACGGTCTGGCCGGCCAGTCGCGCCGCGTTGTTGAGATCGCGCAGGCGTCCGATCGAGGCAATGATCGCGGTGAGCACCAGCGGCGGCACAAGTGCCTTGAGCAGCTGCACGAAGCTCGACCCCACGAGGTTCAGCGTGACGGCCAGCGCGTTGGGCTGATCGGGACCAACCGGGCCGAGCTTGCGTGCGACCAGCCCCAGAGCGAGGCCGACGGCCATGCCGATCAGGACGTTGCGGCCGAAGTGACTCTTGGAACGGGGGACGGCGGGTTCGGTCATGGTCTGCTCTGGCTGGAGGTGGTCGGGCACGAGTGCAGTGCCTTTCGGAAATGCAGCGGCCGGCCCATACGCCTATCGACGTAGAGCCGGCCGGTTCCCCGAAAATCTGCGGGGTGTGTCAGGTGTCGAAGCCGGGAAGCGTGCGGGCCACCTTGCGCAGGACCGCTTCCCAGACGAGCTGGTCGTGCGGCTTGCGCCCTTCGCTCGCAGCGGCGGCGGCGGGCCGTTGGGCGATCTGGCGCAGCGCCTCGTCCTGCGCTTCCTGCGGAGCGATCAGCACATGGTCACGCCCGCCGGCCAACGCCGCGACCTGCGCCGAACACGCTTCCTCAAGCTGGTAGATACCGCTCCAGGCTTCACCCGCCGTGCGGCCCAATGCCAGCGTGCCGTGATTGCGCAGCAGCATCAGCTTCTTGTCGCCAAGGTCTGCCTGCAGCCGCTCGCGCTCGTCGAGGTTGAGCGCCACGCCTTCGTAGTCATGATAGGCAAGGCGCGGAATGATGTAGAGCGCGCGCTGCGTCAGCGGCAGCAGTCCTTCGGCGTGCGCCGACGCGCCCATGCCGTCCCGCGTGTGGAAATGCGCGATCCAGTGGGCATCTTCGCGCGCGGCGTGAATGGCCGAATGGATGACGTAGCCGGCGTAGTTGATGCCGTATTCGCTGTGCCCAATCACGTTCCCGTCGAGATCGACCTTGACCAGGCTCGAGGCCGTGATTTCATCGAAGGTCAGCCCGAACGGGTTGATCAGGAAGTGGTGATCGGGCCCCGGCACGCGCGCCGAGATGTGGGTGTAGAGGAAATCGTCGTAATCGTGGATCGCGGCGATGCGATAGAACGCGGCGAGGTCGACGCGGGTCTGCCATTCGGCATCGGTGATGCCTTCGGGGCGGACATCGTCGGCGCCGGAGCGCGGGCGTTCGAGAATGGTGGCCATCTTTGCGTTCTCCCTCAGCTTGCCAGCGCGACGGGGCGCGCATCGCGTTCGGCAACCTTGGCCTTGACCAGTGGCAGCAGGTGCTCGCCATAGGCGATCGCATCAGCCAGCGGATCGAAGCCGCGGATCAGGAAGTGGTCGATGCCGATGTCGTAGTATTCGAGCATCCCTTGCGCGACTTGCTCGGGAGTGCCGACGAGGCCGGTGGAATTGCCCTGCGCGCCGGTAAGCGCGGCGACACCCGTCCACAGGCGGCCATCGCGGCGGTTGGCACTGGCGGTTTCGAGCAGGCGCAGCGAGCCCGCATTGGCCGGCCGGTGGCCGCTGACCGGAAGGCCGGCGGCTTCACGCGCGGCGCGAACCTGATCCTCGATCTCGGCCGCCTTCTTCCACGCCGCTTCCTCGGTATCGGCGATCACCGGGCGCAGCGACAGCGAGAAGCCGGGCGAGCGGCCATAGCGCGCCGCCGACTGGCGGACCTGCCGCAGCGAATCCCCGACCTGCTCCAGCGTTTCGCCCCACAGCGCGTAGACGTCGGCATGGCGCCCGGCGACGTCGATCGCCTCGGGCGAGGAGCCGCCGAAGAACACCGGAAGGTTGTCCGGCTTGATCGCGCTGAAGCCCTGGCGCACTTCATAGAAGCGGCCCTTGTGGTCGAACGGGCGCGCCGCCGACCATTCCTGCTTCACGATGTCGAGATATTCGTCGGTACGGGCGTATCGCTGGGCCTTGTCCGGGCCGACATCGCCATCGCGCGCCATTTCCTCGTCAGCGCCGCCGGTGATGATGTGCACGGCAACGCGCCCGCCCGAAAGCTGGTCGAGCGTCGCCAGCTGGCGCGCGGCCAGCGTCGGCTGGGTGAAACCGGGCCGGTGCGCGACGAGGAAGCCCAGCGTGTCGGTGATCGCGGCGGCGTGCGCGGCAACGATCTGGCTTTCGGGCGAGCTCGATCCGAACGGGATCAGCACGCGGTCGAAGCCGCCCTTTTCCTGCGCGCGCGCCGCTGCATCGACATAGTCGCGGTCGAGCACGCGGCTGCGCTGGCCGGCGTGGATTTCCGAGGTGTTGTTGAAGCCGATATAGCCGATGAACTTGACGGGCATGGAATGACCCTTCCTGAAGCGGTGAAAATCAGATGACGTAGAAGCCGTGCGTGCCATCGCGGCGGAGCTGTTCGACAAGGCCGAACTCCCAGTCGAGATAGGCCTGCATCGCGGCGGCGGCGTTGTCGGTGCCCTCGTAGGGGCGCTTGTAGCGGCCCTCGGGCCCGCGCGGGCTCGGCGCGCCATCGCTGTCGGTTTCGAGCGCGACGCCTTGCGGCCATTCGACCACAAAGACTTCCCAGCCGAGCTGGGCGAGCCACGAGGCGGTCATGTCGGCGCGCGGGCCGAGATCGTCGGCCAGCACGATGCGCGCGCCGCGCACCGGGGCGAAATGGTCGGTCTCCTGAACGAGCTGCCCGCCCTGCGCGTTGCGGAAGCCGGGCAGGTGGCCGGCGGCAAAGTCTTCGGGAAGGCGCACGTCGTAGAGGTACAGCGTGCGCGCCGTGTCCTGGCGCAGGTGCTCGAGCTCATCCCAGCGAATGCGGCGAACGCCGGCGCGGTAGGCGACTTCGCGCGCCTTCTCGCGGGCTTCGGCCACGAACGGGCTCGGGGGCGCAGGCGCCCGACGCTGCTGCCCGGTCTCAAGTTCCTGCCCGGCAAGCGTCCATCCGATGGTGCCATTGCGCAGCGCGAAAATCCGGTTGGGCAGCCCCGCATTGACCAGCGACTGCGCACCGATGATCGAACGCGTGCGCCCGGCGCAGTTGACGATGATCGTCGTGTCCGGATCGGGCGCCACCGCGCGGGCGCGCAGCACCAGTTCGGCACCGGGGGTGCTGACACCGCCCGGGATGCTCATCGTGGCATATTCCTCGAACCGCCGCGCATCGAGGATGGCGATATCCGCCTTCTCGTCGATCAGCGCCTGCACGTCGTTGGCCGGCAGCGAAGGCGTGTGTCGGCGATGCTCGACCAGCTCGCCGAACGCCTTGGAGTAGCTGTTGACGTCCTCGAACAGCTCGTACCCCGCATCGCGCCAGCCCGAAAGTCCGCCTTCAAGCGCATCGACCTGCGTGAAGCCGAGCGCGCGGAGCTGCTCGATCGCCGGGCCGACGAGGCCTTCGCCCCCAAGGCCTTCGCTATCGTCGTAGACCACGATGCGCGTGTCGGCGCGCGGGATGCGCCAGCGCGCTTCCGCCTCGATCCGGCGCAGCGGGATCTGCGCGGCGAACAGCGGGTGGCCGCGCGCGAATTCGGCTTCCTCGCGCAAGTCGATCAGCGCGATTTCCTCACGCGCCAGCAGGGCGCTGCGGATATCCTGGGGCCGGACGGTCATGCGCGCACCGACCGGTCCCACAGGTTGGGAAGTTCCGTGTTGGCGTAGCCCGAAACGAAGCGCTTGGCCCGCCCGTCGAGATCGTAGGTCGCGCGCTCGATCGCGCCGATGTTGCCTCCATAGACGTGGATCGAGATCGAGGCATGCCGCGTCTCGGCGTTCGAGACGCGGTGGATGTCGCCGATGCGTGGGCTCACCGCCTCGACTTCGCCTTCGTGCAGCACGTCGGTGCCGGCGTGCTTCAGGCTGCCGTCGGGGTTGCGAACGAAGCGTTCCGAGCGCTCGCTGCCGCGCAGCACGCCGACGAGGCCCCAAGTGCGGTGGTCATGGATCGGCGTGCCCTGCCCCGGCCCCCAGACGAAGGAAACCACGCTGAAGCGCTCGCGTGCGTCGCAGTGGAGCAGGTACTGGCGATAGCGATCGGGATCGGGCTGGGCGTAGGCTTCGGGCAGCCAGTCGTCCTGGTTGACCAGCCGCGCGAGCAGCTTGGCCCCGCTTTCCAGGATCTCGCGTTCGCCACGGGTGCTGTCGATCAGCTCGGCAAGATTAGTGACGAACCCGCGCAGGCGGGCGAGCCCGGCGCCGGGCAGGACCGGCGGTGCGACCAGCGCGTTCACTGGTGACCTCCCGCCGGGAACGGGATCACGGCGTCGCTGGGCGCGGAGCCTTCGAGGATCCGCAGGAACTTCTCGCGGTAGGGCCGGGCAAGCTCGCCCCGCTCGCCGCGCGGGATGGCGATGCGGTCCTGCGCGCAGATCCGCCCGGCATCGAGCACCAGGATGCGGTCGGCGAGCGCCACCGCCTCGTCCACGTCGTGCGTCACCATTAGCACTGCCGGCCTGTGCGCGCGCCACAAGTCGAGCACGAGGCGGTGCATCTTGATCCGGGTCAGCGCATCGAGCGCAGCGAAAGGTTCATCGAGCAGCAGCAGCTTGGGCTCGCGCACCAGCGCGCGGGCCAGCGCGACGCGCTGCGCCTCGCCGCCCGACAGCGTCAGCGGCCAGGCATCGACGCGGTGGGCAAGACCCACTTCGTCGAGCGCGGACAGCGCGCGATCCTTGATATCGCCGCCGCGAAGGCCGAGCGCCACGTTGCGCCATACCTTCTTCCACGGCAGCAGACGCGCGTCCTGGAACACCACCGCGCGCGAATTGGGCACGGTCACGTCCTGGTCCTCGGCGCTGTCGAGCCCGGCGAGCGTGCGCAGCAGCGTGGTCTTGCCCGAGCCCGAGCGGCCCAGCAGCGCGACGAATTCGCCGGGCGCGATGTCGAGGTTGAGGTCCGACAGGATCGTGTTGTCGCCAAAGCGGCGGGTGAAGTGCCGCAGCCTGACGACCGGCGGCTCATCGCCGGCGGGCGGGACGATCGGGGCTTCGAGGAAATTGAGGCGGGCGTCCATGGGTGGTTCTCCGCGTGGGGGAAATCGGGGGGAAATCAGGCTTTGACGAGGCTGGGCCGCCAGACGAGCGCGCGGTTCTCGATCGTGCGGACGATCCAGTCCGCAGCGAGGCCGAGCACGGCGTAGACCATCAGGCAGACCACGATGATGTCGGTGCGCATGAAGTCGCGCGCATTGTTGATCAGGTAGCCAAGGCCGGCCGAGGCGTTGATCTGTTCGGCAACGACGAGCACCAGGATCGAGATCGACAGCGAATAGCGCAGGCCCACCAGCAGCGACGGCAGCGAGCCCGGCAGGATCACGTGCCACACCTGCTCCGCCCGCGTCAGGCCGAAGCTGCGCGCGCCTTCCAGCAGGCGCAGGTCCACCCCGCGGATGCCGCTGTAGAGGTTGAGATAGACCGGGAACATCGAGGCGAACGCGATCAGCGCGATCTTGGGCGTTTCGCCGATGCCGAACCAGACGATGAACAGCGGCGTCAGCGCGAGCGTGGGGATCGTGCGCTTGATCTGCATCAGCGGATCGATCGCCGCTTCGCCCTTGCGCGACAGGCCGGCAACGAGCGCAAGCACGATGCCCAGCGTCACGCCGATGGCGAGCCCCGACAGCACCCGGCCGAACGACACGGCAAGATTGCTGGGCAGTTCGCCCGAGGTCAGCATGCCCAGCAGGGTTTCCGCAACGGCCGACGGTGCCGCCAGCGTGCGTTCGGGAATGAGCCCGAGGCGCGAGCCCGCTTCCCACACGGCCAGGAGGGCGAGCGGACTGAACCAGCGACTCTGCGCGAGCTTTTGAAGGACGGACATGGGACGGTCGAGACTCTTGCCGGGATGACGGGTCCCGGAAAATCCCGCTTAAACTCTACCAAGGCAATTGAGTATTGAGCGGGACGTATCAGCAATCCTCATGGAACCGGCAAAATTGCGCATTTTCGCCGCCAAAGCGTGCGGCAATCGCGGCCAGCGCCAAATCGGCTCTTGCCATTGCGTGCATTAAACTCTACTATTTTGATTGATAATCAGCGTCACCCCACGAAGGCGCTGCATGGATCGGCGGACCACCGCAATCCCTCCCCCCTCTCCAGTTCCCGAAGGCCCTTAGCCATGCCGGTCAATCTGCCGACCAATCTCCTGCGCTCGTTCGTTGCGATCGTCGACACTGGCTCCATGCTCAATGCATCGGAGAAGGTCTTCGTCACCCAGTCGGCGCTCAGCCTTCAGATCAAGCGGCTGGAGGAGCTGCTGCAGCAGACGCTGTTCCACCGCGACGGGCGGCGCCTGACTCTCACCCCGGCGGGCGAGCTGATGCTCGATTACGCGCGCAAGGTGCTGACTCTGCACGATGAAGCCGTGGCCGCGGTCGCCGCCGGGCAGTTCAGCGGCCCCGCGCGGATCGGCATGGTGCAGGACTTTGCCGAAATGCTGCTGTCGGGCCTGCTGGCCCAGTTCGCCGAACTGCACCCCGATGCGCAGATCTATTCCCGCATCGCCGGCACGGCCGAACTGGTCGGCCTGCTCGAGCGGCGCCAGCTCGACATCGCGCTGGGCTTTGCGGCGCCCAACGATCCGGCCGCGGTGACCCACGCGCCGATGGCCTGGTACGGCGACCCCGTGCTCGCTGCTCGCGATACGATCCCGCTCGCCGTCCTCGAACAGCCCTGCCGCTTCCGCGAGGCGGCGATCCGTGCGCTGGAGGATTCGGGCCGGCGCTTCCGCATCACCGTGGAAACGCCCAACCTGACCACGCTGCGCGCCGCCGTGCAGGCCGGGCTCGGCATTACCTGCCGCACCCACCTGTTCCTGCGCGATGCTCCGATCGAGGATGCGGGGTTGCCCGAACTGCCCTCGGTTTCGTGCATCCTGCAAACCGCCAACGCACTCGACGCCGCCACGCAACGGCTGGCCGATCTGACCCGCGAAACCGTCGAAAGCCTTGGCCAGGCGGCCTGAGCGCCGCCGAGCATATCAGCAACACTCAAGGAGAACGGGCTCGTTCTCGTTTTTCCGGCGTGCGCCGCCGTCCTAGCTCCATCCGTCCGGATCAAGCGAAAGGATCACACGGATGAGCACGAAGTCTCTCGCGGCGCGTTTTGCCGAACTCCAGGCAGAGCGCGAGCGGACCTGGTCGAAGGAACAGCTCGAAAAGAATGCCGCGCAGCGCCGCATCCTCGTGGAGCGCTTCGATCCGGCCAGCCGCCCGAAAGCCGGGGACAGGCTCGCCCCCTTCACGCTGGTCGATGCCGACGGCGGCACGATCGAGAGCACCGCGCTGCTGGCGAACGGCCCGGCGGTGCTCGTGTTCTTCCGCTTCGGCGGGTGCCCGGCCTGCAACATCGCGCTGCCCTATTACAACGAGACGATCGCCCCCGCGCTCGCCGATGCCGGCATCCCGCTGCTCGCCGTCAGCGCGCAGATCCCGGTGGACAAGGGCCCGACCGAACGCCACGGCCTGACCTTCCCGACCTATGGCGATCCCGGCTACGCGCTTGGCCGCCAGCTCAAGCTGACCTTCCTGCCCGAAGACCAGCCGGCGGTGCAGCCCGGCCAGCCGTGGATCGGCGCAACGCTGGGGACCGACAGCTACGAGATCACCGAGCCTGCCGTGGTCATCATCGAAAGCGACCACACCATCCGCTTCATCGATGCCAGCCCCGACTGGCTGGCGCGCAGCGAAGCCGATGCCGTGCTGGCGCATCTGCCCGAAGTCGGCGTGGAGACCTCACAGGCCGCCTGATCCGCGATACCGGGCGGGGATCAGTATCCCCGCTCGGGCAGCACGATGTCGCTCGGCTTCTGTCCAGCGGCAAAGCGGGTGAGATCGCCCATGATCTTCGCCACCAGCTTGCCCCGGGCCAGCGTGTAGTTCGACGAGATGTGGGGTGTCAGCCGCACATTCGCATGGGTGTAGAGCACATGGCCTTCGGGCAACGGTTCAGGCTCGGTCACATCGAGCGTGGCAAAGGCCAGCCGACCTGAATCGAGCGCCCGCACCAGCGCCTCCTGATCGACCACCGACCCGCGCGCCACATTGATGAGATGCGCCCCGGGTTTGGCCCGCGCAAACAGCGCATCGTCGAACAGGTGGCGCGTTTCGGGCGTAGCCGGCACCGCGACGACGATATGGTCCGCATCGCGCACCACGTCGGCCACATGGTCGCGCAGTTCCACCCCGATCACGCCCAGCGCGGCCTCGCGGCTGCGCCGCACGGCCAGAACGCGCGCGCCCAGCGCCGTGGCGCGACGCGCCACCGCGCGGCCGATCGCGCCGAATCCGACGATGCCGACCGTGCTGCCATTGACCTGTCCGAGCGCGCGATAGCGCCACTGCGTGGGTGAGGTGACCGCCGCTTCGGCGAGGTCCTTGGCCTGGCGATAGATTGCCGCGATCACGTAGTCGGCAATTTCCTCGGACGCGGTGCCGCGCGCGCAGGAAACGATCGGCGCATCGAGCAGCCAGGGCGGATAGAAGTCGATCCCGACCGAAGCACTGCACACCCAGCGCAGCCGGCCCGGCCACAGATCCGGCTGCTCCTCGCCGCGCGCCTCGCGCCACACCGGCGTTGGCCGCACCACCAGCACGTCGGCCTCGCGCGCGGCGCGCCAGGGTTCATCCTCGGGCACGGCGATGATCTTCGGGCGCGATGGATGGCGCGCGAGTTCCTCGTTGATCGCGGGTTCGAGCTGGCTTGCAACGACAAGGCTCATCGACCTGCCCCCTGCGCCAGCCCGGCCCCCCGCGCCAGCCCGGCCCCCCGCGCCAGCCCGGCCCCCCGCGCCAGCCCGGCCTTGCCCGCGGCCACCAGCACCGTGTCGGCCTGCGGCGAATGGATCCGGCTGCACAGCACGTCGCGGTAATGGCGTTCGAGCGAGTTGCGCCGGCTGATGCCCGGATTGCCGGTCAGTTCGAGCCCGATCTCCACCGCGCGGATCGCATTGGCGTTGGCGATATGCTTGATCAGGTTCGCATCGGTCGCCGGCGGTACGTCACCCGCATCGGCCCGCCTTGCCGCCTGTTCGATCAGCACGCGATTGGACAGCAGCAGCGCTTCGATCTCGCCGAACTTTTCCTGCACGCGCGGCAGCGTGGCGAGCGAGGCGCCCAGATTGCTCGGCACGCGATCGTTGAGATACCCCGCCAGCCAGTCGCGCGCGGCACGGGCGACGCCGTCATAGATCGTCGCGATGGCGAGCGCGTTCCACAGCCCGGCGCGGTTGTCGTCGCCCGGACGCGGCGCCCATTCCTCGGGCGCGCGCAAGTCCACGGCGAACTCGGCTGGCGTGGGCGTATCGTCGAACACCACCCGGTGGCTGACCGTCGCACGCATGCCGAGGTGGTCCCATTCGGGCTCGATCGCGATGCGCTCGCTGTCCGGCCGGACCAGGAACGTGCCGAGGCGCGGCGGCTGCTCGTCGGTCTTCGCCCAGACCGCAAACCAGTCGAGCCCGGTCGATCCGGTCGAATAGATCTTCTCGCCGGTGATCGCCCAGCCGGTGTCGGTGCGGCGGGCCGTCGTTTTGGGCAGGCCGCCGCGCACCGGAGTGCCAAGCTCGGGCTCGACGCGGAAGGTGCCGATCAGCCCCCTGCCCGCCGCCGCTTCGTGCGCCAGCCGCTCGTACAGCCTGCGGTTCCAGCGCGCGTTCTTGTCGGGCGCGGCGTGAAAGGCATAGGTCATGAACAGGATCAGCGCGGTCGATGGCTCGCCCTTGGCCACCGCGCCCAGCACCCGCAGCGCATCGACAAAGCCCGCGCCGCCGCCGCCCAGGGCTTCGTCCACGGTCAATCCGATCAGCCCGCGGCTTGCCAGGATGTCGAACGCCTCGCGCGGGAAGCGGGGATGGCGGTCGTAGTCTTCGGCAAGCGCGGCCAGTCCCGCGCTCAACCGGGCCAGCGCCTCGTCGGATAGATCGGGATGGACGGCTTTCGCCGCAACCGGCTGGGTGGCCATGGATCAGGTTTCCTTGAGAACGGGATTGAAGCGCGCGTCCCACAGCGGGCGCACGTCGACCTTGCGCGGGATGAGCCCGGCGCTCGAAAAGACATCGGCAACCTGCTGCTGCGAGGCTATGGCCTTGTCATCGACCGGGCGCAGCTCGAACGAGGCGCTCTTGCGGCGGAACTGGTCGCGCACCTGCTCAACCGGAACGCCGATGCTGGCGGCAACCACTTCGGCCCAGGGGTCCTGGTTCGCCGCCGCCCAGGCATAGCCCTTGCGGACCAGCGCCAGGTAGCGCGCGATCCAGTCGTGCCGCACCGGATCCTCGATCGCATCCTTGTGCGCGGCGATGATGTAGTTGCCCGAAAGGAAGCCCAGCGCGGTCGACAGGATGCGCGCACCGTCGTGCGCCATGGCGCGCTGGATGGGAAAGCCATAGATCGCCCACGCATCCAGCCCGCCCTGACCGAAGGCGGCCGCGCCGTCGGCCACCGTCATGGCGATTGGCGTGATGTCCGCCCAGGTCAGCCCCACGGATTCGAGCATGCGGATGAGGAAATACTGCGTCGTCGTCGCGCGGACATAGCCGACGCGCTTGCCCTTGAGATCGCGCAGCGAGGCGATCGTCGAACCCTTGGGCACCAGCACCGCCTGGTTGTTGACGTCCCCGTGGTACACCCCGATCTGGCGGAAGCTCTGCACCGAAGAGGCGGCGGCGAACACCGGCGGGATCTCGCTCATGCCGCCGAAGTCGACCGCGCCCGAATTGAACGCCTCAACCACCAGGTGGCCGGATTCGAACTCCGACCAGGCCAGCGGAATGTCGGGTGTGATGCCCGCCGCCTTGAACAGCAGGCGGTTGTCGCTTTCGCCCTTGCCGGTGATGGCGATGCGCAGCGCGCTCGCCTTGGCGGATTCGCGCGCGCAACCGGCCAGCAGCGCCGCGCCGACGATCGCGCCGGAGCCGGCCAGGACGGAGCGGCGGGTCAGCGCGGAAGGAGATCTGGGCAGGGTCATGACCGAAAAATGCTTTGCAGACAGGAGCAAAAATCAAACTCAAGTTTATCGGTAGACTAATCCCGCAACAATCAAGTATCGCTCGATGGTCGAATGAGCGATCCTTGATTGGCGGACCGCGATCATGCCGCTTAGCCAAGGCCCGCTTTCCTCTCCCAGGAGCCTCTATGACCCGTACGACCGACTTGCCTGTCCTGCCCCAGTTCCTCGACCGATGGTCGCCGCGCTCGTTCGATTCGAGCGAGATTTCCGAGCAGGATCTGCTCACCCTGTTCGACGGCGCGCGCTGGGCGCCCTCGGCCTTCAACTGGCAGCCCTGGCGCTTCGTCTGGGCCCGCCGCGGCGATGCGAACTGGGCCACGCTGGTCGACCTGCTGCTGCCGTTCAACGCCGGCTGGGCCCAGAACGCCAGTGCGCTCGTCTTCCTGCTGTCGGACCGCGAGATCGTCGCCCCCGGCACCACCGAAGCCAAGCCCGCCACGACGGCCAGCTTCGATGCCGGCGCGGCGTGGGCCTTCCTGGCGCTGCAGGCGCACGAGCTCGGCCTTGCCACGCATGCCATGGCCGGCTTCGATCACGAACGCGCGCCCGCCGCGCTGGGCGCCGGTGAGCGTTTCAAGGTGGAAGCCGCCATCGCGATCGGCCGTCGCGGCCCCGCCTCGGCCCTGCCCGAGGCGCTTCAGGCGCGCGAAGCGCCGAGCCCCCGCCGCGCGATCGACGAATTCGCGTTCGCCGGCAAGCTGCCGGGCTGACACCGTCCGGCTCAGCCTCCTATCGACTGCAATCCCCGGATGGCGGCTGGTCCAGCACCAGCCGCCATTCTTCGTATCAGGTCAGTCGGTCGGGCGCGCATCCGTCCGCCCCGTCATTCGCCGAAGACGGCGGTGGCGAGATAGCGGGCAAGATCGTGCACCTGGTTGCGGATATCCGGCACGGCGACCGTCTCCCAGTCGGCGCCGCGGCTGACCGGCCCCACCGCGAAGATCGTCTTGTGCGCAACGCCCGCGGCATCGCGGATGCGGAATACGGGATCGACATCCAGTCCGAGGCGATGCGGGTCCGACCGCGCCATGCCGCGTTCCACCAGACGCCGCAGCAGCCCTTCGGACGACTGCGCGATGTCGCCTTCCGGCCCGGTGCAGATGATCGCGCGATCGACATGAAGCTGCCGCGTCGCATCCCGCCCCCGTGGCTTCCACCCGGCCTCGAAGCCGCGGTCTGCCGGCGTTGCGCCAAGCAGCCGGCCCGCGAGGAACTGCAGCCGGCCACTGATCTCCATCGACGTGATCCGCGCATCGACCGCCGGTGCCAACCGATGCCGGTGCACGTCCCACCACGGCCGCAGATGCCGGATCAGCCGTGCCTGTTCGGCAACGCTGTGGCTGCGCCAGATCGCGCGGGTATGCGGGCGCAGCTCGTCGACAGCGTTGCGCCAGCCGACCTCGCCGGCCCGCCGGCGCACGCTGGCGACAAGCGCGGAGCCCGATTGCTGCGGGCACGCCACCTGCCGCACCGGCACAATCGCCTCGTCATGGCTGCGCGGTCGCAGGCCCCGGCGCGACAGCACGTGGATCGGGCCCTTGTGCCCCTGCCGATCGAGCGACAGCGCGACGTCCACCGCGGTGAGGCCCGACCCCAGCAGCAGCACCGCCGCATCAGGATCGAGTCCCTCCAACGCCGCAGGGTCCCACGGGTTGGCGAACACCAGCCCGGGAGCAAGCCCTACCAGCGCCTCGGGAATGCGCGGGGTCAGGTTGCCCTGCGCCAGCACCACCGCGCGTCCGTGCAGGCGCTCGCCATTGTCCAGCAAGACCACCTGTTCGTCCCGCTGGCCGATGATGTCCGCCGCCTCGCCTTGCTGCACGCGCAGCAGCTGCCCCGATTTGGCCATGGCATCGATCAGCAGCGAGCGGAGGTAATGGCCATAGGCAAGGCGGGGCAGGAAGCGGTGGATCTGGTCGGGCGGCGTGAACCCCATCCAGCGCAGGAAGTGCTGCGGATCGCCGGGAAACGCGCTCATGTTGCGCGCCCGCACGTTGAGCAGGTGCTCGGGCCGCGCCGTGCCGAACGCCAAGCCCTTGGCCAGGTGGGCCGAATTGCGTTCGACCAGGATAACCGGCTGGCCGAGCCGGACCAGGTTGATTGCCAGCAAGGTCCCCGAAAATCCTGCCCCGATGATGATGACCGGCAAGGCCCGGTCAGGGCTCGAGGCAGCTGATATGGACATTGAAACCCCGAAAATGATGACTTGAGCCCAGTCTATTCAGCAGGTTGCCCGTGTCGATTTGATCAAACTCATACCCGCTATGAGGACGGGCAATCACCCGCGCACCGGGCGACAATCAATAAGACCTTCAGCAAAGCTCGCTCGCTGGCACCGCGTTCCCGCCGTACCTTCATCGTCAGCATCGTCATGCCCGCACCTGTGCCCCGCGCCGGCTTTGAAAGGGAAGACACGAGACCAGGCCGATCATGCTATGGATGGACACGAGGACGCCCTCGTCCGCCGGGGTCGTAGAGACAGGAAACGCCGCAATGCCCGCCGAAGTCTCCCCCTACGATCCGCGCACGCTGGCGTTCTACAACACCCGGGCGGTCGACTACGCCACCGCCCGCCCGGATCAGGTCTCGCGCGAACTTGAAGCCTTCCTGCCCCGGCTGGCGCCTTCGAGCCGCGTTCTCGAGCTTGGCTGCGGCGCGGGATACGATGCGGCGGAGCTGGAACGGCAGGGGCACAGCGTCGATGCGACCGACGGCAGCGCCGCCATGGCCGCACTGGCAAGCAGGCGCCTGTCGCGGCCGGCGCGCGTGCTGCGGTTCGACGAGCTGGAGGCAGAAGCAGACTACGACGCCGTGATCGCCTGCGCCTCGCTGCTGCACGTGCCGCACGCCGCGCTGCCCTCGGTCCTTGCCCGCATCCACCGTGCCTTGCGGTCGGGCGGCTGGCATTTCGCCAGCTACAAGACCGAAGGCCGCCCCGGCTGGGACCGCCACGATCGTTACTACAACCGTCTCTCGCGCACCGATGCGGACCGCTTCTACGCCGGCGCCGGACCGTGGGATCTGGTCGAATTCGAGGAACGCGACGGCGAAGGCTATTTCGCGGAGCCATCGCGCTGGTTGTTCGTCACCGCGCGCAAGGCATGAGCGAAAGCTTCGTCGTTATCTCGGGCTGTTCGGGGGCCGGCAAGTCTACCCTACTCGATGAGCTGGCGCGTCGCGGCAAGTCGGTCGTGTCGGAACCCGGGCGCCGCATCGTTTCCGCCGAGCTGGCCGGCGATGGCAAGGCGCTGCCCTGGATCGACCTTGCCGCCTTTGCGCGCAAGGCGAAGGCCCTGGCCTTGGAAGACCGCGCAACGGCAACGGCGCTGCCCGCTCCGGTTTTCTTCGATCGCGGCCTCGTGGACGCGCTCGCCGCGCTGGACTTCGCCACGGGAACGCACGCCATATCGTCGCTGGGGCAGGCCCACCGTTATCACCGGCGCGTGTTCATGGCCCCGCCCTGGCCGGAAATCTGGCAAACCGATGCCGAACGCCGCCATGACTTTGCCGCAGCGACGGCCGAATTTGACCGACTGGTCGCCGCCTATACCTCGCTCGGGTACACGCTCGTCATGCTTGACCGAGCGCCTGTCGCGGCGCGCGCGGACCAGATCCTGGCCTGCTTCAGCTGAACAGGTACGGCCCGCGTTGCGCCGGCCTATGACTACAATCAATCTGCCGATGATCTCTTCGAATTGGCGGAGCCCGCCGCGCTCGCCCTAGAGACGCAGCCGGTGCCTCCCGCCCGGGGGGGACAAGGACGGGGGCCCTGCGCATGGAAATTCTTGCCGACTTTGCCACGTGGCTAGCCGCGACGCCGGTCGCGGCGCTGGTCACCTCGCGCGGCTGGATCGTGCCCGCCATACAGGTCGTCCACATCATCGCGATTGCCGCGGTGGTCATCTCCGTTGCCCAGATCAACCGCAACGCCGTGCGCACCCGCGCTGGTGCCCCGGACATCTCGCTCACGCTGCGCCAGTGGCTGCCGGTCGCCTATATCGCGGTGGGCATCCTGGCCGTGTCGGGCGCGCTGCTGATCGCCAGCGAGCCCGGCCGCGCGCTGTTCCGCACGGTGTTCTGGGTCAAGATCGCGCTCATCATCGCCGCCCTTGCGCTCACCCGCGCGCATGGCGCGGCCGCCCTGCGTGCAAGGCTTGGCTGGCATCGCGTGCTCGCAGCCGGCTCGGTGCTGCTGTGGGTCGGCGTCGTCTTCGCGGGCCGCTGGATCGCCTACGCCGATGGCTGGCCCGGTGCGCCAGCCTGACGACTGCGCCGCAACCGGCCTGCATCCGCAGAACCTGCCACCTGCCCAACCTGCCATCTGCCACATCTGAAAGCCGACTTGCCATGAGCCTGCAGGACCTTGCCACCACGCTGTCCGATACCCGCCTCGCCATCGAACTTACCGACAGCACCTGGCTGTTCGGCACGATCGAGGCGGTGCACGTCCTGGCGCTGACGCTCGTCTTCGGCTCGATCGCGGTGGTCGATCTTCGGCTGCTCGGCCTGTGGCGCAAGGACGCGACGATCCCGGCACTGCTGCACGAACTGCTGCCGATCACCTGGGGCGCCTTCGCCCTCGCCGCCGTCACCGGGATCACGATGATCTTCGCCAATCCCTTCGGCTATTTCGAGAACTTCTTCTTCAAGGCCAAGCTGGTGCTGCTGCTGCTCGCAGGGATCAACGTCCTCGTCTTCCACCGCTTCGTGCTGCCGCGCGCCACGTCCGCGCAGGCTCTTGCGCCGCGCATTTCGGGCGGCGTCTCGCTGGTGCTGTGGCTTACGATCGTGAGCTTCGGGCGCTGGATCGGCTTCACCATCTGACGCCGGCGGACGCCCGCACGCATTCGCACGGCATCCGCGGCCGGCGCGCCATGGCCGCCGGCCGGCGCTGCGTCACTTGGGCGGCTGCGCGCCCGGGATCGCGCCGATCGACAGCACCTTGCCGCTGCCGACCACGGTCGCCCGCTTGAACTGGCCCGAACGGCGTCCGTCGCGGATCGGATTGATCTCCACGATCACCTTGTCGCCGGCCTTCACCGACGTCCGCGACCAGCCCATCCGCGCCAGGTTCGCCGGACTCGTCGGCAGTTCGAGCGACCACAGCCCCGGCGCATAGGCGCCGACCTGTGGCGCATCGACCCACAGGATCGCGTGCGGCGATGTCCATTGCAGGTTGCGCACCGTCGCCTCGAACTTCATCGGCTTGGACGGATCGAACATCGAGAAGCTGTGATGCGCGTCGGCCGGAACGGCGAGCGAGGTCAGCAGCATCAGAGCAAATCCGGCGCGGAGGAACGGCGAAGGCTTCATCGGTGGTGTCCTGTTGCAGGCGCGGTCGGCTGGTCGGGCGGCACGGGGGCGCCGCCAGCGTCCTTGGGGATGGGGCTGAACACCGCATTCCCCTGCGCATCGGTGTCTTCGAAGAAATCACCCTGCCGGCACGAAGCCTCGGCAAGGTCGACGCTGCGTTCGCGGTGACGGGTGAAGGTGCGCGATGCGTGCCACGGCGCGGCCAGCACCTTGGGCGCGTGCACCACGATGTCGACGCGCAGCGTATCCGGTCCGGTCAGCGCCAGCCGCTCCTCAACGTGCATGTCGCCGTTGTTGGGAAAGCCCACGCCCTGGCTCAGCGGGATGAACACCTCGGGCAGGAAGCCGACCGTGTCGACCACCAGCGCCCCGCCCTCCCAATGGCCGATCGAATGGCCGCTGAAGGTGGGATCGGGATCGGCCGGATGTGGCCGCCCGTCGGTCCAGATCCGGCGCAGGCGGTTGCCATCGAATTCGCCGAGCACGGTCACCCGCCCCGGCGTAACCAGAAATTCCACCGAATTGAGCGTCTGCGTGACGCTGCTGGGCAAGCCTTCGGGCAGGCAGTTGGTGTAGATGTTCTGCGGCCGCCCCTCGGCGTCGAGCTGCTTCAGCCGGTCGACCTGCGTGGCGATCGCGGGCAGCCATTGCGGCGCTTCGGCCCCGCCCGGCCCATACCTGTCTAGCGGCCCCGGGGTCCACACCCCCGACAGGTCGGGCAGGTCGGCAATGGCTGTCCAGTCCGCCCGCGTCGGCGCGCGATTGATTACAGGCGCCTCGGCACCCGGCGCGGTCTGGCCCAGCGCAGGCACGGCCAGAAGCGCTGCCAGAACCCCAATTGCCACTCGATCGAACGTCATGCCGTTTCCCGGGGATGCCCTGTGTTGTCGCGCTTGCTTCTGGCGAGCCGCCCAATCGCGGAAAATCCAGAATTTCTCGACTGACGTTGAGCTTTACTGGTTGGACCCCGGCCGCCGCATCGGGCGGTGTCGCGCGCATGACCAAGCGCCGCCACATCGCCCTTGCCGCCGCCATCGCCAGCCTCGGTGCCGCAGCGCTCGCCGCTCCTGCCGTGCCCCACGCAGACGCACGCGCGATCAAGGCGGGGCAAGCGCTGTTCGCCGCCAACTGCGCCAGTTGCCACGGCATCGATGGCAAGGGCGCGGCGGGGCACCACGTGCCGGACCTGACCGACGATCGCTGGCTGTTCGGCGGAGAGGATGTCGACACGTTCCTGATCCGGCCTTCGGACATCGCCACGATCATCCGTCACGGCATCCGCGCCGACGATCCGCAGACGCGCAACCTTGCCGCGATGCCCGCGCTCGGCGTCGGCCACAGCCTCGAACCCGATGAAGTGGCCGCCGTTACCGAATACGTCCTCAAGCTTGGCGGGCAGCCGCACGACGAAGGCCAGATCGCGTTGGGCAAGGAAACGTTCGAGGACGAAGGCGGCTGCTACGATTGCCACACGGTGCAAGGCTGGGGCGACCCGGCGACCGGCTCGGCAGACCTCACCCGCCCGCGCACCTACCTTTACGGATCGGACCGCGCCGCCATCGCCGCCACTGTCCGCGAAGGGCGCGCCGGCGTATCACCGGCATTCGGCCGCAAGCTATCCCCACAACAGATCCACGATATTTCCGTATATGTTTTGACTCTCTCGAAGTCTCATAAATATATCTGAATTCATGACCCCTACGCGATCACATATTCGCAAATCTTGAATTTGATCAATTCATATACGCGACGATCCTAATCGTATGAAGTTTATGGTGCATTGCCATAGGCACCCCTGCCACGGGCAGACGGACCGGTCTGCCCCGCACACAACGCATCGTCGATCGAATGACGATCAGGGGGAATCATGCATCTCGCTCGCTTGTCTCATCGCGCCCGCCGGCACTGGCTGACCGGCACCGCGCTTTCGCTCGCCCTGTCGCTTGGCTCTCATGCCCGGGCCCAGACGGCCCCGGCCCAGGCCCCCGCGCCAACCGATAGCGCTGCCGCGCCGGATGCCGCCGCCGACAGCGGGGTCGGCGATATCATCGTCACCGCGCAGAAGCGCCCCGAAACGCTGCAGCGCACTCCCATCGCGGTCACCGCCATTGGCGGCGATGCGATCCAGCAGCAGCAGATTTCGACCTTCCGCGATCTGTCGGGCGGCCGCGTGCCCGGCCTGCTCGCACCCAAGCGCTCCACCGCGCAGACCACGCAGCAATACTCGATCCGCGGCATCGGCGAGATCGACACCTATCCCGAGCCGGCGGTCGCGGTCTATGTCGACGACGTCTACCTCGCGCGCACGGTCGGCTCGCTGTACGACACGCCCGATCTTGAACGCGTCGAGGTGCTGCGCGGGCCGCAGGGCACGCTCTATGGCCGCAATTCCAGCGCAGGGGCGATCCGCTTCATAACCAAGGACCCGACCGCCACACCTTCGCTCGATGCATCCGCCACGCTTGGCAGTTTCAAGAACGTCGATCTGAAGGCGCGGGTCAACGGTGCGATCCTGGCCGACGATGCCCTGAACGGGGCGCTTACCGTGATCCGCCACACGCGCGATGGCTGGCAGCACAGCGTGCCGCTGGATCGCGATTTCAACGATACCGACCTGTGGGTGGTGCGCGGCAAGCTCAAGTCGCAGGTCGCGCCCGGCTTCACCCTGACGCTGGCCGGCGATGCGATGTTCGACCGCGCGACGCAGAGCTACTACACGCCGGTCAACCAGCCCGACGGCAAGCCCGGCACCGGCAACGCCACCGATCCCGATCTCACCTGGTCCGATACGCTGCCCTACAACCGCACCACCACCTATGGCGGTTCGCTGACCGCGAAGTACGAGATCGACCAGCACTTCACGCTCAAATCGGTGACCGCCTACCGCGGGCTGCACGGGCCGATCTATTACGACAACGACGGCGTCACCGCGATCAAGGGCGACAGCCTCGCGCTGTTCTGGCAGCACCAGATCACCGAAGAGCTGAACCTCAACGGCGAATTCGACCGCTGGAATTTCGTTGCAGGGCTCTATTTCTTCAAGGAAAACTTCCACAACCACCGCCTGAGCCAGTCGGCCGGGTCGCCGCTCGACAACGTCGGCACGGTCACGCACACCAACAACTGGCTGAACACCACCAGCTGGGCCGTATTCGGGCAGGCCAACTTCAAGGCGACCGACCGCCTCACGTTCACCGTGGGCGGGCGCTGGACCACCGATCGGCGCAGGTTCCACAACATCGGCCAGACCGGACGCGGCTGGGGCCTGCACGATCCGCAGGACTGGAACTACGATCCCGACCGGTTCTTCGTGCAATATCCCACCGGCGCATCGGCCAGCGCCACGTTCTCCAGTTTCGATGTAGAGGCCAAGCCCAAGAGCTTCGCCCGCTTCACCCCCAAGCTCGGCGCACAGATCGACTGGACTAGGGACATCTTCCAGTACGTCTCGTTCTCGCAAGGGTTCAAGAGCGGCGGGTACGACCTGCGCTCGGTCAGCCTCGTCGGGTCGAGCACGCCCTACCTGCCGCAATTGACCACCACTTACGAAACCGGCCTCAAGACGCGCCTTTTCGGCGGCAGGGCCACCTTCAACATCTCAGCCTATTACAACGATATCAAGGATTTCCAGGTCCGCGCCACGGCCACTGCGGCGCTGGGCGTCGTCACCAACCAGCTGATCAACGCGGGCAAGGCCGCTTCGTGGGGCGCGGAAGCGGAACTTACCGTCGTTCCGGCCGACGGGCTGACGCTGACCGGCAGTGCCGCGTGGCTGCGGACGAAGTACCGCACCTTCACGGCCACGCTCCCGGCCAACGTCGCAGGACGCAAGACCCTGCTCGGACTCGATTTCCCCTACTCGCCCGAATGGCAGTTCGGTGGATCGTTCAACTACCGCCTGCCGCTGGCACTGCCCGGCGCACTGCGCGTGGGCGCCGATGTGCAGTACGAATCGAGCCGCTACGCCGATATCTACAACACCCCGCAGCTGCGGGTCGGCGCGCAGACCTACGTCAACGGCACGATCAACTACACCGCCGCCGACCAAAGCTGGAGCATCGGCGCAAGCGTGCGCAACCTGTTCAACCTGCGGCGCGGCCAGTTCGGCGGCTACGCGCCCTCGAACGCGGGCGTCTATCCGCTCTACTATCGCGCCTACAACGAGCCGCGCACTTTCAACGTGACCGTCTCGAAATCCTTCCACTGACCGGAAACCGGGGCGGCGCCGCGCGGCGTCGCCCTTTTTCCGTTACAGGCTGGTGCCGACCAGCCGGCCGATCCCCGCGGTCAGCCCCATCGCCAGCGCGCCCCAGAACACCACGCGGACCACGGGCTTGAGCGCCCTTGCCCCGCCGGCCCGTGCGCCGACCGCGCCGAGCAGCGCCAGGAACAGGATCGAGCCGACCGCCTCGCCAGCGACCACCCGGTTCATCGGCAGCACGGCGGCAAGCAGCAGCGGCAGCGCCGCGCCCGACGTGAACGTCGCGGCAGAAGTCAGCGCCGCCACCACCGGCCGCGCCGCCGTCACCTCGGTGATGTGCAGTTCGTCGCGGGCATGCGCGCCCAGCGCGTCGCGGTCCATCATCTGGCGCGCCACGGTCTGCGCCGTGGCCGCATCCACCCCGCGCGCCACGTAGATCCCGGCGAGTTCGGCAACCTCGGCCTCGCGGTTGCTGGCAAGTTCCGACGCCTCGCGCGCCAGGTCCGATTGCTCGGTGTCCGATTGCGAGCTCACCGAGACGTATTCGCCCGCCGCCATCGACATCGCGCCCGCCACCAGCCCCGCCGCGCCTGCCACCAGCAGCGCCGGCCGGTCCGCGCCCGATGCCGCGACGCCCAGCACCAGGCTGGCGGTCGATACGATCCCGTCGTTGGCGCCCAGCACCGCGGCGCGAAGCCAGCCGATGCGCGATACGAGATGATGTTCGCGGTGTGCTCTCATGCGGGTTCACTCCAGGCCGGCGGGTGCAGGCGTTTCGGCAACGATCAGGTCTTCCAGAAAGCTTCCCAGCAGCGCCGCGTGCGAGCCCACGCCCGCCTTGGCATAGACGCGGGCCAGCTGCGCGCGCACCGTGCCCGCCGCAGCGCCGCGCAGCCGCGCGATCTCGGCAATGTCGCAACCCTTCAGCGCGAACAGCGCGACGTCGGCCTCGGCGCGGGTCAGCTTCCACTGCGCGAACCGCAGCCGCACCAGTTCGGCCGCCGCGCCCCGCGCCATCGCCACCGCCGCCTCGTCGGCGCGGGTTGCCAGCACCAGCGCGCGGATCTGCAGCGCGCCGCCGAAGACGGCGACCACCAGCGCGACCACCGCCGCGCCCTCGATCGCCAGATGCTGGCCCATCCCGTCAGCGATCACGTCGCCGAAAAGATCGAGCACGAAGAACAGCGCCGCGATGGCCTGCAGCACCACCACAACGGCCAACAGCGCGGCGCGGCGTTGCAGCGTGGCGTGGTGGTGCTTCATGGCCACGGCTTAGCCGCGACCGGGCAGCATCGCCAGCACCACATCGCGCCCGCTGCGCCGCGTTTCGAAGACCACGCCCGCGATATGCAGCACGATCAGCAGGTAGAGCAGGTTCACCGCCGCCTCGTGCACTTCGCCAAGGCCGCCTTCCTCTTCGCCTTCGCGGTCCTTTCTGCCATCCTTCTCGCCCTCCTCCTCGCGCTCGCCGCCAACTTGCGCGGTCGCAACGGCCGGCTCGTGCCGTTCGGCCCGTACCGCGCCCGGCAAGCCCGCCATGGCGATGCCCGATGCGATCACCACGCCCAGGCAGCTCCAGATCGCATAGACCATCAGCGCGCCCAGCGGATTGTGCGAAGCGTGCCGCGTGTGCCCGCCCGCCCGGATCTCGCGGACATGGGCCAGCGCTCGGGCCGGGTTGGGCAAAAAGGCACTGAACCGCGCCTCGGCCGGGCCCACGAAACCCCACAGCAGCCGCAACGCCAGCACCGCGGCAAGGGCATAGCCGATCCACACGTGGGTTGCCGAACCTTCCTCGGTCAGCAGGGCATTGGCGAGCACCGCGCCCACCACCGCCCAGTGGGTCAATTTCACCACCGGGTCCCAGCGCCGGCGCGCCGGGGGCATCGTTTCATCGTCATCGTGCATCGCCGTCTCCTTGCTTTGGGCAAGGTTGCGCAATGCGTGCCACGTCCGCCGCCATCCATTGGCACTGCGCTTATTGCGGCGGGGATAAGCGCCTGCTTATCGCGGCAGGTCCCTTTCCGGCCGCTCTTGACGCCGCTTCGCTTCGTCCGATTTCGTCACGTGCCGTGCGGATAATTTGTTCAAAATTAACGAAGTTTGGTGCATCTCTAGGTAATTCTACTAGGCCGCAGATCCGGATCTTTACCATGCCCGCCGTACAGCTTTTCGACGAACCCGGACGCCTCGCCGCGCTCCACCGCCTGTCCGTGCTCGACACCGCGCCCGAACAGCCGTTCGACCGGGTGGTCAGCCTCGTGCGCAACGTGCTCGACGTGCCGATGGTATCGATCTCGCTGGTCGACCGCGATCGCCAGTGGTTCAAGGCAAGCCTGGGCCTGCCCAATCGCGAAGGGCCGCGCCAGGGCTCGTTCTGCACCGTCGCCATCGCCAACGACGGGCCGCTGGTCGTCGCCAACGCCACCGAAGACCACCGCTTTGCCGCCAGCCCGCTGGTCACCGACGAGCCGCACATCCGCAGCTATGCTGGCGTGCCGCTGCAGATGCCCGATGGCTACAACGTCGGCACGCTGTGCGTGATCGACCAGCGCCCGCGCGATTTCAGCGCGCGCGACATCGCCATGCTGGGCGATTTCGCGCGCATCGTCGTCAACGAACTCGAACTGCGCCAGATCGTCGCACGCGATCTGCTGACCGGCGCTCTGTCGCGGCGCGGCTTCCTCGATTGCGTGGAGCGAGAGCTCGACAACGCACGCGCCCAAAGCACCCCCGGCCACAGTCCCAATGCCTGCCTGATCGCGCTCGATGTCGATCATTTCAAGCGCATCAACGATGGCCACGGCCACCCGGCGGGCGACCGCGTGCTCGAAACGCTGGCCGCGCGGATCACGCGCGAATTGCGCGAAACCGATTGCTTCGGTCGCCTGGGCGGCGAAGAGTTCGCCGTCCTGCTTCCCGGCCTTTCACAAGACACCGGCCTTGCCATCGCCGAACGCATTCGCGCCGCGCTCGAACGCGAACCGATCGTGGTGGACGGGATCGCAACGCCCCTGCCCGTCACGGCAAGCTTCGGGGTTTCCGCCACGCCGCTCGCCTTCCGCGATGCGCCCGGCTGGCTCGCCGCTGCGGACGCCGCGCTCTACGAAGCCAAGCGTTCGGGCCGCAACCGCTGCTGCCTTGCCCGGCAGCGCAGCGCCGCCTGATCGCCTGCTCCTGACGCACGAAGGCCGGAACGCACCCGCGTGCGCCCCGGCCTCGTACCTCAAAGCTCTGGCAGGCTTACTTGCCCTGCCAGTTCGGCTTGCGCTTCTCGGCGAAAGCGGCCGCGCCTTCGCGCGCATCGCTCGAAGAGAACACCGGCGCGATGTATTCCTGCTGCTTCTTCCACATCTCCGCTTCGGTCCATTCGTGCGAATCGCGGATGATGCCCTTCGAAGCGATCAGCGCCAGCGGGCCGTTCTCGGCAACGCGGGCCGCCAGAGCCTTGGCCGCCTCGATCGCGGGGCCTTCGGTCAGCTGGTTGATGAAGCCCAGGTCATAGGCGCGCTTGGCGTCGATGAAGTCGCCGGTCAGCGCCAGTTCCATCGCGATGCGCGGCGGGATCTGGCGCGGCAGCTTGATCAGGCCACCGGCGGCGGCGGCAAGACCGCGCTTGGCTTCGGGAATGCCGAACTTGGCCTTGTCGTTGGCCACGATCAGGTCGCAGGCGAGCGCCAGTTCCATGCCGCCGGCCAGCGCATAGCCGTCGATCGCGGCGATGATCGGCTTCTTGGGCGTCCATTCCGAAAGGCCGCCGAACCCGCGTCCCTTGATCGAGGGCGATTCGCCGCGCAGGAAGCCCTTGAGATCCATGCCCGAACAGAACGTGCCGCCCGCGCCGGTCAGGATCGCGCAGCGCAGGTCGGTCTCGGCGTCGAGCCGGTCCATCGCGGCGGCGATGCCCTCGGCCGCGGCCTTGGTCATGGCGTTCTTGGCTTCGGGGCGGTTGATGGTGACGACAAGGACATTGCCGTCGACTTCGGTCAGGACTTCTTCGCTCATCCTTCAGGGTTCCCTCTGGTTCGTGGCTCGCGGCATTTAACCGCTTACTTAAATCCTTGGCCCGGATCGCCTGCCCTGTCCAGCCCTTCCGCCGCGCGCAGCGCCGCACGTCCTTGCAAAGCGCGCGGTTCCGCCCGTCTTGCACGCCCCGCAACCTCTGCTAAGGGAGTGCGCAAACCTCCCCGGAAACAGACAGGACGGACATGGCGAAGATCAAGGTGAAGAACCCGGTCGTCGAACTCGACGGCGACGAAATGACCCGGATCATCTGGCAGTGGATTCGCGAACGCCTGATCCTGCCGTATCTCGACATCGATCTGAAGTACTACGACCTCTCGGTCGAAAAGCGTGACGAGACGGGCGACCAGATCACCATCGATTCCGCCAACGCGATCAAGCAGTACGGCGTCGGCGTGAAGTGCGCCACGATCACGCCCGACGAAGCCCGCGTCGAGGAATTCAGCCTCAAGAAGATGTGGAAGTCGCCCAACGGCACGATCCGCAACATCCTGGGCGGCGTCGTTTTCCGCGAGCCGATCGTGATCCAGAACGTGCCGCGCCTGGTGCCGGGCTGGACCGACCCGATCGTCGTCGGCCGCCACGCCTTTGGTGATCAGTACAAGGCCACCGACACCCTGATCCCGGGCCCGGGCAAGCTGCGCCTCGTCTGGGACGGCGAAAATGGCGAGAAGATCGATCTCGACGTGTTCGATTTCCCGAGCGCCGGCGTCGCCATGGCGATGTACAACCTCGACGATTCGATCCGCGACTTCGCCCGCGCCTCGTTCAACTACGGCCTCAACCTCGGCTGGCCGGTGTACCTCTCGACCAAGAACACCATCCTCAAGGCCTATGACGGCCGCTTCAAGGATCTGTTCGCCGAAGTGTTCGAAACCGAAGGCTTCAAGGAAAAGTTCGCCGCCGCCGGCATCGTCTACGAACACCGCCTGATCGACGACATGGTCGCCTCGGCGCTCAAGTGGTCGGGCAAGTTCGTCTGGGCGTGCAAGAACTACGACGGTGACGTGCAGTCGGACACCGTGGCGCAGGGCTTCGGCTCGCTCGGCCTGATGACCTCGGTGCTGATGACGCCGGATGGCAAGACCGTGGAAGCCGAAGCCGCCCACGGCACCGTCACCCGCCACTACCGCCAGCACCAGCAGGGCAAGCAGACGTCGACCAACCCGATCGCGTCGATCTTCGCCTGGACGCGCGGCCTGATCTACCGCGGCAAGTTCGACGAGACCCCCGAAGTGGTCAAGTTCGCCGAAACGCTCGAGCGCGTCTGCATCCAGACCGTCGAAAGCGGCAAGATGACCAAGGACCTCGCCATCCTGATCGGCCCCGACCAGCCGTGGATGACCACCGAGCAGTTCTTCGAGGCGATCGTCCAGAACCTCGAAGCCGAAATGGCCAGCTGGGCCTGAAGCCCCGCCGCCAAGGCTGAACGAAAAAGGCCCCGGAGCGATCCGGGGCCTTTTTTTGGCACTTTCGTCCCCGGACATTTGCCGCCCACACCGAGCCCAGGCTTTCTGGCGCTAAGTTATCACGGTAGCTGTCCAGGATGACCACTCCTGTCGATCTCTTCAGACGCGCTGCGACTGCCGCCGCGCTCGCGATGCTGGCGTCCCTCCCCGTGGCCGAGGCCCGCCCCTTGGCAAGACTTCCGGACATGACGGCGGACTTGCGCGAGCAGCACGTCGAAAGTGCGTCGGTCGCACTGATCCGTCACGGCCGTATTGTCGCGACGGGTGCGTGGGGCATGGCGGGTCCCGATCGCCCCGCCACCGCTGCCACGCCCTACAACCTCGCCTCGCTGACCAAGCCGCTCACGGCTGAAATCATCCTGCGGCTGGTTTCGGCGGGCAAGCTCTCGCTCGACGAGCCGATGGACCGCTACTGGAGCGACCCCGACTTGGCGAACGATCCCCGCCGGGCCAAGCTCACCTCGCGCATGGCACTCAGCCATCGTACCGGGTTGCCCAACTGGCGCGATACGAAGGGGCTGGCATTCGAGCACGAGCCCGGCACCACGACGGGCTATTCGGGTGAAGGCTATCAATACGCGGCCCGCTATGCCGAACGGCGCGCGGGCCAGTCGTTCGTCGCGCTGGCTGGGCGCTGGCTCTTTACCCCTGCCCGCATGCGCGCATCCGGCTATGTCTCGACACAGGGTTCGACGTTGCCGCTCGCCGTGCCCTATGACGCGGCTGGCAACGCCTTGGCCGTTCCGGTCGTGGGACGTTTCAACGCGGCCGATCTCGCCCATGCGACGGCGGCCGATTACGCCCGCTTCCTGATCGAGGCGCGCAACGACCACGGCCTTGATGCCTCGATCGCCGCGCAACGCAGCAAGTCGCAGGCCGACCTCACCGCGGAAATATGCGGCGGGACCAAGGCCGCCAGTTGTCCGCCTTGGACCGGGTTCGGGCTTGGCTGGCAATTGCTCGGCTTTCCCGGAGCAATTACGATGCTCCACACCGGCAAGGACGATGGCGCCTTCACTTTCGCCGCGATTGATCGCGCAAGCGGAAACGGAATCGTCATTCTGACGAACAGCGACAACGGATGGCGCATCATTCTGCCGGTCCTGCAAGCGACTGCCAGCGATCCCAGGCTGATCGCCTTTCTTCGCGGCCAGATGAACTGAAAGGACAACCTCGATGACCCCCGCCCTTGCCCTTGCCGCAACGCTCCTCGCAGCGTCGGCGCCGCCCGCCGCCGATCCGCTGACAGCCCGGATCCGCGCGCTGGATGCCCAGGTCTTCGATGCGTACAACCGGTGCGACCTGCCGACATTCTCGGGCTATTTCGATCCCAAGCTTGCCTTCTATCACGACAACGGAGGCGCCACCTTCGATCGCGACGCGATGGTTGACGGTGTGCGCAAGTACATTTGCGGAAAAGTCAGGCGTGAACTGATCGCATCATCCTTCCGCGTCTATCCGATCAAGGACTACGGCGCGATCGAGGAGGGAGAACATCGCTTCTGCGATCTCGCTACCGGGAAATGCGACGGCATCGCCAAGTTCGTAATGGTCTGGGCCTGGCGGGACGAAACTTGGCAGATCACGAACGTGCTAAGCTACGGCCACCGCGCGGCTACACCCGCCGAGCAGAAGGGCGCCACCAGGAAATAACCTGGCCGTCAAGCTCTCCCGATCCGTCAGATCTCTAGCAGGCACGGCGCTTGCGTTTGGCGTCAGGGCCGCAGAGACAGTCGCATCTGGCAAGGGGATGATCGTCATGGCGCTTTATGGACTTCTTTTGACAGCAGCAGCAGCCGCGATGGCAGTTCCGCCTGCCCCTTCTCGAGAGGTCAATCCGCCTTCACCGGCGGCGCGGGCAGTCTGGATCGCTGACGCCGCCTTGCGCGAACCCAGAACGGACGTGCTGGTGCTGGGCACGCCGCACCTCAGCATGCTTGCGCCGGATTTTGATCGCGCCCGGCTGGAGCCGCTTCTGGCCCGTCTGCAAACCTGGCGTCCGCGCATGATCATGGTCGAGGCCGTCAGCGGCGCACAGTGCGACTATCTGCGCAAGTTCGCGGTGGCCTATCCCGGCGTGGCAGAAGATTACTGCCCGGACGCGAGCGCGGCGCGCGCGGCACTGAACCTCGATCAGGCCGGCGCGGAGGCGGAAATCGAACGGCTTCTGGCCACCGAAAGGGCCGATCGTCCCGCTGCCGAACGGCGTCGGCTTGCCGCGCTCTTTCTCGCAGCGGGGGATCCTGCATCGGCAAGGGTGCAGTGGCTGCGGTTGCCCGAACCGGAACGCATCGCCGCCGATGGCCTGACGGCGGGCTTGCTGGCCACGATCGCCGCAACCGGCAAGCGTCCGAACGAAAATCGCGACGTCGCGGCCGCCCTCGCCGCCCGTCTTGGGCTAGAGCGCGTCTGGCCCGTTGACGATCATACCGGCGATCGAGCTGCAGGGCCCAGCAATGCCGAAATGGAGGCTGCAATCCCCCGGCTGTGGGACAATCGCTGGTCCCATGCGCGAAAGCCATTGATCGAACAGATCCCGGCCCGGTTGAACAAGGGCGAAGTGCTGGCCGTCTATCGGGACGAGAACAGCCTCGATGCCGCCCGCTACGCCGTGGCATCCGATTTCGCCGCCACCGCCGCCGATCCCTCACCACAGCGGTATGGCCGACGGTATCTGGCCTATTGGGAAACCCGCAACCTGCGCATGGTGGCGAACATGCGCGAAGCGATGGGTCCCACGCCCGGAACGCGCGTGCTGGCCATAGTCGGGTCGTCGCACAAGCCCTACTACGAGCGCTATCTGGGCGTGCTCAGCGAAGTCCGCGTGGTCAGTACCGACAGCGTGCTTGCAGACAAGGCACGTTAGCATCGGCGGGCACATGCCCGGCTCGCTCCGTTCCTGACATCAGCGTCAGTATAGAACTTGCATATACACGACATGACATACCATCGCCGCGGCTGTCCTACACCCGGTCGCGGCGTTACAATGGCTACGCTTCGCTCTTTGACCTGTTGAATTAAAAAGACTTTCCGGATTCCGCCGGTTTCTGCGGATCATCGCTGCGCCAGTCCGCCCCCACCTCCCTTTTCTTCCCAGGACCGTGTAAACCCCGTCAACCTGGCGGCCCGCCCACCCCCCAATTCAAACTGTTTCGGGGTCGCATTTGAACCCGCCGAGGGGTGGCCTGCAACGCCCCCGCCCGCTAGGCTGCCTTCATGGCCGGATCGATTGCACCCACCACCGCGCTTTCCGATGCGCTCGTCATCCTCGGCGCGGCGGGGATCGTCATTCCTGCGTTCGCCCGCCTGCGGATCACGCCGATCATCGGCTTCATCCTCGTCGGCCTCGCCGTCGGCCCCTATGGCCTGGGCGCGCTCGTGCCGCGCTATCCCTGGCTCTACCACGTCACCATATCCGATCCGCACGCGATCGAACCCTTCGCCGAATTCGGCATCGTGCTGCTGCTGTTCGAGATCGGGCTGGAGCTGTCGTTCAACCGCCTGTGGTCGATGCGGCGGCTGGTCTTCGGGCTCGGCGCGATCGAGCTGCTGGTGTCCGCGCTGCTCCTCGGCCTGGTCCTGCGCGCCTCGGGCGAGACGACGCCCGCCGCGCTCGGGCTCGGCCTTGCGCTCGCGCTGTCGTCGACCGCGCTGGTCCTGCCGATATCGGGCACGCAAGGGCCCGTCGGCCGCGCCGCGCTGTCGATGTTGCTGTTCGAGGATATCGCGCTCGTCCCCATCATCTTCCTCTTGGGCGCGATCGGGCCGATGGCGGCGGCGGGCGGCGGGCCCAGCCTGTTCGATACGCTGTGGAAGGGCGGGATGGTCGTCCTCGTCCTGCTCGTCGCGGGCAAGCTGCTGCTGCCGCGCCTGTTCGCGCAAGCCGCCAAGACCAAGAGCCCCGAACTGTTCCTTGCCGCCAGCCTGCTCGTGGTCATCGTCGCCGCACTCGCCACCGGCGCCGTTGGTCTCTCGCCGATCATGGGCGCGCTGCTGGCGGGCCTGCTCATCGCCGAGACCGAATATCATGGCGAGGTCGAGGCGATCACCAAGCCGTTCAAGGGCTTGGCCCTCGGCGTGTTCCTGATCACCATCGGCATGGGCATCAACCTTGCCGTGGTCTGGCGCGATTTCTGGCCGCTGCTGGCGGGCGTTGCCGGGGTGGTGGTGGTCAAGGCGCTGGTGACCACGGTGGCGCTGCGCATCATGGGCAAGCAGCGGGCCACCGCGCTGCAGACCGGCATCCTGATGGCGAGCCCCAGCGAAACGACGCTGATCGTGCTCGGCACCGCCGGCACCGCCGCACTGATCGATGCCGAGACGGCGCAATATTGGCAGATCGTCACCGCCATCGGCCTCACCATCACGCCCCTGCTCGCCAAGCTGGGCGAGATCAGCGGCGCCCGCGTCGAACGTGCCGAGGGCCGCTCTGCCGAGGCCGAGGTGGAGGAACCGGTCGGCGATCGTGCGGTGATCATCGGCTTCGGCCGCGTCGGCCGCCTGATCGGCGAAATGCTCAAGGCGCACGACACGCCCTATATCGGCATAGACAGCGACCCGGCGATGGTCCGCGAGGCGCGCGCTGCCGGGATGCCCGTGCTGTTCGGCAATATCGAGGCGGCAACCGTGGTCGACCGGCTTGACCTCGACCACGCCCGCGCGCTGATCCTGACGATGGACGAACCGGTGCTCGTCTCGCGCATCGTGCGCAAGTTGCGCGCCCGCCGCCCCGACGTGCCGATCATCGTCCGCGCCCGCGATGCCACCCACGCCGCCGAACTCTATCGCGCCGGAGCGAGCCACGCGGTGCCGGAAACGCTCGAAAGCTCGCTGCAACTGTCCGAGGCGGTGCTGGTCGATCTCGGCGTGCCGATGGGGCCGGTGATCGCCTCGATCCACGAAAAGCGCGACGAATTGCGCAAGCAGATCATGGAGGACGGCGAGCTGGATGCCCTGCCCCGGCTCAAGTCCTCGCGGCTGCGCGAAAGGAACGCCTGACCCGGGACCTGTGTTGAAACGGCCATGAATCGACGCCTTGCCCTTGCCGCCGCGCTGCTGCTCACCGGATGCGAGCGCCACGCCGCGCCCGGTCCCGAGCCGCGCCCGACGGCGCAACCGTCGCCCGCTCCGCCGGTCGCATCGGCGCCTGCCCCTTCGCCAACCCCCGCGCCAATGCCCACCGCCGCACCGCTGTCCGCCGCCGACCGCCTGATCCTGGGCCAGTGGCGCAAGGCCGCGAACCGGGGCGAATGCGCGCCGCTTCATTTCCGCAGCACCGCCGGCGCTTCGGGCACGCCGCGCCCGGCCCGCTTTTCAGGCGGCTGGGCCGTCGCCTGGGACCAGCCGCAGGTGCGCAGCGCGTTCGGCATCGCCGGGGTGGCGATCCTTCCCGACGATCATGCCTCGGCCGATGCGCAGCGCGACCGGCTGGCGCGCCAATGGCAGCACCTGCGCCAGCTCGACACCCTGCCCCAGCCCGCGTTTGCCGGCTATGGCGTCGAAGGCGCGCAGCCGTATCCCGTCACCAATCCGGAGGGCAAAGGCCTCAATTCGCTCGCCTATCTCCGCGTCGGCGGCCAGACCTGCACCTACAACGTGTGGAGCAGGATCAGCCGCGCGCACCTTGAAGCGCTGCTGGAAAATCTGGAACTCCTGCCGACCGGTTGAACGCCCGCTCCACCGCAACCGCCGCGCCCCGCCCCCGCCCTAAGCGTTCGAGCAAGCGAAGGAGTGCGATAATGACCGCCAACCAAAGCCCGTCGAACGAACCAGACAAGAACCCTGCCACGCAAGGCGACCAGCCCGACACCGGCGCGATCAAGCGCCCGCAACAGACCGACCGGACGATGGGAGAAAAGGACTTGCCCCGCGGCAGCGAGCCCGAAACGCGCGCGACGAGCGGCAGGCGGCAGTAGCGCTCAGCGCTTGAGGTAGCGGGCGTACCAGGCGGCGAACCGTTCGAGCCGGTCGCGCTGGAAGCTTGGCCGGACAAGCCCGTGCGTCTCGTCCGGATAGGCCACCAGCTGGGTCGGCACGCCGAGCAGCCGCAGCGCCTGGTACATCTGTTGCCCGCCCGCGATCGGCACGTTGTCGTCGGCCGTTCCGCCCATGAACAGCGTCGGCGTTTTGATACGGTCGGCCTTGAGCAGGGGTTCGGAAAACTTGATCCACAGGTCCGGCCGCTCCCACGGCGCCCCGATTTCCTGCGCATATTGCTGCACGTATTCGTCCACGCCGAACAGCGCCAGGATATTGCCTTCGCCCGCACCGCTGAATGCCGCCTTGAAGCGGTTGTCGCGTACGATCAGGAAGTCGGTCAGGATGCCGCCATAGCTCCACCCGCCCACGCCCAGCCGATCGGGATCGGCAAGGCCGGACGACACGGCCCAATCGACCGCCGTGTGCAGGTCCAGCACGTCCTTGTTGCCCCAGTCCGCCGCAAGCGTGTGGGCATAGGCGTCGCCGCGCCCCGAACTGCCGCGATAATTGACCGACAGCACGGCATAGCCTTGCGCTGAAAGCCACTGCCGCATCAGGCTGTATCCGTCGGTCCCATGCGCATCCTGCCCGTTCGGACCGCCGTGGATCCACAGCACCGTGGGATAGCGCCTGCCCGCAGCGTAGCCTGCCGGGAGCGTGACCATCCCGTGCACATCGTTGCCGTCGCTGGCCTTGGTGGAGAAATCACGCACCGGCGCCCAGGCAATCTTCTGCGCAAGCGCGGCGTTGTGGCTGGTCAGCGCGCGCAGCTTTCCGCCCGCCAGCGCATAGACCTCGGCGGGCGCGGTATCGCTGCTGGCGATCACCGCGCGGCCAGCCGATCCCGCCTCCTCGCCGCACTGCACCGTCACGCCCAGCGCGCCGTCGCTGACGCGTTGCAGCTTGCCGCTGCGATCGACGATCGCGGGCAGCTCGCGCCGGTCTTCGCTGACGATCACGGCGATACGCCCACCGGTCATCGCCACCGGCTGCGATACGAACAGGTTGTCGGTCGATGACACCAGCTGCGTCTGCCCGGTTGCCACGTCGGTCCGGGCAAGGTGCGGTTGGGCATATTGCGCAACCTTGGGCGATGCCGTGCCGATCAGGTGGGAGATGGTCCTGCCATCGGCCGACCAGATCAGCGCCTGCCCCGCAACCCCAGGGACCTTCGCCACCAGCCGGGCCGGCCCGCCGCTCGCCGGCATGACATAGAGCCACTGCGTCGCAGGCGCTGCCGGGTCCATCGCGTGATCGACGAAATAGGCGATCCGCGAACCATCGGGCGACCATTCCGCCGCGCTTTCATCGCTCGCCCCGCTCGGCGTCAGTTGCGTTGCCTTGCCGCTCGCAACATCGAGCGCGTGAAGGTGGCTGTGGCTTTCGGCGACGAGGAAGCCGCTGCCATCACGCTTGAACAGCACATCGTCGACCACCACCGGACGCGGGCGATCCTTGTCGTCCTCGGGCCCGTCGGGCACAGGATCGGTCTTGGTCAGCAGGATCGTGCGGCTGTCGGGCGACCAGCGATAATCGAGGATATCGCCCTTCACCTCGCCGAGCTTGCGCGCCTCGCCCCCGCGCCGGTCGAGCAGCCAGAGCTGCGCCAGCTTGTCGTCACCCCGCTTCGACAGGAACGAGATCCATCGCCCGTCGGGGCTGAACGCGGGCGCGCTGGAGCTTTCGTCCTCGCCGGTCAGCCGCAGCGGCTCGCCACCCGTCAGCGAAGCCAGCCACACCGCATCGCGGCGCTTGTCCTTCTTCGCATCGACGCTGTTGACGGTGTAGAGCGCGCTGCGCCCATCGGCCGAACACTGCAACGCGGACAGGCGCTTGACCGCCATGATATCATCGATGGTGATGGGCCTGGGCGCTTCCGCCGCCAGCGCCAGACCGGCAAGGCCCGACAATCCCGTCGCCGCCGCCCCCAGCGCCAGCGCCACCCGCAAACCCGCACCCGACCGCCGCATGACCCGCCTCCCTGCTGCCTCCGCAACAGGGCTAACCGCTCGGCCAAGACGCCGCAATCACCCCCGCCAAAAAGGGCAGAAGGCAGAGGGCCGCGGCAACGAGCCCGAAACGGTCAGTCGCCGCAATTCAGCCGTGCGCGAAATCCGCTCGCCCAAGCGGCAGCGCCGAACCAGCACGCAAAGACCAACCAAAACGTGATGAAAGGAAAGGTGTGCGGATCGAGCGGGTACAGCACTGCCCGCCACAGTGCCCAGGCGCATCCGATAGCGCTCAAAACCAGGTATCCGGGGTGGTAGACCAACGTGCCATCGGCAGATGCCATGCGCCAGGGCATCGTTCGCGCTTCTGGCTCGGGAGCCCACACCGCAAAGGCAAACCTGGCGAAAAACCAGAGCAGAGCCAGCGCAGCCAACGGAGCCATGAGCTCGAGCAACGGAAGGTAGTCGCTGAAGCAGTCGTCAAACCGGCCCGAAAACGTCCGGCCGCGGCATCGCACGGCGTGCTTTGCGGCCCCTCCGAACAGTGGCAGGAAGGACGATCCCAGCCAGAGGCCGCACCCGATGAAGGCCATGGCCTTGCGGGTGCGTTCGCCTGGCCTCACCCCGCCAGCACGCCCTTCGCCGCAGCGATGGCGTCAGCCGCCTTGCTGCCATCCGGACCGCCGCCCTGGGCCATGTCGGGACGGCCGCCGCCGCCCTTGCCGCCCAGCGCTTCGACGCCGGCGCGGACGAGGTCGACCGCGCTCACCTTGCCGGCAAGGTCTTCGGTCACGGCGGCGGCGATGCTCGCCTTGCCATCGTTGACCGCGACGATCACCGCCACGCCCGAGCCCATGCGCTGCTTCGCCTGGTCGAGCAGGCCGCGCAGTTCCTTGGGGTCCAGCCCTTCGAGCACCTGGCCTGAAAACTTCACGCCGCTCACGTCCTCGTCAGCGGCCGCAGCCGCCGAACCGCCGCCACCAAGCGCCAGAGCCTTCTTCGCTTCGGCGAGGTCCCGTTCCAGCTTGCGGCGTTCGTCAAGCAGCGCGGCGACGCGCGCCTCCACCTCGTCGGGCGTGGTGCGCAGCAGGCTGGCGGTGCCCTTCAGCTTGTCCTCGCGATCGACCAGCCACTGGCGCGCGCCTTCGCCGGTCAGCGCCTCGATCCGACGCACGCCCGACGATACCGCGCTTTCCGAAACGATGCGGAACACGCCGATATCGCCCAGCGCGCGCACGTGGGTGCCGCCGCACAGTTCGACCGAATAGTGCTTGTCGGTCTGGCGGCCCATGCTGAGCACGCGGACTTCGTCGCCGTACTTTTCGCCGAACAGCGCCATCGCGCCCGCCTCGATCGCCTCGTCCGGGCTCATCAGGCGGGTGGTGACCGCCTCGTTGGCGCGGATTTCAGCGTTCACTTCGGCTTCGATCGCGGCGATGTCCTCCGCCGTCAGCGCGGTCGGCTGCGAGAAGTCGAAGCGCAGGCGATCGGCCGAAACCATCGAGCCCTTCTGCGTGACGTGGTGGCCCAGACGATGGCGCAGCGCCGCGTGCAGCAGGTGCGTGGCCGAATGGTTGGCGCGCGTGGCGTCACGCCGCTCGACATCGACCGCCAGGAGCACGGCATCGCCAACCTTGACGGTGCCCGCTTCCACCTTGCCCTGGTGCGCGTGGAGGCGGCCCAGCGGCTTGGACGTATCGCCGATGACGATCTTCAGGCCTTCGTTGGTGGAGATCGTGCCGGTATCGCCCATCTGGCCGCCGCTCTCGCCATAGAACGGGGTCTGGTTGGTGAGGATGACGACCTCTTCGCCGACGCCCGCCTCGGCCACTTCCTTGCCGTCCTTGACCAGCGCCACGACCACGCCTTCGCCGGTGGTGGCGGTGTAGCCGGTGAATTCGGTGGCGCCGTGGCGTTCGGCGATGTCGAACCAGACTTCGCTGTCGGCCGCCTGCCCGCTGCCCTTCCACGCCGCGCGCGCCGCCGCCTTCTGCTGCGCCATCGCCGCATCGAAGCCATCGCGATCGACCGAGATGCCGCGCGCACGCAGCGCGTCTTCGGTCAGGTCGTAGGGGAAGCCGTAGGTGTCGTAGAGGCGGAACGCAGTTTCGCCGGGCAGCTTGTCGCCTTCGCCGAGCGTGCCGGTCGCTTCGTCCAGCAGCTTCAAACCGTTCGACAGCGTGCGGCGGAACTGCACTTCCTCGCGCAGCAGCGTTTCCTCGATCAGCGGCTGCGCGCGGCCGAGTTCCGGATAGGCCTGGCCCATTTCGGTGACCAGCGCGCCGACCAGGCGGTGCATCAGCGGGTCTTTCGCGCCCAGCAGGTGCGCGTGGCGCATGGCGCGGCGCATGATGCGGCGCAGGACATAGCCGCGGCCTTCGTTGCTCGGCAGCACGCCGTCGGCCAGCAGGAAGCTGGTCGACCGCAAGTGATCGGCGATCACGCGGTGGCTGGCGGTCTGCTCGCCTTCGGCCTTCACGCCGGTCAGGCTCTCGCTCGCGGCGATCAGCGCGCGGAACGTATCGATGTCGTAGTTGTCGTGCTCGCCCTGCATGACCGCGGCGATGCGTTCCAGGCCCATGCCGGTGTCGATGCTGGGCTTGGGCAGGTTGCCGACGATTTCGCCCGCCGCCTGCTCGAACTGCATGAACACCAGGTTCCAGATCTCGATGAAGCGGTCGCCGTCCTCGTCCGCCGATCCCGGAGGACCGCCCCAGATGTGGTCGCCGTGATCGTAGAAGATTTCCGAGCACGGTCCGCACGGCCCTTCATCGCCCATCGCCCAGAAGTTGTCCTTGGTGGGGATGCGGATGATGCGGTCTTCGGAAAGCCCGGCGATCTTCTGCCACAGGCCGAAGGCTTCGTCGTCGGTGTGGTAGACGGTGACGAGCAGCTTGTCCTTGGGCAGGCCCCATTCCCGCGTCAGCAAGGTCCAGGCGTGGGTGATCGCCTGTTCCTTGAAATAATCGCCGAAGCTGAAATTGCCCAGCATCTCGAAGAAGGTGTGGTGGCGCGCGGTGTAGCCCACGTTGTCGAGATCGTTGTGCTTGCCGCCGGCGCGGACGCACTTCTGCGACGACGTGGCGCGCGAGGTGGCGCGCGTCTCAAGCCCCGTGAACACGTTCTTGAACGGCACCATGCCGGCGTTCACGAACATCAGCGTGGGATCGTTGTAGGGGACCAGCGGCGCGGATTGCACGACCTCGTGCCCGGCCGAGCCGAAGTATTCGAGGAAGGAGCGGCGGATTTCGTTCGTCGACGTCATGGCACGCGAATTAGGCGAGCACTTGGCGCGGAACAAGCACGATTCATCGTCCGCGCATTCATCCTGCCGCGTGATCGGCGGTGGCGGTCACCAGCCACGCCGCTGCGGGGAAGATCACCTGCCCGCCGGCAAGGCGCGAGCGGACGAGTTCGTCGAGCTTGGCTTCGAACGAGGCGCGCGCCGTGCGCGGCAGGTTCCGGATGGCCGCGGCGGCGGGGCCGATTCGCTGGAAGAAGGCGAGCGCGTCCTCGACCGGAGCTTCGCCACTGCCGGCGACATAGGTGAAGTCCACCGGGGTGAATTCGATGTCGCGCCATCCGGCCAGCGCGCGGCGGACGCGTTCCGGATCGGCGAAGGCGAAAGGGCCGGGCGGCGGATCGAACGCCGCTGGTGATGGGGAAGTTGGCACGGGAGGGGCGGGCGGCAGCAGGCGGGCGATGTCCGCTGCCCAGGCATTCTCGGCCGCCGAGCGGAAGCAGGTGAAGACGAGCCGGGCCTGCGGTGCGGCAACCGCGGCGAGGTGCGCGAAGGCAGCAGCGGGATCGTCGAAGAACATCACGCCATGGCGTGAAACGAGCAGGTCCGGCTTGCCCGCGGTATCGACCCAGCGCGCGGCATCGCCCTGTTCGAACCAGAGGTTGCCCAGCCCTTCCCCGCGCGACCGCGCCACGGCCAGCAGCGGGGCGGAAAGATCGAGGCCGATGACGGTCGCCTGCGGCCGCGCGCGGGCGAGCGACAGCGCGATTTCGCCTGCGCCGCAGCCGATGTCGAGCACGCGGTTAGCGGGATGCGCCAGCGTGGCTTCGAGCAGGCGGGGGGTGAGCGCGGCAAACGAGCGGTCGGTGCGCCGCCATTCCGCGGCCCAGCTGGTCCCGACGCTGCCCTCCCAATCCCCGGCGCTTGTCATGGCCGGCAGGCTAGGCGCAGCGGTGCTGGCGGGCAAGCGGGGATGGTTCCGCTGTGAAGCAAGGCGACGTGTGGGTCGGCGGGGCGCGCCGCGCGTGCGGCGCAGGAATCGAGCGGGGGCAGGAGCCGCGTCCGCGCCAAAGGAAAAGCGGCGCGTTCCGCCCGTGGAACGCGCCGCCCCCTTGTTCGGCGATCAGGCGTGCTGGCCCGGACGATGCCCGGCCCCGCGCCCCGCCTGAAGATCAGACGTCGTCGTCCGCGTCCGGACCGGCCATCAGACCTTCGGAGACCTGCTCGGTGCGGCTGCGGATCGCAGCTTCGAGCCGGTCGCAAACTTCCTTGTGTTCGCGCAGGTAGTTTTTCGCGTTTTCACGCCCCTGCCCAATGCGGATGCTGTCGTAGCTGAACCAGGCACCCGACTTTTCGACGAGGCCAGCCTTGACGCCGAGATCGAGGATCTCGCCGATCTTGGAGATGCCTTCGCCGTACATGATGTCGAATTCGACCTGCCGGAACGGCGGGGCGACCTTGTTCTTCACGACCTTCACGCGGGTGGCGTTGCCGGTAATCTCGTCACGATCCTTGATCTGCCCGGTGCGGCGGATGTCGAGACGGACCGAGGCGTAGAACTTGAGCGCGTTGCCGCCCGTCGTCGTCTCGGGATTGCCGTACATCACGCCGATCTTCATGCGCAGCTGGTTGATGAAGATCACCATGCAGCGCGAGCGGCTGATCGAGCCGGTAAGCTTGCGCAAGGACTGCGACATCAGGCGAGCCTGCAGGCCGACGTGGCTGTCGCCCATCTCGCCTTCGATCTCGGCGCGGGGGACGAGCGCGGCGACCGAGTCCACCACCAGCACGTCGATCGCGTTCGACCGCACCAGCGTATCGGTGATCTCGAGCGCCTGTTCGCCGGTGTCGGGCTGCGAGACGATCAGGTTGTCGATATCGACGCCCAGCTTCTTGGCATAGACCGGATCGAGCGCGTGTTCGGCATCGACGAACGCTGCCGTGCCGCCGTTCTTCTGCGCTTCGGCGATCACGTGCAGCGCAAGCGTGGTCTTGCCCGAGCTTTCCGGCCCGTAAACTTCGATCACGCGGCCACGTGGCAGGCCACCGACGCCAAGCGCGATGTCCAGACCGAGCGACCCGGTCGAAATCGCTTCGACCTGCATCGCTTCCTTCTGGCCCAGCCGCATGGCCGAACCCTTGCCGAATGCCCGGTCGATCTGGGCCAGGGCCGCATCGAGCGCCTTCTGACGGTCCATGTCCTTGTCTTTGCCTTCCTGAATGAGCTTGAGCTGCGCCGCCATGGCTTTGCTTCCCCTTGCCTAAAGATGGCTCACACGAACCGTCAACACTGGCTTTGTATGCCTTTTGTTCTCATGGAACAAGAGGGGAACGGAAATTTCCCGCCATTTTCGCGCGATTACCCCCTAAAGCTCTGCGCCAGCGCCGCTTTTTCGGGGCGAGCGCGCCGGAAGGACGTTGGAATCCGGGCGGGCTTTTCCACCGATTCCTTCCAACATGGCGGTATCGGTGTGGCGCCCTGGCGCCCGCAACGATCGCGCGGCGGTCAGTCGCCGCGCAGCACGTCTTCCACCGCCGCCACGATCTGCGCCACGCTGAACGGCTTGGCCAGGAAGTGCATGTTGGGAATGTCGATCTCGCGCCGCAGCTGTTCCTCGGCATAGCCCGACATGAACAGGATCGGCATGTCCGCGCGCAGGCGGCGGATCTCGCGGGCCATCGTCGGGCCGTCCATGCTGGGCATGACGACGTCGGACACGATCATGTCGACATCCTCGCCCGCCGCCATGATCCGCTGCAAGGCCTCGAGCCCTTCCTCGCCATCGGCGGCCGTGGTCACCTCGTAGCCCTGGCGCACCAGCGCGCGTTCGGCCACGGCGCGGACGGTGTCCTCGTCCTCCACCAGCAGGATGCGCCCGCCGCCGCTCCATTCGCTGCGCCGGCCTTCGGGCTTCGGCCTGGCGGCTTCGGCCTGCTCGACCGCGTCGGGCACGTGGACCGGCAGGTAGATGGTAAAGCGCGTGCCCTTGCCCACCTCGCTCGAGGCGAAGATGAACCCGCCCGACTGCTTGACGATGCCGTACACGGTCGAAAGGCCAAGGCCGGTGCCCTTGCCCTTGTCCTTGGTGGTGAAGAACGGCTCGAAGATCTTGCCGATCAGGTTGGGCTTGATGCCGTGGCCGGTGTCCTCGACGATCAGCGCGGTATAGTCGCCGATCGGCAGGATCTCGCTCTTCATCGCGCGCACGTCGCCGGCCGTCACGCGCCGGGTCATCAGCCGCAGCGTGCCGCCGCCCTTGATGTCGGCCATCGCATCGCGCGCGTTCACGGCAAGGTTGAGCAGCACCTGTTCGAGCTGCACCGGGTCTGCCCGAACGAAGCCCAGATCGCGATCGTGGGTCACTTCCAGGCTGATCTTTTCGCCGAGCAGGCGCTTGAGCAGGGTCGAAACCTCGGCCACCACGTCGGGCAGCTGCAGCACTTCGGGGCGCAGCGTCTGCTGGCGCGAAAAGGCGAGCAGCTGGCGGGTGAGCGAGGCGGCGCGGTTCGAATTCGCCTTGATCTGCTGGATGTCGTCGTAATCGCTGTCGCCCGGGGTGTGGCGCATCAGCATGAGATCGCAATAGCCGATGATCGCGGTCAGCACGTTGTTGAAATCGTGCGCCACGCCGCCCGCCAGCTGGCCCACTGCCTGCATCTTGGTCGCCTGCGCGATCTCGCGCTTGAGGCGGGTTTCCTCGGTCGAATCCTTGAGACTGAGCAGCACTGCCCCTTCGCCCAGCCCCCGCACCGCCGCCATGTTGAGCGAGACCGGCTCTTCGGGTGCGGCGCGCAGGCGCACGGCGACGTCGCCCGATGTCGGCGCGCCTTGCGCATAGCGGCGCACCGCATCGGCCAGCGCGCCCTTGTCCTCGCGGATGACGAGGTCGGACGGGTACGGCGGCGGCAAATTGGGGTCCTCGTGCCCGGCGGCGCGCAGGAAGGCGCGGTTGGCGAAGAGGAAGCGGCCGTCGCGATCGGTCATGGCAAGGCCCAGCGGCAGCCGCGCCAGCAGCGCTTCCACCTGCGGCAGCCCGGCGCGCGGATCGCCGATGCCGCCCTGATCGTCGAGCAGCAGGAACAGCGACGGCACCGCGGTCGGATCGATCGCGTCCGAGATGTCGGGATCGGCAACGGGCACGTGGACGAAGCGCACCGGCGCGCCCTTGGCGCCTTCGCGCGCATAGTAGATGCGTTCGTGCTCGTCCGAGCAGAACCACGAGACGAAGTCGGTGCCGACAAGGTCCGCCGTCTCGCGGCCCGAAGCGCGCGCGGCAAAGGCGCCGTTGGCGGCCAGCACCTGCCCGTCGGGCGCGACCAGCGCGCATTGCAGCGCTTCGCGGCTCAGCGCGCGGCCGAGCTTGCCGGCGACATGCGCGGCCATCTCGGTCACCGGATCGTCGTCGCTCGCCGGCACGAAGCGCCAGACCAGGTGGTTCTCGCCCCGGCCCGCGCGCCGCACGTCGAGCGACAGCCCTCCGAGCGACCCGGGGATCAGCGCCACCCGTGCCGCGCCATCGCGCCACGCCGTGCGCGCCGCATTGTCGATGCCTTCGCGGGCCGGTGCATCGAGCTGCAGGCTCGGCGGCGCGACGCTTGCATCGAACCATTCCATATAGCGCGTGCTGGCGCAGACCAGCCGGCCGGCGCGGTCGGTGATCGCCACCGCCTCATCGTCACGGTCGATCGCGGTGAAGGTGACCGACCAGTCGGGCGCGGCAAAATCGGGCACTTCGGCTTCGGGCCGCAGCCGCAGCACGGCGAGCACCAGCGCGCCGACCAGCACGATCCCCGAAAGAAAGGCGATGGCGGCCACCGCCTCGCCCGAAACCCACCACAACAGGCCGGCGCTTGCCAGGATGCCGAGCGCGATCGCGGCAAAGTCCTTCCACGGCAGACGCCTGCCGTCGGGTTCGGCCGAGAGCAACGCCCCCTCGCTGCGATACGTCGTCGTCACCCCTGCCCCGCTTTCAATCCTGCTCACGCGGGCCATACCCCCTCTGGCCCGGCGGTCACTCCGGAAAGTCCCTTGCCTGCGCCCGCATCAGCCGGGTGCGCCGCTTGTGCGCGGTCCACCACCGCCAGCCGATCGCCGTGACGACATAGCCGAGCGCGGCGCTGGCCAGCGAGATCACGCCAAGGCCGATCACCAGCGACGGCGCGGCATCGGTGCCCAACCAGGCGAGCCATTCGCCCAAGCCTGCCCCTTTGGACACGAGCGTGGTGATCGTCGAGAGATCGGCGTGGAAGCCGAAGCGGTTGCCCACCCAGATCGCGCCGGGAAGGAACACGAACAGCGTCGTCGGCGGAATCGAGATGAACGTCATCAGCGCCGCGATCGGGATGTTGCCACGAAACGGCAGGCACATCAGCGCCGCGCCCACGATCTGCACGCCCGGGATCATCGCGAAGATGCCGATGAACAGGCCGACCGCCACCCCCCGCGGCACCGAACGGCGGGTGAACCGCCACAGTTCGTGCCGCGCGGCGAGCGGGCGCGCCAGGGGCATGCGCTCCATCTGTTCGCGCGTGGGCATGTTGGCCCGGGCCCAGTTGGCGATTCTCGTCTGCATCTCGTCCCGCAAGGTTAGCGGCGTGTCACCGTCCCGTCACGGAACGATTGCGCCTCTATCGATCCGCCGTGGCTACCCGCGCGGAGCTTACGCCGAAGTGAAGCGCGGGGTGGAAGGCCAACTTATTCCTTGCCGTGTTCGCGCATGATGCGCGCCTTGTCGCGCTTCCAGTCGCGTTCCTTGATCGTGGCGCGCTTGTCGGCTGCGTTCTTGCCCTTGGCGAGCGCCAGCTCCACCTTGGCCCGGCCGCGACCGTTGAAATAGATCGACAGCGGCACCAGCGTCATGCCCTTGCGTTCCACCGCGCCGTGGAACTTGTCGATCTCGCGCTCCTTCAGCAGCAGCTTGCGCGGCCGCCGGGGCACGTGGTTGAAGCGGTTGCCGTGGCTGAATTCGGGCACGTTGGAATTGACCAGCCAGACTTCGCCGCCCTTCACCTCGGCATAGGATTCGGCGATCGAGCCTTCGCCGAAGCGCAAGGACTTCACCTCGGTGCCGGTCAGCACGATGCCCGCCTCGTAGACGTCCTCGATATAGTATTCGAACCGCGCGCGACGGTTCTCGGCGACGATCTTCTTCTTGTCGAAGGCTGCGGGGGTGGGGCGTGCCATGGTCGCCGCCATGTAGGGTGTGCCCCGGCAAAAGGGAAGCGGGGCGCCCGCAATGACTTGCGCACTCCAGCCCCGCCCGCATGACCGAAGTTTCAGGAAACCGCCCTTGCGCTTTTACGTTGCAGTGCACAAACCGTTTCCCGACATCGCTCACCCCTTGCGAGGCGCTCCCAAATGACTGGCCAAGTCGACAGCGAATCCTGCGCGCTGGTCCTTCAGGGCGGCGGCGCGCTCGGCGCCTACCAGGCGGGCGTGTTCGAGGCGCTGATGGAAAGCCGCCACATGCCCGGCTGGGTCGCGGGCATCTCGATCGGCGCGGTCAATGCGGCGCTCATCGCGGGCAACCCACCGGACAAGCGCATCGCGGCCTTGCGCGCGTTCTGGGACAAGGCGTCGAGCCGGGTGCCCTTCCCCTCGCCCTTTGCCGATGGCTGGGGGCGGCGGCTGTTCAACGAAGCGTCGGCCGCCACCATCGCGCTCACCGGCATTCCCGGCTTCTTCACCCCGCGGCTGTGCGCGCCCTGGCTCGAACAGCCCGGCTCGCCGCAGGCGATCAGCCTGTACGATACCGCCCCCTTGCGCGCCACGCTGGAAGAGCTGGTGGATTTCGACCTGCTCAACGATGGCCCTGTCCGCTTCAGCGTGGGCGCGGTCAACGTGCTGACGGGCAACTTCGTCTATTTCGACAACCGCGACCGGCGCATCGGGCCCGAACACATCATGGCGAGCGGTGCGCTGCCGCCCGGTTTTCCGCCGGTGATGATCGATGGCGAACCCTATTGGGACGGCGGCATCGTGTCGAACACACCGCTGCAGCAGGTGCTGGACCAGCGCGGCACCGACCCGCTGCTGGTGTTCCAGGTCGATCTGTTCAGCGCGCGCGGGATGATGCCGCGCAGCCTGGCGGAAGCGACGCAGCGCGAAAAGGACATCCGCTATTCCAGCCGCACCCGCATGAATACCGACATGAACAAGCGGATCGAAGCGCTTGAAGCAGCAGCACAAAGGCTGTTCGCCAAATTGCCACCGGAATTTGCCGACGATCCCGATCTCGCCCTGCTCAAGGCCTACCGGTCGCAGGGGCCGGTCACCATCCTGCACCTGATCAATCGGGGCGAGGACTACGAGAGCCAGGGCAAGGACTACGAATTTTCGCGCATGACAGTCGAAGGGCACTGGCAGGCGGGGCGCGAAGACGTGCTCCGCTCGTTCGCCAGCCCGCGCTGGAAGAAACGCGAACGCCCCACGCGCGGCATCGTCACGCTCGATCTCGCCTGACCACCCTAACCGGGGAATCCCCCTCAAGAACCGGAGCCATCACCATGAATCTTAACAACAAGGTCTGCATCGTCACCGGCGCCGCCAGCGGCATCGGGCTTGCCATCGCCAAGCGCTATGCCGCCGCCGGGGGCAAGGTCGCCATCGCCGACTTGAAGCTCGATGCGGCGCAGGCCGCGGCCGATGCGATCAACGCCGACCATGCCGATGCCGCGCTTGCCGTGGCGATGGACGTCACCAGCGAAGACCAGGTCAACGCCGGCGTGGCGCAAGTCGTGGCCAAGTGGGGCACGGTCGACGTGCTGGTGTCGAACGCCGGCATCCAGATCGTCAACCCGGTCGAAGCCTTCGCCTATGCCGACTGGAAGAAGATGCTGGCGATCCACCTCGATGGCGCCTTCCTCACCAGCAAGGCGGTGCTGCCGCACATGTACAAGCAGGGCTCGGGCGCGGTGATCTTCATGGGCTCGGTTCATTCGAAGGAAGCCAGCCCGCTCAAAAGCGCCTACGTCACCGCCAAGCATGGGTTGCTCGGCCTGTCGCGGGTGATCGCCAAGGAAGGCGGCGCCAAGGGCGTGCGCTCGAACGTGATCTGCCCCGGCTTCGTGCGCACCCCGCTGGTCGACAAGCAGATCCCCGAACAGGCGAAGGAACTGGGCATCAGCGAAGACGAAGTGGTCAAGAAGGTCATGCTCGGCCAGACGGTCGACGGCGAATTCACCACGGTCGAGGACATTGCCGAACTCGCCCTGTTCTTCGCCGCCTTCCCGTCGAACGCGCTGACCGGCCAGTCGCTCACCGCCAGCCACGGCTGGTCGATGAGCTGATCCAGGGGGCCTCGACGCCCCCCGCAATCACGCATCTGCCCCTTCTCGCGGGCGGCCACCCGGCCGCCCGTCCAGCCCTGCGCATCCGAATCACGGCGCAGTCCATCGCCGCGCGCGCAATCGATCTTCGTCGCCGCCCCCCCTGCTGCGCGACTGCTCGTTTCCATTGCCAGCGCCAGCGGGCCACGTGGATGCATGGAACTGCATGAAAACAGAAGACAAAGCCGAACGGCAAAAATACGTTGCGGATTGTTGCTTAAATAATTTCCCACCCGTAAATTGGTGCCGATAAAAATCGCGAAAATATCGGCGGGCGATAAGAAACAATTTGCCGCCTTTACCGCCTGTCAAGGAGGGTTTGGTGAAGCGCTACGGGGTCGCAACGCGAATCAGGACCGAACTATACAGACGGTTTATTAGTATAGTACGATGGTACTATAATCATTTCTGGGGAACGCACATCGGCGAAGGCACCCGGATTTCCCTCACCGCCAAGATCGACAAGACCTTTCCGGACGGGATCCGCATCGGGAAGTATTCGGCGGTCACCTTCCGCACGTCGATCATGACGCACGATTTCGTCAACAACGTGCACCTGCCCACCACCATCGGCGACTACTGCTTTATCGGCGCGCACGCGGTGATCATGCCGGGGTGACGATCGGCGATCACTGCATCATCGGCGCGGGCTCAGTCGTGCTGCGCGATGTGCCGGCCCATTCGCTGGCCTTCGGCAACCCCGCGCGCGTGATTGAACGCAACATCCAGACCGGGCTCTACGGCGCGCGCATCCGCGATGGCGCGCCCGCCGAAACGGCACCGGCCGCACAGTCAGCCGCAGACCAGGCCGATACCATGCCAGCACATGCCTGAAGGGGGACAAGGGCGTGACCACAGACACCGTAGCCGACCAGATCCGCGTGACGTTCAACGCATTGTGGAGCGAAGATCACGACGAGCCGCCACCGCCGCTCTCCGATGAAACGGTGCTGCTCGAGACGGGCTTCGATTCGATGGCCTTCGCGGTGCTGATCGCGCAGCTCGACGACGACCTCGGCGTCGATCCGTTCGCGATCGATCCCGATGCCGAACCGCCGATCACCTTTGCCGAATTCGTCGGGTTCTACACCCGCCTGCTCGAAGCGGACCAGCCGGCGATCCCGCTCGCCGCCGCCGAACCGCGCGAAGACCTGACCGCGCCAGCCTTCGTCGATGGCTAGCCTGGGCCTGCGGTTCAGGGCGCGCGCCCTGCCGCCCGGCCAGGTGGTGATCGATACCGGCGGCGCCCGCGTCACCGCTGGCGAGCTGGCCGATCTCGCCGCATCCGCCCCGCCCGGATGCGGGCCGCAGGACATCGTCACGCTGGCCCCGGCGCATGTCGGCGATCTGGCCCGGCTCGTCGCCCTGCTCGATGGCAAGGTCGCGGCGCTGCGCTTCCTGCCCGCCGACCTCGCCGCGCAAGCCACCCATGCGCTGGCCGCCCCGCCCGCCCTCGTCTACCCGTACGAAGGCGCGGCCGTCGCCACGCGCTGGGACCTTGCAACCTCGGGCTCGACCGGGGCGCCGAAGTTCTTCGCCCACGCCTTCGCCAGCTTGGCCCGCAGCGTGCCAACACCGCGCGATCGGGCCCCGTCCGATCCGGCGCAGCGCGGGAGCGCGCCCGTCTGGGGCATGCTTTACGATCCGTGCCGCTTTGCCGGGCTGCAGGTGCTGCTCCACGCCCTGCTCGGGGGAAGCCGGCTCGTCGCCCCCGCCGCCGATCTGCCCTTCGCCCAGCGCATCGCCGCGCTGGCCGCAGGCGGGGTCACCCATCTGTCAGCCACGCCATCGCTTTGGCGCCGCGTGCTGATGGCCCCGGCGGCGCGCGATCTTGCCCTGCGGCAGGTCACGCTGGGCGGGGAAACGGCCGACCAGCCGCTGCTCGACCGGCTCGCCCGCCAGTTCCCCGCCGCGCGCATTTCGCACCACTATGCCTCGACCGAGGCCGGCACCGGCTTTTCAGTGCACGATGGCATCGCCGGTTTCCCGCAGGAATGGCTCGACCGGGCGCCGCACGCGCTCGCGCTGCGCATCCGCGACGACATGCTGTGGATCCGCCCCGATCCGCAGACCCTGCGTGCCGGGCGGGAGGCGCTGTTCGACGCCGACGGCTTCCTCTGCACGCAGGACCGCGTCGAGCTGGCGCAGGGGCGCGTGCGCTTTCTCGGCCGCGCGGGCAACGTCATCAACGTCGGCGGGGCGAAGGTCCATCCCGAACGCGTCGAAGCCGTGCTCAAGCAGCATCCCGCCGTGCTCGATTGCCAGGTCGTGCCCCGCCCCAGCGCGATGCTCGGCGCGCTGATCGCGGCAAGGGTCGTGCTCGATCCCGGCGATGCCGCGAACGGCGCGCCCCCGGCCGACACCATCGCCGCGCTCAAGCGCTGGTGCCGCGAACACCTGCCCCGCGAAGCACGCCCCGCCACGATCGAGATCGCGCCCGAACTCGCGCTCACCCGCGCGGGCAAGGTGGCGCGGGTTCCGGCGTGAGCACGGTCGTCGTCACCGGCGCCTCGCGCGGGGTCGGGCTCGCGCTCGCCGCCCGCCTGCTCGATCGGGGCCATGCCGTCGTCGCCGCCAACCGGCGCTGGAGCGACGCGCTGGCAGAGCTTGGCGAGCGCCATCCCGGCAAGCTGGCGTTCGAACCGCTCGATCTGGGCGATCTGGCGCAAGTCGCCGAAGTCGGCCGCCGCATCGTCAAGACGCACAAGGACATCTACGCGCTCGTCAACAACGGCGCCGCCAGCAGCGACCGGCTGTTCGCGCTCACTCCTCCGGGCGAGATCGAAAGCCTCGTCACCACCAACCTCACCGGGCCGATCCTGCTGACGCGGCAATTGCTGCAACCGATGCTGGTGCGCCGCCGCGGCCGCATCATCATGACCTCGTCGGTCAACGCGCGCACCGGCTACAGCGGCCTGTCGGTCTATGGCGCGACCAAGGCGGGGCTCGAAGGCTTCACCCGCTCGCTTTCGCGCGAAGTGGGCAAGCGCGGAATCACGGTGAACTGCGTTGCCCCGGGCTACATGGCGACCGAGATGACCCGCACGCTCGATGGCGAACGGCTCGCCTCGGTCCTGCGCCGCGCCCCGCTTGGCCCGGCCGAACCCGAGGATGTGGCCGGCGCCATGCTCTACCTGCTCTCGGAAGAGGCGGCGCGCGTCACCGGCACGGTGTTGACCGTCGACGGCGGCAGCACCGCCTAGAATCTCACCTCAGGCCAGCCGCGCCTCAGATAAGGCCCGCGTGCTCCAGCGCGGCGTCCACCGCCTTGCGCGCGCCTTCGCTGCACGGCACCAGCGGCAGGCGCAGGTCTTCGGTCAGCCAGTCGTGCACGCGGGTCAGCGCGTACTTCACCGGGCCCGGCGAAGCGTCCTCGAACATCGCGTAGTGCAGCGGGTAGAGCTTGTCGTTCAGCTCGCGCGCGCGGACCAGGTCGTTGTCGGCGCAGGCCTGCTGGAACTCGGCGCAAAGCTTGGGCGCCACGTTCGCCGTCACTGAAATGCAGCCCACCGCGCCCGCGGCATTGGCCGGCAGGGCCAGCTCGTCGTCGCCCGAAAGCTGGCAGAAGTGCTTGCCGATGCCCATGCGGTGGTCGGTCACGCGCGAAAGGTCGCCGCTCGCATCCTTGATGCCGATGATCCGGTCGGGAAAGCGCTTGGCCAGCTCGCACACCGTTTCGGGCAGGATGTCGGTCACCGTGCGGCCGGGCACGTTGTAGAGCACGATCGGCAGGTCGATGTGTTCGGCCAGATAGCTGAAGTGCGCGATGATCCCTGCCTGGCTGGGGCGGTTGTAGTAGGGCGCCACGCACAGCGCGGCCTGCGCGCCGCACTTCTTGGAAAAGGTCATGTGCAGCAGCGCGTTCATCGTGTCGTTGCTGCCGCAGCCGGCGATCACCGGCACCCGGCCTGCCGCCTGTTCGACGCAGACCTCGATCACGCGGTGGTGTTCGGCGTTCGACAGGGTCGATGCCTCGCCCGTCGTGCCGCAGGGCACCAGCGCCGACGAACCGTTCTCGATCTGCCAGTCGACCAGCTTGCGGAACGCCTTCTCGTCAAACGCTCCGTCGCGAAAAGGAGTCACCAGGGCCGGAATTGAGCCGGAAAACATGGACTTTCACCTTCAACATGCCGCATGATCGGACAGCGGCGCTGAACAGCGCCGAAAATGAGGACGGGGTATCGTTATTCAGTGCCTGATAAGGACGCGTGGCATAGGATGTCCAGCGTGGACGTGAAAGCTGTCATTCGAAAGCTGCTGCTGGGTGCGGCAGTCCTGCCGGGCCTTGCCGCCTCGGTCGCCTGCCACGCCAGCGAAGGCAGCGGCGATGTCGATGCAAGCGCGTGGGATCGCGCCCGCGCGCAACTCGTGGCGCAGGCGCAGGGGCCGATGGCCCAGGCGATCGAGCGCTGGAAGCTGCTAACCAGTTCCAACCGCTTTTCGTTCAACGATTATGCCGGCTTCGTGCTGTCCTATCCGCGCTTTCCGGAAGAGGAGCGCCTGCGCCGCTATGCCGAAGCCGCGCTCGATCGCGAATTCGCCGATGCCACCACGCTCGTCGCCTTCTTCGATCGCCAGCCGCCGCTGACCAATCCCGGCCGCGCGCAGTACGCGCTCGCGTTGCGCCAACTCGGCCGCCCCGATGCCGCGCAAGTCGCCCGTGCCGCCTGGCGCGGCGGCGCGATGAGCGACATGGCCGAAGCGAACATCCTCGCCGCCTATGGATCGACCTTCACGCAGGAAGATCACGACGCGCGGATGGACGCGCTGCTCTGGGCCGGCGCCACCGCGCAGGCGCAGCGCGAACTGCCGTGGATCTCCCCGGCGCGAAAGGCCATCGACGGCGCGCGCCTCGCTTCGCTGCAGGGGCTCGATCCCTATGCCGTCGCCGCCGGCGTCCAGCCGCAGGCGCTCAATTCCGATCCCGGCTTCCTCTTCCAGCGCGCGCGCCAGCTGCGCAAGTCGGGCCAGGGCAGCGCCGCGCAATCGCTGCTCGCAAACCGCCTGCCGCTCACGCGCAAGCCGCTCGACCGCGAAAAGTGGGTCGAGGAACTGCTCATGAACGCGCGCGGCGCGGCCACCTCGGGCGATGCCCGTTCTGCCGTGCGCATCGCCGCGGCCATCGACGATGCGTTCGATCCGGGCGAGGATGTCAGCCAGACGACTTACGGCCTGCGCGACGATTACACCTCGCTCGAATGGCTCGGCGGCACGCAGGCGCTGTGGAACATGGGCGATGGCAACCAGGCCGCCCCGCTGTTCTACCGCTACGGTGCTGCCGCGCGCACGCCGGGCACCCGGTCCAAGGGGTTCTACTGGGCGGGCCGCGCGCTCACCCAGGCGGGCCGCACGGCAGACGCCAACAAGTACTACGAACTCGCCGCGCAATATGCCGACCAGTTCTACGGCCTCCTCGCGCTCGAACGGCTCGGCCGGGCGGTGCCGCGCTTTGCCCGCGATTCCGATGCGCAGGCCACGGCCGCCGAACGCGCCGCCTTCGCCGCCGCACCGCTGACGCAGGCCGTGCGCGAAGTGGCGCGCGAAGCCGACTGGCGCACCAGCGTGCGCTTCTTCAAGGAAATCGCCGAACAGCAGCAGACCGAAGGCCAGCACATGCTCGTCGCCGAACTGGCGCGCAGCTTGGGCCGGCGCGACCTGGGCGTGATCGTGGGGCAAGCGGCCGGCGCGCGCGGCTATCTCGATTTCCAGCACATCGCCTTCCCGCTCGTCACCGTGCCGGCGGGCTACGAAAGCGGCTGGACCGGCATCCACGCCATCGCCCGTCAGGAAAGCCAGTTCGCCCAGAACGCGCTGAGCCATGCCGGCGCGCGCGGGCTGATGCAGTTGATGCCCGGCACCGCCAACGAACAGGCGGGCAAGCTCGGCCTCGCCTACGATACCACGCTGCTGACGCAGGACCCCAACCTCAACATCCAGCTCGGCAGCGCCTATTTCCAGCGGATGCTCAATTACTTCGGCGGGTCCTGGCCGCTGGCGGTCGCCGCCTACAACGCGGGCGCGGGCAACGTGAACAAGTGGCTGCGCGCCAACGGCGATCCGCGCACCGGCGGCATCGCCTGGGTCGACTGGATCGAACGCATCCCGCTGTCGGAGACCCGCAACTACGTCCAGCGCGTGCTGGAAAACGCCGTGGTCTACGAAGCCATGAACCCCGACAAGGCCAGCTATCGCGGCCCCAACCCGCTCAGCCACTTCCTCGGCAAAAATCAGCCAGGCTGAGTTGACCGGACCCGAAGGGTGGCGGAGGGGTGCGAGCGAGGCGTGGGGCCCAATGAAAAGAGCAGTCCTTCGACAAGCTCAGGACGGACGGGGGTGGGGAGGCAGCGCCTGCCCCCGCCCATAACGTCATCCCAGCGAAGGCTGGGATCGCTGGCCGGCTAGCGCGCCAACCGTTCCGCAAACCGCCAACGATGCCAGCCTACGCTGGCATGACGGCCTTGGAAGCAAGAACCCCCTACCCCCCAAACCGCCTGCCCTGAGCCTGTCGAAGGGCTGCCCTTGTTCTCCAAAGCGCAACAGCCAGACAGCACGCAACACCTCCCCACAGCGCAACCCTCGCGCCGGAAGACGTCCCGGGAGCGCGAGGGGGTGACCCCCTCGCATCTATCCTGCTCTCTGGCCTTCCCCCACCAACCTTGACAGAACGTACCATATAGGTTATACGCCAGCCCACGGACCGGGAGCGGCATGGCCGGCTTGCTCTTCGCTCCTTCGGGCCAATCTCCACGACGGGAAAGGCCCGACGCGACCGGCGCGGGTCGGCGCTGCGGGAGCCGGATCCCTTTCGGGGGATACGGCAGCGAGGGCGTTAAGCCCCAAGTCCCTCAGGGCAACCCAACGCCACTGCAACGGACGGGCGGATGTGGTGCGGTGGTTCAACCGCGTGGCAGCGCTCCCTTGCGAGTCCGGTTCCAGTCCGGTCCGGCCCCTTCATGCGGCCGCAACCAATCCCGGAACTTATCCTCGCGGGACTTATCGCTACGGACCGGGCCGCCTTGCGAGCCGCAGCCCGGGTTTCGAGCCCCCGTCCGAATTCAGGCTGAGCCGATCCGGGATAGCCAACGCCCCGCCGGCCACTCGCCACAGCGTTCCTCTTGCCCTCCACGCGCAAGCGCCACGCATGGCGCCCGCGCCGGTCGCGCAGGTCCGTACACTTCCCAACGGCGTTATCGTCCGGGCTCGCCGCCGGATAGGGGGGCGTGAGTCGAGTGGCCCGCGCGGGCGAGCCCTGCCCTTATTCGGGCAGCATGTCCTGCAGGCGGGTGAGCAGCTTCTGGATGTTCAGCGCGGCGTCCTTGAACATCTCGACATCGCCGCCATCGCCCGAACCGCGGGCTTCCTTGGCCGCTTCGACATAGCCCTCGAGATCCGCTTCGAGCGCGTCGACCAGCATTTCCAGCTCGTCGGCGGTCACGGTCAGGGAAAAGGTGTCGGCCATCGGGATTCGCTTTCGCATCTTGGATAAAGTCCTGTCCGCCCTAGGCGCGGGCCATCCACAGCGCAACAGCGCGCGCCTGCTTTCGCCGTGCAGGACGAACGCCTAAGACCGCGCGCATGAAGGTTGAAGGCAATCCCATCACCCCGGCCGGCCTCGCCGCGCTGCGCGCGCGCTACGATCACCTGCTCAGCACCGAACGCCCGGCCATCGTCGAGATCGTCAGCTGGGCGGCGGGCAATGGCGACCGCAGCGAGAACGGCGACTATCTCTATGGCCGCAAGCGCATGCGCGAGATCGATCGGGAGCTCGCCCACCTCGCCCGGCGGATGAAGGCCGCGCGCGTGGTCGATCCCGCGCGGCAGGAAGACCGCACCCGCGTGCTGTTCGGCGCCACGGTGGAAATCGAAGACGAGGACGACAACCGCCGCACGCTCACGCTCGTCGGCGATGACGAACAGGATGCGAGCGCCGGCCTGATCGGCTGGAGCGCCCCCATCGCCCGCGCCCTGCGCGGCGCGCGCCTTGGCGATCTGCGCGTGGTGCGCCTGCCCGGCGGCGAAAAGGAGTGGGAGATCGTCGGCGTCAGCTATCCGGAGCCGTGATCCCAACGTCGCCCTTCTCTCACACGTTGGGGATCGTGGCGCCCAAGTGCTTTCCGGCGATATAGCCGAAGGTCATGCCCGGTCCCAGCGTGCCACCGGCCCCGCCATAGACATCGCCCAGCACCGCCGCCATGGCGTTGCCCGCGGCATAGAGCCCAGGGATCGGGTTGCCGTTCCAGTCGACCACTTGCGCATCGGCATTGGTTCGCGGGCCACCCGCCGTCCCCAGCGCGCCCGCCTCCATCTTCACCGCGTAGAACGGCCCCCGGTCGATCGCACCCAGCGTGCGGAACGGCGGATCGTAATCCAGATCGCCCCACATGTAGAAGTTGTCGTAGGTGTTGGCGCCGCGCTGGAAATCGTCGTCGCGTCCCTGCGCAACGAAGCCGTTGAAGCGTGCCACCGTCGCCTCGAGACCCGCCGGATCGATTCCCGCCTTCTGCGCCAGTTCGGCCAGGGTATCCGCCTGAAGCATGTAGGACGGCGTCGGCGCTCCCGGCGCGGCGTTGAAGGTGTGGTACTTGTCCCTGTAGCGCTGGTCGATCACCAGCCAGTACGGCAGGTTGGCATAGGCGTGGGTGCCCGCATCGAAGGCATGCAGCGCCTTGCCCAGCGCGTTGTAGTTCGCCGCTTCGTTGACGAAGCGCTGCCCCTTGCGGTTGACCAGGATCGCCCCCGGCCGCGCGCGCTCGTCCGATCCCAGCATGTAGTTGGGCTTCGCGGCGCGATGCTGCGGCTCGAACTCCAGCACGCTCTGCATCCAGAAGGCGTTCTGCATGTTGCCGAGCTGCGCCCCCGCCTCGATCGCCATCAGCAGGCCATCGCCTTCGTTTTCGGGAACGCTGACCGGGCCGGTGAGCGGACCGCGCAGGAAATTCTTCACCAGCGTCTCGTTCCATTCGAACCCGCCGGTGGCGATGACCACGCCGCGCCGGGCGCGCACGCGCACGTCCTTGCCGCTGGCGCCTTCCGCCACGACGCCGATCACGCGGTCGCCATCCTTGACCAGCCGCCGCGCACGCTTTTCGAATTCGACCGGGATGCCACGGTCGAGCACGGCCTTGAACAGCGACCCCGCCAGCGCCTGCCCCAGACCGCGATAATCGCCGCGTTCGCGCTCTTCGAGCGTCGCCGCGTCGAGCGTGCCGCGCGTCGCTTCCATCAGGCTGCCGCGCAAAGGGTAGGCCATCTTGCTGGGGTTGACCCGCCCGGCCCACTTGCCCAGCCGTTCGAAGGCGAAGGCTTCGTTGTCGAGACTGCGCCCGCCATCGGGCTTCGCGCCGGGGGCATAGGGCTGGTAATCGGGGAAATCGGTGAACGAGACCAGCCGCACCGGCGTCCTCTCGGCAAAGTAGCGCAGCATTTCCGGCCCGTTCTGCATGAACGCCCATAACAGGTCGGGATCGAGCGCGCCGGGGGCAAGGCTGTCGAGATAGGCGACAATATCCTCGTCGCTGTCGCCGATCCCGGCTTCGTGCTGGTGGTGATTGTTCGGGATCCACAGCATTCCGCCCGACATCGCCGTGGTGCCGCCGACCATGCCCGACTTTTCGAGGATGACGACATCGCTGGCGCCGTGATCGTAGGCCGAGATGGCAGCGGTCATCGCCGCCCCGCCCGAACCGAGCACGACGACGTCCGCCGTCAGATCCCACGCCACGTCAGCACTGGTCACGCCTTGCGCCATCATCCGTCTCCCTTGCGGCATCCCGCCTGTCGGGGAGCCTCAGCTTGCATCGGCCGTATACAACACGCGTTGCACACAGGGTCCTCGACCTTTGGCTAGGTGGCTTGGCCAGCCTCCCACTTGTGGCTACGAGGTGGCGATGCCTGCACCGGTCGACCATGACGAGAAGCGCCGGGAAATCGCGGCGATCGCGGCGGACCTGATCGCCGAACGCGGGCTGGAGGCGGCAACCATCCGGCACATCGCGGCGCGCGCCGGATTCAGCACAACGGTGGTGACCCACTACTTCGCCAACAAGCGCGCGCTGCTGCGCGCCGCCTATCGCCATGCGGCCGAGAGCACGCAGCACCGCTTCGACGCGCTGGCCGGCAGCGAGCTGTCCGATCCGCTGGCCCGGCTCGAAATCCTGCTGCCGATCGACGAGGACGGGCGACGGGCCTGGCGGGTCTATTTCCAGTTCTGGCCGATGGCCGATCATGACCCGGAACTGGCCGAGGAGCAGCGCTGGTGGAGCGCGAACGCGGTCGGCCTTGCCCGCGAAGCGCTGAAGATTGCCTACCCGCACGTGGACGATATCGACCGCAGGGCGACCATGGCGGTCAGCGCCCTGCAGGGCATCGCCATCCAGTCGCTGTTCGATCCCGACAACTGGCCAGCCGAACGCCAGCGCGAATTCTGGCGCGCCAACGCCCGGCTGATCATGGGCGACAGCGCCATTCGCTGACCGTGCCCGCAAGGCAAGCCGAGCGGTTGGTCGCAAGTCGCTTTGCCGCCGTCCAGCCGCCTGATACATCTCGACAAATAACGGATCGGGTACGGGTTCGGGGAGCATCAATGAAAACGGGATCATGCGCCATCGTCGCGTTTGCGGCGCTTATTCTTCCGGTTGCGGCACACGCCGACAATCCCAACGATCCTGCCATGCGCAGCAAGGCCGCGCGGGCGCGCGACAGTGCGATCATCCGCCAGTTGAACCTGAACGAGGCGGCGCGCGTGAAGCAGCGCGATGCGCAATATGCGCAAGGCTGGCGCGCCTGGCGCGAGGCGCAGGACGGCCAGGGCCGGGACACGCGCGCGGACTATGCCGAACAGGACAGCCGCTATCGCGCCGACCAGGCCGATTACGAAGAACGCCGGGCGCAATACGAGCAGGACATGGGCGACTGGCGCCGCGCCGTGGCCGCCTGCCGCGCGGGCGACTGGTCGGCCTGCGACTAATCGCGTGATCGCCGATGGCCTCACACGGATGGCCTGACACGGATGGCGTGACGCCACCGGCCGCGCTATCACGCGAGGCATGACCACATCGCGCTTCTACATCATGCGCCACGGCGAAACCGTCTATAACGCCGCGCGCCGCCTGCAATCGAACCACATCCATACGCCGCTGACCCGGCTCGGCTGCGAACAGGCGACGCAGATGGGCCAGGCGCTGCGCCGGGAACTGGGCGAGCGGCCGCGCGTGGTGCTCCACGTTTCGGAGACCGGCCGGGCGCTGCAGACGGCGGCGCTGATCGCCGAGGAGCTGGGCATCGACTGGTTCGCCGCCAGCCGCACGGCGGACCTGAAAGAGATCGACATGGGATCGTGGTGCGAACGGTCCTACGACGATGTCGAGGCCGAGCATGGGCCCATCGTCATCGCCGACCACCTGCTGCGCCCTGCCCCGGACGGCGAGGATTACCCCGCGATCGCCGCGCGGCTGGAGAGCTGGATCGAGCGCACCGGCGATGACGGGCAGGATCATATCGTGGTGATGCACGGCATCTCCAGCCGGGTGCTGCGCGGAATCATGGCCGGATACCCAGCCCATCCCGATCACGGCGTGCCGATCGCGCCTTCGCTGGTGCAAGGCTCGATCGCGCTGATCAAGGATGGCGCGGAATGCGTGCTCCATGGCGCCGAGCGCGGGACCGAGCACGCCTGATGGCCGAGATCGTCAACCTTCGCGCCGTCCGCAAGGCAAAGCAGCGCGCGGGCGCGCAGGCGGAGGCGGCGGCCAACCGGGCCAAGTTCGGCCGCACCGCCGGGCAGAAGGCGCTCGAGGACGCCGAAGCGGCGCGCGCTGCGGCCAGGCTCGCAGGCCTGCGGCGCGAGCGGGATCCCGACTGAGCGATGCGCACGACCTATGGCGAGGCGACGGTGCGCCTCTATCACCTGGGTGACGGAGCCGAAGGCGGATCGGCCGAAACGCTGTTCTACGGCCCGCTGGACCAGGCGATGGCGATTGCCGCCGCGCAGAGCGAGGTGGTGCAGGACGGCCTGTTCCTTGCCACCGACAACGACGTCGTCGCCAATCTGGACCTGCTCGAAGGGTGAAGCGGGCGCTGCTGGCCGTGCCGCTGGCCATTACGGCCGTCGCGGCCGCCCCTGTTGCGGAGGCGCGCGATTCGCTGGGCGTGTGGAACGATTGGGCGGCCTTCCGCGATCCGGGCGTGCCGCGCTGCTACGTCATCGCAATGCCGCGCCCGGCACCGGGGCGGAAGCGCGATTTCCAGCCGTACCTGACCGTCGCCAGCTGGCCGACGCGCGATGTGCGCGGACAGATCCATGTGCGCCTGCCGCGCGTTGCCTCGCCTGCCGCGCGGGTCACGCTGTCGATCGGCGGGCAGTCGTTCGTGCTGTTGGCAGGCGGGGCCAGCGCCTGGGCCGAAGACCGGCGCGCCGATGCGGCGATCGTGGCGGCGATGCGGTCTTCCACGGACCTGACCGTGACCTTGCGCGAACCCGGCCGGGTGACGCGCGAGACATGGCGGCTTGCCGGATTGCCCAGCGCGCTCGACGCCGCAACACTCGCCTGCGCGCGGCGCTGACAGCAAAGCGGGCCGAGGTTGCCCCCGGCCCGCCGCTTTGGTCTTCGGATCGATCAGGTGATCAGAAGCGCACGCCAACGCTGGCAACGACCTGGTGACGATCGGTGTCGATGTTGAAGCGGCTGCTGTCCGGCGTGTTGCCGTTGAAGTCGAATTCCGCCTTCTGGTAGTTCGAGTAGCGGTATTCGATACGGCCGAAACCGTGATCGCCGAGCTTCTGCTCGATACCGGCGCCTGCGCGCCAGCCGTCGGTGTCCAGGCGCTGGTTGCTGACCAGGCCGCCGCCGTTGCCTTCCAGCGCAAAGCGGGCGTTGGTGTAGCCACCCTTCACGTAGAGCAGGGTCTTGGGCGACATGGCGAAGCCCAGACGGGCACCGACGTAGAGGTCACGTTCGGCCTTCACGCGGCCCAGGTTGAACGTGTTGGGAACGCCGTTGTTGTTGTCCCAGCGGGCCGAGCTGGTGGTCGCTTCGCCTTCTGCGCCGAGCGTCAGGCGATCGCCCAGCGGCACGTCGAAGCCGATGCCGCCACCGAACACGATGCCGTCCAGCGACTGCTTCACGTTGGCGGCGTTGTCGATGTCCTTGGTGCTGCCCGAACGCAGGTGATCCCAGCCGATCGTGGTGTTGACGCTGAGGCCGCTGAAGTTCTTCGACGGCGACACCGTTTCGTCACTGGCGTCCTGCGCAAAGGCCGGAGCGGCCAGAGCAATGGTGGATACGGCGACAAGCGCGGCAACGATCTTCTTCATAAATGAAACTCCCTTTTTCGTGTCTGCCAGTAACCGGAAGGTTGCGACCCAGCCGGCAGTCCACTGACGAATGACTTCACGGCCATTCGGTTTCCTGAATCGAATACAACAAATGACAGTGTTATTTCTGCAACACTATTTAGTTGGTTGCATAACAAGGGCGGGCCGGATCGCTCCAGCCCGCCCCGTCATTCGAGAACGGTCAAACCGTCAGGCGGCGATCCGTTCCCGGATCAGAAGCGCACGCCCGCACCGACCATGACCTGGTGCCGATCGGTATCGATGTTGAAGCGGCTGCTGTCCGGCGTATCGCCGTTGAAGTCGAATTCGCCCTTCGAGTAGTTCGAGTAACGATATTCGGCCTTCACATAGGCGTTGGTGCCGACCTTCTGTTCGACACCGGCGCCAACGCGCCAGCCGTCGGTATCGAGGCGCTGACGCAGGTTGGTGCTGCCGTCGGTGCCTTCGAGGTTATAGCGCGCGTTGGTGTAGCCACCCTTCAGGTAGACCAGCGTCGAGGGCGAGACCGCATAGCCCGCGCGAGCGCCGAAGTAGAGGTCACGCCCGGCCTTTACGCGGCCGAGGTTGAAGGTGTTGGGCACGCCATTGTTGTTGTCCCACTTGGCGCTGCTGTCGGTGACTTCGGCTTCGGCACCCAGGGTAAAGTTGCTGCCGGCGGCCACGTCGTAGCCGGCACCGATGCCGTAGACGACGCCATCGATCGACTGCTTGATGTTGCGGGTGTTGTCGATGTCGACGCTGCTGCCCGAACGATTGTGGTCGTAACCGACCAGGCCTTCGACCCGAAGACCCTGGAAATTCTGCGCGGGCGTGGCATCCTGCGCGAACGCCGGGACCGAGATCGCTGCCGCACCGACGGCAAGGATGGCGCTGATCTTCTTCATAAAAAACTCCGTTCTGTAACCCCTGCCAGCAAGCAAACGCATCGGCTGGCATTGGTCCTTCGAACGGATGAGACAGATCGCCGGTTTCATGAACCTAACACAACAAGGCTATGTGGCAAAACCGCCACAGTGGCAGGGCGAGTTTGCGAAAGCGGGCGCACTTCCCTATATGCGCGCGCATGCACACCCCCCTGATGCCGATCCCCGGGCACACGGACCCCGTTCCGGTGCCGCGTGACGTGACCCCGCGTGAAGATGGCCGGATCGACCTGATCGGCCTGCCCAAGAAGCGCATCGTCGAGCTGTTCGGCGAAGCCGGGCTCGATCCCAAGGCCGCCAAGCTGCGCGCCAAGCAGGTGTTCCACTGGCTCTACCACCGCGGCGTGACCGATTTCGAGGCGATGACCGACATCGCCAAGACGATGCGCCCGTGGCTGGCCGAACGGTTCGTGATCGACCGTCCGGAGATCGTCGAGGCGCAAGTTTCGACCGACGGCACGCGCAAGTGGCTGTTGCGCACGGCGGACAAGCATGACTTCGAGATGGTGTTCATCCCCGACGCCGACCGCGGCACGCTGTGCGTTTCCAGCCAGGTCGGCTGCACGCTCAACTGCCGCTTCTGCCATACCGGCACGATGCGGCTGGTGCGCAACCTGACGCCGGGCGAGATCGTCGGCCAGGTGATGCTCGCGCGCGATTCGCTGGGCGAATGGCCCAAGGGGGCCGGCAACATGGCCGGTCTGGACTTCGACGACGACGACGAGGAAGCGGCCAGCGCCTACACCCCCGACGGACGCCTGCTCACCAACATCGTGATGATGGGCATGGGCGAGCCGCTCTACAACTTCGACAACGTGCGCGATGCGCTGAAGCTGGTGATGGATGGCGACGGGCTTGCCCTGTCGAAGCGCCGCATCACGCTTTCGACCAGCGGCGTGGTGCCGATGATGGCCCGCGCGGGCGAGGAAATCGGTGTGAACCTTGCCGTCTCGCTCCACGCAGTGACCAAGGACGTGCGCGACGAGATCGTACCGATCAACCGCAAGTACGGGATCGAGGAACTGCTGCAGGCCTGCGCCGACTATCCCGGCGCTTCGAATGCGCGGCGGATCACGTTCGAATACGTGATGCTGAAGGACAAGAACGACAGCGACGACGATGCGCGCGAACTGGTCCGGCTGATCAAGCAGTACAAGCTGCCGGCCAAGGTCAACCTGATCCCGTTCAACCCGTGGGACGGCGCGGTCTATGAATGTTCGAGCCCGGAGCGAATCAAGCGCTTTGCCGAGATCGTGTTCGATGCCGGGATTTCCGCCCCGGTGCGCACGCCGCGCGGACGCGACATCGACGCGGCGTGCGGGCAGCTCAAGACGGCTGCCGAAAAGAAGAGCCGCGCCGAGCTCGACCGCCTCGCCGAAGAGAAGCAGGCCGCGCTCGGCTGACGGCCACCGTCACGAGGCGGTGTAGCTGCTCGACAGGCGGAACACCGTCTGCGCCGTGGCGCCGTTCACATAGCGCACACGGTAGAGCACGCCGGTACCAAGGCTGCCGCACAGACGCACCGAGAGGTTGGCCGAACCGCCCGCTGTAACAGCCTGGCTGAGGATCGGCTGGTAGGTGGTGCCTGTATCGGTCGACTGGTCGATGAACAGCGTGCCCGCCTGGTCGGCATAGGCACAGGCGTTGAAGAAGCAGTACTGCAGGCTGTTGGTGTTGCGCCCCGTCCCGGTGAACGTGGCCGATGCGGCCAGCGCGGTCTGGCTGTCGGTAAAGCCGGTGGTCGAATTGACCGTGCCAGTGACCGTCACCGAACCGAGCGCCGACGAGCCGCCGGCGAGCGACACGCCGCTGAAGCTGCTCGACTGCTGCTTTTGCGACAACGTGATCGAGACCGTGCCGCTGCCATAAGTCGACACGCGCGCGCGGACGAAGGCGGCGGTGGAGCTGAAGCTGAAAAGGCCGGCGATCGTCGAGCTGGTGACCGGCGCGCTGTTGGCGGCAGCGCTGGAGATCACCGGCAGCGCGACCCAGTTCGTGCCGTCGTTCGACTGTTCATAGCTGACCGTGCACGACGTTCCGGCGCTGGTCACCTGGAACGAACCACCCATATAGAGCGAATTGCTGGCCGAAACGACGACTGCGGCCGACGTCGCTGTGCCGGTAACCGCCGCGCCTTCGCTGCACGAACGATAGATCGCCGAGAGCCAGCCGGTCAGCCCCGTACCGCCGGTCGGCATCGTGGTGCCGGTGACGGCGGCGCCGGCGGGTTCAATGTTGGCAAGGTCCGTCGCCGGCGCGATCGACAGGCTGGCCGCACCGGTCTTGGCGCCAAGGCTGGCGGGAAGCTGGCCCGAGATCGCCGAAAGCGTGGTGATCGCCGACGCCTGCGCGGTGGCCGTCGCCGCCCCGGTGGGCAGCGGAAGGCTTGCGGCAGAGATCGCCTGCGTCGTCGGGAAGTTCGCCACCGAGACGGTCTGGCTTCCCGGCAGGTTGGTCACCGCGACAGGCAGCGGCGCATCGAGGCTGACGGTCTGGGCCGAATTGTCCGGGTTGGCGAAGGCCACCGCGTTGGCCGCGGTGAACGTCGAGGGGAACTGTATGGGGGGGTTTGGCATCTTGAGGCTCCTTGCAAGGGACGCTCTAGATAACCAAATCGGTTCTTGTAGGAAATATAACTAACCTACATGCCTATCCCATGGTGAGAGTGCCGCCTTGTGACACCATGTCGGCGCGTCCGCCAATCCACACGCCGTCCGCGGTTCGGCGCACGCTGACGCGGCCGTCTGCACCGACCTTGCGGCCCTGCGCGGCGACGTAGCCCTCGCCGCCCTCGCCCCGTTCGAACAGGGTGAGCGCGATCGCGGCGTTCAGGCTGCCGGTCACGGGATCTTCGGTGAACGTGCCGTCCGGCTTGGTGAAGAAGGCGCGCACTTCCCATGTGGCCTCGCCGCCGGGGGCCAAGGGCCCGACCAGGCCGACGTCGGTGGGCACGGTGGCCCGCGCCACCGGCTGCGCTGCGAGAACGTCCTCGGCCGAGCGAAGCACCAGAAGCCGCCAGCCGGGCCCGTTGTCCGCGTGCACGGCCGCGACCACCTGCTCGCGCGTAACGCCGGCGACGCGCATCGCCTCGCGCGCGTCCTCTTCGTCCAGCGGCCCCGCCCGCAACAGCGGCGGCGCACGGAAGGCAAGCTCCTCGCCCTCCTCGCGCACCTCGACCAGGCCGATGCCGCATTGCTGGACGATCACCCCGTCCTGGCGCGGAACGCCACCCGCCGCGCGCCAGGCGCGCGCTGTGCCGAGAGTCGGGTGCCCGGCAAACGGCAGCTCGCCCGCGGGATAGAAGATGCGCACGCGGTAATCGGCCCCCGGATCGGTCGGAGGCAGGAGGAAGGTCGTTTCCGAAAAACCCAGCCAACGGGTCAGCGCCAGCATCTGGTCAGACGAAAGCGCTTCTCCGCCACGCACGACGGCGAGCGGATTTCCGGTCATCGCTTGGCGTCCGAACACGTCAACCAGATCGATCAGCACGATTTTCGCCTTTTTCTCATAGCCTGTTCATACCTGCAGAGGTGATCCATCGCCCGCAGGAAACGCCCTGTCCCGGAAAGAGCCGCGCGTTGCTGCGTTCATCCGGCGTTGTGGATCGCAAGTCCACCCCCCGCGTTGCCCGTCACAATCGAATATCGGCAAACAGCAGGGAGCTTTTCGCCATGAAGAAGATGATCATCGCCGCGGTGCTTGCCGCCGTCGCCGTTCCCGCCGCTCCGGCGCTGGCGGACCCGCCGTCGTGGGCCCCGGCGCATGGCCGCCGCGACCACGATCGTGATCGTGATCGTGACTACCGCCGCGACTATCGTTCGGGCGACTATGACCGCTATGGCCGCTATCGCGAACCTCGCCGCCTTTCGCGCAACGATCGCATCTGGCGCGGTAACGACGGCCGTTACTACTGCCGCCGCAACAACGGCACCACGGGCCTGATCATCGGCGCAGGCGTTGGTGCGCTTGTCGGCCGCTCGATCGATAACCGTGGCGACCGGGCGCTGGGCACGATCCTCGGCGCGGCGGGCGGCGGCCTGCTTGGTCGCGAGATCGATCGCGGCGGACTGCAGTGCCGCTAAGCACCTAGCTTGAAAAAACAAAACGGGCGCGCGGCTTGCGGGAACGCAAGCCGCGCGTCATGCTTTGCGACGGCGGGATCTTCGGGAGGTACGCAATGAGCATGCTGTTGCTGGATCAGGCGCTGAAGCGGCTGGTTCGCAAAGGGACGCTGACGGTTACCGAAAGCTCGGGCAAGACACGGGTCTATGGCACCGCGACCGAGGGCTGGCCCGATCTGGGGCTGCGGCTGATGGATGCGAAGGTGCCGGGCGCGATCGCGCGCGATCCCTCGCTCGGTTTTGCCGAAGCCTACATGGACGGACGCGCCAGGATCGAGGGCGGCGACATCATGGATTTCGTCGGCTTCATCCGCCGCAACAACCCGTGGGAACGCGGGGGCGACCTCGACAATCCCGGCCCGCTGAAGAAGGTGCTGGAGCGCATCGCGTTCCTGATCGACCAGCGCAACCAGCGCGTCGCCTCCAAGCGCAACGTGGCGCACCACTACGACATCGGCAACGATCTCTACGAGCTGTTCCTCGATCCGCTGCGGCAATATTCCTGTGCCTACTGGCCGGAGGGCGTGACCACGCTCGAGGCCGCTCAGGAAGCCAAGATCGCGCACATCGCGGCAAAGCTGGACCTGCGCCCGGGCCAGCGGGTGCTCGACATCGGCTGCGGCTGGGGCGGGCTTGCCATGACGATCCATCGCATGACCGGGGCAAGCGTCCATGGCGTGACGCTGAGCGAGGAGCAGATCTCGTACGCCAAGGCCTGGGCCGCGCGCGAGGGCGTGGCCGACAAGGTGACGTTCTCGCTGACCGACTATCGCGACGTGGAAGGACGGTTCGACCGCATCGTTTCGGTGGGCATGTTCGAGCACGTTGGCGTGCCGAACTATCGCACCTTTTTCCGCACGTGCCATGACCTGCTGGCCGACGATGGGGTGATGCTGCTGCACACGATCGGCCGTGCTGGCCCGCCGACCGGGACCGACGGCTTCACGCGCAAGTACATTTTCCCCGGCGGCTACATTCCGTCGATGAGCGAGATGCTGCAGGGGATCGAACTCAACAAGCTGATGGTAAGCGATGTCGAGGTGCTGCGCCGCCACTATGCCCTGACCCTGCGCGAATGGTATCGGCGCTGCATTGCCAACGAAGGGCGCATCGTCGAGCTGTACGACGCGCGGTTCTATCGCATGTGGCTGTTCTACCTTGCCGGGGCTGCCACCGCGTTCGAGCACGGCGACCTGGTCAACTTCCAGTTCCAGATCGTGCGCGATCGTGACGCGCTGCCGCTGACGCGGGACTATATCGGAACGACCGAGGCGCAACTGATGAAGGGATATGCGCAAGGCAACGTGGTCCCGCTGGGCAAGGCGGGACGGGCCGGCTGACCCTTCAGCCGGATGCCGCGTCCGTTAGCGGCGCGGCGCGCCCGGGCCGGCGCGCACGCCAGTCCTGGATCGTTCCCCAGCTCATCGTCAGCAGCGCGGGGAGCGCCCAGACGGCGGCGAGGTTCGAGAAGATAAGGTGGGGAACGCCGTCGACGATCAGCGAGACGAAGTGGGTGATCACCGATAGCGACTGCATGGCGGCAAACCAGATCGGCCAGTAGCGGTTCGATTTGAGGGCCAGGACCCAGGCGATCAGCAGGATAAGAATGTCGGAACCGCTTCCGATACTCGCGAGGAAGGCTGGTGACACTAACGCGTTCGCAATCACCATGCCGACACTGATCAAACAAAGTAGGCCGGCGAAGCCCCGCTCGAGCCGCTGTCCGAAGACCATCTCCGTGATCATGTTGCTCAGCAGCATGACCCAGAAGAGGATAAGGATAGCAAGCGCGAACACGGGGCTTCCTCAAATCAGCAGGCGACCGGTTCGGTCACGTCGGCAATGGCAGTCCACGGGCCGGTCGGGCAGCCGAAGCTGGTTTCGCGCAAGTTGCTGTGCTTCAGGATCTTGGTCATTTCACGAACCGAATTGGACATCTTGGCACGGCCTTGGACAAGGCAGGTGAGCCCTTCGGCGAGCGACTGGAGCGCCGCCTGGGTCATCGGCATGGCGAGTTTGGATTCCTGGCTGGCTTCGATGAAGCTGGTGGCGAGCCGCATCTGCTGCAGCAGTGCGCGATCGATCATGCCACCCATTTCCTGGGCATCGCTGGCGACAACGCGGGTCGAGCCTTCACGCAGGTTGATCATGGAATACCTCCTGTTTCGCTTCGAGGTCCATGATTATACAGTCAGATATGCAATTTCAGGACGAAGATCAAACCAAGAACAAAAGTGATGATGGCAGATGTGGCCATAATCGAGAGGATCGACACCTGGGCGACCGACAAAATCCTTTCCTTCAACGAAAGTGAATTGCGAATCCCTCCCGTTGGGATTGATCTGCCCACTATCCGCATCGCCGATGGAGGCGGTTCCGGCTTTACCTGGTTGCGCTGCGACTCGACCGTTTCGCGATACCACCGCGCCACGGCGCCGCGGTTCTGGAAACCAAACTGGTGCATCGCGATGGCAATGTGATTGTCGACAGTCGAAGGCGAGATGCCGAGCTCACGACCGATCTCCTTCGAACTCATCCCCTTGGCGACAAGGGCGATGCAATCCTCCTGCCGCGCCGTCAGCCGAACTTCCTCTAGGCGATGGAGAGCGTCATTAAGTGTGTGCATGGCATAAAAATCAATGCCATGGCGCTCCGACCCCTGCATCTCCAACAACGGCCAATTTGGTATGAAATGTCCGAATCGGTGGTTTGCGGCTCAGAAAATCGCGCTTTTAAAACAAATACTTGATCAACGATTCGCGCGCCGGAACCGCGATTTCGGACGATGTCCAGCCGATCTCCAGTGATCTCCAGTCGATCTCCAGCATTCCCCAAGCGATTCTCCGCACAGGTCGGGCAGGCATGGGCAATCTCCAGTGATCTCCAGCGAAGTGCCTCCAATGGTCTGGAGAGCCCACATCCTGCGACAATGCGACCAGCGAAAGGCGGATTGGCCATAGCTCCGGAGGGTTGCCAGCGGCGTGGGTAGTCGTGGCAGCTGCTATCCGTCGGGAGGTCCACTGTCCCGACCCGCCAACCCTGAAGCGACCGGGCCGGCCGTACCGCCGGCTCGGGAAGAACTGGAATGAAACCGGCCGAGGGCGATTTGCCTTCCGACCGGCCACATCGACAAGCGATGGCCAGACGGCACGGGCCAGATTGCGGGTGCCAGCTTGCGGCGCTGCCTGCGTGGCTTGTGTAACAAGCCCATGTGGCCGAGCCGGAAGGCGTACGCGCCGACGCGTTGCGCCACCCTCGACACAGCTCGCGATCGCGATGCCGCGGTGGCCGGGGACCTTTCAGGTTCCTCTCCGGTTGCGCCCCCGCCCCCCGCCTGTTAGGCGCGCGGCGCGAAATTTCTGGCGCGCATACGGGAGTCGCCCATGTCCGATATCAAGCGGGTCGTCCTTGCCTACTCCGGCGGGCTCGACACCTCCGTCATCCTCAAGTGGCTGCAGGTCACCTACAACTGCGAAGTGGTGACCTTCACCGCAGACCTCGGCCAGGGCGAGGAACTCGGACCGGCCCGCGCCAAGGCCGAACTGATGGGCGTGAAGCCCGAGCACATCTACATCGACGACCTGCGCGAGGAATTCGTGCGCGACTTCGTTTTCCCGATGATGCGCGCGAACGCCCGCTACGAGGGCGACTACCTGCTCGGCACCTCGATCGCGCGTCCGCTGATCTCCAAGCGCCTGATCGAGATCGCGCACGAAACCGGCGCCGATGCCGTGGCTCACGGCGCCACCGGCAAGGGCAACGACCAGGTCCGCTTCGAGCTGTCGGCCTATGCGCTCGATCCGTCGATCAAGGTGATCGCGCCGTGGCGCGAATGGGATCTGACCAGCCGCACCGCGCTGATCGCCTGGGCCGAAGCGCACCAGATCCCCGTACCCAAGGACAAGCGCGGCGAAAGCCCGTTCTCGACCGATGCCAACCTCCTCCACACCTCGTCCGAGGGCAAGGTGCTCGAGGATCCGTGGGAAGAGACGCCCGACTACGTCTATTCACGCACGGTGAACCCGGAAGACGCGCCCGACGCCCCGGAATACATCACCATCGACTTCGAAAAGGGCGATGGCGTTGCGCTGAACGGCGAAGCGATGTCGCCCGCCACGCTGCTGACCGCGCTCAACGAACTCGGCCGCAAGCACGGCATCGGCCGGCTGGACCTGGTCGAGAACCGCTTCGTGGGCATGAAGAGCCGCGGCATGTACGAAACGCCGGGCGGCGAGATCTATGCCCGCGCGCATCGCGGGATCGAAAGCATCACGCTCGACCGGGGTGCCGCGCACCTCAAGGACGAGCTCATGCCCAAGTATGCCGAGCTGATCTACAACGGCTTCTGGTTCAGCCCCGAACGCGAGATGCTGCAGGCGGCGATCGACCACAGCCAGGCGCGCGTCAACGGCACGGTCCGGCTCAAGCTCTACAAGGGCAGCGCGCAGGTCGTCGGCCGCAAGTCGCCCGACAGCCTCTATTCGGAACGCCACGTGACGTTCGAGGACGATGCCGGCGCCTATGACCAGAAGGACGCGGCGGGCTTCATCAAGCTTAACGCCCTGCGCCTGCGCCTGCTCGCCCAGCGCGACAGCCGCTGACCGGTTCGCGGGGAAGCGTTCAATTCGCCGCTTCCCCGCCCCGCCATCATGCTGCCAGCCGACCTGACCCCGCTGCATGCCCTTGCCGGCGTTGGGGCCATGCTGCTTGCTATCTCGATCTTCGCTGGCTGGCGCGACCGCCGCAACTTGCGACGCGAGGATCTCGACCGGGTGAGCCTGATCAACTGGCGCCAGATCGCCGCGGTCACCTCCATCATTGCGATCGTCGCGCTCAGCGCGGCCGCGCACCTGTGGTTTACCGCCTGACCTGCTGGGCGGAGTAGAAATTCTTGATTGCCCGAAACCCCTCCCAGATGGGAGGTGGGGTCTGTGGGGGCGCATGCCATTTGCGCCGCCAATAGGTTCATCAAGGGTTGATCATGGCCGATCCCAAAGTCCTTACCCATCTGCAGCGGCTGGAAGCCGAAGCGATCCACATCATGCGCGAGGTCGTGGCCGAGGCGGACAACCCGGTCATGCTCTATTCGGTGGGCAAGGACAGCGCGGTCATGCTGCACCTGGCGCGCAAGGCATTCTACCCCTCGCCGCCGCCCTTCCCGCTGCTGCACGTCGACACCACGTGGAAATTCCAGGCGATGTACGAGCTGCGCGACCGCATGGCGCGTGAATCCGGCATGGAACTGCTCGTCTACCAGAACCCCGAAGCCGAAGCGCGGGGCATCAACCCGTTCGACCATGGCGCGCTCCACACCGACATGTGGAAGACCGAAGGGTTGAAGCAGGCGCTCGACAAGTACGGCTTCGACGCTGCCTTCGGTGGCGCGCGTCGCGACGAGGAGAAGAGCCGCGCCAAGGAGCGCATCTTCTCGTTCCGCACCGCCAGCCACGGCTGGGACCCCAAGAACCAGCGTCCCGAGCTGTGGAACCTCTACAACGCCCGCAAGAACAAGGGCGAGAGCATCCGCGTGTTCCCGATCTCGAACTGGACCGAGCTTGACATCTGGCAGTACATCCACCTGAACGACGTGCCGATCGTGCCGCTGTACTTCGCTGAAGAGCGCCCGACCTATGAATGGGAAGGCCAGTTGTTCATGGCCGACGACATTCCCCGGCTGGAGCGCGTGCTTGGCCGCAAGCCCGAGATCGTCAACCGTTCGATCCGCTTCCGCACGCTGGGCTGCTTCCCGCTGACCGGCGCGGTCGAAAGCACGGCCAAGACCTTGCCCGAAGTGATCCAGGAAACGCTGCTGACCACCACCAGCGAACGCCAGGGCCGCGTGATCGACAAGGACGCCGGCGGCGCCGGCATGGAAGTGAAGAAGCAGCAGGGGTATTTTTGACCTGCCACGGAATGCTTGGCGTTCCGAAGGGTCAACCCCGGACTTGATCCGGGGCCCCGCTTCCTTCCGGAGGAAGCAAGAAACAGCGGGATCCCGGATCAAGTCCGGGATGACGGGTGAGCAAAATGACTGACCAGACCGACGTGATTTACAAGACCGATGACCTCATCGCGCAGGACATCGACGCCTACCTCGAGCAGCACCAGCACAAGACGATGCTGCGCTTCATCACCTGCGGGTCGGTGGACGACGGCAAATCCACGCTGATCGGTCGGCTGCTCTACGATTCGAAGATGATCTTCGAGGACCAGCTCGCCGCGCTGGAAAGCGACAGCAAGAAGGTGGGCACGCAAGGGGCCGAGATCGATTTCGCGCTGCTCGTCGACGGGCTCGCCGCGGAGCGCGAACAGGGCATCACCATCGACGTTGCCTATCGCTTCTTCGGCACCGAGAAGCGCAAGTTCATCGTGGCCGACACGCCGGGGCACGAACAGTACACGCGCAACATGGTCACCGGCGCCTCGACCGCCGACCTTGCCGTCATCCTGATCGATGCGCGCAAGGGCGTGCTGACGCAGACCCGCCGCCATTCGTACCTCGCCCACCTGATCGGCATCCGCCACATCGTGCTGGCAGTGAACAAGATGGACCTCGTCGGCTACGATCAGGCGACGTATGACGCGATCGTTGCCGATTATGCCGCCTTCGCCCGATCGATCGGGATCGAACGCTTCGTGCCGATGCCGATCTCGGGCTTCAAGGGCGACAACATAACCGGGCTGAGCGCCAATACGCCCTGGTACACCGGGCCCAGCCTGATCCAGCATCTGGAAACGGTCGAGGTCGATACCACCACGGACCAAGCCAAGCCCTTCCGCATGCCGGTGCAGTGGGTGAACCGTCCCAACCTCGATTTCCGAGGCTTTTCGGGCCTGATCGCCAGCGGCACGGTGCGCCCGGGCGACACCGTGCGCGTGCTGCCGTCGGGCAAGACCAGCACCGTCTCGCGCGTGGTCACTCTCGATGGCGACCTTGACGAGGCAGTGGCCGGGCAGTCGGTAACGATCTGCCTTGCCGACGAGATCGACTGTTCGCGCGGCGATGTCCTTGCCACCGCCGATGCGCCGCCGCAGGCGGCGGACCAGTTCGAGAGCACGCTCGTGTGGATGGCAGACGAAGCGCTGCTTCCCGGTCGCGCCTACTGGCTCAAGCTCGGTACGCAGACCGTGTCGGCCACGGTGCAGGAGCCCAAGTACACCGTCAACGTCAACACCATGGAGCATCTTGCCTGCAAGACGCTCGATCTCAACGCGATCGGCGTGGCCGAGATCACGACCGACCGCGCGATCGTGTTCGAACCCTATGCCGAAGGGCGCACGCTCGGCGGGTTCATCCTGATCGACAAGATCACCAACGCCACGGTCGCCGCCGGCATGCTGCACTTCAGCCTGCGCCGGGCGCAGAACGTGCACTGGCAGGCGATGGACGTCAGCCGTGCCGCGCACGCCGCGCTCAAGAACCAGCAGCCCGCCGTGCTGTGGTTCACCGGCCTTTCCGGCTCGGGCAAGTCGACCATCGCCAACCTGGTCGAAAAGAAGCTCCATGCGCTGGGCAAGCACACGTTCGTGCTCGATGGCGACAACGTGCGCCACGGGCTCAACAAGGACCTGGGCTTTACCGAGGCCGATCGCATCGAGAACATCCGCCGCGTGGGCGAAGTCGCCAAGCTGATGACCGATGCGGGCCTTATCGTCCTCACCGCCTTCATCAGCCCCTTCCGCGCCGAGCGCGAGATGGTGCGCGAACTGCTGGCCGACGGGGAATTCCTCGAAGTGTTCATCGACACCCCGCTCGAACTGGCAGAGGCGCGCGACGTGAAGGGCCTCTACAAGAAGGCGCGTTCGGGCCAGCTCAAGAACTTCACCGGGATCGACAGCCCCTACGAAGCACCCGAGAGCCCCGAAATCCGGGTGGACACCACGAAGGAAAGCCCCGAAGACGCGGCCGAACGGATCGTCGACCACCTGCTCGGCTGGGCGCCGACGATCTGATTGCGGAGAGCTGACTTGTGGCGATGACCGACGCTGACCTTGCCGCGCATCTGGCCGAAGTGGCCGGGCGCCTGCTGTTGACCGTGCGCGACAGCCAGGTGCTCAGCCTGAAGTCGCTGGGCAAGGCGGGCGATGCCACCGCCAACCAGTTCCTCTGCCACGCCCTGCGCGAGCAGCGCCCCGACGACGGGCTGCTGTCGGAAGAGGAAAAGGACAACCTCGACCGCCTCGCCTTTTCGCGCACCTGGATCGTCGATCCGGTCGACGGGACGCGCGAATATGGAGAGGAGCGCACTGACTGGGCAGTCCACGTCGGCCTTTCGATCGACGGCGTCGCCACCACCGGCGCGGTCGCGCTGCCGGGCGCGGGGATCGTCCTGCGCTCGGACCAGCCGCGTGCCCTGCCCGCAGCCCCTGAAACGCTGCGCATGGTGGTCAGCCGCACGCGCCCCGCAAGGGAAGCGCTGGCGGTGGCCGAAACGCTCGGCGCCGAACTGGTGCCGATGGGCAGTGCCGGGGCCAAGGCGATGGCGGTGATCCTCGGCACCGCCGACATCTACCTGCATTCGGGCGGCCAGTACGAATGGGACTCCTGCGCGCCCGTCGCAGTCGCCCTCGCCTACGGCTTGCACTGCAGCCGCATCGACGGCAGCCCGCTGGTCTATAACCAGGCCAACACTTACATGCCCGACCTGCTGATCTGCCGGAAGGAACATGCCGAGCGGGTTCTCTCCGAAGTCGCGAGGGTCTCCGCCTAAGCGAGCGCCAGCACGCTGGTCAGGATGTGGCGGACAAGGTCCGCCTGCCCGCGCGCGCCGGTCTTGGCGTAGATCTTCTTCGAATAGTTGCGCGCGGTTTCCACCGTCAGCCCCAGCTCTGCCGCCGCTTCGGCAATGCCAAGCCCCTGCGCCATGGCCCAGGCCAGTCGCGCTTCGCTGGGGCTCAGGCCGAACAGCCCGACCAGCTGCTCGCGCCGGTCGGCGCTCGAACTGCGGTCTCCCGAAATATAGGCCACGGCGACCGGCTGGTTGCCACCGGCAAGGCCGTGCAGCCGCACCGGCGCCACCAGCAGGTCGATCCACGGATCGCGACTGAGATGCAGCGCCTTGGGCCGCGCGGCTGGATCGGCGGCGAGCGCGCGAACCTGGCTGGTCAGCGCGCGGTCGATCTCGGGCGAGGCGGGCAGCAGGCGGCCGCGCGGGCCCTTGCGGATCGCCGATGTGCGCGCGAGCAGGCTTTCGGCCTGCGAGTCCATGTCGACCACGCAGCACGCGGCATCGAGCGTGATCCAGCCGAAATTCATTCGCCGGAACGCCTCGGCGCTGATCTGCGCGCGGGCGCGTTCGCGCTCCAGCGCGGAAAAGGCGCGCAGGGCGGCGCGGAAATGCGGCACCACCAGCGCCAGCAGCCGCCCCTGCGCCGCGCCCAGCTCCTCGCGCCCGGCCAGGATCAGCCAGCCATCGAGCCCCGCCGGTTCGCGCAGGCGCACGGCGCGCAAGTCGAAGATCCCCGCCGGCCGCAGCACGTCTGCGGCAAAGCCGGCTTGCGCCGGGCCGCCCGCCGCGACGATCTCCTCCAGCGCATAGACCCGCGCCTCGCGCATCAGCTGCAGCCGGGCGGATTCGTCGGCATGCCCTTCGGTCAGGAAGCGGGCAAAGCCTTCGCCTCCCTGCCCCGAGCGGACTTCGATGACGTCCTCCCCGCTCGCCGCCATGACGACGATAGCCGCCTGCGCAACGCCCGCCGCCGCGCGCAGGCGCGACAGGAAGGTTTGCCACATCGGCTGTTCGAACAGGCCTTCGTGCAGCGGGACGAGCAGGTCGGTCTCGCCGGGAACGGGGGTACGCATCGGCGGCAGTCTATCGCCGCCACGCCTGAACCGCCACCGGGCAAGTCCAGGCGATCGTCGCGATCAGCTCAGGACCAGCCGTCCTGCGCTTCGAGGCTCTTCGCCAGTTCGCCGATCACGCGGTAGCAATCGAGCACCTTGCCCACCGACGAGTTGGGCTCGCGCCCTTCGCGGATGGCGGCGACGAACTCGCGGTCCTGCAGCTCGATGCCGTTCATGCTGACATCGACCTTCGACACGTCGATCGGCTCTTCCTTGCCGTTCACCAGATCATCGTAGCGCGCGATGTAGGTGCCGGTATCGCCGATGTAGCGGAAGAAGGTGCCGAGCGGTCCGTCGTTGTTGAACGAAAGCGACAGCGTGCAGATCGCGCCGGTTTCGGCCTTCAGCTGGATCGACATGTCCATCGCGATGCCAAGCTCGGGGTGCTTGGGCCCCTGCAGCACGTTGGCGGCAACGATCTTGCCCGACTGGTATGCGAACAGGTCGATCGTGTGCGCCGCGTGGTGCCACAGCAGGTGGTCGGTCCAGGACCGCGGCTCACCCTTGGCGTTCATGTTCTTGCGGCGGAAGAAGTAGGTCTGCACGTCCATCTGCTGAAGCGACAGTTCGCCCGCGACGATCTTGTTGTGCACGTACTGGTGCGAAGGATTGAAGCGACGGGTGTGGCCGACCATGCAGACAAGGCCGGTTTCGCTGCTCTTGGCGACCACCGCCTTGGCATCGGCCCAGCTGTCGGACAGCGGAATTTCGACCTGCACGTGCTTGCCGGCATCCATGCAGGCGATCGCCTGTTCGGCGTGCATCTGCGTCGGGGTGCACAGGATCACCGCATCGACATCGTCGCGCGCCAGCGCATCGGCCAGCTCGGTCGACGAATGCTTCGCGCCGTACTTGGCGGCAACCGCGGCGGCCTGCTCTCCGGTGCGGCTGATGATCGAGACGATCTCGACCCCGTCGATCTTCTTTAGGCCGTCGAGGTGCTTCTCGCCGAAGGCGCCAGCCCCGGCGAGCGCGATGCGGATAGGTTGGGTCATTCTACTGGCTCCAGAACAAGGTGGCCGATGGCCGTGTTGCTGCAAGGGATGTGGTAGTGACGATGCAGGCAGCGGGTTTCGCGCCCCAGCGCACCGCGCATGATCAGCCACATCACCATCTCGATGCCTTCGCTGCCGGTTTCGCGCAGGTATTCGATGTGCGGAATGGCCCGCGCCTCCTGGCTGTCACCGACCAGCAGGTCCATGAACATGTTGTCCCATTCCCGGTTGAGCAGCCCGGCACGCGGCCCCTGGAGCTGGTGGCTCATGCCGCCGGTGCCCCAGATCTGCACGTTGAGGTCCTCGGGGAAGCTCTCGACCGCGCGCTTGATCGCTTCGCCCAGCGCCCAGCAGCGGTTGCCCGACGGTACGGGATAGGTGACGACATTGACCGCCAGCGGGATGACCTTCACCGGCCACCGGTCCGGCTGGCCGAACATCATCGACAGCGGCACGGTCAAACCGTGATCGACGTCCATCTCGTTGATGATGGTCATGTCGAAATCGTCGAGGATCAGGCTCTGTGCGATGTGCCAGGCAAGGTCGGCATGGCCTTCGACGTCGGGCACAGGGCGCGGTCCCCAGCCCTCGTCTGCCGGCTTGTAGCGTTCGCCGCAGCCGATCGCGAAGGTCGGGATGATGTTCGCATCGAAGGCAGAGGCGTGGTCGTTGTAGACCAGCACGATCACGTCGGGCTTCTGCTCGGCCTCCCAGGCCCTGGTCCAGTCGTAGCCGGCGAAGATCGGGCCGAAATAGTCGTCACGGCTCTTGCCCTGGTCGACTGCGACACCGAGCAACGGCACGTGGCTCGACCCCACGCCTGCGGTAATGCGCGCCATGTCAGAAGCCCCCCTTGATGCTGCGATTGCCCACCGGAGAGCGTCCGCCATCCAGCATCATCTGCCGGTATTCGGGAAAGGTCATGTCGGTCATCGTCGAACAGGCTTCCGCAAACGGAATGCCGTCGGTCGAAAAGATCTTGGACAGGAAGTAGATGTTCCCGCCCAGATCGAGCATGCGGTTGTAGTCGCGCGCCAGGACCGCGAGCTTCTGGTCCTCTGTCAGCGGCCATTCGTCGAGATAGGCGCGCTCGCCCGCCTTCCACCGCTCGCGGTTTTCCGGCTTCATCAGGCTCATCGCGAACTGGTTCAGGTGATACCCCTTGCGCGCGCGGCTCGCGGTATAGACGCGCGTTCCGGGAATATCCTCGAACTCGGCGAGATATTCGTGGATGTCCTGCACGGACCTGTCGTTCTGGTCGGTCACAGGCCTCGGTCCTTGAGCTGGGCGTCGAGCCGCGGGAACACCCGCCGCGCGTTGCCCTCGAAGATCGCGTGACGTTCGGCATCGGTGATGTCGAGCGCGTCGATGTACCGCTTGGTGTCATCGAAGTAGTGCCCGGTCGTGGGATCGATGCCGCGCACCGCGCCCACCATCTCGCTGCCGAACAGGATGTTCTTGTTCTCGATCACGTCGGCCAGCAGGTCGATGCCCGGCTGGTGATAGACGCAGGTATCGAAGTAGATGTTGTTCATCAGATGCGTGTCGAGCGACGGCTTCTTCAGCATGTCGGCAAGACCGCGATAGCGGCCCCAGTGATAGGGCACCGCGCCGCCGCCGTGCGGGATGATGAAGCGCAGCGTCGGGAAACGGCCGAACAGGTCGCCTTCGAGCAACTGCATGAACGCGATCGTATCGGCCGCGATGTAGTACCCGCCCGTGGCATGCATCGCCGGATTGCACGATCCCGACACGTGGATCATCGCCGGAACGTCCAGCTCGACCATCTTCTCGTAGAACGGGAACCAGAATTCGTCGGTCAGCGGCGGATGCTTGAAATGGCCGCCACCGGGATCGGGATTGAGATTGCAGCCGATGAAGCCAAGCTGGGTGACGCAACGTTCCAACTCGGCGATCGAGCTGCTCATGTCCGCCTCGGGCGACTGGGGCAGCATGCACACCCCGGCGAAGATGTCGGGGTAGAGCCCGACGACCCGCGCGATGAGATCGTTGCACACCTGTGCCCACTTCACCGCCACCGACTGATCGCCCACGTGCGGCGCCATGGCCGAAGCGCGCGGGGAAAAGATCGTCATGTCCGCGCCGCGCTCCTTGAGCAGGCGCAGCTGGTTGCCCTCGATCGTCTCACGGATCTCGTCATCGGAAATCTCGGGGTACGGCGGGCATTCGGTGCCGGCCTTGAACGCCGCCTTCTGCGCCTCTCGCCAGGCGTCGTGCGCCTTCGGCAACACGGTGTAGTGGCCGTGGCAATCGATGATCATCGTCATGCAACCGTTCCCTCAGTTCTGGCGGCAGGCTTGGCAGGTGTCTCGATGGGGTGGCCGGCCTGCGCGCGCTGGCGTCGCACCGTGCCGTTGGTCATCATCGGTTCGACGCCCAGATCGGCCAGTGTCTTGGCCGATTCCTCCATCTCGGCGGCGCGGCGTATGCCGTGGGTCGCCATCCGCTCGATGTTGTAGGCCGCGCGCTCGAACCAGCTCTGCGTCCGTTCGCTGGCATCGAGCGAGGCAAGCACATCCTCGGCCACGCCGGCGGCGTTGGCCGCAAGCATCATCTCGGCGGTCAGCGCCTCGATGCCCTTGACCATGACCGAGCGGATCATCTTGATCGCGCTCGCCCGACCCACTTCGGCACCGACCACACGCATGTTGGCAAAGCCCGCAGCAAGCAGCGCCTGCGCCGCATCATCCGCCGCCGCGCCCGCCACCAGCAGCGGCACGTTCATCCGCGCCGGATTGACCGGCGCCAGCACCGCCACGTCGACATAGCGCGCGCCCGCTGCCTCCACGGCCCGCGCCGCCGCGCGCTTGGTCTCGGGCGAAACCGAGTTCATGTCGCAGAACAGCGCCCCTGGCCGCAGCAGGCCCGCAAAGTCACGCGCCGCATCGAGCGCGGAATCGGCCGTCACCAACGACAGCGCCAGGTCGGCATCGCCCAGCGCGCAGTCGGCTGTGGCACAGGCAATCACGCCCGCCTCCTCCATCACCGCGCGGCGCGCGGGCTGCACGTCATAGGCGAGCGCGCCTGCTTCCCAGCCCGCGGCCTTGGCGAACGTCGAGCCGGCCTCGCCGAAACCGATAAGGGCGATGCGAATATCCATTCCCCGCCTCTCGCCCGCGCCCCGCCATCACACAAATGGGAAGAGCGCCCGGATCATAACTTTATGCGAAGTCTTCTTCAGCCACTTCGCGCAGGATGGCGATGAACCGGGCCTGCGTCGCGGTGGGCCGCCAGCCCAGCCGGGTGGTGACTCCGATTGTCCGCGCGACCGGCATCGGCGGGGGTACTGCGACCAGCAGACCGGCGTCGAGCTCGACCGCCAGCTGCGCTGGCGAAAGGATCGTCAGCGCATCCGATGCGACCAGCAGCTGGCGGATGGTCATTACCGATCCGCATTCGATGGCGATGGCCGGCGGCTCCACGCCAAGCGTGCGCATCATGTCTTCCCAATAACCGCGCAACGGCGTTTCGCGTCCTGGCAGGATCCATTCGCATTGCGCCAGCGCCGCGCCGTGCAGAGCTGCTGCCTGCGCCAGCGGGTGCCCCGCCCGCATGATCAGGGCCGGCCGGTCCTCGAACATCGGCTCCTGCGCCAGGTCATCAAGCGCGCTGTCCGCCCGCAGCGCGCCGAGCATCAGGTCGATATCGCCTTCGCGCAAGGGACCGGCCAGTTCGGCATGGCTGCCTTCGACCACCGAAAGCGCTACGGCAGGCGCCTCGGCACGAAAGCGCAGCATGGCCTGCGGCAGCCACGCCGCCCGCGACAGCGGCATCGCGCCGATGACGATGCGCCCCGCCGCCTTGCCCTGCCAGGCCGCCACTTCGTCCAGCCCGCTGCGCAGCTCGGCGAGCGCGAGGCCGAAGCCCTTGGCGCGGCGCTCGCCCGCAGGCGTCAGCAGGATCGAGCGGCCGCGCCGGTCGACCAGCCGCTGCCCCAGCGCGACCCCCAGGTCCGCCACCGCGCGGTGGAGCGATGCGGCCGACAGGCCGGTTTCCTCCGAAGCGCCGGCATAGGACCCCGCCCGCGCCAGCGCACTGAACGCCCGAAGCTGGGTCGCCGTCACGCGCGAGCTGCCGATGTGCGCCAGCGCGGCTTCGGCACGCGGAGAAAGCAGCAAAGCGGCCTCGGTGGGCGTCATCCCGGCGGTACAGCGTTCGAACAGCACGCAGCCAAGATCGCTTTCGAGCCGCGCGATCGCCTGGGTCAGCGCCGGCTGGGTCAGGTTGACCGCCTTTGCCGCCCGCGTCAGGCTGCCATAGCGAACCGTTGCGACCAGTGCGGCAAGGTGTCGGATATTGGGGACGGATGCAGTCATCACAAACGCACTTAGCATTTCCTTATGGCATGGCGCAAACATCGGATTAGCGCTCGCGGCGCGAGGGGCAGAAGGCAACGCTGCACATAGCCCCCCCCCGCATAAGGAGCTGCCCATGTCGGGTATCGTCGTCCAGAACATCGAACGCGCCGATCTTGCGGTGATCGACGGCCTTGCCGCTTGCGGCGTCGCCACGGTCCACGAAGCGCAAGGACGCACCGGCCTTCTCGCCTCCTACATGCGTCCGATCTACCGTGGCGCGCGCGTCGCCGGCAGCGCGGTGACGATCAGCGCCCCTCCGGGTGACAACTGGATGGTCCACGTCGCCATCGAACAGCTGAAAGCGGGCGACATCCTCCTGCTCGCCCCCACCTCGCCGTGCGAAGACGGCTATTTCGGCGATCTCCTCGCCACCAGCGCGCAGGCACGCGGCTGCCGCGGCCTCATCATAGATGCCGGCGTGCGCGATGTTCGCGACCTCACCGAAATGCAGTTCCCCGTCTGGTCCAAGGCGATCTACGCGCAAGGCACGGTCAAGAACACCTTGGGCAGCGTCAACGTGCCGGTGGTCTGCGCCAATGCGCTGGTCAACCCCGGTGACGTGATCGTGGCCGACGACGACGGCGTCTGCGTCGTACCCCGCGCCAATGCCGAAGCCGTGCTCAAGGCGGCGCAGGCCCGCGAAGCCAACGAGGGCGAAAAGCGCGAAAAACTCGCTGCCGGCGTGCTCGGGCTCGACATGTACAAGATGCGCGAGCGCCTCGAAAAGGAAGGCCTCAAGTATGTCTGACGCCCGCCTCACCGGGCACAGCGCACCCTGCCTATGGATGCGCGGCGGCACCTCGAAGGGCGGCTATTTCCTCAAGTCCGACTTGCCCGCCGATACGGCCGCACGCGATGCCTTCCTGCTCGCCGTGATGGGCAGTCCCGATCCGCGCCAGATCGACGGCATGGGCGGTGCCGATCCGCTGACCAGCAAGGTCGCGGTGGTAGCCAAATCGGAGCGCGAGGGCATCGACGTCGATTACCTGTTCCTGCAGGTCTTCGTCGATCAGGCGATCGTCACCGATGCGCAGAATTGCGGCAACATCCTGGCGGGCGTCGGCCCCTTCGCCATCGAACGCGGCCTCGTCGCTGCGACGGGCGATGAGACCCGCGTCGCCATCTACATGGAAAACACCGGGCAGGTCGCTGTCGCCACTGTGCAGACCCCGGGCGGGCACGTGACCTATACGGGTGATGCCGCCATCGACGGCGTCCCCGGCACCCACGCCCCCGTCCCGCTCGAATTCCGCGATACGGCCGGTTCCAGCTGCGGCGCGCTGCTGCCCACCGGCAATGCGGTCGACGTGGTCAACGGCGTGCCCGTCACGCTGATCGACAACGGCATGCCCTGCGTGGTGATGAAGGCCGCCGACCTCGGCATCACCGGCTACGAGGACCGCGACTGGCTCGACAATGCCACGGAACTCAAGGCCCGGATCGAAGCCATCCGCCTTGCCGTCGGCGAACGCATGAACCTTGGCGACGTCAAGGAAAAGTCGGTGCCCAAGATGATGCTCGTTGCCCCGCCGAAGAATGGCGGCGCGGTCACCGTGCGCAGCTTCATCCCGCACCGCGCCCATGCCACCATCGGTGTGCTCGGCGCGGTCAGCGTTGCCACGGCCTGCCTGATCCCGGGCTCGCCCGCCGCCGAAGTGGCCGAGATCCCCGGAGGTGCCCGCAAGACGCTCTCGGTCGAACACCCGACCGGCGAAATGAGTTGCGTGCTCGAAACCGACGAAACCGGCGCGGTCCGCACCGCCGCCCTGCTGCGCACCGCGCGCAAACTGATGGACGGAGTTGTATTCGGATGACCTCTGACCGCATCCTTTCCTGGCACACCAATCCCAGCAAGCCGCGCTACACCCCGCCGCCGGGCGCCGTGGACGCGCACTGCCACGTCTTCGGCCCGATGGCGCAGTTCCCCTTCTCGCCCAAGGCCAAGTACCTTCCGCAGGACGCCGGCCCGGACAAGCTGTTCGCGCTGCGCGACTTCCTCGGCTTCGAGCGCAACGTCATCGTGCAGGCGAGCTGCCACGGCACCGACAACGCCGCCACGCTCGACGCCATCGCCAAGTCGAAAGGCAAGGCGCGCGGCGTCGCCGTGGTCGATCCCGCCATCTCGGAAGCAGACCTCAACGCCCTGCACGAAGGCGGCATCCGCGGCATCCGTTTCAACTTCCTCAAACGGCTTGTCGACGATGCGCCCAAGGACAAGTTTCTCGAAGTCGCCCGCCGCCTGCCCAAGGGCTGGCACGTGGTCATCTACTTCGAGGCCGACATCCTTGAAGAACTGCGCCCGTTCATGGACGCCATCCCCGTCCCCCTCGTCATCGACCACATGGGCCGGCCCGACGTGCGGCAAGGGCCGGACGGCGCGGACATGAAGGCGTTCCGCGCGTTTCTCGACAGCCGCGACGACATCTGGTTCAAGGCCACCTGCCCTGACCGGCTCGACGCGATCAAGGAGGGCGGCGCGGGAGACCCGTGGAACGCCTTTGCCGCTGCGGTGGCGCCGCTGGTGGCCGATTACCAGGACCGCGTGCTGTGGGGCACCGACTGGCCGCACCCCAACATGGACACCGAGATCCCCGACGATGGCCACCTCGTCGACATGATCCCGCGCATCGCGCCCACGGTCGATCTTCAGCGCAAGTTGCTGATCGACAACCCGATGCGGCTCTACTGGCCCGAGGAACTCTGACCACACGGCTTGCCAAAGCTCGGCCTGCACCATAATCAGAATTTGAATTCTATTATAGTGGGGAGAGTGCAGAGTGGAACTCGATCGTCGATCGTTGATCGCCGGCGCGGCAGCTTTGGGTGCCGCGCCGCTGGTCGCGCAGGCCAAGGCCACAAAGCCGAGCCCGGCCTTTCCGCAGGGCTTCCTGTGGGGCTCGGCAACGGCCGCTCACCAGGTGGAAGGCAACAACATCAACGCCGATGCCTGGCTGATGGAAAACGTCAAGCCGACCACGTTCGTCGAGCCCTCCGGCGATGCGGCGAACAGTTTCGAGCTGTGGCAGACCGATCTCGATCTGGTGAAGACCCTCGGCCTCAACACCTATCGCTTCAGCCTCGAATGGGCGCGGATCGAACCTGAACCCGGCCTGTTCTCGATCGCCATGCTCGATCACTACAAGGCGATGATCGAAGGCTGCCGTGCGCGCGGGCTTCACCCGATCGTCACCTTCAACCACTTCACCACCCCGCGCTGGTTCGCCGGGCGCGGGGGCTGGCACAATCCCGAAGCCCCGGCCCTGTTCGCCCGCTATTGCGACCGCGCTGCCCGTCACCTGGCCGAAGGTATCGGCCATGCGACCACGCTGAACGAGCCCAACCTTGCCGGGCTGCTCGCCGAACTGCTGCCGGGTGATCTTCTTGCCCAGGACAAGGCGATGCTGAAGGCCTGCGCCCGTGCGATGGGCGTGGAACGCTTCAGTGCGGGCAGCGCGCTGCACATCGACGATCCCAAATCCTTCCGCGCGCATCAGCTGGAAGGGCACAAGCAGGGACGAGCCGCGATCAAGGCGGTGCGTGGCGACCTGCCTGTGGGCGTAAGCCTGGCCATGATGGACGATCAGGCGGTGGGCCGGAACTCGCTGCGCGACGCAATGCGCGAACGCTATTACGGCGAATGGCTGCGTGCCGCCCGCGGTGACGATTTCGTCGGCGTGCAGAATTACGAGCGCAAGGTCTGGAACGACAAGGGCGTGGTCCCCGCCCCCGCCGACGCGCGGCGCAACAAGATGGGGGCCGAAGTCTGGCCGGGCTCGCTGGCGGGCGCGGTGCGCTATGCCCATGAAGCGACGGGCATCCCCGTGATCGTGACCGAGCACGGTGTCGGAAGCGACGATGACAGCATCCGCGCATGGCTGATCCCGAACGCGCTGCGCGAACTGAAGCTGGCGATGGACCAGGGCGTGCCCGTCCACGGCTATTGCCACTGGTCGCTGATCGACAACTTCGAATGGGTGTTCGGCTATGGCATCCACTTCGGGCTGTGCACGCTCGACCGGACAACGTTCAAGCGGACGCCCAAGCCGAGCGCGATGGTGCTAAAGCGCATCGCCGAGGCTAACGCGCTCGTCTGATCGAACGAAGGGGCGGTCCCCACCGCCTCTTCGCCCTCTTCAGACCGGAAGGCCGACGTAGTTTTCCGCGATCGTCTGCTGCGCAGCGCGGCTGTTGGCGATGTAGTCCAGCTCGGCCACCTGCATGCGCCGCTCGAACGGACCGTCTTCGGGGAAGCGGTGCATCAGCTTGGTCAGCGACCAGCTGAATCGCTCGGACTTCCACACGCGGGCCAGCGCCTTGTCGGAATAGCCGGCGATCGCGTCGGCATCGTTGCGCTTGAAGAATGCGGTCAGCGCGGCCGAAGCATAGTGCACGTCCGATGCCGCAAGGTTCAGCCCCTTGGCCCCTGTGGGCGGCACGATGTGCGCGGCATCGCCGCACAGCAGCAGGCTGCCGTACCGCATCGGCTCGAACACGAAGCTGCGCAGTGGCGCGATCGACTTCTCGATCGAAGGGCCGCGCGTCATGTTGGCCGCGGCATCGGGGCCAAGGCGCAGCGCCAGTTCGTCCCAGATGCGATCGTCGGACCAGTCCTCGATCTTTTCGGTCAGCGGCACGTCGACGTAGTAGCGGCTGCGCGTCGGGCTGCGCATCGATGCAAGCGCAAAGCCGCGTTCGTGGTTGGCATAGATCAGCTCGTCGTTGCACGGCGCCACGTCGGCCAGGATGCCGAGCCAGCCGAACGGATAGACGCGCTCGAAGCTCTTGCCCACGCTCGCCGGGATCGCCTGGCGGCTGGGGCCGTGGAAGCCGTCGCACCCGACGATGAAGCGCGCGTCGATCCGCTGCGCCGCCCCGTCCTTGGTAAAGGTGAGATAAGGCGCATCGCCTTCGATATCGTGCAGCGCCACGTCACCCGCATCATAGATCACGTTCAGCCCGCGCGGGGCGGCCGCGTCCATCAGGTCGCGGGTGATTTCGGTCTGGCCATAGACGACCACAGTCTTGCCGGTGAGGCCTTCGCAATCGATGCGGATCAGTCGCTCGCCATCGGCAAGGTTGAAGCCGCCCTCGATCAGCCCTTCGGCCTTGAGACGGGCATCAAGGCCAAGCCGCTCCATCAGCTGCACGGTAATCTGTTCGAGCACGCCGGCCCGGATGCGCGACAGCACATAGTCGCCGCTCTGGCGCTCGACCACGACGCAGTCGATGCCCTCCGCCTTGAGCAGATGGCCAAGCAGCAGGCCTGCAGGGCCGGCGCCAACGATCGCAACCTGGGTCTTCATTGCCTGGCTCTCCCCACGATGGCCGCTCGCCGGCGGCGCGTCATTCCAGTGGACATGCAATTGACATCGGCGCTTGCCGGGGTGAAGGGACGGCAACGTCAATCTTCTGGCATTTTCAGGACATGCGATGAATCAGCCCGCCGCGATCCCGACGTTTGCCCTCTATGGTGAAGGAGATTGGCAGAGCCCCGCCGGTTTCGCGCATATTGAGACGATCGCCGAACGCAGCGCGCTCCATGACTGGACCATTGCGCCGCATCGCCACGATCGCGTCGTGCAGCTTCTCGTGGTGCAGGAAGGACATGCGCGCGTCACGCTCGATGGCGCGCCCTTTGCCCTGCCCGCGCCTAGTTTCATCGTGGTGCCGACCGGCGTGGTCCACGGTTTCCGCTTCGATCCCGGCACCCGTGGCCACGTGCTGACGCTATCGCAGGAATTTGCCGGGCGCGGGCGCGGCGATGGCGATCCTCTGCCCGGCTTTCTTGCGCAGGGCGGCTCGGGCGAGATCGCCGCCGACGCCGTCGCGCGGGTTGACTGGCTGACCCGGGAACTGCTGCACATCGCCGAAAGCGCGGGCGCCACCGCCGACCCGCTGTTCGAGGCGCTGGCCGAAGCGCTGGTCCGCTCGATCGCCGGGCAAGCTGCCACGCCCGGCGACGACCGCCGGCTGGGCCTGTTCCGCCACCTCGTCGAAACGCACCTTGCCGAACAGCGCCCGCTCGAATTCTATGCACGCTCGATGGGGCTCACCGTGCGCACGCTCACCCGCCTCACCCGCGCCCGGCTGGGCGCGCCGCCGCAGGTGCTGATCAACCGCCGCCTCGCGCTCGAAGCGCAGCGCCGCCTGCGCTACACGAGCGCCACGGTAGCGCAGATCGCCGAAGACCTCGGTTTTGCCGATCCCTCGTGGTTCTCGCGCTTCTACCTGCGCATGACGGGCCATCGTCCGCTCGCCGAACGGCAAGCGCTGCGGGGCCGCTTGATCCAGGACAATGATCCCGCCGCCTGATCGCGCCAACCCTCACGGCAAAGGGGGGCGATCGTCATGGACTTCGAATTTTCCGCGCGGGTCAACGAATTGCGGCGGCAGGTCGAGGATTTCCTCGAAGACTACATGCTGCCCTACAACGCCGAATGGAATGCCGAGGTCGCCGCCGGGCGATATCCCCTGCACATCATGGAGCCGCTCAAGCAGATCGCCCGCGCCGACGGTCTGTGGAACCTGTTCCTGCCCGGCTTGCGTGACGACGAGCCCGGCACCCGCCTCACCAACCTCGAATATGCACCGCTCGCCGAAATCATGGGCCGCCTGCCCTGGGCTTCGGAGGCGTTCAACTGCAATGCGCCTGATAGCGGGAACATCGAACTTCTCCATCTTCATGCGAATGGAGCACAGAAAGCCCGCTGGCTGGTCCCGCTGCTCGACGGCAGCGTCCGCTCGTGCTTCGCGATGAGCGAGCCCGACGTCGCCTCGTCCGATGCCACCAACATCCGCACCACGATCCGCCGCGACGGCGATGATTACGTCATCAACGGGCGCAAGTGGTTCATCACCGGCGCGCTCCACCCGTTGTGCCGGTTCGCGGTGGTCATGGGCGTGAGCGATGCCGACGAAGTGCAGCCGCGCCATGCGCGCCATTCGATGATCATCGTGCCGATGGACACGCCGGGCCTGACCGTGGTGCGCAACATCCCGATCCTGCACCACTACGCGATCGAGGGGCAGTGCGAACTTGTGTTCCGCGATTGCCGCGTGCCCGCCGCCAATCTGCTGGGCGCCGAAGGACAGGGCTTCGCGCTGGCGCAGGCGCGGCTGGGGCCGGGGCGGGTGCACCATTGCATGCGCACCATCGGCCAATGCGAACTCGCGCTCGATCTGATGTGCGAACGCGCGCTCGAACGCCGCGCCTTCGGCCATGCGATTTGCGGCTATGCCAACATCCAGGACTGGATCGCGCAATCGCGGGTGGAGATCGACATGGCCCGCCTGCTGGTGCTGCGCGCCGCAGCGCGGCTCGATGCGCAGGGCAACAAGGCCTGCAAGGTCGACGTATCGGCGATCAAGCTCGTCGCCGCCCAGCTCCAGACGCGGGTGCTCGACCGCGCAATCCAGGTGTTCGGGGCAATGGGGCTGACCAGCGACACCCCGCTCGCGTATTTCTACACCTGGGGCCGCGCGCTGCACTTGTTCGACGGGCCGGACGAAGTGCACCTGCGCACCGTGGCGCGGGCCGAACTCGATCGCGTGGGCGACACGCTGGGCCGCAACACGCGCTACTTCACCATTCCCGAAACCTTGCGCTAAGCGGCGTTCAGGCGGGCGTCCCCGGATCGCCGACATGGCGCACGCCCCGCGCCGCGGCGAGCTTTTCCTGCCGATGCCGTTCGCGATACGAAGCGCGCTGCGCGTCGGTCTTTTCCGGGTAACAGGCGGCGCAGCTCACCCCTTCCTCGTAGAGCGGCGGTGCCCGGTCGGCCGCGCTCACCGGGCGGCGGCACGAACGGCACAGGCCGTGGCTACCTTCGCGCAGGCCGTGGCCAACGGCGACGCGTTCGTCGAACACGAAGCATTCGCCCTGCCACAGGCTTTCGTCCTCGGGCACCGTCTCGAGGTATTTCAGGATGCCGCCCTTGAGGTGGTAGACCTCGTCGATCCCTTCCTGACGCAGGAACGCGGTCGATTTCTCGCAGCGGATGCCACCGGTGCAGAACATTGCGACCTTGGGCCTGCGCCCTTCCCCCAGCAGTTCATCGCGGTGCGCGCGGAACCAGCCGGGAAAGTCGCGGAAGGTGGCGGTCTTGGGGTCGATCGCACCGGCGAAGGTGCCGATCGCCACTTCGTAGTCGTTGCGGGTGTCGATCACGATCGTATCGGGATCGGCGATCAGCGCGTTCCAGTCCTGCGCATCGACATAGGTTCCGACGCTGGCGCGCGGATCGATGTCGGGCACGCCCATCGTCACGATCTCGCGCTTCAGCCGCACCTTCAGCCGGTGGAACGGCATGGCCGAGGCATGGGACAGCTTGACGTCAAGATCGGCACAGCCCGGCAGTGCGCGAATATGCGCCAGCACATCGGCAATGCCTGCGTCCGGGCCAGCGATGGTGCCGTTGATGCCCTCGTGCGCCAGCAGCAGCGTGCCTTTGACGCGGCTTGCGCGGCAGATCGCCTCGAGCGGCCCCTGCAGCGCCGCCGTATCCTGGAACGGCGTGAAGCAGTACAGCGCGGCGACGGTGAACGGGGAAGCAGCTGCGGTCATGATGCGCCGCCCTTCCCCGATAGCGGCCTTTTCGTCAATTCACTCAGCCGCCACCAAACGCGCGTTCGAGCAGCGGATCGCGCGTGCTGCGCGGATCGCGGCGGATTTCCGCTTCCTCGCGGCCGATCGCCCGCCAGATCGCGTCATCGGCCTGCCGGGCCAGATCGTTGGCAATGGCATTCACATCCACGCCGGTCGCCACCTGCAGCGCCTGGCCCACCAGCGGGTCCGACGTTGCGTGGAGCAGGTTGCCGAATTCGGGGAACATCACGTCGATCAGCCGTCCTGACATCTCGCCGCGCAAGTAGTTGGTCGCCTCGTCCGGGCGGCCGCGCACCAGCGCCAGCGCATCGCGCACGCCGATCCCGCGAATCGCCTCGGTCACCGCGGGCGCCGCGCGATAGGCGGCGCGCTCCGCCATGTCATTGAAGGCACGCGCCAGCCGGTCCTTGAACAGCGGCCCGGTCAGCAGCTGCTGCAGCATGCCGCCGCGATTGCCGAGCTGTTCGGGCAGCGCCAGCCGCGCCATCTGGTCATCATAGAACCCGCCGGGCGCCAGCAACCGGTCGAACGCGCGGTTGGCCGAAGCCTGCAGCAGGTGCCGCACCACTTCGGTCAGCGAAAAGCCGCCATAGCTGGCGCATCCCGCCAGGCTCAGCGCCGCCGTTCCGGCCAGCGCGCCGCTGCCGATCATCCATCCCCTGCGGGTCAGCACTGCTGCCATGCCCATGTCTCCTCTTTTTGCCGCGCGGGCTTTCACCGCCCGCTCATGCCCGCCATATGCAGTCCCCACGATGAACCGCGTCCGCTGCCTTGTCTTCAACGCCGCCCTCGGGCCGCTGGACTATCGCGTGCCCGAAGGCATGACGGTGGAGCCGGGCAGCGTGGTTGTTGCGCCGCTGGGGCCACGCCAGATCGTGGGCGTTGTCTGGGAGGCCGAACGGCTGCCCGCCAGCGAGGTTCCGGATGCGAAGCTGCGCCCGCTGCTGCAGGTCCTGCCGGTGCCGCCGCTGGCCGCCCCGCTGCGCCGGCTGATCGAATGGTGCGCAGATTACTACGTCACAAGCCTCGCCTCGGTCGCGCGGATGGCGCTGTCGAGCAGTGCGGCGCTGCGCGGCGGTGGCACAGTCACCGAATACCGCCTGACCGGGCACGAACCGGCGCGCCTTACCCCGCAGCGCGCGCAGGCGCTCGATCTTCTGAACGGACAGCAGGGGACGATCCGCGAACTGGCCGAGATCGCCGGCGTGTCCGACGCGGTACTGCGCGGCATGGTCAATGCCGGCATCCTCGAAGCCGTGCTGGTCGATAGCGACCGCCCCTATCCCGCGCCCGATCCGCGCCATGCCGAGCCCGATCTTTCGGCCGAGCAGGCCGAGGCCGCCGCCAAGATGGTCGCCGCGGTCGAGGCGCACGAATTCCGCCCGTACCTGCTCGACGGGGTGACCGGTTCGGGCAAGACCGAAACCTACAGCGAAGCCATCGCCGCCGCGATCGCGCAAGGGCGGCAGGTGCTTGTCCTGCTGCCCGAAATCGCGCTGACCGAAAGCTTCCTTAAACGGTTCGAGGCGCGCTTCGGCGTGCCGCCGGTCACTTGGCATTCCTCGCTCAAATCGTCCGAGCGCCGCCGCGCCTGGCGGCAGGTCGCCTTCGGGCAGGCCCGCGTCGTGGTCGGCGCGCGCTCGGCGCTGTTCCTGCCGTTCGCCCGGCTGGGCCTGATCGTGGTCGACGAAGCGCACGAGATCAGCTTCAAGCAGGACGATGGCGTGCGCTACAACGCGCGCGACGTGGCGGTGATGCGCGCCCATTTCGAAAGCGTGCCGGTGGTGCTGGCCAGCGCCACGCCCGCGCTCGAAAGCCTGCAGATGGCCGAGGCCGGGCGCTACGAACGGCTCGTCCTGCCGAGCCGTTTCGGCGGCGCGACCCTGCCCGACATCCGCGTCGTCGATCTGCGCGAGCAGCAGCCGCCCCGGGGCCAGTGGCTCGCCCCCGCGCTGGTCGATGCGCTGAAGGACCGGCTGCTCAAGGGCGAACAGAGCCTGCTGTTCCTCAACCGTCGCGGCTATGCGCCGCTCACGCTATGCCGCACCTGCGGCCATCGCTTCCAGTGCCCCAACTGCTCGGCCTGGCTGGTCGAACACCGCCTTTCGCGCCGCCTCGCCTGCCACCACTGCGGCTACGAAGTGCCCCCGCCCGACGCCTGCCCCGAATGCGGCGAGAAGGACTGCCTCGTCGCCTGCGGCCCCGGCGTGGAACGCATTGCCGATGAAGTCGCCGCGATCCTGCCGCAGGCGCGCGTCGCGCTGGTCACCTCGGACACGCTGACCAGCCCGGCCAAGGCCGCCGAATTCGTGGCGCAGGCCGAAGCGAAGGCAATCGACGTGATCGTCGGCACGCAGCTCGTCACCAAGGGCTTCCACTTTCCCGAGCTCACCCTCGTCGGCGTGGTCGATGCCGACATGGGGCTGGAAGGCGGCGATCTGCGCGCGGCCGAACGCACCTACCAGCAGGTCGCCCAAGTCGCGGGCCGTGCCGGGCGCGGCGAAAAGCCGGGCGAAGTGCTGATCCAGACCCGCCACCCGGATGCCCCGGTGATCGAGGCGCTGGCAAGCGGCGACCGCGACGCGTTCTACGCCGCAGAGACCGAAGCCCGGCGCGAGGCGAACGCCCCGCCGTTCGGGCGCTGGGCCGCGATCATCGTCTCATCCGAGGACGAGGCCGAGGCCCGCGATGCCGCCCGCGCCATCGGCGGCACCGCGCCGCGCCTGAAGGACGTGCTGGTGCTGGGCCCCGCGCCCGCCCCGCTTTCGCTGCTGCGCGGGCGCTATCGCTATCGCCTGCTGATCAACGCCCGCCGCTCGACGGAATTGCAGCGCGTGATCCGCGAATGGCTCGATCCCTTGCGCTTTGCCCCCGGTGTCAGGGTTGCGGTGGACGTCGATCCCTATAGCTTCGTGTGATGCGTTCCCCCGGCCCCGCACGACGCCGCATCCTTTTCGTCGAAACCTTCGGCGGCGCGGTCTACGACGATCGCACGCTCGGCCAGGCCGGCCCCGCCATCGGCGGCAGCGAGACCACGCTGGTGCGCATCGCCTGCGGCCTTGCCGCCACCCATCATGTCGACGTGGTGCAATATGTCCGCACGGAGCCGCGCGATGGCGGCGGCGTGCGCTGGCATCCGTGGAGCGCCCTGCGTCAGCTTGCCCGCGCCGCCGATGCCATCGTCGTCCAGCGTCACGACGAACTTGCCCCGCGCCTGCGCCGCTTTGCCCTGCGCACGCCTATCTTTCTGTGGAACCACGATTCGATCGATTACGCCGAACTGCCGCCGCCCTCGTTCAAGGCCGACCGCGAAGTGCTGCTCCACGGCCTAGCCGGCGTTACCCGCGTGTGCCTTTCGCCCTTCCACGCCGCCAACCAGGCAGAGGCGCTGCAGCGCCAGCGGCGCCTGCCCGGTCCGCCTTCCCCGCGCATCCGGGTCATTCCCAACCCGGTGGTGGTGTACCCGCCCGATCCGCGACCGCCGCTCGATCGCGACAAGCTGGTCTATTGCTCCAGCCCGACCGACCGCCTGCCGATGATCCTTGCCGCGTTCGCCGCCGCCCGGGCGGAGATGCCATTGCTGCGCCTGCACCTCGCCAGCCCGCGCTACGATCCGATTCGCGAGGAGGACCTGCCCGCTGATCGCGACGGCATCGTGCTGATGGGCTCGCTGCCCCAGCCCGAACTCCATCGCCAGCTGTCCGATGCGCTGTGCCTGTTCTACCCGCAATGGGTCGTGCCCGAGGCGTTCGGGCTGGTCTTTGCCGAAGCGCACGCGCTCGGCACGCCCGCGCTGGCGCACAATTTCGGCGCGGCGGTCGACCTGTTGACGCCGGACGAGCGGCTGGATGCGCGCGATCTTGGCGCCGTCGTCGCGCGGGTGCGCGCCTGGCGCGATGGCGCGCGGCCGCACGTCAGCGCCAACCCCGCGCTCACGCTGGAAGCCGTGCTCGGCCAGTGGCGGGAGCTGCTCGGATGACCACAAGCAACGACAAGCAGGGCCCGGTCCTCGTGCTGATCCTGGGCGACCAGCTTTCGCCCGCGATCTCCAGCCTCGCCGACCGGACGCCTGACGATACCGTCGTGCTCATGGCCGAAGTCGCCGACGAGACCACCTACGTGCGCCATCACAAGGCCAAGATCGCGCTGGTCCTCTCGGCCATGCGCCATTTCGCCACCGAGCTGCGGCAGGCGGGCTGGACTGTCGATTACGTGCGGCTGGAAGACGAAGGCAATTCGGGCAGCCTCACCGGCGAAGTCGCGCGCGCCATTGCCCGGCACGATGCCCGCGGCGTGCAGGTGACCGAACCCGGCGAATACCGCCTGCGGCAAGCGATGGAGCAATGGCGCGAGGATCTGCCCGTTCGCCTGCGGATCCTGGCCGACACGCGCTTCGTCTGCCCACTGCCCGATTTCTACGAATGGGCCGCCGGGCGGCGCGAACTGCGCATGGAGTATTTCTACCGCGACATGCGCCGCAAGACCGGCCTGCTGATGGAGGGCGACAAGCCGGTCGGCGGGCGCTGGAACTTCGACGCCGAAAACCGCGCCGGGCCCGAAAGAGGCGCCAGCTTCCCCGCCCCGCCACGCTTCGCCCCCGATGCCACGACGCGCGACGTGATCGCCATGGTGGAAAGCCGCTTCGCCCGCCACTTCGGCACTCTGGATGAATTCAACTGGCCGGTGACGCGGGCGGACGCCGAACGGCTCCTCGCCCACTTCCTGAAAAGGCGCCTGCCTCACTTCGGACGCTGGCAGGATGCGATGGTGGCGGGGCAGGATTTCGTGTTCCACGCCCTGCTTTCGCCGGCGATCAACCTGGGCCTGCTCGATCCGCTCGCCGTGTGCCGGGCCGCCGAGGCCGAGTACCACGAAGGCCGCGCGCCCATCGAGGCGGTCGAGGGTTTCATCCGCCAGATCATCGGCTGGCGCGAATACGTGCGCGGCATGTACTGGCTCGACATGCCCGGCATGGCCGAGGCCAATTTCCTCGACGCCACGCGCCCGCTGCCCGACTTCTGGTGGACGGGCGAAACGAAGATGCGCTGCTTGTCGGAAGCCGTACGCACCACGCGCGACAATGCCTATGCCCATCACATCCAGCGGCTGATGGTGCTGGGCAACTTCGCGCTGCTGGCGGGGCTCAAGCCGCAAGAGGTGGCCGACTGGTTCCTCACCGTCTATGCCGATGCCTACGAATGGGTCGAACTGCCCAACGTCGCCGGCATGGCGCTCCACGCCGACGGCGGCCGCCTCGCCTCCAAACCCTATGCCGCGAGCGGCGCCTACATCGACCGGATGAGCGACTATTGCGGCACCTGCGCCTACAAGGTGAAGGTCAAGACCGGCCCGGACGCCTGCCCCTTCAACGCGCTCTACTGGCACTTCCTCGCCCGCAACGAGAGCAAGCTCGCCCGCAACCCCCGCCTGTTCCAGCCCTACGCCACCTGGCGCCGCATGACCGATGACAAGCGGCGCGACTATATCGAGAGCGCCGAGGCGTTTCTGGCGACGCTGGAACCGGCGGAACCGGGCTGGGCGCGAGGTTAGTTGGGGTCTTGGCGGTTTGCGCTGAGAAGCGGGCGTCCGGTTAGTGGCGACCGATGTTGTCGATAAAGAGGCCGATAATGGGACGGCTGGGATCGCAGGAAGGAAGTGCGGAATGGATCGCGGTTACGTTTGCTGCTTCTGCGGCAACGGCATAGCCAAGGAAGATTACGCCGCCCTGCGTTTGATCGCGACCAACCTGTGGGAGCGGGAGGCAGCGCAAAGTGTTTACGCACACTCGCTCTGCGCGGAAAAACAAATGGCATTTGGGCAGCTGGCCCCGGATGCGCTTCTCGACAGCAAAACCGGTCACTCTCTGCAGGAGATCATCCGGGGTGAGGACGAAGCCGGGCTCTCCTTGCCTCGCTGGGGCTGCTTCGTGATCGCAGCCTTAATTGTCCTAGCCATCGGGATGGTGGTCCGCGCCGTGGTTGCGTAGGCCGGGTGTTTCCACACTATCGGCTGCGCGAGCGCAAGGGAGCGAGCCGTCAGCGTGGCGGAAATGTCGCAAGGACATCAGGATGCAGGCCGGCATCACACCGTAAACCGGAAGTGATGCCAGCTTTCGCTCGCATGACAGTTGGTGATTCGATCTCAACCCTAAGATCGCCGTCATCCCGGGCTTGACCCGGGATCCCGCTTCTTTCCTGCAACCTCGTCAGAAAAGCGGGACCCCGGGTCAGGCCCGGGGTGACGGGAGACAATGCGGACCTTCTTCCGGACACCAGCTTCCCTACCCCTCCAGCAGTTCCGCCGCCGCCAGCAACCTGTTCCCGTGGTCCACTTCCTCCGCCCCGTTCTGGCGCAGCAGCGCGGCGGCTTGCGGGTTGTCGATGCGCGCGGCCCAGCTTTCGTAGAGCGCCTGCCCGCCGAATTCGCCCTGCGCCTGCTTACGCAGGCCTTCGGGCGTGATGGCTGCTACCGGCAGGTCATCGGCGGCGGCGAGATAGGGATTGTCCTCAGCCTCCGGCGGCTCGAACTCGCCACCGCCGAGCAGGCCGACGACTTGCGCCGCACGGCGGGCGTGGACCATTTCCTCGCGGCCGTTGCTGTGCAGGATGTCGATCACGCCAGGATGCTCGGTGCCCTTGGCCGAAAGCTGGTAGAGCGTCTCGCTCGCCGCCTCGACCAGCGCCATGATCTTGATGTCGTCCACGCTCGGGCTGGTCACCGTCCCGATGTGCGCGAAAGCCTCGCGCAAGCTCTGCGGCCAGCCCGGCTCCAGTGCAAAGGCCATTGCTTCTCTCCCCGATTGTCGTTCGCTCGCAGCCTGCCTGAAACCGGCCCCTGCGTTAAGCGCTTTTCGCCTCGTCCGTCGGGGGCAACCAACCGAACGGCACCCAGTGTCCGCGCCGGATCGCGATGCGCAGCATGATCAGCCCGGCGATCGTCGCGATCACCAGCGTCACCGCCGATGCTTCGAGCCCGAAGGCTCCGCCGGTCAGCCAGTCGGGGCCGTTGCGTTCGGTCAGGAACAGGCCGTCGCCCGCCGGATTGCCCGAAACCGGGATCGACCAGATGAACCCTTGGGTGAAGTTCCAGCCGGCGTGGAGCCCCACCGCCAGCCACAGCCTCCGCGTGACCATGTAGGCCGCGCCGAGCAGGATGCCCGCCTCGACCGCGATGGCCACCGCCGCGAACAGCGACGCGCCGGGATTGGCAAGGTGCGCCAAGCCGAAGAACAGCGAGGCGGCGAACAGGCCGACGATGCTGCCGCCCAGCTTTTCCACGAAGCGGAAACCGATGGCGCGGAACATCACTTCCTCGTTGACCCCCGCCGCAAGCGACATCGCCGCAATGGGGAAGAAGATCGTGCCGTGCCCCATGCCGGTAACCTTCAGCCCGCCCATCAGCGCCACCGCGCCGACAAGCAGGCTGAACAGCGCAACGCCGAGCGCGAAGCCGCCCGTCACCTCTTTCAGCGAACCCAAGCCGAGCGGAAGTTCGCCATCGGGCTTGCGTTCGATCCATCGCTTGAACGCGCGGTACGCCACGAACGTCGCCATTACCGCCGCGACGGTGAACGGGAACACCAGCGCCGGGTTGATCGCCCGGATCTGATTGGGACCGAAGCTGGCGAGAACGATCGCCGGGAAGCCGACCAGCGCCTCGCCAAGGATCAGCAAGGTCAGCGGATGGGCAAGGATGCGTGAAAACGTACCAGGCGCAGGATCGCGCGCAGAAGTGGCCATGGTTACCCCCCTACGTCGCGTCCGCCCTCCTTATCGAGCAGCGCCTGCTTTATCGCAAGGCCATAGGCATAGCCGCCAAGGCTACCGTCCGATCGCACCACGCGGTGACAGGGGATCAGCACGGCAACGTTGTTGGCCCCGTTGGCGCTGCCCGCCGCGCGCACCGCGCCGGGCTTGCCCACCGCGGCCGCGATCTGGGCATAGCTGCGCGTCTCGCCCGGCGGGATGCGCTGCAGCTCGCGCCACACCGCCTCCTGGAACGCGGTGCCGCGCACGTCGAGCGGGATGTGCGCGGCACTGCCCGGCGCCTCGACCGCCGCCACGACTTGCGCCAGCAGCGCGGCGAACTCCTTGCCGCCTTCGACCAGCTCGGCCTTGGGGAAGCGCCGGGCCAGCGCCTCGGGCCCTTCGGCGAAGGAGAGGCGGCACACCCCCTTGTCGGTCGCGGCCACCAGCATGGCCCCCAGCGATGTTTCGACCACCGCCCAGCGGATCGTCACGCCCGCCCCGCCGTTGACCCACGCCGATGGCGCCATGCCCAATCTCCCCTCGCTCGCCGCGTAGAACCGCGACGGTCCTGAAAACCCCGCTTCGTAGATGGCGCCCGTCACGCTGTCCTCGCCGCTCAGCGCCTCGGCGGTCCGCTCGGCGCGCAGCGCGCGGGCATAGGCGGCGGGCGAAAGGCCGGTGTGGCGCGCAAACACGCGACTGAAATGCGTCGGCGAATAGCCTGCCTGCGCGGCGAGATCGGCAAGCGCCAGCGGCTGGCCCGCGCTGCGGATCGCCGCAATCGCTGCCAGCACCGCGCGTTCATCGCGCGCCACGTCGTCGGGGCTGCAGCGCAGGCATGGCCTAAGTCCCGCCGCGCGCGCCGCCGCGCCGTCTGCGAAGAAGCGCACGTTCTCGCGCCGGGGATGCCGCGCCGCACAGCTTGGCCGGCAATAGATCCCCGTGGTCAGCACGCCCGTCACGAAGCGCCCGTCGGACGCCCGGTCGCGCAGCAGCACCGCGCTCCAGCATTCCTCGTCATCCAGTGCCTCGCTCATGATGTTCGACATGACAGGTCTCCTTCCTGCCGAAAAGACTATGCGCTCCACCTCGCGTCCGCGTCCCGCCGCTTGCGGTCAAAGCGAAAGGCGGCAAGAAGTCCGCGCATGACAAGAACGGTCGCCCGCCTTTTCGCCGCCCTCTGCCTCGTGCTGCTTGGCAGCCCCGCGCTTGCCGACCCAGCCGACATCGCCGCCGCCAGCCGCAGCGTGGTGCGCGTGGTGATCCTGCAGACCGACGGCACCCGCGCCAGCATGGTCGGCCACGGCACCGGCTTTGCCGTTGCGCCCAACCTTGTCGTCACCAACGCCCACGTCGTCGAACAGCTGCGCAATGACGATTCGCTGCTGGTCGGCGTCGTCCCGCCCGAAGGCCGCGCCGGCGTGCAGGCCACGCTTGTCGCCTATTCCCCGCGCAACGACCTCGCGCTGCTGCGCATCGACGGCAAAGGGATACTGCCCGCCGCCACGATCTATCCCGGGACGGTGCAGGACAGTGCCGAAGTCTTCGCCGTGGGCTACCCCGGCAATGTGGACATGGCGCAAGGCCTGTCGATGGCCGACCTCGTCACGCCGCAGGCCGCGGTGAAGACGCGCGGCTATGTCTCGGCCGGGCGCTCATCGAAGCAGTTCGACACCATCCTGCACACCGCGCCGCTGGGCTCTGGCAATTCGGGCGGGCCGCTGCTCGATTCGTGCGGCCGCGTCGTCGGCGTAAACAGCTTCGGCACGGTCAGCGACAACGGCACCGATTCGTCGTTCTTCTTCGCCATCTCGATGCGCGAACTGGCAGCCTTCCTCCGCCAGGCCGGGGTAGAGCCGCACACCAGCGGGCTGCCCTGCACCTCGATCGCCGATCTCGACCGCGCCGATGCCACCCGCGCGATGAGCGATCAGGCCCGGGCCGCCGCCGAGGAACAGACCCGCTTGGAAGCCCGCCAGCGCGCGCAGGACAAGGCGCGCCGCGATGCAGAACTTGCCGTGCTGTCCGAACGCGACAACGGCCTGGCGCTTGCCGCGCTGCTGCTGGTCGGAGCGCTCGCCATGGGCGGCTGGGCGTTCATGCAGGGACAGCGCGGCGAATCCCGAGCGATGAAAGTGTTCGGCGCGGTGGCCGGCCTGCTGGTGCTCGGCGCGGTGGTCGCCTGGTTCCTGCGCCCCTCGCTCGCCAGCATCGATGAACGCGCCGCCGATCTCGCCGCCGCCCCGGACGCGAGCGCATCGGCCAGCGATGCCGCTCTGCCTGCGCGCGCCAACGGCACCGGCAAGATGACCTGCGTGATCGATGCGCAGCGCAGCCGCGTCACCGTGTCGGACATCACCGATGTGCCGCTCGACTGGAGCGCCGACGGCTGCGTCAACGGTCGCACCCAGTATGGCCTGGCCGAGAACGGCTGGAGCCGCGTGCTCGTCCCCAATGGCGAGGACACGATCTCGGTCACCCATTATGACCCGGCGACGCGCGGCTACACCGTCGAACGCTTCCTGATGGGGCTGGACGCGATGAACCAGGCCCGCGCCGCCCGCGCCAAGATCGTCGCCCCGGCCTGCGGTGCGGGCGAAGACGCCGCGCGCCAGTTCGGCGCGGCACAAGCGGCGATCACCGCGCTGCTGCCCGCCGAACCCAACGAGCGCATGCGCTACAACTGCCAGCCGACGCCCTGACGGAGCGCCACCCCCGCCTGCCCTGAATCTTGTCGAGCACCTTCCTTCCCCGACCCTGTGGGACCCAAGGCAGGACGATCCTTCGACAAGCTCAGGATGGGGGGCTGAGGGACAGACAGCAGCCCGCGAAACCCAAGCGCTCCCCCACCACCCCCGCTCGCCCTGAGCCTGTCGAAGGGCTGCCCTTTCCTCGACGGCGCACCCCAGCTCGCAAACAAGCGGTCCAGTTCGGCAAGCCCGGAACCGGCAAAGACGAACCCCGACGCGCACCCCGCGCGCATACGTCTGCACAGGCGAGACGGTCCGGCGGCATCTGCTCTCTTGTCATATGGGGTCGACGTTGCTAGGCGCGCCCCGTCTGCGGGCCGTCGCGTGTTTTTCGCGCGGCATGAGTGCCTGCCCGGCTCATCGGTACTAAGGGGACACAGGCGCGTGGAGATTTCCGGCGGCATTACGGCCAGCTTGGCAGGGCGCTACGCTTCGGCGCTCTATGATCTGGCGAACGAGCAGGGCTTCGTCGCCGCTGTCGAGGCGGATCTCGAAAAGCTCGCCGCTGCGGTGCGCGAATCGGACGATCTCGCCGCGCTGATCCGCAACCCGCAGATCGGCCGCGATGCGGCTGGTCGCGCGGTCGATGCGGTCGCGAACCTGCTGGCGCTCTCGCCGCTGACCAGGAACTTCCTCGGCGTGCTCGCCGGCAACCGCCGCCTGTCGGCGCTGCCCGATGTCGTCCGCGCCTTCGTGACCATCGCCGCCGCCATGCGCGGCGAAGTCACCGCCGAAGTGACCACTGCCCATCCGCTCGACGATTCGCAGCTGGCCGCGATCACCGAAAAGCTCGCCGCGCGTGAAGGCAAGGCCGTGAAGGTCAAGGCTTCGGTCGATCCCGAAATCCTCGGTGGTCTGGTCGTGCGCATCGGCAGCCAGATGATCGACAGCTCGATCCGCACCCGTCTCAATTCTCTCGCCCAGGCGATGAAGGCCTAATCGGCCCGTACAAGGTTCCAGGAAGGACTGAACATGGAAATCCGCGCCGCTGAAATCTCCAAGGTCATCAAGGACCAGATCGCCAGCTTCGGCGCCGAGGCTCAGGTCTCGGAAGTCGGTTCGGTGCTGTCGGTCGGTGACGGCATCGCCCGCATCCACGGCCTCGACAAGGTCCAGGCCGGCGAGATGGTCGAATTCGCCAACGGCGTGAAGGGCATGGCCCTCAACCTCGAAGCCGACAACGTCGGCGTCGTGATCTTCGGCTCGGACGCCGAAATCCGTGAAGGCGACACCGTCAAGCGCACCGGCACCATCGTCGACGTGCCCGTCGGCAAGGGCCTGCTCGGCCGCGTCGTCGACGCCCTTGGCAACCCGATCGACGGCAAGGGCCCGATCGAGAACGCCACCCGCCAGCGCGTGGAAGTCAAGGCGCCGGGCATCATCCCGCGCAAGTCGGTGCACGAACCCGTGCAGACCGGCCTCAAGGCGATCGACGCCCTCGTTCCCGTGGGCCGTGGCCAGCGCGAGCTGATCATCGGTGACCGCCAGACCGGCAAGACCGCCGTCGCGATCGACACCTTCATCAACCAGAAGGACGTCAACAAGGGCGACGACGAAGGCAAGAAGCTCTACTGCATCTACGTCGCCGTCGGCCAGAAGCGCTCGACCGTGGCGCAGATCGTCCGCCAGCTCGAAGAAAACGGCGCGATGGAATACTCCATCGTCATCGCCGCCACCGCTTCGGAGCCCGCACCGCTGCAGTACCTCGCGCCTTACACCGGTGCGACCATGGGCGAATTCTTCCGCGACAACGGCATGCACGCCGTGATCGTGTACGACGACCTTTCCAAGCAGGCCGTGGCCTACCGCCAGATGTCGCTGCTGCTCCGCCGCCCGCCGGGCCGCGAAGCCTACCCCGGCGACGTGTTCTATCTCCACAGCCGCCTGCTTGAGCGCGCCGCGAAGATGAACGACGAAAACGGCGCCGGCTCGCTCACCGCGCTGCCGATCATCGAAACCCAGGCGGGCGACGTTTCGGCCTACATCCCGACCAACGTGATCTCGATCACCGACGGCCAGATCTTCCTTGAAACCGGCCTGTTCTACCAGGGCATCCGTCCGGCCATCAACGTCGGCCTCTCGGTGTCGCGCGTCGGTTCGTCGGCCCAGACCAAGGCGATGAAGAAGGTCGCCGGCTCGATCAAGCTGGAGCTCGCGCAGTACCGCGAAATGGCGGCCTTCGCGCAGTTCGGTTCGGACCTCGACGCCTCGACCCAGAAGCTGCTCAACCGCGGTGCGCGCCTGACCGAGCTGCTCAAGCAGCCGCAGTTCAGCCCGCTCGCCTTCGAAGAGCAGACCATCGTGATCTTCGCCGGCACCAACGGCTACCTCGACAACATCCCCGTGTCGCAGGTCACCGAATACGAAGCCGAGCTGCTGCACCACCTGCGCAACGACAAGCCCGAGCTGCTCGCGGAAATCCGCAACAGCAAGGACCTGGGCGATGCCGCCAAGGCCAAGGTCATCGAAACGCTCGACGCCTTCGGCAAGCAGTTCGCCTGACGCCCTTTTCCCGTCACCCCGGCCTCCGCGCCGGGGTCCCGCTCTTGCGGGGCAGAACCAAGCGGGACCCCGGATCAATTCCGGGGTGACGATTTAGAGGAACCGATAGAGTGGCTTCACTCAAGGAACTCAAGGGCCGGATCAACTCGGTCAAGTCGACCCAGAAGATCACCAAGGCCAAGCAGATGGTCGCCGCGGCCAAGCTGCGCAAGGCGCAGGCCGCGGCCGAAGCCGCGCGCCCCTACGCCAGCCGCCTCGCCGAAGTGATGGGCAGCCTTGCCGCCAAGGTCGCTGGCCAGAACAACGGTCCGCTGCTGATGCGCGGGACGGGTTCGGACAAGCGCCACCTCCTCGTCGTGGTCAACACCGACAAGGGGCTGTGCGGCGGTCTCAACTCGAACATCGTCAAGGAAGCGCGCCTGCGCGCCCGCGCGCTCGCCGCAGAGGGCAAGGACGTGACTTTCTACCTCGTCGGCAAGAAGGGCCGCGCGCCGATTAAGCGTGACTTCCCCGGCGCCATCGCCAAGAGCTTCGACACCAGCCTGGTGCGCACGCCCGGCTTCGACGAAGCCAGTGCGATCGCCCACGAACTGATCGCCATGTTCGAAGCGGGTGCGTTTGATGTCGCCCACCTCGTCGCGCCGAAGTTCCGCACCGCGCTGTCGCAGGACCCGGTCACCACCCAGCTCATCCCGGTCCCGGCGCCCGTCGCCAAGACCGAAGGCGGCGCCGTGGTCGAATACGAACCGAGCGAAGAGGAAATCCTCGAGGACCTGCTGCCGCGCTACGTCACCACGCAGCTGTTCGGTGCGCTGCTGGAACGCGAAGCATCCGAACAGGGCGCCTCGATGACCGCGATGGACAACGCCACGCGCAATGCGGGCGAGTTGATCAACAAGCTCACCATCCAGTACAACCGCAGCCGCCAGGCGGCGATCACGACCGAACTGATCGAGATCATCGCCGGCGCCGAAGCGCTCTGATCGAACGAAAAGGCCGGGGCTTGCTCCGGCCTTTCTCTTTGGAGCCGAGTCCGTGGCCGAACCGCTTTCCGCAGAGGCAACCGGCAACCGCGAAGGCGGGCCCTCGTTCTCGCTTGGCAACCGCCTGTTCCGGATCGTCTGGGGCCTTGCCTGGCTGCTGCTGTGCCGCTGGACCCCGCCCCCGCTCCATGCCTGGCGCGCGCTCGTGCTGCGCGCGTTCGGGGCGCAGCTTGGGCCCAGGTGCCGCATCTATGGCTCGGTCTCGATCTGGCACCCCGGCAACCTGGTGTGCGGGCGCAACGTCACCGTCGGCCCCGGCGCGCGGCTCTACAACCAGGGGCGCATCACCATCGGCGATGACGTGACCATCTCGCAGCGCGCCCACGTCTGCGCCAGCACCCACCGCGTCAACGACTTCCACTTCCAGCTCGTGCTGCGGCCGGTCACGATCGAACGGCTCAGCTGGATCGCCGCCGAAGCCTTCGTCGGGCCGGGCGTCACCGTGGCCGAAGGCAGCGTCCTTGCCGCGCGCGGCGCGCTGTTTGAATCGACGCAAGCCTACGGCGTGTACCGCGGCAATCCCGCCACCCTGCTCAAGACCCGGGTACTCTCCAATGTACCGCAGGAATGAAGCCATTCCGCCCCTTAGCCTCGCCTCTGGCGACAGCGCTATCCGCCTGCCCGCCCTGTCCGAAATCGCGCCGGCCCTCGCCAGCCAGCTCGATCGTGATGGGTTCGTCTGCGTCAAAGATGCCGTCGACATGGCTTGGGTCGAACGCGCCCGCGCCTATGTCCGCGACCATCTGGACGCCAATGGCGAGAAGTTCTTCTCGGTAATCCGGCCTAGCGACGAAAAGGGCTCGCCGTTCGACGACCTGGCCCACGATCCCAAGATCGCTGGTCTGCTCGAAGGCGTTGCGCGGATCGCCTGCCCGCAGGCCATCTTCGACGACGAGGTCTACAACGTACTTCGCGTCATCGCCGGTCCGAAAGGCACCGATGGTTCGTGCGAGTTCCATTACGACGCCTCAGTCATCACCATGCTCGTGCCGATCATCATGCCCGACGGGGGCGAACCGCACCAGTCGGGCGAACTGCTGACGTTCCCCAACAACCGCCCCTATCGCAACTCGGTGCTGACCAACCTCGCCGAAAAGGCGCTGGTCCAGAACAAGTGGTCTTGGCGTCGTACAAAGAAGAAGGCCCTCGCCAATCTCGAACAGCACATGAAGAAGCTTCTTCCCGGCAACCTCTACCTATTTTGGGGCTACCGTACGCTGCATGGCAACCTGCCCTGCGCGCCCAATTCGCTGCGGGCGACGATGCTGCTTCACCATGGCGATCCACACGGGGGCAACCCCCTGATCAAGGTGGTGCGGTCGGCGCGCAAGGTGGTCGAGAATCGCCGGCGCAGCCGTGCCTGAAAGCTCGGTGCGCTCGCAGGACGAACAGCGCGGCTGGCTGCGTCCCCTACCCAACGGCAAGCAGGTCTCGGCGCTCGGCTTCGGCTGCTCGTCGATCTGGGCCAAGGCTGGCTTTGACGAGGGTCGCGCCTTCGAGATACTCGACACGCTTCTTGCCGAAGGGGTCAACCACCTCGACACCGGCCCCAGCTACGGCGAGGGCCTCGGCGAAGCGCGCCTCGGCCGCTGGCTCAAGGGCAAGGATGCCTCCTCGCTCGTCATTACAACCAAGATCGGCACCAACCTCGTCGACGGGCGGATCAAGCGTGGCTTTGCGCCTGACCTAGTGATGCGCAGCCTCGAAGGAAGCCTCGAGCGCCTCGGGCTCGACAAGATTGACATACTCTACCTCCATGGCCCGGCGGCGGAGGATCTGGGCGCCGCCGTCTTCGACCTTTTCGACCGGCTCAAGGCCGATGACCGCATCACCTGGTGCGGCGTCAACTCCTTCGACAATCAGGTGCTGATGAAGGCTGCGCAGAGCCCGTTAGACGTCGCCATGCTGCAGTACAACGTCGCCGATTTCCGCAACCTGGCGGCGATGGAAGCGCTGGTCGCCGCCGGCAAGCTGGTCATGTGCGGCACCGCGCTCGCCCGCGCCCGCTTCTTGCCCACAAACTTCCTGCCCACAAGCCCCACAAAGCTGTGGTACCTGCTGCGCCTGATGCGCCAGGAGCCGCTGTTTCCAATCACCGGTCTGCGCCTTGCCAAGCGCCTGCGCGAAACCGGCAAGGACCCGGCAGAGGCCGCGCTTCAGTACCTCGTGGGCCACCCGCAGATCGTCTCCAGCCTGTTCGGCACCTCGTCAGCGGAACACGCTCGCGCCAACGCGCGCGCCGGCCATGGGCGATTGGCCAATCGACAGTGGACGCGGCTCGCAGGTTGTGCTTAGGGGCACGCCGACTCAACTGCCGCTTTGGACCGATGCCTCGGCCTCGCCACACGTGTGGGCCGAGCGAAGAAAGATAAGGAACTGACGCATGGCAACCGCCCCCGTCATCAGCACCACTGGCAAGATCAGCCAGGTCATCGGTGCTGTCGTCGACGTGACCTTCGATGGCGAGCTCCCGCCGATCCTGACTGCGCTTGAAACCGACAACAACGGCAACCGCCTCGTTCTCGAAGTCGCGCAGCACCTGGGCGAGAACACCGTCCGCACCATCGCGATGGACTCGACCGACGGCCTGACCCGCGGCCAGGCGGTGGCCAGCACCGGCGCGCAGATCTCGGTTCCGGTTGGCCCCAAGACGCTGGGCCGCATTATGAACGTCATCGGCGATCCGATCGACGAACGTGGCCCGGTCGGCGCGGAACAGACCGCCCCGATCCATGCCAAGGCACCCGAATTCATCGACCAGTCGACCGAAGCGGCGATCCTGGTCACCGGCATCAAGGTCATCGACCTGCTCGCGCCTTATGCGCGCGGCGGCAAGATCGGCCTGTTCGGCGGTGCGGGCGTGGGCAAGACCGTGCTCATCCAGGAACTGATCAACAACATCGCCAAGGGCCACGGCGGCGTGTCGGTCTTCGCGGGCGTCGGTGAACGCACCCGTGAAGGCAACGACCTCTACCACGAATTCCTCGACGCCGGCGTCATCGCCAAGGATGCCGACGGCAACCCGACCTCGGAAGGCTCGAAGGTCGCGCTCGTGTTCGGCCAGATGAACGAACCGCCGGGCGCCCGCGCCCGCGTCGCGCTCTCGGGCCTGACCATGGCCGAATACTTCCGCGATCAGGAAGGCCAGGACGTCCTGTTCTTCGTCGACAACATCTTCCGCTTCACCCAGGCGGGGTCGGAAGTGTCGGCGCTGCTCGGCCGCATTCCTTCGGCGGTGGGCTACCAGCCGACGCTCGCCACCGACATGGGCCAGCTGCAGGAACGCATCACCTCGACCACCAAGGGCTCGATCACCTCGGTGCAGGCGATCTACGTTCCCGCGGACGACTTGACCGACCCTGCCCCGGCCGCCTCGTTCGCGCACCTTGACGCGACGACCACGCTGAACCGCGCGATCTCGGAGCTGGGCATCTACCCGGCGGTCGACCCGCTCGATTCGACCAGCCGCGTGCTGTCGCCCGCGATCGTCGGCCAGGAGCACTACGACACCGCCCGCCGCGTTCAGGAAACGCTGCAGAAGTACAAGTCGCTGCAGGACATCATCGCGATCCTGGGCATGGACGAGCTTTCGGAAGAAGATAAGCTCACCGTCGCCCGCGCCCGCAAGATCCAGCGCTTCCTGTCGCAGCCGTTCCACGTCGCCGAAGTGTTCACCGGCATCCCGGGCAAGTTCGTCCAGGTGGAAGACACCGTGAAGTCGTTCAAGGCTGTCGTCGACGGCGAATACGACCACCTTCCCGAAGCCGCGTTCTACATGGTCGGCGGCATCGACGAAGCGGTCGAAAAGGCCAAGAAGCTGGCCGCCGAGGCCTAAGGCTCACTGGCCCTCTCCCCTCGGGGAGAGGGTTGGGAGAGGGGTGGCCCGCCTCCCCGTCTCACGCCGCCCAGTTTCACGAAGGACCACAGATGTCGCTGCACTTCGAACTCGTCACCCCGGCCCGCCAGGTCCGTTCGGAAGAAGTCTACATGGTCGTCGTGCCCGGCACCGACGGTGAATTCGGCGTGCTGGAAGGCCACGCGCCGTTCATGTCGACGATCAAGGACGGCACCATCCGCGTCTACCGCGCGGCGGGGGCAAGCCCGGAAGAAATCAAGGTCCAGGGCGGTTTCGCCGAAGTGGGCGACAAGGGCCTGACCGTCCTTGCCGAACACGTCGAAGGCTGATCCTTAGCCCCGAGACCTGACGAAAAGGCCGGCCCGATGGGTCGGCCTTTTTCGTTTGTGCCGATGCGCTGTCCACGCAGCACTCACCACCAGCGCCAGTGTGCGACGTCAATCGTCAGCGCAATGTTCGAAGATCCACCACCATTGCCGACCGCCGCAAAACGGCCATGCACCCGTGCCTGAAACACCTTGTACCGTTCAGTACAATATTGTACCAATAGGTACACAAAGGCGAGTCGAGGTGATCGCGATGAAGCGCCACCAAGGGTCCCGCCTGTTTCGAAAGGCATCCTCATGTCCCCTCCTCCGCTGCCCCCGTTCACCCACGAAACCGCGGTCGAGAAGGTTCGTCTGGCCGAGGATGGCTGGAACAGCCGCGATGCGGCCAAGGTCGCGCTGGCCTACACGCCCGACACGCGCTGGCGGAACCGCGTCGAATTCGCCACCAACCGGCAGGAGGCGCAGGCCTTTCTCGAGCGGAAGTGGAACAGGGAGCACGACTACCGCCTGATCAAGGAACTGTGGGCCTTCACCGGCAATCGCATTGCCGTGCGCTACGCCTACGAATACCATGACGATAACGGCCAGTGGTTCCGCGCCTATGGCAACGAGAACTGGCTCTTTGCGGAAGATGGCCTGATGTCGAACCGGCATGCCAGCATCAACGAGATGCCGATCGGCGAAGCTGAGCGCCTGTTCCACTGGCCGCTGGGCCGCCGCCCGGATGACCAAGCCTCGCTGAGCGCACTCGGCCTGTGAGTGCGAAACGCGTCCTGACCGATCGTGCAAGCGCCCTGCCTGCCCTGGCCGAAGCCTTTCGCGAACACGGGTTCGAGGGCGCGTCGCTCGCCATCCTGTCGAAGGCTACCGGCCTTGGCAAAGGCAGTCTCTACAACTTCTTTCCCGGCGGGAAGGAAGAGATGATGGCCGCTGTGCTCGACAACATCGACGGCTGGTTTGCCGACGCGATTTTCACACCGCTGGAGCAAGCCCGCGATCCGGCAACCGCAGTCAACGGCATGTTCGACGATGTCACCGCGTACTTCCGCTCGGGACAGCGCGTCTGCCTCGTCGGCGCCCTCGGCCTGAACTCCGCCGGCTCCGCCTTCACCACGAAAGTGAAAGGCTACTTCACCCGCTGGATCGCGGCCCTTGCCCGCTGCCTCGAATCCGGTGGGGTTGCGCCAGCCTTGGCCGCGAACCTTGCCGAAGATGCCGTCTCCGGCATCCAGGGCGCGATCGTATTGGCGCGGGCGGTTGGCGAAGAGGCAAGCTTCCTGCGCATCGTGGCCCGCCATCGGGCAGCATTGCTCGAAGCCCTCGGTCACCACGAATGAACTCCCACCGCCGCTCGTCCTTCGATGCGGCGCATACTGCACAGCGTTAAACCGCCCTGCGATCGGTGCCTTCACACCGACCTCAGAACACGAGGAAACAGACCATGGCGCAGACATTCCTGAAAACCATGTTCGGCCCGAACGCGCGCGCGCTGCAGGAGGCGGACGGGTCGCGGGCCTCTTACGCCCGCATGGAAGCGCAAGCCGGTGAAACGGACATTCTGACCGAGCGCGAACTGGCGTTCATTGCCGAACGCGACAGCTTCTACCTCGCCAGCCTGAGCGAACAGGGATGGCCCTACGTGCAGCATCGGGGTGGCCCGGCGGGGTTCTTGCGACAAATCAGCGGCAATCGCCTCGGCTTTGCTGATTATCGCGGAAACCGGCAGTACATGTCGACCGGAAATCTGGCCGCGGACGATCGGGTGAGCTTGTTCCTGATGGATTATCCGGCACGGCGGCGCCTGAAGATGATCGGCCATGCCACCACCACCGAGGACCCCGACACGATCGCGACCTTGCGCATACCGGGTTACGAGGCAGTGGCAGAGCGGGCTTTCGTGATCGATATCGTCGGGTTCGACTGGAACTGCCCGCAGCACATCACCCCTCGCTTCACGGAGGCGCAAGTCGCCGAGGCCGTTCGTCCGCTTCGCGCGGAACTGGAGATTCTGCGCGCGCGTGTCGCCGAGCTTGAGGGACGCTGACGCGCTTTCCCAGGCGGCGGACCGCGTTCCCTCGCGCGCCGCCATGCGCTAGCCTGTTGCCGACCATGTCCCACATCCAACCCGACATCCGCACCGCTACCCCCGCCGACGTGCCGGCGCTGCTCGATCTCGTGCGCGATACCGGCACGCTCGATCTGCACACGCCCTATACCTACTGGGCGCTCGCCCATGCCGGCGTGATCCTCGTTGCCGAGCGCGACGGGGGGCTGGTGGGGTTGCTCACCGCGATGCGCGCGCCGGAAGGCAGCGCCATGCTGCTCTGGCAGGTCGGCCTGCGCGAAAGCGAGCGGGGGACGGGACTGTCGCAGCGGCTGCTTGATGCCTTCTTGGACGAAGCGCGGGCGCTTGGCGTCGGGGCCGTCACCCTGACCATCGCCGAGGACAACCTCGCCTCGCAGGGCATGATGCAGCGGTTCGCCGCAAGGCATGGTCTGGTGCTCGAACGCATCGGCGATACCGGCCCCGCCGCCACGGCGATGGCGCTCGAAACGCTCTACCGAATAAAGCTGACGCACGCGTCAGTATAGGCGTTGCATATACAAGATGGGCAAGCGCTGTCCTACAGGCGCAGGATGCGCTAGAAGTGCCCTCCTCGCTCGTTGAAATCGTCGGTAATCAAGGTCTTGTGCCAGTACTCGCGATCAGCGGGCAAGGCGGCCGGATTTAGCTCCTGGACCGTGTAAACCCCGTCAACCCCCTGCCCTGTGCCGAATCGGAAAAGGGGCCGCCGAAGCGACCCCTTCCCCCCTCCCCGAACCGTGATGGCACCAGGCGCTCAGTGGCCGCCGAGCGTGTAGACGTCGCCCGCCACGCGGGTGACCGTGCCACCCGCCTTGACCCCGGTGCCCCACAACAGCAGGCCGGCCAGGTGCGGCGTCGCCATCGACGTGCCCGAGATCGTGTTGGTGCCGCCGTGAGCCAGAGCGAGAGCACGTTCACGCCAGGCTCGATGTAATCGACCGGCGGCTGGCCGTAGTTCGAAAAGCTCGCCCAGACATTGCCCTGCTGTTCGGCCGCGACGATGAAGGTGTTGGCGCAGGTGACGTGCGAGGGCGAATAGCCCGAGGCATCCGCCCCGTCGTTGCCCGCGGCAATCGCGAACAGCACGCCGGTCGCCGCCGCCTGGCACACGGCGGTGTCGAGATCGGTAGACACCGGCCCGCCCAGGCTCATGTTGGCGACATCGCCGGGCTTGCCCTTGGCCGCCACCGCGTTGACGCCCGCGATCACGTCCGAATAGGCGCCGCTGCCACGCCGGTCGAGCACGCGGATGGCGACCACCTTGGCGCCGGCTGCAACGCCGACGACGCCCTTGCCGTTGCCGCCGATCGCCGCGATCGTGCCGGCCACGTGGGTGCCATGGCCGTTCAGATCCTGCGGCGAGGTTTCGCGGGTGACGTAGTTGGCGCTGAGCGCGGTATCGACATTGAGATCGGGGTGGGTCAGGTCGATGCCGGTATCGACCACGAACGCCCGGCCAGTGCCGGTATAGGCCTGCCCGCCGTTGACCGCGGTGATGCCCCAGGGCACCGTCTCGGTCGAACCGCCGCCGCCGCCAGGCTTGGCGCTCGCTTCGATCGGCTTGACCAGTTCGGCCACCTGGTCCTGCGAGCAGTGATCGATGTTGGGGTTCTTTTCCACCAGCACTTGCGCCGCCTGCTGCGGCAGCGTGATCGAGAAGCCGCCGAGCACCGCGTCATAGACATGGCCCGGCTTGCCTCCGACCGAACCCGCCGCGCCCTGCGCCGCGGTCCGCATGGCGGCGCGTTCGACCGCGCCCTTGGCGAACACGCAGATCCAGCTGTCGGGAATGCCCTTGCCCGCAGATGCCAGGATGAGCCGGCCTGTGCCGGTCGTCGCCCGGGCCGCCGGGACGCCCGTCGCGCCGCTCCCGCCGCCCCCGCTCGCCAGCGTGACGAGGCTTGAGACCGCGGTGGCCGCCGCTCCGTTGCCCCCTGCCGCCGCCAGCACCACGCCGCCCGCTGCCAGCGCCACAACCGACGCCGCCATCATCCACTTCTTCATGCACGCCCCCGTTCACAAGAAATTATTATCGGAAGCTATCACCGAACACGGCGAGAGCGAACGGGAATCTCCGCCATCGCGCCAAGCGGCCGCCGCAGCCTTCATCGTCATGCAAGCGTCACAAAATCACGACAGATAGGCCTCGCCTCAAGTTGCGGGACCCCATGCGCCAGATCGACATCCTGCTTACCGAAACGCTGCCCGGCGGGCACGATCCGTTCGTCCACGGCGACCTGAAGGTGCAGTTCCACCGCTGGCGCTGGGGCAGCCCGATCCCGCTGCTCGATGGCCAGCCGTGGGCCTTCGTCGACTGGGTCTTGCCCGACATGTCGGGTCTGGAGCTGTGCCGCCGCCTGCGCTGCGATCCGGTGACCGAGCAGGCCCACGTGACGATGATCCTGGAAGAGGACGAAGCCGAGGCCAAGCGCCGCGCGCTGCGCGCCGGGGCTGATGACTACATCGTCGGGCCGGTCGACCGCGGCACCGTGCTGGATCGCGTGCTTTCGGTGCAGATCCCCGAGCGGGAGGCGCCGGGCCGGACGCTGCAGCTCGGCAACCTTACGCTCGACCTTGCCGCGCTGCAGGCCCGCTGGAAGGACACGCCAATCGCGCTGATGCCCAACGAGCTGCGCCTGCTGCGCTACCTGATGGAACAGCCGGGCAAGGTGTTCAGTCGCACACAGCTGATCGGCGCGCTGGGCAAGAACGACCAGCCGATCGACGAACGCACCGTCGATGCCTGGGTCAGCCGCCTGCGCCGCGCGCTGCGCGAAGTGGGCGCGGGCTACCCCTTAAGGACCGTGCGCTCGCTCGGCTACGTGCTGGACAAGCCGTAGCCGCCCCTTTCAGCCGAGCGAGCGCGACGGATCAGAACTTCGCGCCGGCACGCAAGCCGATCGTGCGCGGCGTGATCGGCACGTAGTATGGCCGGCTGGTGCACGCCCCGCACTGCACGAACCGCGACAGCTGCCCGCGTTCGTCGAGCAGGTTCTGCACGAAGAGTTCCAGCGAGTAGTTCGGCCAGTCCGCGCCCAGCGAGAGGTTGACCGTGGCGAAATCGGGCAGCTCGCCCAGCTTGGCGGCATAGTCGACCCGGATGTCGGACGAGGCCTTGGACTGGTAGGCCAGGTTGAACTGGCCATAGACCTTCGCTTCGCCCACCGGCACGGTGTAGCGCACCGTCGTCGTCGCCTTGAACCGGGGGGTAATCGGCAGGCGGGTGCCGGCCGGGGCCTGAACCGACGAGGTAGCGCAGGTGAACGTCGGATCGAACACCGCGCACAGGTTCTGGCGCGTCTTGGCGTCGGTATAGGCCGCCGCCACGTTCACGCTCAGCCGTTCGATGTTGAAGCCGGCATCGATGTCGAAACCGCGGATCCGGGCGTTCGGGCCGTTGGTAATGACGGTGAAGCTGTTCGGCCCCAGATAGGCGAACTGGAAGTGCTTCCAGTCCTGCTGGTAGATCGCCGCGTTCAGCCGCAGCACGCCGCCCAGCGTGGTCTTGAGCCCCAGTTCGTAGTTGATCAGGTAATCGGGCTGGTAGGCGCCGAAATCGCCACGCCGGTTCTGGCCGCCGGGGCGGAAGCCCTTGGACACGGTGGCGTACATCATCAGCGTGTCGGTGGGCTTGTAGGTCGCATTGAAGCGCCAGGTCACGCCATCGCCCTTGGCGACGACCGGCTTGACCTTGCCGTTTTCATAGACGCCCAGGTTGGTGCACGGGCTGCCCGAAACGACCGCCGGCAACAGCACGCGCGACGTGGCGTACGTGTCGGTATCGCGGTCATAGAGCCGCTGGCCGGATTCGGTGAAGCACTGCGCCACGCCGGTGCGGTTGCTGCCCACGGCGTTGGGCGGCGAGCCATCGTAGAGGCCGTTCGCCCCCGGATTGCGGCCGAAGCCGAAGAAGCCAACCAGCGAGTTGTCGTACTTGAACAGGCGCGCGCCGCCCGTCACCGAGAACTTCGAGGTGATGTCCCAGGTCAGTTCGCCGAACGCGGCGTAGTCCTTGTCGACACGTTCCTGCTGGGTGAGCCAGAGCGTGCCGGGCGAACCGTTGACCGAAAGTTCGGGCGCGAGGTTCGCGACCTGGTAATCCTGGTGGATCGCGTTCGACTGGCGCTGGAAGAACGCGCCCGCCACCAGCCGCAGCGGCTGGTCAGACGGCGAGGCGATGCGCAGTTCCTGGCTGATCTTCTTGAAGTGATCGGTGCCGATCACCTTCTGGCGCGGGTCGATCGTGTTGCCGGCCGCATCGTGGAAGTAGAGGTAGCTGGCGACGCCGCCGTAAGAAGCATAGAGCTGGTCGTAGGTTTCGGCGTAGTCGGTATAGTCGCTCGACGAGTAGGTCTTCCGCTCCATGTAGGAGCCGGCATAGGTCACGTCCCAGTTGCCGAGCTTGCCTTCGATGGTGAGCGCCGCGCTCCAGAAATTGTCGTCGCGGTATTCGGGGAAGAAGTGCTGCACGGCAAGGTCGCCCACGCGGGCATCGGTGCCATAGGAGCCGTGGCTCTTGGTATCCTGGTACATCACGGTCGGCGTGACGGTCCAGTTGTCGTCGAGATCGACCTTGAGCGCGGCGCGGCCGCCGTAGATTTCGGTGTCGTTGTAGTCCTTCTTCACGAAGGCCGAATTGTCGACCGAGATGCCGCCGTTCTTCGATGGCGGGCAGCCGAGCGGATCGCTTTCGGGCAGGAAGCTGCGGCAACCGGCGACGTTGTCGATGAACCCGGCATCGCGCTGGTAATAGCCGACCACGCGCAGCGCCGCCGTCTGCGAGAACGGCACGTTGATCATGCCTTCGAGCTTGCCGCCCTGCCCGCCCTTGTGGACGGTGTTCACTTCGCCATCGACGCGCCCGTAGAAGCCGCTGGTATCGGGCTTGTTGGTGATGATGCGCAGCGTGCCCGCTTCCGACGAGGCGCCGTAGAGCGTGCCCTGCGGCCCGGACAGGCTTTCGATGCGGGCAACGTCGTATATGTGGACATCGAGATTGCCGCCGACCGTGGTGACCGGCTGTTCATCGAGATAGACGCCGACCGAGGGTAGCGAACCCGAGTGGTTGCCATCGCCGCCCGAGGCGACGCCGCGCATGTAGATCACGTTGGTGCCGGGGGTGCCGGCCGACTGCGCGACGACCGAAGGCAGCTGCTGGGTGTAGCTGTTGAAGTTGCTGACGTTGAGCTGTTCGAGCTTCGCTTCGCCCAGCGCCTGGATCGAGATCGGCACCTTCTGCAGGTTTTCGCTGCGCTTCTGCGCGGTGACGATGATGACGTCGGGCCCGTCGGCCGCCGCTGCGTTATCGGCCTGCGGCGCCTGTGGCGCCTCCTGCGCCAGGGCCGGTGCGGCCAGCAGCGCGCCCGATGCGAGAAGGAGGCCGTGTGCGATCCGCGCCTTGCGGGACATCCTCATGATATTTGCCCACCCTTGTTATGACTTTGTCCAATAACAAGCGTGCGCCGCGCAAGGGCGGGCGGTCAAGATAGCAACGCTTTGAAACTATCGTTCGTCCACGGGCGTGGCGAAATTACAACGATGTCAGCGGAACCTGCGGGTAGGCATCGAGCACCGGGCCGAGCGCGGCCTTCAGTTCACCTAGCCAGGGTTCGAAGGGCTTCCACGCATCGGCCCCGTCGCGGTTGATCGGGCGGCGCACCTGTTCGGAGCTGGCGGTGCGCACGGCGCGTTCGGTCTTGTGGAAGGCAAGGCACGCCTGTTCGAACGGAAGGCCGCAGGCGGCGAGCAGCTTGCGCACTTCCGCTTCGAAATCATCGAGCAGCGCTTCGTGGATCACGCGGTGCACGGCGCCCGGCGCGATGGCGTCGACATGGGCCATCAGCCGCACATAGTCGCGATAGTAGCGGCCCATGTCGTCGAGGCTGTAGGTGAACCCCTGCCCCCGCGCGAAGTGCTGCTTGAAATTGGAAAAGCCGCAGGCGAGCGGATGGCGGCGCGCATCGATGATCGTGGCATTGGGCAGGATCATGCGGATGAACGGCACGTAGAGCCAATTGTTGGGCATCTTGTCGACGAACAGCGGCCTCGCCGTATGGCGCTGGATGCGCGTGCGATCGAGGTACTGTTCGCCCAAGGCCCGAAGATCGTCACCCGAAAGCGTGGCGAGGCCCGCGGGAAAGTCCTCCACGCTGCGCGACAGCAGCGCGATGTCGCCCAGTTCGCTGGTGCCTTCGACCTGGCTGTGACTGGCAAGAATCTGTTCGACCAGCGTGGACCCGGCGCGCGGCATGCCGAGCACGAAGATCGGATCGCGGGCGAGGCAGCCCTTGCCCGCAGCACCGGCCAGCAGCGCAGGCGTTGCGGCGGCGATCATCCGGTCGACTTGCGCGGTCGTCTCCTCCGCCTTGTAAGGCATGCGCCGCTTGCGCAGGGCATTGCCCGCCGCATAGTGCGCGAACGCGCGTTCCGGCTCGCCGCGATCCTCGAACGCCTTGCCCAGCGCAAAATCGAGATGCCAGCGGTCCTCTGCCGAGATACCCTCGTCGGCCAGAGCCGCTTCCATCGCGGCGATGTCCTCGTCCGAAAAGCGCACGGTCTTGAGGTTGGCAAGGCTCCACCAAACCTCACCCAGCGTGGGCGTCAGCTCGATCGCGCGGCGATACGCAGCGATGCCGTCCGCCTGCCGGCCCACGGTCTTGAGCATGTGGCCATAGCTCATCCACACCTTCGGCTGGTTCGGCAGTTCCTTGAGCACTTGCGCATAGAGCGCCAGCGCCTCGTCGAATTCGCCGATGCGGCCATAAGCGGCGGCCTGCAGGTTCGACACGCCGATATTGTCGGGATCCTCGGCCGAGACACGCGCCAGTTCCTCGAGCGCCTCGCCCGCGCGGTTGGTGCGATAGAGCACCAGCGCGAGGTTGGCGCGCGCCGGGGTGAACTGAGGTGCAAGCTCGATGGCGCGGCGCAGCAGGTTCTCGGCATCCTGATAGCGCCCGATGCGCCCGGCAAGTTCTGCAAACAGGCGGATGGCGCGCACGTCGAACGGATTGTCCTTGAGCAGCGCGCGCAGCAGCGGCTCGGCGGCTGGCAGGTCGTTCGCGTTCATCGCATGCGCGGCGCGGACGAGGCGCGGGTCGTAGGAACGGGGGTCGAAGTCGGGAAGGCTCGCCATCGGTGTGCAACAAACACGGTGACGCGGCGCGATCAAGCGTTAGTCTGCACGCTTCGAGACGGCGGGGAGAGTATTCGCTTGAGCACCACAGGCACCAGACCGGCCCGCCAGCTCGGCTTTCTGATGACGCTGGCGCTGGTCGTCGGCAATCTGATCGGATCGGGCATCTACCTGCTGCCGGCGACGCTGGCGCCGCTGGGGGCGAACCAGCTGCTCGGCTGGATGGTGACGATCGGCGGCGCCCTGTGCCTTGCCATCGTGTTCGCGCGGCTGGGCGGCAAGCTGCCGCTGGCGGGCGGCCCTTATGCCTATGCCAATGCCGCGTTCGGCCCGCTCGCCGGGTTTGCCACGGCGTGGTCGTACTGGACGATGATCTGGGCGGGCAACGGTGCGATCGCGGTGGCGGTGGTGAGCAACATCAGCCTGCTCGCCCCGGTCATCGGCCGGACGCCTGGCCTGCCCGCGCTGCTCGCGGTCGGCTGCGTCTGGCTGTTGACCGCGGTGAACATTCGTGGCGTGCGCACGGCGGGCGAAGTGTCGCTGGTGACGAGCGCGCTCAAGCTGATCCCGCTGGTGGTGCTGATCGCGCTGGCGCTGTGGCTGGCCCTCACTGGCGCGCCGCATGTGACGCAGCCGCCGGTGCCGATCGCGGCAGGCGCGATCGCCAGCGCGGCGGGGCTGACCTTCTGGGGTTTCCTCGGACTCGAATCCGCGACCGTTCCGGCGGACAAGGTGGAGAATGCAAGCGCGGTGGTGCCGCGCGCCACGCTGATCGGCACGGTGCTGACCGGCGTGGTCTATGTCGGCATCAGCCTTGCCTTCTTCGCCTATATGCCGACCGGACAGGCGGCGGCCTCGCCAGCGCCTGTGGCCGACTTTCTGGGCCAGCATTTCGGCAGCGGGGTGGCGAGCGTGGTTGCCGTGTTCGCCGCGATCAGCGCGTTCGGAACCCTGAACGGCTTCATCCTGCTGCAGGGCGAAGTGCCCTGGGCGATGGCGAGGGGCGGCGTGTTCCCGGCGTGGTTCGCCAAGGAGACGACGCGCGGCACGCCGGGGCGGGCGCACGTCGTCTCGTCCATCCTGCTGACCTGCGTGGCGGTGATGAACTACTCCAAGGGGCTGGGCGACCTGTTCCAGTTCATCGCCTCGGTCAGCCTGGCGGCGGGCATGCTCAGCTACCTGATGGTGATGATCGCCGCGCTCAAGCTGCTGCCGGGCGAGCGGCTTCTCGCCGTGGTCGCGCTGATCGCGGCAGCGTTCATCGTCTGGGCCTCGTGGGGCCTTGGCGCGCACGCGCTGGGTTATGGGGCGCTGTTCGTGGTGGCGGGGGTGCCGGTGTACTGGGCGGTGCGGCGGGGGCAAAAGAAGGACGGCCCTTCGACAAGCTCAGGGCAGGCGGTCTAGGAGGACGTCCCCGCCCTTACCCGTCCTTGCTGAACCTGTCGAAGCACTGCCCTTGCTTCACACCACGCTCACCGCGCCCGGTGCAGCACCTTCCACAGCATCGAGCGGTCGCGGATGATCTCGGCCGCCGCGTTGTGGCCGGGGGCACCGGTCACGCCGCCGCCCGGGTGGGTGCCGCTGCCGCACATGTAGAGGCCCTTGATCGGCGCGCGATAATCGCCGTGGCCCAGGAACGGGCGCGCGGCCCAGAGCTGATCCAGCCCCATGTTGCCGTGGAAGATGTCACCCCCGATCAGGCCGAACTTGCGTTCGAGATCGAGCGGCGAGTGGATCTGGCGGGCGATCACGCTGGCCTTGAAATTGGGAGCATGGTCGTTGACGGTATTGATGATCAGGTCGGCGACCTTCTCGCGGTGCTTGTCCCAATCGACGTTGGGATCGAACTGCTGGCAGAACAGGCTGGCGACGTGTTGGCCCGGAGGGGCGAGGCTGTCGTCGACGGTGCTCGGGATCTTGATCTCGACGATCGGCTTCTTCGACCAGCCCTTCTGCTGCGCATCGATGAAGGCCTGGTCCATGTAGTCCATGCCCGGCGCGATGATGATGCCGGCGGTGTGGTGTTCGGCCTGTTCCTTGCCCGGCAGCACGGTGAAGTCGGGCAGTTCGGACAGCGCGACGTTCATGCGGAACGTGCCCGAACCGGTCTTGTAGTTCTTCACCCGGCGGTTGAAGTCCTCGTCGAGGTCGCTTGAATCGACCAGCTGGCGATAGAGCAGCGCGGGGCCGACGTTGGCGGCGATGATCGGCGCATAAAGCTCCTCGCCGCTTTCGAGCTTCACGCCCTGCGCCTTGCCATTGTTGACGAGCACCTTGGCGACCGGCGCTTCGAGGCTGATCTCGACGCCATATTCCGCGCAGGCCTGCGCCATCGCCTGGGTGATCGCGCCCATGCCGCCGACCGAGTGGCCCCAGGCACCGAGCTTGCCGTTCACTTCGCCGAACACGTGGTGCAGCAGGACATAGGCGCTGCCGGGGGTGGACACGCCGGCATAGTTGCCGACCACCGCGTCGAAGGCAAAGGCCGACTTGACGTGGTCGTCCTCGAACCAGCCGTCGAGGAAATCGCGCGCGGACTTGGTGAAGATGTCGAGCAGGTCGCGCTGCGTCGCCAGGTCGAGCTTGGCGAGCGGCCATCCCTGCATCGCGGCATTCTTCAGTGCGGCCAGCCCGCCACCGAGATTGGGCGGGGTCTGCAGCGCGATGTCGCGCAGCACGTTGGCAACCTTTTCCAGCGCGGCGTCGTACTTGGGATAAGCCTCAGCGTCCTTCTTCGAGAAGCGCGCGAACTCGGCCTCGGTGCGGCCTGGGCCGCCGCCCAGCTTCAGGTAGGTGTCTTCGAACGGGAAGAAGTTGCTGATCGTCCGTTCGATCACGCGATAGCCACGTTCGTGTAGCTTCATGTCGGCGATGACCTTGGGCCGCAGGAGGCTGACTGTGTAGCTCGCGGTCGAATTGCGGAAGCCGGGGTGGAATTCCTCGGTCACCGCTGCGCCGCCCACCACGTGGCGGCGTTCGAGCACGCGCACCTTCATGCCGGCGCGCGCAAGGTAGAAGGCGCAAGTGAGGCCATTGTGGCCGCCGCCGATCACGATGGCGTCGTAGCGATTGGTCATGCGATGCTCCCGGAACTCTCTTCTGACGCCCCGTTCGTGTCCAGCGCAGTCGAGACACGGTGCGCGGCGTGTCTCGACTGCGCTCGACACGAACGGAAGCTGGTTTTGCTCACTTTAGCGCTTGCTCCATCCCGCAGGCGGCGCCTTGTGCAGGCGCGCTTCGGGGAAGATCGCGCGGATCTTGCGGGCGAAGCTGCGCAGGCAGACCTCGCTGCGGCCGATCGGCCCTGCGCCATACGTGCCGCTGGCCATACCCTGCTGCACCCGCTCGATCAGCCAGGTGTCCTCCTGGTTGACCACGCGGTTGATGCGCCAGTTGGCGTAGCGAGCCAGCTTCATCTCGCGGCGGTCATCCGGCAGCGCATAGGCCATTTCGCGCAGCACGCAGCTGGTGGGTCCCGTGGGGATCCACTGCATGAAGTCGATCTGATCGGCGTAGATGTCGAAGGCGATGTTGGGCCACAGCTTGTAGTAGAGCCAGCGGCGCTGCGCCGTTTCGGACAGGTGCGGCACTTCCGGCAGGTGCGCCTGGTAGAACCGTTCCCAGAAGTTGGCCGAGGGCTTTTCCACCAGATCACCCTTCATCCGGTCGGCCCAGCCGTGCGCCGAAATCTCGTACGACTTCGCGAAGATGCGCGTCAGGCCATCGTGCGCGACCGGGATGTGCAGGTTGTCGGAATAGTTGTCGCCCACGTTCTTCCAGTTCACTGCGCGCGGGCGCAGGCGGACGTCGGAAATGCGCTGCATCTCCTCGAAGCGGTAAGGCGCGACTTCGTCTTCGAACGGCGCCATCATTTCGGCGACGGAGGGGAAGCCCTTGTCGACGAGGCGGACGAAGACGAAGCCGCGCCAGATCTCGACCGAAACCGGATGAAGCCCGTTGTCCTCCATCTTGAGCGCGGGGTAATCGGACTTCATCGGCACGCCGGTAAGGCGGCCATCGGTTTCGAAAGCCCAGGCGTGGTAGGGACAGATCAGCTTCTTCGTGCAACCCGAAGGGCCCTCGACCAGTCGCATCGCGCGATGACGGCAGACGTTGGTAAAGGCGCGGATCTGGCCGTCGTCGCCACGAATGGCGAGGACGCTTTCACCCAGGTAGTCGAGAGTACGGTAATCACCGGAGGCCGGAATGTCGTTTGCGTGACATACAATCTGCCACGAAGGTCGGATAACTTCCTCAACCTCCTTCGCGTAATACTCGGGATCGGTATAGAGCCAGCCAGGAAGGCTCCAGTCACCATCCGGATCGACGTCGACCGACGAGATCGCAGCGAAGGCGGAAGAAAGATCACCCATCACGCAACGCCCCTGAATCACCCGGCTTATTGAACGATCGTATAACAGATTTGAAAGTCGATGCCAGCATGAAAGAACCCGCATACCGCCGTTCCGAACCCGACGCGCGGCGGCGCAGCCTGATCGAGGCGTGCATGCGCGTGCTCGGCCGCCTTGGCGCATCGGGCGCGAGCGTGCGGGCGATTGCGGCCGAGGCGGGGGTTTCCGCGGGGCTGGTCAACCACTACTTCGATGGGGTCGATGCGCTGGTCGCCGAAGCCTACGCCGAAACCGACCGCATGGTGACGCAGCATCTGGTCGACGCGGTGGAGGCCGCAGGCGAGAACCCGCGCGACCGGCTGGCCGCGTTCGTGACCGGCAGCTTTGCGGCGCCGATCGCCAGCCCCGATCTGCTCGCCACCTGGATCGCGTTCTGGTCGCTGGTCTCTGCCCGGCCCGACATCGCCGAACGGCACGAAATGCACTACGCATCCTTCCGCACGCGGCTGGAAGGGCTGCTGGCGGATTGCGGCGTGCCCGCCGACCGGTTGCGCGGCACCGCCATCGGGGTGACCGCGCTGGTCGACGGGCTGTGGCTGGAGCTTTGCCTTTCGGCCGATCAGTTCGATCCGGCCGAAGCCGACGCCATCGCCCGCCGCTTCCTGGACGCGGTCATTGCGACAGGCGGGTGAATAGCGTGTTGAAGTAGACGAGGCCGGGACGCACGTTCGACAGGCGGACGCGTTCGTTCAGTCCGTGCGAGAAGTCTTCGCTGTCCTTGGTCATCGTCGGGCTGGCGCCATAGGCGGCGACGCCGACGCTGCGATACCACATCGAATCCGATGCGCCCGACGCCTGCGCCGGGATCACCGCGACGCCGGGATAGGCGGCATGGATCGCCGCTTCCGACGCCTTCACGAAATCGTCACGCATGGGCGAGGCGGGCGAGGCGATCGAGCCTTCGGTCACGTCGGTGAACTTCACCGCCGGTTCGCTGGCGACCTTGGCCAGTTCGGCCATGATGTCGGCCGGCTTGTGACCGGGGAAAATGCGGCAGTTGATGTTGGCGGTGGCGCGCTGCGGCAACGCGTTGAGCGCATGGCCGCCCGAAACCATCGTCGGCACGCAGGTGGTGCCCACCTTGCCCACCGTTGCCGGATTGGCGCGCAGCACTTCGAGCGCCTTGGCATCGTTCGCGTTGGCGGCAAAGGCGCGCATCGCCGCCGCGGTCGCGGCATCGGATTCGAAGGCGGCAGCGCGTTCGAACCAGGCCTTCGTCAGCGGGTTCTGCTCGGCGGTGAAATGATAGGCGCCGATCCGTTCGAGCGCACGGCTCAGCTGGACGATGGCGTTGTCAGGGCGTGGCGCGCTGCTGTGCCCGCCGGCGTTGGTCACTTCGAGCTTGAAATCGGCGTAGGTCTTTTCGGCGCCGTCCCAGGTCCAGTAGACCGGCTTGCCCGTACCTTCATCGAGCTTGCCGCCGCCGCCATCGACGTTGATGACCAGTTCGGCGTCCTTCAGCCGCTGTGCGATCTGGCGCGAGGTTTCCATCGTGGTTTCCTCGTCGCCCGAGAACGCGACCACGATGGTCCGCTTGGGCTTGTACCCGCCCCGGCGCAGGTCGATCAGGCTGGACACGGCCTGCGCCGCGTTGAACTTCATGTCGGTGGCGCCCCGGCCATACAGGATACCGTCTTCCACCACGGGCACGAAGGGATCCCGCTGCCAGTCGGCGCGCTTGGCTTCGACCACGTCCATGTGGCCGGAAACCACCAGCGGCTTTAGCTTGGCGTCGCTGCCCTTCCACGTGGCGATGAGGTAGGCGGTGTCCTTGTAGGGCACGATCTCGACATCCGTGGCCGACCAGCCGCCGGCGACCAGCGCATCGCGGATTGCGGCCGCAACCTTGCCCGTCTCGTTGCCCTGCCCCACCACCGAGCGCATCGCGATGATCTGCTGCGACAGCGAAAGGACCTGCGCTTCAGCGCGCGCGGTGGGCGCAGACGGCGTGGCGGCAATGGCGAGCGTGGGGGACGAGGCACCCAGCATGAGGGCAGCGGCAAGCAGGCCACGGAAACGGGCTTGGGCGGGTGAATACATTGTAGGTGCGACTCCTTTGGCGGGGACCTTGCGGCGGCGCCGCACACAGCGCAATCCCCCATTGTTGCAGGCGTTACTGTTGCATCTGAAACCTTGCCGCGCCCAGAAAAGCGCTTCTCAATCTGTCCTAATGGGCAGGTCTTTTCGCACCTGCGTATTGCAGTGCATGCAACTTGTGCAGTTTTGGGAGAGCAAGGCATACGAATGCATGACTGATTTTGCACGGTTTTTCGCCCCCTCATGAAAAGCGACAGTATCAATTGCAAAAAATGATAGCTTTATGATTGCAAAAATCTCAATTGAACGAGCGCGTTTCGCACTTGCCGGAATCGGGTCCGCGGAGCACATGGGACGGGCCTTTCAGGCATCCTCTCCCAAACTTTCCAGGGCCGCCCCTTCGGGACGGCCCTTTCTTTTTGCCCATTTTCCGCAGGTTTTGACAGCGCACGCCAAAATTACGCGCAAAAAGCGGCCGATGGAGCACCGTCACCCGTGCCCTGATCGAATCAGATGACCGGATCAGGCGTGTGGCAGGATGATCGTGCGGCCGACCACGCTGCGATCACGCATCGCACCGTAGGCGTCCCGGAAATCGTCGAGCGGGACTTCGCGGTGGACGGTTGGGGTGATCGTCCCCTCCTCCGCCATCTTCATGATCGCGGCGACGTTTTCGCGCCCCAGTTCCGGAAACTTGCGCCCGAATTCACCCGCGCGCACGCCGACCACGGAAAAGCCCTTGATCAGCGGGATATTGGCGCGGATTTCCGGAATGCGGCCGCTGGCAAAGCCCACCACCAACAGGCGGCCCCCGAACGCGATGCAGCGCGTCGATTCGTCGAACACGTCTCCGCCGACCGGATCGTAGACGATCTGCACGCCCTTGCCGCCGGTGATCTCCAGCACCTGCTCGCGAAAGCCGGTGGGGCCGAGAATGGCATGGTCTGGCGCGAAGAGATCGCGCACGCGAGCAAGCTTGTCCTCGCTGGAGGCGACGGCGATGACCCGCAAGCCGAGGGCCCGCGCCATGTCCACCGCGGCGAGACCCACGCCCCCGGCCGCGCCGTGGACGAGCAGCCAATCGCCAGGCTCGGCCCGCCCGCAGCGCACGAGGCTGACATGAGCGGTGAGGTACGCCGCGCGCAGGCCTGCTGCCTGCCCGAACGACAGGCGGGCGGGCTTGGGCGAAACGGCGGCAGCGGGGTAGACGGCGTATTGCTGCACCGCCCCGGTCAGGCCGCCGACGATCACTTCATCGCCCACCGCAAAGCCTGCACCTTCGCCGACTGCGGCGACCGTTCCTGACGCTTCCATGCCGGGAACGAAGGGCACGGGCGGCTTTGCCTGATAGAGCCCTTCGGTCATCAGCAGGTCGGGAAAGCCGAGCGCCGCCGCCTCGATACGCACCAGAACTTCGCCTGGCCCCGGGACAGGGATCGGCTTTTCGACGATCGACAGCCCGGCAAGGTCCGGGGCAAGCGCTCCCACTTCGACGGCACGCATCATGGTCATGGCTCTTGTTCTCCCATCACCGCCATGCAGGCGCAGCGCCGACTAATCAACCGGGCAATTAAGGCATGCGCTATGGCAGCGGCGCGCCCCGGCTGGCGACGAGCACCGCGTACCATTCGGCCCGGGTCCAGCGCACGGTAAGCGCCTGCGTCGCTTCGACCACGCGGGCGAGCTGCTGCGATCCCACGATCGGCACGATGCCCGCGGGATGCGCCATGAGCCAGCTGAACGCCGCGCTGCTGCGCGAAACGCCCTGCGCATCCGCCACCGCATCAAGCGCATCGGCAACCGCCCGGTCGCGCGGGGTCTGCGGATCGAGCAGGCTGCCACCGCCCAGCGGCGACCACGCGAGCGGGGTCAGCCCCATGACCATCGCCTGGTCCATCTCGCCGTTTTCCAGCGGTTCGATCCTGAGCGGGCTGATCTCTGGCTGGGTGGCAACCAGCGGCGCATCGAGGAAGTGGCTCAGCGCCGCGATCTGGGCCGGGGTGAAGTTCGACACGCCGATGCTGCGGATCTTGCCGGCCTGCACCGCATCGTCGAGCACGCGGGCCACGTCCTGCGGGTGGGCAAGGATATCGGGACGGTGGATCTGGTAGAGATCGATGACGTCGGTCTTCAGTCGCCGCAACGACGCCTCTATCGCGCCTTGCAGGTAGGTCGGCGACTGGTCGTAGGGCAGCGGCGGCAGGATGCCGCCCTTGGTCGCCAACACCATCCGGCTGCGCAAGGACGGCGCGAGCGCCAGCGCCTGCCCCAGCAGCGCTTCGGCATCGCCAAACCCGGACGTGCCATCGAAGCCATAGATGTCGGCGGTGTCGAGCAGGGTCACCCCGGCATCGAGCACGCCCTCGACCAGTCGCGCGACCCCGGCGGCGTCCAGCCCCGCCGCCGTCAGCCGCCACATGCCCCATCCGAGCGCGGAAACCGCAATGCCGCTTCGCCCCAGCGGGCGGACGGCAGGTGGCAGGGGCAATTCGGACATGGGCAGCGGCCTTCTGCAAGGATCGGGCCGCCTGCCATGCCAGCATCTGCGCTCCATGCGAACGGAGCGGGCCTCATCGCATACGAATAAGGTCCGCTCCGTTGCCCCTCATGAAGCGGTGATCGGGGTCCTCAGGCCGCCGAAGCGCGCTGGTGCAGGCGCGTGATCGCATCGATGGAGGAGAGCAGCGCGCCTTCCTGCCAGCAGCCGTAGTACGAGCAGTGTTCGCCCGCGAGCACGATGCGGCCCTCCATCGAAACGAGGTCCTGATAGTGCGCGGCACGGCTTTCCTCGGTCCAGGCGGCGCAGCAGCCCAGGATCCACGGCATGCGGTTCCACGCGACGCTCGCGCCCGAGCGGAACTCGGCCTTGTACTCGGCCGGGTGGAAGACCGATCCCTGGTCGAGCGCGGCCTGAATGCGCTTCTCGGGCGTCATTCCGGCGAGCATGTACGCCCCTGCGCCGAACGGATAGGCGCCGAGCAGCACCGCCGGGCCATCGGTGAAGCAGCCCGCACTGGGGTACGAGATCAAGGAGATCGCCTGGTCGGTAAACGAGATCCCGCCATAGATCGCATAGTCGGTTTCCCAGAAGCGGCGCTTCATCTCGAGCCCGATCTTGACCGAGTTGCCATAGGGCAGCGCGCGGATCGCCGCCTTCTTGGCCGGCGAAACCTGGAAATCGATCTGGTTGAGCACCGGTGCGGGAATCGTGCAGACCATCCAGTCGGCATGGCTTTCGCCGGTCTGGCCGGTCTTGGTGTCGGTCCAGCTGGCGGTGACGCCGCGATCGTCCTGCGCGATCTTCGAAACGCGCGTGTTGAAGCGGATCAGCTTGCCGACCTTGGCCTGGAAGCCCTTGCCGATGTGGTCCATGCCGCCCTTGGGCTGAAACATCGTGGTCTGCATGACGTGTTCGGCATAGAAGCCGAGCGTGTTCCAGATGCCGCTGTCGAGCGTTTCGCTGAGGCTGAACGGATCGTTGGGGATCGGCGCACCGTTGACGCCGCCACCGGGCGGGCGTTCCCAGCCGCGCTGTTCGCCGACCTTGTCGCTCTTGGTGTACTTCATGTCCTTGTCGAGCACGCCCCAGGCGCGCATCGCTTCGAGCAGGCGGGCTTTGTCCTCGGCCGTCACGGTGGTGTCGAGCGCGCCGGCGTTGAGCGACTTGCCGAGCAGTTCGGAAACGTGGCCCTTCCAGTCGACCATCAGGTCGCGATAAGGCTGCGGCTTGCCGCCGAACGCCTTCTTGCCGTGGATCAGCGCGTTGTGGTTGATCTGCAGGAACGGTTCGAGCTGGACGCCCAGTTCCTTGCAGTAATGCAGCACGGTGCGGTGGTGGTAGGGAATGCGCCACGGCCCCGGGTTGAGGTAGTTGCCCGGCGCAAACGTGACCTCCTGCTTGGACCCGATCTCGTTGATCGTATCGCCGCCGCGCACGGTGTAGTTGCGCCCGCCGGCACGGCCCTGGAATTCGAGGATCTGGACCTTGTAGCCCGCCTTGGTCAGTTCATAGGCCGCGAGCATGCCGGCAAGCCCGGCGCCCAGCACCAGCACGCTTGCGCCCGGCTTCGCGCCCGAAAGCTTTGGCGGGCCGTTGAACTGGCTGTCCTTGGCGTGGCCGAGCACCGTCATCGCCTGATACAGCGCGGCGGCGCCCCCCGCCTTGCCGATCATGGTCAGCAGCTGGCGGCGGGTCGGCGGGGTAAAATCCTCAAGCATTGTAATCCCTTCGTGGTCGGATCGGGAAACTGTCTGACAGTGTAGGAGGTTGGCGGATCAATGCCCGCAGGTGTTGCATTCGGGCACGGGCGGGTTGGTCGCGACGATGCGGTCGATGTCGGCAACGCTGACCGGATCATGGTAATCGTTGAAGTGGCCGCGGACGTAGGTGATGACCGCGGCGATCTGCTCCTTGGTCAGCACGCCGTTGAACCATGGCATGCCACCGCGCCCCTTCATCACCACGATGATCGGGTAGTCCTTGTCGGCCAGGTTCTTGTTTCCGGCGAGCGCGGGAATCATCGCCCCCGGTTCGCCCCCGCCCTTGGCATCGGCCATGTGGCAGGCCTGGCAGATCTGTTCATAGACCTCCTGCCCCTGGTTCGAGACTTCCACCGTCGAACCGCCCGGTCCCGGCCGGTCCTGGGCAAAGCCAGGCGTCGCGAGACTGGCGACACCTGCGAACGTCGCCCCCGCAAGGGCAAGCACGGCAACCCTGATCTTCCTGTTCATCGCTTACTCTTGGTTGTGACCCGGAAACTGAAGTGGTTCATGCGCGCCACTCTTCGCGCTCCCTGCCCAGGCCATCGGCGAGCGGCTGGAGAAATGGTTCGAACTTGCGCCACTGGTCGATGCCCGCGCGGTAGATCGGCTGGCGCACCTGTTCGGAGCTGACGGTGCGCACGGCGCGGTCGTTCTCGAAAAAGCGCAGGGTCGCCGGATCGAACGGCACGCCCACCGCATCGAGCAGGCGGCGCACTTCGCCTTCGGTGTCCTCGACAAGGTCTTCATAGACCAGCGTGTGGACCGCACCGGGCGCGACGGCATGGAAATGGCGAACGATGGCAAGGTAATGGCGGTAGTAGGCTGCCAGATCGCCAAGGTCGTATGAGAACTCCTGACCTTCCGCGAAGAGCTGCTTATAGCCCGAGAAGCACGATGCCATCGGGTTGCGTCGCACGTCGATAATGCGCGCGTTCGGCAGGATCAGCCGGATCAGGCCGATGTGCCGGAAGTTGTTGGGCATCTTGTCGATGAAATGCGCCCGGCCAAGGCGGCGATGGACCCGCGCCCGCGCGAGATATTCCTCGCCCCAGGCGCGCAGCTCGTCGGCCGTTGCGCGCGCGATGCGTTCGGCCCCGCCCTCGCGCTCGATCCGGCCGACCAAGCTGCCGATATAGGGCAGTTCCATCGTCCCTTCAATCGCGGGGTGGCTGGCAAGGATCTGTTCGACCAGCGTGGAGCCCGAACGCGGCAGGCCGACAACGAAGATCGGTGCATCGTCCGGGGCGCCCTGCCCCGCGCGCTGGTCCAGGAATTCACGGGAATAGAGGGCGGTTACCGCATCGGCCTCGGCCGCGTAATCGCGATCGGCTCCACCGAACTTGATCCGCCCCAGCGCCGCGCCACGGGCGTAGTGGGCGAAGGCGTCTGCCGCCCTGCCCGTATCCTCGAACCGGCGGCCGAGCGCATATTCGATGCGCATGCGATCATCGTCGGACAGCGATCCTGCAAGCAGCGCGGCCATCTGCGCCTCGTCGGCATCGCTCATCGCCCCGATCTTGAGGTTGGCAAGGCCCCACCACGCCTCGCCCGCCTGTGGGCTGAGCTGCGTTGCGCGGCGATAGGCGGCGATTGCCTTGTCGCGCAGACCCGCCGTGCGCGCGGCGTGGCCGTGGTTGACCGCAACGCTCGCATTGTCGGGAAAGGCCGTCGCCAGATCGGCATTGATCGCTTCGGCGGCGCGATCATCGCCGAGCAGGCCAAGGCACGCCGCCTGCAGGTTGAGATAGGCCGGGTTTACAGGATCGGCTTCGAGCAGCGGCGCAAGCTCTGCCAGCGCCTGTTCGGCAAGGCGCGCGGCAAACAGCGCATGGGCAAGGTCGAAGCGGATGCGGGCCGAGCCGGGTTCGATGCTCAGCGCATGGCGCAGCAGCGTTTCCGCGGCGTGGACGGTGCGGTTGGCGACATGGCACGCGGCCATCAGCCGCGCACCTTCGGCATGGTTGGGATGCGTCAGGCAAAAGCGGCGCAGGATCTGCTCGGCGTCGCCATGCTGGCCGAGCGCGACGAGTTCTGCTGCCTTGCCGAGTTCAGCGTGCCCGCCTTGTTCGGGGTGGCTGGCGTCGATCCGGGCGAGCGCAGCACGGGCGCGGCGTTCGGCGCCGACATCCCCCCTCGCAAAGGCGCGCTCGGCCAGCGCGGCCCACGCTTCTGCATGGTTGGGATCGAGCGCGGTCGCCGCCTCGAGCTGCTGCTCGCCCTCGCCCGTGCGACCGACGGCGCAGAGTGTGAGGCCCAGTTCATAGCGCGTGCGCGCTGCCCTCGGAAAGGCGCGGGCCAGTTCGATCAGCAGCGGCAGGCCTTCGGCGCCGCGCGCCAGCCGCCGCAGTGCCGAGGCGAGGACCAGCCGCGGACGCGGATCGGCCGGGTTCTGCTCCACCAGCTTGCGCGCGATCCGCTCTGCAGAGGCCGGCCTTGTCGCAAGGTCCCGGGCTGCTTGGTCGAGGGGATTGGTCATCGCGGCGAGCATGGCATTTCATCTTGAATGGAGCCAGCCGGCACGGAGCCGGAGGCAAGACCGGGGCGGGATACGCCCCGGTTCGCAAGGCGCCTCTTCGTGGCTGAACTGCCGGTTCGAAGAGGCGCAACCATCATCGTTCGACCGTCAGAAGTTGAAGGTCGCGCGGGCGTAGTAGTACCCGCCGTTGATGCCCCACGGGGTGAACGTGATGGGCGGGTTATAGACGTTGCTGCCGTTGGCCGGACGCACGCCGCCCGACGGATGGGCGACCAGCGGAACGGTCGGCGCCTTCTTGTTGAGCAGGTTGTTGGCGCCGATGTCGAAGCGGATCTTCGGCGTGATCTTGTAGCCGATGTTGAGATCGGTGATCACGCTGGTGCCGATGCGCAGGACGGTGTAGCCGCTGCCATCCCCCGGCGAACCATAGCCGCTGCCGCTGAAGCTGGTGCGCTGGTGCGTGACGCCATAGAGCGTTTCGCGCAGGTTGACCGAGAAATCACCGAAGGTGAACAGCGCGTTGGCGATGACCTTCACCCGCGGGGTGGCGGTCGTCAGGCCGTCGATCGAGTTGGGATCGAGCAGCGTGGTCTGGCTGAAGGCGGTGTTCACCACCGCTGCCGGCAGCGGGTAGATCTTCTCGAGCTTGGTCTGGTTGTAGTTGAAGCCCAGCGTCCAGTTGGCCTTCGCATCGCCGCCGAAATCGCTGGTGTAGTCGATCGTCGCTTCGACGCCGCGGGTGCGGGTGTCCGCGCCGTTGGTGAAGATGTTGATGCCGGCGTAGCTGGTCGCGTCGGCCAGGCTGACGCCGCGCGCGATCAGCGCATCGATCACCGCCTGCGACACGGTGCTGGAGCCGAGCGAACCGAAGATCGCGGCCGAAGGAACGATGCGCTTCTTCAGCTTGATCTGATAGGCATCGAGCGTGATCTGCAGGTTCGGCAGCGGGTGCGCAACGAAACCGGCCGAGAAGCTGGTCGCCTTTTCGGGCTTGAGCGGCGAGAAGCCGAGAAGCTTGGCGGCAGCGGAGTTCGGCGGCAGCTGGCCGAAGGTGGAACCCGGGCCGACGTTGACCGACGAGTAGTACGATTCGGCGAGCGTCGGAGCGCGGAAGCCGTTCGAAACGGTGCCGCGGATGCCGAACGCAGGGCTGAAGTCATAGCGCGCGGTGGCCTTGCCGTTCCACACCTTGCCGAAGTCGGAATAGTGTTCGTACCGGCCGGCGAGGTCGACATGCAGGCCTTCGACCGGGTCCATGGCGACGTCGATGTAGGCGCCCCAGGCCTTGCGGTTGTACGAACCGGCATCGGTCGGCGCGAAGCCGGGATAGGACTGCGCACCGCCGCCGAAGTACGAGGCGAATTCGCCCGACTGAATGGCGTAGGTGTCCTTGCGCCACTGGCCACCAAGGGCGAGCGTCAGCGGCTTGGCCATGCCGACTTCGAAGTCCTTGGTGACGCCGGCTTCAACCGCCCACTCGCTGTTGACCAGCGTGCCGTCATAGAAATCGCGCTGCAGGCCGATCGGGTCGGCGTTCTGCGACTGCTCTTGCGCATAGAGCGTGGGGTTGGCCGAATCGATGGTGTAGAGCGCCACCGCGTCACGGCCGTAGGTCAGCGACAGATCCCAGTTCCAGCCCGATACCGCGCCCTTGAGCCCGGTGGTGAGCGAGAAGTCTTCCTCGTCCAGGTGTTCCTGCGGGTTGAAGCCGGCGGTCAGCGGATAGACCTTCTCGCCATCGCTGGTGGTGCCGGAAACGCGCGTCGCACGGCGGTAGTTTTCGTAGGCGTAGGCCTTGCGCTTGCCATAGCTGCCGAAGGCATAGCCCGACACCGCGTCCGAGAAATCGTAGCCGGCGTTGAACACGAAGTTGTACAGGCTGTACTTCGCATCGCCGTTGATGGTGTTCACGCGCGGATAGAACGGATTGGCTTCAACACCGGCCGCATCGATCGGGTTGATGTCGGTGCGCGTCTTGCAGTCCAGCGTCAGGTAGCGACGATCGCAGCCGCCGCGCTGGGTGTAGTTGTGGAACTTGTATTCGCCGGTGACATTGACGAAGCCGCGATCGCCCAGCTTGAAGCCCATGTTGAGCGCGGTGGAGGCGGTTTCGCCGTCGCCTTCGTAGTACTGGCCGCCGGTCACGGTGAACAGGCCGCCCGACGACTGGTCCTTGAGGATGATGTTGACCACGCCGGCGATCGCGTCGGAACCGTATTGCGCCGCGGCGCCGTCCTGCAGGATTTCGATGCGGCCGATCGCGTTGGTCGGAATGAAGCTGAGGTCGGTGGTCGCCGCGCCCGAATAGGGCGAGCCGCCCAGCACCGCGAGGTTGGCGGTGAAGTGGCGGCGCTTGCCGTTGACCAGAACCAGCGTGTCGTTGGGCGAAAGCCCGCGCAGCGCGGCGGTCAGCGTCAGGTTGGCGGTATCGCCACCGAAGGCCTGGAAGTTGAGGCTGGGCAGGCTCTGCGCAAGAACCTGGGTCAGGTCCTGCTGACCCACGGCCTGCATCGCCTGCGTGCCGACGACCTGGACCGGTGCGGCGCTGTCTGCCGCGCGCATGCCGGTAACGCGGGTGCCGGTAACGATAATGTCCGACGGCAGTTCGTCGGCAGCGGGCGCATCCTGCGCCATCGCCGCAGTGGGAAGCGCGGTCGAGGCGAGAAGCGAAATCAGAGCAGCTTTGGACAGTGGCGACATTGTAGGACCCCCTTGATCGTGTCGCTCCAGACATCCACTCAAGCTGGTATCGTGCGCCCAGGCTCCCTTGCCCTTGGTGCCGACCCTTTTGTTTCGCGCCTGTTTTTGGAATTTTGCGCGATGTGTCCGGCAGAGACGGCAAAGCAGGAGACTTGCCCATACGCCGATTAACGTATCACACCGGGACCGCGCCGCTTTACGGTGGCGCCGACAGGAGGGCGCCCGGCGCCGCTCCCGTTGCAACATCATGCCAAGGACTGCCCATGCGCCTTTTTACCGGCCCCCGGATTTCCGCACTCGCCCTTGCCGCAGCCGTCGCGGCCGCGCCGTTCGCCTCGGCGCAGGCGCAGGTCACCAAGATCCAGTCGAACCCGCAGGCGCTGATTCTCGATGCCGCCGACGTGAAGGCGGGCACCGACATCATCTTCCTTTCGGGCCAGCTCGCCTCGCCCGTCGATCCCAAGAAGACCTTCGCCGACGTCAAGTCGATCGATGATCTGGGCGATACCAAGACGCAGACGATCAGCGTGCTCACCAAGATCAAGGCGCTGCTCGAAGCGCGGGGCTACACCATGGCCGATCTGGTCAAGCTGACGCTGTTCGTCGCCGCCGATCCCAAGCTCGGCCACATGGACTTCGCCGGCGCGAACGAAGGCTTCAAGCAGTTCTTCAAGACCGCCGACAACCCGACAACGGTCGCACGTTCGACCTTCCAGGTCGCCGCGCTGGCTGGTCCCTACTTCCTGATCGAGATCGAAGGCATCGCTGCCAAGAAGAAGTGATTTCCCCGGCCCGGGCGTAGGCCGAAGGCAGCAGCGATTAGGGTGCGATCACCTTGATCGCGATCGCCGCAGCCGCCGCCCGGGTTTCCACGCCCAGCTTTTCGTAGATGCGCTCCAAGTGCTTCTGCACGGTGCGCGGGCTGATCGACAGCACTTCGCTGATATCGGCATTCGACTTGCCGTAGCTGATCCACAGCAGCACTTCGGCCTCGCGCTCGGTCAGGCCGAGCTTGGCCTGCATCCGCGCCGCATCGACATGCGGGTTCAGTTCGTTCAGCCGGATCAGCACTTCGTTTTCACGGTAATGCGCGATCAGCACCAGTTCGAGCGCGCCGTCGCCCTGCTCGATCCGCAGGCTCGCCCCTTGCGAATCGCGCGTCAGCAGCCGTTCGACGGTGTGGCGCAGCTCGTCGGGCAGTTCGCGCTGGTCGCGGTTCCAGCCCGGGGCCAGGCGGTTGATCGCCTGTTCGGCAAGCGGCGTGCACCACAGCAGGAAACCGCGCGTGTCGGTGGCCATCATCAGGCGGCCGGTGGCATCCAGGCTGGCCGTGCTGGCCTGCACTGCACGCGCATGGCCCAAGTGCACCCTGACGCGCGCGAGCAGTTCGTGAACGTTGACCGGCTTCCTTACATAATCGACGCCGCCAACCTCGAACCCTTCGATCACGTGCTCGCTTTCGGTCAGCCCGGTCATGAAGATCACCGGCACGTGCGCGGTCTGGGGATTGGCCTTGATCCGCGCGGTGGTCTCGAAGCCATCGATGCCGGGCATCACCGCATCCATCAGCACCAGATCGGGCACGACGTGGCCCAGCAGATCCAGCGCGGCGCCGCCCGAAGTCGCCACCAGCACCTGGATGCCGCCCGCCTCCAGCGTATCGGTCAGCAGCCGCAGCGAATTGGGCTCATCATCGACCACCAGCACGGTGTCGCGACGCTGCGGGTTGTCCTCGCTCACGGTCAAAGTCCTTCCAGCTTGCGCGCCAGCGCGGCGAGGTCGAAGCGGTCGAGGCAAGCATAAAGCGTCGCCGCGAGCGTCCCGCATTCGGGGGCCGCCTTCTCCAGCGCGCGAATTTCCGCTTCGATCCCGCGCACATGGCCGATCCGCACCAGTTCGCGCAACTTGGCCACATGGGCAAGCGCAGCTTCGGGAAGCTCCTCGCACTTGCCGAACATCGGGCGAGGCGTGCCACCTTCGCGCACCCATTGCAGCCCCAGCTGGCGCCCGATTGCGTCGATCAGCTGGCCGATCTCCACCGGTTTCAGAAGGAACAGGTCGTGCGGCAACTCCTCGTCGTCCGCTGCGGGGCCATGCCGTTCGTGCGCATTGGCCGATAGCATCACGATCTTGAGCGAACGGCCGTGGACGCTGCGCAGGTGGCTCGCTGTCTCCCACCCGCTTTGCCCGCCCATCTGCACGTCCAGCAGCACAAGATCGAACGCCTGCGCATCGCACAGCGCGATCGCGGTTTCACCATCGGGCGCGATCGAGACGTCGAAGTCCACATCCTCCAGCGCCTGGCGCACGAAGGACAGCTGCCGGATATCGTCGTCCACCGCCAGCACCTGGCGCCGCGCGCCGGCATAGCCGACGATGCGGCCAAGGTCCGGCTTGTCGGTGCCTTCGACGCGCACTTCATTGAGCATCAGCGACACGCGGAAGCAGGCGCCGCCCGACGCGCCGTCGGTCACGGCGATGTCACCGCCCAGGATCTGCACGATGGCGCGGGTGATCGGCAGGCCAAGGCCGAAGCCGCTGCTGCGCCCCTCTTCGCCTTCGCCCCGTTCGAACGGCGCGAACACCCGCTCGCGATCCTCGGGCGCGATGCCGGGGCCGGTATCCTCCACCTCGAACCGGGTCGTCTCGCCGCTGCGGCGCACGCGCAAGGTGACCGTGCCTGTGTCGGTGAACTTGATCGCGTTGCTGACCAGGTTGATCAGCACCTGGCGCAACCGCTTCTGGTCGGTGCGCACGAATTCGGGCAGCCGCAGCGGCAGGTCCACCTCGAAGACAAGGCCCTTTGCCTCGGCCGAAGGCGCGAACATGCGCGCCAGCTGGTCGATGAAGGCGGGCAGCCGCACCACGTCGCTGGCCACGCGGGTAACCCCGTTTTCGACCAGCGAGATATCGAGCAGCCCTTCGACAAGATCGGTCAGGTGCTCGGCGCTGCGGCGGATCACCTTGGCCGCTTCGGCCGCATCGACGCCCGAACCGCGTTCGATCAGCTGGGCGTAGCCATAGATCGCGTTGAGCGGGGAGCGGATTTCGTGGCTGACGTTGGCGAGGTAGCGGCTCTTGGCAGCGCTGGCCGCTTCGGCCACGGCACAGGCCCGCTCAAGCTCGGCAATTCTTCCCGCGATGCCGCCCGCCGCGATGGCGTCGCGGCGAACAAGACGGCGCAACGTGGAGACGGCGCGTCCTGCGCGGCGCGAAAGCGCATTCCATGATGAACCACGTGCGGGTTCGCGGCCTTGCGCCGGACCCTGCCCCAACGCCCTGTGCATTTTTTTGCTCGACCCCACAGCGCCGTTGGTTTGCCGGCGCCGAGGAGGGCATTGTGCACTGCAAAGCAAGGGGCATCAAGCCCCCATGCCCCTGATAGGCAAAGCTTTGCGCCGTTCCGTGCCTGCCGGTCAGATCAGATGGTCGCGCTGCAGCCGCTGCATCAGCCTTTCCGCTACGGAATGGCGGATCGCCTTGCCCTCGCGAAGCTTGACCCAAGTGTTGAGACCGATGCCGAAGTGGGTCTGGATCACTTCGGGCTTCTGGCAGGTGATGACCGAACGCATCTTGGCGACGATGTCCGGTTCAAGCTGGGTGAGTCGCTGCGCGCGCATGGTTCCTCTTCTGATGATGCGGTGCACACGAAATTATGCCGCAGCGCGGCACGGCCCATACGCCATTTACCGCATGGCCTTTCGCCGCGCTCGCATGCACCTTCGACCATTCTACCTCCGACTGGGGCTGACAGGATCGCGGCGGGTACCCCTAGGCGGCGTGGACAAATTCCACAGCGCCACGGCTGGAGGCAAAAAGCGCCAGCGCGAGAAGGCGAGGCGGAGCAATATCGGGAATATTGCGAGCCGAGCCGACGCTGCGATGGCGCTTTTTGGTCCAGCCCCGAAGGGGTTTCCCTGTAAAGGGCCCCTGCAGCGTCGCTCGGCCTTGATGGAGGCCCACTCCACCTGCGGCCTCGCTCCTTGTCGGGGCCCTTTACAGGAAAACCGTGGCGTTGCGGAATTTGTCCACGCCGCCTAGGGCCGGCGCAAAGACCAGAACATCGTGAGGATTTCCATGCGCCCCATCGTTCCGCTTGCCGTGATCGCGGCCGGCATCGCCACGCCGGCTTTCGCCGCGGAGGAGGATCAGGCGCAGCAGATCGTCGTCACCGGCGAAGGCCTGGCCGCCACGCCAGCCGCCCCCGCCTACGACGTCCAGCAGATCGAGCGTGACCGGCTGCTTTCCGCCGCTTCGGGCCGGATCGACGATGCGTTGTCCGCTGCCGCCGGGGTGCAGCAGTTCCGCCGTTCGGACAGCCGCTCGTCCAACCCTTCGGCGCAAGGCATCACGCTGCGCGCGCTGGGCGGCAATGCCACCAGCCGCACGCTGGTGCTGCTGGACGGCGTGCCGATGGCCGATCCGTTCTTCGGCTACATCCCGCTCTCGGCCATCGCGCCAGAGCGCCTCGGCAGGGTCAGCGTGATCCGTGGCGGCGGCTCTGGCGCATTCGGCGCGGGCGCGGTTGCGGGCACGATCGCGATGACCAGCGCGGGGCCCGCCCAACTCGGCCTGCTGACCGGCTCCGCGCTCGTCAATGACCGCGGCGAGAGCGAGCTTTCGGGTACGCTCGCCCCGCGCCTCGGCAGCGGTTTCGCGGTGGTATCGGGCCGGTGGGATCGCGGACAGGGGTTCTGGACCACGCCTGCAAGCCAGCGGGTCCCCGCCTCCACCCGCGCCCGCTTCGATAGCTGGTCCACCTCGCTGCGCGCCGTCGCGCCGCTCACCCCCGACATCGAGCTGCAGGCCCGCGTCGCCGCGTTCCAGGACAACCGTACGCTGCGATTCAAGGGTGCCGACACCGGGATGAACGGGCAGGACGCCAGCCTGCGCCTCGTCGGGCGCGGCGCCTGGGCGTTCGATGCGCTCGCCTACCTGCAGACCCGCGATTTCTACAACACCGTGATCAGTGCGACGACGTTCCTGCCCACGCTCGACCAGCGCAAGACGCCTTCGACCGGCGCCGGTGCCAAGTTCGAGCTGCGCCCGCCGGTCGGCGGCGGCCACGTCCTGCGGCTCGGTGCCGACTGGCGCTCCGCCGAAGGACGCACGATCGAGGATACCTACCGCCTCGGGAAGGTTTCGGGCCACCGCCGCGCCGGCGGCACCAATTCGGACGTCGGCTTCTATCTGGAGGACGACTGGACCGCCGGGCCGCTGGTGCTGACCGCCGGTGCCCGTGCCGATCGCTGGTCGGTCCGCAACGGGTTCTACGAGGTGACCAATCTGGCCGGCGCGATCCAGCCCGCCTCGACCACTTATGCCGACCGGGCGGGCTGGGAAGGCAGCTTCCGGGGCGGCGCGCTGCTCCATGCGACCCGCGCGATCGATCTGCGCGGATCGGTCTACACCGGCTTGCGCCAGCCGACGCTCAACGAACTCTATCGCCAGTTCACCGTCTTCCCGATCACCACGCTCGCCAACGCCAACTTGCGCAACGAGAAACTGTTCGGCTTCGAAGGCGGGGTTGACCTGCGCCCGCTCGAAGGCGTGACGCTTGGCCTCACCGCCTTCGACAACGAAGTGCGCCACGCGATCGCCAACGTCACCATCGATGCGACCACGCGCCAGCGCCAGAACGTCGATGCCGTCCACGCCCGCGGGATCGAGGCGAGCGCCAGCTACACCGCCAGCCGCTTCTCGCTCGCCGGCTCGCTCAGCTATACCGATGCGCATGTCCGCGCGCCGGGTCAGCCACTCGACGGCAAGCGCCCGTCGCAGACGCCGCGCTGGGCGGCGAGCGCCACTGCAAGCTGGCAGCCGGCCGAACGCTGGCGCCTGGCCCTTACGCTGCGCCACGTCGGCCTGCAGTACGAGGACGACCTGCAGAGCGACTCCCTTGCCCCGGCGACCACGCTCGACGCTTTCGCGCAAGTGCCGCTCGCCGGTCCTTTCAGCCTCGTGCTGCGGGGCGAAAATCTTACCGACGAGGTCATCGTCACGCGCAATTCGGGCTCCACGCAGGACCTCGGCACACCGCGCACGATCTGGGCGGGCCTGCGCATAGATATGCGCTGACCACTGCCGCCCTGGGCCGCAGACGTATTCCCCGTCGCCACGCTGGCGATGGCGTGGCACTGCCCTTGCCATGCGTTGCGCACGAATGTTGCGACGCGGGGGGGATTTTTTGCAATGCGCAGGGCATCGCGACTTGTGGAACGCGCCACGCCTCGCCTAGGCTCGGTTCCGGGAGGATCGTGCGGCCGCATTGCCAGGGCAGCCGCACGATGACGGGAACGAGCGGCGAATGCCGTACTGAGAGGCCGGGTCAACTGGTCCGCAGGTGCGGAGGGCGTCGCCCCTGCGTCTCCTTCGGACCCACCAGGTGGAGCGCATTGCCATGAGCCTCGACATCCCCTTGAGCACCGGCTCCAAAGCCGCCGAGATCGACGCGCACATCATCGACGTGCTGCGCCATCGCGTCGGCAAGGACGAGCGCGCGGCCAAGCCGCACGACTGGTTCACCGCCACCGTGCTCACGCTGCGCGACGCGGTCATCGACCGCTGGATGGAGAGCACGCGCAAGACCTACGACCAGGGCGGCAAGCGGGTCTATTACCTCAGCCTCGAATTCCTCATCGGTCGCCTGCTGCGCGATGCGCTGTCGAACATGGGCCTCACGCGCGAGATGGAAAAGGCGCTCGCCGCCCACGGCTTCGACCTGTCGCAGCTGGAAGACCTTGAGCCCGACGCCGCGCTCGGCAACGGGGGCCTCGGGCGGCTTGCCGCGTGCTTCATGGAGAGCCTCGCCAGCCTCGACATCCCCGCCTACGGCTATGGCATCCGCTACAAGAATGGCATGTTCCGCCAGCGCATCGACGATGGCTGGCAGGTCGAACTGCCCGAAACCTGGCTCAGCCACGGCAACCCCTGGGAATTCGACCGGCGCGAGAGCGCCTATCGCATCGGCTTCGGCGGCGAAGTGATCGATCGCGGCGATGGCGTCGAATGGAAGCCGGCCGAACGCGTCGAGGCGAGCGCCTATGACATGCCGGTCGTCGGCTGGCGCGGAAAGCGCGTCAACACGCTGCGGCTGTGGACCGCGCGCGCGCTCGATCCGATCCGCCTCGATGCCTTCAACGCAGGCGACCACGTCGGCGCGCTAGTCGAGGACGCGCGCGCCGATGCGCTGGTCCGCGTGCTTTATCCGGCAGACTCCACGCCTTCGGGCCAAGAGCTGCGCCTGCGGCAGGAGTACTTCTTCACCTCTGCCTCGATCCAGGACATCGTGCGCCGCCACGCGCAATATCACGGTGACGTGCGCACCCTGCCGGACAAGGCCGCGATCCAGCTCAACGACACGCACCCCGCCGTCGCCGTAGCCGAGATCATGCGCATCCTCGTCGACGATCACGGGCTCGAATTCAACGAAGCGTGGGAAGTGACGCGCAAAACCGTCGCCTACACCAACCACACCCTGCTGCCCGAAGCGCTCGAAACCTGGCCGCTGCCGCTGTTCGAACGGCTGCTGCCGCGCCACATGCAGATCATCTACGCGATCAACAGCCGCGTGCTGCGCGAAGCGCGCAAGGCGGGCATGGACGATGCCCAGATCGCCGCGATCAGCCTGATCGACGAACACGGCGAACGCCGCGTGCGCATGGCCAATCTCGCCTTCTGCGGCGCGCATTCGGTCAACGGCGTCGCGGCGCTCCACACCGATCTGATGAAGTCGACGGTCTTTTCGGACCTGCACGCGCTGTACCCGGAAAAGATCAACAACAAGACCAACGGCGTCACCCCGCGCCGCTGGCTGCAGCAATGCAATCCGGGCCTCGTCGGCGTGCTCAAGGACGCGATCGGCGATGCCTTCCTCGACGATGCGGAAAAGCTCGCCGACCTGAACGCGCTGGCCGACGATGCCGCGCTCGGCGAACGCATCGCCGAAGTGAAGCGCGCCAACAAGGTCGCGCTCGCCGCGCATATCAAGCAGATTACCGGCGTCCGGCTAGATCCCGATGCGCTGTTCGACGTGCAGATCAAGCGCATCCACGAATACAAGCGACAGTTGCTCAACCTGGTCGAAACGGTCGCGCTCTACGACCAGATCCGCAGCCACCCCGAACGCGACTGGGTGCCGCGCGTGAAGATCTTCGGCGGCAAGGCGGCGCCGAGCTACCACAACGCCAAGCTGATCATCAAACTCGCCAACGACATCGCCCGTCGCGTCAATTCCGATCCTTCGGTCGGCGGTCTGCTCAAGGTCGTGTTCGTGCCCAACTACAACGTCAGCCTTGCCGAACGGATCATTCCGGCGGCGGACCTGTCCGAACAGATCAGCACGGCCGGCATGGAAGCCAGCGGCACCGGCAACATGAAGTTTGCGCTCAACGGGGCGCTTACCATCGGCACGCTCGATGGCGCCAATATCGAGATCAAGGATCGCGTCGGCGACGACAACATCGTGATCTTCGGGCTGACCGCCGACGAAGTGCTCGAACAGCGTGCCGCCGGCTACAACCCGCGCGCGGTTATCGAAGGCAGCCGCGAATTGCAGCAGGCGATCAACGCCATCTCCAGCGGCGTGTTCAGCCCGGACGATCCCAACCGCTACACCGCGCTGATGGGCGGGCTCTATGACAGCGACTGGTTCATGGTCGCCGCCGATTTCGATGCTTATCACGCTGCACAGCGCAGCGTCGATGCGCGCTGGGAAAATCAAAAAGCGTGGCGCGCCAGTGCCTTGCGGAACATCGCCAACGTCGGCTGGTTCTCTTCGGACCGGACTATCGGCGAATACGCGCGCGATATCTGGGGGGTCTGAAAAGTCGACATGAAGCCCGACGCGCGTGCCATCGAAGCCTTGCTGGAAGGCACGCACGCCGACCCGTTCTCGCTCCTCGGCGTCCATCCCGGGCCCGGGGGCGCCTTTGCCCGCGCCATCCTGCCCGGCGCGCAAGAGGCGCAGGCCTTCGCGCTCGACGGCACCGCGCTAGGGACGCTCACCCGGGTCGATCCGCGCGGGCTGTTCGAAGGACTGGTCGATGGCAAGCCGCAGCCGGTGCGCTATCGCTGCAGCGCGGGCGTCCACCAGTGGTCCGTCACCGACCCCTACTCGTTCGGCCCGGTGCTCGGCCCCACCGACGATTTCCTGATCGGGCAAGGCACGCATTTCCGCCTGTTCGACAAGCTGGGCGCACATCCGATCGACCATGAAGGCGCAAGCGGCGTCCACTTCGCGGTCTGGGCACCCAACGCCAGCCTTGTCGCGGTGGTCGGTGATTTCAACGACTGGGACCACCGCCGCCACCCGATGCGCAAGCGCGCCGACACCGGCGTATGGGAAATCTTCCTGCCCGACATCGGCACGGGCCGCGCCTACAAGTACCGGATCGTGGGGCCCGACGGCACGGTTCAGCCGCTCAAGGCCGATCCTTACGCCTTTGCCGCCGAACTGCGCCCCGCCACTGCATCGATCGTGGCGCGCCCCGGCAAGCCCGACTGGGCCGACGACGCCCACCGCGCGCATTGGGCCAAGGCCGATGCCCGGCGCGAACCGGTCTCGATCTACGAGGTCCATCCCGGCTCGTGGCGCAAGCCAGACACGGCCGAATTCTACAGCTGGGATGACCTCGCCGACCAGTTGATCCCGTACTGCATCGACATGGGCTTTACCCATATCGAGTTCCTGCCGGTGTCCGAGCACCCCTACGATCCCTCGTGGGGCTACCAGACCACCGGGCTCTATGCGCCAAGCGCGCGTTTCGGCGAACCCGCCGGCTTTGCCCGCTTCGTCGACGGCGCGCATCAGGCGGGTCTGGGCGTGCTGGTAGACTGGGTGCCCGCGCACTTTCCGACCGATGCCTTCGGCCTGTCACGCTTCGATGGCACGCACCTGTACGAACACGAAGACCCGCGATTGGGCTTCCATCCCGACTGGAACACCGCGATCTACAACTTCGGCCGGCGCGAGGTGGAGGCGTTCCTTGTCAACAACGCGCTGTTCTGGGCCGAACAGTACCACGTCGACGGCCTGCGCGTGGATGCGGTCGCTTCGATGCTCTACCGCGACTATTCGCGCGAAGGCGGCGACTGGATACCCAATGCGCAGGGCGGGCGCGAAAACTGGGAGGCGGTCGGCTTCCTTCAATCCATGAACAAGGCGCTCTACGGCCAGCACCCCGGCGTGATGACCGTGGCCGAGGAAAGCACCTCGTGGCCCGGCGTCACGCTGCCGATCGAAGCGGGCGAGGTGCGGTCGAGCGCGCTCGGCTTCGGCTTCAAATGGAACATGGGCTTCATGCACGATACGCTGAAGTACATGGCCCGCGACCCGGTCCACCGCCGATACCATCATGACGAGATCACCTTCGGCCTGATGTACGCCTTCGCCGAAAACTTCGTCCTGCCGCTGAGCCACGACGAAGTCGTCCACGGCAAAAGCAGCCTGATCAACAAGATGGCGGGCGACGACTGGCAGAAGTTTGCCTCGCTGCGCGCCTACTACGGGCTGATGTGGGGCTATCCCGGCAAGAAGCTGCTGTTCATGGGGCAGGAATTCGCGCAGCGCCGCGAATGGAGCGAGGCGCGCTCGCTCGACTGGGACCTGCTGCAGTACGAACCCCACGCTGGCATCCAGCGCTGGGTCCGCGATCTCAACGGCGCCTATCGCAACTGCCCCGCCCTCCACGCCCGCGATTGCGAGCCCGAAGGGTTCGAATGGCTGGTCGTGGACGATGCGCTCGCCAGCGTGTTCGCCTGGGTGCGCAAGGCGCCGGGCACGCGCCCGGTCGCGGTCGTCTGCAACATGACGCCCGCCACCCACGGCCATTACCGCCTGCCGCTGCCGCACGATGGCGTATGGCGCGAAGTGCTCAATTCCGATGCCGCGCACTACGGCGGATCGGGCCAGGGCAACCTGGGGTCCATCGAAGCAAAGGACGGGGCGGCGCTCATCGTCCTGCCGGGACTATCCACGCTGATGTTCGAATTTGCCGGAAACGGAGAGGAAGAATGAGGGACAGGACGATCGGTCAGCCGCTGGCACGCGATGCCATGGCCTATGTGCTCGCCGGCGGACGCGGCAGCCGGTTGAAGGAATTGACCGACAATCGCGCCAAGCCGGCGGTCTATTTCGGCGGGGTCAGCCGGATCATCGACTTCGCGCTGTCGAACGCGATCAATTCCGGCATTCGCCGCATCGGCGTCGCCACGCAGTACAAGGCGCACTCGCTAATCCGCCACATGAACCGCGCGTGGAACTTCATGCGGCCCGAGCGCAACGAAAGCTTCGACATCCTGCCCGCATCGCAGCGCGTGTCCGAACACCAGTGGTACGAAGGCACGGCCGACGCGGTGTTCCAGAACATCGACATCATCCAGGCCCACGCGCCCAAGTACATGGTCATCCTGGCCGGCGACCACATCTACAAGATGGACTACGAACTGATGCTGCAACAGCACGTCAGTTCGGGCGCGGACGTCACCGTCGGCTGCCTCGTGGTGCCCAAGAAGGACGCGACCGGCTTCGGCGTGATGGCGATGGACGAAGCATCGACCATCACCGCCTTCGTCGAAAAGCCCGCCGATCCGCCGACGATCCCGGGCGATGATGCGCATTCGCTCGCTTCGATGGGCATCTACGTGTTCGAGACGAAGTTCCTGTTCGAACAGCTCCAGCGCGATGCCGCAGACCCCGCTTCCAGCCGCGACTTCGGCGGGGACATCATCCCCTACATCGTCAAGCACGGAAAGGCAGTGGCCCACCGCTTTACCGACAGCTGCATCCGCGCGGCCGAGGAAATCGAGGAATACTGGCGCGACGTGGGCACGCTCGATGCCTATTTCGACGCCAACCTCGATCTCACCGACACGGTGCCCAAGCTCAACATGTACGACCGCGACTGGCCGATCTGGACCGACCAGGTCGTCGCCGCGCCGGCCAAGTTCGTGCACGATGAAGAAGGCCGCCGCGGCATGGCGATCTCGTCGCTGATCAGCCAGGACTGCATCGTTTCGGGCGCGCTCGCCCGGCGTTCGCTGCTGTTCACCGGGGTGAAGATGGGCTCGTTCTCCTCGGTGGAGGAAGGCGTCATCCTGCCCTACTGCAACATCGGGCGCGGCGCGCAGTTGAAGCGGGTGATCCTCGATTCCGGCGTGCGCATTCCCGAAGGCCTCGTCGTCGGCGAAGATCCCGAACTCGATGCCCGCCGCTTCCGCCGCACCGAAAACGGCGTGTGCCTGATCACCAAGGCGATGATCGACAGGCTGGCGTGACCTTGCGCGTCCTCTCGATCGCCTCGGAAGCCGCCCCGCTGATCAAGACCGGCGGCCTGGCCGACGTGGCGGGCGCCCTGCCCGCCGCCCTTGCCCCGCACGGGGTGGAGATGACCACGATCCTGCCGGGCTATCCCAAGGTCATGGCCGCGCTGGGAAAGGCCAAGGCTGTCCACACCTGGCCTTCGCTGCTGGGCGAACCGGCACGGCTCATCAAGGGCAAGCTCGGCGCGCATCCGCTGCTCGTCGTGGACGCCCCGGCCTTCTTCGCGCGCGATGGCGGACCTTATGCCGATGGCGGCGGACGCGATTGGGGCGATAACTGGCGCCGCTTTGCCGCCTTCGCCCGCGCCGCCGCCGAGGTCGCCGCCGGCGCGGTCAAGGGCCTCGCCTTCGACCTCGCCCACGCGCACGATTGGCAGGCGGCAATGACGCCCGCCTACTTGCGCTACGATGGCGTTTCGCTGCCTTCGGTCATGACCATCCACAACATGGCCTTCCAGGGCCATTACGGCGCCGATATCTTCGGCGGTCTCGCCCTCCCGCGTGAGGCGTTCGCCTTCGACGGGGTGGAATATCACGGCGGCGTCGGCTTCCTGAAAGCGGGGCTCGAAGCGGCGAGCGCGATCACCACCGTCAGCCCGACCTATGCGCGTGAAATACGCGAGGCCCAATTCGGCATGGGCCTCGAAGGCCTGATCCGCAGCCGGGGCGCGCGCGTCCATGGCATCGTCAACGGCATCGATACGGCCGAATGGAACCCCGAAACCGATCCCGCGCTCGCCCAGCGCTTCTCGGTCCGCACGCTACCCAGGCGCATCGCCAACAAGCGCGCGCTCGAAGCCGAATTCGCGCTCGATAGCCATGATGGCCCGCTGTTCGTCGTCATCACCCGCCTCACCTGGCAGAAGGGCATGGACGTCCTGCTCGAAGTGGTCGACCACCTCGTCGGCCTCGGCGGCCGGCTCGCGGTGCTCGGCTCTGGCGATGCCGCACTGGAAGGCGCGCTGCACGCCGCCGCAGCGCGCCACCCGGGCAAGGTTTCGGTGCGCATCGGCTATGACGAAGCCCTGTCGCACCGCATGCAGGCGGGCGGCGACGCCATCCTGGTGCCCAGCCGCTTCGAACCTTGCGGCCTGACCCAGCTCTATGGCCTCGCCTACGGCTGCGTGCCCGTGGTCAGCCGCACCGGCGGGCTGGCCGATACCGTGGTCGATGCCAACCTCGCCGCGCTGGCGGCGGGCGCGGCCACCGGCGTCCAGTTCAACGCGGTGCACTACTCCGCGCTCGCCGATGCGATCGACCGGACCATTTCACTCTATAGCCAAACCGACGTCTGGCGCGGCCTGCAGCGCGCCGGGATGAAAAGCGACTTTTCATGGAGCCGCAGCGGCAACGCCTATGCCGATCTCTACGCCGCGCTGGTGGAGGACCGATGACGACGACCGTAGCGACCACGCCTTACGAAGGGCAGAAGCCCGGCACTTCCGGCCTGCGCAAGAAAGTGCGCGTGTTCGCGCAGGCCAACTATGCCGAAAACTTCATCCAGTCGGTGTTCGACGTCGTAGGCCCGGTCACCGGCAAGACGCTCGTGATCGGGGGCGACGGGCGCTACTACAACCGTACCGTCATCCAGCAGGCGATCCGTATCGCCGCCGCCAACGGCTATTCCCAGGTGCTGGTCGGCAAGGGCGGCATCCTGTCGACGCCCGCGGCCAGCCACGTGATCCGCAAGTACGGCGCAAGCGGCGGGCTGATCCTTTCGGCCAGCCACAACCCCGGCGGCCCGGACGAAGACTTCGGCATCAAGTACAACATCGCCAATGGCGGGCCCGCCCCCGAAGGCGTGACCGACGCGATCTTTGCCCGCACCCAAGTGATCGACCGCTGGCTGACGGTCGAGGCGCCCGACGTCGATCTGGACACCTGCGGTTCTGTCGCGGTCGGCGGCATGACCGTGTCTGTGATCGATCCAGTGGCCGACTATGCCGACCTGATGGAAACGCTGTTCGATTTCGCCGCGATCCGCGCCAAGGTCGCTGCGGGCTTCACCATGGCGTTCGATGCGATGCACGCGGTGACCGGCCCCTATGCGGTCGAAATCCTTGAAAAGCGTTTGGGCTTCGCGCCCGGCACCGTGCGCAACGGCGTTCCGCTCGAAGATTTCGGCGGGCATCACCCCGATCCCAACATGGTCCATGCCAAGGCGCTGTTCGACCTGATGTTCTCTGCCGCCGCCCCCGATTTCGGCGCGGCATCGGATGGCGATGGCGATCGCAACCTGATCGTCGGGCGCGGCCGCTTCGTCACCCCGTCGGACAGCCTCGCCATGCTTGCCGCCAATGCGCACCTTGCCCCCGGCTATCGCGCGGGGCTGAAAGGCATCGCCCGCTCGATGCCGACCAGCGCGGCGGCGGACCGCGTGGCTGAGGCGCTGGGCGTGCCCTGCTTCGAAACCCCCACCGGCTGGAAGTTCTTCGGCAACCTGCTCGATGCCGGCATGGCGACGATCTGCGGCGAGGAAAGCGCCGGCACCGGCAGCGACCACGTGCGCGAAAAGGACGGCTTGTGGGCCGTGCTGCTGTGGCTCAACATCCTCGCCGTGCGCGGGCAGAGCGTCGATGCCATCGCGCGCGAACACTGGCAGCGCTTCGGCCGCAACTATTACGCCCGCCACGATTACGAAGGCCTGCCCACCGATACGGCCAACGCCCTGATCGCGGAGCTGACCGCCGCGCTTCCGGGCCTGCCCGGCAAGTCCTTCGGCCCGCTGGTCGTGGCGAGCGCCGACAGCTTCGCCTATCTCGATCCGGTCGATGGCTCCACCAGCGCCAACCAGGGCCTGCGCGTGCTGTTCGAAGGCGGTTCGCGCATCGTCTTCCGCCTGTCGGGCACCGGCACCGAAGGCGCCACGCTGCGCGTCTACCTAGAGCGCTACGAACCGGCCGAAGGCCTGCTCGATCGCGACACGCCCGATGCGCTGGCCGACCTGATCGCCGCCGCCGAAGCCGTTGCCGGCATCGCCCGCCACACCGGCCGCACCGCGCCCGACGTGGTGACGTGACCGCCACGGTCGAACAGGGCCAGACCCGCTTCTCGGTCCGCGCGCCCCGCGCCGAAGCGGTGTGGCTCTGCCTGTTCGACGGCGGGCAGGAGCGCCGCTTCGAAATGGCGCGCAGCGGTCCCGGGTGGGAGATCGTCCTTCCCGGCAACCTGACGGGCGCGCTATACGGCTTTCGCGCCGATGGCGTCTGGGCGCCCGAACGCGAACTGTGGTTCGATCCCGCCAAGCTGCTGGTCGATCCCCACGCGGTCGAACTCGATCGGCCCTTCGCCTATGACCCGCGCCTGTCGACATATGGCGCGGACACCGCCGCGATCGTGCCCAAGGCGCGCGTCACCGGCCCCCTGCCCGAAGCACCGCCGGCGCCGCCATATTTCACGCGCGGCGGCCTGATCTACGAAATCAACGTGCGCAGCTTCACCATGCTGCATGCGCAGATACCGGAGGCACAGCGCGGCACCGTGGCGGCGCTCGCCCATCCGGCGGTGATCGCGCACTTGCGCAAGCTGCGGGTCAGCGCGGTGGAACTGATGCCGATCGTCGCCTGGATCGACGAACGCCACTTGCCGCCGCTCGGTCTGTCGAACGCCTGGGGCTACAACCCGGTCGTGCCGATGGCGCTCGATCCGCGCCTGTGCCCGGGCGGCGTTGCCGAACTGCGCGATACCGTCGCCGCGCTCCACGCCGCCGGGATCGGCGTGCTGCTCGATCTGGTGTTCAACCACACCGGGGAAAGCGATGTGCTGGGCCCGATCCTCAGCTTTCGCGGGCTCGACAACGATACGTACGCCCACGCGCCCGATGGCAGCCTGGTCAACGACACCGGCTGCGGCAACACGCTCGATTTCGCCAACCCGGCGGTGCGCGCCCTGACGCTCGATAGCTTGCGCCATTTCGTGCGCCATTGCGGCATCGATGGCTTCCGCTTCGATCTGGCACCGGTGATGGCCCGCTCGCCCGGCTTCGACCGCCACGCGCCCATCTTCGCCGAGATTGCCGCTGACCCGCTGCTCGCCGACCGCATCCTGATTGCCGAACCATGGGACATCGGCCCCGGCGGCTACCAGTTGGGCGCGTTCCCGGCGAACTGGCTCGAATGGAACGATCGCTTCCGTGACGACGTCCGCCGCTTCTGGCGCGGCGATGAAGGCGTCGGCGCGCTCGCCACGCGGCTGGCGGGCTCGGCCGACATTTTCGGCAAGGGCCCTTCCCGCTCGGTCAACTTCCTCGCCGCGCACGATGGCTTCACCCTCGCCGACACGCTCGCCTACGAACACCGCCACAACCACGCCAATGGCGAGGGCAACCGTGACGGGCACGGCGAAAACTTCAGCTGGAACAACGGCATCGAGGGCCCCACCGACGATCCGGCCGTCCTTGCCGCCCGCGCTGCCTTCGCGCGCGCCATGTTGGCCACGCTGTTCATCTCGACCGGCACGATCATGCTGACCGCGGGCGATGAATTCGGCCGCAGCCAGCGCGGCAACAACAATGCCTATGCGCAGGACAACGAACTGACCTGGATCGACTGGCAGGCCCGCGACCTTGCGCTTGAAGACCATGTTGCCGCGCTTGCCGCATGGCGGGCCGACCGCTGCACCTACGCGGTCGCATTCCCCGAGGACGGCTGCTGGCTCACGCCCGATGGCGCGCCGATGACGGCGGAGTTGTGGGAAAGCCCATCGACCACCAGCGTGCGGTGGCAACACGATGGACCGGACGGCAGCGAACCGGCGCGCATCGATGGCTTTGCCATCGATCGCGCCGGTCCCCGTGCGGTGCCGCTGGCTGGCCCGTCAGGCGCCCAGTCGGCGTAGCGCCGGATCGATGTACCGGCGCTCGCCCGTGCCATAGCGCGCCGGACCTTCGTCCAGCGACAGCGGACGCGGCAGCAGCCGGTTGAGCAGCAGTCGCCCAAACGTCCAGTCGCCCAGGTCCGACCGCGCGTTGATGTGGCCCGCCGCGCCCGCATCGGCAAAGCTCGCGCCCCACTGCCGCGCCAGCGCCCGCGCCTGCCCGAACGGCATGTACGGATCGTCGCGGCTGGCGACGAGCACGCTGCGGAACGGCAGTTCGCCTGCCGGCACCGGTGCAAAGCGGGTCAGGCGGCGATCGATCGGCGTGTCCTCGACATCGGGCGGCGCGACCAGCAGCGCGCCAATCACCTTGGAAAGGCTGCCACCGCCCGAAAGCCGCTCGTACTCGGCCCACCACGCCACCGCATGGCAGCCGAGCGAATGCGCCACCAGCACGACCGGGCGCTCGGCACGCTCGACCGCGAGGTTGATCTTGTTCACCCAGGTGTTGCGGTGGGGATCGTCCCACAGCCCCAGGTCCACGCGCCGGCAGTCCGGCAGGGTGTCTTCCCAGCGCGTCTGCCAGTGGCCCGCGCCGCTGTTGCCCAGCCCCGGAACCGTCAGGATCACCGGGTCGCGCGTGGTTGCATGTGTCTGTTCGAAGGCCATCGCATCGTCTCCATCGAAGAAGCGGCCGGTCGACTCGGTTTACGTCCCGACTAAGGCTCTCAACATATATCTACCTTTGCGATAGACAATGAACTTGCGACCACCCGCGCGGTATCCTCGCCAGACCGAGCGGCGCAAATAATCGTTGCAAAATTGGCCCCCTTGCGACAGGCCGCGCGACGGAACCGGGAACGCACACCCCTGCAGCACGCGCCGCATCACGGGCTTCAGCCGGCATGGGCCTTTTTCCGGCACTTGAAAGATCGGACCGCCCCCGCCACCTGACGCCAACGCGCCAGAGCGCCGGGAAAAGTCCCGTCATGCGGATAGTCGAAACTTGGATCGAACGGCCTCACCGTCCCCTGCACACAGCGACAAGCGGCGCCTTCTGGTTTCGATCCACGACGTCTCGCCGCGCTCGGAAAGCCAGGTCGATCGCCTTGCCGAACTGATCGAGCGGCACACCGGCCCCGCCCGCTTTGCCATGCTGGTGATCCCCGATCATTGGCGCGAAGCCCCGATCGCCGGCAACGCCGCCTTTGCCACGCGCCTGCGCGGCTGGGCCGATGCCGGTATCGAGATGTTCCTGCACGGCTGGTCCCATCGCGACGAAACGCCCGCCACCGAAGGGCTCGCCGGGTTCAAGGGCAAGCACATGACCGCGGGCGAAGGCGAATTCCTCAACCTGCCCCCGTCCGAAGCGCTGGTGCGCATGCGCGAAGGGCGCGACCTGCTGGAAGACATCCTCGGCCGCCCGGTCACCGGCTTCATCGCCCCTGCCTGGCTCTATGGCGAAGGCGCCCACGCCGCGCTGCGCGCCCTCGGCCTGCCGCTTGCCGAAGACCACATGAAGGTGTGGCGCCCCACCACCGGCGAAGTCGTCGCGCGCGGCCCTGTCGTCACCTGGGCCAGCCGCAGCAAGGGCCGCATCGCCAGTTCGCTCGCCTTCGCGCGCCTGGCGCGCACGGTGCTGCCGCTCGCGCTGCCGACGCTGCGACTTGCCGTCCACCCCGGCGACACTACGGTGCCGGCCCTGATGGACAGCATCGACCGCACGCTTGCCCGCTTCGTCCGCAGCCACGCGCCGGCGCGCTACGCCGAGCTCGGGTCCTCGGGCTGAGGCGCGGACGGGGACCGATGGCTCGCGAAGAACTTCCGGCGTCACGCGGTCTGCGCGTGCTGACGTTCCTGCACAGCTTCGAGCCCGGCGGGGTCGAGCGCGTCGCGCTGCGCCTGCACAGCGCGTGGGTGGAACTGGGCGCCGACGCCCGCCTCGTCATGGGCCGCGAACAGGGCGCCATGCGGGCCGAATGGCCGGGCCTTGCCTACGAAGTGCTCGATCGTGCGGGCATCACCGGCCCGCTCGAAACGCTGTGGATGATCGCCAGCCTGCCCGGTGCGATCCGCCGCCACCGTCCCGACGTGCTGTTCTGCGCGGGCAATTCCTACACCGTCGTCTCGGTCGCGATGAAGCTGCTGCTGGGCCGCCGCTGCCCGCCGATCGTCGCCAAGATCAGCAACGACCTGATGCGCCCCGATCTGCCGCGCATCGCCATGCCGTTCTATCGCCTGTGGCTGCGTATCCAGGGCCGCCGGCTCGACCGCATCGTCGCCATCGCGCCGGCCATGGCCCAGGAGATCACCGAGATGATGGGCGTCGCGCCCGACAAGGTGCCGGTGATCGACAACCCCGCCCTGTCCAATGCGGAGCTCGAACACCTCGCCGCCCTGCCCCGCCCGGCGCATGTTGGCCCCGCCCGCCGCTTCCTCGCGATCGGCCGGCTGGCGCCACAGAAGAATTTCCTCGGCCTGCTCGACGCTTTCGCCCGCATCGCACGCGCCGGTGACCGCCTGACGATCTGCGGCGAAGGCCCGCAGCGCGCCGCGCTCGAAGCGCGCGCCGCGCGCCTCGGCATCGCCGAGCGGGTTCACCTGCCCGGCCACACCTTCCCGCTCGACGACGAACTCGCCCGCGCGGATGCGCTGGTGCTTTCGTCCGATTACGAAGGCCTGCCCACCGTCGTGCTTCAGGCCTATGCTGCCGGAATCCCGGTCGTCGCCACCGATTGCAGCGTGTCGATGGCCTCGCTGCTGGGCCATGGCCGCTTCGGCGCACTGGTACCCCCGCGCGATCCGCAGGCGCTGGCCCAGGCGATGGACACCGTGCTCGACCACCCGTTCCAGGCGGAGGCCGCCCATGCCGAAGCCCGCCGGTTCACCGTAGATTTAGCTGCCCACCGCTACCTGCGGGCGATGGAGGACCTCGGTCCATCGGCGGCGCTTTCGCGCGCACCGCGCTTCCAGTTCCGCTAAAGGTCCGATTCGATGTCCGACTCCTCGATCGTCCAGCCGCCGCTGCCTGCTGCGGCCGAGCCCGCCCAGTCTTTGCTCCGCAAATGGGGCGGCTACCTGGGGCCTGCGATCTCCGCCGCGATCCTGATCGCGGTGCTGATCGAGCTGCGCAAGCTCAACTGGGGCATCGTCCAGTCGATCCTCCCCACCAACCCGTTGATCTGGCTGGTGTTCCTTATCAGCTATTTCCTCAGCCCGCTCGGCGATTTCATGATCTTCCGCCGGCTGTGGCAGATCCCCTATACCGGGATCCTGCCGCTGCTGAAGAAGCTGGTCGGCAACGAACTGCTGCTCGGCTACATCGGTGAAGTCTACTTCTACGACTGGGCGCGCCGCCACGTGAAGATGGAGGGCTCGCCCTTCGGAGCGGTCAAGGACGTCGCCATCCTCTCCGCCCTTGCCGGCAATATCATGACCGTGATCATGCTGGTGCTGACCTGGCCGGTGATCGGCACGCTGGGCCTTGGCGTCAGCGCCAATGTCATGGCCGCCTCGCTGGGTCTGGTGCTCACCACCTCGGCGGTGATCATGTTCTTCCGCAACGGCCTGTTCAGCCTGCCTGCGCGCGATCTGTGGTTCGTGTTCGGCGTGCACTGCGGCCGCATCGTGCTCAAGACCGGGCTGACCGCGCTCACCTGGGCGCTGATCCTGCCCGAAGCGCCGCTCAGTTCCTGGCTGCTGCTCTCCACCGTGCGCCTGCTGCTCTCGCGCCTGCCCTTCCTGCCCAACAAGGATATCGCCTTTGCCGGGGTCACCGCGCTGCTCGTGGGCGCGCAGGTTAAGACCGGAGTCATGATCGCTATGCTTTCGATGCTGACGATATCGATGCACGTGGCGATCTTCATCGTCCTGCTGCTGATCGATCTCGCCGCAAGGGAACGAACCGCATGACCATCCGCCCGCTCTTCCTCGCCGCCGCCCCCGCGCTGCTGGCAGCAGCCGCCGCGCCGCTCCTGCTCGGCAACGGTCCGCTGCGCTCGACGCCGGATCTGGGCAAGGCAGAAGGCCAGTGCCGCCCGGGCGAAAGCGGGCCCTCGTTCATGGTCGAAGTCGTCGGCCTCAAGGATCACACCGGCAGCCTCAAGCTCGAAGTCTATCCCGACAACGACAACGACTTCCTGGCCGATGACAACGTGCTGATCATGGCGGGCAAGACGTTCCGCCGCGTCGAAGTCGCTACCCCGTCCGCCGCCGTGCCGCGCCTGTGCGTGCGCCTGCCCGGCCCCGGCACCTACGCGGTGACGCTGCTTCACGATCGCGATGGCAACCGCAAGTTCAACTGGACGCGCGATGGCATCGGCTTTTCGGGCAACCCGAAGCTCGGCTGGTCCAAGCCCAAGGCCCGCAGCGTGGCCGCGCAGGCCGGCAACGGCCCCACCCCGTTGCGCATCGTGCTGAATTACCGTAACGGCCTCGCATCGGTGGGACCGATCACGAGGAGCTGAGCCAGCTCTATGAAACTTGTCGATGTCTGCGCGTTCTATGCGCCCAAGGGCGGCGGCGTGCGCACGTACGTGGATCGCAAGCTCAAGGCCGGTGCGGCCATGGGGCACGAAGTCGTCGTCATCGCGCCCGGCAGCCGCGATCATGTCGAACATCGCGGCCCCAACGCGCGGATCGTCTGGCTGAAATCCACGCTGTTCCCGCTCGATTTCAACTATCGCTACTTCTCCGACATTCCCGGGCTCTATGCCGCGCTCGATCGCGAACAGCCCGATTTCATCGAAGCCTCCTCGCCCTGGCGCAGCGCTTCGGTCATCGCCGATTGGCCCGGCGCCGCGCCACGCGCGCTGATCATGCATGCCGATCCCCTGTCGGCCTATGCCTACCGCTGGCTCGATCCGATCGCCACGCGCCCCACAATCGACACTCTGTTCGATCGCTACTGGCAGCACCTGCTCCGGCTCGACACCCGCTACGACATGATCGTCAGCGCCAGCCAGGGGTTGAGCGACCGGCTAACGGCCGGGGGCCTCACCCGCGTCGTCACCAATCCGATGGGCGTCGATCCCGGCGTGTTTTCGCCCACGCTGCGCGATGAAGGCTTGCGCGCCGGCATGCTCGCGATGGCCGACCTGCCTCCCGAAGCCACGCTGCTGCTCGGTGTCGGCCGCTTCGCGCCTGAAAAGCGCTGGCCGATGCTGGTTGAAGCGGTAACGGCGGCTGGCACCCGCACCCCGGTCGGCATGGTGCTCGCCGGACAAGGGCGCGATCGCAAGGCGATCGAGCGCAAGATCGGCGAAAACCCGCACATCCGCATCCTCGCCCCGATCACCGAGCGGTCCGAACTCGCCCGCGTCATGGCCAGCGCCGATGCCCTGATCCACGGTTGCGAGGCCGAAACCTTCTGCATGGTCGCTGCCGAAGCGCGCGCCAGCGGGCTGCCACTGATCGCGCCCGACGAAGGCGGGGCCGCCGACCAGGCGCGCACCTCCGGCGGGTTCATCTACGAAAGCGCCGATGCCGCCGCCGCCGCCGATGCGGTGGTCGATTACGCCACCCAGCGGCTTGCGGGCCTCGCTGGTCCCCGCGCCGACCTGCCCCCCCCGCGCACCATGGACGATCACTTCGCCGAGCTGTTCGCCAGCTACGAAAAGATCATCGCCCAGCACCGCCAGGGCCTGCGCGCTGCCTGAACCGCACCCACGCGGGGCTTGGGTCGACATCAGTATCCCACCCGCCCGTGCTGAGCTTGTCGAAGCACCGCTCTTGTTCTTGGGAACCCTGGCGCAAGGCCGCAAGGCCTAGGGCAGCCAATCGACGAGCTCAGGGCGGACGGACGGGCGCGGCGGAAGGGTGCGCGCCAGTTCGGACGCCCAAGCGTTTGGTCGAAGGCTTTCGCGACCCTCCGCGGACTCCCCCAACCCGCCCGTGCTGAGCTTGTCGAAGCACCGTTCTTGCCCCCTCAGCCGCCACCTCGACCCAAGAGCAGATACCCTGTTGCATACGCAACTTGCAATGTCCTGATCCCGGGAAGACTGTCCTACAACCCGGACCGGCGCTAAATCTGCGCGCCCCGCTCCTTGAAGCCAAGTCAATCAATCACTTGCGCGGCCAGCGCGCGCCACCGGCCGGAAAATGCAGTTTTGCTTTAGAAGTCTGTCAACTTTGTCAACTTGGGCACCCCTTCATCACGAAAAAGCGGCGACAGGATCGCTCCTGCCGCCGCCAGTCTCAGGGTGGAACTTGGTGGGCCCGGACAGCCGGTGAGCCGGCCGGGCCTTTCGATCAGAACTTGATCGAAGCGTCGATGCCGAAGGTGCGCGGCATGTTGAAGTTGCCGTAGTCACCCAGGATGTTGCCGTTGTTGCCGATCACCACAACGTTCGGCACGCCGCTGGCTGCGGTCGACTGAACGGCGGGCAGGCTGTTCGACGGGTCGCGGCGATAGACCAGCTGGTTGTTGAACAGGTTACGGCTCCACACGCCGATGTTCATCTTGTTGGCGTTGCCGCCAAGACCGATGTCGAGCAGCGAAAGGCGCGCGTTGACGATGAAGCTGGCATCGGCCTTCGTCGCGAACTGGTCGAAGCTCTGCGTCGCCTGCGAATAGTTCGCATCGATGTGGAACTTCGGACGGGCACCGCCGAGGATCTGCGGGAACTCGTAGTCGATCGCGGCGCTCGCGGCGTTGCGCGGGGTGTAGACGATGTAGAACTTCTGCAGCACCGTGGTGCTGTTGCCGGTGGCAACGCCGGCCGAAGTGAATTCCCGATACGTCACCGGCACCGCGGGGATGTCGGTGTAGGTATAGGCATAGGACAGGTCGATCTTCAGGCCTTCGGTCGGCTTGATCGTCAAGTCCGCCTCGATGCCGCGGATCTTGGTGGTGCCGGGGGCATTGAAGGTGACGAGGTTGTTGAAGTTGCCCGTCGCCGTCGGCTGGATGGTCGAAAGGTCGACCTGGCTGCCCTTGCGGTCCATCATGTAGGCGGCAAGGTTGATGCGGGCGTGACGGTTGAACAGGTCAGCCTTCAGGCCGACTTCGTAGTTCTTCACGTCTTCCGGGTTGAACGCCTGGTAGTTCGAGGTGCGCGAGCTGGCACCGCCGGCGCGGTAACCGGTCGAATACTTGACGTAGCCGTGGACATCGTCGTTGAAGTCATAGGCAACCGTCGCCATCGGGTTGAAACGGCGCCACTTCTTGTCGAGGCGGTTGTAGCCGTTTGCCGTCGCCGCAGCGGTATTCACGGCGTAGTTGATGTTGCGCGACCAGGTCAGATCGCCCTGCTTTTCGTCCCAGGTGTAGCGGCCGCCAAGCGTGATGTGCAGCGCTTCGGTGGCGTTCCAGGTGGCCTGGCCGTAGACCGCGTAGCTCTTCGACGTGACCTGCGAGGCGCGGTCGATCGAGCAGCCGTTGACAGCCTTGCCCACGAAGGCGGGTGTGCTGCCGGTGCAGAACGGAATGGTCACATACTTGGCTTCGGTCGGCGAAACATAGACCACGCCCATCGAGTTCGGCGTCGCCGCGTCGTCGCTGACGTGTTCGTTGAAGTAGTACAGACCGGCGACGTAATCGACCGAACCCACGGTGCCGACAGCCTGGAATTCCTGGCTGAACTGACGCTGGCGCAGGTCGGCCAGGCTGTAGCGGCTGAACGCGCAGGGAGCAGCGGCGGTGCAGGCCGTGGTGTAGTTGATGACCGGCACGCGGTGCGCGCCGCCCGAGTTATCCCACTGCTGCACGTCGACGCCGCGCCATGCGGTAATCGAGCGCAGTTCGACTTCGGGCGAGACCTTCCACTTCAGCACGTTGGTGAAGCCGTGGGTCTTGTCCACGCTGTTGCGCTGGGGAACGCCGATGTCGGCCGTGCGCATCAGGCTGTTGCCATTGACCACGATCCCGGGAGCCAGCGGCTTGATCGTGCCCTGCGTGCCGGTGAAGGCGGTGCCCGGCGTCACGCAGGTGCTGCCGCTGGGAATGGCGATCGGCGCCCTGTTGGTGCCGCCGCTCAGGCAGTTGTTCGGGTTGTAGTTCAGAAGCTGGCTGTAGAACGGGGTGTTCTCGTCGCGGGCAACGTCATACGAGAAATCGTTGGTCACGCCGTCAACCGGCTGCCAGCGCACGGCGGCGCGGAAGCCCTTGCGGTTGAAGTAGCCCCAGCCAGCCTGGTCGGCGAGCGGGTTCTTCGTGATCGCGTCCTGGTGCTGGTACACGCCGTCGAGCTTGATCGAGAAGCCGGCAAACTTGGGCAGGTTCAGGTGCAGCGCGGCGTTGCGCGAACCGATGTTGCCCACGCCGCCATCGATGCTGCCACCGAATTCGCCGGTCGGCGTCTTCGAGACAAGCGACAGCGCGCCGCCTTCGGTGTTGCGGCCGAACAGGGTGCCCTGCGGCCCCTTGAGCACTTCGACGCGCTCGATGTCGAACAGGCCGGTGTTGAGGCCGTGCTGGCGACCGAGGTACACGCCGTCGATGTAGACACCGACGCCCTGTTCGCGGGCGGGCTGGTTGGCGTCGAGCGGAACGATGCCGCGGATGCCGATGGTCAGCGCCGACTGGCGGGCTTCGAAGGTCGCCACGCGCAGCGACGGCACGCCGCCGTCGGCCAGGTCGAGCAGGCTCTGGACCTTGCGTTCCTTGATCGTTTCGGCGCCCATGACCGAGATCGAGATCGGGGTCTTCTGGAGGTTGGTTTCACGCTTGGTCGCGGTGACGACGATTTCGGTCAGGCCCGAGTTGCTGCCCGTACCACCCGAAACGTCGGCAGCCTGTTCATCGGCGGGCGCGACGGAGATCGAGGACTGGGCGAATGCGGGGCTGGCGGCGAGCGCGATGGCGCCCGCTCCAACCAGCAGGCCGGCGCGAATCTGGTGATTGAAAGTCATGGTTCCCTCACTTGCGAGGAGTTAATTCCCCCCTCGGGTGAGGCCCAACTAGGCGCAGCCAAAGACAGTTGTGTTACATACGGCGAAGAAAATCGCAGCATTCTTTGCCGACTGTTGACCGTCCCGTGACGATTCAACGTACTACGGCGGAATTCCGATAAAAAATTTCGGAACCCCGCCGGAACGATTTCAATTATGACAATTTCATTTCATGTTTTTGACAGCGATTTTACTTAAGTCGAGTGACCGGGATTGCGCATCGGGAAGGCTTGCACCCATCAGCTGCGCCAGAGTCGGCGCGATTGCGCGCATGTCCACTTCGCCAAGGCTGCCACCGCCCGCAATACCCGTGCCCGTCAGCAGGAACGTCGATCGCATGTCGGCAAGGCCGGGGAAGTAGCCGTGCATGCCCTTGACCCGGGCGGGCCGGACGAAGGGTGCAGAAGCGCCTGCAAAGGGCGAGGCAACGGCGCCGGGGCGCAAATCGAGATAGAAGTCTGCCTGCGGATTGCCGCCTGCCGCTGCGATCGCCGACCGCTCGATCACCGTCGCGATGCGCGCCTGCGGATCGGCGGCGAGCTTGGCGACTTGCGCCCGCACCTTGTCCTTCAGCCCCGCATCGTCACGCCGCGCCAGCACGATGGCGACCGAGCCGCCCGAGCTCCACGGCATCGCTTCCCATCCGGTGACCTTGCCATCGGCATCGAGGGTGATCAGCCCGGCATCGATGAAGGCCCGGAAAAAGTTCACCTCGGTATCGGTGGCGGCGAAGCCGTGGTCGCTGACCAGCGCGATGGCGGCGTCGGGATGCGCGGCGAGTTCGGCATCGCGCAGTCGTCCCACCAGCGCATCCAGCCGTTCGAGCACGGCATTCGCCTCTGGCGAGCCGGGACCCGTGGCGTGTTCCTGGTGGTCCAGCCCGGCAAGGTAGACGGTGACGAAGCCGGGCTTGTGCCGGGCGATCAGCGCGGCGGCGAACCGTGCCCGGTTTTCATCGCCATCGGCGGATTCGTCGATGCCCTGGGCATAAGGACCGGCGCAATCGTGTTCGAGTTCATCCACCAGGCCCTCGGTCGAGAGCGCCTTGACCAGCTTGGCGTCATCCTCGTGGCCCGAGCGCCAGATCTGCGGCAGGTTCCACGTCAACGACTTCGCCGCGACGCTCACTGGCCAGTGCACGTTGGCGGTGGTCAGCCCGGCATCGCGTGCCGCGTCCCACAGCGTGCGCGCCTTCTGGTCCTGCGCATACCAGTACCAGCCGCCATAGTTGATCTGCCTGGGATCGAACGTGGTGTTGCTGACGATGCCATGGCGCGCCGGGGCGACGCCGGTGATCAGCGTGGTGTGGCTGGGATAGGTCAGCGTCGGCAGCACGCCGGTGACGCCCGTGGCCGAAACGCCTTCCTTCACCATGCGGCGAAGGTTGGGCACCTTGAGCCCGCGCTTGTCCGCTTCGAGCACATCGCCGGGACGCAGCCCGTCGATCGAGATCATCAGGACGGGACGCGCGAGAGACAGCCCCGGGGCAACAAGAAACGCCGCGCTGCAAAGCAGCGCGGCGCTCTTGAGGAGGCGACGATCGATGAGACGATGGTTCATCGCTTCCTTGTGACGCATCAGAAGCCAGCCTTCAACGTGACGAACACCTGGCGCGGCGCCCCGGCCAGGAAGGTCTGGTTGTCGCCGATGTTGCCAAAGCCGTTCGATCCGATCGTGGCGATGTAGCGCTTGTCGAACAGGTTGGTGACGTTGGCCTGGATTTCGAGCGGCTGGCGCAGGCCCGCATCGAAGCGATAGCCGATCGCGGCATCGACCAGCGCGCGGCTGGGGACGAAGCCCTTGCCATCGCCCGCCGCGACGAGATCGTTGGTGTAGGTGAAATACCGCTTCGACATGTAGTTCACGCTGATCCGGCCGAACACCGAAGTGCTGTCGTAGGCGATTTCGGCATGGGCCAGATGCTTGGGCGAATCCACCACCGTCTTGCCCCGGGTCAGCACCGTGCTGGTGACATTGCCGGCGCTGTCGCGGACGACGACGTTATCGCGGTAGGTGTTGTCGTTGTAGCTGTACGAGGCGAACAGCGAGAGACCGAAGTCGAACTTGTATTCGCCGCTCGCCTCGATGCCCTGCGCACGCACGTTGCCGACGTTCTGCAGCGCGTTCGCCGCGCCGACGATGCCGACCGAAGTCGGAATGGTCAGCAGGCGGTTGCGGAAATCGACGTGGTAGGCGCCAAGCACGCCGCGGAACGCGCCTTCGGTAACGCGCAGGCCCAGCTCGTACGTGTCCGACTGTTCGGGCTTGAGGTAGGGCTTGATCGCATCGAACCCGGCTTGGGTCGAAGAGAACGGACCCGCCGTGGTGGCCGACGCAAAGGCGCGGGTCACCTGCGTGAAGCCGGCGAAGGCTTCGACCCCGCCACCGAACCTGTAGTTCACGCCGGCATGCGGCTGGAACCAGTCCTTGGTCGAAAGATCGCCCACGGTGCGGCCACCCGCGACAATGGCGCGGGCCTTGTTGTCGACCTTGAAGCCCTTCCAGCCGAGGCTGATCGTCGCATCACCCAGCTTGATCTCGTCTTCGACGAAGTACTGGTAGGTCTTCGTGTTGAAGGCGATGTCCCACTGCGTGAAGAACGGATTGCGCATGAACTTCAGGTGGTCGCGACCCGGGTTCGAGCGGCTTTCGTAAGCGTAGAACCGGCGTGCCTGTTCGAAATCGTTGTTTTCGTACCAGGCGCCGGCGGTCAGCTTGTTGAAGGCGACGTCGAAGGCGAGGCTGCCGAACACGCCCTTGCGGTCGATGTCGTATTCGGTGGTACGCACGGCCATCGGCACGCCGGTCGGGCTGTTGACATACGGCGTGCCCCAAGTGCCCTGGCCTTCGTTCTTGTGCAGGTAGGTCTTGAGCTTGAAGGTCACGTTCTCGCCGATCGGCGCCTTCAGCCCGATCGAGGCGAGCGTATCGCGACGCAGGCCCGAGGCATCGTAGTAGGCATCGTCGACCGACTTGATCTTGCCCGGATAGGTGGTTCCGGCGGCGGGGTTGAGCGGGGTGGTGCCGCTGTCGCCCCGGTTGGCGGCGATATCGGCAACCTGAAGCGCGAGCTGATAATTTGCCGGACCGAAGTTGTCCCAATCGTACCCGAGACGATTGATCATCTCGAGGCTGAGATCCTGATAATCCTGCTCGGCGCGGTCGGAGTGGCTGAAGAAGCCTTCGAAATCGACGTTGCCCACCGGCACGATCGCCTTGGCGTTGACCGCCCACTGGCGCTGCTTGCCATCGCCCTTCCACTTGTCGGCGGTGCCATAGGCGAACGAGGCCATGATGCGCGCGGCATCAGCCTTGCCGATCGCGCCACGGACGAAGCCGCGATAGGTGTTGTCGGAACCGGCGGTGGCGTTGAAGTCCAGCGCCTGGTTGGCGGTGCCGAGCATCGCGGCCGGGTCCATCGAGGTGAATTCAAGCGTGCCGCCAAGGTTGTTGGTCGACTGCGTGTCGATCGAACCCGAACCCTGGCTGACCGTGGTCGAGGCGATGTTTTCGGGGCTGATGGCGCGGCTGATGTGCAGGCCGTTGTAGTTGCCATAGCTCATGTCGCCCAGCGGAATGCCATCGAGCGTGAAGCCGAGCTGGTTCTGGTTGAAGCCGCGGATGGTGATGCGCGTCGACCATTCGTAGGCGCCGAACGGATCGGCCGACTGGAAGTTGACGCTGGGCAGCTTCTCGACCGCCTTCAGCGGGCTGGACCCGGCGGCGAGGATGGCGATGTCGGCATTCGACAGCTGCTGGACCTGGCGGGTCTGGCCCTGGCCGAACACGACGATTTCAGGCGAAGTGCCCGCGTCCTCGGCGGCAGGAGCGGCCTGCTCCTGGGCGAGCGCGGGAGCGCTGGCGGAAAGCGCGGTGCCGGCGAGCAGGATAAGTCCAAGACGCATTATGTAGTACCCCTCATGCGCAGTAGTTCTGCGCTGGGGCCGCTAGCCGCCTTGCGTTGCACGCAGGTTCCAGTTCGGTGACCGTTTGAAGTCAGCCCAAAAGAACTGGGTCATCGGGCAGCAAAATTCACTTTTCCAATCCATCGAACGTTTTGGATGCTTTTATCTGGATTTCGGGAAGTTGCTGCGTGGCGTAGCTCCGCACTCGCCGGACGGACTGCCCCGCCCGCCTGCATCACGCGCCAAAGGATCCCGACCCATGACCACCGCCGACCTCACCTCCAGCCAAGTTTCTGCATCGACCCCCGCCACCCAGAACGCGCTCGCCTTCACCGGGCGCGTACTGATCGCCGCGATCTTCGTGCTGAGCGGCCTTTCCAAGCTGACCGCGCCGGCCGCCACGATCGGCTATATCGAGCACGCTGGCCTGCCCTTCCCGCAGCTGGCGCTGGCGCTGGCCGTGCTGGTCGAACTGGTCGGCGGCCTCGCGCTGATCGCGGGCTATCGCGTGCGCCTCGTCGCGCTGGCGCTGGCCGGGTTCTCGATCGTCACCGCCCTTGCCTTCCACGGACAGCTTGGCGACCAGAACCAGTTCATCCACTTCTTCAAGAACGTGTCGATGGCTGGCGGCCTGCTGCAAGTGGCCGCTTTCGGCGGCGGGCGGATTGCGTTCCACCGCAACTGACACCACCCTTTGCCCCGACCGGGGTGGCCGAGCGCCTCCCCGGCTTTTCCGCTTCACGCCTCTTGCGCAAGGATTTTGCCATGACTGCCCGCAGCGCCCACCCGCTCGTCCTGCCGCTGATCGCCGACCGCTGGTCTCCTCGCTCGTTCGATGCCGCGCCCGTGCCGGAAGCGGACCTTCACGTGATCCTTGAAGCGGCGGGCCTTGCCCCTTCGGCATACAATCACCAGCCCTGGCGCTTCCTCTATGCGGTGCGCGGCGATGCCAACTGGGAGCATTTCGTGTCGCTGCTGGTGCCGGGCAATTCGGTCTGGGCCAAGGACGCGGGCGCGTTGGTGTTCGTGCTTTCGGAAAGCACGTTCCCGCGCCCCGACGGCGCCAAGACCAACCGCAGCGCAAGCTTCGATGCCGGCGCGGCCTGGGCACTGATGGCATTGCAGGCAACGCACATGGGCTATCACGCCCACGCGATGGTCGGGATCGAGTTTCCCCGGGTGCGCGAAGAGCTGGGCATTCCCGAAGACGTCCGCATCGAGGCAGCGGTCGCGATCGGTCGGCGCGATGCGCCAGACAAGCTGCCCGATGGCTATCGCGAACGCGAAGCGCCGTCAGCGCGCAAGCCGCTTGGCGAGATCGCCGCCCGCGGGAAATTCAGCGACCTGCCGGCCTGATTTCGCGCGAATCGCGGGACGGTCGCATTCCTTGCGGCCGTCCCGCTGTCCCTGCGGCAGGCGGTTGCACACGCGCGACAGGACAAATCGTTCCCGCTTCGGGACAACGTCCGATGGCATGAGGAGCACGTCCTGCCGCAGGAGTGTCCTTTCATACTTTGCATCAACCATTGGCCCCCTAAGTCAGTCCACAAGATCGGACACAACAGATCGGGGTCTCGCATCATGACGTTGGGTCGGCGCCAGTTTCTTGGCGCCATGGCGGCTACGGCCACCACCATGCTTTTTCCGCGTTCCGCAGCCGAAGCTATCGCGCCGCAAGTGCCGGGCGGCAACGGCCTGGTCGTGCCACCGACAACGCCCTGGGCGACGGGCAGGGAAAGCGCGCTTGGCGCGCCGGCCGGGCTCGACATCCCGGGCGCGCCCAAGCTGCTGCCGCAGGCGCTGGCCGCATTGCAGCAGCATCACGGCCGCGTGGCCGAGCGCGATGTGATCGGCATCGTCGATTTCTCGGTCCCCTCGCGCGAGCCGCGCTTCCACCTTGTCGACATCGCGGGCGGGCGCGTGCTGTCCACCCATCTCGTCTCGCACGGCAAGGGATCGGACCCGGCCAACAGCGGCTGGGTCGAACGGCTTTCGAACCGCCCAGGTTCGGAAGCATCGTGCAGCGGGGCGTTCCTGACCGGCCCGACCTACTACGGCAAGCACGGCCGCTCGCGCCGCCTGTTCGGCCTCGATCCCGAAAACAACCTTGCCGACGAGCGCGGGATCGTGATCCACGCGGCAAGCTATGTCGATCCGGGCCTTGCCGCGTCGCAGGGCCGCATTGGCCGCAGCCAGGGCTGCTTTGCCGTTTCCCAGCGCGAAATCGCGAATGTGCTCGAAGCGCTGGGGCCCGGACGCCTGCTTTACGCTTCGCGCTGAAAAAGCGGCGTGACGCAAGCATTTCCCGCGACATGTAACATTCTGTCGTAGGCCCGCAATATCGGGATAAAGGGCGATGCCAAGCGCCCGATCTGTGTTAACGGACCGGCGTCGACTCAAGGCGATGCCGCACTGCACCATGGTGCAAAATGATGCTGGCGACACCGCCTCGGGAACCGGATCCGTCGAAATCGTTTTCGTCGCCGACGCGCCGCAAATGGCGGCGCCATCGTTCCGACGGGACGCGATCTCGCTGGACATAGCCTGAAGAGTATCTGCCTTGCGCCAGCCGTCCCGCTTGCTCGCCTTCGCTCCTGCACTCCCTCTGATTGCCATGGTCGCCTCGCTCTCCGCGTGCGGCGCCAAGGCCGATGACAAGCAGATGCCCACGCCGGTCGTCGGTGTGGTCATCGCCAAGACGCAGGCCGTGCCGCTGGAGACGGAGCTTTCGGGCCGGACCGAAGCGTCGCTGGTGGCCGAAGTGCGGCCGCAGGTTTCGGGTATCGTGCTCGAACGCCTGTTCGCCGAAGGCAGCCGGGTGCGCGCGGGCCAGCCGCTCTACCAGATCGACAGCAGGCTCTATGCCGCGTCGGCCAACCAGGCGCGCGCCACGCTGGCCAATGCCGAAGCCACGGTCGAAGCCAACCGGCTCAAGGCCGAACGCTACCGCCTGCTCGCGCAGGAAGGCGGCGTCAGCAAGCAGGACGCGGCGGACGCGGCGGCCACATACAACCAGAGCAAGGCGCAAGTCGCCGCCAACCGCGCCGCGTTGCAGACGCAGCAGGTCAACCTCGGCTTCACCCGCGTGACCTCGCCCATCACCGGACAGATCGGCCGGTCCACCGTGACCAAGGGCGCGCTGGTCACGGCAAGCCAGGCCGATGCGCTGGCCAAGGTCCAGCAACTCGATCCGCTGTTCGTCAACATCCAGCAATCGAGCAACGATTTCCTGGCCTTGCGGCGCTCTCTTCAGAAGGGTTCGCTGAAGCCCGTGGGGTCGGTGCCGGTGCGCATCGTGCTGGCCGACGGGACGGAGTACCCGGTCGAAGGCCGGCTGAACTTCGCCGACGTCGATGTCGGCACCGATACCGGCACTGTCACCCTGCGCGCCACCGTGCCCAATCCGCAAGGGTTGCTGCTGCCCGGCCTGTTCGTGAAGGCGCGCCTTGCCCAGGCGACGGTGCCCGATGGCATCCTGATCCCGCAGCAGGCGGTGACCCGCACGCCGCGCGGCGATGCATCGGTGCTGCTGGTCAATGCCGAGGGCAAGATCGAATCCCGCGACATCACCGCCGATACCGCCATCGGCGACAAGTGGCTGGTGACCAAGGGCCTCAAGCCCGGGGACAAGGTCGTGGTCGATGGCCTGCTCAAGGCCAAGCCCGGGGCCAAGGTCAAGGCGGTGATCGCCGGATCGCCCGCCAACTCCGCGGCGAGCAAGTAGGACACCCAGGCGATGCTCTCCCGCTTTTTCGCCAACCGCCCGATCTTTGCCTGGGTGGTTGCCATCGTCATCATGGCGGCGGGCGCGCTCGCGATCACCCAGATGGGTGTCGAGCAGTACCCCGATATCGCCCCGCCGACGATCTCGATCAACGCGACTTATCCGGGCGCCGACGCCCAGACGATCGAGAACAGCGTCACGCAGGTGCTCGAACAGCAGCTGAAGGGCATCGACGGCCTGCTCTACTTCACGTCGAGCAGCAACCAGGGCTCGGCCTCGATCACCGCCACGTTCGAAAAGGGCACCGATCCCGATACCGCGCAGGTCCAGGTCCAGAACGCCACCAGCCGCGCGCTGAGCCGCCTGCCCCAGGCCGTCCAGCAGCAGGGCGTGAACGTCAACAAGTCGCAGAGCGATGCGCTGATGGTCGTGGGCCTCTACGACAGCAGCAACAAGAGCACCAACGCCGACATCGCCGACTATCTCGCCACGCACTTCCAGGACCCGCTCTCGCGCGTCGAAGGCGTTGGCAGCGCCGACATCTACGGCGGGCAATATGCGATGCGGATCTGGCTCGATCCGGCCAAGCTTGCCGCCGTCAGCCTGATGCCGTCGGACGTGATCACCGCGCTCCAGGCGCAGAATACGCAGGTTTCCGCCGGTGAAGTCGGCGCGCAGCCAGCGCCCGAAGGCCAGCGGCTGAACGCCACGGTCACCGCGCGTTCGCGCCTGCAGACCGTGCCTGAATTCGAGAACGTGATCGTCAAGTCCGACAGCAACGGCGTGCCCGTTCGCCTGAAGGACGTCGCCCGCGTCGAACTCGGCCAGGAAAGCTACGGCAGCTACAACCTGTTCGACGGTTATCCGTCGACCGGCCTTGCCGTCAGCCTTGCATCTGGCGCGAACGCGATGAAGACGGCCAAGCTGGTCAAGGAAAAGGTGGCCGAACTCTCGCGCGACCTGCCCGCCGGCTACGCGGTGTCCTATCCGCGCGACAGCAGCCTGTTCGTGAAGATCTCGATCGAGGAAGTGGTCAAGACGCTGTTTGAAGCCATCGCGCTGGTCGTGGTGGTGATGTTCGTGTTCCTGCAGAACTGGCGCGCCACGCTCATCCCGGCGATCGCGGTGCCGGTCGTGCTGCTCGGCACGTTCGGCATCCTTGCCCTGTTCGGCTACACCATCAACACCTTGACGATGTTTGGCCTGGTGCTCGCGATCGGCCTGCTGGTCGACGATGCGATCGTCGTGGTCGAAAACGTCGAACGCGTGATGCACGAGGAGCACCTGCCGCCGCTGGAAGCGACGGTGAAGTCGATGGACGAAATCACCTCGGCGCTGATCGGCATCACGCTGGTGCTGTCCGCCGTGTTCGTGCCGATGGCCTTCTTCGGCGGTTCGACCGGCGCGATCTACCGCCAGTTCTCGGTCACCATCGTTTCGGCGATGGCGCTTTCGGTGCTGGTCGCGCTTTCGCTTACCCCGGCGCTGTGCGCCACGCTGCTGCGGCAGGAGGAAAAGCCGCGCGGCCGCTTCTTCGATGGCTTCAACAAGCGCTATGACCGGCTGCAGGGCGGCTATCACAGCCGCCTTGGCCGCTTCGTCGATCGCCCGCGTCCGTGGATGCTGGTGTTCCTCGGGCTCTCGGCCGTCATGGCGTTCCTCTACGTCCGCCTGCCGACCAGCTTCCTGCCCGACGAAGACCAGGGCAACCTGATGCTCGCCATCACGCTGCCGCCTGGCTCGACGATGGAGCAGACCCAGAGCGTGGCCGAACGCGTCAACCGCTATATCCGCGAAAGCGAGAAGGAAGACGTCGTCCACGTGTTCACGGCCGCCGGTCGCGGCAACCAGGGCAGCGGCCAGAACATCGCCATGGGCTTCGTCATGCTGAAGGACTGGGACGAACGTGGCAGCTCCAAGCAGAGCGCCAGCGCGATCGCGCAGCGCATCAGCAAGCACTTCATGGGCGATCGCGAGGCGCAGATCCTCGTTCTGTCGCCGCCCGCCATCCGCGGCCTTGGCAGTTCGAGCGGGTTCGAGATGTGGTTGCAGGACGCAGCCGGCAACGGCGTGCCCGCGCTGACCGCAGCACGCAAGAAGTTGATCGAGGCCGCCAATTCCGATCCCAAGCTGGCGCAGGTGCGCTTCAACGGGCTTGAGGACACGCCCCAGCTCAAGGTCGATCTCAACGACGACGCGGCAACCGCCTATCGCATCTCGCCCGCCAACGTGAATTCGACTCTGGCGACTGCCTGGGGCGGCACTTACGTCAACGACTTCGTGGACCGTGGCCGCGTCAAGCGCGTCTATGTCCAGGGCGATGCGCCCTATCGCTCCAACCCGTCCGACCTCGGCCAGTGGTTCGTGCGCAGCGACGATGGCACGATGGCGCCCTTCTCCGCCTTCGCCACCGCCAGCTGGGGCAGCGGTCCGCCGATCCTCAAGCGCTTCAACGGCATCGCCGCGCAGCAGATGCAGGGCGCGGGCGCCCCGGGCACCAGCTCGGGCGACGCGATGAAGCTGATGGAGCAGAAGGCGGGCGAACTTGGCAGCGGCTACACCGTTGCGTGGAGCGGCCTGTCCTATCAGGAACGCGCGGCCAGCTCGCAGTCCGGCCTGCTCTATGCCGCCTCGATCTTCTTCATCTTCCTGTGCCTTGCCGCGCTCTACGAAAGCTGGTCGGTGCCGGTGTCGGTTCTGCTGGTCATCCCGCTCGGCGTGATCGGCGCGGTGCTCGCGGTCACTTTGCGGGGCATCGACAACGACATCTACTTCCAGGTCGCGCTGCTCACCACCATCGGCCTTTCGGCCAAGAACGCGATCCTGATCGTGGAGTTCGCCGAAGCCGGTCTTGCCCGTGGCCTGTCTCCGCTCGAAGCGGCGATGGAAGCGGCGGAACTGCGGTTCCGTCCGATCGTGATGACCAGCGTCGCCTTCATCGCCGGCGTCGTGCCGCTGGTGATCGCCAGCGGCGCGGGCGCCAACGGACGCCAGGCAATCGGCACGGCGGTGATGGGCGGCATGCTCTCGGCCACGGTGCTGGCGATCTTCTTCGTGCCGCTGTTCTTCGTGGTGGTGAAGAGCATCTTCTCCCGCAAGGCCAAGCCCGCCGGCGAAACCCACGAGGAGGCCACGGCATGACCACGATGCGCACCCTGATCGCGACCGTGTCGGCGCTCTCGCTCGCCGGATGCAACCTCGCGCCCAAGTACATCCAACCGGCGGCGCCGGTCCCACCCGCCCTGCCGCAGGGCACCGCGTTCCCGGCGCTGACCCCGGGCGACGGCGCCATCGACAAGATGGGCTGGCAGACGTTCTTCACCGACCAGCGCCTGCGCGACACCATCGCGCTTGCGCTGACCAACAACCGCGACTTGCGCGCCACGATCGCCAATGTCGAAAAGACCCGCGCGCAGTACCGCGTGCAGCGCGCCGGGCAGTTCCCGACCATCGGCGCGACGGCGACGGCGAGCGCCACGCACAACGCCTCGAGCCAGGCGGCAAGCGGGGCCGGCACGGGCAACAACTTCGGCGCCGGTACCAACGAAAGCTACAGCGCCTCCGCCAGCATTTCCGCCTTCGAACTCGACCTGTTCGGCAAGGCGCGCAACCTGTCCAAGGCCGCGTTCGAAACCTATCTTGCCAGCGACGAAGGCCGCAAATCGGCGCAGATCGCGCTCGTCGGCGAAGTCGCGACCGCCTGGCTGACCTATGGCGCCACCGCCGACGCGCTGGCCGTCGCGCGCGAAACGCTGGCGAGCCAGGAACAGTCGCTGCGCGTCAACACCCGCCGCGAACAGATCGGCATCGGCACCGGGCTCGATACCGCGCAGGCGCAGACCCAGGTCGATACCGCGCGCGCTGCAGTCGCCGATTACGAAACCGATCTTGCCCAGGCAAAGAATGCGCTCGATCTGCTGGCGGGGGCGCCTGTGAACGCCGACCTGCTGCCCACGACGCTCGGCAATGGCGACCAGGTGCTCTCGAGCCTGCCCGTCGGGCTCGATTCAAGTGTGCTGCTGCGCCGTCCCGACGTGCTGCAGGCCGAACACCTGCTCAAGGCGGCCAATGCCAACATCGGCGTGGCGCGGGCCGCGTTTTTCCCCTCGATCTCGCTGACCGGCCTGCTCGGCCTTGCCAGCCAGAGCCTGTCTTCGCTGTTCAGCAGCGACAGCTTCCGCTGGAGCGCCAGCGGCACGGCGAGCCAGACGCTGTTCGATTTCGGCAAGAACAGCGGCACGCTCGCCGCGAACAAGGCCGCACGCGATGCCGCGGTTGCAACGTACGAAGGCACGATCCAGACGGCGTTCAGGGAAGTGGCCGATGCCCTCGCCCGGCGCGGCACGATCGACGCCAAGGTTGCCGCGCAGGAATCGCTTGCGCTCAACGCCACGCGCGCGGCCAGCATCTCGCAATCGCGCTTTGCCAACGGCATCGCCAACTATCTCGAACCGCTCGACGCACAGCGCACCGCCTATACCGCCCGGCAAGCGCTGGTCACGGCGCGCCTTGCCAAGGCGACCAACATGGTCACGCTCTATCGCACGCTGGGCGGCGGGCTTCAGCCCTGACGCGCTGACAAGCCGCTGCCCTTAACCTGCGTCGCGCCCCCGCCGTGCGCGCTGCGGGTGTCGGGGTACTTCAGCAGGAAGCTGCCGGCAGCGGAAACCTCGGCGCACAGCAGCGCGCCGTCGGCGCGAAACGCGATGTCGCGGCCATCGAAGCCGCGTAACCCGACACGCGAGGAATCAGGCGCATCGCCTTCGAAGCGCAGGAAAATCCGCGCCGTGCAGCCGTCCTGTCCGTCGAGCCGGAAGCTCACCGTGGTTTCGTCGAAACGCTTCCATGCGCGCACGAAATGGTCGCAGAACAGCACGAACGGCGCGCCTTCGATGCGGTGGAAGGCACGCGTCGCGTAGACCAGCGCCGCGCCCGCGCCATAGATTTCCTGCCCCACCTGCCCTGCCTGCTGACCGTCGGGGTAAAGGTCTTCAAACGGGAAGTTAAGGCCGCGCTGGATGTACCCGTTGCGCGGGTCGTCGCTGATCGCGTGGGCCGGCAGGGCGTCGGGGTAATAGAACCACGCCCGGCTGAGGGCATGGCGGCAGTATTCGCCCACAAGCAGCCGCACCGACGTGATCAGGTCCGGCCCGCCCAGGTCGAGATAGCGCTCGAATGCCGAAAAGCTGTCGAAGCATTCGTAGGCGGCCATGTACGGCGCATCTTGCAGGCAGGTGACACCCAGGAAATTGGTATAATGCCGCGCAAGCGCGATCTCGCTTTCCCACAGTTGCGCATTGTGGAAGAAGCTCGCCAGATAGACATAGCTTTGCGTCAGGTAGCTTTTGTCGCCGGTGATGCGCCACAGGCGGATGCAGGCCGTGGCACCCCACGCCGTCAGGTTGGCCTGGTAGTTCAGGTCGAAGCGCATGCCCTTGGCGGCTTCGATCGCAAGCACGGCCTCGTCCAGGAAGCGCTTCTCGCGCGTCAGCTCGAACGCCTGCAGCATCACCCAGGCATAGATCCCGCCAACGTCGGTCTGGCCGCGCTGGTCCGATTCCGCGACGGCACGGATGACGCTGAAATCGCGCGCATTGTAAAGGATCGGCCAACGATAGGCGAAGTGCTGCGCCGCGCGGATGCCATAATCGATGCTGGGCAGGAAAAGGTCTCGCGCCTGTTCATTGCCGGCAAGTGCCACGTTCGAAAGGTTGAGCAGCGGGTGGTAGAGATACCACGAATCCACCGCATCCGCGTCCTTGTCGTTGCCGACATTGGGCAGGTAGCGCCGGATCGTGCCCAGCTCGGCGTCATAGAAACGCTCGATGCCGGCAAGGATCTGCGCCGACAGCGGCTGCGGCTCGTCGCTCCACACCTCCCAGTCACGCAAGGCGGACAGCAGCGACAGCTGGACCATCACGTCGGGATATTCGCTGGCGGTGTAGGGGTGGAAGTACGACAGCCCGTAATGCTCGATCCGCGCCTCGGGCGCGGTTTCCAGATCGGCGAGCGTGCGCTGCGAGCGATCGACCCAGTCGCGCCAGGCGGGCACCGGTGCGCCCAGCCAGCGATAAGCGGCGCCAAGCATGTCGAGGAACTGCCACGCTGAATCGGCCTCGTCGTTTTCGGCATAGCGGCGGATGACCAGGATCGTATCGTAGAGCGTGATCTCGCGCCCCGCGACAAGCAGCGCAGCGCCCGTCTCGTGGTCAACCGGCGGGCGATAGCCGAGATCGGGCCATTCGCCGCCCACTGCATTTTCGGGCTTGCTGCCGGTCAGGTTGAAGTAGTCGTTCAGGGCGGACAGGTTCTGGATATAGAGCACCTTGCCGAAGGCGGGACGGTCGAATTCGAAATAGATCAGCCCCGTGTTCAGCCGCCGCTGCTCCGCCTCGATCCGGCCCGAAGCGCCCGTGGGATCATCCTGCGCATCGAGCGGCACCAGATCGCGCGGCAGGTCGCGCAACGCGATGTCCTGTGCCGGACGGATGCGCAGGGTTATGCGAAGCTGTTCCAGATCAAAGTCATCGCCTTCGAACGCGATCCGCACGGTGCCGGCCACGCTGTTGCAGGCGATCTCGATCCCGCGCGTGGTTTCCTCGACGGTGCATTCATCAGGTTCGGCGAACAGCGGCAGCCGCAGGGCAACGCCGCCGCGGTCCTGGCGCCGCAGGACCAGCCACAGCTCGGTCGCGTGGCGGACGAAGGCGAGGTCGAGCCCGCCCTGGCGACGGGCGTGGAGGGTCGATGCCGCTGGACTGCGCAGCGCAGCAGCGGCCGCGAACGTGGCTGCAGTGGGCACCGAACGTAACGCGGCCTTCGCCATGGCTCGTGTCTTCCTCGCTCTCAGCGCGAAGGAAACGATTTTATATCAGATATTTATCCCGACGATTTAACCAGCTCGATGGGTGCAGCGACCACCTCGCCGCTTTCCCGCATCGACGCGAGGGCCGCGTCGGTATGGGGCAGCGCGCCGACCGACCAGGCGCGGCGGTCCAGCTCCCCGATCGTCCTGTCTGGGGCGGTACGGGCCAGTGCGCGCAAGTACTGCACCTTGATCGGGATGATCAGCACGGCCAGCGTTGCCGCCGTCACCGCCCAGCGCCACAGGTCGAAGCCGCCGGTCTGCACCGCCGACATGAACTCCGCCGTGGTCGCCCAGATCGCGATCGCCCCGAGCAGTTCGGACGCGCGCTGGTCCGGAAAGGCCAGCATCAGCAGCGTGCCGAGCCCGAAGGCGCCCAGCGCCGCTGTCTCCAGTGTCAGCCACCCGTCGGCATAGCCGAGCATCAGCGTGAGCAGGGTCAGCAGCGACAGCCCGCGGGCAAGGCGGACGATCAGGCCAGGCGTGAGTCGGGCGATCGGGCTCTTCATGGGTCACAGCTTCGCGCAGAGAGGTCGCCACAGCCTTTCGGGGTATGGTTAACACCGGGCTAAACCGTCGGGAAAACCCGCTTCCGCATGGTCAAAGGACGGCTAACGACAGCGCGTGGACAACGCGTAGCGCCTCCTTCTCGGATTTATATTGCACACAATCCAATTGTTCACCATATAGAGGCTCAGCGGCTCACGCCGCATAGCGACAAGGAGTTTCCGCGATGACCACTCTCTACACTGCCCGTGCCAAGGCCGTCGGCGGCCGCAGCGGCCGCGTCAGCACCGACGACGGCCTGCTCGACGTCAACCTCGCCCTGCCCACCGCGCTTGGTGGCAAGGGCGGTGCCACCAACCCCGAACAGCTCTTTGCAGCGGGCTATGCCGCCTGCTTCGAAAACGCGGTGATCCACGTCGCGCGCGGCATGGGCGAAAAGATCCCCGACGATGCCATCGTCGTCGATGCGGTGGTCGGGATCGGCCCCAATGCCAGCGGCGGATTTGCGCTCAGCGTCGATCTCAACGTCGCCATCACTGGCCTGTCGCAGGATCGCGCCGAGGAGCTCGTCGCCGCCGCCCACGCGACCTGCCCCTATTCGAACGCGGTGAAAGGCAATATTGACGTAGGCCTCAACGTCACTACGGCCTGAAGCATGAGCAACACGGAAAGCACGGCAAACCCGGCGGACGAGGTCCTGCGTCTCGATCGCCAGCTGTGCTTTCCGCTCTACGCCGCGTCGAACATCCTGACACGCGCGTATCGGCCCCTGCTCGACGAGCTGGGCCTGACCTACCCGCAATACCTGGTCCTGCTGGTGCTGTGGGAACGTGCCCCGCGCGCGGTGGGCGAAATCGGCCAGCAGCTGTTCCTCGACACCGGCACGCTCACCCCGCTGCTCAAGCGGATGGAAGCCGCCGGCCTCGTCAACCGCCAGCGCGATGCCGAAGACGAACGCCGCGTGATCGTGTCGCTCACGCCCAAGGGCGATGCCCTGCGCGTCCAAGCCCGCAGCGTGCCCGAACGCATGGTAACCGCGCCGTGCCTCACCCTGGCCGAAGCCCAGAACCTTCACGAGACGGTCTGGAAGCTAATTCGTGGTTTGCAACCGGGTACTTAGCACAAAAGCGCCCATTTCTGGCACAATTCCGCCGCTGTAACGTTGCAGATTTACGACAAGGCGGATATTTTCGTGCTTGACCGTCCTGGATGGCGTAATGCCGTTTTCGGCAAACGTTCTACCAAGGGCGTGGCTGACGATGAAAAGTGAACTGGGCCGTCATTGCGGACCCGGTCACGGTAAGGGACGCAGAGAGATGACCAAGGCATTCAATATTCATTACACGCTGACCGGCTCCCACACGCCGGTTCACCCAGAAGGGGTCGAGGCGACCAAGGGCCTGCTCATCGGCCTAGCACTCAGCCAGATCCTCTGGATCGGGATTGCGCTGCTCGTCTTCTGAGCGCGGAATCTCAGCGTAGCGCCTGGATTCCCCAGATGATCGCGCTCCACAACACGGCCGACGCGCCGACCGGAAAGGCGACGCGGAACCAGCCGGGATAGCGGTATTCGCCGTCCGCCGCCGCGGCCGCAGCCACCTCGCCCCGTTCGAACATCGAAAGTTCGTGCTGCAGGCGATGGACCGGCGAGACGATCGGCACGTCGCCATCGCCCGCCAACCGCGCAACGCGGGCAGCCTCTCCAGCCGGATCGAGATAGCGTTCGGGCGAGGGGCGAAGTTTGGGCATCGGCATGACGGACCTCCACTTGCGAAGGTACGCTTACGATCCTTGCCAGCCGGTACGTGAAGCGCGATGTTATCCCTAAGGGATTTTACGCATCACAGCCCTTCGCCAACGCCGATCTCATGCGCGGCTCGCCTGCTCCAGCGGTTCGCCGTCGTAGGGGTATCCGGCCTCGACCGGGATCGTCAGCCACTTGACCCCGTCGCGCACTTCCACACGCGGGGTGATGATCGAAACCGGCGTTGCCAGCGCATGCGCGCGCGCCGCCTCGAAATCGGGATAGGCCGCCAGCCGTTCCAGATTGCGCCGCGTCGGGAAGATCACCTTGATCGCGCCCTCGTCGGCCAACCGCAGCGCCTCCTGCGCGCTCGCCCAGAACAGGTGGTGGTTCTCGGTCGCGTCGACCGTGATGTCGACCGCCCCGGTGCCAAGGTCCGCTAGATAGAAGCGCGTGTCGAACACCCGGATGTGGCGGTGACGCGGCCACCAGCGGGCCCAAGGTACCAGCCGGTCGAGATCGAGCGTCCAGCCCAGCGCATCCAGCGCATCGGCCAGCCGCCCGCTCGAAATCGCGATCCGCCGCGCCTGCGCCGCCGTTTCGGCGGTCACCTCTCCGGCAATGCCCACGGCAAGGCCCGTTTCCTCCAGTGATTCGCGCACCGCCGCTACGCGCGCGGCGGCATCGTCGGGATCGAGATGGCTGCCATACCGGCGGGCCAGGTCGTGGTCGTCGGGATCGATCTTGCCGCCGGGAAACACCGTCGCGCCCCCGGCAAAGCGCATCTCGCTCGATCGTTCTACCATCAGGATCTGTGCCGGCCCCCCGGCGGGATCGCGACGGAACACGACGACGGTGGCAGCAGGCGTTGCGGTCGGCGGGGCTTCGTTGTCCCCCAGGTCATCCATCTCATCCATGACCATACCATGCCGGTGGCCCATGCCCTTGCCAAGTGCATCTTCGGGTCCCCTCGGCATCACCTGTCGGCACGGCTTACAAACCGCTGCCATGGTTGCCGGGTATTAACTATCGTGATGGGCGGTTTTTCATCCATCGGCCGGATTGGCACGCACCATGCAAAGAGTGTGTCGTCCCGAAGATGTCTTCTTCATCGGGGCGGAGCCGGTCTTCAGTCTCCCGGCTCCGCCCCTCCCGGGACCTCCCGAAATCCCCGTTCCCCAAGCGCCGCACGCACCGCGCAACGAAAAAACGCGGCCCCTGGTGCAGGAGCCGCGTTCGCATTCGTGCAAGTCTGCCGGGCGATGCCCGCGGCGATGGCTCAGGCGGCGCCCTTGACGCCCTGTTCCTGCATCAGCTGCTGCAGTTCGCCAGCCTCGTACATCTCCATCATGATGTCCGAACCGCCGACGAATTCACCCTTCACGTAAAGCTGCGGGATGGTCGGCCAGTCCGAAAAGGCCTTGATGCCCTGGCGGATTTCCTGATCCTGCAGCACATCGACGCTGGCGTATTCCACGCCGAGGTGGTCGAGAATGGCCACGGCGCGGCTGGAAAAGCCGCACTGCGGGAACAGCGGCGTGCCCTTCATGAACAGCACGACGTCGTTGTCGCTGACGATCTGGGAAATGCGGTCTTGGGCCATGGCGGTTCTGGTTATCCTGGTTGCGCGCGACCGCCCCTCGCAGGGACCATCAGCCGCGCCTTATCGGTTGATCAGGTGGGGACCCCGGTGGTCAGTTGCAAGGCATGGAGCACACCGCCCATGCGCCCGCCGAGTGCGGCATAGACCGCCTTGTGCTGCGCCACGCGCGAAAGCCCCTTGAACGCGGGACTGACGACGTGGGCCGCATAATGATCGCCGTCCCCGGCAAGGTCGGTGATGGTCACTTCGGCATCGGGCAGCGACGCCTTGATCATCGCCTCGATGTCGGCCGCCGCCATCGGCATCAGACTTCGCCCATCAGCTGGCGGCGCGCGTCGACGGCCTTGGCATCCATCGCCGTGCGAATCTCGCTCTCGTCGATCTCGACACCGGCCGAAACCAGATCGCCCAGCAGCTTGCGGATCACGTCCTCGTCGCCGGCTTCCTCGAAATCGGCCTGGACCACCGCCTTGGCATAGGCTTCGGTCTCCGCGGCATCCAGCCCCATGCGTTCCGCCGCCCACTGGCCGAGCAGACGGTTGCGGCGGGCATGGACGCGGAACAGCATTTCCTCGTCATGCGCGAACTTGGCTTCCTCGGCGCGTTCGCGATCGTCGAACATGGTCATCGTGCTGGATCCTTTTGCAGGGTCGTCTTGCAGAGTGCTCTACAGGGGCTTGCCTAGCGGATAGTCGCAGGCCGCGCGGGCGGCAAGCGCGTAGACGCATGGTTTTGCGCTCGCGCAAATCGCACGCCACAAAAGGGTGTTTCCGCCGTAGCCGCGCCCGGCACCGCCGCCGGACGGCCGTTCACGGCGCCGTGACCGCTGCCCCGGTCTTGAGCCCGGTCCAGTAGGCAAGGAAGGCCAGCGTATCGGCGCCGCTGGCAATGGTCTTGTCGAGCGGCTTGCCCGCGCCGTGCCCTGCCCTGCTTTCCACGCGCAACAGGTGCGGCCTGTCGCCGATCTTCGCCGCCTGCAGCGCGGCGGCATACTTGAAACTGTGCGCCGGCACCACGCGATCGTCGCTGTCGCCGGTCGTCACCAGGATCGCTGGATAGTCCGTGCCATCGGCGATGTTGTGATAGGGGGAATAGCGGCGCAGCACCTGCCAGTCGGCCTCGTTCTCCGGCCGGCCATAGTCGCCGGTCCATAGCCGCCCCGCGGTGAAGCGGTCGAAGCGCAGCATGTCCAGCACGCCGACATCGGGATTTGCCGCCGCGAACAGGTCCGGGCGCTGGTTCACCACGGCGGCAACCAGCAGCCCACCGTTGGAGCCGCCCTGCACCGCCAGGCTGCCCTTGGCGGCAATCCCTTGCGCGATCAGGTATTCCCCGGCGGCGATGAAGTCGTCGAAGCTGTTCTGCTTCTTGTCCAGCCGCCCGGCATCGTGCCACGCGCGGCCGAATTCTCCCCCACCACGGATATTGGCCAGCGCGAATGCGCCCCCGGCTTCCAGCCAGGCCATGCGTACCGGCGAAAACGTCGGCGTCATCGCGATGTCGAACCCGCCATAGCCATAAAGCAGCGTCGGCACCGCACGGCCGACGAGCGATCGCTTGCGCACGATGTACATCGGCACTTTCGTCCCGTCCTTCGACGGATAGAAGCGCTGCTCGACCAGATAGTCGTCGGGGTTGAAGCTCATCCGCGGTTGGGCGAACGGGGTCGTCTCGCCGGTGCGCAGGTCCATGCGATAGATCGTCGGCGCGCGGTTGAAGCTGGCGAACTGGTAGAAGGTTTCCTCCTGCCCCGGACGTCCGCCAAAGCCAGAGGCGGAGCCGATGTCGTTGAGCGTGATCGCGCGGCTGGGCTTGCCCTTCAAGTCGGTCACCACCGCCACGCTCGACCCGCCGTTGAGGTAGGACAGGATGAACCGGTCGCCCACCGCATTGGCGCCGGCAAGCTGCTGCTCGCGCTCGGGCACCACCACCTTCCAGGCGGGTGCGCCGGACAGGTCGAGTTCAAGGAGGCGGTAACGCGGCGCGCCCATGTTGCTGACGAACCACAACCGGTCGCCGATGCCATCGACGAACTTCCAGTCGTTGTCGAACCCGTCGGCGATGCTCGCCTGCGCCCATTGTCCCGGCTTGCCGCTGCGCAGGTCCAGCAGGTGGATGGCGCGGACCGGCAGCGTGCCGACCTCGCTGGTGATGACCGCCCAGCGCCCGTCGGCCGAAACCGCTGCCTTGTGGCCCTGCTCGGGATGGTCGGGCGTCGCATAGACCAGCAGGTCCGCCGCCTGCGGCGTGCCGACGCGGTGGTACCACACCGCCTTGCCATAGACGGGGGCAAGATGCTCGGCACCCTTCGCGGGCTCGGGAAAGCGGGAGTAGAGGAAGCCTTCCTCACCCACCCATGCGATCGTGGTGTCGTTGGCCCAGGCCAGCGTCTCATCAAGCAGCCTGCCCGAACGCACGTCGATCAGCCGGATCGTGCGCCAGTCGCTGCCCGCCACCTGCACCGTGTAGGCCAGCGTCCGCCCCTGCGGGCTCGGCACCCAGGCATCGAGCGCGACGGTACCGTCCTTCGACCAGCCGTTGGGATCGAGCAGCACCCGCTCTTCGCCATCCAGCCCGGCGCGGACGTAAAGCTCGCTCTGGTTGGAGAGCCCCGGATTGCGCAAGTAGAAGTAGGACTTGCCCGCGCGGCGCGGCAGGCTGATGCGTTCGTAGTCGAACAGGCTGCGGATGCGCGCGGCCAGCGCATCGCGCCCCGGCAACTGCGCCAGATAGGCGGCGCTGGCGGCGTTCTGGCCTGCAACCCACTGCGCCACTTCGGGACTGCTCGCCGGGCTCTGTTCGAGCCAGCGGTAGGGATCGGCCACGTCCTGCCCGAACGCGCGTTCGACCAGCGGCAGGCGCCTGGTCGGCGGGTAGGCCGGCGTGGCGATGCGTGGCATGGCGAGTTGCGGTGCGGCTGCAGGCGCAGTGGGCTGCGCGATGGCCGTAGTCAGGCCGGTAGCGTGCCGCTCTGCCGAAACGTGCGCCGCGCCTTCGGCATCCTCGGCCGCGGGCATCGCCGCCTGCGCCAGCGAGACGGCGGGCAGGCAGGCAAGGAGCAGCGCGGGCACGAGCCCTGCGCAGCGCCAGATGGCGCGGCTTATCCGCCTTGCTGTCCTCTCCGCACGTTTCATCTTTTATCCCGCCCGCTCTAGCACCCATGGCGGGCGCTAGGCGAGAGGCAAAACGACGGAAAGCGCCCGACTTTCAGGGCAAAGGCCGCGGCCTTCAGGGCCGTGGCGTCAGCCCCGTCCAGTGGGCGAGGAAGGCATAGACGTCGGCGCTTTCGGCAATCATCTTGTCGACCGGCTTGCCCGACCCGTGCCCGGCGCGCGTTTCGATGCGGATCAGGTGCGGCTTGTCCCCGATCTGCGCGGCCTGCAGCGCGGCGGCGTACTTGAAGCTGTGCCCCGGCACCACGCGGTCGTCGGTATCGGCGGTGGTCACCAGGATCGCCGGATAGTCCTTGCCGTTCGCGATGTTGTGGTACGGCGAATAGGCGCGCAGCACCTTCCAGTCGGCCTCGCGATCGGGGTGGCCGTAATCGTCCACCCAGTACCGGCCGGCGGTGAAGCGGTCGAAGCGCAGCATGTCCATCACGCCCACGGCCGGATGCGCCGCGGCGAACAGGTCGGGCCGCTGGTTGACTACCGCGCCGACCAACAAGCCGCCGTTCGATCCGCCTTCGACCGCAAGCCCGCCCCTGGGCGCGACGCCGTTGGCGATCAGCCATTCGCCCGCGGCGATGCAATCGTCGAGCACGTTCTGCTTGTTGGCCCGGCGGCCGCCATCGTGCCATGCATCGCCGTATTCGCCGCCACCGCGCAAGTTGGCGATGGCATAGGCCCCGCCGCTTTCCAGCCAGGCCATCCGGGCGGAGGAGAACGCCGGCGGCAGCGAGATATTGAAGCCGCCGTAGCCATAGAGGATCGTCGGCACCGGACCCTTGGCATCCTTGCGCCGGATCACGAACATCGGGATCTTGGTGCCGTCCTTCGACGGGTAGAACACCTGTTCGCTGACGTAGTCACCCGGCGCGAACTTGAGCGCGACCTGTTCCCAGACCTTGGCCTTGCCATCGTCCTCGCTGAAGCGGAACACGGTCGACGGCATGGTGAAGCCGGTGAAGCCGAAGTAGCCCCCCGCCCGGCCCGGCTTGCCCGACAGCCCCGCGAGCGAGCCCACGCCCGGCAGCGCGAGCGTTCCGGCGGGCTTTCCATCGAGCGTGAACAGGCGGACATCGGCCTTCACGTCGCGCAGGTAGGCCACGACCAGCCGGTCACCCACGATCGCCGCGCCATCCAGGTTGGCGTCGCTCTGCGGGACGATGGTGGTGAAGACCGGCTCCGCGCCCGACAGATCGACCCGGACGATCTTCTTGAGCGGGGCATCCTTGCTGGTGACGAACCACAGCACATCGCCCACGCCGTCGATCAGGTCCCACTGCGCGGACAGGTCGGGGATAAGCGGGCGGACCTGCCAATCCCCCTTGCCGATGGGCGCAATGCCGATGGCGGTGGTGGGGTCGGTGCCTTCGTGGCTGGTGACGACCAGCCAGCGCGCGTCGCTGGTGACCTGCGCGCCGTGGCCCCAGGTAGGCTTGTCCGGCGTTGCATAGACGAGCCGATCCTGATCCTGCGGGGTGCCGAGGCGGTGGTAGTAGACCTGCTGGTCGTAATTCCGCGCCTGGAATGCTTCGCCATCCTTCGGCGCGGCGAAGCGCGAATAGAGCACGCCATCATTGCCGACCCAGGCAACGCCACTGAACTTGACCCACTTCAGCTCGTCGGCCAGCGGCTTGCCATCGGCGGCGGCGACGAACTTCATCGTCCGCCAATCCGAGCCGCCGTCCTGCACGGTGTAGGCCAGCAGGTTGCCGTCGGGCGACGGTTCCCACGCATCGAGCGCGGTGGCGCCGTCCTTGGCCCAGCCGTTTGGATCGAGCAGCACGCGTCCCTTGGGCGAGGCTGCATCGCGCACGAGCAGTTGCGCCTGATTCATCAGCCCCGAATTGTAGGCATAGAACAGCCGCCCACCTTCTTCACGCGGCACGCCGAAGCGGGCATAATTGAACAGGCCCTTGAGCCGCGCTTCGAAGGCCGGGCGTTCGGGCAACGCCTTGAGATAGGCGTCGGTGAAGGCACTCTGCGCCGCGACCCATTCGTGGACCTTTGCATCGGTGCGCACGTCGGCTTCGAGCCAGCGCCAGGGATCGGCCACCTGCTCGCCGAACTGCGTTTCGACGACATCGCCGCGCGGGCTGGCGGGATAGGACTGCAGGACAGGCTGGGCGGGCTGGGACGACATCGGGGCGGAACTCGTGTTGGCAAGGACGGGCTGGCAGGGGATCAGCAGGCCGGCGACAGCGATGGCGACGACCGAGCCGAAAAGCGCAGAAACGCTGAGGGGTTGACGGGGTTGACACGGTCCTGAGGAAAAACCCGCGAGGGCCTTTTCAGGCTTTTGGAAGGACCGGCGCGACGACCAGGAATGCTGATTTGCGAATGGGTTGGAAGGCTTCATGGCGGCGACCCTAACCCACCTGCCCGCCGTAGGACAGAGCCCGCGCGTGCATTGGTGAGCTTGCGTATGCAACAGGTGTCAACCCCCGCCCCGCACAAGCGAAAGGGGCGGAGCCTTGCGGCCCCGCCCCTTCCTTGTCCGTGTCCGAACGAAGCGCCGATCAGGCGGCCCGTGTCAGGCTGCTTCGTATTCGTCCTCGTCCGCGGTCTGCACCGGACCCGAGTCCAGGCCCTTGGCGGCGGTGTCACGGTCGACGAGTTCGATCACCGCGATCGGGGCGGCGTCCGAAGCGCGGTAGCCGGCCTTGATGATGCGGGTGTAGCCGCCGTTGCGATCGGCATAGCGCGCGGCCAGCACTTCGAAGAGCTTCTTTTCCTGCGCTTCGTCGAGCAGGCGGGCGTGGGCCAGACGACGGTTCGAGAGACCGCCCTTCTTCGCCAGCGTGATGAGCTTTTCGAGGTAGGGGCGAAGTTCCTTCGCCTTGGGCACCGTGGTGGTGATCTGTTCGTGCTTGATCAGAGCAGCCGCCAGATTGCGCAGCAGCGCGATACGGTGCGAGGAAGTACGGCCGAGCTTACGCTGTCCCAGCTTATGACGCATGTTCTTGTCTCCGTTCGTAGGGGGCCCGTATCAGGTAGCCCGATCCAGGCGGCTGTCGGGGTCGCCGCCAAATGACCCGAATTAGGGGCGCCACAACGGGCGCCCCCGAATTGCTTAACCGAGCAGCTCCTGCTCCAGCTTCTTGGCCATCTCTTCGATGTTCTCAGGCGGCCAGCCGGGGATGTCCATGCCGAGGCGCAGGCCCATCGACGAGAGGACTTCCTTGATCTCGTTGAGCGACTTGCGGCCGAAGTTCGGCGTGCGCAGCATCTCGGCTTCGGTCTTCTGGACCAGATCGCCGATGTAGATGATGTTGTCGTTCTTGAGGCAGTTGGCCGAACGCACCGACAGTTCCAGTTCGTCCACCTTCTTGAGCAGGTAGCGGTTGAGCTGGTTAGCGTCGCTTTCTTCCGGCGCGTGCGTGGCAACGCCACCCGAAACCGAAGGCGCGTGGCCGGTCGGCAGCTGGTCGTCGAAGTGGACGAACAGCGAAAGCTGGTCCTGCAGGATGCGCGCGGCATAGGCCACGGCGTCTTCAGGGGTGACGGTGCCGTCGGTTTCGACCGTCAGGTTGAGACGGTCGTAATCGAGCTCCTGGCCGATACGGGCGTTTTCAACCTTGTACGAGACCTGGCGGACCGGCGAGTAGAGCGAGTCGACCGGGATCAGGCCGATCGGGGCATCGACCGGGCGGTTCGACACGGCGGGGACGTAGCCCTTGCCGGTGTCGACGGTCAGTTCCATGTTGAACGTCGCGCCTTCGTCGAGATGGCAGATCACGAGGTCCTTGTTCATGACCTCGATATCGCCGGTCACGGCGATATCGCCCGCCTTCACTTCGCCCGGGCCGGTGGCCGAGAGCTGCAGACGCTTGGGGCCTTCACCCTGCATCTTGAGCGCGATCTGCTTCACGTTGAGGACGATGTCCGTCACGTCTTCGCGCACGCCAGCCAGCGACGAGAATTCGTGCAGCACGTTCTCGATCTTGATCGAGGTGACGGCCGCGCCCTGGAGCGACGACAGCAGCACGCGACGCAGCGCGTTGCCGAGCGTCAGACCGAAGCCACGTTCCAGCGGCTCGGCGACGAAAGTCGCACGGCTCTTGGCGTCGTTGCCGGACTTGATCTCGAGGGAGTTGGGCTTCTTCAGTTCCTGCCAGTTCTTGATGTTGACAGTCATGGAATTCCCCTGGGGTTAGTTCGGGAGCCGGAGGTCGGCCGAGGGATGGCCGCGCCCGGTCAAAGATATTGGGCGCTCCGGCGCGGTGGATCCGCCGCGCCGGGTGCCGAAAGGCAGGTCAGACGCGACGGCGCTTCGAAGGGCGCACGCCGTTGTGCGGGATCGGGGTCACGTCACGGATCGCCGTGATGGTGAAACCGACCGCCTGAAGGGCGCGCAGGGCGCTCTCGCGGCCCGAACCCGGGCCCTTGACTTCGACTTCGAGGGTGCGGACGCCGTGTTCGGCGGCCTTCTTGCCGGCGTCGTCCGCGGCCACCTGGGCGGCGTACGGGGTCGACTTGCGGCTGCCCTTGAAGCCCATCATGCCGGCAGACGACCACGAAATGGCGTTGCCCTGGGCATCAGTGATGGTGATCATGGTGTTGTTGAAGCTGGCGTTGACGTGCGCGACACCACTGGTGATGTTCTTGCGCTCGCGGCGCTTAATGCGCTGAGGTTCGCGTGCCATGTGCTGAATTCCTGTCGAGAAACCGTTGGAAAGATCAGACCCTTACAGGTCGATCTTACTTCTTCTTGCCGGCGATCGGCTTGGCCTTGCCCTTGCGGGTGCGGGCGTTGGTGTGCGTGCGCTGGCCGCGGACCGGCAGGCCCTTGCGGTGACGCAGACCACGGTAGCACGCGAGGTCCATCAGGCGCTTGATGTTCATCGCGGTTTCGCGACGAAGATCGCCTTCCACGGTGTGTTCAGCGTCGATCGTTTCGCGGATCTGCAGGATCTCGGCGTCGGAGAGGTCCGACACGCGACGGGTCTGGTCGATGCCCAGCTTGTCGGCGATCTGCTTGGCCTTGAACGGGCCGATACCGTGAATGTAGGTCAGCGCGATGATAACGCGCTTGTTGGTGGGGATATTGACCCCGGCAATACGAGCCACTTGTTTCTCCGTTTGCTCCACAGGGCGCCGACATCGAGTCGAGACCCTATCTCATCGCTTCACGCCGCCCCGAAAATGGCAAAAACCCGCGCAGAACAAAGCATTCGCCCTGACTGCCGGGAACCCTTCCGGTTGAGAGTGAAAGGCGCGCTTAGGACTTTTGGGGTTGAGCGTCAACCGCCATGCCGCGCAAACGCGCGATTTCCGCTCCGTTGCCGATGCAAGAGCGGTCTGCTGCGTCCACCTCCGATAATACCCTATCGCCGCAGGATCGTCAAAGGGGCGCGTTGCCCCTTCCCCTTGCCGCCGGGAAACCGGTCATCGCTTGCTTTTGCCGCGTTATCGTAGGCTTAAGGACTGCGCGCCTAATACCGGACATGGTTAATAGCTGGCAGGGCGCGGCGCGAGTGCCATCGCGCGGAACGGGGCGGACATGATAACGGCACAAGCACAGACGCCACGGGCATGGACGGCGACGGCCGGGGTTGAGGCCGGGTGGACGAAGGCGGAGGAGGCGAAAGCCGGCGCGCCGCAGCCGCGCATCGCGGTGCTGCTGCCCGCCTATAACGAGGCGCTGGCGATCGGCCCGGTGATCGACGCCTTCCGCGCCGCCCTGCCCGGGGCGACGATCTACGTCTACGACAACAACAGCAAGGACGGCACCGGCGATATCGCGCGGGCGCACGGCGCGGTGGTGCGGATCGAACGGCGGCAGGGCAAGGGCTATGTCGTGCGGCGCATGTTCGCCGACGTCGATGCCGACATCTACGTGATGTGCGATGCCGATGCGACCTACGATGCGGCCGCCGCGCCCGAACTGGTGGCGCGGCTGCTCGACGACGGGCTCGACATGGTGGTGGGCGCGCGCAGCGCGATCAGCGACACCGCGTATCGCCCGGCGCATGCCTTCGGCAACTGGATGCTGACCGGCATCGTGCGGGTGATCTTCGGCAACACCTTCACCGACATGCTGAGCGGGTATCGCGTGTTCTCCCGCCGTTTCGTCAAGTCGTTCCCGATCACCTCGCAGGGGTTCGAGATCGAGACCGAACTGACCATCCATTCGCTCGAACTGCAGATGCCGGTGGACGAAGTGCGCACGCGCTTCACCGACCGACCGGAAGGTTCGCTGAGCAAGCTGAGCACGGTGCGCGACGGCTTCCGTATCCTTGGCACGATCATCGGCCTGCTCAAGCTGGAGCGGCCGTTCCACCTGTTCGGCATCGCGGGCGCACTGCTGATGCTGCTGTCAATCGCGGCGGGCTCTCCGGTGGTGGCGGAATTCGTGCGCACGGGCCTTGTCCCGCGCCTGCCCACGGCGGTGCTGGCGACCGGGCTGATGATCATCGGCTGGTTCAGCGTGTTCAGCGGCCTGATCCTCGATTCGGTGACGCGGGCGCGGCAGGAGGTGAAGCGGCTGCGCTACCTCGAACTGGCAGGCGTGCACGCGCTGACCGAAGCCGATCCGGCATCGAGGTGAACGCCTTCCTGCGCTTCGCCCTTGTCGGCGCGGCCGGTTTCCTGGTCGATGCGGGTGTGCTCGCCCTTGCCGTTTTCATGGGCGCGGGCCTGTTTGCCGGGCGGGCGCTGTCCTACCTCGTCGCCGCGACGTTCACCTGGGCGTGCAACCGGCGCTTCACCTTTGCCGCCACGCAAGCGCCGAGCGTGGGGGAATGGGTGCGGTTCCTGGTCGCCAACGCGGGTGGCGGGATCGTCAACCTCGGCGTCTATTCGACGCTGGTGGTGACGGTGCCGCTGGTCGCGCGCGCGCCGGTGCTGGGCGTGGCGGCGGGATCGATCGCGGGACTGACGGTCAACTTCCTCCTTTCGCGCCGCTTCGTGTTCCGCGCCTGATCACGCGCGGCGTTCAGGGCTGCGGCAAGGTGGCGGGACAGGCATAGGGCGGCAGCCAGCACGGCCAGCCGATGCCAAGCGCCGGCGCATAGCGCGCGACCGGGCGGCGCGGGAACGGGCCATGCAAGGGGCGGGTCGCGACTTCCATCGGATTGACCGGCCAGCTCACCCCGCGCGGGACATCTTGCCACACTTCGTTGCCGGCGAAATCGCGGCGCAGCGCTTCGCCAAGGACGCGATGCTGGTCGGGCGCGGGGACGAGGTGGACGTCGAGCAGGTTGCGCTGCGCCCCGACTGCGTCCTCGATCGAGGAATGGCCGAAATAGACCAGGGCACCATCGTCATCCACGCCATCGAACACGACCAGGCGCGCCGGGCGGTCCGCCGCCACCGGCACCGGATCGAGCCGCAGCGCGCCGAGCAGCAGCAGCGGCGTGACGGCGAGCGCGGCGGCAGCGGGCCGGTGCCTGACGTACGAGAGCCAGTGCACCATCCCCAGCGCCAGCGCAGGCAGCAGCCACTTGAAATAATGGACATTGCCGAACGCCCAGACCCCGCTGGGCAGAAGGTCGATGTAGGCGAGCATGACGACGGTATAGGCCGCAGCCGGCAGCACAAGCAGCAGGCCAAGCATGCGGCGGCGCGCATCGGCCAGCAGCAGCAGCAGGCCGGCAAGGCCGAACGGGAGCCAGGGCAGCACGCGCAGCAGGCCGTAGCCTTCGGGATACCATGGGCGGGGTTCGACCAGCAGGAGATAGGCCTTCCACCCCGTCCACGCGAGGTTGGTGCCGTACGCCGCCGAGAGCAGCATGTAGAGCGAGGGCCGCGGGCCGTGGATCGCAAGGTGCAACGCAAGGCCCAGTGCGACGACGGCCAGCCCGGCGCCGATGATGGCGCCCAGCGCGTCCCAGCGCCGCCCGTGGCGGATCAGGCCCCACGCCGCGATCGCGCCGATCAGCGCCGCGACGGGCACGTCACCGGGGCGGCCGAGCGGGATCAGCGCCAGCACCACACCCAGCGCGGCGGCGCGGCGCAGGCTCAACGCTTGCGGGTGGTCGCGGTCCAGCGTCCGCGTCGTCCAGGCGAGCGCGAGCCAGATCAGCGCGGCGGAGGGCGTCGTGGTCCAGGGCATTAGCCAGCCGCTGCCGATCTGCGGCCAGGCGACGGTCGAAAGCAGGAACACGACCGCCGACGAAATGCCGGTCAAGCCAACCAGCCGAGCCACTTCGTGAAAGCCCCAGTACGCGGCGAGAAAGCAGGCGGTATCGACCAGCGTGGTCTGCACCAGCGGCGGCAGGCCGGCAAACGGCGCCAGCAGCAGCGGATAGAGCATCGGGTACCAGTGCTGCCCAGGCGAAAGATCGCCATGGAACAGCGCGCGGGCCGAGGTGAGGTACTGGCCCTGATCGAACCAGCCAGCAAAGCGCGGCGGCTGATCGAGCAGGAGCATCGGGATCGGGTGCGACAGCACCACGCCGACCAGGAAGGCGAGCGCGACGATAGCCAGTTCAGGAAGCGCGGATTCCGGCAAAGCCGCGCGCCCATCGCGCACTTCGATATTGGTCATGACATTCCAGCCTGGCACGGCCGGAGCGGCCCCCGGCGTGGTGCATAGGCCAGCCCCGGCCGGCTGCCAATCGGTCTGGCGGCCGGGGCTGTGCCCAAGCTGGAAGCGGCGCGCCCTACACCACGCCGAAGGCCAGCATCGCGTCGGCGACCTTCTTGAAGCCCGCGATGTTCGCACCCTTCACGTAATCGACATAGCCGCCGCCCTGATCGCCCCAGGTGAGGCAGGACTGGTGGATGCCGAACATGATGTCCTTGAGCATCTGCTGCAGTTCCTCCTCCTTCCACGCGCGGCGTTCGGAGTTCTGGCTCATCTCGAGGCCCGAAACCGCGACGCCGCCGGCGTTCGAGGCCTTGCCCGGCGCGTAGAGCAGCTTCGCCGCCTTGAACACGTGCACGCCTTCAAGGTCGGTCGGCATGTTGGCGCCTTCGGCCAGCGCCTTGCAGCCGTTGGCGACGAGCGTGCGCGCATCTTCGCCCAGCAGTTCGTTCTGCGTGGCGCAGGGCAGCGCCACATCGCAGGGGACGCCCCACGGCGTCTTGCCTTCGTGGAAAGTCGCCTTGGGGAAGGCTTCGACATAGTCCTGGATGCGGCCGCGACGGTGGGTCTTGTGCGTTTTGACCCAGTCGATCTTTTCCTGGCTGAAGCCGTCCGGATCGTGGACGAAGCCACCCGAATCCGACAGCGTCAGCACCTTGCCGCCCAACTGGACGATCTTTTCGGCCGCGTGCGTGGCGACGTTGCCCGAGCCGGAAATGACCGCCGTCTTGCCGACGAGGTCCTCGCCCTTGGTCGCCAGCATGTTGGCAAGGAAATAGACCGCGCCATAGCCGGTCGCCTCGGGCCGGATCAGCGAGCCGCCGTATTCCAGCCCCTTGCCCGTGAGCACGCCGGTGAACTGGTTGGTGATGCGCTTGTACTGGCCGAACATGAAGCCGATCTCGCGACCGCCGACGCCGATGTCACCCGCCGGCACGTCGACGTCGGCGCCGATGTGGCGATAGAGTTCGGTCATGAAGCTCTGGCAGAAGCGCATGATCTCGCGCACGCTCTTGCCCTTGGGATTGAAGTTCGAACCGCCCTTGCCGCCGCCCATCGGCAGGCCGGTGAGCGCGTTCTTGAACGTCTGCTCGAAGGCGAGGAACTTGAGCACGCTTTCATTGACGCTGGGATGGAAGCGGATGCCGCCCTTGTAGGGACCGATCGCGTTGTTGTTCTGGACGCGGTAGCCGCGCTGGACGCGGATGTTGCCGGCATCGTCTTCCCAGCACACGCGGAACGACACGACCCGGTCGGGCTCGGCAATGCGGCGCAGGATCTGCTGCGCGTGGTATTCTTCCTTGTCCTGGATGAATTCGTAGATGTCTTCGGCAACCTCCTGAACCGCCTGGACGAATTCGGGCTGGTTGGGATTGCGCTTCTTGACGCCTTCCATGAAGGTCGGAAGGTCGACGTGATCGCTCACGGCCATGCTATTCTCCCCCGGTGGCCGGCGTCCTGCCTGAATGCAGGGTTGGCCGGCAGTCCTTTTTCAACACGTGCGACCGGTGGAGCGTCTGTGGCGATCGGCAGCACCTGGCCGAGTCGCGCTCCTTGCGATCTGGAACGTAACGTTTTTTCGCCCCGTGGGTAGGCGCTTGGTCCGAGGTGGAGCGAGATCAGCCCGCAATCGCCCCGAAAACGCCGGACTTGCGAGGCCGCGCGCACATGCGCAAGCTGCGGCCGGAGGAGAATCCGGCGCAGCGGGGGGTGCGATGGAACATGACGAGCGCGATGGCGCGATCGAGCGCACGACGATGCGCAAGGTGGCGTGGCGAACGCTGCCGTTGCTGATGCTGGCCTATCTGGTCGCCTATATCGACCGGACCAACATCAGCTTCGCCGCGGTGACGATGAATGCCGATCTGGGCTTTTCGGCGACCGTCTATGGCATCGGCGCGGCGATGTTCTCGATCAGCTATGCCCTGTTCGAAGTGCCGTCGAACCTGCTGGGCGACAAGGTCGGCCCTCGTCGATGGCTGGCGCGCATCCTGGTGACCTGGGGTCTTCTTTCCGCCGCGACGTCGCTGGTCGGCAATGCCTGGCAATTCTATCTCGTGCGCTTCCTGCTGGGGATTGCCGAGGCGGGCTTCTACCCGTGCGTGGTGCTCTACATCTCCGGGTGGTTTCCGCCAGAATATCGCGCCCGTGCCGTCTCGCGCTTCTATGTCGCGCTGCCGGTGGCGATGATCGTGATGGGCGGGCTGGCCGGGCCGCTGCTGCGGCTGGACGGAACACTGGGCCTGCGCGGCTGGCAGTGGCTGCTGATCGCCGAGGGCATCCCTTCGGTACTGATCGGATTGCTGGTTTTCCTGATCCTGCCCGACCGCCCGGAAACCGCAGGCTGGCTGGCGGGCGATGAACGCGCTTGGCTTGTCCGGCGGCTGGCGCGCGATGCGACCGAGGCGGCGGAGGGGCGCGTGCGGCACGGCTGGCGCGCCGTGCTCCATCCGCTGGTGCTGTTGCTCGGCCTTGCCAACCTGCTGAACTTCGTGCCGGTCAGCGCGGTGGTGGTCTATGCGCCCAAGATGCTGATGGCGTTCAACGCCTGGAGCGTGGATCAGGCGGGCGCGCTGGTGGCGCTGTGCGGCGTGATCACGGCGATGACCACCATCGGCACGGGCATGTTCGTCGACAGTTCGGCGCGGCGCTATTTCCTCGCGTATGGCGCGCATCTGATCGCGGCGGCGCTGGGCCTTGCGCTGCTGTCATCGGCGACGCGCGGCCCTGCCCTCGTCGTGTCGACCGGATACTGCCTGTTCATGGCCTGCTCGCAGGCTGCGGGGCTGCTGCCGGTGACGCTGCTGTCCCGCCTGCTGCACCCCGGCGAGCGCGCGGCCGGTCTGGCGATGGGCAACACCATATCGCAGCTCGGCAACTTCATCGGGCCGGTGCTGTTCGGGATCATCTATGATGCGAGCGGCGGTTACCGCATGGGCCTTGCCGCAATCGCCCCGGTCCCCTTGGTGGCCATCGCCATCGCCCTGATGGCGGGCAGGACCGCAGGCGTGCTGGGACCGGCGCGACGGGGCGCGGGCGGCGAAGTTCATGGGTTGGGATGAGAACGCGCAAGGTGGGTGCGCCGTGAAGGAAAGGGCAGCCCTTCGACAGGCTCAGGGCAGGCGGTGACGGACTGCGCCTGATCCCCAGCTCGTCTGTCCTGAGCTTGTCGAAGGACTGGCTCTCGTTCTGCGCCTCGCACGCCTTGCTGCCGATTGGCCCCGCCTGGGCCTATTGCGGCTTGTCCGGCGTGTCCGTTCCACCGAGGGCCGCATCGAACGCGGCGTTCGCGTCCTCGTGCTCCTTGTCGACCGGCCGTGCGGCTGGGGCAGGCTTCCTGGCGGCCGTCGCCTTGGCGGGGGTTGCCGGCTTTGCCGATGCGGGCTTCGGCGCGGCGGGCTTTACCGTCGCTGGCTTGGCCGCAGCTGGCTTGGTCACCGCAGGCACCTTCGAGACCGAGGCGGGCACCGTCGCCGCGTTCGCGTCTGCCAGCGTGGTGGTGCCGCCGGACGCCTTCGCCGGGCGGGTCGCCGGTTGTACGGACCGGGCTGCAGCGGCGGGCGTTGCCGCGCTGTGACGCACGGGCTTGCTTCCCGGCCCCGGCGGAAGGCTCCAGCCTTGCGGAGCGACGGCCGCCGTGGGTGCAAGGGCAGGATCGCTGCCTTCGCCCGGCGACGGCGCGGGGCCTGTCGCCTCGGGGGCGGGTTGGGCCGGTGCCGCGGGCGGCAATTCGGCGGCCGGCTCCGCGCTGACCGGGCCGAGCCTGGTCGCCAGCGAGGCGAGTTGCGCGGCCATGACCTTGTCGACCGCCGCGGCGATGTCGGCCACCGGGTAGCGCATGAAGCCGCCGACAACGTAGTCGAACACGATGCGGCTGCCGGTCTCGGTGGGCTTGATGGTGATCGTCAGCGTGCCTTGCACCGCCTCGCTCTGCAGCGGCCCCAGCGCGCCGGACAGGCGCAGCGCCTTGCCCGGCTCGGCATAGAGCACGCGCATGTGCTGCACGCCGCCGGGGCGGTCGCCCTTGGCCGCGTCCTTGGGCAGCGGCAGGCGTTCGCAGAAGCAGCCGCCGGGAACTGGATCGAGGCTGAGGTTGGCCGCACTGCCCGAAAAGGTGTGCTGGGCCTGCCACCATTGCGCGGGGACAATGACCGTCTTCCAAGCATCGGCAGGCTTTGCGGTGACATGCGCCGCGACGCGAACGACGAAGCCGTTGTCGGCCTTGGCCACGACCTCGGCCTGGGCCGGCTGGGCGGCCGCACTCGCAAGCAGAAGGGCGAGCGCGGGGGGGCGCAGGTTCATCGACGGGACCTCAATGGCAGAACGGCGCGCCACGACGACGCGCCCTCCCCATGAGACTAGCCGATAATTGCCTCGATGGCAGCCGTCACGTCATCCATATCGGCCATGCCGTCGACGCGGGCGACGATGCCACGGCTCTCGTAGATCGGCAGGATCGGCGCGGTCTTGGCGCGGTATTCGGCCATGCGGGTGCGCACGGTCTCTTCGTTGTCGTCGGGACGGCGCTTGAATTCGTGCCCGCCGCATTTGTCGCAGGTGCCTTCGACGGCCGGCTTCTCGAACTTGTCGTGATAGCCCTTGCCGCAGGTGGCGCAGGTGTAGCGACCGGTGATACGCTCAACAAGCGCGTCCTCGTTCACTTCAAGCTCGATCACGTGGTCGAGCTTGCGGCCGCGGCTTTCGAGGATCGCATCAAGCGATTCCGCTTGTGGCGCGGTGCGCGGGTAGCCGTCGAAGATGGCGCCCTGTCCAGCCGGCATCGCGTCGAGCTCGTCCCCGATCAGCGCCGAGACGATCTCGTCGGAAACGAGCTGGCCCGCGTCCATCACTGCCTTGGCCTGAAGCCCGACCGGCGTGCCCGCCTTGACCGCGGCGCGCAGCATGTCGCCGGTCGAAAGCTGCTTCATGCCGTGCCGCTCGACGAGCCGCTGCGCCTGGGTGCCCTTGCCCGCCCCCGGCGGTCCCAACAGGATGATGTTCACGTGCCTTGCGTCCCCCTAATGGCCCCGCGCTTAGCGCAGGCGTCCCTTCAGTTTGGCCTTCTTGATCAGGTCGCCATACTGGTGTGCCAGCAGGTGCGACTGGATCTGGGTGATGGTATCGACGGTCACGTTGACCACGATCAGCAGGCTGGTGCCGCCGAAGAACAGCGTGCCCATGCCGGTTTCGGCCATGATCCATTCGGGGACCACGCAGACCACGGTGATATAGGCAGCGCCGAGCACGGTGATGCGGGTCAGGACATAGTCGAGATAGGTGGCGGTGTTCTTGCCCGGGCGGATGCCGGGGATGAAGCCGCCGTTCTTCTTGAGGTTGTCGGCGGTCTCTTCAGGATTGAACACCACCGCGGTATAGAAGAAGCTGAAGAAGATGATGCCGAGCGCGTAGAGCACCATGTAGGCCGGCTTGCCGTGGCCGAGGTACTGGTTGAGCGTCACGATCACCTGGCCGGTGGTGCTGTCTGGCGAGACGGCGTTGCCGGCGAACTGGGTGATGGTCAGCGGCAGCAGCAGCAGCGAGCTGGCGAAGATCGGCGGAATGACGCCCGCGGTGTTGAGCTTGAGCGGCAGGTGGCTGCGATCGGCAGCCATCATGCCGTTTTGCGACGCGCGCTTGGGATACTGGATCAGCAGGCGGCGCGTGGCGCGCTCGAAGAAGCAGATGAAGATCACGACGCCGACGATCAGCACCAGCACGCCCGCGATCGCGAACGGGTTGAGCGAGCCGGTGCGGCCCTGCTCGAACAGGTTGCCGAAGAACTTGGGCATCTGCGCGACGATGCCGGCCATGATGATCAGCGAAACGCCGTTGCCGATGCCGCGGCTGGTGATCTGTTCACCCAGCCACAGCAGGAACATGGTGCCGCCGATCAGGGAGATCACCGCGCCGACCTTGAACAGCAGGCCGGGGTTGACCACCGCCTGCAGCCCGCTCGACGCGCCATAGGCTTCAAGGCCCGAAGCGAGCACCCAGCCCTGGATCGCGGTCAGCAGCACCGCACCGTAGCGGGTGTACTGGTTGAGCTTCTTGCGCCCGCTTTCGCCTTCCTTCTTGAGGGCAGCGAGCGAGGGGTGGAGCGAGGCGGCCAGCTGCACCACGATCGAGGCGGTGATGTACGGCATCACGCCGAGCGCGATGAGGCTCATGCGTTGCAGCGAGCCACCCGAGAACGCGTTGAAGATATCGAGGATGCCGCCGCGCGTCTGGTCGTACAGCGTCTCCATGATCAGCGGGTTGACGCCGGGCAGCGGCACGAAGCTCAGGAACCGGAACACGATGAGCGCGCCCACCGTGAACCAGATGCGCTTCTTGAGCTCTGTGGCCTTCGAAAAGTTCGCCAGGTTGAGGTTGCTGGCGATGTTATCGGCGCGGGATGCCATTGGTCTGGTGTCAAGCCTTGCTGGGGCGCCGGGACTGTCGAACTGGCGCCGCATTCACGTGAGGTTGGCCCGAAAGAACGAGCCTTGCGTGAAGCCCATATAGAGAGGGCGCAGGGATTCCAAGAACCCCCGCGCCCCCAATACGCGATTAAATCGGATCAGGCTGCTTCGACCTTGGTCGCAAGCACCTCGACCGCGCCGCCAGCCTTCTCGACCGCAGCGACCGCGCCCTTCGACGCGCCGGCGACCTTGAAGCTGACCTTGGTGGTCAGTTCGCCCTTGCCGAGCAGGCGCACGCCGTTCTTGCCGCCACGGGCCAGGCCAGCAGCCTTGAGCGCCGCGTGATCGACAACGCCGTCGGTGGCGAGCTTGCCGGAATCGATCGCCTTCTGAATCATGCCGAGGTTCACTTCGGCGTAGTCCTTGGCGAAGATGTTGTTGAAGCCGCGCTTCGGCAGACGCATGTGGAGCGGCATCTGGCCGCCTTCGAAGCCATTGATGCTGACGCCCGAACGCGCCTTGGCACCCTTCTGGCCGCGCCCGGCGGTCTTGCCCTTGCCCGAGCCGATGCCGCGGCCCACGCGCATGCGGCCCTTGCGGGCGCCATTGTTGTCGGAGAGTTCGTTAAGCTTGGTCATGTCGGAGCACTCGCTTTCGCTTTGAGTCGCGCTTGATGGGAAGCGCGGCCCTTAGGCGAAAGCGAAAGGGTTGTCGACTCCTCCGGGTGGCAACCGTGCGTGCGTCAACCTCCGACCGGGGAAGGCGCCGGTCGAGACTTGTCACGCCCGCCCAACAGGCCATCAACCCAGCGCCTGGCCGGTGTCTCGAAGTAGCGCCACGACAGGTAGCTCCAGATCGCGATCGCGGCATAGGTAAACATCATCAGCGCAACCATCGGCGCCGGAGACAGGTGCAGCAGCTTGTCCCCTGCCGCGTTGAGCAGGACGAGGATGAAGAAGCCGTGCCAGAGGTAAACCGAATAGGTCAGCTGCCCGAGCGGCGCCAAACGCCGCACCAGCGGCAATACCTCGCCCCGCACATCGGCTGCGATGGCCGACAAGCCCGTGGCCACGATCAGGGCCAACTGGGCCGACCCCGGCGCGCCGATCATCGCGGCCACCGTGCTCGCAACAACGAGAGGCACGGTAAGCCAAGATCCACCCCGCACACGCGCAAGAAGGTCTCGCGCGTAGCTGGCCGAGACGCCCAGCGCGAAAGAGGGCAAGGCGCGGATTGGGGGATAGAGATCCGTCCACACCCGGGCCGTGTCATTCACCCGGAACGCCAAGAAAGCCACGAATGCGGTGAAGCCCAGAACCACGAAAAGTCCGCCCCCCCGCGCCCGTACAGCCGCCAGCGAAAGAAGCGGAAACAGGATGTACATGAGCATTTCGGCGCTGATCGACCAGTTCACCCCATTGTAGTAGAGCCCGTTGCACCCCGGAAATATGGCATGGGCCAGGAATACGGTCCGCACCATGCACGATGGATCGTTCGAAGGCGCATGGTCCGCGTGAGCGAACCGCCCGATGACTGCCCACATCGCGACAGCCAGCACGAACGTCAGCAGGTGCAACGGGAACAATCGCCCGATCCGGCGCTGCATGAATCGCCCGAACTGCGGGAGACTGGTCACGCGCCCACGGTAGACATGCGCGATCACAAAGCCGGATATCAGGAAGAACAGGTCGACAAAGAGCGCAAGTCCCGCCGTTCTCTCCCCCACGGTCGCGCGCTGCGCCTCGGGGATCAGGAATTCGTGCGAATGATGCCAGACAATCGCCGCCGACGCATAGAATCGCAGGAAGTCGAGGTTCAGCATCTCCTCGGACGTGGACTTCAGCATCATGGCCTTCCCTGACACGCGCACCCTCCGGAAAACCCCTGACGCGCCCATGCGATTGTGCACTGCATCACGGGCGCCGCGTCAAGCGCCGATCCTTCAGAAACGCAAAAGGCCCCGGCAGCGATGCCGGGGCCTTTCGTGTTCTTGCGCAGGGCGCGGACGGGGTCAGTCGACCACGGCCACCATGTGCGGAAGCTTGGCGATTGCGCCACGCACTTCGGCGGTGTCTTCCACCTCGACCACGCGGTGCATCTTGCCGAGGCCCAGACCGATCAGAATCTTCTTCTGATGTTCCGGGCGACGGATCGGCGAACCGATCTGCTTGATCTTGATAGTCGCCATGATTGCTTACTCCACGATGGCCGCGGCTTCGGCTTCCGCCTCAACCGCAGTGGCGCCGCCGCGACCCAGCAGGTCGGCAACCTTCTTGCCACGACGCTGGGCAACCGACTTCGGCGAAGTCTGGTCAGTCAGCGCGTCGAAGGTGGCGCGGATCATGTTGTAGGGGTTGCTGGTGCCGACCGACTTGGTCACCACGTCAGCCACGCCCAGGCTTTCGAAGACGGCGCGCATCGGACCACCGGCGATGATGCCGGTACCGGCCGGAGCCGACCGCACGTTGACCTTGCCAGCGCCGAAACGGCCCTTGCCGTCGTGGTGCAGGGTGCGGCCTTCCTTGAGCGGAACGCGGACCATCTTCTTCTTGGCCGAAGCGGTTGCCTTGGTGATGGCTTCCGGCACTTCGCGGGCCTTGCCGTGGCCGAAGCCGACGCGGCCCTTGCCGTCACCGACCACGACGAGCGCGGCAAAGCCGAAGCGCTTGCCGCCCTTCACGGTCTTGGAAACGCGGTTGATGTGGACGAGCTTCTCGATGAGCTCCTCGCCACCTTCTTCCTCGTTGTTGCCACGGCCGCGACGATCGTCGCGACGGCCACGGCCGCCACGCTCGCCACCGCGATCGTTGCCACCACGGCCACGGCCACGGCCACGACCTTCACGCTGCGGCTCACCGCCGGTCGATTCGACCGGAGCGGCGGCTTCCAGGTTGGTTTCGTCAGCCATTGTCAGAACTCCAGGCCGCCTTCGCGGGCAGCGTCAGCCAGCGCCTTGACGCGGCCATGGAACAGGAAGCCGCCGCGATCGAACACGACGGTGGTGATGCCGGCAGCCTTCGCCTTCTCGGCGATGTCCTTGCCGACCTGGGCGGCCGCATCGACGTTGGCGCCGATCGACTTCTGGCCCTTCACCAACGACGACGAAGCGGCAATGGTCTTGCCGGCGGCGTCGTCGATGATCTGGGCGTAGATGTGACGGCCCGAACGGTGCACCGAAAGGCGCGGGCGGCCACCGGCACGCGCCTTGAGCGCAGTGCGGACGCGGCGGCGGCGGCGATCGAAGAGGGACAGCTTGGCCATTACTTCTTCTTCCCTTCCTTGCGGAAGATGAACTCGCCGCGGTACTTGATACCCTTGCCCTTGTAGGGTTCGGGCTTGCGCCAGCGACGGATCTCGGCCGCAACCTGGCCGACCTTCTGCTTGTCGATCCCGATGATCTGGACCGTGGTGTTGTCCGGCGTCTTGATCTCGATGCCTTCCGGCACCGGGAAATCGACGTCGTGGCTGTAGCCGAGCTGCAGCTTCAGGTTCTTGCCCTGGGCCGTGGCGCGGTAGCCGACACCGGTGATCTCGAGGACCTTGGTGTAACCTTCGGTGACGCCGGTCACGAGGTTCGACACGAGCGTGCGCTGCATGCCCCAGAAGGCACGCGCCTGCTTGGTGTCGTTCGCCGGCTTGACGAGGATGCTGTCACCTTCGACGGTGTAGCTGATCTCGTCGCGCAGGTTGAGCGTGAGCGTGCCCTTCGGGCCCTTCACGGTCAGCACGCCGTTCGCGATATCGGCGGAGACCCCGCTGGGGATCGCCACCGGCTTCTTGCCGATGCGGCTCATCAGAACACCTCCGCCAGCACTTCGCCGCCGACGTTGGCAGCGCGTGCTTCGGCATCCGAGAGCACGCCCTTCGGCGTCGAGACGATGGTGATGCCGAGGCCGTTGCGGATCACCGGGAGTTCCTTGGAACCCGAGTAGACGCGGCGGCCGGGCTTGGAGACGCGGGCCACGTGTTTGATCGCGGGCTGGCCTTCGAAGTACTTGAGCTCGATGCGCAGCTGCGGGTGGGCACCGGTGGTGTCCTCCGAGAAGCCGCGGATGTAGCCTTCACGCTGAAGGACTTCGAGCACGTGCGCACGCAGCTTGGAAGCGGGCGAGAGGACTGCGTCCTTCTTCGCCTGCTGGCCGTTGCGGATGCGGGTGAGCATATCACCCAGGGGGTCGGTCAATGCCATCGGATGATCCTTACCAGCTCGACTTGGTCACGCCGGGGATGAGCCCCTTGTTGGCAAGGTCGCGCAGCTCGACGCGGCACAGGCCAAACTTGCGGTAGTAGCCGCGCGGACGGCCGGTGGTGTTGCAGCGGTTGCGCACGCGGGTGGGGTTCGCGTTGCGCGGCAGCTCGGCCAGCTTGAGGCGGGCGATCAGGCGCTCGGTTTCGTCGAGCGATTCATCGTCGGCCTGGGCCTTGAGCGCAGCAAACTTGGCTGCATACTTCTGAACCAGCTTCTTACGACGCTCGTTCTTGTTGATCGAACTCAGTTTCGCCATGGACTTAAGCTCTTCCTTGGAACTGACTTACGCGGCCTGCTGCTGTTCAGCAGCTTCCAGCGGGAACGGGAAGCCGAACAGACGGAGCAGCTCGCGCGCTTCCTCGTCGGTCTTCGCGGTGGTGGTGACGATGATGTCCATGCCACGCACCTTCTCGATCTGATCGTAGCTGATCTCCGGGAAGATGATCTGCTCCTTCAGACCCATCGCGTAGTTGCCGCGACCATCGAACGACTTCGGGTTCAGACCACGGAAGTCGCGGATGCGGGGCATGGCGATGGTGATGAGACGGTCGAGGAATTCGTACATGCGTTCGCGGCGCAGGGTGACCTTGCAACCGATCGGCATGCCTTCACGCAGCTTGAACTGCGCGATCGACTTCTTCGCCTTGGTGATCACGGGCTTCTGACCGGCGATGAGTTCCATCTCCGCAGCGGCCGTGGTGACCTTCTTCTTGTCCTGGCTCGCTTCGCCCACGCCCATGTTGAGCGTGATCTTTTCGATGCGCGGGATTTCCATCGCGTTCTTGTAGCCGAACTTTTCCTGCATCGCCTTGGCGATGTCGGCTTCGTACTTGGCCTTCAGACGCGGCGTGTACTTATCAGCCATCGATGGCCTCCCCGGACTTGACGGCCACACGGACCTTCTTGCCGTCGCGCTCCTCGAAACGAACGCGGGTGGGCTTGCCATCCTTGTCCGCGACCGCGACCTTCGAGATGTGGAGCGGCGCCTCCGAACGGTCGATGCCGCCCTGGGGGTTCGCCTGGCTCGGCTTGCGGTGACGCGTGGCGATGTTCACGCCGGCGACGACGACCTTGTTGTCCTTGGGCAGAACCTGCAGCACCGTGCCGGTGCGGCCCTTGTCCTTGCCCGAACGGACGACGACGCTGTCACCCTTCTTGATCTTCGCGGCGGCCATTACAGCACCTCCGGAGCGAGCGAGATGATCTTCATGAAGCCCTTGCCGCGCAGTTCGCGGACCACGGGGCCGAAGATGCGGGTGCCGATGGGCTCTTCGTTCTTGCCGACGAGCACTGCGGCGTTGCTGTCGAAGCGGATCACGCTGCCGTCAGCACGGCGCACGTCCTTCTTCGTGCGAACGATCACGGCGCGGTGCACGTCGCCCTTCTTGACGCGGGCACGCGGCTGCGCTTCCTTAACCGACACCACGATGATGTCGCCGACGCCGGCAAAACGACGCTTCGACCCGCCCAGCACCTTGATGCACTGGACGCGCTTGGCGCCGCTGTTGTCCGCGACGTCGAGATTGGATTGCATCTGGATCATTGATCCGGTTCCTTCTCACTGGCTTGCCGGAACCAGTCCGGCAGTTCCAAAATCGCAATTCGGACGGGCCCTATCGACGAGAGCGGACCAGATGTCCACCCTCGCCCGAAAGAACCCGCCTGACCCTCAGACGTCGGCTTCGATCGCGGCGGTCTTGCCGGCCGTGACGCGGTCGATGACCTTCCACGTCTTCAGCTTCGAGATCGGCGCCGTTTCCTCGATGCGGACGGTTTCGCCGGTCTTGAACGAGTTCTGCTCGTCGTGCGCGTGGTACTTCTTCGAGCGGCGGATGATCTTCCCGTAGAGCGGGTGCTTCACCTTGCGCTCGACCTTGACCACCACGGTCTTATCGGTCTTGTCGGACACAACGGTGCCGACCAGGATACGCTTGGGCATATTGGCTTCCTTACGCCTTGGCCGACTGAGAACGCTCAGTCTGCAGCGTCTTGATGCGCGCGATGTCGCGGCGCACTTCCTTGATGCGCGCCGGACGTTCCAGCTGGCTGGTCGCCGCCTGGAAACGCAGGTTGAACTGCTCGCGCTTGAGCTCGGCGAGATCAGCAGAGAGCTGGTCGTCGCTCTTGACGCGAAGGTCTTCGAACTTGGCCATCGTAGTCTCTCCTTACTCGCCGCCAAGGTGCGAGGTATCACCCAGGCGGGCGACGACCTTCGTCTTGATCGGCAGCTTCATCGCCGCGCGGCTGAACGCTTCGGCCGCGAGCGGACCGGGAACGCCATCGAGCTCGAACAGGATGCGACCCGGCTTAACGCGGGCTGCCCAGTATTCGATCGAACCCTTGCCCTTACCCTGACGGACTTCGGCAGGCTTCTTCGACACCGGCACGTCGGGGAACACGCGGATCCACAGACGGCCCTGACGGCGGATGTGGCGGGTGATCGCACGACGGGCGGCTTCGATCTGGCGGGCGGTGACGCGCTCAGGCTCCAGGGCCTTGAGGCCGTAGGAACCGAAGTTCAGGTCGGTACCACCCTTGGCAACGCCATGGATGCGGCCCTTGAACGCCTTGCGGAACTTGGTCTTCTTCGGTTGCAGCATGGCTTAGTTCCTGCGGTCGTCGCGCGCCGGACGGACGCCGGAAGTCTGCGCTTCCATCATCAGTCGGTCCTGCGCCATCGGGTCGTGACCGAGGATCTCGCCCTTGAAGATCCAGGTCTTGATGCCGATCACGCCATAGGCGGTGTGGGCTTCGGCTTCGGCGTAGTCGATGTTCGCGCGCAGCGTGTGCAGCGGAACGCGACCTTCACGGTACCACTCGACGCGGGCGATTTCCGCACCGCCGAGACGGCCGCCGCAGGTGATCTTGATGCCTTCGGCGCCAAGACGCAGGGCGGACTGCACCGCGCGCTTCATCGCACGGCGGAAGGCCACGCGGCGAACGAGCTGGTCGGCAATGCCCTGGGCAACGAGCTTGCTGTCGATTTCCGGCTTGCGGATCTCGACGATGTTCAGCTTGACGTCGCTCTGGGTCATCGTCGCGAGCTTCGAACGAAGCTTCTCGATGTCAGCGCCCTTCTTGCCGATGATGACGCCCGGACGAGCGGCATAGATCGACACGCGGCACAGCTTGGCCGGCCGCTCGATGACCACCTTCGAGATCGCAGCCTGGGGCAGGTTCTCGACGATGTACTTGCGGATCTGGAGGTCTTCCTTGAGCAGCTGCTCGTAGGAGCGACCTTCAGCGTACCAGCGGCTGTCCCAGGTACGGTTGATCTGCAGGCGCAGACCGATGGGGTTCGACTTGTGACCCATGATCAGGCCTCCTCGACTTCGCGAACGACGATCCGGAGGCGCGAGAACGGCTTCAGGATCCGGGTCGACTTGCCGCGACCACGGGTGTGGAAGCGCTTCATCGTGATCGACTTGCCGACCGAGGCTTCCGCCACGACGAGCGAGTCGACGTCCAGGTTGTGGTTGTTTTCCGCATTGGCGATCGCCGAGGCGAGAACCTTGCGCGCGTCAACCGCCATCGCCTTCTTCGAGAAGGCGAGGATGTTCATCGCGTCTTCGGCCTTGTGGCCACGGATCAGCGCCGCCACCAGGTTCAGCTTCTGCGCCGAACCACGGATCTGCGTGCCGACCGACAGCGCTTCCTTGTCGCCAACGCGACGGGGTGCCTTAGGCTTGCTCATCAGCGCTTGCCCTTCTTGTCAGCGGCGTGGCCGGGGAAGTTGCGCGTCGGAGCGAACTCGCCAAGCTTGTGGCCGACCATCTCTTCCGAGACGGAGACGGGGATGAACTTCTGCCCGTTGTAGACGTTGAACGTCAGACCAACGAACTGCGGGATGATGGTCGAACGACGCGACCAGGTCTTGATCGGGCCAGCGCGGCCGCCTGCATCCTGAGCGACTTCCGCTTTCTTCAGGAGGTGCAGGTCGACGAAGGGGCCCTTCCAGACGGAGCGTGCCATGGGGTGTTACCTCTTCTTCTTCGCGTGACGCGAACGGATGATCATCTTGTCCGTCTGCTTGTTGTGGCGGGTGCGTGCGCCCTTGGTCGGCTTGCCCCACGGGGTAACCGGATGACGGCCACCCGAGGTGCGGCCTTCACCACCACCGTGCGGGTGGTCGACCGGGTTCTTGGCGACGCCGCGGGTCAGCGGACGACGGCCGAGCCAGCGGTTGCGACCGGCCTTGGCAAGGTTCTGGTTGGCATTGTCGGGGTTCGACACGGCGCCGACGGTGCCCATGCAATCGCCACGCAGGTAGCGCTGCTCGCCCGAGTTCAGGCGAACGATGACCATGCCGCGGTCACGACCGACGAGCTGGACATAGGTGCCTGCCGAACGGGCGATCTGACCGCCCTTGCCCGGCTTCATCTCCACGTTGTGGATGATGGTGCCGACCGGCATCTGCGACAGAAGCATGGCGTTGCCCGGCTTCACGTCGGTCTTTTCACCGGCGACGATGGTGTCGCCGACGGCCAGACGCTGCGGCGCCAGGATGTAGGCCTGCTCGCCGTCCTCGTACTTGACGAGGGCGATGAACGCCGTGCGGTTGGGATCGTATTCCAGACGCTCGACGGTGGCCGGCATGTCCCACTTGCGACGCTTGAAGTCGATGTAGCGGTACTTCTGCTTGTGGCCGCCCGCGATACCGCGGCTGGTCACGTGGCCCTTGTTGTTGCGGCCGCCGGTCTTGCGCTTGCCTTCGGTCAGCGCCTTGACGGGCTTGCCCTTCCACAGCGCCGACTTGTCGACGAGGACCAGGCCGCGCCGGGCGGGGCTGGTCGGATTATAGGTCTTGAGTGCCATGGTTCTACCCGCCTCAGATACCGCTGGTGACGTCGATCGACTGGCCTGCTGCCAGCGTCACGACGGCCTTCTTGACGTCCGAGCGCTTGTAGGGCTTGCCCTTCCAGCGCTTGGTCTTGCCCTTCTGGGTCAGCGTGTTCACGCCGGTGACCTTCACGTTGAACAGGGCTTCAACCGCTGCCTTGATCTCCGGCTTGGTCGCCTTGTCGGCAACCTTGAAGACCACGGCGTTGTGCTCGGACAGCAGCGTCGACTTCTCGGTGATGTGGGGAGCCACGATCACGTCGTAGTGGCGCGTGTCGATCGCGTCCTTAGCCATTGAAACGCGCCTCCAGCTTTTCGACAGCAGCGCGCGTCAGCACCAGCGTGTCATGCTTCAGGATGTCGTAGACGTTGGCGCCCACTGCGGGGAGCACGTTCACGCCGACGATGTTGCGGGCGGCCTTGGCGAAATTGTCGTTGACGCCTTCACCGTCGATCACGAGGACCTTCTTGCCGAAGCCCGACTTGGCGAGCGTGGCGGCCAGCGTCTTGGTCTTGCCTTCGACGTCGAGCGTGTCGACGATGACCAGACCGGCCTTCGCCTTCGACGAGAGCGCCATCTTGAGGCCGAGCGCGCGGACCTTCTTGTTCAGCGAGATGTTGAATTCGCGAACGCGGGGACCGTGAGCCTTACCACCGCCGATGAAGATCGGTGCCTTGCGGTCACCGTGACGGGCAGTACCGCCACCCTTCTGACGGCCGAACTTCTTGCCGGTGCGGGCAACGTCCGAACGCTCGCGCGCCTTGCGGGCGATGCCGCGGCGGTTTTCGAGCTGCCAGGTGACGACACGGTGCAGGATGTCGGCGCGCGGCTCGAGACCAAACACGTCGTCCGACAGTTCGACTTCGCCGTTGCCGGTGGTGCCGTCGAGGTTGAGAACCTGAACCTTCACGACTTAGCCCTCCTGACCTTCGGTCGCTTCGACAGCCGCGACGTCCACGGGCGTGTCGGCAGCTGCCGAGTCATTGCTGTTGGCGGCCTGCTTCAGGCCGGCGGGATAGGGCGCTTCCGCATGGCGGTTGACCTTGACGGCGTCGCGGACGAGCAGCCAGCCGTTCTTCGAGCCAGGGACCGAGCCCTTGACGAAGATCAGGCCACGCTCATCGTCGGTGCGGACGATTTCGAGGTTCTGCTGGGTGCGCTGGCGGTCGCCCATGTGACCGGCCATCTTCTTGTTCTTAAAGACGCGGCCCGGATCCTGGCGGTTACCGGTCGAACCGTGGGCACGGTGCGAGATCGACACGCCGTGCGTGGCGCGCATACCGCCGAAGCCCCAGCGCTTCATCGCGCCCTGGAAGCCCTTGCCCTGGGTGTGGCCGGTGATGTCCACGTACTGGCCGGGGACGAAATGCGAAGCGGCGATGGTCGAGCCCACTTCGAGCACGGCGTCGTCGGCGACGCGGAACTCGGCGACTTCCATCTTCAGCGCCACTTCCGCCTTGGCGAAGTGTTCGCGCTGCGGCTTGGCAACGTTCTTCTGCTTGGCTTCGCCGGCACCGAGCTGGAGAGCGACGTAACCGTCACGCTCAGCAGTGCGAACCGAAACCACCTGGCAATCTTCTAGCGACAGGACGGTGACCGGCACGTGCCGTCCGTCGTCCTGGAAAAGGCGGGTCATCCCCACCTTCTTCGCGATCACGCCGGTGCGCATGATCCATACTCCATCACAGAGGCCTGCCGGGCCCATCCCGACAGGCGTGTTCAGCCCGTATGTGAAGCATGCCCCCGACCGGGCTGAGTGCTCCTGCCAAACAGGAGCGATCGGGGGACGCTTGCCCGGCTATGCCCCGAAGGACGGCGCCGGAGGTATCCCTATGTCGCGGTGGCCGATTTGCCACCAAGCCGGCTTTGGACCGGAAGGAATTGTGGACCCGAGGGTCCGAAACTTGCGTCGTTGATCTGTCCGCCTTCGGCCACCCCGGCCTTCGCCGGCGCTAAAGGCAAGCTCACTTAGGCGAGCTTGATCTCGACGTTGACGCCGGCCGCGAGGTCCAGCTTCATCAGCGCATCGACGGTCGCAGCATTCGGCTGAACGATGTCGAGCAGGCGCTTGTAGGTACGAACCTCGAACTGCTCACGCGACTTCTTGTCGATGTGCGGGCCGCGGTTGACGCAGAACTTCTCGATGCGCGTCGGGAGCGGAATGGGGCCCCGGATGAGCGCGCCGGTGCGGCGGGCGGTGTCAGCGATTTCGCCGGTTGCCTGATCAAGTACGCGATGATCGAAGGCCTTGAGGCGAATGCGGATGTTCTGGGCTTCCATGTCCGTTTACCGATGCGAAAGAGCGTAAAACAAAAAATCCAGTCGCCCCACCCTCTCACCCTGCCCCAGCTGATGAAGCGCGGGGAAAGCGGGCCGACTGAATCAAAAAACCGGCCCGGCGGAGGAGCGAATCCCCCGCCGGTGCGCGGCCTATATTACTTCGTGATCTTGCTGACAACCCCCGAACCGACGGTGCGGCCGCCTTCGCGAATTGCGAAGCGAAGACCTTCATCCATCGCGATCGGAGCGATCAGCTTGACCGACAGCGTGACGTTGTCGCCAGGCATCACCATCTCGGTGCCCTCGGGAAGGATCACTTCGCCGGTGACGTCGGTGGTGCGGAAGTAGAACTGCGGGCGATAGTTGGCGAAGAACGGCGTGTGACGGCCACCTTCGTCCTTCGACAGCACGTAGACCTCGGCCGAGAACTCGGTGTGCGGCTTGACCGAACCGGGCTTGCAGAGGACCTGGCCGCGCTCGACGTCTTCACGCTTGATGCCGCGAACCAGCGCACCGATGTTGTCGCCGGCTTCACCCTGGTCGAGCAGCTTGCGGAACATTTCGACGCCGGTGACGGTGGTCTTGGTGGTGTCCTTGAGGCCGACGATCTCGACTTCTTCACCAACCTTGACGATGCCGGTTTCGACGCGGCCGGTCACGACCGTACCACGACCCGAGATCGAGAACACGTCTTCGACCGGCATCAGGAACGGCTTGTCGGTCGGGCGCGGCGGCTGCGGGATGTAGCTGTCGACAGCGGCCATCAGCTCGTTGATCGAGTTCTTGCCGATGTTGTCGTCGCGACCTTCGAGAGCGGCCAGAGCCGAACCCTTGATGATCGGAATATCGTCGCCCGGGAAGTCGTACGACGACAGCAGCTCGCGAACTTCGAGTTCGACCAGCTCGAGGATTTCCTCGTCGTCGACCTGGTCGACCTTGTTCATGTACACGACCAGCGCCGGCACGCCGACCTGGCGGGCGAGCAGGATGTGCTCGCGGGTCTGCGGCATCGGGCCGTCAGCGGCGTTCACGACCAGGATCGCGCCGTCCATCTGGGCGGCACCGGTGATCATGTTCTTCACGTAGTCCGCGTGACCCGGGCAGTCGACGTGGGCGTAGTGGCGGTTGGCGGTTTCGTACTCGACGTGGGCGGTCGAGATGGTGATGCCGCGCTCGCGCTCTTCCGGAGCCTTGTCGATGTTCGCGTAGTCGGTGAACGTCGCGCCGCCGGTTTCCGCGAGCACCTTGGTGATCGCAGCCGTCAGCGTGGTCTTGCCATGGTCGACGTGACCGATGGTGCCGATGTTGCAGTGCGGCTTGGTCCGCTCAAACTTAGCCTTAGCCATTGCTCAAACCTTCTTTTCGCTAAATGTTGATTGCTCTTGGAGGCGGCACCAGCCGGACTCGCCAGAAAATCAGGCGCCGCCCCTAGCCTGATCGGATCGATCAGGCAAGCATTACAGGTGGGTCTTCAGAACCGTTCGGATCGACCCGATCAGGCCAGCTTCGACTTGAGTTCGGTCGCGACGTTCGCCGGGACCTCGTCATAGTGCGAGAACTGCATCGAGTAGTTCGCCCGGCCCTGCGTGAACGAGCGCAGCTGGTTCACGTAGCCGAACATGTTCGCGAGCGGAACCATGGCTTCGACGACCTGGGCGTTACCCCGGCTGTCGGTGCCCTGGATCTGGCCACGGCGGCTGTTGATGTCGCCGATGACGTCGCCCATGAACTCTTCCGGCGTCACGACCTCGACCTTCATGATCGGTTCGAGGACCTTGATGCCCGACTTCTGTGCCGCTTCGCGCATGGCGCCGCGGGCACAGATTTCGAAGGCCAGTGCCGACGAGTCGACGTCGTGGTACGCGCCGTCGTAGAGCAGGACTTCGAAGTCGATGATCGGGAAGCCGATCAGCGAGCCGGTTTCGGCGGTTTCGCGGAAGCCCTTTTCGATCGCGGGGATATATTCCTTCGGAATGTTACCGCCCTTGATCTCGTCCTTGAAGACGAAGCCCGAACCGCGCTCACCCGGGGTCAGCTTGACCTTGACGCGGCCGAACTGGCCGGTGCCGCCCGACTGCTTCTTGTGGGTGTAGTCGATGTCGACCGGCTTGCCGAGGTATTCGCGGTAGGCCACCTGCGGGGCGCCGACGTTGGCTTCGACCTTGAATTCGCGACGCATGCGGTCGACGAGGATTTCGAGGTGAAGTTCGCCCATCCCCTTGATGATGGTCTGGCCCGATTCATGGTCGGTCGAAACGCGGAACGAAGGGTCTTCGGCCGAGAGACGGTTGAGCGCGATGCCCATCTTCTCCTGGTCGGCCTTGGTCTTCGGTTCCACCGAAAGCTCGATGACCGGCTCGGGGAATTCCATGCGCTCAAGGATGATCGGCTGCTTTTCGGCGCAGAGCGTGTCGCCCGTCGTCGTTTCCTTCAGACCGGCCAGAGCAACGATGTCGCCCGCATAGGCGGTATCGATGTCTTCGCGGTTGTTGGAGTGCATCAGCAGCATGCGGCCGACCTTCTCCTTCTTGTTCTTCACCGAGTTCAGGTAGCTGCCCTTGGTCAGCGTGCCCGAATAGATGCGGGTGAAGGTCAGCGAGCCGACGAAGGGGTCGTTCATGATCTTGAACGCGAGCGCCGAGAACGGAGCATCGTCCGAGGTCGCACGGGTGTCCGGCTCGTCGGTGTCGGGGTTCACGCCCTGCACGTCAGGAATGTCGAGCGGCGAAGGCAGGTAGTCGACGACCGCGTCGAGCAGCGCCTGGACGCCCTTGTTCTTGAACGCCGAGCCGCACAGCACGGGCACGAACGCCTGCGCCAGCGTGCCCTTGCGGATCAGCGCCTTGAGCGTTGCGACGTCGGGCTCGTTGCCTTCGAGGTAGGCTTCCATCGCATCGTCGTCCTGTTCGACGGCGAGTTCGATGAGCTGCGAGCGATAGAGCTCGGCCTCGTCGGCGAGGTCGGCCGGGATTTCTTCGTAGAAGAATTCGGCGCCCAGCGATTCATCCTTCCAGATGATCGCGCGCTGTTCGACGAGGTCGACCAGGCCCTTGAAGTCGCTTTCGGCGCCGATCGGCAGATAAAGCACTGCGGGCTTGGCACCCAGGCGGTCGATGATCGTCTGCACGCAGTACTTGAAGTTCGCGCCGGTGCGGTCGAGCTTGTTGATGAAGCACATGCGCGGCACGCCGTACTTGTCGGCCTGGCGCCACACGGTTTCCGACTGCGGCTCGACGCCGGCAACGCCGTCGAACGCGGCGACCGCGCCGTCAAGCACGCGCAGCGAACGTTCGACTTCGATGGTGAAGTCGACGTGGCCGGGGGTGTCGATGATGTTCAGGCGGTGATCCTGCCAGAAGCAGGTCGTCGCGGCCGACGTGATCGTGATGCCGCGTTCCTGTTCCTGTTCCATCCAGTCCATGGTGGCGGCGCCGTCGTGGACTTCGCCGATCTTGTAGGACTTGCCGGTGTAGTAAAGGATGCGCTCGGTCGTCGTCGTCTTGCCGGCGTCGATGTGCGCCATGATGCCGAAGTTGCGATAGCGCTCGAGCGGATGGCTGCGGGCCATGGGAGGTTTCCTTGGGTGCTGGGGAGGCCTGAATGTCAGGCCCGCCCCATATGGTTACGTTCGTGACCGTTTAAAGACGCCAGAAACGTCCGGACACCTTACCAGCGGTAGTGGCTGAACGCGCGGTTTGCGTCGGCCATGCGGTGGGTGTCTTCGCGCTTCTTGACCGCGTTGCCGCGGTTGTTGGCGGCGTCGAGCAGCTCGCCCGAAAGGCGGGCCGACATCGTGGTCTCGCTGCGGTTGCGCGCAGCGGTGATCAGCCAGCGGATGGCGAGCGCCTGGGCGCGTTCCGGGCGGACTTCGACCGGGACCTGGTAAGTCGCACCACCGACGCGGCGCGAACGGACTTCGATCTGCGGCTTCACGTTGTTCAGCGCATCGTGGAACAGCTGCAGCGGGTCCGCCTTGGCGCGGGTCTGCATGGTGTCCAGCGCACCGTACACGATCGACTCAGCGACCGACTTCTTGCCGTCGAGCATGAGGTTGTTCATGAACTTCGACAGGACCTGATCACCGAACTTCGGATCAGGCAGGATTTCCCGCTTTTCGGGACGACGACGACGAGACATCGCAAATTCCTTGTTAAACCGCCGCAAGACCCTTTGAAATCGGTCATCCCAGCGAAGGCTGGGATCGTTTTCGGCCTGTTGCGACGTTTGTAAAACCTTAGAGCGAACCGCTCCTCAAGGCCGCCAGCGAGCCCAGCCTTCGCTGGGATGACGGCCTGAAGGGGCCGTCACTTCGGACGCTTGGCGCCGTACTTCGAGCGGCTCTGCTTGCGGTCCTTGACGCCCTGGGTGTCGAGCACGCCGCGCAGGACGTGGTAGCGAACGCCCGGAAGGTCGCGCACACGGCCGCCGCGGATCAGCACAACCGAGTGCTCCTGCAGGTTGTGGCCTTCACCCGGAATGTACGAGATGACTTCGCGGCTGTTGGTCAGACGGATCTTGGCGACCTTGCGAAGCGCCGAGTTCGGCTTCTTCGGGGTGGTCGTGTAGACGCGGGTGCAAACGCCGCGCTTCTGCGGGTTCTGCTCCATCGCAGGGACCTTGCTCTTGGCCTTCTGCGGTTCGCGACCCTTGCGGATCAGCTGGTTGATCGTAGGCATGAAGTACTCTTCACCTTGACTGTGGCGCTCGGGGCCGCGTGGCGAAGAGAGAAAAGACCGTCACCGCTTGTCAAAAGCGGGCGCTGCCCTTGCGAAAGGACACCATGACGAGCTTGAAACGCTCCACCCGTGCCTTGGCGCCGGGTTACTTTGACGGATGACGCGAAAGACGGGTCTTGCGCACGCACCGGCAATGTTCAGCTCTTCCCGCAAACCGAATCCGGCTGCGGAACGCTGCGGCCCCTAGTGGAGACGGGCCTCCCGGTCAAGCGGGGGCGTGTTTTCGGCCTTGCCGGCGAGGCCGGTCGAACAAGGCGCTGGACATGGCGCGCGCCTCGTTGGGATAGGTGCAACGAACGCGACAGGGGAGCAAGTACCGGAGATGGGGCTGACAAGGCGGGACATGGTGCGGGGCGCTGCAGCGATCGGCGGCGCGATGATGGCAGGCCGTACGCTGGCCCAGGAAGCGACGCCCGCGGCAGGGACGCCCGCGCCAGCCCCGTTTGCGCTGCCGCCCATGCCGGTGCCGGCAACCCCTGATGAAATCGACATGGCGCGCTTCATCCGCGTGATGCCCAAGGCCGAATACCACGTGCATCTCGAAGGCACGCTGGAGGGCGAGATGAAGTTCATGCTTGCCCAGCGCAACGGGATCACCCTGCCCTTCGCCGATGTCGCCGCGATGAAGGCGAGCTATCAGTACCACGACCTTCCGAGTTTCCTGGCGATCTACTACGACGGGATGAAGGTGCTGGTCACCGAGCAGGACTTCCACGATCTTGCGCTCGCCTATCTCGCCAAGGCGGCATCGCAGAACGTGCTGCATACAGAGATGTTCTTCGATCCGCAGGAACACCTCAAGCGCGGCGTCGCGATGGAGACGGTCATCCTGGGCATCAGCCGCGCCCGCGCGGAGGCGGCCAAGCTTTACGGGATTTCCTCGGGCCTCATCCTGTGTTTCGTGCGCGATCTCGATCCGCATACCGCGATGGAAGCGCTCGACGCCGCCCTCCCGTATCGCGAGCATCTGGTCGGGGTAGGTCTCGACAGCGACGAAAAGGGGCACCCGCCCGGCAAGTTCGCCGCGCATTTCGCCAAGGCGCGCGCCGCCGGGCTGAAAGTGACCGTCCACTGCGACGTCAACCAGGAGAACACGCTCGCCCACATTCGCCAGGCGATCGTAGACCTGAAGGTCGACCGCATCGACCACGGCGGCAACATCCTGCAGTCGCCGGAACTGGTCGCCTTGGCCAAACAGCGCGGTCTGTCATTCACCGTGTGTCCGAGCTTTTCTGGACAAGTCCGCGGCGAAGGCGGCGATATCGAGGTCGTGCGCGGTATGCTCGACGCCGGGCTCAACGTGACGATCGCTTCGGACGATCCGGCCTATATGGGCAGCGAGTACCTGACCGAGGTGCTGATCCGCGCACAAAGGCGCAGCAATCTGACCAAGGCCGAACTGCTGCAGATCGAACGCAACGCGATCAACGCGGCGTGGCTGGGCGACGAATACAAGGCACGCATGCTGGCCCGGCTCGACATCTTCGCGAAGGCGTGGGCCTGATCCCTTCCAAATAACACCATGTTCCCAGCAGGTTGAACGCCGCCTGTTGCAATGGAATCACAGGCGCGCGGCAAATCAATGCTGCACCTGCAGGCAGGATTGCGCGACCCTGCGCAGTTGCAGCAATAAGACCCCATGACGCCAATCGGCGTCGTTAAGAACACAACCCTTATGTTGTTGCAGGGAGGACTTGAAATGGCCCGTCACGCCATCACGGCGCGCAGCATGCTGCTCGCTTCGACCACCGCGCTTTTCTTTGTCGCTGCGCCGGCCCACGCCCAGACCGCCGACGCTACGGCTTCGGACGGCAACGAAATCATCGTCACCGCCACCAAGCGCGCGCAGAGCATCCAGGAAGTGCCGTTCTCGGTGAACGCGCAGACGTCGGCGCAGATCGAGAAGATGGGCGCCAACTCGATCGAGGACATCTCGCGCGCGGTCGCCGGCCTCACCGTCCAGAACCTCGGGCCCGGCCAGAGCCAGGTCTCGGTGCGCGGCGTCTCGGCCGGCCAGATCGTCCGCGACCAGCCCGGCGTCAAGGAACAGGTCGGCATCTACCTAGATGAATCGGTGACCTCGCTGTCGCTGTTCACCCCCGATTTCGATCTGTTCGACCTTAACCGCGTGGAAACGCTGCGCGGTCCGCAGGGCACCCTGTTCGGTTCCGGTTCGGTCGGCGGCACGGTCCGCTACATCACCAACCAGCCCAAGCTCGGCAAGACCGAGGGCCAGGTTGCCGGCGACGTCAACGTGTTCAAGGGCGGCGACGTGGGCTATTCGCTCAAAGGCGCGGTGAACGTGCCGCTGGGCGGGAAGGCCGCGTTGCGCGTGGTCGGCTATGGCGAACACTTCGCCGGCTTCATCAACGCCATCGGCCCGGCCGCCGGCAAGAACATCAACGATGGCGAACGCTTTGGCGGTCGCGCCGCGCTGCTGCTCGAACCCGTCGAAGGGCTCAAGATCACGCCGCGCATCGTCTACCAGGATATCAAGGTCAACGGCTTCAACCGCGAGGACGTCTACAACCTCTACCAGAGCCCGCTGGCCGGCAGCGCGCCGATCGACGAGCGCACGCAGTACCTGAAGCTGCGCGAGCAGTTCCACGACAAGACCACGCTCGCTGACCTGACCATCAACGCGCCCGTGGCGGACAACATCGATGTGACTTCGGTGACGAGCTACATCCACCGCAACATCCTCGTCAGCCGCGATGCATCGGCGCTGACCGGTTCGGTCGGGGTCAGCCTGGGCCTGCCCGCCGGTGCGATCAACCTGCCTTCGAACCTGCGAGATACCACCAAGCTCGACACCTGGACGCAGGAACTGCGCCTTTCCTCCACCGGCGCGGGCCCCCTGCAGTGGGTGCTCGGCGGCTTCTACAGCGACATCAAGCGCACCTACGCACAGCGCCTGCCGACGCCCGGCTACGATGCCTATATCGATGCGGCGCTGGGCGCGGGCGTGTCCGATGCCGTGGCCAACGGCTTCCCGGCGGATTCGCCCTACAACGCCGACATTCCCTACAAGATCAAGCAGTTCGCGGTGTTTGGTGAAGCCAGCTACAAGGCTGGCGACTTCAAGCTGACCGCCGGCGGCCGCTATTACGACTTCAAGGAAACCCGCAACTTCATCTCCGGCGGCGTCTTCGCCAACGGCGATCGCAACATCGGCGACAAGACCAAGTCGAACGGCTTCAACCCGCGCTTCATCGTCAGCTACGAACCCAGCCGCGACCTGTCGTTCAACGTGCAGGCGTCGAAGGGCTTCCGCCTTGGCGGCGTGAACGATCCGCTCAACATCCCGCTCTGCTCGGGCGGCGCCAACGGTCCGGATGCCGCAACTTACGGTGGGCGTCCGAACTACAAGGACGAAAGCCTCTGGAACTACGAAGCCGGCGTGAAGGCTTCGACCAGCGGGGTGACCTTCAACGCCGCGGTGTTCTACAACCGCATCCGCAACCTGCAGGTGACGGCGGACGCCGGCTCGTGCTCGTCGCGCGTGGTGTTCAACGTGCCCAAGGCGCACACCGCCGGTCTTGAAGTCGAACTCAGCGCACGCCCCGCGCCGGGCTTCGACCTGTCGATCAACGGCAGCGTGATCGATTCCAAGTTCGACAGCAACGTCACCGACGCCGGCGGCAACATCATTGCGGGCATCCGCGATGGCAACCGCCTGCCCACCGTGCCGAAGTTCCAGATGTCGGCCACCGCCAGCTATGCCTATGCCGTTGCCGACGACATGGACTGGACCTTCAACGCCACCTTCAGCCACGTCGGCAACCGGTTCACTCAGCCGTCCGACCAGGAAGCCGGCGCGGGCAACTTCGGCAACTCGCTGTTCTTCAACCCGGCCACCGGCGCTTCGGGTTCGGGAACCTACAGCTTCGGCTCGTACCAGTTGCCGAGCTACAATCTCGTCAACCTGTCGACCGGGGTTGAATGGAAGAACGGCCTGTCGGTTCTGCTCTACGTCAACAACCTGTTCGATGAAACGCCGCTGCTCTCGCTCGACCGCGAACGCGGTGGCCGCGCGCGCATCGGCTACAACATCGGCACGCCGCGCAAGATCGGCATGACGGTGCGCAAGAGCTTCTGATCTTTGCCCGACCGCCCGGCGATGGGCGGTCCCGGCCAGGCTCGAAGGGCCCCTCTTCCCCGGCGGAGGAGGGGCCTCTTGTTTTTTGGAACGGAACCGGGCCGTTCGTTTGTTCTACCTTTGCGGTAGAGAAATAAGGCGTAGGCTCGCTCGCATAACCAGACCGTCCCCGGCCTTTGATCCGACAGGCCGGTCGAGCAAGGGATCGGGGCGGCATTCGAGAGAGGGTGTGGCCATGGGATATGGAGCGGAACGCGGCGGGCGTGGCAGGCTCGGCGCAGGCGCGGCGGTGATCGCGCTGCATGTGGGGTTGGGAGCGGCGCTGCTCTCCACCTTTGCGGGCGGGATCATCACCCGGGTGATCGACAGGGGCCTCGACAACCAGAACTGGATCTGGATGCCCCCGCCGCCCAAGCCGCCAAAGCCCGAACCCTCGCCACGCACTGCGGCGCGCGCGCATACCGACAGCACTGCGCCGCGCACGCCGCTGGATCCGCTGGTTCCATCGACAGACACGCGAACGCTTGATCCTGGACCCCTGCTTCCGCCCCTCGGACCGATCGATCTCGGTCCCAAGGAGCCGTTCCTCAAGCCCGATCCGTCACCAACGCCCACCGGCCCGGCCACGGCGGCGCGGGCCAAGGGCGATCCCGGCAGCTGGATCACGCGCAACGACTACCCCACGCGGGCGATCCGCGAGGAATGGACCGGCGTTACCCGCCTGCGCCTGAGCATCGGCACGGACGGACGGCCGAGCGGCTGCGAAGTGACGGCGAGCAGCGGACATCCCGAACTCGACACCGTAGCCTGCGACCGCGTCACCCGGCGCGCACGGTTCGAACCTGCTCGCAGCAGTGAAGGCACCGCCATGCCGGGCGCATACGAGACGGCTGTACGCTGGGTCCTGCAAGACTGATCGCAACGGGGCGGCGGCTGGTCAGTCGGCCGCCGCCCTGTTAGGCCTGCCCCGGCAATCGCCGCGGGAGAACACGTGACTGGGCCCCTGTCCGCCCTCGACATCGTCGATGCCGAGCTCGCAAAGCTCCTGCCATCGCACGAAGGCCGCCTGCTGGTCATCGGACTGAGCGGCGCGCAAGGATCGGGGAAGTCGACGCTTGCCACAGCCCTCGCCGCGCGGCTTGACGCACGCGGCTGCGCCACGGCGATCCTCTCGCTCGACGATCTCTATCGCACGAAGGCCGAGCGGCGCATCCTTGCCGAAACGGTCCATCCCCTGCTGGCCACGCGCGGCGTCCCCGGCACGCACGACATAAAGCTCGGCCTCGACGTGATCGCCGCGCTTCAGGGGGGAGAAGCGGCTGCACTGCCCCGCTTCGACAAGGGCGCCGACGATCGCCTGCCCGAAACGCAATGGCCTCGCGCAAGCCGGGACACCCGCGCGCTGATCCTCGAAGGCTGGTGCCTCGGCGCAAGGCCGCAAGGGGCGGCAGGCCTTTCGCGGCCGATCAACAGGCTCGAAGCGGAAGAAGATCCCGATGGACGTTGGCGCGGCCATGCCGATGCGGCGCTGGCCGGAGACTATGCCACGCTGTTTGCGCGGATCGACTTCCTCGTGATGTTGCGCGCCCCCGGCTTCGACATCGTCGCACGGTGGCGCGGCGAACAGGAAGAGCCGTTGCGCCAGGCGGGGCGAGGCATGGACTCCGTCGCACTCGCCCGGTTCATCGCCCACTACGAGCGCATCACGCGTGCGCTGCTGGATGATCTTCCGGACCGCGCCGACCTCGTCATCGATCTGGATGAAGACCGCAGCGTGCTGGACGTGCGGCGGAATGCGTGCGCACGGGCCTTCGAGGAGGAACGCCTTCCCCCTCCGCCCGGTTGATCGCGTGCACCGATGATCATGAACGCGGTGCGGGAGAACGATCATGAACGGCAAGAACAACGGCAACGTCCCCGGCGCGCAGGGCGGTGGGGCAGACCAGGGCTCGCTCGGTGGGCAGATGGGCGGCGACCATCGCCAGGGTCACGGCCAGGACGGGCGGCCCGCATCGCAGGCTGAACAGCAACAGGGCGGCGGTGACCGGAAGGGCAATGGGTCGCAGCAGATGGAGCAGCAGCAGAACGACGCCAGCGACGGTCAGCGCGGCGGGATGTCTCGCCAGCAGCGGCGTCAGCAGGACAGCTGACGGCCGGCGAGGCGCGCTGCGACGAGCGGTTGGCCGCAACCGCTCTGGCAGCCGCGCCGGAACTGGGGCAGGAATGGAGCGTTGGCGGGCACGTTTCGCCCGTTCCATTCCGATCCACAGGAGTTCGTTCGATGTTCCGATTTACCCGCCCCGCCCTGCTCGCCGTCGGCGCCCTTTCGGTCCTTGCCGCCGCCCCCGCCGAGGCGCGTTGCGGCAAGCGCCTTTCGAAGACCGAAGGTGCCGTCGTCGGTGCGGCTGGCGGCGCCATTCTCGGCAACGTGATTGCCGGTGGCACCACTGCCACCATCCTCGGCGCGGCCGCTGGCGGTGTCGCCGGGCACGAAATCGCCAAGAAGGGGCAGCGCAAGTGCCGGTATTACCGCCGCTGATGCACTGATCGTTCGCGCTTGGGCTTTTCAGCCTGCGGGCTGTGCCTTGGCCTTGGCCATCGCCTTGTCGAGCGCGAGCAGCATGCCTTCCAGCCAGCCGTCCATGGCCAGCAGGCCCCGGTCGGTCAGGCGGACGAACGTACGGCGGCCATCGCGGCCGTCGTCTTCGCGTTCAACCAGCCCCTTGGCTTCAAGGATGCGCAGCCAGCGCAGGGCTGTCGTCGGCGGCACGTGGGCCCCGATGCAGGCGCTGGTGGTCGGTACGCGGCGATCCTCGCGCGCGGCGACGTAGAGGTCGAGCAGGATGTCCCAAGTGGGCTCACCGAACAGGTCGCCGCTCAGGAAGCGTTCGCGCTTGCGCCTGCCGACATAGAGTTCGTGGGCGAGCGCCAGCGCGGCATGGCCGGTGGTGGTGGTGGGGACCAGCGAACCGTCCTCGCGGTCCGTGCTGTTGGGGAGTTGCTGAACGGCCAGGCTTCCCTCGCGCCCTGCGGCAATCATCGATCTTACCGTCATCCTGTTACTTCCTTCGGTCCCGGACCGCCACGCGCCGGCCTGGCCAGCAGCTTGGTGGTCCACATGGCGGCACGAAGGCCGCCTTTCTCAGGCCGGACGCCAGGCATCATATGCGCCAACGCGGCGTGATCTTGCGACGTGTGCGACCGTGCCGATCGCCAGGACGCACAGCTGGAAGACGAAGGGAACCTGGGTCATCGCCCAGTACGCCCAACGGACCATGTCCAGCTCCCACACCTTGGCAATGTGCCCCATGACCACGATCACCTGGCCCGAACCGACCCACAGGGGCCAGCCGCGGTTGGCCCTCAGCGCGATCCACAGCAGGGAGATGAACGCCCAGGTGTCGATCACGAGATGGCCGGGATTGACGGCGAACCAGTCAGGTGCGCCGAACCAGGAGTGGTTCGCAACGTCGAGTGCGAAAGTGGCGAAAAGCACCGCGGCCACGAGCCGTTCGGGCTCGCCGCCGCGCCGTGCCGCGAAGAGCACGGTGACGATCAGGGCAATGCGAGGGATCCAGAGCGAAAGCATCTGCGCATCACACCTTCTGCAGCGCCGTCCGGCGGCCGGCTGCCGAACGACAGGGCGTCGCCCGGCAGCAGCCAACCACCATCAGGCGACCTTCGCTGCCACGTCGTCGCGATCGGCTTCGCGCGCAGCGGGCGGACAGGCATCGTTGCCGCCGTTGGTTTCGACCGCGATCGTGTTGAGACGGCCATGGACCCGGGCGAGTTCGCCGCCCGCATCGACCAGCCCCTGCTGGCTCTTGAGCAGGCGCATCAGCGCATCCTGGCCGAGGAAGGGCGCAACGCCGGTCTCGCGCCGCGCGCCGACCATGGTCTGGAGCAACTGTGCCTGACGCAAGAGAGCTTCGTCTAGCGCGGCTTCGGCCTGATGAAGGTCACGGGTGATCCGCAACTGGGCAACCCCGGTGCTCATGCCCCGGTCCATCGCGCTCGCTTCGATCTTTTCGAACTTCATGGTCTTCCCCCTTCCGCCCGAGGCAATGCCCGGGCCCGCTGTGACGGGAGATGACAGACGGATCAGTGACCGATGATCTCGGACAGCTGCGAAAAGATCGACAGTCCGCCGAGGACGATCAGGATCAGGAACACGGTTATCGCGGCAATCGAGCCGAGACGCACCAGGGTTCCGTTTGGTCCGTCGAACACCTCCGGGAGAACGCGGTAGTAGGCCTTGACCGCCCTGGCCGCTTCGCTCTGCCCCGTCTCCTGCGGCGCCTTGCGAAGGAGGCCTATGGTGGTCTGGAACGCCACCCCGTCTTCCCGATCCGGACCTTGCCCATCCGATTCGGTCATTTCGACATAGGACGGCTGATATACGGGTTTTTCCCATATGATCGCGGGACTAGAGATGGCGGAATTCCGCCGTTCCTCGACCAGTCGGCGGTATTGCTGCGCCACCTCTCCGCGGGTCGCGACGTTCAGTTTCGCGCGTGCGAGCATGATCCGTTGGTCGACCGTGTGGGGCGATATGCCTAGAAGCCTGGATATTTCCTTGGAGGTCTTGTGCTGGATCAAAAGGTCCAGCACTTCCCGCTGCTTGGGCGTGAGTGCGTCGAGAACATCGTCCTCTTCCTGCAGAGGAAAGGTCGTCATCATCATAGAGCGTGCCGTCCTGCGAAACCGCCTTCTATCGAAAGGTGGCCTCGTTCTCCCGTCAACCTGACCTGTTTAGATCCGCCCTTCATCATCCGAGGCATCCAATTGGCAAAGAAGACAGATTTTTTCCCACATCACGAGTTGAAAATGATCTAATATCCGTCCCAGCGCAAGTTAACGTTTGCGGTATTGCACCTTACGCCCTTTCCGTTTCGTGCAATTGACAGCGTTAGCTAAAGGTATTGCATCCACATGCCGGGGGGCGTGTGGCGAAACGAGAACGAGGACGGGTCGATCCAATGGGGAGGCAGGAACCTCAGCGCATGTTCATGCGGCGCACCGCCAAGGTTCTTGCGACCACGCGCGCGGTGCTTGCCGTCGTCTTCCTGCTGGCCGTGCTGATAGAACCGACCCAGCCCGCCCGTGCCGGCGCCGTCGGCCTTGCCATCCTGGCCGGTTACATGACGCTGGCTGCAGCACTCGTGATCGTGGCGTGGCGCAGCTGGTGGTACGATTTTCGCCTGGCCGTCGCGGTCCACGTCATCGACATCATTGCATTTGTCGGGGGAGTTTATTTCACCGAGGCCGGCAACAGCGACTTCTCCAGTCCTTTCATGGCCTTTGCCGCCTTTCTTCTGGTCAGCTCGAACCTGCGCTGGGGCTGGCGCGGGATCGCCGTCACCGCACTTGCGCTGCTTGTAGCCAATACTGCAGCCGGTGGCGCGCTGATGATGCTGCACTTCAATCTCGACATCTACCGGTTCGGTCGCCGGCAAGTCTACATGCTGCTGCTTTCGATCGTGATGGTCTGGCTGAGCGGCGATGGACGCCTGTCCCGGCGGGTCGAGCTGCAGGATCCGGGCGGCGTACCGGGCGAACGGCGCCTTCGCGTGCTGGCCGAGGCGATTGCCGAAATCCGCAACGCCCTCGGGGCCAAGGGCGTTGCCATCGCGCTTCTGCGCAACGAGGAGCCGCTGGTCGAGATCGTGCTGGACGACGGCACGTCGACCCACGTGATGGCGGCACCCGGCGACCTGTCCGACGATCTTGCCCTCGGCATTGCGCCAGTGATGTTCGACACCGTACGCCGCCGGCGCATCGCCTCGCTGCCCGTTGCCGGTATGGCGGCGTGGACGGGCAGGATATCGGTGCCGCTCGCCGATCACTGCGGCATCAGCGAAGGCATCATCGCATCCTTTGCCACGGCCGCCGGCCCCGGCCAGCTGCTCGCTTGGGGGATGCGGGATCTGTCGGTGGACGACTTGCCCCTGGTCGAGGCTTTCGCGCGCGAAGTCGGCCTTGCGCTCGATCGCGAGGAGATGGCCTCGCTTTCGCGCGAGGCGGCGGTTTCCGGCATCCGCAATGCACTCGCCCGCGATCTGCACGACAGCGTTGCGCAGTTCCTCGCCGGCACGCTGTTCCGGATCGAGGCGCTGCGCCGTTGGATCCGCGAAGGCAATGACCCTGAGGGCGAGATCGATTCGATCAAGCAGGCCCTGCGCCGCGAACAGGTCCAGCTGCGCGGCCTGATCGATCGCCTGCGCAGGGGCGAGGACGGCGACCGCCGCACCGACCTTGCCGAAGAGCTGGAAGCCCTGCTCGTCGAACTGTCGCACCACTGGCACATCGACACGCGGCTCGATGCGGCAATGCGTCCGCTGCCGGTCTCGATCGAGCTGGCTTACGAACTGCGCCAGCTGGTCCGCGAAGGTGTTGCCAACGCCGTGCGCCACGGGCATTGCGCAAGCGTGACGGTGTCGATCATCGGCGAGGCGGGGGCATTGCGCATGCAGATTCGCGACGATGGGCTCGGCTTCGCGACGGGCCCCGACCCGCTTCGGCCGCGTTCGATCAGCGAACGCGTCGAGGCGCTGGGCGGCAGGCTCGAAATCGCCGACGCTACGAAGGGCGTCACGCTGGATATCTCTCTGCCTGCAAGGATGGCCGCATGATTCCCGTACTGGTAGCCGACGACCATGGCTTCATCCGCGCCGGCGTCGAGGCCGTCCTGCGTGGCACGCAGTTCCAGATCGTCGCCGCGACGGCCAGCGGCGAAGAAACCCTGGCCGCGATCGACATGCACGATCCGGCGATCGTTTTGCTCGATATCAACATGCCCGGGATGAACGGGGTCGAAGCGCTCGAAGTGTTGCGCGCCAAGGGCGACAAGCGCCGCATCGTGCTGCTGACGGCAGAGATCAACGATCGCCAGTTGCTTTCGGTGATGCGCGCCGGCGTCGATGGCATCGTGTCGAAGGACGGCGCCGAGGACGAACTGGTCGACGTGCTGGAAAAGGTCCATGGTGGACAGAAGGCGATCGCCCCGATCTTCCTGCAGCGCGCGCTCGATCTTTCGCTCAGCCCGCAGGCCGGCCCGCTCGATCGGCTCAACCCGCGCGAACGCAAGATTGCCCGCCTGGTCGCGCGCGGCATGCGCAATCGCGACATCGGCGCGGAACTCAACATCGGCGAAGGCACAGTGAAGGTCTACCTTCACGCGATGTACCAGAAGCTGGGGATCGAAAACCGCACCGAACTCGCGCTGCTGGCGATCAACGATCCGGGCGAGTGACCGGCTTCATTGACGTTGCCCTTAGGGCAGTCACGTAACGTCGGCTAACCGGATGCTTGCCGTGCCTGCCTTATGCGGTGCGCACCATGGCCATGACCAACGCCGAGCGGCAGCGCCGCTATCGCCAAAGGCTGAAAGCCCGTGCATCGGGCGCCGCGCTGCCCGAACAGGCGCGTGATGCGGTCGAGCGCGCAATCTTCGCGCTCTGGTCCTTTCACGAACGCCCCTCGCCGCAGGGCCTCAGCTGGGCCGACATCGACGGGTGCCACTCGCTCGACCAGTACCGGTCGGACCTTGAACGCAACCCCGGCAACTTCATCCAGGCCTGCCGCGCCTTCCTGCCCGATTTCGCAGGCCTGACCGCCGAAGAGGCGCACGCCGTGGCCACGATCATCGCTCTGGCCGATGCGCTGCGTCTCGCTCCGCCCCGCGCCATGGCGCTGCCCCGCGCCGCCTGATCCGGGCACGCGCGATCGGGCGGACCGCCGCTCGTCGCGCAACCACCACAGCTCGGCAATCATTTGCGCAACCTGATCCGTGGTTAAGCCACGGTTTATCCAATATGTTATTGGCAGCCTAACTCTTGCCGGCGCATCGCGGCGCTGGCGTTGTCGTCGATGCGGGTCCATAGAAGTATCCGAAGCGGACCAAACCGCCGGGCGCGAAGAACGCCCAGGGGCCCTCGAAGGAAACGACGCAGATGACCCGAGCAAAGGTGATCCGGCAAGCGCTGGTGAAACAGCGGTCTCCCGCTGAACAAGTAGTGCTTCTCGTTCTCTTGGTTGCGTTCCCCACGGCGGTACGCGCGCTGGTCGATCCAGGCACAAGCGCCCTGCCCTTTCTCACCTATTGGCCAAGCATCCTCATCGGGGCGCTACTGCTCGATACCGCATACGCCGTCCTCGTCGCCTGTATCGCGGCGATTGTTTCGCAACGGTTGTTCGGCGGCGGCGCGTGGTTTGCGGTGATCGACCCGATGCGCGCGGCGTTCTTCCTGATGTTTTGCTTCTCGGCCGGGCTGATCCTGGCCACCGGCTCCGCCTTGCGCGGCGCGGTGCGCGAACTCGATGCGCTGCATGAACAGGCCGAAGGCTTCAACCGCGAGCTTCGCCATCGCGTGCGCAACATGCTCACGATCGTACAGGCCCTCGCCTCGCGCGGTCCCAAGGCCGACAATCCGCTTGATTTCTATCGCGAATTTTCCAGCCGCCTTGAAGGGCTCGCACAGGCGAGCGACCTGTTGCGGATCGGCACTGAAACCGAGGGCCGCCTGCCCGAGATCGCCGAGCGGACGCTCGAACCGTTCGGCCGGCGCACTCGGCTGAAGCTTTCGGGCGATCCTGTGATCCTGCCCGATCGCACCTGCATTCCCCTGATCATGGCGCTGCACGAACTTGCCACCAACGCGGTCAAGCATGGTGCCTGGTCCGACGATCAGGGCCTTGTCGAACTGACCTGGTTCCTCGCGGTGGACGGGCGCAGCCTGTACATCCTGTGGAAGGAACAGGGCGGGCCGCCCGTATCCTCGCCATCGCGCGAAGGGGTCGGGACCCGCCTGTTGATGCCCCAGCCGGGGCTCGATGCGGTGGAGCTCAATTTCGACCGGCGCGGCGTCTGGTGCGAAATCATGGTCGAGGGCGCGCGCCCTGTCGACGAGCAGTCCCAGCCCCAGGGGCGCATGCCCGAGCTGCGCTGAACCTGCTTAACCGCAGGAAGTTTTGCTTAGTTAACAAAATCGTAGAATTGCTACGTAACAGCCCTCGTCCTGCGTCCTTGCGAGCGTAATGTTATTGCTTTAGCTCCACAAAAAACGTGGGATTTCCAAGGCGTGGACCGTCAGATTCTTAATCTATTCATAAGCCGGTATCGCGGGGGCCTGGTCCTCGTCGCGGTGGCGAGTGTCCTGCTCAACGTGCTGGTCTTTGCGGGCTCGGCCTACATGATGCTGGTCTACGATTCTGTCCTGCCAAGCCGGTCTGTTCCGACCCTCATCGGCCTCTTCGTGATGCTCGTGCTGGTCTATGCCTTCCAGGCCGTGTTCGAGGCGATCCGCAGCGAAGCGCTCCTTGGCGTCGCCAACGGCGTGCACGACGATCTGTTCGGCGCGGTGCACTATGCCACGGTCACCCGGCCCTTGCGCAATGGACCGGACAAGGGCGACGGGCTGCAGTTCACCCGCGACCTCGATTCCATCCACACGTTCCTCGCGGGCCAGGGCCCTATCGCCCTGATCGACCTGCCCTGGGTGATCATGTTCCTCATCGTGCTCGCCTCGCTGCACTGGTGGCTGGGACTGACCGCGCTGTTCGGTGTCTTCGTCATGGCTGCCCTCGCCATCATCTCGAACCGGCGCACGATGTCGGGCTCGCGCGAGCTTTCGAATATCACCAGCGGCCGGTCCGCCGCCGCGCTCGCCGAAATCCGCTTTGCCGAATCCGCGCTTGCCATGGGCATGCAGGACCGGCTGGTCGCGCGGACTTCGGGTTGGGAAGACAGCTTCATCGGCGCCCAATCCTACCTTTCGCGCACGGTCGCCCGTCTCGGCGGGGCAAGCCGCATGTTCCGCATGCTGCTGCAATCGCTGATCCTGTCGGTCGGTGCGCTGCTGGTGATCGATGGCAAGGCGAGTGGCGGCGTGATCCTCGCCTCTTCCGTGCTGTCGGGCCGCGCGCTGGCGCCGGTCGACCAGGCGATCGCCAACTGGCGCGGCCTTGTCGCCGCGCGCGCAGGCTGGAGCCGGGTGGTCCAGGCCGTTTCCGCCTACCGCAAGCCGCCTGCCCGCGAAGTCCAGCTGAGCCGCCCCTCGGGCGAACTCGCGATCCGCGATCTGTGGGTCGCACCCCCGGGCACGCAGCGCTTCACTGTCTCGGGCGTCACCCTTCAGCTCACGCCCGGACAGGTGCTGGCCATCGTCGGGCCGAGCGCGGCCGGCAAGACCTCGCTGGTGCGCGCAATCCTGGGGATCTGGCGCCCGAACCGTGGCGAGATCCGCCTCGATGGCGCCACGCTCGATCAATGGGACGCCGAAACGCTCGGCAGCTATTTCGGCTATGTTCCGCAAGTGGTCGACCTGATGGACGGCACCATCGGCCAGAACATCGCCCGCTTCGATCCAGCCGCCACGTCGGAAGGCATCGTCGCCGCGGCCAAGGCGGCGGGCGTCCACGAACTGATCCTGTCGATGCCCGATGGCTATGAATCCCACGTATCGGCGGGCGGCGTCGAACTCTCTGCCGGACAGCGCCAGCGCCTCGGCCTCGCCCGCGCGCTCTATGGCGATCCGTTCCTGCTCGTGCTCGATGAAGCCAATTCCAACCTCGATGCCGCAGGCGATGCCGCACTGGCCCATGCCGTGCTCGACATGCGCAAGCGCGGCGGCATCGTCATCATGATCACCCACCGTCCGGCAACGCTCGGCCCGGCCACGCACATCGCCCTGATGCAGGCTGGCCGCATCGCCGATTTCGGCGAACGCGACGCCGTGCTCGCGCGCATCCAGCAGGCCAACACCGCCACCCGCATCGAGCCCGGAAACGGCTCGGATGCCAAGGACGATGAAGCCGGCACTGCGGCCGCTTCGGGAGTTTCCGCATGAACGCCCAGCTTCCCACCGATCCCGCGCGCATGCTCCTCCCCGTGCTGTGGGAAGGCGATGCCGCGGCCAAGGTCGCCCAACCGCTTCTGCTCAAGCGCCTGCTGATGACCGTTGCCGGGCTGTTCGTCGTGCTGTTCCTGCTGGCTGCGTTCGTGCCCATCGGCGGCGCGGTGATCGGCAGCGGCCAGGTCGGCGTTGAAAGCCGCGTGAAGCGCATCGCGCACCCGACCGGCGGCGTGATCGACGCGATCCTCGTCCACAATGGCGAACACGTGAAGGAAGGTCAGTTGCTGCTCCGGCTCGACGACCGCGTCACCGGCACCGATGCCGCGCTTTCCAACCTCACCGTCGAACAGCTGCTCGCCCAGCGCGCACGGCTGGAGGCTGAACGCCTTGGCGAAGGTGGCATCCGTTTCCCCCCCGAACTGACCGGCGCCAACACCGACACCGCGCGCAAGGCGATGGCGGATGAAGAGAAGCTGTTCCGCCTGCGCCAGACGGAAGAAGGCCAGATCCGCTCGCAGCTCGCCGCGCGCGTCCAGCAGTACAACCAGGAAATCCACGGCCTCGAAGCCCAGATCGCCGCGCTCAAGCAGCAGCGCAAGCTGATCGAGCCCGAACGCCAGGGCGTGAAGGATCTGTGGGACAAGCAGCTCGTCACGATCAACCGGCTCAACCAGCTGGAACGCACCGCGGTCGATCTCGATGGCAACGTTGGTTCGCTCCAGTCGCAGATCGCGCAGGCCCGCGCCCGCATCACCGAAGCGCAGGAGCAGTCGATCCAGCTCGTCCAGACCCGCCGCGTGCAGGCCGGTACCGACCTTGCCCAGGTCAACACCGCGCTCAACCAGCAGCAGGTCCGCTCGGTCGCCGCCGCCGACCAGAAGCAGCGCACCGAAATCCGCGCGCCCTATTCGGGCAGGGTCGAAAAGGTCGCGTTCTCGGCCATCGGCGACGTGATCCGCGCGGCCGAGCCGATCATGGAGATCGTGCCCGACAAGGATGTCTTCGTGGTGGAGGCGATGGTCAGCCCGGCCGACATCGACCAGGTGATCGAAGGCCAGCACGCCCGCGTACGCTTCACCGCGTTCAACCACGCGGCAACGCCCGAAATCCCTGGCAAGGTCATCTACGTCGCCACCGACCGCACCGACAATCCCGAAGCGCGCCAGGCCTATTACACGATCCGCATCGCGGTTCAGCAGGACAAGGTCCGCAAGGAAGGGCTCGATCTCAAGAGCGGCATGCCCGCCGAAGTCTATGTCGAAACCGGCTCTCGCTCGATGCTGTCGTACCTGACCAAGCCGCTGCGCGACCAGTTCATGCGGGCGTTCCGGGACAATTAAGTGAGGGATCAGGGGGGAATGCACGTGAAGACACTACTGCTCGCCGGGGCAGCACTGGTGGCGAGCCCGCTCGCCGCCCGCGCCCAGGATGCACCAAGTCAGCCCGCGTTGGCCCCATCGGAAATGGGCCCGCCCGCGCCCGCCCCCGAAAGCGCGCTGCGCTATTCGCCCGACCTTCCCGGCGGCACGCCCGCCGACATTGCCGAAGCATCGCGCGCCGGCACCCCGGTCGATGCCCTGCCGCAGGCGCTCAGGCTGGCCTACTGGACCAGCCCCACCGTCCTTGCCCAGCGCGCTGCGCTGCGCGGGATCGATTACCGCGTGCCCCAGGCCCGCGCCGCCTTCGGCCCACGGCTCGATTACCAGGTGGGCTACGACATCACCCGCTCGGGCCTGCGCAAGCCGGGCAACGGGTGGTCCGACAACACGACGCGCAGTCTCACCACCACCGCCGTCCTCACCCAGCCGATCTTCACCTTTGGCCGCAACGCCGCGTCGGAACGCTATGCCCTGGCCCAGCTCGGCTACCAGCGGCAGGTCATGCGCTCGGCCGAACAACAGGCCCTGCTCGATGCGATCGGCGCCTATGTCGGCCTGCTGCGCGATCGCGCCGCCGTGGCCATTGCGCGCGACAACCTCGCTACGCTGGAACAGGAACTGTCCGATAACCGCGCTCGGCTCAAGCGGCGCGAGGTGACCTCCACCGATGTCGAGCAGGTCGAAACCCGCGTCGAACTCGGCCGCGCGCAAGTCTTCACCGCGCAGCGCGATGCGGCGGCGGGCGAAGCGACGTTCCTGCGCATGATCGGTGCTCCCGCCGGCGCCCTTGCCGCGCCCAACCCGCTGCGCCTTCCCGCGGACTCGCTCGAAGCGGCCTACGCCTATGCCGAAGGCCACAACCCCGTGCTCATTGCCGCGCAGGAACGCGAAAAGATCAGCCGCGCCAGCCTTGAATCCACCAAGGCGGACTTGATGCCGCGGGTCGACCTGAAGGGACAGGCGGATTACGTCAACGGCTGGAACGTGCAGAGCCTGTTCGGGGCGATCCCCCGCCGCGACCAGCGCGACTTTTCCGGCCAGGTCGTCCTGTCCGGCCCGATCTACGAAAGCGGCCTGCGCCAGGCCCGCGTGGGCGAGGCGATCGCCGCCAACGATTCCGACTGGCGCCTGATCGATGCGGCCCTGCGCGAAAACCGCGCCACGCTCGCCGCCGCCTGGGATGACTGGAAGGCGCTCGGCGCCGCGGTCGATCGCTATGCCAGCGCGGTGGAATCGGCCCGCCGCGCCTATGACGGTGCCCTGCTGCAGGAAAAGGCGGGGCTCCGCACCACGCTCGACGTGCTCGATCTCGCCCGCGAACTGCTGCTGGCGCGCGGCAACTACAACAGCGCGATGGCCAGCGCCTACATCGCCCAGGCCCGCGTGCTGGCCGCCATGGGTGCGCTCGAACAGACCTGGCTGCTGCCGGGCGAGCCGCGCTACGATCCCGACGACCACTTCGACAAGGTCAAGCATCGCGGCGACGTGCCGCTGCTCACGCCCCTGCTGCGCGGTATCGACGGCCTGCCCCTCGGCAGCGCCAGCGCACGCGCCTTGCGCGATCCCGCCGCGCCGCGCACCGCCGCCCCGGTGGAGCTCGATGCCGTCAAGGAACTGCCGGTCCCCTGAGCGCTCGCGACAGAACAGCAAGCACAAAGCCCGGAGGGACCAACCTTTCGGGCTTTTTTGTTGCGCCACGCCGGGGCCATGCCCGCGCCGCTCGGTTTGAACGCCAACCCGGCCCCAAACGAAAAAGGGGCCGCCGCAGCAGCCCCTTTCCCTTGGTTTGCGGCCCGGCTTTAGAGAATGAAGTCGGCCGCCGTCAGCGAGGTCACCCCGGTCAGCGTGACATGCAGCTCGATGGTCGCGGTGTTGCCGCCGATATCGCCATAAAGCACCACGTCGCTGCCGTTCACCACGTACCACAGGCCGTTGGCGGTCGGCGTCGTGCCGTTGAAGGTGAAGTGCTGGAAGCCGGCCGTGTTCTGGTCCGCGTCGATCGAGGACACGTCGATCTTGTCCTGCTCGCCATTGGCGTGCGTGAAGTCGGTGATCGTGTCGCCGCGGTCGAGAGCGCTCAGGAACTTGAACGTGTCGTTGCCCTGGTTGCCGGTCAGCGTATCCGCTCCCCAGCCACCGATGAGGACGTCGACATTGTTACCGCCGGTGATCGTGTCGTTGCCCGACCCGCCATAGATCGTGTCGTTGTCGGCGCCACCGTCCAGCTTGTCGTCACCCGAACCACCGTACAGGGTGTCGTTGCCGCTGTTGCCGTTGATGGTGTCGTTGCCCGGACCGCCATAGACCGTATCGGCCGACTGACCGTTGCCCTGGAACTTGATGTCCCCGGCAGCACCCTGCGAGTCGAAGTCGTTCGGATCGCCGCTCGCCGTCTGCACCGCCGCCAGCGTCACATCGGTGTTACCCACCACGCTCACGTCGATCGTCGTCGTCGTGCCATCGGCCGACTGCACGGTGAAGATGTCGTGCGCGGTCGTGCCGGTGTTGAGCGTTGCGAAGCCCGACTTGGTGTTGTCGATGGTATAGGTCCACGCACCGGCCGAGTTGATCGAGAGCGAACCGTACGTGCCCGCCGCGTTGGTCTGCGCCACGAAGCTCGCCTGGTTCAGGTCCGGATCGGTCACGGACAGCGTGCCGGTCGCACTGGTCAGCGTGGTGCTGTCCTCGGTGACCGAACCGGTGCTGGTGCCACCGAACGTCGCCGTGTCGTTGGCGCCGGTCACCGTCACCGCGATGTCGTGCGATGCCGTGCCGTCGGCCGAAACCACCGTCAGGTGATCCTGCACCGTCTGCGACGCGGTCAGCGCCTGTGTCGCGGCCTTGGTGTTGTCGAGCGTGTAGGTCCAGCTGCCAGTCGTGGCGTTGAACGTATAGGTGCCATACGTGCCCGCCAGCGAAGCCGGCGTCTGGAACGCGGCCTGGCCAGAATCCGGATCGGTCACCAGCAGCTTGCCCGCAGCGCTCGCATCGCCTGCGGTCGCATTGGCAAGACCGCCCGCTTCCGTCACCGCACGGTCGTTCGCCACCGTCGCATCCACGGTGATCGTGGCGGCATCGTTGGCGCCGGTTACCGTGACCGCAATGTCGTGCGTCGCGGTGCCGTCGGCCGAAACCACCGTCAGGTGATCGTGCACCGTCTGCGACGCGGTCAGCGCCTGCGTCGCCGCCTTGGTGTTGTCGAGCGTGTAGGTCCAGCTGCCGGTCGTGGCATTGAACGTATAGGTGCCATACGTGCCCGCCAGCGAAGCCGGGGTCTGGAACGCGGCCTGGCCATCGTCGACGTCGGTCACCAGCAGCTTGCCCGAAGCGTTCGCATCGCCTGCGGCCACACCCGTTTCGGTCACCGCGCGGTCGTTGGTGACCGCACTGTCCACGCTGATCGAGGCGGCATCGTTGACGCCGGTCACCTTGAACGAAAGGCTGCTCGGCGTCGTGGTGGTGCCGTCGCTCACGCCATAGTTCACCGTGACCGTGTCGGTCGCCCCGGCGGCCAGGTGCTGGAACGCCGCATTGGTCGGATCCAGCGTGAACTGGTGCGTCGTCGCGTCATACGTCACGCCTGCCGGCAGCGAGGTGTAGGTCACCGAAAGCGTGTCGGTCGCATCGACGTCCGACGTGCCCGCCAGCGCATTGAGCGAAACCGGCGAACCGTCCTCGGTCGCGGTGGCCGACTGGGTCAGCGTCACCTTGGGCGCATCGTTGGTGCCCTGGACCGAGAAGTTCAGCGTCACCGATGCCGAGTGGTCAGCGGATTCGATGGTGAACGACTGCTCGCTGACCACCTGCCCGTTGGCGAGGCTCTGGACCGCAGCGCTCGCATTGTCGAGCTGGTAGGACCAGTTGCCCGCCGCATCGACCGAGAAGCTGCCGTACGTGCCGGTCGCGCTCGCAGCGATCGCCGCCGCCTGGTCGTGGTCGGCATCGGCCACGCTCACATGGCCGGTCAGCTGGGTCACCCCGTCCTCGACCACGGTGCCACCGGTGGTGTCACCACTGATCGTCGCGCCGTCGTTGGTGCCGGTGATGGTGATCGTCGCGCTCTGCGCCACGCTGCCACCCTGCCCGTCGATGACATTGTAGCTGACCACGATCTCGCGCGTCTCGCCCGCCTGCAGCGACTGGAACGCCGCATTCGCCGGATCGACGATCAGCGTATCGCCCGACAGCGTCACGCCTGCGACCAGGCCGGTCACGTCCGAAACATGCAGGTTCGCGTTGTCGACATCGCTCGCCCCGCCCAGCAGGTCGAGGTTGAACGCGGCGCCATCCTCGTTGGCCGCCGCCGTCAGCGCAGCAGCAACCACCGGCGCATCGTTGGTGCCGTGGATGGTCACGCTCAGCGTCTGCTCGGTGCCGTCGGTGGTCTTCACCACCACGCTGTCGGTCACGCTGTCGCCCACGTTCAGCGCATCGTAGGCGCTGTCGGCGGTGTAGCTCCAGGTGCCGTCGGCGGCGATGGTGAACGAACCGTGCGATCCGGCGAGCGTACCCGCCTGGAAGTCGGCCGAGCTGTCGACGTCGGTCGCCGAGAGCTTGCCGCCCAGCGTCAGCGCCGCGTCGGTCTCGTCGCCTTCGGCCGATGCCGTGCCGGTGATCACGGCAGCATCGTTGGTGCCGTGGATCGTCACGCTCAGCGTCTGCTCGGTGCCGTCGATGGTCTTCACCACGACGCTGTCGGTGACGCTGTCGCCCACGTTGAGCGCATCGTTCGCGCTGTCGGCCGTGTAGCTCCAGGTGCCGTCGGCGGCGATGGTGAACGAGCCGTGCGATCCGGCGAGCGTGCCCGCCTGGAAGTCGGCCGAGCTGTCGACGTCGCTCGCCGAGAGCTTGCCACCCAGCGTCAGCGCGGCGTCGGTTTCGTCACCTTCGGCCGAGGCCGTGCCGGTGATGACGGCGGCATCGTTGGTGCCGTGGATCGTCACGCTCAGCGTCTGCTCAGTGCCGTCGATGGTCTTCACCACGACGCTGTCGGTCACGCTGTCGCCCACGTTCAGCGCATCGTAGGCGCTGTCGGCGGTGTAGCTCCACGTGCCGTCGGCGGCGATGGTGAACGAACCGTGCGATCCGGCGAGCGTACCCGCCTGGAAGTCGGCCGAGCTGTCGACGTCGGTCGCCGAGAGCTTGCCGCCCAGCGTCAGCGCCGCGTCGGTCTCGTCGCCTTCGGCCGATGCCGTGCCGGTGATCACGGCAGCATCGTTGGTGCCGTGGATCGTCACGCTCAGCGTCTGCTCGGTGCCGTCGATGGTCTTCACCACGACGCTGTCGGTATAGGTCTGGCCGGCAACGAATTCGTTGTGAGCGCCAGCGGCGTAGGTCCAGTTGCCGTTCGCATCGATCGAGAACGTGCCATAGCCGTGGTCGCCCGCAGCGTTGGTCTGCGCGACGAACGTTGCCGAGCTGTCGACGTCGGTCACGTCGAGCTTGCCACTCGCGCTGAGCGCCGCATCGCTTTCGGTGAGGTCGGCGGACGACGTGCCAGTTATGACCGCCGCGTCGTTGGTGCCGTTGATGGTCACGGTGATGACCTGGCTGGTGCCATCGGCGGTCGCGACCGTCACGCTGTCGGTGTAGGTCTGCCCGGCGGCGAATTCGTTGTGCGCACCGGCGGCGTAGGTCCAGTTGCCAGCGGCATCCATCGAGAACGTGCCGTAGCCGTGGTCACCGGCGACGTTGGTCTGCGCGACGAACGCGGCCGAGCTGTCGACGTCGCTCGCATCCAGCTTGCCGCTGGCGTTCAGCGCCGCGTCGCTTTCGGTCAGCGTTGCGCCCGTGCTGCCGGTGATGATGGCGGCATCGTTGGTGCCGGTGATCGTCCAGCTGACCGAGGCGGGCACGGTCGCGGTGCCGTCGGTAACGCCATAGGTCACCGTCACGGTCGCCGTGGCGCCGGCGGCGAGGTAGTCATAGGCGTTGTTCGACGGATCGAACGAGAAGCTGTGCGTCGCAGCGTTGTAGGTCACGCCCGCGGGCAGCGTGCCGGGCACGTTGGTCACCGAAAGCGAGGCGCCGAGGTCGACGTCGCTGGCGTTGGCAAGGGCATTGAGCGTCGAGCTCGCGCCGCCTTCGGTCGCCGTGCCGGTCACCGCGCCCGAAACCACCGGCGCATCGTTGGTGCCCAGGATGGTCACGGTGATGACCTGGCTGGTCCCGTCGATGGACTTCACCGTCACGCTGTCGGTGTAGCTCTGCCCGGCGGCGAATTCGTTGTGGGCGCCGGCGCTGTAGGTCCAGTTGCCGTTCGCATCGATCGAGAACGTGCCGTAGCCGTGGTTGCCCGCGACGTTGCTCTGGACCTGGAACTTCGCCTCGCCGGTGTCGACGTCGGTGACGTTGAGCTTGCCGCCGGCCGAAAGGGCGGAATCGGTTTCGGTGATGGTAACCGCCGAGGTTCCGGTGATCACCGCGGCATCGTTGGTGCCGGCAATGGTGATCGTCACTTCGGCGACGCTCAGCGTGCCGTTGGCAAGGCGGATCGAGTACGAGATCACGTCGGTCACGGTCTGGCCGGGGGGCAGCGCCTTGATCACCGCCATCGCGCTCGCGTCCATCTGGTAGGACAGCTTGCCGTTGACCACGGCCACCTTGGTGCCGGGCCGCGTGGTCTTCCACTCGTAGTTGGCGTCCTTCGAGATCAGGTCGGCGGTTTCCGCGGCGGAGTAGGTGACGGGGCCGGTGTCTTCCTGGTCGACCACCGCCCACAGGTCCTTGGCCGCGCCGCCAAGGTCGTTGGCCATGACGTCGAGCGACAGCGTGACGATGCCGTTGCTGGCCAGCCCTTCGAGCTGCGACTGCGTGTAGCTGTAGGTATCGTCAACCGCCTGCGGCGTGTTGAACATCGAGGTGGTGTTGACGCTCGGTGTCGTGCTCGTGGTCGCCATGATAATGCCCCCTGTGCCGCAGTGCCGGTCGACGAAGGGCATATTGGTTAATGAGCTTCGGCCACTTGCCGAGCCCACTGGCCTGTCCCGCCCCCGCGACTGCCTAGAATCTTTCTAAACGTTAACTCTCTATGACCGGCGATTACCTATTGGTCAGTTAGGGAGGCGACAACTTACCTGTAGTCTCAATTCACCATAACTAAGGTTACTTTATCTTGTCTGCTTTTTCCCAAGTTGATGAAAAAGGTCTGAAAATGTCCGTGCAGAAAAAAGTCCGAAGCGATGCGGAAATGCGCACGGATGGATCTATTCCCGGGCTGGGACACAAAGTTAGAGCGTTATTAACGTAAATCAGCGGTTTACCGCACGATTCGCGACAATCCCGCATCGCGGAAACAATTGCGCCACAAGACTTCGCGAATGCCGTAGTCTATCGGGCACGCGCGGAGCGCCGCCGCGCTCAGTCGATGGCGAGGCGGTAGCCAACACCCGGTTCGTTGCGCACCGCAGAGGGCGCATCGCCCGCCCCGCCTTCCAGCTTGCGACGGATGCCGCGCGCGGCCACGCGCAAGTATTCGACGTCGCTTTCGTGTCCCGGCCCCCAGATCTCGCGCAGCAGTTGCGCGTGGGTCAGCACCTTGCCGCCGTGCGTCGCCAGCATGGCGAGCAGCGCGTACTCCTTGGGCGCCAGGTGCACCTCGGCGCCATCGCGCGTCACGCGCCGCGCCACCAGGTCGATCGCGCACGTCCCGCCAAAGCGCACCACGTTCGCGCTCGCTTCAGGCGCAACGCGGTGGCGCAGCGCGGTGCGCACGCGCGCCAGCACTTCGGCCGCATCGAACGGCTTGGTGACATAATCGTCGGCGCCAAGGTCCAGCGCGGCGACCTTTTCGGCCACCGCATCGCGCGCCGAGACGACCACCACCGCCGCGCCCGCGCGCTTCAGCAGCGGCACCAGCTCCAGCCCGTCGCGATCGGGCAGGCCCAGGTCGAGCAGCACCAGCGCGTGCCCGCCCGCATGGTGCGCGGCAAGCGCAGCGCGCGCATCGCCCGCCTCCTCCACGACGTAGCCCGCGCCCGCCAGCGCGCCTGCCAGCAGCGCGCGGATCTCGGGCTCGTCGTCCACCACCAGGATGCTGCGCCCCGCGCTCATTCCGCCGCCTCCACGCGCCGCAGCAGCGCGGGCGGAAAGCGCAACACGAAGCGCGCGCCCGGCCCGTCGGCGCGATTTGCGGCGAGCGCCTGCACCCCCATCGCTTCGGCAAAGCCGCGCACGATGGCAAGGCCGAGCCCGGTGCCGCCGACGCGGTCGGATCCTTCGAGCCGCTCGAACTGGCCGAACACGCGCGTCTCGCTGCCCGGCGGCAGGCCCGGTCCGCGATCGAGCACCGCGAGTTCCACCGCCCCGTCCCCGCCCGCCAGCGCCTCCACCGTCACGCCGCCCTCGCTGCCATGCCGCAGCGCGTTGTCGATCAGGTTGATCAGGCAATGGTGCAGCAGCCGCGCATCGGCCAGCACCAGAGGCAGGTCGTCCGGCACCGCCACCGCCACGCGCGCAGCCCCCGCGCCGCCGCGCAAGTCGTCCAGCGCCGCCGCCACCGCTTCGCCCAGGTCCACCGCCTCGCGCGTGCCTTCCACCGTGCCGCTTTCGATCCGCACCATGTCGAGCAGGTTGGAGATGAACCGGTCGAGCCGCTCCGCCGCGCCGCGCGCCACGGCCAGCGAAGCCCCCGCCTGTCCCGCCTCGAGCGCGCGCAGCGAGCCCAGCAGCGTGGTCAGCGGCGTGCGCAAGTCGTGCCCCAGCGACGACAGCAGCGCCCCGCGCAAAGCATCGCGTTCCTGCACTCGGCCGAGTGCGACCATCTCGTCCTCCAGCGCGATCCGCGCATGGGCGAGGCTCGCCTGGTCGATCAGGCTGGCGAGCAGCGGCAGCCGCTCGGCGCGCAAGGGCGCGGTCGCATCTGGCCGGGCAAGGCCCACCGTCGCCACCGCCCGCGTGCCTTCCACCACGGGATGAAACAGCCATTCCGACGCGGTCGGCGTCGCCGCGCCGGGCCCTGCGGCCAGCGCATTGTCGAGGCTCCACTGCGCCGACACCAGCTCGAGCAGGTCCAGCTGTTCGACCTGCGGCGCCGAGGCGGCAAGCTGCGCCGCACCGTCCGGCCCCGCCTCGCACACCACCACCCGCACGTCGAAGCGCCGCGCCAGTTCGCCGGCCAGCACGCTCCACAGCTCGTCGCGCCGCGTGACTCCCATCAGCACGCGCGCGAAGCCCGCGAGCGCCGCCTCGCGCCCCGCCTCGTCCTGCGCCGCGCGCGCCTGCTGGCGCACCCGCGCCGCCATCTGGCTCGCCACCACCGCCACGCCCAGCAGCACCAGCACGGTGATCGCATGGCTGGGATCGCGGATCGCGAACGTCAGCACCGGCGGAATGAAGAAGAAGTTGTAGGCGAGCGAGGACACCAGCCCCGTGGCGATCCCGGTCACCAGCCCGTGCCGCGTCGCCGCGAACATCACCGGCACCAGATAGAGCAGCCCGATATCGGCCAGATTGCCCCGCGCCGAAAGCAGCGCGCCGAGCAACGTCATCAGCGCGACCAGCCCCAACGCCGCGAGATAGCCCTCGGCACTGCCCAGCGGCGCAGGATCGGAAGAGACGGACTGGCGCGCCATGCCCCACCGCCATAGCCGCTGCCGCGCACGATGGGGAGAGGCGGTGAATGAGCGGGGCGCGGCTTCGGCAGTTGCAAATACTGAACGGTCATTCTAATTCTGAACGAAATATCCATTTGGGGAAGTGCTTTGAGAGATTACCTGTGCCGCTTGGGTATATGTGCGGCTGCGATTTCCATGGCGATCCCCGCGATCCATGCTGAACCGCTCCCGGTGATCAAGGACCGGCAGCTGTTGGTGGATGGCAAGCCCTATCTCGCGCTCGGCGGTGAGCTGCACAATTCCAGCGCGTCGAGTCCCGATTATATGCGCCCAATCTGGGACAAGCTGCAGGCGATGCATGTCCGCACGGTGATCGGCACGGCTAGCTGGGAGGACTGCGAGCCAAGGGAAGGCCAGTTCGATTTCCGAACCGTCGATGCGCAAATCGCGGAAGCCCGCAAGCGCGACATGCGTCTGGTCCTTATCTGGTTCGGCGGATTCAAGAACGCGGCGTCGACTTACGCGCCGAGTTGGGTACGTAGCGATAGCCACCGCTTCCCCCGCGCACTCGCTCAAGGCACGATGGCGGAAGCCTTCACATACAAGGGCGCCATGCCCAAGCCCGTGATGTCTGTCTTCTCGCCCGAATTGCTGAAGGCTGATCGCAAGGCATTCGCTGCACTAATGCACCATCTTGCCACCGTCGATAACGATCACCGCGTTATCATGGTTCAAGTGAATAACGAGACCGGCCTGCTGCGCGACAGCCGCGACCGATCCGCCTTGGCCGAGATCGCGTGGAACGCTCCTGTGCCAGTGCAGCTTCTCAAATACCTCGCCTTGCATCGCGGGGCTTTGAAGCCGGAACTGCAGGCGGTGTGGAACCGTCAGGGGCAGCGCTTGTCGGGTACATGGGCCGAAGTGTTCGGTACAGACTGGCAGGCCGAGGAAGTATTCATGGCCTGGCATTTCGCGAGCTACATGGAAGCGCTTGCGGCGGCTGGCAAACGGGAACTACCGCTTCCAATGTATGTCAACGGCTGGCTCGGTCCGCAGGAGGGGCAGCCCATCGCGGGGCAGTACCCCAGCGGTGGCCCGGCAAGGCGGGTCCTTGATGTCTGGCGAGCGGCGGCTCCGTCGCTCGACATGCTCTCGCCCGATATCTATGCGCCCAACACCAAGGAGGTGCTGGCGGACTACGATCATGCGGGCAATCCGCTGTTTGTGCCCGAAGCGCAGTTCCGAACCGGCGATGTCTTCTGGGCGCTCGGCCAGCACCGCACCATCGGCTATTCGGTCTTCGGCATCGAGGATGGGCGGATCGATGGGCAGCTAGCGCAAGCCTATGCGATGCTTTCCGGCATGTACGAAGTGATCGCCAAAGCGCAGGCTGAAGGGCGTATCGCCGGAGTTCTGCTGGATGGCGACAAGCCTGCGACCATCGCGCTTGGCGGCTATAACATCGTGGTTCAGGATACGATGGCTCTATTAAAGCAAATGCTGCTCGATGTCGGCTTGCAGGCGCCTCCCGCTCCACCCCCGATGGCCAGCGAAACGGAGGGCCCCGGCACACGCCCGGCGCCCGGAGATAGCCGGGCGTTCGGTCTGATCATCAGCGAGAGAAGCGACACCTTTCTGATCGTCGGAAAGGGCTTCACTGCTGATTTTACGAAGGGCACGAAACTGGCAGAAGTCGACCGCGTTGAAGAGGGTCACTTCGACGCACAAGGTTGGCAGCCGGGCCGCATCCTCAATGGCGACGAGCGTTTGACCGTGATCCCGACGGATCGGATCGGGGCAATCCGCATCAAGCTCATGGCGAGGGCAAACTAGCGGCCGCCTCAATTGGGACCAGAACTGAGCAAGGACTTTCCGGCGAAAATCATCCGTAACTGCAACAACTTGCCGGTCTTTTGATGTGATTGGGACGACCGCAATGTCCCACAACCCGCCGTCTCCCCGCCCCACCCCCCGCATAAACATCCCGTAAAGATGCGTGAAACCCGCGCGCGGGCGGCGCATTCGGGCAGCATGGACCAGACTCTCACGCTCGGCGCCGCCAGTTCCGCGCCCGGCACCACGCCCGCCGCCGCCGCATCGCCTGCAAGCGCGCCCGCGCACGATGGGCACCATGGCGAAGGCCTTGCCACGCTTGCGCTCGGCGCGATCGGCGTGGTGTTCGGCGATATCGGCACCAGCCCGCTCTATGCGCTGAAGGAAAGCTTCATCGGCGCACATCCGCTCGCGGTCGATCCCGCGCACGTGTTCGGGGTGCTATCGCTGATCTTCTGGACGATGACGCTGATCGTCACGATCAAGTACGTGTTCGTGATCCTGCGCGCCGACAACAAGGGCGAAGGCGGCAGCCTGGCGCTGATGGCGCTGATCGGGCGGCAGTTGAACGCTGCGGGCGGACGCCGCTGGGCGGGCACGATCATGATGATGGGCCTTGTCGCCACGGCGCTGTTCTATGGCGATGCCATCATCACCCCGGCCGTTTCGGTGCTGTCGGCGGTCGAAGGGCTGCAGGTGGCCGCACCCGGCGCCGCCCACTTCGTGCTGCCGATCGCCATCGCGATCATCGTCGGCCTGTTCGCGATCCAGTCGCGCGGCACCGCTGCCGTGGGCCGCATGTTCGGGCCGGTGATGGTGATCTACTTCATCGTCATCGGCGTGATGGGCGCCATCCAGATCGCGCAGGCGCCGCAAGTGCTGGCCGCGCTGAACCCGTGGTATGCGCTCAATTTCTTCCTGCTCGATCCCGGCCTCGCCTTCCTCGCGCTCGGCTCGGTGGTGCTGGCGGTAACGGGCGCGGAAGCGCTCTATGCCGACATGGGCCACTTCGGCCGCCGCGCGATCTCGCTCGCCTGGCTGTACTGCGCGTTTCCCTGCCTGCTGATCAATTACCTCGGCCAGTCGGCGCTGCTGCTGCGCCAGCCGGCCGCGGTCGAAAACCCGTTCTTCCTGATGGCGCCCGAAGCGCTGCGCCTGCCGCTGGTGGTGCTGGCAACGCTCGCCACGATCATTGCCAGCCAGGCGGTGATCTCGGGCGCCTATTCGGTCACGCAGCAGGCGATCCAGCTGGGTTTCCTGCCGCGCCTTGCCATTCGCCACACCAGCGAAAAGGCCGCCGGGCAGATCTACGTGCCGCTGGTCAACTGGCTGCTGCTGGCGCTGGTCATCCTGCTGGTGCTGGGCTTCCGCTCCTCGGGCGCGCTGGCGGCAGCCTATGGCATCGCCGTTACCGGCACGATGTTCATCACCGCCTGCATGACCGGGGTGCTGACGATGCAGGTGTGGAAGTGGCCCAAGCTCGCCGCCGGCAGCCTCACGGCGGTGTTCCTCGTCGTCGATGGCGCCTATTTCGCCTCGAACGCCACCAAGGTGCCCGACGGCGGCTGGTTCCCGCTGCTCGTCGCCGGCATCTGCTTCTTCGTGCTGACCACCTGGGCGCGCGGGCGGCAGATCATGCGCGAACGGCTTGCCGAGGATTCCATGCCGTTCGACCTGTTCCTCGACAGCGTGCCCGGCCGGGTCAAGCGCGTGGCGGGGGCCTCGGTGTTCCTCGCTTCGACCGTCGAAGGCATCCCGCCGGCGCTGCTCCACAACCTCAAGCACAACCACGTGCTGCACGAACGCGTGATCGTGTTGACGGTGATGACCGAGGCGGTGCCGCACGTCGCCGCGCACGCCCGGCGCGAAGTGGAGGAGCTGGGCCACGGCTTCTACCGCATGGTGGTGCACCTGGGCTTCATGGACGAAGCGAACCTGCCCGCCGAACTCGCCGCTGAAACGCGTGCCGGGGGGCCGCTGCGGCCGATGGAAACCAGCTGGTTCCTGTCGCGCCAAACGTTAATTCCGTCGGCCCGACCGGGGCGTCGTTCGGGCATGGCGGTGTGGCGCGAAGCGTTCTTTGCGTGGATGGTCCGCAACGCTTCTTCGGCGATGCAGTTCTTCCACCTGCCGACCAACCGGGTGATCGAGCTCGGCAGCCAGCTGGAGATATGAAAAACGGGCGAGGCCGCAGAACCCTTCGCGCAACCCTCCTTACGGCAATTGCGGATTGGAGATTCGACTTGGCTTCAATAATTTGGCATAAAGATCGGGCCGAAAGGCGACGAAGGACAATATGGACAGTCGGGGTCGAAAGCTCAGCGTTGGTGCAAACCGGATCGGTCGGCTTGTCGAAAGCTCCGATTGGGCGCGTGCGCGCCTGACCCGCTGCCTGCAGATGGCCTTCCCGATCCAGCCGGTGCCACAGGCCTTCGACGATCTCGCCTTCGCGATCGACAATGTGGAAATAACTCGCCTCTTGCGCGAGCTCGAGGATATCGAGAACGAACGCCTGGACCGGCTCGGCCGCATCCTTTCGCGCCACCACTGCAACGACAACTGACCCGCCCTCTCGCCGCTTGACCTGGCGGCCCGCTTGCCCGATCCGCGTTTAATCAGACGGTTGAAGCGGAACGGGAGAATTTGCGTGAAACTGGCCGGCATCCGGGTGCTCGATCTGTCGAGCTTCATTCCCGGCCCCTACCTCACCCTCGCCATGGCCGATCACGGGGCCGAGGTGATCAAGGTCGAAGCGCCGGGCGGTGACCACACCCGCCACATCGGCCTGTCCGACGGGCCCGACACCGTCTACTTCCGCGCCTTCAACCGGGGCAAGAAAAGCGTCGTCCTGAACCTGAAGGACGAAGGCGACCGCGCCGCGTTCCTGGCGCTGGTCGACACCGCCGACGTCGTCGTCGAATCGAGCCGGCCCGGAGTCGCCGCGCGGCTGGGGATCGACTATGCGACCCTTTCGGCGCGCAATCCGCGCATCGTGTACTGCGCGATCAGCGCGTTCGGGCAGGACGGGCCGCTGGCCAAGCGCCCGGCGCACGATCTGGCGCTTGAAGCGATGACCGGCGTGCTGGGCGCCACGCTGGGGGCGGACGGGAAGCCCGCCATGCCGGGCATTCCGGTGTCGGACTACCTGTCGGCGCTGCAGGGGCTGTCGGGCGTGCTGATGGCGCTGCTGGCGCGGGAGCGGACGGGGCGGGGCGATTTCATCGACATCGCGATGCAGGAAACGCTGCTATCGGCCACCTCGAACGTGATGGGCCCGACGCTTGCCGAAGGGCGCCAGCCCAACGTGGCGCATGAACGGACGACGGGAGGGGGCGCGTTCTATCGCTGGTACGCATGCGGCGACGGGCGGATGCTGGCGATCGCGGGGCAGGAGAAGAAGTTCATCGAGGCGCTGCTCGGGCACCTCGGCCGCATCGACCTCGCCCCGCTGTGCAACGAACCGGGGCCGCACCAGCAGCCGGTGGTGGACCTGCTTTCCGCCACGTTCGCCGCGATGACGCTGGACGAGGCGGGCGCGCTGCTCGACCGGCTGGACGTGTGCTGGGGCCCGGTCAAGACGTATCCGGAAGCGCTGGACGACGAACAGGTGAAGGCGCGCGGCTTCATCCTGACCGACCAGCTGGGCCGCCGCCACATCGGCACGCCGATCCGCTTCACCCATGAGCCCGCCCGCCCTTCGCTCCATGCGCCCGCGCTGGGCGAGCACCAGGACCTGATCGCATGACCATCCGCACCGTTATCGCCGCCGCCGCCGCCTTCGCGCTCGCCGCCACCGCCACCCCGGCCGCGGCGCAAGGGGGCTGGCGCAGCGGCGCGCTGGTGGCGCCGGCGGGCACGGGCGACCGCGTCTATGGCCCGGCCAAGGCGGACATCACGCTGATCGTGTGGCTCGATCCCGAATGTCCGTACTGCAAGCAGTTCGGGCAGACGGGCGAGAAGCTGGTCGATGCCAACAACGCCAACACCACCGGGGCCAACACCACCGGGGCCAACAGCACGGGCAAGCTGAACCTGATCGTGCGGCTGATGCCCCTGCCCTTCCACGGCGAGCCGGCCATCGCCGCATCGGCGGCATCGCTGTGCGTGGCGGAACAAGCCGGCGCGGCGGGGTTCTACCGCTTTCTCGACCGGTACTTGGCGCTGACCGCCACCAACGGGCGGGGCATTCCGGCGAGCGCGGGCCGGGGCAGCGATGCCATCGGCAGCCTGGCGCAGGAGGCGGGCGCCAGCGACATGCCGGCGCTGCGCACCTGCCGCCGCGCGCCCGAGACGCTGCGCCGGGTGATGGGCGAAAGCGCCGCGGCCGAGGCGGCGGGCGTGGGCGGCACGCCGTCCATCGCCATCCGCAACAACCGCACCGGCGACAGCCTGATGGCCGACGGCGCGATCCCGCAGGACGCGATCCAGTCGGCGATCGACTGGCTGGCCGCGCGATCGGCGGCCAAGTCCACCTCGGGCGGGAGCTGAGCAAGGCCCTCCCCGCCCTTCCCTTTGGCCCCCACCGGACGGCGGGGTTGACGGGGTTTACACGGTCCTAAGGACTTGAATTCCATCGGCGGCAGGAGGGGGTCTTCGCCGTCCGTCCTGCCCTGTGCCACCGCATCGCGCCCCCCGGCGAGCAGCGCATCGACGCGGGCGAGGTTGGCGGCGCGGCGGGCGTGCCATTCGGCCTCTGCCAGCGCGACGGCGTCCTCGCAGTAGAGCATCTGCGCCACTTCCCACACCTCTTCGGGATCGGCCTCCCCGGCGCCTTCCTCCCCGTCCCCGTCCTCTTCCTCGTCGCCCTCCTCGTCCTCATAGATCTCGAATTCGGGTTCGAGCATGGCGCGTTCGATCAGCGCATCGTCGACATCACAAAGGTCTTCGGGAAATTCCAGCGTGGCGACGCGGCGGGCGTTTTCGATGACCTTGTCGAGCGGCAGGCACAGCGCGCCGGGGTCTGGCTGCCCGGCCAGCACTTCGCCCACGTAGACATCGAAATCGCGGGCGATGGCGCGGCTGTCCTTGCGGGCGCGCGCGGCGTGGGCATCGAGCCGCGCGACATGGGCGAGCAGCAGGCGGTTGTCGTAGCGGGTGCGCGTGCCGACCACCTCCCCGCGAAACCACACCGGTTCGGTCACGCCGTGGATGGCGCGATCGGCGAGGACCTGGCCCGCATGATCGGCGGCGCAGAGCAGCGCGGCCTCCCACCCGGCGGCAAAGCCTGCATCGCGCCGCCGCGCGACATAGGCGCTCTGCGCCGACGTCCCCGCCGCGCGCGCCGCGAGCCGCACGTTGCCATGTTCGGCCAGCGCCAGCAGGAACGCCCCACGCTTTTCGGGCGTGAAGGCCTGCGGATAGACAGGGGTGGCGGCGCCCTCCTGCGGCAGAGCCTCGGCGGCCGGGGCGGGCCTTTGCGCAGCAGGCGCGTCGTCTGGCCCAGCGTTGTTCAGAAGGGCATCGCCGGGGAGGCCGATATCGCGCTCGAGCGGGATCCAGCCGCGCCCGAAGGCACTGGTCCCCGCCTGCGCGCCTTCCCTTGAGGAGAGTTGCGAACGATCCGATCCATCACCGCTGCGCGCCATGCCGCCCGGACTCCTGTTGGAACAAAACAGGAATGTTTAGGCTGAGATGGGGGGTGTAGGAAAGGGGTTGCTCATTTTCAGCTTAGCCGACTTTATCGAGACGACCAACCAATAGACCTAGCAAATTAGAAAAGTTAACTACCGACCAGCATTCTCGCACAGACCAGATTAAAAGAACATAAAGAAAGAAAGATGAGAAAAATACAGATATCTCTTTCGAAATTATTATAAAGTTCAGACCACCAACTGCCATTATTGCGATATATATGACAGTTGTCATTATCACAAGTAACGAAAGCTGGAATCCGTAGACATAATCTTCAAGATCACCTTCCTCTCTTATTACTTTCGCACGAAATTTTTGATCATTAATAATCGTTGCCGCTCTAGATGTCCAAGCAATCGACATGCTAACAAAAATCGAAGCAGCAGGAAAAAGTGCTTTAGATGCAAATTGAAATCCGTCGACTTTCAAAAATCTTATGAGTAATAAAGAAATCAAAACATCAAGTATGTTTTTCCATCCGAAAAGAAGGCGCCAGCCGGAATCACGCCCCTTTTTCGGAAACAATAACCAGTTCTTGAAGGTCGTTATCATGACTGCTGTCGCCGCAAATTACGGTAGGCATCTACGATAGCCTCCCTTGACTTCTCAAAAAAATTTCCAATCGAATCCAAACTAACTTCAACAGAGAATGGAGTCCCCCTTAGTACGATCCTTTTTGATCGAGAGTTCTCCTCCATTTTTACGACAGCAGTTGCTTCCTCTCCAATCGATGCAACAGACCTAGTGAGGTCTTCCAATACTTCTGCATCTAAATTTCTTCCTTCAGCCTCGACAGTGGTCTTTTCCGCACCAACTATCTCCGCATACTCTTGAGCAGGTTTTTGGATTAATCTTTGCACATCGTGTGCATTTTCGAAATGCGAAGTGAACCTAAATCTTTTTATTTCATAAGCATTTCTCAAATATTGGATAAAATCCTCTGGGTCGAAAATAACATCAACAGATACTGCATACCCATAATTATCGGGAACTCCTGACTGATTCAGGAGTGTCTCTAGCTTCTTGCCAACCTCAAAGGCATCGAGGGAGACCCCACTTTTACGCCAAATGCCACAAGCTTGCGTCGCTCCATCATAGACACCCCACGTAAAAGGAGCTCTTTCAGCATCTGATTCAAAAAAACGCCGCAAACTGTCATCGTATTGTGGAGTATTTACTGACTAAACTCGTCCAATCTGAAATCCAATAGAAAATTGACCCAGATCTTCAGCCCCTGCGATATGCCATTCTGTACCCCGCCTGACTGATGCCGTAGGCATAGATTGTATAGCTTCAAATATTACTTCTGTTGGACGCCTCTCTCTGGCAAATAGACGCCCTTGCAAAAGACGCTCACACTGTATTCTAAATACGTGAAAGGTGGCAGGCTTCATCTATGGCCCCAGTGGAAAGATTTTATGGAGTTTTTCCCAAAGGCATGCAGCTTGTCTAGCATAAACAGCACGCTAACGGCTTGCCCGCCGTAATGGATCTGTTTCGCCATCGGTATCGTGAGCTGTGGGTTACGCGCTATCAAGTGAGGCTATTGGCCCTCGCAATTGCTTGTCTCTACTTGAAAGTTCGGAGTCTTTGGCTTGGCGGGCGGTGATGGGCTGCGGGCGATCCCAGCCTTCGCTGGGATGACGGGAGAGCTTAGAGTGCGCGTAAGTTGATGTGACCGGGGCGCTGGGGCTCGTGCCGCCGCGCTTTGGGTGATGCAGCGCTTCTTCCTCCGTCAGCGCTGGCGTGATGCCGCACCCTCTGTGCGGGAGGATCTGGGGCATCGCCTGCGGCCAGAGGGTGGATGCGAGCGCGATGAAATCGGCCGAGCGCGCGGATACATCGCGGCAGGGTAGCTTGCTGTAACAAGAACAAGCTGGACCCCGGATCAAGTCCGGGGTGACGTTCGGAAGGAAGGGCACGGGTGTCCCTATTCCCGGGAGCGCGAGGGCGATGGCCCTCGACCTGCCTCCTTCGCTTTTTCCGCTTGCATCGCCTGCGGTCAGAGGGTGGATGCGAGCGGGATGCAACCGGCCAAGCGCGAGGATACGTCGCGACAGGGCAGCCTGCTGTAACAAGAACAAGCTGGACCGCGGATCAAGTCCGGGGTGACGTTCGGAAGGGAGGGCATGGGTGTCCTCATTCCCGGGAGCGCGAGGGCGATGGCCCTCGCCTTGCCCCCTTCGCTTTCTCCGCTTGCATTGCCTGCGGTCAGAGGGTGGATGCGAGCGCTATGCTATCGGCCAAGCGCGCGGATACGTCGCGACAGGGCAGCTTGCTGTAACAAGAACAAGCTGGACCCCGGATCAAGTCCGGGGTGACGTTCGGACGGGAGGGCACGGGTGTCCCTATTCCCGGGAGCGCGAGGGCGATGGCCCTCGCCTTGCCCCCTTCGCCTTTTCCGCTTGCACCGCCTTCCGTCAGAGCGTGCCGGAGACGCCGATCACGGCGCAGGCGAGCGTCAGCAGGCCGAGGCGGGGCCAGGAGGCGGGCTCGCCTTGCACGAACACCGCGATCAGGATCACGACGAGCGGCACGGTGGCGGCGAGGATCGGCATGAGCAGGCTGAGCGGGCCGCCTTCGCGGATCAGCGTCGCCAGCGCCCAGAGCGAGACGGCGTAGGTGAGCGCGCAAGCCGCGCTCCAGCCGGGGTGGGTGAAGCCGGCGGTCTTGCCCAGCATGAGCGAGCCGCCGACCTGTCCGAGGGCGCAGACGACGAACAGCGTGACGACGCGCGCGGTGAGCGCGGCTGGTGCTTCCATGGTGATCCTCTTTCCGTCCGTTATGGTTTGGGCGGAAGCGTAGTGGATCGCGCGCGGTTGGGGACTGGTGGTTTGGGCAGGGGGTGGGGAGCGTGGAATACCCCTCCACCACCCGCTGCGCGGGCGGTCCCCTCCCCCGTTGGGGGAGGTTTGCCGCCTTTCTCACGTTGCGCGGGACTGGCGCGTTGCCGGGCCGGGCTTGGGGGGTGTTGATGCCCCCTCCGTCATCGCTGCGCGAGGCCACCTTCCCCAGGGGGGGAGGATCGGGTCAGCGGGTGAGGAGGGGTTTGAGGTAGTGGCCGGTGAAGCTGCGGGGGTTCTTGGCGACCTGTTCGGGGGTGCCTTCGGCCACGAGTTCGCCGCCGCGCACGCCGCCTTCGGGGCCCATGTCGAGGATCCAGTCGGCGGTCTTGATCACATCGAGGTTGTGTTCGATGACCACGACCGAGTTGCCCTGGTCGACGAGGCGGTGGAGGACTTCCAGCAGCTTGCGCACGTCTTCGAAGTGGAGGCCGGTGGTGGGCTCGTCGAGGATGTAGAGCGTCTGCCCGGTGGAGCGGCGGGACAGCTCCTTGGCGAGCTTGACGCGCTGCGCCTCGCCGCCCGAAAGCGTGGTGGCCTGCTGGCCGACCTTGACGTAGCCGAGGCCCACTTCGTTGAGCATGTGCATCCGGTCGCGGATCGGGGGCACGGCCTGGAAGAAGCTTTCGGCGTCCTCGATCGTCATGTCGAGCACGTCGGCGATGGACAGGCCCTTGAACTTCACCTCGAGCGTTTCGCGGTTGTAACGATTGCCGTTGCATTCCTCGCAGGTGACGTAGACGTCGGGCAGGAAGTGCATCTCGATCTTGATCAGGCCGTCGCCCTGGCACTTTTCGCAGCGGCCGCCCTTGACGTTGAAGCTGAAGCGGCCGGCCTTGTAGCCGCGCGCCTCGCTTTCCGGGAGCCCGGCAAACCAGTCGCGGATCAGGGTGAAGGCGCCGGTGTAGGTCGCCGGGTTGGAGCGCGGGGTGCGGCCGATGGGGGACTGGTCGATCTCGATCACCTTGTCGCAGTGTTCGAGGCCGGTGATGCGGTCGTGCGGGCCGGCAATGACGCGCGCGCCGTTGAGCTGCCTCGCGGCGCCGGCGTGGAGCGTGTCGATGGTGAAGCTCGACTTGCCCGAGCCTGACACGCCGGTGACGCAGGTGAAAGTGCCCAGGGGAATCGAGGCGGTGACGTTCTTGAGGTTGTTGGCGCGCGCGCCTTCGACCGTCAGTTTGAGGCCGTTGCCCTTGCGGCGCTGCTTGGGCACCTCGATCCGGCGGGTGCCGGTGAGGTACTGGCCGGTGAGGCTGTTTTCGTTGGCGAGGATCTCGTCAAGCGTGCCCTGCGCCACGATCTCGCCCCCGTGGACGCCCGCGCCGGGGCCGAGGTCGACCACGTAGTCGGCGGTGCGGATCGCGTCCTCGTCGTGTTCCACCACGATCACCGTGTTGCCGAGATCGCGCAGGCGCTTCAGCGTTTCCAACAGGCGGTCGTTGTCGCGCTGGTGGAGGCCGATGGAGGGTTCGTCGAGCACGTAGAGCACGCCCGAGAGCCCTGAGCCGATCTGGCTGGCGAGGCGGATGCGCTGGGATTCGCCGCCCGAGAGCGTGCCCGAGGTGCGATCGAGGTTGAGGTAATCGAGCCCGACGTTGTTGAGGAAGCCGAGGCGTTCGTTGATTTCCTTGAGGATGGCGCGGGCGATCTGGCTCTGCTGGCTGGTGAGCTGGGCATCGAGGCCGAGGAACCAGTCGACCGCGGCGGCGACCGACAGGCGGGTGACGCTGGAGATGTCGTTTCCGGCGACCTTGACCGACAGCGCCTCGGGCTTGAGCCGCTTGCCTTCGCAGGTCTCGCAGGGCTGCGCGGTCTGGAACTTGGACAGCTCCTCGCGCATCCAGGCGCTTTCGGTCTGCAGCATGCGGCGGTTGAGGTTGCCGATGACGCCTTCGAACGCCTTGGACACGGTGTAGGACTTCTTGCCGTCGACGAAGGTCAGCGGCACGGGCTTGCCCGCGGTGCCGTAGAGGATGACGACCTTCACTTCGGCGGGCAGCTGGTCCCACGGCGTCGACAGGCTGAAGCCGAAGTGTTCGGCAAGGCTGGAGAGCACCTGCATGTAGTAGGGCGACGGCGGGTTGCTCTTGGCCCAGGGCACGATGGCGCCCTGCTTGAGCGACAGGTGTTCGTTGGGGACGACCAGCTGGGGATCGAACAGCAGCTTTTCACCCAGGCCGTCGCAGGCCGGGCACGCGCCCTGCGGAGCGTTGAACGAGAACAGCCGCGGTTCGAGCGCGTCGATGGTGAAGCCGCTGACGGGGCAGGCGAACTTTTCGGAGAAGACGATGCGGTTGGGCGGAAGGCCCGTCTTTTTCATCGCGCCCTTCTTCTGCCCCTTCGCCGCCGCGCCTTCGGACAAGGAGGACAGCCCTTCCACAGGCTCAGGGCGGGCGGCGCCTGCGGCGGCAAGGCCGATGGCTTCGAGCGTGGTGTCGGCGAGATCGACGTAGGCGAGGCCTTCGGCGAGCTTCAGCGCCTGTTCGAAGCTGTCGGCAAGGCGGGTCTGGATGCCGTCCTTGACCGCGATGCGGTCCACCACGACTTCGATGTCGTGCTTGAGCTTCTTGTCGAGCGCGGGGGCGTCCTCGATAGCCATGAGTTCGCCGTTGATGCGCACGCGGGTGTAGCCCGCCTTCTGCCATTCGGCGAGTTCGCGGCGGTATTCGCCCTTGCGGCCGCGCACCACCGGCGCGAGCAGGTAGGCACGGGTGCCTTCGGGCAGGGCCATGACGCGATCGACCATCTGGCTGACGGTCTGCGCCGAAATCGGCAGGCCCGTGGCGGGCGAATAGGGAATGCCGACCCGCGCCCACAGCAGGCGCATGTAGTCGTAGATCTCGGTCACCGTGGCGACGGTGGAGCGCGGGTTGCGGCTGGTGGTCTTCTGTTCGATCGAGATGGCGGGGCTGAGGCCGTCGATGTGTTCGACATCGGGCTTCTGCATCATTTCGAGGAACTGGCGCGCGTAGGCCGACAGGCTTTCGACGTAGCGGCGCTGCCCTTCGGCATAGATCGTATCGAACGCGAGGCTCGACTTGCCCGAGCCCGACAGGCCGGTGATGACGATCAGGCTGTCACGGGGGAGATCGACGTCGATCCCCTTGAGGTTGTGTTCGCGCGCGCCGCGCACCGAAAGGGTCGTGAGGGACATGATGCCGATGTTCCAGATTTGTTCGATTCAGGCAACGGTCTTGTGCCTGTCTTGGAAGAGCGGCGGATGTGGGGAGCGAGAGCGCCAGCGGCAAGGTGGCGATCGGGGCAGGCGGCGTTCGCATGCCTGCCCCATGCCTGCCCCATGCCTGCCCCATCCCCGCACCGCGACGCTTTGCACCGCGAACGGCAAACCTTTCCCGCCGCTGCCGCAATTCCTCAATAAAACAACGCCGTGTCGTAACCATACAATTCGGCGACAGTGCGAGGTGCTATGGCGCGCAGCGATCGAACCATTGGACGCCGCACCCGTGACCGAACTGCCCGAACCAGACCTGCGCAAAGGAGCGGCACACCGCGCGCCGCTGGCGGCGAATCTGTTCCACGGGCCCGCCACCGAGGCGGCGGCGACGCGGCCGGCGATCCCGCTGATCGAGCGCGATCATTTCACCGAGCATTTCGCCATCGACTTTGCCGCGGCGCTTAACCGCCACAGCTGATCCCCGATTTTCCGGTTCAAAGCCCATCCCCTGCCGCCCGGCGCGGCGGGGAGTATTGTCGTGCGTGATGACAGCGCGTGACAGCAAACGTCATCCTGCAACACAATCGTCTTGATTGAAACGATAAATGATAATTTCTGAAACTAAACAACTGTACAGTAATATTAGTTGTTCCGGTTTAATACTTGTAGTCAAAACGAATCGTTTACATCAGGTTAAAGCAGGTCCAATTGGCGCCCGGGTTCGCGACAACTATACGACACCCCAGTTCCCAGGAGATTATCGCATGGTTCGCACCGCACGTTTCGCGGCGATGGCGCTTGCCTTCGCCCCTTTCGCTTTCGTTGCATCTGCCCAGGCCAAGGCTGACGCCGCCGCCTCTGACGCGCAGACGCTCGAGGTTCGCTACGACGACCTCAACCTCACCACCAACCGCGGGATCGCACTGCTCGACGCGCGCATCGCGCGGGCTGCCAACGAAGTCTGCGGCAGCGCCGACATCCGCGACATCACCGCCAGCCGCATCGTGCGCGCCTGCAAGCGCAACGCGATCAGCGGCACCGCCGATGCGCGCAGCCTTGCCATCGCGGCGAGCGACACGCGGCTCGCGATGCGTTCGCGCTGAGCGACAGCACGCGGGAAATGCGCAAGGGCTCGCCCGGCGGAGAGGCCGGGCGGGCCCTTCGCTTTTTCACCGGGCCACCGGTACCGGGTGATCAGTTCAGGGAAGCGCGAGCGCCTGCACGCCGGGTTCGCCGAGCCAGCGCGCGGCAACGCCCCAGACGCGGGCGATCAGATCGGGCGTGAGGACATCGGCCGGGGCACCTTGCGCAGCGAGCCGGCCTTCATGAAGCACGACGACGCGATCGGCGTGGTTCATCGCCAGCGCCAGATCGTGCAGCACGAGCACGACGCCGCGCCCTTCCCCCGCCAGCGCGCGGAAGCGGGCGAGCAGGGCCTGCTGGTGCGCGAGATCGAGCGCGGCGAGCGGTTCGTCGGCAAGGACCCAGTCGGGCTGCCCCGCCAGCACGCGGGCGAGCAGGGCGCGGGCGCGCTCTCCGCCCGATAGCCGCGCCACGGGGCGATCGGCGAGGGTTTCGAGATCGAGCTGGTGGAGCGCGGCGGCGATGGCGGCGGCATCGGCTTGCACGCCCGCATCGTGCGGCAGGCGGCCGAGCCCGACCAGCGTGCGCACCGAGACGTTCCACGCGACGTCGCCCGATTGGGGAAGGTAACCGATGCGCTGCGCCCGCAGACGTGGGGGGAGCGTGCGCAACGCATCGGGCCCTAAGCTGACTGCACCGGGGATCAGCCCGGCCAACGCGGCCAGCAGGGTGGACTTGCCGGCGCCATTGGGGCCGACGATGGCGGTAACGGTGCCGGGATCGAGCGTGAGCGACACGTCCGAAAGGCGACCGGGAATGGAAAGGCTGCGGGCGGCGAGCGTCATGCGACGTCCCTGCGCAGGCGCAGCAGCAGGTGCAGGAAGAACGGTGCTCCGCCAAGGCTGAGCGCGATGCCGAGCCGCAGCTCTCCGCCGGGCAGCGGCACCACGCGGCACAGGCAATCGGCCAAGAGGAGCAGCAGCGCGCCGGCCAGCGCGCTCGGCAGCAGCAGTGCGGACGGGCGGTGATCGGTAAACGGGCGGACGAGGTGCGGCACGATCAGGCCGACGAAGCCGATGATCCCGGCGACCGCGACGCCTGCGCCCACCAGCGCGCCCACGCCCGCCACCATCAGCCATTGCAGCCGCACCGGATCCACCCCGAGCGAACGCGCGGCCTCTTCCCCCAGCGTCAGCGCATCGAGGCCGCGCCCGGTGCGCGACAGGATGGCAAGGCCCGCCAGCGTGAACGGGGCGGCGATGGCAACGTCGCTCCAGCCGCGATCGGCGAGCGCGCCCATCAGCCAGGTGACGATTTCGGACAGCGCAAAAGGATTGGGCGAAAGGCTGATGGCGAGGCTGGTGAGCGCGCCGGCAAGGCTTGCGATCATCATGCCCGCCAGCGTGAACAGGGCGAGGCCCGCGGTGCGCCCGGCGATCAGCGCGAGAAGCGCCATGGCGAGCGCGCCTCCGACAAGCGCGAAGGCGGGGAGCGCATAGGGCTGGACGGCATAGCCGGTGTAGAACGAGAGCACCGCGCCCAGCGCCGCCATCGGCGCGACGCCGAACAGGCCGGGATCAGCGAGCGGATTGCGCAGGTAGCCCTGCATCGCCGCGCCGCTTGCGCCGAGACCGCCTCCGACCAGCAGCGCCAGCACCGCGCGCGGGGCGCGCAGCTCCATCAGGATCGGCACGGCATTGCGCACCGGAGGGCCGAACGGATCGATCCACACCTGGCCTGCGAGCAGCGACAGCGGCAGCGCGATCAGCAGCAGGGCCGAGAGGACGAGGACCGGGCGGGTCATCGTGCGGTGCCTTTCGCCATTACCCCTCCACCGCCTGCGGCGGTCCCCCTCCCCCGTCGGGGGAGGATCTGGTGGCGTACCTCGGCAAGGCGCTGGGCGGCGCGGATCACGGTGGGGCCGCCGCAATAGAGCAGGTTGGGCGCGAAGGCGGCGCGGGTTGTGCCGGTAAGCGCGCGCAAGGCGGGATGGGCGAGCGCGCGGTCTTGGTCGGCGGCGGCGCGATCGCCGGCATCGGCCACCAGGATCACGCGCGGCGGATCGGCCAGCATGCGTTCGAGCGGCAGGCGATCGGCCTGGCCCAGCCCGCGCAGTGCGCTGAAATTGGTGTAGCCGGTGCGGACCAGCAGATCGGACACCAGCGTCCCCTGCCCCGGCACGATGCCGCCCGGCTCCCACACCACGGCGGGGATCGGCGGCGCGCCCGGCGGCGGCGCGGCGGCGGCGAGCACGGCGTCCATCCGCGCGACGAGCGCTTCACCGCGATCGGGATGGCCGACGAGGCCGGCAAGACGGCGGACTTGCGCGCGCGCGTCCTCGACCGTGGCGGCAAGGTCGACCGTCTCCAGCTTCAGGCCGAGACGGGCGTAGGCGCTGGCGGTGGCGGGCGCGATGAAACGGCCGTCGATGACGAGATCGGGGCGCAGCGCGAGCACTTCCTCGACCGTGCCATGGGTGCTGGGCAGCCGCTGCGCCAGCGCGAGGTCCATGCTGGTGGAACGCGGATCGCGGCTCCACGCCGACAGCGCGAGGATCTGGTTGCGGTCGGCGACTTCGGCAAGGATGGCATCGGCGCAAGGGTTGAGGCTCACGACCGTGGGGTGGACGCGCGGCGCGGGCGGCGCATCCGCCCGGCTCGCCGGGATGCACCCGGCAAGCAGCAGCGGCGCGCAACCCGCTAGAGCGCGCGCCGCCGTTTCGAGGCAAGCCGCCTTAATAGCGCACCCGCACGCCCGCGAACGCGGCGCGGCCCCAGGTGTTGTAATCGGCCACGGTGGGGACATAGGCATCGAACAGGTTTTCCACCCGGCCATAGAGTTCGAGGCTGGGCAGGATCGCGTAGGAGGCGCGCAGGTCGGTGATCATGCCGCCTTCAAGCTTCGTCGCATTGGCGCGATCGTTGAAGCTTTCCGAACGGAAGCGCAAGTCGGCGCCCAGCGACAGGCCTGTGAGCGGGGTCTTCCAGTCGATCGAGCCGGTGACCGTGGCGAACGGCCGGCGCGGCAGGTCCTTGTCGTAAGTGAACGTGCCCTTGCTGCGATCGCGGGCGCGCAGGAAGGTGGCGTTCATGCCCACGGCAAGGTTGGCCGAGGGCTTGGCCGACCATTCAAGCTCGACGCCTTCGGCACGGGCGCGGCTTGCGTTGTAATAGATGCCGCCAAAGCCGAACCCCGCGATGTTCGCCGCGTCGCACGCGGGCGTGGACACGCCATAGCACGAGAAGAATTCGATCAGGTTGCGCGTGTCACGCCGGAAAACACTGATCGCGGCGAAGACACGATCGCGGCTGCCCCATTCGAGGCCGGCGTCGTAGCTGCGGCTGCGTTCGGGGCGCAGCGGATCGATGCCGAGCGACTGGTAGGCAACGTTGCCGTAAGTGGGATCGTAGAGTTCGAACAGCGTCGGCGCGCGGAAGCCTTCGCCATAGCTGGCGCGCAGGCGCAGGTTCGCCGCCAGACGGACGCTGGCGTTGGCGCCGAAGGTCCAGGCATCGCCGTACTGGTTGTGATCGTCGTAGCGCAGGCCGGCGGCGAGTTCCGCCCGGTCGCCGTACCAGCCGAGCAGGGCGTGGACCGAGTTGAGGCGGCTGCGCGGGCTGGCGGACCCTTCGCGCGGCAGGGTCTGGCGTTCGCTGTCCGCGCCGAAATCGAGCGCGAAGTGTTCGGGCAGGCGCAGGCGGCCGGTCAGCTCGGCGCGCTGGCTGCGGCCGGCATAGCCGTATTCGAGGATATCGCCCGCCCCGCCATCGTAGGTATCGCGGCGGGTGTCGGAAAAGGCATAGCCAGCATCGAGATCGAGCAAGGTCGAACGGTAGCGCAGGCCGCCGCGCGCGGTGAACTGGCGGGTGATCTGGTATTCCAGCGTATCGCCGAAGGTGTAGAGCGGCGGGGCATAGCCGTCCATGTCGCTGTGGCTGCGGGCATAGCGCGCGGTGGCGACGACGCTGAGCCCGGGGACCACTTCGAAGCGGCCGGTGCCGCCCACGCGCCACTGTTCGTAGCCCTCGGCCTCGGTCCCGCTGCGCGCGGCGGAGACGCCGTCGGTGCGGTCATACCCGCCGTTGAGCGTCAGCGCGCCGCGCGCGTTCGAGATGCCGGCGACGGCGTTGCCCGAAAAGCTGGCGTGGGTACCGCCTTCGGCATTGGCTTCGACGCCGTTCAGTTCGCGCGAGGTGACGGCAAGCACGCCGCCGATCGCTTCGGAGCCCCAGATCACCGAGTTCGACCCGCGCAGCAGCTCGACCGAGCCGAGGCCGCCCGTTTGCAGAGTGGCGAAATCGTTGGCGCCCTTGGGCGAGGACACGTCGTTCAGGCGCACGCCATCGACGAGGACGAGGACGTGTTCGGAATTGGCGCCGCGCACGAACAGGCTGGTCTGGCTGCCGGGGCCGCCGGTGCGGGCGAAGGCGACGCCGGGCAGGTGTTCGACCACGCGGACCAGATCGGGGCCCTGAAGCCGCTGCAGGTCTTCGGCCGTAAGAACGCCAATGGCCTGGCCGGTCTGGTCGATGGCGGTTTCGCTGCCGGTGGCCAAGACAGTGATGGGAACGGTGATGGGTGCCGCTTCCTCTTCGGCGCGGGCAACCTGCGCAGTGAGCGCGAGCGCGCACGAGAGGGCGATGAACGACGAACGCATGATATTTCCCCCGGCCCATGAACGACACGATTGCCGTCCATGGCGGGGACCGGTGCGGGGCCAAATGGCGCGCCGGTTCCTCGCATGCGCCCGGTACACCCCGCCCGGCCGCGGAACGACCGCACACCGGCAGGTTTCCTGGCTCGTCCGGGTCATCGCGATATCCGCCCGCCTTCCCGGCAAGAGCCAGTGGCACAGGGACGGATCGCTCGCCGGACACAGTTGCGGGGGCAGCTTCGGTCCACCTTGTGCAGACAAGGCGTCGCGAATTCCCTCTTAGCCCCGTCTCCGGGGCACCGATGGCGTCGGTGGCGCCGGTAGCGGGCTTTGCCCCTGCGGGCAAGAGGAAGGGAAAACGCCGATGGAGGGCGGCTCGCACCGTCTGCGGCCGTCGAGCGCGGCGCTGTTTGTTGAGCGTACAACGGCGCGATGATACGAACGTTTGCCTTGCTGTGGGGAGCGAGTCGCATGGAAGGTGGAGGCGCCAGCGGGGGCGAGCCCGTCTTTTCGCAATTCGCGAGCAGTTCCGTGCACCCTGGTGGAGGCGCTGGCAGCGAGCGACAGGACCAGCCGCCGCTCGAGGCCGACCTGAGGCGGGACGCGCTCGATGCAACGCCCGATTGCGTGAAGTTCCTGTCCCCCGACGGCCGCGTGATGCACATGAACCGCGCCGGGTGCGACGCGCTGGGCGTTTCCCCCGCGAACGGGTTCGGCATGCCCTGGCTTGGCCTGCTGCCCGAGGACGTGCGCCCGCTTGGCGAAGAAGCGCTGCGCCGGGCCGCGCAGGGAGAGAACGCGCGCTTCCTGGGCCGCAGCGAAACCGGCGTCGGCGCGGTCCACTGGGACAATCTGCTGACCCCGCTGTCCGACAGCGAAGGGCGGGTGATCTCGATCATGTGCGTATCGCGCGATACGACCGCGCAGAACCGGCTGGAACGCGGGCTGGAGGAAGCGGCCACCCGCGACAAGCTGCTGGCGCGCGAGATGCAGCACCGCATCAAGAACGTGTTTTCGGTGTTTGCGGGCCTTATCCAGCTGGCCGAACGACAGGCCGATCTGAGCGGCGACCCGAAGTCTGCCACGACGATCCTGCGCGAGAAGCTGGCGGCGCTTGGACGGGCGAGCGATGCCGCGTTCGCCGAGGAGCCGATCGACCCGAGCGCGCTGGGCAGCGTCGATCTGGAAACCCTGGTGAGGTCGGTGCTGCTTCCTTATGGCGAGCGCTGCCAGATCGACGGACCGCGCACGGTGATCGCGCAGCAGCTGATTTCGGTCTTTGCGCTGGTGCTGCACGAGCTTGCGACCAATTCGGTCAAGTACGGCGGGTTGAAGCTGCGCGAAGGCAACGTGGTGGTTTCTTGGGAGCGCGGTGAAGATGCGCTGCAGTTCGTGTGGACCGAGCGCGGCGGCCCGGAAATCCTCTCTTCCCCCGCAGGCCTGGGATTCGGCAGCCAGATGACCGACCGGCTGGTCCGGTCGATCGGTGGCAGGATCGAACGCAACTGGCACCCCGAAGGGCTGGTGGTCGAACTGACCGTGCCCGATCTGTTGGCCCCCGCCAAAGAGAGCTGATGCCCCTGTCGGCGTGAGGGCGACGTCGGCGGTCGATGCGCTGAGAGCCGACACTGGGCACGACGCGCTGCCTTGGACGCATTGCCTTAACCCGGCGGCAAGCAAGCGTGCCGTATCGGGACAGCGTGACCTGGCGATGCAGCCAGACGCGCACGCTTGCGTTATGGAGCGCGACGAGCCCGGAGATCCTTGGCGGTACCCTGACCATTCTGCCCTAGCTATTCTGCCCTAGCCATGACCAACGCCCCTTGCCCCTGACGATTGCCTATCGACCGGTGATCCTGCCGAGCCCGCTGGCGGCGGAGAGCGGGCGCGCGTCCGCGGCCGAGGGGCCGAAGGCTGAGCCACGGTCGATCGCACTGGCGATCGCGCTGCCGACCGAGCTGCGGCCGCGCGACTTTGCCGCGCGCATCCGGCAGAAGGACATGATTTCGGTGCGGCGCGCGCTGCGGCGGCCTTCGATGCTGCGCCAGCGGCTGGCCGGGATCGCGGCGATCGGGCTGGGCGCGGCGGTGCTGGGCAGCGTCGGCTGGGGCGATCCGCGCGGCGTGCAGCGCGCGGCGGCGCAAGGCGGCGCCCTGCAGCCTTTCGAGCAGCCGGGCGAGAGCTTTCCCGGCTCTGCCTTCTACTATGTCGCGCCCGAGGATTCGGGGCTGCTTTCGCCCGACAGCGCCGAGGCGGCCTGGTCCGCGCGGCGCGACGACGAGGACGCGCCGCGCATCGGTCCGGCAGGGCGCCCGGTGTTTGCGCAAGGGACCAGCGAGGACCGCTGGCGCGCGCAGCAGTGCCTGACCGCGGCGATCTATTACGAGGCGGCGAGCGAACCGGACGGCGGGCAGCGCGCGGTGGCGCAGGTGATCCTGAACCGCGTGGCGCACCCTGCCTTCCCCAAGACGGTGTGCGGCGTGGTCTACCAGGGTTCGGAACGGCCCGGCTGCCAGTTCAGCTTCGCCTGCGACGGATCGCTGGCCAGAAAGCCGGTGGCGCAGTTCTGGGACCGCGCGCGACGCGTGGCGGCCGATGCACTGGCCGGCTACGTCTATGCCCCGGTGGGCCTCGCCACGCATTACCACACCTGGGCGGTGCACCCTTCGTGGGCGGACAAGCTGACCTTCATCGGCGCGATCGGGGCACACCGCTTCTATCGCTGGGCGGGCGGCGCCGGGCAGGCGCGGGCATTCAGCGCGGTCTATACCGGCGGCGAGCCGGTGGCGGCCCCGCATCCGCGCACCTGGGCGCCGACCAGCGCAGACATCGCCGATCCGGTGGCGCTGGAGCGCGCGTTCGAGGAAGGGCGGCTGGCCGCGCTGCGCCAGCAGGCGGCAACTCCCGCGCCGGTGGCGGCCACGGCATCGTTCGGCCAGCAGCCACTGCCGCACGCAAGCGCCCCGGCCTATGCTCCCGAGGTGGAGCAGCGCGGCGGCGATGCGGTGTACAAGGGCAACGACCTGCCGCAGGGCGGCGCGGTCAATCCGGCCTATGAAAACGCGGGCAAGTGGATCGCCAAGCCGGGCGCGTGATCGCCGGCCGACACGCTTCGTCGTGCGTGAAGGGCGAGACGAGAGGTTATCGCTTCCTTTACCGTGAGGGCCAACCGAGTGTTCATGCGGCCGGGGCTAACAGCAGCGGCAAGGAAGACGCCGTTGCCTGCGCAAGCGGGTCGGCGATGAAGGTTGGAGACCGTTCGATGCTGCGCTTTGCCCCCCGCTACGGGATGATCTCGCCCTGCCTCGTCCGTCCCAGCCGCAACCCGCGCCGCCGCGCCATCGAACGCGCGGTCAACGACAACGCCCCGCAGCAGGACGGCGCGCTGTTCGATGCCGACGGGGTGCTGGCCGCCGCCCTGCGTCTGTTCGCCGCACACGGGATTTGCGCCGCCGAGCGGGCATGCGAAGCCGCCGAGATCGCCAAGGCGACGGGCGATGCCGAAGGCGTGGTGTGGTGGATCGAGGTGTGCCGCGCGCTGGACCGCCGCATGGCGCGCGAAGCATCGCGCAAGCTGGCCCGGGCGCGCTGAGCGCAAGCTTCGCCGCAGCTTCCCCCGGCCGGCTTCGACTTTGGTCGCAGGCCGCTTGTTGCTATTGCGAACTGTTATCGAAAAAACCCGGAAATCAGGGATTTTTGCGGGTTGCTTTCGCGTGCGAGCGGGCCTAGGGCGCCTGCCAGCCGTCCGAACCTTCCCGTCATGCGGGGCGCGGGAGGTCCCTAACAGGGCGGTGGCCTGACCTGTTGTCCCGCATGTTTCGGGAAAGGACCGAAAAGCTCATGGCACGCAAGAAGATTGCCCTGATCGGCGCCGGCAACATCGGCGGTACGCTGGCTCACCTCGCCGCCCAGAAGGAACTTGGCGACATCGTCCTGTTCGACGTCGTCGAAGGCGTGCCGCAGGGCAAGGCGCTCGACCTGTCGCAGTGCGGCCCGATCGAAGGCTTCGACGCCAAGATCACCGGATCGAACGATTACGCCGACATCGCGGGCGCGGACGTCATCATCGTCACCGCCGGCGTTGCCCGCAAGCCCGGCATGAGCCGCGACGACCTGCTCGGCATCAACCTGAAGGTGATGAAGGCGGTCGGCGAAGGCATCAAGGCCAACGCCCCCGACGCTTTCGTGATCTGCATCACCAACCCGCTCGACGCGATGGTCTGGGCGCTGCGCGAATTCTCAGGGCTTCCCCACAACAAGGTCGTCGGCATGGCCGGCGTGCTCGATTCGGCGCGCTTCAGCCACTTCATCGCCGATGAATTCAACGTTTCGGTCAAGGACGTGAACACGTTCGTGCTGGGCGGCCACGGCGACACCATGGTTCCGGTGACGCGCTATTCGACCGTCAACGGCATCCCCGTTCCCGACCTCGTCAAGATGGGCCTGTCGACGCAGGAGCGCATCGACGCGATCGTGCAGCGCACCCGTTCGGGCGGCGGCGAAATCGTCGCGCTGCTCAAGACCGGTTCGGCGTTCTATGCCCCGGCCACCTCGGGCATCGCGATGGCCGAAGCCTACCTCAACGACCAGAAGCGCATCCTGCCCTGCGCCGCCTATGTCGAAGGCCAGTACGGCGTTGACGGGCTTTATGTCGGCGTGCCGGTGCAGATCGGCGCCGGCGGCGTGGAAAAGGTGATCGAGATCGAGCTGGACGAAGCCGACAAGGCCGGCCTCAAGGTTTCGGTCGACGCGGTCAAGGAACTGCTCGTGGCGTGCAAGGGCATCGACCCCTCGCTCGCCTGATCCGGCGGGTGCGCCGGGGCGGCAGGGCACATCGCCCGCTCCCCGGCGCGCCGTCGTACAGGCGCGCAGTCGTATTTCCGGCCGGCCCGGCAGGTAATCCCCGCTCCGGCATACTACATAGAGGCCCGCTCGGCAGGCCTTTGCACCAAAGCCCTATGGCGCGTGTTCGCACCGGGGCGAATGGTTGACGAAAATAGGGCGGAACGCTTCGCCCGCAGGAAAGTACCTCGTGCGGCGCGCAGCCCTTGCGCACCGCGCAAGATCCGAAGCCCCACCCTCCCCGGGGGCACCAGGAGTGACAGATGGGTCAGGAAGTTCACGAGTTCGACGTCGATCCCTTCCAGGAAGGTCCGCAAGCCGGCCCTTCGTGGGCTTCGAAGCGCTGGCCGATCATGGATGCCGCCGCCGGCGACGACCTGACCCAGGCGCTCGACCCGATGGCGCTCAAGCTCGAAATCGCCAAGGCCGCCAAGAAGGGCGGCGCCGCGCCCGCGCTGGACGAAGCCGCGCTGGAAAAGGCCGCGAACGATTCGATCCGCGCGATGCTGCTGGTGCGCACCTATCGCGTGCGCGGCCACCTTGCCGCCGATCTCGACCCGCTGGGCCTTGCCCGCCAGGACCTTCCCGCCGACCTTTCGCTGGCGTTCCACGGCTTCCTGCCCGCCGACCTTGACCGCAAGGTGTTCATGGGCGGCGTGCTCGGGCTGGAATGGGCGACCATTCGCGAAGTCGAAGCGATCCTGCGCAAGAACTACTGCGGCAAGGTCGGTTTCGAATACATGCACATCGCCGACGTGGAGGAGCGCCGCTTCATCCAGGACCGCATCGAAGGCGGCGACAAGTCGATCGACTTCACCCCCAACGGCAAGAAGGCGATCCTGGCCGCCGTGGTGCGCGGCGAACAGTACGAGAAGTTCCTCGGCAAGAAGTACGTCGGCACCAAGCGGTTCGGCCTCGACGGCGGTGAATCGATGATCCCGGCGCTGGAAGCCGTGATCAAGTACGGCGGCCAGCTGGGCGTGCGCGAGATCATCTACGGCATGGCGCACCGCGGCCGCCTGAACGTGCTCGCCAACGTGCTGGCCAAGCCCTACCGCGTGATCTTCCACGAATTCTCGGGCGGCACCGCCAACCCCGAGGACGTCGGCGGTTCGGGTGACGTGAAGTACCACCTGGGCACCTCCACCGACCGCGAGTTCGACGGGATCAAGGTTCACATGAGCCTGCAGCCCAACCCCAGCCACCTCGAAACGGTGGACCCGGTGGTGCTGGGCAAGGCCCGCGCGCAGCAGGCTTTCCGCGACGACCTGGGCGAAGGCAAGCACAAGCAGGTGCTGCCCGTGCTGATCCACGGCGACGCGGCGTTTGCGGGCCAAGGCATCGTCTGGGAATGCTTCGGCTTTTCGGGCGTGAAGGGCTACAACACCGGCGGGTGCCTGCACTTCGTCATCAACAACCAGATCGGCTTCACCACCAGCCCGCAGTTCAGCCGCGGCTCGCCCTATCCCTCGGACGTGGCCAAGGGCGTGCAGGCGCCGATCATCCACGTGAACGGCGACGATCCCGAAGCGGTGACCTTCGCCTGCAAGCTGGCCATCGACTATCGCCAGAAGTTCGGCCGCGACATCGTGGTCGACATGTGGTGCTACCGCCGGTTCGGCCACAACGAGGGCGACGAGCCGGGCTTCACCCAGCCGCTGATGTACGCCAAGATCCGCCAGCATCCGGCGGTTTCGGCGCTCTATGCGGAGCGGCTGATCGCACAAGGGGTGATCGATGGCGCCACCAAGGGCGAGATCGAGGACCACTTCACCGCCACGCTCGAGACCGAGTTCGAGGCGGCCAAGAGCTACAAGGCGAACGAGGCCGACTGGTTCGGCGGCCGCTGGTCGGGGCTGAACAAGCCCGCCGACCCGGTGACCGCGCGCCGCAACGTTTCGACCGGCATCGACGCCAAGCTGTTCGACAGCCTGGGCCGCGTGCTGACCACCGTTCCCGAAGGCCTGACCATCCACAAGACGCTGGGCCGCGTGATCGACGCCAAGCGCGAGATGTTCACCAGCGGCGTGGGCTTCGACTGGGCGACGGGCGAGGCGCTGGCCTATGGCAGCCTGGTGACCGAAGGGTTCAACGTGCGCCTGTCTGGCCAGGATTCGGGCCGCGGCACGTTCAGCCAGCGCCATTCGGTGTGGGTCGACCAGACCGACGAGCACAAGTACGTGCCGCTCGCCACGCTGCCGCACGGCCGCTTCGAGGTGCATGACAGCCCGCTGTCGGAATACGGCGTGCTCGGCTTCGAATACGGCTACGCCAGCGCCGACCCCAAGACGCTGGTGCTGTGGGAAGCGCAGTTCGGCGACTTCGCCAACGGCGCGCAGATCATGATCGACCAGTACATCGCCTCTTCGGAATCGAAGTGGCTGCGTGCCAACGGGCTCGTCATGCTGCTGCCGCACGGGTACGAAGGCCAGGGTCCGGAGCACTCGTCGGCCCGCCTGGAACGCTACCTCCAGCTCTGCGCCGAAGACAACATGCAGGTGTGCAACATCACCACGCCGGCCAACTACTTCCACGTGCTGCGCCGGCAGATGCACCGCCCGTTCCGCAAGCCGCTGATCATCATGACGCCCAAGAGCCTGCTGCGCCACCCGCTGGCGAAGTCGGTGCGCGAGGACTTTATCGGCGAAGGCCACTTCATGCGCATCCTGTCCGACACCAATGGTGCGGCGGACAAGGAGACGCGCAAGGTGGTCCTGTGTTCGGGCAAGGTCGCCTACGACCTGATCGAGGCGCGCGATGCGGCGGAAGCCAAGGACGTGCAGATCATCCGCCTCGAACAGCTCTACCCCTTCCCCGGCGAACCGCTTGCGCTGCGTTTTTCGCGCATGCCCAACCTGGAAGAAGTGGTGTGGTGCCAGGAAGAGCCCAAGAACAACGGTTCGTGGTTCTTCGTCGAGCCGCTGATCGAGGAATCGCTCAAGGCCGCCAAGGCCAAGGTCGCGCGCGCCCGCTATGCCGGTCGTTCGGCTTCGGCCTCGCCCGCGACCGGCCTCGCCAAGCGGCACGCCGCCGAGCAGGCCGCGCTGGTGGCCGATGCGCTTTCGCTTTCGGTGCGTGGCGAAATCCGCCGCAAGCAGAAGGGCTGAGCCGCGCCGCGCTCGCTTGATCCATCAGAAGAATTCTCCCCAAGGAAACGCAAGTCATGTCCATCGAAGTCAAGGTTCCGACGCTGGGTGAAAGCGTCAGCGAAGCGACGGTCGGCCAGTGGCTCAAGAAGCCCGGCGAAGCGGTTGCGCTCGACGAGCCGATCGTCAGCCTCGAAACCGACAAGGTCGCGGTCGACGTGCCCGCCCCGGCTTCGGGCGTGATGGGCAACTATGTGGCGCAGGAAGGCGACACCGTGTCGGTCGGCGCGCTGCTGGCGATGATCGAGGATGGCGTGGCCGCTGCCGGCGGGGCCGCTCCTGCCCTGCGCACCGAAGCGCCGGTGGCCCCCGCTTCGGACACCATTGCGCCCAAGGCCGATGCCGCCGCGCCCAAGGGTGACGACGCTGCCGTGCTCAGCCCTGCCGTTCGCCGCGCGGTGCTGGAACACGGCATCGACCCGTCGACCGTCAAGGGCACCGGCAAGGACGGCCGCCTGACCAAGGAAGACGTGCTGGCAGCAGCCCAGGCCAAGCAGGCAGCGCCTGCAGCTCCCGCCGCGACCGCCGCCGCGCCGATACCGGCGGCTGCGCCCACCGCGCCCGGTCGCAACGAGGAACGCGTCAAGATGACGCGCCTGCGCCAGACGATCGCCAAGCGGCTGAAGAGCGCGCAGGAAACCGCCGCGCTGCTGACCACGTTCAACGACGTGGACATGACCGCGGTGATGGAAGCGCGCGCCAAGTACAAGGACGTGTTCGAAAAGAAGCACGGCGTGAAGCTTGGTCTTATGAGCTTCTTCGCCAAGGCTTCGGTCCTTGCGCTCAAGGACATCCCGGCGGTCAACGCCCAGATCCAGGGCGAAGAAATCGTCTACTTCGATTACGTCGACATCTCGGTCGCGGTGTCGGCCCCGAACGGGCTGGTCGTGCCGGTGGTGCGCGATGTCGACAAGCTGAGCTTCGCCGATATCGAGAAGGCCATCGCCAACTACGGCAAGGCCGCGCGTGACGGCACCCTGACCATGGCCGACATGGCCGGTGGCACCTTCACCATTTCGAACGGCGGCGTGTTCGGCGGCCTGATGTCGACCCCGATCATCAACCCGCCGCAGTCCGCCGTGCTCGGCCTGCACCGCATCGAGGACCGCCCGGTGGTCCGCAATGGCGAGATCGTGATCCGCCCGATGATGTACATCGCGCTGTCCTATGACCACCGCCTGATCGACGGGCGCGAGGCGGTGACGGCGCTGAAGACGATCAAGGAAGCGATCGAGGATCCGACCCGCCTGCTGATCGATCTTTGATATTGAATCCTCCCCTTCAAAGGGAGGATCTGAAGGAGCCAAGCAATGGCTGAATACGATTACGACGTCCTTGTCATCGGTGCCGGCCCCGGCGGCTATGTCGCGGCCATCCGCGCGGCGCAGCTGGGCCTGAAGACCGCGTGTGCGGAAGGGCGGGAGACGCTGGGCGGGACCTGCCTCAACGTCGGGTGCATTCCTTCGAAGGCGCTGCTGCACGGCTCGGAGAAGTTCGACGAGGCGAAGAACGGCACGTTTGCGAGCTATGGCATCAAGACCGGCGAAGTGACGCTCGATCTCGACGCGATGCAGGCGCAGAAGCTGGATTCGGTCAAGCAGCTGACCGGGGGCATCGAGTTCCTGTTCAAGAAGAACAAGGTCACCTGGCTCAAGGGCTATGCCAGCTTCGAAGACGCGCACAGCGTCACCGTGGCAGGGCAGAAGGTGACGGCGAAGAACATCGTCATCGCCACAGGTTCGAGCGTGACCCCGCTGCCGGGCGTGAGCGTGGACAACGATGCCGGCGTGATCGTCGACAGCACCGGCGCGCTCGCGCTGAAGAAGGTGCCCGAGCACCTGGTGGTGATCGGCGGCGGCGTGATCGGGCTGGAGCTGGGCTCGGTGTGGCGCCGCCTGGGCGCCAAGGTCACCGTGGTCGAATTCCTGGACCAGCTGCTGCCCGGCATGGACGGTGACGTGCGCAAGGAAGCCGCCAAGATATTCAAGAAGCAGGGCATGGAGCTGAAGCTCGGCACCAAGGTGACGGGCGTTGCCGTGGACGGCGCGAAGGCCACCCTCACCGTCGAGCCGGCCAAGGGCGGCGATGCGGCGACGATCGAAGCCGACTGCGTGCTGGTGGCGATCGGCCGCCGTCCGAACGTGGATGGCCTGGGCCTCGACAAGATCGGCCTCGAACTCAACGCGCGCGGCCAGATCGAAACCGACCACGACTTTGCCACCAAAGTCGACGGCGTGTGGGCGATCGGCGACTGCATTCCGGGTCCGATGCTGGCGCACAAGGCCGAGGACGAAGGCATTGCCGTCGCCGAGAACATCGCTGGCCTCACCGGCATCGTGAACCACGACGTGATCCCGGGCGTGGTCTACACCTTCCCCGAATTCGCCGGCGTCGGCCTGACCGAGGAAGCCGCGAAGGAAAAGGGCGAGATCAAGGTTTCGAAGTTCCCGATGCTTGCCAACAGCCGCGCCAAGACCAACCACGAGCCTGATGGCTTCGTAAAGGTGATCGCGGACGCCAAGACCGACCGCGTGCTGGGCGTCTGGGCGATCGCATCGGTTGCCGGCACGATGATCGCCGAAGCTGCGCTCGCCATGGAATATGGCGCGACGAGCGAAGACATCGCCTATACCTGCCACGCGCACCCGACCCATTCGGAAGCGCTGAAGGAAGCGGCGATGGGCGTGCAGGGCAAGCCGATCCACATCTGATCGCTCCACCTCCATCCACGGTGAGCGAGGGGCCGTCCGGGCGACCGGGCGGCCCTTTTTGCATGCGTTATCGGGAAACCGGATGGCGCTTTTTGCATGCGGCATCGGGAAACCGGATGGCGTCTTTTGCACGCGTCATCGGGAAACCGGATGGCGCTTTTTGCATTGTGCGCGCGGGCAGGTATCCTGTCCGAAGGGGGCCAAATGCAGCAGAGCAGGTTCATCACGCTTGCCATGACCGCGCTCGCACTCGCTTCGTGCGGGCGCCAGGCGAAGTTCACGCCACCGCCGCGCGCGACCGACGGGTTCGATCCGCCGGCGCAGAAATCGCACATCGCGGTGCCGGTCGAAGCGCGGCTCGCGCTGTTCCGCACTTCGCTGGAAAGCGCGGTGCCGCGGCTGCTGTGGACGATCGACGAGCGCGGCAAGACCTGCGTGACATCGAGCAAGGTCAAGCTGCTGGTGGTCAAGGTGAAGACGCCGAAGCTGAAATGCGACCTGCAAGGGCAGGTGACGCGCGGGGCGCTGTCGCTGTCGGGCCGGGGGTCGGACTTCATCGTGACGATGCCGATCCACGCCGTGGTCCATGCGCGCAATGTGGCCGGCATGCTGAAGGAAACGGCGAGCGCCGATGCGCAAGTGCGCGCGGTGGTGCGGCTGGACCTTGCCCGGGACTGGAACCCGCGCGCCAAGGTGCGGATCGAATATGGCTGGACCACCGAGCCCGGCATCGATTTCCTGGGCCAGCGCATCCGCTTTACCGACAAGGCGAACGAGAAGCTGGCGCCGGTGATCAAGGACGTCGAACGCACGGTGGAGCGCGAGGTCGCCAAGCTGAACCTGCGCGGTGAAGTGGCCAACGCCTGGGCGCAGGCGTTCACCTCGCTGCAGCTCAACCGCGAAAATCCACCGGTGTGGATGCGCATCACGCCCGACAAGCTGCACTATGGCGGATACCGCGTGGAAGGCGATGCGGCGCGCGGGGGCAAGCTGCGGCTGGACCTGGGCATGACGGCGACGACCGAGACGTTCGTCGGGCCGCGCCCCGCCGATCCCGCACCGAAGCCCCTGCCCGCGCCCTCCCCGCTTGACCGGCGGGCGGGCAAGCTGGTGTTCTTCATCCCGGTTATCGCGGACTATCGCGAGCTGGAGCCGGTGATCGCCAAGGCGCTGGTCAAGCGTTCGGTCCGCCCGTTCGACATTCCCGGCGTGGGGCCGGTCCGCGCGCAGTTCGGCAAGGTTACCGCCTATGGCACCGGGCATGGCAAGATCGCGGTGGGCGTGCAGTTTTCCGCAAGCGACGTGGCCAACCGCCTCGGCACGTCACGCGGCACCGTGTGGTTGACCGGCACGCCGACCAATGCCCCCAATTCGCGCAAGGTGCGCTTCGTCGACCTGTCGGTGGACGGCGCGACCGACGGCGTGGGCACCGAACTGCTGCTCAAGCTGGCCAGCCTGCCCGAAGTCAACGGGGTGATCGCCGACGCGCTCGCGCAGGATTTCGCCAAGGATTATGACAAGCTGATCGGCAAGATCGACCGCGCGATCGAACAGAAGCGCGAAGGGGCGCTGCTGATCCGCGCGCAGATCGACGAGGTGGAAACGGGCACGCTGATCGCGGCGGGCCAGGGGCTTTACCTGCCGGTGAAGGCGAGCGGGACGGCCGCGATCACGCTGGTCGAGCGGCCGCACTGAACCGCGCGGGCCCGACGGGCTGGCGGAGCGGGGCCTGCGAATGCTAGACGCCGGGTGATGCCCGCTCCGATCCTTCCCGGCCCGATCCTGCCCACGCCCTCGCTCACCGCCGTGCTCGGCCTGCTCGACCTGATCGGGGTCGGCGTGTTCGCGCTGTCGGGCGCGCTGCTGGCGGCGCGGTTGCGGCAGACGCTGGTGACGATGACCTTCTTCGCGCTGATCACCGGGGTCGGCGGCGGATCGGTGCGCGACCTGCTGATCGGCGCGCCGGTGTTCTGGGTGCGCGATCCGCTGGTCGCGCCGGTATGCCTGGGCGTGGCGCTGGTGGTGTGGGTGACGCCCAGCCGCTGGTGGGCGGCCTCGAACTACGACTGGCCGATGCTCGACTGGGCCGATGCGGTGGGCCTGGGCGCCTACGCCGTGCTGGGGACGGCCAAGGCGCTGGCTTATGGCGTGGCGCCGGTGCCGGCGATGCTGATGGGGGTGATCACCGGCTGCGTGGGCGGGGTGATCCGCGACGTGCTGGCCGGGCGCCCGTCGATTCTGATGCGGCCCGAACTCTATGTAACCGCCGCGGCGCTGTCCTCGCTGCTGTGCGCTGCGGGCAAGACGCTGGGCCTGCCCAACGCGCTGGTCTGGCCGGTGGCCGCGCTGGGCGGGTTTGCCCTGCGCGGCGCCGCGATCCACTGGAAGCTGGGCCTGCCGACCTATGGCGGGAAGGACGAAGCCTGAGCATCCGCCCTTCCCGTGTGCAGGATTACATCGTCACCACGACCTTGCCCACGGCCTGGCGGTTTTCGAGCATGGCGATCGCCTCGCCACCGCGTTCGAGCGGGAAGCGGGCCGAGACGCGCGGGGCGATCTTGCCCTGCTTGACCATCTCGAACAGCTGCGCGACTTCGTCCTTGAACTTCTGCGGTTCGCGCGCGGTCCATGCCCCCCAGAACACGCCGCGCACGTCGCAGGCCTTGAGCAGGGTGAGGTTGAGCGGCAGCTTGGCGATGCCGGCGGTGAAGCCGATCACGAGGAAGCGGCCTTCCCAGGCGATGGCGCGCACGGCCGGTTCGGAATAATCGCCGCCGATCACGTCGTAGACGATGTCCGCGCCGTTGGGGCCGCAAGCGGCCTTGAACGCGTCGGCCAGTTCCTTCGACTGCGCCTTGTCGAGCGGCGCGCGGGGGTAGATCACGACTTCGTCGGCCCCGGCTTCGCGGGCGATCTTGCCCTTTTCCTCGGTCGACACGGCGGCGACCACGCGGGCGCCGAAGGCCTTGGACAGTTCGATCGCGGCAAGGCCGATGCCGCCCGCCGCGCCGAGCACGAGCACGGTATCGCCCGCCTTGATCTGGCCGCGATCGACCAGGCCGTGGATGTTGGTGCCATAGGTCATCAGCAACGACGCGCCGGTTTCGAAATCGACGCCTTCGGGCAGCGCGAACAGGCGCGCAGGATCGGCAATGACCTTTTCGCGCAGGCCGCCGTTGCCGACCATCGCGATCACGCGGTCGCCGACCTTCCACTCGGTCACGCCTTCGCCCACGCTGTCGATCACGCCGGCGAGCTCACCACCGGGCGAGAACGGCCGCGGTGGCTTGAACTGGTACATGTCGCGGATCATCAGCGTGTCGGGGAAGTTGATCGAGCACGCCTTGACCGCGACCACGACCTGGCCGGGACCGGCGACCGGATCGGGCAGATCGTCCAGGACGAGCGTATCGGGTCCGCCCACGGCGTGGGTCTGCAAGGCCTTCATCTATCTGTTCTCCCGCATGTCGATGGCCGGCGCGTCGCAGCGCGCCGGGTTGCAGGGATCAGAAAAGCAAGTTTCCCGCGCGAAGGAAAGCGGTAATTAACCGGACAGTTAAGCCGCGACGGCCGTGCCGTGGGTCAAGAAGCCACGCTCTCCGGCAAGCTTCGCCTCGTAGCTGGAAATCGCGGCATCACGGGCGAGCGTGAGGCCGACTTCGTCCAACCCATTGAGCAGGCAGTGCTTGCGGAACGGATCGATCTCGAAGGTGAAGCGATCCTGGAAGGGCGTCGTCACCGTCTGGTTTTCAAGATCGATGTGGATGGTGTCGGTCTTGGCGACTTCGACCAGCCGGTCGACCGCTTCCTGCGGCAGGACCACGGTGAGGATGCCGTTCTTGAAGGCATTGCCCGAAAAGATGTCCGAGAACGAAGGCGCGATCACCGCCTTGATGCCCATGTCGCCCAGCGCCCAGGCGGCGTGTTCGCGGCTGGAACCGCAGCCGAAGTTGTCGCCCGCGACAAGGATCGGCGAACCCGCATACTCGGGGCTGTCGAACAGGTTGTCGGGATCCTGGCGGATCGCCTCGAACGCGCCCTTGCCCAGCCCTTCGCGGCTGATCGTCTTCAGCCAGCGCGCGGGAATGATCACGTCGGTATCGACATTCTTCAGGCCGAACGGATAGGCGCGGCCTTCGATCTGGTTCACGGGTTCCATGACGCTTCGCTATACGCGCGGCAAAGCGCCATGCAACACCGGAATTGGGCCTGCGTCAGTCGGTTTCGGGCGCATCCACGGGGGGCGCCTTGGGCGCGGCCTTTTCGGCGCGCTCCTTGCGGCGAGAGGTATAGAGGAGGGCTGCGGCGATCGCGGCCGAGCCGATGGCGGCGCCAGCCATGGCAGCCTTGCCGGTCCAGTTGTCGCTCTTCTTCGTCACGCGTCGTCGCTCCCTCTCTGGTCTGGCACGCCAGTGTCGACGCCCCAGCCGCCAATTTCAAGATTCAGCGCAGGAATTTCCGCAAGTCGTTCCACGCCTGCTGCTTTTCGTGGACCGAAACGCGGCAATAGGCCGGGCTGCTGGACGGAAGCTGAACGAGCGCGAGCGCGCTTTCAGGCCCGAACTGGCGGCGGCCGATGCGCCACGATGTGCCGCCGTTGAAGGCGATGGCGCGCAAATCGGGCAAAGTGGCGGCGAGTGCGGCCAGGGGCGCGGCCTCGACCGCGCGGATCGCGGTGTCGAGGCTGCCCTGCCGCGTGGCCCGGGCGACACTGTCCCACAGGCCCACGCCGGCCGCAAGCAGGGCAACGAGCCGCGCCTCGTAATCGAGGGCCACCAGATCGCACCCGATTGCGCCGCCGATCAATTGCCAGAACTGGTTGCGCGGATTGGCGTAATAGCGCCCGGCCCTGAGCGAGGCTTCGCCCGGCAGGCTGCCGCAGACGAGCACGCGGGTGTCGGGGGAAACGACAGGGGCGAAGGCGGATTTGAGGCTGTGGTTCACGCGGGCGCGGTTGCCTTGTCGTCCGATGGCGTGCCGCAGGTCATGCAATAGCGGAAGAAGGCCATCTTGCGCGTGTTGCAGGCGTGGCAGTGGTCGAACAGCGTCAGCCCGCAATGCACGCAGAAGTTGGCTTCGGCATCGCCCGTGCTCGCGATCGGGCGATCGCAGCCGGGGCAGACCTTGGCCACCATCTTGCGAAAGGCTTCGTCCTGATCGACCCGGGCGCGCCGCTCGGCCTCGTTCTGGGCCTCGGCCGCCTGCCGGCTGGCAAGCCAGGCGCGCATGTTGCGGATCAGGAAATGCCCGGCCGCCAGCGTCAGCACGATGCCCACGGCATAGCGGACATAGCCGCCATAGCTCGGCAGGTACGGCACCAACTCGACGAAGAACACGAACACGGCGGCCAGCACGAAGCCGCGCGCGATGGGCCAGTAGTCGCTCTGCCGCTTCTTCAGCACCAGCCAGACCGCCGCCCCCAGCATGGGCAGGGTGATGGCAAGGCGCAGGCCGAAAACGCGCAGCTCCTGGGCAAAGCGCGCCCGTTCCTGCGCGGGCAGCGCATCGCGCTCGGCCGCATATTGCGCCTGGCGCAGCGCGATCATGCGCTGTTCGAGCGGCGCCTTTTCGTTCTCCAGCGTGGCGATGCGGCCCTGGATCGTGCGCTCGGTATCCTTGAGCTGTTCGAGCGCGCGGGTGCGCGAGAGAACTTCAGGGTCCTGCTGCGGATCGGTGGTGGCGGTGCGCGCGGCGATCCACGCGCTGAAAGTCTCGCTTGCCGTCTGCGAGGCACGCTGCGCCTGCGCCAATTGCAGGCGCTGGATCTCAAGCCGGTCGTCGATCCGCGCGGCATCGACGGTTGCGGCATCGAGCTGGCGCCGAAGATCGCGCTGGACCGGGGACGGCCCCGAAGGCGCGGCAATCACGCTTTCATCGACCAGCGGCAGATCGCCGATGACGAGGTTGCCGAGGCCGATCAGGAACCCGGCAAAGACGAACGAGACGAGCCAGAGCACGCCGCCGTACAGCCGCTCCTGCGCGCGCACGCCCTTGATCAGTTCCATCCTCGTCCCCTTCCCGTCAGCGGGAGCGAGGCTAGACGGTGGTCCTTGCGCTGTAAACGATCAGACCAGTTCGCGCACGTCGGTCAGACGGCCGGTCACGGCGGCGGCGGCGGCCATTGCCGGGCTGACGAGGTGGGTTCGCGCGCCCGGCCCTTGCCGTCCGACGAAGTTGCGGTTGCTGGTCGACGCGCAGCGTTCGCCCGCAGGCACCTTGTCCGGGTTCATGCCGAGGCAGGCCGAGCAGCCCGGCTCGCGCCATTCGAAACCGGCTTCGGTGAACACGCGGTCGAGCCCTTCGGCTTCGGCCTGTTCCTTGACGAGTCCCGAACCCGGCACGACGATCGCCCAGCGGACGTTGTCGGCCTTGCGCCGGCCCTTCAGCACCGCGGCGGCGGCGCGCAGATCCTCGATGCGGCTGTTGGTGCAGCTGCCGATGAAGATGTTCTGGACCTCGACGTCCTGCAGCCGCTGGCCGGGAACGAGGCCCATGTAGTCCAGGGACTTGCGCGCGGCGTCCTGCTTCGATGCATCGGCGAAGCTTTCCGGCGCGGGGACCACGCCGGTGATCGGCAGCACGTCTTCCGGGCTGGTGCCCCAGGTGACCGAAGGCGCAATGTCCGCCGCGTCGATGGTGACCACCTTGTCGTACGTGGCGCCCGGATCGGTGGCGAGGCTGGTCCACCACGCGACGGCGGCGTCCCATTCGGCGCCCTTGGGCGCATAGGGGCGACCCTTGAGGTAATCGAACGTCTTCTGGTCGGGCGCGATCAGGCCGGCGCGCGCGCCATGTTCGATCGCCATGTTCGACACGGTCAGGCGGCCTTCGATCGACAGGTCGCGGATCACGTTGCCGGTATATTCGATGACGTAGCCGGTGCCGCCCGATGCGCCGAGCACGCCGGTGATGTGCAGCACCACGTCCTTGGCCGAAACGCCGGGGGCAAGCTGGCCTTCGACGCGCACTTCCATGGCCTTCGACCGCTTGAGCAGCAGGGTCTGCGTTGCGAGCACATGCTCGACCTCGCTGGTGCCGATGCCGAAGGCGAGCGCACCCAGGCCGCCGTGGCAGGCGGTGTGGCTGTCGCCGCAGACGATCGTGGCGCCGGGCAGCGAGAAGCCCTGTTCGGGGCCGACGACGTGGACGATGCCCTGTTCGCGGTCGGTCGCGCCGATATAGCGCATGCCGAAGGCAGGGGCGTTCTTCTCGAGCATCGCGAGCTGCTGCGCGCTTTCCGGATCGGCGATCGGCAGGCGGTTGCCCGCTGCATCGAGGCGCGCGGTGGTCGGCAGGTTATGATCGGGGACGGCGAGCGTCAGATCCGGGCGGCGCACCTTGCGCCCCGCGGCGCGCAGGCTTTCGAATGCCTGCGGGCTCGTCACCTCGTGCACGAGATGGCGGTCGATATAGATCAGGCTGGTGCCATCGTCGCGATCTTCGACGACGTGGGAATTCCAGATCTTCTGGTAGAGCGTGCGCGGAGTCTTGGCCATGGCACGCGGGTTAGGCGCGCCTTCCCCGCAATTCAAGCAGGAAAGGCGCGCCTTGTTGCCCGTTGGCGTAATTTAATTACGCAAAGTCGGGGTTAGCCGCGGCGGCCGTCGCGGTCCCAGCGTTCCATGCGCAGGTGGCCGCGCACTCCGGCGACGCGACGCTGGAGCGTGCGATATTCGCCACGGTCGAGACCGCCGCGCGACATGTAGGCGTACTGGCGCTGGATATCGCGGGCCTGGCGGCGCAGGCCGTCGGCTTCGCGGCGGGAAATGGCGCGGTTGCGTTCGGCGCGGTCGATCTGGAAGCGCAGGCCGTCGATATCGCGGCGGACGTCGTCGTTGCGGACGGGCGTGTAGCGAGCGGCATCGTCACGATGACGCCAGGCCTGCGCGCTGGCCGGAGCGGCTGCCGAGAGCAGCGCGGCGGGGACGAGGGCGGCAAGAACGATCTTCTTCATGACTGTCGGTCCTTTCACTTTCGGGCGGCGGAATTTCGAGCCGCTCACCCTCAGGAACATGTCGCAATGACAATGAACGCCCGCGAAATTGGTTGTCTCAACCGAGCGAGAAAGTGTCGCGGTTTGTCGCGCAAGGGAGTAGAGGCTCGTCCCCATGGATAGCGTGCTTGCCATCGGAATCGTCATCGCCACCGTGCTCGCCATGGAGCTGGTGGCGTGGAGCAGCCACAAGTACGTGATGCATGGCTTCGGCTGGAACTGGCACCGCGACCACCACGAGCGCCACGACGGCTTCTTCGAAAAGAACGACCTTTACGCGCTGGTCGGCGCGGCCATGTCAATTTCGATGTTCGCGCTCGGCAGTCCGCTGGTGCTGGGCGCAAACGCGTGGTGGCCGGGTACGTGGATCGGCCTTGGCATCCTGTTCTATGGCGTGATCTACACCGCGATCCACGACGGCCTGGTCCACCAGCGCTGGTTCCGTTACGTGCCCAAGCGCGGCTATGCCAAGCGGCTGGTGCAGGCGCACAAGCTGCACCATGCGACGCAGGGCAAGGAGGGCGGCGTCAGCTTCGGCTTCGTGTTCGCCCGCGATCCCGCCGTGCTGAAGCAGGAGCTGAAGGAACAGCGCGACCGGGACATCGCTGTGCTGCGCGAAGCGGTGGATTGAGTTTAGCGCCGATGCAGCAAGCGCGCGAAAGCAAGGTGGCTGCGGCCACGCTCTCGTTCTGGATCGTCAAGATCCTCGCCACCACGCTTGGCGAAACCGCCGGCGACACGCTGTCGATGACGTTCGACTTCGGCTATCTTGCCAGCACCGCGATCTTCGTCGCCGTGCTGCTGGTTCTGGCCACGGCGCAGGTCCGGGCCGAACGCTTTCACCCCGCGCTTTACTGGGCCACGATCATCGCATCGACCACGGCGGGGACGACGCTGGCCGACTTCGCCACGCGGTCGCTGGGCATCGGCTATGCCGGGGGTTCGGCGCTGCTGCTGGCGCTGGTGATCGCGTCGCTGGCGGCATGGCATTTCGCCACCGGCGCGGTGAAGGTCGACCACCTGATCGACCGGCGTTCCGAATGGTTCTACTGGCTGACGATCTCGATGTCGCAGACGCTGGGTACCGCGCTGGGCGACTGGACGGCGGACACCAACGGCCTTGGCTATCTCGGCGGGGCGACGCTGTTCGCGATCGCGTTGGCGGTGATCGCGGCGCTCTATTTCCTGACCCGGCTCAACCGCGTGGCGCTGTTCTGGGCGGCCTTCATCCTGACCCGGCCGCTGGGCGCAACGGTCGGCGATTTCCTCGACAAGCCGGTGGCAAAGGGTGGGCTCGAATTCAGCCGTCCGATCGCATCGGCGGTGCTGCTCGCCGTGATCGTGCTTCTCGTCGCGGTGCTGCCGCAGCGCGCGAAGGGTGCCGTCACGCCAGATTGATCTCGTTGAGAACGCGCTTGGCGGCGGTGCGGAAGCGCAGCGCGTCGGGCACGGTCACCGCCTCGCCCCGGGTGGCGGCGGCGCGCAGGGCAGCAAGCTCGACGACTTGCGCGCGCACCCGGCGATCGAGCGCATCGCCCCCGCCCCGCCGGGCAAGCCGGGACAGCCCGTCTTCCACCCGGCTCCAGGCATCGAGCACGGCCGCGCTGGGCGACAGTTCCAGCAATTGCAGGAAGCGTGCGTGATCGCCCGAAAGCGCGAGGTCCGGCTCATCTTCCAGAGCAGGCAGAGGCGGCGGGAATGGCGCTGCGCGTTCCAGCCGGTCGAGCCGGCGGGAAAAGCGGGCGGACTTGTCCCCCCAGCGCAGTTCGTCGAGCCGGTGGAGCAGCGCGATCCACTGCGCGCGGAACAGCAGCGCAATCAGCACCAGCGCCAGCGGCCAGGCGAGTGCGCCCGCCAGCGTGACCAGCCGGTCGAACCAGAGCATCGAGCCGGCAGCCTTCGCCACCGTAACCGTAACCATCGCCATTCGACTCCGTGGCATGCCTCCCGAAGCCGATGGTACGATAAGAACAAATCAGGAACAATGCCCGTCTAGCAATTCGCCCAGCAGCGCCAGCCCGTCGCGCGCGATGGTACCGCCGGCCATCGGGGCGAGCAGCGCGGCGCCATCGATTGCCACGATCATCAGCGCCGCCATGGCCGAACGCCGCGCATCGTCCGCGATCGCCAGCCGGGAATCCGCCCAGGCGCGGAAACCCGCGGCGATGGCATCGGCAATGGCCGCGAACGGCGCTTCCTCGCGCCCGGCCTTCGCCGCGATCTCGCTCCACAGTTCCATGTAGGGCCGCATCGCCGCGCTCGACGCCATCACGCCGACGCGGGCCAGCAGGTCTGCGGGCGGCAGCCGCTCACCTTCGGGCAGCGCGGCATCCAGCGCCTGCGCCATGTCGGCGGCGATCCGCGCGAGCACGACCGACACCACCTCGGCCTTGTCCGCGAAGTAGTAGAGCAGCATGCGGTCGCTGGTGCCCGCCGCGGCAGCGAGATCGCGCACCGAGGTGCGGCCGAGGCCATGCGCCAGCACATGCGCGGCCAGCTTGTCTTCGACTTCGCTGCGGCGGGTTTCGCGATCGATCATCTACGCACTCGTAGCAGGCTCTTGTAGCGGCTGCTACATCGGTGTAGAAATGTAGCGACCGCTACAAAGACTCGGGAGATTGCCATGAACGCCATTGCTTCCACCCACGCCCCTGCCGGATCCGCCGCGCTCAACGCCCAGCAATCGGGCGTGATGATCGTTGCGGGCATCGTGCTGTGGTACGCGGCGGCGGTGCTGCTGCGGGCGTTGAGCGATGCGCAGTTGCTGGGCGGAAGCACGGGTGCACTGGTGTTTGCCGCCACCGTGCCGGGCACCCTGCCCTTCGTACTGCTGCTGCGCCGGCTGGGCGGGCTTGGCGCCGACCAGGTGGTGCCGGGCTACACGCTGGCGACAACGGCAGCGCTGTTGTGCGATGGGGTGGCGATGACCTGGTATCCCGCGCTCTATGGCGCGGACGACACGGCGGCGCGACTGGCCGCTGGTGGCGTGATCTTCGGCGGGGCGGTGGGCCTCGCGCTCGCCTTCTTCGTGGCCGCGCAGATGCGGCGCAACTGATCGCCTATTCGGCGCGGGTCCAGATCCAGGTGCCCGAAAGCGCCATCACCAGCGCCGGGATCAGCACCCAGGGCCAGCCGGCCGTCGCCGCCGTCACCGCCACGCTCACCGCCATGGCGCAAAGCGCGGCGACCTTGGCACGGCGCGGGATTGCGCGGCGCTGGCGCCATTCGACGAGCGGCGGCCCCCACTTCGGGTGATCGAGCAGGCGCTGTTCCCACGCTGGATTGCCGCGCGCAAAGCAGAACAGCGCGAGCAGCAGGAACGGAACCGTGGGCAGCAGCGGCAGGAACGCGCCGACGGCGCCGATGCCGACGAACGCCAGCCCCGCGCCCGTCCACAAGTGCCGGCGCAAGCCCGGGCGCCCTTCAGTTCGCCGCGGCGGCAAGGCGCGCGGCGTGATCGCGCACCAGCGCGATCATGTTCGGCACCCCTTGCGTGCGGTTCGACGAAAGCTGGTTCTTGAGATCGAACGGCGCCAAGCGCTCCGCAATATCGGTCTTGGCCACTTCCGCGGCGGGCCGGTCCTGCACCGCGGCGAGCACCAGCGCGACGATGCCCTTGGTGATCGCGGCGTTGCTGTCGGCGAGGAAGTGCAGGCCCGCGCCGCCCTCCTGCGCCACCGGGTAGACCCAGACGCTGGCCGAGCAGCCGCGCACCAGCGTGGCGTCGGTCTTGAGCGCATCGGGCATCGGCTCAAGCTCGCGCCCCAGCTCGATCAGCAGGCGATAGCGTTCATCGCCATCGAGGAATTCGTACTCTTCGAGGATGTCTTCGAGACTGCGCATATCATGCGGCTCTAGCGAGCGGCTCGCCCGCCGTCCATCACCCCGAAAGGCCGCCGGGGCGCATGAGGACGTAATAGATCACGTAGAACCACGACAGCACCCCGTGGATCGCCGCCCAGATCACCGACTTGTGGAGGCTCCACGAGATCGTGACGGCAAGCGCGCTGCCAAGGCCGATGCCCGCCTTGGCGCCGTCGCTGGCGCGGCTCACAGGTCCACCCCGGCGGCGATCGCTTCAAGCTTGCGCAGGCGTTCGCGCAAGTCGGACATCTCGATCCGGCTGGAGACGACGGGATCGCCCCCGCCGCTGCGCTCTAGCTCGAGCCGCTTCCATTCGAGCCAGCGCTCCCAGGCGCGGGTCAGGGTCCGGGCCACGACGACCAGACCGGCAAGGGCGGCCAGCGTCACCACGATGGTGTCGATCGATGCAATGGTCATCGGCGGTCTCCGCTTTGGCTGGCGACAGGATTACCGGTCGCGCAGGGATTCGATCTCGTTGGCAAGGCGGCGTGTCTCGGCACCATCGGTGGCGATCCGTTCCAGCACCTCGAGCCGTTTGCGCAAGTCGGCGACTTCGCGCTCGAGCTGCGCGGTGTACACGGGATCGCTGCCCGAAATCGGCGCGCCCGACTGGTTGCGATAGCGTGCCTGGCGGGTTGTGGCCCAGGCGATGATCGCGACGATCGCAACAACGGAAGTCCAGAAGCCCACGGTAGTATCCTCAGTTCGCCCGCGCTTCGCGCAGGGCTTCGATCTGTCCGGCCAAGGCCGGGTTGTGTTCGCCGGCGTGATCGCCCACGCGATCGATCGCTTCGGCCAGTTGCGCCGCGCGGTCGGTGGCGATGCGTTCCAGCACGCGCACCCGCTGTTCCAGCCGTTCGGCACCGGCGGCATACTGCGCGGCCTTTTCGGCGGTGCGCGCGGCCAGGAGTTCGACCTCCTTTTCGCGCAGGTCCATCCGCCGCTTGTACGCTTCCAGCCCCATGCCCATCGCGCAGATCAGCAGCAGGACCACCGCGCACAGCGCGAAGACTTCCATCCCGGTCATTGCGCGCGTCCTTCGGAACGCAGCGCCTCGATCTGGTGGGTCAGGGCATAGCCGCTGTCGGTGACGATCCGCTCGACGTTGCCGAGGCGGTCCTTGACCGAGCCGAGTTCAGCTCGCAGCTGTGCGTTTTCCTGGCTCAGCAGCGCGATCCGCTCCAGCTCGGCGCTCGACGTCTTAGGATAGACCGGCTTGCCCCAGGAATTTTCCAGCGGGTAGCCGTGGCGGACGCGGAGCCAGGTGTTGACCACCCAGCCGACGGTGATCGCGATGGCGGGAACGCCGATCATCGCAGGCGAAAGATCGAACGGCATGTGACTACTCCCCTTTGTATCTTGCCGTGGTGGACGCTGCTCAGGCGTGGCCTTCGGGCTGCCCCGGCCGGTCCTCTAGCCGGCGCACGTCGCGCAGCGCCTCGATCTGCGTGGCCACATCGTAGCCGCGATCGGTGACGATGCGTTCGAGCACGCGGACCCGCTCTTCCAGCGCCTGGTTCTGCGCGGCGTACTGCGCGGCCTTTTCGGCGGTGTTCTGCGCGCGGATCTCTTCCACCTTGCGGTTGTGCTTGGTCCAGATCGCGAAACCGGCCAGCAGAAACGGCGCCAGCGGGATCAGCAGTGCAAGTGATTGATGGTCCATGATTTCCCCTTTGAGCGCGCGACGCGTGGCAGCGGTCAGCGCAGGCTTTCGATCTCGGCCGAAAGGCGCGGATTGGACGAAACGTAGAAGCTTTCGACATCGGCCAGGCGGCGATCGATGTCACGGAACTGGGCGCGGACTTCGCGGGCGGTGCGCCCCGGGCTCTGCCGCACGCCCTGCCAGAACTTCTCCTCCTGGCGGTCGCTGTAGAGATAGGCCGGCTTCTTTTCCGACAGGAAGCCGAGCACGAGGTAGACGATCGGCAGGAAGCCGATGCCGCAGACCGTGCCGATGATCAGGCCGAGGCGGACCCAGAGCACGTCGACGCCGGTGTAGTCGGCGATGCCCGCCGCGACGCCCATGAACTTGCCGTTGACCTTGTCACGATAGAAGCGAGTGCGTTGCGCGGACATTTACAGGGTCCCCCTCTTTTCGGCGAGCATGCGATCGAGCTCGCGCAGCTTCTGGTTGTCGGTATCGCGGTCGTGGACGATCCGCGCCGGACGGAATTCGGGATTGTCGGAAGCGACCAGGCGCTCGACCGTATCCATGCGCTCATCAAGCCGGCGGGCGAGCTGGTAGAGTTCCTCGAGCAGCGCCTCGTCCCCCGAAGTGAGCGTGGCGGCGGTCTTCCAGCGGGTGATGTAGTGCAGGATCACCCAGGGCATCCCGACGAAGATGCCGAGGATCGCGACGAGCGGAACGACGACGTCTTCCATCACTGGCCATCCTTGTTGCCAGAGTTGCCCAGCGCGCGCTTCATCGCGGCGAGTTCCTCGTCGATCTTGTCCTGCCCGGCGAGCGCGGCGATCTCGTCGGCGAGATTGGGCGCGGTGCCATCGGCCAGGCTCAGCGCATCGGCGCGGCCTTCGGCGTAATCGACGCGGCGTTCGAGCTGGTCGAAGCGGGCAAGCGCTTCATCGACGCGTTCGTTGGTCAGCAGCGAACGCAGGCGGACGCGGTTCTCGGCGCTTTCGAGGCGCGCGGCGATCGCGGTCTGGCGGCTGCGGGCTTCGCGCAGGCGGGTCTGCAGCTTTTCGATATCCTGTTCGTAAGCGCGCATCGAATCATCGAGCACGGCGATTTCGGACTGGAGCTGCGCGGCCATGTCGCCGGCCTTCTTCTTTTCCACGAGCGCGGCGCGGGCGAGGTCCTCGCGGTCCTTCGACAGCGCAAGCTGTGCCTTGTCGGCCCAGTCGGCCTGCAGGCGGTCGAGCTTGGCGACGTGGCGCTGCATTTCCTTCTGGTCGGCAATGGTGCGGGCGGCCGACGCGCGGACTTCCACGAGCGTTTCCTCCATCTCCATGATGATCATCCGGATCATCTTGGCGGGATCGTCCGCCTTGTCGAGCAAGTCGTTGAAATTGGCGGCAATGATATCGCGCGTCCGCGAAAAGATGCCCATCAGGTTTACTCCGGTCGTGAAGGAAGCGCGCGGTTGGCCGGCCGCGTCGCGGGTGAAAGTTTCACGGGTGGTCGACTGGCGCTGGCGCAGCGCGTCGATTTCCGCGTCGAAGCGCGAGGTGCGGCCCTCGGCGCCCGCCCGGCGGTCCGGGCCGATCGGGGTCAGGTCCACGGTCACGCCAGCTCCCCGGTGATCGCGGCGCTCGATGCCAGCACCTGCGGCGCGGCGTGGAGCTGCTGGCTCAGCGCGAAGCAGTTCATCGCCACCATCGCCATGATGCTGGCGAGGCTTGCGCGGCCGAGCTTGGTCGAGAAGAAGCGGGCGGTGTACATGGGTTTTCTCCGGTGGCCGCCGATCAGGTCCGGCGGTGTTGTTCACCTTTCAGCAAGGCGCGTGCCAAACTGCGCGAACCCCTGATTTCCGGCGATTTTGCCATCACGGAGCGTGAGCCCGATGGGAAATCTTGCGCAAGGTTGGGAAAATATGCCATCCCTTGGCGCGCGATTGAGAAGAGGGCATAAAACGTGGATCGCGAAGTCCAGTTCATCGGCCAGTCGGGTGCCTTTCTCGATGCGGTGGAACGTGCCAGCCGCGCCGCGCCGATGCGCCGTCCCGTCCTCGTCATCGGCGAACGCGGCACCGGCAAGGAACTGATCGCCGAACGGCTCCACCGCCTGTCGACGCGCTGGCAGGAGCCGCTCGTCACGATGAACTGCGCCGCGCTTCCCGAAACGCTGATCGAGGCCGAGCTGTTCGGGCACGAGGCGGGCGCCTTCACCGGCGCCACCCGCGCCCGCGCAGGCCGCTTCGAGGAAGCCGACAAGGGCACGCTGTTCCTCGATGAACTGGGCACGCTGTCGATGGGTGCGCAGGAGAGGCTGCTACGCGCGGTCGAATATGGCGAAGTCACGCGCATCGGCGCGAGCCGCCCGATCCGGGTCGACGTGCGCATCGTCGCCGCCACCAACGAGGACCTGCCGAAGATGGCGGCGCAGAACCGCTTCCGCGCCGACCTGCTCGATCGCCTCAGCTTCGAGGTGATCACCCTGCCCCCGCTGCGGGTGCGCGAGGGTGACATCGCCGTGCTGGCTGACTACTTCGCCCGTCGCATGGCGGCGGAACTGCACTGGGACGCCTGGCCCGGCTTTGCCCCGCACGTCGCCGACCAGCTCGAACACTACGCCTGGCCCGGCAACGTGCGCGAACTGCGCAACGTGGTCGAACGCGCGGTCTATCGCTGGGACGATCCCTCCGCCCCGATCGGCCATGTCCAGTTCGATCCGTTCGAAAGCCCGTGGAAGCCGGCGAATGCCCACGCGGCCCACGCCCCGGCTCCGGCCCCCGCCAACGATGCCCCGGCAGCGACCCCGCTGCGCGCCGCCACCCACGCCCTGCCCCACGCGCTCGACGACATCGCCGACCTGCGCAGCGCGGTCGAGGCGCACGAGCGTGCGATCCTGGAACATCACCTTGGCCGCAACCGCTATAACCAGCGCCAGACCGCCAAGGCGCTGGGCCTCACCTACGACCAGCTGCGCCACTGCCTGAAGAAGCACGGGCTTCTGGAGCGCGGGCAGGGCTGATGGACCGCGAGATCTGGTTCCGCAAATGGCTGTTCGGATACGTGCCGGTGCACTGGAAGGGCCTCGCGCTGATCCTTGGCGCGGTGGTCGCGGTGCTCGGCTGCTTCCTGGTGCTCGTCGCCTGCGCCCAGTACTTCCAGCGCCCGGCCATCGCCTTCACCATCCCGGTGCCGTTCATTTACATCGTCATTACCGCGCTGCGTATCGCGCAAAGGCATGCGGTGTAGCCACACCTGCTTACCCGTCACCCCAGGCTAGACCCGGGGTCCCGCTTCTATGGCAGGCGGCGGCAAGAAAGCGGGATCCCGGGTCGAGCCCGGGGTGACGTTAAGGTCGTGCGTGGTTGCCGCTCCGCCTCTCGTCATGCCAGCGAAGGCTGGCATCGCTGTGGTCATGGTGCTGTTATCTGGTGATCCAGCACCGGCAAAACCCGAGAACGGGCTGGAATGATTGGGCTGATCGGGCGGCCAGACGATAGCGATGCCAGCCTTCGCTGGCATGACGATGGGAAATCACTCCCCAGATGACCTTTGCGCGCTGGGCGCAGACGCACTAACGCCGCAGCCATGGCCCTCACTCGCCTGACCTTGCGCGATTTCCGCAACCATGCCGCCACCCGGCTGGAGGACACGCGCGGGTTCAACGTGCTGGTGGGGGAGAACGGCGCGGGCAAGACAAATGTGCTCGAAGCGATCAGCCTGCTCGCGCCGGGCAAGGGCCTGCGCCGCGCCGCTGCTGCAGAAATGGCCGGGCGCAGCGGCGATGGCAGCTTCGCCGTGACGGCCGAAATGGAGCATGGCGACGTCGCGCTCGCCACCGCGACCACGCCCGCCGCCCCCAACAGCCGCAGCGTGCGCATCAATGGCGCAGCCGGCCCGGCGACGCGGCTGGCAGACTGGCTTTCGGTCACCTGGCTGACCCCGGCGATGGACCGGCTCTTCGCCGAGAGCCCCGGCGACCGGCGCCGTTTTCTCGACCGGCTGGTGCTGGCGCTGCGCCCCGATCATGCGCGCACCGCCACGCGCTACGAAACCGCGCTGCGCGAACGCAACCGCCTGCTGGCAGACCCCGCCGATCCCGACCCTGCCTGGCTCGACGCGCTGGAGGCGCAGCTGGCTGAAAACGGCGCCGCGCTGGCCGACGCGCGCCGCGCGCTCGTCGCCGATCTGGCGCGCGAGATCGCGACGCAGCCCGAGGCACCTTTCGCCCGCCCCGCCCTCGCCTACGCCAGCGAAACGCCGGCCGATCCCGATGCCTTGCGCCGATCCTTGCGCGAAGGCCGCCGCCGCGACCGCGCCGCCGGGCGCACGCTGACGGGCCCGCACCGCGACGACCTTGCCGTCACGCTCGCCGCCAAGAACGCGCCCGCTGCCGATTGTTCTACGGGCGAGCAGAAGGCGATGCTGATCGCCATCGTGCTCGCCCACGCCGCGCTGACCAGCGCCGAACGCCCGCGCCTGCTGCTGCTGGACGAGATCGCCGCGCATCTAGACCCGGTACGCCGCGCGGCCTTGTACGAGCGCCTCGCCGCATCCGGCGCGCAGGTGTGGATGACCGGCACCGAACTCGCCCCCTTCGCCGAGATCGAGAGCCAGGCGGCGGTGTGGAAAGTCGCCGACGGGATCGTCGAGCGGGTGTGAAGGCCCAAAGGCCCGCCCTCTTCTTGAAAGCCGGCGCGGGTGCGCAAAGGAAAGCGGCCCTTCGACAGGCTCAGGGCAGACGGGTGTGGGGACCGTCCTCTGCTCAATCCCCAAATCCGCCTAAGCTAACCTTGTCGAAGCACTGCCCTTTTCTTGAAACCCGGCGCAGACCGGCAAAGTAACGCAGCTCATCGACAAGCTCAGAGCAAGCGGCTTGGTGGACCATCCTCCGCTCGATCCCCAAATCCGTCTGTGCTGAGCTTGTCGAAGCACTGCCCTTTTCTTGGAACCTGGCGCAAGCTCGCGAAGGAAAGTGGCCCTTCGACAAGTCAGGGCAGCCCTGTTCCGGAATGGCGCTCTATTTCGGCGCTTCGGCTGCCTTCAGGGCCTTCGCGACCTCATCCTTCGTTGCCGCAACGATGCGCTCGACGCCTTGGGTGTTGGGGTGGACGTGATCTTCGAGCAGCAACTTGTCCTGCCCGAGCACCGGGGCGAGGAAGAAGGGCACCAGCGGCGCATCGTACTTCTTCGCAAGGCTCGGCCAGATCGGGTTGAACGCCTTGACGTAATCCGCGCCAAGGTTGGGCGCGGCGAGCATGCCGGTGAGCATCACCGGGATCTTGCGCTTCTGGAATTCGCCAAGGATCGCGTCGAGATTGGCGCGCGTCTCGGCGGGTGGCAGGCCGCGCAGCATGTCGTTGCCGCCGAGCCCCACGAGCGCGAGCGTGGGCTTTACCGGCTGATTGTCGAGCGTGAAGGCAAGGCGCTGGCGCGCGGCGGCGGTCGTGTCTCCGGAAACGCCCGCATTGACCACCCGCGCCTTGACCCCGCCCGCATTGAGCGCGGCTTCGAGCTTGGCGGGATAGCTGTCGGTCGGCGGAAGCTGGTACCCGGCATAGAGGCTGTCGCCGAACGCCAGGATCACCGGCGCATCGGCCGGGACCGGCGCCGTCGTCGTCGCAGCCGTACCGGTCGCCACCACCTCCGGCGCGGGCGCCTTCTGCGAGCAGCCGGCAAGGCCTGCAAGCGGAAGGGCGAGCGGCAAGGCGAGCACCAGGACAGGCGCAAGGGCAATCGACGAACGGCGCATCGGGGTCTTTCGGGAAGGTTGCGACAGGCAACCAATCTAGGCATGGTCGCGCCCGTGACAAGCGATCCCAGAGCGCCCGCTCCCTTCCTCACCGGCCCCGTCATTCTCGCAAAGCAGCTCACGCTCGCGCTGGGGCAGGGCGAGGCGCGGGTCGAGATCCTGCGCGGCATCGATCTCGAGATCGGCGTGGGAGAGACGGTCGCGCTGCTCGGGCCCTCGGGGTCGGGCAAGTCCTCGCTGCTGGCGGTGCTGTCCGGGCTCGAACGGATGAGCGGGGGCACGCTACTTGTCGCCGGGCAGGACTTCGCGCAGCTGACCGAGGATGGCCTTGCCGAAGCGCGGCGCGGCCGGATCGGCATCGTGCTCCAGGCCTTTCACCTGCTGCCGACGATGACCGCGCTCGAAAACGTGGCGACCCCGCTCGAACTCGCAGGCGCGGAGGGCGCGATGGATACGGCGCGGGCCGCGCTGGAAGCGGTCGGGCTGGGCCACCGGCTGAACCATTACCCCACCCAGCTTTCGGGCGGCGAGCAGCAGCGCGTCGCCATCGCCCGCGCGCTTGCCCCTTCCCCGCGCATCCTGTTCGCCGACGAACCGACCGGCAACCTCGATGCCGCAACCGGCGCGGGCGTTGCCGATCTGCTGTTCAGCCGCGCCGAAGCCGCCGGGGCGACGCTGGTGATGGTCACGCATGACGAGGACCTCGCCCGCCGCTGCCAGCGCATCGTCCGCCTTGCCGACGGGCGCATCGCCTCGGACAGCGCGGCCTGATGCCCAGCAATCACGGGGCGATAAGCTGGTCCACCGCCTGGCGGCTGGCGCGCCGCGGGCTCGACTGGCGCTTCCGGGGCCTGCGCCTCCTGCTCGTCTGCCTCGTGCTCGGCACCGCCGCGCTGGCCGCGATCGGCACGCTGACCGGCGCGATCCGCACCGAGCTTGCCGCGCGCGGACAGGCGATGCTCAGCGGCGATATCGAATTCACGCTCGCCGCGCGCACCGCAACTGCTGAGGAACGCGCCGCGCTCGACCGGCTCGGCACGCTGTCGGTCGGTACCCGGCTGCAGGCGCTCGCCCGCCGCCCCGGCGATCTTTCCGCCACGGTTCCGGTCGAGCTGAAAGCGGTCGACGCGCGCTGGCCTCTCTATGGCCGCTTCACGCTCGATGGCGGCAGAGCGGCAGGACCGCCACCCGGCCTCACTGCATGGATCGCACCGGGCCTGTCCGACCGCCTCGGCGTGCGCACGGGGGACAGGGTGCAGATCGGGCAGGCCATGCTGACCGTCGGCGGCGTGATCGGCAGCGAGCCCGACCGCCTGGGCGAAGGCTTCGCGCTCGGCCCCACGGTGATCGTGTCCGAACAGGGGCTGGCGGCGAGCGGCCTGGTGCAGGTCGGCTCGATGGCGCGGACCAAGTACCGTGTGCGCCTGCCTGAAGGTGCGAACCCGCAGGCGCTGGCCGATGCGGTCAAGGCGAAGTTCCCGGTCTCCGGCTTCGAGATCCGCACGCGCGACAAGGCTTCCCCCGGGCTCGACCGCTTCGTTTCGCGGATGGGGCAGTTCCTCGTCCTCGTCGCGCTGGCGGCGCTGGCGATTGCCGGGATCGGCATCGGCAACGGCGTGTCCTCCTATCTCGAGGCACGGCGTTCGAGCATCGCCACGCTCAAGATCCTGGGCGCGACCAGCGGGGACGTGGCCCGCATTTTCCTGCTGCAGCTGGTGGTCGCCGCCGTGCTGGCGATCGCCACCGGGCTTGCGCTGGGCGTGGCGACCACGCCGCTGATCGGTCGCGCGCTGCAGGGCCTGCTGCCGATCGAGGCGGGCGTGGTGATCGATCCGCTCGCGCTTGCCCTTGCCGCCGCCTACGGCCTGCTGATCGCGCTGACCTTCGCCGCCCCGCCGCTGATCCGCGCGCGCGAATTCCCCGCGATGGCGCTGATGCGCGCGCGCGTCGCGCCGCTCGCCACGCGCTGGCGCGCGGCGGCGCTGCCGGTGGCGCTGGGCATCACCGGCATCGTCGCGCTCGCCGTGCTGACCTCGCCGCAGATGCTGCTGTCCGCGGGTTTCCTGGCGGGAGCCGCCGCGCTGTTCCTCGCGCTCGCCGCACTGGGCGCCGGGCTCACCCGCCTCGCTGCGCGCCTGCCGCGTCCGCGCGGGACGATCGCGCGCATGGCGCTCGCCAACCTGCATCGCCCCGGCGCGCAGACCTCGGCGCTGGTCGTCGCGCTGGGCTTCGGCCTTGCCGCGTTCGTCCTGCTGGCGAGCGTGCAGACCAGCCTCGATGCCAACATCGCCCGACGCGTGCCGACCAAGGCGCCCGACTACTTCGTGCTCGACGTGCCGCCAGCTTCGCTACCGCAGTTCGAACGCGTGGTGCACAAGGCCGCGCCGGGAGCCACGATCCGCACCGTGCCCGCGATGCGCGGCGCGGTTGTCGCCTATGGCCCGAAGGACCGCATGATCCGCGTGGCCGATCTCAAGCAGATCCCCGACGATGCCTGGGTCCTGCGCGGCGATCGCGGCATCACCTATGCGGCGGACCTGCCCGAAGGCAACCTGCTGACCCAGGGCCAGTGGTGGCCAAAGGACTATGCCGGGGAACCGCTGGTTTCGGTCGACGATGCCCTGCGCGACGTGCTCGGCCTGAAGCTGGGCGACCGCATCACGGTAACCCTGCTGGGCGTCGAGCGCACCGCGACGATCGCCTCGTTCCGCCGGATCGACTGGGATTCGATGGGCTTCAACTACGTGCTGTTGTTCAGCCCCAACGCGATATCCGATGCGCCGCACAACCTTGCCGCCACGGTCAGCCTGCCGGGCGCGGACAAGCGGCCGCAAGTGCGCCGGGCGATCCTTTCCGGCCTTGTCGCCGCGCTGCCTTCGTCCTCGGTGATCGAGATCGGGCCGGTGCTGGGCCAGGTGCGCGACATCCTTTCGCAGATGGGCACCGCGATCCTGGCCGCCGCGAGCGTTGCCGTGCTGGCCGGCATGGCGGTGCTGGCCGGCGCCATCGCCGCGGCGCGCGAACGTCGGCAGTACGACACCGTCATTCTGCGCGTACTGGGCGCGAGCCGCCGCCAGTTGCTGTCCCTGCTGCTGGCCGAATACGGCCTGCTCTGCGCCCTGCTCGCTGCCGTTGCGCTGGGGCTCGGCACGCTGACCGGCTGGCTGGTGATGACCCGGCTGTTCGAATTCGCCTGGCTCCCCGACTGGCCGCGCGTGCTGGGCGTGCTCGGTGCCGGGGTAGCGCTGGTGCTGGTGCTGGCGCTCGCCGGATCGCTGTCGCTGCTGCGCACGCGGCCCGCGCAGGCACTGCGGGAGCTCTAGCTCTAGCTCTAGCTCTCGCTCTCGTTCTCGCACAGCGCCTGCAGCTGATCGGCGCAGGCACCCCAGCCGTCGACGAAGCCCATCGCGGCGTGCTGCTCCATCGCTTCCTGCGTCCAGTGCCGCGCGCTCGCGACATAGCGCGCGCCATCGCCTTCGGGCACGACTTCCCAGATGCCGATCATGAACGGCCCCGCAGGCACGAAATCCGCCGTCACCGCGTCTGTTGTCACGAAGCGACGCCCTTCGTCCCAGGCGAGGTAGATGCCTTCGTTGGGCACCACTTCGCCGTCCGGGCCATACATCGTCAGCGAAGCGCGGCCGCCCGCGCGCCGTTCCTGCACCACGACTTCGGCGCGCCAGGGCTTGGGGCACCACCATTCGCCCTGCCGGTTGGTCATCACATCCCACACCTTGGCGGGCGAAGCGGCAATGAAGCGGCTGATCGACAGTTCGTGCATGGCAATTCCTCTCTTCAATCGCGGCGTCTCAATCCCGGTCCGGCGCGCCCAACGGGAAAAACGCGCGAAACGGGCGCGCGTCGTCAACGCAGCGCGCCACTGGCGGCAACGCGAGCAATTCGGCGCGCAAGGCCCGCAAGCGCGGCTGATCTTCACCGATCGGCTCGATCCAGTCAGCGTAGAACAGGCTCGGCGCCGCCGCGCAGGTGACAAGGCTCACATGCGGCGGCAGGCGGTTCTGCCCCAGCCAGCTTTCGAGCCAGCCATAGGCCTGCCGCAGCCGCGCCTTGGCCGCCGCGATCTCGGCGGCGTCGGGTTCGCTGCGCAGCCCAAGCTCGGGCGCATCGCGGCTGGCAAGATGCGCCGCGACCACGCGCTGCATGTTGCCCATGACATAGTTGTCGAACACCCGGTCGAGCATGCGCGCCACCACCGCCTCGGCCGGATCGGTCGGGATCAACGGCGCCGGGCCGGGATGGTGGACGGCCAGATGCTCGATGATCGACGTCGCCTCGACGATCACCTGCGCCCCGTCTTCCAGCACGGGAATGTGTCCGCCGGGGTGGACCTTGCCCGGAAACTGCGCGCTCAGGGGAAGCTCGCCCGACGTCTGCACGAACTCGAACGGCGTGTCGTTGGCGTAGAGCGCGATCAGCGCCTTCCAGCAGTATGAGGAGAACGGGTGGCCGTGCAGCCGCAGCACGCCGGTCACCCCTTTCGCGCCGCTTCGATCGCCGCGATGTCGATCTTGCCCATTGTCATCATCGCCTCGAACACGCGCTTGCGAACGGCGGGATCGGGATCGGCCATGCCGTCGGTCAGCGCGCGCGGGGTGATCTGCCACGAAAGGCCCCACTTGTCCTTGCACCAGCCGCAGGCGGATTCTTGCCCACCGTTGCCGACGATGGCGTTCCAGTAGCGGTCGGTCTCTTCCTGCGTGTCGGTCGCCACCTGGAACGAGAATGCCTCGCTGTGCTTGAACGCCGGACCGCCGTTCAGCCCCATGCACGGCAGGCCGAGCACGGTGAAATCGACCGTCAGCACACTGCCTTCGCGCCCGTCGGGATAGTCCGACGGCGCGCCGTGCACCGCGATGACCGCGCTGTCCGGAAAGGTCTGGGCGTAGAATGTCGCGGCGTCGAGCGCATCGCTCTCGTACCACAGGCACAGCGTTACCGGGGCGGCGCTCATGACTGCGCCTGCGCGATCAGGTCGGCGTCAACCGCCTTGGCCTCCTGGTAGGCAGGCCTCGCCCGCAACCGCTCGGCATAGGCAAGGAATTCAGGACGTTCGGGCAGGGACTTGAACATCAGTCCCCAGTCCACCTGGCTGCCGACATAGACGTCGGCCATGGTGAAGCGGTCGCCGCAGACATAGTCGTTCAGCGCGAAATGCCCGGCGAGCGTGTCGACCGCGCGCTCGTAGCTGCCGAAGCCGGCCATGGCCTGCTGCTGCGCCTTGGGCTCGAAGCCCAGGCTGCGCGCGGTGATGGCCTGCTCCACCGGCCCCGCCGCAAAGAAGGTCCAGCGCAAGTAGGCGGCGCGCTCGGCATCGCGCGGGGTCAGCGCCTCGAACGGCGAGACTTCGGCGAGGTAGAGACAGATCGCCGCTGCCTCGCTGACCACGTGGTCCCCGTCCTCGGCATGGTGGACGATGGTCGGCACCTTGCCCATCGGGTTGGCGGAAAGCAGCGCCTCGGGCTTTGCCTGCCAGTCGACCAGTACGGTTTCGTAGTCGACGCCCGCCTCGTGCAGCGCCCAGCGCGCGATCTGGCCGCGCGACATCGGGTTGGTGAAGAAGGTAAAGCTCGCCACGTCAGTCTCCCTGCGGTCCGACGACGCCGAAGGCCGCGCCCTGCGGATCGGTCGCGACGACGATCCAGTCGCCGCCCGGCACCTCGTGCGGCCCCATCATCACGAAGCCGCCAGCATCCTCGATCGCGTCCTTCGCTGCCGTGGCCGAGGGAACCCCGAAATAGACAAGCCACGACGGCGGTCGGCCCGGGTCCATGATCGGCATCACCGCGCCGAGACCCTGCCCGTCGAAATCGATGAAGCTGTACTCGCCCGCCGCCCCCATCGGCATGCTGTTGTTGAACTCGAAGCCGAAGTGCTTCGCGTAGAAGACCTTGGCCGCGGCGGGGTCGCTCGTCGCCAGCTCGTTCCAGCGCGCGTGCTGCGCCTTGGCGCGATCCCACACGTGGCTCTGTGCGTCGGGACTGGCTTCGGGTGGCCGGGGCTGCATCAGGTAGAACGGCGCGCCTTGCGGGTCGGTCACCATCGCAAAGCTGCCCTCGGCAATGTCGGTGCGCGGCATCAGCACGGTGGCGCCGTCGCTCTCGATCGCCGCCAGCGTCGCATCGAAGTCGCTCGTTCCAAGATAGGGCACCCAGGCCGGGCGGGCACCGCCGGCCTGCATTTCCGCCGTCAGCGCCAGCAGTCCGCCGGTGGGCGCGCCGTCATCGCGCAGGATCATGCGATAATCCATCGGCGATCCCGGTTCGGGCTCGGACACCGTCCAGCCAACCACCTTGCCATAGAACGCTGCTGCGCCAGCCGCATCGGTCGTCATCAGTTCGTACCAGACGAACGGTACCTGCCTGCTCATGCCCCTTCTCCCCCGGATGCGCGCATCGACAGGATCTCCTCGAACCCTCCGATGATCATGCGCTTTGAATTGAACACGCTCATGTCGATCGCCTCGGCCATGCGCGGGTCCTCGAACACCGCCTTGTGTCCGGCATCGCGCGTGGCCCGGTCAGGCCAGACGATCATCGAAAAGACCACGCCTTCACCCTCTTCGGCCGCCACCGCGCGGCGAAAGTCGGTCACCTCTCCAGCCGGCAGGTCAGCGCTCCAGCTTTCCAGAACGTGCAAGGCCCCATGCTTGATGAACACGTGGGCGGCCGTTCGGGCCATGCGGGCATAATCTGCCCGGCGCGCTTCGAGCACGGGGATCACGTAACCATCGATCCACGTCATGATGCGCACTCCTCCGCTTCGCCGGCAGCCCAGCGGCGCCACATCGCGCCACAGCCGATTCGGGACCGCCCGTTCATCCTACCGGACAGATCGACTGGAACGGGCAAGCTTGCGTCTAAGCGAGAGGCTGGCGGGGCCGCCTGCGCGCCCCGCTCTGCACCCCACTCCGAGCTTGCCGTGCTCAGGCGTCCGCCAGCGCCATGATCCGTTGGGCGACGGCATCCTCCATTTCCGCGACCTTGGCCCAGGCGGGGCGCGCCGCAACGCGTCCGAACCACGCCGCCGTCTTCGGCCGCGCCTCGGCATCCACGCCGTGCCGGATATAGGCAAGCGTGCGGAACAGCGACGCGACCGAGATGTCGGCGATGGTGAAGGTGTCGCCCAGCAACCAACCCGTCTCCGGCACCACGCTTTCGAACCAGTTGGTCCAGCGCGGCAGCTCCGCCTCGCCCTGCAACGCCAGCGCCTCGTCGCCGCCGACCTTCAGCAGCTTGGGGCCGACCAGCCGGTTGAACAGGATCTTGAGACCCGCAGCGCCCAGCACGGTATCGGCGAACTCGTCGTAGAACATCGCCCGGCCGCGGCCTCGCGGGTCTTCGGGGATCAGCCGTGGCTCGGGATATTTGGCATCGAGATAGGTTGCGATTGCAGACGAATCGGCCAGCGTGAACCCGTCGTCATCGATCGCGGGGATCTTCCCCAAGGGGCTGGCGGCAAGGAAGTCGGGGTCGGGCACGCCCGGCCCGCCGCGCGCCAGTTCCCAGGAAATGCCCTTTTCCGTAGCGACAACCGCAACCTTGCGGACGAATGGCGAAATCATCGCGCCGTAAAGCTTCATGAAAATCTCCCTCTCGGACCCAAACCTCTCCCAAAGATTATTGCAGGCCTTGCCCGCCCCGTATAGGCGAACAGGCGATGAGCGAGATTCCGACCAACCACGCGACGACGCTGATCGCCGCGCCCGACACCGAAATCGATGTCCGCGAAACCTTCGGCATCGACATCGACATGAAGGTCCCGGCGTTTTCCGCCGCAGACGAGCGCGTGCCCGATCGCGACGAAAGCTACGTATTCGATCCGGACACCACGCTCGCGATCCTCGCCGGCTTTGCCTACAACCGCCGCGTGATGGTCCAGGGCTATCACGGCACGGGCAAGTCGACTCACATCGAACAGGTTGCCGCGCGCCTCAACTGGCCGTGCATCCGCATCAACCTCGATGCGCACATCAGCCGCATCGACCTGATCGGGCGCGATGCCATCGTGCTGCGCGATGGGCTGCAGGTCACCGAATTCCGCGAAGGCTTGCTGCCCTGGGCGCTGCAGACGCCCACCGCGCTGGTGTTCGACGAATACGACGCGGGCCGCCCGGACGTGATGTTCGTGATCCAGCGCGTGCTCGAAACCGAAGGCAAGCTTACGCTGCTCGACCAGAACCGCGTGATCCGGCCGAACAAGTTCTTCCGCCTGTTCGCCACCGCCAACACGGTGGGCCTCGGCGATACCAGCGGGCTCTACCACGGCACGCAGGCGATCAACCAGGGGCAGATGGACCGCTGGAACCTCGTCGTCGCGCTCAACTACCTGCCGGCGGAGACGGAAATCTCGGTCGTCACCGGCAAGGTCCCGAACATGGACCCGGCGCTGATCGCGAACATGGTCCGCGTGGCAGACCTCACCCGCAAGGGCTTCATCGGGGGCGACGTGTCCACCGTGATGAGCCCGCGCACCGTGATCAGCTGGGCGCAGAACACGCAGATCTTCAACGACGCGGGCTTTGCCTTCCGCCTGTCGTTCCTCAACAAGTGCGACGAGACCGAGCGCGTCCTGGTGGCCGAATACTACCAGCGCGTGTTCGGCAAGGACCTGCCCGAAAGCGTCGTCGCCAAGGCTTGATCCTGATTGTCCCGGTCGCCCCAGGCGGCCGGGCTAATTCCCGCAATCGACCTTCAGCGCCGAAGTCCCTTCGGTCACCAGCCGCACCGCAGGCGAAGCCCGCAGTCCCTGGGGTTCGCCCACGATCGTCGCGACGGCCGGCAACGGCACGCTCGTCTTGCGCGATATCTTTTCGATCGGCAGGTCGCTTGCCGGCAGCGCCCTGCTGAACAGATAGCCCTGCACCTGCTCGCAGCCGCGTTCGCGCAGGCGGGCAAGCTGTTCGGTATCCTCCACCCCTTCGGCGATAGTCTGCATGTTGAGCTTGGCGGCCAGCTCCAGCACCGCCTCGACGATGGCGCCGCTCTCGTCGTTGCGGGCAAGATCGGTGACGAAGCAGCGGTCGATCTTGATCTTGTCGAACGGGAATGCGCGCAAGTAGTTGAGCGAGGAATAGCCCGTGCCGAAATCGTCGAGTGCGATGCGCACGCCCAGCGCGCGCAGGCGATGCAGCAGCCGCAGCTGCGCCTCGCTGTCCTCCATCAGCATCGTCTCGGTGATCTCCAGCTCCAGCCGCCGCGGATCGAAGCCGGTGGTCGAAAGCGCCGAGACCACCTGCCGCAACAGTTCCCCGCCCCGCAGCTGCGCCGCCGATACGTTGACCGCCACGGTCAGGTCCTTCGGCCAGGTCGCGGCTTCGGCCAGCGCCTCGCGCAGCACCCATTCGCCGATCTGCACGATCAGCCCGCTTTGCTCGGCGATCGGGATGAACACATCGGGCGGCACGTTGCCGCGCTCGGGATGATGCCAGCGCAGCAGCGCCTCGAACCCGGCGATGGCATCGGTGTCGAGCCGGTGCAGCGGCTGGTAGTGCAGCGCAAACTGCCCGCCGGCAAAGGCGACGCGCATGTCCGCCTCCAGGTCGCGCCGCTCCAGCAGCTCGCGCTGCATGCCTTCGTGATAAAGCGAGGCCGTGCCCCGCCCATGCGCCTTGGCGTCATAGAGCGCGAGGTCCGCCGCGCGCAGCAGCTGTGCGCCTTCGCTGCCGTGGTCCGGGCCGATCGCCACGCCCACGCTGGCTCCGGCCTGCACCTTGCGCCCCTCGATCGCGATCGGCTCGACCAGTCCGCGCACGAAGGCGTCGGCCGTGTCGAGCGCCTGCTCGGGGCCAGAGACACGCGGCAGGATCACCGCGAATTCATCACCGCCCAGCCGCGCCACGACCGCGCCCGATCCGGCGATCTCGACCAGCCGCCGCCCGGTCTCGACCAGCACGCGGTCACCCGCATCGTGGCCCATGCTGTCGTTGATCGCCTTGAAGTGGTCGAGGTCGATGAACAGCAGCGCAACTTTCCGCCCGCGCGGCTTGTCCTCCATCAACTGCTCCAGCCGGGCATGGAATTCGGCGCGGTTGGCCAGCCCGGTCAGCGGGTCGTGCTGGGCAAGATAGCGCACGCGGTTCTCCGCCTCGCGCCGGTCGGTCACGTCGCGGATGAAACCGCGAAAGCCGCGATGTTCGCCATTGCTGGCATAGATCGGACAGCCCGATATCGACCAGTGGCGAACATCGTCGCCATGGGCAAAGGTGATCGGCAGGTCGCGGAAAGGCTTCATCTGCCGCGCGGCGCGGCGCAGCGCATCGCGCTCGGCGCCGCGTTCGAACAGGTCGACCAGCTTGCGCCCTTCGAGCTCGCGCGGGCACATGCCGGTCGTGCGGCTAAGCCGGTCCGACGGCTGGACGATGTGCCCCTTGGAATCGGTTTCGACCAGCCAGTCGCTGCCATGTTCGTCGTACTGGTTGAGCAGCAGCTGGATCGTTTCGTGCGCGGTCTGCAGCTTGCGCGTGCGCAGCCGCCGCGTGGCGTACATGTAGTTCAGGTTGAACATCTGCACGTGGATCCACGCCGCCTGCAGTGCGCCGACCATCAGCACCAGCCAGCCCGAAACTTCCGGTCGCAGCGCCATGGCGACGGAAAAGCCCGCACAGCCGATCCAGCCGGCGATGACCCCTGGCACCGGCAGGGTGAACTGGCCGTAGAAATCAAGCGTGCCGATGATGCCGATCAGCATGGCCAGCGGCACCATCCGATCCGGCGAAACCTCCAGAAGCATGGCGACGTTGATCATCGTCATCGCCACGGCCCGGACATAGAGATAGCGCGACCATGCGCCTAACAGGACGCGGGGCGATGCGCCCGTTGCGGCCCGATGGCGAGTGATCCTGATAAGACCGATCAGCAGCGCCGCGCAGGCGATCTGGCCGAAGATCAGCACCGGATCGCGCGGCGAGGCGACGAGCAACATCAGCCCGGCGCGCACCACTTCGAAGGCATCCACCGGCACGCTGTCGATCTGGTGGAGGCGCGAGCGCTCGAACCATTCGCGATCCGCCGGCTCCACCTCATGCCGGATGAGGTGGACCATCGCCAGCGGATGGCGCAGCAGGGCATCGCGTAACTTGCCAATCAAGCAGGGATCTCCCAACCCCAGCGGAACTCCGATGGTACGAGACCACCCGGACTACACGCTGACGGTTAGGAGCCTGCTGCCTTCACCTGCGGCGAATCCCTTATACGATTCGACCCCCGGCCGGGCTCAGTTGGGCAAAATCAGGTACTTCTCGCCGGTGCGGCGGGCGTTGTAGTCGAGCACCGCCTCGCGCGTCAGCACCTCGTCCAGGCTCACCTTCGCCTTGTACTTGCTGGCGAACGTGGTGGTCAGCCCGTCGCGCACGCGCTGGCGCAGACGCTCGACATTGTGCTCGCCGATCTTCTGCAGGAAGGGCATCAGCAGGAAGCCGTTGATCCCGAAGCTGAACCCGAAGTTGAGCTGCAGCACCGTGGGCGAAAGATCGAGCAGGCCATAGATGTAGGCCTGCTTCGGGCTGTTCGAACCATAGCGGCTGTATTCGGAATTCGCGTTGGCGACCTTTTCCATCGCCGAAAGGATCTGCGTCACCAGCTTGCCACCACCCGTGGCATCGAAGGCCATCGTCGCCCCCGTGGCCGAAAGCGCCGAGGCAAGGTCGTCGTGGAAGGTCGGCGCGCTGCTGTCGACGACGTGTTCTGCGCCGATCTCCTTCAGGATCGCCACTTGCGCCGGGCTGCGCACGATGTTGACCAGCGGCACGTTGTCTTCCTGGCAGATGCGCACCAGCATCTGGCCAAGGTTGGATGCGGCGGCGGTGTGGACCAGGCCCGTGTGGCCTTCACGCTTCATGCATTCGACAAAGCTCAGCGCGGTCAACGGATTGACGAAAGCCGATGCCCCGTCCTCGGCGCTGGTCCCGTCGTTCAGCACCATGCAGCCGCGCGCATCGGCGATGCGGTACTGCGCATACATGCCGCCGGGGATGCAGGTCACCACCTTGCCCAGCAGGGCCTGCGCTTCGGGCGCATCGCCCGCCGCGATCACCGTGCCTGCGCCTTCGTTGCCCACCGGCATCGCCATGCCCCAGCGCGCCTTCATCGCGCGGGTGCCGCCTTCGGGCATCTTCGCCACGATCTTGCGCGGGGTATAGGTCGCGTTCTCGACATCGGCAGGGCCGAACAGCAGGCCAAGGTCCGACGGATTGATCGGCGCGGCTTCCACCCGGATCAGCACTTCATGACCGGTCGGTTCGGGCAAGGTCTGTTCGACAATCTCGACCGTCAGCGTGCCGTTTTCCTCAAGCGTCGACAGCAGTTGCAGACCACGTGTCTCTGGCATCACGATTCTCCCGGATAGCTCGCTTTAACGAAGTAGAGCCCCTCGGGTGGAGCATTCAGTCCCAGTTTGCAACGGTCCCGCGCGGCGAGCGCTTCGGCCACGCGGTCGACCGGCCATTCGCCGCGACCGACCAGCGCGAGGCACCCGACCATCGATCGCACCTGATGGTGCAGGAAGCTGCGCGCCGCCGCCTCGATGATCACGTGATCGCCCTCGCGCCGCACGTCGAGCCGGTCGAGCGTCTTGACCGCGCTTGCCGCCTGGCACTGCACCGAACGGAACGTGGTGAAATCATGCTTGCCCACCAGCGCCTGGGCCGCCCGATGCATCGCTTCCGCATCGAGATCGCGCGCGATCCGCCAGGCGCGCCCGGCCTCCAGCGTCAGCGGCGCGCGACGGTTGGCTATGCGATATTCGTACGCCCGATTGATGCACGAAAAGCGCGCGTGCCAGTCTTCGCTCACCTCGACGCAATCGAGCACGGCCACCGCCTGTCCCGCCATACGCAGCCGCGCATTGAGCGCCTCGGACAGCCGGAACGGGGGCAGCGTCTTGTCGCTGTCGAAATGGGCCCGCATCCCCAGCGCATGGACCCCGGTGTCGGTCCGTCCGGCCGCGTGCAGCGTCACCGCGTGGCCGACCACCGTCTCGGCCGCTTCCTCGATCGCCTGCTGCACCGACGGCCCGTGCGCCTGGCGCTGGAACCCCATGTAAGGCGTGCCATCCCATTCGAGCGTGAGGGCGTAACGCGTCACAGAACCACACTTTCAACATCGTCACCCCGGGCTTGACCCGGGGCTGGGCTTTTCTTCTGCGACGGCGCGACAGGCTGAGACGTCATGGAATCAGCCAAGGACCGTCCCCGCCGCAATCGCCCGCCCGCGCAGCAGCGCCGCCGTGTCCATCGCCGGCCGGCCCGCGCGCTGGACGATCGTCGGGCGCAGCGCCCCGCCACCGCAGGCGATGGTCAGCGCCGCGTCGATTACCGTGCCCGGCGCGCCTTCACCTTCAACCACCTCGGCCGCCAGCACGCGATAGCGCTCGCCCTCCAGCTCGAAGAACGCCCCGGGCGCCGGCACAAAGGCGCGCACCTGCCGTTCGACCTCAATCGCAGTTTTCGTGAAGTCGAGCCGGCTCTCGGCCTTGTCGATCTTGTGGGCATAGGTCACGCCCTCCTCGGGCTGCACCACCGGCGGATGCGCGGCGATGTCGGCCAGCACCTCGACCATCAGCGCCGCGCCTTTCTCGGCCAGCTCCGTCGTCAGTTCGCCCGCCGTCTTGCCCGCCACCAACGTCTCCACCGTCGCCAGCATCGGCCCGGTATCCAGCCCGCGCTCCATCTGCATGATCGTCACGCCGGTGGTGGCGTCGCCCGCCAGGATCGCGCGCTGCACCGGCGCCGCCCCGCGCCAGCGCGGCAGCAGCGAGCCATGGACGTTCAGGCAGCCAAGGCGCGGCGCATCGAGCACCGCCTGCGGCAGGATTAGGCCATAGGCCGCAACCACCGCCACGTCCGCGTCCAGCGCCGCGAACGCCGCCTGTTCCTCGGCCCCCTTCAGCGAAACGGGCACGCGCACCTCGATCCCGTGGGCCTCGGCCGCAAGCTGCACCGGCGATGGCTGCAGCTTCTTGCCCCGCCCCGCCGGGCGCGGCGGCTGGCTATAGGCCGCGACCACCTCGTGCCCGGCCGCAACCAGCGCCTCGAGCGTCGGCACCGCAAAGTCGGGGGTTCCCATGAAGATGATGCGCATGGCGCTCCAATAAAGCCTTTCGTTTGCTGCGCCCGGCCCTATCTGTGCGGGCATGGCATCGCAAGAGATCGAGGCGCTGGCCGGCGCCCTGGCCCGCCTTCCCGGCCTTGGCCCCCGCAGCGCGCGCCGCGCCGTCCTGTGGCTGATCAAGCGCCGCGAAACCGCGCTCGACCAGCTGGTCGGCGCGCTGCAGGTCGTGCGCGATGCACTCGTCGAATGCGACGTGTGCGGCAATGTCGATACCAGCAACCCCTGCGGCATCTGTTCCGATCCGCGCCGCGATCCGCGCTCGATCTGCGTAGTGGAGGAAGTTGCCGACCTCTGGGCACTCGACCGCGCGCGCCTGTTCACCGGCCGCTATCACGTGCTGGGCGGCCGCCTGTCCGCGCTCGAAGGCGTGCGGCCCGAAGACCTCGCCATCGCCAGCCTGCTCACCCGCGTCGCGGCAGGCGGCATCGACGAAGTCGTGCTCGCGATGAACGCCACATTGGAAGGCCAGACCACCGCGCACTACATCGCCGAGCGGCTCGAAGCCTACCCCGTCCGCCTCACCCAACTCGCCCACGGCCTGCCCGTCGGCGGAGAGCTCGACTATCTCGACGAAGGCACCCTCGCCCAGGCCCTGCGGGCGCGGCGTCCGATCGGCTGACGCTCCGCCCGCTTTCGATCACACTGATCGAAAGCCCCGCCTTGCGACTCCGCGCCGCTCGCCTTATCTGCGCCCCATGGCCATTCTTCCGATCATCGAAGTCCCCGATCCCCGCCTCAAGCAGGTGTCGGTCCCCGTCGACAATTTCGACGACCAGCTGCGCACGCTCGTCGCCGACATGTTCGATACGATGTACGATGCGCCGGGCATCGGCCTCGCCGCGATCCAGGTCGGCATTCCGCTCCGCGTGCTGGTGATCGATCTTCAGCCCGAAGATCCCGACGCCGAACCCGAAGTGTGCCACAGCCACGGCGGCCACCACCACACCCACCAGCCGACCAAGCGCGAGCCGCGGGTGTTCATCAATCCCGAGATCCTCGATCCGTCGGAAGAGCACAGCCTGTACCAGGAAGGCTGCCTTTCGGTGCCCGAGATCTACGCCGAAGTCGAACGCCCCGCGCGCATCCGCGCCCGCTGGCAGGACCTTGACGGCAAGGTGCACGAGGAACAGCTCGAAGGGCTGATGGCCACCTGCCTGCAGCACGAGATGGACCACCTCGAAGGCATCCTGTTCATCGACCATCTCAGCCGGCTCAAGCGCAACATGGCGCTCAAGAAGCTCGAAAAGCTGCGCAAGGTCGCCTGAACCGCGCCCGCCGCGCGGCGAGGGGACGACCCTGCATCGCCGCGCGTCAGGCCATTTCCGCCTGGATCGATTCCATCGCCGCCCGGCAGTCGTCGGCGCATTCGCGGCACATCTGTGCGCAGCGGCGGCAATGATCGTGGTCGTGCTTGGCACACTCCGCTTCGCAGACTTCGCATGAACGGATGCAGGTAAGCAGCTGCGAAACCAGCACTTCGCGGTTCGATCCGGTGCGCCGCGTCGCCACGCGCGCGGTCGCCGCGCAGATGTCCGCGCAATCGAGGCAGGTGCGCACGCACTGGTCCATGTCCATCGCTTCGGCAAGGCACGCATCGGCGCACGAGGTGCAGATCGCCGAACAGTACATGGCATGGCGCACCGCCTTGCCCAGCGCTTCGTTGTAGGTGCTCGCGGACACCTGCGGGTGTTCGCGGATCATCGCTTCGATCGACATAGTTTCGGCCCTTGTTGCTGATCGCCTATGGCCAAAGAGCGCGCGAACGGGCCGCGCTGTTCCATGTCGAATGACACAATGCCCGAACCGCTTGCCAGACGGTGCAGGGACGGTCTAGGTTCCCGCTTCGTTCCCCTTTCAGTCGGAGCCCGTCGTTGGACTCGCCTCTCGCCCTTGCCCTGCTCGTCCTCGTCGCCACGCTCGCCGGCCTTGCCGTCGGCTGGTTCCTCGGCGGCCGTCCCGTCGCCGAATGGAAGGCGCGCCATGCCGCGCGCGATGGCGAGGCCCGCGCGCACGAGGACCGGGTCAAGGCGATGGCCGTCGATCTTGCCACGCAGAGCGAACGCCTGCGCCTGCTCGATCAGGTGAGCGGCGAACTTGCCGCGATCCGCGCCGAACGCGATTCGCTCTCCACCCGCCTCGCCTCGGCCGATCAGCGCGCCGCCGACGCTGAAACGGTGCGCGCCGAGCTCGCCGAAACGCGCGCCAGCCGTGAAGCGCTGCGCGCCGAACTCGCCGCGCTCAAGGCCGATGCCGAAAACTTCGCCGAACAGAAGCGCCTGCTGGTCGAAGCGCAGGAAGCGCTGCGCAAGGAATTCGAGAACGCCGGCAACAAGGTGCTGGAAAAGGCGCAGGAAGCCTTCCTCAACCGCGCCCACGCCCGGTTCGAGGAAAGCGAGAAGACCAGCGCCGAACGGCTCAAAGCCCTGCTCGCGCCCGTAGACCAGCGGCTCAAGAGCTACGAGGAGCAGGTCACCGGCCTCGAAAAGCAGCGTGTCGACGCCTTCGGGCAGCTGACCGGCCTGATCCAGTCGATGCGCGATGGGCAGGAAGCCGTGCGCATGGCCGCCGCGCAGCTCGGCAACAGCTTGCGCAATGGCCCCAAGACGCGCGGCCGCTGGGGCGAACTGCAGCTGCGCAACGTGCTCGAACAGTGCGGCCTGTCCGAACACACCGATTTCGTCACCGAACATTCGGTCGATACCGAGGAAGGCCGCCTGCGCCCCGACGCCATCGTCCGCATTCCCGGCAACAAGCTGCTGGTGATCGACGCCAAGGTGTCGCTCAACGCCTATCAGGACGCGTTCGAGGCCGAAAGCGACGAGGCGCGCAAGGCCGCGCTCGGCGCGCACGTCCAGTCGATGCGCAACCACATCCAGACGCTGGGCGCCAAGTCGTACCAGAGCCAGTTCGAGGAAGCGCCCGACTACGTGCTGATGTTCGTGCCCGGCGAACACTTCATCGCCGCCGCGCTCGAACGCGATCCCACGCTGTGGGACTTCGCCTTCGAACGCCGCGTCCTGCTCGCCAGCCCCACCAACCTCGTCGCCATCGCCCGCACCGTGGCGCAGGTCTGGCGCCAGGACGGCCTGGCGCGCGAAGCGCGCGAGATCGGGCGCATGGGCGGCGAACTCTACGATCGCCTTGCCGTCGCGGCCGAACATTTGAAGCGCGTGGGCTCGGGGCTGGAAAGCGCGGTCGGCAACTACAACAAGTTTGTCGGCAGCTTCGAACGCAACGTGCTGTCGGCTGGCAAACGCCTGCGAGACAAGCACATCGAGATCGGCAAGCGCGAGATCGAGGACGTGCCGCTGGTGGAGACAAGCCCGCGTTACGGTGATAGCGTGGCGGAACCGGCGGCCTTGCCTGCGATTGAGGACGTGAACACCTGAAGGGACGGCAACAAGCGTTGATTGGGCATGGCGGTCTTGGCAGGGTCCTGGCTGGCGCATCGCTCGCCGCCGCCGTGCTGACGCTCGCCGGCTGCAACGCGCCCGAGCCGTCGCCCACCACAGAAGCTTCCGAACCCGCGCCGCTGCCCCCTGCCAGCGAGGCCCCACTGGCATCCCCATCCTCGCCGGCTGCCGCCGCCAGCGCAGAGCCGTCCAGCGCCGCCGAGCCCGAGGATGATGCCAGCGATGCCGCCGCCGAGCGCAAGGTCGCCAGCCTGCGCCCGCTCGACGAATGCGCGCGCCTGCCCGGCTGGGCCGCGTTCCACGGCAAGCTTACCGATGCCGTTTCCCGCCGTGATGCCAAGGCGCTGGTCGCGCTCGCCGCACCCGACGTCACGCTCGATTACGGCGGCGGCCACGGCCGCGACGAACTCGCCAAGCGGCTCGCCACACCGCAGGCCGGCACGGCCCTGTGGACCGATCTCGCCACGATCCTGCGCATGGGCTGCGACACGCGCGATGGACTTGCGGTGATGCCGTGGTTCTTCTGGAACGTGCCCGAAACGATCGATCCGGGCGAAACCATGCTGGCAACCGGCAGCGCCATCCCGCTGCTCGCCAAGCCGAAAGCCGATGCCGCGCGCGTGGCGTCGCTCGATTGGGAAGTCGTCACCCTGCAACCCGGTTTCGACCCGGCACGGCGCTTTACCGGCGTCGAAACCGAAGACGGCCTCAAGGGCCAGGTCGAAACGAAGAACCTGCGCAGCGTGCTCGCCCGCCGCATGATTGTCGAACGCAACGACGGCACCTGGCAAGTCTCCGCCTTCGTCGCGGGGGATTGAAACCGACGTACCGAACCCTGTCCGCGTCGGTGGCGCATTGTCGGCAGGAAAGAACGGCCCTTCGACAAGCTCAGGACAGACGGCGTGGGGGCAAAAATCGGCGTCGCGGGCAGACGGCCTCTGGGCGTATACCGGAATCGCCAAACCTCGCCCCCGCCAAGCCCATCTCAAACCCGCCCGCGCAGAACGCGCCCAAGCACCAACAACCCGCCCGTGCTGAGCCTGTCGAAGCACTGCCCTTTTCTTCAAGGTAGCGAGACACTCCCTCAAGCCAACCGCACCTCAAGCCCGCCCGTGCAGAACGCGCCCAAGCACCCACAAACCCGCCCGTGCTGAGCCTGTCGAAGCACTGCCCTTTTCTTCAAGGTAGCGAGACACTCCCTCAAGCCAACCGCACCTCAAGCCCGCCCGCGCAGAACGCGCCCAAGCACCCACAAGCCCGCCCGTGCTGAGCTTGTCGAAGCACTGTCCTTTCTCTTCGAGCCAGCGAAACGCCCCAATCAGGGCAGGCGCCGCGCCTCGATCGCGTGGCCGGCGGACTTCAGCCGCAATTCGCTGCCGTTGCGTTCGAACGCGGGCGCGCCGGCCAGCAGCGCGCTGACCGCCTGTTCCTGCTGCCACACGGGCCCGTCGCAGAACATCTGCGTGGCGATCAGCGGGCCGGCGATCACGCGGCCCGCTTCGAGGCGATAGGCCCCGCCCATGCCGTTGCAGCCGACGTTGGCCGAAATGCGCTCGGCATCGAAGGCGATGCGTGCCTTGTCAGGCGCGGCACTCGCCGCGCCGTCGACGCGGACGATCTGCCATTGCGTGCCGGCCAGCGCCGTCGTGCCACCGCCGGGCGTGGCGCATCCGGCAAGCGCGAGTGTGGCGGCAACAGCGCCCGAAATGACAGCAAAACGTCGCATGATCAGCCACATAGCACCAAGCGCCTGACCGCGCCCTTAACGCTCGACTGCGGCAAGCACCTCATAGGCCAGCACGGCGGCGGCAACAGCCGCGTTCAGGCTGTCGGCGCGGCCCTTCATCGGCATCGTCACGCGCAGGTCGCAGGCCATTTCGTACGCCTCGGGCAAGCCTTGCGATTCGTTGCCGACCATGACGAAGCACGGCGCGGCATAAGGCGCGCCGCGATAAGGCTGCGCCTCGCGCAGCGATGCCGCAACCAGTTGCCCTTCAGCCTGCCGCAGCCAGCCTTCGAATTCCTCCCAGCGCGCCTGCGCCAGCGCCACGGTGAAGATCCCGCCCATGCTCGCACGCACCGCTTCCACCGAGAAGGGATCGACGCAATCGTCCAGCAGGATCAGCCCGCCCGCCCCCACGGCGTCTGCCGTACGCAGCATCGTGCCGAGGTTGCCCGGATCGCGCATCGCCTGCGCCACCAGCCAGATCGGCGCGGCCGTGCGGTCGATGCGGGCAAGGCGCGTGTCCCATTCCGCGAAGACCCCGGCCACGGCCTGCGGGTTGTCCTTACCGGTCACCTTGGCGAGCAGGTCGATGGGCAACTCGATCACCTCGCCGCCCGCCGCCTCCACCGCGCGCTCCAGTTCCGCCAGCAGCGGATGCTCGTCGCGCCCCTGCGCCATCAGCAGCATTTCCGGCAACCGTCCGCCCTCGCGCGCGTCGGTCAGCAGCCGCAGCCCTTCGACCAGGAACTTGCCCGCCAGCCGGCGATGCTTCTTCTCGCGCAGCGAACGCACGAACTTGACGGTGGGATTGGAAAACCCGGTGATGACCTTGCGCGGCATGGACCCGCCTTGCGTCAGCGCGCCGCGCTAGGCAAGCGGCTCAATCTTCGCCGAAGCCGTCCTTGATCAGACCCGCGAGCTTCATCAGCACGGCGTCGGCATCGCCTTCGGCACCGGTAACGGTGATGTCCACGCTGTCCCCCTTGGCCGCGCCCAGCATCATCAGGCCCAGGATCGACGCGCCGTTGGCTTCGGTCCCGTCCTTGGCCACGGTCACGTCAAAGCCTTCGGGCAGCTTGGCCACGGCGTTGACGAACTTGGCGCTGGCGCGCGCATGCAGTCCGCGCTGGTTGACGATCGTGACCGTCTCACGAGCGGCGTATGCAGAATCCCCCATCGTTCACGCATCCTGTCCCAGGAATTCGGACGCGATCGTTATGTAGTTTCGCCCCGCATCGCGCGCAGCGGCCGTCGCGTCCTTGACGCCCATGCAGGTCCGCGCCTTGGCGAGACGGATCAGCATGGGCAGATTGATGCCGGCGATCACTTCCACCCGGCCCGCTTCCAGCAGCGAGATGGCAAGGTTGGAAGGCGTGCCGCCGAACAGGTCGGTGAGGATGATGACACCCTTGCCCGAATCGACGCGGCGGATCGCGTCGGCGATCTCCTTGCGTCGCTTCTCCATGTCGTCATTGGGTCCGATGCAGACCCCGACGACGTCGGACTGGCGGCCGACGACGTGCTCCATCGCGTGGATGAATTCGTCGGCAAGAGCGCCATGGGTAACGAGGATAAGACCGATCATGGAAGGGAAAGGCTCCGAAGTGCAGCCCGGCATCCTGCTCTATCCTGTCTTAACACAGGCTTGGCATAGGACTCCGGCATGCTTGAACACTGGCAATCCGCAGGCATGTCTTCCAGAGCCGCTCTCTTCCCGAAGGTCGTTTTCATTGGCAGCCCGTGGGTCACACTTGCGGCCTCTCGACAAGGTCCGCGGTACGCGACGCCAGGTTGCGGTGCAGCAATGTGGGTGAAAAACCTGCCTCGCGCAAGGCCGAAGCGACGCGCTCTGCCATGTAGACCGAACGGTGTTTCCCTCCGGTACACCCGAACGCCACGTGGACATAGGCCTTGCCTTGCGCCTCGAAGCGCGGAAGCAGCAGTTCCAGCAGCCCGCGAATCCGCTCGAACGCCTCGGCAAAGGCCGGGTCCTGGCGGATGTATTCGCCCACCGGCGCATCCTTGCCGGTCAGCGGGCGCAGGTCCTCCACCCAGTGCGGATTGGCCAGGAAGCGCATGTCGAACACCAGGTCGGCCAGCGGCGGGGTCCCGCGCGAAAAGCCGAAGCTCGATATCGTCAGCGTCGAACGGCCCGGCGCCTCGCTGCCGAACGCGGCGCGGATCGCCTGCTGCAGGTCGTTGGTGGTGAAGTCGGTGGTGGAAATCACCACGTCGGCCCAGCGCCGCAGCGGATCGAGCAGTTCGCGCTCCGCAGCGATTCCGGCCAGCGCCGGCTTGTCCGCGCTCATGGGATGGCGGCGGCGCGTTTCGTTGAAGCGGCGCTCCAGCTCGGCCCCGCCGCAATCGAGGAACAGGGTGCTGATCGAAAGGTCCGCGCGCGCGGCCAGCGCATCGACGCGCTCGATGATCTTGGCCGGATCGAACCCGCGGGTACGCGTGTCGAAGCCGATCGCCAGCGGCGCCCCCGCCTCCAGCCGCGCCGAGCCGGGTTCGGTTTCCAGCAGGCGGTCGAGCAGGCGGATCGGGAAGTTGTCGATCGCTTCCCAGCCCATGTCCTCGAACGTGCGCAGCGCGGTGGTCTTGCCCGCGCCCAGCACGCCGGTCACCAGCAGGATGCGCTGGGGGCTCTGATCCGAGTCGGGGTTCATACGTGCCGCGTTCTTGCGCTTTCGCAGCCGCGAAGGGAAGTCCGCTCGCGGTGCTAGGCGGTCCGTAACCTTTCGCGAACTTCCGAATCAGCGTTCGGGCAGGCCATACTGCGCCAGCGCCAGTTCGGCGCGCAACGCCAGCACCGGCGTATCGGGATAGAGCCGGATCAGCGGCAGCGGCAGCCCCGCCCGCACCGCCGTTTCCGCCCCCGAAACGAAGCGCGGCGCCCGCGCATCGAGCGCCAGCACGAGCGCGACCGGCGCTGCCACCACCGACGGCATTTCGACGATGCCCAGGTTGCGCACTTCCAGCTTGCCCGCGATGTTGGGGTGCGGGCTTGCCAGCAGCGTATCGCCATCCACGTCGAGCAGCACGCCGTCGTCGCCGACCAGCACCCCGCCCCGGTCGATCAGCGCCAGCGCCAGGCTCGATTTGCCCGCGCCCGATGCGCCCTCGATCAGCAGCGCCCGCCGCCCGATCATCACGCAGCTTGCCTGGTGCGGCGTGCCGCCAAGGCCCAGGGTCACGCTTCCTCCTCGCCGGCGGCCGGCAGTTCGAGCACGAGGCAGGCGCCCTGCGCGCCATCGGCGCGGTCGGCGATGCCCAGCGTGCCATCATGCGCCTCGGCGATCGTCCGGGCAATGGCCAGGCCAAGGCCGCTGTGCGCGCCGAAGGCTTCCCCGGCCGGGCGAACCGAATGGAATCGCTCGAAAACCTTATCGCGCTCGCTCAGCGGCACGCCGGGGCCGTGGTCGGACACGGTCAGCCGCACGCGCTCGCCATCGGCGGTCACGTCCACCTCGACCGCCGCGCCGGGGGGCGAAAACGAGGCGGCGTTGTCGAGCAGGTTGTCGAGCACGCGTTCGAGCCGCAGCGCATCGCCGTGGACGATCGCCATGATCGTGTCGCTGTGGAAGCGGATCGGGCAATCGCCGTGCTGGTCGGGACGCGCGCCGCGCGCCGCCACCACTTGCGCGGCAAGCTCGGCCAGGTCCAGCTCGACGAACGTGGCGCGCGAAAGTTCGGCATCGATCCGGCTGGCATCGGCGATCTCGGTGATCAGCCGGTCGATGCGCTGCACGTCGTGCGTGGCGATGGCGAGCAGCTGGCGGCGCAAGTCCGCATCCTCCACCTTGCCCATCGATTCGACCGCGCTTGAAAGCGACGCGAGCGGGTTCTTCAATTCGTGCGCCACGTCGGCGGCGAAGCTTTCCACCGCGTCGATCTTCTGGCGCAGCGCGTTGGTCATGTCCGATATGGCGCGGGCGAGCAGGCCGATCTCGTCGCCCCGGTCGGGCAGGCGCGGCACCACCACCTCGCGATCGCGCCCCAGCCGCACCCGCACCGCAGCGCGCACCAGCTGGCGCAGCGGCTGGACGATCGTGCGCGCCAGGAACAGCGACAGCTGGATCGAGGCGAGCAGCGCCAGCCCGATGATGATCACCAGAGTCTGGCGCGCGTCGCGCACCGCCTGCGTGATGTCGAGCGCATTGCGCATCGACAGCAGCATGTCGCCGTTCGTCCCCACCGGCGTTGCCGCGGTGATCACGGGCGTGCGGTCGGGGGCATAGCGCAAGTACACTTCGGTCTCGCGCGTCTCGCGGGCAAGCGCGATCTCGGGCCAGTTGCCCGCGCCCGGCTGCGGCGGCTCGCGATAACGCTCGATGCTCGGCGCGCCGACGATGAAGTCCACCCCCCGGTCGAGCGCGCGCGCCGCCTTCTGGTACCACGGCTCGCGCGCCGGATCGATGAAGGCGAACGATGGCGGCCCCAGCTGGAAGCTGTCGTCCAGCAGCCGCCCGCGCGCATCGTAATACGTCAGCCGCAGCGTGCGCTCGGTGCCGATCCGCACCAGCAGGTCGCGCCGCCGCGCGGGGGCCGCCTCCTCCAGCGCATCGGCGGCGATCTCGGCCTCGGCCCGCGCCAGCTTGAAGCGTTCGGCCAGCAGCTGCTTGCGATAGCTGTCGAGGTAGAAGAAGCTGCCCGCCAGCAGCGCCAGCGCGATGACGTTGACGGCTAGGATGCGGCTGGTCAGCGATACGCCGCGCCAGCGCACCCGCCGCAACCGCGCGGGCAGCGTCCGATCAGCCTTCGGCAAAGCTGTATCCGGCGCCGTACAGCGTCTCGATTCCAGAGAACGCCGGGTCCACCGCACGGAACTTGCGGCGCAGGCGCTTGATGTGGCTGTCGATGGTGCGATCGTCGACGAACACGTCGTCGTGATAGGCTGCGTCCATCAGCTGGTTGCGCGTCTTGACCACGCCGGGGCGCAGCGCCAGCGCCTCCAGGATCAGGAACTCGGTTACCGTCAGCGAAACCTGCTGCCCGCGCCACTCCACCTGGTGGCGCGCCGGGTCCATCGTCAGCGCACCGCGCCGGATCGGCTCGGGCAACGGCTCGGCCGGCTCGCCCGTGCCTTCGGTCGGGCTCGCCCGCACGATGTCGCTGCGCCGCAGGATCGCCCGGATGCGCGCGATCAGCAGTCGCTGGCTGAACGGCTTGGCGATGTAATCGTCCGCACCCATCGACAGGCCCAGCGCCTCGTCCGCCTCGTCGTCCTTGCTGGTCAGGAAGATCAGCGGCAGCGCGCTCTTCTCGCGCAAGCGGCTCAGCAGTTCGAACCCGTCCATGCGCGGCATCTTGATGTCGCACACCACCAGGTCGGGCGGATTGTCGAGCAGTGCCTTCAGCGCGCCCGCACCATCGTTGTACACGCGCGTGGCAAAGCCTTCGGTCTGCAGCGCGATCGACAGCGTGGTCAGGATGTTGCGGTCATCGTCGACCAGCGCCACGACGCGGGCGCCGGATGCGGGCCGGGCCGCGCTGCCCGGTGCGGCAATCGACGTTTCCGGGTGCTCGACGGGACTGTCGGCCATGGCTCGTTTCGGATCCGGTTGCCTGTGGTGGCGGTTGGGCGGGCGGCGAGGCTTAACCGGCGCAGCACGGGCTGGCAATCGGAGCGGCCGGGTCGCCGGGCTTCTTTACATTCGCGTAACGCAGTTCCAGTTGAATTCCTTGCAATCGACCGCGCAAAAAACTGTGTTGCCGCACGCCATTTGACGCAGCAAAGGCCAAGCACTATGCGCGATGGAAACTCACGTGCATTCGTATTCAGATTCTGCGCCGCCGCGCAGCGCCGGGACCCGTCCCGCCCTGCCAGGCCCGCACAACGGGAGGCTTGAAGTGTCCGATACCAGCCTGAACGTCTCGCTCTCGCAGCAGGGATATCCTGAACCGGCGCAGCTGTTCGCCAACCTTCCCACCGGGCCGCTGGTCGAACACGCCATCCGCAACGGCGAAGGCCTCCTCGCCAAGGACGGCCCGCTGGTCGTCGCCACCGGCAAGCACACCGGTCGCAGCGCCAAGGACAAGTTCATCGTCCGCGATGCCGAAACCGAAAGCACCGTGTGGTGGGGCAAGACCAACGTGGCGATGACGCCCGAACACTTCGCCAACCTCAAGGCCGATTTCATCAAGGCGCTGGGCGAAAAGGACAAGCTCTACGTGGCCGACCTGTTCGGCGGCTCGCAGAGCGAATACCGCGTCAACGTGCGCGTGATCAACGAATTCGCCTGGCACAACCTGTTCATCCGCACGCTGCTGGTTCGCCCCACGGCTGAGGAGCTGACCTCGTTCGTGCCCGAATACACGATCATCGATCTGCCCAGCTTCCGCGCCGATCCCGAACGCCACGGTTCGCGCAGCGAAACGGTGATCGCGGTCAACTTCACCGAAAAGCTGATCCTGATCGGCGGCACCAGCTACGCCGGCGAAATGAAGAAGTCGGTGTTCGGCATCCTCAACTACCTGCTGCCGGTGAAGGGCGTCATGCCCATGCACTGCTCGGCCAACATCGGCCCCAACGGCGATACCGCCGTGTTCTTCGGCCTGTCGGGCACCGGCAAGACCACGCTGTCGGCCGATGCCAGCCGCACGCTGATCGGCGACGATGAACATGGCTGGTCGGACACCGCCGTGTTCAACTTCGAAGGCGGTTGCTACGCCAAGATGATCCGCCTCTCGGCCGAAGCCGAACCGGAAATCTTCGCCACCACCAAGCGTTTCGGCACCGTGCTCGAAAACGTCGTGATCGATCCCGTCACGCGCGAAATCGACCTCGACGACAACAGCCTCGCCGAAAACAGCCGCGGTTCGTACCCGATCGATTTCATTCCGAACTGCTCGGAAAAGAACCTCGGCCCGGTGCCGCAGAACATCATCTTCCTCACCGCCGATGCCTATGGCGTGCTGCCGCCGATCGCGCGGCTCACCCCCGAACAGGCGATGTACCACTTCCTCTCGGGCTACACCGCCCGCGTCGCCGGCACCGAAATCGGCGTGACCGAGCCGGAAGCCACCTTCTCGACCTGCTTCGGCGCGCCGTTCATGCCGCGCCACCCGTCGGTCTATGGCAACCTGCTCAAGGAACGCATCAACAAGGGCGGCGTGAAGTGCTGGCTGGTCAACACCGGCTGGTCGGGCGGCAAGGCCACCATGGAAGGCATCAAGCGCATGCCGATCAAGGCCACCCGCGCCCTGCTCAACGCCGCGCTCGACGGCAGCCTGAACGAAGCCGAATTCCGCGAAGATCCGAACTTCGGCTTCGAAGTGCCGGTCGCGGTGCCGGGCGTCGATGCGAAGCTGCTCGACCCGCGCGGTGCCTGGGCCGATGGCGCCGAATACGACAAGACCGCGCAGGATCTAGTGCGCAAGTTCATCGACAACTTCGAACAGTTTGCCGAACACGTCGATGAATCGGTTCGCCAGGCAGCGCCCGTCGCCGCCTGATCCAACCGTTCTTTCCGAACAGCAAGGCCCCGTCGCTCGCGGCGGGGCCTTTTGCTTTTTTAAGAAGGGGCTGGCCGCCCTGTCCGGTCGGTGCCAGAGGGTCGTTGAACCCCCTTTCGGCATCACACGGACTCTCGCTGCCTGCAGGGTATTGCATATACAATTTGCGTTACCATGACCGGCTGCTGCGCTGTCCTACATCCGGCAGGTGGGCTATCCAATGCCCGATGCCAGCCCGAATTTCCCTCTTTTCCGCCGTTCCTGGCCAGTATCCGCCGCCTCATCGGCCCTATGCCCGAAGGTCGGGAAGCGGTGGCGAGTAATTGCTCAGGACCGTGTCAACCCCGTCAACCCTGCCGATTTAGCGCCTGCCTTTTCGCCCCCCATCCCCCAGGATTTTCCCTTCGATGACCGACCACCCGATTCGCCCCTTCACCTCCGACGCAGCCGTGCGCCACGTCGCCGGCGGGCTCCTCGCGGCCACCCTGCCCAAGCAGGAATGGACCCACGAAGCGCACCTCGCGGCCTGCCTGTGCCTGCTGCGCGAACATCCCGATGTCGTGCTGGAACGCGATCTCCCCGGTGTCATCCGCACCTACAACGAAGCCGTGGGCGGCCAGAACACCGACAGCGCCGGCTATCACGAAACGCTCACCCAGCTCTACATCCGCGGCGTGCGCGCCTTCGCCGCAACGATGCCCGCCGGGCACCCCGCTGGTCGTTGCGGTCAACGCCCTCCTCGCCAGCGAGATCGGCCCGCGCGACTGGCCGCTTTGCTTCTATTCCAGGGACCGCCTGTTCAGCGTCGAAGCCCGCCGCGGCTGGGTGGAACCGGATCTCGCCACGGTGGAGTGATTTTCGCGAAGGATCGCACCTTCCCCCGCGTTTGCCCTCGCAGCGCAACGGGAGGACCGACATGAACACGACGAACGAACAACACGACGATCATCACGGCCACGGCCTGGCGGAAGATCTCGCGCGGATGGAAAAGATGCGCGTCGACCGCCGCCGCGCAATCGGCCTGTTCGCGGCGACCGGCGGTTCGGCGATCGTGCTCGGCTGCGGCGACGGTGGCAGTTCGGGCTCAACGGTAACCGTGTCGACATCAAGCGCCACCGCAACTTCGACCGCGACCGCGACCGCCACGGCAACGGCAACCGCGACTGCAACGGCCACCGCCGGTGCCTGCACCGTCCCCGCCACGGAAACCAATGGCCCCTACCCCGCCGATGGCACCAACACGTCATCGGGCCTGACATCGAACGCGCTCACCGCCAGCGGTGTCGTGCGCAGCGACATCCGTTCGAGCTTCGTCGGCACGTCGACCACCGTCGCAACCGGCACGCTGCTGACGCTGACGATCACCGTGGTCGATGCCAACAACGGCTGCGCTCCGCTCGCCGGTTATGCCGTCTACATCTGGCACTGCGACAAGGACGGAAAATATTCGCTCTACAGCCTGCCAAACGAAAGCTACCTGCGCGGCGTGCAGGTGACCGACAGCAACGGGCAGGTCACGTTCACCACGATCTTCCCCGGCTGCTACAGCGGCCGCTACCCGCACATCCACTTCGAGGTGTTCTCGAGCCTCGCCAATGCCACCAGCGGGCGCAGCGCGGTGCTGATCTCACAGCTGGCCATGCCGGCAACGGCCTGCGCGGCGGTCTATGCCCAGTCGAGCTATTCAAACAGCGTCAGCGCCTACAACGCCAGTTCGATCTCGTCGGACAACGTCTTCGGCGACAACACCACCGCGCAGATGGCAGTGATGACGCCTGCCATGACCGGGTCGGTCAGCGCAGGCTACGCCGCCACGACGACGATCGGCATCGCCACCTGAGGGGCCGCGGGCGCCTGCGCGCGGTTCGTCAGTCGGGAAAGCCGACGAAGCGCGCGCACTCGGCCACGCTCTTGCGGTTGGAGACGACGGCGTTGGCGGGAAAGTCATCGTCCGGCCAGCCCATCGCCACGCAGATCATGATCACCTGGTCTTCCGGAATGCCGGCATGTTCGCGCACCACGGGCGACTGCATGATCCCCTGGCTGTTGATCACGCAGCCCAGCCCCTTGGACCAAGCGGCGTTGACCAGCGCGTTGGTCACCGCGCCGCAGTCGAACGGCGCGATGTCGCTGCCTTCGAGCACCTTGTCGTAGGTCACCACGACCGAGACCGGCGCATCGAACTGGCGGAAGCCGCGCAGGACCCAGTCCATCCGGCCTTCCTTGTCGTCGCGAGCGATGCCCATCACGCCGAACAGCTGCTTGGCAACATCGATCTGCCGTTCGCGGTGCTGCGGGCCGATGGCGCCGCCGGCGCGGAATTCGCGGCTGTCGGGCACGCCGGCCAGATTGCGTTCGGTGTTCCCGGCGCGGATCCTGTCGAGCGGTTCGCCGGCCACGACGGTGAAGTTCCACGGCTGGGTGTTGTGCGACGATGGCGCCCGCAGGGCGAGCTGAAGCACTTCCTCGATCACCGCGCGGGGCACCGGCTCCGCTTTGAAGCCGCGGATGCTGCGCCGGCCGGTCACGATGTCGGCATAGGTCGCGGTTTCGTTCATCGCATCTGATCTCCTCTTGCGCGCTGTTTAACCGAACAGTTAAGTGGCGCAAGGCGGTTCAGGCGAAGGCAGTGGTCGAACGCAGATGATTGTAGGCTTCGACCACTTCCTGCAGCCGCCCTTCGTAGCTGCGGTCACCGCCGTTGCGATCGGGGTGATAGCGGCGCACCAGTTCCGAATAGCGGCTGCGCAGCGCCTTGCGATCGGCATCAAGATCGAGCCCCAGCACTTCGTACGAGCGCCGGTCGACCGGCGAGATGCCGCGCCGCGCCGCTTCCTGGCGGTGCATCGCATCGGCCCGGCGGGCCCGCGCGCGCTGCTGGATCGCTTCGAGCGGATCGGCAAAGTCGTTCCAGCGCGGCGCCTGGTCGATCCCGGCATCGGGACGGAAGGCGCGGGTCTGGCTTTCCCAGCCAGCGATGGGAGACTGCGCGGCGAGGATTTCGTCGGGCGTCATGCCGGCGAAGAAATCGTAGCCCGAATTGAACTGGCGCACGTGTTCGAGGCAGAACCAGCGGTAATCGCCGGGCCCGTCGAAGCCCGAGGGCCGTCCGCCGGGCGCGCGGAATTCCCCCGGCTCGTCGCAGCCGGGCGCGTTGCAGATACGCCCGGTGTGGTGGACGCGGCCATGGAACTTGTCTTGCTTCACCCGATTGCACATGGTGCCTCTTCATCTGGAAGGGAAGTCATGACCGGTCCGATCGCGCTGGAAATCGAACGAAAGCTGGAGCAGGCCTTTGCCCCCACCCGGCTGGACGTGATCAACGAAAGCGACCGCCACGCCGGCCATTCGGGGCACGACGGATCGGGCGAATCGCACTTCATCGTGGAGATCGAGAGCGCCGCCTTTGCGGGCATTTCGCGCCTTCAGCGCCAGCGTATGGTCAACGCCGCGCTGGGCGACATTCCCGGCCAGCGCGTCCACGCATTGGCCATCAGGGCCCGCGCGCCCGGTGAAGCGGCCAAGGGTTGAGGAGGGGACGATGCTTGCGACCTTGTCCAGCCTGAGCTTCGTACTTGCCGGGATTGCGATAGTTCTCGCCTTCAAGTCGTTCGGAATCAATCAGGAGTACGAACGTGGCGTCGTGTTTCGACTGGGACGGCTTGTCGAAACGAAGGGGCCCGGCTGGTTCTGGCTTATACCCCTGATCGACCGGGTGCAGAAGGTGGACTTGCGCGTGGTGACGTTTTCGCTCGCAACGCAGGAAACCGTGACGCGCGACGGGGTGGCCGTACGAGTCAACGCCGTGCTGTGGTTTCGTGCCATCGACCCAAAGCTGGTGGTCACGGCGGTCGTCGATTGGCAGTCCGCAGTGATTCAGGCCGCCGAAACTGGCATGCGCGACGCAATCGGCCAGAGCGACCTGGACCAGATGCTAAAAGAGAGGACCGTCATCAACTCCAGACTGCTTGAGCTTCTCGGTAAGACATGTTCGCAGTGGGGCGTTGGCGTTGACGCCGTAGAGATCAAGGATCTCGACATCCCCGAGCAGATGCAGCGCGCAATCGCCCGCGAGGCCGAGGCGATCCGCGAGAAGCGGGCGCGCATCATCAAGGCCGAAGGCGAGCGCGAAGCTTCTCAGACGCTGGCGGACGCGGCGCGGATAATTGGCGAAGTTCCGGGCGCACTTGAATTGCGGCGGCTGCAGACGTTGAGCGAGATCGGGGTCGAGCACAATTCGACGATCGTCGCGATGTTCCCGACCGAATTGCTTGAGGCTGCTCGCAGGCTCGGCAGTGGTTGACGCTTCGACCTCCCACGCGTCCCAGCGGCGCATCCGGCGTGCCGCGCGCATCCTGTTGAGCGATGCACAGGGGTGCGTGCTGCTGTTCCGCTACAGCCCGCCAGGTCGCCGCGCGTTCTGGTGTGCGCCCGGTGGCGAGTGCGATCCGGGTGAGGACTTTCCTGCCGCCGCCCGGCGCGAGCTGCGCGAGGAAACGGGCCTCGACATCGACTGCGGGAGCGAGATCGCCGCGCGGGCCGACGACTTCGTGACGCTGGAAGGGGAACCCGTCCGATCGGACGAGCGCTTCTTTCGTGTGGAGATCGAAGCGCATGACGTGGTCGACCATGGCCGCACCGAGCTGGAAGTGGCGATGGGCATGACCCACCGCTGGTTCACCCGCGACGAGATCGCAGGGTGGGCCGAGCCGATCTTCCCTGAAAATCTCCTCGCCCTGCTAGATCTGAAGGTGCCGGCATGAACGACGTCCTGATCCAGACCCTGCGCCCGGTGACCCACAATCTGGGCGCGTTCGAAGTGCGCCGCGCCATCCCGACGCGCGAGCGCACGATGGTGGGCCCGTTCATCTTCGTCGACCAGTTCGGCCCTTCGCACCTGCCGCCCGGCAGCGCGATGGACGTGCGGCCCCATCCGCACATCAACCTGGCCACGGTAACCTGGCTGTTCGAAGGCGCGATCGACCACCGCGACAGCATCGGCAGCTATGCGACGATCCGCCCCGGCCAGGTCAACCTGATGACCGCCGGGCGCGGCATCGTCCATTCCGAGCGCAGCCCGGCGAACGAGCGACTGACGACCCAGACGCTCTACGGCATGCAGACATGGCTTGCCCTGCCCGACGGGCGCGAGGAGATCGACCCTGCGTTCGAATCCCGCGCCGATCTGCCGCTCATTGAGGATTCGTGCGTGCAGGCCCGCGTCATCATGGGTTCGCTGTGGGGCAAGACCGCGCCCACCACGCAATATGCCGAGACGATCTATGCCGAAATCGTGCTGGCGCCGGGTGGCGCGCTGCCGATCGACAGCGAGGCCGATGAACGCGCGGTGATGCTGGTGGGTGGCGAGGCCGAGATCGAGGGCATCCCGCTAGAACCCTATGCGCTGGTCGTGCTGGCACCGGGCAAGGCGCTCAAGCTGACTTCGGCAAGCGGGGGGCGGGTGATGCTGCTGGGCGGCGAGGCTTTCGCAACGCCGCGCCATGTGTGGTGGAATTTCGTCAGTTCGAGCCGCGAGCGCATCAACCAGGCCAAGCAGGACTGGGAACAGGGCCGCTTTCCGCAAGTGCCCGGCGACAGCGACGAATTCATCCCGCTGCCGCGCATCGCCACCACGGTAAGCTACCCATAAGACACAGGACAGGACGGGAGAGAAATCATGACATTTGCGGGCGAAATCGCCTGGGTGACCGGCGCATCGTCGGGCCTGGGCGTGGCGATGGCAAAGGAACTGGCCAAGGATGGCGCCAGGCTGGTCCTGTCTGGCCGCAACCGCGAGGCGCTGGATGCCGTCGCGAAGGACTGCGGCGCGGAAGCGCTGGTCCTGCCGTTCGAGGCGACGGACTATGCCGCGGCCGAAGCGGCGGCGGCGCAGGCGTGGGACTGGGCCACGGCGCGTTCGGGCGGGATCGACCTGCTGATCAACAACGCGGGCATTTCGCAGCGTTCGGTGGCGCTGGAAACCGCGTTTCCGGTCTACGAGCGGATCATCGCGGTCGACCTGCTTGCCCCCATCGCGCTGACGCAGGCGATGCTGCCCAAGATGGCGGCGCGCGGCAAGGGGCGGCTGGGCTTCGTTTCGAGCATTGCCGGCAAGGTGGGATCGCCGATGCGCACCGCGTATAGCGCGGCCAAGTTCGGGCTGATCGGCTATGCCGACGCGCTGCGCGTGGAAGTGACCGGGCTTGGCCTGTCGGTGCACACGATCTGCCCCGGATCGGTCCGCACCAACGTTTCGCGCAACGCGCTGACGGCCGACGGTTCGGCGCGCGGGGTGAGCGACCGGAACATCGAGAACGGGCTGGAGCCCGACGCCATCGCGCGCGAGATCATCGACGCGATTGCCGCCGGCGAGCGCGAGATCATCGCCGCGATCGGCTTCGAGAAGGAAATCGGCGAACTGCGCCGCACGCCCGAGCCGCTGATGGACCGCATGGCGCAACTGTTCGAGGCGGGTTACGCCGCGAAGATGAAGGAAGGGGCATGACCGGGATGCAGCAGAAGATGGTCATGTTGAAGAACGGCATCGAGCTTGCCGTGGTGGACGAAGGGCCGCGCGATGCGCCGGTGCTGATCTTCCTCCACGGCTTTCCGGAATCGCATCGCACCTGGCGCCACCAGATCCGCCATTTTTCGGACCGCTATCGCTGCATCGCGCCCGACCAGCGCGGCTATGGCCGGTCGGCCAAGCCCGATGGCGTCGAAAACTACACCGCCAACAACATGATCGGCGATGTGTTTCGCCTGGCCGATGCGCTGGGCGTGGCGGACTTTACCGTGGTTGGGCACGACTGGGGCGGCGCGATTGCCTGGGGCGTGGCGCTGACCGGGCAGAAGACCCGCGTGACCCGCGCGATCGTGGCCAATGCGCCGCATCCCGGTGTCTTTCCCAAGCTCGTCTGGACCGACAAGGCGCAGCGGCAGGCGAGCCAGTACTTCCGCGATTTCCGCGATTCCCTGAACGACGCGGCGCTCGACAAGGGCGGGCTGAAGCCGCTGCTCGGCCAGCAGACCACCCAATTGTTCAGCGACAAGATGGAGCCCGAGGAGCGCGCCGCGCTCGAGGCCGACTGGGCGGACCCAGTGACGGCCAAGGCCATGGTCAACTGGTATCGCGCCAGCCCCGTGTTCGTGCCGCCGATGGACGCGCCCTATGAATTGCCGGCGGACTACAAGCCGCTGAACGTGCCGGTGCTCGACATCCCCACGCTGGTGGTGTGGGCGATGGACGATCCCGCGCTTTCGCCCGCGAATGTCGATGGCCTGGCCGAAACCATCCCCGACCTCACCGTCGAGCGGGTGCACGATTGCGGGCACTTCGTGACGTGGGAGGCAGCCGACCGCTTCATCGCGGCAATGGAGGACTTCCTCGCCCGCACCGAAGCCAGGGCATGAACGAACCGGCGCGCGACCGCTCGTCGCTCCTGCGCGGGCACGGCGGCGGCCATGCGCCGGTCAGCTACCTCGAACTGTTCTTCGACCTCGTCTACGTCTTCGCCATCACGCAGGTTTCGCATGTGCTGTTGAAGCACCTGTCGTGGACCGGGCTTGCCGAAAGCGCGCTGCTGTTCCTCGCGGTGTGGTGGGCGTGGATGTATACGACATGGGCGGCCAATTGGGCGGAACCCGAACGCGTGCCCGTGCGGGTGATGCTGTTGTTCGGCATGCTGGCGAGCCTGGTCATGGCCGTCGCCATGCCGCGCGCCTTTGCCCATGGCAATCAGGATCGCGGCCTGCTGTTCGTCAGCGCCTACCTGTCGCTGCAGGTGGGGCGCACGCTATTCATGGCCTGGGCGCTGTGGCGCGAGGACCGGGGCGCGGCGATGACGATGGTCAGGATGGCCTGCTACTTCGGGCTTTCGGCAGCGTGCTGGATCGCAGGGGCACTGGCGCACGAACCGCTCGGACGGATCGTGCTGTGGCTGGCGGCGCTGCTGGTTGAGTATTCAGGGCCGATCATGGGCTATCGCACGCCGTTGCTGGGTCGCTCGCAGCCGTCCGACTGGGTCATCTCGGGCAGCCACATGGCCGAACGCTGCGCGCTGTTCATCATCATCGCGCTGGGCGAAGGGATCATCGTCACCGGCGCGAGCTTTGCCGATCTGAAGCCCGATGGCGCGCACATTGCCGCCTTCCTCGTCGCCTTTGCCGGCTCCGTGCTGATGTGGTGGATCTACTTCGACGTCGGCGCCGAACGCGGGGCCAGGCACATCGAGCATCACCAGGAACCGGGCCGCGTGGCGCGCAACGCCTATACCTACCTGCACATGCCGATCGTGGGCGGGGTGGTGGTGACCGCCGTGGCCGATGCGCTGATCCTGGAAGCGCCAGCAGGGCCCGCGACGCCGGGCCTGATCCTGACGCAGTGCGGCGGACTGCTGCTGTTCCTGCTGGGCGTGGGGCTGTTCAAGCGCTTTGCCAGCCCGCTGGGCAACCTGCCGCTGAGCCACCTCGTCGGCGCGGGGCTGCTGCTGGCGCTTGGGGGGTGGAGTGCGTGGACGGCGGTGCCGGCAATCGGCTTCGTCGGCTGCACCGTGGGCGTGCTGGCGCTCGTCGCGCTGTGGGAATGGGGCTCGTTCCACGGCGGGTGGGAGGAGCGCCTATCGCGCATAGCACCGAGCCTGGCGGCAAGGCTCAAGCCGAAGCGGCTGCTCTAGGCGCCGAACCATTCCACCCACGCGCCGTGGGCGTGCGCGGTGCCGAGCAGGACCTCCTCCCCGCCGCCGGGCCAGCTGCGCACGCGCAGTTCGTGGCGGAACGTCTCGCGGTTGGTTTCGAGCTTGACCCAGGCGAGGCGGCGGCGGGCGTCGGCTGTTGCACCAGCCGCGGCCATCGCCGCTTCGATCCGCGCGCGGGTTTCGGGTGGAAGGTATTGCCACACGATCGAATGGTAGAGCACGCGCGTGGTATCGTCGGCCTGTGGCGTGGCGAGGCGCTGGTCGACGAAATCGGCGGCGTCCATCTGCACCAGCTTGGGCGGCCGGGCCTGCGCCAGCGCGATGGCGGCGTCGATCCGGGCGATGCGTTCGGTCACCTCGGCCCAGACATAGGCTTTCAGCCGCAGCGCCTGTTCGGGATCGGCCAAGCTGACCGGCGCGCGATCGCAGCCTTCGATGGCGACGATCTCGACCGGGGCCTGCGGCGGGGGCGGCCCTTTCCATTCGGGCCGGATATGCATCGGCGAATCGGCGGGGCCGGCGGTGGTGCCGCCAAGGTCGAAGTGAAAGCGCTCCATCATCGTGTTGACGCCCGCGCTCGCGCCCAGTTCGTTCATTTCGAAACGAGGGCCAAGGCGCTGCGAAAGCCACAGCAGCGCTGCCATGATCGAGGCCGAACGCCCCGCTTCGTTGGTCTGCGGCGGTCCGTCGAGCCAGGGCAGGAGCGCGGCATCGTGATCGCGAGTGACGGCGGCGACCAGCGCGTCGACCTCCGCCTGATCGGTCACCTCCCCCCGATAGACGGCCCCAAGCCGCGCATCCGCGCCGGTGAGGCTGAGGAAATGGTGCCCGCCCGCCAGCCGCAGCGGCAGCGCATCCTCCAGCGGGCGGCCCGGCCAGTGCGCCAGCGCGCGGCCCACGGCGCTTGCCCCATCGAGCAGGGCGAGCTGCGCGCGCACCACGCGGCCGGTGCACGGCGCGCCGTTGTTGGCGGCGTGGTCGGCCTGCCAGCGGATCGCGTTGGCGACGTTCTCGATCTCCATGATCGGTTCCATGAGGTTGCCCTTTCCGGCCCTTTGCCATAGGGCGCGCATCGTCATGACCGCCGCCGCCCAGCTCGTATTCGCCCTGCCCAAGGGCCGCATCCTCGACGAGGCGCTGCCCCTGCTCGAACAGGCAGGCGTGGTGCCCGATGCCGACTTCTTCAACAAGGCCTCTCGCGCGCTTTCGTTCGCCACCAACCGGCCGGACGTGAAGATCATCCGCGTGCGCGCCTTCGACGTGGCCACGTTCGTGGCCCATGGCGCGGCGCAGATCGGCATCGTCGGGTCCGACGTGATCGACGAGTTCGACTATGCCGACCTCTACGCGCCGGTCGATCTCGACATCGGGCATTGCCGCCTGTCGGTGGCAGAGCCGGTCAGCGCGGTCGAAAGCGGGGCAAACGGCCGCGAAAGCCACGCCCGCGTCGCCACCAAGTATCCCAACCTCACCCGCCGCCACTTCGAGAAGCTGGGCGTTGCGGCAGAGGTGGTGAAGCTGAACGGCGCGATGGAACTGGCGCCTTCGCTGGGGCTTGCCAGCCGCATCGTCGACCTTGTCTCCACCGGCAAGACGCTGAAGGACAACGGCCTTGTCGAAACGAGCCGCATCCTGCCGGTTTCGGCGCGCCTGATCGTCAACCGCGCCGCCTTGAAGACCGACAGCGCGCGCATCGGCGCGCTGGTCGATGCCTTCCGCGAGATGGTCGCCAAGCGCAAGGCGGCCGCGTGATGCTCAAGCTCAGGACCAGCGACGCCGGGTTCGACAAGGCCTTCGCCCGCCTCGTCAAGGATCGCCGCGAAAGCGACGAGAACGTGGCGCGCGATGTGCAGACGATCATCGACGACGTCCGCCTGCGCGGCGACGAGGCGCTGGCCGAATATACCGAGCGGTTCGACCAGCACCTGCCCGCCGAAGACGACTGGCGCATTCCGGCCGAGGCCTGCCGCGAAGCCTTCGACGGCTTGAAGCCCGACCTGCGCGCCGCGCTCGAATTGGCCGCGCAGCGCATCCGCGCCTATCACGAAGCGCAGCTGCCCGAAGACCGCGACTATACCGATGCCGCCGGCATCCGCCTCGGCGCGCGCTGGACCGCCGTGGATGGCGCAGGGCTCTACGTACCGGGCGGGCGTGCCGCCTATCCCTCCTCGCTGCTGATGAACGCCATTCCGGCCAAGGTGGCGGGCGTCGAACGGCTGGTGGTGGTGACGCCCACGCCCAAGGGGCTGGTCAACCCGCTGGTGCTGGCCGCCGCGCATCTTGCCGGGGTGGACGAAGTGTGGCGCGTCGGCGGGGCGCAGGCGGTGGCCGCGCTCGCCTATGGCACCAAGCGCATCAAGCCGGTCGACGTGATTACCGGCCCCGGCAATGCCTGGGTGGCCGAAGCCAAGCGCCAGCTGTTCGGCGTGGTTGGCATCGACATGGTGGCGGGCCCGTCCGAAATCCTCGTCATCGCCGATGGCAAGAATGATCCGCAGTGGATCGCCGCCGACCTGCTGAGCCAGGCCGAGCACGATCCTTCGGCGCAGGCGATCCTGATCACCGACGACGAAGGCTTCGCCGATCAGGTGGCCGACATGGTCGGTGTCGAAATCGCGCTGCTACCCACGGCCAAGGTCGCCAAGGCGAGCTGGGACGCGCACGGCACGATCATCGTCGTGAACAGCCTGGACGAAGCGCCTGCGCTCGCCAACGCGCTGGCGGCAGAACACGTCGAGATCGCCACCGACAGCCCTGAGCGCCTGTTCGACAAGATCCGCCATGCGGGCTCCGTCTTCCTTGGGCGGATGACGCCCGAAGCCATCGGCGATTACGTCGCCGGCCCCAACCATGTCCTGCCCACCGGCCGCCGCGCGCGGTTCTCTTCGGGCCTTTCGGTTCTGGATTTCATGAAACGCACCAGCTTCATCGCCGTCAGCGATGCTTCCATCTCCGCCGTCGGCCCCGCCGCGGTCGAACTCGCCGAGGCCGAGGGCCTTGCCGCCCACGCCCGCTCGATCGCGCTGAGGCTCGGCCAGTGAGCAGCGGAAAGGACCAGACGCGCGCCCGTAGCGCCGCCCGCCTCGCCGCCGTTCAGGCGCTCTACCAGCTCGAGATGGAAAGCCCTGAGCTACACCTGCTGCTCGACGAATTCCACATGCACCGCCTCGGCGCCGAGATCGAGGATGTCGAATATGCCGCAGCCGACGTCGCCTTCTTCGACGACGTGGTGAAGGGCGTTGCCGCCCGCCGTGACGAGATCGACGCCCTGCTCGGCGCCAAGCTCGCCTCCGGCTGGTCGGTCGCGCGGCTCGACCGCACGATGCTGCAGATCCTGCGCGCAGGGGCCTGGGAGCTGATGGCGCGCAAGGACGTGACCGTGGGCACCGTGATCAACGAATACCTCGACGTGGCGCACGCCTTCTTCGACGCGCGCGAGGCGAAGTTCGCCAATGGCGTGCTGGACGCGGTGGCCAAGTCGGTCCGCTGATCGCCCCACCTTTGGGGACAGAAAAAAGGGCGCGCCGGAAGTCCGGTCGCGCCCCTTTCTTTGCGTTTCTGGCCCTGACCCTCCCCGTTTGCCTCGAGCGAAGTCGAGAGGCGCTGCGCACCCGTGTCTCGACTACGCTCGACACGAACGGCTGGGGGCCGGGTCAGTCCACGCTGCTCCGTGAGCCGCTTACGAACCGATCACGTGCAGCGCGCAGAGCTTGTTGCCATCCGGATCGCGCAGGTAGGCGAGGTAGAACGGGCTGCCGGCGCGCGGTCCCGGCGGATCTTCGCAAGCGACGCCACCATTGGCGACGCCCGCAGCGTGCCAGGCATCGGCCTGTTCCGGGGTCATCGCGAAGCCGATCGTACCGCCGTTGGCGCCGGTGGCCGGCTGGCCGTTGATCGGCGGCGTCACGAGGAACATCGAACCGTTGTGCTGATAGATCAGGCGGCCCTTTTCGTCCGTGATCGCGGGCTTGCCGCCGAACGCAGCGAAAGTTGCGTCATAGAACTTCTTCGAGGCGGCAATGTCATTGCTGCCGACCATCACGTGACTGAACATCGAGGATTCCTCTCCCTGTTGAGCAAGGTGGAAAGGGGTGTGCCGCCCGCCCGGCAAGCGGTCAAGCCTCGGTTGCGCAATGCAACGTATCAGCCCTGTGAAAGCGTGCGGCGCACCGCGTCACGCCACAAGGCGGCCAGCCCGGCGCGTCGTTCGGACGGCATGGCCGGCGTGAAGCGTGCGGCGCTTTCCCACGTGCGCGAAAGATCGTCGAGCCCCGACCACACGCCCGTGGCGAGGCCGGCATGGAACGCCGCGCCCAGCGCCGTGGTTTCGAGATTGGTCGGCTTTTCGACCGCGACGCCCAGCATGTCCGCAAGGAACTGGCACAGCCAGTCGTTGGCCGCCATGCCGCCGTCGATGCGCAGCGCAGCCGCCAGCGCGCCGCTGTCGCGCACCATTGCTTCGACCAGGTCCATCGTCTGGAATGCGACCGATTCCAGCGCCGCGCGTGCCAGATGTGCGGCCGTTGCGCCGAGCGTCAGGCCGAAGATCGCGCCCTTGGCGTCCGGGTCCCAGTATGGCGCGCCCAGCCCGGCAAAGGCCGGGACCATGACCACGCCGTGGCTGTCATCGACTTGCGTCGCCAGGCCATGCGTCTCGCTCGCGTGGGCGATCACGCCCAAGCCGTCGCGCAGCCATTTGACCGCGGCGCCTGCCACGAAGATCGACCCTTCGAGCGCGTAGGTCATCTGTCCGTCGAGGCGATAGGCGGGCGTCGTCAGCAACCGATTGGCCGAGCGCGGCGCTTCGCCGCCGGTGTTCATCAGCATGAAGCAGCCGGTGCCATAGGTGCTCTTGGCCATGCCGGAGGCGAAGCAGGCCTGCCCGAACAGCGCCGCCTGCTGATCCCCCGCCATCCCGGCGATGGGCAGGCTGGCGCCGAACAGCGCGGGGTCGGTCGTGCCGAACAGGCCGGAATTGTCCCGCACCTGCGGCAGGATCGCGCTTGGCACGCGCAGCAGGCGGCACAGGTCTTCATCCCAGCACTGGCGGCGGATGTCGTAGAGCAGCGTGCGCCCGGCATTGGTCACGTCGGTGGCGTGCACCTTGCCGCCGGTGAGCCGCCACAGCAGGAAGCTGTCGATCGTGCCGAAGGCCAGCTCGCCACGTTCGGCCCGTTCGCGCGCGCCGGGCACGTGGTCGAGCATCCACGCCGCCTTGGTCGCGCTGAAGTAGGGATCGAGCAGCAGCCCGGTGCGCTCGGTGACCATCGCCTCGGCCCCGTCGGCCTTCAGCGCGGCGCAGGTTTCGGCGGTGCGGCGATCCTGCCAGACGATGGCGCGGTGGATCGGCGCACCGCTCGCACGGTCCCATATCACCACCGTTTCGCGCTGGTTGGCGATGCCGATGGCGGCGACTTGCGATGGCGGCACGCCGTCCAGCACCTCGCGCGCGACGGCAAGGCAATCGCGCCAGATGTCCTCGGCATCGTGCTCTACCCACCCGGCTTGCGGATAGTGCTGGGCGAATTCGCGCTGCGCCACGCGGACCGAGCGGGCGTCCTCGTCGAACAGGATCGCGCGGGTGGAGGTCGTCCCCTGATCGATCGCCAGAACGTGCCGCAAGTGTCCTCTCCGCCTTGTTATCGGCGCAGATGACACCGGCGGCGCGCAACGCGCAAGGTCACAGTTCTCCGGAAGCGAAGCCCAGCGTATCGAGCAGCGCGGCGCGCGCGGTGCGGCATTGCCGCCAGAGCGCCGGATCGCCGAGGTCTTCGGGCGCGATCCGTTCGGGCCAGTGCGCCTCGATCACCTGGGCCATGCGGTCGGCCTTGGCGGAATCGAGCAGGAAGCGCGGATCGATCGCGGCAAAAGCCTCGTCGCTCACCGCCACGCGCAGCCGCAGGCAGGCAGGGCCACCGCCGTTGCGCATCGATTCGCGCACTTCGACGACTTCCAGCCGCCGGATCGGACCATTGCCGGCGACGATTTCCTGCAGCCAGTCCCACACTTCCGGCACTTCGCGCACTTCGCCGGGCAGGACCAGCGCCATGCCGCCTTCGGGTAGGGAGATCAGCTGCGAGTTGAACAGGTACGAGCGGATCGCGGCGTCGAGGCTGATCCGCGCGGCGGGCGCTTCGACGATCTGCACCGAGGGCAGCCGTTCGCGGATCGCGGCATAAGTGCCATCGCGGTCTTCGAAAGCCAGTTCGTGAGTGAACAGCACGGTTTCGTTGGCAACTGCGACGACGTCGTTGTGGAACGCGCCGGCGGCGATCGCGGCGTCGCTCTGGCAGACGAGCAGCGTGCCCGCTTCCGACAGCCCGTGGCGCCGCGCCACTGCTGCGCTTGCCGCCTTGTGCTGGCGCGCGGGGAATTCGGCGCGGCCCTGCTCGCCATAGACCAGCACTTCGAGGCCGGGTTCGCCGTGAGCGGTGGCAAGGCGCATGAAGTTCGCCGCGCCTTCGTCGCCGAGGCCCCCGGGCAGAGCAGCATGCACCGCGAAGTGGCGCGTGTCGGCGAAGGCGAGCTTCAGTTGCCGCAGCGTCTGCGGCGCCTCGATCGAGCGGTGCAGCATGGTCGACAGGTTGGCGACCGAGATGTGGCAGCGTCCGTCCGCGCAATCGGGCGCGGGGCTGACCGTGCCGGCGTTGGCGGTCCACATCGCGCTGGCCGACATGGCGTTGCGCAACAGCGCAGGCTCGGCCTTCCAGGCCGCTTCGCAGACCTCGTCGTCGCTTCCGGCAAAGCCGAGGGTGCGCAGCCAGTCGGCATCGGGCCGTGCGTGGGGCAGCAGGAAGCCTTGGCTGAGCCCCATGTCCATCACCCGGCGCATCTTGGCGAGGCCCTGCAGCGCGGCGGCGCGGGGGGAGGAAACTCCGCCCGCGTTGCGCGCCGAGGCCAGGTTGCCGAGTGAGAGGCCGGCGTAGTTGTGGCTTGGGCCGATCAGCCCGTCGAAGTTGACCTCGCGCATCGGATCAGCCCTTCAGCCCGACGAGGTCTGCGGTGAGATCGGCGAGCGCCGGACTTTCGAACGAAGCGACCGGGTAGGCGCAATAGTCCGCCGCGTAATAGGCGCTCGGGCGGTGGTTGCCCGATGCGCCGAGGCCGCCGAACGGCATCGCCCCGCTTGCGCCCGTGGTCGGGCGGTTCCAGTTGACCACGCCGGCGCGGCTGCGGGCGAGGAAGTCCTCCCACTTCGCGCCATCTTCCGAAATCAGCCCGCCCGACAGGCCGAACCCGGTCGCATTGGCGAGCGCGATCGCCTCGTCCCAATCGGCGGCGCGGCGGACCTGCAGCACGGGAGCGAAGATCTCGGCGTCGGGCACATCGAGGCCGGTTACGTCGATCATCGCCGGGGTGACGAAGGCGGCGGAGCGGCCGGGAACGGCGCCGAGCGGGCGGATCACCTTGGCCCCGCCGGCCACCAGCGCATCGTAGGCGCGGTGCGCAGTGTCGGCGGCGCGGGCCGAGATCAGCGAGCCGAGCGTCGGCTGCGGGTCTTCGTCCCACGCGCCGATGGTCATGCGGTCGGAAAGCGCGGCCACCGCCTGAACCATGGCGTCGCCCGCAGCGCCTGTCGGCACGATCAGGCGGCGCGCGCAGGAACAGCGCTGGCCGGTGGTGGCGAAGGCCGAGGCCGCGACGATCGAGGCGACGGTCTCGGGCGCGCCGTCCCAGGCGATCAGCGGGTTGTTGCCGCCAAGCTCCAGCGCGAGGATCACGTGCGGCCGGTCGACCAGCGCGCGGCGCAAGGCAGCGCCGGTTGTGGCGCTGCCGGTGAACAGCAGCCCGTCGATATCGGCATCGACCAGCGCCGCGCCGGTTTCGCGCGCACCCTGCACCACCTGCAGCACGTCTGCCGGCAGGCCTGCATCATGCCACAGCGCGACCATCGCCTCGCCCACCAGCGGGGTTTCCTCGCTCGGCTTGAACACCACGGTGTTGCCGGCGAGCAGGGCGGGAACGATGTGGCCATTGGGCAGGTGGCCGGGGAAGTTGTAGGGCCCGAGCACGGCCATCACCCCGTGCGGCTTGTGGCGCAGCATGGCGCTGCCGAAGGGTGCGGGATCGGTGCGGTTGCCGGCGCGCTCGGCCTGGGCGCGGATCGAGAGTTCCACCTTGCCGACCATCGAGCCGACTTCCTGGCGCGTTTCCCACAGCGGCTTGCCGGTCTCCTGCGCGATGGTGCGGGCGAGCGGCTCTGCCTGATCCTTCAGCCGCGCGGCATAGGCGCGGGCGAGCGCGACGCGCTCTTCCAGCAACGTGCGCGACCAGCCCGGCACCGCGGCGCGCGCGCGGGCGACGGCAGCGGCGACTGCACCGGCATCGGCCGCTTCGCCTTCCCAGAGCAGGGCGCCGGTGGCGGGACAGGTGGAAGTGAGCTTGGTCATGTGAAACGCCTCGAAATCGGAATTGGCACCATGTTACACACGTCGCTCATGCTGGATAAGCGGATTATCCGGCGCTATAAATGACCGATGGTCATGAAGGACGACGATCCCCGCCTGCTGCCGCCTCTATCGATGCTGCGCTGTTTCGAGGCCGCTGCGCGCGAAGGCACGTTCAGCCGCGCGGCCGATCAGCTTGGATTGACGCAAAGCGGAGTCAGCCGCCAGATCGCACATCTGGAGGATTGGCTCGGCACGCCTCTGTTCGAGCGGCACGGCCGCCGCGTGGCGCTCAACCGCACGGGGCAGGCCTACCTTGGCGAGGTGTCCGCCGCGCTTGGCCTGATCCGTGCCGGAACGCGGCGACTGATCGCGCCGGACGACAAGGGCGTCACGCTCGCCACCCTGCCCGGCTTCGGCATGCGCTGGCTCGCACCACGGCTGCCCGCGCTTTCGGCGATCCATCCAGACCTGATGGTCAGCATGATCGCGCGGACCGACCTGTTCGACTTCGCGGCCGAGGACTTCGATGCCGCGATCCACGTCGGCCCGCCCGACTGGCCCGCAGGCGCCAGTGGCGAGCCGCTGGTCCACGAACGCCTGTTTGCCGAAGTCATGGTGCCGGTCATCGCCCCGACGCTGGCCGAACGGCTTGCCATCGCCACCCCGCGCGACTTGCTGGAAGCACCGCTGCTGGCGCTTTCGGCCCAGCCCGATGCCTGGGCCCGCTGGTTCGCCGCCGACGGGCTTGAGCTTGCCGCAGGCCCGCCGCGCCAGCGCTTCTCGCAATTCCTGATGCTGGCACAGGCAGCCGTCGCAGGGGCAGGCGCCGCGCTGCTGCCGCGCTTCCTGGTGGAAAGCGAGCTTGCCGCAGGCTTGCTGACCGTGCCGTTCGACCGACCGCTGGAGGGCACGCGGAGCTACTTCCTTGTCTACCCGCGGCGAAAGGCGCGCGACGGCGACTTTGCCCGCTTCCGCGCTTGGCTGGTCGATGAGGCGCGTAAGTAGAAGATTCATGCTTGCGCTGATGACAAGCGCAGCAGCGAGGCGTAACGGCGCGGCCATGCGGGGGCTTCGGGCAATCCTTTTGCGCAATCGCACGCTGGCCATGGCGCTGGTCGCGCTTGCGCTTGCCATGCGCGCGCTGATCCCCGCGGGCTTCATGCCCGGCAAGACGGCGACGTCGAGCTTCACCGTGCTGGTCTGCGCCGATGCGACCGGCCTGCACAGTCCCATGACGATCACGGTCGCCAAGCACGGCGCGCCCGCGCAGGCCCCCGAGCAGGCCAAGGCGAACGAGCACTGCGCCTTTGCCGGCCTTGGCATGGCGGCTCTTTCGGGCGCCGATCCCGCGCTGCTGGCTGCCGCGATCGCTTTTCTTGTCGCGCTTGGGTTCGGACCGGTCGCGCTTCCAGCGCTGCGCCGTGCCCCCCGGATCCTACCCCCGCCCTGCGGCCCCCCTGCCCTCTCCTGAGCCGCACTTGCGGCTGAACTGACGTGACGGCGCGCGCGGATGGCGCGGCGCCAGACAATCCGCATTTCAGGACTGGCTGTTTTCCATGAAGATTTCCCGTACCACGCTCGCGCTGGCGAGCCTGCTGCCGCTTGCGGCCGCCCCAGTTGCCGCCCCCCTTGCCCACGCCCAGCAAGCGCCCGACGACGGCGATGCAGCCCCTGCGATCATCGTGGTGGGCCAGGGCCAGGCGACCATCGCCGAAGAGCAGATCGCCAAGACCCCCGGCGGTGTCGACGTGGTTCCTTACGAGGACTACGCCGATCGCACCGTGGTTTCGCTGCGCGACACGCTGGCCTTTTCGCCCGGCGTCTACACCCAGCCGCGTTTCGGGCAGGAAGTGCGCATCTCGATCCGGGGGTCGGGCCTTTCGCGCAGCTTTCACATGCGCGGGCTGACGCTGCTGCAGGACGGCGTGCCGATCAACCTGTCCGACGACAACGGCGATTTCCAGGAACTGGAGCCGATCTTCCTCGACCATCTCGAAGTCTATCGCGGCGGCAATGCGCTGCGCTTTGGATCAGGCACGCTGGGCGGCGCGATCAACGGCGTGACGCCGAGCGGGGACAGTGCGCGCGGGGTCTTCGCCCGCATCGACGGGGGATCGTACAATATGATCCGTGGCCTGCTTTCGGGTGGGTTCGGCGATGATCGCGCCAATGCCTGGGCCGGCATTTCGGTCGACAGTCACGATGGCGACCGCACGCATGCCAAGCGCCATTCGGTGCGCTTCAACGGCAATGTCGGGCTGAAGCTGGCGGACGCCATCACGACGCGCTTCTATGCCAGCGTCAACGACATCCACCAGCAGCTTCCCGGCGCGCTCAATGGGAGTGACGCACTGAACGATCCTGCCAAGGGCAATACGGCGGGCGACCAGCAGCGTGACATCACCAGCCTTCGCCTGCAGAACCGGACGACCATTGACCTTGGCGCGGGCACCCTGACGTTCGGGGGGTTCTACAACAACAAGCAGCTGTTCCACCCCATCTACGTGGTGATCGACCAGAAGAGCGAGGACAAGGGCACCTTCGCGCGGGCCGAATGGACCGGCGGCATCGTCTCCGCCACGCTGGGCGGCGAGATCCGCTGGGGCACGACCGACGCAAAGCAGTTCGTCAACGTGAACGGGCATCGCGGGGCGCAAATCTTCCAGGCGACGCAGCGGGCGCGCACGGCCAACATTTATGGCGAGCTGCGCATCACGCCCGTGGCTGGGCTTTCGCTGATCGGCGGCGGCATCTGGGCCGACGGCTGGCGCGAACAGGACCGCACGATGCCCAGCACGGTCAACGCGCGCGCCTCTTTCCAGGCGTTCAGCCCGAAGATCGGCGTGCTGTGGCAGCCGGCCGAGGGGATCGACGTCTACGCCAACACCAACCGCTCGGTCGAATTCCCGACGTTCGTCGAACTGGCGCAGACGGTAAACTTCGTGCCCGTGCAGCCCCAGAAGGCGTGGACCGTCGAAGTGGGCACGCGCGGCAAGCGTGGGCCGCTCTCGTGGGACGTCACTTACTATCGCGCCACGCTGAAGGGCGAAATGCTGCAGTACACGGTGACCACCGACATTCCTGCAAGCACGTTCAACGCAAACCGCACGCTGCACGAAGGGGTCGAGGCCGGGCTTTCATGGCAACCGGTCGACTGGCTGCGCCTGCGGCAGGTGTGGCAGTGGTCCAACTTCCGCTTCCGGGGCGATGCGCAATTCGGTGACAACCGCCTGCCGGTGGTGCCGCGCCATGTCCTGCGCAGCGAAGTGCGCTTCGGCGGCGATGCGCTGCACATTGCGCCCAATCTCGAATGGGTGCCGCAAGGGGCCTATGCCGACTATGCCAACACCGCCCGCACGCCGGGCTATGCGCTGATCGGCCTGAGCGCCGGGGCAACCTTGCGCAACGGGCTCGACGTGTTTGCCGACGTGCGCAACATCACCGGCAAGAAGGCGATCGGCGACGTGGCCGCCGTCATCAGCGCGAACGCCGCGTCGGTGATCTATTACCCGGTCGAGCGGCGGGCGATCTACGCCGGCCTGCGCGCGCGGTTCTGAACGGGAGGCTCCGGTCATGACCGCACCCGCGCAGCAACGCGCCGCCCTTTATCGCACGATCTGGCGCTGGCATTTCTATGCCGGCCTGTTCGTGATCCCGCTGATCGTGGTGCTGGCCTGCACGGGCGCGGTATACTTGTTCAAGCCGCAGATCGATGCGTGGGAGGAGCGTGCCTTCACCGGCATGCCCGACCGCGGCAGCGTCTCACCCGAAATCCAGATCGACGCCGCGCTTTCGGCCTTTCGGGGTTCGACCGTGCACTATTACCGCCTGCCCGCACGCGAAGGCGATGCCGCACTGGTCCACCTGGCACTGCCGCACAACATCGGCATGCGCGATGTGTTCGTCTCGCCGCAGGGGCTCGTCATGGGATCGCTCGGCAGCGAGACGCGCATCGCGCAGATCGCGCATGACGTTCACGGCCAGCTGCTGCTCGGCCGACGCGGAAGTTGGCTGGCCGAGCTCGCCGCCAGCTGGGCGATCGTGCTGATCGTCAGCGGCCTGTACCTGTGGTGGCCGCGTGGGCGGGGCCTTGCCGGCGTGGTCTGGCCGCGCTTGTCCGGCGGTGGGCGGACTGCCCTGCGCGATCTGCACGCGGTGACCGGGTTCTGGGTATCGGGCTTGGCGCTAGTCCTGCTGCTGACCGGGCTGCCGTGGGCCGATGTCTGGGGCTCCGCCTTCCGCGCTGTGCGGGTGGAACTGGGCTGGGTAAAGGGGCAGCAGGCTTGGACCGTGGGTGGCAAGGCGCCGCCTCCCGTGGCGGGCGACGACCATGCCGGGCACGATCACGCCGCGATGCTCGCCGCCGCAAACGCAGGGGCGAGCGCGGGATCGATGGCGATGCCAATGCTTCACGCCCATCACGGCGGGCCGCAGGGTCCGACGCTAAGCGAAGTGGTTGCCGAAGCCAAGGCGCAGCACCTACCCTTCCCCGTCGTCGTGGTACCGCCGGGCGCGCCACAAGCCTTCGGCGCACCGCCGCGCGAAGACTGGACGGTACGGTCGGACACGCAGGACCGGCCCCGTGCAGTGACGCTGCGGATCGATGCGCGCACGGGCAAGGTGACAGCGCGCGAAACCTTCGCCGACAAGCATCCGATCGACCGCGCGGTGGGATACGGCGTCGCCTGGCACGAGGGCGCGCTGTTCGGCCTTGCCAACCAGTTGATCGGCCTTGCCACCGCGATGATGCTGGTGACGCTGGCTGTCAGCGGCTTCGTGATGTGGCGCAAGAGAAGGAACGACGGCGAGCTGGGCGCTCCGCCGCTGCCAGCCGTGCCGGTAAGGATCGGCGGCGTGGTGGCGATCCTGGCGGCGCTGGCGTTGTTGCTGCCGATGCTGGCGATCTCGATGGCCGGCATGGCGATCGTCGAACGGCTGGTGCTGCGGCGGATCCCGCCGCTGGCGCGATGGCTGGGGATCAGGGCCTGATTGCGCTGTTGCCAAGCCGCAGAGCTTGTGGCAATCGCGCGCCCTGCCCGGCGCGGGTGTAGCTCAATGGTAGAGCAGCAGCTTCCCAAGCTGAATACGAGGGTTCGATTCCCTTCACCCGCTCCATTTTCCTGTCCGCCGATGCTCGTAGGCGTCTAGACAAACCCCCAAAATCCAAGGTATTTAGCGGTTATCTGGCCGCAAGCGTTCACCTGCGTTCGCATTCAGCCACCAGCCGCTGGGGGTATGATTGGGGGGTATATGCAAAACGGCCAAGTCGATACCCCCACGCATGGGGGTGTATTGGGGGTATAGCCCCCGGAAAGGCTGGCAATCCCGTGGCTTTGACCGATGTAGCCATCCGCAATGCAAAACCCGGCACAAAGGCGATCAAGCTGGCGGACGGGGGCGGCATGTTCCTGCTGATCACGCCAGCCGGGGGGAAGCTCTGGCGGCTTAAGTATCGCGTCGATGGGCGCGAGAAGCTCCTGGCCATCGGGCCATATCCTGAAATTGGCTTGGGCGAGGCGCGCAGGCGTCGGGAAGAGGCGCGGGAACTGATCGCCCTTGGCAAAGACCCGTCACGCGAAAAGCAGCGCGACAAGGTGCGCGCCCGCATACAGGCAGCGGATACATTCAAGGCGATCTGTGACGAGTATTGCGAGAAGCGGCGGCGCGACGGGACCAAGGGCTGGGCACCGGCCACTGCCATTCGCAGCGAATATCTGCTCTCACTTGTCTGCGGCTCCATCGGCAAACTGTCCATTGGCGAGATCGAACCGGCGGACGTGCTGACAGCCATTCGCCGAATCGAAGGCAAGGGAAAGCTGGAAAGCGCCCGGCGCAGCCTGCAACTGGCTGGCGCGGTGTTCCGCTATGCCGTGGCCACGGCGCGGCTGGCGTCGGACCCAACCCGCGACCTGCGCGGCGCGCTGACCGCCCCCACGGTCACACATTACGGCGCGATCACCGACGCCAAGAAGGCGGGCGAACTGCTGCGCGCCATTGATGACTATGATGGCAGCGGGATTACGAAACTGGCCTTGCAGATTTCGCCCCACGTATTCGTCCGCCCCGGCGAACTGCGCCACGCCGAATGGAGCGAATTCGATCTGGACGGCGCACTCTGGATAATACCGGCGGGCAAGATGAAGTCCCGCAAGACACACCACGTCCCCCTGTCACGGCAGGCGGTGGAATTGTTCCGCGAAGTGCAGGCAGTGACCGGGCCGAGTGGCTACGTATTCCCTTCCGTCCGCACTCGCACCCGCCCCATGAGCGAAAACACCGTCAATGCCGGTCTGCGGCGGCTGGGCTACAGCACCGACGAAATGACGGCCCACGGCTTCCGCGCCATGGCTTCCACGCTGCTAAACGAAAGCGGCAAATGGAACCCGGACGCAATCGAACGGGCACTTGCCCATGGCGATACCGACAAGGTGCGCGCGGCCTATCATCGCGGCGCGCATTGGAAAGAGCGCGTTGAAATGGCGCAATGGTGGTCGGACTATCTCGACCAGCTACGGAAAGGGGCGGACATTGTGCCGTTCCCGGAACGTGAGGCGGTCTGACTGACTTGGCGGCGTGAGCGACTGGCGTTAAGCCCCTCAATTGAATGCATGAGGGGCAATAGCGCGTGGATATTCAGGGTTACGTAAGTGAAATTCGCGCGCTCCATGCCAGCGGGCAGTCAACCGAACATAGTTTCCGCCCCGCCTTGGCCAAATTGTTTGGCTCTATCGACCCCGCGCTGACCGTCATCAATGAACCCAAGCACCTTACCGACGTTGGCGCGCCGGACTTCGTGTTCAATCGCGGTGATGTTGCCATCGGCTGGTGCGAGGCTAAGGACATCGGCAAGGACGTGCGGAAATTCGCCGCCACCGACTACAGCAAGGCCCAGAAAGAGCGCTACAAGAAGGGCCTGCCCAACCTGATCTACACCAACGGGCTGGACTTTGAATTCATTCGCGATGGCGAGGTGGTGGATTTCATCACCATTGCCGACCTGATCCCGACGCTGCCTGCGCGGACCGAAAATTTCCCGGTTCTGGAAAACCGGCTGCGCGACTTCGCGCACATCACCCCGCTGAGCGTCACGTCATCGGCAAAGCTGGCCGCAATGATGGCGGGCAAGGCGGCAATCATCAAAGACATCATGGGCCGCGCGCTGGTGGCCGACATGAAGGCCAAGGACGCCAGCGGCACTGCAACCGACCTGATCGGCCAGTATGAGGCATTCAGGGCCAGCCTGATCCACGACATCACCGTGGAGGAATTTGCCGATATCTACGCCGAAACCATCGCGTATGGCCTGTTCGCAGCGCGGCTGCATGATGAAACACCAGACACGTTCACCCGTGCCGAGGCGCTGGACCTGTTGCCCAAGACCAATCCGTTCCTGCGCGAACTGTTTATCTACATCGCCGGTCCCAACCTGGACGAACGCTTGCGCCGCGTGATCGATGAATTGTGCCATGTGTTCTGCGCCACCGACATGGACCGGGTGCTGCGCAATTTCGGCAAGATCACCGCGCGGCAAGACCCGTTCCTGCATTTCTATGAAGATTTTCTGGCCGAATATAACCCTGCCAAGCGCAAGGCGCGCGGCGTGTGGTATACGCCCGAACCCGTGGTGAATTTCATCGTGCGCGCCGTGGACGAAGTGCTGAAAACGGAATTCGGACTGGCCGATGGCTTGGCCGATACTTCGCGGATCACCATCGATTGGGACACCGGCCAGAACGACCCCAAAACCGGCAAACCCGCGCATATCAAGAAGGAAGTCCACCGCGTCCAGATTTTGGACCCCGCCACCGGCACCGGCACCTTTCTGGCCGAAGTGGTGAAGCTGGTTTCCGAACGGATCAAGGGCGTCGCACCCGGCCAACTATCCGCCTATATCGAGCGCGATCTTATCCCGCGCCTACACGGGTTCGAGCTGCTGATGGCCAGCTATGCCATGTGCCACATGAAGCTGGACATGATCCTGACCCGGCTGGGTTACAAGCCATCGGCCCAGCCGCCGCGCCTTGGGGTATTCCTGACCAACAGCCTTGAGGAAGGCGAACGGGTGGAACAAACCCTGTTCGGTTTGTCCCGCGCCATTGCCAATGAGGCCAAGGCCGCCAGCGACATCAAGCGCCAGACTCCCATCATGTGCGTGATCGGCAACCCGCCCTATTCGGGCGAGAGCGCCAACAAAGGCGACTGGATCATGGGGCTGATGGAAGCCTACAAGAAGGAACCCGGCGGGGTCCAGAAGTTGCAGGAACGCAATCCCAAGTGGATCAACAAGGACGAGCATAAATTCATCCGGTTAGCAGAACATATGATCGCCAAGAACGGTGAAGGAGTTTTAGGCTTCATCACTAGTCACGGCTATTTTTCTGATCCCACGTTACGTGGGATGCGCTGGCATTTGATGCAGACTTTCGACAGCATCCACGTGCTTGATTTGCATGGTAACACTAACAAGAAGGAAGTCTGCCCGGACGGTTCACCTGACAAGAACGTATTCGACATCATGCAGGGCGTCGGCATCATCATTGCGGTGAAACATCGTCGCGAGGGCAAAACAGCCAAACCATTGGCTAAGCTCTTTCATGGTGAACTGTGGGGCAATCGCGAAAGCAAATATGCCGCTCTATGGGATGGCGGCCCAAAAACTCTTTGCCCAACGGCTCTACCTCAAATAGCCCCACAATATCCCTTCGTCGCCCGCGATTATGATGTGGAGGCGGAATATTCCCAAGGGTTTTCAGTTGGGGAGCTGATGTTCGTCAATTCTAACGGCATCGTCACTGCACGCGATGACTTGACCATCGACATGAACCGCGATGCGCTCTGGAACCGCGTGAAGGACTTCACCCAGAGTGAGGCTGAAACTCTGCGCGAACGCTACGATCTTGGAAAGGACGTGCGCGATTGGACCGTTGCAGGGGCCAAAGCCGATGTCATAGCCCACTATTCGCAGGATCGCCTGCTGCCGATTTTATACCGTCCGTTTAGCCCAAGTTGGACTTTCTACACCGGCAAATCACGCGGATTTCACTGCTATCCACGAAACGAGGTCATGAGAAATTATGTCGGCCACTCCAACCTCGGCTTGCTGACGTCAAAGGGCGTAAAAGATCGACGCTTCCGCCACGTGTTCGTGACCACGGCAGTCAGTGAGGCGATTTTTCTCTCTGGCACAACCGCATCAAATGCCATGAACTTGCCCCTCTACCTCTACCCCGAACCTGACACCCTCGACCAAACCATCCGCGTCAATTTCGTCGCCAAGCTCTACGCCCAAATCCGCAAGGCGGCTGGCCTCACCGGCCCCACCCCCGCGCCCGATGTAAGCACGATAGCATCTGGCGATTTCCGCCGCGCGGCGGGTGATGCCCGCCCCGATGAAGTCAAGGTGTTCGATTACATCTACGGCGTGCTGCACTGCCCCTCCTATCGGGCCACCTATGCCGAATTCCTGAAAATCGACTTCCCCCGCATCCCCTTCCCGGCCAGCCCGGAGAGCTTCCGCACGATCAGCGAACAGGGCGAAGCCCTGCGCCGCCTGCACCTGATGGAGGATGCCGCCATCGGCGCAACGCCCTATCCCTTCCACGGTGACGGCGACAGCGTGGTGGACAAGCCGCGCCATGTAAACGGCCAAGTCTGGATCAATGCAGACCAGTATTTTGACGGCGTGCCCGCGATTGCATGGGAATTCCACATCGGCGGCTATCAACCAGCGCAAAAGTGGCTGAAAGACCGCAAGGGCCGCGCCCTGACCTATGACGACATCCGCCACTATCAGCGCATCATCAAAATCCTGGCCGAAACCGACCGAGTCATGCGCACCATCGAAGTGCCGCTGGATTGAGCGCCGGCGGGATGAGCACGCCTGATGCCCGCTGGGTTCCTGCTTTTGCCGCATTCGAAGCGCTGCGAAAGCAATATGAAGCGGCAAACTATTACGCCGATGACGAAGTCTGCTGGAAGGCAGCGAGTGACGCGCTGCTGAGGCGTCTGCAATCAGGGCAGTTGCCGTCGCGAGCCAGTTTACTGACGGAGGACTGGGACAACAGCTTTGAGATCGAGCCAGAGCCGCCGCTGCGTCGCGATGCGGATGGGATGTTCCCGGTGCCTCTGACCTTCTGGGCAGGGTTCGCTGCCGCCTTTCCTATTCGAAAAGAGTGGGATTGGTTGGCAGGCGATTTTGAGTTCAAAGTTGATGGGAAAAGAACTGGTTGGGGGGAAAACGGCTCAGGCTCTGCCCTTGGATTGGAAGTCGACGCCAATCAGTTGCCGCATTTTTCCTGGCCGCGGCCCAGCGACGAAAGGGCAGGTGAATCGGTCCCATCCCCCGTGCAGCGCGGCGGTGGCCGCCCAGCCGCAAATTGGTGGCCGGATTTTGCAGAGGAACTGGCCATATATATCCATGAAACCGGCATTCCAGAGGGGCAAGGACATGATGGGCAGTCCACCATCATCGATGCCGTCTTTGCGCGGATGAGTGAACGCAAAAAAACAGAACCCGGTAGGGGCACCGTGCAGCCAGTCGTGAATGCCATCTTGCGACGGTTGCGCTCAGCCGGAAACTAATTGGCCTAGCATTTCCGGCTCAAGCAGGCCCTTTCCGGCTGATTGCCCGCCTGCATCCGGCGCAGGTTAGCCCCGTTCGCAACTGAACGGAGGCTTTCCGATGAATACTGCCAATACCCCCCTTGAACCGCTCGCCTATTCCATCCGCGAAGCCTGCCGCATTTCCTCGCTGGGCCGCACCCGCTTGTATCAGTTGATCGGCGAAGGGCGATTGGACGCGCGCAAAATCGGCAAGCGCACCCTGATCCCGGCTGCCAGCCTACGCGCGCTGATCGAAGGGCAGGCCTGATCGCCGTGCCCGCGCGTCGGCCCACCCCGCAGCGTGTAAAGATCCACCGCATCTACAGTGCGGCGGAACTGGCGACCTGTTGCGGCGTCCACAAGAATACCGTCCGGCACTGGCAGGCCAATGGGCTGGAGCCTGTCAGCAAGGGCCGCCCCACCCTGTTTGACGGAGCCACGGTTCGCGCCTTCCTCGCCAAGCGCAACGCCATCCGCAAGCGGCCCTGTCCGCCGGGCACGCTCTATTGCTTCAAGTGCCGCCAGCCGCGAGCGCCCGCCATGGGGATGGTTGAAGCCACCCGCCAGAATGCCACCACGGGCAACCTGAGCGCCATTTGCGAGGTGTGCGGCACCATGATGCACCGCCGCACCCGCTTGGCCGCAATCGCCGCGATCATGCCCGATCTGGACGTCCAAATCAGGGAGGCAGGCCCACGCATATGTGAGTGCACCGAACCTTCCCTGAATTGTGACAATCGAAAGGACTGACTGACCATGGCAAAACACAATGCCGCAAACGCGCGGATCAAGCGCGAATACTTCACCTATCTGAAGGAAGCGCAGCGTCGGGACGAAGGATCGATCGATGCCGTGGCGAAGGCGCTGGCGCGCTTTGAAGAGGCGAACGGGCACAAGGACTTCAAGACCTTTCACCGGGCGCAGGCGGTGGCCTTCAAGCACAAACTGGACCAGCAACCGGCGGTCCGCACCGGCAAGCCTTTGAGCCGGGCGACGGTCAATTCCACCCTGTCCGCCCTGCGCGCGTTCTTTGTCTGGCTGGCGGGGCAGCCCGGTTACAAGTCCCGCCTTTCCTATGCCGATGCCGACTATTTCAACCTGGCCGAAAAGGACGTGCGAATTGCCAAGGCGGCCCGGCACAAGGCGTTCCCCACGCTGGAACAGGTCCACCACGTTATCGCCGCCATGCCAACCGGCACCGCGATGGAACTGCGCAACCGCGCGCTGGTGGCCTTCGCCTTGCTCACAGGCGCGCGTGACGGCGCGCTGGCGACGTTCCGGCTTAAGCACGTCGATCTGGTGCAAGGCCGCGTCGATCAGGACGCGCGCGACGTGAAGACAAAGGCCAGCAAGACCTTTGCGACGTGGTTCTTCCCGGTCGGCGGCGATGCACTGACGATTGTGCGGGACTGGTGCGAGTATCTGCGCACTGCCCTGCTATGGGGCGATGATGACCCGCTGTTTCCGCCCACGCAAATCGGGCTTGGTGCGAATGGCGGATTCGCGCCTGTTGGCCTGCGCCGGGGGGAATGCTGGCAAGGAGCCGGGCCGATCCGCGACATATTCCGCCACGCGTTCACGGCGGCTGGCCTGCCCTATTTCAACCCGCATTCGTTGCGGGATACGCTGGTCCAGCTTGGCGAACAGGTCTGCACCACGCCGGAGCAGTTCAAGGCGTGGTCGCAAAATCTGGGGCATGAGCGCGTTATGACGACGCTGACCAGTTACGGCACCGTCGCCCCGCACCGGCAGGCCGAATTGATCCGGGGTATGGCGATGGCCAAGGGCGCAGCGGGCAAGCTGGCGGATGCGGTCGATCCGGCGTTGGTCGCTCAAGTGCTGGCTGCAATGCAGGCTTTGCCGGGGGGCGTTCCGACTTGAAAATGGGTCTGGCGGTATTGCTAGTGCAGCCCCGCCGAACCTTCGGAAATCCGGGCAACTGGTGTCCGCTGATTTGAATCAGACTGGCACGAATGCCCGCAAGTCAAATTTGATTGGGAAGCTGCCATCGCCGGAGAGGCGCAGGTTTCCGGGCCATTCGCGTGCGATTTGTCGCGTAGGGTGTGTGTAGACAATTGCATACCGATCTGGACCGGCTTGCCCGTCTGAAACTGGATTGGGGCAAATGTGGTTGCGATGGAGACGTTCGCCGTGTGGACGCCGCAGTCCTGCCGCTTGCTGACGGTTCGGCGTTTCACATTGCCGTGACAAAAACGCGGACCCGCGAAGATGGCTTGCAATGGCAAACGGCTCGAACCATATTGCTATTCCCTCGGCATGAGGTTCTTCACGGCGGCGACTTGGCAATCCCAATGACACTGCTTCGGGGCAACACGGTGACTGGCTGTCCAGTGGCCATGATGCCTGCTTTGGTTGGTGACTGGCGCGCAAGCGCAAGGCAGCCGGGGGTAGAGTGGAGAACCCACGGTATGAAGAACAAGTTTCGTTTGTTCCGTTACTGTGGCCTCAGCCTAAGCATTCTGGCCGGTGCGCTGCAAAGCGTCTACTGGGCCGTGAAGCTTCTGGCTGAGGTCACCAACTATCGTGCGAAATCTCTACGGTCACCATTTTGAACTCAAGCCCGGCACGCGCGTCTATGTTCCGACACACCACGGACGCAGCCGAGGTTATGAGATCAAGTCTGCGATTGAGGCGCGCTGGAAAGCGCCAAGCTACTACTATCACCTACAAGAAGGTGGGCACGTTGCCGCAGCACGCTTGCATAGTGGTGCGCCATGGGTGGCGTCAGTAGACCTCCAGCGCTTTTTCGACCAGATCACGCGGCAACGGGTACATCGCTCGCTTAAGCGCCTGCGATTTTCACATGCCGATGCTTGGGACATGGCCTGTGACAGCACGGTTGACAAGAAACCGCCGCGACGACACTTCAGCATTCCCTTCGGCTTTGTCCAGTCTCCGCTTTTATCATCACTCGTGCTGAGCCACTCTGCACTAGGCCAAGCTATCAGGAAGCTGCGCCAGCAAGGCAGCACGGTTACCGTTTACATGGATGACATTACGCTTTCGGGCGATAGCGAACATGCCGTCCAAGCGGCACTTGGAACACTTCAGCAAGCCGCCGATGCATCGCGGTTTTCGTTCAATCCCACAAAGGTACAGCCACCAGGCGCAAGCGTGACAAACTTCAATATCGCGTTCGGCTCGGGCTCGATGCTCGTGACTGATAAACGCATGAAGGCGTTCAAGGAAGCGTTCACTAGCGGGAGCGCTAACGAGCAGATGGGCATTTATGGTTATGTGTGGAGCGTAGATACCGATCAGGCTGATGATCTGCTCTAATCGAGGAGACTGGAAAGCGTTGCCATCTCAATCACGTGTGGGGGCATTTGCATTGTTCGATCGACACAGATTGCTGCCAGCCAGTCTGCATGGGGGTATATTTGGGGGTATTCTACAGACTATTCGCAAAAATAACGTTTGAAAACCTATGCTTTTCACGCACTTTTCGGTTCCCTTCACCGCTCCATTTTCCTGTCCATCGACGTTCGCATCTGTCTGGATGGTGGGTCGATGCTGGCACCCTTGCCCCCTCAACCGGCTAAAGGCAGGACCTCCCCAGTCGGGAGAATGACAGACGGTTTATCGAGCAGGTCGATCAGCTGTTCGGCCGTCGAATAGTCCGCGTTTTCACAAGGGGAGGTGGCGCTGATGGCTTCGCCGACCGCCTGCGCCATCGCGGCACATTCGACGAGGCCCTGAACGAACGGCCGGTTGCGCAAGAGAAATGGCAGCGCACAGAGATGCACGTTCCGCAAAGCGGGGTCTTGCTCGCTTGCGGTAAGGTCCGGGGCCGGGTTGATCCCGTCGCGCCAATCCTGGCTTTCCTCGAGCGCGCTGGCACAGAGCTGAAGCCGCAAGGTGGGAAAGGGAAAGAGGGTCAGCGCCGCTGCCTGCGGCCCGCGCGCGTCGATCAGCTCATCCAAACGCGCTGACCAGGCCGGCGACTGCACACGCCAGGCGCTGCGCTCAGGGCGGATATCGTAGTCACTCCCGAGAGCGACCACATCGACCACGCCGGCGTCGTGAAGCGCAAGCATGCGCTCGATCGAAAGATGGGGCACGGCCGCATAGTTGTCTGTGAACACACGCTTCAAGCCGCGGTGCAGGCGCGAAAGGTCGTGCGGTGTCAGCAGTGTGATGACTGTGGCGAAGATTTCGTGAGCCTTGAGGATGACGATCCGCCACGCCGGCGTGTCCTTGTTCTCGCTCCACGACCTTACGTCTTCCAGATTCTTCCGGGCATGGGCCCAGGCATCGCTGGACTGACGCTTGGCGAAATAGCGCTCGGCAAAATCGTCAGCCGTGGCTTCTTCAAGCCCGATCCTTGCAGACCATTGCGGCGCATCGCGCATAAGGACCGCAGCAAACTGCGCAAACAGCCGGTCGAGATCGCCGTCCTCACCGGTGAGACAAGCGGTCGCAGTTTCCGGTGTGAAGCCTTCCAGTTCGGGTAGCGGGTGCGGGAACCAGAAGTCGGCTTCTGGCAATAGCCCGTTACGGCTCATCAGCACCGCGTCCCACGGTTGGTCGGGGATGTAGCGCAGCAGACCGGCTTCCTGCTCGAAGCGGCCTCTTGCCATCGCAATCGCGACAACCGCGTCGATTCCGGAAAGCGACGATCCCAGGACGCCGAAGCGTTTCGACGCCCCATTGTTGGCCGCTATCGATGCCGATTTTCCAGTGCTGCGCTCGGCATCGTTGCCTTCGGTGCCGATTGCGCCGTATCCCGAAGCCACGATGACCCGATCGAACTGATCTACCGCCGTCACACCGTCTGACCCGCGCCATTCCACGCGGCAGGCGCCGGGCATGGCAATCACATCAATCACTTCGGCACCGGTGTGGACCACAACCGAGGTAGCGTCGCTGGCGACCAGACGAGCGAACTGATCCGCAAGCCACGCCCCCAGCACCGCACGCGGAAAGAAAGAACGATCGTCGCCGGCGCGATCGGCGATCCCCCACTGTTGAAGCAATAGCCGTGGCTGGCGCACGGCCCATTGGTTCAATGTTTCGAGGAGGGGCGGTATCTCGAACCCGGCGATGTTGGACAGCGCGTGGATGTCATTGAGATCCGGGGAATAGGCCAGCCCCGGGCCCGGACAGGCGCTGGATTCGAACACCGTCACTTCTGCCGCCGCCCGGCTGGCGATCAGGGCATTGAGGCAGTACGTGCCGGTCGCGCCGGCGCCAATGATGGCAATGCGTTCAGTGGGTTTAGCCAAGTCTGGCACAAGAAGATTGTCCGATCGTCCGATTTGCCGCGCGGATAAAGCCGCCGGGTCGTGATCGGTGGAACACACGGCAAAGTGGCGGGTTCCATGCCCACCTCGCCCATCCTTGGTCTGACCGAAGCCTCGCCCCCCTGAAAGGAATGCCGTGAAACTCTATCTCGTGGAAATCGGGGGGATGCGCAACGGCAATCTGTTTGAAAGTCACGAGGTGCACCCGATGGTGGCATTCGATGATGCGGAACTGATCCGCGTCTGCGCGGCACGGTTCAGCACGGCTATGAAGGCCGCGCATCTGGATGGCTGGATCGAATTCGAACTCGAAGATCCCGATGCGCAGAACACCGATCCAACGGCCGCATTCTATGTGGCCGAGCTTGGCCGCAATTCATCGGATTCGATGCGTGAACAGCATGATTACCGCTTTCTTGAAGCGAAAAGCTGGAAGGACGCCGTGCAGACAGTACGACAGGGTGCACCGGGCTGGCACGTCGATGCCTGTGTCAATGTCGACGAGTTGGCGCGGGAGCGTGGATACGCCTTGAAGCGCGGTGCGTCGGGTGAGGCACCAAGGCCCCGCGCGCAGTCGCGATACGTTCGCTTCATGGAAGCGCGTGTTTCAGCCTGAATTCCGCCCGCTACGGGTTCTTTATCTGTCAGCCCTACCGTCATTCTCTGGACCGCTAGAATTCGTTTGCGTCAGCCTTGTTCGAGCAGGCGGCGGAAACGGCGGCGGACGAGCATCGGTTCGAGCACGCGCCCGACGATGTAGAGCACGGCGAAGATCCCGGCGAAGACATAGCCAGGCGTCGGCGACAGCTTGCGCTCCTTCTTGGCGTCCTTCTTCTTTTCGTCGTCCTTGGGCTTTTCGGGCGCCGGTGCGCCGAGCGCCTTGTCGAGCGGGTTCTGGTAGAGCACCGGCTCCTTCTTCTCATCCTTCTTGTCCGCCTTGGCATCGGCCGATGCGGCCAGGTGATCGCCGATGAGGACGGCCGTCTGCGCAAAGGCAAGGAACAGCAGCGGAGCGAAGAAGCAGGCGAGCAGGGATTTGCTGACCAGCCGCCAGGTGAGCACCGCCCCTTCCCCGCCTTCGACCACGGCGAGGCTACCGCTGTCGAAGGTGGCAAGCGGGTCCTGCGCCCCGGGATCCTTCTTGTCGTAGGCCAGGCCGCGCTGATCGCGGGTGACCGTGGTGCCATATTCCTGGAACAGGGGATCAAGCCGGGCGAGCGCCGCTTCGGGCGCAAGCGCCGGATCGAGCGGCAGGCTGCCGCGCACGGTCCAGATCCGTTCGACAAGGCGGCGAAGGTTCAAGGGGCGCGGTCCGGCAGCTTCGGTCCAGAGGGCGGCAGCGGTCATGCCATCACTTTCAGTTCGTGCGCGATCATTCGGCCGGCACCGCGTGAGGATCGGCGGACACCGCAGCGGCGCGCCCCATCCGTTCCTTCAGCGTCTTCCAGCCTTCGGTGAAGGGATAGGTCATCTGTTCGCGGATAGACATGCGACGGCCGCCTTCCATGCCGAGCAGTTCGGCTTCGCCATCCAGGCAGGTGCCGAAGATGCGGTCGATGAAGATGAACGAATTCGCATAGTTGCTGCGGGTGGCTTCGAAGTCGCGCGAATGGTGCAGGCTGTGGTGCTCCGTCGTGTTGAACAGAAAGCGCCACCAGGCGGGCGTGTTGAAGCGCACGTTGATGTGCTGGTAGGTGCCGATGGCCATGCCGATGGCGCCAGCAAGCAGCGCGGCGCGCGGAAGGAAATCGAACATCCCACCGATGCCGAGCCCGATCAGGAAGAGTTCCAGCGGGTTCCCGACCGCGCCCTTGTTGATGTTCAGCTGGGTGATGTAGTGGTGGACCGAGTGGGGCAGCCACAGCGGGTACCAGTTGTGCATCCCGCGGTGCATCCAGTACTGGCCGAAATCGAAGATGAAAACGATGATGAAGGCCTGGAGCAGCAGCGGCCAGTGGGTGAACCACGCAAGCTTGTCCCAGTTGAAGCTGTTTCGCGCCGCTTCGATCAGCGCATCGCTGCTGATGAAGAAATCGACCAGGCCGAGCGCGGTGTAGCCGAGCCCGACGTAGAACAGGTCGGTGGCCAGTTCCTTCCAGGTCAGGTTCCAGCTTTCGTGGCGCGGGGCGATCTGTTCCAAGACAAGCAGGAAGACCCGGAAGCCGATGCCGATGCCGATGGCGACCGAAGCCTTGGCGATCGAATTGGGCGCATAATACCAGAACGCGATCAGGCCGAACAGAACGGCAGGCTGGAACCACGAGAAGAACAGCCGCTTGAAGAAGCCCCCTTCGACTTTCGGCACGTTTTCCCAACCGATGGTGACCGGTGACTGGGTGCCCACGACACGCTTGCCAACGCGAATTCCGTCCATCTCACGAGTCCCTGATATTTGCGGATTTCGTCCGTGATTTGAGGGTCCTGCAAGCACCCCCATCTCGCCAGAGGGCAAAGTCTGATGGAAGGCATAGAGGTGATCTATGAGCTTTCATTCTGCTCTGGGCGGTACGGTGACGATGATGAAATGATCGTGGACATGGCGGATATCGGCCGCGTCAAGCGGGGCCTTGAGACCTGCGCGCAGCTGCCGGATCTGCGATGCAGGCAGTTCGAGCCGGTGTTCGTCCGGATGAGTCGGCGCTTCGTGGCCGTAGTCCTTCCCCGGCGTCTTCGTCATTTCGATATGCGCGCCGAGCGCGGCGCGGATCGGGTGGGTTGCGGCAAAGCTGGCCAGTCGATCGACGCTCGCGCGATCATCGGCGAGGAAGTTGACAGGCACGTAGAGCCGGCCGGGGTAGAGCGTATCGCCCGAGAGCAGCACTTTCAGGCGCGGATCATAGACCATGATCGCCGCCGCCTGATGGCCGGGCGTGGGAATGATCGACAGCCTGCGGCCGCCCAGATCGAAGGGCACGATGTCGTTCGGCCAGCTGCGCACGCCGAAGAAGGCAGCGACGTCGGCCGGCTTGAGGCCGACGACGGTGGTGTCGGGTCGTGCGCGGAAAGCGGCATCGCCGGCGGTGTGATCGTCATGGCTGTGGCTGTGCGCAACGACGAGGTGCGGCGCCCTGCCGCCGTGGCGGGCCGCCCAGTCCGCAATCAGCCGATCGACGGTGGGGCGAATATGCCCGTCGGGAGCCCCGGTATCGACGAGCAACGCCCTTTCCCGGCCGAACAGCAGATAGAGGAACGGCGCTTCGAAATTGGTGCGGACCGACTGGCGCAGGACGAAGGTATCGCCGTCGAGCGCCTGAACCTGCACCGCCGGCTCATCGCCGCTGGCGCCATCGATCCAGCGTTCGTGGAACAGCGATGGCGTGGCGGGGGCGGCTTGCGCAGGATTTGCCAGCAGGCAGGCGAGCGCAGCGAGGGGGCCCGCATGCCGCAGGGCACGCGCGCAAACGGCGGTTATCATGACGGGGGAGCCTTTTGGCAGGGTGCGACGCGAAAGAGCGCGGTGGTGGAGGTGACACCGCCGTTGCCGGCGGCGCCACCTCAGGGGAAAAAGGTCAGTACTTGAGGCGGAATTCGAGGCCGACCGTGCGCGGATCGATCACCGACTTGCGATAGTAGCGCAGCAGGACACCGTCGTTGAGGCCAACGCGCGAGAGGTCGTTCGAGACCGCCGACACGGCGTACTTGTCGAAGATGTTGTTGGCGAAGAGCGTCACGCTGTAGCGATCGGCTTCGTACCCGAACGAGGCGCGATGGAGCACGTAGCCCGGCAGCTTTTCGCCATAGGCGCGATCCCAGCCGAGACGGGTGACAACCGAGCCGCGGTAGGTCGCCGTCCAGTCGGCGATGACTTTCCCCTCGCCAACCGGGATCGTGTAGGTGGCGCCCAGGCTGCCGCTGTTCTTGGCAGACCCCGGCAGCTGATCGCCCTTGAGCGCATCGAGCTGGATCGGCGAGCTCGGATACGTTCCCGCCGGATCGTTGACCGCGATGATTGCGGGCACATCCTGCGTCAGGCGAGCATTGGTGTACGAATAGGTGCCCTGGATCGAGAGCCGATCGGTGGGACGCAGCTGGAATGAAGCTTCGACACCTTCGGACTTCGCCTTGCCGCCGTTGACGGTGATCCCGACGATGCCGTTGACGGTGGCCGAGGCGACCTGGATGCCGTCCCACTTGATCGAATAGACGTTGACGTTGAAGGTCAGCTTGCGATCGAACAGCTGGGTGCGGATGCCGATTTCGGCGTTCTTGGTCGAGTCAGGCCCGTACTGCTGTTCGTTGGGCAGGGCGCAGACGTTCTGGACGTTCGGGTTGAGCGGCAGGATGCACGGCGCGACCGCGTTCGGGCCACCGATGCGATAGCCCTTGCTGTAAGTCGCATAGAGCATGATGTCGGGCGTGAAGTTGTAGGAGGTGTTGAACTTCCAGACCGAGCCCTGCTTCTTCGTCGTGCCACCGGCAGCCGTCAGATCATAGGGGCTGACAGGATCACCCAGGATCGGCACCACCGCGCGGCCAGCGATCTTCGAAGTATATTCGAACCAGCGGCCACCGGCGGTTACCTGCCACTGCGGGGTGATCTTGAACGTGCCTTCGCCGAACACCGCCTTTTCGGTGACGCGCGAGCGGTTGAACGATGCGTATTCGACTTCGTTCGGATTGGTCGCGAGATCGATCCAGGGGTGGCCGGGCAGGTGCTCGACGTAATCGCGGTGATTTCGCTGGTTGTTGTAGAACCCTCCGATTACCCAGCTGAACGGGCCACCGTGGGTCGAAACGAAGCGGACTTCCTGGTTGAACTGCTTGCGGCGATCGTCACTTTCATTCCAGCTCGAGAAGGCGGGGAAGCTTTCGTAGCCGTAGTCGAGATCGAGCAGCAGGTCGGTGTTGTCGCCCCGGCGACGGTTGCGCACGTTGGTATAAGCGGTCGTAGCGACAAGCTGGGCGATGTTGCCGAGGTTGGCGGTGATTTCCATCGCCATGAGGTGGGCCTGGCGATCCACCGGTTCGACATAGCGCGCGGCACTTTCGTACTTGCTGGTTCCGAGCACGCCGTTGCTATTTGACTGGCCGCCTTCGGTCTTGGTCTTCTGGTAGGCGTAGGTGAAATCGACCTGCAGGTCTTCGTTCAGCTTGAAAAGCAGCTGGTTGCGCGTGGTGAAGGTGCGCTCGAAGTTGAGATCGTCCTTGCGATAAAGGTTCGCGGCGTAGCTTGCGGGCGAGACCGAAGTGGGACCATCAGGCTGGGGCAGCGAGACGCCCGGCTTCTGCAGCAGCAGCGGGTAATCGATGAAGCCGGGATCGTAGTAATAGCCGGTCGCGCTGCGGAACGCGATGTGGTCCTTGACGATCGGGATGTTGATCATCCCGTCGAGCTGGTAGCCGGTATTGCCCGAATGCGACTTGGCATAGACGCGGCCGTGGGTCTCGGCCTCGATCTTGTCGGTGTTGGGCCGGTTGGGAATGTTGCGGATCGCGCCGGCCAGCGTGCCCAGGCCATAGAGCGTGCCCTGCGGCCCGAGCAGCGTTTCTACGCGGGCGATGTCGAGCAGCTTGAAGTCATAGTAAAGCGGCACTTCGCCGAGATACATGCCAAGGGCGCTGTCATAGCTGTTTCCGGTGGCCGAACTGTCGGATGCATTGAGGCCGCGCAGCACGATTGTGCCGGTGCTGCCGGCGCCGGTGTCCGCGATCGTCATCCCCGGCGTGAAATCGGCGATGTCGCGCACGTCGTTGATGCGCTGGCGTTCGAGCTGTTCGGCGCCGACCGCGGTGATGTTGATCGGAACGTCCTGCAGCGACGTCGCGCGCCGGGTGGCGGTGACGACGATCTCGTTGCTGGCGCCGTCGGCGGCGCCCGATGCGCCGGTCTGGGCCTGCGGGGCTTCCTGTGCGAACGCGGCCGTGGTGCCGAGGCCCATGAGCATGGTCGCTCCGAGCAGCGTGTTGCGAAACAATGTCTTAGTCACTCCGACCCCCTAGCTTCAATGCCTGTGGTGTGGTGACATCACTCTCCCGTCGACGCTCTGGCTGCGTGGCCGGCGCCTTTCATTTCCGCGACCCGCTGACAGGAGCCCGGTTGTCCTTGTGCATTCGAGGGGGGCGGAGGAGGAGGAAGCGGCTTGCTGGCCGTTACGCCGCGTCCGCCCGCCGCGCCGCAAGGGCGCAGAGTCCAGATTGGCAGCATGGCAGGCCGGCTTGCGGATCGCTGGTCCCCTTCGCTGACGCCGGTTGCCCGACGCCGTTTCCACCCTTTCGTTCCATCGCTCGTATTGGCGATGCTCAATACGGTATGGATATTACCTAATGCGTCAAGCGTAATAATTCCGCAGTTGCTCAGTATGATCAAAAAGGGTGCCGCAGCGCAAAAAGTGACAGTTTTACGTCGGCATGTACGCCGTTTGACGTACGTCCGAACCGAGCGCAAACCTGGCACGACGGCGGTGCAGCAAATCGTCCGGAACGAATCAGGCGAATCGCCGGATCGGCGGAAATCGTGGGACGGCAGCAGGGTTGCACTGCTGTGGCCCACACCCGAGTGGGCATAAGGCCGTTATTACCCTTTTTTAAAGTCGTAATATTTTTCGATGGACAAGCGGGCGATCCGTGGTGATGCTGCACTGCGAAAGGGGATCGACTCGATGACCATCACGGCGACCAGCCTCCGAGCCAAGTTCGCAACCGCTGGAGTAATCGCAGCCGCGCTAGCGCTGGCCTCGTGTTCGCCCTCGGCGGCGCCGTCCGCCGCACCCAAGACCGAGTTCAACATCGGCTGGTCGATCTATGCCGGGTGGATGCCCTGGCCCTATGCCCAGCAGGCCGGCATCGTGAAGAAGTGGGCCGACAAGTACGGCATCAAGATCAACCTGGTGCAGGTCAACGACTACGTGGAGTCGGTCAACCAGTACACCGCCGGCAAGTTCGACGGCGTGACCGTGACCAACATGGATGCGCTGACCATCCCAGCCGCAGGCGGCAAGGACACCAGCGCGATCATCGTCGGCGACTATTCGAACGGCAACGACGGCATCCTGCTGAAGGGTGCCAACTCGCTCGCTGCGATCAAGGGGCGCCAAGTTTACCTGGTCGAACTGTCGGTCTCGCACTACCTGCTGACGCGGGGGCTGGAGACAGCTGGCCTGAAATCGACCGATGTGAAGACGGTCAATACCTCTGATGCGGACATCGTCGGCGCGTTCAACGCGCCCGACGTCAACGCGGCGGTGGCGTGGAACCCGCAACTTTCGGTGATGAAGGGTCAAGCGGGCGTTTCCGAGGTGTTCAGCTCGGCGCAGATCCCGGGCGAGATCCTCGACCTGATGGTGGTCGATACCGCCACGCTCAAGGCCAACCCCAACCTCGGCAAGGCGCTGGCGGGCATCTGGTATGAAACGATGGCGCTGATGCAGCGCCAGGACGCGCAAGGAAAGGCCGCTCGCGCCGCGATGGCCAAACTTTCGGGCACTACGCCCGAAGTGTTCGACCAGCAGCTGAAGACCACCTTCCTCTACGCCGATCCCAAGGCAGCGGCGGCGGCGGCCGATGCGCCGGCGCTGGTTTCGACGATGACCAAGGTGCGCGACTTCAGCTTTTCGAAAGGGCTGTTCAAGGGCGCCAGTTCCGCCGATGCGGTGGGCATGGCCTTCCCCGGCGCCAAGACGCTGGGCGATCCGGCACACGTCACGCTGCGCTTCGACGACAGCTTCATGAAGCTCGCCGCCGACGGCAAGCTCTGATCCGCCCAGTTCTGGCCCTGCCCTTCGGGAACGCAACAAGGACAAGACGATGCGCTGGGTAAATCGCCAGATACGGAGGAGCGACGCGGTCCTGCTGGGCGCGGTGCCGATCCTGCTGCTGATGCTGGTCTATCTGTTCCTGGCCGTGAGCCGGCACGCCGCGAACCCGTTCGACAAGATCCTGCCGCTGCCGCAGGGGATGGTGGCGGGCATGGTCCCGCTGCTGTTCCAGCCCGATCAGCTTTCGGGACAGTACGTGTTCTGGGCCGATACGCTGGCCAGCCTCGAACGGCTGGGCCTCGGGCTCGGCATCGCGACGTTGACCTCGCTGGTGATCGGGCTGGTGCTGGGCGTGCTGCCGCCGGTGCGTGCGACGATCGGGCCGCTGGTAACCGGCATCGCGGTGATCCCGCCGATCGCGCTGCTGCCGATCCTGTTTATCGCGCTCGGCCTTGGCGAGACGGCCAAGGTGGCGCTGATCGTCATTGGCATCACGCCGGTGATGGTGCGCGACATTGCCGCCTATGTCGGCAGCCTGCCGCGCGAACAGATCATCAAGGCGCAGACGCTGGGCGCCGGATCGTGGCAGATCATGCTGCGGGTGGCGCTGCCGCAGGCCCTGCCCCGGCTGATTTACGCGCTGCGTCTGGCGCTCGGGCCCGCCTGGGTGTTCCTGATCTCGGCTGAGGCGATCGCGTCGGACATCGGGCTTGGCTACCGCATCTTCCTGGTCCGCCGCTATCTGTCGATGGACGTGATCATTCCCTACGTCGCGTGGATCGCGCTGCTGGCGATCGTGATGGACGTGGCGCTCGCCCAACTGAGCAGGCGCGCCTTCCCCTGGGCCCACGGAGCAAGCCATTGAGCGCGCCGCAAACCCCCGCTCCTGCCGCCCCCGCTGCTTCGGCAGGGCCGATCCTTTCGCTGCGCGACGTGTGGGTCGAATACGGCGACAAGATCGTGCTCGAAAAGGTCGAACTCGATTTCGAGGCAGGATCCTTCGTGTCGATCGTCGGCCCTTCGGGCGCGGGCAAAAGCAGCCTGCTGCGGGTGATCCTGGGGCAGGAAGTGCCGACGCGCGGGCGCATCCTGCTCGATGGCGAACTGCTCAACCCCGAATGCGGGCCCGATCGCGGCGTGGTGTTCCAGCGCTATTCGGTGTTCCCGCACCTTTCGGCGCTGGGCAACGTGGTGTTCGGGCTGGAATGCGAGAAAGCGCCGCTGATGGCGCGGCTGTTCGGCACGGCGCGCAAGGCGGCCGAAGCGCAGGCGGCCGAGATGCTGGCCGCGGTCGGCCTTGGCGATGCCATGCACCTTTATCCCGCGCAGATGTCGGGCGGGATGCAGCAGCGGCTGGCGATCGCGCAGGCGCTGCTCAAGCGGCCGCGCATCCTGCTGCTGGACGAACCGTTCGGCGCGCTGGATCCCGGCATCCGCGCCGACATGCACGCGCTGATCACCCAGCTGTGGCGCGATTATTCGCTGACCATCATCATGGTCACGCACGATATTCGCGAAGCCTTCAGCCTGGGCACCCGCGTGCTGGCGCTCGACAAGCGCCGCCACGATCCGCACGCGCCACACCGCTTCGGCGCCACGGCGGTCTACGACCTTGCACTGCGCAAGTCTCCGGCAAGCGCAGCCAGCACAGCGGGCGACACGGCGCCGGCCGAACCGACGCAGAAAATTGCACAAGAGAGGGCTTCGGCATGAACAGCGAACCCACCAGCCTTGCCCGGCTGTCGATGAGCCTGCCGGGCGAACTGTTCCGCCAGTTGGACGTGATGGTCGAAGAGCGCGGCCTGCCTTCGCGCTCGCAGCTGATCGCCGAGCTGATCCGCCACGCGCTGGCCGAGCATGAGGCGCATACCCGGCCCGACGAGATGCTCGCCGGCACGATCACCATCGTCTACCGCGGCGATCGCGGCCGGGTGCGCCACCAGCTGGCGCAGACCCAGGGCGAATACCTGAAGGAAGTGATCTCCTCGCAGCACGTCTTCCTGGAAGACGACCAGTCGCTCGAGGTCCTGCTGGTGCAAGGGCCCGCCGTCCGCCTGAAAGAGCTGTGCGACGCGCTGCGCCGGGTGCGCGGTGTCCACCAACTCCAGCTCGTTACCACCACCGCTCTCCTGCCCCCGCTTTACGAGCCGGACGTGGCCGAGAGCAGCAATGGAGCCGTTGCATGACTGCCGTTCTCGACAATCCTCTCGCAGCGCGCGACCATGCCCGTGCCATGGCCGGCACCGTGGTAGAGGCGATGCCCAAGCTTCCGCCGGTCGCCTCGGACCTGCCGGCGGACGTCGATCCTGCCGACATCGTCTGGGAAGAGACGATCGCAGCGGGCGGCTATTCCACGCGCCGCCTGACGCGGGGCACGCGGTTGCGGCTGATCGACCTGAAGGGCGATGCCTGCGCGGGATTGCAGGTGTTCAACGCCGAGATGCCGAGCGAGCGGCTGAACGTGGCCGATACGGTCAAGGTGCAATGGAACGCCTACCTGGGTCCAAGCAAGCTGTTGCTGTCGGACATGGGCCGCGTGCTGCTGAGCATCCTGGACGACGATGCGGGCACGCACGATGCGTTCTGCGGCACATCGAATGCCGCCACCAACGAAGCGAAATACGGCGAAGGCCGCAACAGCGGCGCCTATCCCAACGGGCGAGACCGCTTTCTGCTGGGTGCAGCCAAGCACGGGCTGCAGCGCCGCGACGTGCACCCCTGCATCAACCTATTCAAGGGCGCCAAGATCGAGGCTGATGGCGCGATCACGCCGCAGATCGGCCCCTTCGTGCCCGGCCGGCAGGTGGTGCTGCGCGCCGAGATGGACGTCATCGTGGTGATCGCCAACGTGCCACACGTGCTCGATCCCCGGACCGAATGGACCGTGACCCCGCTGCGCGCGACCGCCTGGCGCGGCGCAGTGACGGGTGAGGAAGACCCGATCCGCAATGCAACGCCCGAAGGCCAGCGCGCCTTCTTGAATGTCGAAGATTACTTCCGCCGCTGAGAGGGAAGGACCAGAACCATGAGCACCGATCCCCATCTCGCCGGGCTTTCCGGCCCGGTCGTGCACGACTGCGTCGTGCCGGCGCGCGCGCCCTGGCTGCACCATGTCGCCGCAGGGCAGACGCTGCGCATCGTCGACCTGGAAGGCAACCAGGCGGTCGACTTCCTGCTCTATGCCACCGCCGACGATGCCGAACGCTACAGCGCGCAAGACACCGTGGCGGCGCAGGGCAACCTGTTCCTGCGCCAGGGGACTGTGCTGCGGTCGAACGAAGGCCGGCCGATGATGACCATCACCGCCACCGCGGTCGATTACCACGACACCATCGGCGGTGCGTGTTCGTGTGAATCCAATACGCTGCGCTATGGTCATCACACCAAGTCGGAGCATGCCTGCGTCGAGAACTTCCTCGAGGCGAACCTGATCGAAGGGCGCGGCAAGCGCGACATCGTTTCGAACATCAACTTCTTCATGAACGTGCCGGTGGAAGCCGACGGGTCGCTGGGGATCGTCGACGGCATTTCCGCGCCGGGCCTGACGGTCGACCTGCGCGCAGAGATGGACGTGACGGTGGTCGTGTCGAACTGCCCGCAGATCAACAATCCCTGCAACGGCTTCAACCCCACCCCCGTCCGGATGATCGTCACCGCATGAGCGCAGCAACCGCCCCAAAGCCGGCTTTTGACACGGTCCTGATCGCCAACCGCGGCGCGATCGCCACGCGCATCATCCGCACGCTGCGCAAGATGGGGCTGCGATCGGTCGCTGTCTATTCCGAAGCGGACAAGGATTCGCTGCACGTGGTGCAGGCTGACGAGGCGGTATGTATCGGCGGCGCACGCGCATCGGAAAGCTACCTCAACGTCGAGGCGATCCTGGCGGCGGCCAAGGCGACCGGTGCAGGCGCGATCCATCCGGGCTACGGCTTCCTGGCCGAGAACGTGGACTTCGCCGAAGCATGCGCGGCGGCCGGGATCGTGTTCATCGGCCCGACCGGCGACAACATCCGCACCTTCGGCCTCAAGCACACCGCCCGCGACCTAGCCGAGCAGCACGGGCTGCCGCTGGCGCCGGGCACGGGCCTGCTGACCGACGAGGAGGAAGCGGCGAAGGCGGCAGCCGAGATCGGCTATCCGATCATGCTGAAAGCCACGGCTGGCGGCGGCGGCATCGGCATGCGCGTGTGCGAGGACGAAGCCGCGGTGCGCGAAGGGTTTGCCGCCGTGGCGCGGCAGGGCTTGGGCAACTTCGGCGACGCAGGTGTGTTCCTCGAACGCTATATCCGCCGCGCGCGGCACATCGAGGTGCAGATCTTCGGCGACGGCCACGGCCGCATTGTCGCGCTGGGCGAGCGGGATTGCTCTTTGCAGCGGCGCAACCAGAAGGTGGTGGAGGAAGCCCCCGCCCCGCTGCTGCCGGCGGCGGTGCGCGCCGACCTGATCTCCGCCGCGATCCGGCTGGGCCAGGCGGCGAACTACCTGTCGGCAGGCACGGTCGAGTTTCTCTATGATGCCGAGCGTGAGGAGTTCTTCTTCCTCGAAATGAACACCCGCCTGCAGGTGGAACACGGCGTGACCGAGGAGGTCATGGGCGTCGACCTCGTCGAATGGATGATCCGGGGCGGCGCGGGCGATTTCGGTTTCCTCGACACCGATCCGCCCCGCGCGCATGGGCATTCGGTGCAGGTGCGGCTCTATGCCGAGGACCCCGCGCTCGATTATCGCCCGACCTCCGGCACGCTGACCGCGGTCGATTTCCCCGACGATATCCGCGCCGAAACCTGGTGCATGGCGGGAAGCAACGTCAGCGCGTGGTACGACCCGATGCTCGCCAAGCTGATCGTCCATGGCGAAACGCGCGAGGCGGCGGTCGCGGCGATGCAGGCGGCGCTCGATGCATCGCGGATCGACGGGATCGAGACCAACCTGCGCTGGCTGCGCGAGGTTGTGCGCTCGCACGCCTTCACCAGCGGCGAGGTATCGACCCGCGCGCTGCAGGACGTGGCCTATGCCCCGCGCAGCGTCACCATCGCCAGCGGCGGCACGGCAACGACGGTGCAGGACTGGCCGGGGCGGCAGCACTTGTGGTCGGTGGGCGTGCCGCCGTCAGGTCCCATGGACGACCAGTCCTTCCGGCTCGGCAACCGGCTGCTCGGCAATGCCGAAGGGACGGCGGGGCTGGAGGTAACGATCACCGGCCCGACGATGACCTTCAACACCGACACGCGCATATGCCTGATGGGCGCGGATTTCTCTGCCACGCTCGATGGCAGGCGGATCGGTCGGGGCGAGGCGATCGCGGTGCGAGCCGGGCAGACGCTGGCGCTGGGCCGCGCGGCCGGCGGAGGCCTTCGCGGCTATATCCTGTTCGAAGGCGGGCTCGACATCGCGCCCTATCTCGACAGCCGCAGCACGTTCGAGCTTGGCCAGTTCGGCGGCCATGCCGCGCGGCGGCTGCTGGCGGGTGACACGCTTCACCTGGGCGCCGAGCCACGCCAAGCGCCCCTGCCCTCCGCCACGCTGCCCGACATGGGCAACGAATGGACGCTGCGCGTGCTCTATGGCCCGCACGGCGCGCCCGACTTCTTTACCGACGGCGACATCGACACGCTGGTTTCGGCCGAGTGGCAGGTCCACTACAACTCCAACCGCACCGGCGTGCGCCTGATCGGTCCGAAGCCGCAGTGGGCGCGCAAGGACGGAGGCGAGGCGGGGCTGCATCCGTCGAACATCCACGACAATCCCTATGCCATCGGCGCGGTGGACTTCACCGGCGACATGCCGATCATTCTTGGCCCTGACGGGCCCTCGCTCGGCGGCTTCGTGTGCCCGTTCGTCGTGATCGCGGCGGACCGGTGGAAGATTGGGCAGCTCTCCCCCGGCGACAAGCTGCGCTTCTGTCCGGTGAACGCGGTGGATGCAGCGCTGGCCGACAGCCTGCAGCGGCGCCTGCTGACAAGCGGCGAGCGGCCTGACTGCGGCCCGGCGCGCCCGATCGAGACGCTGTCGCCGATCCTTTCGGAAATCCCCGAAGGACCGAACAACCCGCGCACGGTCTACCGCCAGCAGGGCGATCGCAACATCCTGGTCGAATACGGGCCGATCGTGCTCGATATCGAGCTGCGCATCCGCGTGCAGGCGCTGATGACCGAGCTGGAGCGCATGGCGCTGCCCGGCGTGATCGATATCGTGCCCGGCATCCGTTCGCTGCAGTTCCACTTCGACGGCGCGACGATGACGCAGGCGCAGGCGCTATCCACGCTGATCGCGGCGGAAGAGCGGCTCGGTGATCTGGAGGATTTCGCGATCCCTTCGCGCATCGTTCACCTGCCGCTGAGCTGGCGCGACCCGGCGACGATCGAGACGATCGAGAAGTACATGGGCGCGGTGCGCGACGATGCGCCGTGGTGCCCCGACAACATCGAGTTCATCCGCCGCATCAACGGCTTGCCCGATGTGGCGGCCGTCGAGAACCTGATCTTCGAAGCGAACTACCTCGTGCTGGGCCTCGGCGACGTTTACCTCGGCGCTCCAGTGGCGACGCCGGTCGATCCGCGCCACCGGCTGGTGACGACCAAGTACAATCCGGCGCGGACATGGACCCCGCCCAACGTGGTCGGCATCGGCGGCGCCTACATGTGCATCTACGGCATGGAAGGTCCCGGTGGCTACCAGCTGTTCGGTCGCACGATACAGGTGTGGAACACTCACCGCCAAACCGACGCGTTCATCGAGGGCAAGCCCTGGCTGCTGCGCTTCTTCGATCAGATCCGGTTCTATCCGGTGAGCGCGGAGGAGCTTGAAGCCTGGCGGCGGGACTTCCCCACCGGGCGGCGTTCGATCCGGATCGAGCCGTCCGAATTCCGCCTTGCCGACTATCGCGCCTACCTGAAGGACAATGCCGAGGCGATTGCCGCCTTCGAGGCACGCCGGCAGGCGGCGTTCGACGAAGAGCGCGCCGAGTGGCAGCGGCGCGGCGAATTCGATCGCGCCGAAGCGGCTGAGGCCGAGCCCGCCCCGGCCAGCGCGATCCAGGTGCCCGAAGGCGCCGACCTGATCGAAGCGCCGTTCGGCGGCAGTGTGTGGAAGATGCTGGTCGACGTGGGCGACACGGTGGAAGCCGGCGAAACGATCGCGATCATCGAGGCGATGAAGATGGAATGTCGCGTCGAAAGCCCCGGATCGGGCGTGGTCGCGGCGCTCTATGCGCAGGAAAAACAGGCGGTGCAGCCGGGAACGCCGATGCTGGCGCTCAAGGCCCTGGCCACGGTGGAGGAAGCATGACCACGCTGGACCGTCGCAGCGTTGCCGCCATAGCGCAGGCCGTGCGCAATGGAGGATCCTCCGCGCTCGCGCAGGCGGAGGAGACCCTTGCGCGGCTAGCCGCCTACGAAGCGGTGCAACCGCAGATCTGGATCTCTCGGGCGACCGACGAGGCCCTGCGCGAAGCGGCCCGCGCTATCGATGCGCGCGTGGCGGCGGGCGAGGACTTGCCACTCGCCGGGGTACCCTTCGCGGTGAAGGACAACATCGACGTAGCCGGGTTCGAAACGACGGCGGCATGCCCCGCCTTTGCCTATCGCCCAGAAGCGTCTGCAACCACGGTCGAGCGGCTGCTGGCAGCGGGCGCGCTGTGTGTCGGCAAGACCAACCTCGACCAGTTCGCGACCGGGCTGAACGGCACGCGCAGCCCCTATGGCGCGCCGCGCAATGCCTACAACCTAGCCTACGTCAGCGGCGGATCAAGCTCGGGATCGGCGAGCGCGGTGGCGGCGGGCCTCGTCGCCTTCGCTCTCGGCACCGATACGGCGGGTTCGGGCCGCGTGCCGGCCGCGTTCCAGCATCTGATCGGGTTCAAGCCGAGCAAGGGCCGCTGGAGCAATGCCGGGCTGGTGCCGGCCTGCCGCACGCTCGACTGCATCAGCGTGTTCACCAGCGACACCGCCGATGCCGCGCTGATCGACGGCGTGGTGGCCGGGTTCGATGCGGCCGATGCCTGGTCCAAGCCGCTCGCCGACATGCCGCGCAAGGCCAAGCGGATCGGCGTGCCGCGCCGCGACCAGCGCGCCTTCATGGGCGATGTCGATTCCGAATACTTCTACGACCGAACGATCGAAGCGTTCGGCGCCTTCGCCGAGATCATCGAGATCGACTATGCTCCGCTGCTGGAAGCGGCGCAGCTGCTCTATGGCGGGCCGTGGGTGGCCGAGCGCACCGCTTCACTCGAAACGCTGCTGCGCAGCGATCCCGATGCGCTTGACCCGACGGTGCGCGAAGTGGTGGCGCCGGGGCTGGAAATCGGCGCGGTCGAGTTATTCAACGGCATCTATCGGCTGGCCGAGCTGAAGCGCCATGCCGACCTGTTGTGGGAAGACATCGACCTGATGGTCTTCCCGACCACGGGCACGACCTACCGCGTGGCCGAACTGAAGGCAGCGCCGATCGCGCTCAACAGCGCGCTCGGTTACTACACGAATTTCGTCAACCTGCTCGACATGGCGGCCATCGCCGTGCCGGCGGGGACGCGCGGCAACGCAACCGGGTTCGGCGTGACGCTGATCGGCCCGGCCGACACCGACCGCGCACTGATCGAGGCGGCCGACGCCTACCTCGCGCAAGCACAGCTTCCACCCACACCCCCGCTCGATCTGGAGGGCCGCATGCAGACCGTCAAACTCGCCGTCGTCGGCGCGCATCTCAAGGACATGCCGCTGCACTGGCAGCTGACTTCGCGTGAGGCGAAGTTCGTCGAGGCGACGCAGACCGCGCCGACCTATCGGCTCTATGCCATGGCCGACAGCGTGCCGCCCAAGCCCGCGCTGGTGCACAGCGCCGATGGTGCGGCCATTGCGGTCGAAGTCTACGAACTGGGCGTGGCCGAGTTCGGCAGCTTCGTGGTCGAAGTGCCGCCGCCGCTCGCCATCGGCACGATGACGCTGGCGGATGGGACGAGCGTGAAAGGCTTCGTCGCCGAACCCCGCGCGCTGACCGGTGCCGAGGACATCACCCACCTCGGCGGCTGGCGCGCCTACATCGCGCAGAAGGCGTGACGGCGATGCGCGGGCTCAAGGCCGCCCTGCTCGCCGCCGCCGTGCTGGCGCCGCTTGCCGCCCATGCCGAAGACGCGCCACCAGCGCCACACGTGCAAGTGGTGCCGGGCTTTGCCGACTTCCTTGCGATCGACGGCAAGACCGTATGGGCGACGAACAAGGGCCGGGTCGAGCAGTGGTCGGTCAAGGGCAAGCTCGCCGAGGCACCGATGGGCCGGCCTTGTGGGGGCATGAGCGTCGCTTTCGGTGCGCTGTGGGTCGCCGATTGCCCCGAGAACGCCGTCAAGCGGATCGACCTGAAGACGGGCAAGCTGCTCGCGACGATATCGAGCGGTATCGCCAACCAGCGAGAGGGCGAACTCAACACCGTGACCGGCGCGGGATCGGTATGGATCGGATCGGACGCCGCGGGCAAGATCGCGCGGATCAATCCTGCCACCAACAATGTCGTCGCGACGATCCCGGTCGCCCCTGGATCATGGTATCTGTCGTTCGGGTTGGGCGCGCTATGGGCGGTGAGCGCGAAGGAGCAGTTACTTCAACGCATCGATCCCGCGACCAACGCGGTGACCGGCACAGCCGCACTGGGCAAGGCGCCGGGCTTCCTCGTTGCCGGCGAAGGCGCCGTCTGGGTTCAGGAACAGGGCGATGGCACCGTGGCGCGGGTCGATCCCGGGACGATGGCGGTGACCGCGCGGATCAAGGTTGGCGACAACCTGAAATGGGGCGACATCGATACCGGCGACGGCAAGGTGTGGCTGCGCACCACCGACGATCAGGAATATGTCGTGATCGATGCGGCAACCAACGCGATCCTGTCGCGGGTCGGCAAGCCGGTCGGCAGCGGGGCGCTGCGCTGGACGCCGCAGGGCGTGTGGACTTCGGCCCACGACGTCCACACGCTGACGTGGTGGCCGACGAAGTAGGGTGAGAAGGCCCTGCACCAACGCAGGGCCTCCAACAAGGATCAGCGCAGCGAGGCGACCCGCGTGCCGGTCTTTTCGGCAGCGGCCATGCGCGCTTCGATCTGGTTGCGCACATCGGCGGTCACAGCCGCGCGGCAGGCCTGAGCCTTGGCTTCGAGCGCGAGGTGGACGCCTTCGAGACGCTCGCCGCAAACCGCACGGGCGGCCGCGTCGAGGCGGATGGCCAGGCGCTGCTGGCCATCGGCAGTGGCGAGATCGAGGCCCTTGAGGTCGAGGATCGCCGCGTCCTTGGCGAACGGATTTGCGGTGGTGGTCTGCGTTGCGGCCGAAGCCTGCGTTGCACATGCGAACATGGCGATCGCCACGAAAGCCTTCTTCATCTTCATCTCCTGCGCGGAAAACACGCGCCGCTCTTCTGGCGGCTGCTATCCGTTGTATAGCGCCCGGCGATGAAACTTACAATATTGAAGGCTTATTTGTTGTTTTATTACTCCACTTCTGTCGGGTTATTACTTCGCCCGGACAACGAGCATGGCCAAGTCCTTGGGTGTGCCCAGCATTCCCACGGGAAGCCGGGCTTCGAACGCCTCGTCGGCCACAGCAACGGACAGCGTGCGGGCATAAGGCTCGGACCAGGCGCGCACCGTGGCAACCGGCAGGCGGGCGCGCCAGTGGCGTCCGCCCTCGACCGAGATGGCGTGATCGTTGACTGAGACCGGGCTCTTCGGATCGGCGCGGTTACCCTTCACCAGCAGGCAGTCTGCCGCGCCGCAGCGCACGAGCTTGGTTGCAGGTGCGTCGGCCAGCGCCGGGGTTGCCATGGCGACCAGCGCCAGCGCGGCGAGGAGCGGAAGGGGGCGTCGGATGGTCAAGGTGATCTCCTTCATTCGACAGCCACGCCGGCGGCCACGAGGAACTGGCGGACGGGTTCGAGAACTTCGGCATGGCGCTTCCAGCGAGCGACCGATTCCGCGTAGATCGGGCGACGGACCTGCGCCGCGCTCGGCGTCGAGACAGGCGCGCGGTTGGTGTGAAACGACAGGCACGCGTCGGACCAGTCGAGCCCGCAATGCGCAAGCAGTCGGCGGCTTTCGCCTTCCTGATCGGCAACCAGGCTTTCGTAGGACAGTTCGAGCACGCGGCCCGGCAGCGCCTTACGCCAGGACGCCATCAGGCGGTCGAAGCGCGCGTAGTAGGCAGCGGTATCGAGCAGGTCGTAGCTGTAGTCGTAGTAGCGCGAGCTGATCGCGAAGAGATTGCGGAAGTTGCTGAGCACCGTGTCCATCGGGTTGCGGCGCAGGCAGACGATCTTCGCCTTCGGCAGCGCGCGGGCGATCAGCCCCACGTACTGGAAGTTGCCCGGAAACTTGTCGATGAAGCGGCCTGCATCGCTGCGCAGGTGGGGCCGCGCGCGATCGAGATAGGCGCGCCCTATCGCGCCGAGGTCCGCTCTGGCGGCGGCCAGCACGGTTTCGGGATCGAGCACCATGCGGCTGCGCGTGGCTGCGGCCTGCTTGACGGCAAGCGGCATCGCCTGAAGCTCACCCGCGCTTTCGACGTCCGGGTGCGAGGAGAGGATGCGGTCGACGAGCGTGGTGCCGGTGCGCGGCATGCCGACGATGAAGATCGGCGCGTCGCTGGCGGGATCGGTGACGGGAGCCTGCGCCAGATTGCCCCAAGCGCTCTCGATCGCATCGAACACGGCGGCGTCGCGGGCAAAATCGTAGGGCAGGCTGCGGCGGTGTTCGCCATTGGCGGCGATCAGCGTATCGAGCGCCTGATCTGCCTCGCCAATGTCCTCAAGCTCCTTGGCCAGCGCGTAGCCCAGCAGCAGGCGATCGCGGCCATCGCGCGCGGCGGCGCGGGTCTGGCCGAGGCGGGCGACGTGATTGGCCTCGCGCGTTTGCTTGCGCAGGCTGGCAAGCAGATGGTGAGCCCGCGCGGCGGCGGGATCGAGCGTCAGCAGCGCTTCGAGCGCGGCTTCTGCTTCGCTCACGCGACCCAGGAAGTTGAGCGTGACCGCCTGGTTGTAGCGAAACTCGGTGTTGTCTGGCTCCAGCGCGACGGCGGCGTCGAAGTGGGCGAGCGCGGCGGCATGATCGCCCAGGCGGGCATAGACGCACCCCATGGTGTCGCGCGACAGAGCATCGGCCGGCAGCGCCTGTTCGGCGGCGCGCAACGTGGCGGCGGCATCGCCTTCACGGCGGACGAGGGTGTAGAGCTTGGCGAGATGGGCGCGGTATTCGCCCTGCGGATCGAGCGCGACGGCGCGTTCGATCGCGGCGATGCCGGCGCTGATCCCCCCGGTGCTCGATTCCGCTATGCCGAGGAGGAAGTGGGCTTCGGGGTTGTCGGGCTCGGCAGCGAGCAGCGCCTCCGCCTGATCGAACGTCGTGTCAAAATCGCCCCGCGCCAGCGCGCGCCTTGCCGCTTCAGCGTTCGCGGGGCGGGTCACAATCATGCCGCCGCTGCTCCTCCCGCTTCATTGGCGACCTGAGCGGAAGCGGCGCGCCCAGCCTTGTACCGCGCGATCAGCGGCTGGAAGGGGAAAATGGTCTGTTCCCAGATCGACAGGCGGCGGCGTTCGTCCTGACCGACCAGCACGCTTTCGCCTTCCTTGAAAGTGCCGAAGATCCGGTCGAACAGGATCATCGAGTTGCCGTAATTGCAGCGCGTGCTTTCGTAGTCGGTCGAATGGTGCAGGCTGTGATGGCGGATCGTGGTGAAGAAGAACGAATACCAGATCGGCGGGTTCGACTTCACGTTGGCATGCGCGAAGGTCGAAATCACGGCGGTGGTGTTGAAGCAGGCGAACAGTGCGGTCTGGTCGAAATCGAAGAAGGTCAGCACGCTGAGCGTGATCAGGAACAGCTCGATCGGATTGCCCACAGCCCCCTTGGCGGCGTTGAGCTGGGTAATGTGATGATGCGGCGCGTGCGTCAGCCAGAACGGCGTTACGTTGTGCATCAGACGATGCATCCAGTACTGGCCGAATTCGATGATCGATACGGCCATGACCACCTGCACCAGCCAGGGCAAATGGCCGACCCAGGTCGTGTGAATGCCGAGCGAGGTCTTGACCGCCTGCAGCGGGGCTTCGGCGAAAGTCTGCGTCATCCACGCGATGACCGTGGAACTGAGCACGACGTAATAGAGGTCGGTGAAGAACTCGCGCTTGTTCATGCGCCAGCCTTCGTGGCGTTCGAACACGAATTCGAGGCCGAGGACGATGATCGTGACCAGCGAGGAGCAGACCACCAATGTCCAGGGATTTGCGAGCAATGCCTTGGGGCCGTATGCCCAGAACAGCAGGAAAGCCGCCACCATTGCCGGTGGAATCAGGTTGACCAAAGTGGCTCTGGCACTGGCAAGCATTCTGCGACTCCCGATTTGGTTCGCAGGTTGCGTTGCGACGCGTCATGAAGACAGGCGTATTTATCCGATGAAAGGCATAGATCCGATCTATGATCTGTGCAGCGATCGTACCCGTCGGAAGACTTCGTCCCAGAAAAGCTGGGTTGCGGTGTCGCGCGCCGGATCGGTTCGAGCGAGCAGATAGATGTCGTAGGCCGGTTCAAAATCGGCATGGAGCATCGGCCACAGCGCGCCCTTGGCGACCTCCGCCTCCGCTGCGGCAACGGGCAGGAAGCCGATGCCGACGCCGAGTTTGATCAAGCGGCGCGCCTCGTTGATGTCCTCGGCCTGACCGCTCACCCGCGTGCCGAGGCGGTATCGGCGGCGCAAGTGGGTGATCAGTTCGATCTCGTCTTCGCCCGTCAGGACGAAGCCTTCGTCCTTCAGTTCGTGCAGGCGACTGACGCGATAGCCGAAATAGGGGCTGGAGCGCGAGCAGTAGAGCTGCTGCCTTTCGACCAGCAGCGGTTCGTACATCAGGCTGCCGCGCACGGTGCTGTCATAGCCGACCCCGATCTCCACCTCGCCCTGTTCGAGCGCGTCGAGCACCTCGCGCCAGGGGGAGACGCGGATCTCGATGTGGATCGCGGGGTTGCGGCGGTGGAAACTGGCGATCGCCTCGTCGAATTCGGGCGAGACGAGGCCCGAGACGATCTGGATGCGGACGAACCCTTCGACGCGCTTGGTCGCCTGCGCAATCTGGTGCGGCATCATCCGCGCGGCTTCGAGCATGTCCTCGCACAGGACCATCATGGCCTTGCCCGCCTCGGTCATTTCGACTCCGCTGGCGGTGCGGGTCAGCAGCGTTGCCCCGACGTGCTCTTCAAGGCGCTTGAGCGCTGCACTGATGCTCGGCTGTTGGCGGTTCAGCTGGCGCGCGGCAGCGCCGATGCCGCCGGCGCGCACGATGTCGACGAAAGTGCGCATCAGGTTCCAGTCGACCCGGCTGGCGAACTTGCGGTCGATCAGGGGGACGCGGTCACTCATGCCCCACAAATACCGCGACTTGACCGAAGGGCATAGATGAGATCGATGAAAAACATAAGAATGTCGCCAATGGCGTTATGACCCGGGCGGCCTATGGCGGTGGGCATGACCGAAACCGCCGTTCTCCCCGTGCTGGACATCACTCCGCTGGCGCACGGCAGCTTTGCCGAGCGAAAGGCCGTGGCCGAGCAGCTCGACCGTGCCTGTGCCGATGCGGGCTTCCTCTACATCACCGGAGCGCAGTTCGATCCGGCGGTGTTCGCCCGGGCTCTTGCGCGCGCCAAGGCCTACTTCGCGCAGGATGAGGCGGCCAAGATGGCAAGCTACATCGGCGGTTCGCTCAACCATTCTGGCTACGTTCCGGTGGGCGAGGAACAGTTCGCCAACGCCACGCCCGACCTGAAGGAGGCGTTCGACATCAATTGCGACTACCTTCCCACAGACGGGCGCCGGCCGCTGCTGGGACCGAACCTGTGGCCGGCGATGCCGGGCTTTCGCGAGGACGTGCTTGCCTACTACGAACACGTGACCGGGATCGGGCGGCAGATCTTCGGCGCGTTCGCCCTGGCGCTGGGGCTGGACGAGGATTTCTTCGACGCCCACACCCAGCACCCGCCCAGCCAGTTGCGGCTGATCCATTATCCCCATGATCCCGCCGCGCACGATCGCCCGGGGATCGGCTCGCACACCGACTACGAGTGCTTTACCCTGCTCCACGCGACGACGGCCGGGTTGCAGATCGTCGATCGCGACGGCGAATGGCTGGACGTGCCATTGCTGCCCAACTCGCTGATCATGAACATCGGGGACATGATGGAGATCATGTCGAACGGACGGTATGTCGCGACGCGGCACCGGGTGAAGAAGGTGGCGCAGGAGCGGTACTCCTTCGCGCTGTTCCATGCCTGCGACTATGATCATGTGGTGGCGCCCGTGGTGCGCGGGGAAGTTCCACGATATGCCCCACTCAAGTCCGGCGAGCATCTCTTCAACCAGACCGCGCAGACGTTCCGCTATCTCAAGGAGCGGGTGGCGCGGGGCGAACTTGTGCTCAACGATGCCGTGCCGCTCGACAGCTTCGGCCGCAACGTCGAAGCCGCGCGAGCATGAATTTAACGCAATTGCTGGATGCGCTCGGCCCCGTTGGCCGGCTTGAAGGCGTGCCCTTCCCGCCCCGCCTGCTGGGTGCATTCCGCCGCAAGAGCATCACCTTCTGCACCGGCGAGACCGACGAGGCGACGCTGGTGTTCTGGTTCCAGTCGGCAAGTTTTACCATCGACCTGCGGCTGTCACACGGGAATCGCACGCCGCTCGCCATGCGGCAGGGCTGGACCGGCGACACGCTGTGGGATGCGGCGCAGGCGCGCATGTCGTGGTCCGTTGCGCGCAGCTACGAGCCGCACGAGATCTGGCCCGAGCCTGCCGAGCTGCGCTTCATCGGCAATGCCGTGCTCGAATTCGCGCCGTCTGGCGCCTATGTCGAGGACTGGCGCCAGCTGGCGACGACAGGCCCGCTTCTTGGCCTGCGGCTGGTCGAGCTGGTCGACGCGGCAAGCGGCGCTGCCCACGCGATGGATGGAGGCCTGATCGTGGCGGGCGAACACATGGCGCTGGCCCGCTCGCGCCGGCCCGAGGTGGATGCGCGTATCGCGGCGGCAGGATCGGTCGGCGCGGCATTGGAACGCGGCGCAGCCAATGCGGATCAGATCGAGAGCTACGAGGTTTCGGTGGCGCTGGGTGGCGAAATTGTGAGTTACAGCACGACCAGCCGACGCGTTGGCCAACCACTGATGGAAGGCGGTTTCGCGATCGAAGCGGATGGCACGGTGACGCTGACCGATGGGGTCACCGGCGACCGACTGCGCTTCGTCGTTGACCTGCACCTACCCGGGTTCACGTTTGCCGCAACGTCCGACGCGAGCGCGGCGGCGCTCGCGTGGATCGAACGCGAGCGGCCGCACGTGATGCCGAACGGGCGCGTGGTGCGTTGACCGGTCAGTCCTGCGGCGGGGTGGCGAGCGATCCCGGCGCGGGCGTTGCCGACGGGGCGGCAGGCGCTGGCGATGCCTCGGCCGCGCGTTCGCGGGCAATGCGGGCGTCGTATTCCTTTTCGAGCTGTTCGACGCGGGCCTGTTCGGCGGCGGCATCGGCATCGATCGACTTGAGCCGCTTCTCGCGCTCAGCCTCGATCAGCTTGCCCATCTGCACGTCGGTCGACTGCTTCTTTTCGGCATAGGCCTGGTTGAACAGCTTGGCCATGCAGCCCGATGCGCCGGCGGAACCGACCGGCGAGCACGAATAGGCGCCCGCCGCGCCCACGGTCTCATACGCCTTGACCCGATCGGTCCAGCTCTGGTTGACGGCAGCGTTGGGATTGTCGCGCAGCGGCGGCGGAATGCGGAAGCGTTCGGATTCATCCTTGCGCGCACAGACGGTGATCGCGCCATCGGCCGATTCAGGGCACGGATCGTCGCCATAGACGATCAGCTGATTGACCTTCTCACCCGGAGCGGCCTGCGCCAGCGCGGGCAACGGGGCAAAGGCGGAGAGGCCCAGGACGGAGGCAGCAGCGGCTGCGACAAGAAACGGCTTCATCGATGTGGCACTCCGTTCAGAACTTGCGCCGTCCATTGGCACACCCAGATGTTCGGCACCCTTGGCCTTGAACGCACAATGAAGCCAGATCCTTGGCTCCGGTCAATCAAGACGCGAAATGCGATTCATATCCGCTTGGACAGGGCAATCGCCGCGCGGCAGCCCAGGCGGACCGCACCAAACAGCAGCGGGTATGCGGGCGCACGCTCGGCCCCGGCAGCGAACGCGGCATCGCGATGCTCGCGCTCGTCGTCGCGGAATTCGCGGATCATCGCGGCCAGCTCGGGATCGTCCTCGCCCAATTCCTCAAGCTGCTCGGTATAGTGCTGGTCGATCTCGGTCTCGATCGCGGCGGTGCAGGCCATGGCCGCTTCGGGTCCCAGCAATGCTGTCGCCGCACCAAGCGCAAAACCGGCAACGGACCACAAGGGCTGCAATGCCGTGGGGCGCACGCCGCGCTGCGCGATCATCGCGTCGAAGCGCTTGCGGTGTTCCTCTTCCTGCCGCGCCATGCCAGCGATTTCCTGCGAGCCTGGTGCGCGATCGCCCATGACCGCCATCTGCCCGGCATAGATCCGGGTCGCGCCATATTCGCCGGCCTGGTCGACCCGGAGCATGCTGGCAGTCTTGCGCGAAACAGCGGTCATGCGATCCTCGTCTTTCCCCGGCCCAGCAGCACGAACACAGCCACGGCCCCAACCGTGGAGATCAGGAAATTGAAGCCGGCAAGGCTCACCCCGAACAGCGTCCACTGCGCCACGTCGCAGCGGATCACCGGTGCGTCCATGATCGCGGCGAGCGGGTCGCCGCCTGCGGACGCGGTGCGCGTGCAGGCGGTAAGCCCTTCCCACCAGTGATATTCGACACCGGCATGAAACGCGCCGATCAGTCCGCTGATCCCGATCGCGATTGCAGCCAGCCGGACGAACACGTCGCCCAGGGGGCTCTTGCGCAAGGCAAGCGCCAGCCCGGCCAGCACGATGGCCGCGATGTGCGGGTAGCGCTGCCACCAGCACATCTCGCATGGGTAGAGACCGAAGACGTACTGCGAGACGAGCGCCCCGCCCATCAGTGCGGCGGGCACCAGCAGGGCGAGCGTATAGGCGGCGCTACGAGATTGCTGCGGGGTCATCGTTTCCGTGCTTTCAGCGCTTGCGGGCAGCGAGGGCCTGCGGGGTGGTGCGACCAAGCGTCTGTTCGGCATACCACAGCTGGAAGTCCTCGATGTTCTTGGCCTTCAGTTCCTCGGGCGTCATCTTGAAGCGGGGGTCCTCGATCTTGTCCTTTTCGAGATCCCTGTCGTCCTTGATCTCGTTGACGAGATGGCCGCGCAGGTCGCTTTCGCGATAGGAGCGCAGCGCGCGCTTGCGCAGATCCGGATCGGAAATCTGCGGCACGGCGATATCGGGATCGATGCCGCCTTCCTGCACCGAGCGGCCCGAAGGGGTGTAGTAGCGCGCCGTCGTCAGTTTCAGCGCGGTGGTGGACGTCAGCTGGATCAGCGTCTGAACGCTGCCCTTGCCGAAGCTGCGCTGCCCCATGATCAGCGCGCGGTGCTGGTCCTGCAGCGCGCCTGCCACGATTTCGGACGCGGAAGCGGAACCTTCGTCGATCAACACGATCACCGGCACGCCCTTGGCGATGTCACCAGGCTGGGCATTGTAGACCTCGTTGTCGCGAGCGTAGCGGCCGCGCTGCGAGACGATCGTTCCCTTTTCCAGGAACTGGTCGGAGAGCGACACAGCCTCGTCCAGAAGGCCGCCGGGGTTGCCGCGCAAGTCGAGCACCAGCCCGCCCGGACGACCGCCGGTCTTGAGCTTGATCTGGTTCCACGCCGCGGCGACTTCGGAACCGACATTGGCGCTGAACTGCGACACGGAGATCACACCGATGTTGCCGTCGACCTTCCAGTCGACCGGCTTCAGGTCGATGATCTGGCGCGTGACGGTCACGTCGAACGGCTCGTCGCGACCGGGGCGGAAGATCGTCAGCTTGATCGAGGTGTTCGGCGGACCGCGCATCTGGTCCACCGCCTCGTCGAGCGTGCCGCCATAGATCAGCTTGCCGTCAAGGTGAGTGATGTAGTCGCCCGCCTTGACCCCGGCCTTGTCGGCGGGGCTGCCCTTGGTCGGCGCGATCACCTTCACCGCGCCATCGTCCATCGTCACCGACAGGCCAAGTCCGCCATAGGAACCGTCGGTCTGGGTGCGCAGGTTCTCGAAATCGCGCGCATCCAGGTAGGAGCTGTGCGGATCGAGGGTCGCCAGCATCCCGTCAATCGCGCCCTTTATCAGCTTGTCGTCGTCCACCGGCTCGACGTAGTTCGCCTTGATCCGTTCGTAAACCGCCAGCAGCTTGCCGAATTGCGGGCCGCTCTTGGCGTCGACCGCGGCAAGACCGGCCGTGGCGGCAGGCAGCAGCGCGACGGCACTGACCAGCGCGGTCATGCGCAGCAGCGTGGAAAGGCGCCGCGGCGAAGCGGGGGGCGTGGCCATCGCGGCCTTGGGCATGGGAAGCTTCATTGCGCCTGCTTCTATAGCGCGACCGCGCTGAACGCCAGATGGCGAAAGGTCAGGATCGTGTGATTGCGGCTCGCCGCTGACGTAAAGTCAGCCCTGTGTCACGGTCAGTGGATTGACCGGTTGGCCATCCTTGCGCAACTCGACCGTCACGGTCTGCCGACCGGCGCCCGCACTGCCGAGCGGCGAGCCCTGCAGCACCCGGTCTCCCACGGCGACGGTCAGGTTACCCAGATCGGTGACAAGGCTCGACCAGCCGCCGTCGTGCTCAATGATCACGATTCGACCAAAGCCGCGATAGGGCCCGGCAAAGGCGATGCGTCCAGCCGCCGGCGCCACTACCTGCGCGCCGGGCGACGGCGCGAAAGTCAGGCCGCGCGCGGCGCCTGCCTGCGTCGCTTCGCCGAAGCCGGTGACGATGCGTCCGCCGAGCGGTGCAATCCACGAAAAGCGCGCTTCGGCACTCGGCGCTGTCGCGATGGGATCGGCCACGAGCACGTCGCCCGGGCGCGCCGGCCTCTGCACTGGTCCCGGCAAGGCGGCCAGCTGCGCGCGCAACGCGCCATCGGCTTCCAGCCGGCCGACCAGTGCGGACAGGTCCCGTGTTTCTTCGGCAAGAGCGAGCGCGCGATCGGCCTCGCGGCTGGCGCTGCCCTGCGAGGCGCGGGCTGCAACGCGCTGGCGACTTTCCAGCGCGACAAGTTCACTCCTTCTCCGCGCCAGCGCCGCCTCGCCGGCCTTCAGCCGGGCAGCGGCCGCTTGTGCACTCTGCTTGAGGGCGCGACCGCGCAAGATCTCGCCGCGCAACGCAGCGGTGCGACGATGGACTTCCGGCGCAACCGATTCCAGCACGGCGCGCAAGTAGACGGTGTCGCGCAGCGACTGGGTGCGCATCAGGCTGAACGCCAGAGGCCGACGCGCGATCATCTCGAGCGCAGCGGTAAGTTGCACGACCGGCTCCTGCCGCGCGGCCATGCGCAAGCGCAGCGCGTCGCGCTGGCGATCGATCGCAACGGCTTGCGCCTGTGCGAGGCGGATCTCGGCTTCGGACTGCTGGATCCGCGCGGCAGTGGCCGCGATTTCGGCGGCGGTGCGTTCTGCCTCGGCGCGTGACTGGCGGGCCTGCCGGTCGAGCCGTTCTGCCCGTGCCTCGGCCATCGCCAGCGCCTGCGATGCTTCGCGCAAGGCATTGCCCGCCTCTGCGCTTGAACCGTAGGGCGCGGCCTGGCCGAACGCAGCCCACGCGACCAGAGGCGCAAGGCAGGCGGAAAGGAGAAGAAGTGCGGCGCGCGACGTCATGGAAGCTAACGCCCGTGCTTATCCCTCGCGATGATAGGGATGACCAGCGATAATGCTGGTCGCGCGAAACAACTGCTCGGCGAGCATCGCGCGCGCCAGCATGTGCGGCCAGGTGCACGATCCGAACGCGATCAGCAGATCGGCATCCTTGCGCAGGGCTTCCTCATGCCCGTCGGCGGCGCCGATCAGGAAGCGCGCCTCGCGCACGCCATCATCGCGCCAGCGTTCGAGGATTTTGGCAAATTCCACGCTGGTCAGCTGCCGGCCGCGCTCGTCGAGCGCAACGGTGCGCACCGGGTTCAGCGTTGGCGGTGGGACGCTGCCACCCTTGTCGGGCAGCTCGGTCACCTTGAAGTCCTTGCCCATACGCTTGGCATACCGGTCTACCAGCTCGCCCTCGGGCGAGCGGCCAATGCGGCCACGCGCGATGATGTGAAGGAGCATGGCGTATCAAGGACACGTCGTGGCGCCAGTCGTTCCCTCTCCCCCTGCACGGGGGTAGGGAACAGCGGCGCCCGCTTGGCTCAGGCCGCGCCCTGGTCTCCGAACGCCCACATCCGTTCGAGGTTGTAGAACGAGCGCACTTCGGGGCGGAACAGGTGAACCACCACGTCGCCAGCGTCGATCAGCACCCAGTCGGCAGCCGGCAGGCCTTCGATGCGCACCGAACCATAGCCACCGTGCTTGATCCGCTCGGCAAGCTTCTGCGCCATCGACGCGACCTGGCGCGTCGAACGGCCCGAGGCGATCACCATGAAATCGGCGACCGAGCTCTTCCCTTCGAGCGGGATCGAGACGATTTCCTGCGCCTGGTCGTCATCAAGCGACTGCAGCACCAGATCGTGCAGGCTGGCCGGAGCGGCCTTGGGAGCAATACCGGCAGCGGCCGGCACGGGTTCGAGGGTAGTCATGTGGCGAAGATGGTCTCCGTGGCGGGCAGTTCAATGACACGCGGTTGAATGACACAACGCGCAAAAACCGGAATGGCACCGGTCTTGCCGCGCTGCAGGGTGGGTTGGAGGAGCGTTGCGGGGGTCAAGCGCGCAAGTCCCGGAAGGATCTGGCGTCGATCGCCCGATGCGTCACCGCATCGCGGAGCGAGGGCAACGACGATATCCGGCGATGCCAGTCCGGATCGGCGGCGCGGATTTCCGTTGCCGAGCGCGGATCGGGATCGAAACGCAGGATGGTCAGCGCTGGTGCGCTCCCGCTTGCGCCATCAAGTCTCTGTCCGCTTCGCCGGCGCCAGCGGCGCAGCCAGGCCATGGCGGGGCTCGCCAAGGCGGCGCCATCATACCCCGGACGCGCGACAATCGCAATCGGCATCTCCCGCGCTATGCCGCGCCAGTCGCGCCAGCGGTGAAACTGCGCCAGATTGTCTGCCCCCATGATCCACACGAAGCGTCGTTTGGGGTACCGCCGCCTGAGCGCGCGCAGGGTATCGATGGTGAAGCGGGTGCCCAGTTCCCGCTCGATCGCGCTAACCTTGATCGGCGCGCGCCGCGCCTGCGCCGCGGCCGAGGCCACGCGCGCCGGCATCGGTGCCATCCCCGCCTTGTCCTTCAGCGGATTGCCCGGCGATACCAGCCACCATACCTCGTCGAGGTCCAGCGCGTCGGCGACGAACAGGCTGATCCGCCTGTGGCCGCCGTGCGCCGGATTGAAGCTGCCGCCCAGCAGGCCAGTCAGAATCGCAGGCCTGCTCAACCGGGCACGCGCCTTGGCGAGACCGCGCGGTCGCGATAGCTGCCCTGCATCTCGAACATCCAACCGGGGTATTCGCGTGGCAAAGCCGAAAGCTTGTCGAGCTGGGCCAGTTCGTCGGCCGTCAGCTCGACCTCGCAGGCGCCGATGTTGTCGGCAAGCTGCTCGCCGCGCTTTGCACCGACGATCACCGTGGAGACGACTGGCTGGTAGAGCAGCCAGGCGAGCGCAACTTGCGCCACGGTCACACCCTTGGCGGTGGCGATCTGCTGCATCGCATCGACCACGTCGAAGGCACGCTCGCGCTCCACCGGCGGGAAGTCGAAGCTGGCGCGGCGCCCTTCGCCTTCCCCGGCGCGTGTATACTTGCCGGAGAGAAGACCCCCGGCAAGCGGGCTCCATACCATCAGCCCGACCCCTTCGCCACGGAGCATCGGCACGATCTCGCGCTCGAGATCGCGCCCAGCCACGGTGTAGTAGGCCTGCAGCGAGGCAAAGCGTTCAAGGCCAAGTCGTTCGGATATGCCCAGCGCCTTCATGATCTGCCACGCCGCCCAGTTGGACACGCCGATATAGCGAGCGCGGCCGGTGCGCACGATGTCGTCGAGCGCGCGCAGCGTTTCCTCGATCGGCGTCTGCGAATCCCAGCCGTGGATCTGGTACAGGTCCACGTGGTCCATGCCGAGCCGCGACAGGCTCGCATCGATCTGGTCGAGCAGGTGCACGCGCGACATGCCGGCGTCGTTCGGCCCTGCCCCCATCGGCCCCATGGCCTTGGTGGCGATGACGACGTCGCTGCGCTTGATGCCAAGGTCGCGCAGCGCCTGCCCGGTGATCTCCTCGGACTTGCCTTCTGAATAGATATTGGCGGTGTCGATGAAGTTGATGCCGGCATCGAGCGCTTGGCGCACCAGCGCGGTCGACGCGCCCTGATCCAGCCCGGCGATGGCGCCGAAACGGCCGTTGGTCGTGCCGAAGGTCATCGTCCCCAGGCACAGTTCTGAGACGATCAGGCCAGTGGAACCCAGTCGGTTGCTACGCATAGCTTGTCCTTTCGCACCCGTCCGGAGCGGGATGTAAGCCGCTCCGTGGCCGGGTCAACCGGCCGCCGGGATGCCATGGTGCGGTCAGGGCCGGATTTGCCCCGAACCGCGCACCAGCCACTTGTAGGTGGTCAGGCCCTCGAGCGCGACCGGACCACGGGCATGGAGCCGGCCGGTGGCGATGCCGATTTCGGCGCCAAGGCCGAACTCGCCGCCATCGGCGAACTGGCTCGAAGCGTTGTGCATCACGATCGCGCTGTCGACCTCGGTCAGGAAACGGTCGGCCACGGCCTGGTCGGCGGCAACGATCGCATCGGTATGTGCCGACGAATGGCGCGCGATGTGCGCCAGCGCATCGTCCAGACCGTCAACCACCGCGACCGAAAGGATCGCGTCGAGATATTCGGTGTCCCAGTCCTCGTTGCTGGCGGGCGCGATGCGCGGGTCGATCGCCTGCGCGCGGGCATCGCCGCGCAGAACGCAACCTTCGGCCAGCAACGGCTCCACCAGTCCATGCGGATCGGGATAGGTCGCATCGATCAGCAGCGTTTCCATCGCGCCGCAGATGCCGGTGCGACGCAGCTTGGCGTTGCGCACGATCGCGCTCGCCATCGCAGGCTCCGCATCGTGGTGGACATAGGTGTGGTTGATGCCGTCGAGGTGGGCGAGAACGGGCACGCGCGCCTCTGCCTGAACGCGGGCAACCAGGCTCTTGCCCCCGCGCGGCACGATCATGTCGATCAGCCCGGCGGCCGTCAGCATGGCGCCGACCGCCGCCCGGTCCTGCGTGGGCATGAGCTGCACCGCTTCGGCGGGCACGCCCCCTTCGACCAGGCCCTCGACCAGCGCTGCATGGATCGCGCGATTGGAATGCACCGCCTCCGACCCCCCGCGCAGCAGCACGGCATTGCCCGAACGCACGCAGAGCGCGGCGGCATCGGCGGTCACGTTGGGGCGGCTTTCGTAGATGATGCCGATCAGGCCGATGGGAATGCGCACGCGCTGCAGCACCATGCCGTTGGGGCGAGCCTGTTCATCAATCACCGCACCCACGGGATCGGCCAGGACAGCCACGTCGTCGATGGCTGCGGCAATGCCTTCAAGCCGCTTTTCATCGAGCCGCAACCGGTCGATCATCGCGCTGGTCAGGCCGTTCGCCTCGGCCGCGGCGACATCGCGGGCATTGGCGGCCAGCACCGTCGCCGAGGCCCGACGCAGCGCTGCTGCGGCGAGCTTGAGCGCACGCTCCTTCTCTGGCGGAGTCAGCCGCGCCAGCACACGACCCGCAACGCGACCGGCGCGGGCGAGCGAAGCAACGAGATCCTCGATCGAGGAAGCGACGAACTGAGGCTGCGTAGACATGCGCCGCCCCTACCACCGCCAGCGGGCCTTGTCAGCCTTGGCCGTCCGCGACTCGGACCAAACGGCGCGCAACAATGCCGATTCGCCCCAACGGTTCCCGTTCAACGCAAAAATAACGGTGGGAAAATTCGACTCGTCGTCACAGCGGCACGACTCAGCCTCGTTCGATTCGACCCTGCGGAAACCACAGCCTAGACGCCACCCGCGCTGCGATCGGACGCAGCCGCACAGAACAACACCGGGGGTCGCCCATCTTGCCAGCCATCACCACCCACAAGGTGCTCGCGCGCCTGCGCCGGTGGTTTCCCGACCGCGAGTTCTTCATGCGTGCCGATGGCACGGTGAGATTCGTGCGCGTGTCCGGCAAGCTGCAGATGACGGCTGCTGCCGTCGTCGGTGCGGTGCTGCTAACCTGGATCGGCGTGCTCGGCTGGGTGCTCGTGGCACAAATGGTCGCCGGCGCCGAGCGCAACCGGCTGGAACAGCGCGAGGCTGCCGTGGCCGCTGCCGAAGCGCAGGTCGCGAAGTACCGCAACGGTATTGGTGGCGTAGCGCAGGAACTCGAGCGGCGGCAGGACTATCTCGAAAAAATGATCGAGGGCCACGCCGGCGATCTGCCCGCAAACGCCGCAAGCACCAATCCCGCCGACGCCACGACCCAAAAGGCCGACAGGGCGAAAATCTCCCTCGCCAATCCCGCCGCGGGCCCGGACGCCGGTCGCTTTGCCCGGATCGAAGCGCGGCAGCTGGCGCTGATCGACAAGTTGACCCGTCTGGCCGAGGCGCGCAGCGCCCGCGCCGAAACCGCGATCCGCCGCGTCGGGCTCAACCCCGCGATGATCGCCGCTGCCGATCGCAAGGCCATGGGTGGCCCGCTGATCCGCGCAGGCGCCGCGCCGGCCGATCCGCGCTTCGTCGCCTTCGGTCGCGCGCTCGAACGCATGAGCGCGATGCAGAGCGGGCTTGCCCGTATCCCCAACACCCTGCCCGCCAGCCTCGAATACATCTCGAGCGGCTTCGGCTACCGAGCTGACCCGTTCGATGGCGAAGCCGCATTCCACGCAGGGCTCGATTTCCGTGGGCCGATCGGCGCCCCGATCTACGCCGCGGCGGCCGGGACGATCAGCTTCACCGGCGTGCGCCAGGGCTATGGCAACTGCGTGGAGATCAGCCACGGCAACGGCCTGATGACGCGCTATGCGCACATGTCGCGCATCGGGGCGCACCTTGGCGACAAGGTTTCGGCCGGCGCGGTCATCGGCCAGATCGGCAGCACTGGCCGGTCGACCGGTCCGCATCTGCACTTCGAAGTCCGCATCAACGACCGTCCGGTCAACCCGCGTCCTTTCCTTGAGGCCAATCGCGATGTTTTCCAGAAAGACCGTGGCTAATACATCTGCGGGCAGGATCGACCGCAGCGTCGGCGGGACCTTCTCGATCCTGGGCGCCGACCTTGTCGTGCGCGGCGATGTCACCGCCACCTCGGACCTGCACATCGATGGCGACGTCGACGGCGACATTCATTGCGCCAGCGTGGTGCAAGGCGAACAGAGCACGATCCGCGGCTCGATCATCGCCAAGACGGCGCGGCTTTCCGGCAAGGTCGTCGGCAACGTCGAGGCGACAGAGCTCGTCGTGCTGCGCAGCGCGCGGATCGAAGGCGATCTTCACTACGAAGCGCTGACCATCGAACACGGCGCCCAGGTCGACGGCCGCCTTTCGCGCCGCGCGGCCGAAAGCTCGATCGTCCCCGCGCTCGCCGGCTAAAACCGCACTCCCCGCCGTTTCCGCTCAAGCCATCGGTAATGTGGCCTGGCACGTCGCTTGGACCGCCGCTCGACAGGTCGCTTCGTCGCCTTCGCCAGCCTTAGGGGATTGACGGCGACACATCGTTGGTGGCAAGCGCGCCGCATCGGCTAGATGCCGGCCCGAGCGGGTATAGCTTAGTGGTAAAGCACCAGCCTTCCAAGCTGGCTATGCGGGTTCGATTCCCGCTACCCGCTCCAGTTTCACGCCCCCTGCCGCCCATCTACGCAAAACTTGCTGAGAGCCGCAGGATGATCTTCCCAGCTAGACGCCGTGTGCCCATCGGCAGCGCTTGCCCGCGGATTTGCGCGGCCAGCATGTCGACTGCGGTCGCCACCATTTCTTCAAGCGGCTGCCGGAAAGTTGCCAGCTGAAACGCGCGCCAGCTGGAAATCGGATCGTCATCGAAGCCAAAGATCGCCACGTCGCGCCCCGGCTCCAACCCCAGGTTGCGCGCCGCTGCCAGCGCGAAGAAGGCCATGAAGTCGGTGACGCAGAACAGGGCGGTCACCCTGTTGGGGCCGCTCAGCAGCAGGCTTGCCGCAGCATAGGCGCCATCTTCGGAAAAATGCCCGCATTCGGTCCGCACCGTCGCCTCGCCATGCGCTTCCACGATCCGGGTGAACGCAGCGGCCCGCTCGGCAGCGGCAAGGCTTTCCTCCAGCCCGCTGACCACACCCAGTTGCCGATGCCCCCCATCCAGCAGAAACCGTGCGATTTCCTCGGCCCCGGCCACATTGTCGGTGCAGACCCCAGGCACGCGGTCTTCGGGGTCCACATTGTTGAGCATCACCACGGGCACCCCGGCTTCGAGACATTCGTGCCCGACGCGCGCGGCATGGCTGCTCGAGGCGAGGATCACCCCGTCCAACCGGTATCCCAGCAACTCGTCCAGCACAGGGTCGAGGTCTGCCTCACCGTGCGTGACGAACAGCACCATGCGATAGCCCGCATCGCGGAGCGCTTGGTGGAGCAGGTCCACCATCAACGGGTAGAACTGGTTATCGAGCCCGGTGATCGCCAGCCCGATCAGGTGCGATCGATTGGTCGTGAGCGACCGCGCGGTGTTGTTGGGCCGGTACTTGAGGATGCGGGCGGCCTCGACGATCCGTTCGCGCGCCTCTTCGGAAACAAAGCCGCCAGCATAGACCCGCGACACCGCCGATTTCGATACGCCGGCAAGACGTGCCACGTCCGTTCCGGTCGGGCGCCTGTTGTTCACGGGGCTTGGATCCTCCTGTCAGTGCCCTCTTGCCTCACCGTCCGCACAAAATCCACCATCCTGCTTTTTGGATAGGGAGCCATTCGCAGATTGCATTTGTCAATTGATGGCAAAGCTGGCGGTATGCGCTCAACAAGAACACGGTAGGGGATTGCACGAGGGCGCGCCGCGTTTTTACGGCCCGCATGTGGGAACGCTCCCACAAATGTGGGAGCGGTCGCAGAAAACTTCGGCAAAGCCTCGTCCGCTCGACAAGGACGTTGCATGACCAAGCATCATCAACCCACAGGGATGACAGGCATCGCGCTGTTGTTGCCGATTACGCTTTCAACAATGGCGATCATACTGCTGGCGCCCGTGCTGCCGAAGATTCTGGCGGAATACGCCTCGGTGCCCGGCTTCGATTACTGGGTTCCGATGATCCTGACGATCCCGGCGTTGTGCGTTGCGCTGCTGTCCACCGCGGCCGGTGCGCTAGGAGACTACTTCGGCCGCCGTCGCCTGCTGATCGCCTCGTTCGTACTCTATGCCATCGTCGGCGTGGCGCCCGTGTTCCTGAAGGACCTGACCGCAATCCTCATCAGCCGCGTCGGCGTCGGTGTGGCCGAAGCGCTGATCATGGTTCTTTCGACCACCATGATCGGCGACTATTTCCACGGCGCCGCGCGTGACAAATGGCTAGCGGCACAGACCGCGTTTGCCTCGATGTCGGCGCTGGTGTTCTTCAACGTCGGTGGGCAGCTGGGCGCGTTCGGCTGGCGCACGCCGTTCTGGGTCTACACCTCGGCGCTGATCATGCTGGCGCTTGTCCTGCGCTTCACGTGGGAACCGCAGGGCGATGTCGGCAACAACGGCGGCGATGAGGCCGAAGCTGCGCCCCACAATTCGAGCTGGGTAGGCTTTCCCTGGGGCCGCATGGCCGTGATCCTTGCGGTCACCATCTATGGTGCGGTTTTCTTCTATACCGTGCAGATCCAGGCGGCGAGCGGGCTTGGCGTCCTTGGCGTAGCCGATCCGGCACGCGTCGGCTTCCTTACCTCGATCGCCAGCATCGGCGTGCCGCTCGGCACCTTCATCTACTCGCGGATCGGTCGCTGGCCGGTGCAGCGCCTGCTGACCATCGAATTCAGCCTGCTTGCCGCCGGCTTCCTTGCCATGGGCCGCGCCAGCACGCCCACCGGCTTCCTCGCGGGCTGCTTCCTCAACCAGCTCGGCGCGGGCCTGCTGCTGCCGACCCTTCTGGTCTGGGCGATGAGCCTGCTCTCGTTCCAGGTTCGCGGTCGTGGCGCCGGCATGTGGCAGAGCGCCTTTGCCCTGGGCCAGTTCCTCAGCCCGGTGATCGTAACATTTGCGGCCAACGCCACCGGCGGGCTGCAGAACGCCTTCAGCGTGCTTTCGGCCGCAGCCGTCGTCGGCCTGATCGTCGTGGTCATTGCGGCCGGCCGCATCACCCGCTCGGGCGACGCCGTGGCGGTGGCTGGGGGTCTCCATGGTTGATCGCCTGAAGGGCAAGGTGGCGGTCGTCACCGGTGCCGCCAACGGCATCGGTCAAGGCATCGCCCAGATGTTCCGCGAAGAAGGCGCCACGGTGGAAACCGTGGACATCAAAGGCGCAGATCATTCGGCCGACCTGACAGACGAAGCGCAGGTGCAGACCTTGTTCGCGGCCATCGGCGCCCGGCACGGCCGCATCGACATCCTGGTCAACGCCGCCGCCTTTGCCGTGTTCGACTGGATCGAGACGCTGACCTTTGATGACTGGAAGCGCACGCTGGCCGGCGAACTCGACATCGTGTTCCTGCCTACTCGGGCAGCTTGGCCCTTCCTCAAGGCCAGCGGTGCCGCGGCAATCATCAACTTCGCCAGTGCCAACGCACGCCATGCGCTTGAAGGCTCGCCGGCGCTGGCCCACTGCGCCGGCAAGGGCGGCGTGCTGGCGATGACGCGCCAGCTGGCCATGGAAGGCGCGCCACACAACATCCGCGCCAACACCATCGCGCCGGGCTTCATCCGGACCGCGGCCACCGATCGGCACCTGTCGTCCGATCCTGCCTTCAGGGCGAAGGTTCTGGCCAAGAACATGGTCAAGCGACTGGGCGAACCGCGCGACATCGCGTTCGCAGCGACATGGCTTGCCAGCGACGAGGCTGGCTACGTCACCGGCGCGGATATCCCGGTCGATGCCGGGGCAACTGCGTGGTGAGAGGCCGCAAGCAGTCATGGAATTTCACAATAATTAATCGGTTTATCTTGGGAGGAATGGGATGAAAAAAACAGGATGGAACTGCTCGATGGGCGCGATCGCGCTCGTCATGATGGCGCCGGCACTGGCGCATGCGGCTGAAGACGCGCCTGGCGGTGCCGAACCGCCGGTTGCGGGCATCACGGACATCATCGTGACCGCACAGAAGACCACTTCGACGATCCAGAAGACCCCGATCTCCATCGCGGTCGTCACCGGTCAGCAGATCAGCGCGCTTGCCCAGACTGGGGCGGACGGAGCGCTGCAGAACGTGGCCGGCGTCGAAGTGCAGGGCGCGGCGCGCGGGTTCGTCATCTCGATCCGTGGCCTCGGCACCGACACGCCTCCCGGCGTCGGCGAAAGCTCGGTTTCCACGAACTTCGATGGAGTCTACTCGATCCGCGCCGAAGCCAACACGATCGGCTTCTACGACCTCGACCGCGTCGAAGTGCTGCGCGGGCCGCAGTCGACGCTGTACGGCCGCAACGCCACCGGCGGCGTGGTCAACATGATCAGCGCAAACCCCAAGCTGGGCGAAACCAGCGGCAGCGCCAACATCGGCGTCGGCAATTACAGCCTGTTCCGTGGCGAAGCGGCGCTCAACGTGCCGATCGGCGAAACCCTGGCGCTGCGTGTCTCGGGTACCGGCATCTCGCGCGATGGCTACCTCAGCAACGGCCACAACGACCAGAAGGGCGCCGGTGTTCGCGCCAAGCTGCTGTGGAAGCCCACCGAGGATCTTTCGGTTCTCGCCGGGTACGAGAGCGCGTGGATCAAGGGCAAGGGCCAGGGTGCCGTTGAATCCGCCAACTTCACCACGGGCGATTACTACACCACGGCAGACCCCGGCATCGGCGGTCAGAACTACCACGGCTACAAGGTGTGGTCGCAGATCGACTGGAAGGTCGGGCCTGGCACGCTGACGATCATCCCTGCCTTACCAGCACGGTTCGGGAACCAACCGCGGGTACTTCGGCGGTCGCGGCGCGTACGGCTACGATCCCAAGAACATCGAGCAGGACAGCGGCGAAGTTCGCTATGCCGCCGATCCCGCATCACCGGTCAAGTGGATCGTCGGCCTGTATCACTACGAATACAGCCAGTACACGTTCTCGGAAGCCAACGCGGAATATGGCAGCCAGGCTGGCTTCTCGCGCAACCGGGGCATCTCGAACGCGGTGTTCGGACAAGTCACGGTTCCGGTGACCGACAGCCTTCGCCTGATCGGCGGCGTGCGCCAGAGCTGGGACAAGCGCCGCGCGCGGGGCACCGACGTGTTCGGCAACATCGTCGGCGGCAAGATCAAGGGCGATTTCTTCGACTATCGCGCCGGTCTGGAAGCCGATCTGAGCCCGACGTCGCTGGCGTATTTCACTGCCTCCAGCGCGTTCCGTCCGGGCGGTGTCAATGCGTTCGACGGCAGCCCGTTCAAGCCTGAGCGCCTGCACTCGTACGAAGCCGGCATCAAGAACCGCTTCCTCGACAACCGCCTGCAGATCAACGCTTCGGGCTTCTACTACGATTACAAGGACTACCAGGTCGTCGACTTCTTCATCGGCGCAGCTGGTCCGAACCTTGTGTTCTACAATGTCGATGCCACCAACTACGGCCTCGAACTGGATGCACAGGCTGCCCTCACCGTCGACGATACCGTCAACGTGAGCGTTTCGTACCTCCATTCGAAGATCGACGGCGATCTGATCCTGCACCCGGCAGATCCGTTCACTGCGGTGAACTTCAAGGGCGAGCGCCTGCCGCACGCCCCGGCGTGGACCGTCAAGGGCGGTTACCAGCACGTGTTCGATCTGGACACGAGCGGCAGCGTCACCGCGCGCGTCGATGGTCGCTATGTCAGCAAGCAGTTCGTTGCGCCGAACAACACGTCGGCAGCGCTGCAGAAGGGCTACGCCACTGCCGATGCATCCATCTCGTGGGAGTCGGCCGACAAGCTGTACGGCTTCACTGTGTTCGCCCGCAACATTGCCGACAAGGCCGTGAAGACCGGGTATTTCGTTGGCTACAACACCGTCGGTGCGCCGCGCACTTACGGCGCGACGGCCCGTGTTTCCTTCTGATCCGAAAGGCGGGGGTCGTGACCGGCCCCCGCCCCCAATTGGGAATGTCATGACAACCAGATCGCTATCCTGTGCGGGCCTCCTGCTCGCAACCGCGCTCGCCATGCCTGTTGCCAACGCCCAGGGCGTACCGCCCAGCCCACCCCCAGCGATGCCCACGATGGCGGACACCAAATACGATGCCGCGCTGGTTGTTCGCGATGGTAGCGCCACCGCATCCGATGGCCTGGTGCTGAACTCGCCCAAGGACCAGTACAACGGCGTCATGGTCAGCGGTGGGCGCAGCGCGTTCACGCTCAAGAATGCGCAAATCGCGCTGACCGGGATGGGCAAGAACGACTTCCTGGGCATCGGTGCAGGTGCGCTGGTGCGCGATGACGCCACACTCGTCGTCGACCATGTCCGCATCGAAACCAGCGGCGCGACCTCTTCCGCGCTGGTTGCTGCCGAAAACGCCACGTTGCGCGTCTATGATTCCACGCTGATCGCCAATGGCGGCGCGCTGCCGGTCGGCTATATTCGCCACATCGGCCCCGGCATGATGGAGCCGCCCGCACCGCTCGGCCTCGACGGCAATGCGCGCACCGTGCTCGCCATGAGCAATTCGCGCAGCTTCTTCTACCGCACCACGATCGAAGCCGACGGTTGGGGCGCGCTGTCCACCGATGCCACCGGCGGCAACCTCTATCTCGAGGCGAACGACTGCGTCCTGCGCGTGAAGCACAAGGGCTATGGCACCTATGCCGATTTCGGCGCGCACGTGGTGCTCAACCGCACCGTCGTGGAAAGCGGCGGCGAACTGGGCATCATCGCCGGCAAGGCGCGGATCGACCTCAACGGCGTGACCGGCAAGGTCGGACGCAACGGGGTGATGATCCATTCCGTCATGGCCTTTGACCCGACCGAGATGGCCGAGCTGAACCTCAAGGACACGACGCTCGTCTCCGCAGGTCCTGCCATCCTGGTGAAGAGCGCCAACGCCGCCATCACCATCGAAGGCGGCGCCATCACCAGCACGTCGGGCCAGCTGCTCAGCGTGATCAAGAACGAAGATCCCAACGCGACGAAGACTGGCGGCAAGCCCGTGCCCGGCGTGGCGCTCACGCTGCGCAAGGCGATCCTCAAGGGCGATGTCGCCAACACCGATACCGACCGGGCACTGGCGCTGAAGCTGGAAAGCGCGCAGCTTGCCGGCGCGCTGCACAATGTCGTCCTCACCGCCGATGCCGGCAGCCGCTGGACGGCGACCGCTGCGTCCGAAGTCGTGCTGACTGCGGCCTCCGTTCCTGCGATCGACGCGCCCAAGGGCGTCACCGTCCGCGCCGTGACGGCGGACGGTTCGCTCAAACCCCAACACATCCAGCTGAAATCGGGTGGCGAGCTGATCGTTTCCGCTCGCTGAAGTTCCTGCTGCCCCTCCCCCCAATACGACCTCCAGCGACCTCGTCGCCAACGAAGGGATCGAGAGATGAACAAGGCCGCCCTGCTGGGCACTGCAATCGCGCTGCTGGCGCCGATGGCGCACGCCGCCCCGGTCGCCACCACGACCGCCTATGACGACCTGACCCTCACCGCTGCCGACATGCCTTCGGCACCGGCCGGAAAGCTGCTTACCCTGACCGTGAACGGCGTCGAAATGCCGCTCGTTCCTGGCCATTATGCCGGCAAGGTGGTGCTGAGCGTGACCGACGACATTCCGGTCAAGTATCACGATCTGCCCGAACACCACTTCCGGGCCGCCGCCTATGTCACCGATGGCGCGCTCGATCCGTCGCGTTCGGTCACGGCTGCGCTTGCCGGCGGGTATTCGAGCCAGCCGGGCGTGCTGTCCAACGCAGTCATCACCTCGCACGGGGAACGGTTCAACGGCATCATCGTGGGCGGCAAGGGCGCCTATCGCATCGATCATCCGGTGATCGACCTCGTCGGCAACGGCGGCAACGATTTCGCGGGCTTCGGTGCCGGCATTGCCGCCCGCGATCAGGCACAGGTGACGATCGACCGCCCAGTGATCCGCACGCGCGGCGCGATCCGCACGGCAATCTTCGTCGGCGGCCATTCCAACGTGACGGTCAACGATGCCGAAATCGAAGTGCTCAACGGTACGCTGCCGGCCGACTACAAGTTCACCGTCGACGTGGGCAAGATGATGGAAGTGCCATGGATGCTCGGCCTGTCGGGCAACGTGCGCGCGACCAACCTGGTCGATCAGGGCACGGTTACCTACAACCGCTCGCTCATTCGGGCGCAAGGTTGGGGCGCAATGTCCACCGACGACAACACGCACGTGCGCATGTTCGTGAACGACAGCGTGATCGAAACCGTGGACAGCGGATACGGCTGCTACTCGATCGGCGACAGCGTCGACACCTTCAGCCGCTCGATCGTCCGCGCGGCAGACGTGGCCTGCATCATGGCGGCCCAGGGCAGCGTCACCTTCACCGACGGCACGCGCGTCCATTCCAATCGCTACGGCATCGTGATGCACTCGGGCGAAGGCGGCGGCACGCTGACCATCGACAAGGGCAGCGTGATGGATTCCGCGCAGACCGCCATTCTCGTGAAGGGCCTCGGCACGAACGTCGTGGTCGACGGAGCGCAAGTCTCGGCTGGCAACGGCGTTATCCTGCAGTCCATGGAAAACGACGATCCGTTCATGGTGGCGATGCTGAAGGGTGAAATTCCCGAAGGCATGACCGCGCTTCCCCCGGGCATGAGCGGCCCGCCCCCGGGCGCGCCCAAGGGTCCGCCGATCAGCCCGGACGTGACCGCCACGTTCCGCAACACCACGGTCGCGGGCGATTTCTACAACGCGCGTCCCAAGGGTAGTGCCATGGCGCTGCGCTTTGAAAACGCCAGCGTCACGGGCCGCATTTCCACCTCTACCGTCGCTCCGGCGTCGGGTGCGGCCCCGCGCCGTGCGACGTACCAGGAAGTCGGTCACGTGGTGAACACCGCCGGGGCGATCCCGGGCGGCAAGGGCCTGTCGGTGACGTTGGGCGCTGGTTCGGCCTGGACGGTAACCGGGCCATCGTACCTCACCGCCCTCGACATCGCGCCCGGCGCCAAGCTCAACGGCACACTGCGCGTCAATGGCCGGGCAAAGACCGTGAAGCCGGGTCGTTACACAGGGCAGATCGTCCTCTCGGCCAAGTAAGCCGCCGACGGAAGGACAGCCTCCCCGCTTGGGGCGGCATCTCCAGCAAGGTCCATGCATCACCTCCCCAGTGACATGGCACACACTTAGGGCAGTCGCAGCAGCGGCTGCCCTTTTCTTTTGTATCAAGCCCAATGCGGGAAGGATCAGGAGCCGGCCTCCGCCAGCGAGCGGCGCTGAAGTGGCGGCGACGGATCACCAAGCGGGAAACTCATCGCCCCGCCCCAGCAGCCGCCGCATGGCGCTCCAGCAGCGGCGCAGAAACGAGCGGCGCAACGGTCCGCGATGACACAAATGGCGCCGCACCCGCGCGGGTCTGCGCAGGCGTTGCAGCCTTGGTGGTTAGTCATGTTGGGAGGAAATGGTGCCGCTTACGTGACTCGAACACGTGACCCCATCATTACGAATGATGTGCTCTACCGACTGAGCTAAAGCGGCGCGCCTTGTGGGCAGGCGCGCGCTTTAGCCAGCGGTATCGGCGGTGGCAAGGGGTTTCGGCAGTCCCCTGCACGGTTTTGCGCGCCGCTTACCAGGTGCCGGTGTTCTCCATGCTCGCCCACGGTTCGCGCGGTTCGAGCCGCCCCTTCTGCAGCAGTTCCACCGAGATGCCGTCAGGCGATTTCACGAACGCCATGTGGCCGTCGCGCGGGGGGCGATGGACCGTCAGGCCCGCGTCGAGGAAGCGCTGGCAAGTCTCGTAGATGTCGTCGACCTGGTAGGCGAGATGGCCGAAGTTGCGCCCGCCCGTATAGACTTCGCCCTGCCCGTCCTCGGGCGGCCAGTTATAGGTCAACTCGACTTCCGCGACGCCTTCTTCGCCCGGCGCTGCCAGGAAGATCAGCGTGAAGCGCCCGGCCTGGTTGTCGAAGCGGCGCACTTCCTCAAGCCCGATCAGGCGGAAGAAGGCGATCGTCGCATCCGGATCGGTGACCCGGATCATGGTGTGCAGGTACTTGGTCACGTGGGGGCTCGCCTCGTCTCGGGAAAGGATGGCCGAGAGATAGGCAGCCGCTGCCAAAAGGAAAGGCCTGCAGGGCGGTTGCCCCACAGGCCTTTCGCGTGACGGGTCCGCCGCGACACCCCCGTGCCGCGGCGGTCCGGATCAGAACGTCGCGGTCAGCGAGACCACCGCGACGTCCTTGGCCGCGCGGTAGGTTTCGAACGGCGAGGTGATCGGCTTGGCGGCCGCGTCCTTGCGGCTGACGTTGGTGCCGACCCACGACACGTCGAGCGTCAGGTTCTTGTAAGTGGCGCCAACGCCGACCGAGTAGTCGAGATAGTCCTTGGTCCAGTCGAACGCGCCGCCGGTGTGGCCAAGGTGCGAGTGGACGGTCAGCGGAGTGTTGGGGATCGCGCCCGACAGTTCACCGTAGACATAGGTGTTAGTGTGCGTCGGGTAGACGCGCAGGTTCTTCTGCGCGGGGGCGAAGTTGATGCCGGCCTTGGCGTTGACCGGGCCCAGCGCCTTCGACAGCGAGCCGTAGATCTCGTAATAGTTGCCGGCGGTGGCACCCGGATAGAGGTAGCCATAGACGCCGACGTCGATGTTCACGCCGCTGCTGCCCAGCCCGTGGGCGAAGCCGCCGTAGACGTCGATTTCGGTGCCGCCGATGTTGACCGCGCCGTTACCCGCGCTGGCGCTCGAACCCCAGGTCGAAACGTAGAAGCCCGACGAATGCGAAACGGTGATCGCGCCCTGCACGGCCGGCTTGTTATCCGACTGGGCGATGCCGCGGAAGCGATACTGGCTGACGATCGCGGCCGAACCGGTGATCTTGATATCGCTGGGCGGAGCGGTGTCGTCCGCGAGCGCCGGCGTGGCGGCGGCGAGGAAAAGGGTCGAGGCCAGAAGGGCCTTGATGGACGTGCGCATGGACATTCCTTTGCTTGGTCTTGACGCGTCGTCCCACCTGCGCCGGACCTGTCGCCCTCTGTCCTGTCCCGTGACCGGGATGCGGGGCGGCTTGATCCTGCGCCAACAGCGGTGCCTTGGTATGTTGCAGCGCACAAGCCTAATGTAACAGAATATTGCCGGTTGACGTCGGAATGTGGCATTTCCGCATCAGGTAATCGCATCGGCTTGTGCACTGCGGCACAATGAGCGTATTCGGGCGTTGCTAGCCCTCTGCCATGCTCAAGAAGCTTCGCTCCATCTTCAGCGGTCCCCAGGACCCACCCGCTCAGCCGACCGCGATTCCGGCTGGCGAGAGGGTCTATGCGGTGGGCGACATCCACGGGCGGCACGATCTGTTTCAGGCGATCATCGAGCGGATCGAGGCCGATGACGCGGCGCGCGGCCCGGCCGACACCACGGTGATCCTGCTGGGCGATCTGGTCGATCGCGGGCCAGACAGCGCCGGCGTGATGCGCACCGCGCGCCACTGGGCCAGCACACGCAAGGTGCGGGTACTGGCCGGAAATCACGAGGAAATGTTCCTCGGCTCGTTCCGTCGCGACGATACGCTGCGGCATTTCCTGCGCCATGGCGGGCGCGAGACGATGCTCAGCTACATGGACTACGACGCCTACGCGCGCACCACTATCGAGGAGCTGCGCGCGCTCATGCCCGAAGTCGTACCGGCGGAGGACGTCGCCTTCATGCGGGCGATGGAAGACCGCATCCGTATCGGCGACTACCTGTTCGTCCATGCGGGCATACGGCCCGGCGTGGCGATAGAGCAGCAGCAGGTTGCCGACCTGCGCTGGATTCGCGGCGAGTTCCTCCAGGACCGCAGCTTGCGCGATTTCGCCGTGGTTCACGGACACACGATCACCGACTCGCCCGAAGTTACTCCCTTGCGCATCGGCATCGACACGGGCGCCTATGCCACCGGACGGCTGACCGCGATCGGGCTCGAGGGCACCCAGCGCTGGTTGCTCACGGTCGAATCACCCACGGCTGCCCAGGCGAACTGACCACGGCGCAAGGGTGCGGCATTGCACTGCCGGCAACCGAGGCGCCGCTTTCTCGCGCGCGCACCCGCTTGATGCGGCGATTCATGACACGCGGTTCCCTGCTCGCACGCGTCAAAAGCAGATTTCCCTGCTGCGTTGCAGCAAAGTCACAGACGCAGCATTAAGGCCGCGCATCGTTGGAATGGCGCAATTTTTGTGCGCCAGCGCCGCGTGCGGGCGCGGGAAATTTTCCATATCTAACGATAGTGTTTCACTGACTACCAAAGCGTCATAGTCGTGTCACATGCAACCGGTTTGGCAGGCGGGCGGGTGCCGCTAGAAGCGCATCCGTCCTGGCAAGGCCCGCCGCCAACGGTGCGGGTCCGGCCGGGGCCCGCCGTGCGACGGTTCGCATGTGGGTTCGCAAACTGACCGCCCGGCACTCTCCCCCGGGCAACAAACGGGGCTATTCGATGCAACGCAATTTCCTCATCGCCGCCAGCGGGCTGGCGATCGTCGTCGCGGGCCAGTCGGCCTATGCACAGTCCACCGGCTCGGCCGATGTCGAGGATTCGATCATCGTCACCGGTGCGCGTGGTGAACGCGCGGTCGATGGCATCAAGACGCCTGACACGCCCAAGGCCAAGGCCGTTCTGACGCAGGAGCTGATCGCTCGCCAGAACCCGGGCAAGGCGATCTTCGATACGATCAACATCGTGCCCGGCGTCAACTTCACCAGCACCGACCCCTATGGCGCCGGCGGCGGCAACCTGCGCATCCGCGGCTTCGACGGCGCGCGCGTTTCGGCCACGTTCGACGGCATTCAGGTGAACGATTCGGGCAACTACGCGCTCTACACCAACCAGCAGCTCGATTCGGAACTGATCGAACAGGTCAACATCAACTTCGGCGCCACCGACGTTGACAGCCCCACGGCCAGCGCCGCCGGCGGCACGGTGAACTATCGCACCCGCCTGCCCAAGCAGGACCTGGGCGCGACGTTCAACTATTCGCACGGCACCTATGACTACAACCGCGTGTTCGGCGCGATCGACACCGGCGAGATCGGCCCCTGGGGCACGCGCGCCTTCGTCGCTGCCAGCAACACCCGCTACGACCAGTTCCGTGGCCCCGGCGAAATCAAGAAGACGCAGTACAACGCGCGCATCTACCAGCCGCTCGGCAACAATGGCGACTTCCTCTCGATCGCCGGCCACTACAACCAGAACCGCAACAACTTCTACCGCCGCGTCGGCGTGAACGACATGCGTACGCTGCTCGGCACCGGCACGATCCCGGCTGCAGCGTCGATCTCGGCTGCGAACCCGCTCGATCTGTCGAAGCTCAGCGACACGCAGTTCGATACGCTGTTCGGCTACAACAACGATGCTTCCTGCACACTCGGCCTCAAGGGCACGGTCACGCCCAGCAACGGTTCGACGAGCACCTGCAGCAACTACTACGGCACGTCGATCAATCCGTCGGATACCGGCAACATCCGCTTCAATTCGCGCTTCACGCTGGCCAGCAACCTGATCTTCACGGTCGACGGCAGCTACCAGTACACCCTGGCCAACGGTGGCGGCACCTCGGTCTTTGCCGAAAGCAACGCCAATGCGGGCAAGAACGGCGCCTACAACCGCCAGGGTTCGCGCCTGGGTGCAGGCATTGCCACCGGCGTCGACCTGAACGGTGACGGCGATCTCAACGATTACGTGCGCCTCTACTTCCCATCGAACACGCGCACGCATCGCCTGGGCGCCACCGCCTCGCTGCGCTGGGAAATCGACCCGTCGCAGACGGTGCGCCTCGCTTACACGTACGACCGCGCGCGTCATCGCCAGACCGGCGAAGCGGGCTACCTCGCGTCGAATGGCAACCCGCTCGACGATTTCGGTGGCATCAAGAGCGATGTGGCTGCAGTCGATGCGGCCGGCAACGTGATCCAGAAGCGTGATCGCCTGTCCTACGCGATCCTGCACCAGGTTGCGGGCGAATACGTCGGCAAGTTCTTCGACAACGCGCTGACCCTGCAGGCCGGCGTGCGCGCGCCGTTCTTCAAGCGCAACCTGACCAACAACTGCTGGACCATCCCCGGCAGCTCGAACGATGCCTATTGCACCAGCGAGAGCGCAGCGGTCGTCTCGGCGAAGTTCCCGACTTATGCCGCGCCGTACAAGGGCCGCACGGTCAACTACAACACCGTGCTGCCCAACGCCGGCTTCGTGTACAAGTTCACGCCCGAAGTCAGCGTGTTCGGCAACTTCAGCCAGGGCTTCTCGGCCCCGCGCACCGACAACCTCTATGCGTTTGACGGCGTGAAGATCCAGCCGACCATCGACGTTAAGCCGGAACGCACCAACTCCTTCGACCTCGGCATGCGCTATGCCACGGGCAAGGTTCAGGCGCAGCTTTCGGGCTGGTACATCGGCTACAAGAACCGCATCATCTCCTCGCAGGTGCTGCTGGATGACGGCTCGACGCTCAACACCGATCGCAACGTCGGCAAGGTTAAGAGCTATGGCGTCGATGCCAGCGTCGCCTTCAAGCCGGTTGACGTGCTGTCGCTCTATGCGTTCGGCTCGTGGATCAGCGCGAAGCTGCAGGACAACGTGCTTGATCCGAAGACCGGCGCGGTGATCTCGCCGACCAAGGACAAGTTCGTCGCCGAAACGCCCAAGTGGCAGGTGGGCGGCCGCGTGCAGTTCGATCTCGAACGCGTGTCGCTCGGCGTCCAGGGCAAGTATGTCGGCAAGCGTTATCTGACCGACGTCAACGACGTGATCGCGCCCAGCTACACCACGGTCGATCTCGATGCCCGGTTCACCATCGGCAAGATCGGCAATGGCGCGGCCTGGCTGCAGCTGAACGTGATCAACCTGTTCGACCAGTCGTACTTCGCCAACCTGTCGACGCAGCCCGCTGCCTCGAACAACCCGCAGGTCGAATTCGGCGCGCCGCGCACCATCGTCGGCTCGTTCAACCTGAACTTCTGATCGAAGCGCAACCCCTCCCGCCGCCTCAATCCCTCCCGAGGCGGCGGACCGGCGCGGATGGCACCATGCCGTCCGCGCCGTATTTTTGTCCGGGCTGTGCGCCGCGGCACTGCGCGCCATGCGCAGTAGTCCTACCAATGGGCCATGGTCCGTTTCCCTAGGGACGGCGCCGTATCGATCGAGGTTCCGGCAGGACAGGCGTACACCTGACGGAACGAGGGCCGCCCATCAGCCCTGGGCGGCCCTCACACCCGATCTTCAGCGACTGATCTTCAGCGCCTCATCTTCAGCGATATACGCAGGAATCGTAATCGCCGCGCACCACGTTCACGCGCGCGGCAATGGCGTTGCCATGCCTGCGGGTGAAGCCACTGGCGCCAATCACTTCGCGCTTCTTGGGCGCCGGAAAGGCCGCCGCGATCCGCGCGGCTTCGACCCGGCTCAGGCTCTGCGCCCCCTTGTTGTAATAGCGCATGGCCCCCGCCTCGACGCCATAGGTGCCGATCCCCGTTTCCGCGACGTTGAGGTAGACCTCCATGATCCGCCGCTTGCCCCAGATCTGCTCGATCAGGACGGTAAACCAGGCTTCCAGTCCTTTGCGGAAATAGCCGCCGCCCTGCCACAGGAACACGTTCTTGGCGGTCTGCTGGCTGATGGTTGACCCGCCGCGAATGCGCCCGCCTTTCAGGTTCCGCTCGAAGGCCTGCTGCATCGCATCGGTGTCAAAGCCCGAATGGCTGCAGAACTTGGAATCCTCGCCGGCAATGGCAGCGTCGACCATGTTGCGATCGATCCGCGACAGCGGGGTCCAGTCCTTGGTCACGCCGTTGGCATCCATCGCCATGGTCAGCGTGTAGGGCACCGGCACGAACTTGTAGAGCAGCGTCAGGCCGACCGACACGGCCAGGAATATGACGATCGCCCGCCCGATCCACCAGCCGAGGCGATAGGCAAATCCGTGGGACTTCTTGGGGCGGGAAGGCTTGAGCGCGTCGGTCAGCATTGCCGCCTTGTCTAACCGCGAGCCGCGCTTGCAATCAACGCCTATGCGCCCGCTTTGTCGGCGGAGATCCCGTCGAACCGCGCCCGGGCCGCGTCGATAGCCGCATGATGTGCCTCGGCCCACTGCCATACGCCGCAAAAGGCCTCGCTCAGCGTGCTGCCCAGTTCGGTCAGAGCATAGTCCACCCGCGGCGGAACGCAGGCGTGGATGGTGCGGCTGACCAGGCCGTCGCGCTCCATCCGCCGCAAGGTCTGGGTCAGCATCTTCTGGCTGATCCGCGGCACCGCGCGCCAGATTTCCGAAAAGCGCAGCGTGCCGTGTTCCTCCAGCGCCTCAATCACGATCATCGTCCACTTGTCCGCAACGCGGCCGATCACGTCTTCGACGAGCGCCTCGACCTCGGGGCTCACGGGGGGATAGTGCCTGGAATTGCCGGCCGTCATCTCACGCTTACCAGATGGTGTGTATCTCCCCTGCAGGTGCCTTCTTCCGATGGGTGCGTAAAGCCCTATCTCGCGGCAGAAGCGGTCTGCCTCGGGCCGCCGAGCACAGGAGATTCCCATGAAGACCAGCGGCAACACCATTCTCCTCAGCGGCGGTGGCTCCGGCATCGGCCGCGCGCTCGCCCAGCGTTGGCACGATGCGGGCAACACGGTGATCGTCACCGGACGCACGCTTGCCAGCCTTAAAGAAACCGTGGCGGACCGCGCCAACCTCCATGCCTTCGCGCTCGATGTGACCGACGCCGCAGCCCTGCCCGGAAAGGTCGCCGACCTCGTTGCGCGATTTCCCTTGATCAACGTTCTCGTCAACAATGCGGGCATCATGCGCTTCGAGGATCTGACCGCGCCCCGCGATCTGGCCGATGCCGAAGCGACGATCGCGACCAACCTGCTCGCCCCGATCCGTCTGATCGATGCTTTCATCGAACACCTTGGCAAGCAAGCCGACGCAGCGATTGTCAACGTGACCTCGGGCCTCGCCTTCGTGCCGATGGCGCGCACACCCACCTACAGCGCCACCAAGGCCGCGCTCCATTCGTGGACCCAGTCGCTGCGCCACCAACTTGCCGGCAAAGTCGAAGTGATTGAGCTCGCCCCGCCCGCGGTGCAGACGGAACTCACCCCCGGCCAGTCGACACGGGAAGGCTATATGCCGCTCGACGCCTATGCCGACGAAGTCATGGCAATCTTCGCACAGGACCCAACGCCGTCCGAAGTGCTGGTCCGCAACGTTCGCTTTCTCAGCGATGCTGAACGCGAAGGGCGCTATGCTGCGGCCTTTGCCGCGGTCAATCCGCCCGCGTGACGCTGGCGCCCTCCCCGACGCCGGGATTGCCCGCGCGGCGCGGGAGGCGTAGAGCGCAATGACCATGCCCAGCACCCCTTCCCCCCGCACCTGGCTGATCTTCGCCGCCGCGTCGCTTGGCCTGCTGTTCCTGCTGTTGCTGCCCGCCGCCGACGATGGCTTCAACCGCACGGTGGTGATCTCCCAGATCGTGCTGTGGATCGGCGTGACGCTGATCTGCGGCCTGGGCTTGCGCTTCTACTTCAGGGCCGGACGCTGAACGCAAAGGCGGCCGGAGTTTCCCCCGGCCGCCCCGCTTTTCGTCGCTTTGGCGAAGGGCCTCAGCCCGCCACCAGCAGCCTGCGCTCGCCGGCGATCTTCTGGATCGCCTTCTGCAGCTTCTCGAACGCGCGCACCTCGATCTGGCGAACGCGCTCGCGGCTGACGTTGTAGACCTGGCTCAGTTCCTCGAGCGTCTTTGGCTCATCGATCAGGCGACGGTCGGTCAGGATGTGGCGCTCGCGATCGTTGAGGCTTTCCATCGCCTCGACCAGCAGTTCGTGCCGCACCTGCGCCTCTTCGGCATCGGCCACGGTCTCGTCCTGCAGCGGACGATCGTCGGTCAGCCAGTCCTGCCACGAACCTTCGCCGTCCTCGCGCATCGAGACGTTCAGCGAAGCATCGCCGCCCATCATCATGCGCCGGTTCATGTTGATCACTTCCTGCTCGGGCACGCCGAGGTCAGTCGCGATCTTGCGCACGTCGTCCGGATGCAGGTCGGTGTCCTCGAAGGCCTCGAGGTTCTTCTTCATCCGGCGAAGGTTGAAGAACAGCTTCTTCTGCGCGGCGGTGGTGCCCATCTTCACCAGCGACCAGCTGCGCAGGATGAATTCCTGCATCGAAGCCTTGATCCACCACATGGCGTAGGTGGCGAGGCGGAAGCCCCGGTCGGGCTCGAACTTCTTCACACCCTGCATCAGGCCGATGTTGCCTTCGCTGATCAGCTCGCTGACCGGCAGGCCATAGCCGCGATAGCCCATGGCGATTTTGGCCACGAGCCGCAGGTGGCTCGTCACCAGCTGCGCGGCGGCCTGTGGATCCTGGTGTTCCTGGTAACGCTTGGCGAGCATGTATTCCTGCTCTGCGGTCAGCACCGGAAACTTGCGGATCTCGGATAGATAGCGGTTGAGGCTGGCTTCCCCGTTAAGCGCGGGGACGCTGGCCGCTTTGGTCTGTTCGCTCACCTGAACACTTCCTTTCGTCGCGTCGGTACCCCGATACCTAACCCCTACTGGGCGTCGGGCGGTGGGGCCACACATGGAATCTACTCGGGCAGAAACCCTACACTACAGCTTCGCCATAAGCCGCGCACCCTGTTCTTGAGCGCATAGTTCGACGATGAGTTCCCGCATGTCGACGGGCGTCGAGCTGGCGAAATGAAGCGGCTCCGCGCTGATCGGGTGGAGAAACCCGAGCTCGGCCGCGTGCAGCGCCTGGCGGCTGAAGCCGAGTCGCTGGAGAATGGGTCTGATGCGTGCCGGAGGTCGTCCATAGACAGGATCTCCCAATAGGGCATGACCGATTGATGCAAGGTGAACGCGCACCTGGTGGGTCCGCCCGGTCTCCAGCCGGCATTCGACCAGCGCCGCCCCGTCGAGCGGCTCCAGCGTGCGATAATGCGTCACCGCGTGCTTGCCGCGCCCCTCTTCTACCAGCGCCATCTTCTTGCGATCGTGGTTCGATCGGCCGATCGCGCCGCGCACGGTGCCGGCCGGCGGCATCGGCACGCCCGCGGTCACCGCCTTGTAGACGCGCCTGATCGAATGGTCGGCGAACTGCTTTGCCAGCCCTTCGTGCGCCGCGTCGCTCTTGGCCACAACCAGCAGGCCCGAGGTATCCTTGTCGATCCGGTGGACGATGCCCGGGCGCGCCACCCCGCCGATCCCCGAAAGCTGGCCCGCGCAATGGTGGAGCAGCGCATTGACCAGCGTGCCATCGGGATTGCCCGCCGCCGGATGCACCACCAGCCCGGCCGGCTTGTCGACCACGATCAGGTGCGCATCCTCGAACACCACGTTAAGCGGAATGTCCTGCGCCACCGCCTCGGCCGGGGCCGCTTCGGGCACGCGCACGGCAAACGGGGTTCCTTCTGCCGCCTTGAGCGAGGCCTGCTTCACCGCCTTGCCGGCAAGCTCGACCCGGCCCTCGTCGATCAGCGCCTTGATCCTCTCGCGCGAAAGGCCGGTGGAATCCGCCAGCGCCCGGTCGAGCCGCTGGCCGCCGGGGGCAATCACACCTTCGATGATCGCGTCATGTCCCCCCATGCACGGCCATATGGGTATCGTTTCAATTCCAACAAGAGCCGCTGCGGCGCCCTTGCCCGGCACTTCAAATCAGAAGCTCGCCGTCGTCCGCAGGCTCAGGATCACGCCCGCAGGCGCCCGTTCGTCGCCGCCCGGATGGCGCACCCACTGCACGTCGGGCTGCAGCGCAAGCCACGGCAGGATCTTGTCCGCATACGTCACCTCGATCCCCTGCTCGTTGGCCGGGATCATGCCATTTGCGCGGCCCGCCGCGCGGAAAGAGCGACTGGTCCAGGATTGGTGAAAGCCCACGGAAAACAGGCTGTCGGGCCGCCCCGCCAGCGCCGGTGCGAGCAGCACGCCGGTCTGCAGCGCGCCGCGAAATGGCGCCGCGTCCTTGTTGCTCAGCCCCGCCCTCACGAAGGCGGTCAGCTTGCGGTCGTCGCGCGCCAGCAAGTCGTGTTCGAACATCGCATAGGCGCCGAACGAAGGCTTGCGCACAGGCTCGCCATCGGGCCCGATGAGGTAGGCGTTGAGCGAACCGCGCGAATAGCCCCAGCCTCCCAGCGTCAGCCGCGTGCTGCCCTTGGCTTCGCCCACTTCGCCCACGAACAGCAGGCCGTCGCCAAACTGCAGATCAATGCCCCCCGGATCGCCCAGCGTCTGGGCCTTGGCGCCCAGCACGGCAAACCGGATAAACGCATCGTCGTCCCCCACGGGCACATAAAGCCGCGCGGCCAGCGCCGAGCAGGGGAAGATCGACGGACCGTTGCGACCGGTCGCGGCAAACTCCGAACCGATGCCGAACGGCGGCGCCATGAGCACGGCAGAGGAATCCGTCGCATAGAATTCGCTGTTCAGGTCATAGAGCCCCACGCGCAGGCTTGCCCCGCGGCCCAGGTCCTGTTCCACCCACGCCTCGAAAAGCCGCGTCCCCGCCTTGGGCACCTCGATGTTGTTCACGCCTTCCAGCTTGCCCGCCGCATCGTTGGGTCGCAGGCCATGGTTGTCGAGCACGTAGACGAAGGCGCGCGCGCCCGACCATCCCGCAAGTGCTTCAAGGTCGAGCGCGGCGGTAAGGTCCACGTTCGAGAGCACCCGTGCGCGATGATCGGCTCCGCCCTTGGCCACTCCGACGACATCGACGGTGACCTCCGCGCCCAGTTCCACCGGCTTGTCCGCCGCGCGCAACGGCGTTGCCAGCGCCAAGCACGCCAGCATGGCACTGGCCGCAATCGGGGCGCGGCGCAGCTTCACGCCGCGAGCCCGAAGCTCGGCGCGCGGTTCTGGGTCCGGGCGATCACGAAACGGTCGAGCTGCTGGACGACTTCCCCGATCGAGGCGACGACATCGCGGCTGGCCTTGCTCACCTGGTCGGCCACGGCGGCATTGCTCTGCGTGATCTTCTCGATCTGCTTCGACGTCGCGTCGATCGAGGCGAGCGAGGCGTTCTGCTCGCTGGCACCGGCCTCGACCACTTCCATCATCCGGTTGATCTCGCTCATCTGCTCGGTAATCGCGCGCAGGCTGGCGCCCGCATCGCGCACCAAGCGCACGCCTTCGCCGATTTCCTGCGACGAATTCTCGATCAATTGCTTGATCTCGCGCGCGGCATCGGCGCTACGCAGGGCAAGCGCGCGGACCTCGCTGGCGACCACGGCAAAACCCTTGCCCTGTTCGCCTGCGCGCGCCGCCTCGACCCCGGCGTTGAGCGCAAGCAGGTTGGTCTGGAAGGCGATGCCATCGATCACGCTGACGATGCTGCCTATCTGCTGCGATGCCAGCTCGATCCTGTCCATGGCCGCTTCGGCATCCTGGATCACTTCCCCGCCCCGGCTCATCTCCGTGCCCACGCTGTCCACGGCATGGCGTGCGGTAGAAACTGCGTCGGTCGATCCCGCCACCCGCTGGGCCAGGCTGGCGATGGCCGCGGCGGTCTCCTCCAGGCTCGCCGCCTGGTTGGCGTTGCGGTTGGACAGGTCCCCGGCCGCACCGCCGATGTCGCGCGCAACCGCATGAAGGTGTTCGGTCGAACTCTGCATGCCTGCCAGCACGGCGCCCAGCTCGCCAAGCGCGCCATTGAAATCGCTGCGCAGCTTCTCGAAGCGGCCGGCAAGCGGCTGTTCGATGCGATAGGCGATGTTGCCCGATGCAAGCTCGCTAAGGCCGGTGCCGATCGAGGCGATGATCGTGTCCGCCTGGCGTGCGGTTTCCGCCTTCGCTTCGGCAAGACCGTCGCGCAGGTCGCAGACCGATCGCGCAAGGTCGCCGATCTCGTCGCTGCGGCCATCGCCGCTCACCATCACGTCAAGCTTCCCGTCCGCCAGTTCGCGTACCCGCGCAGCCAGACTCAGGATCGGATCGATCAGGAATCGACGGCCGGTGCGGGCAACGCCTGCAAGCGCGAGCAGAATGATGAGCAGGCTGGCGATGGTCATCCATCGTGCCTGCCCGGCAATGGCATCAGCGTCGCCCGAAGTCTCCGCAACGTGGGCCTGCACCGCATCCGATACCTTGGCCATTTCCCCTTCCAGCTCCTCGAAAAGCTGCTGGAAATGGCGCAGTTTCGCATCGTCTGGCACGCGCCCTGCGGCCGCCTCGTCGGCAATCTGGCGGGCGATATCGACATAGGCGCGAAATGCCGCGTCTGCGCTGGCGCGGGCCTTGGCCACGCCGGGCGCGTCGGCCGCCTTGGCGGTTGTCGCCATGTGCTGGGCAAAGTCGTCGATGCGGGTGCGCAGTTCGCTCGCTGCGGCGGCGCCATCGATCGCGCCTGTCTGGCGCGATGCGACGATGCTGACGACTTCGCCACGGATCGCATCGTGGCCCATGTCGGCCTCCATGTGATTGCGCAGCAGATCGGTCGCGCCGGCAATGGCGTGCATGGCTTCCTGCTGTCGGCTCATCCCGATCAGGCTGATCGTGGTCGACACGACCGCAGCGACCGCCAGAATGATGCATCCGATCCAGACTTTGGCGATGATGGTCTTGTTGCGCAGCACGGTTCTTCTCCGCACGCTCCCCGAAAATTTCGGGGCGGGTCCGAAGGTGTCATGCCGCACAATGGGTAATATCGGGAATCCGGGCCTTATGTAGGACCACTCAGCTGAGCCCGCGATGCGCCATTACCGTGCAGTCGAGGGTTGTGCGAGAATGGCTTTGCGATCAAACTCGTTGCCGTGCCGGTGACGTTGACAGCTTCGGCCCACGCCGCGATCCTCGATGCGGCGGCAAGGGCCCACCCCGACGAATGCTGTGGCCTGCTGCTCGGATCAGGCGAACGAATTGTCGAGGCCGCTGCCACCGCCAACGTCGCGGCAGACCCTGCACACCATTTCGAAATCGATCCGGCGGCCTTGATCGCGGCCCATCGCAAAGCGCGAACGGACCAGCAGGCCCAATTGCTCGGCTATTATCATTCGCATCCCAACGGCCTTGCCCGTCCATCGTCCCGCGATGCCGCCGATGCCGCGCGGGACGGGCGGATCTGGGCTATTGCAGCAGGTGGGAGCGTGACGCTCTGGCGCGATGCCGCCTCGGGGTTCGCCCCTCTTTCCTACGAGGTCGCAGATGGGTAAGGCGAGCCGCATGACGGTCCTCCGCCCATTTCTGCATCATTCGGCTATCACCCGGATTTTGCATGAAATTGCCCTGCGCGATTTTTCTCTCAGGACCGTGTCAACCCCGTCAACCCCCTCCTTTCCAGCCCCCTTCCCGACAGGATGCGAAACCCGCTCATGACCACTGCCTCGCTCGATCTCGCCAGCCTGCTCTGCTCGCGGCTGTGCCATGACCTGTTGAGCCCGGTGGGTGCGCTCACCAACGGTCTCGAACTGCTGGCCGAGGAAAAGGACCCGGCGATGCGCGAGAAGTGCTTCGAACTGCTCGAACAAAGCGCGCGCATTTCTGCCGACAAGCTGCGCTTCTTCCGCCTCGCCTTCGGCGCCGCCGGCGGCTTTGGCGACATGGTCCCGCTGTCCGAAGCGCAAAGCCTGGTCAATGCACTCGTCGGCAACAACGGGCGCATCGCGGTCAACTGGGTGCTCGGCAGCGACAGCCTGCCCAAAAGCGCGATCAAGATCCTGCTCAACCTTGCGCTGATCGGCATCGATGCGCTGGTGCGCGGCGGGCAGCTCGATATCGGTGCCGAAGCCGGGGCCGAAGCGACCGAGATCGTGGTCCGCGCCAGCGGCACCCGGGTCGCCTTCGATCCGACCATCGGCGAAGCGCTGGAAGGACGGCAGGGCGAAGGCGGTCTGTCCAGCAAGACCGCGCCGGCCGCGATGGTCCAGCTCATCGCCGCACAGCTTGGCGGCGGCGTGCAGGTCCACGCCACGGCAGAAGCGCTGGTGCTCGGCGCGGTGCTCCCGGCGGCGGCCTGACTGGCCCGCTGAGCCGCTGGCCATGAACCGCTGGCTGATCCACCGGGACGTCGCCTCGCCCAACTGGAACGAGCGCAAGCTGCCCGTGACGATGGTGGTGCTCCACTACACCGGCATGCAGAGCGCGGCGGAAGCGCTGGAGCGGATGTGCGACCCCGCTGCCGAAGTCAGCGCGCACTACATGATTGACGAGGACGGCACCGTCACCCGCCTCGTCCCCGAAGAAAAGCGCGCCTGGCATGCGGGGCGCTCCTACTGGCGCGGGGTGACCGACGTGAACTCGGCCAGCGTCGGGATCGAGCTCGTCAACCCGGGACACGAATGGGGCTACCGCCCCTTCCCCGATGCGCAGATGGAAGCGCTCGCCCCGCTGCTGGCCGATATCGTCAAGCGCCACAACGTCCCTCGTGCCAACGTTGTCGGCCATTCGGACATCGCCCCTGCCCGCAAGACCGATCCGGGCGAACTGTTCGATTGGGACATGCTCGCCCGCCTGCGCCTCGCCCTGCCCAAGCCCAAGCTCAAGATGCGCCTGCTGTTCGACAACGACGGCGCCTTCTTCCTCGCGCTCGAACGCTTCGGTTACGACATTAGCGATCCCGCCGCCGCCGTCCGCGCGTTCGAGCGGCGCTGGCGCCCTCATCGCATTACCGGCGAAATCGACGGGCAACTGGGCGCGCTGTTGTTCGAACTGCTGTTGGAACGCGATATGGGGCATGCTAGGTGACCCCTCGCGCCGGGGGGCCGGGCAGCCGCGTCGTCAGTTCGTCTGATGCCGAGGAAAGTCCGGGCTCCACGAAACAAGGGTGGCGGGTAACACCCGCCGGGCCGGAAGCGTCAGCCGACGGTCAAGGGAAAGTGCCACAGAGAGCAGACCGCCCCTTCTCGAAGGGGTAAGGGTGAAAGGGTGCGGCAAGAGCGCACCGCGCGACCGGCAACGGAAGCGGCACGGCAAACCCCACCCGGAGCAAGATCGAATAGGGACCGCGCGCCTCGTTTGCGCGAGGCAGGCCAGTTTCGGGCCAGCGGTCCGGGTTGATTGCTTGAGCAGTCCGGCAACGGCCTGCCTAGAGGAATGGCTGCCAGCGGCGATACGGTGCGCTCAATCGCATACCGTCGGCGCTACAGAACCCGGCTTACAGGCCCCCTGGCGCACCAAGGGCATTTTCCAAGCCGCATCAAACCGCTAGGGGTCCACCCATGTCCGGTTCGCACGCGCATCATCATCATCACGGCCATGATCATGGCCACGGCCACTCGCACGGGCACTCGCACGGGCACGGGCACTCCCATGCGCCGGCCGATTTCGGCCGGGCCTTTGCCATCGGCGTCGTGCTCAACACCGGGTTCGTGGTGGTTGAAGCGGTGTACGGCATCCTGTCGGGATCGATGGCGCTGGTCGCCGATGCGGGACACAACCTGTCCGACGTGCTCGGCCTGCTGATCGCGTGGGGTGCCAGCGTGCTCGCCAAGCGGCCGCCTTCGGCACGTTTCACCTGGGGCTTCAAGTCGAGCTCGATCCTCGCCGCGCTGGGCAATGCGTCGCTGCTGCTCGTCGCGCTCGGCGCGATCACGGTGGAGACGCTGCGCCGCCTGTTCGATCCGCAACCGATCCAGGCAGGGCCGGTGATGGTCGTGGCGGCGATCGGCATCGCCATCAACATGGCCACGGCGCTGATGTTCATGCGCGGCCGGCACCACGACATCAACGTGCGCGGCGCCTATCTGCACATGGTGGCCGACGCCGCAGTCAGCGCCGGGGTCGTGCTTGCGGGCCTTGCCATCATGCTGACCGGGGCGACGTGGATCGATCCGGTCACCAGCCTCGTCATCGTGGCAGTGATCGCGCGCGGCACCTGGGGGCTGCTGAAGGATTCGGTCAAGATGGGCTTGCTTGGCGTCCCCGCCGGCATCGACGAGAGCAAGGTGCGCACGTTCCTGGCCGCGCAAGCGGGCGTGACCGCCGTGCACGACCTGCACATCTGGCCGATGAGCACGACCGAAACCGCGCTGACGGCGCATCTCGTCATGCCGGCCGGGCACCCTGGCGATGCGTTCCTGCATGAACTGGCCGAAGAACTGGAGCACTACTTCGGCATCGGCCATACCACGGTGCAGATCGAAGTGGCCGAGGAAAGCCACGCCTGCCGCCTTCACCGCGAAGAAGTGGTCTGACGTTCGCCCGCGCGAATTTCCCTTCGGGACAGGTCGTTAGCTGACGGATCGTCCCTACTTGCCAGTGCGGGAAGGGGCGATGCGGATCGTGGATCTGCGGTCGCGTGCCGGCTATCCCCTCGCCGCCTGCGTGCTCCGTACCCCTGATCTGCCGCGTCTCTTCCCGCCACACGAGGAGAGACCACGATGATCCGCTTCCCCCTTCGCACCGCCGGTCTGGCGCTTGCCACTACTCTTGCCGCCGGCAGCCTTGCGTCGGCACCCGCGCTTGCCAGCACGCATTCCGGTCACGCCGCCCATGCATCGGTAATGGTCGGCGGCGCCGCCATGCTGCCCAGCCGCACGATCGTGGAGAACGCGGTCAATTCTGCCGATCACACCACGCTGGTTGCGGCGGTGAAGGCAGCCGGTCTGGTCGACACGCTGAACGGCCCTGGTCCGTTCACTGTCTTCGCCCCCACCAATGCCGCCTTCGCCAAGTTGCCGGCGGGAACGGTCGACACGCTGCTGAAGCCCGAGAACAAGGCCACCCTGACCAAAATCCTCACCTATCACGTCGTCCCGGGTCGCGTTTCGGCCGAACAGCTTATTGCCAAGATCAAGGCCGACGGCGGCAGCACCAAGCTGACCACGGTTTCCGGTGGTGTGCTGACGGCGGCAGTGGTTGGCGGCAAGGTTGTGCTGACCGATGAAAAGGGCGGCACCGCCACCGTCACGCAGGCCGATGTGTTCCAGAAGAACGGCGTGATCCACGTGACCGACGCGGTTTCGCTCCCTAACTGATCCGAGCGCGACGATCGCATCAAGCAGAAGGGCTGGCTTCCTTGCGGAAGCCAGCCCTTCATGCATTCTGGACGGGTGCTGTAGCCGCGCTGCCGATCAGGCAGCGGCCTCCTTGCCCTTGAGCACGCGCACCGGCTCCTTGCGGCCTTCGACGACATCCTTGTCGACGACGACTTCGGCGATGTCGCTTTCGGTCGGCACGTCGAACATCGTGTCGAGCAGCAGGCCTTCGACGATCGAGCGAAGCCCGCGCGCGCCGGTCTTGCGTTCGATGGCCTTCTTGGCGATCGCCTCGAGCGCATCCTCGGTGAAGGTCAGTGCGACGTCTTCGAGCTCGAACAGCTTGGCATACTGCTTGACCAGCGCGTTCTTGGGTTCGCGCAGGATCTTCACCAGCGCCTCGATATCGAGGTCGTTGAGCGTGGCGATTACCGGCAGACGGCCGACGAATTCAGGGATCAGGCCGAACTTGAGCAGGTCTTCCGGCTCAGCCTTTTGCAGCAGTTCGCCCACCTTGCGCTTGTCCGGATCGGCAACGTGCGCGCCGAAGCCGATCGAACGCTTCTGCAGACGGTCAGCGATGATCTTTTCGAGCCCCGCGAACGCGCCGCCGCAGATGAACAGGATGTTGGTGGTGTCCACCTGCAGGAATTCCTGTTGCGGATGCTTGCGGCCACCCTGCGGCGGGACGGAGGCGGTGGTGCCTTCCATCAGCTTGAGCAATGCCTGCTGCACGCCTTCGCCCGACACGTCGCGCGTGATCGACGGGTTTTCGGCCTTGCGGCTGATCTTGTCGATCTCGTCGATGTAGACGATGCCGTGCTGCGCCTTTTCGACATTGTAGTCGCTGGCCTGCAGCAGCTTGAGGATGATGTTTTCGACGTCTTCACCGACGTAGCCTGCTTCGGTCAGCGTGGTGGCATCGGCCATGGTGAACGGCACGTCGAAGGTCTTCGCCAGCGTCTGGGCGAGCAGCGTCTTGCCCGAACCGGTCGGGCCGACGAGCAGGATGTTGCTCTTCGACAGTTCGACGTCGCCGCCCTTGCCGCTGTGCTTCAGGCGCTTGTAGTGATTGTGGACCGCCACCGAGAGCACGCGCTTGGCGCGGTCCTGGCCGATCACGTAATCATTCAGCGTCTCGAAGATGTCACGCGGGGTGGGGACGCCGCCGTCCTTCTTGCCGGCGATGCCTGCCTTGGTTTCCTCGCGGATGATGTCGTTGCACAGTTCGACGCATTCATCGCAGATGAACACGGTCGGCCCGGCAATCAGCTTGCGCACCTCATGCTGCGATTTTCCGCAGAAGCTGCAGTAGAGGGTGCTCTTGGTATCCGATCCGGAAAGCTTGGTCATTCTTCAATCCCAGGCGCCTCTCCACGAGAGGCGGGCCCGATCATCCTACTACCCCAAGGGCATTAATCAACCGGACACGAAAACAGGTAAACCGGCTTATCCCACGGTACCTTGCTTTCGGCTTAAGGTACCGTGGAAAAAGCATTCATCAGGGCGTCGGCGCGCCGCCCGAACCTTCTTCGACGCCGGTCTGATCCGTTGCGGGACGCGACTCGAAGACCTTGTCCACCAGACCGAACGCACGGGCTTCCTCTGCCTCGAGGAAAGTGTCGCGGTCCATCGCCTTCTCGATTTCATCGAGCGTGCGACCGGTGAACTTGACGTAGAGGTCGTTCATCCGCTTGCGGATGCGCAGGATCTCTCGCGCCTGGATCTCGATGTCCGAGGCCATGCCGCGCGCACCGCCCGAAGGCTGGTGGATCATGATGCGCGCATTCGGCAGCGCGATGCGCATGCCCGGCTCACCCGCTGCAAGCAGGAACGAACCCATCGAGGCGGCCTGGCCGATGCACACGGTGGAAACGCGCGGGCGGATGTACTGCATGGTGTCGTAGATCGCGAGACCCGCGGTCACCACGCCACCCGGCGAGTTGATGTACATCGAGATGTCCTTCGACGGGTTCTCCGATTCGAGGAACAGCAACTGGGCGATGATCACCGAGGCCATGTGGTCCTCGACCTCGCCGGTCACGAAGATGATGCGTTCGCGCAGCAGGCGCGAATAGATGTCGAAGCTGCGCTCGCCGCGGCTCGACTGTTCGACCACGACCGGGATGAGAGCGCCGGTGATGGGGTCGGTGGTGAACTTTCCTTGAGCGCCAGTGGCGCCGAACAGGTCGAGCATGATGTTCCTCATGTGATTTGCGAGGGCCTATGTCGCGTGCCCCGGCGCGATGTTCAAGGGCGTTAACCCAACATCGGCGCAAACCCTGATGCCGACACTAACGGGCAGCACCCTTTTTAGCGCCGCTGCTTGCCCTCACCGCGCTGCCGACGCAGCTTCGCGGCGAAGAGCAAACCCGAGGGGACGCCTGCGCGATGACAGCCCGCCTGAAATCCACCCTGCTTGCCCTGCCGCTTGGCGCTGCGCTTGCCGGCGCAGGCGCCCTCCCCGCGCTGGCTGAACCCGGCGTGGCCGACTATCGCGCCCGCATTGCCGCGATCGACGATGCCGGGCCGATGCTGGGCGCGGTGATCGCGCTGAACCCTGACGCAGAGGCGCAGGAGGCCGCCGCGCGCAAGCGCAAGGGGCCGCTCGCCGGGCGCGCCGTGCTGATCAAGGACAATATCGAAACGCGAGACCCGATGCCGACCACGGCGGGAAGCCTTGCGCTGAAGGACAACGTGACCGGCCGCGATGCGCCGCTGGTGGCACGGCTGCGGGCAAGCGGCGTGGTGATCCTGGGCAAGACCAATTTGTCGGAATGGGCCAACATCCGTTCGGACCATTCCGTTTCCGGCTGGAGCGCGGTGGGCGGGCAGACGCACAATCCCCACGCCATCGACCGCAGCCCTTGCGGTTCGTCCTCGGGCAGCGGGGCAGCGGTGGCAGCGGGCCTTGCCTGGGCGGCAATCGGCACCGAAACCGATGGATCTGTCACCTGCCCAGCGAGTGTTGCCGGAATTGTCGGCTTCAAGCCGACGGTCGGGCTGGTGAGCCGCACCCATGTCGTGCCGATCAGCCACAGCCAGGACACTCCGGGTCCGATGGCCAACAGCGTGCACGATGCGGCGCTGCTGCTGACCGCGATGGCGGGAACCGATCCCGCCGATGCCGCGACGGCCCCCGCCGATGCGCACCGAGGCGACTTTGCCGCAGGGCTCGATACCGCGACGCTCAAGGGCAAGCGGATCGGCGTGCTGCGGCAGCAGGTAGGGTCGAACGCCAAGGTGCTCGCGCTGTTCGACCAGGCGCTGGCGGACCTGAAGCGCGGCGGCGCCGAGATCGTGGAGATCGCCTACAAGCCCGACGAGACGATGTTCCGCGACGAATTCACCGTCTTGCTTTATGAACTGCGCGCCGACCTTGGCGCGTACCTTGCCGGCCTGCCGGGCACGCCGCCGGTGCGCAGCCTTGCCGACGTGATTGCCTTCAACCGCGCGCATGCCGACACCGAACTGCGCTGGTTCGGGCAGGAAACGTTCGAGCTCGCCGACAAGACGACCGATCGCGCCGCCTATGAGCAGGCGCGCGCCAACTCGCTGCGGCTGGCAGGGCCCGAGGGCATCGACCGCCTGCTGCGCGAAAACAAGGTCGACCTGCTGGTGGCGCCGACGGAAGGGCCCGCCTGGCCGATCGACATGGTGACCGAATCGCACGGGCTGTCCGGCATCGGCGCGGGTTCGCTGGCGGCGATCGCAGGCTATCCGCACCTCAGCGTGCCGATGGGGGCGGTTGAAGGCCTGCCAGTGGGGCTCAGCCTGATCGGCGCAGCGTGGGACGACAAGCGCGTGCTCGAAGCCGGCGCCGCCTACGAGCGCGCACGCACTGCGCCGCTGGCCACACCTTCGCTCAAGCGCAGGGGAGAATGATGCCACGCCGCTAGGGCAGCGGATCGATGTAGCCGGTGTAGCGCGAGGCGACGTAGCGGCCGTGGTGCACCATTTCCTGCCACGTGGCGAGCATGGCGTAAGTATCGTTGTCGAGCCCGTAGCCGCGCCCCGTCCGCCAGGCGACGAAGGAAACCGCAGCGACGAAGCTGGCGCCTAGCAGGACACGATCGAGCCGGTTGGCGCGCGCGGCTGGCTGCTTCACTCCGCTCCCCCTACCCCCGCGACACGGGCCATCGGGCAAAGCAAAAGGCCCGGCACGCATCGCGCGTACCGGGCCTTGCTATCAATCACGCCCCCTGTTTGCCAGAGGAGCCGCGCCTCAGGCCTCTTCGGCCTTCTTCTTGGGAGCAGCCTTCTTCTTGGGAGCAGGCTTTTCCTCGGCAGCGGCTTCGGCCGGCGCGTCCTCGGCTGTAGCCTTCTTCTTGGCCGGCGCCTTCTTGGCGGGCTTGGCTTCCTCGGCAGCGGCTTCGGCCGGAGCCTCGTCAGCGGCAGCGGCCTTCTTCTTGGCCGGAGCCTTCTTCTTCGATTCAGCCTTCGCCGGTGCAGCGCCGTTCTCGTCCGCTTCGATCGCGGCCTGAAGTTCGTCGCGCGTCACTTCGCGTTCGGAAACTTCGGCCTTGTCGAACAGGAAGTCGACGACCTTTTCTTCATAGAGCGGGGCGCGCAGCTGGGCAGCGACCATGGGCTCCGAACGGACGTATTCGGCAAAGCGCTGGCGGTCCTGCTCGCGGTACTGCTGCGCCGCCTGGCGGATCAGCATTTCCATTTCCTGCTGGGTGACCTGCACGCCGTTGGCCTGGCCGATTTCCGACAGGAGCAGGCCAAGGCGCACGCGGCGCTCGGCGATCTTGCGGTAATCGTCCTTCTCGGCCTCGATTTCCTTCAGCGCTTCCTCAGGATTTTCCTCGTTCGAGGCTTCCTGTTCCAGCTGCTGCCATATCTGGGCGAATTCGGCTTCGACCATCGACGGCGGCACGGCGAAGTCGTGACCCGCGGCGAGCTGATCGAGCAGCGCGCGCTTCATCGCGGTGCGGGTGAGGCCGGCCGTTTCCTGCTCGAGCTGACCCTTGAGCAGGCCACGCAGCTGCTCGAGGCTTTCGAGGCCGAGCATCTTGGCGAAATCGTCGTTGGCTTCGAATTCGCCCGGGTGCTTCACCGCCTTGACCTTGATGTCGAAGGTGGCTTCCTTGCCCTTCAGGTTTTCGGCCGGATAATCTTCGGGGAAGGTCACGGTGATGACCTTTTCATCGCCAGCCTTGGCGCCGACGAGCTGTTCCTCGAAGCCGGGGATGAAGCGGCCCGCGCCGATTTCGAGCGGCTGGTCTTCGGCAGTGCCGCCGTCGAAGGCGACGCCGTCGAGCTTGCCGAGGAAATCGATGATCAGCTGGTCGCCATCCTTGGCGGCGGTGCCTTCAGGCGCGTCGGTGAACGACTTCTGGCCCGAGGCGATGCGCTCGATCTGTTCGTCGACCTGCGATTCCTCGACCGGAACCACCAGCTTTTCGAGCTTGATGCCGTCGAGCGATGGCACGGTGATTTCGGGAAGTACTTCGAGGCTGACGGTCAGTTCGGCGTCCTTGCCTTCTTCGTAGCCATCGGCCAGCGCGACATCCGGGTTCATCGCCGGGCGCAGCTTGTGGTCGGCTACGAGCTTGTCCATCGCATCGCGGATCGAGGTCTGCAGCGCTTCCTGGTGCAGCGCGGGGCCATGCATCTTGCGCACGAGGTTGGCGGGCACCTTGCCGGGGCGGAAGCCGGGCATGCGGACCTGGGGGGCGATCTTGGATATCTCACCCTCGACGCGCGACGCGATGTCGGCCGCGGCGATGGTCACGGTGTAGGCGCGCTTCAGGCCCTCGTTGCTGGTTTCGACGATCTGCATCTGTGATCCAACTTTCTCGTAAGACGTCACGTCATTTTGTTGGTGGCGGAGCCGGCCGGGCGGCTCTGGTGCGGGCGAAGGGACTCGAACCCCCACATCTTGCGATGGCAGGACCTAAACCTGCTGCGTCTACCAGTTCCGCCACGCCCGCATCCGGCGAAAAGCGAGCGGTGCCCCTATCGCAGGCACACGCAAAGGGCAAGCACCCATGGATAGCATGCCTTTGGCGTGTCGTGCCGGGGCGGAACCATGCTATCCTCGCCCCCGTTGCAGGTCTTCACACGAGCCGAGGATCACCGAGAAGATGGCCAGCCAACCCGACGCGCCGAAGCCTGACCGCATCGAGCCGCAATCGCCGCCCGAAACCCCTGCCTCGCCAACCCCGCAGGAAGATCCGGCCGGACAACCCGACGAGATCAGCCCGCCGCAGCCCGATATCATCGAGCCGGGCACGCCGGTCGAAGCGCCCCCGCCCGACTGACCCTTTCAGCCAAGCAGCCTGAGCAGCAGGGTTTTCCAGATCCCTGCCTGCTCTTGGTTGGCCTGCGCCGGCGCGGAAAAGCCGGCGCATTCGACACAATAGACCTGTGCACCGACACCGCTTGTCAGGCGATCGAGATCGGCGAGCAGGCGGCTGGCAAGCTGGCCCTGCCGACGCGAAACCAGCCCGGCAATGTCCCGCGCGCCTGCTTGACCATCGCCCTGATCGGCGCTCGATCCCATGATCTGTTCGATCACGCTATCGAAGGTATCGCTGCTCGCCCCCAGCCAAACCGCATGCCATTGCTTTGCGCCGGCCTTCGAGGCTGCGTAGGCGAGCGCGTCTTCCACGCCGCCGAACTGATCGACAAGACCGATCTGGCGCGCGGTGCCCCCGTCCCACACGCGCCCTTGCGCGATGGCATCCACCTGGTCGCTGGTCTTGCCGCGCGACTTGCCGACCAGGCCGAGGAAGCGGGTGTAGATCCCGTCGATCTCGCTCTGGGTAACCGCTTCGATCTGCGGGTTGAGCCCGCCAAGGACGTCGGGCTGGCCGGACAGCGGTGTGGTGCGGACGCCATCGGTGGTGACGCCGAGCTTGTCCAGTGCGCCTTCGAACGTCGGTATCACCGCGAACACGCCGATCGAGCCGGTGATCGTCGCCGGTTCGGCGAAAATGCGGTCAGCCGGAGTCGAAACCCAGTAGCCACCGCTGGCGGCAAGACTTCCCATCGACACCACGACCGGAATCTTGCGGGCCTTCATCCGCTCGATGGCAGCGCGAATGCGCTCGGCCGCAGGCACTGAGCCGCCGGGCGAATCGACCCTGACCACCAGCGCCGAATAGTTGCCGGAGGACGCCGCCTGGTCGATCAGGTCGGCAATGCGGTCACCCCCCGCAGCGCCCGGGCCCGCGTTGCCATCGACTATGTCGCCCGCGATCGTGACGACGGCAATCGCATCGCCCGAGGACGGCGCAGGTCGATCGGCGAGGTACGTCGAAAGCCCGGTAGAACGGAATGCGCCGTCCGGGCCTGCCGGATCGGCGCCGACGATTTCGGCCACGTGGCGGCCGAAAGCCACCTTGTCGCCGATGTGGTCGATCAGGCCGGAGCGTACCGCCGCCTGCGCCGCATCGCCGTTCGAGGCTTCGAGCCACTTCACCGGATCGCTGGTGATCGCCGCGATGTCAGCCTTGGGGCGGGCGCGCTTGACGTTCGCCTGCCAGTCTTCCCACAGCGACCCGAGCAGGGCCTGCAGGTTCTGCTTGGCTTCGGGCGAGGCATCGGCGCGGATATAGGGCTCGACCGCGCTCTTGTAGGTGCCGACCTTGAAGACGTGTGCCTTCACCTGCAGCTTGTCGAGCAGCGTCTTGTAGTAGAGCTGCGTGCCGCCGGGCCCGGTAAGGACCAGTCCACCGACCGGATCGACCCACGCCTCGCTTGCATGAGCGGCGAGCAGGGCCGCATCGTCGGTATAGAGCATGGCGCGCACCAGCACCGGCTTCCTGGCCGCGCGGACCTTGTCCATCGCTGCACCGATGCGCTCCATCGCCACCTGGCTGCCGCCGGGGAAATCTTCGAGATCGAGCACGACGGCCTTGATCCGGCTGTCATCCGCCGCCGATTCGATGGCCTGCGCCAGATCGCGGGTCTGCACTTCGTGCTGGGGCGCCTGGCGCGAAAGCAGCAGCGCGGTCGGGTCGAGCCGCGCCTTTTCTTCCACCACCGGTCCATCGAGCGTTACGTAGAGCGCGCCGTCGCGGACCATCCCCGCTGTCGGGCGCATCGTCAGCACCGCATAGAGCGCCCAGAAGAACAGGAGCAGGAACACGAGGACGAGGCCGTCCTTGATGGCGACAAGGATCTTCCAGACCGAGCGGGCAAAGTTCATGGGGGATATCTACGGGCCTGCGCGGCAACTTGCCACCCCGAACCCTTGAGTGCAGACACTATGCAGACTAACGGGTGGTCTTCGATGCAACCATCGAACCCCAACCCCGTCGATCGGGACCCGCAAGGACGCTATCCGCAGGGCGGCCTCGCCTTCCAGCACCGCGATCTGACCGGCATCGCCCAGCTTGCCCGGCACGAGATCCTCTATCTGCTCGACGAAGCCGAGCAGTGGGTCGAACTCAACCGTCAGTCGCACAAGCGCGCCGAAGTCCTTTCGGGCCTGACCATCATCAACGCCTTCTTCGAAAACTCGACGCGCACGTTGCTGAGCTTCGAAATCGCCGGCAAGCGGCTGGGCGCGGACGTCGTCAACATGCATGCCGCCACCAGCAGCGTGAAGAAGGGCGAGACACTGATCGACACCGCGATGACGCTGAACGCCATGCGCGCCGACGCCATCGTGATCCGCCACGGCAGCTCGGGCGCGGTGCGGCTGATTGCCGAGAAGGTGGATTGTCCGGTGCTGAACGCCGGCGACGGCCAGCACGAACACCCGACGCAGGCGCTGCTCGATGCGCTGACCATGCGCCATGCGCTGAAGCTTGCCCCCGGCAGCGACCTAAACGGGCTGAAGGTCACGATCTGCGGCGATATCCTGCACAGCCGCGTGGCGCGCTCGAATATTCTGAGCCTTACCGCGCTTGGTGCCGATATCAGCGTTTGCGCCCCGCCGGCGCTGATGCCCGCCGATATCGAGGCCATGGGCGTGCGCGTGTTCCACGATTTCGACGCTGCGCTGAAAGGTGCACAGATCGTGATGATGCTGCGCCTGCAGCAGGAGCGGATGCAGGGCCAGTTCATCCCCTCGCCGCGCGAATATCGCTACCTCTACGGCCTGACGCTCGATCGGCTGGCGAAGGCGGATCCGGCCGCGCTGGTCATGCATCCCGGCCCTATGAACCGCGGCATCGAGATCGACAGCCAGGTTGCCGACCATCCCACCCGCAGCCTGATCACCGACCAGGTGGAGCGTGGCGTCGCCATCCGCATGGCCTGTCTCGACGTGCTGACCCGCCGGACGCGCCGCGTTCCTGGCTGGGATGCCCTTTCCGGAGACGCCGCATGACCCCGCGCCCGCTCACCATCATCGGCGGCCGCCTCGTCTTGCCCGAAGGCGAACCGGTCCTTGGCGCCATTCGCTGCGTCGACGGGCGGATCGCCGCCATCGGGCCCGACGTTCAGGCGCACGACGGCGACGACGTCGTGGATGCAAGGGGTGCGCTGGTGGCGCCCGGCCTCGTCGACCTCGGCGTCTTCGCGGTCGACAAGCCCGCGTTCCACTTCGGCGGCATTACCCGCGCCGCGCTGATGCCCGACCAGAGCCCGCCGCTCGACCACCCGGCGCGCGTGCGCTTTGCGGCGCAGTGGGGCAAGCCGGACATGTGGGTGCATCCGCTGGCTGCTGCGACGGTGGGCCTCGAAGGTGCGCACCTCGCCGAACTCGCGCTGATGCGCGATGCCGGCGCGCGCGCGGTCGCCACCGGGCGGCAGTGGATTGGCGATTCGGGCGTGATGCTGCGCCTCCTGTCCTATTGCGCGATGCTGGGTCTTGTCGTGGTGACCCATGCCGAGGATGCCGGGGTGACCGGCAGCGCCGTGGCGACTGCGGGCGAGATGGCGACGCGCTTGGGCCTGCCGTCGGCTCCGGCCGAGGCGGAGGCGCTGGCCGTCGCGCGCGACATCGCGCTGGCTGAAATGACCGGCGCGCGGCTGCATTTCCGGCAGGTGACGACGGCGCGGGCGCTCGATCTGGTGCGCGCGGCCAAGGCCCGGGGCATCCGCGTTACAGCAGGCGTGACGCCGGCCCACTTCATGCTCTCGGACCTGGAGCTGGCCAATTTCCGCACGTTCTGCCGCCTGTCCCCGCCGCTGCGCAGCGACGCCGACCGCAAGGCCGTGATCGCGGCGATTGCCGACGGGACTATCGACGTGATCGGTTCGGGCCACGATCCGCGCGGGGCGGAGGACAAGCGCCTGCCGTTCAGCGATGCCGAGCCAGGCATGGCGGGCGCCGAGACGCTGCTGCCGCTGACGCTGACGCTGGTGCGCGATGGCCATATCGACATGGCGCGCGCCTTCGCCCTGCTGGCGCGCAGTCCGGCCACGCTGCTCGGCGTCGATGCCGGAGTGCTGTGCGCTGGCGCGCAGGCCGACATCGCGTTGGTCGATCCGGTCCGTCCATGGATCGTCGATTCGGACAAGATGGCGGCGGCTGCGGGCAACACCCCGTTCGATCGCCGCCCGGTGGAAGGACGCGTGGTCGCCCTGTTCAAGGGCGGAAGCCGGGTCGACTGACCATGCGCCGACAAAAACGGGGCCGGACGATCTCGCCCGGCCCCAGTTGGTTCATTTCAGGGGGTAATCCAGACCGTCGGCTCAGCGCCGGCGGGCAAATCTCGTTTCCGACATCGGTGCGGGACCGCTGCGCGCTGCGCTGGCCATCACCAGGCACGATCCGCCCTTGGCCTTCACGCTGCCGCAGAGCGCGCTGGCACGGGCATAGCCCTGGAAGCCGGCAGCCTGGACGCGCCAGAATTGACGCCCGTTGACGGTCACCTGCGCGATCACCGGCTTGTGTGCGCCGAGCGCGGGGTTCTTCGCGACGAAGTGGCGCCAGGCGCGCTGCGCTCCTTCCGAGGTTGAGAACGCGCCCAACTGTACAAGGTGAGTCCCGCCCGACAGCGGCGCGCGCGCGATCACCGACGGCTTGTGCGCTACGTTGGCACCCACCACACGGTAGGCCGAGCGCGGCTGCGGGGCATCGATGGCGGCAAGGAGCATCGACGGCGTGCGGCTGGCATCCGCGATCGTCGGCGCGGGGGCAGTGACGGGGGTTGCCTTCGCCGACTCGCCCGAAGGCAGGGCTGGCAGTTCCTGCGCCGCGGCCTGCGCGAGCTGGGGCGCGACCTCAGGGGCGGTCGCGGCAGGAGTGTTCGGGGTGGCGTCGGCCTGACGCGCGCCCGTCGCATCCGGGAAATTGGCCAGCGCCAGCGCCTGCGGCTGGCCGGCATCGGCGCGGACCGGCGCACCGAGCAGCGTGGCGACCCGGGTGCGCGTTTCGCGCGGGCCCGCCGTGAGCAGCCACTGCTGCATGCGCGCATCGAGCTGATCGGCCGAAAGGTCCTGCGCCGCCATCACGCGGGCTTCGCGCCATTGTCCGGCCAGCGCATAGGCGAAGGCAAGGTTCTGGCGCATCTTCGGCGAATTATCGCCCCCTCTGATGGCTCCCACCAGGACGCTGACGCCCTGCACGGTGCGGCCGCTCATCGCCATGGCGAGACCGTAGTCCGAAGCCGGGATCGCCGCGCGATAGGCTTCCAGCGTGTCGGCGGCGGTATCGAAGCGGCCCAGCGCGATGTCTGCCAGCGCCAGGCTGAGCGCGGCCTTGCCGCTGTCTTCGCCAAGCTGCATCGATTCATCGAACGCCTGGCGAGCCGATTCGAACCGGCCGGCGCGCAGATAGGCATTGCCGAGCAGGGTGCGATAGGCAGGGTTCCGCGGGTCGGCCAGCACGGCCTGTTCCGCTAGCGATACGCCCTTGTCCGCCTTTCCGGCAACGGCCGCCGCTTCCGCGCCGGCAGCGAGCCGCGACGGATGCGGACCGGAGGTGCACCCGGCAAGCAAGCCGGCAGCAACGATCGTCGAAAGTGACAGGGCCACCCGAACGGTCACAAGGCGTTTCGTATCGGCGCGGAGGGTCATGACGTCTGTTCCCCGAGGTTCACTGGTCGCGCGCACGACGAGCAAGGTCGTCCATGCCCGGAATGGCGTTAAGAAAATGGTCGAGCGCCTCTGCGACGACCGCTTGTGCGCTGCGGCTTTCGATCGCGGCGGCGATGCGCAGGCGCAGGTGGCGTTCGGCATCTAGGCGCAGGGTAAACGCCGCCTTGCGGCCTTCCTTCAGTGCTTCACCCTTGCGGCGCGACGGGCGTGGCATGGCCTGCGCCTCGGCCGCGGCGACGCGCGCGTCCATCGCGGCCTTGCGGGTGATGACGTCGACCAGCGAATCGATCTGGCGCAGCACTTCGGGTTGCGGTGCTTCGTCGGCCACCGGCGTGTGCGGGGTGATGGCAACGACGCCGCCGGGGATCTCCGCCGGTGCGCTGTCTTCGCCCATGTCGTTCCAGCCCAGATCGTCTTCGGGCGAAAAAGCGTCGTTGTGGACGGGCGGCAGGCGGGGGCTTTCATCGAAGCCGAAGGAATGGAGTTGCGGGCGCATCGCCGGGCGAGCGGTGCCCTTGCGCGCGAGGAGCCCCGCAGTGAGCGAGGCGACGGGGCGAGGTTCGGCCATGTCGGTTTCCTCCGTCACGAGCCGATCACGCGGCGACCGAAGCCACCGGCAGGGCGCGGGGCACCGGCAAGCGACAGCGGCGCGGCGGACGCGGCAGGCTGCGGCACGGCGAACACGGTGCGGCGGAAGTTCTTTTCGAGCCGCTCGGACACATAAGTCCACAGCTGGGTGACTTCGTACGCGGACTTGCCGCGCGGATCGGTTTCCATGACCGTGCGCCCGTCGATCATCGACGAGGCAAAGTCGGTGCGATGGTGCAGCGTCACCGGCGCCACGGTGCCGTGCTGCGAAAGCGCGACGGCGGCCTCGGCGGTGATCCGCGCATTCGGCGTTGCCGCGTTTACTACGAAGATCAGCGGCTTGCCCGCCCGCTCGCACAGATCGACGGTGGCGCCGACGGCGCGCAGATCATGCGGGCTGGGGCGCGTGGGAACGACGACGAGTTCGGCAACCGAAATGACCGACTGGATCGCCATGGTGATCGCCGGCGGCGTGTCGATCACGGCCAGCTTGAAGCCCTGCTGGCGCAGGATGGCCAGATCGGCAGCCAGTCGCGAAACGGTGGTCTGGGCAAAAGCGGGATACTCCGCCTCGCGCTCGTTCCACCAGTCCGACAGCGACCCTTGCGGATCGATGTCGATCAGGACAACCGGGCCGGCGCCCGCGCGTTGGGCCTGAACGGCGAGATGACCGGACAAGGTCGTCTTGCCGGACCCACCCTTCTGCGATGCCAATGCCAGTACGCGCAACGTATCCCCCTGGAAGCCTTGGAACAGGTTCGCCGGTAGGAATCGCAAAACTGCCTAAAATATTGGTTAACGCCCTTGCGTGACCCGAACCGGGACAGGGCTTGCGTCGTCAAGCCTTTGCTAATGCCTTGTTGACTATGTCTGCTATTGTAACGCTTGTGCTTTATTGGCGGCTAGACAAGGGAAAGCCTCGATCCATGCGCCGACCGGTCATCATTCTCGCCCTGCCGGCCATGCTGCTGGCCGCGCCTGCATTTGCCGACGTCCGTGCCGGAGTCGAGGCCTGGACCAAGGGCGATTACGCGCGTGCCGTCAAGGAATGGCAGGGCCCGGCGGCCAAGGGCGATCCGGACGCGCAGTTCGACATGGCGCAGGCCTACAAGCTGGGGCGCGGAGTTGCGCCCGATCTCGCCAAGGCCGAGCAGTTCTACCGCGCCGCGGCCGAACAGGGCCATGCCCGCGCGGCGGACAACTATGGCCTTCTGGTGTTCCAGGCAGGTCGCCAGAAGGACGCGATGCCCTGGCTTGAACAATCGGCCGAACGGGGCGAGCCGAGAGCGCAATACCTGGTCGGCGTGGCGGCCTTCAACGGCGACTTCGCACCTCGCGACTGGGTCCGTGCCTATGCTTTGCTGACGCGCGCGGCGGCGAGCGGCCTGCCGCAGGCGCTGTCGGGCCTTGCGACGATGAACCAGACGATCCCGCTCGACCAGCGCCAGCGCGGCATCGCGCTAGCCGGCGAATTGCAGCAGCGCGAAGAGCGCGCCCGCGCCACCCAGCTTGGCGGCGCCGACCTGGGCACGGCGAGAGGCCTTGCCGTGCAGGAAGCGGCCGTCGCCCAAAGCCAGCGCCAGCCCCAGACCCAGCCGCAACTCCAGCCGCCATCGCCGCCCACCCCTGCGCCCGTGCCGCCACGGCCAGTGCGCGTGGTCGGACAGGCAGCAGGCGTGCCGGCTTACGAAAGCGATCCGACCCGTCCCGTGAGCGCAGGCGCCGACTATGCCGGCGCGGTCACGCTTCCGCCGCGGTCTTCGCGCGGCCCCAAGCCCGCAACGGCTCCTGCCAGCGCCACTTCCACGCCATCTGCCCCATCTTCGGCAAGGCCGATCCCGGCCGCGGGTCCGTGGCGCGTCCAGCTGGGCGCCTTCGCCACAAAGGCCAACGCCGATGCGTTGTGGGCCAAGGCGCGGCTGCGGCCGGAAATCGCCGGCCACGCCCGCATCGACCTTTCGGCGCAAGGCATCACGCGCCTGCAGGCCGGCGGCTATGCCAGCGAAGCCGACGCGACGCGCGCCTGTGGCGGGCTGAAGGCGGCGGGCATCGCCTGCCTCGTCACGAAACCCTGAGCGCTTGACCGCGCCATCAGCGTCTCTTCACGCTACGCCTCCTGCCGGGACTGACCGGATCGAAGCACTAGACTTCGTCCGGGGTGTCGCCATCCTCGGCATCCTGGCAATCAACGTGACGGGTTTCTGGGGCCCCACGCTGGCCACCTTCAGCCCGCGCATCGGCCCGTCGGATGCCGCCGGCACCGCGTGGTTCGCATTCGCCTTCGTGGTGTTCGAGGGCAAGATGCGCGTCCTGTTCACGTTGCTGTTCGGCGCCAGCCTCGCCCTGTTCTGTGACATGGTCGGGCGGCGGGGCTTGCAGCCCGAATGGATGCAGGCGAGGCGCCTCTTCTGGCTCGCCCTTGCCGGATACCTGCACTATCTGCTGCTGTGGTGGGGTGACATCCTGTTTCCCTATGCACTGTGCGGCTTCGGGGCGCTGGCGCTGCGCCGTCTTGCGCCGACCACGCTCGCAGCGCTGGGCCTTGCCATCTATTTCATGAGCCACGGCGTCGGCGCGATTGGCGAATTGCAGGGGATTGCGGCGGAGCAGCGCGTGCTTGCCGGTCAGGCGGGCGCGGCCGACATGGCGGATCAGGCCGGCATGATGGTCCGAATTGCCGCGTCTGTGACGGCTGATCTCAGGATCTTGCATGCAGGATTTTTCGAGGCGATCCGCCTGCGCCTGACAACTGCACCCTTCCTGCCATTCGAAACGCTGCTGGCAACGGTGACCGAAACCTTCCCGCTGATGCTGGTGGGCATGGCGCTGCAGATGAGCGGCTTCTTCGCGGGTGCGTGGCCGGTCAAGGCCATGCGCCGCCTCGCGATCCTGGGGACCGGTACTGGCGCAGCGATGACGCTGGCATTGCTCGGCTGGCTGTGGCGCCACGGCTTTCCGCCCCGCGCCATGTTCGCGGCGCTGGGCAACCTGTCGGCCCTGCCCCACCTGCTGATGGCGATGGGCTATGCCGCCTTGCTGATGCTGATCTGGCCGCGTGTCGAAACGGCGGCGTTCGCGCGGCGGATCATGCTTGCGGGCCGCTGCGCGTTCACCAACTACCTCGGCACGACGGTGCTGATGTCCGCGCTGTTCGCCGGATGGGGGCTTGACCTTTCGCGATCTTTGCCGAGGGGTGCCCTGCCCGCCTTCGTTCTACTGGGCTGGCTGGCGATGCTCGCCTGGCCGCGCCGGTGGCTTGCGCGTTACCGGCAGGGGCCGCTCGAAGCGGTGTGGCGCCGGCTCACCTGGCTAGGAGTTGGCCCGGTCAGTCCTGAACCGAAGCCGCCTGTGCATGACGCGGCGTAAGTACCAGCACGCCGTCCTCTACGCGCCAGCCCTTGAGCCGCGAGAGGAAGTTCATGCCAAGGACGTTGAGGCCGCCGGTCGATCCGGTGACGATCGCGTCCATGTCGCGCGCGACGATCGAGCCGAAGCGCACTTCGCCGATCCGCGCCATCTGCGCCTGCGTCGACCCGTTCGCGGTGCGGACGATAACCGGCAAGCGCAGCGGATCGGGGCGAATGTCCGCCGCTTGGGCGACTTCGGTGGAGATAGCCGTCAGGGTCGCGCCCGTGTCGACCATGAAGCGCTGCGGCGTGCCGTTGACCCGCGCCTCGATCCAGTAATGTCCGTCAGCCGACAGGGGCACGCGCGTTTCTCCGCCCGATACGGTCTGGGCGGGCATGGCAAGGTTCGCGCTCAGGGAATCGAACGCCGGATCCAGCCGGATGAAGCGCATCGCCGCCAGCGCGAACACGCCCAGCAGCAGCATGTTGCCGCTAAAGCGCAGGAAGCCGCCGAGCCGGGGCGATACCCGGCCCAGGCCCGCTGCCAGCATGCTCAAGGCAATGGCCGCAAAGACACCGAGCAGAAGGGGTGGCGCACTGTCGAGGTACCGCTCGAACGCGCGCCAGAACGAGGTCACCTGTTCCATCGACGCACACATGCCACGGCGATCATTGCGCTGGCCTGAAGGGACTCGTCGCCATCACATCCATTATGGTATTGCCGCCGCGAAAAGGAAGATAAGCCCGCCGTCATGCGCAAGTCCGGACCATTCGATTTTCTGAGCCGCAACCCGCTGGTCCTGCCTGTGGCCGGCGTGATCGCGGTGCTTGGCGGGCTGCTGTTCTGGCAGGCAGGCGGTGACCTGGTGGACATCGCCAGCGCGAAGCCGCGCCACCGGTTCGGATCGATCGAGGCCAGTGCCGCCGCACCGTCATCGGCCGCGCCTGCCATCGCTTCGTCAGCACCGCTCAAGCCCGTGCCCGATGGGCCGTTCGTGGTCAGGTCGATCCTCAAGATCGATGGCCCGATCAAGTACGGGCAGTTCTACTGGGACGAAAGCAAGGGACCGTCCGGGCCGACGGTCATTACCGTCGACCTCGCCGCGCGCACCCTGTCGGTATTCCGTGACGGGCACGAGATCGGCGCGACGGCCATCCTCAAGGGCTATGGCGACAAGCCCACCCCGCTCGGCGTCTTCCCGATCATGGAGAAGGACGCCGACCACGTTTCGAACATCTACGATGCGCCAATGCCGTATATGCTGCGCATGACGAACGATGGCGTGTCGATCCACGGCGCAAATGTGCGCAAGGGCTATGCCACCAACGGCTGCGTCGGCGTGCCGGAGGAATTCGCCAGGCGGCTGTTCGCGGTCACCAAGGTCGGTGACAGGATCATCGTTACCGATGGCAAGCGGATCGGGGTCGGCGATCCCATCATGGTCGCCGACCCCGGGTCCAAGTCCTGACGATCAGCGCGGCGCCATGCGGATCGCGCCGTCGAGGCGGATGGCCTGCCCATTGAAGTAGGAATTGCGCACCAGTTCCATCGCCAGGCTGGCGTATTCCTCGGGCTTGCCCAGACGCTTCGGGAACGGGACCGAAGCGTTGAGGCTTTCCTTCACGTTCTCTGGCAGGCGGCCGAGCAGTGGCGTGCCGAAAATGCCGGGCATGATCGAATTGACGCGGATGCCCAAGTCCATCAGGTCACGCGCCATCGGCAGGACAAGGCCGTTCACGCCCGCCTTGAGCGAGCCGTAGGCAACCTGCCCGATCTGGGCATCCTGCGCAGCGACCGATGCCGTGAGCGTGATCACCCCGCGCTCGCCATCTTCCAGCGGTTCAAGGCCGGCCATGCCCAGCGCCGAGAGCGATGCGACGCGGTAGCTGGCGATCAGGATACCCTCGGCCGCGAAGGCGTAGTCCTCGGTCGAAAGACGGACGAATTCGCCGGTCTCGCGGTTGCGGCTGATCGTCTTGCCCTTACGGCTGGCCATTGCGCAGTGAACGGTGATTCGCTCATGCCCGTTGGCGGCACGCGCCTTGGCAAAGCCGGCCACGACCGACTCCTCGCTCATGATGTCGACCTTGCAGAACAGGCCGCCGATCGCGTTGGCGACTTCCTCGCCCGCCTCTTCGTTTAGGTCGAAAATCGCGACCTTGACGCCGGCAGCGCCAAGCGCTTCGGCCGTCGCGCGGCCGAGGCCCGATGCGCCGCCGGTGACGACGGCGCTGGTGGTTGCGTCGATCTTCATGCCAGGAACCCGGCGAGGCGCTGCTTCAGAATGCCTTCGGCCTCGGCCATGATCCGGTCGATCAGGACCTGGCAGGTCGGAATGTCGTGGATCAGGCCCTGGATCATGCCAGCGGTCCAGATGCCATGATCAGGATCGCCGTTTTCGAGCCCTTCCTTGCCGCGCTTCCCGTTGACGAGATGGGCAATGGCTTCGAATGGCTGGCCCGACCGTTCGATGGCGACGGCTTCCACTGCGACCTTGTTCTTAGCGACGCGCGCGGTGTTGTGATAGCTGCGGAACATCAGCTCGGTGGCGCGCTCGTCGTTGTCGACCATCGCCTGCTTGATACCCTGATGGATAGGCGCTTCGACGGTGGCGCAGAAGCGCGTGCCCATGTTGATGCCCTCGGCGCCCAGCGCGAGCGCCGCGACGAGCCCGCGACCGTCGCCGAAGCCGCCGCTGGCGAGCATCGGAATTTTGACCTTGTCTGCAGCCGCAGGGATCAGGATCAGGCCCGGGATATCGTCTTCGCCCGGGTGGCCGGCGCATTCGAAGCCGTCGATCGAGATCGCGTCGACACCCATGCGTTCAGCCGACAGTGCGTGGCGGACCGCGGTGCACTTGTGGATCACCTTGATCCCGTGCTCCTTGAAGTGATCGACGTGCTCCTGTGGCTTGTAGCCAGCCGTCTCGACGATCTTGATTCCGGAATCGATGATCGCCTGGCGATATTCGGCATAGGGCGGCGGATTGATCGAGGGCAGGATGGTGAGGTTCACACCGAACGGCTTGTCGGTCAGCGTGCGGCAGCGATCGATCTCCGCGCGCAGCGCATCGGGGGTCGGCTGGGTAAGCGCGGTGATGATGCCAAGGCCGCCCGCATTCGACACGGCAGCGGCAAGATCGGCGGTGCCGACCCACATCATGCCGCCCTGCACGATCGGGTGCTCGATGCCGAGCATTTCGGTGATACGGGTCTTGATTGCCATGTCCCTCTCCAGGAAAGTTGTTTAATCGAACGATTAAACAGAAAAGAGGGACCTGTGCAAGCCGCTAAATCGGTCTGTACTTGCCGGGCATCACAACACCTCGAACCCGTCGCCCAGTGCAGAGCGCAGCTTGTCGAGCGCCTGAGCCTTGAGCTGGTGCACTCGCGGTACCGACACCTGCAGCACCTCGGCGATTTCGGCAAGGTTCAGTTCCTCGACGAAATAGAGCTGGATGATCATCATCAGGCGCTCCGGCAGCGTTGCGATCGCTTCGGCAATCTGCTCGCGCATTTCGGCATCGGCCAGCAGCGCGAAGCTGTCGGGCCGGTCGTCGGCGAAGGCGCTGTCGCTATCCGAATAGGCATCGTCGATGGCTTCGAAGCGCACCGGCTCGGCCGCAGCGCGCAGGTCGGCAAGATCGGCGCCTGAAACGCCCAGCTCTGCCGCAAGTTCAAGCTCGGTAGGCTCGCGCCCCAGTCTGGTCTGCAACGCAGCTGTCGCATCGCGCAACGTGCGCCGCCGGTCTGATGCCGACCGCGACAGCGGATTCGCCCGGCGGACAAGGTCGACCATGGCCCCACGGACACGAAGCTTGGCATAGGCTGCAAAGCCGTCCTCGGTCGGACCGGCGTGCTTCTGCGCGCATTCGGTCAGCGCGACGAGCCCGGCCTGGACCAAGTCGTCAAGCTCCATCCCGGCACGCCCCGATCCGTGCACATGCCAGGCAAGGCGGCGGACCATCGGAAGGAAGCGGCGGATGCGGTCGGCCGTGTCGTCGCGATAGGCGCGCGCGGCGGCGAAACTGCGGTGATCGTAGTTCATGCGGCAAGTCCCTGAGCGGTGGGAGCAGGCAAGGAGGGCGGCGCCGGCGCTTCGCCGATGACCGAGACGACCTCGATCGGCTGCGTCGGCGGCAATTCGGAGATCGAGATGACAAGGCAACCCGGCGCCCGCAGGCGCAGCAGCGCGGCCAGCGCGCGCCGTGCGCGTGGCTGGACGATAAGGGCCATGGGCGGCGCGGCCGGGCCACGTTCCGCAACGATGTCGGCCACGCGTTCGCCGATGGCACGCGCCAGATCGGGCTCGATCACCGGCTGGCCGGTCACGGGATCGTGCATGCCGTTGACGATCATCTGTTCGAGCCCGGCTTCGAGCGTCAGCACCGGCAGCCGCTGCGTGGGTGGGCAGATCCGCGCGACGATCATAGAGCCGAGCTCTGCGCGGACGATATCGATCATCCGTTCGTGCTCAGTGGATTGCTGCACGGCCTGCCCGATCGCCGACAGGATCGGCAGCGGGTGGGCGACGCTGATGCCGTCCTCGAGCAGCGCGTGGAACAGGCGGGTCAGCGCGCCGAGCGACAGCGGATTGGGATGGATCGTTTCGACCAGGCCAGCGCTGCGTTCACGCACGCCTTCGATGATCGAACGCACCTCGTCAGGGCCGAGCAGCATGTGCGGCCGCTCGCCCAGCAACTGGTTGAGGTGGGTCGCAACGACCGTGCTGGCATCGACCGTGAGGAAACCCTCGGCGATCGCCTGGTCGCGCTGCGCGGGTTCGATCCACAGCGCGGGACAACCGAAGCTCGGATCGCGCGTGGGCTCGCCCATCAGGTCGTGATCGCGCCGCGCCTCGCCCGCATCGATCGCCAGCACCCGGTCTGCCCGGATCGCGGCATTGCCGAGCAGGACCCCGCCCAGCAGAAGGCGATAGTCACCCGGCGGCAGTTCGAGCGAATCGCGCACCCGGAACTGCGGGACGACGAAGCCGAACGCCTGGCTCAACTGCTTGCGCACGCCAGTAATGCGCGCGACGAGCGGCGCGCCGCGGCGCTCGTCGACGAGATGGACGAGGCCATAGCCCAGCTCGATGGTGACGAGCGTGTGGTCGCTGACATCCTCGAGCGTGATCCGCGAAGGATCGGGCGGCGGCAGGACTTCAACCACGGGCGCCTGGCGCGAACGCTCCTCGCGCTTCTTCAGGCTCCACCACAGCCAACCGGCAAGGCCGGCCGCGGGCAGGAAGACCGTCTGCGGCATCGCCGGGATCGCGCCGATCGCGCCCAGGATCACGGCGACTGGCAGCCAGGTGCGCGGACTGGCGAACTGCCCGCCGATCTGGCCAGACAGGTCGCGCGTGTCGGTCACGCGCGTGACGATGACGGCGGCGGCAATGGAGAGCAGCAGCGACGGCACCTGCGCCACCAGCGCATCCCCCACGGCAAGCGTGATGTAGCGTTGCGCGGAATCGCCCGCGGTAAGACCGTGGCTGAGCATGCCGAGGCAGAAGCCGGCGATGATGTTGACGCCAAGGATCAGCAGGGCAGCGACCGCATCGCCCTTCACGAACTTGCTCGCACCGTCCATCGAGCCGTAGAAATCGGCCTCGGTCGAAACTTCGCGACGGCGGTTCTTGGCTTCGTCCGCGGTGCACAGGCCGGCGGCAAGATCGGCGTCGATCGCCATCTGTTTGCCAGGCAAGGCATCGAGCGTGAAGCGCGCGGACACTTCCGAAACGCGCCCGGCGCCGCGGGTGACGACGACCATGTTGATGATCATCAGGATCAGGAAGACGAACAGCCCGACCGCGAAATTGCCGCCGATCAGGAACGCGCCGAAGCTTTCGATGACGTGGCCGGCAGCTGCTCCGCCTTCGTGGCCGTGGACCAGCACGACGCGGGTGGAGGCGACGTTGAGCGAGAGGCGCAGCAACGTTGCGAACAACAGCACGCTCGGGAAGGACGAGAAGTCGAGCGGCTTTTCCGCGTTCATCGCTGCCATCAGGATCGCGACCGAAAGCGCGATGTTGAGCACGAAGAACACGTCGAGCAGAAACGAAGGGATCGGCACGATCATCAGCACGATGAGCGTGAGAATCCCGGCCGGAAGCGCCAAAGCGCCCGGACTTGAACCGAAGCGTTTCAGCATGCGTCAGAGCCCGAAGGCGCGCAGGCGGCCATAGGCGGCGCGCACATGCTGCGGAGCTGCGCCGCCCTCGGCGATACCGAACGTTTCGCGCAAGGTATCGGCCATCGTGGCAGAAGCGAGGGCCGTGCCCGTGGGCAGGGCGGCGGCGACGGCGTGATATTCGCGCGCCACGTCCCCGCCCCAGGTCGGCGCTTCGGCGCCCGTGCGGGTAAGTGGAACCGGCAGGTAGTCGAGCGTCGGCGTCGGGCGGTAGGCGGCATCGCCATAGGCAAGAGTGCCGGCCCCCGGCAAAGTGCTGCCGACACCGGGCATCGCCGCCTCCAGCCGTCCGCGCACCAGGTCCATTACTTCGCCCACGCTGCGCGCACCGCCTGCGCCAAAGAATATCGCGCGGTTGGCTCCGGCAGCCTTGGGCAGGATCGCGGCGGCGGATTGTGAGGGGTCGGAATCGAGCGCGGAAAGGAAGCGCACCGCGCCTTCCGAGCCGAGGAAGTGCGCCATGTAGAGTTCGGCGCTGTCCGGCTCGCGGCCAAGATTTGCGCCGAGGTAGGCGCGATTGTCGTTGGCCAGTTCGCCGGCCATGAGCGCGGCAACTTGCGGATCGGAGCGCAGCGCCATCAATTGCGAACGGACCTGCGGATCGCGGACGGCGCCGCTCTGGATCGCGTCGGATGCCCAGCCCATGCCATGGTCGGCGCCGTGACTGCCCAAGGTGCGAAGCCAGGTCGCATCGGTGAATTGGTATAGGCCACTGGCGCTGGAGGTTCGTGCCTGCGCCGAGGGATCGAGGCCGGATTCAAGCTTGGCCTGGGCAAGCAGATAACTGAAATCTACGCCCGTGGCTTCGGCGGCGCGCGCGATCGCGGCGTGGACTTCGCCGGACCTTCCCGCGCCCGGCAGTGACTGGACTGAACTCACGCACTTCCCTTTCCATCGCGCCCTGCGGGGCACACGAAAGGGGATCAGCAAGGGCCGTGCCAAACTGTGGCCCTTGCCGGAATGCGGCTTGCGCTCAGCGCGCGCTACCGATCCGCGCGGGCGCGGCATGGGCGCGATACAGCGCGGGCTGACCCGTCATGGCATCAAGCCGCTGCGCCACGTTCGCCGCAATAAGGTTGCGGACGCGGCGGTTTGCCTCGTTCAGGCGCCGCGCAGCATCAAGCAATCCGCGGCATTCCTCGTCGACCATCGCCATGGCTGCGGTGTCGAGACGCCCGCAGAGCGCGTTCTTGCCCACCGCGCAGCCCATGATCGCATCGACGTCCAGGCCTGCAAGCGCGTGCCTTTCGTCTTCGAGCACGGCAAGCATCTGCCGCAACGTGTCGCGAAGCTCCACGGGGTCCACAATGGGTTCGCGGGCAATCTCGTGCGCGGCAAGCGACATGGCCATTACTGCGGGCTCCTCAACAACATTCCGGCGGCAATCATCGCGTCGGCGATCCTGGTGGGGATGACCGGGTAGCGGCCTTCGTCGATGGCCTTGCGGATCGTGGCGACCCGCTCGGAATCGATCGGTGCGGCACCGCCCTTGACGGCATCGCTGGTTTCGATCTTCGGCGCGGCGCTTGCAGGCGTCGAAGTCTTGGTCGTCTCTACCTGACCGGTGTCGGCACAGATGGTTTTCACCTGAACCGCGCCAACCGGGCGCGACGGTCCGATTTCAATGGGTGGCATGGTCCCGCTCCTCGGCGTTGTTACATTGCAGAGAACGACGTTGCGGGGCCCGTTTTAAGCCGGAGCGGCGATTTTTTGCCGACCGGCGGCAAAAGCCTTATTCTACAGGCAGTTCGACAAGGCCGGGGCGCACGATCTTGGCCCGCATCGAGTCCGCCTTGGCACTCGTGCGAACACGTATCCAGGCACCCACCGGCCCTGCGTCGAGCGCTTCTCCCGGTTGCGACACGGAAAAGCCGTCCCCCGTGGCGGCAATGGTCACGGCATCGCCCTTGGCCACCGCGGGGCCTGCATCGGATTGTGCCTGGCCCGTCACGGCCACGAAGATCCGCCAACCTCGCGGATCGGGACACTGCACCACCACGCTGTCATGCGTGGCGCTCCGCCAGCTCAGGGCGAACGGAGCGGAACACGGCAGCAGCCGCAGCCGGCGATCGACCGGCAATTGCGCGCCGCCCGGCACACCAATCGGCAAACCGGTAAATTCGGACACGGCCCGGTCGATCGCCACGGGATCGACGAAACCCGCAGCCGTTGCCGGTGCGGCCAGCAGCAGGCCGGCGAGCGGGGCGACAAGGGTCAGGGTGCGGCGGCTGAACATGAATTGTCTCGGCAAGCTGTTGATCTTGCGATGAGTGTAGCAATTTTCGTGCCACAGGCTCGCAGCCATCATCGCGTCGCCGGATCGGCATCGTAGCCCAACGTGACGGTGGCCCCTGCCCCGTCGCGCCCGCTCGGCTCGACCACGACCCGGGCATGGGGCTCGAGCGGGCCAAGCTGGGCGACAAGCCGTTGAGCGTGGTCCAGTGCACGCCGCGCATCGCCGGTTTCGCGCACCAGCACCGTCGCCCGCAGCCGTGGATCGGCGCCTTCCTGCGTTATCCATTGCGCAAGGGCTGGCATCCCGGGCGCTTCACGCCACACGCCGACCGGCTCCCCTTGCGGCGATGCGGTCATCACCTTTGGGGCGGGCGGAGGAAGCGGCGGCTTTGCGGCAGGCGCCGCCGCAGGATCGGACAGCGCAGAGGCCGTCACCATGAACAGGATCAGCGACAGGTCCGCAAGGATGGTCTGCCAGGTAAGCGACGGGCGCAAGGGTCAGGCTGCCTCGTCCACGATGCCGGTTTCGCCGGGCAAGGGCGCATCGGCAGACGCCGCAGCGGGCCCCGCCACGGCTGGAGCCGTTGACGCCGCCGGCTCGCCACGCGTTCTGGCCGGAGCGCGCGTGGCGGCGACTTGCGTCGGCAGGGCGGGCGCAAGTTGCCAGGAAAGCCAGTCGATCACCTCCTGCCGTGCCGCTTCTTCTGCTTCGGCCTGGCGCTCAACGGCGCGGGCCAGCGGGGCGAACACGATGTTGGCGATCAGCACGCCATAAAGCGTGGTCAGCACGGCAAGCGAGATGGCACCGGACAGCGCCGCTCTGGCCACGCCTTCGGCGGGCAGCTGGCTCAATGAAACGAGCGTTCCGGCAAGGCCGAACACGGGGCCGAGATCGGCTGCCTGAAACAAAGTCCGCGCCGCAGCGGTTGCCGCGGTGCGCCTTCGCTGGCGGTGCTGCTCATGGCGCTCGATCAGGGCCTCGATCGATCGGGAACGGATCAGGGCGTCGGTCGCCTCATCGAAGGCGGCATCGCCAACATGGCGGAAGCGTGCACGCAGCACGCCGTCCTGACGGATCTGGGCGACCTGCCCTGCAAGGTCCGCCCGCACCTTGTCGGCATGGAACGTCGGGCGCGCCAGCCGGCCGAGGGCGACGAGCGTCGTGCGGCAATCACCGATCCCGCAGCGCAGGACCGTGGCGAGCAGGGTGCCGCCGCCGACAACCAGCGCGGCGGACGTATTGAAAAGATGGGCAAGCTCCATGGCGCGCTCGTTCCTCCTCCCCAACGAGAACGGCACGGCGGAAGACAAATTCAGGTCCCGCCCTGATTTTGCCGGAGGCGGCAACGCTTTGCCGGAAGCACACGATGCCAGGACCTCGCTGCGCAGACTGCAAAGCGCGGATCGGCGCCCATTGCCGCAAGTTTCGCCGCAATTGGCACGCCCTTTGCTGAATGATCGGCACGAATACTCTCACCCCGCACCAAGGGCCCTCATACGATGAGCGATACCTTATTCGGAATTCACGGCGCGGCGCTGGAACTGCGCTCGCAACGCATGGGCCAGCTCGCCTCGAACATCGCCAATGCCGGCACCCCGGGCTACAAGGCCAAGGACATCGACTTTGCCACGGCCCTTGCCGCCCGCACCAGCGGCGCCAGCGAGGACAAGGCGATCAGCACGGCAACGCGCTATCGCGTGCCGGTCATGCCCAGCCTCGATGGCAACACCGTCGAAATGGCCACCGAACAGACCGCCTTTGCCGAAAACGCGGTCGGCTATTCCGCCACGCTCAGCTTCATCAAGGGCCGGGTGGAAACGATCACCCGCGCGATCAAGGGCGATTGATCGTGGCCGGCCCCGTCAATCGCAACCCCATGACGCTGTTCGATGTCGCCGGTCGGGCGATGTCGGCGCAGCTGGTCCGGATGAACGCCGCCGCGTCGAACCTGGCCAATGCCGGGACGGTCGCCGCCAGCGAACAGGAAGCCTACCGCCCGTTGCGCGCGGTGTTTGCACAGCAGCTCGATGGCGCGACCGGTCTTTCGACGGTCAAGGTCGATGGCGTCTACCGCTCCGATGCCACGCCCATCCGCGAGCACAACCCCGATCACCCGCTGGCCGATGCCAACGGTGATGTCTGGTCCGCTCCGGTCGATGAAAACGCCGAGATGGTCGAGATGCTCGAAAGCAGCCGCCAGTACCAGAACGTGGTCGAGGCGATGCAGACCGCCAAGCAGCTGATGCTCGAAACGATGAGGATGAAGTGATGACCACATCTGTCACCAACACCGCCGCCACTGCGACTACCGCGACGGCAACCACGACCTCGAAGAAATCGGGCTGGGACTCGCTCGGGGCGGGGGACTTCCTGAAGCTGCTGACCGCGCAGCTGCAGAACCAGGATCCGACCCAGCCGACCGACAACATCCAGATGGTGACCCAGCTGGCCCAGTTCTCCTCGCTGTCGAACAGCACGTCGATGGCCGAAACGCTCAAGACGATCTCGGACCAGCTCGCGACGCTCAACAGCAAGTTCGCCTGAAGCCCCTCGCCGCCATCAGAACAAGGAACGATCGATGTCCTTCTACACCTCTCTTAACGGCCTCAAGAACGCGCAGACAGACCTGAACGTCATCAGCCACAACATCGCCAACGCAGAAACTGTGGGCTTCAAGCGCAGCCGTACCGAATTCGCCGACATCGTGGCCGGCAGCGCCTTCACCAATCCCAAGCAGATCCAGGGCATCGGCGCGACGCTTACTTCCATCACCCAGAACTTTGCCCAGGGTGCCGTCCAGCAGACGGGGTCGGCGCTCGACCTGATGGTCAACGGAGACGGCTTCTTCACGACCAAGTCGTCTATCACCGGCAACACCTACTACACCCGCAACGGCGCGTTCTCTCTCGATGGGAATGGCCTGGTTCAGGACGGCTCGGACAACGTGCTGCAGGTCTTCCCAACCGATGCCGCAGGCAACGTTACGGGCACCACGCCGACCGATTGCGTCGTCGCTTCGACAAACACGGCCGGCGCGGAGTTCGCGGGTCTGACCGTGCTCGAGAATGGCAACGTAACCGCCTCCTACGCCGATGGCAGCAATACCGTGGTCGGCAAGATCGCGGTCGCCTCGTTCATCGCGCCGACCGGGCTCAAGCAGGTCGGCTCGTCGAACTGGGTCTCGACCGGCATTTCCGGCACGGCGACGTACGGCCAGCCGGGCGCGGGGCAGTACGGGGACATCCTGTCGGGTGCACTGGAACGCTCGAACGTCGACATTGCCGAGGAACTGGTCGGCCTGATCACGGCGCAGCGCGATTTCCAGGCGAATGCCAAGGCGATCGATACCGCCAGCCAGATCTCGCAGACCGTGATCAACCTGCGCACCTGACGCCTGAGGACCCGCTTCGATGGATCGCCTGATCTACACCGCCTATTCCGGCATGAGCGGCTCCATGGTCCGTCAGCGGGTCATTGCCAGCAACATGGCCAATGCCCAGACCACCGGCTTCCGCGCCGAAATGCTCAATGCCTTGCCCGTCACGCTGAAGGGCCCCAGCCTCGAAGCGCGCGCCATGACCGAAGGCGAAGTGCGTGGCGCCAGCATGAAGCAGGGCACGATCGTCGAGACGGGCAACCCGCTCGACATCGCGCTCGAAGGCAAGGTGATGCTGAGCGTGCAGGCCGAAGACGGCAGCGAAGCTTACACCCGGCGGGGCGATCTCTCGATCGATCCGACCGGCCTGCTGGTCAACGGCGACGGACGCCCCGTCGTCGGTGACAGCGGGCCGGTGACGGTGCCGCTGGGATCGAAGGTGTCGATCGGCCCCGACGGATCGGTGCTCGTGGCCGACCCCGCAACGCCCGACACGCCGCCCCAGCAGGTTGCCCTCCTGAAGCTGGCGAGCTTCGAGGGCTCCCAGATCGAGAAGGGACTCGACGGGCTGTTCCGCGTGGTCGGCGGCGGCGTGCTGCCGGCTGACGAGGAAGCAAAAGTCCACACCGGCGCCCTCGAACAATCCAACGTCGATCCCACCGCCATTCTTGTCGAGATGGTCGAGGCACAGCGCCTCTTCGACATGCGCACCAAGCTGATCGCGACCGCCAAGGAAGTCGACGAGAACAGCGCCACCCTGATGCGCCTTACCTGACGGAGACCTGATCCATGCCTTCATCCGCCCTCCACGTCGCCCGTACCGGTCTGGAAGCCCAGGACACGCGCATGCGCGTGATCGCGAACAACCTCGCCAACGTCGGCACGACCGGATTCAAGCGCGACCGCGCAAACTTCGCGACGCTCGCCTACCAGGACGCCCGCGTTGCCGGGCAGCAGTCCTCCGGCGAAACCGCCTATGCCACCGGGCTCAACCTTGGCACTGGCGTCGGCATTCAGGGCACGTCGCGCATCGACAGCCAGGGTTCGCTGCAATCGACCAGCAATGCGCTCGATCTGGCGCTCGACGGCGACGGATACTTCCAGGTCGCTCTGCCCGGCGGGCAGCTGGCCTACACCCGCGCCGGCAACTTCTCGCGCTCGTCCGAAGGGCAACTGGTCACGTCGCAAGGTTATGTCGTGCAGCCGCCGATCACCGTGCCGGAAGGTGCGAGCGCGATCACGATCGCCCCAGACGGCACTGTCTCGGCCACGGTGGCGGGTTCGGGCACACCGACCCAGCTCGGCCAGATCACGATTGCCAGCTTCACCAATCCTTCGGGCCTGCAGAACAAGGGCGACAACTTCCTGCTCGAAACCGCGGCCAGCGGCGCGGCGCAGGTCGGCATCGCCGGACAGGATGGACGCGGCCAGATCCGCCAGGGCTACCTCGAGGCATCGAACGTCAACGTGGTCGAAGAACTGGTCGACATGATCGAATGCCAGCGCGCCTACGAGATCAACTCGAAGATGATCTCGGCCGTGGACGAGATGCTCAAGAACGCGAACCAGACGCTGTGACGATGTTCAGGGCGCCGTTCGACACCGCATTCGACGATGTATTTGTCCCCCGCCGGGCGCGCCGTCTTCCGCGCCCGGCAACCCTCTTTCTTGCGGCCGTGGCGCTCGCAGGCGGGCTGTGGCTCGCACCCCCGGCGCACGCCAAGGGAAAGCCGGCGCCAGGCTTCGAGCCTGCCCTGCCCCCCTCGCCCACGGCGCCGCAGGGCAACGGCGCGATCTTCAACGTGGCGGCCGGATATGCCGGCCTCGTCGAAGGGCGCCGCGCCCACGCCGTCGGAGATCCGCTGACGATCGTGCTGGTAGAGCAATTGACCACGTCGAAATCGGCAGGATCGAAGACCCAGCGCAGCGGCGATTTCAACATCGTGCCGCCGACCGCAGGCCCACTGTCCTTCCTCAACCCCAACGCCCTTAAAGCCTCGGGCGGATCGTCGTTCAACGGACAGGGCAACGCGACCCAGACCAGCTCGCTGGGAGGTTCGGTTTCGGTGACCATTGCCGAAGTCCGCGCCAACGGGACCGCGCTCGTGAAGGGGGAAAAGCGCTTGCTGCTGAGTCAGGGCAACGAATGGGTCCAGTTCTCCGGAATCGTCCGCCTGGGCGATATCGACGGAGACAACTCGATCCCCTCCAGCCGCGTCGCCGACGCCCGCATCGAATATGCCGGAAACGGCGCCGTTACCCGCGCCAGCCGCGAAGGCTGGCTGTCCAAGTTCTTCAACGCAATCAGCCCGTTCTGACGTCGGGGAAGCCAAGATCATGCGCCGCCTGTTCTATCTCGTCCTTGCCCTGATGACCTTGGCCACGCCGCTTGCTGCGCCGGTCGCCCATGCCGAACGGGTGCGCGATCTGGGCGCGTTTCAGGGCGTGCGCACCAACCAGCTGACGGGCTATGGCGTGGTCGTGGGCCTGCCCGGCACGGGCGACGACAATCTCGATTACCTGACCCAGGCGATGCGCGGCGTTTCCGGCCGCCTTGGTGTGCAGCTGCCGCCCGGCGTCTCGCCCGGCCTCAAGAACGCGGCCGCCGTGCTGATTACCGCGGATCTTCCGGCCTTTGCCAAGCCGGGGCAGCGCATCGACGTTACCGTCAGCACCATCGGCAAGGCGAAGTCCCTGCGCGGCGGTGCGCTGATCCTGGCACCGCTTTATGGCGCCGATGGCCAGATCTACGCGATGGCGCAGGGCAACCTGGCCGTCGGAGGCCTGGGCATTACCGCCAAGGACGGATCGCAGCTGACCGTCAACGTGCCCACCGTGGGCCGCATCGCCGATGGTGCAAGCGTCGAACGCGCGGTCGCGACCGGTTTCGATACGGGCGAGATCCTGCGCTGGAACCTGTTCCAGGCCGATTTCCTGACCGCCGCGCGCGTGCGCGATGCCATCAACACGCGCTATCCGGGCACTGCGGCTGTCGAAGACGGCGTTACGCTCGCACTCCGCCTGCCCGATGGCGCAGACCGCCGCGCCAGCACGATGGCCGCGATCGAGATGCTGCAAGTCTCGCCGGCCGAAGCGGCCGCCAAGGTAATCGTCAACAGCCGCACCGGCACCGTTGTGATCAACAGCGCCGTCCGCTTGAGCCCCGCTGCGATCAGCCACGGCAAGCTGGTAGTCAAGATCGACGAAAAGCCCCAAGTTTCGCAGCCTGGGCCGTTCTCGCGCGGGCAGACTGCCGTCACGCCCAACAGCCAGATCAGCGTCTCCGAACAGGAAGCGCATGTGGCGATGTTCAAGCCCGGTGCCTCGCTTTCGTCGCTGGTCGATGCGCTCAACAAGCTTGGCACCAGCCCGTCGGATCTCGTCGCCATTCTCGAGGCGCTCAAGGAAGCGGGCTCGCTCAAGGCGGAGATGGAAATCCTGTGAGCGTGCTCCTTCCCTCCACCGTCACCGACACGACGGCCACCGCGCAGGATGCGAAGACGGCCGAGCGGCTCAAGCTGCGCCAGGCCGCCGAAGGCTTCGAGGCGATGTTCGTTCGCCAGATCCTCTCGGCCGCCCGTCAGGGCAGCTTCGGTGGGGAAAACGACCTCTTCGGGGGGAATCCCGTAGGCGGGAATGACGATACCTTCACCCAGATGCGCGATGAAAGGTTTGCCGAGATTGCTGCCCACAGCGGTGCTTTCGGACTAGCCCGCCAGATCGAGGCCCAGCTCGCACGCGGGCTCGAGATGAGCAACGCAGCCGCCACCAGCGCGGCCGCAACATCGACCACCGGCTCCACCGCCGCCACACCGCCAGCCACGGAGGGCTGAAGCCATGTCTTCCGACCTGCTCTCGATCGGCCGCAGCGGCGCCAAGGCAGCGCGCATCGCGCTCGATGTCACCGCGCAGAACATCGCCAACGCATCGACCGACGGCTATGTGCGGCGCAGCGCTTCGCTGTCCGAAGTTGCCTCGACCGGCTATTTCGGCACGTCGCGCGATGTTTCGCTTTCGGGCGTGCGGGTCAGCCAGATCCAGCGCAATGCAGACGCCTTCCGCCAGTCCGAAGTGCGGCGCACCGGCGCCGATACCGCGCGGGCCGATGCCGAAGTCAGCGGCCTGCAGAACATCGAAGCGGCGATCGAACAATCGAACGCCTACAGCTCGGTGACCGATTTCATGAGCGCGCTGCAGCAGCTCAAGCAGAACCCCACCGACACATCGCTGCGCGCCTCGGTTCTCGAATCCGCGCGCAACATGACCGGCACCTTCCAGATCGCCTCCCAGGAACTCGATGCCGTGGGCAACGGCCTTCAGTTCACCGCGAACCAGGGGGTGACCGAGGTGAACCGCATGGCTGCCGAGCTCGCGCGCACCAACCTGCGCCTGACCCGCGCCGCCGATGCGAGCAGCGACCAGACGACCCTGCTCGACCAGCGCGACAACCTTCTCCAGCAGATCAGCCAGTACGGCGATGTCGCGACGACCTTCGCAACCGATGGCAGCGTCCAGGTCCGCCTCGGCGGGTCGGGCGGCGCCCTGCTCGTCGATGGCGGCACGGCAACGACGTTGACCGCAACTACGGCAAGCAACGGCACGATGAGCTTCGCGCTCGGCTCGGCCGCCGTTACCCTGTCGGGCGGTTCGCTCGCCGGCCAGCAGCAGGCGCTGTCCAAGCTCGCACAAATCCACGGCGATCTTGACACGCTCGCCGGCAAGATCGTGACCACCGTCAACACCGCCAACGCAGCCGGCAGCGACCTTGATGGCAATCCCGGGGCAGCGATCTTCTCGGGCACCACTGCTGCTAGCTTCACGCTGGTCGCCGCGAACGGGCGCAAGATCGCCACTGCTGCATCGGGTGCAGCGGCCGGCAGCCGGGACACCACCAATCTCGATTCACTCCAGAGTGCGCTCAACGCCGATGATCCCGCCGTGGCGATGGATGACATCATCTTCGACATCTCCGCCACGGTGAACGGCCGCAAGATCACGCGCGATGCGCTCAAGACCATTTCGGATTCCGCCAAGACCGCGCTTGCCGCGCAGTCGGGCGTCGATCTGGACACCGAAGCCGTGAACCTCGTGCGCTACCAGCAGGCATTCCAGGCTTCGGGCCGGGTGATGCAGGTCGCGACGACGTTGTTCGATACCCTGCTCAACATCCGGTAAGGCCCGCCATGACGATCTTCGCCACCAGCACCAGCGCCTTCTTCGACCGGGGCGCACTCGACCTCACCTCACTGCGTTCGCAAGCCGAACAGCTGCAGAGCCAGATCGGATCGGGCCAGAAGCTGACCGCATCGTCCGACGATCCGCTGGCCGCTTCGCGCCTTCGGATGCTCGCGCGCAACGATGCGATCGCCAAGATTGATACTGCGGCGGCCAACCGGGCGACCGCCGATCTCAACCTCGTCGATTCCGCGCTCAACGAATTCGCCAGCTTCGTGACGCGGGCCAAGGAACTGGCGACCCAGGCGGCAACCGGAACGCTGACCGACAGCCAGCGCAAGTCGATCGCCACCGAACTTGGCCAGATCCACGGCAACCTGGTGGCACTGGCAAATTCGCGCGACAGCGCGGGCAACGCGCTTTTCGGCGGCGATACAGCCGGCAATGCCTACCAGCTCGATAGCGCGGGCAACGCCAGCTATATTGGCAGCGGCAGCGCTGGCGAGCTTTCGCTGGGCGATGGGCAATCGGTGGCGCGCAGCTTCACTGGCCCCGAATTCCTTGAATTCCAGTCGGGCGGCACGTCCAAGGATCTGCTCGCCACGATCAAGGGCCTTGCCGATACGCTGACCACGGGCGGGACCGGCGCTGCCAGTGCTGCCAACGCCGCGTTGACAACGCTCGGCGATGGGCTTGACTCTATTACCACCACGCAGACCGTGCTCGGCGCACGGCTTTCGTGGATCGACCTCAACACCCAGCGCCAGCAGGTGATGGGAGAGGCCCGCTCCGAAGAGCAATCGACGCTCGGCACGACCGACCTGACCGAGGCGCTGACCCGCCTCAGCGAGCTGTCGACCGTGCTTCAGGCAAGCCAGGCGAGCTTCACCAAGCTTGCCAGCCTGTCGCTCTTCGACCTTCTCAAGTAATCGACCCAGAGGGCTTGCCCGGACATGTACGCAGGCATCGGCATCGTTGTTCTTCTGGCGATGGTCTTCGGCGGCTTCGCCATCACCGGCGGCGCGCTCGGCCCGGTGATGGAAGCGATTCCGCACGAAATGCTGATCATCGGCGGCGCCGCGCTCGGCGCCACCATCACTGGCAACTCGCTCCATGAACTCAAAGGCATCGGCGCCGGCTTCGGCAAGGTGTTCAAGGGTCCCAAGCACAACAAGCAGGATCACATAGACGCAATCGTCCTGTGCACGAAGTTGATGAAGATCCTCCGCTCCGACGGCCCCGTCGCCCTGGAAAGTCACGTTACCGATCCCAAGAATTCGCCGATTTTCGCCGAATACCCCCGCCTGCTTGGCAACCACGCGCTCACCGCGCTGATCTGCGATACGCTGACGTTGATCGTGGTGTCGTCGGGCACGCTCGAAGTGCACGCGGTCGAGGACGTGATGGACCACGCGATGAAGACGCACTTCCACGAAGAAAGCGAAGCGCAGCACGCGCTGCAGGGCCTCGCCGACGCGCTGCCCGCGCTGGGGATCGTGGCCGCGGTGCTCGGCGTGGTGAAGACCATGGGTTCGATCGACAAGCCGCCTTCGATCCTGGGCGCGATGATCGGTTCGGCGCTAGTCGGCACATTCATGGGCGTTCTGCTCGCCTATGGCATGGTCGCACCGCTGGCGGGCCGGCTCAAGCAGGTGCTCGATCAGGACGAGATGATCTTCCAGGCCGTCAAGCAAGTCATCATCGCGAGCCTTCATGGCTGGCCGCAGCCACTCGTCGTCGAAAGCGCGCGATCGGGTCTCGGCCATGCCTTCCGCCCCGGGCTTTCCGAACTGCTCGACGCGCTGCGCGGTCGCTAAGAAGGACGGCTCGCGATGGCAAAGGCACCCAAGGGCAAGGCTGAACCGCCCAAGCCGATCATCGTCAAGAAGATCACCGTGGTTGCCGGCGGCCACCACGGCGGCGCCTGGAAAGTCGCCTATGCCGACTTCGTGACCGCGATGATGGCCTTCTTCCTGCTGATGTGGCTGCTCGGTGCAACGACCGAAAAGCAGCGCAAGGGCATCGCCGATTACTTCACGCCCACTCTGGTCAAGATGAAGGAAGGCAGCGCCGGCTCCTATGGCCTGCTCGGCGGATCTTCGCTGACCGATGCCGACAGCTATCAGCATCGCGCCGGCCAGACCGGCACCAAGAGCCTGACCATCCCGCGCGATGCCAGCGGCGGCGCCAAGGACGGCGGGTCGAAGGTCAAGCGCACGGCCGCGCTCGAACAGAAGCTGCAGCAGAAGCTCGCCGCGAACGAGAAGTTGCGCAAACTTTCGCGCCAGGTGCGCATGACCATGACGCCGGAAGGCATCCGCCTTGACCTCGTGGACGATGCAAAGTTCTCGATGTTCCAGCTGGGCACCACCATCCTTACGCCCGACGCGCTGGAGTTGGTCACCGCGATCGGTCAGGTGCTGTCCACCGACGTGTCAGGGCTCACCGTGCGCGGCCATACCGACTCGTTGCAATGGAAGCCTGGAGACGCGGCGAACAACTGGTCGCTTTCCGCCGGCCGCGCTGAAGCGACACGTCAGGCGCTGATGCGCAGTGGTATCGCCGAATCCCGCTTCCACCGCATCGAGGGCGTTGCCGACAAGGAGCCCCTGGTTCAGGACAACCCGGCAGATCCGCGCAACCGCCGCATGTCGATCCTGCTGCTCAACTGATCCTGCAGCGACTGGGGCCATCGCCCGCGATCTCTCGCGCTCGCTTGCAATCGTACGGCGGTGGCTACAGCAAATTCAGCGCCCTGCGGAAACACCGTGAACTTTGCAGGCCGCAGTGCTGCGACTCCCCGCAGTCAGGTTTCCGATCAAGCCGCCGCGCCGGCCGCATTCGCCGGCCGGCCCGGTTGCTGAAGGCTGCTTGCAAAGTAGGTGCGCAAGCGCCGGCGAGCCGAAGCCGTAAGCGAGATCCACACACGCCTGGCATCGCGCGGGTCCGCCCTGCGGGCGATCAGACCCTGGTTTTCGAGGAGCTGGATCCAGCGCAGCCCCGTGGCGACGGGCACGTTCGCCCCGATGCATGCGCTCGTCGTGGAAACCTGACGGTTCTCGCAAGCGGCGATAAACAGGTCGAGAAGCATGTCCCAAGCCGGTTCGCCGAACAGATCCGCATCGAACATCTCCGCGCGTCGACGGCGATCGCGATAGAGTTTCTTGGCGATCCCGAGCGACAATTCTTCGGCGTTGAACGCGGTGCGTGCCTGATCGGCAGCATCGATGGCGCCATCGATCGATGCAGAGGCAAGACGGCTCCGGACATCACCGACCAGCGCTTCGAGTTCGGAGGCAAGGCCAGACAGACGCCCTTGCGCCGGACATTCAGACAGATCCGCAGACGCCGCACCAACGGCTCCGCATCCGACCTCCACCACGCTCTGCGCTCTTGCCATCCTTCTTAATCCCCGAAACTGTCGAAAGGGGCGGCGCCCGCGTCGCTTCGATGTTGATAAGAAAATTCCGAGATTTACGCGCATATACAATGGCATAATTTCGGGATGAGGCGAGCGGCAGGCGTGATGAACGGTTTTCCGCGCATTTCCGCCATGATTGCGGGCCAATCGATTGCCGAAACCGATCCGGCGACCGGGCAACTTATTTCCAGACGGCTCTAAACTGTTAATTATATGCAATAAAATTCGCGCCGACTCGGAATGCGAGCCATAACGGCATGGCCATGGCAATGCCGAACGGCCAACGGCCCGAAACCCGGCGATCGGGGGGATCGCCGGGTCCGGGCCGCCTGGTGGAGACAGGCGATTGCGCTGGACGATCTTAACGCAGCAGCGACAGCACGTTCTGCTGGCTCTGGTTGGCCTGCGCGATCATAGCCGTCGACGCCTGGCTCAGGATCTGGGCCTTGGCCATCGCGGTGGTTTCGGCCGAATAGTCGGTGTCCTGAATGCGCGAACGCGCGTCCGACAGGTTGGTGATGTTGTCGTTCAGGTTGTTGACGACCGATTCGAGGCGGTTCTGGCCCGCACCGAACGAAGCGCGCGCGGCGTTCACTTCACCGAGCGAGGTGTCGACGTCACCCATCGTGGTGGTGGCGGCCGAAGCGCCGGTCACATCGAACGTAACCGCGGCGATGCCCTTGCTGGTGATGTCAACGGTATCGCTGGTGTCGGCACCGACCTGGATCGTGAAGGTGCTGTCCGAAGTACCGAACACGGCATTGCCGTTGAACTTGGTGTTGGTCAGCACGTTGTTGATCTGGGTCGACAGTTCCTGGACTTCCGCGTCCATGTAGCCGCGGTCCGAATCCTGGTACGTGCCCGAAGCCGACTGAACCGCCAGTTCGCGCACGCGCTGCAGCATGTTGGTCACTTCGTTGAGCGCACCTTCCGCCGTCTGCGCGAGCGAGATGCCGTCGTTGGCGTTGCGCACGCCCTGGCTCATGCCCTTGATCTGCGCCGTCATAGTGGTGCTAATCGCGAGGCCGGCTGCGTCGTCCTTGGCGCCGTTGATGCGCTTGCCGGTCGACAGGCGCTCCATTGCCGTTGCCGCCATCTTGCCAGCCGAGTTTGAGGCGTTGGCAGCCTTGATGGCGCTGATGTTGGTGTTGATAACCGCCATTTTTTCTCTCCAGTGAGATCGTTCCCGAAAGACTGCCTGATCGTCATGGGATCGGGCCGTCGAGGCAAAGACCGGCAGAAAGTTGCCGGGTTTAAGGGTGCCGCCTGCCGGAATCTGCCGGACATCAGGGCTGACACTAGGGGAAACCCCGCAGCTTAAAGTTCCGGCCCGTTTGACGTTTTCGCGCGAAAAGACCCTCGGAAGACATGGTTAAGACGGGGGTTCAGAAGATGAGTCGCGGTAAAACACGATTGCACATTTCGGATGCGGCGAGCCGTCTGCACGCGCCGCTGACCCAACGTGCAACGGGCATCGCGGCAAGCTTTGGCGGCGCCAGCGTGGAAGTGCGGGACATTTCCGACAAGATCCCTGCCGACCCGCGACGACCCTCTGTGATGCTTGAGCGCGCGGACAGTTGCTCTATCGCCCGCCTCGCCGGCGGTCAGCGCCTGGTGCTCCGCTACACCGACGGCGCATCGCCCGGCGCGCTGGCCGCGCTGATGGCCTGTGCTTCGGCGCCGGGCGCGCCGATTGCGGCCGACCCCGAAAGCCTTTCGGTGCTGGCGCTTGCCGAACGCATCGCCGCCAGCGAGATTCCCGTCCTGATCAACGGTCCGACGGGAACCGGCAAGGAAGTCCTCAGCCGCTTCATCCACGAGCGCTCCCCCCGCGCCGACAAGCCGTTCATCGCGATCAATTGCGCCGCCATGCCCGAGACTATGCTCGAGGCCATGCTGTTCGGCCACCAGAAGGGCTCCTTCACCGGTGCCAATGCCGCTGGCGAAGGCTTCTTCCGCGCCGCCAACGGTGGAACGCTGCTGCTCGACGAGATCGCCGAGATGCCGCTGTCGCTCCAGGCTAAACTGCTGCGCGCACTGCAGGAAGGCGAAGTCGTTCCAATCGGTGCGACCACCCCGGTCAAGGTTGACGTTCGCGTGATCGCCTGCGCCAACCGCGATCTACCGCTCGAGGTGGAAGAGGGGCGCTTCCGCGCTGACCTGTTCTACCGCCTCAACGTCTTTCCGCTCGCCCTGCGTCCATTGAGCGAACGCAGCGAAGACATCGCCCCCCTCGCCTTTGCGATGATCCTGCGGCACGTGCCCGCCGGGCAGGCGATTCCTTGGCTATCGGACGCTGCAATCGCGATGCTCGCCTGCCACGCCTGGCCGGGCAACGTGCGCGAGCTGGAGAACGTGATCCGCCGCGCGCTAGTCCTTGCCGGCAACGCCCACGAGATCGGCCCCGAGCACATCGCGTTCGACCGCGCCGTGCGCCTCGCCGGAATCGAGGCGCAGCCCGAGACGGCATCGGCTGGCGGAAAGCTGTCCAACATCGTGCAGCTTTCCGAAGCGCGCGCGATCCTCGCCACGCTGGAAGCATGCGGTGGCAGCCGTGTCGCCGCGGCGCGCCAGCTCGGCATTTCGGAACGCACGTTGCGCTATCGCCTGGCCAGCTTTCGTGAGGCCGGCATCGCCTTCGGCGGGCTCGCTGCGGGAGGCAGGCGATGAGCGGCATCGGCGCCATTGGCGGCGCAACCGGCGTTCAGCAGATCATGGCCCTGCGCCAGCAGATCGTCGAACGCTCGCAGCTGCTGCAGCAGATCCGTAACCCGGGCGATGCGACCGCTGAAACCGGTGGTACCGCTCCAGCTGGCGGCTTCACCGGTGCGCTCAAGTCTGCGCTGGAACAGGTTTCTGCGACGCAGCAGAAAGCCGACGTTCTGAGCGAGGGCTATGAAAAGGGCGAAGTCACCGACGTCGCCAAGGTCATGCTCGCCCGGCAGGAATCCGGCGTCGCCTTCGAAGCCACGCTGCAAGTCCGCAACAAGCTGCTGTCCGCGTACCAGGACATCATGCGGATGGGGATCTGATAGATGGCGGATCTCGTTCCCGCGTCCTCCGGCACCCTGCCGGCAGGACCGGCACCATCGTTGCTTGCGCCGTTGACCGATCCGGCCGGCGGCCCGGTGCTCACCCGCATCGGCCAGTTCATGGGCCAGCCGCCGGTGCGGCGTGCGCTGCCATGGTTCGGCGGTGTCGCCGCTGCGGGGCTCACGGGTCTCCTGTGGCTGACCATGGCGCCTGCACCGCAACGCGTCCTGTATTCGGACCTTTCGGACAGCGAGCGCGCGCAAGTCGTCGCGGCGCTCGACAAGGCGTCGATCCCCTACACCATCGACAACGCCACTGGCGCCCTGTCGGTGGGCGAGGACGATCTCTACAAGGCCCGCATGGTCGCCGCCTCCGACGGTGCGATCGCGACGCCCGAAACGGGCGAGCAGATGATCGACAAGCTGCCGATGGGCGCCAGCCGCACGGTCGAAGGCGAACGGCTGCAAGCCGCGCGCGAACGTGAGCTGGAACTGACGGTCATGCAGATCGACGGGATAGAGGCCGTCCGCGTCCATCTTGCGGAACCGGAAAAGTCGGTCTTCGTGCGCGAGAGTTCGCCACCGTCGGCCTCGGTCATGGTCAAGCTCGCCCGCGGTCGACAGCTGTCCGACAGCCAGGTCGCCGCGATCGTGAACCTGGTCGCTGCCTCGGTGCCGGGCCTTTCGATCGATGCGGTGCGCGTGATCGACCAGCACGGCCGGCTGCTGTCGTCCGACAAGCCGGGCGACAACGATCGGCTAGAGATGCAGGGACGGATGGAAGAAAAGCTGCGCCAGCAGGTTTCCGCCCTCCTCACCCCGATGCTCGGCGAAGGTAACTTTTCGTCCGAGATCCAGGTCGAGCTCGACATGGACCAGACCACGTCGGCACGCGAAAGCTACGACAAGAACGGCGCGGTCCGCCAGGAATCGCAGTCCGCTTCCCAGTCTTCGGGGGCCGGTGCGGCCGCTGGCGTGCCCGGCGTCCTCTCCAACACCCCGCCTCCACCGACCACGCCCCAGCCGGGCGCGCCGGGCGCCACGCCGACTCCGGCGGCAACCCCCAGCGCTGCACCCACCAACGGCGAAAGTTCGTCGACCAAGACCTATGAACTTGGCCGCGAGGTGGCGGTGGTCAACGCTGGGCCCGGCAAGATCAAGCGGCTTTCGGTCGCGGTCGCGCTGTCTGGCGCGATCATGGCCAAGGCCAAGCCGGCGGAGATCGAACAGATCAAGCAGCTCGTCTCCGCCGCCGTCGGCGCGGACACGACCCGTGGCGATCAGGTGGCCGTGGCGGTGCGTAGCTTCCAGCCAGCTGTGGTGACCCCGCCCAAGTTCTGGGAAACGCCCTGGTTCGCAATGATCCTGCGCAACGTGGTGGCGCTTTTGGCGGTGCTGATGACGCTGCTGCTGGGTGTGCGGCCGCTGATCAAGGCGCTGAAGCGCGATCCCGCCGCGGCAGGCGGCAAGGCGCGCAAGAAGAAGGGCAAGGCTGGCGACGAAGATGAAGATGCCGAAGCGGGCGATGGTGACGAAGATGGCGAGGGTGTCGAAGGGGCAAGCGCGGCGACGCGGCCGGCCCAGCTCACCAACCCCGCCACCGGCCAGATCGACCCCGAACTGCTGAGCGCCCAGGTCGGCCTCGCCCAGCGGCTGGTCGCAGAAAAGCCGGACAGCGCGGTCGAAGCGCTGCGGCAGATGCTCAGGGAACCTGAAGAGGAAGGCGCGCGATGAGCGAAATGAGCGCAATCGAGGGCGACGCGACGATCAGCGATCCCGAGCGCGCGGCCGTCATGGTCATGCTGCTGGACGACGATCAGGCGGCCCACCTGCTGTCGCAGCTCGAACCTGGCGAACTGCGCCTTCTCGGCGAAAAGATGTGTGCACTGGGCGAGATCGGACCCCGCACGATCGCCCAGGCCATCGTTGGCTTTGTCGAAAAGACCGAGAAGCTGGGCCTGACCGCGCATGATCGCGTGGGCCAGGTGCGCACGCTGATGACCCGCGCCGTTGGAGAAGTGAAGGCCGACAGCCTGATGCAGCGCATCGCCCCCGAAGCGGCGAGCGCCACCAGCTCGCTGGAGCTGGCACGCTGGCTGACGCCGCAGGTGCTGGTGCCGCTGGTTCGCGATGAACATCCGCAGGCGATCGCAGTGCTGCTGGTCCAGCTCGATCCCGAGGTGGCCGCTGCGGTCCTCCACGCCCTGCCGGACGCGATCCAAACTCAGGTGGTTCACCGCATCGCCACGCTGGGCCCGGTCGCGCCCGAGGCGATTGTGATGCTGGAAGAGATGCTCGCTCGGCGCATCACCGAATGCCACGGCCGCGCCGCGCTCACCATGGGTGGCCCGCGCGAAGCCGCCGACATCATTAACGCGGCCGCCCGCGCGGTCGAAAAGCGGGTCATGCCCGAGATCGCCAAGCAGGACAAAGCCCTGGCCAAGGCGATCGAAAACGAGATGTTCAAGTTCGAGCACCTCTACGTGCTCGACGACAAGTCGATGGGCTCGCTGCTGCGCGAAGTCGATTCCGACACGCTCATCGCCGCGCTCAAGGGCATTCCGGAAGAACAGCGCGACTGCTTCTTCCGTGCCATGTCCAGCCGCGCCGCCGACGGCGTGCGCGACGAAATCGCCGGGCGCGGTCGCATGAAGATGGCCGAAGTGATCGAGGCGCAGAAGGCGATCATAACCGCCGCCCGCCGTTTGTCGGCCGAAGGCGTGATCGTGTTCGGCGCGGGCGACGACGATTATGTCTGAAATGCTGCATGATCGGTTCGCCCTATCCAAGCCACGCGCACACGCCCTTGCCGACCTGATCGGCCTCGGTTCGGGCCCCTTTGCACGCGACGCGCGCTTCGTGCCCGCGGGCGAGCGCACCGCGATCGAGGCTGCCTCGCTTTCGCGTGGAGCCGCCCAGCCCGAGGAAGATCCCGTTCAGCAGGCCTTCGCCGACGGCTACGCGCAAGGGGCAGAGGATGCGCGGCGTGCTGCGCAAGTCGAACAGGCCGAGGCCGATGCCGCGCGCCACCGCATCGAGACGGCGCTCGTGCGCATGGACGAAGCGCTTGTCCACCAGTTGCACGATCGCCTGCGCCAGACGGTTCTCGCCTTGTGCGACAGTCTGCTGGCGGGCGTCGCGACCGATGCGGAAGCGCTGGGACGCAGGGTTTCGGCCGCAGCCGCAATGCTGGCGAGATCCGACGATGCACGCGTGATCCGGCTTCATCCCGAGGACCTGGCCTTGGTTCATGCCCGTCTTCCCGAAGCCTGGCACTGCGAGCCCGATCCGGCGCTGGAACGCGGCGCGATCCGCGTCGAAGGCGCGCATGGCGGCGTCGAGGATGGCCCCGAGCAGTGGCGCCGGGCCATCGAGGACGCGCTCAGGCAATGCTGAACACGGCCATGTTGAGCCCCGCCATTCCCATGCTCGGCCGCTTCGCCGAAGCGCATCCAGACTTTTCCCCGCGCCGCTTCGGCCTGCTGTCCGCCTGTGACGGTGGCCTGCTGGAAGTAAGCGGGCTGTCTGTGCCGATCGGCACGCAATGCCGGATCGCGCACGGCGCGGGCTCGCTTGCCGCCGAAGTCATCGGCTTCCGCAACGGCAACACGCTGATGATGCTGCTGGGAGACACGGTGCTGCTGCGCCCTGGTTCGCGCGTCCGGCCCGAAGGACGGCCCGGCATGCTCCCGGTCGGGGAAGCCTTTCTGGGCCGCGCCGTCGATGGCGAAGGCAAGCCCATCGACGGGGGCCCAGCGATCGAAGCGAGCCGGGAATGGCCTTCGGGCGGCATACGCGCCGGCGCGCTCGACCGCTCGCCGGTACGCCTTGCCTTCGACACAGGCGTACGTGCGCTCAATGCGCTCACCACGTTCGGCGTTGGCCAGCGCATCGGCGTGATGGCAGGTTCAGGCGTCGGCAAGTCCGTGCTGCTCGACATGATCGCCCATGGCGCCGAGGCCGAGATCGTCATCGTCGGGCTGATCGGCGAACGCGCGCGCGAAGTTTCCGATTTCGTGGAACGCCACATGCACGGCAGCAAGCGCGAGCGCAGCGTCGTCGTCGCCGTGCCGGCCGACCATGCGCCAAACCTGCGCATTCGCGGCGCGATGCTGGCAACCAGCATGGCCGAATACTTTCGCGCCAAGGGCAAGCGCGTGCTGCTGATCATGGATTCGCTTACCCGCGTCGCCCACGCCGGCCGCGAGATCGCGTTGCTGCTGGGCGAGCCCGGCACGGCACGCGGCTACCCCCCTTCTGCGCTCGCCACGATCACCAAGCTGGTCGAACGCGCCGGCAATTCGGCGGCGAGCGGCGGTTCGATCACTGGGCTCTACACCGTGCTCGCCGATGGCGACAACCAGGACGATCCGGTCGTCGACACGGCCCGCTCGATCCTCGACGGTCACATCGTCCTCTCGCGCGATCTGGCCCAGCGCGGACAATATCCCGCCATCGATATTGCCGCCTCGTTGAGCCGCGTGATGAGCGATATCACCGCGCAAGACCATCAGCAGCTCGCCCGGCAGTTCCGCGCTCTGGTCGCAACCTACGAGGCGAACCGCGACCTCGTGCTGATGGGTGCCTATCGCAACGGCACGGACCCCCAGCTCGATCGCGCGATCACCATGCATGATGCGCTCAGCGGGTTCCTCTCCCAGAGCCAGCGCGAAGTCATCGCAATGGATGCCAGCATCGCGGCGCTAACCCGCCTGCTCGGCCATGAAGGCTGAGCGCGCCCGTCTCGCGCGGTTGCAAAGGCTGGAACGCATCCGTGACGTGGCGCGGCGGACCGCGCTGGCCGAGGCGGGCAAGGCCGAAGGCACCCTCGCCCAGCTCGAAGCCCTTGGCCACCGTACCCGCACGCTGGTGAGCGATTACGGCGCGCGTGGCGATGCGACCGATGCCGGATCGCTGCAGCAATTGCACAAGTTCATCCGCGGGCTTGAGCGGATCGCTTCGGGCAACGAACGCGATGTCGCGCGGGCTCGCACGATCGCCGATGCGCGGGCGGCCGAAGCCGCCGAGGCCGAACGTCGCCGCGCTGCCGTTCAGGATCGCGCCGAAGAGCAGGCCCGGCGCATCGCTCGGCTGCAGCAATCGAATGCGGCCCCGGCAGCGGCGCAACGTCGCAATCGCGACGAAAGCTGAGCGACTTCGGACCGATGCCCCAAACTGGCACGCATCTTGAAGAGTGTGTCCTGTCAGATCGTTGAGGAGGATCCGTTTCATGGTCGAGATTGCCGCCAATGCCGCAAACACGATTTCCCTCGGCGATACCCTTGCGGCGCTGACCGCCGGTACAACCACGAATTCCGCCACCGCAAGCCCGAATTCGCCCGGTTTTGCCGAGGCGCTCGTCAACGCTCAGGCGCTGAATCCCGAAGGATCGACCGGCGGCAAAGGCTTGCAGGACGTTGCCGCCCGGCAGAGCCTTGCCGCCGCCGTTGCCGCCACCGGCCAACTGCGACAGTCAGGTCTTGAGCTTTCAGGGGCCGCCCCTGCACGTATGCCCTCATCCACGATCCAAGCGAACGCGACGACCGACGATGCGACCACCGACGAAACCACTGATTTCGTCCAGGCCCAGCTGACAGCTCTCCCGATTGCAGGTGAAGCCGCGGCGCAACTGGCACGTGCAATCCTGTCGGCACCGACGACGACGCTTTCCGCCCCATCAGCGACCAATGCGGCCCCTTCAGGCGTCCAGACCCTCGCCACGACGCTTCCCCCCAAGGTCACCACGACCGTGGAAGAAGCGGCAACGCCAAGCGCGAAAGGGTTGGACACCACGGCGATCGCGCTGACAATGGAAACCCCGCTTGACGGACAAGCTACCAAGGCTGGGGCCTCTGCTACCTTCAGTGCCACGGCCACGGCTCCCGCCACCGTCACGCGAACCATCACCGAGGCAGAGCCGGAAGCAAAACCAGGCGTCACCGCGAAGACCTTCAAGTCTGCCGCAACACAGACCGCCACGACGACGGCGCCATCGACGACAAGCCGCACCGGATTGCCCGAGCCATCCCGCGAAGACGTCCCGATGCCGGCCGAGTCCCCGGCATCCGAGGTCATCGTGGCAGCCAAGGCGATCCAGGCGGAAGACAGTGCGGGCGCATCGCCCCGCAACACCGCTGGCTCGCAGCGCGAAGACCGGACCGCCACCTCCGACAAGGCCCTGCCAGCCCGGGTGGCCGACGCCATCCAGAGCGAAAACAAGCCTGCGGCAACAAGCAGCCGGCTCGACAAGGCTGGCGCCACGAGGTCCGAAACGCAGGCGGACGCTTCCGCGACCGCGCAAACCGCCGTGGCACCGGGCACAACCACGCCGATCCAGACCACCAGCAACAATGCCCAGGTCGCCTCTGCGCTGAACGACCAGACTGTGCAGAAGCCGGTGAGCTTCGGCACGCTCGTCGACGCGATCGCCCGTGCGCGGACCGACGCGGAAGGTTCGGCGGCACCGATAGCGGTCGCGCTCAACCATACCGACTTTGGCAAAGTCTCGCTGCGCTTCAAGGCCGAAGAGGACGGCCTTTCCGTCGCCATGTCCAGCAGCGACCCGGGCTTTGCGCCGGCGGTAGCATCGGCCAGCGTGACCGCCGCCTCCGCCGGCCAGCAAGCATCGGCCAGCCAGCAGGATGCGAACCGAAACGAAGCGACGGCGCGCCAGTCGCAACAATCGCAGCAGGCCCAGCTTGCCGACGCGGGCGCTGCCGGCACCGGGGCGAACGGCCAGAGCCAGGGCAATGCCGCGCAGGCCGGGCAAGGCGATCCGCGCCAGCCCGCAACGCGCGGAACGGCAACCGCCGGCACCGCCAGCCCTTCCACGCGCGATCGCGCCACGACCGCAACGCCGCAGAACAATTCGCGCCACGGCATCTTCGCCTGATCCGCGCCGTTAGACCTTTCGGGAATCCAGCATGAGCGAGAAGAAAGACAAGGAAGCCAAGGCCAAGAAGAAGGGCGGCGGCAAGATGATGATCATCGGCGTGGCAGTCGGGATGCTCGCGATCGGTGGCGGCGGTGCCTACGGCCTCGTCGCGGCTGGAATCATCGGCGGCGGCCATGAAAAGGAAGTCAAGGAAGACAATCGCCCTAAGCTGATCAAGAAGGGGGAAGAGGATCCGTTCGCGCCCAAAGCCAAGGAAGGCGAAGGCGAAGGCGGCGAGGGTAAGGAAACCGAAGGCGAGGGCGGTAGCGAATATCGTACCGTTTACTACAGCTTCGCCGACGAGTTCACCTCGAACCTCAAGGACAGCGACGCGCTCGTCCAACTGTCGGTCGCCTGTTCGACCCGGCGCGATTATCGCGTGATCCTGTGGCTGCAGAAGCATGAGCTGGCGATCCGCTCGGCGCTGCTCGACGTGCTCGCCGAAACGCCCGAAACCGACATCCAGTCGAGCCAGGGCAAGGATCGCCTGCAGAAGCGGATGACCGCTGCGATCAACAAGGTCCTGACCCAGACCGAAGGCTTTGGCGGCGTCGATGCCGTCTACTTCAAGTCCTTCATCGTCCAGTGAATTTCCACTTTCCGACGGACAGCACGAACATCTGACGATGCAGCCCGAACGCTCACTCATCGCCGAAAGGCCTCTTGCCCGCCATGCGGCGGAGCTGGTGCGGCCCGGCCCGGGCCCGGCCGAGCTCCTGCCCGCGCTGGCGCGCGCCAGCGAGCGCATGGCGCGGTCCATGCGGGGCGCGCTTGCGCTGCTGCTGGGTGGCGAACCGCCGATGGTCGAATGCGCGGCCCCGGAAGAGCTCGTGCTTCACGATCTGGCGGGCCGGGTTCCGGGGCTTGCCGCCTGGAGCATCTATCGCGTGGCGGGCACGGGCGGACGCCTGCTCTCGGCGATCGACGCCGAAGTTGCGCTGCGCCTTGTCGACCGCGCCTTTGGCGGCCCCGGCCATGCCCCCCACCCTCTTCCGCGCGAATTGCCGCTTTCTGCCGAACTGATGGTGCAACGCATTGAAGCCGTGCTCGCCAACCAGTTTGCCGCTGCCACCGGCCTGCGCACGGCCGAGGCCATTACCGCGATAGCGCGCGACAGCAACCTTGCGCAGCTGCAGCCCTACAGCGCCGAAGCCCGCCTCGCCGTGCTGACGTTGTCGGTCACCGAACCTGGCGGCACGCCGTGGGAAATGCGGCTCGCGATCCCGATGCCAATGCTCGCGGAATTCTTCGGCCAACCCGAAAACGCCCCCCGCAAGCCCGCACGCCGGATCAAGCCGGCTTCGCCCGAAGATACACCCTACGCCGATGTGCCTTTGCCGGTCACGGCGGTGCTCGTCGATGTGGCGCTGCCGCTCTCGGTGCTCTCGGCGCTCGAAGTCGGGCAGGTGCTTTCCGTACCGATCGCCCGTTCCATCCCGCTGCGCGTCGCCGACCGGACGGTCGCCCACGGCAGCATCGGCGCGGTCGATGACCGCGTCGCCGTCCAGCTCACCCAGCTTTCCTGAAAAGAGGCATAGATGACCTTCCAGACCCGCGGCTTCGATTTCCTCAAGGACGTCGATGTCCGCCTGACCGTCGAGCTCGGCCGGACCGAGATGAAGCTCAAGGACGTTCTCGCGCTTGCCGAGGAAAGCGTCGTCATGCTCGACCGGCTGACCGACGAACTGCTCGACGTGATGGTCAACGGCAAGCTCATCGCGCGTGGTGAGGTCGTGGCGCAAGGTGATCGCTTCGGCCTGCGCATCGTGGAACTGGTCGGCCAGCAGGTCGCGCCGCGCGGGGAAGCTGCCTGATGCTCTGGTACATTCTCAAGCTGGTCATCCTGCTGCCGCTGATCGGCGGCCTTGCCTGGGCTAGCCTCAAGTTCGCCAAGCGGATGGAAGGCAAGTTCGGCACCACCACCGGCGCCCGCTCGGTCAAGATCGTCGAGACGCAGATGTTGAGCCCCACGCTCCGCCTTGCCGTGATCGAATTCCGCGGGCGGGAGATCCTTGTCTCGGCGAGCAAGACCGGTCTTGTCCCGCTCGCCGAAGCGCCGGCCCGCACCGACCGCGCCGCGGACGAGGTTTGAAGCCATGCGTCTTCGTGATCTGCGCGCCGCTGTAATTCTGCCCCTATTGCTTTTGCCTGCCACCGCATTCGCCGCGCCCGCCGCCGCTCCGGCAGCGGCACCCGGTTCGACCGCCGCTGCCATCCCCGGCGCGCTTGATCGCGCGTTCGGCCAGCTTGCTGGCGCGCAGTCGGGCGGCACCCTTTCGATGTCGCTCCAGCTACTCCTGATCATGGGGCTGCTGACGATCCTGCCCAGCCTGATCCTGATGATGACCAGCTTCACCCGCATTCTGGTGGTACTCGGCATTCTGCGGCAGGCGCTGGGCCTGCAGCAGTCCCCCCCCAACCAGGTGCTGATCGGGCTTTCGCTGTTCCTGTCGCTGTTCGTGATGGCACCCACGCTCGACAAGGTGAACCAGACCGCGATCAGCCCCTATTCGGCCGGCACGATCAATGCCGAGCAGGCCATCGCCAACGCCGGCGCCGAATTCCACAAGTTCATGATCCGCCAGACGCGCGAGCACGATCTGTCGATGTTCGCCGACATGGCCCATGCGCCCAAGTTCGCGAGCAGCGCCGACGTGCCATTCTCGATCCTGCTGCCGGCTTTCGTCACCAGCGAACTGAAGACCGCCTTCCAGATCGGCTTCATGCTGTTCCTACCCTTCCTGGTGATCGACCTTGTCGTATCCTCGGTGCTGATGAGCCTTGGCATGATGATGATGAGCCCGACGATCGTGTCGATGCCGTTCAAGCTGCTGCTTTTCGTCCTTGTCGATGGATGGGCGCTGCTGATGGGCAGCCTTGCGTCGAGTTTCGGCTGATGGACGATACCGCCGCCCTTCTTGGCCTGGCCGACCGCATGTTGTGGGTTGCAGCGCTGGTCGCTGCCCCGGTCCTGCTCGCCAGCCTTGCCGTCGGTCTTGTCGTCGGCATCATCCAGGCCGCGACGTCGGTCAACGAACAGACGCTGACGTTCGTCCCCAAGCTTGCCATCACCGCGCTGGTGCTGGTTCTGCTCGGTGGAGCGATGCTCGGGCTCGTCGGGGATTTCCTCAAGGATGTCTTCGCCCAGATCGCCGTGACCGGACGCTGATCGGCGATGATCGCGCTCGACTTCGGCTTTGGCGCGCTGGAAGGGGAGTTCTGGCGGCTGGTCTTCGTGATGACCCGCATCGCCGCCGCCCTGTTTGCCGCACCGCTGTTCGGGGCGACCACCGTTCCACCACAGGTGCGCGTCATGGCAACGGGCGCGCTCGCGGTCCTCGTCTGTGGGTGGACGAATGTTGCAGCACCGCCCAACCTTCTCTCGCTTGCCGGAATGCTCGCCATTGCCAACGAGACCGTGCTCGGCCTGGCCATGGGCTTCGTGCTGCAGTTTTCCTTTGCCGCACCGCTGATCGCGGCAGAGCTTATCGGCGGCGGCATGGGCCTTTCGATCGCGACGACGGCCGATCCGGTCAGCGGCGCGCATTCGCCCGCGCTTGGCCAATACTTCTCGGTCGTGATGACGGTGCTGTTCCTGGGCCTTGGCGCCCATCTCGACTGGTTCTCGCTGCTGGTCGAAAGCTACCGCGCCTTCCCGCCGGGCACTGCCTGGTTCTCCGCCGGCCACATGGCGCAAGTCGCCGGTTTTGCGACGCAAATGTTCAGCATGGCGCTGGTCATTGCGCTTCCGGTCACGCTGCTGCTGCTGCTGGTCCAGGTCATGACCGGCGTGATCAGCCGCTCGGCACCCAGCCTGAACCTGTTCTCGCTCGGGCTTCCGGCAAGCGTGCTGGCGGGTCTGCTGGCCATGATCGCCTCGGCCCCGCTTGTCACCGATCGCCTCACCGATCTTGCCCACACCGCTGTCGCGCACAGCGCCTCGCTGATGGAGCGCTGAAGCCATGGCCGAAAGCGCCGGTGAAAAGACCTTTGCCCCGAGTGCCAAGCGCAAGAAGGACGCTGCAAAAAACGGCGACGTCCTTCGCTCGCGCGAATTGACGACGGCGGTCTCGATCCTGATCGGCGCGGTCTGGATGAGGCTTGCGGGCCCCTGGGTGCTCACCGCGCTCGGCGAAACCGCTCGCCGTGGACTGGTCTGGGATCGCGCCAGCCTCGACGATTTCACGCCCGGCACCCTGATCATCCAGGCGCTCGAAGCCGTGCTGCCGCCGGTGTTCGTGCTGGGCGGACTGATCCTGCTCTTTTCGCTCGCAGCCCAGCTGGGACCGGGCGGCGAAGGCCGCTGGGTCGCGGCCAACCTTGCGCCGAAGTATTCACGCATCGATCCGATGAGCGGGTTCAAGCGCATGCTCGGTCCACAAGGGTGGATCGAGATCGGCAAGGGGATCGCCAAGCTGGCGCTGCTCGGCACGATTGCCTGGAGCTGGCTGCACGGCCGGCTTGCCGCGCTGCTCGGGTTGGGCGGCGGCGAGGTCGTCAGCCAGCTGACCTATGCCTGGAATACCCTTCTCGCGCTGCTGTTCGCGCTCGGCGGTGGGCTCACCATCATCGCGCTGATCGATTTCCCGATCCAGTGGGTGCGCCGTTTCCTGCGTCTTCGCATGAGCCTTCAGGAGCTCAAGGACGAACACAAGGAAAGCGAAGGCAGTCCGGAACGCAAGGCGGCGATCCGGCAACGCCAGCGCGATATTGCCATGGGCGGCCTGCAGAAGGCGATGCGCGATGCGCAGTTCGTGGTGACCAATCCGACGCACTTCTCGGTGGCGCTGGCCTATGACCCGGATCGCGCTCCTGCACCGATCGTGCTGGCCAAGGGTCGCGGTGAAAAGGCGCTGGCGATGCGCGAGTTGGCCGCCGAACTGCGCGTCCCCACGCTCGAATATCCGGCGCTCGCCCGCTCGGTCTACTTCACCACGCGCGAGAACCAGACGATCCGTGAAGAGCTGTACGGCGCGGTCGCCTCGGTGCTTGCCTTCGTGCTCTCGCTCAAACGCGGCGAAACCCCCGCCCGCCCGCGCATCGACGTGCCGATCGAACTGCGCTTCGATGCCGAAGGGCGCCTCGAAAAACGCGATGCAAAACCCCCTGCCGGCGCTTAACAGCTTCGCCCGCCAACCGTTCTAGGACGTATGACCACCACCTCGACGACTTCGACCTCGACGACCTCGGCCACCTCGTCCAGCTCGGCCACGGCGAAGCTGGTCTCCGCGCTCGGCGGCGGCAGCGGCATCGATACCGCGAGCCTTGCCGAACAGCTTGCCAGCGCGCAGTTCGCATCGCGACTGGACCAGATCAGCTCGCGCAGCGACAAGCTCGCGACGCAGATCTCCGCCGCATCCACGCTCAAGAGCATGGTCTCGACGATCGCCTCCTCGTTCGGCGATCGCGTGCGCACGGGCGATCTGGCGGTCAACCCGCAGATCGCCAACAGTGCGGTCGCTACGGTTTCCAAGGGCTCGCTCACCGGCAGCGGCACATCCACGCTGGAGGTCACCTCGATCGCCAAGGGCCAGACCTTGGTCTCGCCCGCGATCAGCGGCGGCTCGACCGCCACCGTCGGCTCGGGCACGCTGACGCTCCGCTTCGGCACGATATCCGGCACGACCTTCACCGCCGACAGCAGCCGTGCTCAGGTTGATGTGACCGTGGCATCGGGTGCCACGCTCGCTGACGTGGCGAACGCCATCAATGCGAAGGGCGCGGGCGTAACCGCCTACGTCGCGACCGGCTCGAATGGCGCGCAGCTGGTGCTCAAGGGCAAGGACGGCGCCGCCAACGCCTTCCAGATCGAAGCCACCGAGGACGCGAGCGATCCAGGCCTGTCGGATCTGGCATGGACCCCGGCGGGTGACGCCACGCGGCTGAAGTCGAGCGCTACCGACGCAGCCTATGTCCTCGATGGCGTCTCGCGCACGTCGACCACCAACACCATCACCGACGCCGCTCCAGGCCTCACGCTGAAGCTCACCGGAACAAACGTCGGATCGCCGACGACGATCACCTTCTCCGATCCGGCAAGCGGAATTCAGACGGCGATGGAAGATCTCGTCTCCGCGCTGAACACGATGGTTTCGGAACTCAACACCGACACCGATCCCACATCCGGAACGCTGAACAACAATCCCGGCGCGCGCGAACTGCGGCGTCAGCTCAATTCGCTGGCGCTCAGCAAGGTCATGCCGAATGCCGCAACGGGCGAACCTTCCACCCTTTCCGACCTTGGCCTCAAGACCAACCGTGACGGCACGTTCACGCTCGACAGCACGCGTCTTTCCGCAACCTTGTCGAGCAGCCCCGCCGGTGCGGCCAAGATGTTCACGACGGGCCTCTATGGTGTCTACGCAACGCTAGATAAGATGTCTCGCGCGGTAACATCGACCTCCAGCGCCAACTCGCTGGGCGGTTCGATTACCAGCATGACGGCTCTGCAGAGCAAGCTTGCAACGCAGAAGAGCGACATCGAGACCAAGCAGGAAGAACTGCGCCAGAAACTGGTCACGCAATACGCTGGGCTCGATTCAAGGCTTTCGAGCTCGAAATCGACACTCTCCTTTCTCCAGGCCCAGATCGACGCCTGGAACGCCAAGTCCAACTAACCCGGAGAGGGAACGATGCTGCTCCACCGCGACCCTTGCGAAGCCTATCGCCGCGTCGATTTCGATGCACGGGTCAAGGGCGCGACGTCGTTGCAGCTGGTCGACCTGTGCCTCGAACAGCTTACCGGCTCGATCGGCCGGGCGATCTATGCCGAAGCCCATGGCGACAATGCCGCCAAGAGCGCTGCGCTCACCCGCGCCACCGCGGCGCTTACTGCACTGCAGCTGGGCGTGGATCCCGAAAACCCGACTGGCCCTGCGCTGATCCACATGTACCAGACCGCGCGCAAGAGCGTGCTCGACAGCGCGGTGCGTTTCGACGCTGCAACGCTTCAGGCGATCCGCGCCGATTTCATCGAGATCCGCGCCGCCATGCTGGGCAGCGCCGGCTGACGCCAGCCCCGGTTTCTCCACACATCTGAATCCCGCGCACAAAAAGGTCCGGAACCGCACGACGAGCGGTTCCGGACCAATAAGACGACGCGTCCAAGAAGGGGGGATAGAAACGCGTCGTCCGGGGTATTCCTGCGACCTTCAGGGCTCCCTCAACTCTGATTGCAACTGGAGAGGATTGCGGCACCGATATCGTCGAGCGGGACTTCGCGCGAAGCGGCATCCAGCGCGATCACGGCGTCCGGCGTTTCGGCAACGAGTGCCGTCTTGCGATCCTGGACGAAGGTCTCCATCCCGGAATCACGCAGCAGCTTCAGTCCCTTGGCGCCGTCCGCGCCCATTCCGGTCAACACCGCGCCAACCGACATGATCGCGGCGCGCGCGATCGAGCCGTAAAGCAGGTTCGCACTCGGCCGCGCACCTTCGACCGGGTCGCGCTGCAGCAGTCGCACCTTGGGTGGCTGACCGGCTTCGACCACCACGTGGCTCTGTGGATCGGCGGCGATATGGATCGTGCCCTGCGTCAGCGCTGCGCCATCGCGTGCAGCCTTGACGTTGCACTTGAGGTCGGTGTCGAGCCGCTTGATGAAGGTTTCGACCAGCATCGGCTCTGCCTGCAGGCACACCACGGTCGGCGGGCAGTTCTGCGGAAAGCCCGAAAGGATCGTGGTCAGCGCGTCGATGCCTCCCATCGAGGCGCTGAACGCCACGATGCGGCCGTTCCATTCGAAGGTCGCACCAGCATCGACATGCTGGCGCTGCCCAGCCTTGCGGTCCTTCACGTTCGAGTTGGCCGCAGCCAGCACGATTTTGCCGAGCTTGCCGACCGTTTTGGCGAACTGTTCGGGCGTCGCCTTCAGCGGCTTGGGGAAGCACTCGACCGCGCCCAGCTCAAAGGCCTTGAGCGACGTTTCGGTGCCGGCCTGCGTCAGCGAGGACAGCATGACAACCGGAAGCGGGTTCTTCTCCATGATCTCTTCAAGGAACTCGATCCCGCTCATGCCCGGCATTTCGACATCGAGCGTGATGACGTTGGGCTTCAGTTCCTCGATCTGTTCACGCGCATCGTCGGCGCTGCGGGCAGCGCCAACGACGCTGACGTTCTTCGCCTGATCGAGAATATCGGAGAACAGGGCGCGCATCGCCGCGGAATCATCGACCACCAGGACGCGTGCATCGTGCATTGGTTACAAGCCCTTGCTTTCAAATCAGTTCAAGGACGTCTGGAGCGACGCCCATGTCCTGCTGATAGCGCTCAACCGCCCAGCAAATTCCATCCCGCCTGATAGGTATCTCACCCTAAGCGGCGGGCAATCCGACCTTTGCCGCTTGGGCGCTAGTCCGCTGCTTCGAAGTGCCGCTCCACGCCAGCCGAATCGTCGGAAGCGTTCGCGGTTGAGGTCTCGCAAAGGGGGAACCCGAACCAATGCCGACGATCACCCTCCCGTCGAGGTGCGACCGCGCCGCAGCCGAAGCGCTGCTGCCCGAGATGGTCGCCGCGCTCGGCTCCGGGCCGCTCCACATAGATGCGCGCGAATGCACGCAGATCGGCCTGGCCATGCTCCAGGTCCTGGTCAGCGCGCGGCACACCGGTGAAGGCGCCATGATCGATCCTTCCGCCAGCTTGCGCGACACCGCCCGTCAGCTGGGGCTTGATGCGGAACTGTTCGATGGCGATCTGCGCGGAGGCGCGCTGTGAACGCCGAAGAAATTCAGGCCATCTTCTTCGCCGAATGCGAAGAATCGCTCGCCGCTGCCGAACAGGGTCTCGCGGCCTGCAAAGCCGGCACACAGGACGCCGACACCGTTAACGCCGTGTTTCGCGGCGTCCACTCGATCAAGGGCGGCGCCGGCGCTTTCGGTTACATCGCGCTGCAGGGTTTCACCCACACGTTCGAGACACTGCTGTCAGACGTTCGTGACGGCACCGTCGCGATCACCGCGCCGCTCGTGGACCTGCTGCTGCGCGCGCTCGATACGCTGAGCGATCATGTCAGCGCTGCCCGCGGGCAAGGCGATACGCCCGACGATGCGGCCCTCCAGGCCGAACTCACGGCCGCCATGGCCGCCAACGCCGGCAGCGCGGATGCACCCGCCACGCACGGTGCCGACGTCGAACCGGAAGCCGCGCCGGAAGCGGAAGCGGGCGCATCGGCAAGCGCGGACGATGATTTCGGCTTCGATTTCGATGCCATGCTCGACGACATTACCGGCGCCGTTGGGGGTTCCGCATCGGGCGGAGAAACGTCCGGGGAAGTGCCGGCCGATCAGGGCGGGTCTGCCGAACCCGCCGTCTGGCTGTTTAAGGTCCGGCCGCACGCGGGATCGATGCGCAACGGCAGCGAACCGCTGCTCATGCTGCGCGAGATGATCGCCCTGGGTGGCGCCTGCATCGAATGCGACATCGACGCGATTCCCCCGCTCGATACGCTCGACATCGGCACTGGCTACCTCGGCTGGACGTTCGGTTTCCCGCCCGAAGCGACCGAGGATTCGGTACGCGAAATCTTCGATTTCGTCGGCGATGAATGCGGCATCGCGGTGGGCGAAAGCGCGCCAATGCCGGCCGTCCAGCTGCCCGCGCCGCGCGCTGCTGCGCCAGCACCGGCCCCTGCCGCGCCTGCACCGGCAACGGCGGCCGCCCCGGCGGCGGCAGCGGCACCTGCCCCGCAGGCTGCATCCCCCGCGCCGGTTACCGCTTCGGTCACCGATCCGGCGCCCTCGCCGAGCGCCGCCCAGCAGGCAAGCGTTCCCGCTCCGCCGGCTCCAGGCCAGTCGATCCGCATTGAACTCGGCAAGCTCGACAAGCTGATCGACGCCGTGGGCGAGTTGGTCATCGCGCAGGCGATGATGGCCCAGCGCCTTGCCGGCGATGGCCTTGCCGTCACCGAAGAACTCGCCGTGCTCGAAGGCCTGACGCGCGACATTCAGGAATCGGCCATGGCGATCCGCGCCCAGCCGATCGGCTCGGTGTTCAGCCGCGTGCCACGCATTCTGCGCGAACTGACCGCCAGCACCGGCAAGCACGTCCGGCTCGAAGTCTCGGGCGAAAGCACCGAGCTCGACAAGACCGTGATCGAGCGCCTCGGCGAACCGCTCACCCACCTCATCCGCAACGCGGTCGACCACGGCATCGAATGCGCGGAAGACCGCATCGCGGCCGGTAAGTCGGCCGACGGCACGCTGACCTTGTCGGCTGAGCACCGTTCGGGCCGCATCCTCATCCGCATCGGGGACGATGGCCGCGGCATCAACCGCGAACGCGTACTGGCCAAGGCGATCGAAAAGGGCCTCGTCGCGCCCGACGTGCAGCTGTCGAAGGAGGAGATCGACGCGTTGATCTTCGCGCCGGGCTTCTCCACCGCGCAGCAAATTTCCAACATTTCCGGTCGCGGCGTCGGCATGGACGTGGTGCGCCAGAACGTGAAGGATCTGGGCGGCCGCATTACTATCGAATCCGAAGAAGGGCGCGGCACCACCTTCACTCTCACGCTACCGCTGACGCTCGCCATCTCCGACGGCATGATCGTCAACGTCGGTGACCAGACCCTGGTCGTGCCGCTCGCCAACGTCGTCGAAAGCCTTCGCCCCGATCCCAAGGAAGTTCAGGGCCTCGGCGCGGCGCGCGCAATGATCAACGTGCGCGGGCGCTTCATCCCGGTCGTGCCGCTGCACCTTGCGGTCGGCGCGCGGGGCGCGGTCGAAAAGGCCGACGAAGGCGTGCTGATCGTGGTCGAAACCGAACGCGCCGGGCGCGCCGCGCTGCTCGTCGACGCGATCTGCGACCAGCGCCAGGTCGTGATCAAGAGCCTCGACACGCATTACCGCTCGGTCGAAGGCGTCGCCGGCGCGACCATCCTCGGCGATGGCCGCGTCGCACTCATCGTCGATGTCGATGGCCTCGTCTCGCGCTCGCTGTCCGGCCAGTCGCTGGCGGAGGCCGCGTGAACCTGACCGCGACCTTCTCCGAGACGCTGCCGGGCATCAGCCCGGACGTCTACGGCCCCGCTGATTTCAAGGCGGTGAGCGATCTTGCGCACCGTGAAGCGGGGATCGTCCTGCCGCAGGGCAAGGCGATGCTGGTCTATTCGCGGCTGGCACCGCTGGTCCGCGCCTCGGGCTGCCAGACCTTCGGGGCCTACGTCATTCGCCTGCGCGAGGATGCGGCCGAGCGCAGCAAGGCGATCTGCGCGCTCACCACCAACCACACGTTCTTCTATCGCGAGGCGCATCACTTCGAACATTTCGAGCAGGACGTCCGCCCGCACCTCTTGTCGCGTCTCGAACGCGGCGACAAGGTGCGCCTGTGGTCGGCGGGCTGCTCCAGCGGCGAAGAGACATGGTCGCTGCTGATGACGCTGCTCGGCCCCGACCGCACCGCTGGTCAGGCAATCGCCCGGCGCGACGTTCGCCTGCTTGCCAGCGACATCGCCACCCACGCCATCGCCAAAGCCGAAGGCGGGACGTACCGCGCCGAAGATCTCAAGCCCGTGCCCGAGCCGCTCCGCCGCGCGTGGACCTCGGTCAGCGGCGAGGACGCCAAGATTGCGCCCGAAGTGCGCGGCCTTGCCCGGTTTCGCACGCTCAACCTGCTCGGCGATTGGCCGATGCAAGGACGTTTCGACGTGATCTTCTGTCGCAACGTGATGATCTATTTCGACAATCCCACAAAGGAACGGCTCGTCGCCCGCTTCGCGCAAATGCTGGTGCAGGGCGGCTGGCTTTACATCGGACACAGCGAGCGGGTCACCGGCCCGGCGCTCTCCGAGCTGTCGCCCATGGGCCCCACGATTTACCGGAGGAATGCGGCATGACCATCCGCGTCATCATCGTCGACGATTCGCCCACCATGCGCGCAATCCTGATGAGCCGCCTCGCCAAGGAGCCGGACATCGAAGTGGTTGCCGCTGCGGCCAATGCCGCCGAAGGTCGCCAGGTGATCCGCGAGTTGGACCCCGATGTGGTCACCCTCGACGTCGAGATGCCGGGGATGAACGGCCTCGATTTCCTCGAAAAGATCATGCAACTGCGCCCGACGCCAGTGATCATCGTCTCGGGTGCGACGCAGAAGGGTGCTGAAACCACCGCCCGTGCGCTCGCGCTGGGCGCGGTCGATTGCTACGCCAAGAGCGACAACAGCACCGGCCTGCCGATGGACGACAACGGCAAGCTTGCGCAGATGATCCGCGAGGCATCGAAGGTTACCTTCCATGCGCGTCCTGCCGCATCGGCCACGCCGGCGGCAGCCGCGGCGCAGCGCCAGTCAGTCCAGCGTATCACGACCGAAGCTCGCGGCTCCCTGCGCGAACGGCCACGTGTCATCGCAATCGGCTCGTCGACGGGGGGTGTGGAAGCGCTGCAAACCCTTCTCGGAGCATTCCCCGAAAACTGCCCGCCCACGCTGGTGGTCCAGCACATCAACGCCCGCTTCGCGCCCGCCGTGGCGCGCACGCTCGATGGGTCCTGCCCGCCCAAGATCGTCGTCGCCGAACCCGACATGCCGCTCAAGGACGGCCACGTCTACATCGCCCCGGGCGATGACCGGCACCTTCTGCTGGGCGGCGCCAACGCCCTGCTGACGACCAAGCTTCGCAAGGGCGAGCCGGTATCCGGCCACCTGCCCAGCGTCGATGTCCTGTTCGGTTCGGTTGCGGAACTGGTCGGTCCGCAGGCCGTGGGCATCCTCCTGACCGGCATGGGCAGCGACGGCGCGCGCGGCCTCCTCGCAATGTCGCAGAAAGGCGCGCACACCATCGCGCAGGATGAAGCGACTTGCACCGTGTTCGGCATGCCGCGCGCCGCGATTTCGCTCGGCGCGGCGGGTGTTGTCGCCCCCATCGGCCACATCGCGCGCCACGCGCTGAGCAAGGCTGCCTGACATGATGATGGAACGCCCCATCGCCGGCGCAGCGGCACGCCCGGTTGAGCGGGTCACCGTGATGCAGGGCCAGGCTGTCGCCACCAGCGATCCCTCGACCGAGTATTCGACCGTGCTCGGCTCCTGCGTCGCCACCTGCCTGTTCGATCCGGAAGCGCGGGTCGGCGGGATGAACCATTTCCTTCTGTCCGAACCGCCGGCCGGATGCGGCAACACTACGGTGGACGAACATTACGGCGTCTACCTGATGGAGCTTCTGGTCAACACGATGCTCGGCAAGGGCGCGCGCAAGGGGCGGCTCAAGGCGCACCTCTACGGCGGCGCCAACGTCAACCGCAACATGATGCGCATTGGCACCGCCAATGCCGAATTCGCCCGAGCCTTCCTGCAGAGGGAAGGCATCGAGCTGGTCCGCGAGGACCTTGGCGGCACTTGTGCCCGCCGCGTCGACTTCCGCCCGGCCTCCGGCCAGGTGCGCTGCCGCACGGTCGAGGATCGCCTCGCACCGCCCGTCCAACCCACCGGCCGTCCGGACAAGTCCACCGGCGACGTCGAACTCTTCTGAGCCTGAAGCGAGCCCGAGAAATGAGCAACACCACCCGCATCCTGACCGTAGACGACAGCCCGTCCATGCGCGCGCTGCTCAACCATGCCCTGACCACCCAGGGGTTCGACGTGGCCCAAGCCGAGGACGGCGTCGCCGCCCTCGACTGGCTCGCATTGAACGAAGTCGACGTGGTCATCACCGACATCAACATGCCGCGTCTCGATGGCTTCGGCCTGATCGAGAAGCTGCGCGAAGGCAGCCGCCACCGCGACCGTCCGATCCTCGTACTGACCACCGAAAGCAGCGAGGAAAAGAAGGCCCGCGCCCGCGCAGCCGGCGCCACCGGCTGGATCGTTAAGCCGTTCGATCCCCAGAAGCTCGTCGCCGCGGTCCGCCGCGTCGCTCACTGACCCATCCACCCGTTGCAGGAGGCCCGCGCCATGATCCGCGAACTCATCACATTCGAAGTCGAAGGCCAGGTCTTCGGGCTCGACATCATGTCGATCCGCGAGATTCGCGCATGGACGCCGACGACGCGGCTGCCACGTGTGCCGCACTATGTGGCGGGCGTCGTCAACCTGCGCGGCACCGTGCTGCCGGTCGTGGATCTGGCCGCGCGTCTCGGCTGGTCGGCAACCGAGCCGACCCCGCGCCACGCGATCATCGTTACTCAGCTGGGTGCGCAAGTGGGCGGCTGGATCGTGGATTCGGTGAGCGACATCGTCACCGTGCCCGACGAAGCGATGCAGCCGCCCCCGCCCACCGCCGGCCACGACACGGTGGTGCCGTTCCTCGAAGGCCTTGCCGCGATCGAGGACAAGATGGTGATGGTGCTCAATCTCCAGGCGCTGAGCGACGGCGCCCAGCTTGCGGAAGCCGCCTGACGGAACGGAAGGAAAAGCCGATGGCCAATCAGGCCACCCACCGTCAGATCGCGGTGGTGCTGGAAGAACTCGCGCAGGAAGTCGAAGCGCTCGGCGCGAGGCTGTGCACCGACATGGACATCGCCATGCGGCATATGGATTCGCTCCAGGGCATCGACCTGATCGCCCAGAAGCAACGCTCGCTTGCGGCGCTGCTCGATGCCGACTGTCCGATGGAGCAGATCGAAAAGATCGCCATCGACGTCCTGCGCGAACGCATGCGGATGCTCGGCACCGCCCACTGACGCGGGCCTCAGGATCAGCGACGGCCCGCTATGCGGGCGTCGTCGCATGCGCGCCTCATGGTTGCGCCCCGACTGTTTTCCTCTTTGCCAGGCTACGGCCCAAAGCGATCATCGGCTTTTCGATGTAAACGTACGAAAGCGAAGCCAAGATCGTCACCACGGCTCCGATCGTTGGCAGGATGCCGATAAACAAAGGCGATCCGAAGTACGACAACAGGCCATGCTGTTTCAACGCGTACAACGTCCCGTAGAGTATCAGTCCGTGGATCAGGTAGACGCCATAGCTGATATCGCCCAGCCACACCGCACTCGGGCGCTTCAGAATGCCAAAGATCGACAGGCCCCCGATCGAAGCCAGAAAGATCAACAGCGCCACCACCAGGGCAAGGGCGTTGTGTGAGTTGGGCACAAATCCGAGCAGGATCGCGGACGAGGCCGCCACGAGATGAAACATCCGCGAGGATATCACCGCTCTTCCCAGCTTATTCTCGTAAATGAAGGCAGAGGTGATCCCGCACAGGAAGTGCAGCATGTACAGCGGCGTCCCATCAAGCTCGCCGCGGATGCCCACCAAGACGATCGCAGCTGCGAGCAGGCCGAGCGAGCCGACGAACATTGATCCCCGGCTCAGCACACGCGACACGGCAAACAGCAGCGGCACGCCGAACAGGTAGAACGCCCATTCGAACTTCAGCGACCAGTTGACACCGGCAATCAGGGTCCAGCTCATCGCCATGCCGTTGATGTCGGGTCGGCCAAGGCAGACAAAGGCCAGCCATTGGACAAACTGCTTCAGCAACTCGGCCGGCGGCACTCTCAGCGTAAAGTCCGACAAGGCGAGCACCGCGGCGAACACGATCACGACGACAATGCTGTACAGCGGCGCCAGACGCGCGATGCGCGAGATGTAAAGCGAGCGCCAATTCAATGATCTGGCCGTACATTTCTCGGTGAACAGAAAGCCGGTGATCATGAAGAAAATGGCAACGGTGGTTTGCCCGAGGTGATTGAGAACCGGATTTCTGCTCCAGTCCCACGCGCCCGTCGTGAAATAGATATAAGCCGTCAGTGCATGATGCGTGACCACACCAAACGCGAGAATTCCGCGCAATCCATCCAGCGAGCCATACCGATCACTGGATACGGTGGTGCTTTGACGAAAGATGTCGATCTTCTGGATGACTCCGGAAAAAATCAGGAGAAATCCGAAAAAGGCAACGAACATCGCCGCCGAAAGCAATGCCGATTCATGGATCGTCTCGAGCGTGTTCACAATCTGGATCTTTTCCATTTTCAATCGCGGCGCATTCGGTACAGCCATCCTGACACGGTCGACCTACTGACCGGGTCCATCTCCACCGTGATGGAGTGGATGAGACTGGCCGGATGAGGCCTCGGCCGGATCGTGACAATGGCCATTGGTGCTTGGGCCACGCACACGTGGTCGCCTGCGAAGCCTACCTCGCTCAGAGCACCGGTTGAACACCATGAATGACGGCCTCCCGTCCCGCTGTGGATCAACTGTGGCGGTTGCACATCGAGCCGCAGCAAAAGGACGAGCTACCATTGTTGCACTGCGGCAGACTAGCAAGGCCCTTTCGATATTTCAGGAATTTTAGCCCCATGTCGTTCGGCCGCCGGTCGGGCACGGTTTGTCGCTCGTCGATGACCACACCCGCTGCCACCGCGAGCAAGCCAATGATTGCCAATGCAATCTTTCCGCAATCTGGCCGCGCCGCTGCTGTTCTCCTCGGCCCTTGCCACACCCGCCTTCGCTGCGGGTGATGCATCGACGAGCGCGCCGGAAACGGAAGCGCCGACCCCGGCGCTCGAATCCGGCAGGACCGTCTTTACCCCCGCTGACTTCGCGCGCTTCGCACCCCGCAACGCGCTCGACCTGCTGCGCGTCGTCCCCGGCTTCTCGATCCGCGAAGCCGAACAGGCGCGCGGCCTTGGTCAGGCGAGCGGCAACGTGCTGGTCAACGGCCAGCGCCTCTCGTCGAAATCGGATGACATCTACACCCAGCTCTCGCGCATTCCGGCAAGCACCGTCGAACGCATCGAGCTGGTCGATGCGGCCACGCTCAAGGTGCCCGGCCTGTCGGGCCAGGTCGCCAACATCATCGCCCGGACCGACAGCTTTTCGGGCCAGTTCCGCTGGGAGCCGCAAGTGCGCCCGCACTATGCCCACCCCCGGCTCTACGACGGCGAAATCTCGGTCAGCGGCCGGCAGGACTGGGTCGAGTATACCATAAGCCTCGTCAACGACGCCAACCGCGGCGCCGCCGGCGGCCCGACCACGATCCGCGACGCAGGCGGCAGGATCGTCGAACGCCGGCACGACGAACTGACCAGCGACGAAGACAATCCCAAGCTCGCCGGCCGCTTCGTCATCGATGGCCCCGGCTCGTCGGTCATCAACCTCAACGCCTCGATCCAGAAGATCTGGTCGCATTACGACGAACGCTCGCAGCGCACCCGCCTGCCCGCCGAAGCGCCGTGGGGCGGTCCCGATCGCCTGCGCCTGATCAAGGTTCGTAACGATACGTGGAACTGGGAAATGGGCGGCGATATCGACTTCGCGCTTGGCCCCGGCCGGCTGAAACTGATCGGCCTCAACCGCGAAAGCCACGAACCCTACCTGCAGACCGTCGTCACCTCCTATGCCGACCAGAGTCCCGCCGATGGCGATCTCTATGCCCAGGTCGGCGATACCAGTGAACGCATCGCCCGCGCCGAATACAGCTGGAAGATGTTTGGCGGCGATTGGCAGATCGCGGGCGAAGGCGCGTTCAACCGCCTCGACAACGTCGCCTCGGTCGGCACGCTCGCCGATGACGGCAGCTTCACCCGCGAACCCTTCCCCGGCGGCACGGGCGGCGTCGCCGAAGACCGCTACGATGCCAGCCTTTCGGTCAGCCGCCCGGTCTCGAAGACGGTCACGCTGCAGTTCGTCGGCGGCGCCGAATGGTCGACCTTGCGCCAGACCGGAGCCGACGGTCTGCAACGCCGCTTCTTCCGCCCCAAGGGCTCGCTCTCGCTCGCCTGGAAGCCGGACCCGACGTTTGACCTGTCGGTCCGCGTCCGCCGCCGCGTCGGGCAACTTTCGTTCTACGATTTCCTAGCCCGCCGCTTTCTCGACAACGGCAACGCCAACGCCGGCAATGCCGAGCTCGTGCCGCAGCAGGACTGGACGCTCGAGGTTGAGGCCAACAAGAACCTCGGCCGCTGGGGCTCGACCAAGCTGCGCTTCATCGGGCGGCAGGTGGAAGACTACGTCACCGTGGTGCCCGTGGGCCCCGACGGCGAATCCGTGGGCAACGTGCCCAGGGCCCGCGTCCGCATCCTGGAAAGCAACACCACGCTGCAGCTAGAACCGCTCGGCTGGAAGGGCGCGCGGGTCGATGTGCACCTGCTGCTGCAGCACACCCGGCTGACGGACCCGGTCACGCTGCGCACCATCACCTACAGCAACATTACCGACCGGCTTGCCGAGATCGAACTGCGCGACGATCTGCCCGGCACCAACTGGGCCATTGGCGGCTCGTTCAACTATTCGCACCAGTCGCTCGGCTACCGCGTCGGCGAATTCGGTCGAGACTGGGAGGGCCCTGTCTTCGCCGGGCTCTATGTCGAGAACAAGAACGTGTTCGGGCTCACCGTCCGCGCCTCGGCCGACAACCTGCTCAACGCCCGCCGGCGCTGGGACCGCGTGGTCTATGCCGGCCGCCGCGACCAGTCGCCGATCCTGTTCACCGAAACACGCAACCAGCTGATCGGACCGCTGTTCACGCTGCTCATCAAGGGCAGCTTCTGACGGGCTGCTGCGCTTTCCCCCTTCGCCCCACCCTGCTAGGGGCGCGCGATGCTTTCGATCCAGTCCCTTACCGTGCGCCTTGGCGGGCGCGAAATCCTGTCGCGCGCCTCGGCTGCCATTCCGCCCAAGGGCAAGGTCGGCCTGATCGGTCGCAACGGCGCGGGCAAGTCCACGCTGATGAAGGCGCTGATCGGCCAGATCGAGCCCGACGACGGCGAGATCGAGATGCCGCGCGGCACCCGCCTGGGCTACATCGCGCAGGAAGCGCCGGCCGGCGATGCCACGCCCTTCGAAACCGTGCTCGCCGCCGACAAGGAGCGCACCACGCTGCTCGAAGAAGCGGAAACCTGCACCGATCCCAACCGCCTGGGAGACGTGCACGACCGCCTGATCGCGATCGATGCCTACACCGCGCCTGCCCGCGCCTCGCGGATTCTCTCCGGCCTCGGCTTCGATGAAGAGATGCAGGGCCAGCCGCTCGACAGCTTCTCGGGTGGCTGGAAGATGCGCGTCGCGCTCGCCGCGCTGCTGTTCAGCCAGCCCGACGTGCTGCTGCTTGACGAACCGTCGAACCACCTCGATCTCGAAGCGACGCTCTGGCTCGAAAACTTCCTCAAGTCCTACCCCGCCACGCTGCTGGTGATCAGCCACGAGCGCGACCTGCTCAATTCGGTGTGCGACCACATCCTCCACCTTCAGGGCGGCAAGGTCACGCTTTACCCCGGCGGCTACGACAGCTTCGAACGCCAGCGGGCCGAACGCGCCGCCCAAGTCGCCGCCGCGCGCGCCGCACAGGAAGCGCAGGCCGAACGGTTGCGCGACTACATCGCCCGCAACAGCGCCCGCGCCTCCACCGCCAAGCAGGCGCAATCGCGCGCCAAGATGCTGGCCAAGATGCAGCCGATCGCGGCGATGATGGAAGATCCCTCGCTGTCGTTCGATTTCCCGGACCCGGAAGAACTGCGCCCGCCGCTGATCACGCTCGATCTGGCAGCCGTCGGCTATGCCGAAACGCCGATCCTGCGCCGGCTCAACCTGCGCATCGATCCCGACGATCGCCTTGCCCTGCTGGGTCGCAACGGCAACGGCAAGACCACGCTCGCGCGTCTGCTCGCTGCGCAGCTGGCGCCGATGGAAGGCGCCATGAACGCGGCCGGCAAGATGCAGATCGGCTACTTCACGCAGTATCAGGTCGAAGAGCTGGCGGGCGATGCCACCCCGCTCGAACACATGACCCGCGCCATGCCAGGCAAGACGCCCGCTGCGGTGCGCGCGCAACTGGGCCGCTTCGGCTTTTCCGGCCCGCGCGCCACGGCGCAGGTCGGCACGCTATCGGGCGGCGAACGCGCCCGCCTCGCCCTCGCGCTCGTCACGCGCGATGCCCCGCACATGCTGATCCTGGACGAGCCGACCAACCACCTCGACGTCGATGCGCGCGAAGCGCTGGTCCAGGCGCTCAACGAGTACAAGGGCGCCGTCCTGCTGATCAGCCACGATCGCCACATGGTCGAACTCACCGCCGATCGCCTCGTCCTTGTCGACGAAGGCACCGCGCGCGAATTCAACGGTTCGATGGAGGATTACATCGACTTCGTGCTGGGCCGCAACCAGCCGAAGGCCGAAGGCAGCGCCGGCGGCAAGGGCGGTAGCGGCAAGCAGGATCGCCGCGCCAATGCCCAGCTGCGCGAACAGTTGAAGGGCCTCAAGAAGACCGTGACCGAGGCGGAAACGCGCGTGGCCAAGCTCCAGGCCGAACTCAGCGAGCTCGATCGCGCGATGTTCGAGCCCGGCAGCGTCAAGGGCGATCTCGCCAAGCTGACCATGGGCCAGCTCTCGGAACGTCGCGGTCGCAAGGCTTCGGAACTGGAATACGCCGAAACCGCTTGGATGGAAGCCAGCGAAGCCTACGAACTGGCGCAGGAGCAAGGTGCATGAGCGTTGCCTTCCGCCGCGAAAGCGACGACGAACATCTCGAACCCAAGTTCGAAGTGCCGATCCCGCCCGGTCCTAACTGGGTCACGCCCACCGGCCTTGCCCTGATCGAAGACCGCGTCGGGCAGTTCGAAGCCTTGGTCGCCGCCGACCCCGACGAGACCGCGCTCGCGGCCGCCAAGCGGGACTTGCGCTACTGGAAGGCCCGCCGCGCCAGCGCCGAGCTCATCGCGCCTGCCGATGGGTCAAGCGTCGCCTTCGGCACGCGCGTCACCTTCCGCATGGGCGGGCAGGAGCGCACCATCGCCATCGTCGGCCATGACGAGGCGGACGCCGGCGAAGGCAAGGTCGCCTTCACCGCCCCGCTCCCGCGCGCGATGATGGATGCGGAAGCGGGCGAACGCGTCGATTTCAACGGCAAGGCCGAAGCCATCGAAGTCCTGAAGGTTGAGCCGATCTGACAAGCGGGCGCACGTCCGCCCCCCTATCCCCGTTCGCCCCGAGCCTGTCGAAGGGCCGCCGTACCCTCAACGGCACAGCGCGGCCTCGCAAACTCAAGTACGATCCTTCGACAGGCTCAGGATAAACGGAAAGAGTGAGCGTCCCGAGGTTCGCGCACGAACCTGACGGCCGAGCCACAGACCTCGCAAATCGATAGGGCTAAAACGCTCCGCAATCAGAACCCCGCCCGCCCTGAGCCTGTCGAAGGGCTGCCCTTCCCCTTGCGGAACAGCGCAGCCCCCAAGCCTCAGAGCGAACCTTCGACAAGCGCGGAAGGACGGGAGCATCAGCCCCCAGCCGTCCTCAGCGCTCGAAGCGCTTGGCCTTGTAGACCTTCTTGCGGAACGGCGCCCCTCCACTGGGCCGTTCGCCGCCGGGACGGTCCCCGCCGTGCGAGCGATCGCCATAGGGACGCTCGCCACCATGCGGACGGTCGCCGTTTGCGCGCTCACCGCGATGCGGCGGGCCGGCGCGGCGGTTGTCGCGGGCCATCTCGCGCGGCGGTTGGGCCGAATGCTCAATGGTGATGCCGCTCTCGTCGTCGCCTTCGACACCCGCCGTGCGGGCCACGGCATGGGCAAAGCGGTCGGCCGCCGCGCGCGGGATCTGGACGAAAGTCTCGTTGGCCGAAATGCGGATCGCCCCGATCTCGCCGCGCGTCACGTGGCCGCGACGGCAAAGCAGCGGCAGCAGCCAGCGCGGATCGGCGTTCTGGCGACGGCCGACGTCGAGCCGGAACCACACCACGTCCTCGAACCCGGGACGCTTGCGCTCGGCCCGCGCTTCGGGGCTGTTGCCGATCAGATCCTCGGGCTGCGGCAGCGCGGCCGAATGCGCGCGGACCAGCGCGATGGCCAGTTCCTCGGCGCTCTTGTGCGCCAGCAGTTCCTGGACCAGCGTGGCGTCGGCCTCGTCGGCCTCCACCGGCTGCAGCAGCGTGCCGAGCAGGCGTTCGCGGTCGGCGGCGCGGATTTCCTCCGGCCCCGGCGCATCGATCCACGCCGCTTCGATCCGCGCCCCGCGCAGCATCATTTCGACGCGGCGACGACGCGGGAACGGCACGACTATGACCGCGGTGCCCTTCTTGCCCGCGCGGCCGGTGCGGCCCGAACGGTGCTGCAGCGTTTCGGCATCGCGCGGGATTTCCACGTGCACCACCAGCGAAAGCGACGGCAGGTCGATGCCGCGCGCGGCCACGTCGGTGGCAACGCAGACGCGGGCGCGGCGATCGCGCAAGGCCTGCAGCGCGTTGTTGCGTTCCGACTGGCTGTGTTCGCCCGACAGCGCCACGGCAGCAAAGCCGCGTTCGACCAGCAGCGCGTGCAGCCGCTTGACGTTGTCGCGCGTCGCGCAGAACAGGATCGCGGTTTCCGCTTCGTGCAGGCGCAGCAGGTTGACCACGGCGTGCTCTATGTCGGCCGGCGCCACGGTCACCGCCTGGTAGGCGATGTCGCCATGCCCGCGCGCCGCATTCATCGTCGAAATGCGCAGCGCATTGTCGGTGTAGCGGCTCGCCAGCATCTCGATCGGACGTGGCATCGTGGCCGAGAACAGCAGCGTGCGGCGGCCCTGCGGCGTCGCGTCGAGCAGTTCCTCCAGATCCTCGCGGAAGCCCATGTCGAGCATCTCGTCCGCCTCGTCGAGCACCACCGCGCGCAAGCTCGACAAGTCGAGCGCGCCGCGTTCGATATGGTCGCGCAACCGGCCCGGCGTGCCGACCACGATATGCGCGCCGAAGTTCAGCGTACGGCGCTCGCGCATCGGGTCCATGCCGCCAACGCAGGTGGCGATGCGCGCACCGGTTTCGGCATAGAGCCACTCGAGCTCGCGGCTGACCTGAAGCGCCAGTTCGCGGGTGGGCGCAATCACCAGCGCCAGCGGCGCACCGGCCTGGGGCAGCACGCCTTGCTCGCCCAGCAGCTCGTCGCTCATGGCCAGGCCGAATGCCACGGTCTTGCCAGAGCCGGTCTGGGCAGAAACGATCAGATCGCGACCCTTGGCTTCGGCCTCGATCACGGCGGCCTGCACCGGCGTCAGCGCCGAATAGCCATGGCCGGTCAGCGCCCGGTCGAGCGCGGAATTAAGTCCTTCGAATGTCATAACAAATGCCTATGGAGCGGGTGTGCGGCCCGATCTTTTCTTGTCGTTGTCGTGGATGCCGCTCCCACCGCGGCAGTGATGCCCTTTGCGCACACGCCCGGGCCATCGTTGCGCTGCCCCCTACAGCAAGTCAGGCGGCTTGGCTTGCACTTTTTTCGGCGATTACAGATCAGGGAGCGTCTGGCTGGCAAAGCCCCAGCCGGCAAGGCCCTTGCCCTTGGCGCGCCGCAGCAGCGTTTCGGCATCGCGGATCGAGTAGGGATGCGCGCTGTCGAACTGGTGGAACTCGCCCCACGCAATCGGCAGCGCGACCGACGCCCCGGCCCGCGCCCGCGCCGAATAGGGGGTGACCGCCGTCGCCCCGCGCTGGTTGCGCAAGTAATCGATGAAGATCTTGCCCACGCGCTTCGCCTTGCTCATCGTGGCGATGAAGCGGTCGGGCTCGGCCATCGACAGCGCCTCGGCAAAGCGCCGCGCGAAGTCCTTGTGCGCCTCCCACGAATGGCCCGGCATCAGCGGCACCACCACGTGCACGCCCTTCCCGCCCGACAGCATGGCAAAGCTGGCAAGCCCGATGTCGGCCAGCCGGTCGTGCAGGTGCCTTGCCGCGCGGCGGACCTCGTCCCAGCCGAGCCCCTCGTCGGGATCGAGGTCGAAGATCATCCGGTCCGGCGCCTCGACATCGTCCACCCGCGCGCCCCAGGTATGGAACTCGATCGTGCCCATCTGCACGCAGGTCAGCAGCCCCGCGGCATCCTCGACGTAAATGTAGTCCTCGGCATGCCCATCCTTCTCGGCGATCGGCACCTGCCGCACGTGATCGCCGAAGCTGCCGCTATCGTGTTTCTGGAAAAAGCACTTCTTGCCGCGCCCTTGCGGACAGCGCACCAGACTCACCGGACGGCTTCCCACGAACGGCAGCATCAGCGGCGCCATCTGGGCGTACCAGTCTGCCAGCATGCCCTTGGTTTCGCCGCTTTCAGGAAAGATCACCCGGTCGCGATTGCTGATCTTCACCTCGGCGCCCGCGTCCCCCTCCTCGGGCGCTGCCTCCACCCGCTCGGGCACGACTTGCGACGCGGGCTTGTCGCCCCGCAGCCCGACGAAACTCGCGTGGCGCACGGATCCCTCGGCGGTGAATTCGGCAAAGGCGATTTCGGCCACCAGCTCGGGTCTGATCCATGTCACCCCGCGCCGGTCTTCGCGCGGCACTTCGGCAGGGGGCGTCTCCACCACCAGCTTGCCCATAGCTGCGGCCAGTTCCTCCATCGCCCCGCCGCCGAAGCCGGTGCCGACATTGCCCTTGTAGACCAGCCGCTTGCTCTCGTTCTGCGCCAGCAGCAGCGAAGCAAACGGCCGTCCCCGCGCGCTCGACTTCTTCCAGCCGATGATCACGAACTCCTGCCGCAGGATGCACTTCACCTTCAGCCAGCTCTTGCTGCGCCGGTTCTGGTACGGCGCGTCGATCCGTTTGGAGATCACGCCCTCCTGCCCTGCGGCGCACATCGCCTTGAACAGCTTTTCGCCCGCGCCGATCACGTGGTCGGCCACGTGGATCGGCGGCTTGGCCTGCGCCAGCAGAGCGTGGAGCCGCTCCTTGCGCTCGATATTGGGCAGCGCGGCCAGATCCTCTCCATCCAGCTCGAGCAGGTCGAAGGCGTGGAACGAAAGCGGCGTCGTCTCATCCTGCGCGCCGTGGCCGCGCTTCAGCACTTTCTGCAGGCTCGAAAAGTCGGGATTGCCCTTGTCGTCATAGGCGACGATCTCGCCGTCGATCAGCGCAGGCGGCAGTTCCAGCCTGGCAAGCTCGCGCACCAGCGGGGCGAACTTGTCGGTCCAGTCGAGCCCGTTGCGGGTATAGACGCGGACCTCCGCGCCATTGGTCGCGACCAGCGCGCGATAGCCGTCGAACTTGATCTCGTGCATCCAGCCATTCCCGGCCGGCACGCTGTCCACCAGCGTGGCCAGCTGCGGCGTGCGAAATGCGGGCAAGCCCCCCGCGCCCTGTGCCGCCCTGCCTGCCTTCTTGCGCGCCGGCGCAACCTTGGCGTTGCGCTTGGCCGCTGCCTCCATCTCGGCGGCAAAGGCCTTGCCCTTCTTGCCTTTCAGCGAATGCGCGCCTTTCACGTCGCCCTCGATCTCGGCCATCGTCCGCCCGGTCAGTACTGAGGTCAACCCGCGCTCCACCAGCACGTCGCCCTTTTCGGCGAAGGCATCCTCCACCTTGCGCAGCAGCCAGTTTTCGCGGGTTTCCTTCCCCCTCGGCTTCAGCCGGAAGATGATCCACTCCCCCTTCATCCGCTCGCCCTCGAGCGTGAAGTGCAGGTGCCCCTTGTCGAGATCCTTGGCCGACTTGCCCGCGATCGGCGCCCAGGTGCCCCGGTCCCACAGCATCACGGTGCCGCCGCCATATTCGCCCTTGGGGATCGTCCCCTCGAACTCGGCATAGGACAGCGGATGGTCCTCGGTCCGCACCGCCAGCCGCTTGTCGTCCGGGTCAGGGCTCGGCCCGCGCGTCACCGCCCAGGACTTGAGCACGCCGTCGATTTCCAACCGGAAATCCCAGTGCAGCCGCGTTGCATCGTGCTTCTGCACGATGAAGCGATTGCCGCCCTTCCCCGCCGCGCGCTTGCCCGCGGGCTCCGCGGTCTTCGCGAAATCGCGCTTGGCGTTATAGGCTTCAAGCGGATCGACCGGCTTCTTCGCCATGGCTCAGGCCTTCTTCCGCCGCGGCGCAGCGGCGGGCTTTGTCGTCGAACGCTTGGGCTGCGCGGCCTTCTTCGCGGCGGGCTTCTTCTCCGCGCCGCCGCCATCGCCCGAACCCAGCGATTTCTTCAGCGCCGCCATCAGGTCGATCACGTTGCCACCGCGCGGCGCCGGTTCGGACACATCCTCCAAGATCTTCTTGCCCCGCGCCTTCACCTTCTTTTCCACCAGCCGGTGCAGCGCATCGACATAGCGGTCGTGGAATTCCTCGGGCTTGAACGGCGCGGTCTTCTTCTCGATCAGCGTGGTGGCCAGGTCGAGCAGGTCTTCGGACGGCGCATCGTCGGGGATCTCGGCAAAGAACCCGCGCGCCTTGTGCACCTCGTCGGCATAGCGCAGCACTTCCAGCACGATGCCCCGCCCGCACGGCTTCAGGCTCACCAGCTGCTCGCGCCCGCGCACCGAAAGCTGCCCCAGCGCCACCTTGCCCGCCGCGCGCAAAGCCTCGCGCAGCACGACATAGGCTTCTTCGGCCAGATCGTCCGCCGGCACGACGTAGTACGGCTTTTCATACCACAGCGGCTCGATCTCGTCGGCGCCCACGAACTGCACCAGCTCAAGCGTCTTGCGGCTCTCGATCTTGACCGCCTCGATCTCGTCATCGTCGAGCAGCACGTATTCGCCCCGGCTCACTTCATAGCCCTTGACGATCTCGTCGCGATCGACCGGGCCGATCCCGGCCACCACCTTCTCGTAATTGATCGGCTTGCCGCTTGGCTCGTGAATCTGGCGGAACGCGATCGCCGCCCCCGATCGCGTGGCCGAATAGACCTCGACCGGAATGGAAACCAGCGCCAGCCGGATCTGCCCTTGCCAATATGCCCTTGCCGCCATGATCGCCTGCCTCGCTTCTCGCCGTGCAAGGTCTAGAATCCGGCTGGCCACACAGGTTCCCGGTGCAAAACTGTGGTGCCTCTTGCAACGGCGCTGGACTTGGCCTGCCGCCATCGTCCATTGACGGCATCATCATGTGGCAACTCTATCAGTTCCCCCTCTGCCCCTTCTCGCGCAAGGTGCGCCTGCTGATGTCCGAAAAGGGCATCGCCTACGATCTCATCCGCGAAAACCCGTGGGAGCAGCGCGACGAATTCCAGAATCTCAACCCCGCGCTGCGCACGCCGGTGATCCACAATCCCGAACGCCAGATCACCATCGTCGACAGCCGCGCGATCTGCGAATATTTCGAGGAGACCGTCGACAAGGCGCCGATGATCAACGGCACGGCCACCAACCGGGCCGAAATCCGCCGCCTGATCGCGCTGTTCGACGAAAACTTCTTTGCCGACGTCACGCACCCGCTGCTCGAAGAGCGGATGAAGAAGCGGCTGGTCTATCGCCAGTCGCCCGACAGCCGCATCCTGCGCGAAGCGATGCGCATGGCGAACCTGCACCTCGATTACATCGATTACCTGATCGACCATCGCCCCTGGCTCGCGGGCGCGACGATGAGCCTTGCCGATCTTGCGGCGGCAGCGCAGATTTCGGTGGCGGACTATCTTGGCGGGATCGACTGGTCGCAGCACGAACAGGCAAGGGGGTGGTACTCTGTGTTCAAGAGCCGCCCCAGCTTTCGACCGCTACTTTCCGAACGGATGGACGTGATCCACCCGCCGACGCACTACGCCGACGTCAACGCCTGATCCCGCGCAGCGCGTGATGGAGGGCTAGCCGCCCGCCCTCAGGCGAGGCGCGTCTTCGCCCCGAACCGGCCATACTTGCGATAGCGCACGGCCCAGCGGTCAAGGAACAGCTCGAGCGGGCGCGGATGGACGCCCAGTTCCTTCAGGCCCGGCAGCGTGCCGCTGGCGACGTTGCCTTGGGCGAGCAGCTTCCACTGGTCGCGGCTGAGCGGCGCGCCCGGCAGCCAGCCGGTGAACGTGGCGATCGCCGACGAAATGCTGTCCGGCAGATCCAGGAACACGCGGCCGCGATGCTCGGCCTTGGCGATGCGGCGGTTGAGGTCAGCCATGGTGATCTGCTCGGGACCGGCAATCTCGTACGTCTTGCCGGCGTGGGCCGCAGGCGCGGCCAGCACGTTGCCCACCGCTTCGGCCACGTCGTCGACGAACACCGGCTGGAACTTCGCCGCAGGTCCGAACACCGGCAGCACCGGGAAGGCCGCGATCAGTCCTGCAAACATGTTGATGAACTTGTCGTCCTCGCCGAACATCACCGACGGGCGCAGCACGGTCACGCCGGGGAACGCCTCCTGCAACGCTTCCTCGCCCTGCGCCTTGGTGCGGGCATAGGCCACGTCGCTTTCGGCATCCGCGCCGATGGCGGAGATGTGGACCAGCGCCTGCACGCCCTTGGCGGCGGCGATCTCGCCCAGCCGGCGCAGGCCCTTGCCCTGCACCGCGTCGAGGTTGCCGGCAAACGCGCCGACCAGGTTCACCACCGAATCCACGCCGGTCAGCGCCACGTCCAGCGTGTGCGGCTTGGCGATGTCCACCGCCACCTGCTGCACCTGGCCCAGCGTGCCCAGCGGCTTGACGCGGAACGCGCGCTCGGGATGGCGGCTGCAGACCCGCAGCCGCGCGCCGCGCGCCAGCAGTTCCTGCGCCAGATGCGTGCCGAAGAAGCCGCTGCCGCCGATCAGCGCCACCAGCCGTCCTTCGAGATCGCGCGTCCTGCCCTTGCTCATATGCCCTGTTCCGCCCGCAATTGGTGTGAACGTGAATGCCTTGCCCTGCGGGGACTCCGGATGGGCCCCACAAGTTCCGGCTGCCGCCTTTGGCACAGAGAGCCATGCCCGTTCAATGCCGAAGAAAAAGAGTCGGCTGCTTTCGACAAACCCTTGTTGACACCCTGCCAGACCCGCTCTAGAGGCGCGCTCCTACCCGGCGAAACGGCGCTTTGCCCTTCGCCTCCGTGCCCAGATGGCGGAATTGGTAGACGCACCGTCTTCAGGTGGCGGCGCTGGAAACGGCGTGGAGGTTCGAGTCCTCTTCTGGCACCATTTCTTCTTCAAATCAGCGAGTTACCCGCATTTGAGGCAGCCTTCGGGCGGCCTTGCGGTTGACGTTCCGGCGCGCTCGTTTCATCTGCAACCGGCGCGTCCAGCCACGCGCGGGGAGTTTGCATCTTGCGCCACGGTCTCGTTCTCGCCCTCGCCTTCGCGGCCACGCCTGCCTTTGCCCAGAATCAGGCCATGGACCATGGCGCGATGGATCATGGGGCCATGGACCACGGGGCCATGAACCATGGGGCAATGCCGGGCATGGACATGGCCACCCCTGCAGCGCCTGCGGAGCAGACGGACCACGCCGCCATGGACCATGCCAGCATGGACCACATGGACATGGGCGGCATGGTCGGCGCGCTGGGCGGCTATTCGATGATGCGTGATGCGTCGGGCACCAGCTGGCAGCCGGATTCGGCGCCGATGATGGCGATCATGGGCCGCCTCGGCGGCTGGGCGACGATGGTTCACGGCAACCTCACCGTCGTGCAGGACTGGCAGGGCGGCCCGCGCGGCGATGACAAGGCGTTTGCCGCCTCGATGCTGATGGGCATGGCGCAGCACCCGCTGGGCGGCGGCACGCTGACGTTGCGCGCGATGGGCAGCCTCGATCCGCTGATGGGCAAGCGCGGCTACCCGCTGCTGCTCGCCACGGGGGAGACCGCCGACGGCCGCACCGAACTGGTCGATCGCCAGCACCCGCACGATGCCTTCATGGAACTGGCCGCATCCTACAGCCACCCGTTGGGCGATCGGGTGTCGGGCTTCGTCTATTTCGGCCTGCCGGGCGAACCGGCGCTGGGCCCCACCACCTTCATGCACCGCTTTTCGGGCATGGCGAACCCGGAAGCGCCGATCTCGCACCACTGGCTCGATTCCACCCACGTCACCTTCGGCGTCGCCACTGCCGGGATCGTCGCCGGCAACGTCAAGCTCGAAGGCTCGCTGTTCACCGGGCGCGAGCCCGACCAGAACCGCTGGGACATCGAACGCCCGCGCTTCGACAGCTGGTCGGCGCGCGCCAGCTGGAACCCCACGGCCAACCTTTCGCTGCAGGTCAGCCACGGTTTCCTCAAGAGCCCCGAGGGCCTCCACCCGGACGAGGACGTGCACCGCACCACCGCGTCGGCCACCTGGAACCTGCCGCTGGGCCAGCGGCGCAACCTGCAGACGACACTCGCCTGGGGCCGCAACGCGCCGACCGGCGGCGATCACCACGCTCATGCGACCAATGCCTTCCTGCTCGAAAGCGCGCTGCAGTGGGGCCGCTGGACCGTGTTCGGACGCGGCGAGAACGGCGACAAGGGCGAGCTGTTCGATTCCGGCCCGCTCGAAGGCCGCGTGTTCAATGTCTCGAAGCTCAGCCTCGGTGGCTATCATTCGGTGCCGATCGGCAAGGTCGCGCTCGATTTCGGCGGCCTGGTCAGCGCGATCGGCCTGCCCGCCACGCTCAAGCCGGTCTATGGCGGCGAGCCGATCAGCGGGATGATCTTCACCCGCCTGCGCATCACCGGCTGACCGGCGCCCGCCTCAGGCCGCCTCGGCGATGCGGTAGCCGAAGCCGCGCACGTTCTCGATCTGCGCGCCGCATCCGCTCAGCTTGCGGCGCAGGCGGCTGATGTAGACCTCGACGATGTTGGTCAGCGGATCGTCGTCCATCGTCCACACCGAGCGCAGGATCTCGTGGCGCGAGAACACCTTGCCGGGCGACAGCACCAGCAGCGTCAGCAGGTCCAGCTCCTTGGCCGTCAGCGTGAACGGCTTGCCGTCGACGGTCGCCTGCTTGCGCACGTGGTCGATGGTGATCGTCCCGAACGACACCGGCCCGGTCGCCGCGGCGAGCGGACTGCCGCCGGTCGCTTCGGACGGCTGGGCGCGGCGCAGCACCGCCTCGATCCGCGCGAGCAGTTCCTCGAAGGCGAATGGCTTGACGATGTAGTCGTCCGCCCCGGCGCGCAGGCCCGCGACGCGGTCCTTCACCTCGTCGAGCGCGGTGACCATGATCACCGGCACCTCGATCCCGCGTTCGCGCAGCGTCTCGGCCACGTCGAACCCGCTCATGTCGGGCAGCATCAGGTCGAGCAGGACGAAGTCGAACGTCTCGCGGGCGGCAAGGTCGAGCGCCGCCGCGCCCGTGCCGACGTGGCTCGCGCGGTAGCCTTCGGCTTCCAGCCCGCGCGCAAGCGTATCGGCCAGCTTCACTTCGTCCTCGACTATCAGCAACCGCATTCGCCGTTCCCCTCCTTGCTCTCGTCGCCCAGCGTCGCCGCCGCGGCCAGCGCGCCCGTCGTTCCCGCAGGGCCGCCATCGCGCGCAGGCAGCGCGCCCTCGCACGGCAGGCGCAGCGTCACCGTCACGCCAGAGCCGGTTTCCGAAGCAATGGCAATGGTGCCATCGTGCGCTTCCATGATCGTTGCCGCGATGGTCAGGCCAAGCCCGTGCCCGTCCTCGCTGCGCCGGCGCGGCCATTCACTGCGGTCGAGCAGGTTGGGCAGCAGGCCCGGATCGATGCCCTCGCCGCAATCGGAGATGCGCACCACGGCAAAGCCCGCCTCCAGCCGCAGCTGCACGCACACGCACAGCGCGTCGCCGCCATGGGTGACGGCATTGTCCAGCACGATGCGCAGCACCTGCTGGATGCGCAGCGGGTCGACCCGCACCGGCAGCGGCGTGCCAAGGCCGGCAAGCGTGATGCTGCCGCCGTCGGCCTCGATCACCGGGCGGAACTCGGCGAGCGCGCGGCTGACAAGATCGCCCATGTCGACGCTCTCGCGCTCGTAGGACAGCACCGGGGCATCGGCGCGCGCCACGCGCAGCATGTCCTCGATCAGGCGGCCGAGCGTGCCCGCCGTGCGCACTACGCGGTCAAGACTGCCGCGAAGCCCGGCGATGGTCGGGCGCGCCTCGCGCAGCGCCACTTCGGCATCGGCGCGCAGCACCGCCACCGGCGTGCGCAGTTCATGCCCTGCGGTGGCGATGAACCCGCGCCGGCGATCGTCCATCTCGCGCAGCGATGCGTTGGCGGCCAGCAGGTCGGCGGTGCGGGCGCGCACTTCGTCCTCCAGCCGGCGATTGACGGATTCGAGCCGCGCCTGCGCCCGACCGATCTCGGCGGCCATGGCGTTGAACGACCGGTTGAGCGCGCGGAATTCGCGCGGGCCCTTGTCGGGCAGGTACACGCCGAAGTCCTGCCGCGCCACGCGGTGGGTCGAACTCAGCAGCCGCTGCAACGGTTCGACGATGTTGCCGCGCGCCCACACCGCCACGCTCACCGCCGCGATCACCAGCACCAGCGACGTCGCGAAGAAGGCGATCTGCGTCTGCTCCAGCGCGACCACCGCGCGCATCTGCGCCGCGCGCACTTCGGCTTCCTCGCCCTGCACGCCATAGCGGATCTGGCGCCACCATTCGTCCTCGTAGAAGCCGGTCAGCACTTGCGGCGCCATCGCGCGCAGCATCGCCGTGCGCTGGCGCTGCTCCTTCTCCTCCTCGTTCATTTCCGCCGTGCGCTCGGGCGTGAACGCCCCCTTGCGGATCACCGCCAGCTCCGCGCTCGTCGCGCGGTCGATGCGGGCGATCTGGGCCTGCATCCGGTCGACCACCATCCGCCGCGTAGCCTCGTCCTTTACCCGCCCGCTGCGCACTTCGGCCAGCGCCCAGTCGGCCAGCGTTCCGATCTCGAGGTATTCGCGCAGGGCCGATGCGGAATAGCCCGCGCGCTCGCTTTCCTGGCGCACGGTCACCAGCGAGCGTTCGGCAAGCACGCCGGGCACGAACACCAGCACGCTCACGGCCAGCGCGATCAGCGCCATGCGCAGGGGCAGGCTCGATGAATTCGGGCTGATCGTCATGCGTCCGCCTTGCGCCCTCCTGCGCCGATGCGACCTGTTTGCAGGCGCGATGGCACGGATTGCAGCGCCACACGACCGCGTAAGGGCATACACATACAGGTTTTTCGCAAGAATTGTACAGACAGCGTACCGAATCCCTTCGTTCCGCTTGCCTCTGCGCGGCTTGGCGGCAATATTGCGGCCGCGAAGAACGCCCGCATGACGTAAGGTTTCGGATGACGCCACACCGGCACAGCATGATCCCGCCCGTCGCCCGCAACGCTCTTTCGCACCGTCGGGCGGCCCTGCCCGCCGGGCGCACCACGCGATGGTTTCCCTCAAGCATCCGGAACGTTCCATGATCCAGCCCAAGTCTCTCGTCCTTGCCCTTGCCGCGGTCAGCGCGCTTGCCGGCGGCGTCGCCTCGGTCTCCGCGCTCACGCCGCAGCAGACCGTCAGCCTGCGCCACGCCAACTATGAAAAGATGGGCAAGGCGATGAAGGCCATCGGTGGCGAACTGAAGTCGGGCGCGCCGAACAAGGGCGTGGTGCTCGCCAATGCCAAGGTCATCGCCGCGGTCGCGCCGCAGCAGGGCAAGCTGTTCCCCGCCGGCACGGGTCCGTCCTCGGGCCTCAAGACCGACGCCCTGCCCGCGATCTGGACCGACCGCGCCACGTTCGATGGCCTCAACGCCCGCCTCGTCACCGAAGCCAACAAGTTCGTGGCCGCTGCCGGAACCGGCGACGCTGCGGCGATCGGCGGCCAGATGAAGGCGCTGGGCGGCGTTTGCGGCGAATGCCACCGCAAGTTCCGCAAGGAAGACTGATCCAGCGATGAGCGCGACGGACGCAACTCAGCCGCCAGCCGGCAAGGTGCCCTTGTGGGACCTGCCGACGCGTGTGTTTCACTGGGCGCTCGTCGCGCTCGTCGCCTTTTCGTGGTGGAGTGGCGAAAACCACGACATGGATCGGCACCGCCTGTCGGGATACACCATCCTCGGCCTGCTGGTGTTCCGCCTGTTCTGGGGCTTCTTCGGCAGCCGCACCGCGCGCTTCTCGCAGTTCCTGCGCTCGCCGGGCGCCGTCGCCACCTATGCCCGCGGCCTGTTCGCGCGCCGCCACACGCCCAGCTTCGGCCACAACCCGATGGGCGGCTGGAGCGTCGCGGCGCTGCTCGTCACGCTGTTCACGATGGTCGGCGCCGGGCTGTTCGCGGTTGACGTCGATGGCCTCGAATCCGGCCCGCTGTCCGATTACGTCAGCTTCGAGGCCGGTCGCCAGGCCGCCGAAATCCACGAGGCGACCTTCACCGTCCTGCTGGCGCTGATCGCGCTGCACGTGCTCGCGATCCTCTACTACCGCTTCGTGCTCAAGACCAACCTGATCACCCCGATGGTCACCGGCAAGGCCGTGCCCGGCGAAGGCGCAAAGATCGAACCCGTCCGCGCCCACCCCCTCGCGGCCCTGATCGGCATCATCATCGCCGCCGCCGTAGCCTGGGCGATCTCACGCGGCCTGAGATTCTGAATTACCGAATAAAGACAGACGCTTATCACCCCCTCATGGTGGTGGAGGTGTGCGAGCGCGGCGCGCGGCCCAAAGAAAAGAACAGTCCTTCGACAAGCTCAGGACGGACGGGGTGTGGGAGCGCACAAAACGTCATCCCAGCGATGGCTGGGATCGCTGGCCAGCAAGCGCCTCCCAACCGTTCCGCAAACCGCCAGCGATGCCAGCCTACGCTGGCATGACGGTTGAGGAACGAACACCCCCTACCCCACACCGCCTGCCCTGAGCCTGTCGAAGGGCTGCCCTTGTCCTTCAAGCGCAACAGCGAGATCGAACGCAACACCGCCCCACAGCGCAACGAACGCGCCGGAAGACGTCCCGGGAGCGCGAGGGGGTGACCCCCTCGCATCTGTCCTTTTCTTTGGCCTTCCCACCCCAACCTTGACAAAACGTACCATATAGGTTATACACCCGCCCACGGACCGGGAGCGGCATGGCCGGCTTGCTCTTCGCTCCTTCGGGCCAATCTCCACGCTGGGAAAGGCCCGACGCGACCGGCGCGGGTCGGCGCTGCGGGAGCCGCATTCCTTTCGGGGGATACGGCAGCGAGGGCGTTAAGCCCCAAGTCCCTCAGGGCAACCCAACGCCACTGCAACGGACGGGCGGATGTGGTGCGGTGGTTCAACCGCGTGTATGCGCCTCCCTGAAGTCACAGTGCCCCATGACCTGCCAAGATGGCCCTAGCGCCGATCGAGGCCGTCCGGGCTGATCCTTCAGGGACTTATCGCTACGGACCGGGCCGCCTTGCGAGCCGCCGCCCGGGTTTCGAGCCCCCGTCCGAATTCAGGCTGAGCCGATCCGGGATAGCCAACGCCCCGCCGGCCACTCGCCACAGCGTTCCTCTTGCCCTCCCACGCGCAAGCGCCATGCATGGCGCCCGCGCCGGTCGCGCAGGTCCGTATACTTCCCAACGGCGTTATCGTCCGGGCTCGCCGCCGGATAAGGCGGCGTGCCCGCCGCCCGGTCACTCCTTCGCGACGTAATGATCCGCCAGGTCGCCCGGCAGGAAGCCGTGCGTCTGCGAAGCCGGGTCGAGCGGCAGCATCGTCGCGTCCCACGCCTTCCACTCGTTCACCAGCGCGCGATAGACCTCGGGCTCCCGGTCCTTCAGGTTGGCGCGCTCCTGCGGATCGGCCTCGACATCGAACAGGAAGGTATTGTCGTTGATCTTCAGGTACTTGTACCGCCCGCGCCGCGCCGCCTGCTGCGCGTGGTTCTTGTAGCGCCAGAACAGCGTGCGTTCGGGCAGGGTGCCGCCGGTCAGCGCCGCGCGGATGTCGATGCCATCGCTCGGCACGCCGGGCGCGGGCGCGGTACCGGCAGCCGCCAGGAAGGTCGGCAGCCAGTCCATCGTGATGATCTGCTGCGCGCTCGTCGCACCGGGCCTTGCCACGCCCGGCCAGCGCACGATCGCGGGAATGCGCAAGCCGCCTTCGAGCAGTTCGGTCTTGCGCCCGGTGAAGGGGTAGGTGTCGGCAAAGCGTTCGCCGCCGTTGTCGCTGGTGAACACCACGATGGTGTTGTCGGCCTGGCCCGTGGCATCGAGCGCGGCCAGCACGCGGCCGATCTGTTCGTCCATCCGCCGCACCATCGCGGCATAGGTCGCCAGCGAACCGCCATCGAAGTCGAACAGCGCCTGCGGGTCCTTCTTCGCGGCGATGCGCGCGGATTCGGCCTCGTCGCCCGGCGCTTCCCACGGCCAGTGCGGCGCGGTGAAATGCAGGCTGAGGAACCAGGGCTTGCCCTCCTTCGCGCCCGCCCGCACCTCGGCCACCGCGCGATCGCCCAGCAGGTCGGTCATGTAGCCCGCCTGGTCGAGCGGAGTGCCGCCGTCCCAAAGGTCGGGCGTGCCCGCGTTTGTTGCGTGGGTGTAGTAATCCACCCCGCCGCCGCGCAGGCCATAGAAGTGCTGGTACCCGCTTTTCAGCGGATCGAAATCGGGCAGGCTGCCCAGGTGCCACTTGCCCACCAGCGACGTGCGATAGCCTGCCTTGGCCAGCAGCGACGGCAGCGTCGGATGGCTGGGCGGCAGGCCGATGTTCTGGCGGTTGGCGAGCGGCTCCTCCAGCCCGATCGGCAGTCGGTACTGGTACCGCCCGGTGATCAGCGCCACCCGCGTCGCGGTGCACACCGCGCTGTTGGCATAGGCCTGGGTAAAGCGGATGCCCTGCGCCGCCAGCGCATCGAGCACCGGGGTATGGTAATCGCGCCGGCCATAGCACGACAGGTCGGCATAACCGAGGTCGTCGGCCATGATGTACAGCACGTTGGGCCGCCGCGCGGGCGGGCTTGCGGCCGAAGCGGCGGGCGAAAGCGCGAGCGAGGTTGCGGCAGCGGCGGCCCCGGCCAGCGCGGCACGGCGGGTCACCCCGCGCGAAGCGGCGATATCGGTCATGTCCGTAATCCCTGAAAGCAAGCCGCCCGCGCGTGGTCGCGTGGGGCGCGTCGGGACGGACTGATATCCGCTCTCGCGATTTTGTCTATCGTTTAAATAGACTTTCCGCCGCTACCGGCGCCTGCGCGGCTCAGCGCTCGACGACGTCCTTGTCCATCGGCGCCAGCTTGGCGAGCAGGCGGTTCTGCGCGGCGAAGGGCACCTTGCTCTCGCGCATCGCGCGCTGCAGGTTTTCGACCAGCGCGTTCATGTTGCCGCGCGTCACGCCCAGCCCCTTGTGCGAACTCTTCATGTCGCGCCCGGAATAGGTGCAGCCGGCATCGAGCAGGTAGCAGAACTGTTCGAACAGCGTGCGGCGCAGGCGGATCATGTCGTGGTTCTTGAAGATGTCGGCAATGCGCGGATCGGCGATGTTGAGATCGACGAAGCGGCCCACGATGCGGCGGATGCCCGCCTGCCCGCCGAACGCCTCGGCCATGCGCGCGCCGGCAAAGGGGGTGGCCCCGGAATTGGCAGGGGCCTGGGTATAGGGATCGACCGGAAGTTCGCCGGTCACGGGATCGGGCACCTTCTTGGCGACCCCGAATTCCTTGGCCCAGTCGACCGCGCCGGGCTCTTCCTGCGCGGCGGATTCGGGCGGCGGCGCAGCGGGTTCGGAAGTGGCAGGATCGGCGGCAACGAGAGCGAGAGCGAGAAGCACAGACACGGGCAAGTCCTTCAGAATGCCAGCTGGAGCGAGACGAGCGCGCCGCGCTGCCCATCGAAGGTCGCCACCGAGCCGACATCGACATAGGCGGCGGTCACCGTGGCGTGGCGATCGAACGCCCAGGCCACGAACAGGTCGTGCGCATCGTCCTCGCGCGCGATGCCCAGGTTGTCGGGCCGCGTGCGCACTTCCCCGCCGACGACGAGGCGCGAGGTGAGCATGTAGGCGAGCGAGCCTTCGAACTGCAGCGTGCGCGCACTGCCCTTGGGCCCGCCGAAGCCGAGCAGGCCGAACTGGTTGGCACTGGTCCACCGCGCGGTTGCGTTGACCAGCACGCTTTTCGACAGGATCAGCTTGGTCGCGCTGGCGCTGAAGTCGGTGCCGCTGGCGGATTTCGCGCCCACCGCGCGGACGATCGCGCCGTCGAGGCTGCGCTTGTGCTGCACCCCGATGCTGATCTGCGGCAGCCACGGCGATCCGTAGACGGTATCGCCGATAAGGCGCAGCTTGGCGCCGAAGATGTCCTGATTGAAGCGGAAGCCCTCGCCCAGCCCCAGCGCCGCGCCCACCTTGCGCGTGTCGAAGTTCTGCCGGGCATAGGACAGCTCTACGCGGTCACGGATGCCCACCGCAACGCCGTGGCTTTCCCAGCCATAGTCGGGCAGCGCGATGCCGGTGACATGGGCGGACAGACCGATGCCGCGATCGGTTTCCATCCCCGCGATGGTTGACCAGCTGGCCAACCCGCCCCCGCTCGCCCCTTCGATCGAGGCAATGCCGTTGGTCAGGATCAGCTTGTCGCCATCGAGCAGCGGGTCGGCCTGGGCGGGCGTGGCGCCAGCCAGCAGCGCGGCGGCGACGGCAGCGCCGGCGACGGCCAGGCGGCGGCGGGTCCGGGCGGATGCGCCGGATGAAGGGTTGAGCATGAAAGGGGTCACGAAGATCGCACCGAATTCGAAAGAGTTCGGATGGAATTAACCAGAATTTCTTAGGAATTTCTAAAGCATGCATCCGGATCGGTTTCGAGTTTCTTAGGAGTTTTCGGTCAATCGAAGCGCCATGCGCCCCTCGTCCAATATCCGATTCGTCCGCACCGCCCCCCGTCGCTGCGCCCTTATCGGCATGCTGCTTGCCGCACCGCTGCTGGCCTCGGCCGCCCCGCTCGCGACGCTGCCGGTGCAGGTGGTGGACCAGGCCGGAATGCCGCTGCGCGATGCGGTGATCGAGATCAGGCCCCCCGCCGGCGACACCCGCCGCCCGTCCTTCCCGTGGCGCAACGCGATGGCGCAGAAGAACCAGACCTTCGTTCCCGGCACGCTGATCGTGCCGCAGGGCGCGGTGGTCGCCTTCCCCAACTTCGACACCGTGCGCCACTCGATCTACAGCTTTTCGAAGCCCGGCCCGTTCCGCATCGACCTGTACGGGCAGGACCAGACGCGCACGCAGCAGTTCCGCATCGCCGGCACGATCGCGCTTGGCTGCAACATCCACGACAAGATGCGCGGCTATATCCGAGTGACCGACACGCCCTATGCCGCGCGCAGCGATCTCAACGGCCTTGCCAGCATCGATGGCCTGGCCCACGGCAGCTACGACATCGTCGTGTGGCACCCGCGCATCCGCGGGGCAAACGGCGAATGGCGCGGCAAGCTGGTGCTCGATCCGGGCAAGCGCGCCCGCATTGCCGTGGCGGTGCGGCCGGACAACGGCGCGTGAACCGGCGGGCGGGCTCGCCGCTAGACAGGCTGGTCCGCGCGGTGCGCGGCTTCGTCGCCTTGCGCGTGCGCACGCTCGGCAGCCGCATCGCCCTGCTCTATGTCGCCCTGCTCGCGGTGGTGATGGCGGTGACCATCGCCGTCGCCAGTTCCGGAATCGCCCGCTTCGCGCGGGAAACCGCCGAGCGCGACCTTGCCGCCAATGCCCGCGTGTTCGACCAGATCATCGCCACCCGGCAGAAGCAGCTGGCGGATTCAGGCGAAGTCGTCGCGCATGACTTCGGCTTCCGCGAAGCCTTCGCCACCGGCGATGCGCCCACGCTCGTTTCCGCGCTGCAGAGCCTGCGCGATCGCGCCGGGGCGAGCGAGGCGGCGATTGTCCAGCTCGACGGCAGCGTGATCGCGTCCGGCCCGGGGCACCCGATCAACGGCGCCGCGCTGCTCAACCGGCTTGAAAACGGGGCCGATCGCGGCGTCATCCGCCTTGGCCGCGCGCAGGCGCTCGCCGCTGCCGTGCCGATCGAGATGCCTGACCTTGCCGGATGGCTGGTGCTCGCCAAGACGCTGGGACCGGCCGACATGGCGCAGCTTGCGCGGCTTTCGGCCGTCCCGGTCGAAGCGCGCGTGGTCGATCGGGCGGAGCTCGGCAACGGGCTCGGCGCCGTCGCGCTCGGCCGCATCGCCGAAGTCGAAGGCAGTCGCGGCGGCAAGCTCGTGCGCGTGTCTGCGGTCGCCAGCCTGCAGGACGGCAGCGCGCCGCGCCTTGTCCTTGCCCATTCGCTCGAAGCGGCCATGGCCCGCTACACCATGCTGCGCATCGTGCTGGCGCTGATCGGCATGATCGGCCTGATCGCCGGCGCCATCGCCGCGATCCGCCTGTCGCGCGGGATCGCCCGCCCCTTGCGCTCGCTGGCGGACGCCGCGCGCGCCTATGGCGAAGGCGCGGTGTCCAAGGTCCGGGTCGAAGGCGCAGCCGAAGTGCGCTCGCTCGCGCTCAGCTTCAACAGCATGGTCGATGCGGTGGAAGAGCGCGAACAGCAGATCATGCACGCCTCGCTCCACGACGTGCTGACCGGCCTGCCCAACCGCCGCTTCTTCATCGAAAAGCTGGACCGCGCGGTCGCGCGCCAGAACGCCCAGCACCGCACGCTCGTCGCCTTCATCGACATCGACGATTTCAAGGCGATCAACGATGCGATGGGCCACCCGGTGGGCGATGAACTGCTGCGCACCGTTGCGCTGGCGCTGCAGGACCGCTTCCCCGATGCGATGGTCGCCCGCTTCGGCGGTGACGAATTCGGCCTGCTGCTGCCCGGACTCGATCCCGCGAGCGACTGCACCGCGCTGGCCCGCGTGCTCGAAACCGGGCTCAATCGCGAAATGGTGATCGACGGGCGCAGCATCTTGGTTTCGGCCAGCGTCGGCATTGCCATCGGCCCGCAGGATGCCGACACCGCCGATGCGCTGCTCAAGTGCGCCGACCTTGCGCTCTATCGCGCCAAGAGCGACGGCAAGGGCGCCTACCACTTCTTCGAGCCCGAGCTCGATGCCGAAGCGAGCCGCCGCCGCCGGATGGAGATCGACTTGCGCCACGCGATCCGCGATGGCGACTTCGAGCTCTATTTCCAGCCGCTGTTCTCGATCTCGCAGAACCGGGTGAAGGGCTTCGAAGCGCTGATGCGCTGGCCGCACAAGGAACACGGGATGGTCAGCCCTACGGTGTTCATCCCCATCGCCGAGGAATCCGGGCTGATCGTCCAGCTGGGCGAATGGGCGCTGCGCGAAGCCTGCCGGCAGGCGGCGCAATGGCCCGACGACATCTCGGTGGCGGTCAACATCTCGCCGCGCCAGCTCGTCGCCGATGGCCTTGCCACCTGCGTCACCCAGACGCTGGCGCAGACCGGCCTGCCCGCCGCCCGGCTGGAGCTTGAGATCACCGAGAGCGTGTTCATCGGCAATGTCGAAAAGACGCTCAAGATCCTCCATTCGCTGCAAGCGCTGGGCGTGCGCGTGGCGCTCGACGATTTCGGCACGGGCTATTCCTCGCTAAGCTATCTGCGCTCGTTCCCGTTCAACAAGATCAAGATCGACCAGAGCTTCGTGCGCGCGCTGGGCGAAGGGGACAGCGCCCGCGCCATCGTCCGCGCGATCACCACGCTGGCCGATGCGCTCGACATGGAAACGCTGGCCGAAGGCGTGGAAACGCAGGAATGGCTCGACACGCTGCGCAGCGAAGGGTGCGACATGATCCAGGGCTACCTGATCAGCCGCCCCGTTCCCGGCCGCGACGTTGCCCGCCTGCTCGCCGTGCAGAACGGAAGCGAAGCAAGGCGCGCAGCGGGCTGACCGTTCTCATACCAAGGTGCGCGGACCGTGGTATCAGGCCGCTTCCAGCAGGGCGTAGCGGCGGCAATGTTCGAGATAGCCCGCCTCGTGCGAGGCGGTGAGGTCCACCACGCTGTCCCACAGCCATGACGGCGCATCCAGTTCGCTGCGCGCGCGCTGCGCCAGCGAACGGCGCCATTCGCGCCGCTCAGCCAAGTCCATCTGCCGGGCATGGGCGACGCCGACCACATAGGCGAGATAGCGCGCCGCCCGCGTCGCCTCTGCCCGCGTGAACTGGTCCACTTCCAACTTCAGGTCCTGCGGCATCAGTTCGCGCAGCACCACCGGCTTGTCCATCACGCGCGTTGCCAGCATGCGATCGCCAAGGTTGGGCGAAAGCGCGCGGGCACCGGCGACCACCCGCTCCGCCGGATCGGAAGGAATGCGCGCGGCGGCGGCGGCGGTTACCGGCGCGACAGTCGCAACCGCCTCCTTCAGGTCGATCAGCGCATAGCCGCCCGGGTCCTTCTTCGACCCGCCGATGGCAACCAGCGCGGCGTAGCGCAGCTTGCCCAGCGAACTGCAGCCCTTGCGCCAATAGGCGGCATCGATCAGCCGGACGCGATCGTCGGCATCGCGCCCTTTCAGCGCCAGGATCGCGCCGCACACTTCGGGCCGGGTGAACAGGCGTTCCAGCTCGGCGCGTTCCGCATCGGTCAGCGCCCAGAACTTCCTGCCCCGCGGCAGGCGCAGATCGACATCGCCCAGCCGTTCCTGCGCAAGGTGCCGCCAGCGCCGGCCGAGCGCCCGCCTGCGCACCGTGCGCACGACGTTGGGTTCGGGGGTTTCGTCCTCGTCGCCCAGCGACAGGGCGTGGTCATAGCCCACGACCATTGCCTCGATCATGTGCGCGGTGGTCACGCCCGGAAGGTCCGACCCGCGCGCCGCCGTTGCCAGCGACAGTCCCAGCCGGATCAGGTCATGCGCGGGGTTGCCGATCACCGTCTGGTCGAGATCGCGGATCATGACGTCGACATCGCCTTCGGTGCTGGCGACCGGGCCCAGGTTGCCCAGATGGCAATCCCCGCAGATCCACACCGCGGGCGCTTCGGGCAGGTGCGACGATGCGGGCGAACTTGCAAGCCATTCGTAGAACTTCTGCGTGTTGCCGCGCACGTAGGCATGCGTCGAGCGCGCCATCTTGAGCGCGCGAAGCCGCTCCAGCGTTGGACCACGTTCAAGAACCCGCTGCGTCATCATCCACCTTTGTTGCTGGATCGTAACAACGCGTGACACGGATTCCGGCACCGATGCCGGCGAAAATTAGCCCAACAAGGAAGCTCGGCGCACGATCAGGCTGCAGCGGGGGCCGTGGCCACGTGCCTCTGCGCTTCGGCCAGCAGCGCCTCGCCCGTCGGTTCGAGCACGCCCTGGGCGACAAGGTCGGCCAGCTCGTCGTCGGTCAGGCCGAGCCAGTCGCGCATGGCCTCGAGCGTCTGCTCGCCGGCAAGCGGCGCCGCCACGTTCGGCGGGGGCGGCACGTCGTTGCCGTGGACCACGAAGCTTTCGCCCATGACCTTTTCCACCAGCCAGGGATGATCCTCGACGCGGAAGAAACCGCGTTCGCGATACCAGCGATGTTCGGGCAGCTCGGCCAGCCGCAGCATCGGCGCCGAAGGCACGCCCGCGCCCTGCAGGACCGCCACGGCATCGTCGCGGGTATGGCCGGCGAGCCACTGTTCCAGCGCGGCGCGGATGGCATCGCGCGCGGCGTGGCGCTTGTCTGGCGTATCGAGCGCGGCGGCATCGGGATAGCCGATGAGCGCGGCCAGCGCCTGCCAGTCGGCCGTGCTGCGCACGGTGACCGCGATCCAGTCATCATCGCCCTTGACGCGATAGGCGCCCCACGGCGCCTCGCGCACCGGCGCGATCTCGCCGCTCGCGAGGTAGTCGGCAAAGTGCCAGAGCATGACTTCGGCCTGCGATACGCAACTCAGGCCCCCTGCCCCGGTGCGCAACCGGCGGATCAGCAGGGCCACCACCCCCATCGCGCAGATGCGCCCGGCGACGTGGTCGGGATAGACGGTGATCGCGTCGCTGAAGCTTACCGGATCGTCGGCATAGCGCCAGGCGAGCGTGAGCCCGGTCGCGGCGCGGACCAGCGGGCCATAGCCCATGCGCCCGCTCCACGGCCCGCTGTCGCCGAAGGCTGAGCTTTCGGACAGGACAATGCGCGGATTGGCAGCCTGCAGCACCTCGCGCCCCAGCCCCAGCTTTTCGAGCGTGCCGGGCTTGAAGTTGGAGCACACCACATCGGCCTGCCGTACCAGGTCGAGGAACAGCGCGCGGCCCCGCTCGGAGCGCAGATCGAGCCCCACGCTGCGCTTGTTGCGGTGGCCCGCCCCGAAGCTGACCGACATGCCGTGCTTGAGATAGGATTGCCGGCTGCCGTCAGGGAAGGCCTGGCTTTCGATCTTGAGCACATCGGCGCCCAGGTCGCCGAGCAGACGGCTCTGTTCCGCGCCCACCACGATCACGCCGAAATCGAGCACCTTGAGACCGGCCAGCGGCAACCCGTCCGAGGTCTTTTCCCGCACGGTACCGAAGCTTGCCGCAACCGGTTCGGCAAGCGGCCCCATGCGCGCGCCATCGACCGTGCTGGCGCCATCGACCAGTTGCCGCCCATCCGCCGCGGTCACCACGGGCTTGCGCGCCGCGGCGTGGTCGGAGGCAACGAATTCGGCCATCGAGCGCAGCCCCGCGATCGGCACGCCGTGCGCCTGGCCTTCGCGCTCGCATTCGGCGCGGGTGCGCGTGGCGAAGAAGGCGGCGAGGTACGGGATGAGATCGGGCGAGGCGTAGCGCGCGGCCATCGTATCGAATTCGGGAGCGGCGAACTGCGCAGGCTCGCCCATCCAGGCGAACATGCCGCGCCACTGCCGCTTGGCGAGCAGGCAGATGCGGACGTAGCCATCGGCGCATTCGAAGATCGGGTAGAGCTGGCCCTTGGGCGGGCGGGCGCGGTCTAGCAGGCCGACAGGCTTGCCTAGCGTGGCGCTGCCGTTGATGCCGAAGCCGGGATCGAGCGCCTGCACCGCGCCTTCCAGCACCGAGAAATCGAAATGCGCGCCCCGCCCGCTGCCCAGCGCGCGATAGAGCGCCGCGGTCAGCGCGAAGGCGGCCTGCGCCGCGGCGCAAAGCTGGGCGAGATCGCCCGGCGGCAGCAGCGGATCGCCAAGCCCGATGCCCGAGCGCGAGAGCATCGCGCTCATCGCGTGGATCACCGGGCCGGTCGCCTGCCAGTGGGACAAGCACGTGTCCGAACCGAAGGGGCTTACCGCCATCGATATGAGTTCGGGCCGCCTGCGCCGCCAATCGGCCAGCGACAGCCAGTCGGCCGCATCGACCACCACGACATGCGCGGCGGCGATGGCGGCATCCGCCTCGGCCGAACCGATCGCGCCGTCATGCAGCACCTTGCCCGCCTGCCACGGTGCATCGCGGCCTTCGTCGCCGGCGAAGCGATCTACGCGGGCGCCAAGGTCTGCGAGATGGCGGGTGATCGCGGCGAGCGGCCCGCCGACGGCATCGACGATGCGGATGCCGGCGAGCGGGCGGTCAACGGGCAGGGTCATGGGTGACAGGGCTTCCTAATCGATCGATTAAACCGCTTCATTCCACGCGGCGCGCGCGGAATCCAGCGCGATGTGCCGATCAGGGCAGGTAGCTGTCGAGAACCCCGTAATAGGTGGCGATCGAGGCTTCGAGCCCCGAATAGACGCACGTGGCGAGTGCGCCGGTGGACAGCCCCGCCTGGCTGATCTCGGCCGCGCGGAAATCCTCGTTGCCGAAGACGTTGAGGATCATCTCGTACGAGCGGGCGTAGAGCTCCTCCGCCTTGGGATTGTCGGGCTTGCTGCGGGTGAGCATGTGGTATTCGACCGTGGTGTGATCGACGCTGCGCGGCTGCAGCAGCATCACCGAGATGTACCACGGGCTGGTGATGACCACGCAGTTGGGGAACATGTTGTAGACCGTAGTGACGGTCTTGTGGACGTTTTCGCCTTCGATATCGAGGTCTTCGGGCGTGAAGTTGGCCTTGCCGGACAGCTGACGGACCGTCGGGCCGAGCAGGTCGACCACGTTGGGCACATCGGCGAACATCGGCCCTACGGTCTGCGCATGGAGGCGCTGGACGTGGTAGCCTTCGAGGAAGGGTTCGAGCACCAGCTTCCAGTTCGCGGCGATTTCGAACCGCTTGCGCCCGTAGACATGCATGCGCGGCAGATCGAGCGCTTCGAGATCGTCGGCGAGTTCGGGCACCAGCGGCGAGAAGTCCGGCTCTGCATGGCGATCGAGCATCACCCAGATGATCCCGCCGTGTTCGCGCGCGGGCAGTTCGGCCAGATTGCGAGCGGTCTTGTCCAGATTGATGAAGGTTTCGGCGCGCGCGGCGGCGAGCAGCTTGCCATCGAGCCCGAAGCTCCACGCGTGATAGGGGCAGGTCATCCGCCCGGCCTTCACCGGATCGCAGGTTTCCAGCAGCTTGGCGCCCTTGTGCTGGCACGCGTTGAGGAAGACGTGGACCTGGCCCTGCTTGTCCCGGCTGATGATCAGCGGAATGCCCAGCGCATCGTGGCCCATCGCGGTGCCCGGCTCTGCCACCAGCGCCGAAATCGCCAGCGGCACGGCGCGGGCGCGGAACAGGTGCTCCTGTTCCAGCGCGAAGCGTTCGGGCGAGGTGAAGATGGTGGCCGGCTTGGTGAATTCGATCTTCGGAACGACCGCTTCGTCATGCCGCGCGATCCGCTTCATCGCCAGGCGCTGGCCTTCGCTGAGGTCCGCGAACGTCTGGATCAGGGGCAGCGCCGGGGCGGCGGCGAGCGCAGCGGGAGCGTTCATGGACATATCCTCTTCCGTATTTCGATTCGAACGAAGGCGTATCATCGCCTAAATCTACGATCAATAGATATATGCGCCTCTGGCCGCAGCAAAGCCCTTGTCGCGGGCCTTATCTTATGGTGTTAGATTATAGGTCGGCGCCAAGCCGCCGAGCATGGGAGAGATTTTCGATGACCACGATTTCCGCAGCGTTGGCGCGCGTGTCCCAGCCCGATCGCCTGTTCATCGGCGGACGCTGGATCGATGTGGCGGGAAGCGCGCGGCTGCGTCCGGTCAATCCGGCGACCGAGCAGCCGCTGCAGGATGTTGCGGCAGCCGGCCCTGCCGAAGTGGACAAGGCGGTGTCCGCCGCCCGCGCCGCGTTCGACAACGGACCTTGGCCCCGCATGAGCCCGGCCGAGCGCGCCGCCGGGATGCGCCGCCTGTCCGCAGCGCTGGCCCGGCGCGGCGCGGCGGCCGATGCGTGCTGGCTGGGCCAGGTGGGCGTGCCCGCATGGATGGCCAGCGGCGCCAGCGCCGGCGCTGCCGGCCTGCTCGACATGTATGCCGCGATGGCCGAATCCTACGCCTTCGAACGCGTCGGCCCGGCGCAGGGCATCGCGTGCGACACCGCCGTGGTGGTGAAGGAGGCGGTGGGCGTGGTGGCGGCGATCGCGCCGTGGAACGGGCCGCTCGCCTCGCTGCTGGTCAAGCTCGCGCCCGCGCTGGCCGCTGGCTGCACCGTCATCCTCAAGCCTTCGCCCGAGACCCCGCTCGAAGCCTTCCTGCTGGCCGAGGCGGCCGAGGAAGCCGACCTGCCGCCCGGCGTGATCAACCTGCTGCCCGCCGACCGCGAAGCGTCCGACCTGCTGGTGCGCCATCCCGGCGTCGACAAGGTGGCCTTCACCGGATCGACAGTGGTGGGCCTGCACATCGCGCAAGTCTGCGCCGCCCGCATGGCGCGCTACACGATGGAACTGGGCGGCAAGTCCGCCGCGATCGTGCTCGACGACTACGACCCCGCCGCGCTCGGCCCGGCGCTCGCCCCGCTGATCACGCTGCTGTGCGGGCAGGTCTGCATCAACTTCAGCCGCGTGCTGGTGCCCCGCGCGAAACATGACGCCTATGTCGAAAGCCTGGCCGCGGCGATGAAGGCGGTGGTCGTGGGCGATCCCGAAGCGGCGGGCACGATGATGGGGCCGCTCGCGATGGCGCGCCATCGCGACAAGGTGTTTTCCTATGTCGAGCAGGGCCTGGCCGAAGGCGCCCGGCTGGCGACCGGCGGGGTGCGCCCGCAGGCGCTCGAACGCGGATACTTCATCGAGCCGACCGTCTTTGCCAACGCCACCAATGCCATGGCCATCGCGCAGGAGGAAATCTTCGGCCCGGTGACGGCGGTGATCCCCTACGACAGCGAGGAGGAAGCCATCGCGATCGCCAATGCCAGCGACTTCGGCCTGTCGGGCGGGGTGTTCACCCACGACACCGACCGCGCCTATGCCGTGGCGCGCCGCATCCGCACCGGCACCTTCACCCAGAACGGGCGCGAGTTCGACCTGACCAATCCGTTCGGCGGGTTCAAGAAATCGGGCATCGGCCGCGAGGGCGGCGTCGAGGGGCTGGAAGCGTTCTGCGAGACCAAGACGGTGTTCCTGCCCAGGGCGCCGGCCATCCTGCAGGGCTGAGGGCGCGCCGGGAGAAATGCCAATCGGCCCCGGGGATCGGCGATCCCCGGGGTGCGACCCGAAAGGCTTCAGAGCACCGCGTTGGCGAAGATCGCCGAGCTGACCGTGGGCGCGCCCGGCCCGCCCGCCAGCAGGCAGGTGCGTGCGCCGGCAACAGGGTTCGCGCTTTCGCCGCGCAATTGCCGCACCGCTTCGATGGGCAGGCCGATCCCGTGGATGAACCCCTGCGCCAGGTTGCCTCCGGCGGTGTTGACCGGCAGAGCGCCGCCCTGGGCGATGAGGTTGTCGAAACGGATCACCTCCGCGGCGTTCTCGTAGGTGCAGAAGCCATGGTCGATCAGCGACATGACGCCTTGCGCGTCGAAGTTTTCATAGAGCTGGACGCAGTCGATGTCGGCCGGCGACAGGCCGGTCTGCGTGTAGAGGTCGCGCGCCACGGCGCGGAAGCCGCCGGTGGCGTAGAGGTCGTCGGCGTCGTTCTCCATCAGATCGCCCCAGCCCGCTTCGGCCCCTTGCGCGCAGCCGAGCAGGTAGACCGGCGGCTTGGCAAGATCGCGCGCACGTTCGGCCGAGACCAGCAGCAGCGCCCCTGCCCCGTCGTTTTCGCGGCTGCAGTCGTAGAGGCGGAAGGGTTCGGCGATCCAGCGGCTGGTGCGCAGCGTTTCGATGTCGAAATCCTGCCCATAGGCGACGGCTTCGGGATTGGTGCGACCGTGGTGGTAGGACGCGCGTACCAGATCCTCGACCAGCGCGGGATTCACGCCGTGGTGTTCGAACAGGCGCTGGGCGCGGATCGCGCACATCTGCGCGGGCGCGACGAGACCGGCCGCAAGCAGGTGATCGTTGAGGTGGTGCGCCATGACCGCGGCGGACATGCGCCCGCTCGCCCCTTCGGCAAGGGCACGGAACACGATGACCGCGCTCGCCTGGCCGGACAGGATCGCCGCCGCCGCGACGCCGAACGCGCCGGCAATGCCGCCGCCGCCTCCGCCCCACACCGCCGCCGAATAGGACAGGCGGCGCGTGCCGAGATCGGGCATCAGGCGGACGGGTTCGTTCTTGTCATCGCCATAGGAGACGAAGCCGTCGACCTCGGCCGGATCGAGGCCCGCTTCGGCGCAGGCATCGAGGATCGCTTCAACCAGCAGGCTGCGTTCGGGCAGCGGCGCGGCGCCGCGCTTGAACTGGCGCAGGCCGACGCCCGCAACCGCCGTGGTGCCGTACAACGGATGGCTGGTCATGCGGTGCGGCTCCAGATGATGGCGGGGATGCGGTCGTCACCGACCAGAGTTGCGTCGATCCGGCCGGTCAGCGCTTCGCCGATGCGCGGATCGGCAGGCGCCGGATCGTCCATCCGGCCCATCAGTCGCACGCCGCAGTCCGCGACCTCGGCGACGATGCTGACATAGGGCACGTCGAGGCTTTCGGTCATGCCGAAGCGGTGCCAGGTCCGCGTCCACGAATAGAGCGTGGCCTTGAGCGGACGCTCTTCCCAGACGACACCGATGTGCCCGCACGCGGCGCAGCGATGCCCGGCAGGCCAGGCCCAGCGCGCGCAATGCGCGCAGCGCGGCAGGAGCAGGCGGCCCTGTTCAAGGCCCTGCCAGTAGGGGGCGTCGGCCCCGTCAAGGCGATGGTTCATTTGGGTTCCCAGGCAATTGGCAGCGATTCGAGCGCCATGACCGTGCCGGTGCGGAACGGCCGAGGATCGTCGCTCGCCAGCCGGAACGACTTGACGCGCTTGAACCATTCTTCGGCCAGCACGCGGATTTCCGCGCGCCCCAGCACATGGCCGATGCACAAGTGCGGGCCGGTGGAAAAGGTAACGTGCGCCGCCTTCTTGCGGTCGATGTCGAACACGTTGGGAGAGGCGAACTTGCGGTCGTCGCGGCTGCCGCAGGGCAGCAGGTTGAGCACCATCTCGCCTTCGCGGAAGGGCACGCCGAGCAGGTCGATGTCCTTGACGACAAGGCGCGGGGTGTTGACCACGCCGAACAGGCGGACGGCCTCGTCGGCAAACGCGGTCGACAGGCCGGCCGGATCGGCGGCGAGGCGGGCCTGCAGATCGGGCATCTGCGCCAGCTGCTGGAAAGCGAATCCGGTGACGTTGGTCACCGTGTCCATGCCGCCGAGGAAGAGCACGAAGCTCATCGCGAGGATCTCCTCCTCGCTCATCCGGCGGCCGTCTCCCATGTCAGCCTCGATGAAGTGGCTCATCAGCTTGCCATCGGGTGCGCTGCGCTTTTCATCGACGAGGCCCTTGAGGATGCCGAGGATCTGGCCGCTCAGCGCCTCGATCCTCGCCGCATCGTGCTGGTTCTCGAAGAAGGCCTCGGCAATCGCGCGGAATTCCTGGAGGCGCGACAGGTCCATGCCCATCAGTTCCATGAACACGCTGACCGGGAACACCTTGGCGACGTGCGCCATGAAATCGAACTCGCCCCCGGTGGCGAGCGCATCGTCGATGATCGTGGCCGCCCATTCGTGCAGGCGGGGCTCCATCGCCTTCACCGCGACCGGGCCGAACAGCGGCGACATGGCGCGGCGATAGGGCAGGTTTTCGGGCGGATCGAGGCTGAGCGGGATGAAGAAGGGCGGATTGGGCACGCGCGGGATCTGCATCTCGCGCACCGAGAAGTGTTCGGGATCGCCCGCCACGGCGGCAATCGCATCCATGCGGCGCACCATCCAGTGCCCGCCGTTGAGCGGGGTCCAGAAGATATCGGGCGCCTGCGCCAGCGCCGCGGCATAGGTGCCCTGGACATCGCTGCCGACGCGTTCATCGCCATAGATGTCGAAATCGAACACGAGATCGGCGGGTACGTGCGGCGGGATGGCCCGCGAAATCGCAGCAGTTTCGGTCATGGTTTCGCTCCTTGGTCGGAGATGATCAGCGAACTTTGGGAAGGCGTTCGTGCGCGCCGGCATAAGCCTCGCGCACCGCCGGCTTGGACAGCTTGCCGGTGGCAAGGCGCGGCAACGGCTCTGCCGAGAAGGCGACGTAGCGCGGTACCTTGTAGTTGGAGAGGTTGGCGTCGCAGTGGCGGATCAGCGCCGCGACATCGACTTCGGCCGCACCGTGGTAGACCACCAGCGGGGTTTCGCCGAACTTCGGGTCGGGCGCGGCGATGGCCAGCGCCTCGGTCACGCCCGGGAATTCGCACACCACGCGCTCGACCTCGGCGGCGGAGATGTTGAGGCCGCCGGAAATGATCAGGTCCTTCATCCGGTCGACGAAGGTCAGCAGGCCGTCCTCGTCCAGCACGCCGATATCGCCCGACCAGAGCCAGCCGTCGCGCAGGGCCTTGGCCGTCTCGTCCGGGTTGCGCCAGTAGCCGACCATCATGCCGGGCGAGCGCATCACGATTTCGCCCTGTTCGCCCGGCGCGCAGTCGGTGCCGTCGGGGCGAACGACGCGGATGTCGATGAACGCGCCGCCCCAGCCGCATTTTTCCGGGCTCGCGAGGGCCAGATGCTCTGGCATGATCGTGGCGTTGCCGCCGACTTCGGTCTGGCCGTAGATCTGGCGGATGACGATGCCCTTGGCGCGATACGTTTCGAGCAATTGCCGGCTGACCCGCGCGCCGCCAGCGGTGGCGAGGCGGAGCGAGGACAGGTCCGCCTGTTCGAACTGGGGCAGCGCGGCGATGAATTCGAAGAACGCCGGGACCGCGCCGAAGCAGGTGATCCTCTCGTGCTGGATCAGGTCGAGCGCACGGGCCGGATCGAACTGCGGCTCCATGTAGAGCGTGCAGCCGAGCGTGGTGTAGTGCATCAGCTGGACGAAGCCCGCCGAGGTGTTGAGCGGGGCGAGCGTGATGACCCGGGACCCCGCCGCCGCCGAGGTTTCCTCGACCGACCAGTTGGCGGCATAGGCCGTCATCGTGCGGTTGGTGAAGACCACGCCCTTGGGCTTGGCGGTGGAGCCGGAGGTGGCGATGATCACCACCGCCGCATCGGGTTGGGGATCGTGGGCGACGGCGGTGCGCGCGCCGTGGCGCAGCGCCAGCACATCGTCGAGCGGGCGCGGATCGAGCCCGGCTTCGCGCACGGCGTCCGCCTGGTCGGCCGCTGCGAACACCAGCCGCGGCTCGGTCGTCTCGGCCAGCTCGGCGATCTCGCGCGGCTTGTAGCGGAAATTGATCGGGCTGACGATGCCGCCGGCGCGGATCGTGCCGAAGATCAAAGCAATGTAGGCGAGGCTGTTGGTCGAGCATACCGCGACCCGGTCGCCGGGCTGCAAACCGGAATCCAGCAGCATCGCCGCGACACGTTCGGACCAGTCGCGCAGATCACGATACGTAAGAACGTCGCCATGGAGGATGACCGCCGGCTGTTCGCCGCGCATCCGCGCCCACCAGGCAATCGCATTCGACAAGGTCTGCGCCATCATCTCCCCTCTTTCGCGGTCCTTCACCCTTCGCGGGCCGACCATTCCTGCTGACGAACGGACGCTAACGCGGGCGATACCTAATGACAATAGATTTTGTTGCGGCCAGAGCAAACTCCACTTGCGAAGCGCTGCGCAAGCTGTCAATCTATGGTCATTAGATAGATCGTGCAGGCGGCACGGCGCGTGGGGAAGAGATCGCGTGAAGAGCTTTGATTACATCATTGCCGGTGCAGGTGCGGCTGGTTGCGTGCTGGCCAACCGCCTTTCGGCCGATCCCTCGATTCGGGTCTGCCTGATCGAAGCGGGTCCGCGCGACACGCACCCCTTCATTTCGATGCCCAAGGGCCTGGCCAAGGTGATGAACGATCCCAAGCACCTGTGGGCCTATGCCAGCGCGCCCGAAGCGTCGACGGCGGGCGCTTCGGAGACGTGGGTGCGCGGACGCGTGCTCGGCGGGTCAAGCTCGATCAACGGCATGATGTACGTGCGCGGACAACCCGCGGACTTCGACGCCATCGCCGAGCTGACCAGCGACGACTGGTCGTGGCGGCACATCGGCGCGGCTTATGCCGCGCTGGAAAGCCACGAGCTTGGCGCGGGCGACACGCGCGGCGATTCGGGGCCGCTCAAGGTATCGATGCCGACGTTGCAGGACGAACTGTCCGAGGCGCAGATCGCGGCCGGCGCGGCGCTGGGCTGGCCGCGCAAGGCCGACGTCAACACGCCCGACAACGGCGAGGCGATCGGCTATACCCCGCGCACCATCTACAAGGGCAAGCGGCAGAGCGCGGCCACGGCGTTCCTGCGCCCGGTCGAAAGCCGGCCCAACCTGACGGTCCTGGTCGAATCGACCGTCGATCGCGTGGTGTTCCGGGACGGGCGCGCTGTCGCCATCGAGATCCTGCGCAACGGCAACCGCGAGACGATCGACTGCCATGGCGAGGTGATCGTCTGCGGCGGCGCGATGGCGAGCCCGGCGATCCTGGAGCGGTCCGGGATCGGCGACCCCGCCCGGCTGCGCGCGCTCGGCATCGCGCCCGTGCACACCGCGCCCGAAGTCGGCGAGAACCTGATCGAGCATCGCGGCCTGATCATGCAGTGGAAGCTGAAGCGGGACATATCGCAGAACAAGGAGTTCGGCGGGTGGCGCCTGCTGCGGTCGGCGCTGCGCTATTACCTGACCAAGAACGGCCCGATGGCGGCGGCCGCCTATGAGCTTGGGGCCTGGTTCCGCACCCGCCCCGGCCTGAACCGCCCAGACGCGCAAATGCTGATCGCGCCGTTCTCGTTCGACTTTGCCAAGAACCGGCAGGACGTCGAACGTCACCCGGGCATGCACGTGGTGGTCTATGCGCTGCGCCCGACGTCGCGGGGTTCGATCCACATCAACACCACCGATCCCGACGCCGCGGCCACCTTCAGCCCGAACTATCGCGCCAACGATGCCGATCGCACGGCGATGATCGGCGCGGTGCGCGTGGTGCGGCAGTGGGCAGCACAGCCCCCGCTTGCCGCGCTGATCGAGGAAGAGACGATGCCCGGGCCCGCCTATTCCACCGACGCGGAGATCCTGGCCGCCTACGACCGCTTCGGCACCTGTGCCTATCACGCGGTGGGATCGTGCCGGATGGGCAAGGACGAAGGCTCGGTGGTCGATCCACGGACCCGCGTGCGCGGGGTGGAAGGACTGCGCGTGGTCGATACCTCGATCATGCCGGTCATCCCGGCGGGCAACACCCAGGGGCCGACGATGGCCATGGCCTGGCGTGCGGCCGACCTGATCCTTGCAGACCGGAGGCAGCTGGCCCGCGCAGCCTGAGGTTTTGCGAGGCCGCAAGAGCCGATCTGCGTCCAGATTTTTATCCTATGAATGTTAGATTATTGGGGAGGAATGAAAAGATGACCCGTCCAACTATCGGCCGCACACTGACGCTGGGTTCGGCGCTGGCGACGACGCTGGTGCTGCTGGCGCCAGTACAGGCGCTGGCGAGCGAGGATCAGGCCGCGCCTGCACCGGTCACGACCGCCGCCGCGCAGGCGCCTGACGACAACGTATCCACCGACGAGATCATCGTCAGCGCGCGTCGCCGTACCGAACGCCTGATCGACGCGCCCGTCGCCATCACTGCGGTGACCGGCCAGACGCTGAGCCAGTACCAGGCGACCCGCGTGTCCGACATCGCGACGATGGTGCCCTCGCTGATCGCGGGCAAGGCGGCATCGGGCTCTTCGGCGTCGATCTTCCTGCGCGGCGTCGGTTCGACCGCGCTTTCCGCCGGGTTCGACCAGTCGGTCTCGTTCGTCATCGACAACATCGCGATGAGCCGGGGCCGTGAAATCAGCCTGCCGCAGTTCGACATCAAGGGTGTCGAAGTGCTCAAGGGCCCGCAGGCGCTGTTCTTCGGCAAGAACACCACCGGCGGCCTGATCTCGGTGACCAGCAATGGCCCGACCGACCATTTCGAAGCGGGCCTGAAGGGCGGCTATGGCTTCAAGGCGCGCGAACGCTATGTCGAAGGGTTCGTCTCGGGCCCGGTCACCGAAGGAATCACGGCGCGTCTTGCCGGCCGCTATTCGAAGAGCGACGGGGCCTTCACCAACACCGCTGCCGACAGCTACACCAACTATATCCCCGGCCAGTTCCGCACGCGCAATTCGGACCGTCGCGGCTTTGCCGAAAGCTATGGCGTGCGCGGCACGATCGACGCGCAGGTGACCGACAGCTTCAAGCTCGAGCTCAAGGCCGGCCTGACCAGCGTGGTCGACGGTGGCCCGACCGATACGCTTGAGCGCATCTGCGGTGGCGGTCGCACCACGCCGCTGCCGGCCAACGGCATTCCTTCGAGCCCCAACACCGATTGCCGGATCGACGGCCGCGCCGACAGTTCCGCCCTGCCCGTGCAGGTCGCCACGACCGGCATGCGCTATGCCCGCGACGGCAAGCTGTATGGTGATTTCAAGTCGCAGTACGCGGTGCTGACCGGGACGATCGAAAGCGATCCGTTCGACGTCACCTCGATCACCGGGTACTACCACTTCAAGCAGACCGACCTGAACAACGTCAGCGGCGAATCCTACCCCGCCAGCTTCTCGCAGCTCGCCGATTTCAAGCAGTTTTCGGAAGAGATGCGCTTCCAGTCGAAGTTCGACGGGCCGTTCAACATCCTGTTCGGCGCGTTCTATGCCCACGGCAAGTTCGTGTTCAACACCGATGCCTACATCTTCCCGGTGCCGCTCGATCCGATCAACAACACGTATACCACGTTCAAGCGCGACAACGGCTTCAGCACGGATTCGCTGTCGTTCTTCGCCGAAGGCACGCTCAACATCTCGCCCAAGCTCGAGCTTTCGGGTGGTGCGCGCTACAGCCGTGAATCGCGCGACAGCTATCAGCGCTCGCTTCCCGCGCACATCGCCTTTGCCGGCGCGTTCCCGGGCGGGATCTCGCTCAAGGACAAGTACGACGAAGGCAACCTGTCGCCGCAGGTCACGCTGCGCTACAAGCCTTCGAGCGACCTGACGCTCTATGCCGCGTACAAGCAGGGCTTCAAGGCGGGCGGCTTCAACATCTCGCAGGCCCTGACGCCGGCAGCCTCGGTCGCGGCCGGCCGCTACAAGTCGGAAACCGCAGAAGGTGGTGAAGTGGGCGTGCGCGCCTTGCTGCTCGACCGGCACCTGAGCTTCAACCTGACCGCCTATCGCTATGTCTATTCGGACCTGCAGGTGCAGTTCTTCGATCCGGTCACCGTATCGCTCACCGCGGGCAACGCCGGCAAGCTGCGCACGCAGGGGATCGAGGCGGACTTCAACTTCCGCGTGCCTGGTCTCGACGGGCTCTCGCTGCGTGGTTCGGCGGCGTATAACGATGCCGAGTACCAGGACTTCATCGGCCAGTGCTATCCGGGGCAGACGCTGTCGCAGGGTTGCAACCTGCTGCAGGTGGGCGGCGTGGGCAACGCGCAGGACTATTCGGGCCGCACCCCGCCCAAGGCGCCGCACTTCGCGGGCCGCGCCGGCTTCACGTACGAGACGCCGGTCGGCGGCGACCTGTCGCTGCGCCTGAACGGCGACGTCGGCTATACCTCGAAGTACAACTTCACCGACGCGCTGCGCCCCGATGCGGTGCAGAAGGGCTATGCCAAGGTCGACGCCTCGATCAGCCTGTCGGGCAAGGACGGGCTGTGGACCGCATCGCTGATCGGCCGCAACCTGACCAACAAGCTGGTGGTGACCGCGGCCAACGACATCCCGTTCGCCGGCGGCACGGGCACCGGCACCGCCAGCGGTACCGTGGCCGACATGTCCGCCTTCGTCGACAACCCCCGCGAGATATTCGTGGAAGTCGGCTTCAAGTTCTGAATTTCCTCTCCCGGAAGAAGCTGGGGCGGCGCCATTGGCGTCGCCCCTTTTTCGTGTCTGTTCCTAGTTGCGGCCGTAGCGCGTGCGCAGCCCATCGAGAATCACCCGCAGCGCCTCGACAAACACGGTCTCCTCGTCGCTGGGCGCTGCATCGAGCGCGGCGGCGAGCACCGGGAACTGCTCGCGATCGGGCACGGGAGTCGAGGGCGTGTGGTGGCTCGCCGCCGCTGCCGCGAACAGGGTGAAGCCGAACGTGAAGCGCTCGATCGCCTCGAGCACGACGACGTGGGTTTCGGGCGGATAAGGACACGTCGCCAGCGTGCGCTCGTAAGCCGGCAGCACGACCTGACGGGGAAAGAAGCGCAGCGCCAGCGGCGCGGCATTGGGATGGCGCATGGTGACGCGGTAGGTCGCGAGCGCCAGTTCGATCGTGCGCGTCTCCCAATCGTCGGACCAGGTGTCCTGCTCGACATTGATCTTGTGCAGCAACAGCCGCGCCACCTTGACCAGCAGCGCCTCCTTGTCGCGGAAATGGTGGTAGAGCGAAGGCGCCCGGACCCCCATCTGCTGCGCCACCGCCTGCAGGCTCAAGCCCTCCAGCCCCTGGCGATCGATGATCTGCAGCGCCGCCTCGGCCGCTGCCTCGCGCGTGATGAGGGGGGAAGCCGGCCGCCCGGCGCGCGGTACCCGCTTGGCAGGTTCCGCCCCGCCCGGCCCGGATTTCGCCTTCACAGGCTTTGCCACAAGCTTCGCTTCCATCTTCGACCGGTACCCACACAGTTAACTCGCGCCATTTCTAAACACCGTCGATTTCGCTCCTTCAAGCAAGTTCGGGCGCAGGAGGCCGTTCTTTGTAAGGAAGTACTGCTTGCGACCCGCCCATTGCCTTCAGCCGGGCGCCTGCTGCGCCAGCCGGGTCAGGTCGAGGGATTCGAAAACCTCGGTGATGCCCTGTTCGCCATGGCGGGCGAACAGGGTGTATTCGTTCTCGTACGGCAGATCGTTGGCGCGGAATCGCGCGCGGTAGATGAAGCGAACCGCGCTGCATGTGGCCGACCCCGTTTCGTCGAGGATCTCGACCGAGCAATCCGGGTAATAGACCTCGCCCCAGACCGAGCGGTTGAACGCGGATACCGCGTCGATCCCCTTCATCGGCACGGGAAAAGGCAGCGACGGCGGCAGGCTCCATTCCACGTCGGGCGCATAGAGGCCGGCCATTGCCGAAGGGTTGCCGAAATTGCGCACAAGCTGGCCGGCAAGCGTTGGTTCAGTGGCCATCGTTTCCTCTCCACGATCTAGGCGGACAGACTGAAGCAATCCTGCCCGCTGCGCCAGTCGGGACCGAAAACTGCCCGTTCTTTGCCGCGCGGCATTGCAGGGCGGGTTTCGCCGCGAGCCGAACGCGCTCAATCAGGCGGGCAACGGCTGGTGTTCGTGCAAAAGGGCGATCAGTTGCTCCCCCGCCTGAAGCAGGCGCCCATCCGAAAAGCGCGGCCCGACGAGGCTGAGGCCAAGGGGCATGCCGTGGCTGGCGCGGTAGAGCGGCAGGTTGAGGACCGGCAGGTGCAGCAGCGTCCAGTGCTGGTTGAACAGGGGGTTGCCCGGGCCGCGTCCCAGCGGGGCGATCCCCGGCGCGCTCGGTACCAGTACCGCGTCGAACTGCGCGAACAGCGCTTCCACCGCCACCCGCAATTGCGCGACGATGTCGTACGATCTGCGCAGGACGTCGTCATCATAGCGCTCGGGGCTCGCCACGCGCTGGTGGAAATCCTGATGCAGCAGTTCGGGCGCGCGGCGTGCGAGATCGAGAAAGGCTGCCCCGCCTTCGCGATGGAGGATGGCGTGGAAGGCGGGTTCGAGCGCGTCGCACCCACCCGGCAAGTCGATGGCCGCGGTCTCGACGCCACTTGCGGCAAGCCTTCGGGCAGCGTCGGCAAGTGCCGCTCGCGTGTCGGGCTCTGCCTGCTCGAACCAGGGCGTGCGGCAGATCGCGATGCGCAGGGGCCCATTCGGCAGGGAGGCGCGGGCAAATCCGAAGACGTCGGCGACGCACTGGAGCAGGCCGAGGTCGCGCGCGTGGAAGCCGACGGTATCGAGGCTGTTGGCATAGAGCTTCACCCCTTCCCGCGAGATCAGACCCCAGGTCGGCTTGAAGCCGTAGATGCCGCAGAAGCTCGCCGGCCGGATTGTCGACCCGCCGGTCTGCGTCGCCAAGGCGAGGTCGACGTGGCCATCGGCAACCGCTGCGGCAGAGCCCGACGAGGAGCCGCCGGGGGTGCGGGCAAGGTCGTGCGGGTTGGCCGTGGCGGCATCGCGGCCCGCTGCGGCAAATTCGGTCGTGTCGGTCTTGCCGACGATGATCGCGCCGGCAGAGCGCAGCACCGAAACGCAGGGCGCGTCCAGTACCGCGGGCAAGCTTGAGCCCAGCGGCGAATTGTGCCGGGTAGGCATGCCCGCCACATCGATCACATCCTTGACGCCGACAGTCACCCCTTCCAGCGGTCGCTCGCCTTCGCCACTGCCTCCTTCGGAGATCTTCCCGGCCGCATCCGGATCGAGATGTGTCCAGGCGCGCACTTGCGCGTCGCGCACGCCGATGCGCTGCATCGCCGCGCGCAAGGCGTCCTGACGCCCTGGGCGTGTGGAATTGTGTGAGTCCACGGATGTCGCTCCTTTGCACTGGCCCCTGCAGCATCACGGACGACACCCTTAATGTAAAGCTTTTCATTAAGCGGTTGCATTGCCGTGTGCCTTGCTGCAACCGGCGGTCGTTTCCATCCGGTGAGCACCCGACAGCGATGCACAATTCGAGCAAGCATGACGCCCCACTTCTCCGCGTCCTCGTGCTCACCACGCTGGTGCAGGTCATCGCCACGGCGGTGGCGCTGGCGCTCGCGCCAATCGCGCCGCGCGCCGCACTGGGCTTCGGCATCGATGCGCATTATGTCGGCTACCAGATCAGCCTGATCTACATGGCTGGCGCGCTGGGATCCGCGCTCGCCGGGACACTGCTGCAGCGCCACGGCGCCTATGTCATCGAGATCGTAACCCTGCTGCTGTTCGCGGCGGGACTGGTGCTGCTGGCCACCAGCACGCTGTGGATCGGCATCGTGGCATCGCTGCTGATCGGGCTCGGCTACGGCCTGCAGAACCCGGCATCGTCCCAGATCCTCAATGCCGCGTGCCCGCCCGCCAAGCGCAGCGTGGTGTTCTCGATCAAGCAGGCGGGCGTGCCGCTGGGGGCCGTGCTGGCGAGCCTTTCCCTGCCCGCGCTCGATGCCGCATTCGGATGGCAGCGGACGCTGGCTGTGGCGGCCATCGTGCCCGCAGCGCTTGCGCTCAAGCTGTGGGTGGATCATCGCGACGCCCCCCACGCACCGGCCGCTCGCCGGTCGTTCCGGGCGAACTTCCTGGCCGAGCAGCGCCTCGTCTGGAAGTCGCGACCGCTGCTGGTGCTGTCGCTGGTCGGCATGGTCTATTCGGCCGCGCAACTTTCACTGTCGGCCTTCATCGTGCTGATGCTGGTGGAGGATCAGGGCTGGAAGCTGGCGACTGCCGCGGCGGTGGGCGGCGCGCTCCAAGCCAGCGGCGCTGCGGGCCGCGTCAGCTGGGGCTGGCTGGCCGACCGGGCGGGATCGGGCTTCGCGATCCTGGCGCTGATCGGTCTGCTGAGCACGACCGGGCTTTGCGCCCTGCCCTTCCTGATGCGGTTGCCGGTATTCTTGCAGGTGGGCCTGCTGGTGGCGCTGGGCTTCAGCCTGTCGGGCTGGAACGGGGTCGCTATGTCGGAAATCGCCCGCTTCAGCCCGCCCGGGATGACCGGGCAAGTGATGGGCGGAGCGCTGGTCTATACCTTCCTGGGGGTGATGATGGGCCCGTCGAGCTATGCCCTGCTCTACGAGGTGACGGCCCGCTATGACATGACCTTCGCCTGCATCGCGGCGCTGACCGCGGCGGGCGGCCTTGCCAGCATGGCGATGGCCCTGCAGCGCCGGACCATCGCCAAGGGGTAGATCAAAGCAGCTGGCAGGCTTCCTCGAAGGCCAGGCGCGGCAGGCGGTCGAACGGGGTGTCGACGCCGTGTCCGATCGCGCAGAGGAAATTCGATGAAACCGCCGTGCCGGCAAAGAAATCGGCATCGAGCGCCTTCTGGTCGTAACCCGACATCGGGCCGCAATCGAGGCCTAGCGCCCGCGCCGCCAGCATCAGGTAGGCGCCTTGCAGCGTGGCGTTGCGGAAGGCGGTGTCGTGACGCACCTGCGGATCGCCGAACCAGTGCTGCGCGCCGGGATTATGCGGAAACAGCTGCGGGATCTTCTGCGCGAAATCGAGATCCTGCGCGACGATGACGATCGCTGCGGCGTCGATGCTCTTGGCGGCGTTGGTTCCGGACATGTGCGCCGCGACCCGCGCCTTTGCCTCATCGCTCACGCAGAACACGAAGCGCGCGGGGCTGACGTTGGCCGAGGTCGGGCCCATCTTGACCAGATCGTAGAGGTCGCGCCAGGTGGCTTCGGGCAGGGATTCCTTCTGCCAGGCATTGCGCGAACGGGCCTGGGTGAAGAGCTGCGCGAGGGCAGCCTGATCGAGTGGCGATGACACGGGACTTGGGTCTCCTTGTTGGGGATCGGCAAAAAAGGGCAGGCCCGCGCGGTGAAGCGACGGACCTGCCGAGGGCCGGGACAAGCCCGGGTGGATCTGTGTGCGCCTTGAGCCTCAGGCGTTTTCGGAGACGATGTGCGCGCGGCACTCCATCAGCGGCTGAACGCGTTCGGCAAATTCGTCGAGCCCTTGCAGGAAGTCATCGAACGTCAGCATGATGCCCTTGGTGCCGGGGATCGAGGCCGCTTCGTCGAGCAGGCGGGCGACCGTCGCATGGCTGCCGATGAAAGTGCCGATGTTGAAATTGATCGCGCCTTCGGGAAGGTTGATGTGGCGCGCGGTGGAATTGCTGTCGGAGGTCGTGTCCTTCGATCCCTGGTCCGCCATCCAGGCGAGCGCGCCCATGTCGGCGCCGGCCTTGTAGTGCTCCCACTTGGCCATCGCTTCCTCGTCGGTTTCGCCCATGATGACCATGCACAGGATGTAGGCGCCGACGTCGCGGCCCGACTTGCGCGAGGCCTCTACGAGCTTTTCGACGACGGGGGCGTGCTGGCGCGGCTGGTTGATGCCGCCGCAGGTGACGAAGTTGTAGTCACCGTAGTTGGCGACGAAGTCCATGCCCCGGTCGGACTGGCCGGCGCCGACGATCTCGATCTTGCCCTGGGGCTGCGGACCGAGCTTGCAATCGCTCATCTGGAAGTACTTGCCCTGGAAGTCGGACTTGCCGTCCTGCCAGAGGTCCTTGAGGACCTGGACATACTCCTCGGAATAATCATAGCGGTATCCGAAGTAGGCGTCGCCGGGCCAGAGGCCCATCTGATCGTATTCGCCCTTCGCCCAACCCGAGACGATGTTGATGCCGAACCGGCCGGGCGCGATCGAATCGATCGTGGCGGCCATGCGCGCGACGATCGCAGGCGGCAGGGTCAGCACGGCCGTGGTCGCGAACAGCTTGATCCTCGTCGTCACCGCCGCGAGGGCGGACATCAGCGTGAAGCTTTCGAGGTTGTAGTCCCAGAACCTGGTCTCGCCGCCGAAGCCGCGCAGCTTGATCATCGAAAGCGCGAAGTCGAAACCATACCCTTCCGCCTTTTGGACCACCTCGCGGTTGAGATCGAAGCTCGGCATGTACTGTGGCGCGTTCTTCGAGATCAGCCAGCCATTGTTTCCGATGGGAATGAAGACTCCGATTTCCATGTGCACGGTCTCCTTCAGAAAATCTGCGGTTCAGGGGGCAGAAGGGGGTCGACGATCGAGGTGGCGGGTGGCTGCTTCGAAGCAGGCGCCGATCGTGAGGAGGCTCTGCTCGTCCTGTGGGCGAGCGATCAGTTGCAGGCCCATCGGCAGGCCGCGGGCATCGTGCCCCATCGGCGTTACCAGCGCGGGCAGGCCGAGATAGGACACCGGGCGGGTCAAGGCGGACAATCCGCCGACGACGCGGTCCATCGCCGGGCCGGAATCGGCTTCAACCGCACTGGCGATCGGCGTCACCGTCCGCATCGCGGGGGTGGCGATCACGTCGCACAGGCTGAACGGCCCGGCGAGGACGGCAGCGAGATGCGATCCGCGCAAGCGCCGGGCAAGGACATGGTGCACCGCCGGAATCGCGAGCCCGTGCAGCAGACGGTTGCGCACCTGCGGGCCATAGTCGCCGGGTCGGTCGCGCAACCACGAGAGATGCTGGGCGGCCGCCTCCGGCGCCCAGACCAGCGCGGCCATCTCGGCGTATTGCTCGCCGTCCGGAAAGGCCACATCGACAACGCGCGCGCCAAGGTCGGCCAGGCAACGCAGGGCGTCATCGAAGGCCGTGGCCACCGGCGGATCGAGATCTTCGGCAAAGTAGCCGGTCGGCCTGCCGATGGTGATGCCGCGCAGGTCCTGCGCCAGCGCGGCTTCATAGTCGCATGCGCCGCCCGTCAGCACGCCTAGCAGCCGCGCGACGCTGCGCGACGAGCGCGCCAGCGGGCCGGCGGTGTCGAGGCTTTCGGACAGCGGCATCATTCCGTCCTGCGGCAGCAATCCGTGGGTCGGTTTCAATCCCACCACCCCGCAAAGGGCGGCGGGCAAGCGAACCGAACCGCCCGTATCGGACCCGAGCGCGCCCGCGACGATGCGCGCGCCCACCGCCGCGCCCGATCCGGACGATGAGCCGCCGCTGATGGCCGCAGGGTTCCAGGGATTGCCGCAGCGGCCGAGATGGGCGTTGTGCCCCGTGGGTCCCATCGCGAATTCGGCCATGTGGAGCTGTCCGATCTCGATCGCCCCTGCGACATCGAGCCGCTCGAGCAACGAGGACGTGGTCGTCGCCACGAAGTCGCGACGGATGATCGAGCCGCACCCGGTGACGCGGCCGGCGCGGTAGAACATGTCCTTATGCGCCAGCGGCACCCCATGCAGCGGCCCGCTGACGCCCGAGGCGGCGCGGCGGCGGTCCGCGGCGCGCGCCGCCTCTAGAGCGCCTTCGGGATCAAGCCGGACGACGGCGTTGAGAGCGGAATGTCTCGTCGCCGCTTCGAGCGCGGACGACGTTGCGGCCTCTGCCGTCACGTCTCCCGCGGCGATGGCATCTGCCAGCGCGACCAGGTCGAGGTCCGCCAGCGCGTCGCTCATCGGCGGACGAGCCCGTCGAACAGGCGCTGGGGCCGGTCGAAGAACGAAGGCGCGCCATCGCTTCCGGCTGCTTCGAGCGCCCGGGTGACGAGCGCCTGATCGGCCTGCCAATGCAGCCGCAGGCGCTCTTCGTCGCCGGGAAGCGCGGTTATCCCCAACGCTTCGACAAGCCAGGTCTTCGGTTCGGTCACGCCCGCATGCCCTTCAGGCTTACGAGGTACTTCCACGCGGCCGTAATTTCGTTGAGCGGATCGACCGGCTGGTCGAATTCGACGAAAGCATGCTCGATGCCGGCCTTCTCGCTCGCCGCGATGAGGCGGGGAAAATTCTCGACCCCGGTGCCTGGGATCGCGATCCGGCCGTCCGCCGTACGGTCCTTGAGGTGGGTCATCCGGTAGCGCCCCGGGAACCGCTCGAGATAGGCGACCGGGTCGGCCCCGGCGGCCGTCATCCACATGAAATCGAGCTCAAGCTTGACGAGGTCGGGGTCGGTTTCGATCACCATGCGGTCGTACCCGGGCATGCCGTCGATGACCGCGAATTCGAGGTTGTGGTTGTGGAACGCGAACTGCAGACCCGCGCTCCGGCACAGCGCCCCCGCCCTGTTGAACGCCGCAATGTGCTGCTTCAGTTCGGCAAGGCCGTATTGCTTCTGCCAGTTGGTCTGCCACGTGATGTATCGCTGGCCGAGCCTGGTGGCCCGCTCGATGGCCTCGGCGATGAAGCGGTCGACCTGGGCGAAGTCGAACGCGATCGCAAAGCGCCGGACGATCTCGTCCCACGACAGGCCGCCGCGATTGTAGAGCGAGAAGTCGCGATAGAGGTTACCCGGCATGAGGTGCTGGGAGGGCGTGGTCAGCCCGTGCCTTGCCAGCGCGTCGGCGACCTGGGCGGGATCGCGGTCAAATGCGCCGACCGTCTCCACTTCGCGGTAGCCGATCGCCGCAACCGCCGCGAGTGTTCCATCGAAATCCTGATCGAGGAGTTTCATCACCGTAAACAGCTGAAGCCCCGGACGCATCGGCGACGGCGCCGGCCCCGCGCCACCGGAAACAGCGGGCAAACTTGCACAACCGGGCAGCAGCGACGCCGCAGCCAAGGCAGCGCCGGATTGACAGGACAACGACAGGAAACGACGACGGTGCATGCAAACCCTCAAATGGAAACGTTTTCATTTTGAGGGTTGGATCGGTCAAGTCAAGGGCAATACGCGAGCGTCTTTAAAAGGGTTGGCCGGCAACCAACTTGTCGGCTGGCTCACATGCGAGGGGTTGGCGCGGCGGTGCTCCCCCGAACGATCAGCCGGTGCGGCACCACGACCTCGCGCCGCGCGCCGTCCGGATCGATCGCAAAGTCCAGCATAAGCCGCATCGCTTCCTCGCCGATCTGCTCGTTCGGCAAGGCAATCGTCGTGAGACCGGGATTGGCGAATTCGGCAAAGCGCAGGTTGTCGATGCCGGTGACGCTTATATCGTCCGGAACACGCAGGCCGCGGGCCGCGATCGCGTGGATCGCCCCAAGCGCCATTTCATCGTTCTCGCAAAGAATCGCCGTGAACTTGCGCCCGGAATCAAGCAGGGCGTTTGCGCCCGCGACGCCCGACCGGAGCGAGTAATCGCCCCCGACGACAAGTGCGTCATCCTCTTCGATCCCGGCGCGCCGCAATCCCAGCCGGAAACCGCGCTGGCGATCGCGGCTCATTCGCTGTGCCGATGGCCCCGACAGAATGGCGATCTGGCGATGGCCGAGCGATGCGACATGTGCCGCGATTTCGGCCGCGGCCTCGAGGTCGTTCACCCTGACGCGCGGCTGGTCGACCGCGCTGTCGTATTCGCAGGCAAGAACGATCGGCAACGGGTCGTCGCCCGGTGTCTGTCCTGCAAGGGCCGAAGGCGAGATCACGTCAAGCAGGATCAATCCATCCGCCTGCTTGCCCGCGATCATTTCGTAATGCCGGTCGAGCAGATCCTGCCGCCCTTCGGTCAGCGCGAGCAGCACTTTGGTGCCATTTTCGCGCGCGACGTTCTCGACACCCTGGACGAAGGCCGATGTGAACGGATTGTGGATGCTGGGCACCGCGATGATCACGGCATCGGCCTTCTGTCGCCGCAACGACGCGGCAAGCATGTTCGGCTTGTAATCAAGAGCTTCGATCGCATCACGGATCTTGAGCGCGGTCTTTTCCTTGACGAGATTGGGCTGGCGAAGGGCCCGGGAAACGGTCGCGATCGAGACACCAGCTTTGGCAGCAATGTCCTTGATGTTGGACATGCGCAGTCCTTCACATGAGAAAACGGAACTTCACCTTGCCGATTGCCGCTCGCCCCGCAAGCCTGCCGTGATCCGAAAAAGGAGGGAAGAACCAGGAATGAAAATGTTTACATTGCAGTTTTCCGGCCATAGCTTCGGCTCGCCATGACAAGCGTTGCCACTTCTGCTCCTTCGCCAGCTCATTCGCTTTCCCGCCGCGAATTGCTGTGCGGCACCGCGGCTGTTGGCGCCCTTGCCCTCGCCACGCCCCGAATCGCGCAAAACGCCGCGATCGATCCTGCCGATCTCACGCCGCTGATCGACGAAGTCTCCGATCTCGTCCTGCCCGGATCGCGGGTCGCAAGACCGGGCGCATTCATCGCTTCGGTCTTGCCCTCGCGCTGGCGCGGCCTGACCGTCGACGATGTCCAACGCGTAGGCAGGTGGCTTGATCAGGCCGTGCAAGGGCAGTTCCTGAGACGTGATCTCGCTCAGCGCTACGCCGCGCTGGCGTCGCTTGACGCCGCAGCCTTCGGAAGGGCGCCCGCGGCAAGCCGCGCGGTCGATGCAGAGACAGGGCAGTCCTGGCAGACCTTGAAGCGTGCCGTGCTGACGGCATGGTACACCTCCGAAAAAGGTGGCGCCGGCGATCTTGCGTTCCAGCTTGTCCCGGGCCGCTGGGACCCGGATTTGCCGATCGGCGATCATCCCCATCCTCTTTCCAACGACTGGCTGGCGATCTGGTTTTCATGACCGACACATTTGACGCGATCGTAATAGGCTCGGGCATCTCCGGCGGCTGGGCCGCCAAGGAGCTGACCGAACGCGGCCTGAAGGTGCTGATGATCGAGCGGGGCCGTGCCATCGAGCACCAGGCCGATTATGCAAACGAGCTGAAGGCGCCGTGGGAGATGCCGTTCCGCGGCTATGGCGATCAGGACCTTCTGGATCGTGAATATGCGGTGCAGCAGAAGGGCACCAATTTCGACGAATACACGATGGACCACTTCGTCAACGATGCGGACCATCCCTACCAGACCAGCAGCGACAAGCCCTTCCAGTGGCGGCGCGGCTACCAGCTGGGCGGGCGCTCGCTCACCTGGGGACGGCAGTGCCAGCGCTGGAGCGACTACGACTTTTCTGCCAACGCGCGCGATGGCCACGGCACGGACTGGCCCATCCGCTATGCCGACATCGCGCCGTGGTATGATCATGTCGAGCGCTACATCGGTGTGAACGGCAGCCACGAAGGCCTGCCGCAGCTTCCCGACGGGGAATTCCAGCCGCCCATGCCGCTAAGCGCGGGCGAGAAGGCTCTCGCGAGCCGGATCGCCGCAGCCTACCCCGACCGTCGGCTGATCCCGGGGCGTTCGGCCAATCTAACCGTCGCGAAGGAGGACGAAGGCCGCGCGCAGTGCCAGTACCGCTACCTCTGCGCGCGCGGCTGCAGCTATGGCGCCTACTTCTCGACGCAGAGTTCGACCCTGCCGGCGGCACGCAAGACCGGACGCCTCACGCTTCAGACCGACATGATCGTGGAACGGATCGAGCATGATCCGAAGACGGGGCGAGCGGTGGCGGTTCACTGCATCGACGCCCGCACGCGCGCGCGCCATCGCTATGCGGCGCGAATCTTCTTCCTCAACGCCTCCTCTTTCAACTCCGTCGGCGTGCTGCTGCGTTCGTCGAGCGAAGGCTTTCCGCAAGGGCTTGCCAACCGCAGCGGCGTGCTGGGTCGCTTCATCATGGACCACGCGACGGCCGTGGCCGGGATCGCGACGGCGCCGGGGCTCGAGGACAGGACGTACTTCGGCAACCGGCCATCCAACTTCGTGATCCCGCGTTTCCGCAACCTCGACACCGCCGATCCCCGCTTCGTGCGCGGCTACAGCTACCAGGGCGTCGGCATCCGCGCCAACTGGCCGCGCGGCGTGCACCTGCCCGGCGTCGGACCGTCCCTGCGGCGCGAGCTGGCGTCACCGGGTGAATGGCGGATCTTCATGGTCGCCTTCGCCGAGTGCCTGCCGCGCGCGGACAACCGGGTGACGCTGTCGAAGGCGACCGATGCATGGGGCATGCCGCAGCTCGATATCCGCCTGCACCAGGGCGAGAACGAACGCGCGCTTCTTTCCGACGCCGCGAGCGAGGCACGCGCGATGCTCGGCCTGCTGGGTGGCAGCATTCTCGCCAGCGTTGCCGAACCGGATCTTGCCGGGTCCGCCGTCCACGAGATGGGTGGCGCGCGCATGGGCCACGATCCGGCGACCTCGGTGCTCAACGCGCACAACCAGGCGCACGACGTGCCCAACCTGTTCGTCACCGATGGCGCAATGATGGCCTCGTCGGCCTGCCAGAACCCGTCGCTGACGTACATGGCGTTGACCGCGCGCGCCGCAGCGTACGCGGTCGAACAGATGCAGGCTGGCAGGTTGTGATCGCGCGCCCGTTCAAACCCTTCGCAAGAGCAGCCGGATGACCAGCATCGACCAGGCCTTCAAGCTCGCGATGCGGCGCCTTGCCGCAAGCGTGAACATCGTGACCATGGCCGGACCGCAAGGCCCGCTGGGAATGGCGGCGACGGCGGTCTGTTCGCTTTCGACACAACCCGCCAGCCTGCTCGTCTGCGTCAACACGTCGGCGTCGATGCACGCCGATCTGACGGCAACCGAGGCTTTCCGTATCGCGATCCTGCACCAGGATCAGCAGGCCATCGCCGGTGTCTTTGCCGATCCCGACCGCAAGGCGGAGCGCTTCGCCGGCCCCCATTGGCGCTTCGACGCAGCAGGCATCCCGCTACTCGAAAATGCGCAAGCTTCGATCCTGTGCAAGCGCGATGCGACTTTCGCCTATGGCACGCACAGCATCATCGTGGGACGCGTTGATTCTATCGAAATGCGGGACGATGTCTCGCCGCTCGCCTGGTGCGATGGCCGCTTCGCCACCGTCCACCCTGTGCATCCATAACGGCGCGACATTTCAGACATAGCCTGTCGCGGGGGCGAGCTTCGCTACGCTCGAAACTCTGTCCAGATCGAAGACAGCCGCCATCACAGGCATCTGGCGTCATGAGGCGCGCTCCCCAGAATCGAGCGGCGAGCAGTATGGGGGACCTGCTCGCCGCTGTCTGGCCGTCGGCCCACTCGTGCCGGGAGAGAAGCACGAGCGGGCCGTGGCCAGGAACCGTAATCAGAAGGCGTAGGAAAGCCGTACGCCCCAAGTCCGCGGATCGGCGAACTGCACCAGGTAACCACCGGCATAGCCGGCTTCTTCCGACGTCGTCAGGATAACCGAGTCCTCGATGTTGCGGACGTAGGCCGAGACCGACAGCCCCTTCTTCGCATCCGGCGTGTAGGTCAGCATGAAGTCGGTCTTGGTGTAGCTGTCCTGCTTCTCGGTCTCGAAGTTGCGGAAGGTGAAATACGACTTCGACTGGTAGCGGCTCTGAATGCGCGCGGTGACCTTGCCATCGCCGATATGGAAGTCGTGGCTGTAGCCGCCCGACAGCGACCACTTCGGCGCCTGTGGCAGGACGTTGCCCGCATACTGGACCCCACCAGTGTAGAAGTCCTTGTACTTCGCGTTGAGGTAGGCGGCCGTCAGGTCGATCTGGTCGTCTGGCGTCGCGCGCCATGTGGTTTCGAGCTCGCCGCCATAGATCCGGGCCTTGCCTGCGTTGAAGACGCGCGAGATCGCCGTGACGGGATCGTTCTGCTGCACCTGCAGATCGACGTAGTTGTACAGGAAGCCCGACAGGTTCACTTCGAGCGTGCGGCCGAAGAAGCGGTTCTTTACGCCAGCCTCGAACGCGCGAATGGTTTCAGGGCCGAAGGTGAAGCCGTTCTGGAAACCGCCCGCCTTGAAGCCAGTATCGTACTTGGCATAGACGAGATTGTCCGCCGTCGCCTGCCAGTTGATGCCGATGTGGTAGGTGTCCTTGCCGCCTTCATACTTCGCGTTCACCGCGGTGTAGGTTCCGGCAATGATGTTGTAGCCGACCTGGCTCTTCTTTTCCTTGGTGTAGCGCGCGCCCGCTTCGATCTTCAGCCCCGGGGTGATCTCGTACCAGGCCTGGCCGAATGCGGCATAGGACCGCGAGCCGGTGTCATAGTCGAATGTGTAGAAATTGAAGGGCGTCGCCCCGCCGAGGACCTGGAAGTAGGTCAGCGCCTGACCCTGCTCCTTGAAATAGTACAGGCCAGTCTGGAAGCCGAACGGTCCCGACAAATTGGAGGCAAGGCGCAGTTCGTGGTTCTGCGTTTCGGTCTTGCCGTCGGTCGGGAATGCATAGTTGAATGCCGTGCCGCCATCCTGATCGTTCGACCGGCGCAGCTTCTGGTCGCGATAGCCGCCGAAGTAGGACAGCGTGACCGGGCCCGCGTCATAGTTGAAGTTCCAGCGCGCATTCTTGATCGTCAGATCGATGTAGCCCTGGTTGTTGAGCTCCCACTTGCGGTCCGACCCGATCTTGAGTTCGCCATTCACCACGTCGCTGTACGGCACGCCCTTCAGCACCGCCCCTACCCCGCCGACGTGTGTGTATTCGCCGGTCAGCAGCGCAGTGAATCCGGTGCCGGCAGGTTCATAGGCGAGGTGGACGCGCGCGGCCTGGCTCACGTCGTCGTTGCCGCCCTTGGTCACCACGCCGCTGTTGGAACGCAGCGAGCCGTTGTCGCGGTAGGGATCGCGCTGGTGCACCGAGAAGGCGGCGCGCAGCTTCAGCGAGTCCGACAGCGGCAAGTTGATCATGCCCTCGCCGATCAGCAGATTCTTGTAGCCGTATTCCAGCGCAACATTGCCCTCGAGCTGGTCCTTCGGCTTGGCAGTCTGGATGTTGATCGCACCGGCAGTGGCGTTGCGACCGTAAAGGGTGCCTTGGGGGCCCCGCAGCACTTCGATCCGTTCGAGATCGAAAAAGCCGACGTTGAGTGCGGTCCCGTTCTGAAGATAGAAATTGTCGATACTGAGCGCGACGGCGGGATTGCCGGTCTCGGTGTAGTCGCGGCTCGAAACACCGCGGATCGTGATCAGCGTGTTCTGGTTGTTCTGCGCGATGTTCAACGTGGGCGCGACATTGGTCAGGCTGTTGACGTCCGACACGCCGTTCGCGGTCAGCTGGGCGCCGGTCGCCACCGTCATAGCGATCGGAGTCTTCTGCGCGGTGCTCTGCCGCTTTTCGGCAGTGACCACGATTTCACCCAGACCACCCTCGGAAGCGCCCACGGCTGCCTCCTGCGCGTGAACGGCAGGTGCGGCGAGCACGAGGGCTGCGGCCACTGCCGCTACCGACACGCTGTTTCCAACGAGAATTCTGGCAACCATCTTCGAGACCCCTTCTTCTCACGCGCAGCCAGCGCGCCCCTGCCTGTCTTGGCTTCACAATCGTCGTAAAACGTTTTTACCGCTTTATTTGACGCCGCCCACGGCGGCTGGCCAAACAGAGCTCATTGCCCCGAACGCATCCGCAATAACGCTGGCTCATCCGCGGCAATGTTCGATGATAACGTTTTCATTCTTGAAGCTATCGCGTTTGTGACGGATTGCAACATCCAATTTGGGGGACCTGCCACCCTTTTTATGTCGCTTACCTGCCCGAACCACTGGATGGGCCGCTTTCCATGAGGTCGCGCAGGTCGGTCGCGGTTGACAACGTCGAATTATGTAAACATTTACATCAAAACACTTCGGATGAGGGAACCATGCCACGCCAGCGCCTGTTCAGCCTGTCATTCGCGGCGATCACCGCAACGTCGTTCTGCTTCATCCTGCGGGCGCTGGTCGTCGACCAGTGGGGTAGCGCGTTTGCCCTGAGCGAGACGCAGAAGGGCGAGCTGCTCGGCGCGGGTCTGTGGCCCTTCGCCATTACCATCGTCCTGTTCAGCCTCGTCATCGACCGGGTCGGCTTCAAGGCGACCTTCTGGTTTGCTGCCCTGTGCCACGCAGGCGGACTGCTCGTCCTGCTAACGGCGACTGGCTACGGTCGGCTCTATCTGGGCACGTTCGTGATGGCTTTGGGCAACGGTGCGGTGGAAGCCGCGGCCAACCCGCTGATCGCGACCCTGTTCCATGAGGACAAGCCTCGCTGGCTCAATCGCCTCCATGCAGCATGGCCCGGCGGGATGATCGCGGGGGGCGTGCTCGCCATGGCTCTGGGTGACGCCACCGCCTGGCAAGTGAAGGTCGCGCTGATGGCACTGCCGGTCCTTGCCTATGCTGCGATGCTGCCATCGGCCCGCTTTCCATTGAGCGAGCGAGTCGCCTCGGGCGTATCCTATCGCGAGATGCTGGCAGAGGCCGGATGGGGCAGCGCCCTCGTGATTGCCACGCTGATCATGCTGGAGATCGGCCGCCTGCTCGCGCTCTCGCCCTTGGCCGTGCTGGCGGCAGTCGCGGTGCTAACCGGGGCGTTCGCCGCCTTTGCCCGCAGTGCCGGACGCCCGCTCTACATCGTGCTCGTGCTGCTGATGATCCCCCTCGCAATTACCGAGCTTTCGACCGACAGCTGGATCAGTTCGCTGATGGAGCCGCAGATGCACGCCCTTGGCCTTCAGGCCGGCTGGGTTCTCGTCTATGCGTCGCTGGTCGTGTTCGGCATCCGCCTCATTGCAGGCTCGGTGATCGCGCGCCTCACCCCGCTGGGCACCCTTGCGGCAGCTTCTGCGGTCACGGCCGTCGGCCTGCTTCTACTCGCGGGCGCGAACGGACCGGCGCTCCTTCTGGCGGCCACCGTGTACGGCATCGGCAAAAGCTTCTTCTGGGGGACCAGCCTTGCCATTTCCTCCGAGCAGTTTCCGCGCGGCGGGGCGGTGACGATGAACATCGTCGCCGGCGCCGGCATGCTTGCCGCCGGGATCATCGGTTCTGCCCTGCTCGGCACAGTGCAGGACATCGGCACCGCACGAGCGATCGAAGCTCACGATCTCGCGCAGGGAACCGCGCTGTCGCATCGATACCTCACTACCCGCGCCGGCGCGCTCACGGGAAGCTACCGCGCGCTAGACCCGACCGCTGCCGCGGCGGCACCGCCTCCCGACGCGGAACTGCTGGCGTCGATCGGCGGCGCGGCCAAGAAGGACGCGTTGCGCACGGTCGCGGTTCTCCCGGCCTTCATGCTGGCTAGCTATCTCGGCCTCATCCTGCTGTTCCGCCGCCGCGGCGGCTATCGACCGGTCGTCCTGCCCGCGAACGCGCCGGAAGCCGGATGATGACGGTACCGCCGACCTCTGGCCTTTCCGCGCCCGTCCGCCTCGCGATGGTGGGCGGTGGTCCCGGCGCCTTCATCGGCCCGGTCCATCGCATGGCCGCGGAGCTGGATCGCAAGGTCGAACTGGTAGCCGGTGCCTTCAGCCGCGATCCTGACCGATCCCGCGCTGCCGGCGCTGCCTGGGGACTTGATCCCGCAAGGTGCCACAGCGACTACCGCGCCCTTTTCGCGGCCGAGGCAACGCGACCGGACGGCGCGGAACTGGTCGCAATAGTCACGCCCAACGCAACCCACTTCGCCATCGCCAGCGCCGCGCTGGAAGCAGGCTTCCACGTCCTTTCCGACAAACCGGCGACGGCCACGCTCGATGAAGCGATCGCGCTGCGTACCCTCGCCGCACGCGCTCATGCGCACTACGGCCTCACCTTCACCTACACCGGATACCCGCTTGTGCGGAGGATGCGCGAACTGGTGGCGCAAGGCGCCATCGGCGCGGTGCGCAAGGTCGTGGTCGATTACACACAAGGCTGGCTGTGGCGCCCCCTCGAAGCAGAGCAGGACCAGAAGCAGGCAGGTTGGCGCACCGATCCCGGCCAGGCGGGCGTCGGGGGATGCGTCGCCGACATCGGCGTCCACGCATTCAATCTTGCCGAGTACGTCGCGGGGCTGTCCGTGACCGACCTGTGTGCCGACCTGTCCAGCATCGTTCCCGGCCGCACGCTCGATGACGATTGCAACGTGCTGCTGCGTTTCGCCAACGGTGCGCCCGGGGTGCTCCATGCATCGCAGGTCGCTACCGGTGCGCGCAACGGCCTAACGCTCAAGGTCTGGGGTGAAACCGGGGGGCTGATCTGGCGACACGAAGCCAGCGAGGAGCTCGTGCTCGAGCGGCCCGGGGAACCGACGGCGACCTATCATGCCGGCGAAACCAGTGCCGGCCTTGCCAGCCCGCGCCTTCCTGCCGGGCATCCGCAGGGCTTCATCGAGGCGTTCGCCAATATCTACAGCGATTTCGCTGCTGGCATTCGCGCGGGCTTACCCTCGCCCGACGTCCCGGGCATCGTCGATGGCGTGCGCAGCATGGCTTTCATTGCCAAGGCGCTTGAAAGCGCTCGCGCCCGTGAATGGCGCGCCCTGAGGGAGGACTGATGCGCACGATCAAGGGCCCCGGCATTTTCCTCGCCCAGTTTGCAGGCGATGCGGCCCCGTTCAATTCGCTCGACGCGATTGCCGACTGGGCTGCTGCGCTTGGCTACAAGGGTCTGCAGCTGCCATCGAACGATACGCGCCTGTTCGATCTGGCGCTGGCCGCGCAGAGCCAGGACTACTGCGACGAAGTGACGGGCAAGCTCGCCGCCAAGGGCCTTGCCATCACCGAGCTGTCGACCCACCTACAGGGCCAGCTGGTGGCGGTGCACTCTGCCTACGATGCGCTGTTCGATGGCTTCGCCGCTCCCGAAGTGCGCGGCAACCCGCAGGCGCGGCAGGCCTGGGCGGTAGAGCAGATGGGCCTTGCCGCCGTTGCAAGTCGCCGCCTTGGCCTTACCACCCACGCCAGTTTCTCGGGCGCGCTCGCCTGGCCCTATTTCTATCCCTGGCCGCAGCGCCCGGCGGGGCTGGTGGAGGACGCGTTCGACGAGCTCGCGCGGCGCTGGAAGCCGATCCTCGATGTGTTCGATGAAAACGGCGTCGACATCGGCTTCGAGATCCATCCCGGCGAGGATATTCACGATGGCATCACCTTCGAGATGTTCCTTGCGCGCACCGGCAACCACCCGCGCGCCAACATCCTCTACGATCCCAGCCACTTCGTGCTGCAGCAGCTCGATTACCTCGCCTTCATCGACATCTACCACGAACGCATCAAGTGCTTCCACGTGAAGGACGCCGAGTTCCGCCCCTCGGGCCGCATCGGCGTCTATGGCGGTTACCAGAACTGGGTCGATCGTCCCGGCCGTTTCCGCAGCCTGGGCGATGGGCAGGTCGATTTCGGGCAGGTCTTCAGCAGACTCGCCCAGTACGACTACGCCGGCTGGGCCGTGCTCGAATGGGAATGCGCACTCAAGCATCCCGAACAGGGCGCGGCCGAAGGCGCGCCGTTCATCGCACGCCACATCATCCGCACCACGGACCGCGCCTTCGACGATTTCGCCGACAGCGGCTCGTACCGCGCGCTCAACCGCAAGCTGATGGGCTTCTGATCATGGCTGTCGACTAGCCAGACAGCTTGCCCCTTCTCGCACAGGCGGCGCTCTGGCCTGATGCCACAGCAGTACCTCATGGTTGCGGCCCCGTGCGATCTGAAACCGCACGGGGCCGCAATATCCGCTGTCGTGGTCGGAGCCCTAGATCGCGGGAAAGTCCACTTCGGTTTCGGCCACATTGTTGATGAGGTTGGTGAAGAAGTTCTCGGCGACGACCGCCACGATCTCGACGATCTGCGCGTCGCTGAACCCGGCATCGCGGATCGCTGCGAGGTCATCGGCAGTCACCTTGCCCCGGGCCTCAGCCACCTTGCGGGCGAAGGCAGCAGCGGCCGCGGCGTGGGGATCATCCGACATGCCTTGGCGCGCAAGCTCCACTTCCTCCCGGCTCAGCCTGGCGAAGGTGTGGCCGGTGAAGGTGTGGGCTGCATCGCAGTATTCGCAGCCGTTTACCGCCGCCACGGCCAGGGCAATGCGTTCGCGGGTCTTGAGGTCGAGCGCCTTGCCGAGGCCCTGGTTCAGCGCTGCATGGGCAGTGATGACGGCGGGGCTGTTGGACAGTACTCGAAAGAAGTTGGGCACCCGGCCGAGCTTGGCGTTGATGGCCTCAAGCGTGGCTTGCGATCCTGCTGGAGCCGCAGCCGTTTCGGGGATGACGATACGGGACATGATGATTTCCTTTCGATTTTGGTGGAGCCGCCCGCCACTCAGGCGCCGGTCGGGATGGGGTTTTCGACAAGGCTCTGGTTGAAGGCTTCGAACAGGGCGTGCTCGCCCGCTCCGGGGTTGTCCCGCATCGCCTTGATGCCATCGACGATCACCTCGGGCGCATCGGTTGCCAGCGCTACCAGTGTCTGCTCGATGAAATCAGGCAGCGGCATCGCGCGCGGATCGCCGCTCCTGTAGATCAGGTCGGTATCGACCCACGGCGGTGCGATCTCCTGCACCCGCACCCCGGTGCCGCGCAGCTGGAACCGCTGCGACAGCGCGTAGGAATGGAGCGCGGCCTTGGTGGCGGAATAGATCGCATTGCTGGCGATGGGCACGAAGGCAAGCACGCTGCTGGTATATAGCACGGTCGCTTCCGCCTTGGTCTTCAAATGCTCGATCAGGGCGGAGGTCACCCGGATCGGGCCAAGCAGGTTGGTGGTAATCAGCTCCTGCGCCAGATCGTCGTCCACCGGCCCGCTCACGTCGTCGAACGGCATGAAGCCTGCGTTGTTGAACACGACGTTGAGGTCGGGGAAACGACGGGTCAGCTCGCTTGCGGCGTCCCGGATGCTGTCGAGGCTGGTCACGTCCAGCTGGATCGAGGCCATGCCCGGGTTGGCGGCGGTCACCTCGTCGAGCAAAGCGGTGCGGCGGCCCGAGATGATCACCTGGTTGCCGAGCTTGTGGAGCGCCTCGGCCAGGCCGCGGCCGATACCGCTGGTGCCGCCGGTGATGAAGATGGTGTTTCCGGTGAGTTTCATGGGATTGGACCTTTGATTGGGAGAGGATGACAGGGGGGAGGGATCAGGCCGCGACGCCGAAACGCGGGGCGGACCGGGTGGCGGAAAGCTGAGGGCCGAGCGCGGCGCGGGCAGCCTCGAAGGCGTTCCACAGTTCGATGTCGCGCAGCGCCGGGATCGTGGCGATCTCGCCCTGATCGAACCCGGCCAGCGCCGCATCCACCATGTCTTCGGCGTCCATGACGATCTCGGTCGGCAGATGCTCGACCGGCAGCCCGCCAAGCGCCCAGAAGTCAGTGCGGGTGGCGCCGGGCAGCACGGCCTGTGCGCGGATGCCCTTGTCGGCCAGTTCGTGGTTGAGCGAGGTGGTGAAGGCCTGGACGAACGCCTTGGTGCCGCCATAGACGCCGTTGAGCAGCTCGGGAGCGACCGCGACGATCGAGGCGATGTTGATCACCGCGCCGCCGCCGCGCGCCACGAAACCCGGGACCACAGCGTAAGTCAGCCGCATCAGCGCCGTGACATTGAGCTGCACCATCGCCGCCATCTTCTCGACATCGCTTTCCAGCAGCGTGGTGTGCGTGCCGATCCCGGCGTTGTTGACCAGCGCGGTCACGCTGGCATCTTCGCGCAATACCTTTTCCACCCGGGCGAGATCGGCTGCATCGCCGAGGTCAGCGGCCAGCACTTCGACCGATCGGCCGGTCTTGTCCGAAATCTGTGCGGCGAGCGCCTGCAGCTTGTCCTTGTTGCGGGCGACGAGGATGAGGTCGTAGCCGCGGGCAGCGAGGCGGTCGGCATAGATCGCGCCGATGCCGGTCGATGCGCCGGTGATGAGAGCGGTTCCCTTGGAAGCAGTGGTCATTTTCGTTGTCCTTTTTGGTGTCGGGGAGAGCACCATCGCTCTCGACACGAACCTTATGGACGCGAACCGTCATGGCTGATATGACGTATAAGCTACGTTTTTAGGACATTACGCACGGAGGTCGCATGCCACACGTTTCCATGGTGCTCACCCCCGGCTTCCAGTTCCTGGCATTGGGCGTGCAGGCCGCATTCGAACTCGCCAATGTCGTCAAGGGTGAGCCCTACTACACCCTGTCGATCGCTTCGGTCGCAGGCGGCCCGATCACCTCGTCCAGCGGCTTTGCCGTGCCCACCGTGCCACTGGCAGATGTCGGGCAGGTCGATACCCTACTGCTGCTCGCCGGCCTGCAGCCGCCGCCCCGGCAAGACGAAGCCACGCTTGAAACCCTGCGCACCATGGCACGCGAATCCCGGCGCGTGGCAGGGCTTTGTACCGGCGCCTTTCTGCTAGGACAGATGGGGCTGCTCGATGGCCGCCGCGCCACAACGCACTGGTCCTATGCCCGCCAGATGCGCGAGGACTTCCCCAACGTGCGCGTCGAGGACGATCGCATCTTCGTCAACGAGGGCTCGGTGTGGACCTCCGCAGGATTGACGGCGGGGCTCGACCTAGCTGTCGCCCTGATCGAGAAGGATCTGGGGCGCGACGTGGCCGGTGCCATCGCCCGCCGCCTTGTCATGCACCATCGCCGCGCCGGGGGCCAATCGCAGCACTCCGAGCTGCTTGAACTGGCCCCGAGCAGCGACCGCATCCAGAAGGCCGTGCTCTTTGCCAAGGCTCACCTTGCCAATCCGCTGACGGTGGAGGAACTGGCCGAAGTCGCGGCGCTATCCCCGCGCCAGTTCGCCCGCGCCTTTCGCGCGGAAACCGGGCAAACGCCGGCCAAGGCTGTCGAGCAGATGCGGCTCGAGGCTGCGCGCCTGATGATCGAGGAAACCCGCCACCCGATGGACCAGATCGCGCGCGAGGCCGGCTTCGTCGACATCCGCCGCATGCGCGAGGCGTTCATGCGCCAATATGGCCAACCACCGCAGACCCTGCGCCGACAGGCCAAGGTGGCTTGAACGGGCCTTGCCCTGTGCGGACCTGTCATCCGACAGGAGTAGGAAGGAGCGAGCGTTCGGGCTGCAGCCAGGAAGCTCGGCCGGGAAAGAGAGCTCACGGCGCACGTCCAGGAACTAGACTTGCGCTCCCCGGATTCAGGCCACGACAAGCCATCCGGCAAAGGGACATCGTGTTCGCCCAAGCACCCAAAGGTGCCCGAAGGCAAAGATCAGTGTTTCGTGCTGACTGTCTGGTGCGCGACGCAGTCTGTAGCGGACCGATCTCAGACGGCAAATTCCCTGATCTAGCGAAAGTTGCAGGGAATTTTCGGATTTTGCTGCTTTCGATCGGTCGAGCGGCATAACGCGCCCGCAGAAAACTGCAGCCTCAGCATCAAAATTCCCGCGATTGCGGCTAGGGAATTCGGCGCTCACTATAGGGAAACAGCACGTGCGGTAACGTCTCTTCTTCAAGCGCAATGGAGGGCCCGAATCTCAGCAATTGACGGAGACGTGGAAACGTGAGAGGCTAAATGTAATTCCACATTTGGAGCCGCGCGTGCCTCAGACCTTGCCCGATCTTGATTTGTCCTACGGCCAAATGCTCTGGGCGATCGGCGAAGGTCAGGAGCCAGACTCTGTTCGGCGCGACCAGTCACGCTATCTACGCCGGTTAGGGATACCATCAAGCGCACAAACCCCGAGCGGGTCGGGGTATCACCTGCGGTACAATTTCTACGACTTGGTCGAGACGGCTGTTGCTTTACGGGCGCTGAGCCTTCGCTCCCGGCCCAAGGACATAGCAGCTGTTCTTGTCAACGAGCGCGAAGAATTCCGCAAGAATGTCAAAAAGGCTTGGTTCAACCTCCCCGATAACGTGCTGAGCCAGCCCTGGGTCAAAAGCCGTGGCAAGCAGCGCCCATTGCTCGGGGATAGTTACTTTGTGCGGGTGCACGATCGGCGTAGCGAAAAGTGGGGCAAACTCGATGTCGCCTGGTTGGATGATAAGGCCCTTAAGGTGGAGCTCTTCGATCCAGTCGAACGATTTCCCGATGGCGAAAGTCGAGCTTTGATCCCGCTGAGCCGGCTGATGATCGTGTGTACCGCATGGGCCCTCGAGGTATCCAACAGCTAGAAAGATAGATCTATCCGCCGCCAGGACCGAGAGGCTTTGCACATATAAATGTAATTTTACACAAGGAGCACCGACTGTGATTTCTGCAGCATTCTCTGAGCTTCGGCAGAAGATTGAATATCTTCCCTTAGCTTCCCTAAAGCCCGATCCCCTCAACCCTCGCCTTCATCCTGCCAGTCAGATCAAAGCTCTTGCTCGAGCGATCGCCAAGTTTGGATTTCTCGGTCAGATCCTCGTCGATGACGAAAACACCATCATCGCGGGACACGGCAGAGTTGAGGCGGCGAAGTCGATCGGGATGACAGATGTCCCGACCGTGCGAGTCAGTCACCTAACGCCGGGCGAGCGCCGTGCATTCATGCTGGCTGACAACAAGCTCGGCGAGATGAGCAATTTCAGCGAAGACCTGCTGATCGAGAACTTCAACCTTTTGCAGCTCGAGCCAGACGTTTTTGATCTTGAGCTGACCGGCTTTTCGGTCGGGGAGATCGACGTCTTGCTCGATCAGCCAGCAGCCCCTGATGCGGCTGACCCGGACGACGCGCTGACAGATACCAAGCCAGTCTCACCAATTAGTCAGCTGGGCGATCTGTGGCAGCTTGGCGCCCATCGTCTCGCGTGCGGCTCAGCCCTTGAAGCGGACACCTGGACCAAGCTCATGAACGGCGAAAAGGCGGTCATGAGCATATCGGACGTTCCGTATAATGTACCGATTGCCGGGCATGTGTCCGGGCTCGGAAAAATTCGGCACGGCGATTTCGTTATGGCCAGCGGCGAGCTCGACAGCTCCGGCTTTCAAAGCTTTCTGGAAACAAGCTTTCACCACCTCGCAAAGAACTCTGTGTCCGGTTCGATGCACTACACGTTCATCGACTGGAGAAGCCTGGGAGAAATGCAAGCAGCCGGCAACGCAGCGTTCACCGAACTCAAAAACATGGTGGTTTGGGACAAAGGTGTTGGCTCGATGGGCTCGCTATATCGCTCCGCTCACGAGCTCATCTTCGTATGGAAATCTGGACGCGCCAAGCACATCAACAACGTAAAGCTAGGCAAATTTGGCCGAAATCGTGAGAACGTCTGGCGGTATCCAGGCATACGGTCCTTCCGTCATTCCGACGAAGGCGACCTCCTCGCGCTGCACAGCACGCCAAAACCTGTCAGAATGATTGCCGATGCAATCTTGGATGTGTCGAAGCGTGGCGATCTCGTTCTTGACGCCTTTATGGGCTCGGGCACGACCATCATAGCCGCCGAGCGCGTTGGTCGGCGCTGCTACGGTTGCGAGCTAGATCCCGCCTATGTCGACACAATTATGGCCCGCTTCCAACGTCACAGTGGCGAAGACGCGATCCACATCCCGACTGGTCTGACTTTCCAACAAGTCACTGCTGAACGTCGCTCGATCAAAGCTGGAGAGCAAAACCATGTCAGTCAGTGAACCTTACGCGGTGGGCTACCGCAAACCGCCCCTTCACACCCGCTTTCAGAAAGGAACCTCGGGTTTCAAAGGACGCAAACACCGGAAAAAGGCCTCGCTCGCAGAGCAGCTTGACGAGCTGCTAGCAGAAACGTTGGTGGTCAACGAAGGAGGAAAATCTAAGCGTATGACCACTGGGAAAGTCTTTCTTCGACTGCAAATGAAGAAAGCACTTTCGGGTGATCGTCATGCTGCAGCGCTGATCTTTGCCTTTATGCGTGAGCAGAGCAATGGGTCTTTCGATGTAGCCCAAGCAAGCTCGGTCGATGATCACTTGATGAGCGAGCTTATTCAGATGCTCAACCAGTCCGCTGAAACGGATCAAGATGGCTGCGCCTGATCTGAACCTTGCAACGGAACACCTGCGCGCTTTTTCGCGCAGGTCGTTTCCCTTCTTTTGTCGGGGCGCGATGAAGGCATTGCTCCCAACGACGACCATTCTTTGGCACCCTTATCTGGACCTCATTGCATCGCGTCTGCAGGACGTCATCGATGGAAAACGCCGACGACTGATCATCAACGTGCCGCCGCGATACGGCAAATCGTTGGTTTGCTCTGTAGCTCTCCCCGCCTTCTTGCTTGGTCGCAATCCGCACGCCCAAATCATCAATGCCACCTATGCCAATGATCTCTCCAAGAAGATGTCGCGTGACACGCGCAGACTGATGGAAACAGCCTGGTACCAGGAAACTTTTCCCACCCGCCTTGCCAGCAAGCGCGAGAGCCTTGGTGAACTGCAGACGTCCTGCGGGGGATCTCGGCTCGCCACGTCGGTCGAGGGGACCTTAACTGGCCGCGGTGGCAACCTAATCATCGTTGATGATGCCCTCAAACCGAGTGAAGCGCGTTCCTAGGCGCGGCGCCGATCAACCAACGATTGGTTTGATGGCACAGTTACCTCGCGGCCCAACAACAAGGAAACCGATGCAATCGTCGTGATCATGCAGCGCCTCCATGAGAACGACCTGGTTGGCCACCTGCTGGAACGCGGTAACTGGGAGATACTGTCTCTGCCCGCTATCGCTGAGGAGGACGAGGAGTGGGTCTACGATATTGGATTGGGGCCATGCACGTGGCGGCGCCAAACCGGCGAAGCTCTCCATCCGGCACGCGAGTCTCTGGCAACGCTTGCCGAACAGCGCGCCAGCATGACGAGTTATGACTACGCTGCGCAATACCAACAACGACCCGCACCCGCCGGCGGCGGAGAAATTCGGCCCGAGTGGTTCGGCACTTACAGCTTACAGAGCCCTCCCCCATTTATCCGCAAGATCCAGTGTTGGGACACAGCAGCAACGGATGGCGCTCGTTCTGACTATTCGGTGTGCGTGACCTTGGGAGAAGCGCGCGATCGCCAGTTCTATGTTGTGGACCTGTATCGCGGCCGGCTGCTCTATCCCGAACTTAAGCGCAAGGCACGTGAACTCGCCGAGCTCCACAGCGTTGACCAAGTCGTCATTGAAAAGTGCGCCGCCAGCGAGGCGCTCATCGAAGAATTACGCCGCGAAGGATACCAGCGGATTCACCCCGTCAAGCCCAAAGGCTCGAAATACGAACGGATCCTGGCACGCACGGCACTGATCGAGGCTGGCCGCGTTTGGCTACCCCAGCATGCCCATTGGACTGCTGATTTTCTACACGAGGCTGCCATGTTCCCTCATGGAAAGCACGACGACCAGCTCGACGCGCTAGCATACGGGCTTCAGTGGCTTACGGAATATTCAGGGGCAGCTCATTGGCTCGCAACCATGGAGGAAGTTGAAAGGCGCCGCGCAGAGCAGTGGTAGCAACCTATCTCTGCCACCTTCACTATTAACACAAATTTCACCGCACGAAAAGACGCGAATTACTTAACGACTAGATTTCGGAAGTAAAATTCATTTGCTAGTACATCGCATGTTTTAAAAAATACATTTTTATCGATTGAGCCTTACGCTTTTCCTTCCAAATTAAGTTTTATCCTTCAATACCAGCAGATGTGTCCCATTTTGGAACAGATGAAATTATCGGGCAAGGTGTTGGATCTTTTTGCAATTAATGCTTTTCTTGCCGCTTGAAGCTTGATCTGGAACGGCCCGACGCCCGCTCAAGGTCAACTTTAGAATGTTCTGTGGGGGCCTTCATGATATGGGCATTTAGGCGCATAGCTGCGCAGTTTCTGTTGTGCTCGATTTGCGCAGCGCCGTTTGCTGCCTACGCAACCCCCTTAACGCTCGCTCGCATAGAGCACTCAGGCACCATCAATGAAATTCCCTCTGGCTCGCGCACCAAAACCATCGGCCACTCCATTCCGGCGAACGTCAGCTATCAAAATCGGATCACAGGGTCACCCGCGCAAACTGACGGTAAAGGATCAGTCTCGGGTTCGAAAGAGCCGGTCAAATTCGGTCCGTTTGTCGTCTTGGGCGAAACTCAGGCCATTCTGACTCGCGAAACTGACACCGATAGTCCTCGGGAGTTTGCTGATATGCTCAAGCGATTCCCTGGGATAACCACGCTCGAGCTGTCGGATTGCCCAGGAACATTGGATGACAATGCCAATCTCCAATTGGCTCACATGATACATGATCGCGGAATATCTACCGATGTTCCCCGAGGTGGATCTGTCAGGTCGGGGGCGGTAGACCTCTTTCTTGCAGGCCTTCACCGCACAACTGCACCCGACGCGAAATTCGCTATCCACGCATGGATCGATGAAGACGGCCAACGCCCGTCCAATTTTCCCGCAGACGATCCGATTAACAGGCGCTACGTTCAATTTTATCATAATACAGCAGGCATGACTGAAGCAGTTGCGGTCAGGTTTTACGATCTCGCCAATTCTGTACCTTTTGAGAATGCTCTCTGGTTAACTCCATATCAGCTTGCCAGATTTGTTGATATTAAAATAGAATCGCAAGATGAAGTAGACACGATAGAGGGACTCGATCAAAAATAAAGTTAAAATGACAATATATTATTTGGCATAAATTAAAGTTATATGATGAAGACATTTTCACGCCTACTTAACCCCGCTACCAATAGAGTGATTTACAATCAGCTTTTCAGCACTTAACATACAGCCAATCCAAGACATGATTGACCCACGGCCTGCCCGAGGGCCTTGGTGAAAATTGGCCACCCTTCATATATTTGGCAACATCTAGCGGAACTACCGCCGTCTTTGATTGTATCTCAGTCGAAATGAGGCTGTTTTCCGCCTTTAAAGTGCAAAGCGGGAGATCCCTGAAAATGCTCTTAGCCTGCTTGTGCGCGTACAACCCGACGGGCCACCCGTCGTTATCGCGAAATCTGTCTTAGCCCTTTGGGAATGACATGCTCAGATTTCTCCTACGTCGGTGTCGACCCAGCGAGGGGTGTCGCACGCATCCATTCAAAGCTCGAAGCGTATGCCGATAGCCCTTCAAATTTTTATCGCACGCCATTTTCAATTCGACCAGTCTAATTACCGTCTCCTTTGCCGGACTTCTGTAGCATCAAGCAGTATAACTTTATTAATATTGCTATTGTTGTAGCACTATTATTCCAGGAGAAGAAGCATGGCACGGTTTACCAGTGGTGATGATGTTTTCTACGGCGGGTCTGATGAAAAGGTTATCTGGGCGCTGGGGGGCGATGATCAGGTCGAAATACAATTTGATCGCGACAGTGACCCGCTTGCCACCGGTGTGACGATTCATGGAGGAGCTGGAAACGACCTTTTAGTGGTCGGTGGGTTGGACAATTTTTCAACCATTTACGGTGACGCCGGCAACGATCGGATTTATCTTGATGGTGCATTCCAAGATGAAGATCCTATTGGAGGGCAAGCCTATGGCGGCGCAGGAGACGATACGATCACCGCCGGGTACGGCACCTTCGCCGAAGGTGGGGCCGGAAACGATCGGATCACGGGCTTCCACGTTAACGGCGGTGCTGGGGACGACACTTTACAAGGAAATCAGGTCTCCGGAGGTAGTGGCGATGACGTCGTCGTGGCCAACCTGTTTGCTTACGATCGCTATGGAGCGCAGCCAGCGGTCGGACTGGGGGATGATGGTTCAGACCAAGTGTCGGGTTACATAGTCGATGGCGGAGCTGGTGACGACACTGTCGATGCTCGGGGCTACTACGACTTCGAGTACGGGGTCGGAGGAGCAGCTAGTGGTGGTGCCGGCTCTGACGTCGTTTATGGCATTGACGTTGCTGGCGGCGCCGGCAACGACCTACTTCACACCTCATCAACCGCATCGGGTGGACAAGGGCACGACGTCTTTTTTGTCTTTGATCCGGCCGCATTCTATAATGAAGTTGGCGACGCGTCCTATAACTACAACCCTATCCTCAAGGATTTCACCCTCGGCGAAGACCGCATCGCCATCCCCTCATCCTACACGTTTGTCAAAGCGTTTACCGGACATCCAGGAGAGGTCCTCCTCGATCCGGTAGCTAACATCACGAATGTCGATGTCGATGGTGATGGCTTGAGCGATACGACCCTCAAGGGGGCTTCCCGCAACCTCTTTATCAACATCGCTTTCGACGGGAGCGAAGCGGACGACCAGGCGAGCGGCAGTGGATTGTTTCTCGGAGAAGGTGGCAACGACACGCTGACGGGCGCAATTGGGACGGATTGGCTGTATGGCGGACAGGGTAACGACGTATTGTCAGGTGCGAGCGGTGACGATCTGCTGGTTGGCAATAGCGGTGCTGACACCCTTAATGGCGGTAGCGGAAACGATGAGCTTGATGGAGGAGACGGCGCGGACACTCTATTGGGCGGCGCAGGAGATGATTTCATATACGGCGGGGCGGCAGCAGACCGCATTGTCGGTGGCTCAGGCAATGACCAATTGCTGGGTGAGGAAGGCAACGATCATATAAATGGCGGCGCTGGCGACGATATAATTACGGGAGGGATGGGCGACGACTATATTTTGGGCGGCCTGGGCGCCGACCGGTTCGTTTTTTCTGCAGCCGACTATGCGCGTGCCGGTGAGTTCCCTTACCCGGACGCACCTACGCGCGATACCATCGCCGACTTTACCATCGGCAAAGACAAGATCGACCTCACCGCTTTTGGCTCAAACGTCCCGATGTCGCTTACGCATCAGAGCGATTATGACTTGATCACGATCGACCTGAACCGTAACGGAACTGATGACTTGCGCATAAGAGTGCAGACCCTAGGCGGTCGACTTACGCTTACAGATATTGTCCACAACGACACGACGGTAGAAGGCACCGCTAATAGCGATCGTCTTTACGGCGCTTTCGGGAACGACACCCTGTCCGGGCTTGGGGGTGACGATCTTTTGGCCGGTGGTGATGGCAGCGATCAGCTAATTGGCGGCTCTGGAAATGATACGCTTAGAGGTGGAGCTGGCGCAGATAAGCTTACGGGTGGGCTTGGCCAAGACTTCTTCTACTTCGATACCGTCGAGACATCTGCCGAAAGCGATACCGTCGCCGACTTCTCGTCCGGCAAAGATAAGTTGCTCTTCGACAGCTCCGCGTTCGCGGCACTTGCCGGGCAGGTTAGCGGAAGGTCACTTTCTGCAGCTGAGTTTGGCACCGGCAAATTTGCGACTACAGCGAACCAACACATTATTTACAACAGTAGCAATGGCGCACTTTACTACGATCCTGATGGCAACGGAGAGTCAGATCAAGTCCAAATCGCCACCCTTACTTTCCATCCTATTGTTACCTCCTCAGACATTATTGTTATCTGAGAATTGAGTGGCCCTCAAATTCTAGGGTAGAGAGCTTTATCTTATGCAGCCGCAGATTGTATAGTGGACCTGCATTTGTAAATGAAACGAGCGCCGGCTCGGCGTACTGATTGACAATATTGAACGTGTTGTGATTTGGCCGCAACGAGATTTTGCGAATGTCTTCAATCAGGCAGGCCGTCTCTCCCTTCGCAATTTGCTTCTATCGATTTGCCTACCGTTTGCGCGGAGCCCTCACCCATGCGTTCCGATTATATATTTCGTCGGTGGATCTACGCGCAGTTTTAGAGCGGTTTTCGACCAGTTTGAATAGCGGGGGGATTGCCAGCGAAAACCGCTTTGATATTTCTGAGATATTGGATTGAATGGAAGCTGCAAAGGCTCGTCTTCACTGTTTGTGCGGCTTCCACCCTTGCGACCTCATTGTTTTCAGTTACTCTCGGTGAGTCTCCCGACGAGACCATCTGCGAGCTTCCCCGCTAGCGATGCCCTGCCCCGCCGACACCCCCAACTCACTTGCTGTCGGCGGGGCATTTTTCGTTCATCAGTGGAACCGGTTTGGTTACGAGAGGTTGGGAGACCGCATACTCTGTGTGCAACGATCCCAACTTGGCCCTCGCGCTCAATCGCGCGGGGGTTACTTTTTGGCCGACTTTAGATACACTTGTCGAGGCACTGTGGAGGTGCCGTGTAAGCGGGTTCCCGGCGACTCCTCCAGCCGAAGTCGCCGGGAATTTCCATCTTGGTAGTCGCACGTATTCCGCAGCGTTGGTCGAGGAAAGCATTGGCGGTGTGTGCGCTCTCCTCGATACGTGTGCTGCTTTGGCGGCAGCAAGTTGCACTCACGAGCAGGGCACGATGTCGACTGTCGGGGTGATCGGTGCAGTCGCGGGTAACGGGATGCATGCCAAAAGTTTGGAGCTCTTGTGTTGGATCGCTATCCAAGCGGACGCCCCGCCAGAGCCAAAGTCATGGCGACGCTACACGGTAGAGGGGTAATTCCGCCTCCAGCAAAGCGCCATCGGCGAGCAAATCGAATCTGACCCGCCCTCCCAGCGCACTCCCAAGCATGCGGCCGAGCGACTTGGTGCCAAACCCTCTCCGGCCGGTCTGAACGACTGGCGGGCCGCCCTCCTCGCGCCAGGAAAAATGGAGGACGCTTGCGTCTCGATCGATGCGCCAGCGAATACGCACGATACCTCCCTGGTCCCCCAGTGCTCCATACTTCACTGCGTTCGTGGCCAACTCGTGCAGCGTCATGCCGAAGGCGTGGACGGCGCTCGGTAGCAATTCCAGATGTTCGCCTTCGATGAGCACTCGGTCAGCACTTCCATGGGCGAAGATCTCGAGCTGGCGCTCGATCAACTTGTCGAGCGGGCCTCCTGCAGTAGCCTTCCCCAACAACAGATCATGCGAAGCAGCGATGCCCGCCAGTCGTTGCGATATGCTGCGTTCTAGCTCGGCAGCGCTTGAAGCTACCTTTGCGCTGCCGCTGACGATAGCGCCGACGACTGCGATCAGGTTTCTGACGCGGTGACCGCTTTCATCCAGGAGCAACTGCACCTGCTCTTGGGCTTCTTTGCGTTTGTGAATATCCGAGATGACAGAGATAAAGTTCAACGGGGCGCCCGATGCATCCCGCAACAGAGACACACTAAGTTCGGTCCAGACAGTAGTTCCGTCGGCTCGGATGTATCGCTTCTCCATGGTGTAGACATCCAAGGCGCCATTCAGGAGATCCTGGACGTAGCCAAGATCAGCATCCAGGTCGTCTGGGTGGGTGATGTCTTGGAACGAAAGTGCGAGCAGCTCTTGCTGGCTTCGACCCAGCAGACCTTCGAGGAAAGGGTTTACTTGCAGGAACCGCCCGTCGATCGAGACTTGCGCCATGCCAACGTTGGCCTTTTCGAAGGCCAAGCGATGAAAATCTGAATGCATATTTTCGACATCACCATGCTCTGACCAAACGCGTTCGTCAGTATGCAGGCGCGCATCTTTACGTTGACGGTGTTGCTCGCTATCCAGCTCGCACATCTGCCCCCCCCGTAGTCTCGCATCTCTGCATGCTGCAGACGTACGTCAACGTTATCACGGTAATAGGCAGATTGTCTCTGCCTAAGCGAGCGAGGCTTCTTGGTCCGTTTTCTTCGTAGGCCAAATCGAAAGCTAGAATCGCAAAGCAGTATAAAATCGAACGAAAGTTATAATGCCGAAAACGGCTATGCACCAAAGGGCAGTGTTTGTTTAACCACACACTAACTTGTTCCTCCGTGGACAGCGCCGCAATCGATTACAATTTCTGCAAGCGACCGATTTTAAACGAGCAATCCGTGTTGGTCGCGCGTGACACGGAGTCAGCGACCCGCGGAGTTCGCCATGCTGCTTTGGTTCAAGAAGGTCGCCCCCATTCGGCTTAAGTTTCGCGTGTTAAGCGTCGCACAGCTCGCGCTGGGCCTGGTCACAGCAATCCTGACGGTGATGTCTGTCGAGGACATCGTGACCAGCCATCTGGCGACGCTGGTGGTCTTGGGTTGCGCAATAGCGGGACCCATCATCATCTCATACGCTGGCAAGCTTATTAGCGACCCGTATGTTGCAACGGTCGAGCGGATCGAGGCGCTTGTCGCGGGCGACCTTACATCGCCCATTGCCTACACCGAATACGAGGATTGCGTCGGAAGGCTTACAAAAGCGCTGGCAGTGTTCCGTGATCAGGCTCTTGAACTGCACCGGTCTTCCATCGCACAGGCAGAAGTGGTCCGCGCCACCTCCGCAAGCCTTCGGCGACTGGCAGCAAACGAACTGGATGCCCGCATGCGCGAGGGGCTCCCCGCTGAATACGCTGACATCCGAGACAACTTCAACTCGGCAGCAATCGCCTTGGACCGCACGATGTCCAGCGTCGCGGGAGCAGCTGCGGACATCCTTGGTGGCTCCCGAGAAGTCCAGACTGCGTCAAACGATCTCGCGGCCCGGACCGAAGAACAGGCCGCATCGCTCGCACATAGTGCGTCAAGTCTATCCTCCGTTTCGAGCGCTATCGCCTCGAATGCCGAAGCTGCGGTGGCGGCGTCGCACGCCGTCCGGGATGTGCAGAATCAAGCCAGCGGCGGGAACGATGTCGTGAGCCAGGCAATCGATGCAATGGCGAAGATCCAGGGATCATCCGAGGAGATTTCCCAGATCGTCGCAGTGATCGATGGCATCGCGTTCCAGACCAACCTTCTTGCGCTCAACGCGGGCGTAGAAGCCGCACGCGCTGGAGAGAGCGGCAAAGGCTTCGCCGTCGTAGCAACCGAAGTTCGCGCGCTGGCGCAGCGGTCAGGGGAGGCAGCCACGCAGATACGACGGATTATCCAGGCCAGCACTGCGCAAGTTCAGGAAGGTGTAGGACTGGTCGATGCCACGGGCCGGGCACTGACGGCCATTGCCGCCCGGATTGACAGCACTGTCGACTCCATCAACGTCATCGCTTCGACCTCGACCACCCAGTCAGAAGCGCTTGCGAGTGTCATGGACGCAATCCACCAGATGGACGTGATGACGCAACATAACGCCGCGATGGTCGAGGAAAACAGCGCAGCGTCACGCCAGCTTGCCGAGCAATCCGCGAACTTGTCGCGGCTGGTCAGCGAATTCAGAATATCGCCGTCGAACGTCGTTTCGCTTGGCGATAGTAGCGCGCACGCCAAGCGCGCTGCTTTGCGGTCGGTGAAGGCCGGCGCGGGTTAGGCTGCGCTCGCGATTGCTGACGATTGGTCCAGCTTTTAGTGGTCATGGCCTCCGCGCTTTTCAATCGGCTCAACCATCACTGCCACATCCTGGAGACCGGAAACGACAGCTTCCGCTTCACGGCCGACAGCGCCGCAACCCCTAAATCATGAAAAGCCAAATTACCCGCTTGACCCTTACCCCTGCACCGGGGGGCACATGCCCACCCGGGTCAATTCTCGGCTCTGACTCACTTTTGCTGGTGGTATGGTAGAGTTTGGTCCCGCAATCGAAGGGATCAGCCATGCATGGTCGATTTCAACGCGCGGACCTTGCACCGGAAGATTTTGCGGTCGTATCGGTTCATACCGTTGGAGAGCATCTCCAGATATTGCTGCGCGCGCGATGCGCGATGACGTTTTGCCCGGACTGTGCAGGCCCCTGTCGGCGCGTACAAAGCCGGTATTTGCGTCGTCCCTGGGACCTTCCCATTGGCGGCAGGCGCGTTTCGCTTGTGATCGAGGCGCGCAGGTTCTGGTGCGACAGCGTCGTGTGCTCGCGACGCGTCTTCTGCGAACCGTTCGATCGAGATGTGTTGGCGCGTTACGCTCGGCGAACTGCGCGACTTGAGACAATCGTTCATCAACTTGGGCTGGCGCTGGGTGGAAGGCCTGGAGCCGCCTTTCCCAGGCGGCTGATGATGCCTGTGAGCAAGGATACGTTGTTGCGGGTCGTACGCAGGCGTGTCTCCCAGCAATCCGGCGAGCTCACTGTGATCGGAATTGACGACTTCGCCTTCCGACGAGGCCAGACTTACGGACCGATTGTCTGCGATCTGGAACGGCGCAAGCCGGTCACCCTGCTACAGGATCGCGCCCTTGAGACCTCACGCACCTTTCTAGCAGCACACCCATCGATTGCGGTCGTCGCACGCGACCGCGGCGGTGGGTACGGCGAGGCTATTGCCAGAGGTCTGCCAAATGCCGAGCAGGTCGCGGACAGGTGGCACCTGATGGAGAATTCGAGCAGAGCATTCCTCGATGCGGTCGGCAAATCCATGCGCCAGATCCGGCATGCCCTCGGATGCAATGTCATCGATCCCAAGCTTCTGACTTGCGTCGAGAAACTGCAATATGAAGGCTATCTGCGCCGGCAGGAAACCAACGAAGCCATTCAGCGCCTGGCGAAGGCCGGGACGTCCATCCGACAGATCGTCCGGCAAACCGGGCATAGCCGAAAGCTGGTTCGAGATGTGCTGCGCGGCCAGCGCCTCGACGTGTTCCGCACCCGGCCGAGCTTTCTCGAACAATGGTTGCCTTGGTTGAACGACAGATGGGATGCTGGTGCCCGCAATGCACTGGCACTCTGGCGGGGAATGCGCAGCGAAGGCTTCACGGGACAAAGCGGTGTCGTATCGCAAAGGGCCCAGCGGCGGCGCCTGGCCGAGAAGGCTAACCAAAGCGGGCTCGCCCGATCACGAGACTGAAGCTCATCAAACGGCAAATGTACGGCCGCGCCAAGCTCGATCTGCTGCAAGCCCGACTAATCGGTGCCAACTGATGACACCCACCAGCAAAAGTGAGTCAGAGGCAATCCTCAGTGGAAATCAACACGCTCGCGCTCAATCGCGCTTGTCATGTCCACGCAAATCGCTTGCCCTGCGCGATTGAATGGTTCGACTTGCGCCCCATCTAATCAACGATTAGATGCTGTGCGCGCTTTGATTCGGGCCAGAGGCAGGTGATCGAGCGCAGGGAGCTTCCTAGTGATGGGTTCATTTAAATACGGCGTTTCGACCTACAGCTATGTCAACGACTACGGCTCGATCATGACGCTGGACGATGCGTTCGACCACATCGCCGATACCGGGGCGACCGGGATCGAGATCCTCGGCGAAGGGCAAGTCGAGGGTTATCCCAATCCCTCCTCTGCGTGGCTCGACAGATGGTTCGGCTTGCTTGACCGGTACAAGCTCGAGCCGACCAACATGTGTTCGTGGGTCGACATGCGCCTGACGCTGTCTCGCAACCTCACCATCGAGGAGGGCGCGGCCGAACTGGAGCAGGACTTGCGTCTGGCGCACCAGCTCGGCTTCAAGTTCTTGCGGCCCAAGTTCGGCGTGATGTCGCACGACCTGATCCCGGAGGCGAACTGGGAAGGCTATGTCGAGCGCAATCTCGATCTGGCGCACAAGCTTGGCATCGTGATCTGTCCGGAAATCCACGCGCCGACACCGATCCGGCACCAGGTGGTCGATGGCTATATCCAGTTCATCGAGCGAACGGGCACAAAGAATTTCGGGCTGATGATCGATACCGGCATCTTCCAGGATCGCCCCCTCATCCATTGGGGGTCGCACCAGATCACCGACGAGATGCGCGCTCACATGGACTTTCTCAACGGGATCAGGGTCAACCCGGAAGAGCTTCTCGATATCGCCCAGTACGTCGTATTCGTGCAGGCTAAGTTCCACGACATCGACGAGCATCTCGAAGACCAGAACATTCCGTGGAAGCCGGTCATTTCGGCACTCAAGCGCGCCGGCTATTCGGGCTACCTGTCCAGCGAATACGAGGGCCTGCGCGCACCTTGGCGGGCGATCGATCAGGTGCGGCGACAGCAGGTGCTGCTGCGCAAGCTCGAACGCGAATACGATCAGGGCATGTTCGCCTGAGAGGCCGTACCAGCAGGACATCGGAGAATATCATGCTCGAACATCAGCTCATCCAGAGCACCGGCTTTCGCAATTTCGGCCCCGTTGGTGCGCGCGAAGGATTTGCCGTGCGGATCAGGATTCCCAACTATCATGGCACCCGCCTGTCCCAGCTCGACGGGTTCGACGTGACGGTGGACGGCGAATACTTCGATCACGAAGTCAACAGCTTCGGCATCCGCGACGAGGTCTACACCATCGCCGAGATGCGCGAGGAGACTACCGCGCGCTGGGGGCTGCTCGAATGGGGCGAAATCCTGGTGCGTAAGCCGGGCGGACTTGCCCCCGGCGTGCACAAGATCGAGGTCCTAGCCCGAATTCGCTACTCCTATTTCCCGCCCGACATGCACATCTTCCCGATGCGCGAAGAACGGTTCGCCACGATCTGCCTTGCCTGATCGCAGAAGGGTGTGCCGCGCGGGGCCCCGAGGCTATCCATCCGGCCGCGCGCCAACCGGATGGTCCGCGCGAAGCGGACGGGCCTGTAATCGCATAGTGGCCTCAAGCGTCTCGCCGGGTTGCAAGTTCGCCATCGCGTCTACCGATGCCGGGTGGTTCAGGGCATTGGTCATATGGCTCACCGGCTCGACACAGAACCAGTCCGCATCCGGCGGCACATAGACCGCGGTGCAGGACAGGTTCGGCGTACTCGCGATGACGAGCGCGAGATTTCGGTCAGGCCAGATCACCTGCAGGACGCCTTCCCGGCCGCTATAGACCGTATCGACAGGGCGTGAGCCCACCGGCTCACCGCACCACCAGTCGGCCGCGCCGTCTTTCACCTTCAGCTTGGTCGGCAGCCCACCACTGTCGGTTTGCCATTCACCGCGATGAAGTCCCAGATACCGGGTTGCGTCGCTGCGCGGGAAGTAGGGGTGGAAACCGAGGCCCGCGGGCATTGGGTCGCTGGCAAGGTTGGTCAGCGCAAGCCGAGCCGTCAATCCATCATCATCCAGCGCGTAGGACAAGGCAGCGCGATAGCGCCAGGGCCAATCGCCGCCAGGGTAAGTGTGCTCGAGCAGCAATGTGGACGGGGTTCGCCCGGCTATTGTCCAATCTGAAAGCCAGCCCCTACCGTGGATTGGGTTGTGCGGATCGACCGCTGGAAAGTTCGGCGCAATCGTGACGTGGCGCCCATTCCAGATGAACTGTCCGCCGCCAATCCGGTTCGAATAAGGCACCAGCGCAAAGCAGCCAGCATCGAGAATGCCCAACCCCTTAGCTTCGCGCAGCAGATGCTGACCGCCCCATGTGAAGGCCAGGATCGAACCTCCGCGAGACGGTTCGGCAATCAAGCCGTAGTCACTGCAACAAAGCTCGATCCTGTCGGCGTCAGACATCGTCCCTGGCAGTCAAAGCGCCGAGATGAGTTTCCCAGCTGATGGCATCATTGTGCGAGTGGGTAAAACCGATCGAGCGTTCGAAATCAACACAGGCCTTGCTGCGAAAGGCTGCAATATAGGTCCGGCGCCAGCGCGTCGGAGAGCTGTTTCCGCCCGATCCGTGGATAATCATCTCGTCGTGCACGGTGATGTCGCCGCGCTTCAGCGGCAGTTCGACCACTGGATCGTTCGCGGTCAACTCTACACTGAGGATGTGCGAATTCTCGCGATCCTCGCCCATCAAAGGGCGATGCGGGCGCAGGCCCTTCTTTTGCGATCCCGGCACCACCCGCAGGCAGCCATTCTCGCTGTCGGCGTCATCGAGCGCAAGGCTGCAGGTGGCGGTAAGCGGCTCAGGAGTGCCGGTCGGCCAGTAGCCCAGGTCCTGGTGCCAGGTGAACACCGCGTCGGGCTTGGCCGGGCGCTTGGCGAGAAACTGGTCGTAGTCGAGCGTCGCGCTCTTCCCGATCAGTTGGCGCGAGATCGATGCCGCTCGCCTTTCATAGATGTTGCCTTCAAGCTCCGGCTTGTACCGGCGCGGCAGCACCGCGTTGACCAGGCTGAAATCCTCGAACCTGCGGTCATAGGGGCCGGACATGTCGCAGAAATCGCGCCCCATGCCAGGCACCTCGCCGCGGATGAAGCGTTCGAATTCGGGTTCGATCGCGGCGAGTTCCTCTTCGCTCAGCACCGCGCGCAAGATGACGTAGCCATCGCGGTGGAACTGCTCGATCTGTTGCGCCGAAAGGCGGTACTCGTCGCCTTGCCGGCCCAAGGTTGGTTCAGTCATTTCTTGCCTCCAACGGAGAGGATACGCGGGAGCCGGGTGATCGGCGTGAGGGTGATGTCGCGAAGATAGGTTTCGGCGCCCTCCGACTGCAGTTGAATGCGTCCTTCGGTCAGCGGGTGCCTGCGTCCGGCTTCGTCGGTCGTGCTCAGCCCGCTGGCGGCCAGAACTGGAGTGCCGTTGACGACGTGGATCGACCGATCGCCCAGGGTATAGATGTCGAGCGTGTTCCATTCGCCCAGCGGGCGTTCGGCGTCCACCGCTGCATCGACATTGAATGCGGGCATCTGGATTGGCGACAGCCGACCGCCCGGCATGTAGCGCCGGAACGGATACGCAATGGAACGATCTCGCGCGACACTGACATTGGCGCCGACCCGCCAGTCGACGGTCTGGAACGAATGGGTCCCTTTGGAATCGCCGACCGTCAGCAGCATTCCCACCGACTTTGGCACGATCTCGAATTCCAGCGCCGACATCCAGGTGCCAAAGAACGCGCCGTATGCCCCGTGCGAATGATATAGCACGCCATTGTTGCGCGGCATCGGGAACCAGGCGTTCTTACCCCACTTGAACTGCAGGTGGAGGTGATAGTTGCGATAGTTGGCCTTGGTGATCAGCCCGCCCCAGATCTTGCCGCTGGTGAAGATTGCCGGACGGCCATCCTCCGTTACAACCCGGAACACGCCGGTGGTATCGTGGTTCAGGCCGATCGGCCCACCCGAAGGGCTGCCGTAAGTATCGCGCGGATCGGCATATCCAAGCCAGCTGTCCCAGCCTGCTAGGCTGCGGCCGTCGAAAAGCCGCTGCGTCCCGCGGCCGTTTGCCGGCAATCCCGCAAGCTTGAGGTGGGGCACCCGGTACGGTGGATCGTTGGCAATGACCGCCTGCTGTTCCGGAGTCGAGCCGTCTGGCGGGCCTTGCTGGGCAGAAACGGCGCTTGCTGTGGTCAGCAAGGCAACAGCCAGAAGCGTGGGAGATATGAGCTTCATCGAAGGTTCTCCTGAGACTGCGTTTCGCGGCAGCCTCTGTTGTATTCAGTGGCCTGCATCGGCAGGATCGAAGTCGAACGGCGAAGCCGTCAGCGCGATCAGCGCTGCGTCGTCGACCGGATCCAGCGGTTCGGGGCGCGCGCAGGTGGTGGTGAGGTCGACGGCGTGACGGGTGCGCGCAGCGATCGCGATAGCTTCCATCACCTCGACCGAATGGACGATGAAATCCGCCGTCTTCCGGTTCGCCCTGCCGGTGCGGATCGCCAGCGCCAGATCGATGAGGCCCACCCCGCGGTAGTCCGCCACCGGCACGCCGAGATGATTGCGGCGGTTTGGCTCGGCAAAGGGCAGGCCGGTCGTGTCGAGTGGCTGCGGAGCGCTCCCTGCGATTGTGAGGGACGCGGAGCCGCTGAAGAACATCGGATCAGCCAGAGCAAGGCTCCCGACGCTACCGAAGAGCTCGCCCGGCCGCAGCGTGGGCGTGACCACATCGAGCGACAGGACCAGGCTGACCGAGGCGGTCTCGAATTCGAGGATCGCATTGAAGGTCGTATCGACCTGCACGGCAAAGCGGGTTCCGGCGAGCGGCCCGCGACGGACTTCGCGCATATCCTGACCCGATGCCGAGGTAGCGTGTACGCGCCGCACGGGCCCCAGCAGATTGATCCACATGGCGATGTAGTACGGGCCGACGTCGAACGGCGGCTCGCCGCCTGGCCGATAGAACGCCGACGGATTGGGGTGAAACATTTCCAGACCCGGCAAGCCGATAAAGGACATGCCAAATACTTCGCGCCCGATCGCGCCCTGATCGACGGCACGCCGCGCAGCCTGATGGACACTGCCATAGAGCGTGTCCGGCGCGGATCCGACAAGCACCCCCTTGCGGGCCGCTGATGCAGCCAAGCCGCTTGCAACCGCTTTTGAGAGCGCGAATGGCTTTTCGGAATAGAGGTGTTTGCCGGCGGAGATGATCGCTTCGTTCAGGTCGTCATGCGCGATCGCGGGGGTCAGATTGACGACCATCTCGATCGACGGATCGGCCAGCACGCTCGCAACATCGCTCGGCTCGGCGTCAAACTGCGCGCCCACATGCTGCGCTCTCGCAGAACTGCGCGAAGCCACGCGGCACAGATCGACCGCAGGCGAGCGGGAGATCGCGTGCAGATAGACCCCGCTGATATCGCCGAGCCCGATTACCGCTGTCCGCACCGCTTCCATCGCCATCCCGCCCATCGATTCTATTTAATCACTGATTAAATAGCAGCTTCAGCCAAGTCAACTGCCCGCGGGGGGAGATCCTGCGAGGGTTGCTTGCGGCAACGACGCGTCCAAGTTCCAGGTTTGCGCAAGCCAGCAATCAAGCACGGGCGCGTTGGCCTGGCTGTCGTCCTCGCTCATGCCGGGACCGGCGCTGTGACCATGCCCGTTGGCGAGCCCTGCGCTCCGCGCAGAAACACTCGCGCAATTCCAGTTGCGCCCCACAATTTCCCAACGGACAAATCTGGCATCATTGCCCATTACCACCATTTAATCACCGATTGGTGGTGAGGTCTGACCTTCAGTTCAATGCACGGTTTGGTCCGGTCATGGCGGTCAACTTTATCCGGCGCGCCGCGCTGGGCACCAGGGGCTGGCAAGCCAGCAGAATGGTGTTAGGGCAATCTAATCACTGGCAAGGTCACCATGAAGCCCAAGAAGCCCTATCACAAAGAGAACCTGCGCCAGGATCTGATCGACGCAGGGCGTGAGTACGTGCGGATCAACGGCCATCAGGGTCTTTCCATTCGCATGCTGGCTCAACAGGTCGGCGTCTCGCCCGGGGCGCCTTATCACCACTTTCCAGACCGGCGTGCGTTCCTGCTTGCGCTGGCCATCGACCAGTTCGAGGGTTTGTTGCAGGAAGCTTCGGCGAAGGCGGAAGATGGCCTCTCGGCGGTAGATGTGGTCAAATCGCGGGCGATGAACTTCGTCCGTTTCGCGCTCGACAACCCTCACATGCTCGAGCTGATGTACGAGAGCGATCTCACCCGCCCCGAAGTCGCGCCGCAACTTCAGCACTATCAGGAATTGAGCCATCAATCCGGTGCTGACTCGATCAGGCGCTGCCTTCCCGACATTAACGAGAAGGAAGCCGGCCTGCGCAACATCGGACTGTGGACCTCGATCTACGGGTTAGTCTCGATGATCAACAAGGGCATAATTCGTCCCTTCGACGATGGCAGATACAGCATCGAGGAAATCTGCGACTGGGTGGTGGATCGGGCTGTCGGATCGGCGCTCGCGGCGTAGCAGGTGCGGGCATGCGCGCCTCAGCGAAATGATGTTGGGCCGAGCAGCGATCGACCGGCCTTGGCCGAGCGAGAATGGCGGCGTTAGCGCTCGCTTCGCTCGATGTGCAGAAGCACCATCGCATAGCCATCGCTTTGGCCGAGGACCTGTTCGGTCATCACGTCGATGCGGGCGCATTCACGCGGCGAGAACCAGGTCGCAGGTTCGCACTCTTCGGTGTCGCTGTGATCTGCCCCCTTCTGAGTGGCCCATCGACTATCATAGTCTGGACCACGAAGGAGGAATGGAATGGCGCGGAAGCACAAGCCCGAGGAGATCATCGGCAAGTTGCGTGAGGCGGAGATTGTGTTGGCGCAGGGCGGGACGGTGGCCGACGCCTGCCGGCGGATCGGCGTCACCGAACAGAGCTACTACCGCTGGCGCAAGGAGTACGGCGGACTGAAGATGGATCAGGCGCGGCGGATGAAGGATCTCGAGCGAGAGAACGCCCGGCTGCGGCAGGCGGTGTCGGATCTGACGCTCGATAAAATGGTCCTGCAGGAGGCGGCGCGGGGAAATTACTGAGCCCCGCCAGGCGCCGGCGCTGCATCGATCACATCAGAGGAATGATGGCTGTCTCCGAGCGGCGGGTGTGCCGCGTGCTCGGACAGCATCGATCGACGCAGCGCAAGACGCCACGCGGGGCGTACGACGAAGCAGCCCTAACGGAGGACATCATCGCTCTCGCCCGGCAATATGGCCGCTACGGCTATCGCCGGGTGACGGCCCTGCTGCGCGATGCCGGTTGGCATGTGAACCGCAAGCGGGTCGAGCGCATCTGGCGGCGCGAGGGGCTCAAGGTGCCGCAGAAGCAGCCGAAGCGCTCCCGCCTCTGGCTCAACGATGGATCGTGCATCCGGCTGCGGCCCGAGTATCCTGGGCACGTGTGGTCCTACGACTTCGTCGAGGGGCGCACGCACGATGGCCGCAAGTTCCGCATCCTGTCGATCATCGACGAGGCCAGCAGGGAGTGCCTGGCCCTGCCGGTAGCTCGACGGCTCAGGAGCGAGGATGTTCTGGCGGCACTGGCCGAGTTGTTTGTCACGCGCGGCCCACCGGCGCATATCAGGTCCGACAACGGCCCCGAGTTTATCGCCAATGCCGTGCAGCAGTGGCTGGCCAGAATCGGCGTGAAGACACTCTACATCACGCCGGGCAGCCCATGGGAAAACGGCTACTGCGAGTCCTTCAACGCTCGATGCGTGACGAGCTCTTGAACGGCGAGATCTTCTACACCCTGACAGAAGCCCGTATACTGATCGAGGCCTGGCGGCGGCACTACAACACCGTCAGGCCGCATAGCTCTCTGGGTTATCGCCCGCCGGCCCCGGAAACCGCGACGGCGCCATGGCCGCCCTCCGGTTCCGCTTCGCTACACCTGCGGCCAGCCATGGCGCCGGAGGCAATCTTACACTAACAAACAACCCGGACCACTCGGTGGGGGCCGATCATGCATGGCTGATCCCTTCGATTGAGGGACCAAACTCTACCATACCACCAGCAAAAGTGAGTCAGAGCCAAATGGAAATCAACAATAACATCGTCTAAGATTCCGCCGCTTATCATATCATTTTTGGGGGTTTCCGCTGAGATCTGCCATGATTTGTGTCCCGTTGGCACCGTCCAGTGTGAAGCGGCATCCGACTAACTGCCTTAACCCGCCTCAATCGGCACCGTTCCACGCGTGGTTGAGCACAATTTGCTCAACTTTGGACTTTTGCAAGTTACGCTCAGAAATCAGGCATTCAGGTGCATACCTACCTTGGTAACCGCCGAAATAATAAGCCGCGTAGCTGAATGACACAGCTTGCCGCTTGAGCTACTTACTCCGTGCAAGTAGTAGCTGTAAAACGGGGCTCGCCGAAAAAAAGTAGCCAGCCTCGCTCAGGCGGCCATCAGCAAGTCAAATGCCTCACTTTCGGTAAAGAAGCTGACGCGGCTCTTGCCAGCCGCCTTCGCCTGATAGAGCGCCTTATCGGCACAGGACAAGAGCAGATCGAAATCTGCTATCAAAGAACTTCGTATGGCAACACCCACGCTTGCTGAAATCGTAATAACATTTTGTCCGAGAGCATATGGTACACTAAGTCGCTTTACAATACGACTCGCCAATATTTCAGCGTCACTTTTATTGGTAACATCCACTTGCAATACAACAAACTCGTCACCACCGAGCCTTGCCACTGTATCAGACGAGCGAACCGTAGATTCCAGTCGACGCGCAACTTCAGTTAGAAGTGCATCTCCGGCCAAATGCCCATATGTATCGTTGACGGGCTTGAAGCCGTCGAGGTCGATGTAGTGCAGGGCAAAAGGTAAGCTCCGATCCTTTTTAGCCCTATTTGCACCGTGAAAATGCTCCCTCAACAGCAAACGGTTTGCAAGCCCAGTCAAACTGTCACGTTTGGCGAGGTTTGCCATATCGTGTTCATGCACGTGATGGATCACGGCCTTCTTATAAAGGTGCGACAATGTCTGGAGACTCATTACCGCAATCGTACCAATAAGGATCGCCAGCAATAGGTAGAGTTCCGCGTACAGCGATGGCGATCCGGCAAGGCGGCGCGAGACGATAATAGCAGCTACCGTTGGAAGAGTTGCTATTATAATTCCGGTTGAGCATATTCTTGGTCTTATCGATATGCGCGAAACCAAACCGGCACCGAACGAAAAATAGATACTGAGCGATAATAGCTGGACCACAGGAGCGCTCGATACAAAAGCTAGCACGTTCAACAAAGCAACCAGCAAAGCGAACGCTGCCACGCCGATGCCATATTGCAGCTCCCATCGACGCAGGGACGCATATTCGATGTTGGCTCGCGCCCGGCTGTAAGCAAGCAAGTGCAGAGACCGCAAAATGGTGACGGCACCGCCAGCTAAAGCGAGCCAGCCCATCATCGCATCGTAGCTGGCTCGAGCGACCAGCGCGGCGACCAAGGAGTAAACCAGCCCCAAACCCGCGATCGGCAGGTGCATACTGAAAAGCGTGTCTACAAACTGTCGGTAGACTGCAATCGGTAGCGGCGATTGCACATTGCCTGTACCAGCAAAATTCAATCGATCGGTGTTCGCAGAGCTTCGCATGGCCGCATTGTAGAGGCAAAATTCTTATAAAAAATCAAAGGCTCTCCGGGTGAAGGCCTATGAGAGCGACGGCACCGGCTGACCGCCTGCCTGACCGCATCTTTGAGCCAATGAGCGTTACGGTGGGGAAACTTCAACCTGCCATGCCTTCGGGCACAAGGTTACAATGCCACTGGAACCTAAACTTCTTTTTTTACAATTTCTGAGGCGCAGACCCATATCGGCGCCGCAGCTGCTATTGTCCTCACGCCAAGCTTATTAAGTACGCTCAACGGTGGCTTTTAACAGTACGATGACCTATTCCAAGAATATCGGCCACGATCTTATTGGGCTTACCCTCCATAAGAAGGTTTAATATTTGCCTTTGCCGATCAGACAGTTTACTAATTGCACTAATATACTTTGCGCGCTTGAAAATGATACGCTGGCGATGTGATCTTTCCTCCCTGAACCAGCTTGAATGCGCGCTGGATCGAGGTTGGTTCGAACGGAAAGTTAACGTAATTGGACGCTCCGCCTTTGATCGCGGCAACCACCTTATCGACTCCAGGATCGTGGGAAAATGCCACGATCTCTAGCCCTAGACCATCTCGCGCAAGTTGGGACATCGCCTCCCTTAACCGCATCCCGTGGAGGTCATCCTGAAAAAAATGAAACCAGATTGCGGGCCGTATGCCAACAATTCATCGATGGCGCTATAAAGCTAGTAGGAAATCACTGCTTCGCAGAAGGCCCTAAATATCTCAGGCTTTCGGTGATCGTCGCCCTCGACGACGTGAGCACAGACGTGATGATTATCGGCACTATTGAAGTTCGAAAACTTGGCATGACCATCGCACCCACCGTTTTTCTCAGCATTATCCCAATCTAAACTCTCTCACAGCGACACCAATCCTCTATTGCATCGCGTTGCTTACATCACAATTATTTATTAGATTAAGACGTCTGCTCATCTACAAATTTTTGACAAAATAAACTGAATTTCGTTGGACAATCAAATGCGTACCCGACGGATATCTTAAAAATGGCGCTACCGTCTGCCGCCTTCGTATCGCCTGTCGAGCGCCCCCGCCGCATAACGTCTACGTTTTGCTGCTTGTGCCAAAGCAAGATGTCATCCGGTATCCGATGCACTGAAAGAGCATACCTCGCCACGTCATCGTCACTCCATTCGTCTTCAGACGGGTGAATTTTTTGGACAACATTTTGCAACCAAACAACCTTAATCGGCATGACTTCTTTCATATTTGATTTAAACATACGCACTACGCCTCAAAAAAACTCTCGACTTAGTCGAGCACATTTTCTTAAGATCGGTGTAATACGATGCCTGTATCGCGCTAATTGACTAACCATCGACAATTTTCCAATGTCAAAAAATATAATTTTTGGCCAATCCATCCTCTACAACCATTCGAAATTTCTATAATTTCATCAGAGCGTGACATTACTTCCGATGAAATTTGGCAGATTAAGACATCTGGTCTGTAAGCTTATTTCTTTTAGTTCTATCAATTCCAAATTAATATTCATTATAGATATATTCAAACAATGTAGAATGTGGTCAAATTACGTTCGCAGGTTAATAACCGTCTGGGATATCTGTGAGGCGGTATCGATCGCCTTCGCATTTGCTTGAAAGTTTCGCTGCGCGGTAATCAGGCCCACCAGCTCCTCAGCGATATCGACATTGGAGCGCTCCAGGGTTCCAGACATGAGCGCGCCGAATTTCCCAGTGTTAGGTTGGCCATAAGACGCGGCTCCGGAGATTCCTGTAGCGGCCCAGTTCGATGAGCCCAACTGGCGCAATCCATTTGGAGAAAGAAATGAAGCGACCGCCACACAACCTACTACAATATTTGTACCGTCATCATATGATGCTGTAACCTTACCGTCATCAGCGACGGTAAGACCCGCGAATTGTGCGCCAGCTACATCGGTTGCGGGTATTGTGCAATTGGATAACGTTGTGCTCGTTATTGCACCCGTAGCGTCGGTCGGGAATACTTGCAGAATGTTATTGGACCCGTCCTGGACATTCCCATTTCCGTCTAAAGCAAAGGCTCCGTTGCGCGTATAAAAGGTCTGGCCCGATGTCGCAGATACCGTGTTGAAGAAACCATCTCCGCTGATCGCTAGGTCCAGTGCGCTTCCTGTCTGCTGCAGCGCGCCTTGTGAAAAATTTTGCGAAATCGCCTCGAGCCGCGACCCTATCCCTTGAATAAGCTTCGGGTTGGCGAGGGCACCTCCAGCAACGATGTCGGCGAATTGCGTATGGCTTTTTTTGAAACCTGTCGTTTCGGAATTTGCAATGTTGTGGCTAATGACATTCAAGTCCGTCTGCGCATTCTTTAAACCATTCAAGGATGTGTAAAACGACATGAATTCAGCTCATTTCTGTCAGATTCCTGACCCATTTGTGCAATGCTGCTGCACGTTATCAAAATCGAATTTTTCATAGCAATTTCAGTGCCAAACTCGGTTAAATCTTTGGCAATCGATTGAGTTGACCGCGCAGCGGCAAGGAACTGCCCATTCGGCAATCTCGTGCCGGCCCGGAAACAGCACCAAGACCGCGGATGCACGGCTTTCGGCGTCGTGCAGCGAGGTCAGCGCTGTACGCTGTTGATTGCCACTGAGAAGTGACCCTGGATTTACACTGAGAATTGGCTCTGACTCACTTTTGCTGGTGATGTGATAGGCTGCGGCTGTTCCATTGGGAGATCAGCCATGCATGGTCGATTTCAACGTGCGGACCTCGCACCCAGAGCATTCCTCGATGCGGTCGGCAAATCCATGCGCCAGATACGGCATGCTCTCGGATGCAATGTCATAGATCCCAAGCTTGTCAATCGGCGTCCAATCGGGACCCCCTATCGGCGCGCAAAAGGGCCCCCCTTTGCGGTTGCGTGGATCGGTTGATGCTGGGCGCAGGTTTTGCGCTGCTGGCGGCGTGGGGAGGGCGTAGCCCGACCGGAGGCGGCAGCAGCGCAAAGGCGTTTTCTGGGGTGTCTCAGCTGCGGTGCTTGAAGCGCCAGCTGTCGTTGCCGGTCTCGACGATATCGCAATGGTGGGTGATGCGGTCGAGCAGCGCGGTGGTCATCTTGGGATCGCCGAAGACGGTTGGCCACTCGCCGAAGGCAAGGTTGGTGGTGATGATGACCGACGTCTTCTCGTAGAGCTTGCTGATGAGGTGGAACAGCAGTTGTCCGCCCGATCTGGCGAACGGCAGGTAGCCCAGTTCGTCGAGGACCACGACGTCGAGCCGGCTGAGTTGGGCGGCCATGGCGCCGGCCTTGCCGATGGGTGTGCTGCTAGAAAGGTGCGTGAGGTCTCAAGGGCGCGATCCGGTAGCAGGGTGACCGGCTTGCGCCGTTCCAGATCGCATACAATCGTTCCGTAAGTCTGGCCTCGTCGGAAGGCGAAGTCGTCAATTCCGATCACAGTGAGCTCGCCGGATTGCTGGAGACACGCCTGCGTACAACCCGCAACAACGTATCTTTGCTCACAGGCTATCATCAGCCGCCTGGAAAAGGCGGCTCCAGGCCTTCCACCCAGCGCCAGCCCAAGTTGATGAACGATTGTCTCAAGTCGCGCAGTTCGCCGAGCGTAACGCGCCAACACATCTCGATCGAACGGTTCGCAGAAGACGCGTCGCGAGCACACGACGCTGTCGCACCAGAACCGGCGCGCCTCGATCACAAGTGAGACGCGCCGGCCGCCAATGGAAAGGTCCGAGGGACAACGCAAATACCGGCTTTGTACGCGCCGACAGGGTCGCGCACAGTCCGGGCAAAACGTCATCGCGCATCGCGAGCGCAGCAATATCTGGAGATGCTCTCCAACGGTATGAACCGATACGACCGCAAAATCTTCCGGTGCAAGGTCCGCGCGTTGAAATCGACCATGGATGGCTGATCCCTTCGATTGAGGGACCAAACTCTACCATACCACCAGCAAAAGTGAGTCAGAGCCAATTCTCAGTGGAAATTTCCGACCCTCCAGGGTCAATCCTCAGTGGAAATCAACACCTCCATCTCAGGACGCAAGCTGGTGCGCGAACTGGCCGATCTGATCGCCGAGCGCGGCAAGCCCGGCATGATCGTCAGCGACAACGTCCTAGGTCGGGAAGCAGCGGCGGAAAACGGCCAGCAGGTCTCGTTGCGCCGATTGCGATCGGCGCTGATTGCGTTCTGATCCAGATGGCTTCCATCGTCAAGGAATGCGCTCTCGGCCATAGCAAACACAGGATCCAGCGGCCGTGCCGGTCGTGGTCCTCACCGTCCTTAAAATGAGATGCGGATGCCAGATGGAAGGCCCGAACATTATCTAAAGGGTCGCCGCAGCGCCCTCACGGCACTACAGAGAGGGGTCCTTCCATCTGGTGTCCGCCCGTTCGACGAACAGACGGTACTCGGCTCCCGTCTTGATGACGGCGTGCGCGACGCGCGCCATCTTGGCGGTGAGTGCAGTCATCGCCTTGCGGCGGCGATCGGGGTCGTTGCCATGGCCGGCAACATAGCGGCCAAGCTTATCGCGGAAACTGTTGTCGCGCTGGCGGATGGCGACTTGGGTCGCCATCCAGAAGGTGCGGCGTAACCGGGCGTTACCGTACTTCGACAGCTTGGTCCGCCCGCGGAAAGTGCCCGACTGGCATGTGGCCAGGTCGAGCCCACAAAACTTCAGGAACTGGCGATGATGGTTGAAGCGCCGCAGATCGCCGGCCTCAGCGAGGATTGTGAGTGCATTGATCGGGCCGATCCCAGGAATTATGCGCAGGAGCTGGTAGTCGCGGTTGTCGGCGAGCAAGGCATGGGCGGTTCGTTCAATCTCGTCGCGCTGCCGGATGAGGCTGCATGCTTGTGCGATGACCATGCGGAACATGGCGATCGCGACGGCATCCTCGTCGACCGGTAGTGCGACCGAAGCGCAAGCGGTCTCGTAAATATCGTTGATTAAGCGAGCCTTGGAGACCTTGCGGCCGACCAGCGACCAGGCCTCGCGCGTAAATGCCTCCAGGCCGAGCGATGTCATGCTCACCGGGGTAGGAAACCGCTCGAGCAAGGCCAGGAACCAGTCCGACCGGCTGTTGCCGGCGAACCGCTCGATCTCCGGGAAGTACAGCGGAAGGTAGTGCGTCAGGATCCGGTGCCAGGTCTGGGTCTTTGCCTTGGAAATGGCTTCGTGTGTCTTCGACATCTCCTGCAGATCGTTGATCCCTGCGGCAAGCGGATCGACATAGCGCTGGGTGGCGCCGATCCGCAGCATATGCAGGATCACTTGCGCGTCTTTGGAATCGTTCTTGTCCCAGCCGTTGTGCAAAGCCTCACGGGTTCGGGCTAGCGCAACCGACGAAATCAACCGCAGCTCGAAACCTGCGGCCAGCAGACGGTGCGCCAGGGTGCCATGGTAGTTACCGGTGGCTTCAAAGCCGACGACAATCGGCCGCCCAATCTCTCCGAGGTCCGCTGCGAGGCGATCATAGTCCGCCTTGGTTGCCATCACAGTCATCCGCTGCCGGCGGCCGCCTTCCGGACGTTCGATCAGTACTTCTTGGCGGTGCTTGGACATATCGATGGCTACCAGCACGGCGTTGGCGGGAGTAAGGCTTCGCTTGGTCATGGTCGGTCAGTCTCCAAAGGGTTGAGTCGACAACTTCACTTTAGAGACCTGCTGGCCGGTCATGGCCGCCTTGATGAAGCCTGCGGGCGCTACGCGCCCTTGCCTTCATCAAGGCAATCCGGCTCTTCGAGGGACCGGTTCCCAATGTGCTATGGCACGGAACTCACCTCTAATGCCGTGCTCGTTCGGAGCGCTGAGGCCGAGGTGGAGTGGCACTACATCGCGCCAGGCCAGCCGATGCAGATTGGCTATGTCGAGAGCTTTAACTGCCGCATGCGGGATGAACTACTGAACGAGACGCTGTTCCTCAGCATGGACCACGCTCGCGTTCAGATCGCGGCGTAGGTCAAGGACTACAACCAGGAGCGACCGCACTCAGCCCCTGAGCCCCCGGTAGCATTCGCCGCCAAACTGCATAAGCAACGGCCTGCTCCGCTACGCCCTACGGGCTCCGCTGCACTTGCCATTGCTTACCCCGCGCTCATGCGCAACAAAACTACCCCGGTCTAATCCCAACTGGTGGAAAGCAGGACGTTACGCCAAGGCCGAAGAACAGATTCCAAGGAAAAAGTTCCCGGCCGGCGCTTAGAAAGAGGGGGGTGCCGTCCGGGCAGTGTGGTCGGGTGGCAGCCGCTAGGCGGTGCCGCGTCTACAAATTCCGCTATTGCTAGAGAGTTCCGTCCTAGTTGCCGGATGACGGAAATTTCTCACCGGTCAACCCTCAAGACAAGTCCGCCCTCTCGCACCTTCAATAGCGCATGAGGCTCCTTTTCGGACATAACAATCTCTCTTATTTAATCCATCTTACAGGATGTATGTTTTGTACGATAAAGACCACATACTCCGACCAATCACCCATTGTTAATGATTTTCTCATGACTTCCTAATTCGAACCCAGCACGCTCTCCAGCGCCGTCACAAGCTCGGCGGCCCTAAATGGCTTTGCCAATCGAGGAATATCGGCGGGAACGCCATCTATTTGGGCGTAACCAGATACCATTAGAACCGGCATGCTCGGCCGAAGTGCACGAACATTGCGGATGAGTTCCGTCCCGGTCATGCCCGGCATCAAATGATCTGTGATCAAAATATCGATCGAACTGCGGTCATCAAATATATGCAGCGCCTGTTCGGCCGACTCGGCTTCCACGACTTCGTAACCAAGATCAGTGAGCATGTCGGCAGTGCTCATCCGCACCAGAAATTCGTCATCGACCAAAAGCGCAACGCCTCGATTCAAAATGCCGTCGCCGCCTTTGTCGGTCAACAAGGTCGCCTCAGCTACATCAGGGCTAGTGGGCAACCACAGGGCAACGGTCGTTCCCATGCCAGGTCGGCTTTCGATGGTGAGGTTCCCGCCCAGCTGGGCCGCCAAACCGTGGACCATCGACAGGCCCAGGCCCGTCCCCTTCCCGACTCCCTTGGTAGAAAAGAAGGGCTCGATTGCACGGGAAAGCGTTTCCTCGCTCATGCCGTTGCCGGTGTCTGCCACCGAGAGGCGCACATAAGTGCCTGGATGAAGTGGGGAGAAATCATCTTCCCCCACGCTTTCGGCGGTGGCCGCGATGCACAACTCTCCTCCGCGCGGCATCGCATCGCGAGCGTTTACCGTCAGGTTGAGCAGCGCCATCTCGAGCTGGTTCGGATCGGCCCGCGCGAGCGGAAGCTTGTCCGCCGCCTGCAGGGTTACCTTGATTTGCGGGCCTGTCGTGCTTTCGACGAGATCCCCCATGCCTTTGACCAGATCTGCGATATCGACCGGGACCGGCTGAAGCGGCTGACGGCGGGCAAATGCGAGGAGCCTTTGAACCAGCAACCGCGCGCGCTCCGCCGACTGAATCGCCCCGGCGATCAGGCGCTGCTCTCGTTCGTTGCCGATCCCCCGCCGCTGCAGCAGATCGAGCGAACCGACAATGGGAGCGAGCAGGTTGTTGAAGTCGTGGGCCACGCCGCCGGTCAGCTGCCCCATCGCCTCCATCTTCTGACTTTGCCGAAGCGCTTCCTGGACTTGCTCGCGCTCCGCGATGGCCTGCTCGATCCTGGCCTCCAGGGTGGCGTTCAACTCGTTGAGTGCTGCTTCGGCCGTCTTGCGGACGGTGATGTCGAGTACGGTGCCGGCGACGCGGAGGCAACGGTTCGAGGCATCGAAAATGCCCCGTCCCTTGGCTGCGACCCAGCGCACGACCTTGTCCTCCTTGCCGACGGTGCGATACTCCACATCGTACAGCGCGCGGATCTGGGGATCAGCAGCCTCGGCGTAAGCTTTCGCGGTCTTCTCCAGATCGTCGGGATGCAGCCCCTGGTAGAAGTCGTCCATCGTGACGGGAACATCTGGCGAAATACCGAACATAGCCTTCGTTCGGGCAGGCCAGATCAGCTTGTCGTTTACTTCATCGACATCCCAGAAGCCGACCTCTGCATTTTCCACTGCAAGGCGCAGGCGCTCTTCGCCTTCCCGAAGACGCGCTTCCGCGCCGGCCCGCTCAACATGAGCCCAGCAGCGCTCCGCCACCTGGCGCACGAGCTCGACCTCGGCGGCTGACCACGGGCGCGGCTTGTTCTGATGAACCGCCATCATGGCCGTCAAGCGGCCATCTTTAATCAAAGGGCACGTGATGATCGCGCGAATGCCGATCGAGCCGAACATTTTGCCGCCGTCGCCCGGCGCCAGCTCTTCATCGATATCGTGAACAACAAGGAGGGAGCCGGCGCGAAGTTCAGCCGCTGCGCGGGAGCCGAACAGATCAAGGCTGTAGGCACCGACGGAACTGGGAACGCCATCAGCGCAGTAGTCCTCACGGATCCAGAACCGATCGCTGTCCGTGCCGACATCGGCATACGCGCAGCGCGAAGCCCCGAGATGGACGGCGAGCATTGCCACCGCAGCACCCATGGCGTCGGTCGCGGTGGAAGCACCGAACAGCATCTCTTCGAGTTGCGCCAGAAAGCGCAAGCGGGTCTCGCTGCCGCGCGTGCGGGTCTCGCTCTCGCTAAGAGCTTCGAGCCGAGCCCTCGCTTCGTATTGTCGCCGCCTTCCCCTGAGCGCCGAGCGGGAAAGGCTGACCAGTGTTGTAGGATGAAATGGCCGCTCGACGAAAGTCACGTTGCCCAGTGTTTCGAGATGACGGGCGGCTGCGGGGTTGCGCTCCAGTCCGCCACCGCGGTGGGTGAGCAGGACGAATGGGAAATCCGACCATTCGGGCTGACGCTCAATCCAGGCGTCGAGCTGTCGCAGGTCTGCTGTCGTGAACGCCTCCTCCGTGACGATGGCAAATCCCGCGCCCGCGTCCAGCTCCTGTACCAGACCTGGGATGTCCGTGCAGACCGTACTGTCGATCTGCGTCTCCGCCAGCATTGCGGCGGCTACTTGTGCATCTCTGCCGACAGGAGCGAGGATCAGCGCACGCTCAGACAAACTGCGGATCAAGAGCCTAACTCATCCAAGAGCTTTGTCTCACCCCCGGCGAGAACCGGAACCCCACGCAACACTCCCTGAAACTCTATCAAGGGCTCCCCAACTGAAATTGCAGCGCCTCCGATGCGATACTCGCGAATGGTGTCTTCATGCTGGCCTGTGCGCTTTTTCACGACGGAGATCGCCCGGCGAACCCGACCAAGCGCCTCAAAATAGCGAAGGAGGATGACCGTATCTGCGAGATACGTAACATCGACTGGCGCCTTCATGTCCCCGACCAACCCGTGCTGGGCGACCGTCAGCAAGGTGGTGGCGCCGCGCCGATTGAGGTACTGCAGAAGCTCATGAAGATGGAGAATGAGCGCATTCTCCTCGGGCATCGCCGCCTGGTAACCATTCAGACTGTCCACAACGACCGTCTGCGCGCCCTGCAGCTCGACGCACCGACGCACCCGATCCGCAAATTCGCCTGGCGTAAGTTCAGCTGCGTCGACCTGCTCGAGAACAAGATGGTCGTTATCGATCATGTCCTGCAGATCGATACCCAATTGTTTGGCCCGCTGGATCAGCAGGCCAAGTTCTTCATCGAAGACGAACATCGCAGCCTTCTCGCCGCGCCCCACCGCGCTTGATATGAAAGTCAGCGCGAGCAGCGATTTCCCTGTCCCTGCGGGCCCAAGGATGAGAACGCTCGAACCCCGCTCGATTCCTCCGCCAAGCAAAACGTTAAGCGGAGCGATGTCGGTGGTTACGTTGTCGCGCAGCATTGGTCGGTGATGCTCGGCAGAAACCAACCGTGGGAAAACTCTCACCCCCCCGGTTTCGATCGTGAAATCGTGGAAGCCGCCGCGAAACCGCCGCCCCCGATATTTGACCACGCGCAAACGGCGTCGTTCTGGACCATATTCGCGTTGTAGTTCCTCCAGCGTAACCACGCCATGTGCGACGCTATGAACCGTTTTGTCGGTCAATTCTGTTGTCATGTCGTCCAACATCAAGACTGTTGCCTTCTGCCGGGCAAAGTAATGCTTCAGCGCAAGAATTTGACGTCGATAACGAAGCGAGCTTTGCGCTAGCAGACGGATCTCGGACAGGCTGTCCAGCACCACGCGGTCAGGACGATAACGCTCGAAGGCTTCAAATATCCGCCTAGTGGTTTCTCCCAATTCCAGATCAGAGGAATAGAGCAAGCTCTGTTGCTGCTGATCGTCTAGGAGGTTCTCCGGCGGCACCAATTCGAAAATATCGACGCCATCCAAAGACCAACCATGTGACTGGGCGCTCTCGCGAAGCTCCTCTTCGGTTTCGGAAAGAGTGATGTACAGGGTCTTTTCGCCTGCAGCAGCACCCGCCAGCAGGAACTGAGTGGCGATGGTTGTTTTTCCGGTCCCCGGGCTCCCCTCCAGAAGGAAGACGCGGCCGCGCAGAAACCCACCGGCCAGCACATTATCCAGTCCGGCGATGCCAGTGCTTGCCATCGTCGATTTGGTATCGTCCATAATTCGTCCGTGACCCGACCAATTCGCCTTCTGCCCCCCAACAGCGACCTGCCGGTTGAGAGTGCGCGGACGCCGATACACAAACGCTTGACGCTTAAGTTCGTTCCAACCTTAACGGATGCGCATGCTCTTTAGCAGACAGGGAAATAAACTTGCGCGAGTATGCAATGATGGTGTGGTCGCCATAACCTCGCTGCGGTGCAAAGCGGCGCACTGAACTATAATTCATTTAAGTTTTACAATATAAATGCGGGTTGCCCATTCCGCACATTAACGCCGCTAAATACGAAGGTCGCTTGACGACTGAAGCGCTTGGCAATCTTAACTCGAGCGTCGGCGTTTTATGATTATGCCAAAGGGGTGCTCTTAAAGTATTTCTGACCTCTTCCAGCGACGAAAAAGCCTACTTTTCTACCACAAACCACAGGGCTGTGCTTTCGGCATGAAGGGCCAAGGAGGTTCTCTTCGCCCGACGAGGCAGCCGAAGACGTTCACGACCCGATCGCGCCCTTAGTTCCCTACGAGACCTTTCTCGCCCCCGCCAGGTTCACTGACCCTAGTGTGGTTGACCATGCAAATTTATGATCAAACGGGCCACAGCCTTTTTTGTTCGTGCGGAAATGTCGTCGCCGGATGTGCCGCCCGACGGCATAGCTTCCGCCTCCCCGTCGAGTTGATGATAAATGACCGCTGCATCCATGGCTTCAAGGCAAGCACGAACCAGCTCCTGGATTAAGCAATTAACACCATCTTCGACATCGAAGGCAAAATCGATCGGCCGCTCGCCTATTCTCTTGACTGCACCGTCTGTACCGACTTCGGCGGTATGAAGCGCAACGTAGTGTCCGTGATGCACAACTCGATATGTCCAGACCATGTCGCTGACTTTCCGAATCCCCCGGCCGCCGCGCACAAATTGCCCCAAAGGGTATTTTGTTCCCCAACTTTGGCCTGTCGCAATCGCAGCGCGGGCCAGACCCGCTCGTTCCAATCAGCGACCCGTCACTTAAGCTTTTCAGCATGCATACGGCGGTCGCTCCGCCCAGTTTCCGATATGATGGACGATGGGGATGGACATGCGCACTGCGCCGCCATTCCGGACGATCGCAGCCCTTAGTCAGAGAACTGGAACCGGCGATACATTCCCCCTGGCCCCTGCACTGCTGAAAGACTGAGGCTGGGACTTACCGGTCATTAGACACAGCGCCTTCGGGCGGCAGCTTTCGTTTGTACCAGACAATATCCGAGCCGCCTCAGCTTAACGAAAATGGAGGCTTGACGATAAATCAATCTAGGTAGAGTAAATGATACATGCCCCGAAGACGCGCGCTTTCCCCCCATGCAAAGACGGTCCTCGCCGTTCTCCTCGACGCAGCCGACCAATGGTCGCACGGCTATGAACTGGTGCGGCTTGCGGGCGTGAAATCCGGGACGCTTTATCCGCTCCTGATCCGCCTGGAGGCGCAAGGCTATCTCGAAGCGGAATGGCAGCAACCGCTGGAAGGCGGGCGTCCGCCGCGACATGCGTACCGACTGACGGCAAGTGGCGTGCAGCTTGCCCGCGCCAATCTACCCGCCCAAGCGCTGGCGCCCGCCTCGCCACGTCGGGAAGCGACGACATGAGCACCGGCCTTCGCCGCTCGCTCGCCAATCTCGCGTGCCGCACGCTGCAAGCGACGCTGCCCCCCTCGCTGCAATCCTGGGGATGGGCGATCCGATACGAGACGGCAGGCATCTCCGACGACACGACGGCGCTGCTGTTCGCGCTCAACAGCCTGTGCGGGCTGTTCCCCCGCGTGATCGCAGCGCAGGTATTTCACCCAGTCGCCGCCTTGTTCGGCGGTGCTGCGATGCGCAGCCCTCGCGCGCTTGGCATCCTCTGCGCGACTGGTGCCGTCCTCCTTGGCCTCGTCTATATGGCGGCCGCCGGCGCACCGACGCGCTATCTTTGGGTCAACGCCGCCGCGCTGGTGATCGGCCTAACGATGCTGGCGGTGCTTGGTCGCGCGGTCACGGCAGAACGATGTTCGGCGGAGGCCGCCATCATCGCCATGGCGGGTGCCTTGCTGGCAACGGCGTTGCTCGGTGCCGACGTCGAGGGGGCTGTGCGTTGGGTCTATATCGGCGGATTGAGCGTGCAGCCCAGCCTTGTTCTGCTGCCGATGATGCTCGCCCTGTTCGCGAGAACCCGAAGCACGCCCGCGACGTTGGGCATCATCGCGGCCGCTCTTGCCATGGCCCTTCAGCCCGACCGGTCGATGGCTGCAATGCTCGCATTATACCTCGCAACGCTCGCGGCCATACGCCGGGACCCGTACGTTCTCACCGCGCTTGCGGCCAGTGTGATCGGTTTCGCGCTAACGCTTGTTCGCGCCGATCGGCTGCCGGCGGTCCCGTATGTCGATCAGATCCTGTATTCGTCCTTCGACGTGCATGCCGTCGCCGGCCTGGCGGTGCTGAGCGGTTCGGCCCTGCTCCTGGTTCCGGCGATCGCCGGTTGGCGCCGCGACCCCGACAACCGCGCGACCTATTCTGCCTTCGGTGCGATCTGGTTGGTCGTGATTCTGGCCGCTGCCCTCGGCAACTATCCAACGCCGGTTGTCGGATACGGCGGCAGCGCCATCATCGGCTACGCATTGAGCCTTCTGGCCCTTCCGAAACGCGCAGGCGCCCGTGCCGGGGGCGCTGCCTGGGCGCGTGACCCGGCGGATGGGACAGCGTCCGATCGACACCTTCTCATTGCACTGGCCTGATCGCATGTCTCTGCCCGAAACCCGCGGCAAGCTCCGCCGCATGGTCGCCAACATGGTGCGCCGTCCCTACCGATACTGGCTCGTCGCCGCGTTGATCGTGAGCCTGCTCACTTACGCGTGGGGCCAGATCACGCAGCGGCGTGGCGATCAGGTCGTTTCCTTCGATCCTGCGACACAGACGTGCGGCACGGATGGATCGCTTCGTTACTGCATCTATCGGGACAGGCGGGGGACGAACGGCGACATCCTCTACCATCTCCATGGCAGGGGCCTCGACGAACGCATCTGGAACGACGACACATACCTCACCGCGATGGTGCAGAGCGAATGGCAACGGAACGCCGCGTTGCCCCCAACCGTGGTCGAGCTGTCCTACGGATCTACCTGGCTGCTGACCCCGAAGGGCGAGAAGGCCGACAGCGGCTTGCTGGACGACATGATGCGTCGCTTGCCGGCGATAGAGGCGAAGGTCGGCCGTCCTCAACGACGCCTGCTGCTGGGGGAATCGATGGGCGGCCTCAACGTCTTGATTGCGGGCCCGTCCTATCCCACGCGCTTCGCCAAGGTCGCAGCGCTCTGCCCCGGCGTCTACACGGTGTCACCATTCGCCACATTCTCGGAGATCCGCGCGTCGGCAAAACGGACGGGGGCCGACCCCAAGATGATCTTCGGAGTTTGGATGTTGGCGCGCAAATACGCGGCGAACAACGCGGAATGGCAGCGTGTCTCGCCGCTCACGCTGATCGAGCGCGCAGGCCCGAGCTACCCAGCGCTCTACCTTTCGAACGGCCTGTACGACGCCTATGGCAATTTCGAAGGCACCCAGCGCCTTGCCGACAGAGCGCGGGGTCGCGGCGTCAGGACGGAGTGGCATCCGATCTATGGCGGACACTGCGGCACCGATGCAGCATCTCTCGCAGCATTCCTTGTCTCGGACTGACCTGCATCAACGCAACTTGGCGGGTTCCAAACCGCTGATTGCCATTTCGAATCGGAGATCGAAGATCGCTACGCTTCCAGCTCGTCGTGACGTGCTCGTTGGAGGAACGCGTTGACGGTTACAACTGGGGGCGAACTGCCAGAGCGGAACAACGGTTTCAGGCCGCTGCCGCCGACGGAGCGACTAGGGCTGCCTATGGCCGCTTTCAGCCCGAGCGGTCGTTCCCATCCGCTGACAGGAAGGGCGCATTCTGGTCGGAAGCTGCCAGGTCGGGTTTATCTCCACCTAACGTCTGCACGCGACCAATTGAAGCCATTCCACGCGGTGCTCTAGAACAGCAGCTTTTGCCAAAACGTGCCGTTCGATCACACCGCGATTTCAGCCAGTTCGCGCTAAGCTTTTTTCCGTGACAATAGGTACACTCCAAGTGCATGCGTTCTGCAGGCTGCAGGGGTACGAGTTTCGTGGTAATGAAGTGGTTCGCGGATCAAGCGCAGCAGGCGAAATCCCTGTGGGAGCAGATCTTAGTTTTTTTCACCGGTAAAAAAATAGCAGTATTAGGTCCCCGCGCTTCAGGCAAAACAACGCTTATCACCTTCCTCTTGAACGGGGAGTTGCCCGAAGAGTACTTCGCCACTGCAAAACCTGAGAAGATCGCGGGTCGGAAGGTACGTCTCGGTGATCTTGCTCTGACGGTTCAGGCGGTTACTGATGTGCCTGGGGATACCCAATCCCATGCGGAATGGGAGCGGCAGTATAATGCCGCAGATATCGCTTTCTATATGGTGGACGCCAGTAAGATCCATGCAGGCGATGACACGTATATCAAGCTTATAACAGGCGAAATGAGGCACATTGGTGAGTGGCTAGAGAGCCGCAAGCAGAAGCCGCCTAAGTTCTTTTTGGTGGCGACGCACTGTGACCTTATTCCGGATTATGCCTCTCTCGCCTCTAGCCGTGTAACCGGATTCAAAGATGCGTTCTGGAAAGCGCCAGTACTGCAACAACTTATTTTTCTCGCCGGAGGCTCGAAGCACGTGAAATGTGCAGCAGGCAGCTTGAGGGACGCCAACGGGAGCAATGAACTCGTAGGTGAGATCCTGCACCAGGTGATCGCATGAAGGGGGCTTTGAGCTTCAAGGCACAAGCTTTGGACAACACCTCGCCCGATTTCTATCAGCACGGGGATGATCTTCTAATTCCTGAAGAACAAGTTTCCCGTCAGAAAATCACCAATGCCATATCTGATGTATCTCTTTCCGGAAATCATCATCTAAAGGATGATGGTGCTGAATTGATTGTAGATGGCCGGAGATTTATGGCGCAGGTATCTTGCCAAGAGCGCGACATAGTTGGTCGTAGAGCCTCAATAATTTGCTGCGGCGAGTTTACGGATGATGAAGACCCGGCGTATCAGACGGAAACCATTATCGGTGCCATTCACGCATTCGCGACAAGGATCGGGCGCACGGTTGAACCCTTCCATCTCGAAGCGATCCGAAACGAACTCGCAGTTTTAAAAAAAAAGCGCTCGATGGGCACCCCGATCGTTCTTTTAGGTCTGATCGTCAGCCTGATCATACTTATTGCAGCCCTGAACTACTGAAACCTGTCGGCCAAGCTACTTACCAACCTAATGGCGCGACGCGAGCACCTGACACCGAGGAACCAACTTTGCCTAGCGATCTTTGCACTGGAGACCCAGCCAGCCGACGTGTCGTAGCAGTGCTGGAGCAGCATGATGTTGAGAGGTGCTCTCGGACAGGCGACACTCAGCTATTTAACAATCCGCAAACCCACGTGCTTATGTATCCTAGCAGCGGCCCGTCAGACAGCCGAGCATTGGCGAACATCCTAGACGCCGGCCTTTACGTCCCGGGCACTATTCTGGTGCAAAGCCCGTATGATTTGGATGATTATGTTGATGCCGCCGAAGCCGCTGAGCGGTTTGCGCTGGCCAAGCACATGCTGTTCTCGAACTTTTGTCAGCTACTCGGAGCCACTCGAGTAACAGTCACACAGATGGATGTGATCACAAGCGACACTGTGCAGACGATGAAGGCAGACGGTGGTCGATTAATGACGAAAGGGAAGCTGGGGATCAGAAGGGCGGCAAACGACAGCCTAAGCTCTCAGCTCAGTTTAGTTGATGAATACGACGGTGGGTCTCCTGACTTGGAAGCGGCTGAAAATTTGTTGCGAACACATCGTCTTGCAGGGGACAGCAACATGAAGTCGTTGCTGCAGGCCCGAGCAAGTACCGTCAATCCGATTACGAAGCGTACACTCACCCTTAACTTATCTGCTGAAGGCAACAAAAATCTGAAGGTGGTAGCTCAACTCAAGCTACCATCCGCTACGTTTGATGCCGAATATCAAAGCACGCTAAAGCAAACGAAGGAATACGCTCTGACTTTGGAGGTCGTTTTCCCATAGACCGCATTGCACTCTTCTAAGCCTCGGGTGGGTAGCACGAACGCTTCCACTGGACCTTCTTGAGGGCTCACTGAATGTCTGATCATGTAGACAGGTGCCGTTGGAAGGATCGATGGGGAACGCCCAAAAAGTCCCAAACCAAGTCATAGCATAGCGCTGGACTTCACCTGCAAAGCAAGCATCAATCCTCCAGCGCAGCGTTCGTCACCCGCGCTGAGCCCTGCCCCGCCGCGGGGCTTGTGGTGGTGGGACCGGCATCTTGCCGCTCCTGCAAGGAACACCACACATGCAACATATAGAGCAAAGCGCCAAGATCGCTCCAGCGGCCGCAAGACGCCGCCGAAGAATGACCCGCGAGCCGATCGAAGACTTGGGGGCTGCTCGGTCTCCGCGCAGCCCGACCAAAGCATCGCTGGTCGAGCAGCTGCTGGCCGCTGAGGCAGGGGCAACACTGGCATCGCTGTGCGAAGCAACTGGCTGGCAACCTCACACCTGCCGCGCGTTCCTCACGCGTCTTCGCAAGGCGGGCAAGCCTCTGGCGCGGCAGGTGCTCGACGATGGCACCAGCGTCTATTGCCTGCGCGTTGGGGCAGGCGCGCAATGACCCGCCGCTATATGACGATCGAGCGCATCGGCGCGATGTCGGTTGACGAGCTTCAGGTCGAGTGGGCAGCGCGGTTCGGATTAGATGCCCCAGCCCTCGGCACTGATCAGCTGCGCTTGGGGCTTGCCTATCGCCTGCAGGAACAACGCCATGGCGGCTTGTCCCGATCGACCCGCAACCTGCTGCTACAGACCATCGCGCTGAAATCCAAGCGGGCAGTTGCACCGCCCCCTGTTCGCAAGCTGACAGTCGGGACACGACTCATCCGCGACTGGCATGGTGTAGGGCACACCGTGACCGTGCTTGAAGATGGCTTCGAGTACGAAGGCAAGCGTTGGGGTTCGCTCTCGGCCATCGCGCGCGCGATCACCGGCAGCCGGTGGAACGGCCCGCTGTTCTTCGGCCTTGGGAGCCGAAACAAATGAAGACGCTGCGATGTGCGGTTTATACCCGCAAGTCCACTGAAGATGGACTGGAGCAGGAGTTCAACAGCCTCGATGCCCAGCGCGAGGCTTGCGAGGCGTATATCGTGAGCCAGCGCCACGAAGGCTGGAGCCTGGTTCCAGACAGCTACGACGATGGCGGCTTCTCGGGCGGTAACATGATGCGTCCCGGACTTGTTCGGTTGCTCGAAGAGGTCGATGCCGGCAACGTCGACATCATCGTCGTCTACAAGGTTGACCGCCTGACTCGCAGCCTTGCCGACTTCGCCAAGATCGTCGAACGCCTCGATGCTCGCGAGGCAAGCTTCGTCTCGGTGACGCAGGCGTTCAATACTACGACCAGCATGGGACGGCTCACGCTCAACGTCCTGCTCTCGTTCGCCCAGTTCGAACGCGAGGTCACCGGCGAGCGCATCCGCGACAAGATCGCAGCCTCCAAGCGTAAGGGACTATGGATGGGCGGCCCCGTGCCGCTCGGCTACGAAGTGATCGAACGCAAGCTGGTGCCTGTGCGTGAAGAAGCCGAGCGGGTGCGATCGATCATGCGCTCCTACCTCGAGGTTGGCACGGTCCCTGCCCTCATCGATCGCTTGCGCGAACAAGGCGTGGTGACCAAGGTACAGCAGCGGGTCAGCGGGCCGCATCGCGGTGGCATTCCGTTTGCTCGAGGCAGCCTGTTCCACCTGCTCAAGAACCCGGTTTACCGCGGCAAGATCGTGCACAAGGGCAATGTCTACCACGGCGAGCATCCTGCGATCGTGGACGAAGCCCTGTGGAATGCTGTCCAGGCTCAGCTGAAGCAGAAGGCGCCGCCCAGACGGCGCTGCACCAATACGGCCCAACCAGCGCTGCTACGAGGTCTGCTCCGCGATCCGGAAGGTCGTCCGATGGTGCCGACCTACGGCGCCAAGGGGTCACGGCGCTACACTTACTATGAGACGCGCAAGGACCTGGCGCGGCCAGAGGATGCAAAGGCGACCCGCATCTCGTGCGGTGCTATCGAGCATCATGTCGTTGACCACCTCGTGGAACTGCTGCGCGATCCTCATGCGCTGCGGCACCAGTTGGGTATCGACAATGGCGAGCAGCTGATGGCGGTGCTGGGCAAGGCTTATTCGCTCGCCACACAGCTGAACGACTCAGGCGAGCGTGAAGCGGTGGTCCAAAGCCTGATACGTTCGATCGAGGTCGGGAGGGACATTCTGCACATCGACCTCGCTCGCACGGCACTCGGGATCGACAGCGACGCTCCATGGCAGTGGAAAATCCCTGCGCCAGCCAGGAAGCCATTCCGTGAAGCCAAGCTGCGTGCGGATTCCGACGATGCCGCCCCCCCATTCCGATCTGATCGCGCCCACCGTTCCGATTTGATGCCGCCCGGGTGGGGAGCAGATCGCGGGCCGATATTCACATGTGATATTTCAGTCGGTC
>NZ_JABBGM010000019.1 GCF_012927405.1 Novosphingobium olei | reverse complement strand
CGAGTAGCATGTGAAGATCGATGCCAATTCGCTCCGGGGTTAACCCCGGAGCGAATTGGCGCTGACCTCAAACTGGGGAATTTTCATTCGGCACTTTTGGGGAGAATACATCCGGCACCGACAGATGCGGGTGACGGCGCCCCGGCCTTCATCCCGCTGCTGTTCCAGCCTGGCGAGGCCTACCAGTTCGACTGGAGCCACGAGGATGTGGAGATCGCCGGCAAGCCGATGCGGGTGAAGGTGGCGCACATGCGGCTGTGCGCGTCGCGGGCGGTCTATGTCCGGGCCTATCCCCGCGAGACGCAGGAGATGGTATTCGATGCCCATGCCCGGGGCTTCGCCTTCTTCGGCGGCGTTCCGCTGCGGGGAATCTACGACAATCTATGGACGCCTCCCGCCGCAAGGTAGTTCTGATCGTTGCATCCGGCTTGGGTTGCGTGAATCTATCCGGCCTGTGGTCGGAGCGGTCACGCTCCTGGCCTTGATGGGAGTCCGCTACTTCTTGCCTCATAACATGATCGGCCTCGATGGCCTTGTCGTAGATCAGGCTTCGAAGCGGCGGCCCTTGCCGTTGCACCATCAACATCCACCTCGCAATTCTTCGGGGACCTAGCCCCGTTCAGCCAATGCGTTACGCTGGCAGGTAATCTTCCTTCCGGGCCAGCAGCACCCAGGCCAGGCGAGCGGTCTTGTTGGCAAGCGCCACGAGCGCCTTGTTGAAGCCTGCTCGAGCGACAATGCCCTTCAGCCAGACTGATCGCCCATCGTCTTTTGCAGCAAGTCGGCTGATCACCGCCCGGGCCCCATGAATAAGCTGGCGCCGCAGATAATGGTTGGCGCGTCGTCCGATGCCGCGGAGCCTGGGCTTGCCGCCGGTCGTGTACTGTCTTGGCACTAACCCGATCCACGCGGCGAGCTCCCGGCCTGAGCGGAAATGCCGACCGTCATCTACCGCGGCAACAAGTGCGGTCGCAATAACCGGCCCGACGCCCGGCAACGCTGCAAGCCGGCGACAGGCTTCATGCTCGCGGCAGATGCTAACGAGCTTGGCGTCGAGCTTCGCAAGTCGGGCTTCTACGTCGGTGAGCTGATCCATCAGATCAGTAAACAACTCGCGGGCAAGGTTGGACAAATCAGCCTCGGCCACGGCTGCCGGGACTTGCTGACGAAAGCGCCACGGGCCTTTAGGTAAAACTACGCCGTACTCGGCGAGAAGCCCCCGGGCGTGGTTGATGAGCGAGGTGCGTTGGACGACCAGCCGCTCTCGCACGCGGTGCAGGCTTTGAAGATCCTGCTGCTCGGTCGTCTTCACCGGGACGAAGCGCATCGTCGGCCTCGAGGCCGCATCGAAGATCGCCTCTGCGTCGATGGCATCGTTCTTGGACCCGCGCACGAACGCCTTGACGAACCTTGGGTTGACCAGGCGCACTTGGCGACCGGCCGATGAGAACCGTCGACCCCAGTGGTGGGCGCTCGCACAAGCCTCCATAGCAACAATCGCGGGATCAAGTTCGGTGACTGCGTTCTCGAGCTTGGCACGACTTACCTTGCGCGAGATAACTACCCCATCGGTGTCGATCCCGTGCAGGTGGAACGACTGCTTGCCCAGATCGATCGCGAGCATCTCCATTGTCATTGCCTTCCTCCTTCTTGTTGACCGACATGTTGGTCGGAAGACGGGAGGCGTCCATCCCATAACATGAAGACGGCCGTCACCGCGGTCTTCGTCGGCAAGGAGCGCGTGTTCAACCGCCGGTTTCTGGTCATGGCCGATCATTACATGGTCGAGCCCACGGCCTGCTCGCCGGCGGCCGGATGGGAGAAGGGCCAGGTCGAGAACCAGGTCCAGACCATCCGCGGCCGCTTCTTCCAGCCCCGCCTGCGCCCTTCGACTGCCTGCAAGGCAGGCGCTCAGGAGAGCCTTTGCCAGCATTGAGGAACTCAACGGATGGCTGGAGGCCGAGTGTCTGCGCTGGGCCTCGTTGCATCCACATCCCGAACAGAAGGAGCTGACCGTGGCCGAGGCGCTGGATCTCGAGCGGCCATCTTTGCAGCCGATGCTGGCGCCGTTCGACGGCTTCCACGAGACCGCCCATGCCGTGACCGGCACCTGCCTGATCAGCTTCGACCGCAACCGCTATTCCGTCATGGCCAAGGCCGCGCGGCGGGCGGTCCAGGTTCGTGCCTATGCCGACCGGATCGTCGTGCGCTTCGGCCACGAGGTCGTTGCCGAACATGCCCGGCACTTCGGCCGTGACCGGACGATCTACGATCCCTGGCATTATCTCCCCGTTATGGCCAACAAGCCCGGCGCCTTGCGTAACGGCGCACCCTTCCAGGGCTGGGACCTGCCGCCGGCACTGGCGCGGCTGCGCCGCAAGCTGGGGAGTGGCGACGAGGCCGATCGGCGCTTCGTCCGGGTGCTGGCAGCCGTGCTGACCGATGGTCTGGACGCGATCGAGGCCGCGATCCGCGAGGCGCTCGACGCCGGTGCCGCCAGCGACGAGGTGATCCTCAACATCCTGGCCCGGTACCGCGATCCACCATCTGACCGGCCTCTCGATGTGGTCGTCGACCTCAAGCTCAGCCATCCGCCAGTGGCGGACTGCCCCCGCTACGACACGGTGCGAGGCCTCGATGCAGCGGCATGAGATGATCGAGGCCCAAGAACGGGTCTGGGCGCGGGCTCGGCCTCAGGGGCATGGCCGGCGCGTTCGACGAAGCCGTCACCACGGGACTGCAGCGCAAGCGCACGACCCATGAGATCCTGACCGACCTGCTGCGGGCGGAAGCCGCGCACCGCCATGCCGCCTCGATCCGCTACCGCATGACCGCGGCGAAGTTGCCCGTGGTCAAGGACCTCGATGCCTTCGTGTTCGAGGGCACACCGATCAACGAGGGCCTGGTCCGCTCCCTCCATGCCGGCTCGTTCGTGCCCGCACGGCGCAATATCGTGCTCATCGGCGGCACGGGCACCGGCAAGACCCATCTGGCCACCGCGATCACCGCCAGCGTCGTCTGCGCAGGAGCCCGCGGGCGCTACTTCAATACGGTCGACCTCGTCACCCGGCTCGAGGAGGAGGCTCGCATCGGCAAGGCCGGCGCCATGGCCGCCCAACTCAGCCGGCTCGACGTCGTGGTCCTCGACGAACTGGGCTACCTGCCGTTCGCCAGATCAGGCGGACAACTGCTGTTCCACCTCATCAGCAAGCTCTACGAGAAGACGTCGGTCATCATCACCACCAACCTGGCCTTCGGCGAGTGGCCAACCGTCTTCGGCGATCCCAAGATGACCACCGCGCTGCTCGACCGCATCACCCACCATTGCGATATCGTCGAGACCGGCAACGACAGCTGGCGCTTCAAGCACCGCAGCTGAGACACCCCAGAAAACGCCTTTGCGCTGCTGCCGCCTCCGGTCGGGCTACGCCCTCCCTACGCCGCCAGCAGCGCAAAACCTGCGCCCAGCATCAACCGATCCACGCAACCGCAAGGGGGGCCCTTTTGCGCGCCGATAGGGGGTCCCGATTGGACGCCGATTGACAGAGCAGCTCTATGCCCATCAGTTCGAGCTTGACCAAGGGGAGGTCGAGACGGCCTTGGCTGAGGCTCAGCACGCCGTGAACAAGGCAAGCCGAGCCTCTGAAGCCAACCGCGGCTCGTGATCTGCTCACCTGGAACGGATCGAACAGGTCACCGACTTCGAGGAGAAGGCCTGCGCCTGCTGTGGCGGCGCGCTCCGCCAGATCGGTGAGGACGTGGCCGAGCGTCTCGACGTCGTCCCGACCACCTTCCGCGTGCTGCTCACGCGCCGCCCGCGCTATGTCTGTCGCTCGTGTGAGGGCGCGATCGTTGACCCTTCCGCTCCAGCGCGGATCGTCGAGTGCGCCATCCCCCCGAGGCGCTGATAGTGCAGGTCCTGGTCGCCAAATGCGCCGATCACCTGCCGCTATACCGTCAGGCCCACATCTAATCGCGGCAAGGCATCCAGCTCGACCAATCCACCCTGGCGGACTGGGGAGGCAGGGCCACATGGTACCTGCGCCCCTTGTGCGATCACATCCTGAAGCGATTGCGAAGATCCGAGCGAAAGACGTTTCCCATCAGCCCAACGTTGGCCGATGAACTTGCTCGGATCCATCAGCGAGCCGGGCAAGCATTGCCGAAAAATGTCGACGTCGAGCAACCTCTCTACGCCATTGCTTCCGTCTTACAGTTCCAACGGCATAAATGACCAATGGCCAAAAGACCGTCGCGACAATGTCCTGAATAGTGTCAGAAACAAGGAGCTGGCCGTGAAATAGGAAATCGACGAGCTCATTGGCAAATTCAGCCCCGAATACTACGCATAATGCTGCAAGTGAGGCGCGCCTTGTACCGAGAGCAAGCTGTGCAGCAATATAAATCGCAAGTCCCGCGTGGATATGAAGCACTTGATGACTCACGCCTAGATTCTGAGCGATGGAGTCTTTGGCGAAGTGGATTGCCGTCACAAAGTTCATAATTTGTCTGCCGTTGGCTCATCCTAGAATGGACTCCGCCTGGCTAATGCAAAATGGTTAACAATTTATCGCATGTGTAATGCGACATAAGATGTCGCTCTTTAGCATGTCGTTAGGTGCCATCTAGCAATGCCTTCAAGTGCGATGGCTGACAAATGCCCAGTCGAATAGGCGCCTGTGTCAATACCTATTCTATTGGCTCGCTCGTCAATTTCAGGTGAGATGGTGTGGCCGTGGATGATTATCTTACCATGGTTGGCCTTGCTTTTGAGAAAATCTTGACGGATCCAATGGAGATCATTTTCGGACTGCGCATCAAGCGGAACGCCGGGCCTAATGCCAGCGTGCACGAACAGGTAATCTCCGCTCCCATATGCTGAAGGCATTCCACGAAGGAAGGCCTGATGATCATCGGGAATGCGCTCGCGCATCGCTGCCAAAATCTCGTTGTCTGAGCCGTTGTCGAGCAACGATCGATCAACTCCGTAGCTCAGCAGGGTCTCATACCCACCAAGGCGAAGAAAAAACCCAAGTGCATCGATATTACCTTCAAGAATGGAAACGAGTATCTCCTCGTGGTTTCCCATCAGAGCGGTGCAGGGCGTGGTCTGACACAGCTCCCGGACCTTTGAAACGACCGCCTTTGAATCGGGTCCGCGGTCAATCAGATCGCCAACAAATACAAGATGAACTTGTCCACTCAAAGGCTCTCGGTCAATGTCCTCTTTGATCGTGCCCAGCAAGGCTTCTAAAAGATCGAAGCGCCCATGAATATCACCGATTGCATAGATCCGTTTCCCTTCTTCGATAGAGGGCGCTGATGCATCAGTCGACCGCCTGAAGCGCTCGCGCAAACTTCTTAGCACAGTACGGCTCCTCCGCTATTGGGAGATTTATCACGACCCATGACTAGCAAGCTTCTGCCTGAACCGGCGCCTTACGTCGCAAAATGCTTCTTGCAGCAGTTGTGAACTCTTGGACATAGTCAGGCCATAGGCGCAACTTATCACCTGCAAAGATGATGAAAGCGTATCCGGCAGCGCCTGCGGCTGCGACGCCAAATATGCGAATGATTTCGTGCGTTTCAGGAAGTAACGTGCGAGTCAGTATGCCGGCGGCAGATAGCCCGACTATTCCTGCCAATATAGGCCTGAGGCGATAGACAAACTCACGCCAAGTCACTCCAAGACTAATATTCATCAATCGAACATTAATTAATGCAAAAACGTACATCCGGAGCAAATACATTACCACAACTGCCAATACACTTATTTGAGCAGCAATGAGAGTTAAAGCGACATTTGCTGCGGTTTGGATTATCGCCTGCCGACGAACTACCCTCGTTTGTCCTGTCGCCACCATCACGGGGCTGAAAATTAAGCTGGCACAACTGGCCAGAATGGAAAGGCTGAGTACCGCTAAAACTCCGGCTGAACTCTCCCATTTTTGACCCGCCAGTAGAACCATGACATCGCGAGCCAGCAGGCTCACACCCACGAAAATTGGAGCCGCAATCAAGGTAATAATTTCGACGTACTGCAAGTATGACCGCTTCATTTCGTCATGTTTGTCGCGTACGCGGGCAAACAAACTGTAGGAGACTGAACTGAGCGGTGCGATAACCAGTTGAAGCGAAAAGTCGTATAGCCGCCAAGCCACACGGGTTTGGCCGAGCGCGACAACGCCAAGGAAAAAACCTATCGCGAGATCGACTATTCGGCCGTTAGCCATTTGCAGTGTGTTGCTGATCGTTACGTCCAGACCTGTGGAGAAAAGCCGGCGAGCCTCACTTGAAAGGTAGCGAAGCGAAGGTAGCCAAGGGCGGGCAATCAACACCGTCAGGGTGTAGATGATTGTAAACACGAGCTTCTGCGCCGCAAGAGCGTATACCCCGAAACCGTGCGTGGCCAACACAGCTGCGGCGCCGGCTCCGCCGACAGTGGCGACTACGTTTCGGATCGCAATTCCGCGATAGCGCATCTCATATCGCATAATGGCTTCGTTGACCTGGCCAAGATTGCCAATCAATGGGACGGCGGCAAGGACAATCATTACTGGAGCGACAACCCCGGTGGTAGTGAAGGCGGCAAGCGGCTTTGCGAGAGCGGCAATGACAACAAGGCAGCACAGGCCAATCGCTGTCAGGCCCCAGAATGCCGTTGAGCGGATTGCCTGATCGTCTGCTCCTCGCTGCAACAGCGCCTCAACTTGTCCGAATCGAGCAAAGACCGTCAGTAAGTCGACGATTGCCGCAGCCACGCCCATAGCGCCGAAGTCGGCAGGAGACAGTACCCGAGCGAGGTATAGGAACACCCCCAACGAGGCGATCATCTGCCCACCGTTTCCGATAAGCATATAGATTGAATTTAGAAAGGCTGCCCGTCCTAGTGCCACTGTCTCTCTACCTGCCCATAAGAAATTTGCGGCGGACAGCAGAGAGGCCAGCATGGAGGATGCCGGGGTGACCCAGCAGATGACCTAAGGCCGCGAGAAATTGGCGTTGGTCCAGCATCACCCGCAAATCGTGCAATTCCGCTCCGCGCAAAAAATAACGCTCACGTATCTGCAGCGCTTGTATCGAAGCAGGCGACAACTTGGCGCCGTGCCGTTTTATGATCCCGTCAGAAAGTTTGGCATGATTGCGCAGATGTGTCCCTCCAGATCGACTGAGGGAGCCTGCGCGCCGTCGATAGATGTATCCGCAATAGTTTGTCGCAAAGCAAATGGGGTTGTTAGCAAAGGCATCGGCGTAGAAGAGATAATCTTGTCCGCTTCGAAAGCTGAGGTCGTAGCGCATATTGTGGCTTCGAATAAAATTTGCGCGAAACAAAGGCTTCATATACCCCGGATTGATGGACCGGCCGAAAATCGCACTTTCTGTGAAAAACATCTCACCCGAGAAAGGCTGAACATCCTCCTTTAGCCAGTGGAAAGCGGTGTCGACCTGGGTGGTATCAGGGAAGTCTGCAATCGCCTGGTTGTCGAAAACAAGATCCGCAGCCGTTGTGCGCTGCAGTTCAACAAGTCGTGCTAGTCGATCTGGCGCGTACGCGTCGTCGGCATCAAGGAGGGTGATCAACTCACCTTGGGCATGGTCGAGACCCGCATTTCGCGCCGCGGACGCGCCACCATTTTGAGGCAAAAAAATCGGCTTGAACCGCGAGTCCTTGCTCGCAAAATCCTCCAGGACCTTTGCCGTCGCGTCGGTAGAGCAATCGTCCACCAGAAGACATTCCCAGTCTTGGAAACTCTGGTTTTCAAGCGATCCAAGCGATGATGGCAGAAACTGTGCGGCGTTAAAGCAGGGTACAACCACTGATACTGCGGGCATCGATTTCCACCTGAGTTTGCCCCTCATGCATAGCCCCGAAAAGGTTTACGACCTCTGATGGGGCCACACAGCCGATGGCTGGGGCCTCGAATTGACAGTACGGTCTATTTGCAGTGCAGCAAAGGGGCTATTTTAAGCCGCTGCCGTGGCGGTTGAATCTTCCTCGACATCACTCCGATGCGTCTTTGACAATTCTGAGCTCGGGCAGGCGGCGCGATTTCCCGGTAATTGTGACTGACAAAGGGGCGCCAAGCTCATGAATGCCAAGGCGGCGTGCCTGCCTGGGATCGACCGCAATGCGATATGTCCCCGGAGGAATCCGCTCAAAAAAGAACGTGCCGCCGGCAGAGGTGCGGTCGCGTGCCAAAGTTTCCCCGCTAGCGCTGACGATGATGACCTGAATGCCGCTCAGAGGTCGGCTGCTGCCTTCAAGCACGACGCCACCACTTACCTCGGCAAGTCGTATCAGAGGAAAGTCGAACTTATCAACATGGCCTGCTCGTGGGGTGAACTCAATGCCGGGAGAATCGGGCGCAAGATCGATGTCCGGCAAGCTGTCGAGATCTAGCCTTATGGCGTTGTGGACCCCATCGCCCAGACCTGTGAGAAAGGCCAAGCCGTTCTGGTCGGTTACGACTGTGTCCGAGGCACTCGTAAAATTTAACCCAGCGACCCGTTGCTCGCCCTCGTCCAAGTAATGATTCCCGTTCGCGTCAATGAATGCGCGCAGGGCAGCAGCTCCGCTCTCGGCGATGCCCGGTTTGGCAGCAAAGAGGCGTCCCGAAAAGGTATTCAGCCCGAAACTCATGCCCATCCTTAGTGTGAATGAAAATGCCGGACGTGCGATGAGCTTTGTAGCATCAAGCGATACCGCGAGCGGCCCAACGCTGCGGGCTATTGAAAATCCAAGCTGGGTGGTCCGGCTGATAAAGCTTCGGGTCAGGGCTGCGCGCATCATGGTATCGCGACCAAGCGCTTGCGATACCTCGAGTTGAGCCGTTTCAGCGCGAAAGGCAGGAGCAATGCGATAGTCTAGTGCTGCGCGGGCCTGGGTCTGTCCGGCCGTTACAGTGGCCAGATCGAAGGTGCCGGCAAGCTTTGCGATGCTTGACCCCTGACGCTGAGTAGATGATTGGTATGTGAGTGCATTGGAAAGCAGCAAGCCTCTCGTGAGATAGGATGCCCTGAGGTTAGAGTCGGTCTCCTTGGACCCATCAGCAAATTCCAGACGCCGGAAAGATCCCGCAATCGGGATCGCCGACCCGACATGCTGCCCGCTTGTTGAGATTAACCCGGCGACCTGAATGTCAGTTGTTCGGCGCAAAGGTTTTTGGTTGAGCGATCTTTGCTCATCGATGAAGCCATTGGCATACTCACCGTGCAGGAGGGTCCAATTGAAGGCCCCGACCCGCCCAGCCATCGCGGCAACTAGTGCGCGCCCTCCGGTGCTAGCGAAACCAAGATCCAAACGACCTGAGAAGCCGTCAATGCTAGCCTGCAAACCAGGAGTCACAAGCCATTGGCGTCCAGCGTCATTTTTGAACACAGCAGCACCTGAAGCGTCCCGGGTTTTCCGGAGGCTCCGAACTGTGAGAAGGAGCATCCGGTATGAGCAAGATGGGAAACAGATTTTCGCCTGAGGTCCGTGACCGAGCGGTGCGGATGGTTGGCGAGCACCGCGCTGATTACGGCTCGGAATGGGAGGCGATGAGTTCGATCGCCTCGAAGATCGGCTGCACGACCGAGACGCTGCGCCGCTGGTGCCGCACGGAGGCAGGCCGACGGGCGGCACCAGCGGCGCAGGGCGTTGATGACAAGGCCCGGCTCAAGCTTCTGGAGCGCGAGGTCAAGGAACTTCGTCGAGCCAACGAGATCCTGCGCAAGGCGTCGGCATATTTTGCAATGGCGGAGCTCGACCGCCGCGAGAGATGATGATGGCGTTCGTCGACGTCCATCGCGAGGACCTGGGTATCGAGCCGATCTGCCGCGAACTGGCAATCGCCCCGTCCTCCTATCACGAACATGCCGCACGTCTTGCCGATCCGGCAAGGCGTTCTGCCCGTGCGCGCCGGGATGACGGCATGTGTGAGCAGATCCGGCGTGTCCACGAGGCCAGCTTCGGGCTCTACGGCTCGCGTAAGGTCTGGCACCAATTGCGGCGCGAAGGCTTTGATGTCGCCAAGTGCACGGTCGAACGACTGATGCGCACCATGCGGCTGGCCGGCATTCGCCGAGGGAAGAAGACGATCACGACCGTCAGCAATCCCAAGGCGCCATGCCCGCTCGACAAGGTCAATCGGGAGTTTCGTGTGGATCGGCCGAACGCCCTATGGGTAGTCGATTTCACCTATGTCCACACCTGGGCAGGGTTCGTTTACGTGGCCTTCGTGATCGATGCCTATGCTCGGCGCATCGTGGGCTGGAAGGTCAGCACGTCAGCGACGGCCGGGTTCGTCCTGGATGCTTTGGAGCAGGCGATCCATGCACGCAGACCCGGCCCGGATGACGGCTTGATCCACCACAGCGACAGGGGTGTTCAATACCTCGCCATGAACTACACCCAGCGTCTGGCGGAGGCCAACCTCGTGCCCTCGGTCGGCAGCGTCGGCGACAGTTACGACAATGCTTTGGCCGAGACGATCAATGGCCTTTACAAGGCCGAGGTCATCTGGCGTCAGCGGTCCTGGCCAAGCGTATCGGCAGTGGAAATGGCGACACTGAGCTGGGTCGATTGGTACAACAACCATCGCCTTTTTGGTCCCCTCGGCTACATCCCGCCCGCCGAGGCCGAAGCTAACTACTATGCAGCCTGTGATGCCCTCGATATGGCTGCATGAGTCAAACTGCATAGCCTCCAGAAAACCCGGGACGCTTCAAACCGTCAGTTGTAGGTTACCGTTGCGCTGTACGAGCCGGAGTAGCTTCCGGCAGTGGCCGAGGCGGGAACCGACAGCGTGCCGCCTACAGTGAAGGTTGCTGTCCCTCCGCTGCCAAGAGTGCCGCTCACAGACGAAGGCGACGTAGTGAACGTCATGCTCGCCGCACCATTGGTCACAGAACCATTCGTGGTGGCAATAGAAAATGCCCGGCCTGCTTCACCGGCAACTGCGAAACTATCAGCTGAACTCGCCGATCCAGGCAAAAGGGTTACATCCCCTGAAGCCGTTGCAGCGCCGGCGGCGCTGACAGCGATAGTGCCACTAGTTGTGCCAGACGTGAACTTGCCAAAGTTAAGCGCTGCTGACGTCGTATGCGTCAGGACGATTGGTGCCACAACTGTGGCCGTTGCGGAACCGCTTGCACTCGAGGTGTTAGCCGGCGCCGCTTGTGCCGCGCCAAACGGCAGCACCAACGCTACTGCGCTCAGAATAGTCTTCCTCATATTCCAACCCCTTCCACGCACACGGATAAGAGATCACCGATGTGCAACTGGATGTACCCGGCCGGACCAGCGTCCGACGCAATGGAGATGTCAGGAATTGGTAAAAGGCTGGTTAAGTGAGAAACCGTATCCTGGAGTTTAGATATTGTTTACTTTTTTGGAGCGCCCAACGAATTGATAACGCGGACGTTTAGCAAGCGAAGGTTTAGGAAAATTCTCGTGCTCTTACTCGCGGACCATTTGGCAGATTTGGCTACAGATAGCTGACAGCAACAAGAATGTCGGCGCTATAGGTCCCAGCTGCAGCCCTGGCAGGTAAAATCAAAGTGCCCCCGATCTGGATCCTGTCATAACCCTGCTCGTCGAGCTGGCCGGAATTGCCTGCACCTGACCTGCTTTCGGCCTTGGCAATCAGGCCAGTGGCAAGGAGGGGGGGAAGGGCAACTCCTGCTGGGCTTCGGCCAATAGCGAGCACATACGAGGGCAATTCGATCGAGTAACTTGCCCCGGGTGCGCCACGTATTGTAAAAAGCGCAGGACTAGGTTTTCCACAGGGCGCACCAGGACATGGCATTTGGGTCCCTCCACGATAACTGGTCTGGCCGTCCCAGTTCACCGTGACGGCCCCTTCCCGTTCCCCGGACACAACCGCGCCGAACTGCAAATCGCCAACCTTAGTGACCATTAACGGTTGTACCACGTCGGCAGATGACGTGCCTGTTGCAACGCTGCTAGTCTGCGCGTCCGCCGCATGCATAAACGAGACCGCACCCGCTGCAGAAAGCAGGAACTGCAGGACACCCATCAGAAGGCCGATACGATGGTAACGGTCGCCACCACGGGGATCCGCAAACTCGCGCCCCCATTGGAGCGCGTGATCTCGAGTCTGCCTCCCACTTTAAAATTCTGTGTGCATTGAGCGCTCAAGCACGGGGGCAGGGTGACGCTGACGAGTGATCCTGGCGAGAACGAACCGCCGCCGGGCAGATCAGTGTCGAACTGCGATATTTTTGCTGTCACCATTCCGTTAGCAATGATCGGTCCGCTGCTCAACTGTAACTGAAGGAGAGTTGTCGACTGCAAAGAGAGAGGCGGCCGCGTAAACGCAACAGAAAAGGTAGCTGGACTGGTCACGCCGCCGCGAAGAGGGAACACTCCGTTGTCTGTGACGATGCCGCTTGCGGATACTGTCCGCGAGCCCGCAGAGACCACAGCGAATTGACCAAAGCGCAACTCGCTCGTGGCGGTGACGCTGACTGGTCCTGCCATACAGTCTGGCGCAATGGAGCACAAAAGCGCCATAGCAATCCACGCGAGAATGTCGAACAGCCGTCGCGGACAATCGGCGGATTCGTTAAACAGCACGCTTTTCACCGCGTGGAATCTAAATTTGGATCGGACCGCATCCCATTTCGTCGCCATATTTTCGGTGCCGCGGATCTATCGTAAAACCTATCCACGACCAAGGGAAGGGCCGAAAAACTTGGCGCGAAACCTACGCGCGCTCTCATCGCGCTAACTCATGCTCAGGACGCCAGAACGGCTGTTGCTAACTCTCCCGTAACAGAAGGGATTTTCGCTAGAGTTCCATCGTCTAAAACGAATTAATTCCCACTGACAAGCCTGCGTTAATTGTCATCAAATATTCTAAAGATGACACTCACAGAATTGAGATTCTAAAACCCTTTTCGAGCTATGATTGAAATTTTGCCGCTATGGTCTGGTATATATAGCTGTTTCAACTAGGCCGAGGTGAGACGATCATGTTGCTTGCGAAGCCATCTCTAGGTTTAGGTCCCACTCTAAGCTTTTCGGTGCTGGCTGATAGCAACTGGCCATGCTGGCCCGAATTATTCGCCATTGATGCAAGAGGCGCCGACGCTCGGCATGGAGTATCCCCAAATTTTCTCTGCTGCCATACACGTAAAAAAATCTAAAAAATTTAAATAGAAACGTTACATGTCAGATAGTGCCAGAAAAAAGTATAGAGGCATTACCGCATGTTCCGTGCACAGTTTATTGGAAGCTTACAATTGGGTTGCCCATGTCTTTTAAATATCAAAGAATCATTTCAAACCATCAATATATCGGCGCGGCTGGGGCGGTGATACAATGCGATGCGATTTTCAATGTTTGATCAAGAGTGGCTGTTAACCATGTTGAATACCGAGAATAATGTCTTTACCATAAAGAATAAATTCGAATCGCATTGCGTATTGTATACCTAATTATTTAACCAAGGTTAGGGGGCTGCCATGGGAACTTATAACGGCACTAACGCGAATGACGGTTTTGTGGGGACGGCTGCATCCGATGTATTTAACTTCAATAGCAACGTGCTCGGTGACGACCAAGCCGATGGTGCCAATGGCATTGATACGCTCAATATTAATTACGACGCGTTGAGTGGTGGATCGTACAGTTCCTATATTTCCGGCAGTTCGAATTGGTCCGGGATAATTTACGGATCATTTGCCGATCGCGTTATCTTCTCTAATATGGAGAAGCTGAACATAACCCTTTCTAAGGCTGATGATTACCTTTCCGTCAGTGCCGCCCCGCTTGCGACTGCTGGCAATACCCTGTCGCTAAACGGCGGCGTGGGCAGCGACACGCTTGCGATCGACTTTTCGGCGCTGTCCGGCACGACCTTCAAGGACAATGGCAGCGGCACGGTCACCAGCAACCGCGGCACTTACGCTGGCTGGGAGACCTACAACATCACGCTGGGGGCAGGGACCAACGCCGTGACAACCGCTGGCGGCGGTGACACTGTTTCAGCCTCGAGCGGTGGGGCCAATACGATCGCAACCGGCGCCGGCAACGATACGATCAATTCGGTCGGCGGTGCAGACAAGGTCGATGGCGGGGCCGATTTCGACACCTGGAACGGCAACTATAGCGCTGCAACCAGCGCGCTGACCTTTGCCTACAACGGCAGCACGGGCGCTGGCACCCTTACCGGTGGCACCACGCTTGCCGGCATCGAAGCGGTTAGCCTCACCACCGGTAGCGGCAACGACAGCCTCACCCTCACTGGCTTCACCCAAGGCTATTCCTATGTCGATGCCGGCGCTGGCACGGATACCCTGACCATCAACGATGCGGGGCAGACGGGGGCTTATTACGGCAACATCTATGCCGATGATGCTGGCGGCTTCCAAGTCTACGTTTATAACGGCAATGGTTCTTACCGGCAGTTTACCCACGTCGAGAAGCTGGCCATCACCTTCAGTGACGACGACAACTACCTTTCCGTCAGTGCCGCCCCGCTTGCAACTGCTGGCAACACGCTGTCGCTGAATGGCGGTGTAGGCAGCGACACACTCACTATCGATTTCTCGGCGCTGTCCGGCACGACCTTCAAGGACAATGGCAGCGGCACGGTCACCAGCAACCGCGGCACTTACGCTGGCTGGGAGACCTACAACATCACGCTGGGGGCAGGGACCAACGCCGTGACAACCGCTGGCGGCGGTGACACTGTTTCAGCCTCGAGCGGTGGGGCCAATACGATCGCAACCGGCGCCGGCAACGATACGATCAATTCGGTCGGCGGTGCAGACAAGGTCGATGGCGGGGCCGATTTCGACACCTGGAACGGCAACTATAGCGCTGCAACCAGCGCGCTGACCTTTGCCTACAACGGCAGCACGGGCGCTGGCACCCTTACCGGTGGCACCACGCTTGCCGGCATCGAAGCGGTTAGCCTCACCACCGGTAGCGGCAACGACAGCCTCACCCTTACCGGCTTTACGCAAGGCTATTCCTATGTCGATGCCGGCGCTGGCACGGATACCCTGACCATCAACGATGCGGGGCAAACGGGGGCATACTATTACAGCAACATTTATGCCGATGATGCTGGCGGCTTCCAAGTCTACGTTTATAACGGCAATGGTTCTTACCGGCAGTTTACCCACGTCGAGAAGCTGGCCATCACCTTCAGTGACGACGACAACTACCTTTCCGTCAGTGCCGCCCCGCTTGCAACTGCTGGCAACACGCTGTCGCTGAATGGCGGTGTAGGCAGCGACACACTCACTATCGATTTCTCGGCGCTGTCCGGCACGACCTTCAAGGACAATGGCAGCGGCACGGTCACCAGCAACCGCGGCACTTACGCTGGCTGGGAGACCTACAACATCACGCTGGGGGCAGGGACCAACGCCGTGACAACCGCTGGCGGCGGTGACACTGTTTCAGCCTCGAGCGGTGGGGCCAATACGATCGCAACCGGCGCCGGCAACGATACGATCAATTCGGTCGGCGGTGCAGACAAGGTCGATGGCGGGGCCGATTTCGACACCTGGAACGGCAACTATAGCGCTGCAACCAGCGCGCTGACCTTTGCCTACAACGGCAGCACGGGCGCTGGCACCCTTACCGGTGGCACCACGCTTGCCGGCATCGAAGCGGTTAGCCTCACCACCGGTAGCGGCAACGATAGCCTCACCCTCACTGGCTTCACCCAAGGCTATTCCTATGTCGATGCCGGCGCTGGCACGGATACCCTGACCATCAACGATGCGGGGCAGACGGGGGCTTATTACGGCAACATCTATGCCGATGATGCTGGCGGCTTTGTGACCTACGTCAACAATGCCAATGGCTCTTACCGGCAGTTCACCCACGTCGAGAAGCTGGCCATTACCTTCAGCGACGACGACAATTACCTCGGCGTGGATGCTGCCGCGTCGCTGAACGGAAACACCCTGAATGTGGATGGCGGCGTAGGTGATGACACCCTACGGGTCACCGGCAATCTCTCCGGCTACTCCGTCGTCCAAGATGGTCTGGGCGGGTATATCATCACCGATACCAATGTCGCTGATGGCGATCATGGCAGTTTCACTGCCATCAGGTTTGAACATCTGCAGTTTGACGATCAGGCAATCGATCTCCCGGTCTATGCTGCCGGAAGCGTCTACGTTGGCACACCTGGAGATGACACGAAATCGGGATCTGCTGCAGATGACACGATGAGTGGTCTTGGCGGCAACGACAAGCTCTCCGGTCTCGGCGGCAATGACACGATCAACGGCGGCGCAGGCAACGACGTGCTCGATGGCGGCGACGGCAGCGATACAGTGACTTACGAAGATGCGACGGCGGCGGTAACTGTGAGCCTTGCAGTATCGAGTGCCCAGGCCACCGGTGGGTCAGGCAGCGATACAGTCACAAATTTTGAGAACCTGACAGGCTCAGCCTTCGCCGACAAACTTACTGGCAATGCCGGCAACAACGTGCTCAGGGGGCTAGCCGGCAACGATGCGCTGAACGGCGGCCTGGGTGCTGATACGATGATTGGTGGCCTCGGTGACGACAGCTACACCGTTGATAACTTGGGCGACATTGTCACCGAAAGTGCAAACGAAGGCACCGACACCGTTAGTGCAATCATAAGTTATGCGCTGGGAGCTAATGTCGAAAAGCTGACGTTGACCGGATCTGCTGCGATCGATGGAATGGGCAACGATCTCAACAACACGATCAATGGCAACGCTGCCGCCAACCACCTCTACGGCTATGGCGGCAATGATACACTTGATGGAAAGGCCGGCGCCGACATTATGGAAGGCGGAACAGGCAACGACACCTACACTGTCGACAACGCCGGCGATATTATCGTAGAGAACGCGGGCGAAGGGACCGATACAGTCAAGGTCAATTTCACTTACAGCCTGCTCAATACCAACCTTGAAAATCTGACCCTCGGCGGGTCCACGGCGGTCGATGGAACTGGCAACGATGCCAACAACACGCTGACGGGCAATGCAGCCAACAACACGCTCACCGGGCTTGGCGGCAACGACAAGCTCGACGGTAAAGCCGGGGCCGATACAATGATCGGAGGGCTGGGCAACGACAGCTACGTGGTTGACAACATTGGTGACGTTGTCATCGAGAATGCTGGCGAGGGAACGGACACCGTTACAGCCTCGATCAGCTATACCCTTGGAAGCAACGTCGAGAAGTTGACCCTGAGCGGCACGTTGGCAATTGATGGGATCGGCAATGCCTTGTCCAATACCCTTACCGGCAATGCCGCAGCAAACATCCTGTCTGGTCTGGGTGGTAACGATACGCTCTCGGGGGGCCTCGGCAACGACGTGCTCAAGGGTGGCGCTGGTGCCGACAGTCTGACGGGGGGCGGCGGCGCCGACCAGTTTGTGTTCGACATCCTCGAAACTCCTGCGAGCTTCGACACTATCAAGGATTTCGAGCATGGGATTGATGACATTGTTATCAGCAAGGCAGCATTTAGTGCGTTCGCTGCAGATCCCACGGGTGCGATCAATGCCAATGAATTCGTCATCGGCACCGCAGCTACAACCTCGGCTCAGCATCTTGTCTACAATCAGACTACCGGCGCGCTCTTCTACGATGCCGACGGTGTGGGAGGGCAGGCCCAAATCCAGATTGCGCTTCTCTCAACCAAGCCTGTGCTGGATTCAGCAGATTTTCTCTTGATCTGACGTGTGGCGGCCTGCCCAGCAGCGGCAGGCCGCTAATGCTGTGACGATACCATGCGATGAACTTCACGGTAAGCGGATGTTGCGACCGTACTTTCACCACCAGGCACGGCGGCGCGACCGGCCAGTGGGTAGCAAGATTCCAATTGTCGCCATGGTGCTGACTTTCGCATCGGTGGAGCCGAAGCGTACTATGTCCCCTCGCTCGACTATGTGCAGGTTCCGCCTCAGGTGGCGTTCCACGAGCCGATCGACTGGTACCGGACGGCCCTTCACGAGCTGGCTCACTTCAATGGTCATTCCAGCCGCCTTAATCGCGATCAGCAGGGTACCTTCGGCTCTGTCCGGTACGGCCGCGAAGAGCTCGTTGCCGAGATGGCTTGCGCCTTCACTTGCGCTGCCCTCGGCATCATGCCGACGGTGCGCCACGCCGATTACATCGGTGTCTGGCTGACCCTGCTCAGGGAAGACGAGAAGGCCATCTTCCTTGCCATGCGCTTCGACAACGCAACCATTGCGGGCCTCGCCGAAGCCCATGGGCTTACCAGCGAGGCCATCCTCGCCGAGTTTGCTGCCGCCATCCGGATCCTCGTGCGCACGCTTGAACCACGCCACTGGCAGTGGCTTACATGGTGGCGACGATGACCTGTCACACCATGCACCGCCCTTGCCATTCTCAGCCCGCCCGGACAGGGTAGCAGCCACGATGCGCACCGATCTCGATCACCTTCCTCCGCAGAAGCAGCGCGAACTCGAGCGCGTGAATGGGCTTGTCTTCGAGGAGTTCGAGGACGCGCTGGCTCTGTCCTCGCACGAGTGGAAGAAGAAGGGCCGCATCCTCAAGGTCATCCTCTACGGCTCCTATGCCCGGGGTAACTGGATCGACGAGCCGCACACCGCGAAGGGCTACAAGTCGGATTACGACCTCCTCATCATCGTCAACGACAAGCGCCTGACCGACCGGGTCAAGTACTGGGCGCGGCTCGATGAGCGGCTGATGCGCGAGTACGGCATTGCCGGCACGATCCGCACTCCGGTCAACTTCATCGTCCACACGCTGGGCGAAGTGAACGACGGTCTGGCCCATGGGCGCTACTTCTTCATCGACGTCGCCCGTGACGGGATCGCGCTCTAGCAGTCCGACGAGAGCGAACTGCATGAGCCAAAGCCGAAGACGCCCGAGCAGGCGCTGGAGATGGCGAAGGAGTATTTCGACGAGTGGTTTCCAGCCGCTCTGGGCCGGGTGAAACTCGCTAACTACGCCGTCGAGCAAGGCCTCGCCAAACATGCGGCGTTCGAATACCATCAGGCCGCCGAATTCCTGTACCACTGCGTCCTGCTGGTGGTTTGTTTCTACACGCCTTTATGCCGCGCGGCAGACTATGCCGAGTGGGCGGGCGAACTTTCGGCATTCCAGCGCTTTGCAGGTAATCGGCTCGGCATAGTTTCTTGTCCCCCGCGCACATTCCGTGCGCGGAGGAACGGCGATGATCACCGACGATTATTTGAACTCAAGCCGGGTAGTGAGCGGCCTAAAGAAAGGCCCGTTGGGCGAGCACATCCAACTCTACATCGACTGGCTTCGGCAGCGTGGCTACAGTCGGGAGATCGGCCATCGGTATTTGAGCCTCGCCCGGGATTTCGGGCTCTGGCTTGCCGCCACCGGCTCCGGCCTCGCCGATATCGAGGAAGCGCTTGTGACCCGGTATCTTGCCGAGCGGGCGCGGCATCGACCGCGATACCGGGGGGACGCCCTGGCGCTTGCCCGGTTGTTATCGGTACTTCGCGAGGCGAAGATCATCGCGCCGCGGCCAGTACCGCCGCGTGATCCGCGTGAGGATCTTCTTCAGGCCTACAGTCTGTACATGGAACGCGCGCGCGGCCTCGCACCCGCATCGATCGCAAGCCATGTCTGGTTCCTGCGTCCATGCCTGCAGGAGTTGGGGATCGCCACCAACGCCGACGTTGGGAGCCTTACGGCGCGTGCTGTGAGCCGTTACGTCGAGCGGCACGCCGGCGATGGGGGCGCGACGACTGCCAGGATCATGTGCTCCCGCATGCGCGTGTTCCTGCGGTATCTGCACTGCGAAGGTTTCCTCGCCGACGATCTGACAGGGGCCATTCCTTTGATCCGGCGCACAAGCAACGAGCGGCTGCCGAGCTACATGCCGATTGAGGAGGTCGAGCGCGTCCTCAAAGGCTGCGACCGGAGCACGGCGACCGGGCGAAGAGACTACGCGATCCTGATGCTGCTTGCCCGATTGGGGTTACGGGCGTGCGAAGTGGCACGGCTCCGTCTCGATGATTTCGACTGGCGCGCGGGCCAGTTCACGGTCCGCGGCAAGGGGCGCAAGACCGCCACCATGCCGCTTCCGCCCGATGTCGGCGCTGCGATCACGAGCTATTTGCAGCACGGGCGCCCAAGATCGGACAGCCGACAGCTGTTCCTGCGCGCCGTCGCGCCCCACACCGGGTTCCAGGGGGCGCCCGCTGTCCAGACCGTCGCGCGTTCGGCGATCGAGCGCGCCGGTATCACGGGTCTGGCTCGCCGAGGCTCGCACGCCTTCCGGCATAGCCTGGCGACCGGCCTGCTGCGATCGGGCGCGATGCTGACCGAGATCGGCCAGCTCTTGCGCCACGAGCAGCAGGACACGACCCGGATCTATGCCAAGGTCGATCTCGACAGCTTGCGCCCTCTCGGCCTCCCCTGGCTGGGATGCGGGCAATGAGCGCGCCGCGTGAGGCGCTAACCCGCTACGTGCTCATGCGGCGCGGGTTCGGCTATCGCTTCGAAGGCGACGAACGTTGCCTCGGCGATTTCGTCGCGTTCATGGATGCAGCAAACGCCGTGATCATCACGCGCAAGCTCGCTATGGACTGGATCACCCAAGCGAAGCCATCATCATGGTCCAACCGCTTGTCGATGGTGCGAGGATTTGCCCGGCATCTCTCGATCGTCGAGCCGGGCACTGAGGTGCTGCCTGCCGGTGTCTTTCGGTCACCAAAGCGGACGCGGCCCTACATCTACAGCGAAGCAGAGATCGAGCAGATGCTCGAAGCGACACTTCGCTGGGGATTGGCCAAGGGCATCAACCGCCGGACCTACCATTGCCTGTTCGGCCTGCTCGCGGCCACAGGCATGCGCTTGGGTGAGGCGATCGGTCTCGAACGCGCCGACGTCGATCTCAAGGCTGGCGTATTGACGTTGCGCCGCGCCAAGGGCGGCAAGGACCGGCTCGTTCCGCTCCACCCGACCACCACCGAGGCGCTCGCTGATTACGGCGCACAACGCGATGATACTCCCGTCTGTCGCAAGAGCCCCTGGTTCTTCGTCCTGCGATACGGGCAGCAACTCCGCCCCCAGTACCCCGAACGGATTTTCGTCGGTGTGCTTCGACAGATCGGGCTGCGTGATCCCGAACTGCATAGTCGGGGGCCGCGCCTCCACGATCTTCGCCATAGCTTCGCGGTAAACACCATTGTGCGCTGGTACCGTGCAGGCGAAGATGTCGAGCGCCTGCTCCCGACGCTCACCACCTATCTCGGTCACAGCAAGGTACGCGATACCTACTGGTACCTTTCGGCCTGTCCCGAGCTCATGGGCGAAGCCGCGAGCAGGCTCGAGGCGCGCTGGGAGACGGGGTCGTGACTGCGCCCGCGACCCTGCCGTCGCTCGTCGAGCGCTTCTTCACCCAGCGCCTCATCCACCAGCGCAACGCCAGCCCGCACACCATGGCTTCGTACCGCGATACGTTCCGGCTGCTGTTCACATTCGCGCAGACGAGGCTGGGCAAGCCGCCTACCCGGCTCGACCTGACCGATCTCGACGCGCCGTTTGTTCGCACCTTTCTCGACGAACTCGAAGCGAGCCGGTCGATCGGGATCAAGACCCGCAACCTGCGCCTCACCGCGATCCGCGCGTTCTTCCGGTTCGTCGCGATCGAGGAACCGGCGCTCGCCGGGCAGAGCCAGCGCGTGCTCGCGATCCCCGGGAAGCTTCACGACAAGCGCGAGGTGGATTTCCTGACCCGGACCGAGATCGACGCGATCCTTGCGGCACCTGACCGGAGTACCTGGATCGGCCGGCGCGACCACATGCTGCTCCACCTCGCCGCGCAGACGGGCCTGCGACTGTCGGAGATCGTTCAACTCGAGCGCGGCGCCGTCGTCCTGGGCACCGGCGCGCATGTTCGATGCCGTGGCAAGGGCCGCAAGGAGCGCTCCACCCCGCTCACCCGGCAGACTTGCCATGCGCTAAAGGCATGGCTCAAGGAGGCGGGGCAGCGGGGTTCGACGAAGCTGTTCCCCAACATCCACGGCGGCAGCCTGAGCCCCGATGCCGTGCAGCGCATGCTCGCCCGCCATGTCGAGATCGCGAACCAGCACTGCCCCTCGCTTGATCGCAAACGGGTCACCCCGCATGTCCTGCGCCACAGCGCGGCGATGGAGCTGCTCCAGGCGGGGGTCGACTGCTCGGTGATCGCGCTATGGCTCGGTCACGAGTCGATCAAGACGACCCAGGTCTACCTCCACGCCCACCTCGCGCTGAAGGAAGCGGCACTGGCCAGGATCAAGCCGTTTAACGGACAGAAGGGCGGGCGATACAAGCCCGGTGACCGGCTGCTCGCCTTCCTCGATTCTCTATAGCTCGGCCTTTTGGCGCAGGGCATCGAGCCACTCTAGCGACACTGTCTCGACCGTGCCGCGAAGCGATTGAACCGCGTCCGTGATGGCCAGGAGATCGTCACTGCTGATCTCGTAGCTGGCCGAGTACCTGGCCTCGACATAGGCGCGTTTGGCGAGCTCGAAGCGGCGCCGGTCTAGCTTCGTCGCGCGCGGCCAGCATTCGACGAGGCGCGGCTCCTTGTCCTCGGCCAGCGAGCGCAGGAACTTGAGGTTGTGCGAGCGAGGAACGTACTGGCTGCGAACAAGAAGATAGCAGGTGTAGGCACGCTCGGCTGCTTGGTGGAGCGTGAAGGCGGCATCTTTGCGCCATCCAAGATCATCGACACCTTTCTGTGTTTGCTCTTTTGCTGTCGCCAACGCCCTGTCGGTACTCTGTAGCCATTCTTTCAGGTATTCGTCCGCCATCCTGTAAGCGTCCGAGGGCATCAGCGGCCGGGGGGTTTTCAGTTCGGAGCCGTGCAGCGCGTACAAGGCGATGCCATCGCGGGCGATATCGACCCAGAAGTACTCCCCGCGCGTCAGGCCCTGGTTCACCTCGGCCAGCGTATGCACGATGATGTTGACCGGGCGACCGATCGCCGGATCGCGCAGGATCCTGTCCTCGGCAACGTACCAGTACTCGGCGATTTCGGTGAGGTCGGGATGGCTGACGATGACCAGCAGGTCGTAGTCGGACTGGTAGCCGTTGTCCGGCTCGTCGACCCAATCGCCCCGCGCATAACTGCCGAACAGTATGATCTTCTGGACCTTGCCGTTTCTTTTCCACGGCTGCGTCGCCCGCGATGTTGCGACGGAGAATTCATCCATCAGAATCTGCGTCACCCTGGCCAGCTCTTCCTGCTGGGCGGGGGGCAAGTGGTCTATGTCCGTTCTCACCCGAGGATTCTTGCCCGGCGCCCGTCCCGAAGCAAGCCTTCGTTGCCGAGGTTCCGCACATTTGGCGCCTCGGCGGGTCAAGAAACTATGCCGAGCCGATTACCTGCAAAGCGTTGGAATACCGAAAGTTCGCCCGCCCACTCGGCATAGTCTGCCGCGCGGCATAAACGCCTCACATTCACAATCTGGCATTCCTGCGCACGCAGGCCGAGCGGATCGACAGGCGCCTGACCACCGTCTGGCCGGGCGATAATCGCAAGCAACGGGCCATGTTCGAGAAGCTCAAGGAGGCCTACGTCAAGGCGCGCTACTCGAAGCATTACCGCATCACCGGCGAGGAACTGGCTTGGCTTGGCGAGCAGGTCGGTGAACTTGGCCGCGTCGTCCATGCCATCTGCGCCGAGCGCATTGCGATGCTCGAAGACACCGCCCGCGAGGCTGGCTGACGGTCAGATCGGCTCTCATTACAGGGCTTGAACCGGTCATCGCTCAGGCACCCGTCGGGCTGCCTGTGGTCGCCTGACCGGCGTTGCAGGAACCAATCAACAAGGCCCTGTCCGAAGCCGGCCGAACACCCTAGAAGCTCGTAGGATCAAGCACTCCGTACGCGGCCATCAACAACCGGACGACCCTAAAAATATCTCGTTTTTCTGCGTGTTACAACGATGTGGGTGGATACCGGTGGATGGAAATGTGGGGTGGGCGAAGTAAATCGAGCCCGCCGCCGGCGTTGTAGTGATCTTAGCGCTCCATCGCGCCCAGCGATTTATGCTTGCTGAGATGGCTAGGTTGCTTGGTAAGACGGTTCCAGCATGTGCTTCCAAGCCAGAAACTCGAGCGCAGCGTGTCCGAACGGCGGGGCATCCAGAACGGCGTCATGCAACTGACGGCGGCTCGATCGGGTTCGGTGCTAGAGAGCGCAGAAAAGCGCCAGGATTGAGGCACCAAGCCTACCGTGTCCCCGCCAAAAGTGCGCCAAAGCAATTTTCATTTTCTACGCTGGCGCCTTGCAAATCCCTTTATTTATTGCTCCATAAGTTTATTCAGCTTGTTAGTGGGTCAAACACCAAGCGGGGGACTTGCCTTGTCGCAAAGCGATACGGGTGGTGCAGTATCACCAAAAACGCGCCCTCGAGCGGGACCCCGAATGCCTTCATATGCAAGTATATCAGGATCTTTATCCGAGCACTTGTCACATTCTCAAAATGTTTGTCTCGATAGACCGACGGAGAACTCACTGTGTAATGATGGCATCGTCTGCCTTGAGTGTGGCTTCGTTACAAAACGACTGAGGCGTCATTTAGCCAGCAAGCACACAATTACGCCTGCACAGTATCGTGCCAAATGGCATCTGCCCTCAGACTACCCAATGACATTCTACCGCACTACACCCCTGCGCTGACTAGAAATGGCACTTCCGCAACTGCCTGCGGGCCGCCGCTGGTGCGGCTCGAGTACAACAATATTCGGATTGGCATCGCTGGGAAGCTGGTCGGCATCGCGACTGCGGAAACATGGACCTCGGGCGACCCGAGGCTGTCGAGTGTCGCCTCCTCGGCTGCGGACCCCGGCACCAAGACTGCAGTAATTGAGCTCAAAAGCACTGCAGACCCATCTTGCCAGCTCACAAGGGTTCCGGCTCAGTTCACGAAACCGCGAGCGATGTGGCTCGGCCTTGGCGCGGGAAAAGGGGGCGGGCAGCTGAAAGAAGATGCTGTTCGCCCACCTCAAATGCTTCATGCGTTTCGATGGACTAGGATTGCGTGGCTCGATCGGTGCCCAGGACTAATTTCAACTTGCTAACGTCCACAGCCAGCGCAAGCCAGTGAAGATCAGCCTTGCCAGTCTAGCGGGGTTGACCCGAGATCCGGTTACGCCGCCCGACCACCTTTCGTGGTTCTGCCGATCTGCCTGTAATCATACCAGTCCTCGACAAGATCTCAGGCTATAGGATTCCCAGACCGTTGTAAAAGCTACATATTTTATGCCTGCCCTATTCGCGCAGCGCGTCACAGGTGGAATCAGCGTCGCGCCGATGAGGCCCCGGGGAAGCAAGACGGTAGCACCAGTGACCGGCGCGTTTCCGGCGCAAGCAAAAGATGCCCTTGACTATCGGGGCGCACGCCAACTTCCGCAGTCGAACGGCATCTTCGATGGAGGAGCAAGGGGCTCGAAAATGGCCCATGCGGTGTAGCCAAATCTGCGGGCAAAGCAGCTCGCTTCGTGCACCGCGAGACCGATTGGCTTCGGTCTGACACGTGGGCGTTGAAGGTGAGGCGCAGAGTGTCGGTTGTCATGCTTGCACCGTTGGCGCCCTTGAACGTGACATCATTAGATGCGTGCGGTCGACAGTTTGTGGCGCAAATGGCCCTGACGTTTTCCATACGGCGATGGACGGCACTGCGCGTCTGTCTCAGTTCGCATTGCAGAACGTTAACAGCCGCAAATCTATCAGAAACGGCGCGGTGTTGTCTTCTCGTGCCGATATCAATGAGGGGGGCCGGCAAGTGCGCAGATGTTTCGATCCGCTCCGCAGCTTCCTTTCATCGGAATTGCTCAGTTGAAAACGAACTCGCGCTGGCGTTCCAAGCGCCGTGGCTGTGCTGGCGCAGGGTGCAGTAGGCACCGCGCCTGGCCCGCCAAAGTATAGACGACGTGGCGGTGCCCGCCCCGGTTCTGATGATCGACGCGGAAGCCCGCATAGTGCCGCCGCACCAGCCCGGCACGGACGAGTTCGGACACCGCGCGGCTGAGATTTGTCTTGGTCGACATGCGGATACGGTCGCGGACCTCCTGCTCGAGCAACAAGGCTGCTTCGACGGGATCGCGCGCGAGCTTGCCCTCACGCTGCAGTTCGTCACGTACCCGATCGGTGAGGGCGAGGCGGCGAGGATCGCGCGCGCCCATCGGGGCCAGGCTTTCGCTGAGCCAGTCGCGCAAACTGTGGATCTGATTGCCGCGTCGCACGAACGGGCCAGCCTTGCCATCGCTGTCCGCAGCTTCGGCAATCAGAGTGAGGACCATGAACGCATAGCGCGGGCGCAGACTCGCCTCGGCGACCACATGGAGCAGAACAGCCATGTCGTTGCCAGTTTGGGCGGGAGGAGAGAGCGAAGCCTGAAACATAACTGGGGAGAAAGAAGCACAAACACTGAATCTTGTGAATCCCCCGTGACTTGGCGCATGTCGTTTTGTCAGCCCTGACACATTGCCTGGAAGGTAAAGTGTCAGGGGCGCGTTCGGTTCTCCTTGCCGGATCGATCATAAGAATTGCCGACTGATCGCGCCATTTCCTGGCCGAGTCGGGGGAGCGCGCGACTCCGGATTCATGTCCCTTTGGCGCCCTCAGGCAGAGTGTCATAACTGACAGCCCCGAAACGGCGGCCCTGGAAAGCGAGTGGGGCAGGGTATGATGCAAACTCGGATGTTTGCTCGCGCAGTTCTACAATATCTATCGGGCGCTAGCGCGATTTGCCGATCCCCGGTTGCGTACCTGCGCGCAAGCCGGCAAGAGAAGACTCAGGTCCATAAAGTGAAAGTCGTTGTAATGGCCGATGAAATCCTCCTCTCCCACGTTGCAGACATCGTGTCTGCCCACGTCAGCAATAATGCTGTTGCTGCGAATGATTTGGTCGGGCTGATCCAGTCGGTCCACAGGGTTCTGGTGGGACTTGGGGCGCCGGTCGAACCGATCGAGGAAAAGCGCACACCTGCAGTTTCGGTGCGCGCATCGATCAAGCCGGATACCATCACCTGCCTGGACTGCGGCACGAAAATCAAGGTTCTTAAGCGGCATCTGTCGAGCGAGCATGGCTTGACGCCGGAAGATTATCGCACCCGCTGGAACCTGCCTCGCGACTACCCGATGGTCGCGCCTGAATACGCGGCACGCCGCAAGGAACTCGCGCTGAGCTTGGGTCTGGGGCGAAAACCTAAGGTCGTGGAAGTCGTGTCTGCACCAGAAGTTTCGGCCCCAACAAAGCCTATAGCAATGGATAAGACCGCGCCCGCTGAAGCCGGGTCCATTCCTGCGACGGACGCGCCGGCTGTTGCCACTCCCAAGGCCAAGCCCCGCAAGAAGCTCAAAGTGGCCTTCAGCGATAATGCGCCAGATACTGCAGCATCGGACATTCCCGTAGAGGGCTAACTCCTTCTTTGCGTGTTTAGAGATGTCGCCTTGGGCGTGCGCCGCGTAGGCACGCCCACAGGCGGGGCTATGTTGTCTCAGCCAATGAACCGTCGTGTTGCATGCCCCTCCGCGCGCGAATTGCGCCGCCCGGGGTTTGAATGCGCCGCGCGGGCGTGCCAATTGCACCGGACATTCAATCCGGAGACACTATGAGCTGGCATGCGCGGCGCGAAGGCTGGAACCCTCAGGCCGAGGATGCGCGCGACAATGGTGACGTCGATTATTCGCGTGTCATCCATTCCGCTTCGTTTCGGCGACTGCAGGGCAAGACCCAGATCCTCAACCTTGGCGACAGCGACTTTTACCGGACACGCCTAACCCATTCGCTTGAAGTGGCGCAGATTGCCGGCGGCATCGCGCGCCAGCTCGAAAGCTCGTTCCCGGATCACCCGGCCAGCGCCATCCTACCCGACCGTGGCACGATCCATTCGATAGGTTGCACGCACGATTTTGGCCACCCGCCGTTCGGGCATGGCGGCGAAATCGCCCTTAACTACTGCATGCGCGACCATGGAGGGTTCGAGGGCAATGGCCAGACACTGCGCATTCTTGGCCGCCTCGAAAGCTTTTCAGCAAATGCATGCGCCAATCTCACCCGCCGTACCATGCTGGGCGTGCTCAAGTATCCTGTCGCCTACAGCCTGGCTCGCGACCCGGCCCGTACCCCCGGCCTGGTGGATGGGCCGACGACGATCAAGGTGCTCGATGGGCAGGCCTGCAAGCCACCCAAATGCTACCATGACAGCGAGCAGGACGTGGTCGACTGGATCCTCGAGACCCTGACGGATACCGACCGCGCCGAGTTGCAGTCGTTTGCGCCAGTGCCGCACAAGCACGCCAAACCGCTGCACAAGTCGCTTGACTGCTCGATCATGGATGCAGCCGACGACATTGCCTACGGCGTCCACGATCTCGAAGATGCCATCGCCCTCGATCTGGTCACGCGCGAGCGCTTTGCCACTGCAGTGCAGGACCGCTGTCCAACCTTCCTCGATGCGCTCAAGGTCAAGTATCCCGGCGAGAGCGCCAATGACGTCTTTTCGCATATGGTCGACGGCCTGTTTGGCGGGCCTGCCACGCGAAAGCGCTACATCGGCAGGCTTGTCCATCACTTCCTGACGGCAGTCGAATATGTCGAGCACAAGGCGTTTGCGGAGCCATTGCTGCGCTATCGGGTCCGCGTGCGCGAGGTTGAACGCCAGTTCCTGGATGTCTTGCAGGATTTCGTGGTGCGCGAGGTGATTGCCTCGCCCGCCGTGCAGCACCTTGAGTTCAAGGGGCAGGGGATGGTCGTGGCCGTGTTCGAGGCCATGCAAGCGGACCCCGCCCGTCTTCTGCCGCGCGAGGAGTTCAGCAAGTTCGAGGCTGCCCACGGCGATGTTCGGGTCATCTGCGACTACGTGGCTGCGATGACCGACACGCACCTGCTCAAGACTTACGAGCGGCTGTTCTCGCCGCGCATGGGCTCGGTGTTTGACCGCCTTTGAAGGACGCTTGCTTGACAAGACGAGGATTTGCCCCACATATTGCCCTACGTTGAGCTAATTGGTGAGGCATATGGCGTCTGCTGCGTTTCTGAACGAGATAACCGGAACTGCCGGCGTCTCGGTGGACAAGCTTTCGGCTGCGCTCCACATCCCCAAGTCGGAGCTGGCGATTGCCGCCGGCTTGTCGCGCGACGCCGTTTCGAAAGCGGCCCGCAGCCACAGCGTGACGACCCAGTCGCGCCTGCGCGAGATGAGCGAGATCATCAATCGGGTCATTCCCTGGGCCGGAAGCGAACTGGCCGCTTATGCCTGGTACCGCTCGCAACCGTTGCCCTCGTTTGGTGATGCCACGGCCGAAGAACTGGTGCGCCAGGGGCAGGGCGAGAAGGTCCGCGCCTATCTCGGCCGGATTGCGGCCGGCGGCTTTGCTTGACCCTCCCGTTCACCCGCTTTTATGGGGTGGTCTTTCGTGCGCATCATCCGGCTTGGGCATTTGATCCCGAATCCGGCGATGGCGCGAAGCTTCATGGCGGCCGTTTCAACCGCAATGGCACGTCTTGTTTCTACGCTTCGCTTAGCCTCGAGACCGCCTGGCTCGAAGCGCAGCAGGGTTTTGCCTTCAAGGCACAGCCGCTGACGATCTGCAGCTACCGCGCCGCGCTTTCCGATGTGCTCGACCTGACCGATCCCAACGCGCGCGAGGCGGCGGACGTCGCACCCGCGCAGCTCGGTTGCGCGTGGGAGCGGCTTGCCGGCGATCGCAAGTCCGTTCCCACGTGGGAACTCGCCGACCGGCTGATTGCCGCAGGTTGTGCCGGCGTGATCGTGCCAAGTTTTGCGTCCCGCGCCACGCCTGAGAGCCGCAATCTGGTGCTGTGGTCCTGGAATCGCCAAGGGCCACATCGGCTCCAGGTGAACAGCGCTTGCCGCGCGATCAGTCATTCTGGCGGGCACCATCATAAGGTTCGCGCAGGCATGCAAATTTCTGCCTAACGGACGCAATGTACATGCGCGTCTCGATGTCATCATTTAACATATATCAACACCAATTCGTGTCTTGTGTCCTAGTTTCAATGGTTTGCAGGCGATAAACCTGTCCATTGTGTTTCGCTCATAATTTGGACGATCAAGGGAGTTGGAAGTGCAAGA
>NZ_JABBGM010000018.1 GCF_012927405.1 Novosphingobium olei | reverse complement strand
CGCTCCTACCCGGCGAAACGGCGCTTTGCCCTTCGCCTCCGTGCCCAGATGGCGGAATTGGTAGACGCACCGTCTTCAGGTGGCGGCGCTGGAAACGGCGTGGAGGTTCGAGTCCTCTTCTGGGCACCAAAACTCCTACGGGAGTGGCAGCAAAATCCTTGAAAAATCCGCAGAAATCTGCCATTTTTCAGAGGATTTTGATGCCGCGTGTTTCACGCAGTTTCAGGCCGTGCCCCTCCGATCCGGGGCATGGAGCGGGGCATATGCCCCCTCATGCCCCTTTCCTGCGAAAGGTCGTGCCCCCAGATGCCCCTGACAGCCCCGCAAATCCGCACTTTTTCGCCGGGTGACACCCCCTACAAGAAGACCGACGAACGCGGCCTCTACCTCGAGGTCTTTCCCAGCGGCTCCAAGCTGTGGCGTCTCAAGTACTACGCCGCGGGCAAGGAAAAGCGCATTGCTCTCGGGGCATGGCCCGAAGTTACCCTGCAGATGGCCCGGCGCACGCGGGACGAAATGCGCTTGCGCATTGCCCGCGGCGAAGACCCTGCGCTGACCCGCAAGCGTGAGAAGGCGACCGCCAAGGTCAGCGCGGCCAATACCTTCGGATCCGTCGCCAGCGAGTACATCGAACAGAAGATGGTCGGCGAGGGCCGCGCCGAAGGCACGCTGCTCAAGGCGCGCTGGTTCCTCGATCTGCTCAAGCCGGCGATCGGGAGCATGCCGATCTCGGACGTCGATCCGCAGATGATGCTCGCCCCGCTCAAGAAGCTGGAAGCGCGCGGCAATCGCGAGACCGCAAAGAAGTGCCGGTCCTTTGCCAGCCGCGTCTTCCGCTATGGCGCTGCAACCGGGCGTTGCACTACTGATCCCACGGCTATCCTCAAGGGCGCATTGCTCACGCCCCAGGCACGCCACTACGCGGCCATCCTCGAACCGGAAAAGCTCGGCGAGCTGCTGCGTGCCATCGACGGCTTCGAGTGCTACCCCGTCACCAGGCTTGCGCTCAAGATTGCACCGCACATCTTCGTGCGCCCCGGCGAAATGCGGCACGGTGAATGGTCGGAAATCGACCTCGACAAGGCAATCTGGACGATACCCGCCGGCAAGATGAAGGCGCGGCGCACCCATGCCGTGCCCCTGTCACGGCAAGTGCTCGAGCTCTTCAAGGAATTGAAGGGAGTGTCTGGCGGCGAGGGCTTCATGTTCCCGGCCTTTCACACCCGCCTGCGTCCGATGAGCGAGAACACGATCAACGCCGCGTTTCGCCGCATGGGCTTCAGCAAGGACGAGATGACTGCCCATGGATTCCGTTCGACGGCGTCGACCATGCTCAACGAAAGCGGCCTGTGGCATCCCGACGCCATCGAACGCGCCCTCGCACACGGCGACAGCAACGCCATCCGCGGGACATATAACCGTGGGCACTACTGGGATGAGCGCGTCCGGATGGCGCAGTGGTGGAGCGACCATCTGGACGGACTGCGGCAGAAAAATAAGGCTGCATCGCAATGATGGTCGAAAGCGTTCGGCGCGCAACAACGCTTGAAGCGAACCCACGGACCTGAGGCATTCAATCGTCAATGCGGGTCCCTGAACCTCACGTTTGGAAGTGGGGCATGTCGCCGTCGCAGCGACCTTCCTGGCAAACGACATGCCCCTAACTCGATATTCCGGTGGGGAGGTCCCTCCAACGCCTTCAGTGATGGCGGCGCTATTTCGAGCGCCGCCGGGAGGCCTTACGAGGAGCCGGCGCACCCCGATCTGCGAGCGACTGTTCGCCTGCCGGTTCAGTCGGACCGCGAGGACGGCTCAGAAAGTCCACCTGCTCGGCGAGTATCTCGCAGCCGTAGCGGATCTGGCCGTTCTTGTCGGTCCAGCGGGTGTAGTGAATTCGGCCCGTGACCATGACCAGCGCACCCTTGGTGACGTGCTCTGCGACCGACTTTCCGACGCCGTTGAAGCAGGTGATGCGATGCCATTCGGTCTCGGTCTGGCGGTGGCCCTCGCCGTCCTTGAAGCTGCGGGTGGTGGCGATGGAGAGGCTGGTGATCGAAGCCCCGTTCTGGGTGGTGCGGACTTCGGGGTTGCTGCCGACGAAGCCTGCGAGGATGACGGTGTTCTTCATGGGAATTTCCTTTCGAAGCTCTGCTGAGTGTCCAAGGGACCATCCCTTCGACTGAGCCCCGAAAGGTCCGGGGGCGGAGGGGACCGCACCGGAGCGCAGCGCAGGGAAACCCCGGCGGAAGGAGTGGTGCGGGTAGCCGCGTGAAAGCGCGGCAACACGGTCCGCATCGGCGCGGGTTGCGTGACCGGTCCGGCTTCGGACAGGGGCGTGTTTCAGTCTCGGAAGGGGATGGCTTTTGGACGCGGGCGAGCGTTCACAATGGTGTGCCGTGAAGAACCGGCATTGTCCTCAGGCGGCCTTCGCAAGATCCTCGATGCGCGCCTCGCAGGCGCTCCTCACGAGATCCTGGAGCACCCTCACCCGCTCGGCGATCCAGGCGAGTTCATCAGCCGAGATGCGATAGGAGGGCGAGTACCTTGCCTTGACGTAGGCGTCGCGCAGCAAGGCATAGCACCGCTTCTCGAAGCGCCCGGTCCGCGGCCAGACATCCTTCAGCGCGGGTTCCAATTCCTCGGCCATGTCCCGCAGGCGATTGAGGTTGTGCGACTTTGGACTCCACAAAGTGCGCACGAGAAAAAGGCAGTGGTACAGACGCTCGACAGTTTGATGCATTTCGAACGCTGCCTTGCTGTTCCAGCCGCGCGACTGTGCATCTCTGGCATGCACGAAGAACTGGTCCGCACTCTCGAACCAATCGTCGAAGTAGCCCTGCGTTTCTTTGAGCGCCTGCTCGCGCGACAGCGGCAAGGGTTCGACAAACGGGAAGCCCGGCTCCTCGAACAGGACAATCCCATCCTTGAGGATGTCCATGAAGAAGTACCGGCCAAGCCGGAGCTTCTCGTTCACGTCATCAAGGCTGTGGTAGATCAGGCTCACCGGCGTGCGCAGCACTGTGCCGGTGGACAGGTCGGCCAGCAGCCTGTTTTCGGTAGCTTCCCAGAACTCGGCAATGTCGGTGAGATCGTCGTGGTTTACGACGACAAGCAGATCATAATCGGAAAAGTAGCGCCCCACTGGGTCCTCGACCCAGTCGCCGCGCGCATAGGAGCCAAATAGTACGATTTTGAGCAGCTTGCCCATCCGATAGCGCGGCTGCGTGCGATGCGCGATCGCTGCGGCAAAGCCGGCGCGCACGATCTCGACCACGTGCGCGAGTTCGCGCCGCTTGCCTTCGGGAAGATGGTCGAGACCGGATCGCATGATATCGAGAATCGCCGGTTTCGACGCTACTGCCAAGGGCAAAGTGATAGCTTCGCCAGCAAGGTCTGCCGATCCAGGAATGCTGGGCGGACCGGCGGTTCTGGCCGGAGGCGTTTCGCCACCTCCATGGGACATGCACGCGCGGTTTCCCATCACGACCGGTTCGCCCGGCCAAGCGCCAGGAGGACGTCGACGAGCGCTTCGTGGACCATCTCAGGAGTCACGCCCAGCTTGTGGGCCGCGGCTTCAATCGTGAGGCCATCGAAGCGGATCATCCGAAACACATCTTGGTGCAACGGCGACAGGTTGAACAGGGCAGACCGCATTGCGTGCTTCCGGCGCCATTGACGGAGGCGTCTAATGCACGGGCACCGATCAAAAGAGGTGGAGCGTAATCTTAAGGGCATCGTACAGTCTCCAGCCGACGCACCTCACCTGTCGAACTGACCGGGGTGGCGGCAGGAGCCTGCACAGCTTGCCTGTCAGGTGGTCGTCGCACCCGCAGGGCCGCAACAACGAGAAGGACCCGGCATAGCCGGGTTGCGAGGAGCACCGGGCAAGCAAAGCCCAGGCTGCCGCTACCCGTGGGCGGTAAGGCTTGGGAAGGCTGCCTGGCAGGGGTTTGCGGGTATGACCGTTAAAGCAAGATGCTTTGATGCCGGATATATCGGTGGCAAAAATGGCTTGCTGCGCCGCCGTTCCCTGCCGGAATGTCGGATGTCACCTTACTGCGCTTACAGGCGATGAATGCGGGTTTTGAATGATGAGAAGTGGGACTTTGCCGTCATTGCGGATCGAGAGGTTCAAGGGCAGGTTCTTCGCCAAAACCCGACTGCCAGCTCGTACCCGACTATGGTCGCATTGCAATTGCAGCGGGGCTCTCGTTTAGGATTCCAGATGCCGGCGTGAAGTTGAAGCAAGCTGGTATTCGATCGAACCACTCAATCTTATCCGGCTTCCGGCAACCCCGACGGACCAAGAGGCATTGGGTCGATAATCTAGGAAACTGCAAAGCGCTCGAGTGGCGCCGAGTGCCGTTGCTAAGCGTCTGCTACAATTGAATCTTCATCGCCGCTTGAGGCCCCTGAGCAGCAATCCGATCCAAACAATGCCGAGGCCGATGAAAAACAGGTCGCGGATCATTCCGGGTTCTCCAGGCTGAACAGGTCATCGTCCTCATCAAAGGAGAAGATTTCTGCGTAGCGCCCCCAGTGCGTGACGGTGCGCAACGTTTCGTCGGCGAAGTCTTCCGACATGTGATCCTCAAGCTCATCACGGAACCGGCGGGCAGGCGCGCGGTGGGCGATGCGTTCGTCAAGGATGCGGCGGATGTGCTGGGCGAGCGGCACGTGGTTCAGCAAGGCAGAGGCAAACATGGCCTTGCGCTGGTCCACGTCGGCCTGAACATAGCGGCGCGCCGCAGGGGTTAGGAGCAGGTCCGCGCCGTTCAATTCGGCAAAGCGAAGCAACTGGAGTGTTTCCGCCATTGGAAACAGTTCATCGACCTCAAGCTGAAGCGAGTCCGCCAGTTCGGCCATGCTGGCCCGGCCATCGAACGGTGTGCCGTCCACTTCTTCCATCAGACCCGCGAGCGCGTTGGTCGAGACCCGCGGCAGCACCATCGCAATGCCGGTGCCCGGAAACAGGCCGTCACGGGCTGGCTGGGCAGATTGCGGCTTTGCGGTCATGCGGGCGTAGATATCGTCGACCAGCGCGCGGAATGGCGGGTCGAGCCTGTCGCGCGGGCGGGGCAGATCGACCTTGATCTCGGCGACGACGCGGCCTGGGTTCGACGAGAACACGAGGATGCGGTCGCACATCAGCACCGCTTCCTCGATGTTGTGCGTGACCAGCAGGATTGACTGGATCGGCATCCGCCCTTCCGACCACAGATCGAGCAGATCGGTGCGCAGCGTCTCGGCGGTGAGCACGTCGAGCGCTGAAAACGGCTCGTCCATGAGCAGAAGCGAGGGATTGACCACAAGCGCGCGCGCCAGCCCGACCCGCTGGCGCATGCCGCCCGAGAGTTCCTTGGGATAGGCGTTTTCGAAGCCATCGAGACCGATGAGATCGATCGCTCCCAGCGCGCGGCTGCGCCGCTCTGCGGCTGGCACTTTCATAGCCTCCAGCCCGAGTTCGACGTTTTCCAGCACCGTCAGCCACGGGAAGAGGGCGAAGGTCTGGAACACCATCGCGACGTTGGGATCAGGGCAATCCTCGCTCGGCACCAGCGTCACACTGCCCTCGCGCGGTTGGATCAGTCCGGCAATCAAGCGCAGCAACGTCGATTTGCCTGATCCCGAGCGTCCGAGGAGGCCCACGATCTCGTTCCTCGCCAGCGTCAGGTCCACCTGATCGAGTACGAGATGACCGCCGGGCGGCGGCCCATAGAAGTGATTGAGACCACGAACCTCAACGAGGGGTGCGGAAGCAGACAGTGTCGCCATGGTCAGGTTCCAGTCGGACGATGCGGGTTGGTCAGGAGAGGCGCAGGCGGCGCTCGGCGTAGGCGTAGAGCGGCCTCCAGACGAGACGGTTGAAGCTGAGCACGAAGAGGGACATCACCCCGATACCCAGGGCAACGCGGGGATAATCCCCAGCTGTAGTAGCCGCCGCGATATAGCTACCAAGCCCATGCGCAGCGAGGTGACGGTCGCCCCAGGTGACCGCTTCGGCGACGATCGAGGCGTTCCACGAGCCGCCGCTGGCGGTCAGCGCGCCGGTCACGAAATAAGGGAACACGCCCGGCAAGGCGACCTGGCGCCACCATTGCCAGCGCTTGACCCCGAACATGCGGGCCGCCTCGCGCAGATCGGTGGGGATCGCGCTTGCCCCGGCGATGACGTTGAACAGGATATACCACTGTGTGCCGAGGATCATCAGCGGCGAGAGCCAGATATCGGGGCTGAGGTGCCAGTGCACAATCACCACCACGAACACCGGGAACAGCACGTTGGCGGGAAATGCGGCAAGGAACTGGGCGACGGGCTGCAGCCGTTCGGCCCACACCGGGTTGAGGCCGATCCACACTCCGATCGGCACCCAGACGAGGCTGGCGAGTGCGATGAGCACGATGACCCGTACCATGGTTAGGCAGGCCAGCCCGAAAGCCAGCGCGATATCGGCAAGCCCCAGCGACGACAGGATGAAATGGCCCGAAAGCCAGATCATCCAGCATACTGCCCCCAGCACGGCAGCTTGCCACATCCTCTCGAACCATTGGTTCGGCTTGCGGGCCGTTCGGTCTGTGGGTGCGCGCCGCCGCCTCGGTTCGAGCGCCAGAAGCAGATCGATGAGGCCATTGAACGGTGCGAGGATGAGCGGCAGCAGCCGCGTCCGGCGCAGCAGGTCATAGACCCACGAGCGAGGCCGGTCGCCGCTTGCGGTCTGTTCGAAGCGGAACCGGTCGGCCCAGGCCACAATGGGGCGGAAGAATAGCTGGTCGTAAGCCACGATCACGAGCGCCATCATCGCGACAGCCAGCCCAATCGCGCCGAAGTTCTTGTTCTGGATCGCGATGGCGAGCCATGAGCCGATCCCCGGCAAGGTAACCGTGGTGTTGCCGACAGTGATCGCTTCGGAAGCGACGACAAAGAACCAGCCGCCTGACATCGACATCATCGCGTTCCAGACGAGCGCGGGGGTGCCGAATGGCAGTTCAAGCCGGAAGAAGCGGCGCAGCGGAGAAAGCGCGAAGCTCCTTGTCACTTCCTCCAGATCCGCAGGAATCGAGCGCAGCGATTGGTAGAAGCTGAACGCCATGTTCCAGGCCTGGCTGGTGAAAATCGCAAAGATCGCGGCGAGTTCAACGCCCAAAACGTTGCCGGGAAACAACCCCATGAAGAACGTGACCGTGAAAGTCAGGAAGCCGAGGATGGGCACCGATTGCAGGATATCGAGCGCGGGCACGATGATCTGCCCGGCGCGCCGGCTGCGGGCGGCCAGCGTGGCAACGACCAGCGTGAAAACGGTCGAGGCAAGCAGCGCCGCAAACATGCGGATCACCGTGCGCAAGGCATAGTAGGGCAGATAGGCGGGATCGAGCGTGACCGGTTCCAGATGCAGTGTGGAGAGCGGCGCAATGACACCCTCCGCCCCGCGGAAAAAGAGGAGGGCAATGCTCCCGAGGATCACGAAGGCGATCCCGTCTTCCCGGTTCGGCTTTGTGAGCCGCAGCATCCGAGAAAAGGCGGGCAGCGGGCGGGCGGGGTTCTTGTCAGGGCTCATGGGTCTGCGTCCTGATCTCTCAGATTGCCGCATGGACGCGCAGCGCGAACACGTTCACCGGGCCGCGATCGCGGTTGTAGCCGGGGTTCACCAGCCGCTGACAGTCGGCGGTGATCGTCAGCGGCGCACGCGGATGCCAAGCATAGTAGGCTTCGATCACCTGCTCATCGCCGGGATGTGGCAGCTGCCCGTCACCCACCAGCACGCCGATCCCTCCCGCCGCCAGATAGCGCTTGTGCACGGCCGAGATCGCATTGTCGGCGATGGCGAGCCCGAACGTGTCGGTGCTGCGGCCCCAGCCCTTGCCGCTCAACGAAAGGCCCACGGCCAACGTGCGGTCGATGTCTGTGAAATCATAGGGCTCGATGGCGCCGTCGGTCGTTCCCGCGCGCAGGAACACGCCGAGCGTGGCGGTCAATTCCTGCTCGGCGTTGAGCGCGATGCCGAACCGGTCCATCCGCCGCCGCGTCAGGCTGGCATCAACCGGCCTACCAGTGCGCTCGGCGAGCGCCAGTGCTTCGTCGAACCGGCTGAACCGGCCTCGATTGCGAAAGCCGGTGATGCGCACAGCGCCGCTCCGTCCGCCGATGCTGTGGCGGTGCTCGATCTCGCCGACCAGCTGGTTCTGGCTGAAATCGTGCTCCAGCACTTCGCCATTGGGCACTTTGGAGAGGTTGAACAGCCCGAGCCGCACCGTCCACGGTCCCTGATACCATTCTGCGGCCACGCCGTAGCTGTAGCCCCAGGCGTCAGCCGCATAGTCGAAGCTGCCGGTGTCGACGACCGACCAGTTGAGGAAGTCCCCGCGCGGATCATGTGCATAGCGGTTGGTGTCGAACACATCGCCGACGCCGAACTTGCCGACGGTCAGCACCAGCCGGTTGCGGTCCTGCAGTCCGGCGAGCTGGTTCGCCGCGGCGGAAATCGCGCCGTCCCCGCCACCGAGGCCGATGGTCTGGCGCAGGAACAGGCGCTGCAAGCGCAGATAGGGCGCCGATTTGCCGACCTTGTAGGCTTCCGCACTGGGAAATCCAGCGGCCCCCAGCGTGTTGGAAAGCCCGAAGCCCTGGTCTATCTCGGGGTTGACCCACAGTTCGGCTCCCGCCCATGGACGCACGCCCGCATACACGGTGACGTCAGTGGTTTCCTTGAGCTGGCGCGGGGTGAGGCTGTTCGGCCCGGCATAGGGCGATACGAACCCGCCAACCCCTTGCGCGACAAGCGTGGCCTGTGCGTGGACGGCGATGGTCTGCGCATCGGAGCCAGTGTCTTGGGCGCAGGCCGGAACGCTGGCTGCGCAGACGGCAAGCAGCGGAAGCATAAAGCGCGCAATGCGCGAAACGGTCAGTTTCTTCATGATAGCATCCTGAGGCTGGAATGCGTGAAGCCAGCCTTAGGAAGCGTCTGCGTTAGTCCCGTTACAAAGCGCAGGTGCTGCCATCAGGCAGGCGACGGCGGATCGCGGCGGCAGGGCAGCGGGCAAAGGCCCGACTGTCGCAATCGCCGGATTGGGTAGATCGACCTGTGGTCATCTGATCGCACCTGAGTTGAGGGACGGGTTTGAAGCAGGAGGAACGCCGAGGCCGCTCAGAGCGACTCGACTGGGTGCGGCATATACCCTAGAGGGGTATAGTATCAAGGGGACATTCATGAGCCACGTCGGCAAAGAGAAACAAAAACTCCTCAACCGCTTGAGGAGGCTGAAGGGGCAGATCGAGGCGATCGAGCGAGCTGTCGATGCAGACGTAGAATGCGCGCGCGTGTTGCAGCAGGCGACCGCCTGCCGGGGCGCGCTGGATGGGTTCATCGGCGAGGTGATTGAAGACCACATCCACGAGCATATGGTCGATCCCGCTGCGGCAAGCGATGACCCCTATCGGCTGGCGGCAGAAGAACTGGTTGCGATCATTCATGCTTATCTGAAGTGATCTCCAGCGGCTGTATGGGAGTGATTCCCACAAGCGACGAGGTTTTCTTCGTTGCGCTGCGAGGGGTCAGGGGTTCCGCAACGGTCAGGTGTATTGAAATATGTGTATCCCATTGCTGCGCTGCGGAAGCTGCCGTTCAAGTTCACCCATTCCACCGACCGGCGTGGGAATATATCGGAAATTTTGAACGACCAGCGAGAGGTGGCTAGCGGAATTTGGGGAGGCCGCGTCGCGCACCGAGTGACCAGATTTGGGGTGCGTAGCAGGATAGCAGATATCAGAATTGCGAGTGACCGGTTGCAGCAAAAGCCGACATTCTTGCGGCCGATACGGAACGGCGTAAACTGGTCGGATCCTGTCGGAAGGTCGTGGGACTTTCCCGCCATTCGCGAGCGAATTACTAAATGGCAAGTTTCGTTGGGAGCTGCCATTCTTAGGATGGCGATGCTGGCCCAAGCGCTTCGATGATGCGGCAATCAGCGACGATGCCGCCATCGCAGGAATCGATCACGGCCTTAAGCTCTTTGCGCAGCGCCGCCAGATCGGCCAATTTGCGATCCACCTCCAGCAAATGCTCCTTGGCGATCGCATCGATCCCGGCGCAATCGCAACTTCGGTCGCCGGAGATGCTCAGCAGCGCCCGAACCTGATCCAGCGAAAACCCAAGGTCGCGGGCACGGCGGATGAAGGAAAGACGGCCAAGCTCCGCCTGCCCATAATCGCGATAATTGCTCGTCGTTCGTGCCGGTTTGGGTAGCAGGCCGATCTTCTCATAATAGCGGATCGTCTCGATCTTGGTGGCGGTCGCCTTGCTCATGTCGCCGATCGTGAATGCCATGCCCTTGACCCTGTAGTCGCTACAGACCCTATATATCCTGTCATCACCGAAACAGGAGATGCAAATGGCTGGCGGATGCTGCGGCGGCTCACAGGACAATACCGAAAAGTTGAACGATGCGGCATGGCGGCGCGTGTTGTGGATCGCTCTTGTGATCAACGCGGTCATGTTCGGCGTGGAGATCGTCGCCGGGATCAGTGCCGGGTCCGCATCGCTCAAGGCCGATGCGCTCGACTTTCTGGGCGATGCCGCCAATTATGCGATCAGCCTCGGCGTCGCGGGCATGGCTTTGGCGTGGCGAGCGCGGGCCGCGATGGCCAAGGGCGTGTCTATCCTGCTGTTCGGCGTATGGGTGCTGGGCAACACCGTCTGGATGGCGGCGCAGGGCGTCGTTCCTGCCGCCGAAACGATAGGTATTGTGGGCGTGATCGCGCTTGTCGCCAACCTTGCCTGCGCCGCGATGCTATGGCGCCACCGCGAGGGTGACGCCAACCGGCGCTCGGTCTGGATCTGCTCGCGAAACGATGCGATCGGCAACATCGCCGTGGTCGCCGCAGCGATCGGCGTGTTCGGCACCGGGACGGGCTGGCCTGACATTGCGGTCGCAGCGATCATGGCCGGGCTGGCCTTGTCCGGTGGATGGCAGATCATCCGCCAGGCTCGGAGCGAACTGAGGAGCGCGCCTATTAACCGCCGAAGCGAAACCGCACCCCTCCGTTAAGGACGAACCCGTCGGTCGGTGCCCAGGCATCGACGGTCCACGCACCCGTCGCCGCTCGGCGCGGCAGGACCAATGGATCGTATTTTGTCTGCCGCACATTGAGCAGGTTTTCGGCATTGAGAAACAGGCTGACCTTGCCCAGTATCAGTTCGCCCATCGCACCCAGTTGAACATAGGGCTTGCTGCGCGTCCGATAGGGATTGTCGTCCAGCATCTGCCGCCCGGTATAATAGGCCTCGACCCCGAAGCGGCCGCGACCTTCCTTCTCCCACATGCCGACAAGACCTGCGCTGTCTCGCGGCGTCAACGGCACGATGCGCCGACCGGGTCCGTCTGGGTCCGGTTCGCTCGCGGCGACATGGACGTAACTGCCGGTGAGAGACAGAGCCCGCCAGCGATAGCGCAACAGCACTTCGGCGCCGCGCGTCCGCGTGACGCCATCGGCATTGATCAGCGTGACATGATCCGCGTCCACCATCTGCAACTGCTGGGCATGGTCGATGTTGGAAGCGAACAGGCTGAGGTTGGCTTCGAATGGCCCACTGGCGTAGCCGAAGTCGATCGACGCGCTATCGGCAATCTCGGCCTTGAGCTTTCCATAGGGCAGCAGCCGCGCGAGGCCGTTGGCCTCCGTTTCCTCGACGAACGGTGTCGGCGCGTAGAAGCCACGTCCCAACGAAGCGCGGATCGTCCAGGGGCCAGGCCGATAGAGCGCGGCCAGACGCGGACTGGCATGCGAGCCATAGTCACTGTGCGCATCCCAGCGCAGGCTGCCTGCCAGCGTCAGCCGATCGGCCAGTTCCTGTTCGCCCTGAACGAACAGCGCGGGCACGGCGTAGCTATAGTCGAAGGCTGATAATGCTTCAGACCGATAGTCGTCCAACTGGACCGCAGCACCTGCCAGCCATGTCGTCGCGCCTGCCTTGCCGCCGATCGACGCCTCGGCAAAAGCCGTGCGGTGACGGTCTTTCTCCATCGTGTTGCCAAAGACATGGCGATGGGACTGGGTGACGCCCGAGGCACGCAGATGCAACGTGCCGATGCCTTCCAGCGGTGTTTCGGCCGTGAGGCCCAGATCGTAGCGTCGGCTGCGCAGCGTCTGCGCAAATGGCGATCCGTCCGGCGCATTTGCGCCAGGCATAGTCCCGCCATCGCGCTGCTCGGCCATTGCACCGAAGGTCAGCAATGCCTTGGTGCCATCGGCAGCATCGAGGAACAGCCGAGGCCGGACCGTGAAGCGCTCATAGCCGGGCATGTCGGCCCAGCCATCATCGTTCAGATCCTGACGGCTCTGCCGGTCGTAGCCTGCCGTGAGCGAGGCGCTGAGCGTGCTGCTGAGCGGTGCGGCGACATACCCCGTCACATCCTGCCCGTCCCGGCTGGTGGCATTGAGCAGGAGTTCGCCTTGCGGCTCGCTCGCCGGACGGCGTGACACCAGATTGATGACGCCGCCAAGCGCCGATGGGCCATAGAGCGCCGATGCCGCGCCCTTGATGATCTCCACCTGGCCAAGATCGGTCGGCGGGATTTGCAGCAGGCCAATGGAAGGCGTCTGCCCGCCGTAGAGCGGCAATCCGTCAGCCAGGATCTGCGTGTATCGGCCCTTGAGACCCTGGATGCGGACATTGGCCGCGCCCAGTGCAGGCGATGTGGTCTGGACGCGGACACCCGGCGTCTCGCTCACCAGCATGGCGATGTTGCCGGGACGCATGAGGAGTTTCTCCTCAATCTCCTCGCGATTGATCACATCGACGCGGATCGGCTCGTCCTGAACCCTGCGCCCGGTGCGCGTCGCCTGAACGACGATCTCGGTTTCAGCCTCTTCGGCCTGATCGGCGTCGGCCTGCGCGCAGGCTGGACTGGCCATCACAGTCCCAAACACCAGCACGCTGCCGACCGCATACGCCCCGCCGCAACGAAATATCAGCTTCATATTGCCCCGTTCCTACCCGGCATAAAGCGCCGGTAACGGAAGCTCCATAATCCCTGTAGTAACTATAGGGTCAAGGGCGGGTTTCGACAGGAACGGTCATTCGCGCGCCCATCCGGGAACGGATAAAGTTGGTCGAAACGCGCCGCGCGTCAGCCGTCGTCCTGCGCCCCTTCGGGCGGAAGACCGGACGGAAGCTCATGAGACTGGCGACGCAATGTCCGCTGTGCGGCAAGGATCGAACCGCCTTCACGCGCAAGCGCAGCCCAGCGCGACAGTGGCGCGAGGCCGACAAAGCCCTCATCGCGCTCGATGCAGAGACCGAAGGGCAAGCGGACGCTGCCAATCTCGGACAACGAAAAGCAGCCAAGCTCCGGACACCCGAAACCAAGATCGGCAAGGCCGAACAGCGTATCGCCATCCTCGAACAGCTCGGTGGCGAGCCATGTCGCCGCACCAATCGGGTTGAACAGCTTTAGCACCGGCAGCGGGTCTGGCTCGACCTGCTCAGATCGCACTGCAACGCGCCGGGCCGCATCGTTGGTTCGCAAGGCAAGGCGAATGCTGGGGGGCAGGAGGATCATGCCGCCACCCTCCCCTCGCCAGCAGCCTCGCGATGGAAGGCCAGCAGGAAGTCGGCGGCCTTGCTCGCCCCACTGGCGGCGCGGAAGATGGCCCGGTTGTCCTCGCGCAGCACGTCCAGCCAGCTGCCGAGGTAATCGGCGTGGCGCACGGTTGGCTTGATCCCGAGCGCGGCACACAGGAAAGCCGACCCCAATTCGGCGGTCAGTTCCTCGCGACCGTAAGCCTGCGAGCCGAAGCGCCCCGACAGGTCGCGCGCCAGCCGCGAGCGGTGCCCGGTCCAATGGGTCAGTTCATGCAGCGCGGTGCGGTAATAGTTGATCTGGTCAAAGAACGCGGGCTGCGGCGGCACCTGCACATAATCGGCAGACGGCGCATAGAAAGCCTTGTCGCCGCCAATCCGGAAATCAGCTCCGGAGGCCGCGATCAGCGCCTCGGCGACGGGCACGATCTCGCGCTCTGATAGCGGCACAGGATCGGATGCCAGCCCCGGCCTGAGCCCCTCGCACTGCGCGACATTGAAGACGGTAAAGCGCTTGAGGAACGGCACCGCGCGCGCATCCTCGTCGGCACGGGCCGCGCGTTCGGCCTCACCCTTGGGAATGAAGCGATCGGCATAGACGACGGTCACGCCGCGCTCACCCTTGCGCACGCATCCACCGGCTTCCTGCGCCTGCCGGAAGGTCAGCCAGCTTTGCGAGGGATGGCCATGCTCAATGACCGCGCCCCACAGGATCAGCACATTGACCCCGCTGTAAGGCCGCCCGGTCAGCGCATTGCGCGGCAGACCCGGTGCGACGGCACCTGCCGATCCCCACGGCTGGACCCACGGGAACCGCCCCGCCTCCAGTTCGCCCACGATCCGGGCGGTTACTTCATCGTAGAGACTGGAACGCGGCCCCTCGGGCGCGGCCTCTCCCACCTTTCGGCAAACACGACGCTTGATATTCGAACGCATGGCCTTGACCTCCTCGCGCCCCAAAGCCAGCAGGCTTCCCCGGAAAGCGGGGGTGGGCGGCGAGAGAGACCGGAAGGGCCCGCTTCGAGCGGGCGACCGCACCCAAGGCGTCAGCCGCAGGGGCGCAACGCAGTGGAGCAGCCGCAGGCTTGCGGCCGGCCGTGGCGGGCCCAGGAGGGAACGACGCCCGCACCCGCTCTTTCGGGAAAGCCACTCACAACGCCGCGGCACTGCCGCGACCGCATGACTGGGGTGTCGTACCCCGCCAGCGATCGTTACCTCGGGTCGAAACCCGCAGGGGCTTGGTGCGCAGGCTTGCCGGAGCATAGAGCGCGGTGCCGAAGGCGGACGCCGGACAGACTTTCTGGGACTAACGGATCAAGGGTAGCCCATTTGCATTGAGCTTCGGGTCAAGCCGTGGGTGGACGCGGCAGGCATTGGTGCCATTCGAGTTGGGTCAGTCGAAGGTGTCTGGATCCATCAAATCTCGTGAGACACACCGCATCACGGTCACGCCTACCATCCACCGCGAGATGGATAGAAGCCGCGATCATCGTCGTCGCCGAAGACATGCTCTGCTTCGAAAAGTATTTCGAGACCGGCGACTGACATTCTTTGCTCGGCCCGTTCGAGCACGTTGCGGGCCCACCGGACGAATTCAACGGTCCGGGCAGAATCGTCGTGCCCAAGTTCTGTCGTGAGTTGCGACACCACGAGGCGCAACTGGTCGCGCCGCTCCAGGCGGACAAACACTTCACCAAGGACCCTGGATCGCCGTTCCTCGATGTAGCCGCGCCGCTTGGCCTCAATCCGAAGCCTTGTGGCCTCCTCCTCTCGAACCCGCGCCTCTTCAGCCTTGCGATCGTCCTCTCGTTTGGCGGCGCCGAGCACGGCCATGCCGACGGCGATGTCGGCGGCCATGTTTTCAAGGCGCTGGATCTTGGCGTCCTTGAACGAACGGCGGATCTGCGAAGCATATCGCAGGTACACGTCCATTTCGAACGCCACCTGGCCTGTCGGCTCGTGATCCCACTCCGGCCATGGATTCCGGAAACTGAAGCCGATATCGGAATCCCAGCGGTTTCGCGCCCAGCGGCGGTCCCGCTCCTTGCGCTGCTTCTCCTCTTGCGCCAGTTCCTGTTCCGTCGGAACGTGCTTCGACCGCTTGACGGTCTCCTTGAGGGTGAAAGGTATCGTCACCACGCCATCGGTGAAGGCGGCCCGTTCACCTTTGCCGCTCAGCTCGAATCCCTGAAGCCGGGCAGCAGCGACGATCCGGTTCAGACATTGCTCGATCCGGTCGACCGAAGCCGGGGCAATCTCAATGGCGATCAGGCCCTGCTGTGAAACGGAAACCAGCCCAACCAGGCTCGCCTTTGCGGCCCGGAGCTTGGCGATGGATCTTGTGACGATGGGGTGGGCCGGCGCGTCGGCTGCAACCTCAACTTCCGATGCGCGGATACGGGCCTGTTCGCGCGCGCTTGCAATTTCGTCCGGTTCCTTGCGCAGTTCGCCGCCGGCAATGAGCACGGTGCCCGAGGTTCCGGATTTCAGTTTGGGCAATGGCGTTCGCCTGACCTTGTGCCCTGCGGCATGCTTGGCCCACCAGCCCAGCGGGGGATTGGGAATGTCATGCTTGCGACAAATCTTGTGCAGCGCGACATCCGACAGACCGAAATCCCTGGCGAGATGCGTCAATGGCTTCGACCAGACGAGCTCGTAGAATTCTTCGCGAGTGTAACGCTGGCTCATAAGACCTCCCGGGCCCACCTGATTTCACCGATCAACGCGGGTCAAGTTCCATCGGACAGCGCGATATCGATCTGCTGCACACATCGTTCCCCGCTGCTTCCTGCGGCTGGTCCGCAGCGTGTGGAGCGGCTCGACTGCATCTGCCCGCTCGCGAGACCGCCCTTGCGTTGATGGCACGGAAGCCGTGACCAGGTAGCCGAAGAGGTTGAAAGCCAGGCTGCGCCCGCCGAGCCTTCCTGTGGATAGCAGGCAACGCAAGGAACAAACAAAGAACTTATAATCTTGCCCTCTGGGTGAGTTCCTGCCACTGTGTCAAAAATCGACCCGGATCTCAGGTCGTTCCAACCGGGAGCCCCCAGGCGTGAGCAATGACAACTTCGGCAGTTTCTTCAGACGATCTGGATTGTCGCTGGAGGAAGCTGAGGCTGTTCTCGACACGTCTTCGCGCCACATCCGGCGGTATCTCTCCGGACAGTCTGCGGTTCCCCGACTGGTGGCAGAGAAGATGGAGCGCGTGGCTGCCGAGCGGACGGCATCGTTGCCGGAGAGTCGCTTCCGTTTCATCGATCTCTTCGCCGGCATTGGCGGATTGAGGATCGGATTTGAAGGCATTGGCGGCCGCTGCGTGTTTACCAGCGAGTGGGATCGATGGTCGCAGGAAACATATCGCCGGAATTTTGCAGAAGGTGACGACCACGTCATGGCGGGGGACATCCGGCCCTACGGCGCCGACCCGGCCTTGATTCCACCGTTTGATGTACTCCTGGCCGGATTTCCCTGTCAGCCATTTTCCCTTGCCGGGGTCTCCAAGAAGAATTCGTTGGGGAGGTCTCATGGTTTCGCTGACGAAAAGCAGGGAAATCTGTTTTTCGAGATCGAGCGGATCATCCGGCACCACCGTCCGGCAGCGTTTCTTCTCGAAAACGTGAAGCATCTCCAGAGGCACGATGGGGGAAGGACCTTCGAGGTAATCCGCAGGACCCTGCAGGATGAACTCGGCTATGTGATCGACTGGCGGGTCATCAGTTCCCGGCCATGGGTGCCGCAGAAGCGTGAGCGGATCTTTATCGCTGGCTTCCGGCAGGATGTAGGGTTCAGCTTCGATGGCTTTGACACCATGATCCCGCCCGAAGAGGAGTGGCCGACGCTGTTCTCGATCATGCAGTCGCACAACGAAATCGACACGAAATATACTCTCACTCCCCGGCTGTGGGAGTATCTCCAGAGCTATCGGGCCAAGCATGAGAAAGCCGGCAACGGATTCGGGTACAGCCTCTTTGGCCCCGGTGACGTGACGAGGACGCTGTCCGCCCGGTATCACAAGGATGGGTCCGAAATCCTGATCCCGCAGAAGGGCACCCGACCGAGGCGCCTCACCCCACGCGAATGTGCCCGCCTGATGGGTTTCGAATACGGATCCCGGAAATGGGAAATCCCTGAATCGGTCTCGGATACACAGGCCTATCGTCAGTTTGGCAATGCCGTGGTTGTACCCGTTGTCGAGGCGATTGCCCGGTACATGGCGCCCTCGATTGGCAGGGCCCTCGAGATTGGCAGGCACGCATCTGCACCTCCTGAGCGACTTCAGGCAGTTGGCTGACATCGTTCCGCCGGAAGTCCGCAGCAGGATGATGGCGGGCATCGGCCCTGCCAACACGAAGCCGGAAATGATTGTTCGCCGTGGCCTCCATGCCCGGGGATGGCGATACCGACTGCATGTGAAGCAACTGCCCGGAAAACCTGACCTGGTATTTTCCGCCCGGCGCGCCGTCATCATGGTCCACGGGTGCTTCTGGCACGGACACGATTGCGGCCTCTTTCGCTGGCCTTCCACCCGGGAGGAATTCTGGCGGGAGAAGATCATGGGCAATATCAACCGCGACCACAACGTGCGTGCGCTGCTGTCAGAATCGGGTTGGCGACTGTGCAATGTGTGGGAATGCACCCTGAAGGGACCATCACGAATCCCGCTCGACGACCTGCTTGAGCGTTGCTCGGACTTTCTTGCCGGCACCGCAGCATTCACCAGCATTGGCGGCGACCGGACAGTGCTGCCTGCCACACCGGCAAATCCCCGGATCAGTGAACCCTGCGAAAACCGCGAAGTCTGATCCGCAGGGGTGAAACCGGCGCCTCGGCAGCCGGATATGTCGTCGCAGACGCTCGCGGCCCCCGCTTTCTGCCGGCGGGATATCCACTGAGAATTGCCCAGAGCGCTGGAGACGCCTTCTCCACACCTTCCGGAGCGAGACCCCACAGCGCCGCGAGGTTGGCCACGAAACGATGATAACCCGACTGGGATTCTTCGTATTGGTATAATGAAGCTGCCTGGCGGAACCGCGACAGCCACCCTTCATCAATCCAGAATGGCAGCAGGCCGAACTGACCATCTACCAAGACGTCGTGAAGCTCTTCGAGCAGGATAGTCTCTTCGCGCTTGACGGAAGGCCCGAAAGTGCCGAGGCGCTGCGCAATCTGATCGAGCGTGGGGCGCTGCGCCTCGCCCAGACAGGTTCTCTCCCGGAAGATCTGCGCAGCTCTCACTGTCGGACTGAGCTGATCGAGCATCAACGCAACTACCGAACAGAATGTGTCCGCAAACGCTCCAGGTTCATCAGCATAGCATTCCGGAATGACGCGTGGCGCAAACTGCCTCCTGTAGGACTCCCGGCAGAATTGCCCGTGTATCAGGCAGGTCGTCAGAATTTCCAGGTGCTCTGATACCTCCCTGGGGACCGCTCCACGCCGCGCGGCGTCAACGAGCTCTCCCAGGTTGCTGATGCCTCGCTCCTCGAGCTGCACCCCCCGCTTCCCCAGCCTCAGATGACGCAACGGAATTGCTCCGGTCGCGGCCGGCATTCCGAGAAGTTGAGGATTGATCCGCAGCATTGACCGGTAGGCGGCCGGCACCTGGGGCTCGCCTGTGACGATCGCAAGGATGATCGGCAACTCAGGAATGAGCGCTTCCTGGTCCACATGCCATGTCGCGGCAAGGCGTTGGAGGAACTGTCCAAGGTCGATGTCTTCTGCGCCGAGAAATTCCTCGGCCGCAAGGCGCCACCAAAGCCTGAAATCCGGATGGAAGTGCACGCTCAGACCGTGATCCTCACCCCATACGAGCGCTCCTGCAAGCTGCCCGAGCAGCTTCTTCTCTTTCTGCCGGACCCTTTCACGCGAAACATGCGGGGTATGCCTCGCAGCAATTTCCTCCAGCGTATCCTGCTCATGGGGGCGGACAGTCAGCCTCGACGTCACGATGTCTCTCAGCATCGCATCGTCGAGCTGACTGGCAAAATCGCCAATGGTGGTGTGGAGCCCTGCCACAAACGATGGACCGTCGGGGTACTGCTGAGCCGGAAGCAAGGGCAATTGCATCAGGTCGCAATACCTGTCCCAGTCAATCCGGGCAGAATCAGATGCGGCAAGCAGGTGGTGCACAGCGCCGAGGGCCGCGTCCACCGATCTCCGCCCGAGACCCGGTATCGCCATGAGACGCTTGCGATCCGTCTGGACCAGTTCGCCGACCGTTGCGACGCCCGCCTTGATGAGCAGGCGGCTCTTGATGCCGATATGCAGCACGTCGATCGAGAGGCAGGCCACCTGCTCCGGGAGGACTGCAGGAACCGGGGCGACAGTTTGCCCATTCGCCTCACTGTCGCCAGGAGGTGACGGGGAAAAGCCGACAATGTGGCCTTCCGGGTCCACCCTCCCAGCCAGCTGCACAACAAGGTCGAAGAATTCGCGCAGCTTTTTCGGGCCGACTCCGGCCGGCAAGTCAACGCCGGTCCTCAGGGCGTCAACCAGTTCGCCAAGTCGATGGTACCCCACGTTCGCAAAGGCTCTTCCGGCAAGACCGAGCGAGCCCCTGTCGACCGGGTGGGTTCGGGACTCCTGATCAAGACGGTCGAATTCGGGAAGGCTCACGAACAGTCGATCGAAATTCAGGTCGTGGCACTGCCAGTAACGTGCCCAGTCCAGGCCGGCATGGGTCCAGCATCCTTCCACCAGGGAACCGAGACTTTGCAACTCCTGCCGCTCCAGGACATCATCCGGCTGTCCCGCGGCCTGGAAGCGACGAAACTGGCCAATGGTGGAGACCCCTGCGCGCCTGAGCGCCATGACCATATGTTCCTGAAGCAGGAGGCATTCCACCGGGAGGTTATCTGAACTTGCGCTCATGGACGCAAAAGGCCCGTATGCAGTTCAGAATACACGCTGCCAGCCCCTCAGCCGGATCCGCCGTGGCGCCTTGTCATCTCCGGCCGGCTCAGGGGACAGAACCCGCAATTTCAGCACCCCGCTTCGCGGCTCACCGGAGATTGTCAGGACATGACCCGGCCTTGCACCTGCGGACCGCATGAACCCTGTCATGTGCGTGATCCGGTATTCATCGCGTGTGCCGCCGACATCGTGATGTTTGTTGTTGTAGTAGATATAGCGGAACTGCCATGTGCCACCCGCATCGTCGTGACAGACGAGCCAGACGCTCGGATTCTTGATCCGGCCATCCAGCTCCGGCAGAAATCCGACCAGCTCCTTCTGGGTTTTCGGGATATGCACTCCCGCCTGGTGCCCACCCGAGGCACCGGTATCGTTGGCAGTCAGCACCTTCAAGAATGATTGTTCAGACATTTTCGGCACCAGGATTGAACGAGAGGGCACGTTTCAGATCTGCAACTTCGCGCGTGGAAATCGGCACTGCATCGTTGCCCAGGTCCCGCCGCCATTCCGAGCGATCGATCATCACGCGCTCGACGGTATCCTCGTAGAACAGACGGTAGATCCTCACAGGTTCGGTCTGGCCGCGTCGGTGGGCTCTGGCGCTCGCCTGCGCCTCGAGTGCCGGATTCCACGCCTGCGTGTAGTGGATCACGATCGTGGCTGCGGTAATATTGAGGCCTGCACCGGCTGCCTTCGGGTTCAGGACCAGGCAGCCCGGTCCGTCGAAAGCCGAGAACTCATCGACAATCTTCTGCCGCTCCTCCTGGGGCGTCGAACCGTTGATTGCCCCCCAGTAGGCATCAGGAAGTCCGCGTGCGGCCTCCCGGACAAGTTCGCCACACCTGTTGAAGATCGCGAAGACGAGAACTTTCTGTCCGGACTGGAAAGCCTCACTGAGGATGGCCACTGTCCGCTCCAGTTTCGGAGTCATGAGGGGCACTGCAGGCCGTCGCTCGATCTGCGCATCGTCATCGTCGTCAGCAGGTCCGCCACCCTGGAGCCATGGGTGCGCGCAGAAGAGCTGAAGCTGTCCGGTTGCCACCAGCGCGCCGGCGACAGGATATCGTTCCAGGGTATCTGCCAGAACCTGCGCGTACTGCCGCGAAAGCTCCGGGCCCAGTTCGAGAGGGACATCGATGTCAATCCGCTCCGGAAGGTCGCCGGCCACATCCGCGACCCGTCGGCGCAGGACAATCGGGTTGGTGAACTGAGCAAGACCTCTCGCCGATTCCTCGTCGTCCGGAAATCTCGCCTTGAAGTCCTCGCGCGAGCCGAGCAGGCGGGGTATCGCCAGGTCGACGAGAGACCACAGGTCGAGCAGCGACGTTTCGACCGGCGTGCCGGTCATGGGGACGCTCCGCTTTCTGGGAATGCTCGCGATTGCCCTGCGGCGTTGCGAATCCGGATTTTTCAGGGCCTGCGCTTCATCGCAGATCAGCCAACTCCAGCAAACACTGGCGAAGATCGCGATGTCGCTCACGAGCGTATCGTATGTCGTGATGACGATCTGGGCTTTCCGTAGCCCCGATGAAACCCCGGTCCGGTAAGGTCCCCGGTGCACCAGGACCGAGAGCTCCGGCGCGAACCTGAGAATTTCCTGCTTCCAGTTGGCGATGAGGCTGGTGGGACAGACGATCAGTGCCGGCGCATCCGGCGTGGGTTGTTCGGCCAGCAGCACGGCGATGATCTGGATAGTCTTGCCGAGCCCCATTTCGTCGGCAAGAATGAAACCTCCGGTATGCCGGCCGATGTCCAGCATCCATTGCACTCCCCGCGCCTGGTACGGGAAGAGCGTGGCATTGAGACCGGGAATACTAAAGTCGTCGGGCAGCAGTTCAGCCTCTGTCCTGGCCGGCACGAAGACACCTTCGTCGGCCTCGACAGGGATCAGTTCCAACGGCGTAGCCAGCAATGCAACAACATCGGCAAAACTGAGCTCGTCCGGATTGCGTGCCCCCAGCAGACGGTGCACGACCTTGCCAATGTCCGAGGGAAGAGGGCGTACGGTCTGGCCCTCGACAACCCAGTTATGACTGATGGATGGCGCAAGGCTGGTGATGACCCTGTCCCGGACGATCCGGCGCCCACCCAGCGCGGCAGAAAACGCTCGCCCCGATCGACCAATAATCAGGACCGGTGAGACCACACGGTCTGAGACATCGATACCGGCCGGGAGGTCCGTGATCGCAGCGGCATAGTCCTGCGGAGCAAGGAGGGGCCAGTCAGGCACTCGCAATCATCCCTGCGAGTTCCTGCGGCGACCACGGCAGCGGGCGCCTTGAATGGATTGCCCTGTGACAGTTCGGGCAGAGCGGGATCAGATCTGTCGCCGGATCGTATGGCCTTGGACTATCGCCAAGGCTCAGGGGCTGGATATGGTGAACCTCCAGGATGCTGACATCCGGACCGTAGACGGAGACAGGGTCGCATGCGCAGACGGCACAGCGCGAGCCATGGATGCGCAGACAAAGCAGCCGGTTGCGCGGGTTTCGCTCACGGCGCCTGATGACAGCTAGTTCGATCGCCCCCTCTAGGACGGGCTCATTACCTGCTCCGGCGGGCGGTTCAATTACGTCATAGCCGTAGAGTTCGGCCATTGCTGCCAGCAGGGGGGTCACAAGGTCGCGACACGTTTCTGCAAGCGCGTCGTCACCGAACCTGTCGGCTACGCCCTTCTTTTCCGCCCGGATCATGAAGTCCGCACCAGACACCTCCCAGTTCTCGAGGGTCTGATTGCCACAATGGACGTCGGCCACCCCGGCGATGGTCCTCACAAGCGCCCGCGCGAGCTGCTTTTCCTCGGCTTCAGCAGCCATGATCTGCGCGATTGTTTCGGCAGCAAAGTTTCCGAAGCCCAATCGGGCCTCGTAGCGTTTAAGGCCGGTAGGTCGCAGATGGACAATCGGACTCCTGCTACGGCCGAGATCGGCAAACCAGAGCTTCAATCCAGTTTGCGCGCCGCTTCGATCCACCTCGAGTTCGATCCCGGCACCAGTGCCTTCTTCTGTCTCCCTGCGGACAAGTTCCTGCGCAGATATCAGCATCTCAGGCCTGCCCCTCGCGGGCCATCACCTCATCGTCATCGGGCAAGGGCACCTCGCGCAGCAGTCTCTTCAGGTTGGATGAAATTTCTTCACGCATATCTTCGAAGATTGGCTCGAGCTCGGCGTTGGTGTTGTTCTGCTCAGCAATTGCAAATGCCCACATCAACAGGTCGATGCCCTCGACGGCATAGCCGCTCGCTGCAGCCCGCTTGTAGATCTTCTGGTAGAAATCGTGATACTTGTTGATCCGGACGCTCGGCACGAAGCCGGTTTCGGCGCTGCTTCGCATCGCCGGCTCCCACAGGTTTCCGCTCGTGATGTTGTCGACAGCCTCGACATACATGCTTTTCGGATTCACGTTCGTCTCAACCGGAACCCGCAGCTTTATACTGGGCCCGCGGTTGTTGTTGAGCGTGGCGACCCTCGTCGCAGGGTCGACAGATTCGACCGATGGTTTTTTCGTTGATGGCGTGTTGCCAATAGCCTTGTTTGCACTTCCATGGTCGATCCCACGCTCGACTGCTGCATCCCTTTCCCGGCGACGATAGCGGTTGCCCGCTTCCCGGTATGCAGGCTGGAGACGTCGCTTGAGCTCATCTTCAAGCGCGGGATCGAACAGGATACGCGACTTCTTCACGTCGACCTTGAAGGCATGATCGAGCTTGTGAGAGAAATCGAACTCTACCCTCAGGAGGGAGGTGTGCGGTTCAGCAGCACCGAACACGCCCAGCCAGCCGCCCTGCTGGATGACGCGTCCTTCGCGGTGGATATAGAAACCCTGACCACGGTTGGTGATACGCGCAATTTTCTTCTCTTCGGCGTCAAGGTCGCGCTGGTTGGGCAGGATCCATGCTTTCAGGCAGGCGGTCTCCACGGAGCCGTCCTCCATTTCAACCTCGAGCAATTGCTGTTCCTTGCTCAGCACCTGCTCTGCGCGCGCCGGAAAAAATGGGTTCCAGGCTGCAGCTGCGACGCCATCCACCCGAATCGTGACGTCGCGTTCGCGCGTGTCTGCAGGATCGAGAAAGCGATGATAGATCAGCGCTACATGCTCACGAAGTCGTTCGGACAGACGCCGGATCGCACTCTGTTCCTGACTGCCGCCCGGTTCGTCATATTCCTTGGACAGAAGCCGGTCACATTTTGACCAGACGACCAGCGTTCCTTTCTCACCACAGAGCTCCTCAAACCAGTCGCGCTCGTCGGCAGTGACCGGCTCACTGAGCATTCTCCATTCATTCTCCTGCTCGACGTACTCCAGATCCCACGCAAGCTTTGCCAAGGGATCGGAAGGCAGCTTTCGGGAAATTACCGTCAACCGGAGGCATACCGATGTCGAGGCCGTCTTCAGACCCAATCCGAACTTGCCCAGACTGGCAAGGTTACTTCTTGCGGGAGCACCATAGCGCATGGCTGCAAACAGCATTTCTTCATCCATGCCATCGCCATTGTCGCCGAAACATACGAACTTGCGACCATCCGGACGAAGCTCGAGAACGACATTCACTTCAGTCGCCATGGCTGCAATTGAGTTATCAATGATATCCGCTGCGGCAGTATTGAAATTGTATCCGGTATCACGCAGTCCATAGATAAGCCTCGTGGCATCTGGTTGGTTGGTCAGGTCTGCCACAACACCCCCTGTTTTTGGTAGTATACACTGTCTATTTGCCCCGGGTCAGCCCGGAGCGGTCGTTATCGCCACCGGGTCCGCCCGTGGCAATGCCCAAGACCATGGATGCCAAATAATACAGAGTTTTCGCAAGGCAGTAGTCCGTAGTCAGCCGATGCCGGCTGCAGGCATCTTGCTGGTGCCGGCTTCGATCAGATCTGGCGCCAGCGCAGTCTGCTTCTCCCCCGCCCGCTCATAAATGGCGCGAACGAGGCGCTCCTTGTCATCGGTCACCACAACCGCCTCGTTCCTGGCGCGGGACAACGCGACATAGAGCATCTTCTGGTCGACCAGGTTGGTGGAACGACTGTCGGCATGGATCATGACCCGCTCGGCGGTATGGCCCTGCGCCGCATAAGCGGTCTGCACCCATGCGTGCCGCAGGTGCGTGTCGCGGGCATTGGTCAGGTCGAGCCGCTGCTCGCGTCCGGTCGCCAGCTTCAAAATCGCCGAACCGGTGTCGCAGTCGATACCGGTCACCGTCCCGCCCAGCCCGTTGACCCGGCCCTGCTCGCGATCGTTGCGCGTGAACTGCACCCGGTCGCCGGTCCGCAATTCCATGGGCGTGGGTTCGAACACCTCGACCGTTCCCGCGCCCCATTGCCGGGGATGCCAGTCGATCGACCGGCCCCGGCCGTCGTCCAGGCCAATGCGCCCCCGCTCGGGATCGACGGCGCTGATTCTCAACGCCTCGCCTCGAGAGACAGACTTGCCCGCATAATCACGATTGAACCGGACCACGTCACCAATGGCGTAGCTCGCCGCCTCGCGGGCCTCGGCGTGGGTCAGCCCCTTGGACTCCAGCGCAGTAAAGCGGACGGCAGCTGCCGACAGCTCACCGCGCGCAGCCAGTTGCCCACGGATCAGGTTGGTCAATTTGTCGCGCCCGTCACGGGAGGGCTCGATGACCAAGGTGCGCGCCCGCTCAGTGGGCGCCATGGCGACATATTCACGAGCCATAGCGCCAAGTCGCTCATCCTGCGTAGCAGCCTCGATCACCCGGCCGCCGCCTCGTTCCAGCGCGGCAAGCGCCTTGCCGGCATGACCCTCGATCGATGCGATGACCGCTTCGCGGGTGTTGGCATTCGTCTGGCGGACGATTTCAGCGAGCCGGGTGGTCGCCATGCCGGCCTGCTGCAGTTGCGCGAAGGCAGCGCCGGCCCCCACCGAACCCAGCTGGCGAACGTCACCGACGAGCACCAGCCGCGCGCCGGCCTTGTCGGCACTGGCCATCAGCCTTGCCATGTCGTTTGCGGACAGCAGCGAAGCCTCATCGACGATCCAGACAGCATCCTTGCCCGCCATCCGCGCCTCGGGCCTCAGCAGATGGCGCGCGACGGTATCGCCGCGTCGCCCGAGCGCTTCACCCAGTACGGTTGCGGCCGAGGCCGTGGGCGCGAGTGCAGTCACGGCGAGACCCCGCCGCTCGGCCTCGCGGGCATAAGTCGCGAGGACGGTGGTGGTCTTGGCCGTCCCGGCGTAGCCCTGAACGGCGGTAACGCGGTCGCGCGAGGCGAGCAAATCAGCAGTCGAACGCTTCTGGTCGTCGGTCCAGGCAAAGCCGGAGCGCGCGGACTGCCGCGCAGCGCGCTCGACCGTCCGCGCCGCCGCAACAGGACTTGCCAGCGGCTCGGCCATATTGCGCCCCGCAGCCTCGATCCGCAGCATGGTCTGTTCGGTCTCGATCGCCTGCGGTGTGGTAAAGCCCGCATACTCGGTACCGCGACGGTCGAGGAAGATGCGAGGAACGAGCTCCCCGCGCTCCTGTGCCTCCGCAATGGCCGAGCCGATTGCGCTATGCCCGACCTCGCCGAAGGCAAAGTCGCCGGCCTCGCGTGCCAGCGTGCCTGCCGCAAACACTGCCTCGCGCTCTGCAAGCTTGGCGGAAGCAAAGGCCACCGCCTGCCGCGCCAGCATGTCCGGAGTGATGAAAGGATTGGGCTCGCTTGCACGTGCCTGCGCCTCCGTCACTAGGCGGTGCTGCGCTGATCTTTCGAACCCGGCTGCGTCGGCGGTCGCCCGCCATTGGCCGCGCAATTCACCGATGTTGACAAGCGTCTTGGGCTCGCGGGTATCGAGCGCGGCCATCTGCTTTTCGGCAGCACTTGCCGCCTCACGGCTCGTTCCGCGCTCCGCAAGCCGGATATCGATCGCGGCGGTGCGCTGGCTCAGCGCCGCGATGGCTTTATCCGGTACGCCGGCGATTTCGAACATGGCATCCTTGCCCGGCTCGATCCGGTAGCCAAGCTCCGCCACCCCATGCGCCAGCTCTTGCCGGTAGATCGCGCCGATTTCCTTCTGGAGCTGGTAGAGGGCACGCGGCTCCAGACTGCGCCAGATACCTTCCCTGTCCTGCGTGGCATTGAGCACGACCGCATGGGTGTGAAGCTGCGGGTCCTGTGCCCGGCTCGTCGCGTGGCGGAAGGTGGCAATGGCAAGGTTGCCCGTCGCCTCACGTCGGACCTCTCCGCCCTCCCGCACGCGGGTGGCCGCCATGTGTGTTTCGACATGGGCCAACGCCACTTTCACCGCCGCGGCGTGTGCAGCGATCAGCCGCTTGTCTCCCGCCACCTCGGCCATGATCGAGACCGACTTAGGCGCGGACAGGGTGATATCCCAGCCGGGACGATGCGCAGTCTTGCCGTCGCGAGCAGCATCCCCGGAATTCCTGCCATGTTGCTCCCCGGCCACCTTGCCCTCCAGAAGCTCCGCGAACTGCTCACGATCGACCTCGCCCGCCAGACCCAGCGCTGCAGCGGCCTCACCGAACCATTCGGACGGAGCGAGGCCACCTTCCGCGTAGTAGTCGTCGGCCTCGTAGTAGCTCGCCGCCTGGCCGGCGCTGGAAAGGGCCGAGACCGAGGCGACCATCACACCGGTCCCGGCTTGCTGTCGGGCTGGGCCTTGCGGGCAATCTCGCTCACCCGGCTCCACAGCGTGCCCGCCGGGTCGCCCGCGACAAAGGCAGGCTGGCGGGCAGATCCACGCGCTGCAATGTGGTCGGCGGTAAGTCCGATGCGCGCGACTGGCAGACCATCGGGCAGCAGCAGGAAGCCCTGGTGCGGGGGAAGCCGCAGCTCACTTTCGAGCACGGCAGCGCGAAACCCGCGCTGTGTGGCAATGGTTGTGCGCGGCACTTCATTGCCGATGGTCAGCGTATCGGTTGCGACGCGCATTTCGATTTCACAATCGCCGATCGTCTGGCTCGCCCACTGGCGGGTTTCGCGATCGACGGTCTGCAGGAACAACTTGGTATTGCAGCAGGCCAGCATGGCCTCGGCAATGTTCGCGCCATAGCGATTGCGCATCTGCCCCAGCGCCTGGAAGGTGAGCACGATCGCTGCGCCGAACTTGCGACCTTCGGGCAGGAGCCGCGCCAGATTCTCGACGCGCGGCAGGTCGGCGAGCTCGTCGAGCACGAACCAGATGCGCCGTTGGGGCGACGGCGAAAGACCGAGTACCGCGCTCGCCGCGCATTCGAGCCAGCAGGCCATGAGCGGCTTGGCCGCCTCGAAATAGTCCTCCTTGCGCGGCACGAAGATCCAAGGCTTCGCGCCGGGCCGCGCATCGAGCCCGGCAATGAAATCGCGAAAGGCAAAACGCGCGGTCCCGCCATCGTCGATGCGCAGGAACTGGATCAGGTTCGCTGCCTTGGCGAGCATGAACAGCACGCTTCCGGTGGCACGGTCGGCATCGTCGGCGAAGGTCCGCGCCGACGAGGTATGCCCCAGCCATTGCTTGAGCTGCTCCTTGCTCTTGACCTGCAGGGCTTCGAGCAGGGCTTCAAGGCTGCAGTTGCCTTCGGCCCAGAGCGAACGGAGCATGTTGGCAACGAGGATGCGGCTCGTCTCGAGCCAGACATCGTCGTCCTGGCTGCCGGTCTCGGAGACGAGCTGGCGGGCGATCCGGTCGGCATCGGCGGGGTGCGATATCTCGTCTAACGGGGACCAGAAGGCGCACCGGGCATCGAAGGGATTTAGGATCACGTCGCCGCGCGCAGGTCTGTAATAGTGGGCGATGAATTCGCCGCTGGTGTCATAGACCAGTGCGGCTTCGCCGCGTGCTTCGATCCGGTCGAGCAGCTGACGGAGCACCGTCGTCTTGCCGCTGCCGGTGGTGCCGAGAAACGCGAAATGCCGGGTCTCGATTCCACGCGGGATGGGCACCGGACCGATGCGCAGCGAGCGGTCGTCGGTGCGCCCGGCAAGGCGGCCTTTCAGCGCATCCGGTGCCACCACCGTCGTTCCACCAAGGATGCGGTCACCGAACGTCTCTTGCCCTTGGGTGGACATGTTTCGCCGGATCAGGACAATCGCCAGGAGTCCCATCACCAGCCCGCCGAGCGCACCCCAGACCAGGCAATTGAGCATCTGTGAGAAGGGCTCGTCGAAGGCCGGCGCAGTGGCTACCGTCCGGGCGTAAAGCTGCCTGACATGACCGCCGAGAGTGACATTCATCTGCAGGTCCTGGCCGGTCATTTCGCCGAGCTGGACGAGCAGTCGCGCGCCCAGGCATTGGAGCGCGGGCGCCATCGACTGGGGTGCCATGAACAGCTGGATACCAGCGAAGGCCCCGCACAGCGTACTACCCGCCACGAGCTGCCAGTAGAACCGGATCCGTTGCTGGAAATGGCTCATCCGCATCCGCCACAGCGAATGCGAACGGAAGGCAAAATCGTGTCGCTGGGTCATGGTTCGATCTCCATGGCGAGCGCGCGCTGGCGAACGAAGGCGGCGCGCGCTTCTGCGGCGATCACCTCGTCCGGCTTCTTCGTGCCGAGCGCTGCGTGGCGGGCATAGGCATAGGCAGCGCAGGCCGTGAACAGGGCGCGGTCGAGCACGCGTTCGACATCGGCAAGGCGCTCTGCGATCGCGGCCACCTCGACCGCAATCTCGCGGGCGTCCGCCTCGCGGGCCACCCCATCGGTGACAGCGACAAAGCCGGCATCGACGATGCGGGCGAGCATGGCATATTCACTCAGGCCACGCTGGCCCGCGAGGCCGGACAGCGTGCGATGACGTGCCGGGCTGAGCCGCACCGTCTGGGCCCGCGCGCTCATCGTCCGCCCCCCGTAGCGATGCGGATCGCCATCGCCGCAACCCGAGGAATTGCGCCATTTCCCGCGCGCAGCCTGACCGGCGATGCTATCGGCATCGCCGCAAGCCCGCGCAATTCCTCGCTGCACGCGTGCGTGGGGTGTGTACCCTTAAACCTGCCCCGATGCACAGCATCGCGGGCCCATGCATCATCCGGCATGACCTGCTTGATCGGCATCAGGCGTCTCCTTCAGGATTACCGGCGGAGCCCAGGACGTCGCGGATGATCCGCGCGACTTCGGCATCCGCTGCTGCCCGATCCGGGAACGGCCTTTGCGGCGTTGCCGGCAAAAAGGACATCGGCTGCCCGCCCATCCAATTGTCGACTTCGGTATCAACGGCGGCGCGCAAGCGGCGCAACAGTGCGACGGCCTTGCCGGGGTTGATCCGCGCCCATTCGATCTCGCGCTGGATCAGGCAGCCGATGGCGAATTCCTCGCCATCAACAGCCAGTGGCGGTCCCTCGAACTGAACATTGAAACGGTGCCCCCGGAACCGTTCAAACATGGGGCGCTGGAGATAGAGCCAGTCCAGCAGGAAGGCTCTGGATGTCGCGCCGTCTGCTCCGGGCGCCCTGAGCCGGCGGACGAAGGCATCGACCATCGGGCCCACGACCGCCTGTTGAAACCTCGCGGATTCGACGATCTCCACAATCGGATCGGGTTTGCGCGTCATGACAAACTCCGCGGACTGGAGGTGGCCGGAAACTTGCTCAGCACCGCATGGTCGATGGCGGCACGGATCCGGTTGGAGAGGTTGCGGGCATGGTCAGGATCGAGCCACAGCCGGGCGCTGCCGACCGTGAGATAGCCACCACAGCATTCGCCCTCAGGACCTGTGACCGGCCAGAACAGAAGCTCGATTTCGACCGCGTGACCGCTGATCCGCTCGATCACCGGGTGAAGCTCGACGTCCGCTCTGGGGACGGAGATGGGACCGCCCGTCATGACAGTCGCGGCCTTTTGCGCGACGGATCGTTGCGGGGCTCGCCCTGGCCGTAAGCCTGCGGCGACAGCCCCTCCATCCAGGCGCGGATATCGGCTTCGCGCCAGCGGATGTGTCCCTTGCCAATCGAGCAGGGGGGCGGGAACCGGCCCTGCCGGGTCATGCGGTAGATCGATGTCCGGCTGAGCCGAACGAGCGCGACAATGTCATGCGTCGTCAGCAGGCCGGACAAGTGATGTTGTTCCATTGATTCGTCCTCTTCATGGTCGAGAGGACTTGGGTGGGGTGCCGGCGGGCTCAGGTCATTTCAGGAAAGTGCCAGACCTGTTTCAGGAATTTTCAGGGCAGGTCTTCGAGCGGCAGCGCATGCAGGGCCGTTTCAAACTCGGGGTAATTGCCCGAGTGCATCTTGTTGATGATGCTTTCGCTTGCCGCCGGTCCTTTCAGGACTGCGCGGATGATCGGCATGGCCTTGGTGAAAGGCATTCCCCGGACATCGGGATGGCGCATCGCCTCGATGATCGCGAGGCCGCTGGTCAGGGGCCCCGTACCCTGACCGCGCTTGTGCGCCTGCTCCCGGATCCACGCGACACGCTGCTGATAGCGGACCTCGTCGACCTCATCGATCAGGGATCTTGCCGTGATCTGGGAGCGGGCAACGGCGCCGCCAAGGTCGATCCAGATGTCGCCCTGGGGGATCGGGCGAGCTGGGATCGATAACCAGTCATTGCGGTTACCGCTCACCAGCAGGATGCGCCCGTGATCGGCGATGAAGCAGGCGAGATCCTTGCCCGACAGCAGCGTCACGCCTCCTGAAAGTGAAACCGCATAAGCCTTCAGCGTTCCGTTGCCGATCTGCCTGCGAAACTCCTCCAGCGCCTGGATATTGCGCTTGAAAGCAGCGTTTCCGGTGAGTGCAGCAAGCTCTGCCCTGGTCCTCTCGCGCCGGTTCCAGAGGCAGCCGCGCCAGTACTCAATCCAGGGCCTGCCTGCGACCGTTGCCGTTCCGAACGCAAGAAGAGCGATCAACAGGGAAGCAATCTGGCTGATTGGCAGGACGACGCTTGCCATGATAGCGGCGATCGCCATCAACGCCAGCAAGGTCCACCATGGATCGCGCGGTGGCACGCGCGCCGTGGTCGGCGCATTGCAGATGGCGTGAACAGCCTCAGGACCAAACAGCTCCTCGACAGTCTCGCCGGCGGGTCGCTTGCAGAATATGGCCAGAGCCTCGCCAACCGGCTTCGCGGCAACGGGAAGTGTCACTGGGCTGGCGACCGACATGCCCCAGATATCAGGAATTTGGGGGATCGGTACAAGCACGCGATCTTCTTCCATTCGATCCGCCGATGACTGCCTTGCGATTGCACAACTGCTGGGTTCTGGCGGGATGCCGGCCGGGCGCTGTTCCCCAGTGGCAAACAGGACCGTCTCTCAAAGGGTGGACAGCTTGTCGCCAACTTTCACAGGTCATCCAGCGCGCTGGCAAGATGCGGCAAGCGCCGGTCAATGGCCGCGGCGATGCTCTCATGAACCTCGCCCGCAAAGTCGGCCGGCATTGCCGAGCGGGCTGCGGTGGCAGCGCTGGCCGCCCGGTCGAGCAGTTCCGTTATCGCCCGGCGCATGGCCATCGCCCCGAGGCCTGCCGCCTTTCCGGTCTGGACAAAATGGCGGCCCATGACTTCGGACAACCGGTAGTGTCGGCTGGTACCCGCCGACATCGCCAGGCGAAACCTGTTGGGAGCGATGTGGCCCCTGTCGACCGCCGGCTGGGCCGACAGCACATCGTAGAATGGTGTAAGGCCGTAGCGGCCGCCGGGGCTCAAGAAGATGCTGAAGTTCTTTGCGTGGCCGTCTGTCGCGCCGATCAGCCAGAACAGGATCTGGCTCTTGAAAAACGCGACCTGATCGGCCTGCGGATCATCCGCCCCTTTCAGCAGGCCGAGGATGTCGCGCATGCCGGGGCCGCCGTCGCTCTGGTACTTGCGCGTCGGCGGGACACCAAGTGCCTGGCAGCAATCCTCCTGGGGCAGCCGGAGGATTTGACCGGCATTGCGCCAGCGCCGGTCAAAGCGCTCGACGACCAGCACCCGGCGGGCGCCGAAGGTCACAATCTCGGTCTGCGCGACCTGAAGGCCAAAGGCCTGCATGAGCTTCATGCAGTAATGTTCGTTGTCCACGCTGTCCGACATGTCGATCATGCCATCCGCGCTGGGTATCTGGCCCAGTTGCGGTTTGAGGATATGCGTCGTGGGCGTGGTGCCGACCGGGCGGAACCATTGCCCGTCCATGCGCAACAGCGCCGTCTTTTCCTGTGCGCCTGCAACCGAAATCCGGAACTCCTGTTCACGGTCCAGGCCAAGCGGCGCCTGCGCGAGGTCGGCGAGTATCGCCTCGATCCGGGCATCGCTGACATGCTCGCCCCTGACGGCAGCTTCATCCGGATCGGTGTCGCGTTCGGGCAGGAACTGCATGGCGCCGACGCAGTCGCGCCCGATCGCCTCCAGCAGGCTGTAGAAGTCTGTGCCCTGCGCGCCCATGCGCTCGGCCACACGGCGGCGCACGGTGTCCCTGTCGGGCAGGAGGTTATCGAACACGGCGGCAACTTCCGCACCGCGATAGGCCGCCGGGGTCAGAGGCAAGGACAGGGAGACGGCGAAGCGGTGCTCCCAGCCCAGCCACTCTTCGCCATACTGAAAACTGATCGCGCCAGTGGATGCCTTTTCAAGGCGACCCACCCGGCGGCCATTGATCAGGACATCGAGCGGCTGGTGGGTCTTCCTGCGCGCCATGGTCAGAAGATATCCTCAATGGACTTTCCGCCCCGCTCGCGCGTCACGATCTGCATGTCGAGACCAAGACTGGCGATCACGCTGAGCAGCGTGTCCAGCTTTGTTCCTTCCCGGCCATTCTCGATGGCCGATATGGTTTTCTGCTGCGTGCCGGCAAGGCTCGCCAGCTCTGACTGGGTCATGCCCTGCCGCAGGCGCTCGCTCTGGACAATCGCACCCAGCTGGCTTGGTAGTCTGACAATCTGCTGCATGGCTGCCTCCACGCATCAGCCTATACCCTGCAAGGTATTAAACTGCAATACACCCTATAAGGATTAAATCTCCCATATGCCCTCCAAGGGATGGGCTGTGAATGGGGCGTTTTTGCTTTGGAACCCGCTTGCCGTTCGAAGAAACCCCCTTCCAAGCATCGAGCCAATCGACAGCTTACGACCAGAGTCAGTCGTTCGCCTGCTGAGTTTTGAAAGGCCGCTTCTGCTGGAACCTGCCACCAGCGTGGCACGAAGCCGCGCATCCGCATCAATGCTTCGCGCGATTGGACGGCGTCCGCTGACGTGAGAATATCCCGATATAACCCTTGAATTTCCACGCAATTCTATGATCGTTTTCTTTGTGGCGGTTTTTCGATTCATTACATCGTAGTCAGCCACGGCGCCGCTGTATAACGTCTGGCCGGGACACGGCATTTAGATTTGAGGTTTGAAGGAAGTGGCTGCGCCGCCGCACATAGGTTGGATCAAGGATACGGGTGAACGTCGACAGACGGCATGCGGGCAAGAAATCCAAATTTGGGAACTCGATCCCGTTGACGACCAGGCCGTTCTCTCGGCGTGGGCGGCACATTTCCGACATCATTACTGCGCTGACGCTGATCTTCCGGCACTCGTGGACGGCACCGGCAAAAGCAAAGCCGAGTTTCTCAACACGATATTGTTCCCCGACGCGAAGGTGGCACCCGGCCCGAGCCTTCGGTCAGGTGACTTTGGTGAGATACTGGTCGCCGACTTTATCGAGTTCATATTGGGATATTGGTGCCCTCGGGAGCTTCGGTATCAGGATCGCTGGAATCGACAGGACTCCACCAAGGGCTGCGACATCGTCGGCTTCAAGTATGCGAATAACCAAGGCGAAAGCGCGAACGACGAGCTTTACGTCTTCGAATCAAAGTCCGGCCTGTCAGCGACAAAAAGCAATCGGCTTCAAGACGCGGTCACGGACTCGATGAAGGACCACCTTCGCGAAGCCATGACGCTGAATGCGATGAAGCAGCGCCTTCTGGTGCGCGGGGAGACCGCGCAGGTCGAGGCCGTCCAGCGATTCCAGAACGAAGCCGAGCGGCCGTTCCGTCGCATCAACGGGGCAGCCGCAGTGTTGGACATCAATGTCTTCGCGACAACGAAGCTGGAGGAAACCGACGCGACCGGGCACAAAAACGCAGCAAACCTGCGACTGCTCGTCATCAAGGGACCCTCCCTGATGCAACTTGTCCAAGCCCTTTACGAAAGAGCGGCTAATGAAGCCTAGAGCAACCGCGACCAGAGTACTTTCCACAACGCGGGCGCGGGCAAAAATGCACGAGTTCCGCGTCGCCCCGGAGGATTTCATTGAGTTATACCGGGACCCATCGACGCTATTCGATCTGGCAGTGGGCATCCTCGGTGACGTGGCCGCCGTCACCGCCGATCAGTTTCGCGAAGCCGACGGCGTTGAAGGGTTCAATCCGGATGTCGAGCCTGTGTGCTGGGACGGCGAAGAGCTTTCCGTATCGGAAGGCCTTCGCTTCGCTTCAACGTTCTTCGACGCCTACCTGAATGCCAAGCTCGACGAGACAATTTCGGTGGAGTTCTCGCTGCTTTGCGCAAGCGCCTATTACCTCAACAACAGCATCGGCAACGCGACTGTCATCGTCAAAAAAATGGAACCGCCGCCCCCCAATTTTGCCTCCGGACTGGCCCGACTAGTCTATCAGATTTTGCTTAACGACTTTTCGCCGATCCATGCGGGCTCCGATCGGGTGAATACAGTCCTCGCCGGCATGAACGGTTTCATGACTTTCGCATCTGGCGTGCCTGAGGTGTCCGCCGCTTGCGGCACTCTCCGGGAAGTCGCTTATCAGAACGGCTCGCCCCGCGAGCTGCTCTACGCGGATTTGACAGCCGCAGTCTGTGCAACCAAGCTCCGAAACGCATCACGCATGATCCTGCCTGCAGCGTCGGGGCTTGATGCTGCCGCGTGGCAACCTGCGCTCGAAAAATCTCATTTCCCCATTGAACTTTGGCCTGCCCAACAACGAATTGCCGCTAAAGGCCTACTGCGAGGCCGCTCCGCCGTCATTCAAATGCCCACGAGCGCCGGTAAAACCCGAGCGACAGAACTAATAATCCGCTCGGCCTTTTTATCTCAGCGGGCGTCCTTGGCCGTGATCGTCGCCCCCTATCGCTCCCTCTGTCACGACATAAGAAGCGATCTTGTCACGGCATTTGCCGGTGAACACATCCGTCTGGACGAGGCTTCGGACTCTTTTCAATTCGATGTCCAGCTAGAGCAAATTCTTGCGGTGAACACGGTGCTGATCGTGACGCCAGAGAAGCTGCTTTACATGCTGCGCCGCGCGCCGGAGCTGGTTGATCGCATCGGGCTCGTCATCTACGACGAGGGCCATCAATTTGATGGTCTCTCTCGCGGGCCGACGTATGAGCTTCTCCTCACGTCCCTGAAATTGACCCTGCCGGAAGCGACGCAGGTCATTCTGATTTCCGCGGTGATCGGGAACGCCAACGCCGTCGCGGAATGGCTGGTTGGAGATTCGGAAGCCGTAATTGACGGCGTCGGGCTTCTCCCTACGTCGAAAAGCATAGCTTTTGCGAGCTGGCAGGATGCCAGAGGGCGACTCGAATATGTGAGCCCGACTAATCCCGAAGAAAGCGAATTCTGGGTTCCTCGCATCATCGACGACTTCCCCCTGAACCTTCGCGGGAAAGAGAAAAAGGTCCGACGATTTCCGGAAAAATCGAAGGGCGGCGAAGTAGGTTTGTTTCTCGGGCTCTACGTCGTCGGCAACGGGAGCGTCGCGATCTTCTGTGGCAAGAAAGATAGCGTGACGACCGTCTGTCGGCGTGCCGTCGACATCTTCGAGCGTGGCGCAAATTTGCCGAAGCCCGTCGATGTGTCGGATGCGATGGAGGTCGAAAAACTCAGAAGTCTGTCCGAAGCACATTTAGGACCCGATGCGGTGGCGACTAAAGCGGCGCTTCTCGGGATATTCGCCCATCATGCGGACACGCCCCAAGGCCTCAGGCTGTCGATCGAGCATGCCATGAAGGTCGGTTTGGCCAAATTTGTGGTCTGCACCTCCACGCTCGCGCAGGGCGTCAATTTCCCTCTCAAGTACCTGATTGTCACGTCCACGCGCCAAAGTGCGGAGAGCATCATGGTGCGTGACTTCCAAAACCTGATGGGTCGGGCAGGCCGCGCTGGAATGCACACCGAGGGAAGTGTGATCTTTGCAACTCCGTCGATATTCGACCAGCGCGACGACTATAGAAACCGGTGGCGCTGGAATGAGGCAAAGAAGCTGCTGGACGCCTCCAAGTCAGAGCCGACGAAGAGCAGCATCCTCAACCTGTTCGACGATTACGTGCAGCGGCAGAAAGACGCGCCGCCGGTAGTCCAACCAATTCAGCCTCAATGGCTCGACCTAGCTTTCGCGGATCAGGCCCGGATTGAGACGGTGGTGCAGGAAGCGCTGAATATACAGCCAAACATCAGCGCAGAAGAGTTTCGAAAATTCATCGAACGTCGGGCACGGGCCATCCAGGCCATTGCAGCATTTCTCGTCGCGAATATGACCTTTCTGGAAGGGGAGGGTCAGGATCGTGTTTCCGACCTCGCCTCCCACACGCTGGCCTATCATCTGGCACCCGAGGAGGTTCGCCCTGCTTTAGTTGATGTTTTCCAGATGATCGCTGCCGCCATAGCTGCGAACACCGACGGCGACCAGCGGGCCGTGATACGGAAGTCGCCGCTACCGCCAGCGATCATCGCCGAGCTACAAGCGTGGCTTGTCGAGAATGCAGCGGAGCTTCGCGCTGCAATCGAAGCCGACCAGTTACTGCAAGTGTCGGGCGAGAAGATCATATCCTGGAACTCGGCCCCCTCCATCCGATCGTTGTCCGACGATGGCTTTTTGCCCGAGGCACTGGCGGACTGGGTCGCCGGCCGCCCCTTCCACCAAATCCATGCGAAGATGGCAGCACTGGGCATCCGGGTCAGCGGCGATCATGCAACCGTCGAGGATGCTGTCGCCCTCTGCGAGGGGGCCTTTGCCTATGACTTGGCGATGATCACCGCCTCCATCGCCGACCTCGCTGAGCAGATGGACGAAACCCTCTTCAACGGCTTCTCTAGGCTCCAGAAGCAAATCAAACACGGGCACAGCGATCCAGCCGCTATCGCTTTCATGGAGTCGGGTTTTGCCGACCGCGTGGTGGCAAACTTCCTGTCGTTTTTGTGGAGTAATGTGCGTGACCGAGACGGGGTGCGCACAGCCTGTCGGCATGAGGCAATGCTTCCGGCATTGGCGGCGTATCCATCGTATTTCTCATCGGTTGCGACCGAGCTTGCTGCATAGGGTTTATGGCCTGCCATCCCGTAAAGCTGCATCTCAATTGCGCCGGACTGTATACGCCAAAACGTATTCAAGCTTGGCTGGGTCGGATGAGCAGACGAATGACAGCTTCATAGGGCTAGCACGCCGTTGGCGGGCAAGTCCGCATCCGGCCAAAATTCAGCCTCCGCTCGATCGGCCTGTAACAATGTCCGGTCTTGCGATCTGCCGATCCGTTCGCCGTCAATCTGCTACCCGCCCAACTGCCATCGTCGGCGAACCCATATTCGCTGGTCAGAAATGACCGGTATCAGCGGAACCGGTCATTCCATAGCAGGGTAGCGATTGGCGGCTCTGTCCCAAGCCCGGTAGCTAGATCCCTTAGCCGGGATTTGACATGCCGCTATCGCTTCTATGTCGACCAACTGTTGGACTTCAGACCAGGTCCGGACGAGTGGACCCGAAATTTGCATGAAATTCGAGCTTGCCCGCATCTAGTCATCCTCAAGAATCTTGCTCTCCCCAGAACCTCCATGCTACAAAGTGAATGTGTCTGAAACTACGCCCAAAGACCCAAATCTTCTTACCACAGCAGACTTGGGGGCATGGTAAGTGGCATTTCAATCTTCGAAATGGATATCTTCCAAACATATCAAATGCTTGGAATTTACTTTACCAGCCTCTTCTGGCACCATTTCTTCTTCAAATCAGCGAGTTACCCGCATTTGAGGCAGCCTTCGGGCGGCCTTGCGGTTGACGTTCCGGCGCGCTCGTTTCATCTGCAACCGGCGCGTCCAGCCAC
>NZ_JABBGM010000017.1 GCF_012927405.1 Novosphingobium olei | reverse complement strand
CCAAATCCAGAAAGGGATAAACCCGACTCTTGACCGTGCCCCTCTTGGGCAGCACATAACCCACACCCACCCGGGTCAATTCTCAGTGATAATCCCGGGTCAATCCTCAGCGCTACTCAACACAATGTCATCAGCCGCAGATTGATCCTGTCCTCCCGGCCATAGAACCGGTGCCGGTTCCTGAACCTTTCGAACTGGCCATTCTTGCGATCCGGCATCAGCACGAAACGCTCGATCGCTTGGCCCTTCTCGATGACCTCATAGGCCTTGGGCGTATCGTCGAGCAGGCCATCATGGATCAGCAAGTTGCGGACCACCTCAATCTCGGCAACCTCGGCACACGCCTCGAACAGCGTCCCGGCAGTATTGTTCAGCTTCAATCGCTTGCGCCCCCCGAACAGGAAGTTGGACGAAGCGAGCTTCGGGTAGCTGCTGAAATTCGTCGGCATACATTCGACTTCGCGCGCTAGCTTGGCAACATAGTCGAGCAGGCTGTGCAGCCGAATGAAAAGGAAGCCTAGGGTGGAAAATAGCATCGTGACCGTCGGTGAAGTGCTCCAGCGCGTCCCGTCCTCCTGTGGAATGCCGGGCGTAAAAAATGGTTCTAGATTGAAGATGCGATAGAATTCGCCGGTGAGTTGGGACACTTCCTTGGTGCACTCCTGAATCGCCGAGACGAGCACCCTACTGTCATAAAGATAGAGGAGCCGATTGAGATCGGGAAAGCTGGCAAGCTTGACCAGAGCCGCCTCGAAGGCGTCTCTTCCCATAGCCGCCTCGGAGTTGAGACCCGCCTGATTGAGGAACGGCGGCGCTATGTGGAGTAAGGCGTGATAGCGCTTGATGTCGCCGAAGATCTTGACGGCCAGATCGTTGTGCAGTGCGAGGCATTCCGCCTCAACGGCGTAAAGGCCGTCATCTTGGACGGGTCGCCAGCTTCCATGCGGCTCCTGCCAAAAACAATCGCCGTTGGCACCGTCGCGAAAAAGCGTCGGAATGCCGTTGAGGTTCAGGATCGGAGACGTGGGACCAAGCGCGAGCCCCTCCTTGCGCTCCATCACACGCCCGCCGCCGCATATGGCAGCAGCGTCCGCATCCAATCGCCAAGGTCCGGATCCTGCTCGCCGTTCACATATACATCGCAGAGTCTTACCTGACCGGCGGGAAGGTCGAGGGCGATATGCAGGCCGGCCGCATAGCCATAGTCACCGCGCTGGTCGGTCATGCCTTCCAGCTTCCAGATGTCGCCATCATAGTGTTTGTTGTTCGCCTTCTTCACTTCAATGATCAGGAGGTTCTCGCGCTTGCCGACGCGGTGAACGATGATGTCGGGGACGATCAGCCCTTCGCGGACAAGGTCGTCTTCGGTAACGCCGTGGCGGAGGCGCTTCGCCACATCCTCCCGGCGGTTCCATTCGCTTCCAACCGACCAGCCTGGAAATCTCGACGGCAGAAGTTGCACCAGGCGCGCGACAATCGCCCGCTCTCCAGGATTTGCATAAATGAGCTCTGCATCCTGGAGCAGCTCCACAACCGCTTCGGCGAATATTTCCAGTGCGGCTTTAGGATCGTCTGTCTGGTCTGGCATGAAGTTCGAACATTCCGATCAAGAGGTAGCCAAGCGTGCGGGTGGAAAAAGCAGAAGTCGAACATTACGCGGCTTATCTCAAGGACAAATCGCGCCGTCCGAGCCGGGGCAGTAATCGCGGCGCTTTGCACCAGCACATCCTTACAGTCGGCGGCGAGACATATTCCCTTCTGGCGTCTTGGTCGGGAAAGTTCGTCTACAAGGCCGAAACTGTGAGCTTCGATTGGGAATTGGATGGGAGTGGCAATTACCGCAATGTCGATCTCGCCAGCGTGGTCACGTTCAAGCCAAATGATGAGCAGGCCCGGCAGGGGGCGCGGTAACAAGACATGGCGTACCGCCAACACTCGGCCTCCACGCCGTCTAGAAAAATAGCCTGCCAGACGTTTATGCGAGCTCCCATGGCTGCACCGTTACCGTGTATCTGCGCGACGTCATATCCTACCCGCGCTCGCCACGCTCGAGCGCGACGTCAAATAGCGGTAGCTTGCAAGATTTCTTGCTGGAGTGCGGGACGGCGTACATTGAGGCGGTAGTTGCTGCTCGCCGTCAGCCTTTAGGAATGGCAGCCTTCGACTGTCGACAACCCCGAAGGCATCGGTCGGGTCCCGGCCCAACCGTCGTCGTGCCTTCGTCGCGACCCGATGTCTCGTAAACGACCGATCCAGCCGAAAACCGCCATTTGCTGACGGTCGCAGGAATGACCGCAAAGTCCCAAGTCTCGTCAATCCGAGATCAGTCCGTCGATGTGAAGGAGCGGCAGGTCTCTATCCGATGATCCGAGCGTCGGAACGGCGGGAATCGAGGCGCCAACTGACGGTTATTCGCGCTGCCTCGATCATTTCGCCCGTGTTCGCAACCTGCTGGGTGGTGCGCCATCCACTCTGCAGCAAAAGAAAAGGCCGATCAGAAGACCGGCCTTGAAAGTTTGGGAGAGGATGCCTGAAAGGCACGACCTCTCTGAACGTCGCACGTCGATGCTGCAAGTGCGAAGGGTGTAAGTGTCGTTGCAGTTTGTGCAAGTGCCCCTGCGCGCCAGCGCTGTGTAGCCGCGTCCATACCCCCTCACTCCCTGACATCAGGAGACCCTCATGGTTGACCGTGTATCTGCATCGATCACGCGCGGCGGCACGCTGTCGTCCCAAGACTTTGCTCATTTGCTCAAGCTGATCGCGGACGAAGATCTGTCACCTGAATGGGATGGTGAAGCCTTCGATCCGGCGGACCGCGCCCCCGGACAGTCGTTGACGCTCCACGCGCACGAGGTCGCATGGGGGCGCTTCGACGCCCTGAAGCGATGGTGCATTGGCAAGCAGGTGCCGTTTGCCCGCTGGTCTGGCGCCTTTTCTGGCGAATGCGGCGGCGGGCGCGTCGTGTTCGAACGTGGCACCGAACCGGAATATTACGCAGCTGACGAGGTCGATGAAGTCTTCATCACGCGGCGCATGGTCGAGAGGCTCGGGTCGATCGAGGCCATCCTTGCCTATTTCGATGCGGCCGACGTCACTATCCCGCCATTGGTCGTCGCTGGCGACGACACCGGCGTATCGGGTGTCGACCAGTCCTGAGTTGCCGGCTGGCCTTGCGGCAGAGGGAACGATAGAAGCGGCCTATGTCCTTGTTTTCATTCCTTGCGATTGGGGCCGCCAGCACGTTGTGCCCATCGGTGTCGGTCCACGATGGCGACACGATCCGGTGCGGATCCGAACGCATCCGCATCGCCGACATCGACGCCCCGGAACTCCCGGATTCGCCGAAGTGCCAGGACTATCGCGCTCGCTATGCCTGGTGTGATTTCGAGAAGGGCTATGCGTCGCGCGACGCACTCCGCGCCTTTGTCGCCAAGGGGCGCGTTGTCGTCGTGCGCCAGGGCGTTGATCGCTATGGCCGCACCCTTGCGCTGATAAGGGTCAATGGCGTTGATGCCGGAGACTGGCTGATCGGCCGTGGTCTCGCCAGGCGCTGGAACTGATGCCAGGGGCACTCAGGTGCCGCGTGACCTAACCCAGGCTTGGTCTGTGCGCTCCACCGTAAGCGGATAAGGACACGGGCGGCAAAGCGCGAAGGCTTCGTCCGGCTCGGCTGCAAGCCAGCGCGACCAGTCGTCCGGCGCGAGCACAACCGGCATCCGGTCATGGACATCGGCCATCTGCGCGCAGCCCTCGACCATGACCATGCTGTAGGCATCGCCCCACTCGTGGGTCGGTCGCCAGATGCCGGCGACCGCGAAAAGCTCGGCACCCGCCAGCGAATACCAAGTGCGGGTCATCCGTCCTTTCTGGCCTTCCGCTTCCGCCCAGGCCGTGACGGGGATCAGGCACCGCCGTTTGACGAAGCTGTCGCGCCAGAATGGCGTTGCCAGCTTGTCCTCTCGGGCATTGTTGACGGCCTTGGGCTTGAGCGGCTGTCCCTGCTTGCCTTTGAGTGTCAGCGGAAAGCCCCAGGTCATCGTCCGGGCTGTTCCTTCCGCCACGACGAGGCCGGGATAACCCGGATAGACTTCTTCGCCAAAGTTGGCGCCGACATCCGCGCGGGCGCCAAAAAGCTGCCCGACTTCGGCGACGTTGGCCCGCATCTTATAAAGGTTGCACACGCGCGAAGTTCATCTTGGCTCGGCCGGGAAGTCAATCGGAGAGCACGCGCCCGGCGCTCCGTCGTGCGTCAATGTTCCTCATATGTTCCAATATGCGTCATGCGAATCGACCATGACACCGTAGCCCAGGCCATCCTTTCCGCGCCCGCTTGGGCGCGTGTCGGCATAACCGCTCCTGATGAACGGATGCGCGAAGATGCGGCGCAAGAACTTGCGTCGGTCATTCTAAGCGACAAACCCCGCGACACTGGCGGCGATGACCAGCTTGCTCCCGCGCTGTGACCAGTGCGCTGGGCGGCCGATGGAACGCACCAGGCCACGTGCATCTCTGAGGCTGCCTGCTTCCACCAGGCGATCAAACCCGTTTGCCGGTGCGGCCATGCTTCGACCTTCAATCCGCATGGTCTGTGGTGGCTGTTCCAGCAGCGACACTGGGACGACCGTTTCGCCGAGGCCCGGTCCCACTTCTGGTGCAGGGTCTGCGGGATCCGGACCCGCAGAAAGGTCGTGTCCGTCAGGATCGAGACGGCCAAGCCATCGGCTGTCGATGTGATCCTGCCATGGCCCGACGAGCGGGAATGGAAGCGCGCCGTTCGGCGTTTTCGGGCCTGACGTGCTCAGTTGTCGGTCACACGACCCAGCATATCCATGAAATCGCGCGCTGCGTTCCGGTCGTTTGTCTCCTTGAAGGCGACGTCGAGATCCGGGGCGTTGCCGAGAATGTGCATCAGCGCCCACATCGCGAACCTGCGACCACGATCCTGCTCGAGCCCGAAATCGACGGCCAGTCGTTCCTTGCCCGCTTCGAGCGCCGCTGGGCTGACCGCACCAAGGTCGGTTGACCCGAAATAGCGCTGCATCTGGTCGTCGAAATCCATCGTCCGTCCATCTACCCGAGGAAGGCAGGGCGTCCGGGCGGACCGGACGCCCGATCGGTTAGGCGTTGATCTTGTCCTTCACCGCCTTGGCGGGCGCGAAGGTCAGCTTGCGCGCAGCAGCGATTTGGATCGTCGCGCCGGTCGACGGGTTACGACCCTCACGAGCCGGCGTGTCCTTGATCTTGAACTTGCCAAAAGCATTCAACGAAATTTCGTCGCCCTTGGCGGCGGCATCCGCGATTGCCTCGAAGACGGCATCGACGATCTTACGTGCATCGGTCTTGGTCAGGCCGTGGCCGTTGGCAACGGCTTCGGCGAGGTCGGCAGTGTTCATCGTGAGTGGCCCTCCAGAATTTGCGGAATGACTAACCCGCAAGGGTCGCATCGTCCAGCCACGCGAAATTCCATCGGGATGCACGGGCGACTGCGGGCCGCAGGACCTTCGAAGCCGGGAGGGAAGGGGGAGCGGGGCTTTGAGCCTGGCGGGCCGATGGTCGGTGCACGGAGGCTCGCAAGTCAGGAGCCAGTTCATGCTTTCAGGAATTCCCCTCAACAAGCTCACGCCCTCGCCGCGCAATGTGCGCAAGCATTCGGACGCGACGGCCGATGCCGAACTCAAGGCCAGCATTGCGGCCGTCGGCCTTTTGCAGAACCTCGTCGTGCGCCCGGCCCCCAAGGGGCGCTACACGGTCGAAGCCGGCGAACGCCGGCGCCAGGCGCTGACGGCGCTTGCCGACGACAAGGTTTTGCCGCGCGATCATCCGGTGGCCTGTCTGGTGCTCGATGCCGATGATGCGAACGCCGTGGAATCGAGCCTCACCGAGAACTTCCAACGATTGAACATGAACCCGGCAGACGAGGCGCAGGCTTTCGCGACGCTGGTTGCCGAAGGCGCGCGCGCCGAGGATGTCGCCCGGCGCTTCGGGCTGACCGTGCGCTTCGTCGAAGGACGACTGCGGCTCGCAAACCTGGCGCCTGTCGTGTTCGAGGCTCTGGCCACCGGCGAGATCACGCTCGATCTTGCCAAGGCGTTCGGGGCGACCTCGGATCGCGAGATCCAGGCGCGCGTGTTTGGGCAGATGTCCACGTCGTACTACGCGCTCAATGCAGCCAGCATCCGGCGCATGGTCCTGTCCGAGACCGTGCGCGGCAACGATCCGCGCGCGCGCCTTGTGGGCCGCGAAGACTATGAAGCCGCTGGCGGCCGCATCGAGCGCGAACTCTTTGATGATGAAGACAGTGAGGCGTGGCTCGACGTCGCCCTGCTCGAGCAACTCGCGACCGCGCGCATGGAAGCCGAGGCGCGTGCCCTGGCCGAACAACACGGCCTGGCCTGGGTTCGCCCGACGCTCGACAACTACGCCAACCATGAACTGACCACGGGCCTGACGAGGCTCGTCAGCGAGCCGGCTCCCTTGTCGGACGATGATGTCGCGCAATTGGAAGTCCTCGATGCCGCTTACGACGAGCAGGCGGCCATCCTGGAAGACGAAGATAGCAACGACGATGCGATCGCTGCTGCCGAGATTGAAATCGAGCGGATCGACCATGAAAGCCGCACCATTCGTGATCGCCCACAGATCATTGCGCCTGAGCTGCGGCCACAGGCGGGCATGATCCTGACGCTCGGTCGCGACGGCACGCCCGTGCTGCAGCCGGTATTCTACGGAGAAGGCGCCCCTCGGCCCGACGGTGACGACGACGATGGCGTCGAGGCCGTCACGGAAAAGGGTGCAGTCGGTCCGCGCCGATCGGTGCTTTCGAAGCGGCTTGTCGATGAGCTCGCCATGCAGCGGCGCGATGTGCTGTCGCTCCATGTGGCGTCCGATCCCTCGCTCGCCCTCGACGTGCTTGTCTTCACGCTTGCCGATGCAGACACGACCGACTGGAAGAACAAGGCCGCCTCGACCTTGCGCGGTGGCGTGCCGAACGGCCCGATCATCGGTTTTGAACCCGCTGATGCTCCGGCTAGTGCAGGCTTGGCCGAGTTTCGGGCCAGTCTCGATGAAAGCTGGCGCGCCGGCGAAAATCCGGTTGCCCGGTTCGATCTTTTCCGCAGTCTCGATGACGAAGCCCGCGCAAGTTGGCTGGGCTTCCTGGTCGGCCGTACGCTCGAAGCCAGCCTGAACCTCGAGGGTGACCGGCGCATTGGCTTCATCGACCACCTTGGCGGCATTGTTGGCATCGACATGGCCCGCTGGTGGCGACCGACGGCTGCGAACTACTTCGACAGGGTGTCGAAGCAGGTGATCCTCGATGCCTTGGGCGACGTTGGCGGCCCTGAGCTTTCGAGCCGGTTCGCGTCGGTCAAGAAGCGTGACCTCGCCATGAGCGCCGAACGGGTCTTTGCCGGGACGACCATTACCGAAGTCGAGGTCCGCGACCGGGCGCTCGCCTGGGTGCCTGAGGTGATGCGCTTTGGTGAGCAGGACACCGCAGATTCCGCGGATATCCCCACGGATGCGGTCGATGACAATGGCGACGAAGCCATCGACGCAGCTTACGCTGACGGCCTCGATCCCGTTCCGGAAGCCCGAGCGGCCTGAACTCTCCTGACAGGTCAGCAGGGCATGGGCGAAGCGGCTTCTTCCTGTCCGGGAAGAGGCCGCTTCTGTCACGCCAATTCCCATTTTGGGAATTTCCAGTTGATTCCCATCTTGGGAATTGTTAGGTGCCGTGGATGAGACTTATTGCCCGTTCAAATCTGGTGGCGTTCTGGGAAGCGCATCCTGAAACCAGGGCATCACTGGTCCATTGGATAACGGTCGTTTCCAGCGCTAGCTGGCAGAACACCGGCGAAGTGCAGGCATCCTTCTCAAAAGCAAAGGTGCTGAATGCTGAACGCGTACGTTTCGAGGTCGCCGGGGGCAATTATCGGTTGATCGTGGCGTTCAAATTCGAGGCGCAGATCGCCTTTTTGAAGTTCATAGGCACGCACAAGCAGTACGATGCCATCGACGCGCTGACGATCAGCGTGTTTTGAGGAGGTACGACATGGATATCTTTCCCATCAGGTCGGACGCGGATCACCGCAAGGCCGTGCAGGAAATCGAGCGTCTGTGGGATGCCAAGGAGGGGACCGAGGAGTTCGACCGCCTCGATATACTTGCGACTCTGGTCGATGCCTACGAAGCTAGGCGCTGGCCCGTGGAGGATCTCGATCCTGTCGACACCATCAAGGCGGATATGGAACTGAACGGTCGCTCCTTGAGCGATCTGACCAAGGTCATTGGCAAAAGCCGGGCAAGCGAGATTCTGAAGCGTCGTCGGCCATTGACCTTGGGGATGATCAGAAAGCTGCATCATAGCTGGCATATTCCAGCGGACCGCCTGGTCGGAGAATACGAACTTTCGCACTGAGCAACCCGGCGGGATCTTCCGGAAATCGAAGTGGTGGGCCCGGCAGGACTCGAACCCGCAACCTAGCCGTTATGAGCGGCCAGCTCTAACCGTTGAGCTACAGGCCCCACCTTGGTGCGGACGGCGGGACTCGAACCCGCACGGGCAAGGCCCAGAGGATTTTAAGTCCCCGACGTCTACCGGTTCCGTCACGTCCGCCCGAAGCGCTGCGTTTGCGGCAGGGGCGATTCCAATGCAAGCCTTGGTACCGCATGGGCGTTAGTACCGTTGAGAATATCCCGTACACGGAGGGCGTTCCGTTCGGAGATGATCCATGTCGCGAAGCACGGCTCCCAATCCGAGAGTCAATGGCCCAATTGACAATTGCGAGGCCTTTGTGCGCTTGCGAGCGGAGCTGACCGCGGCCTTCGCTGCACCTGATGCAGACTATGTTCCGCTGAATGCAAATGAACTTATCGCACGCAACCGTGGGTCGCTTTCATGCACGGAGACATCAACTCGAGCGCTGCCCGGGCAATTGCTTCCAGCTGTGCGCTCCAGTGGTGAGTGACACCAAAATGCGATTCGATTTCTACGTCTTTCTGGCGGACGCCGAGAAGCGGAAGCGTGAACTTGGGCTAGCCGACGATGATCCATTCACCGAGGATCTTCGCAACAAGGGGGGAGCCAGGACCCAGCGCAAGCGCGCGATGCTGGAGCGTCTAGAGCAGCGTGCGTGCGCAGTTGGACGCAAGCCGCTTCGCGCGCACTTCTGACAATGAACAACCTGGAATCGGCGGGACGGTTATGCTGTTGCGCGTCCTGGGGCGGATGCTTTGTCGTCCTGCTCCACGGTCGTTGCATCCGATCTCCAGACAACTTATATCGCTCAAACTGACTATCTGACTAGATGGATTCTCCCGATGGTAGTTCCGCACAAACCCTCCCGTTCTTCCTCCCGAAAGGGGGGAGGCAGCCGCATATCCTCCGCGCTGGCCGCCAGGGGCTGGAAGCTGGAAGATGCCAAGGCACGCTTCAGCGAGGTCGTTCGGCTCGCGCGAAGCGAGGGCCCTCAGCGAGTCAGCGTTCGTGGCAAGGACGCAGTTGTGGTGATGAGCATCGAAGAATTGGAGCGATTGCGGCCCACGCAGCAACCACAGCCGCTCATCGACTTTCTGGAGGCGCTGAATTTAGGCGAACTCAACCTCGATCGTGATGAGGACCACGGGCGGGATGTCGTGCTGTGATCGGTTGGTTGCTCGATACCAACGTCATTGCCGCCCTGATCAATCCGAACGGGGCACCGAGCGTAAAGCAATGGGCGGCAACGCAGCCGGAGGATAAGTTATACCTCAGCGTGCTGACGCTTGGCGAATACGACAAGGGTATACACAACCTGCCGATCGACCACACCGAGCGATCGCGATATCTGGCTGCGCGCGACGCTCTGGAGGCTCGTTTCAAACATCGGGTTCTTTCCGTTGACGACGTGGTCGTGCGCCGGTGGGGGGCGATATCGGGAACCGTGACGCGAGACACCGGCGTGGCGCCTGGCGTCATCGATACACTGCTTGCCGCGACTGCGATCGAGAACCGCATGTTTCTGGTGACCCGCAATGTGAAGGATGTTCAGCACAGCGGTGCGGCGGTGTTTAATCCCTGGGAGGATGACCCTTCAGGATTTGTTCTGGCTTGAACCGGGCCAGAGTTCAGCGCCGCGTCAGACTGGTCGAGAAGGCAAGATGGAAGAAGAAATTCGAAATTCTGACGGCGCCGGCCGCACAGGTCCTATCGACGTCTCCAATCTGCCAGCGGAGACCTTCGAGGTCTACAAGAAGGCAATTGCTGTTTCGGGCAAGAAGGTACCCGCGCTCGCCCGGGCTGCGGAGGCCACGCGAGGCCTTCTCAAGGACGCTGGCTGAAAATCGCAGATTTGGTCGATGGCACAGCCTGATCCCTTTCGCTTCGCGCCATCCAATCGCCGTCGATTGAGTGCGCCGGGAATGCGTACCTTCCTGGCCATTGCTGATCTTTGGGGTTTGCACGACATGCAGCGCCGACTGGTCCTCGGCTATCCATCACAATCCACCTACCATGGCTGGTGCAAGTGCGCGCGTGAGCATGGTGGGTTCACGCTGGACGTCGATGTCCTCATGCGAATTTCGGCGGTGCTGGGCATCCATCAAGCCTTGGCCGCGCCTTTTTGACGATGAGGATGATGGCGTGGCATGGCTTCACCGACAAAATGATGCGCCTGCATTTGGAGGGCATCCACCACTCGATCTGATCGTCGGCGGCACTCAGGACGGCCTGATGGTTGTCCGGCGTTTCCTCGACGCGGCACGGAGTGGACTGTATATGCAGCCGAGCACCGCCGACGCTGGCCTTGCACCTTACGACTATGGTGAAATCATTTTCGTGTGAAGGGGCCACAGGGGGCACCGAATTTGGGCGATATTGAACGCGATGATAATCACGCGCGGGATGTCCTGCTTGTGATGGTGCATCGCTCGATCTCCCGCCGTCCGGCAATGCCCGGGACATCCGATCGCACGGGTCTATCGTGAGCCCCGTGGCATGAATTGAGAGGAAAGGGGGCTTTGCCTTCGGCGAGCCAGACGGCGTTTGTGCCTGGTGGCTTGTCAGGAGGTTCCCATGTCGAAGTTTGCTTCGCGCCAGACCCATGAGAGTCCGGCTGCGCGCATCACCCGCGAAATCATCGCCCGGCTTGAAGCCGGCACCAGGCCCTGGATCCGGCCCTGGCGGGGCACGACCACCACGCGTCCTTTGCGCGCCTGCGGCATCCCCTATCGCGGGCTGAACGTCTTCTGGCTCTGGATGATCGCCGATTTCTGCGGTTTCACCTCGCCCTACTGGATGACGTATCGCCAGGCTGCGCTGCTCGGAGGGCAGGTGCGCAAGGGCGAGAAATCCACGATCGCCATCTTTTACAAGAGCTATGCCAAGGAGCTTGAAGCTTCGGACACGGGCGAACGCACCAGCGAAACGCGCCGCGTGCTCAAGGCCTACGCCGTGTTCAGTGCGGACCAGGTGGATGGCCTTCCCGAACGGTTCCATCCAGCGCCGCTTGTCGTTCCGACTGAACCTGAAGGACGGCAGGCGGAACTCGACGCCTTCTTTGCCGCCCTCCCGATCCATCTGCGGCACCAGGGCGATGAAGCGTATTATGAACCCCTGGTCGATCGGATCACGATGCCGTCGCCGACGCTCTTTTCAGGGTTCGACCAGTATTACGCCACACTCGGGCACGAATCGTCCCATTGGTCGGGGCATAAATCCAGATTGGATCGTGACCTTAAGGGGAGATTTGGCAGTGATGCTTACGCGATGGAAGAATTGATCGCGGAGCTATCCAGTGCAATTCTTGGTGCGGAACTGGGATTGCCAGTCACCCATCTCGATCACCATGCCAGTTATATAGATCATTGGCTGGCCGTTCTCAAGCGGGATGATCGCGCAATCCTCACCGCTGCCGCCAAGGCCGAGGAAGCGGCAAGCATGCTGCTCAAGCTTGGCGGCCGGACGCGCGATAGTGCGGCTGATGGCGAAAACGGCGGAGACGACATCGAAAGCGTGGCACTCGCAGCCTGATCCTTTCAGGCGACCTTTCAAGAGGATGGCATCATGGAAGCATTTCCTTGCCGGGGACTGGTTGTGAATGCCCCCGAATTCTTTGCCGATCCGTCGTTTCGCCAATGGCTGGCGAATGACGTTCCCAAGCTCACCTGGTACCGGGGCGGTCAGGTGGATGAATGGTCGGATGTCGTCGTCCTCGTGGATCTTGGCCTTTGCGGTGAGGGGAGCGATTCCGACATGCCAAGGCAGTTCTGGACCCGGATTGTCGATCTGTGCCGGTCGCATTTCGGGGTAGGCGCAGGACAACACCATCACATCATGGTGCGGCTCACGAATCTTGAACTCTAATCAGCAGCGCCGCGTGCCCGGTGGCCCTTGGTAGGATTTTTTGCTACCAGATGGCTCAGGAGGACCCTGTCCCATGCAGAATGCCGAAAAGATCAGCGTCACGATTACCACCGACATGCTGAGTGCCATCCGTGCGAGCGTGGAGGCCGGCGAATATGCATCGACCAGCGAAGCCCTGCGCGATGCGGTGCGGCTCTGGCAGCGCCAACGCCTGGAAGATGCCGAGCGACTTGCAGCAATACGGGCGCGCGTCAGTCGCTCCCTCAGCGATCCGAGGCCGAGCCTTGATGAAGGTGAACTCGATGCGCGGCTGAATCGCCTGTTTTCCGATGCGGCGCATTGAGGTCGTCTATCGCCCGGAAGCTGTCGACGATCTCGAAGAGATATACCGCTTCATCAGGGACAACAGTCACGATGCTGACACTGCGCGGGCCGTCGTGGGACAAATCCGCGACCGTTGCCGACGCATCTGCGAGGTCCCGCACGGAGGGACACCGCGCGATGATCTCGCGCCAGGAATTCGGACTGTCCTCTTCAAGCGGCGAGCGGTCATTGCCTATCGGGTTCTGCCTGACGCTGTCGAGATCACCAATATCTTCTACGGCGGCCGTGATTTTGATGCGCTGTACCGAGGCCAGTTTGCCGATGAGGATGGCAATTTCCTGAAGGGTTGAGGATCTTGTCGCCGTCGCTCCAACGAGGGCGGCATTTCGCCCTCGGCTTGCTTTGGCTGACGCGGCGCTGCTGTCTGACCAGATCATCACAAGTTTGCATCATACACACCTTGTGCTGGAGGTCGTTGCCGTCACGGGATGTTTGTAGTAACGTACATACATAGCGGAAGGCTTACCGATATGGCAATGACGACAATCTCCAGCCGTGAATTCAACCAGGGTGCGAGCCGGGCCAAGAAGGCGGCGCTCAAGGGGCCGGTTTACATCACCGAGCGGGGACGGCCGACGCATGTCCTGATGACCATCGATGAATTCAACCGGCGCCAGGGCACTACGCCGCGGACCCTGCTGGCGACGCTCTCCCAAACGGCCACGGGCGACACGATCGATTTCGAGCCGCGGAAGCTGGGTCAAATTACCAGGCCCGTGGATCTGGACTGATGTACCTTCTCGACACCAACGTCATCTCGGCGCTGCGGCGTCCGGAGCGGCTTCCGCCTGCCGTCGCGCAGTGGGCGGGCGCGATGAATGCCGATGAATTCTTCATTTCGGCCATCTCCATTCTCGAAATCGAGCAGGGGATCCTTGCCAAGGCGCGCGTCGATGCTGCGACCGGAGAAATTTTGCGGCAGTGGTTCGAGGTCGATGTCCTGATCCCGTTTGAAGACCGCATCATCCCGGTTGATACAGAGGTCGCCCTGAAATGTGCGGCACTGCATGTGCCCGATCGTCAACCGGAGCGCGATGGCCTGATCGCGGCCACCGCGCTGGTGCATGCGATGACGGTGGTCACCCGCAATGTCGCCGATTTCGAGCGGACAGGCGTTGCCATCCTCAATCCTTGGCACGGCATAATGTAGGCCTCGGAACGACGACGCCCACTCAGGCCAATTTCCAGGTTTTCCTGCTCTATTGCGCCAGGGCCGGAGGGAAAGTGGGCGGAAGTGTGTGAACCCATCGGGAGATCACACATGTCCAGCAATCCTCTTCCTCCAGCGGACCCTGAGCAGGTCCAGCGCGAGCGCACCGAGCAGATCGCGCGCCTCAATGACGAAACCCGCCAGGGCAAGGCGCGGAGCGCGCGCATCCTGTTCACGCGCGGCGTCGTCGAACTGCTCGCCGAAGGGCAGACCGAGGAGCCTGCGCGCACGGCGCGGGTCATGATCAACCAGGAGCGGCTCATGCGGCAGATCGCCGATGCGCCTATCGATCCGGGTGACGATCCTTATGGGGAGCGCGATTTTGGGGTCGTCACCTTTCTCGGTGAGCGCCTCTACTGGAAAATCGACCCTTACGCCGATGTTGGCTCTTTCACCTTCGGCTCGGGCGCGCCGTGGGATGCCTCGGTCACGATCCGCGTTCTGACCGTGCTGCAACCTTGCGAATACTGATCAGGCGGCGCGCCTGATCGGGACCGTCCAGAGAGCCGCGCGTCCTCTCCATAATCCATGCGGCATGTGCGGCGGGCCTCGCGCATCGCGCGCGCGGCCGAGGAGTTCTCATCATGACCCGCACCATCGATCTTTCGGGAACGCCGTTCGGTGAACCTTGCGCGCAAGTGGGCCGCGATCCCGATGCGCCGACGCGTAGCCGTCAGGAGGCACTCGCCTATCGCGCCGCGCTTGTCGCGGTGCTGGGCGTTCCGCCCGAGGACTATGCCCTCGAGGTTGTCGGCAACCCCCACGATTTCGGGACCTATTATACCGTGCGCCTGCGGTGCCCTTCGGATGCCGCACTCCACGACGATGCCTATGAGGCGATGGTCGAGAATGGCCTTGCGCGCTGGCTCGACGCGATGATGCCGGCGCCCTACGACTATGCGCCCGACGGGACATGGACGGCGATCTGTCCGCATTCGCCATCGCGCGAAGCAATCGAGCGCGCCCTGATCACGAGCCGCCCCGCCGCCGACGGCACCTTCGCCCTCGACCTGTTCGCGCGCCTGCATGCCAATTTGCGCGCCGGCTATCCCGATCATGCGTCGCGGGCGGACCTGCGGAGCGCCTGCATCCATGAACAGTCCCGTGCGACCGTGCATTGATGCCTGCAGCACCCGTGAGACTCAGGGGTCCGGGGCCAGGACCCCAGCGGCGGGAGGGAAGCGGGAAGGGAGCGATTGGCCGGAGTGGGGATGCCCCAGGCCATCACACCCACGACCCCCGAGCAGCAAGACGGGGTCTTTGCCAAGGAGCATCAGGCAATGAACATCGGCACCATCCAGAGCAACGCGCAGGGCCACCTGAGCGGCTCGCTTGCGACCGTCATGGTCGCCATGACCTTTGCGCTGCGCGAGGTCGAATCGCGCAACGAGAAGGCCCCCCGCTTCGAAATCCTCACCCGCAACACCGGTGGCGCTTTCGTGCAGGTCGGCGCCTTGTGGGAGAAGGCCGCGCTCGAGACCGGCGAATGCTACCTGCAGGGACGCATCGATGATCCGTCGCTGACGCGGCCGCTCCCGATCAGCGCGTTCAAGCAGGACGATGGCAGCTTCAACGTCGTCTGGTCGCGGCCCCGCGCCCGGCGGCGAGCCGATGCGTTTTCGCCTGCTGGCAACGCCTGATACGCCCCATCCCCCGAACCACCCTGCGCCCCGGCCACCTTACGGCGGTCGGGGCTTCTCATTGTAGGGAAGCAACCATGCTGACCGATTCCGAGCGGTTCGCATTCCGAACCCACCGCGCACATGTCTTCGGCACGACGGGCAATTCCTACGACGCCTGCCAGGTCGATGAAGCCATCGCCAAAGGCCACTCCTTGATCGTCCTCGGGGAAGGCGTGGTCGGCCTTGCCTGGGCCTGGCCGGTGGCGGTCACGGCCGAAGCGGGCCACCTCAACAAGATTGCCGATGCCGGCGCCGCGACGCTGGCCGACGTCGTGGCGCCGCTCGGCTTCGACGAGGATGACGTGCGCACCGCCATCTGGCTGGCCCGAGCCTTAAGCTTTGCCATCGATCCCGCGTTCGATCGGGTCTGCCCGGCCGTGTGACCGCAGCTTCAATCGCGCTGCGAGCCGCTGCGACTTTCCAACGCTTTCACCGACGCACCATGTGCACGTCAGCGGGCGCATGATCACCGAAGGACATCCGTCCATGGCACTTCCTGCGACATTGCGTGCCCGGGTTTCGCCCGAGGCGATCACCAAAGTCACCCGTATCTTCAACGGAACGCTCGGCGACATCTTCAACGAGCTGTTCCAGAACGCGCGCCGTGCAGGCGCGACACGCGTAGGGGTGACCGCCGAGCATCTCGAGAATGCCTGCATCGTCACCGTTACCGACGATGGCGCGGGGTATTGCCGACCCGGCCGATCTCGTCTCGCTCGGCCAGTCCGACTGGTCCGAGGCTTGCAGCGCGCGCGAAGATCCCGCTGGCATAGGTTTCTTCAGCCTGGCCGGGCTCGACACGGTCGTGCGTTCGGTCAGTGCGCACGCGGCTTTCTCGCTGGCGATCGCCGGCGATGCCTGGACCGGCGAAGCTGATATCGCGGTGCTACCCTGGGAGGGACCTCGCGGCACCAGCATCGCATTCCATGTCCCGCCGCAGCGCGACGGAACGCTCGAGCGTTGTCTCGAAAGCGCAGCCTGGCATTTTCCGCTGCCCGTCACGTTCAATGGCGAGGAACTGAAGCGAGTCGATTTTCTTGCAGGCGCGCACAAGATCGTCGAGCGCGAAGGGTATCGCCTCGGCGTCTATCGCAACCGCAGTTCGTCTGCCGGCGATACCGTCAATTTCCACGGCGTGACGCTCCGGCACGTATTGCCGCAGGTAAAGGAAATCCACCACGCGCAGTGGAGCGTGCATGTCGACGTCGTCGATGCGCGCGATCTCGTTCTGGTCCTGCCGGCGCGCAAGGAGATCTACCACAACGCCGCGCTGACACGTCTGAAGACCCTGTGCCGGGAGGCCATTTATCAGACGATCCTCGCCGAACCCTTCCATCGTCTCAGCCATGCATCCTGGCTTGAAGCCAACCTGTTCTGCGACGCCTTTCCCGAGGCGATTGCCCAGTTGCCGACGTGGACGCCGTCTCTGGCGCGTGACAGCTACGGCGATCTTCCCGGCTTCACGGCCATTGGTGCGGACGCAGCCCTCTACGACGACACGGATGCGCTGGATTCTGTGACGTTCGGTCGCGCGCTCGCGTTCAAGCGAAATGGCCACGCCGGCGAGGTGCATCGCCTCGATGGGCCGGCACCGCTGACGTTCTATGACCCGATCAAGCAATTCATCGGCTACAGCTGGTACGACCGCCTGAAATGCTACGTGCGCACAGGCGAACGCTTCTGGGAGGCTCATGGCGGCGATACCGCACTCGGGCGCGATCCCAGTACCTTGCGGCCCGAGACCATCACGTTGGAACTCAGCGATCAGTTCGGTGGTGGCCTCGATTTGCCGACCGATCTGGCGCTTCTGGAGGGCGACGACAGTTGGACGGACGTCGACACGGTGCGGATTGCACTCACGAAACGTTCGCGGCTTGATCCCGGTGATCTCACGGATTTTATCATCGATGCGGTCTTCAGCCCTTCTGATGATTTCGATGCGGACAGCTACGATACCCAGGAAACGCGGGTCCGCTATGAGGCAGCCGCCCGCGCGTATGCCATGCTCGAAGATGACGATGCGGCGACGCTCGCGGTGATCCGCATGGTCTTTGCCGATCGCATTGCCTGGTGCATTCCCGCTGGACGGACCTTGCGCCTGTCCTGGTCGATGTCCCGCAAGGAGATGTCGCTCCTACCGGAGTCGGACGTCCCGACGACCGAGACGAGCGCAATCGGCGCGGCCTCCGCCTGAACATTCCTCGGCGGCTTCGAACCCGCGAGCTGCCCCGCTTTCCTCCCGCGACAGGAGATCCCGATGGGATGGCTCTCGATGACCCTGCACGGCATGGCGCCCCATGCCACGCCCAAGGCTTACCTCGACGACCAGTGCACCTATGCGCCTGACCCGGCGGCGGGTCGGACCGAAGGCATGCGCGTCCTCAAGTCCACGGTCCGCTCCGGCGCCTACTATGCCGCCTGCCAGAACTATGGGCCCGGCGGCGAGCGTCCGCCCTTCGCGATCATCTGCCTTATCCGCTGGAACCCACGCGCCCGCGATGGATATGTGTTCGCCTACAAGGACAGTGCGCCGTTGCGGCGCTGAAATGGAGTATCAGTGATGATGAGGTAAGTTGAGAATGCCTCTGCTCGCCGGACTAACCTCGGGCCTCACAAAGTCTGAAATCCCGAAAGGGACGGGGAACAATAGCATGTTCGGAAAAGGCCAGATGCGTCTTAGTCGCAAATGGAGGCGATGACGGTCAGGGCAAGGTGCGTATGGTGAAGGCTACACTGCTTAAATCCCAGTCTGCAGCAATCTATATAGCGATACTGGCGAAAGCGACTGTCACGCCAGGTCCGGATGATGACAGCGGTCTCATGTCTTGGCCGCCTGTTTCTCAGCCCATCCGGTGCGCCTCTCGTCGAGGGGTTTAGTGGACGAACGGGACACCTAACCGCGCCGCATCTCCATTCAGCGTAACTACGGGATGCCCTAAACAGGCGGCTTCTGCCGGCCTGCATGGGTACGGAGCCGCCATATTACTCAAATGCCCGGGGTAATGCCCGGGACATCGACCTCTTCGGAGGCGGCGGTGCAACTGTATAAGGTCTCGAGCGATCGGGCCGAAAGCGGGGAAGACCGGGGGAAGGGCGGCAGCTGTGATTCTTCAACCACCGATCATGGGGTGTGCTGATGCTGCCAGAAACTGTGAAAGGCCGGTTGGAGGCCATTCCGGCGCTCGTTGCGTCGGGCAAAAGGGTGAATGGACTCTATCGTCTGATGGGGTCTCGCCTCCTTTGGGAGGAGGGGCTCCAGAAGATCGGATCCAACAAGGGTGCGATGACGCCGGGTATTGACGGCGAGACCTTCGCGGACTTCGGACCGGAAGACCTCGACCCGATTATCGCCAGCGTGACGGCAGGGACCTATGATCCCAAACCAGTGCGTCGGGTGTTTATCCCGAAAGGCAAGGGCAAACGGCGTCCGCTGGGCATTCCCACGCGCGACGACCGCCTCGTTCAGGAAGTGGCGCGGCAACTGCTCGAACGGATCTATGAACCGGTGTTCTCGAACGCCTCCCATGGATTCCGGCCGGGCCGGTCGTGTCATACGGCGCTTGAACACGTCAAAGCCGTATGGACGGGGGTGAAATGGCTCGTAGATGTGGATGTCGCGGGGTTCTTCGAGAACATCGACCACGACATCCTCCTGCGGCTGTTGCGGAAAAGGATCGATGACGAGAAATTCATCGGCTTGATCGGCAGCATGCTTAAGGCGGGTGTTATGGAAGACCGGGTTCACACCCGGACCTACAGCGGCACTCCGCAGGGCGGTATCGTCTCTCCAATCTTGGCCAACATCTACCTCCATGAACTCGATATGTTCATGGCGGAACGGATCGCGGCTTTCGAGAGGGGGAAGGTCCGTGCCACGAACCCGGAATATGGGCGACTGGCTGGGCGCATCCAGAAACAACGGAAGCGCGTCACCATGCTGCGGGCCAAAGACAATGTCGACGAGGTGAAGGTTGCGGCCTCCTTGGCCAAAATCCAAACCTTACTGCCGCAAAAGCGGTCCATCCCGTCGAGAGACGCGATGGACCCCGGTTATCGCCGACTTCGTTACTGTCGCTACGCGGACGACTTCATGATTGGGGTTATCGGTAGCAAGGAGGATGCACGAAGCGTGTTCGCCGAAGTCAGGGCATTCCTGACCGAGGCGCTGGCGCTCACGGTGTCCGAGGAGAAAAGCGGTATCCGCAAGGCGAGCGATGGAGCCGCCTTCCTTGGATATGAGGTCCGCACATATACGACACGCCAACGGGTTGTCCGGAGCCGACAAGGTTCCGTCAGCTTCCTTCGTAGGCCGCCGTCGGAAGTGATGCAGCTGCATGTCCCTTGGGAGAAGGTCCACGCGTTCGCTTCTGCAAAAGGTTATGGTGATCTGTCGGTGTTGAAGCCGCGTCATCGTAGCCTGCTGCTCAGCTGCAGCGACGTTGAGATCGTCCTAGCTTACAACGCCGAATTGCGGGGTTTTGCGAACTACTATGCTCTCGCCAAGGATGTGAGCTTCAAGCTGAACAGGCTTGAGTTTCTCCAGCGGTGGAGCTTGTTCAAGACCTTGGCCAGCAAGCACAAAACCAATGTGCGAGCGGTCGTGGCCCGCATGAGGACGGGGCAGGAATTCACCATCGGCTACGACGTCGATGGCCAGCCCCGATCGGTCAAAGTCTGGAAACTGGCTCATCTGAAACGTGATCCGGCCACCTCGTCCAGGATTGATATCCAGCCTTGGACGCAGGTGTTCACCCACTCACGTACGGACTGGGTTGATCGTCAGAATGCCAAGCAATGCGAGGCTTGCGGTCGATCCGATGTTCCGTGTCAGGTGCACCATATCCGGGGGATGGCCGATGTTTCGCACCGCGGTTTTGTCGTGAGAATGAAGGTGGCACGCGCCCGCAGGACGGTGGTCCTGTGCGAGCAATGCCACTGGGATACTCACAGAGGCCGCCTGCCCGATCTACGGCAAAGTGATGGTTCGTCACAGTGGAGAGCCGCATGCGGTGAAAGCTGCACGTGCGGTTCGGCGGGGGGATCAGGGCTGACTCCATGAGCAGCACCAATCCTACCCGACTGACGGAAACGGCAGGGCCCTACTACTTCGATTGCCCGGCCGCGATCCTTCGACCTGCTGGGGCCGCCGATCAATGACCATGCCGCCGAATGGCGCGCCAGATGTCGCCAGCGCCTCGCGCTGACGTCGCGTCGCAAGCCGCGACCAGGTGACACCTTGGTGCTCCCCGAACCGCTGACGTTTTCCGACGGGATCAGCGAGCAGACGTTCCAGGTTCGCTCCTGGGGCACGAGGACCGTTCTCTTGCGCGCGGGCGACGGGGCTGGCGTGCGGATCTCGCGGCTCATGACCAGGGCCTGGACCCTTGTCGCGCCCGAGGCCGCGGCATCAGCCGCGTCGGTCGTGGCGTGATCGGCGCGGCCGGTGCGCAGCCGGTCTGACCCCTCGGCAGTTCACCAATCCTGGCGCGACCGGGACCGCCGCTGCGCAACCTCTCGACACGAAGGAATTGGCGCATGTCCAATTGCTATACGCATACCTGCTTCGCGTTCCGCGTGACGCCTGACGAGCACGCGCTTCTCGCCGAGGCGATCGCGCTTGCTGCGTTCCTCGAAGGCGAACCCCTCCAGGACGTGATCGCAACGCGCTGGGCGCAAGCTGACGCCCGCTTTCGCGCGCTGTTCCCGGCGATTGACGATAATCCGGTGTCAGGGTTCCTAGCGCTCTTCAACGATCCCGATTTCCCGACCTTCGGCACGCGATTCGTGTTCCGGCGACCACGATCCGGCCTCGATCTCAGTGTTCGGGCAAGCCGACCAGTTCGAGCCGGACGCGGTTGCCTCGATGTTCCAGCGGATCCTCACGCGATCGTGGCCGCTGATCGTCACCTGGGGCTACGACAGCGATCGATACCAGCCCGACGCCTTTGGCGGTGGCGGCTTCCGGATCGATGCCGATGGCATCCACTGGATCGAGACCAGCCACCTCAATGACAACGCGAGGTTCGCCCCGAAACTGGTCCTTGCCATGCGGGATGACGAGAAGGGATTGCTGTTCTGGAACAAGGCCGACGGTTTCGGATCCCTCGAGACGGCGGACGTCTTCACCGAGCAGCAGGCGCGAGACCTCCCGATCGCGCTTGACCAGCCCGAGTGGACCGCCTTGCCGCGCGGCTTGAGGAACTGAGCGGCACGAGCCTGCCCGGACGGCACCATGGGGTGGGTCTGGCGCGATAGCCTGGGCTCCCCTTGCGCCGACCCTTTCGCCTCCCATCCGATCATCCGGTCTTCGACCGGGCTTCTCCGGCGATGCCGGACCTGATCGTGTTCCCGGAGGCGGGCCTCTCGCTTCGGCCGCTGCCTCCGTGTCCGGCTCTGGCGACGGGATCAGAGAGAAGGGGGTGAGGAGGAAGGTGTGGCGGGAATGGACCCGTTCACGAACCCGTACCGGCCCCTCAGCAGCAAGACGGGGCGGCATATGAAGGAGAATACGGCAATGAACATCGGTCAACTCAAGAAGAATGCCTCCGGCAACTTCATCGGCAAGATCCAGACCGCGACGATCGACCTTGTCATCGGCCTGCGCCCGGTCACCTCGACCAACCCCGAGGCCCCGCGTTTCGATGTCATGGTGCGCACGCGCAATGGCACCTTCATCCCGGCCGGTGGCCTGTGGGAGAAGATGGCCGCCAACGGCACCGGCGCCTTCCTCCAGGGCCAGATCGACGATCCGAGCTTCGAAGCGCCGCTGTCGATCGCGCTGTTCACCCAGCAGGACGGCGCGCTCAACGTGGTCTGGTCGCGCCCGCGCCGCCGCATGACCAATCCTTTCGACGAGGGTGCACCCACCAGCGCCGATGGCGACGCCACGTTCAGCCCGCGCAGCGAAACCTTCGCCGCCACCAGCGAAGATCCCTTTGCCTCTGCGACGGGCGATTACGTGGGCGCCGAAGCCTGAACCCCCCAGGCTTTCCCGACCAACCTTGCGGTCCGACCTCCCCCGCGGTCGGACCGCATTTTTTTGTAGGCGAGGACAGAGGCACGCGCGGCGGTTGCCAGGTCGGAGCGCGGGTACCGGCGCCGCTCCCCGGAGCAACGGGCGCCCTATAGGCGCCGCCCAATGCGGTGATCACCGGCGCCCGCCAACGACGATTACGTTGATGTGCAGGTACTCCGTACCTCGTCCGGAGGCGGGATCGTGGCCGGCCGAACTGCGGCTGTCGCCACGCCGTCGTTGTGTCCGCGCACCGGTTCCAAGGCAGATGCGTCGATCGTGCGGAGCGCCTCGAGAGGTCTGCTTGCGCCTTCGCGCCACTGGTCCTCATCCGTCCCTGATGGGCGTGCAGGTCAGGCCCTGCATGACAGCGCCGCCCGCCACTGGCGCCGAAATGCGATTTCCCGTCAGCCGCATTGCGGCGCGAGAGAAACCGTCATGTCCATAACGGGCCACACCTTCAGCACCATCGGTTGGCCATCCGCCAGACGGGATGAAACTCTTCGCCCTTGCACGACCTTTGCAACCGCCGATCCCATGCGGCCGTGTTGTCGGCCTGACGGCCTCCGCCCGCACCACCCGCAGGATCGGCGGTTTCCCTCGCCGGACGGCACGCCGCCCGCTCGGTGCAAAGCCCCTCATTCCCGGGCTTCGTCTTTGTTCATCCCGGCGGGATTGGCCCGCCGATGACACCGAAGGAATGGCGCATGAACAAGGTTTTTCTCTCCGGTCGCATCACCGCAGACGTTTCGCGCTTCGGCACCGACAGCAAGGGCGGCGTGATGTTCACGCTGGTGACCAGCAAGCCGGTCATCAAGGACGGCAAGGTCCAGAAGGACGAAAACGGCTACACCGAGACCTACGACCAGTTCCACACGGTCAAGGCCTTTGGCGGCCTCGGCAAGGCGATCGCCAACAACAAGCACAAGGGCGACAAACTGCTGGTGACCGGCGAGATCCGCTACTCGCGCAACGAACGCGACGGCAAGACCTACTACAACACCGAAATCGTCGCCGACGAGATCGAGTTCATCTGACCACCGCGAGTGGGCGGCCCCACCGGGCCGCCCGTCTTTGCGTGTTCGCTGGGGACGCCCGAACATCTTCGTTGCGCCTCAAGAGGGTCGGCGCTGGCGCGCCGGCCCTTTTGTCGTGTTTCCGCGTCCCCTGGCGGATGCCCGCCCGGGGATGCGGAAAGAGCTGTAATACCCAACCCTTTCTGTGTCCTCCCAGTGTGGCAACCCGGCCTGGCGCCCCGTCAAGGATGCACGGTTCCCCCAATTTTGCGGCCGGTGCCCTTGCGGCCCCGTCCCCAAAATCGGCTCCCCCATGCCCCGCTTCGCGGCGTCAACCGGGGTCCGGCCCGCGATGCGTCCCGGCTTCCCGGTCAACGTCCCTGACGGAGCTGGGCACGGCTTGCCGGATGAGGGGCGTCATCAAGCCGATGACGGAACTCAGGAGCGAAACCCCATGCAAACCTTCTCGAACTTCGCCGATCTTGCGAACTTCATCGCCGAGGAAACCGGATCGACCGACCAGACCTCGACTTACGCGCATGCCTTTATCGAGCACGACGAGCGCGCCAAGCTGTCTATCGTCGACGAGGCTGAAGTCTGCTTTATGCCCGATCCCGACCAGGCCCGCGCCGCTGTCGAAATGGTCATGACCACGCTGTTCGATGTGCTGCGCGATACGCGGCTCGAACCCTTCGCCGCAGATCTCGCCTGGGGCTTTGCCAACAGCTTCCACGTCGTGGCCAAGCGCATCGAGGGCCGCGAGGACGATGCGGCCAAGGAACTGGGCGAACTGGTGCGCATCTCCGACCCGTCAGAAATCCACGCCACGCAGGTCGAGGACACCCGCCTGCTGTGCGAAACGCTCCAGAGTTGCCGCGAGGCAATGGAGTGCATGCGCGACCATGCAGCGCAAGTGTTCCACGCCGAAACCGGCCGACCCTTCTCGACCGCGCGGGGATCGCGCGTCAGTTCCGCCACGACCGCGAGCCAGATCGAGGCCCGCGATTTCCTGGCAGCGCGCGCGGCCAAGCGCCGCGAGGCCCACGCTCCGACCGGTCCCGTCGTGATCTTTTCAGGCGGCGATACCTGGCATGATCACGAACTGCTTTACAAGGCGCTCGACGATACCTTCGCGCGCATTCCAAGCATGATCCTGGCGACTACGGCCCAGCACCGTGGCTGCGACCAGATCGCGCACGCCTGGGCGGCCTCGCGCGGCGTTGCGACGGTGCGCTTCACGCTCAACCGCGCGATGGGTAAGCGCGCAGGGTTCGCCCGCAACGAGCAGATGATGAACCTCAAGCCCGTCCACGCGGTCATCTGCGAGGGATCGGGGCTGCAGGCCAACCTCCTGACCAGGGTGCGCGAGGCGGGTATTCCCTACCATGCCTTCGCCGCGAGCCACCAGCAGCCGGCCTTTCCCGAAGGTGCGCCTGCCATGAACGGGAAGCGGCGGTTTGCTCGGCGCGGTGCCGCTTTTTGAGCTTGCCCCAAGGAGGGCGCTGCACCAGCGGCGTCCTCCAGTTTTCTCAGTCCTGATTCTGGCGGCAAGGCGTGCAGGCGCCCCTTGGCTCTGACCCCACATTCCGGTCGCCTAGCCGCTAGAAGCAAATGCGGTCAGGAGCGGGGCGCAGATGGCGGCACTCTTCATGTAGTTGCAAGGCCACAGGATCCTCATCCAAGCGCTGTCTGACGTGCGGAGCGCTATAGCTTTGCGCGAGCGAATCCGCCCATTTGCGAACTTTGCGAGAATCCAGCCGGTTGCTCCAACCGGGCTGTGCGCCATTGGGGCCGAGCGTCTGTGCTCGGCGCCGCGGCTCATCTCTGTGTGCCGCCTCATGCTCCCGTATTATCGCGCCGCGCTCGATCAGCGCCCTGTCTTGGGAACGTCAGATCGAGCATCCCTCGCTTGCAAAGAAGGCGATCGATAGATTCGCCTGGCGAACAAGCTAGCGAGATACATCGGACGGGGTTAGGGCTCTTGGAGCAGACTGGCAAAGGTTGTGTGAAACTAATATGTGCAGCGCAGGTTCTGAGCAGGATCGATAAAGCTGATGGCAACAAAGGGATGCTCAGAGGCCCCATTCGCGTCTTAACCCTCTCATAGCCATCCAGGGCAGTTTCTTGCCGTGCAGCGGCTCGCCATTTCTACCGGCTTTAGCAGGCGGGACACAGGACCCGCACAAGATCAAAATGGACATTCGTGCAGCGCGTTCGGTCGAGCGGCTTTTTCCTCATCAGGACCCTTTCGCTCTTAGGAAGAGGACGAAAAACCATTAAAGAGCTTTCGCCCTGCTTCGATGACGCGATCATTGTCTTCGGCGGCATACAGCAGCCTAGCTGGTAATATGAGCTACAATGGACGGGTTGATACTCTCTAGGGTGCTTTCGAGGAGAACGTTTCCTCGCTTTGGCAGTCGAGCTCCATCGCTAGGCGAGAGCAGTATCGCGAGGCGAGGAGCCGCTTCAAGAACCGCCGATCGCTCGGGTCTTGCTTTTTGCGGCCAAAGAGCAATGGCCCACCCAGCCCGAGGGTGGCTCTTGTCGAATCCCGGAGATCGCCGCATTTACGCAGTATATGGACGGAGAGATTCGAATGAGCCCCGAGGAGATCAAGGCGATCCGGCAGCGCGCGGGGCTGAGTTCTGGGGCGCTTGCTGAAACGCTGGGGCTTGTATCTACAAACGGCCGACACATCCGTATGCTTGAGCGCGGCGAGCGGTCTCCTTCGGGCCCGATTGTTCGTCTCCTCGAAATGCTCGACCGTGGCGAGTTGCCCTCTCGGTACATCGCTAAATCCAAGAAGCGCGGACGGCCTGCGAAGGCGCCGAAGTAATCGGCTCACGACGGCTTTCGCTAATCATCCCCAACACGCCGCACGACACGCGGTAGCTGAGGATCGCACCAGGTGCGAAACCGTCACCGAATGAGGCCCGGTGGACCTGTGCCAGGCTTGCTGTCGATCGTTCAGCGTAAAGGGCTTGAGGCGGTGGATCGACAGCCGGGCAGCGACAAAACCAGCATGGCCCGGCCGCGAAGACAAAGAGCTTTGTTGCCTAAGCGAGGAGACGCGGCGCTGGCTGTCGACAGAAATTCGATCATTCCCGGCTCGCGGCCCACCAATCAAGATTTGTCCTGACTTGAGCGGTGGACTTGCCTTTTTTGCAAGGGAGAACTGGGACGTTTTGGGCTTTCTGACCGTTTGGCCAGGTCACACCCGGCCCAGCCTTCCCCGAGCCTTACCGCGCGGGGACTGCAGATGACCGGAGATGCCGACACTGGCCGTGCGCTCGGAACGGAATAACCTTACGCCTAGTGTCGAGCCTGCGGACGTTCGAGATCAAATTGGGCCTTGGAGCACACTCAACCTCGTCCATCTAAGTAATTAGCCAGGCTCCACAAAATCGGACGTCCACACTTCTCAGCGCCGTATCGGTTCCCATGATACGAAACACTTCAATGAGAACTTGATGGCCCGTCGCGTCGCCATAACAAAAGATCGACGGCCTCTCACAAATATAAATCATGCAGGTGGGCTCCGTACCCGCTTACGAAGTGCCCTGGATTGAAATCCACATCGCCAGATTGCGAAACCGCGAAATCGCGGTAGTTCGAAATCTCCGCTATATGAGCCGGCGCGGTCCAATCTTGTGCGTGGGACGGAGAATCCGCTGCAGCGAAATGGAAAACATCTGTCGCGTCGGCGGTATACGAGTCATTCAGCGTAGCTGGCGGGTCGCCTATGAGGAAGTTGCCATAGAAGCCCGAGCCGGCAGAGTTTGTTGTCACCGTCAGCGTGGCGCTCAAGTTGAGCGTGTTGCCTGAGTAGAGCGGCGCTGTGAGCGAACCAAGATCCAAGGCATGGTTGGTGAAGTAGGTTACCGCTGCTGATGCCGTACCGAAGCTCTGATTGACGAGCGCGGATCCATTAGCAGTTATCGTCAATGTGACGTTTGTGACGCCCGAACCAAATGCCTGCCCACCGTAAAGACCTACAACGAGGTGCTCCTTCACCGCCAGCTGATTAAGATCAACTGTCAGGCTGAAGCTCTGGCTCAGGGTTTCGGTCCCTGCAGCCAGGGGCGAGTGACGATCGCCCAGTTCACCGATTGCGAAGTAGCTTGGCGACGGCGTCGCGAAAGCAGCCTGGATGTTGGAGTTGGCGGTGAGAATGGCTGTCACGTTGGCTGCGGTCGGCGCGCCCGCGATGTGCGAGACCGATTGTGATGTGGTATCCACGGCTGCGCTTGCAAGCCCGATGCTGGTCGTTGCGTTCGCGGAGACCGTACTCTTGCTTGTACCTGCACCGAAGAGTGAGGCACCGGTGGTTGCAGTCACATCACGCACCAGCGCTCCGCTGACAAGATGGGAGTCCGCTGTCGCCGAAGCATAGCCGGACTTGCCGGTGGCAACCGCATTTGCCGTGCCGGAGCTCGAAGTGGTCCCGGTTCCGCCATGGGCAGCGGCAGAAATACTAGCGCTTGTTCCCGCCACGCCGGTCGCCGAGGCAAGCGCGCTTGAACCTGCGCCGGAAGAGAGAGACCCGGTTCCTGCATTGCCACCTGACGCACTGACCGACAGCGAGACAGATCCCGTGCCGTTAAGCGTCCCGTTGGACGATGCTGAACCACCCTGCCCGCCGGTACCGGCCGTGGTGGAGCCGCCTGTCCCGCCTTGTGCGAGGATGTTCGCCGAAAGCGACGAGCTGGTGGTGGGATTGGCCAGTGCGTCGACAAACGTCAGAAGAGAGCTGGCATTGCCTGCTATGCCGCCATTGCCGCTGGTAGAATAACCGCCATTACCGCCGGTAGCGCTTTGGGATAGGGCAAGGGAGCCCCCGTTGGTTGCGCCCGACACGGCATTCGTGAGCGTCGAGGAAGCACCCGATCCAGCAGTAGCATTGCCATTACCGGTGCCACCATGGCCGCCGTACTGGTACACAGTAGCGGCGACGCTGCCATTGCCCGCCGTGCTTGCTTGCGCAGTGCTCCCGCTCGCCACGCCACCGTTTCCTGCGCTCTTGCCCGCTCCGTTGGCCGAACCACCGTTGCCGCCGAAGACTTGCAAGAAGGCAGTGACCGACTGGTTCGAGAGGCTAGTGGTAGTGCTGATGGTCTGCCCTGACGCTGTCCCGCCATTGCCCGCCGCCCCGCCACCGGCACCATCGGCGTTGCCGCCATTGCCACCGTTGACGTAGTTATAGCTTGAAACGGTCTTGGTACCGGTCGTGGTGATCGCGCCCAAAGCCGCGCCGCCGGCCTTGGCGCTCGCGCCCCCGTTGGCAGATCCACCGCTCCCGCCATTGGAATTGCTTTGGGCATAGATCGAATTAGATTTTGTGACGCTGAGCGTATCGTCAAACACCAAAGTCGAATTGGCAACGCCTGCCGCGCCAGCTACCGATGCGGCAGAACCATTATTGATACCGCCGCCGTTGCCACCAGACACTGTCTGATAGAGATACAGGGAGCCGCCATTCGTTGCGCCTCCGACGCCGTTCGTCACGGTGCTGTTTGCCCCGTTGCCTGCATTGGCGCCGTTGTAGCCTATGCCACCGGTGCCGCCACTTTGGGTGACCTGAGCACTTGCAGAGCCGGTTCCGGCAGTCACCGCCGAGGCTGTGGAACCGCTTGCAACGCCGCCGTTACCAGCCGTCTTGCCGGGTCCGTCGGCATACCCGCCGCCACCACCGTTGGCAGTTGCTGTACCGGTGACCGACTGGTTGCTCACGGTTGTCGAAATCGCCGAACTCTTGGCGCTCGCCGCGCCGCCGTTGCCGGCGTTGCCCGCGCCCGACCCGTTGACGATGCCGCCCGAGTTGCCGTTAGCGTTGACATTGAGAGAAACCGTCTGCGTTCCAGTAACCGTCGCTGTCGCGCTCGCCGCGCCAGCTGCCTTGCCGTTGCCACCTCCTGTATTGTTTCCGCCAGCCCCGCTGGACGCCCCAACGCCCACGGTAACGTTCGCGCTCTTGTTGGTGTTCAAAGAATCATCGAAGGTCAGGGTCGAGCTGGCGGCGCCGCCTGACCCACTTGTGCCTCCGGTTGAACCTCCTGCACTGCCGGCCACGGCCGACTGGACGAGCGACAAGGTGCCGCCATTGCTCGAACCAGAAACGGCATTTGTGAGAGTGCTTGATCCTCCTGCGCCGCTGTTGGCACCATTATAGCCAGCACCGCCGTTGCCGCCGTACAGATAGGCGCTGGCATTGACCGAGCCATTGCCGGCGCTGCTGGCCGCTACAGAAGCATTGGTCTGATTGGCACCGGCACCAGCTGTCTTGCCCGCGCCATCTGCGCTGCCGCCGCTACCGCCGACAGCCTGCGCATAGGCCGTGACCGCCTGGTTCGAAACCGTTGTGCTGGTGGCAATGACCGAGACGTTGCCTACCCCGCCGGAACCGGCGGCGCCGACGCCCGTGCCATTGACCCACCCGCCATTGCCGCCGTTGCCATAGCCATAAGCCGCCACAGCCTTTGTGCCGATGATGTTTGAAGTGCTCGTTCCGATCGCACCGACCTTGCCGCTCGCGCCGTTGCTCGCGTTGCCGCCACTGCCTCCACTGGCCGAGACGGTGGTCGTAACTGTGGCTGACTTGTTTGAATTCAGCGTATCATCAAACGTAAGACTCGATGTGCCAGCGCCTGCCACCCCAGCCGTGGCTGCCGCCGTGCCGTTGCTGGTGCTCCCGCCGTTACCGCCATTGGCGGTCTGCGAAAGTGAAAGCGTGCCGCCGTTGGTTGACCCGGTTACCGCATTGGCCAGTGTGCTGAGCGCGCCGGCACCTCCTTTCGCACCATTATAGCCCGTTCCACCGGATCCACCGGTCTGAGTGACGGTGGCACCTGCATAGCCATTACCGGAAGACGTTGCGCTCGCAGTCGATAGACTGGCCAACCCGCCTTTGCCGGCGGTCTTGCCGGCTCCATCGGCATAACCGCCCGTTCCTCCGTTGGCAGAGGCGGTGGCTGTTACCGTTTGGTTCGAGGTGGTTGTGCTCGACGCGATCGACTTGGATGTAGCCGCACCGCCAGCGCCGCCCGTTGCCGTGCCGGTCTGAGATGTCGTGCCACCAACACCGCCTGATGCAGCGGCGGAGACGTTCACAGTCTGCGCGCCTGTGACCGTGGTGCTTGCAGAGCCCGCCCCACCGGCCTTGGCAGCAACCGTGCCCGTGGTCGAACCGCCCGTGCCACCCGTACCGGTCGCTGAAACGGACAAATTGCTGCTGGTCGTGGCATTAAGAGTGTCATCAAAGACCAGCGTAGAGGCTCCCTTGCCGCCCGAACCCGCAGTTCCCCCTGTGCTGCTCCCACCGCTACCGCCGACCGCGCTCTGGGTCAGGTACAAGGTTCCGCCGTTGGTGGCTCCGGAAACCGCACTGGTTAGGGTTGTGGAGGCACCTGCTGCCCCGTTGGCGCCGTTGTAACCGGTGCCTCCGTTGCCGCCGTAGCCATAAACACCGGCGTTAGCCGTGCCGTTTCCGGCAGTTGTCGCCTTGGCGATCGATCCGGACACGGTGCCTCCGGCTCCGGCGATCTTGCCGACGCCATCAGCAGTACCGCCGCTTCCGCCATAACTATATGCGCTTGCAGTCACTGCCTGGTTGCTCACGGTGGTCGAACTGGCGGTGACCTTCGTCGTCGCTTTGCCGCCGGCCCCGGCTGTGCCGATGCCCGAGCCGTTGACGGCGCCGCCAGCGCCGCCTGCGGTGGAGGCCGAGGCAAACACAGCCTTCGTGCCGGCGATGACATCGGTGGAAGACCCTGCACCGCCGATCGCACCGTTGATGCCGTTGGTGCCCACCCCGCCAGAGCCGCCGTTGGCGATCACGTTGACGTTGACCGTGTTGGACTTCTTGGCATTGGCCCCATCATTGCAGGTGAGGTTGGAGGTGGCGGCACCACCTACGCCCGCTACCCCGCCGTTCGATCCGCCGCCGGTGCCGCCATAGGCATATTGATTGAGGTAAAGGTTGCCGCCGTTGGTCGATCCCGTCACCGCGTTCGTCAAAGAGCTTGCAGCGCCCTTGCCACCGGTTGCCCCCGTGTAGCCGTACCCGCCGCTGCCGCCGCTCTGCGTGACATAGGAAGTAGCCGGGCCGTTGCCGCCGGTCACCGCCGCAGCTGTAGAACCACTAGCGATGCCGCCAGCGCCCGCGATCTTGCCCGCACCGTCGGCATAGCCCCCACTGCCACCCGTCGCACTTACGTTGACGTTGACCGATTCGTTACCGGTCGTAGTGGACGTGGCGGCACCGTTTGCCTTGGCCGTACCGCCGTTGCCAGCCGTGCCAAGACCGCCACCTGTTACGATGCCGCCAGCGCCACCTGCGGCTGATACATTGTCCGTGACGGACTTTGTCCCCAGGATCGTGCCGCTTGCAGTTGCGTTGCCACCTGCGGCACCGTTAGCCCCGTTGCTGCCGCTCCCGCCGCTGCCGCCACTGGCGTTGGAGGCGCTAGAGATCTGACTGCTGCGAAGCAGATTAAGAGAGTCGTCGAACGTTAGATTCGATGTTGCATTGCCTGCAGCGCCTGCCGTCGATTGCGAGCCGCCGCCCGAACCACCTGTAGCCGTCTGGGTAAGCTGAAGCGCACCATTGTTGGTGTAACCGGAAGCACCGTTGGTGACTGTGCTGCTTGCGCCAGCCCCGCCGGAGGCACCATTGTAGCCGACACCGCCATTCCCCCCGTACTGATAAACTGTCGCGTAGACAGTGCCATTGCCCTGCGTCGTGCCGCGCGCCACGGTTCCGCTGGCCACCCCGCCGTTGCCGGCCACGCTCCCCGTGCCGTCAGCATACCCACCTGTGCCGCCAGAGCTTGATCCGGTGACGCTGATGGTCTGCAACCCCGTCGTGGAGGAGTTCCCGGTGGCCGAGTTGGTGGCGGTGCCACCATTGCCTGCCGTAAGACCCGCCCCCGACACAAAACCACCAGCGCCGCCTGTCACCTGGCTCGTGATGGTGAGTGCGGCTGCCCCGCCGATTGTTGAGCTGGCGCTCGCCGCCCCGCCGGTGCTGCCATTGCTGCCCGTGCCGTTGCCACCATTTCCGCCGCCGGCATAGTTGGTGACGTACACGAGGTTGCTTTTCGTGGTGTTGGCGTTGTCATCGAACACCAGCGACGATGTCGCCGATCCGCTCGCACCGACTGCACCACCGGTACTGCCCCCAGCACTGCCGCCGCGCGAATCCTGATAGAGGTAGAGATTGCCAGCACTGCTTTTTCCGCTGACGGCGTTGGTGACGGTGCTGGATGCACCATTGCCGCCATTGGCGCCCGTGTAGCCATATCCGCCCAAGCCGCCGTACTGGGACACGGTGGCCTGGATTGTTCCGTTTCCGGCGGACGTGGCCATCGCTGTGGCACCCGAGGCGACACCGCCATTGCCCGCAGTGCGTCCGAGGCCCTGCGCATAGCCGCCGCTGCCGCCAGACGCCGTAATCTGTGCCGTAACTGCGTCGGCGGAAGCCGAAGTGTTCGTCGCAGCCGCCGATCCAGAAGCGCTACCACCGTTGCCGCCACTGCCGCCTAGCCCGTTTGGAGTGCCGCTGCCCCCGCTGCCGCCATTGCCACCTGCGCCACCGGAGGATTGCGAATAGGACGCAGCCGGGCCAGCGCGTGATGTCGATGTCGTCGCCGAAGCCGAGCCGCCTCCCGCACCGGCCCCGCCATTGCCACCTGCGCCCGCGCCGTTGGCGGCGCCCGAACCGCCCGAACCGCCCGAACCGCCATAGGCGTTCGCCGTGTTGTTTGCATCGCCTGGTGTGGAGGTTGCGGCAAGCGCCGCACCCCCGGCAGAGCCCGCGCCGCCTGATGCGCCTGCAGTCGCGCCGCTGGAGCCGTTCGCTCCGTTGGACCCGTTGACGTTGATTGCGGACATAATACTGCTCCTCCATGCGGCGTGGAAGCACGTCCGGATCCTGGAGCCGGGACGAACTGATGATCTTTGAGGGATGTATTGTCGTGCGCTTTACATGACCCGGGTCCCAAAGGGCCGTAGCCTGTTCAAACGTGCTTGGCGGTGGTTTCACCGCGACCCGTTGCCGAAATGTATCAAAGAATTTCCAGGCTGCAAAGATCGTTAAAAATTTCTCACGTCGATCTAAGTCATTTTTTAACGAGCGACGATCGCGAAAGCGATCAAGTACTTGATTTATTTGCCGGTAACTTCGGGCGACACTCCATAGGTTTATAGATGATATTACCGATAATGATCACGGAGAAGCTTTGCTGAAGGCGCACCAGGCAATGATGGCGGGTGTTGAAGCACAATGGTCCTGGCCCACTTGCACGTGGCCCCCAGGTCAGCGCTTTCGCCTAAGCTTTTCCCTCGACGTGCACGCCTTTGCCCATGCAATGCGCTGACTTGGCGACTGACACTGCAAAGCCATCGCCGAGAGCATCCCTTGCTCACCTGAACAGGTGCTCTGAACCGCCCCAGCTTTGCCGCAGCCAATCTTGTTCGAGTCATTCGGTCATTTCGAGGGCCCCTGGGGCAGTGCGTTAGTTGGCTTCTGCCGTCATGAAAAGACATCCGCGGTCGTGATTTGAACGATCAACCGTGGTCGGATTAGGTGACGATCAAGGTGATCCACGAAACGCCTGTCGATGGCCTGTTGACGCTTGGCCAAGCGTGCCGGTCATGACGGGTCGTGGTGTAGACGTTCCTTTAGGCAGGGCCGACTACCCTCGCGCCGAACGGCTGGCCGGCTCAGCATTGCTGGTTCGGTAGACCTCGCTAGCGAAGCTATCACTTTGCCCTTGGCAGCGAGGACGAAACCGGCGATTCTCGACGCCATGCGATCCGGTCTCGACCATCTTCCCGAAGGCAAGCGGCGCGAACTCGCGCGCGTGGTCGAGATCGTGCGCGCCGGCTTTGCTACCGCGATCGCGCATCGCACGCAGCCGCGCTATCGGATGGGCAAGCTGCTCAAGATCGTACTGTTCGGCTCCTACGCACGCGGCGACTGGGTCGAGGATCCGGTGGGCCGCTACTTTTCCGATTATGACCTTCTCGTGGTCGTGAGCCACGACGACCTCACTGACGTCGCTGAGTTCTGGGAAGCCACTGAAAACAAGCTGCTGGCCGACCTGTCCGCTGGGACTGTCCTGCGCACACCAGTCAGCCTGATCTATCACAGCCTCGACGATGTGAACGACAAGCTTCGGCTTGGCCGCTACTTCTTCATGGACATCCTCAAGGATGGTATTGTCCTGCTAGAGGAACCAGGGTTCCCCTTCGCGGAGCCGCTTCCGTTGTCGCGAGAGCAGGCGCTCAGGGAAACGCAGGACTACTTCGATGACTGGTTTGAGAGCGCCGGTCAGTTCTACCGCCAATACGAACACGCGGTTGCGGATGGTGCCCCCAAGATTGCCGTGTTCGACCTTCATCAGGCCGTAGAACGGCTCTATCACTGTCTCTTCCTTGTGCGCAAATTGTGGTCCCCCAAGTCGCATAACCTCAACCGCCTCCGGGACATGGCGGAGGAGTTGGAGCCAGCACTGAAGGACGTCTGGCCGCGAACCGGACGCTTCGAGAAACGATGCTACGCCTTGCTGCGCGACGCCTATGTGAAGGCAAGGTACGCACCATCGTACCGCATTTCGGCTGACGAACTCGCCTGGATCGCCGGGCGGGTGAGGGTGCTCCAGAACTTGGTGAAGAGCGCCTGCGAGGCGCGCATCGGTGATCTTGCCAAGGCTGCCTGAGGGCAATATTGGTTCTTCAAGGCACACCATTGTGAACGCTCGACCGCGTCCAAAAACCATCCCCTTCCGAGACTGAAACACGCCCCTGTCCGAAGCCGGACAGGACACGCAACCCGCGCCGATGCGGACCGTGTTGCCGCGCCTTGCGCCGCTGCCCGCACCACTCCTTTCGGCGAGGTTTCCCTCACTGCACTCGGTGCGGTCCCCTCCGCCCCCGGACTTTTCGGGGCTCAGTCGAAGGGATGGTCCCTTGGACACTCAGCAGAGCTTCGAAAGGACACTCACCATGAAGAACTCCGTCACCCTCGCAGGCTTCGTTGGCAGCAACCCGGAAGTCCGCAGCACCCAAGGCGGCGCATCGATCACCAGCCTGTCGGTCGCCACCACCCGCAGATTCAAGGACGGCGAAGGCAACCGCCAGAGCGAAACCGAATGGCATCGCATCACTTGCTTCAACGGCGTCGGCAAGTCGGTCGCAGAGCACGTCACCAAAGGCGCGCTGGTTATGGTCACGGGCCGAATTCACTACACCCGCTGGACCGACAAGAACGGCCAGTTCCGCTACGGCTGCGAGATCATCGCGGAGGAGGTCGACTTCCTCGGCAGGGCCAAGGAGAAGGCAGCAGACGATACCGAACTTCCGCTGGAGGTGACCGCTCAGTCGGCCCCTGCCAAGACCACCCGGCGGCGCTCGAAGTAGCGCCGCCTATCATCCTCGGGACCGCCCTAGAAAAGGCCTCTGCGGACGATCCGCAGGGGCCATTTGTCGTCTGGTTCCGTCCTCACCATCGCGCCGTTGGTTCCGGCGGTCAAAGACCATCTGCATTGCCAAATGGTCGTTCGGAAGCGCCAGGCAGTTTGGGTAGGCCTGATGGCTATTTGTACCGCAGACGGAACGGACATGGATTTCCGCAGCGAACCCATAGACCGGCAGGAGCCGCCTCCAACTCCTGAACGGGCCGCAATCCCGCAGGAATTGGGGAGAAATGAGTGATTTCGATCAAGCCGCCTGTACCGGCCCAAGGGACCTCAATCTTGCCTATTGAGAGGCACACCGTACACGGATATCCGTATTTCCATGGCAAAAAATGGCGGAAATCCGCGACTTTCAGTCGCCGAAGTGTGTGGCAGTTTGCGTGCTGGCGTTGGCCATTCGTACCCGCAAAAGCCGCAGAAATCTGCGGATTTTGATCCTCCGGGATGCGCGGAAAATGGCTATTTGTACCCTGAGCCTGAAAAATGCCCTCGGAAGGCATTTCTGGACGGCAATTTTGCCCGTCGGCAGCAGCAGGAATTGCCATCCGAACACGAGATCTGGGACACCATGTTGCCGGGCTTCGGCATGCGGGTTCAGCCCGGCGGATACCGGGCCTGGTTTGTCCGCGTTCGCCACCGTGGACGTCACCGCCGAATTACGCTCGGCAGCGTGGAGGAGGTGGAGGCGTTGGTTGCGCGCCGGGAAGCGCGTCGCCATCTGGCCGAGGTCGCGTTGGATGGCTTGCCCAAGCGGCCGGACATGCCGGTGGGACCGGTGTTCATCGACTATGCCGAAGAGTTCTGGCGAGACTGCGCGCATCATTGGAAACCTTCGACCCAGCGGCGCAATCGGACGGCGCTTGACCACCATATCCTGCCGTTCTTTGCCGAACATCGGCTCAACGAGATGGACAGGACCGACATCGTGCGCTGGCGCGACGACTGCGCCAATGTCGCCGAAGCGAAATTCAATCGCGCGGTGCCGGTGCTGGCGGCGATGCTCAAATATGCAGAGCAACTGGGCTACAGGCCCAAGGGTAAGAACCCCTGTCGTGGCATCGAACGCTTCCGGCGCAAGGCTATGGAGCGGTTCCTCAGCCCTGCCGAGTATGCCCGGCTCGGGCGTCAGCTCGCAGAAGTTCAGGACCACTATCCCAGCGAGGTCGCGGCGATCCGCCTGCTGATTTACACCGGCGCGCGCCTGAACGAGATCTGCGCGCTTCACTGGGCGTGGGTCCAGCCTCCGCGTCTCGTGCTACCCGACAGCAAGACCGGGGCGAAGATCATCATGCTCAACAGGCAGGCGTTGCCGATTATCGAGAGCTTGCCTCGACCTGAAGGTGCCTCGCTGGTGTTCCCGAAAAAGCGGGGCAGGGGGCACATGTCGCTGGAAGCATTCTGGTGGCGGTTCCGTCGAACCTGTGCGCTGCCGGACGTTCGTCTGCATGATCTCCGCCACAGCTTCGCTTCGATAGCCGTGCAAGAAGGTGTGCCGCTGGCAACGATCGGGCGGCTACTCGGCCATGCCTTGCCGGAAACCACCGCCCGCTATGCGCACCTTGCCGACGAGACGATTGCCGAAGCCGCGGCGCGGGTTTCCTCGACCATGGCTGCCGCGCTGGGCGTGCGGTCATGACGCGGCTGTCACTTCGTGACATCGTCGCGGGCGCGCTGGGGGAGGTTGGCCTCGATCGCGCACTCGCGGTCGAGCCAAGCGGCCGGGCGCGCACCACGTCCTGGCTGGCGGGCGAGCGCGGCATCGGCATCCGTCACTACCAGAGCGGCCGCAAGGTCTACGTTGTGCAGACCCGCATGAGTGGCCGGATGCGCACCGTGACCATCGGGCCGGCCCATGTGCTGACGCGGCATCAGGCTCTTAGTGTTGGTCGCCGCGTCCTGGCACATGCCCAGGTCGGACATGATCCCGCCGAGGTGCGCCAGCGTGCGAGGACGGCACCGCAGATGGGCGATTTCATGGCCGAGTACTGGGAACGATGCGCTCCCGGTTGGAAAGTGTCTACGCTGGAGGTGATGACGGGTTATCGGCGCTCGCACATCGACGGTGCGTTCCCGGACGCCTGTGTCGACACCCTGGAAGAACCTGAGATCGCCCGATGGTTTGCCGCGCTGACCGACAGGTCGGGGCCAGCGGCCGCCAACCGTTGCCTGGAGATCTTGCGTGCGGCGCTGAACAAGGCCGAGGCCTGGGGCTATCGGCCCGAGAACACAAATCCTTGCCGGGCCGTCCGGCGAAACAGGCGTGTGCATCGCAAGCGCTTCTTGTCCAGCGATGAGCTGACGCGTTTGGGAACATTACTCGCCGTGGGCAGGGCAAGCAACGATCTGGCAGTTCGTACGCACGCTTCGGCGATCACCCTTCTGCTTCTGACCGGCTGCCGGATCGGCGAAATCCTGAGCCTGCAATGGAGCGACCTTCGCGGATTGAGGCTGAACCTGCGTGATAGTAAGACCGGCCCGCGCACTGTCTGGCTCGGCCAGGATGCACGCGACGTGATCGATGCGTTGCCGCGTAAAGCGGGAATTGGCCATCTGTTCTGGAACTGGCGCTATAAGCGTCCAATCCGCAGTCTGACACACGTATGGATCGACATGCGCCGAAAGGTGGGGCTGAATGACGTGCGGTTACATGACCTCCGTCACACCTTTGCTAGCCATGCCGCGATGAGCCGCGAGAATCTGCCGATGATCGGGAAGCTGCTTGGCCACTCGCGCGTGGCATCTACTGCGCGATATGCTCACCTGGATGATGGGCATCTGCTAGAGTCGGCTATAGCTATTGGCGAAGTCGTCGATCGCCTGATGCGCGAAGTCATCTCCTGATGCCGCTGCACGATGCTGGTGCTCCTACCGGAGCAGATCTATGCTGATTTCGGTCCGGGCTGACCGCACGCATCGTCAAGATGCGTCACTCGTGGGACATTGCTGCCATTCCCGGTCATCCAAAAACGGCAAAGTTGGCCGAAACCAGCCATCTCTTGATACCCATCCAAAGGCTGCGGCGCGGAAGGTCTACCGGCAGACCTGTGCGAAACCTCCCCACATTTTTTCACGACGATGACGCAAAAGACGCTTTCATCAACCAAAATCCGGTGCAGAATCACTCACGCGACATCTCGGATGACGGTACTGCAAAATTAGAGCGGGTAAGAACAACAGGCTCATTAAGGTCGAGGTAAATAGGCCGCCCAGAATTACCAGCGCCATTGGTCCTTGAACCTCGCGCCCAGCTTGGCCCGTTTCAAGCGCAAGTGGTAGCAAGCCCAGCGCTGTCACCAGTGCAGTCATCAGGATCGGGGTTACGCGCTCCTCGGTCGCGCGCAGGATCGTCGGGAGGCTGAAGTCCGTGCCTTCTTCCTCAACCAGATGGTCGACATGAGACACGAGCAGGATGGCATTGCGAGCGGCAATGCCGAACAAGGTGACAAACCCCACCAGCGCGCCGAGCGACAGCACGCCCCCGCTCATGGCGATGGCGACCACGCCGCCGACCAGAGCGAACGGAGTGCCGGCGAGGATCAGCATGGCGGGACGCCATCCGCCAAAGGCAAGGATCAGCAAGGCAACGATGCCGATGGCGGCAATGGAGACGTTGAACGCGACCTGTCTGGTTGCCGCCTTCTGGCCCTCGGCGACGCCCGAGAATCCCAGAGATACACCTGGCGGCAGATGGACATGGGCGGCGATGGCCGCGCTGGCATCGCGCGCAAAACCTGCGGCATCCTTGCGAGTTGGATTGGCGGTCAACACCTGCCGGCGTTGGCCGCCTTCACGCGCGATCGTGCTACGGCCTTCGTTGAGCGTGATTTGGGCGATATCCGAAAGGCGCACCGTGGAGCCGTCAGCAGAGCGCACCAGCAGCCGCGCGACGCTTTCAGGATCCTGACGTAGTTCAGACGGCAGAACGAGGGCGACTTCGGTGACACGATCGGCCTCCGCTACCTCGCCTGCGACATGACCCTGAAAGGCGATCTCGATCGCATCATTAGCGTCGGTCGGGGTGACTCCGTATGCGGCCATGCGCCGCGGATCGAGAGCGATCGACAACAGTGGGGTGCCGGGCGGTGAATTGACCTTGACGTCGGCGGCCCCCGGCACGGCAGCGACAGCTTTGGCGATGTCGCCGGCGGTCCGGTCAAGGGCATCGAGGTCCGGTCCGTAGATGCTCACTGCGAACTGGGCGGTCTCGCCGCTGAGGGACTCACCGATACGATCGCCAAGGAACGTCAGGGTTGCCGATTGCAGCGCCGGATACCTGGCCAGGGTGGCGCGAATGCCGGAAAGCGCGCGGTCCTCGCTGCCCGCCCCGCCGGGCTTCAACTCGACATGAACCTCGCCCTGGTTTGGCGGGAACGGGTCTTCCCCGGCTTCCGCACGGCCGATCTGCTGTTCGACCGTCGCGATTTGCGGGATGGCAAGCAGGTCCTTCGACAACCGCACGCTCGTCTCGCGCATCCATCCCATCGAGGCGCCGACCGGCCCGTTGACCTTGAGCACGTAGTGGCCTTCGCGAAAGGCCGGCAGGAGTTCGCCGCCGAACGCCATCAGCCCCGCAAGACCGATCAAGCTGGTGACGATAGTTGCCGTCACCACACCGCGCGGATTACCGCAGATGCCTTCGAGGCGGCGGCGATGCCAGTCTTTGGCGCGCAACAGGAACGCCGGTTCCGGATGGGGCTCGGTCCTGCCCAGCAGGAGCAGGGCCAGCGCCGGGGTTATCGTCACCGCGACCAGCAGTGACGCCAGCACCGCCAGCAGAAATGCCAGCGCCAGCGGAGCAAAGAATGCACCCTGCAGACCGGTCAGGAACAGGATCGGCGCGATTGTCAGAGCGAGGAGATAGGTTGCGTAGACCACAGGGGCGCGCACTTCGACGGTCGCGTCGGAGATGATCCCGCGCCGACCGGCCGGGGACGCACCGCGCAAACGGCGAACGATATTCTCGACGCCGACAACAGCATCATCGACCACCACCCCCAGCGCGACGGTAAGGCCGCCAAGTGTCATGGTGTTGATCGACTGCCCCATCAGGTAGAGCACGATCAGTGCCGCGAGCAGCGAGAGCGGGATCGAAATGAAGGCGATCAGCGCCACGCGCAGGTTGCGCAGGAAGGCAAACAGGATCAGCCCGATCATTGCCGCGCCAATCAGGAGATCGATCGACATCCCGTGCAGTGCGGTTTCGATGAAGTTCGCGGGGCGGTGGAGCGCGGGAAAAACCTTGATGCCTTGCGCCGCGAACAGCGGTTTCATGTCGGTCAAGGTGGCCTCGACCGCGCGGGTCGCATCGAGCGTATTTGCACCGTACTGGCTTGAGAGCGAGACGAGCACGCCCGGACGTCCCATTACCAAAGCATCGCCAAACTGCGGTCCGGCGGCGAGCGTGATGTCGGCAAGGTCGCGCAGCGCGATTGAGCCGCCGCTTCCCGTCGGGACCAGCGCTGAGCCCAGAGCGGCGGCATCGATCGTGCCATTGCTCGGCCGCACCAGGATGCGTTGGTTGGCAGTTTCTGCAAAGCCGCCGCCGCGCACTGCGGTTACGGCTGCGATCGCATTGGAAACCTCGCTGAGCGATACCTGACGGGCCGCAAGTTCTGCCGGTTTCAGGCGCACCTCGAAGCGCGATTCGGCTGAGCCATAGACGGTGGCCCCAGCCACGCCCCGCGTCGCCAGCAGGCGCGGACGCAGCGTCCAGTCGGCAAACGCGCGCAACTGGCGCTGGTCAAGCTTGTCGCTGACAAGGCCGATCTTGATGAGGTCCATCGTCGAGGAGGTGAGCGGAGACAGCCGGGGCGGCGCAACGCCCGTCGGCAGCGCACTAGTCGCACCCGCCAGCGCCTCGGCGATGACCTGTCTCGCGCGCAAGGGATCGGAGCCTTCGCGAAAGATCACCCGGATGACCGACAGCCCCTGCGCCGAATCCGAGCGCACCGCCTCCACTCCGTTGGCGCCGTTGATCGCGTTCTCGAGCGGTCGGGTGACCAGCGCCTCGACTTGTTCGGCGACGAACCCCGGAGCTTCGGTCTGCACGGTGACCTGCGCCGGCACGAACTCGGGAAAAACGTCGTAACTGGCGCGCTCAATTACCACGATGCCGAAAAGCAGCAGCAGCAGACCGGCGCCAACCACCATCCAGGGATAGTGCAGACACCAACGGACAAGGCGGTTCAGCATGGCTTATTCCTCCTCAGCCGCCTGGTTCTGGCCCGTACCGCCCAAATCCATGGCAAGCAGGCCTGTGCCTCCCCGCACCGCAATCCGATCGCCTGACTTGAGGCGGGCCTGGCCTGAACCGACAGGAATCAGCCACCCATCGGCGACGCTTACCGGGTCGGTAAGGACGACCCTGACAAAGCCCTTACCGCTCTGGCGATAGACCCACATCTGCCCCTGGAAGCGTACAATGGCGTCGCGCGGCACGATCAGGCCGGCATCACCCGTGCCGGTGGCAACGCTTGCCGGCATGATCCGGCCGGCGAGCGATTGATGCGCCATCGGACCACGCAGGATCGCGAGGACGCCCGCACTTTGGAGGCGGGCATCGGCGGTTGCGGCGGGGCCGAGGACCCGGACGACCGCTAGAGCCGAACCTGTTCCGAGACTGACCACGCTGCCCGGCGCAAGACTGGTCCCGGGAATATCGATACGGATCAGTGCGGCCCGTCCGCTGGCGATCTCGGTAGTAAGTTGGCGCACTGCCGCAAGGCCCAGACGCAGCAGCCCTGGACCGAATTCGATCCCGATCCGTTGCTGCGCCAGGCGGATCCGCGCCGCGTCGGCTGCCGCCTGCGATCGTGCGGCCTCGACCGACCGCCGAGATGCGCTGACATCTTGTCGGTACAGACTTTCGAGACGCCGGGCCTCGGCCGCAGACGCATTGGCGGCGGCCTGAGCTGTGTCCACCTCGGCGATGATCGCTGCCAGTGGTCCCGCGTCGAGCCCTTTGGCAAAGCCGTCCAGCCTGGGGCCGTCGGTGCCCGTGGCCACGGGCGCTACCACGATGCCAAGGCGCTGCTGCGTATCCGCGTCGATCGTCACGGTCCCGACGCTCTCGCTGACGGGCTGAGCTGACCCTTGCGATTGAGACTCGGAGTCGGGCGCTGGTCCAGACCCGAGCATTCCGGCGGCATAGAGCGCCGCAGCGAGAACGCCCGCACCGCCTGCGGCCCAAGCGGGTCCCTGCCAGTGCTTCATCGTGCAATTCCTTCGATCAGGGTTTCGGGGCCGCTCAGCGGGCGGCGCAAGGCATCCTCGAGCGCGGTATTTGCTACGAGGACAGCGGCCATGGCATCGAGTTCGGAGAACTGGGCGATCAGCAGGCCGGACCGGGCGGCGGCCCAATCGGTCCGGTCGATCGCACCGGCGGCAATCTCGAGGTCGGCCTGCGCGCTGAGGCGCTGCGCGACGGGAAGGTCGAGTTTGCGCAGGCCTTCGAGTGCGCGCCGCGCAGCATCCCGTTCCGCCAGCGCGGCATCAACGCTGCCGGCGGCAGCCGCATAGGCAGCATCGAGCGCCGCGCTCGCTTCGCTGCGCCGTGCTTCAGCAGCGCGGATATTTCGGCGATTGAGGTCAAGCGGGGGCAGGACCAGGCCGACATTGAGTGGCAGCTTCACAAGCCCGCGTTCCCAGGTGAACCCCGGTCCGATGCTGAGCGCAGGGAATTGTTTGGCAATCTCTCCGCGCAAGTCCGCTTCCGCCTGATCATATGCGATCATCGCCTTGAGCAGATCGGCGCGGGCCAGCAGCGCCTGATTGCGTGTATCAACGCTCACCGCTGCCGGACCCAACGCCTCGCCATCCCGCGTTGGGGCAAGTACGACGGGCGGCAAGTTCGCTGCCGGGACGCCGAGAGCCTTGGCGATCTGCACCAGTGCTGCTTGCCTTGCGGCGCCGGCGGTGGTCTCATGTCGGCGGGCATCGGCAAGATCGCTGCGCACGCGCTCCAGTTCTGCGCGGGAGGCTTCCCCGGCTGTGACGCGGCGTTCCATCGCCTGTATCCGCCGCTCCTGGATCCCGATCAGTTCGCCCGTCAGAGCGAGTTGCCGGTCGGCGATCCCGGCGGCGTCGAGCGCCCGAACCAACCCCATCCGTGCCGTCCAGATCGCCTCGGCCAGGTCAGAGCGCGCCGATGCGACAGCGAGATCGGCGGTGGCGAGCCGCGCCGCCCTCCGCCCGCCGGTATCCAGCGGAACGTCGAGGCCGGCGCCCAACAGCCACGGCGACGGATCCGACGAAGCCCTGGCATATTCGGTCGAGAGCGTGAGGGTGGCCCCGGGCGGAGTGCGGGCGGCGGTAGCGGCAGCTTCGACGCTGCGCAGATGCGCACGCGCGGCCGCGACTTCCGGATTGTTTTCCAGCAATGCCGCAAACAGCAGCAGGCGGTCGGGTCGAGCCGGATCGCACGGCGCTGAGGGCGCAAGCTGCTTGCAGGAAGCCGCCGCGCTCGCCCATGAAACTGTCCGCGCCGCAGCCGTGGCGGCAGTTTCGCTCAGCGACTTGGGCGCGGGAGCATAGCTGACGCACGCTGATGCCGCGAAAGCCGGTGCCAGTGCCCCGATCACCTTGAGCTGCGCAGTTATTCTGGAAAAACGCGGTGTATCAACGCAGGTTTGCGCAGCGCCGCAGCCACTGCGTCCCGCAGTTGGGAATGCCATTGTTCGAAATCCTCGTCATGAACAAACACCGGTGAAGGCGCAGTTCAGGCACGAGGTGGGCGGAACAGTTCTGAAAGGATGCGATTGGACGGCAGGACGAAGTCGAGCACTGTCCACGCCCCGCCCAGGGCGACGAACAGGACTTGTTCGGTCTTGGCGAGGCAGGGAAGACCGACGATAACCTGTTGCTGCACGGTAGGGGTATGATCGCGGTCCGGCGCGTGATCGAGCGAATCGTCGAGCACGTCGAAGGCTGCGACCACGCGAACCACGAGGCTGTGGTTGCCAGCCTCGACTGCCTGCGAGGCCACGTGTCCGACTGCGTCGAGAGGCTGGTAGAGAAATAGCGTCAGTGCGGCCAAGACGAGCAGCCACGACCCAAAGCGGTCGATGGCGCCTGATCGGCGTCGAGGATGAAGCACGCGGAACACAAAAGCTACTTAGGCGCAAAGCGCGACAAGGGAAATCCATTTGCAGCGGATCGCCGATCGGGCAGTCTTGGATTCATGAGGAAGCCCAGTTCAACAGAATCAGGCGCGAGAACGGCTGTCCCGCGCACCGTTATGGCGCTGGGCTTTGTCAGCCTGTTCATGGACCTGTCGTCCGAGATCATTCACGCGCTGCTGCCGATCTTCCTGACGACGACTCTTGGTGCCAGTGTCGTCGTGGTCGGAGTAATCGACGGCATCGCAGAGGCTACCGCCTCGATCTCGAAGATCTTCTCGGGTTATGTCTCGGACCGGATCGGCCGGCGCAAGCCGCTAATCCTGCTGGGCTACGGCATGGCCGCACTCACCAAGCCGTTGTTCGCTGTGGCCCAGAGCTCCGGTCTGGTGCTTGGTGCGCGGTTTGCCGACCGGATCGGCAAGGGCATGCGCGGCGCGCCGCGCGATGCGCTCGTAGCCGATGTGACGCCTCAGGAAATGCTGGGTCGCGCATTCGGCCTGCGCCAGTCGATGGACACCATAGGTGCCTTTCTCGGGCCGCTACTCGCTATCGGCCTGATGTTCTATTTTCAGAACGACATGCGCGCGGTGTTCTGGGTCGCGGTCATTCCGGCAGTGATTTCGGCACTGATCGTGCTGGTGTGGGTCAAGGAACCGAAGACACACGATGCAGCGTCATCTCGGCCGACCCTGCGACTCCGCGACGCAGGCCAATTGAGCGCGGCCTTCTGGAAGGTCGCGGCAATCGGGGTCGTCTTCACCCTCGCCCGGTTCAGTGAAGCGTTCCTGATCCTCAGGGCCACTGCCAGCGGACTGCCGGTCGCATTCGCGCCGCTGGTGCTGGTGGCGATGAACGTGGTTTATTCGCTCGGCGCCTATCCTGCTGGAATTCTGTCTGACCGGATGGCAGCTGCCCCTTTGCTTCGCTTGGGCCTGCTGTGCCTGATTGTGGCAGACCTGATGCTGGCCCAAGCCTCGAGCTTGGCTGTGATCTTCGCTGGCATCGCCTTTTGGGGGGCGCACATGGCGCTTACCCAAGGCCTGCTGGCCAAGCTGGTCGCAGACCATTCCCCGCCCGCACTACGAGGGACCGCGTTCGGACTGTTCAACCTGGTGTCCGGAATGACTATGCTGGTCGCAAGCGCGCTGGCTGGCCTGCTGTGGTCTGGAGTTGGCCCCGCGGCGACCTTCCTAGCCGGCGCTGGCTTTGCATTGCTGGCGTTGACGCTGACTGCATCCAAAACCTGAAACCGCCCATATCCGCGCCTTTTACTCTTGTTTAGTTCAAGCGTCCCCTATGTACCTCTGTAAGCGCACGCACAGAGAGTCTGCGCGCCTGTCCGGATGCTCTAGCACATGCGTATTACAGTTTTTGGCATACACCGACGTTGCCGGCATTGCATTGGAACGGCGTATTCTGGTCGCCGGCCGCCCTTTCGATCGGCAGGGAAATTGCGGCAGACGCGCTGACAAGGCCGCCATTCGCCGAGAATGAGACATTACCGCAAAATAGCTATCTGTTCGTGTGCCGGCATTTTCAGGCACTGCCGACACGTCAGCGCCTTCCCAGCTCTGACATCATCATCCGGCCCCAGCGCATACGTCGTATTCTTAGGCTCGGTGATTGCAGTCGGCGCACGGGGGCCGTACGGCTGATAATCAATTGGCCCAGTGAGTAATAGTAATTTGTTGTGAGAAAAAATATCACTTGTGCGGGAAGTTAACCTGCGCTGTGTTAGCCAAATATCGGGGCGCGCCCCGCGGAGCGGGGCAGGGGAAAGGTTTGGCGTGAGCAGCTATAGCTGGATTACCATCGGCGTTCCGGACGATTACGACAAGATCGCCGGGATTGTAGATTCTGTCTTTGATCCCAGGAGCGTGGCGGTCGCGCTCCGCAACGCCATCTCGCCTGGCGTCAAAGGTGTGCTGATCGAGACCGGGTATATCGACAAGGACTACCGGAGTACCTTATATAACTTCTATGCGAAGAAGGGACGAGTCTATCGCAGCGACTGCGTGCGGCTTCATTTCTTCGACGGTCAGGTCGTTTTCGATCAGACCAAGACCGCCCTGCTGTGCCCTGACGACAAGCCGGAAGATCACTATTACGGCTACATCGTGCTACGGCCGACACTGGTTTCAACGATCGGCCGTTCGATCCTGTCGCCCGACATCCGTAAGGGCGCGCACGGCATGGTGATTCAGTCGGAGCACCCAGTCCACCTGCTCGGCTACAAGCTGCGAATCTGGGGTTTCCCCTCGATGGCGCAGCACACCGATATCGCGGTCTGCGCGCACGTCTCGTGCTGGGCGATCCTGCGGCATTACAGCGAGCGGTTTCCCCAGCACCGCGAGCTGCTGATCCACGAGATCACCAAGCTGGCCCAGCAATTCGACCCGGGCGGTCTGACCCCTTCGCTCGGTCTGAACGTCCTGCAGGCGGAGCGCATCTTCCAGGCGGCCGGGAGCTATCCGCTGATCGTGAAGCGCGACAAGCTCCCCGGAGGCGATGAGCGCTTTGTCGGCCAGCTGCTCGCCTATCTCGAATCCGGTTTTCCCCTTTTCGTCGCGATGTCGAAGCATGCGCATGCGATCGTCGCAGTAGGGCATTCGTGGACAGGTGCCGCCGCGGTGCCCCCGCCCGCGGGTTCGCTCACGCAGAGCCAGCTCGGCTCGCTCGTCGCGGTCGATGACAATCACTTGCCCTACATCTGCATCGATGCGGCGGGGACGGCCGGTTATCAGCTCGGTGACATCGACGCCTTCATCGTCCCGCTTCCCGACAAGATCTACTATCCCGCGAGCGCGGTCGACCGTCAGTCCACCCTGCTTCACCAGAAGCTTGGCACGATGATGAACCTTCCGGCATCCGGCGACCTGATACGGCGGTTCTACGTCACGACCCTGTCTGCGCTCAGGCGGTTTGCCCGGGAAAGGGCTTCGCAACTGGGCGACGTACTGGTCGGCGCGATCATGCGCTTGCGCACCTCGCAATTCATCTGGGTCGTCGAATATTCTTCGTGCGAGCAATGGAATAAGGGGCAGGTCGCGGCGCGGGCGTTCCTCGACGCGACGGCAAGTCCCTACGACCCCACGCCGATGTGGCTTGTTCACGACGAGAACACGGCCATCTTCTTCGATCGAGAGGCATCGGTGAACGCGGCAAATTTGGTCGATCTCAAGCGCCCGTCGGGGACGCCGCTGGGTCGCATGGAGCAAAATTTGAGGCCAATCGTGCCATTGGTTTGAACTTTTAACTTGTAGTGTTAGTTTCAATGGACATAGGAGCACGCGGCATGGACGACGAGCTGACTACATTCCTGGCGTCTCACGGTGCAGTTGCGGTCGATCCGGCCTGGCTTCAGGGCCTCGTCGAGGACATGTCCGCGACCGTCGTGCCTGCTATCGTAGCTGAAATCCAGGAACGTGAGAACCTCGCGGCCGAATTGCGCTATGCCCCCGTACGCCGGGCAATCTAGGCCGACTGAACGCGCCTAGCTGTTGGTCGCATCCCGCCGGAAGCGCTCGTAAGCAGTCTGGATGATCGCCTCGAGCGCGGCAGCACCCTGCTCATCCAGTCGCGGATCGCTGCGCAGCAAGGCGCTGACCAGGGCCAGCGGCTCGGCGGCCTGCTGCTGCGAGCCATAGAAGTCGACCGGATTCAATCCTGACCAGGCAGCGATCGCGGTCAGGCTCGCCGCATCGGGCTGGCGGCCGGTCGCCATGCGCGAGAGGGTGGACTGGGAAACCCCGGTCTCCTCACTCACAGCCTTCCAGCTGATCCCCCGAGCGGCAACGGTTACCGCCAAAGCCTGATAAAATGACTTGAAATCAAATGGTTCTGACATTCCGTCCTCTAATTGCTATTTAACAATTGCATTCCATATGAGCAAGTCATATATGGGTAATTGCCAATTAGCAACTGATTGCCAAAAGGAATGCGCAATGTCCACGCAAAACGAGAATGCCGCCGGCGGCGGAGCCCGCGGCAAGCCGCCCAGCTCCAAGCTGGTCGAGATCGAGGTGAATGGAAATCCGGTCGAGATGGCCAAGGAGGAGGCGAGCGGGCTTGAGGTCAAGCAGGCGGCGATTGCGCAGGGGGTGAACATCCAGGCAAACTTCGTGCTGCAGCAGGAACTGCCGAACGGTTCGAGCAAGATCATCGGCGACGACGATCCGGTGCATCTCCACAAGCACCTGCGCTTCACGGCGATCGCCCCCGACGACAACAGCTGAGAGGCTGCCATGAAGACCGAAGTCGCCAGCGCGATCGCCGAACTCGAACGCGCTTTCCCCGATGCGCGGGTCGAGACGACCGAGGACGGCCAGGGGGGCGCGTACTTTCTGCTCGAGGGCATTGACCTTATACCAAGGCGCGCTGAGTCTGACTCACGCCGGGGATTCCTAAGCGGATGAAAATCTGATTCGACGTTGCAAGCACAAGGAGGCTTGCGATGGCGGCAGCGATTGGGGTTCGATCTGACTACG
>NZ_JABBGM010000016.1 GCF_012927405.1 Novosphingobium olei | reverse complement strand
ACTTTGCCCGCCGGCTCAAGACACTCAGCGGGCTCACGCCCTACGAATACATCGCAAAAATCTGGACCTCAGAGCCAGAACGCTTCATCGTCAATCCGATCCACCAAATGCCGGGACTGAACAGCTAGGCTCAGGACCCATTGATTGGCAGAGAGGGATGTGATTCAGGCTCCGCGAGGAGACTGAGTATGAGCGACCTGTATTGGCTGACGGACGAGCAGATGGCGCGTTTGTCGCCTTATTTCCCCAAGAGCCACGGCAAGCCCCGGGTTGATGACCGGCGGGTGCTGAGCGGGATCATCTTCGTCAACCGGAACGGCCTGCGCTGGCGTGATGCGCCCAGAGAATACGGGCCGCACAAGACCTTGTATAACCGCTGGAAACGGTGGGGTGCGATGGGCGTGTTCACCCGGATGATGGAGGGCCTGTCTGCCGAGAAGGCTGAGCCTCAGACCGTCATGATCGATGCAACCTATCTCAAGGCTCACCGCACGGCTTCCAGCCTTGGGGTAAAAAAGGGGATCTTGGCCGTCTGATCGGCCGGACCAAGGGCGGCATGAATACCAAGCTGCACGCTGTCACCGATGCCAACGGCCGCCCCTTGAGCTTCTTCATCACGGCCGGCCAGGTCAGCGATTACACCGGCGCGGCTGCCCTGCTCGATGATCTGCCCAAAGCGCAGTGGATGCTGGCTGACCGGGGCTATGACGCCGAATGGTTCAGGGACGCGCTGGAGCAAAAAGGCATCAAGCCCTGCATTCCGGGCCGGAAATCCAGCTCTTTTCCCGTCAAATACGACAAGCGCCGATACAAAAGGCGCAACCGCATCGAGATCATGTTCGGCCGTCTGAAAGACTGGCGTCGCGTGGCGACCCGCTACGACCGCTGCCCAACGGTATTCTTCTCCGCACTCGCTCTCGCAGCCACCGTGCTCTTCTGGCTGTGATCAACGAGTCCTGAGCCTAGCTGGGCTTCCCTGCAGTCGGTGCTGATGCGGTTAAGTCGAATCCGCCAATTCCGATCAATATATTGCATCTTGCAGATAAACGCCCGGCATCAACTTGAATGCAGGCGCCTTGTTCGTGATCTCGATCTGGAAGATAATCTTGAGATTGAGTCGGTCCAGACGGCAAAATCGTCGTTTGGACGACGCGCGCTTTCCAGGTTTATGAGTGCGAAGGCGTAGGTGGTTGCCCTCGGGCCCCATCTTTCGAGACGAACAGCGGCCCGAGCTTCCCCCCACGCTGCCGCTCCACTTATTGCAATGATCTCGCAGTCCTTGCAGACTTCTGCGCTCAAACTGCCTTAAAGCAACCGGAATTTTTCGTTGCGGACACGCGATGAAGCGCGGTCAGGGCTTCAGTTTCTTCACGCTGCTGAGACTGATCGAGTAGCCTCGACCGGAGTGGGATTTTATCTGCACGCCGGGCACCAGCTTCTTTCGCAGGTGGCACACCAGGACTCGCACGGCGTTGGGCGACATGCCCAACCGATCGCCGGAAAGTGCAGTCGAAATATCGGGCACGGACAGGACTTTCTTGCTCTGCTCGATCAGCAGGGTGAGCAGGGCCAGCTCGCGACGCCTCAGATCCGTGCGAGTAAGGCGCCGGGCCATAGCTTCGGATGTCACCGGCGCGTGATCGGCGCCGTCATTAAGGCGATAGCGTCGCAGGATCGCCTCGGCCCTGGCTCGCGCTTCCGGCATCTGCATCTCTGATATGTCGAAGACATCGTCGAACCCGGCCGCCAGCGCCTGCGCGATGTCACGCGGGCCAGCCTGGCGGACGACATTCATCTTCGGGATATCGCCAATGATGCCCCGCAGATTGCGGAAATGGCGATAGAGGCCGGGCAGGTCGTCACCGCAGACGAAGACCATGCTCAGGAATTCGATCGGCACAGCATCGGAAACGGCTAGCAAGTCCCTGAAGGTCCAAAAAATCGAGCCGGGAAAGCAGGCCTGGGTCCACGCTGTGAGATCTGCATCTTCTGTTGACGATGACGAAAGGATGCATCCCAACGCTGGCGTGGCGAACGATGCGCCGCTTTCGATCAACTCTTCTGTATCGCGCCAACGAGTTCTCGACCCGCCAATGGCAGGCTCTGACGAATCCAACTCGGGAAACTTGCTTGAGAGGTGCACCTGCTCAGGCATCGACGCGCTTTTGTGAGCGGGGGCACTCACGGCTGGCGCTGCGAGGAAGACAATCGGTCACTCCAAGGAGGTCCGTCGCGGACCATCGGAGTCCCCCACAGCCGGCCAACCCAAGATACGCGCGCGCCATCGATCCAACCTGTAATAGTAAGTACCGGACATGGCGGTTATCTAAAGATAACCTCAACCTTTAAACCTCGCCCGAATGTTCTTTCGAGAGCATTATTTGGCGATTTTCGCAAAACTCATCCAATACATCGGGAATTTCTGAAAGTTCAGCTTCAGTACGAAATCCGTCATCGTCCCGGTGCATTGCTGAGAGTGAAGTATAAGCTTATTCTCGTTCAAAAAGGTGTAGCCCTAAAGGCTATTTTTGCACCTGCGAGATGACCCTAGATCTTCTGCTTATTGGATCATCCCGTCACGGTGCTGCCATGCAACATGCGGGCAATATTTCTTCGAATTCATGTCACCTGGAGCGTGTGCCCAGTCACCGGCATCAAGTCCGTGGGCACCACTGCGGCCGACCGAGAACACATCTCTCGGGTTGAAAGAGGTTAGCATGAGCGCTGAAGCAAACAGTCCGAAGCTCGTTTCGTGGCCGAGACTGCTACCCGCGACCGACCTCGTCCCGCCCAGGGCTCTGGCGGCCCTGGCCCTGATCCTCATCGATCTTGTCGCTTTTTACGTCATGGCTGAACTGGTCAGTCGCAACTTCGGCTCGACAAACATCGCCGGCAAGTTCGCGTCGGCCTACTTCGCATATGTCCCGCTCGCGCTTCTAAGCGGGGCATATTCCCCATCCGTCGTCACGAGTGGGCTGCGCGCCTTGCGTGCCGCCGCAATCGCATCGATCGGCGGCGCCATTATGCTGACCCTGATCGGCTTCGGATTAGGCGAACGGTTCCTCGGCGAAACCCTTCTTCTTGCTGCGATGTGCCTCGGTTCGGCCGTGCTCGCCGCGCCCGCGCGCACCCTCGTGGCGCGCATGTCGACCGTTGCGGAATCGGACAAGGGTTATTTGCGGGCCATGGCTTACGATCGCTGGGTCGATTGCTCCCGATCGCCAAAGACCGGCACATTCCCGGTACGCTTCGATCCATCCTGCGCGACAGCCGAAGACTATGACCGCCTCGGCAGGGCGCTGGCTGGGATCGATCGGGTTCTGGTCAATTGCAGCGCCCCCCTGCGACCGCAATGGATCGACGCGCTCCGCGGGATGAATGTCGACATCGAGGTTCCCGTCGAGAATGTGGACCAGCTCGAATCGTGCCCGATGCGCCTGGTTGGCGGAAAGCCGGTCGTGGTGCTGTCGGGTGCGCCCTTCCCGCTTCGCAAGCGTATTCTCAAGCGCATCTTCGATGTCGCGTTCTCGCTGGCGGCGCTCCTGTTCCTCGCACCGCTGATGGCGCTGATCGCAATCGCGATTAAGGCTGAGAGCAAGGGTCCCGTCTTCTTCCGCCAGCCGCGGATCGGCCAGGGCAACCGCCTGTTCCACGTGCTGAAGTTCCGTTCGATGCGCGCTGAAGCCTGCGATACCCGTGGCGCCCAATCCACCTCGCGCTCTGACAACCGGATCACCCGGGTCGGAAATTTCATCCGCCGCACGAGCCTCGATGAACTGCCGCAGCTTCTAAACGTCCTGCTAGGCGACATGAGCGTGGTCGGCCCCAGGCCCCATGCCGTCTATTCAACTGCAGAGGGCAAGCTGTTCTGGGATGCAGACCAGCGGTACTGGCAGCGGCATTCGTCGAAGCCGGGCATCACGGGGCTGGCGCAAGTGAGCGGCTATCGCGGGGCGACCGACCGAGAGGTCGACATCATCAACCGCGTGACCAAGGACATTGAATACACCTCGAAATGGTCGCTGCGGGGGGACATTGGTATCATCCTGGCCACGGCCAAGGTGCTCGTCCACGATAACGCCTACTGAGCTTCGGTTCGCGGGCCAAAGACCGCCGCAGGCCCGAAGCGCTGTCGCCGATCCACATCCGGTGGTGTGGCCCGCCCCTCCACTCTATACTCGCAACCCCTTGAAGATTCGCCCGTTGCTGATGGCGGCCCTTGCGTGGTCACGCATCAGGCGTTCGGCGAGCACCGCGTTCCCGGCGCATATAGCATCGAACACGGCCATGTGCTCCTCGTGCGCATGGCGCAGATGCACGTATTCCGCATCGAGATCGTCCCAATCGAGCGCGAGGGCAGCCGCCGATGCGAACGGCAGATGGTTGTTCCGCTCGAGCGCCAGGGAAATCGACGGATTGCTGCTCAAGGCCAGCAGAAGCTCGTGGAAATCGAGATTGTAGCGATAGAACCGGTCGAGGTCCTCCGAGACGAAATGGCCTTTCTCGAAGATGGCGTTGCCGCAAGCCAGCACCTGCGCCAGACGAACCCGCTCTTCGTCCTGCAAATGCCGCGCCGCCACATGCCGGGCAGCAAGGCCTTCGAGCACCCCGCGCACCTCGATCGCGCCGCGGATTGTTTCCGCGTTCACGGCTCGCGGGGTATAGCCTCGCGCGCCCAGCTTGACGACCAGCCCTTCGTGCTCAAGCGCCCGCAGCGCCGTGCGCACCGGCATGCGCGACACGCCGAGCCTTTCGGCAGTCGCAATCTCGCCGATCCGCATACCGGGCTTGATCGTGCCGTCCGCGATCAACCGTCGCAGCGCGACCAGCACCTGCTGGCCGGGCTTGGCTGACCGCGTCACCCGCGTTGCCTCATCGCGACGCATGCGCGCGCCGGTTCAAACCATTTGGTGGAGCGTATCACGCTCACGCGCAATGGCCCGGTCGATCAGCAGGCGCGACCGCACGCCGCCCGCGTCTATGTTCAGCTTCATGAGCTTGCGATCGGGATGAGACGAAAGATTCTGTTGCTGTCGTTCCAGCATCTCGAGATCCTCGCCGAAGATCCTCCTCTGACCTTCGCGGATGGAGTCCGTCAATGCTGCATCGCCAACGGCGAACCGTCGCGCCATTCCCCAGAAGTAATGGTGCGACGTTGCGCTTTCGGGGGTGATGAAATCGACCACCGTGGCATAGACCCTGACCTCGTCCGGCGCATCGTATCCGCCATGTCCGGCAAGAGCCACGCCCACTTCGATCATCACGTGGCTGGGCAGGTGGAAGTGGCAGATCTGCCAGCGGTCGACCGGTTGGTCATCGGGCAATCCGGCCCCACGCAGCGCCATCTTCCAGAACGGTGGTGCCTCGACACCGTTCATGAAACGCCGCGTGATGACGCGCTCTCCCACGACGTGCGTTTCGACCGGCGCTTCGTCGATCTCCTTCTGGCCGATACTGCTGCCGTGGACGTAAGTCTCGTGAGTCAGATCCATAAGGTTGTCGATCATCAGGCGATAGTCGCTGGCGACGTGATAATATCCGCCCCCATAAGCCCATTGCGGGCTATCCGCCCACGCAAGCGGGTGGAGTTGATCAAGATCGGCGCTCTCGGCGGAACCGGGCCAGATCCAGATAAAGCTGCCGCGCTCGACAACGGCAAAACGCCGCGCGCCGGCGAACTTCTCCACCGTCTGCCCGGGCATGCCCGAAACCTTTCCGGTGCACCCCATCACGAGCCCATGGTAGCCGCAGACGAGTTCTCCGTCGCGCACGAACCCCAGCGATAGCGGAGCCCCCCGATGGGGGCAGAAATCGTCCAGCGCGACCGGATGCCCGTTCCTGTCACGGAAAAACACCACTCGCTGCCCGCAGATGGTCCGCGCCAGCGGGGTCGTGCCCAGCTCCTCGCTCATCGCGGCAACGTACCAGGCATGCAAAGACCAGGGCTGGAGCTGGCCGGATTGGGGAGTGTCGGGCGTGGGCATCTTCGATCCTGGTTGGTGTTATTGGATCCAATAATCGCACCCCGAGCGCTCAGGTCAAGAACTGATGAGGATCAGCGCCGGTAGCCCGCCATCGATTCGCCACCCGTAGGGTCCGCCCTGATCGCAAGTGCCGGTGCGCCATGAGCGCGCGCGACAGGCCGGCCCGCCGCCCAGACGTCGAACATGGATGGTCACCCGGCACGGCAGAGCGATGGGGGTCGCGATCGTGGCCATCTGCAGGCCGAACGCTCGGTGCGGCTATGCCTGCCGACAATCGATAGGAAATGGGCGGCGACCCCGGAGCGGGAGGGAACTCTGCGCTCGATCTTGGGCTGAATGCTGAAGAGAAACTGGAGCGGGCGAAGGGATTCGAACCCTCGACCCCAACCTTGGCAAGGTTGTGCTCTACCCCTGAGCTACGCCCGCTCGTGCGTTTCTGGCCGGTCGGTAATGCCCCGTCCGGCTGGGGTGTGGGGGCCTCTAACGGTGACTCGAACGCGGCGCAACCCCCCAAATGCACTTTCGCGCCGAATGGTCGCTGCCCTGCGCATGGCCCTTGCCGAACGGCCGTGCCATCCCACATGAAGGCGATACGACCTCGCACCCATCCGGAGAAGTTCATTGGCAAGCCTCGGCCTCAGTCTCGACGAACAGAAGGCGGTAGACCGCTTCCGCAAGACCGTGGTCGAACCGTCGATGACCAAGCTGGTGATCCTCGATTTCTGGGCGGAATGGTGCGGGCCCTGCAAGGCGTTGACGCCCGTGCTCGAAAAGGTCGCGGCCGAATATGCCGACAAGGGCGTGATACTCGCCAAGGTCAACGTCGATGAGGAGCAATTCATCGCCGCGCAGTTCCAGGTGCGCTCGATCCCAACCGTGTACGCGCTTTTCCAAGGCCAGCCGGTTGCCGACCTGACCAACGCGCGCAGCGAATCGCAGCTCAAGCAGTACCTCGACCAGATTCTTTCGCAGATCCCGGTTCAGGCTGGAGACGAGCCGGCGCAGGATATCACGCCGTTGCTGGCAATGGGCGAGGATGTGCTGACCGAAGGCGACGGGGAACGCGCCGCCGGAATCTTCTCGCAGATCGTCGAGATCGCGCCCGATAGCGCGGCTGCCCAATCGGGCCTGATCCGCGCCCTGCTCCTTGCCGGGCATCGCGAAGAGGCGGCAGAGATCCTCGCCGCGCTCGATCCCAAGCTGGCCGATGACCCGGCGCTCGCGCAGGCGAAGTCCGCGCTGGCGCTGGCCGAGGACGCCCCGGAGGCGACCGAGCTCGCCGCGCTGCGCGCCGCAGCGGCGGAGCGTCCGGCGGACATGGAGGCGCAGCTTGCCTTCGCCAACGCGCTCTATGCCAGTGGCGATCGCGATGGCGCAGCCGAAAAGCTGCTGGCGATGGTCGCTGCCGACCGCGCCTGGAACGACGGCGCCGCGCGGGCGCGCCTGCTGCAGATCTTCGAGGCGATCGGGCTGGAGGATCCGTGGGTCGCGGCGACGCGGCGCAAGCTTTCCACCATCCTGTTCGGCTGACGCAGATGGGCATCACGCAGGATTCGGTGCGGCTGTCGATCTTTCCGCTCGGCGGGGTGATCCTGTTCCCCGGCCTGCAACTGCCGCTGCACATTTTCGAGCCACGCTACCGCGCGATGGTGGGAGATGCGCTGGCCCGCGACCGCAAGATCGCGATGATCCAGCCGCAGACCTCGATCGAGGGCGCGCCGCTGTTTCAGGTCGGCTGCGTGGGCAAGATCGTCGACGTGGAGGCCATGGAGGACGGACGCTTCAATCTCGTCCTCGAAGGGCAGTCGCGTTTCCGCCTGGTGCGCGAGCTCGACGTCACGACCCCGTTCCGGCAGGTCGAAGCGACTCTGATCGACGATCCCGAGAATCAGGTGCTGAGCGCGGTCGAGCGCGCGGGATTCGAGCGCGAGGCGCGCAGCTTTGCCAATGCGCAGGGCTATGCCGTCGATTGGGACTCGGTCGGCCGGCTCGATGACGAATCGCTGATAAACGGCGTGTCCCAGATCGCCCCGTTCGATGCGGCGGCAAAGCAGGCGCTGCTCGAAGCGCCGGACCTTGCCACGCGCTGCGAACTGCTCGTCCAGCTGATGCAGTTCTTCGGCCGCCGCGAAGGCGACGACGACGGCCAGGTCACCCTGCAGTAGGGCGCAGGCTAACGCTCGTCCTCGTCCTTGTCCGCTCCGACACGGACACCGCGCCGCGCCAGCGCCTCGCGCAGCAGGCATTCGATCTCGGCATTGACCGAACGCAAATCCCGGGCCGCCGCGCGCTCGACCGCTGCGTGCAACGCAGGGTCGAGCCGCAGCGCGAAGGCCTTCTTGCCGGGCGAGGCCATCGCAGGCTTACTGGTACAGCGTGCCGGTGTTGACGATCGGTTGCGTTTCCCGTTCGCCACATAGCACGACCATCAGGTTAGAAACCATCGCCGCGCGGCGTTCGTCGTCGAGGTGCACCACGTTCTTTTCCGACAGTTGCTGCAGCGCCATCTCGACCATGGTTACGGCGCCTTCGACCAGCTTCTTGCGCGCGGCGATCACCGCTTCGGCCTGCTGGCGGCGAAGCATCGCCCCGGCGATCTCGGGCGCATAGGCAAGGTGCGTCAGGCCGCATTCGTCGACGGTGATTCCCGCCAGCGAAAGCCGGGCGTTGAGTTCGTCGCGCAGTTCGGCGTTGATCACCTCGTGATGGCCGCGCAGGGTCACTTCGTGGTGTTCGATATCGTCGTAGGGGTAGCGTGAGCCGATCGAGCGCACCGCCGATTCGATCTGGACGAGAACGAACGCCTTGTAGTCATCGACGTCGAACAGCGCCTGCGCGGTATCCGCCACACGCCAGACCACGTTGGTCGCGATCTCGATCGGGTTGCCGCGCAGATCGTTGACCTTGAGCTTTTCGGAAACGACGTTGTTGGCGCGCACCGAAATGCGTGTCTTGCCCATCCACGGCCAGACCCAGCGCAGACCCGCATTGCGATCGGTGCCGCGATACGAAGCAAACAGGGTGATCGCCGCCGCCTGATTCGGCTGGATCATGTAGAAACCCTTGGCAATCACCACGAGCGAGATCGGCAGCAGGAAGATCGAGCCGAGGAACGTCGCCACCTCGCTGTCGGTGGGTTCGCCCCCGGCAAAGCTGGTCAGGCGCCACAGGAACAGCGCCGCAAGGATCAGGAACAGGACCAGCATGAGATAGCCGCTCGTGCTCCAGGCGGGGCGTTCGCGGGTGGTGGACATGGCAACAGGCGATTCGGACATCGCACTTCCCCTTAAAGTGATATCACTTCGATATCACATCACGCCAGCAACACAACATAACTTGATTGCCCGACCGCGTGGCCTACCTTGGGTCTTGCGGTACCGGGCCCCTCTGGCGCGGCGCACAAGTCCAACGAGCCCCCCAGCCCCCGGCCCGGACTTGTCGCCACGTGATGTCGGACCGCATCGGGTCATGCCGATGCCGAAGGTCCGGAGCCTTGCCCCCGCTTCCCGGCCCAAGGCTCGGCAGACCCGATCGAACGCAACCGTTCTGATCGAGGAGCAATGCTAATGTCCAATCTCACCTTCCGCCTGCTCGAACGCCACCAGAAGCTCGATGCCGCGCTGCGCCTTGCGCAGACGCGCCGCTGGGTCGATCCGTTCGAGATCGCGCGGCTCAAGAAGCTGAAGCTGATGGTGAAGGACCGCCTGTCGCGGCTGGCGCGCCGTTCCCGCGCCAAGTCGAGCCTCAGTACTGGCGGATGACGCTCAGGAACGCCTCACCATAGGCGTCTAGCTTGCGCTGCCCGACCCCGCCGATCGCGCCGAGCTCGGCCCGGCTGGCGGGGCGGATGGCAGCCATCTCGCGCAGGACCGAATCGTGGAACACGACGTAGGGCGGCACGCCCACCTCCTGCGCCAGATCGCGCCGGAGCGCGCGCAGCGCATCGAACAGCGGATCGCCGACCGGATTGAGCGCGGCGCCATCGCTCCGCCCGCGTCGGCCGCGTCCACGCTCCACCTTGGCCGGCAGGATCACGTCGACGCTGGCCTCACCCTTCAGGATGGCGCGCGCATCGCCGCCGAGCGCCAGCCCGCCATGCTCGTTGGCGATCAGGCTGCCACGCGCCTGCAAGGCACGCGACAGCGCGCGCAGCAGCGGCGCGTCTTCGGCCGTGACGATCCCGAACACCGATAGCTGATCGTGCCCGCGCTGCAGCACGCGCTCGTCGGAAACGCCGGTCAGCACTTTCTCGAGATGGCCGAAGCCATAGCTCTGCCCGGTGCGATAGACGGCAGAGAGCAGCTTGCGCGCAAGCTCGGTCGCATCGGTCGATGAAGGCGGGGACAGGCAGTTGTCGCAATTACCGCACGATGCCGGCGGGTCTTCGCCGAAGTGCCGCAGCAGCACCGCGCGGCGGCAACCGGCGGTTTCGACCAGTCCGGCGAGCGCATCGAGCCGCGCCCGCTCGCCCACGATGCGGCTTTCGTCCAGCTCGCCCAGCCGCTGCCGCGCCCGCACGAAATCGTCCGCCCCCCACAGCAGCACCGCCACCGATGGATCGCCATCGCGGCCGGCGCGGCCCGTTTCCTGGTAATAGCCTTCGATCGACTTGGGCAGCGCGGCGTGGGCGACGAAGCGCACGTCGGGCTTGTCGATGCCCATGCCGAAGGCCACGGTCGCGACCATCACCATGTCTTCGCTCGCCACGAAAGCCGCCTGGTTGGCGGCGCGGACATCTGCCGCCAGACCCGCGTGATAGGGCAGCACACGCCGCCCCTGCGCGCCCAGCTGCTCGGCCAGCCGCTCAACTTGCGCGCGGGTCGGGGCGTAGACGATGCCCGGCCCCGGATTTTCCGCCATGATCTGCTTCAGCTGGCGCAGCGGGTTGTCGCGCGGGGTGATCGCATAGCGGATGTTGGGCCGGTCGAACCCGGCAACGATCAGCCCGTCGGCGGGAATGCCCAGCTGTTCGAGGATGTCGGCACGAGTGTGCCGGTCGGCCGTCGCCGTCAGCGCCAGACGCGGCACCTCGGCGAATGCGTCCATCAGCGGGCGCAGCAGGCGATAGTCGGGGCGGAAGTCATGGCCCCATTCCGAAACGCAGTGCGCCTCGTCGATGGCGAAGAGCGAGATGCGCGCGCGGCTCAGCAGTTCGCGGAAATGTGGCTGGCTGGCGCGTTCGGGCGCGACGTAGAGCAGGTCGAGCGCGCCGGCGCGGAACTTTGCCAGCGTCGCCTCGCGGTCGGTGTCGACGCTGGTCAGCGTCGCGGCGCGAATGCCGTTGGCCCTCGCCGAGCGCAACTGGTCGTGCATCAGCGCGATCAGCGGCGACACGACGACGCACGTGCCTTCGAGCATCACTGCGGGCAGCTGGTAGGTGAGCGACTTGCCCGCCCCGGTCGGCATCACTGCCAGTGTAGAACGCCGATCGAGCACCCGCGCCACGACCTGGTCCTGCACGCCGCGAAAGGCGTTGAAGCCGAACACCGCATGCAACGCATCGACCGGATCGGCGGGCACGTCCGGGCGCGGCTCGAATGCGGGGGCATCGGCCGGGTACAGGTCCTCGGGCCCCACCGGCTCATAGCCGGCGAAGTCGTCCTCGAAGGGGTAGTCGGGTTCCTCGGGCCAGTCTTGCGCCATTGCCCTGCGGCCTATGGCAGAAGCGCCCGCCCGATCAAAACCTCATTCGCCCAATATCACGTGGAGACGGGTGATCCGGGAATTGACGATGCGCCAGGCGCCGGCGTCCTTGCCGTAGGTTTCGTGATAGTGCCCCATGCCGTGCAGCGTCAGCGTGGCGCCGGTTTCGTCCCAAATCTGGTCTTCCATCGCGATCACGCCCCGTGCCTCGGTGTCGGACAGGATCTCGATCTCGTGGCAATGGCCGTGATGGACGGTGCGCTGGGTACCGATCGCCGCCTGGATGAAGTCGACGATCACGTCGCCGCCCGAATAGACCCATTCGTTGCTTTCGGCCGCACGGCCGGATTCGCCATTGCCGTCGATCGACAGCGAGGCGCGGGCATCGAACACGGCATCGTCGGCGAAGACATCGCGCAACGGCCCCCACTGCTTGGAGTCCATCAGGCGGAAATAGCGCGCCTTCAGCTGCTTGATCTCCTCGATGGCGATCAGGCGGGCGACAGGGTCGATCTGGGTCACGTGCGGTTGCCTCTCCAAGCGTGTTTGCAAGGCAGCCTAGTCGACGGCGCCACGCTTTCGCCCTGTCACTTGTGCGAGACGGCCTGGTCCACGCGCTCCCAAAGGGTTTGGGGCGGATCACTTGGCGTGTCGGCCAGCGCCGCGAGCCAGGGCGGCGGCGTTCCGGTTCGCGCCCAGTCCAGCCCCCAGACCGCGATGGCCGCCACGAAGCCGAGCGACATGGCCGCCATCAGGCTCCAGTACCAGGGACCATAGGCGGTCACCCGCGCTGGGTCGGCAGGATCGTACCAGATGCGAAAGACAGAGGACGGCTTCCACGCGCGCGTCACCTGCCGGCCGACGATGGCGCGGCAGGTCCGGCCGTTCTCCACCTCGAAGGCGACCTCGTCCTTGATCCAGCGCTTGCCTTCGCCATCGCGCCAGTCCCAGCCGCGCCGCGTGCCGAGCGAGGCTCCCATGCTCAGCAGATCGTCGAGCCGTTCGGCATCGCTGTAGCCACCCCGCATGACGGTCGCCACGGCGGGACGCCAGCGGGCGAACAACGTGGCAGCCCGCCACACGCACCAGCACGTGCCGAGCATCAATGCGGCAATGGCAAGCGTGAGCAGGTCGAGCGCGGTCATGCCCCGCGCTTATAGGCAAAACTGCTTAATGAACCGTCGGCCTGGCGAGCCTTGCCAGCCGCGGACGGACCATCGGCGTAGTGAGCGCGGTGGAGCCGACCGCCATCAGCAGCAGCGCGGTGAACGTCTGCGCGGTGATCACCTCCCTGTCGAGCAGGACGTTGACGAAGATGATCATGATCAGCGCCTTGGTCTGCAGCATCCAGCCGATCACGCTCGCCTCGCCCCTTTGCCAGCCGAGCAGTCGCCCGGCGAGATGAACTCCCAGCAGCTTCCCGGCGACCGACGCAATCAGCAGCACCCCGGCCGCCGCGAAGACCATCGCACCGTTGACGCCGAAGCTGGTGCGCAGGCCGGTCGAAAGGAAGAACACCGGCATGATGGTCAGCAGCAGGAAGTTGCGCATCGCGTCGAGCCGCGCGGTATCGAACCAGCGCGCGTCGAGCACGGCGCCTGCCAGGAACGCGCCAACCATGAAGTGCAGGCCGGACCAGTCGGCGCCGAACGCCACCACCGCAAGCCAGACCAGCGCCACATACCATCGATCGTCCTGAGGCAGCCGCTGCATCGCCTTGCGCATGACGAAGGCCGCGACAGCGAAGGCGGCAAGGAACAGACCTTGCCGGCCGAGCCGCGACCAATCGAGCAGGATCAGCGCCAGCACCCCCCAGATCGCCACGTCGTCCAGGCTGGCATAGCGCAGCAGCCGCTGCCCCAGCGGCTGGCGGAACAGCCCGAGCTTTTCCATCAGCAGCACCAGGATGGGCAACGCGGTAACCGCGCATGCCATGCCTACGCCCAGCACCGCCTGCGGATAGGTGCCTTTCGGGCCGATCCAGCCCGGCTGTGCCAGCAGGACCGCCGCAGCAGCAGCACCCAGCAGCAGCGGGGCAACCAGCGCACATCCCGCGGTCAGCGCCGTTTCGCCGCGGTGCCGCCATGCGTCTGCCAGGTCCAGCTCCAGCCCCGCCACGAACACGAACATCATCACCGCCCACCACGCGATGCCGTTGAGCGCGGCAATCACCTGCGGATTGAACACGAAGGCGTAATAGGCGGGATAAGCTGCGCCCAGCACCCCGGGCCCGAGCAGGATGCCGCCGATGATCTGCACCACCACCAGCGGCGCGAAGCGGTCGGTTCGCGCCAGCCGCCAGACGGCGTAAGGCACCGCCAGGATGATCGTCAACGCGATCAGGTAAATCTCGGTCGTGCCCATCAAGCTTCCTGCCCCCTGCCCTCACCCAGCTTGCCCGTTTACCCGGGTCCGCAAGGGCCGTCCCTGATCGCCATGCCGATGCGCGGCACAAGGGCGAATACGAATTCAGCCCGCTTCCGGCCAGTCCAAAGCCCCTGAGGGCGGTCGAGCCGGCGTGGTTGACGCGATCTTGCGTTATGCGACCGGTGCCGCCCTCTGGGTGTGCTTAAGGGCTGTGGCCGCACCTTCCTGTTAGCCCTGTGTCCTACGACATAAGGGAGACCGACCGATGGGCCATCACCTGCACGAGAACTTCAACGCGGCCGAGGAATGGAAGGCCGCGCGCCTGACCGAGATCGAATTCGAGGAAATGGCCCGGGCGTTGAAGGCCGTGGCAAAGGCCCACGACCGTTCGTTTGACGACCTGCTCGATACTTTCGCGCGCCAGGGCCTTGCCGCCGCGCTCAGCCTGCTGGCCGCCAGCGACGGCGCCAGCACCACGGCCGAATACTACAACTACCGGTCGCCCGCCGCCTGACAAACCGCTTGCGGAACGCTCGTGCGCCCTGTCCATTGCCCCGATGATCTTGCCGTTGTCGGCAGGGACAAGGAGCACGAGCAGCCCGATGGCCCGCAGCGAAACCGATTCGATCGGCGCGATCGACGTTTCCGATGACGCGTATTGGGGCGCACAGACCCAGCGCAGCATCGAAAACTTTCCCTTCGGCGCGATGGAGCGGATGCCGCTCGGGATCGTCCACGCGCTGGCCTTGGTCAAGCAGGCGGCCGCGCGGGTCAACCGGACGCACGGGCTCGACCCGGCGCTTGGCCAGGCCATCGAAGCCGCCGCGGCCGATGTCGCCGCCGGGCGCTTCGACGACCAGTTTCCGCTGGTGATCTGGCAGACCGGCAGCGGCACGCAGAGCAACATGAACGTCAACGAGGTGATCGCCGGGATCGCCAACGAACGCCTTTCCGGCCAGCGCGGCGGCAAGAGCCCGGTGCACCCCAACGACGACGTCAATCGCGGCCAGTCGAGCAACGACAGCTTCCCGACCGCGCTCCACGTCGCTGCGGTCATCGCCCTGCATCGCGACCTGCTCCCTGCACTCGACCGGCTTCACGCCGCCCTAGATGCCAAGGCGCGGGACTGGGCGCACCTCGTCAAGATCGGCCGTACGCACCTGCAGGACGCAACGCCGCTGACGCTGGGGCAGGAATTTTCAGGTTACGTCCGCCAGCTCGCGGCCACGCGCGAACGCCTGTCCGATGCCGAGCGGCACCTGCTGCAACTCGCGCAAGGGGGCACGGCCGTCGGCACGGGCCTCAACGCGCCCGAAGGCTTTGCCGATGCCATCGCCAATGAACTGGCGCAGTTGACCGGCCACGCCTTCGATACCGCGCCCAACAAGTTCGAAGCGCTCGCCAGCAACGATGCGCTGGTCCAGTTCTCGGCCACGCTGGCGACGCTCGCCGTGGCGCTGACCAAGATCGCCAACGACATCCGCCTGCTCGGCTCCGGCCCGCGTTCGGGCCTTGGCGAACTCGATCTTCCCGCCAACGAACCGGGCAGTTCGATCATGCCGGGCAAGGTGAACCCGACGCAGTGCGAAATGCTCACGATGGTCGCCGCGCAAGTCATCGGCAACCACCAGGCCGTCACTGTCGGCGGGCTGCAGGGCCACCTCGAATTGAACGTGTTCAAGCCGATGATCGGCGCCGCCGTCCTCCGCTCGGTCCATCTCCTGTCGGTCGGCATGGCGAGCTTTGCCGAACGCTGCGTCGAAGGGCTGGAAGCGAACGAGGCACGCATCGCCGAGCTGGTCGAACGCTCGCTGATGCTGGTGACCGCGCTTGCGCCCGAGATCGGCTACGACAACGCCGCGAAGATCGCCAAGACCGCGCACGCCGAAGGCCTCTCGCTGCGCCAGGCGGGCCTGAAGCTTGGCCTGGTCGATGCCGCCACCTTCGACAGCGTGGTGCGGCCGCAGGACATGGTGTGACGCGTCAGCTGAGGTTCGGGCGCAACCAGCGCTCGGCAACAGCGAGATCCATTCTGCGCCGCGCGGCGTAGTCCTCCAGCTGGTCGCGCCCGATCGTGGCGACGCCGAAGTACTGGCTTTCGGGGTGCGCGAAGTAGAAGCCGCTCACCGCCGCGGTCGGCAGCATCGCCTGGCTTTCGGTCAGCGTGATCCCGGCGTTGGCGGGGGCATCCAGCAGGTCGAACAGAATCGGCTTCAGGCTATGGTCGGGACATGCCGGGTAGCCGGGCGCCGGGCGGATGCCGCGATACTGTTCGCGGATCAGCGCCTCGTTGGTCAGCTGCTCGCCGGGCGCATAGGCCCACAACGTGGTGCGCACGTGGGCGTGCAGGCGCTCGGCAAAGGCTTCGGCAAAACGGTCGGCCAGCGCTTTCAGCAGGATGTCCTGATAGTCGTCGTTGTCCGCCTTGAAGCGGGCGAGGTGCGGCTCAATGCCGTGGATGCCCACGGCAAAGCCGCCGATCCAGTCGCCCGCCGGATCGATGAAGTCGGCGAGGCAGAAGTTCGCACGGCCGCGGCTCTTGGCGAACTGCTGGCGCAGGAACGGCAGATGCAGCGGCGGCTGCGGCCCTTCCAGATGCAGCACCACGTCATCGCCGTGCCGCGCGCAAGGCCAGAAACCCGCCACGGCCTTGGCCGTCAGCCACTTTTCGGCAACGATCCGCTCCAGCATTGCGCGCGCATCGGCATAAAGGCTCCGCGCACTTTCGCCCACGATCTCGTCGTCGAGGATCGCCGGATAGGTGCCCGCCAGCTCCCAGGCGCGAAAGAACGGCGTCCAGTCGAAGTATTCGACCAGATCGGACAGGTCCCAATCGGGAAACACGTGCAGCCCGGGCTGCTCGGGCGGCGGCGCCTTCTCGGTGAAGTCGGGCGCATAGGCGTTGTCGCGCGCTTCCTCCAGCCGCAGCAGCTTGGATTCGCCCTTGCCCGCCCGCGCCTCGCGCACGTGCTGGTAATCGGCGGCGGTCGCCTTGACGAAAGGATCGCGCTGCGTGTCCGACAGCAGCTGGCTGGCAACGCCCACCGCGCGGCTGGCATCGAGCACGTGCACCACCGGCCCGTCGTAGGCGGGGTCGATGCGCAGTGCGGTGTGCACCTTGCTGGTGGTGGCCCCGCCGATCAACAACGGGATCGACAGCCCGGCGCGGCTCATTTCCTCGGCCACGGTCACCATTTCGTCGAGCGACGGGGTGATCAGGCCCGACAGGCCGATCATGTCGACGTCTTCCTTGATCGCCGTGTCGATGATCGTGGACCACGGCACCATCACGCCAAGGTCGATGACCTCGTAGCCGTTGCACTGCAGGACCACGCCGACGATGTTCTTGCCGATGTCGTGAACGTCGCCCTTCACGGTCGCCATGATGATCCGGCCCTTGGCCTTGGCGCCGGCTTCCTTTTCCGCCTCGATGAACGGGATCAGGTGCGCGACCGCCTTCTTCATCACGCGGGCGGACTTGACCACCTGCGGCAGGAACATTTTGCCCGATCCGAACAGGTCGCCGACCGTGTTCATGCCTTCCATCAGCGGGCCTTCGATCACCTCGATCGGCCGCCCGCCGCGCGCCGCGATCAGCGCGCGCGCTTCCTCGGTATCCTCGACCACGTGGGCGTCGATGCCCTTGACCAGCGCGTGTTCCAGCCGGCGCACGACGTCCCAGCCGCGCCATTCCTCGGCCGCCTTCTCGGCGACCGCATCCTTGCCCTTGAAGCTCTCTGCCAGGGTGATGAGCCGCTCGGTCGCGCCTTCATCGCGGTTGAGGATCACGTCCTCGCAGGCTTCGCGCAGCGCGGGGTCGATCTGGTCGTAGATGTCGAGCTGCCCTGCATTGACGATCGCCATGTCCAGCCCCGCCGGGATGGCGTGGTACAGGAACACCGAATGCATCGCCCGGCGCACCGTCTCGTTGCCGCGGAACGAGAACGAGAGGTTGGACAGCCCGCCCGAGAAGTGGACGTGCGGGCACGCCACGCGGATTTCCTTCACCGCCTCGATGAAGTCGACCGCGTAGTTGTTGTGCTCCTCGATCCCCGTCGCCACGGCAAAGACGTTGGGATCGAAGATAATGTCCTCAGGCGGAAAGCCGATCCCGGTCAGCAGCTTGTAGGCGCGGGTGCAGATCTCGACCTTGCGCTGCTTGGTATCCGCCTGGCCCTTCTCGTCGAAGGCCATGACCACCACCGCCGCGCCATAGTCCATGCACTTGCGCGCGTGGTGAAGGAACGGCTCCTCGCCTTCCTTCATCGAGATCGAGTTGACGATCGGCTTGCCCGAAACACACTTCAGACCTGCCTCGATCACCTCCCACTTCGAACTGTCGATCATCACCGGCACCCGCGCGATGTCGGGCTCGGCGGCGAGCAGCTTGAGGTAGGTGGTCATCGCCTCGACCGCGTCGAGCAGACCCTCGTCCATGTTGACGTCGATCACCTGCGCGCCGTTTTCGACCTGCTGGCGCGCGACCTCGATCGCCTTGGTATAGTCACCGGCAAGGATCAGCTTCTTGAACGCCGCCGAACCGGTGACGTTGGTGCGTTCACCAACGTTGACGAAGCGGGCGCCCGAAGAGGCGGCGGAGGTGGTGGTCTGGGTCACGTCAAAAACTTCCGTTGAAAACCGGGCGTTGCAAGATCAGGCAGGCATCAGGAACGGTTCGAGCCCGGCGAGGCGCGTCACGGTTTCGACCTGCGGCAGCGCGCGCGGGGCAAGGCCCGCGACCGCCCTCGCCATCGCCGCGATGTGCGCCGGCGTCGAACCGCAGCAACCGCCCAGCACGTTGACCTGGCCTTTGTCGGCCCATTCCTTGACCAGCCCTGCCGTCGTTTCCGGCAGTTCGTCATAGGCGCCCAGTTCGTTGGGCAGGCCGGCGTTGGGATAGACCATGATCAGCGTATCGGCATTTTCCGCCAGAGTGCGCACGTGCGGGCGCAGCTGCGTGGCGCCGAAAGAGCAGTTGAGCCCGATCGTCACGGGCCTCGCATGGCGCACCGCGTACCAGAACGCCTCGACCGTGTGGCCCGACAGGTTGCGGCCCGAAAGATCGGTCAGCGTCATCGACAGCATCATCGGCACTTCGCGGCCCAGTTCCTGTTCGAGCTGCTTGACCGCCATGATCCCAGCCTTGGCGTTGAGCGTATCGAACACCGTCTCGATCAGGATGAAGTCGGCGCCACCTTCCACCAGCGCGGCGGCCTGCTCCTTGTAAACGTCGACCAGCGTGTCCCAGTCGATCTCGCGAAAGCCCGGATCGTTGACGTCGGGCGACAGCGACAGCGTCTTGTTGGTCGGCCCGATCGCGCCGGCGACGAAGCGCGGGCGGCCGTCCTTAGCCTGATATTCATCCGCCAGCCGCCGCGCGAGCTTCGCGCTCTCGACGTTGATCTCGCGCACCAGATGCTCCGCGCCATAATCGGCCTGGCTGATGCGGTTGGCGGAAAAGGTGTTGGTTTCGGCGATGTCCGCGCCCGCCTCGAAATAGGCGCGATGGATCGCCTCGGGCACTTCCGGCTTGGTCAGCGCGAGGATGTCGTTGTTGCCCTTCTGATCCTTCGACAGGCCCAGCGTGCCGGCATAGTCCGCTTCGGCGAGCTTCCAGTTCTGGATCTCGGTGCCGAACGCGCCATCGGTGATCAGGATGCGCTGGGCGGCTTGCGCGAGGAAATCGGCGCGCGCTTTCGAGGGAGTGAGCATCAGGCGGTCTTTCCGGTTACGGGGCGCAGGCCGAGCAGGTGGCAGGTCGCATAGGACAGGTCGGCGCGGTTGAGCGTGTAGAAGTGGAAGTCGCGCACGCCGCCCGCATAGAGCCGGCGGCACAAGTCGGCAGCCATCACCGCCGAAACGAGCCCGCGCGGGCCGGGGCGTTCGTCCAACCCTTCGAACATGGCTTCCATCCACGCCGGGATTTCGGTGTTGCCACTCATCCGGCGGATCGCGGCGAAGTTGGTCACTGGCATGATGCCCGGCAGGATCGGCGCGGTGATCCCCGCGGCCAGCGCCTTGTCCTGGAAGCGGAACCAAGCGTCGGTCGAAAAGAAGAACTGGCTGATCGCGCGGGTCGCGCCCGCATCCAGCTTGCGCTTCAGGTTGTCGAGATCGGCCTCTAGGCTGACCGCATCGGGATGGCCCTCGGGATAGGCGGCCACCGAAATCTCGAAGTCGTGGCGCTTCTTCAGCCCTTCGACCAACTCGGCGGCATTGCGATAGCCTTCTGGATGCGGCGCGAAGCGCCCGCCATCCGACGGCGGCGGATCGCCGCGCAGCGCCACGATGTGGCGCACGCCCGCGTCCCAGTACTGGTCGGCGATCTCGTCGATCTCGGCCTTGCTCGCCGCAACGCAAGTCAGGTGCGCGGCGGGCACGAGGTCGGTCTCCTTCACCAGCCGCGCCACCGTCGCATGGGTGCGTTCACGCGTGGTGCCGCCCGCGCCATAGGTTACCGAAACGAACTTGGGCGCAAGCGGGGCCAGCGTGACCACCGTTTCCCAAAGCTGCGCGGCCATCGCCTCGCTCTTGGGCGGGAAGAATTCGAACGACACCGCGATATCGCCGGGGAGCCCCCCGAACAGCGGCTGGTCGAGCACCTGGTCCTTGGTCATCCTGTCCTCCGGAGCGGGGTCGCTCCTGCATCCTGTTCGCGCACGCCGATCCAGATCTTGACGATCAGTTCGTGCCCGGCGAGTGCGCGCTCGGCTTCCATGCGGTAGCCGGCCTCGTTGAAAAGGGTGTTCATCTGCGCATCGGAAAACCCGAGGCGCGCGTGGGCGTGGCGCTCGCGCAAGTCCTCGCGACCGTGCGCGGCAAAGTCGATGATCGCCAACCGTCCGCCGGGACAGGTCACGCGCGCGGCTTCCGCCAGCACGAGTTCGGGCGCCTGCGCATAATGCAGCACCTGGTGCAGCAGCACGGTATCGAAGTTCGCGCCATCGAATGGCAGGTCGGTGAAATCGCCACGTACCAGCTCGAACCGGTCGGTCGGCAGGTCCTGCAGGCGCGCGCGGGCAAGCCGCAGCATTTCGGGGCTGCGATCAAGACCCGTCACCTTGGCGGCACGATCGGCAAACAGTTCGGCCATGCGGCCCGTGCCGGTGCCGATGTCGAGCAGTCGGCCGAGGCTGTCGGCGCCCAGCAGTTCCGCCAGCGCCAGCTCGACCGGCCCATCGGCGATGTGAAGGCTGCGCAAGCTGTCCCATTCCTCGGCATGGGCGGCGAAATAGTCCTCGGCGCTGGCCTGCCGCGCGGCACGGATCGCGTCGAGGTGATGGCGATCGCCCGCACATTCGGCGGCGAAGGCGGGATCGCTCGCCTCGCCCACCGCGAGCAGGCCGGCGAGCGCTGACTTCAGGTTCGCCTGCCCCTCGCCCGATGCCGCGCGCAGGAACACCCAGCCGCCTTCGCGACGGCGTTCGGCAAGGCCGGCATCGCACAGGATCTTGACGTGGCGCGATACGCGCGGCTGGCTCTGGCCCAGCACTTGCGCGATTTCGCCCACGGCCAGTTCCATGCTTGCAAGCAGCCGCATGATCCGCAAGCGTGTCGGATCGGCAAGGGCGCGAAGGGAGTCCAGCAGGGTCACGCAAGGGGCATATAAAGCATTCTTTATATGGGTCAACAAACGGACGCTCCGCCCGTTGTCGTTTTTGGCGCGCGTCGTCTTTGTCCACCGCATTTTTGTGGCCTTGATGGTGGCAGGGCGATAGAACCGGGCCCGAGCCGGCAGAAGGCCGGTCAAGTCCATGATTTCCTTCGAGAGGGACCCGATGAAGAAGTTCGCCATCACGGCTTTCGCTGCTGCCGCTGCGCTTTCGCTCGCCGCCTGCGGCAAGTCCGACGATGCCTCGCAGGAAGCCGCGCCCGACAACGTCGAAATGCCTGCTGACGATCTTCCGGCGGTTGAACCTTCCGCCGCCGCGCCTGCGCCGCAAAGGGAAGTCGCCCCCGCTGCCGATGCCTCGCAGGCTGCACAGAGCGCCGAGGATGCCGCCAAGAGCGCGGCCGACAGCGCAGTTTCGGCGGCCGAGGCTGCCCGTGCGGCCGCTGCCGCTGCGGAAACCGGCACCGACAAGCCCGCCGCTCCGCCGCAGCAGTAAGCGCGTCCGATGCGGGGGGCATTGGCTGCCGCGCTTCTGGTGCTGCCACTGGCGTTGCCACTGGGGCTGGGCGCGTGTTCGAAAGACACCGACCCCGGCCCCGGCGGCACCACGGTGGGCGAGGCCAAGGCGCTCGACAAGGCGGCCGAGCGGCTCGAGGCGCGCCCGCGTCCCCCGCTCGACGAAGCGACCGTGCCCGCCGACCTCGCCGCGATTCCCGGCGTTGCGGCGAGCGATCAGCCCTGAGCGTCAGGGTCTTCGCGGCAGGCTTTGGCGTCCGGGCTTGAACGTCAGTCGAACGATACCTTGCCGCGCCCGGCCTTGATCGCGCCGCGCTTCTTCTTGCCTTCCAGCCGCGCCGTCTTGCCCACGCGATTGAGCCGCGACTTGGCGCGCCTTGCCGGCAGGTTGCACGCCTCGCGCAGCAGGTCGGCCAGCCGCTTGCGCCCGTCCTCGCGGTTCTGTTCCTGCGTGCGATAGCTGCGCGCGGTCAGCACGATCTCGCCCTTGGCGGTCATCTTGGACCCGGCGAGGTCCTTCAGGCGATGGAACACCTCGGGGGGCAGGCGCAGCGCAAAGACGTCGAGCCGCAGCTGCGCCGCCGTCGCCACCTTGTTCACGTTCTGCCCGCCCGGTCCCGCCGCGGCGATGAAGCTCTCCTCGACCAGCGCCATGGCCCGGCCGACCAGGGCATCGGCATCGATCACAGCGTGAAACCGAGCGCCCTGAAATCGTCTGGGATCGGCGCTTCGGCCACGACCGGCGGCTTGCCGTCGCGCGGCACTTCGAGCCGCAGCGCATGCAGCAACGTGCGCCCGGTGCCGTCACCATCGCCATAGACCGGATCGCCGACCAGCGGCTGGCCCAGCCCTTCCAGCGCATGGACGCGGATCTGGTGGGTGCGGCCGGTTTCGGGCCGGAACTCGACCAGCGAAAGGCCATCGTGTTCGGCCAGCACCTTCCAGTGCGTGCGCGCGGGCTTGCCCTTCTTCGCCGCGATCATCCGCCAGCCGTTCGCCGCCGAGCTGATCTTGGACAGCGCCAGGTCGATCGTGCCGTGCTTCAGCTCGAACGTCCCCTGCACCACGCCGAGATATACCTTGGTCACGATGCGCGCTTCGAACGCCGCCGAAAAGCGCTTGAGCGCCTTGGGGTTGCGCGCCAGCAGCAGGCAGCCCGAGGTATCGCGGTCGAGCCGGTGCACCGGCGCCGGCGCGCGCTGGAAGCCGAAGCGCAGTTCGTCGAGGTAATCGTCGAGGCTCACGCCCCCGGCGCGCGGGGTATCGAGCGGCAGGCCTGCCGGCTTGTCGATCACCAGCGCTTCACCGTCTTCGAACAGGATCGGGAAATCGATCACGCCACCGCTCCTGCAATGCGCCGCAGCGCTTCATCGAGCCGCGCGTCGTCCGCGGCAAAAGAAATGCGAAAACCGTCGCGCCCGCCAAAGGCCGAGGCCGGCACGATCGCAACGCCGTGTTCGAGCAGGTGCATCGCCAGCGCGTCGTCATCGCCAAAGCGGGCCATCAGAGGCGCGGCATCGACCATGCAATAGAACGCGCCATCGGGCACCGGCGCCGCAAGGCCCGGAATCGCGTTGATCGACGCGACCACCCGGTCGCGCCGCACGCGGAAACGCTCGCGCCAGTCGGCCAGGAAATCCTGCGGCCCTTCGAACGCGGCCACGGCGGCGGCCTGGCTGATCGAGGCGGGATTGCCCGAAGAATGCGACTGCAGCTTGGCCATCGCCTGGATCAGCCACAGCGGCCCTGCCGAAACGCCGATGCGGAAGCCGGTCATCGCATGGCTCTTCGACACGCCCGAGACCGTCAGCACACGTTCGGCCAGGTCCGGACATTCCACCGCGAGCGTAGCATGCGCCCCTTCGACGTAGCGCAGCGGGGCGTAGATATCGTCGCTCATCGCCAGCACGCGCGGATGGCGCCGCAGCACCTCGCCAATCGCGCGGATTTCCTCGGCGGAATAGGTCGCGCCGGTGGGATTGCCGGGGCTGTTGAGCAGCAGCCAGCGCGTGGCAGGCGTGATCGCCGCCTCGAGCTGCGCCGCGCTGATGCGAAAGCCGCTTGCCGCCGTCGTCGGCAGGTCCACCACCGTGGCGCCGGCAAAGCGCACGATCTCGGGATAGCTGACCCACCACGGGCTCGGCACCAGCACTTCGTCACCGGGATCGAGCGTCGCCAGCAGCGCGTGGAAGATCGCCTGCTTGCCCCCGGCGCTGACGATCACCTGCGCGGGCGGGACGACCAACCCCAGGTCCCGCTCAAAATGCAGCGCCGCCGCCTTCCTCAGCGCCGCCGTGCCGGCTACGGCGGTGTAGCGCGTGTCACCGGCATCGAGCGCCTGCTTGGCCGCCTCTATCACGTGCACGGGCGTGGCGAAGTCGGGCTCACCCACCGACAGCGAGATCACGTCCTTGCCCTCGGCGCGCAGCTCCATCGCGCGGTCGGTCATGGCCGTGGTGCGCGAAGGCGCGATGCGCGAAAGCGCGGCGGAAAGCGGATGGGACATGGTCTTGCGTTACTCGCCGTGGAACCGCGCCGGGCACAGCCCGCGCACGGCGTTGCCGACGAAGAACCCGCCGGAAAGATCTTCAAGGGTCAGGTCGGCCTCTTGCGCGCGGCCTTCTTCGATCAGGCTGCGCCGCAGGACACCCGGCAGCAGGCCCGACGCGGCGCGCGGCGTCAGCAGCCGGCCGTCGCGCTCAACGAACAGGTTGGTGAAGCTGCCTTCGGTGACAAGGCCATCGTCGCGCACCAGCACGGCTTCGCCGGCCCCGGCGCGCCTGGCCACCTTGAGCGCCTCTTCGTAAAAGCCGCGATCGCTCGACTTGTGGCGCAAGCGCCAGTCGCCGCTAGAAACCGGCAGCGGCAGCGCGATGCAGCCGACCGGCCCGGCAAACGGCGCCGGCATGGCGCCCGCTTCCAGCGCATAGGCCCCGCTGCGAGCAATCACCAGCCGCACCTTCGACGGCGCTTCCAGATCGAAGCACAGCGCATGGATCGCGTTGCGCACGGCGTGTCGGTCGAACGTGAAGCCCAGCTCCGCCGCACTCGCCTTGAGCCGTTCGAGATGGAGTTCCAGCAGCGCGATCCCGGCGACGGGATCGAACGCCATGGTCTCGATCAGGTCGGCACTGCCCGCAGAAAGACGCAAGAAACTCCCCTTCACCACGCATTCGCGCCACTCGCGCGCTGGGGTTGAATCGGCCACGAGACCGGATCCGACCCCCATGGTGGCGCGACCCCCCTGGGCGCCCCCGTGATCGGGGACGAGACGTAGCGTCCGAATTGCCACATTGAACGCCGCATCGCCAGTGCTGTCCAAACGGCCCACCGCACCGCAGTAGTTTCCACGCGCGTCGCGCTCGACCGCGTCGATCAGCTCCATCGCGCGGATCTTGGGCGCGCCGGTGATCGATCCGCAGGGAAAGATTGCCCGCAGCAGGTCCGCCGCACTCCGGTCGGGCTGCAACTGCGCCCGCACCGTGGTCACCATCTGGTGGACCGTAGGATACGTCTCGACCGCAAAGGGTGCCTCCACCCGCACCGATCCCGGCTCTGCCACGCGCGACAGATCGTTGCGCATCAGGTCGACGATCATCAGGTTTTCGGCGCGGTCCTTGGGGTTGGCGGCCAGTTCCTCGCGCAACGCTTCGTCTTCGGCCACATCGCGCCCGCGCCGCGCGGTGCCCTTCATCGGCCGCACGCTGACCGCGCCATCGCGCAGCTTGAAGAACAGCTCGGGCGAAAACGACAGGTGCCAGTGCGCCCCGTCCCAGATCAGCCCGCCATAGCCCGCGCGCGCATCGGCGCGGATCGCGGCGTAGATCGCCAGCGGATCGCCACTCCACGTGCCGCCAAGCGGAAAGGTCAGGTTCGCCTGGTAGATGTCGCCGGCACGGATCGCCTGGGCGATCTGGTCGAACGCAGCCCCATAGCCCCCGGGCGACACCTGCGGATCGAGCGGCCCGAGCCGGCCCGCGCCTGCCGATTCCTGCTTCAGCCAAACCTCAACTTCGCTTGAGGTCATCTCCAGCCACGTGGAAAACCGCGCAAACCACACCAGCGGCCCCGCCGCACCCGTGCGCCGTGCGGCCAGTGGCTGCAATCGCGGTTCGAGCGCGAGCCCCGCTTCATAGGCGATGAATCCCGCCCATTCGCCCGGCGTCGCGGCAATCCGCTCGAGCGCGGGCAGCACCTCGTCGGCGCGGCGCGCGACGACGATCTCCTGCGCGCCGGTATAGAGCCGCGAAGGACTGGCGCCCTCGGTGCGGGCATCGTCGAGCAGGATGAAGGGTGCGCGCATGGAAACAGCCGCGCGCTTTAGCGGCTCGCGCGCACCGATGCAAAAGCGCGATCCGGCCGCTGCCCCAAGGGCCGGACAGGGACGTGCTGCCCGATCCGGCCCTTCTTCCCCGTTTGCAAACGCCCGCGCGCGACCTAAACCTTCCTGCTGACGGCAGTGAAGGACTGGGACTGATGGGCGAGATCGTGATCGGGCTGGGCGCGGACGGGCAGCAGCAGGTGCTGCGGCTCGATCGGGCGAACCGGCACGGGCTGGTGGCGGGCGCAACCGGCACGGGCAAGACGGTGACGTTGCAGGGCATCGCCGAACAGTTCAGCCGCGCCGGGGTGCCGGTGTTCCTGGCCGACGTGAAGGGCGATCTGTCCGGCATCTCGATGCCCGGCAGCCCCACCTTCAAGAACGCCGACAAGCTGGAGGCGCGGGCCAAAGAAGTCGGCATCGCCGACTACGCCTATGCCGATAACCCGGCGGTATTCTGGGACCTTTATGGCGAAGCCGGCCACCCGATTCGCACGACCATTTCGGAAATGGGCCCGGTGCTGCTCGCCCGCCTGCTCGGTCTCAACGAAACGCAGGAAGGCGTGCTCAACATCGCCTTCCGCTATGCCGACGATAACGCCCTGCTGCTGATCGACCTTGCCGACCTGCAATCGGTGCTGGTCGCCTGCGCCGAAGCGGCGAGCGAACTGGCGACGAAGTACGGCAACGTGTCGAAAGCCAGCGTCGGCACCATCCAGCGCCAGCTGCTCGCCTTCGAAAGCCAGGGCGCGGACCGCTTCTTTGGCGAACCCGCGTTCGAGATCAACGACTTCCTCAAGCTCGACGACCAGGGGCGCGGCATGGTCAACGTGCTCGCCGCCGAAAAGCTGATGCAGAGCCCCAAGCTCTACGCCACGTTCCTGCTCTGGCTGCTGTCCGAACTGTTCGAGGCGCTGCCCGAAGTCGGCGATCCCGAAAAGCCTAGCCTCGTGTTCTTCTTCGATGAAGCCCACCTGCTGTTCGACGATGCCCCGCAGGCGCTGTTCGACAAGGTCGAGCAGGTCGTCCGCCTGATCCGGTCGAAGGGCGTGGGCGTCTACTTCGTCACGCAGAACCCGATCGACATTCCCGAAAAGATCGCAGGGCAACTCGGCAACCGCGTGCAGCATGCCCTGCGCGCGTTCACCCCGCGCGACCAGAAGGCGATCCGCGCGGCAGCGGAAACCTTCCGCATCAATCCCGATCTCGATGTCGAAAAGGTGATCACCGAGCTCAAGGTGGGCGAAGCGCTCGTTTCCACGCTCGATGCCGATGGCGCGCCTGGCGTGGTCCAGCGCACGCTGGTGGCGCCGCCGCGCTCACGGCTTGGCCCGGTCACGCCCAAGGAGCGTGCGGTGATCCAGTCGGTCAGCCCGTTCGACGGCAAGTACGACACCGCCGTCAACCGCGAAAGCGCCGCCGAAGTGCTGGCGCAGAAGGCGGCCGATGCGGCGGCGGCGGCCAAGCAGGTGGAAGAACAGGGCGAAGTCGCCCAGCGCGGTGCCGCGCGCCAGAGCCCCAGCCTGTGGGGCAAGGCGGGCAAGGCCGCCGTCGGCGCGGTGGCAAGCTCGGCAGGCGCGGTGATCGCGGCCGAGATCATGGGCAAGAAATCGCGCGCCTCGCCGGTGTCCTCGGGCCTTACCGCGGTGGTCGGCACGGTCGCCACGCAGATCGGCGGCGCCGCCTTCGGCCGCTTCGCGCGCGGGCTGCTCGGCGGCTTGCTGCGGTAAATCGCGCTACGACAAAGGAAGCCGCAGTTCGGCGGTAAGCCCGGCGATCCGCCCGCCGCCGACCTGCCCGCCTTCGCGGCGGTTGATCAGCACCAGACTGCCGCCGTGCTGTTCGGCAATCGCCCGCGCCAGCGCAAGGCCCAGCCCTGCGCCGCCGGTGGCGCTGTTGCGCGATGCTTCCAGCCGGGTGAACGGCTCCATCATCCGCGCGATGTCGGGATCGGGAATGCCCGGGCCATCGTCCTCGATGCGCAGCACCGCATGGCGCCCGTCGCGCGCCAGTGAGACGCGCGCCCTGGTGCCATAGCGCAGCGCGTTGGAGACGAGGTTGCGCAAGCCCCGGCGCACCCAGGTGGGGCGCAGGCGCAGCACCATGCGCTCGGTCTCGCCCAGTTCGACGTCCTCGCCCATGTCCTCGTATTCGCCCACCACGTCGGCCACGAGCGCGGACAGTTGCGTGCTTTCAACGGGATCGGTCGGGCGGCCGACGCGCGCGAGCGAGAGGATGTCGTCGAGCGAGCGGGTAATGTCCTCGATCGTTGCCGCCATCCGCGCGCGCTCGGCATCGTCGTCCACCGCCTCGATCCGCACGCGCAACGCGGCGAGCGGGGTCTTCAGGTCATGGCCGATCGCGCCCAGCATCACGTCCTTTTCGTCGAGCAGCGAGACGATGCGATGTTCCATCGCGTTGTGCGCGTCGATCAGCCGCTGCACGTCCTCGGGCCCTTCGGGCGCCAGCTGTCCGTCGATCGAACGGTCCGCGGCGAAGCTTTCCACCCGGCGGGTCAGCGCCTTCAAGGGCCGCGCGATGCGGCGCAGGATCAGGGCGGTGGCGCCAACCAGCGCGATGTAGATGAACACCGTCTGCAGCGCGATCGACATCAGAATGCGGCGTTCGTCGGCAGGAACCATCACGCGGGCGACCAGCCAGCGGCCGTCGGATTGGCGCAGCGCAGCGATCGCCAGGCGTGGCGGATCTTCGCCGCTGTCAGCCAGCGGTCCTCGCCGGCTGCGCATGTACCACCGGCCAATGAGTGGATCGGCCCAGGGCCGGCGCTCCAGCACCACCACCTGCGGGGCCGTCACGCCTTGCGCTTCCAGCATGTCGTGCAGCAGGCTTTCGGCATCGCTGCGGCGGCGGTCGGTCGCGGCGGGGGCGAAGTTCGGCTCGACCGTCAGCCGCAGGCTGCGGGGCAAGCGAAACAGGTCGTTCGGCGGACGACGCAGGCGCGCCTCAGGATCGCCCGGCAGCGTCGGCGGGCCCGCCCGCCTTGCCCGGGGCGGTCCGGCGGGGGGGCCATCGAGCGGTCCTCTTCCATCGAGACCCGGTAGGCCTTCGGGCCGAGGGGGACCATCCGGAGGAGGAGGCCCTTCTGGCGGCGCCTGGCCGAGCAGGCGGAAGGCGAGCCCGCTGACCATGGCATTGATGTGCCGTTCGCGCTGCGCCCGCCAGATCAGCCCGGAGGAGAGGCCCTGCGCAACCAGCAGCGCCAGCGCGATGGCGAGCAGCATCTGGCCCTGCAGGCTGCGCGGCCAGATCGGCAGGGCACGCACGCGGCGCGCGACGTTTGAAGCAAGGCCGATCACGGGACGCGCGGTCAGTCGGTCGCCGGGCGTTTGCGTACTTCGGCGGCCAGCATGTACCCCCCGCCCCAGACGGTCTGGACGAGCTGAGGATTGCGGCTGTCCACCTCGATCTTGCGGCGCAGGCGGCTGATCTGGTTGTCGATCGCGCGGTCGAACAGATGCGCTTCGCGGCCCTGCACCATGTCGAGCAGGCGGTCGCGGTCGAGCACCTGGCGCGGATGGTCGAGGAAGGCGAGCAGCAGGCGGAACTCGGCCGAGGAAATCGCCACGACGGCGCCTTCGGGATCGGTCAACCGGCGCTTGAGCGGATCGAGGCACCAGCCTTCGAACTCGTAGACGAAGGCGTCGCTGGTCTCGGCTGGCTGGCGCGAGGCGCGGCGCAGCACGCTGCGGATGCGGGCGACCAGTTCGCGCGGATCGAACGGCTTCACCACATAATCGTCGGCGCCGATTTCCAGCCCGACGATCCGGTCGGTCGCTTCGCCGCGCGCGGTAATGAAGATGACCGGAAGGTGCCGGGCCTCCACCAGATGGCGGCAGAGCGACAGGCCGTCCTCGCCCGGCATCATGATGTCGAGCAGGGCGATGTCGGGCAGCCCCTCGGCCAGACGGCTGCGCGCTTCCGCCGCGGTGCCGGCCTGCGTCACGGCGAACCCCTGGCGGCCAAGATAGTCCGCCAGGGGTTCGCGCAGAGCCGGTTCATCGTCGACAAGCAGGACACTGATGGGCGTGGTATCGTTCATCGCACCGGCTTATCGCATTTCCCGCAGCAGATCACTCTCCCGGGGGCGGGGGCGGCATGTCGCCCATTCCGCCCATCGGTTCACCGTCGCGGGCGCGCGGACGCATCGCCTGGAATGCGGCGCGGCGCTCCTCGCGCGTGATCTTGCCGTCGTGATTGGTATCGACCTTGTCGAAGTGCGCCTTCACCGCGGCATCGTATTCCGCCCGGGTGACGACGCCATCCTTGTTGGCATCGGCCATCATCGCCACCATCGGCCCACCCATCATGTCGCCGCCAGGACCGCCATGGCCGGGTCCGCGCATGCCGCGGTGGCCGCGCATCGGGCCATCGGGTCCGCCAGCCATCGGGCCACTGGCACCAGCAGTAGGTGGCGGCGGAGCCCCGGGTTCGCCGCGTCCGGGGCCATCCATCGGCCCCTTCATCGCGCGGTGATGGGCAACGAATTCGTCGCGGCTGATCGATCCGTCATGGTTGGTGTCGATCTCGTCGAACTTCTTGGCCAGCTTCGCGTCGCGGTCGGCCTGGTCGAGCTTGCCGTCGCCGTTGACGTCGAGCTTCGTCCACATCTCGTCGGCCTTGGCCTTCGCTTCGGCCCAGGTCACTTCGCCATTGCCGTCGGCATCGGCGCGCATCGGGCGAGCCTTGCCATCGGGCGCGGCGGCATAGAGGGCACCAGCGCCCAGCAGCATCGCTGCGGCGGACAGGCCCAAGGTATATTTCTTCATGGTCATCGGCTTCGGTCCCCAAGGGAAGAGGGAGGAAGCTGCAGCAGGCGGCGCCGGGGCGGCGGCCGAAGGGGGAGTGTCCGCCTGCCCTACCGTACAGATGGGGGAGTGGGACCGACCGCTGCAGCTTCCTTGAAAGCCGATATAAGCACCGCTTGTCGCGCAACTATGCCGCGAGCCCATCGATTTTGTCGCAGTTTGTCGCGCGATGCGGCGCGCCCTACCCCATGACGAAGGCGTTGAGCTTGTTGCCATCGGGATCGCGGAAGTAGGCGGCATAGAACCCGTCGCCATCGCCGCGCGGACCCGGTGCGCCCTCGCACGAGCCGCCGTTGGCGAGCGCGATGGCATGGAGCCGGTCGACCTGCGCCTTGTCCTTCGCTTCGAGCGCGACCATCACGCCGTTGCCCACGCTGGCCGGCTGACCATCGTACGGCAGGGTCAGGCCGATCCCGGCGCCACCGTCGGGCGTGCCCCAGGCGATCGCGCCGGCCCATTCCATCATCCGCCCGGTGCCGAGCTCGGCGGCGATGGCGTCATAGAACACCGCACCGCGGGCAAGATCGCTGGTGCCGAGCGTAACGTATCCGATCATCGTGGTTCTCCATCATGTCCGCCCGACTCGCTGCGGCGGACGCCATGATTGAGAACATATCACGAACATCTTCACTCGCAAGCGGCACTCAGAGCGGAGCGCACGCCGCCTTCAGCCAATCGAGATCGGCGCCGGAAAGCTGGGGCGAGAGCAGTTCGAACGTGCGCGCGTGATAGGCATTCCACCAGTCGCGCTCCTCGCGCGTCAGCAGGCTTTGGTCCACCAGCGCGCGCTCGATCGGCACGTGGGTCAGCGTCTCGAAGCCATAGAATTCGCCCTCGGCGCCAGCGATCTCGCGCCGTTCGACCAGGATCAGGTTCTCGATGCGGATGCCGTATTCGCCGGTCTTGTAGTAGCCGGGCTCGTTCGACAGGATCATGCCGGGCACCAGGTCCTGCCCGGTGCCGGCCTGTCCGCCCGCCGCCTTGGCGATGCGCTGCGGCCCTTCGTGCACCGACAGGAAGCTGCCCACGCCGTGGCCGGTGCCGTGCGCGTAATCGAGCCCCGCTTCCCACAGGAACTGGCGTGCGAAGGCGTCCAGCTGGCTGCCCGCGGTGCCCCGAGGGAACACCGCACGGGCGAGCGCGATATGGCCCTTGAGCACGCGGGTGAAGCGGTCCTTCACCTCGGCCGGGGGCGCATCGGGGCCGATCCACACGGTGCGCGTGATGTCGGTGGTGCCATCGACGTACTGCCCGCCCGAATCGACCAGGTAGACGCTGTTGGGTTCGAGCGCGCGGTTGGTCTCCTCGCTGACGCGGTAGTGCACCACCGCCCCGTTCGGCCCCGCGCCTGATATGGTGTCGAACGACAAGTCGCGCAGCAGCCCGCCCTCGGCGCGGAACGCCTCCAGCTTGTCCGAGGCGGAAAGTTCGCTCACCCCGCCCTGTGGCGCGGTCGTCGTCACCCAGTGCAGGAAGCGGGCGACGGCAGCGCCATCGCGTTCCTGCGCCGCCTTGTGCCCGGCCTGTTCGACCGGGTTCTTGATCGCCTTGGGCAGCACGGTGGGATCGGTCACCGCCACCACGCTGGCGCCCGCGCGTTCCAGCGTCTCGAAGATCGCGGCCACCGCGCGCTCGGGATCGGCGGCCACATTCTTGCCGGCCAGCGCCTGCAGCGCGGGCACGAAGCCATCGCGCGGGGCGATCCGCACGGCGTTGCCCAGGTGCGCGACAAGCTCCGGCGTCACCTTTTCGGGCGCGATGAACAGGTCGGCGGTGCCATCGGCATGAGCCAGCACGAACGAGAGCGCGACCGGCGTGCGCTCGACATCGCTGCCGCGCACGTTGAGCAGCCAGGCGATCGAATCGAGCGCCGAGATCACCGCCGCATCGAGCTTGTTGTCGGCCAGCCATTCGGCCACGGCGGCGCGCTTTTCGTTGCCCGATTGCCCGGCGTGGGCATCGGCATGGACCAGCGCGGGGGCGAGCGAGGGCGCGGGCTGGTCTTCCCACACCGCGTCCACCGGATTGCCTTCGACCGCGACGAGCTTGCCGCCGTTCGCGCCGAGCGCCTTGGCCACGCCACCCGCCCAGCCCTTCGAATGGAGCCACGCGTCATACCCGATGGTCGCGCCTTCGGGCGCGTTTTGCGCCAGCCACGCCGCCACCGACGTCTGCGGCACCGACTGGTATTCCCAGAAGCGCCCATCGACCTGATCGCGCACCTGCAGCGTGTAGCGCCCGTCGACGAAGATCGCGGCCTTGTCCTTTAAAACCACGGCGGTCCCCGCCGAACCGCCGAAGCCGGTCAGCCAGGCGAGCCGCTGGGCATAGCCGCCGACATATTCGCTCATGTGTTCATCGGAAATCGGGATGACGAAGCCGTCGAGGCCGCGCGCCGCCAGTTCCTTGCGCAGCGCATCGAGGCGGGCTTCGTGGGTGTGCATCAGCATGGGTCTTGTCCTGTGCGCAAATGTCGTTCGCCTTGCGGGCGTGATGCGGGGAACATAGATGCGAGGGATGGAACAAACCACCCCTGCAACTCCGCCAGCCACTCCGCCAATCGCGCCGAAGAAGCCGTCCAGCTTCACCCGCCACGGCATCACCGTGTCCGACGATTACGCCTGGCTGCGCGATCCGGGCTATCCCAAGGTCGAGGATGCCGAGGTGCTCGATCACCTCAAGGCGGAAAACGCCTGGTTCGAAGCGCGGATGCAGCCGCACCAGGGCACGATCGACGCGCTGTTCACCGAAATGCGCGCGCGCGTGAAGGAAGCGGACAAGTCCGTGCCGCAGAAGGACGGCGATTTCCTCTACTGGATCGAATTCGAGGAAGGCGCCGAATACAAGAAGTGGTGGCGCCGCCCGGTGGGCGCGGCGGACGATGGCAGCGCCGACGAACTGATCCTCGACGAAGTCGCGCTCGCCGCCGGCCACGACTATTTCCGCCTCGGCGCGATCTCGGTCTCCAACGATGGCAGCAAGCTTGCCTGGAGCGTCGACGACAACGGCTCCGAACGCTTCACCGCGCGAATCAAGGTGATCGCCACCGGCGAAGTCCTGCCCGACGTGATCGAAGGCACCAATTCGGGCCTGATCTGGGTCAAGGGCGACAGCGGCCTCGTCTATTCGCTCGCCAACGAAAACTGGCGCACCGACAACGTCCGCCTGCACTGGCTCGGCCAGCCGGTCGATCAGGATGTCGAACTCTATCACGAAGACGACGAAGGCTTCCGCGCCGGTGCCGCGCTGTCCGCCAACGAAAAGTGGCTGATCCTGTCGACCGGCGACCATGAAACCAGCGAAGTGCGGCTCGTCCCCGCCGACGATCCGCTGGCGCCGCTCAAACTGGTCAAGGCGCGGCAGGCAGGCGTGGAATACGATGTCGACGTGCGCGACGACACGCTGTTCGTCCACACCAACGACACCCACGAAAACTTCCGCCTCGCAACGGCACCGCTTGCCGCGCCCGGCGAATGGACCACGCTGATCGAAGGCAGCGACGATTTCTACCTGACCGGGTTCGACCTGTTCCGCGATTTCTACGTCGTCGAAGGCCGAGTGCGCGGGCTCGACCGGATCGAGGTGCGCTATTACGACGATCCCGCCCGGATCGAGCCGATCACCTTCCCCGAAGCGAGCTACGAGGCGAGCCTTGGCGACAATCCCGAATGGGCGGTCGAAAAGCTGCGGGTGAGCTATGAATCGATGGTCAGCCCGGCCTCGGTCTATGACTACCACGTCGCCGACAAGTCGCTCGAACTGCTCAAGGTGCAGGAAATCCCCAGCGGCTACGATGCCTCGCTCTATGAAACCGCGCGGCTCGAAATCACGGCGCGCGATGGCACGCGCGTGCCGGTCTCGGTGGTCTGGCGCAAGGATCGCGCACAGGGTGGCCCGCTCCACCTCTACGGCTACGGTGCCTATGGCATCGCCATCGGCCCGGGCTTCTCGACCACGCGGCTCAGCCTCGTCGATCGCGGCTTTGCCTATGCCATCGCCCACATCCGCGGCGGCGACGATCTCGGCCGGCGCTGGTACAAGGACGGCAAGCTCGACAAGCGCACCAACACCTTCAACGATTTCGTCGACGTCGCGCGCGGCCTGATCGATCGCGGCTTCACGCAGGAAGGGCGCATCTCGATCTCGGGCGGCTCGGCCGGGGGCGAGCTGATGGGCGCGGTGATCAATTCCGATCCGCACCTGTTCGGCGCGGTGGTGGCGCACGTGCCCTTCGTCGACGTGCTCAACACCATGCTCGATGAAAGCCTGCCGCTCACGCCCGGCGAATGGCCCGAATGGGGCAACCCGATCGAGGACGCCGCCGCGTTCGAGCTGATCCGCGCCTATTCCCCCTATGACCAGGTGAAGCCACAGGCCTACCCGCCGCTGCTGGTCACCGCCGGGCTGAACGATCCGCGCGTCACCTACTGGGAGCCCGCCAAGTGGGTCGCACGGCTGCGCGAACTGAAGACCGACGACAACGAGCTGCTGCTCAAGACCAACATGGGCGCCGGGCACGGCGGCAAGTCGGGCCGCTTCGAAAGCCTGAAGGAAATGGCCGAGGAGTTCGTCTTCGTGCTGTGGCAGCTGGGCGTTCCGGCCTGACCGTAATGAGCAACCGCCACACCCTGACCTTCACCGCGTTGCCCGAACACATCGACGTAATGGGCCACGTCAACAACGCGGTGTGGGTGCAGTGGATGGAAGCGCTCGCCGTCGCCCATTGGGAGGCGGTGGCGCCGCCAGAGCACCTGGCCGCCTATGTCTGGGTCGTGACCCGGCACGAGATCGACTATCGCGGCAACATCGGCGAAGGCGAAAGCGTGACGGCGGAAACCTTCATCCCGCACGCACCTTCGGGTGCGCGGTTCGATCGCTGCGTCGAATTCCGCGATCACCGGGGCAAGGTGATCGTCGCGGCGAAGACCACCTGGGCACTGCTCGACAAGGCCAGCGGCCGGCTGCTGCGCGTGCCGGCCGACGTCGCCGCACCGTTCCTGCCCGAGGCAAGCTAGCCGGCGGCGGCCGCGGCCATGGGCGCGGGCGGCACGAAGGCGATCATCCGTTCGCGCATCGTGCGATTGCGGCCGAGCCGCTTGGCTTCATAGAGCAGGCGGTCGCAATGCGCGTAGAGCGCGTCGAAATCAGCGGACAGGTTGCCGCGTGGATCGTGTTCGACCAGCCCCATGCTCGCCGTCACCACCCGGTCCAGCCCCGGCAGTTCGGCCGCGACGCGCGCGCTGATCGCGCGGCGGCGGCGCTCGGCGCGCTCGGCCGAATCGCTGCCGCGCAGCAACAGCATGAACTCCTCGCCCCCCAGGCGCACCGCGCGGGTATCGCCATCGCCCGAAAGCGCGGTTGCCGCCGCCTTGAGCACGGCATCGCCCATGGCATGGCCGTGCAGGTCGTTCACCGCCTTGAAGTGATCGAGATCGAGCACCGCCATCGTGCGGAAACCGCTGGCGAACAGGTCGGCGAAGCGCTTCTCGATCGAACGACGGTTCCACAGCCCGGTCAGCGCATCACGACCGGCAACGCCCTCCATTTCCAGCGCCAGCGCAGTCGCGCGGTCACGCTGCAGGCGCAGGTCGAGCAGACGGCTGAGGATGCCGAGCGAGCTGACCAGCACCTCTACCGCCAGCGCCAGCTGCTGCGCTGCCACCGAGTTGGTGGGCTGCGCATCGGGCGAGACATAGCGCGCGATGCGATAGACCGCGACGAGCAGCGCGGGCGTCCAGCCCACGATCTGGTACCACACCAGCGAGCTTCCCCGTCGCCAGGCCTCGATCATGCTGGCCATGATCAGCAGGATCGACAGCCCCATGCCAAGATAGAGCTGCATCGTCGAATAGGGTCGCAGCGCGTCCAGCGGCAGCGCGGCGACCAATCCGCAGCCCAGGGTGATCACCGCGCCCAGCCGGATGGCAAGGCCCACACGCGGCCCCAGCATGCCCGGCTCGACGAAGGTCGCGCTGAACATCAGCGCGCTCGCCCCCATCACGCTGTAGCACACGCACGATATCGCGCCTTCGACGAAGATCGGCAGCTCGCCCAGGATGTGGAAGAAGCCCGTGCCCATCAAGGCCTGCACCAGCATCGAGAAGATCAGCAGCGCGTGCCACACCACATAGGGCTGGCGCAACACCACCCAGTACCCCCCAGCCATCAGCAACGGCACCGCCAGCATCCCGCAGATCGCGGCAACCGCCACGATCTCGCCCAGCGACCAGCCGGTCCCTGCGGGCAGCGTGTCGAGCCGCGCATCGCTCGCCAGCGTCTTCGACCAGGGCCCGACGATCCGCGCGACCACGAAGCGGCTGTCCGGGCCGACCGGCGGCAGCGCGGCGGCGATCATCGGCCCCACGCCCATGTGGTGCGTTTCGGCGGCGGTGTAGCGCAGCGCGCGACGGCTGCCGTCCGCGTCGACCACCCACAGGTCGATTCGCTCGAACGTGACCGCGTGGGAGACGAATCCTGCCGGCCGCGGTGCGGCTTGGTCAGGCTTCAGCCGGAAGCGGACGAAAATGACGTCGCTCGCAATGCTGTAGTGGTCGTCGGTGCAGATCCACCGGCTTTCCGCAAATGCCGCAAAGTCTTCGCCCAGCGCGGCATTGGCGTGGCAGATCTGCTCCACGGGAACCGTGGCGGCCTGCGCCGGCAATGGCGTGGCGAGCAGCGCGCAAAGCAGCACGATCGTGCAGGCGATGATGCGCCTCCACCCTCGTTCATCCCGCTTTGACTTCGATGCCATGGCGTCCTGATAGAACGCCAAGTCTTATTCCAAGTTAAATTACATAAGTAAATCTGCGTAGTGGGCGAAGTCGTAGCCGAGTTCGCGGGCCACCGCTTCATACGTCACCTTGCCGCCATGGACATTCAGGCCCGCCGCCAGATGGGCATCGCGGCGCAGCGCTTCCTTCCAGCCGAGGTCGGCAATGCGCAGCGCGTGCGGCAGGGTCACGTTGTTGAGCGCATAAGTGCTGGTGCGCGCGACCGCGCCCGGCATGTTGGCCACGCAATAATGGACGATGCCATCGACGATATAGGTCGGATCGGCATGAGTCGTGGCGTGGCTCGTCTCGAAGCAGCCGCCCTGGTCGATGGCCACGTCGACCAGCACCGCGCCGGGCTTCATCGTGCCGAGCATTTCGCGCGTCACCAGCTTGGGCGCAGCGGCCCCGGGGATCAGCACCGCGCCGATCACCAGATCCGCCTCGGCCACGGCCGCAGCCAGGTTGGCGCGGTTGGAAAAGCGGGTCTTGGCGCGCGATTCGAAGTGGATGCCCAGCCGCTCCAGCACATCGGGATCGCGGTCGAGCACGGTTACGTCCGCGCCCAGGCCCGCCGCCATCTGCGCCGCGTTGAAGCCGACCACGCCGCCGCCGATCACCGCGACCTTGCCCGGCAGCACGCCCGGCACGCCGCCCAGCAGCACGCCGCGCCCGCCGTGCGCCTTTTCCAGCGCGGTGGCGCCCGCCTGGATCGACATGCGCCCGGCCACCTGGCTCATCGGCTTGAGCAGCGGCAGCGACCCGTTGGGGCCGGTCACCGTTTCGTAGGCGATCGCGGTGACGCCCGACTTGACCAGATCGGCGGTCTGTTCCGGATCGGGCGCAAGGTGGAGGTAGGTATAGAGCACCTGGCCTTCGCGCAGCATCGCGCGCTCGACCGCCTGCGGCTCCTTGACCTTCACCACCATTTCGCAGCCATCGAACACGGTCTTCGCATCGGGCTGGATCTTGGCGCCGGCCGCTTCGTAGTCCGCATCGCTCGCGCCGATGCCAAGGCCCGCGCCCGTTTCGACCCACACCTCGTGCCCGTGCACCACCAGCTCGCGCGCGCTTTCGGGCGTCAGCCCGACGCGGTATTCGTGGTTCTTGATCTCGCGAACGGTGCCGACACGCATGGGTTCTTCTCCGCAAATCCTTCGTGCGGGAAGGATACGCGCAAGCCAGTGCAATGTTTCACCTCATTGGGGCTTGCCGAAGGGGCCAATCGGGAAATATCGTTGCACATCGACCCTCAATCGGGAAAAACGTGCATGGAGCGTGCCGACATTGCGCTGATCGAAGCGCTGCAGCGTGATTCGTCGCGTTCCATCGCCGATCTTGCCGAAGCCATCGCCCTGTCGCCCTCGGCGTGTCACCGCCGCATCCGCGCGCTGGAAGAAAAGGGCGTGATCGAAGGCTACGCCGCGCGGCTCGACCCGCGCCGTCTGGGCCTCAGCGTCGAAGTGTTCGTCGAGATTACGCTGACCAGCCAGAGCCGCGAAGCGATGGACCGCTTCGAGCGCGCGGTCGGCGATTTCGACGATATCCTGGAATGCCACCTGATGAGTGGCAGCGCGGATTACCTGCTGCGCGTCGCCGCCGCCGATCTCGAACAGTACGATGCCATCCACCGCGATTGCCTCGCCCGCCTGCCCGGCGTGTCGGCCATGCGGTCGAGCTTCTCGCTGCGGCGGATCAAGCGCTTTTCCGGCTATCCGGTGCGGCGCGGCTGACGCCCGCGCGGCGCGGCGCCGTCTGCGTGCGCACGCGGGGGCGCGGCGTGCCGCCGCTGTCGAGCAGGCGCAGCGGCGATCCCGGCTCGTCCATCGCGTATTGCGCGGCGACCTGCTTCTTGAACGCCTCGATCGCGGCCTCGTCGTTCAGGTGGGTGACCGAAAAGCGGTGCAGCAACATGTCCTCGGACACGTCGACCAGCGTCAGCGTGCGTCCGCTGGCGGTTTCAGCCAGGCGGCTGACGTTGAAGCCGTCGGCCAGGTACCACGCCTCGCGGTCCCAGCTGACGATGCGGCGCTCGCAATAGCGGCAGGTGGAAAGGTGCGAACCGTCCTCGTCGTGCTCCATCCAGCGTTCGGGGCGGTGCGTGCGAGTGAACCAGCACTGGGTCAGGGCTTGCATGGCGCGGAAGGCTCCCGGGCTTGCTCTGGACAGGATGGATCGGCCCGCCGGCTGGAGACGGAGGAAGAACAGGACGCCGCCGCGCCGATCCACACCCAAGGACGGCGCGCCCCGGCGATGGTTAAGGGCGGAGGTTAAGGGCGGGGGTTAAGGCAAATTGGCGAGATGGGGTTAAGGGCGGGTTGGCACGGCACCGAAGCCCGCGCCGCCCCCGTCAAAGCGGATTGCCGTCCTTGTCGCGGTAGATGTCGCGGCGGCCGACGTGGTTGGCCGGGCCGACAAAGCCGTCGGCTTCCATGCGCTCGATCCATTTCGATGCGGTGTTGTAACCCACGCCCATCTGGCGCTGGATCCAGCTGGCCGAAGCCTTCTGGCTTTCGAACACCAGCTGGCACACCTGCCGGTACTTGCGCTCTTCGGGATTGTCGCTGGCGGTCGCGTCCAGATCGTCGAAGCCGAAGCCGCCGTCTTCGGGCTCCTCGGTCACCGAATCGACGTATTCCGGGCTGCCCTGCCCGCGCCAGTGGTTGGCCACCTTCTCCACCTCCTCGTCGCTGACGAAGGGGCCGTGGACGCGCTTGATCGGGTCGGTCGCGGGCTTGTAGAGCATGTCGCCCTTGCCCAGCAGCTGTTCGGCGCCCTGTTCGCCCAGGATGGTGCGGCTGTCGATGCGGCTGGTCACGGCAAAGCTGATGCGGGTGGGCAGGTTGGCCTTGATCACGCCGGTGATGACGTCGACCGACGGGCGCTGCGTCGCCATGATCAGGTGGATGCCCGCCGCGCGGCTCTTTTGCGAAAGCCGCTGGATCAGGACTTCGATTTCCTTGCCCACGGTGACCATCAGGTCGGCCAGCTCGTCGACGATGACCACGATCTGCGGCAGCACCTGGTAATCGAGCTGCTGCTCCTCGAACAGCTCCTCGCCGGTATCGGGATCGAAGCCCACCTGGATGCGGCGGCCCAGCGGCTTGCCCTTCGATGCCGCGGCGCGGACCTTCTCGTTGAACCCCGACAGGTTGCGCACGCCGATCGAGGACATCTGGCGATAGCGCCGCTCCATTTCCTCGACCGCCCACTTCAGCGCACGCACCGCCTTGGCGGGTTCGGTCACCACCGGCGAGAGCAGGTGCGGGATGTCGTCGTAGGACTTCAGCTCCAGCACCTTGGGATCGACCAGGATCAGGCGGCACTGCGCCGGGGTCAGGCGATAGAGCAGCGACAGCAGGATGCAGTTGAGGCCCACCGACTTGCCCGAGCCGGTGGTGCCGGCGACGAGCAGGTGGGGCATCGTGGCAAGGTCGGCGACGATCGGATCGCCCGAAATGTCCTTGCCCAGGATGATCGGCAGCAGCGCCTTGGAGCTGGCGAACTTCTCGCATTCGACCAGCTCGCGGAACGAGACCATGTCGCGCACCGCGTTGGGCAGTTCGATGCCCATCACGGTGCGGCCGGGAATGGCCGAAACGCGCGCGGAAATCGCGCTCATGTTGCGGGCGATGTCGTCGGCAAGGCCGATCACGCGGCTCGCCTTGGTGCCGGGTGCAGGCTCCAGCTCGTACATGGTGATGACCGGCCCGGTCCGCACCGCGGTGATCTCGCCCTCGATCTTGAAGTCGCCGAGCACGTTTTCGAGCAGGCGCGCGTTCCTTTCGAGCGCGAGCTTGTCGATCTTGGGCTGGGCGCTGGGCGCGGGTTCTTCCAGCAGGCCGGTCGATGGCAGCTCGAACTTGTCGAACAGGTCGCCCTGGCGCAGCTTGGCCCCACCGGCGAGCGGGGTGGGCGCGGCCGGGCGGCTGGGATCGGTGATCTCGGTCGGGCGGCGCGGCGCGGCATCGGCTTCGGGCGCGGCGAGGATGGCAGGCGCTTCGGCGGCCTTGGCCTTGCGCGGGCGGGCAGGCGTGGTCAGCCCCGCATCGTCGGCGGGCACGACGCTGGCGGGCGCGCGGCGCAGCAGCGACGGGATGGTCAGCAGGCGCTGCCATTCGAAGGCGAAGACGCGGCTGAGGAAGAACACCCCCACGCCGAACGCGGCGAGCGCCAAGGCGAGGATGATCCACCCTTCGACCGCGGGGACCGGGTGCGAGACGGTGCGGATCGCCGCGGCGCCGACAAGGCCGAGCAGCCCGCCGACGCCCGCCGGCAGGGTTCCCCCCGGCGCGGTAAAGGCGAGTGCCAGCGTGGTGCCGATCAGCGCCATCGCGATCGCAAGGTTGATCGCAAGCCGCCACCACGCGGGCTCGGCCTCGAGCTCTTCGTCCTCGTCATCGGCGCCATCGTCGATCAGGTCGCCCGCGGCATCCCACAGGCGGCGGGCATAGACATAGAGCAGCGGCAGCAGCAGCCCGCCGGGCAGGCCGAACAGCATCAGCACGCGTTCCGCCGCCCAGGCGCCGGGCAGGCCCATCCAGTTTTCGACCGGGCTGCCCGATGCGGTGCTGCCCGAAGGATCGGTCTGGGTATAGCTGGCGAGCGCCAGCGCAAGGAACACCATCGCCGCGAACAGGGTCGCCCCGCCGATCAGTTCGGCACTGCGGCGCAGGCTGCGGCGCAGGATCGAACGCCAGTCGCCGCGCGGGCCGGCGGAGCCCGATCCGCCGCGCGCGCGGGATGCCCTCGCAGGTGATAGTGCCCGGCTTGCCATTGCGATCCCTTCCGTCCCTTGCGGAACATAATGCGCCCGAAGCGGGGTCAGCGTCAAGAATCCAGCGGATTCCGCAAAAGATTCCAATACGGTTAGGGCGCGTCAGGCGAGCCCGTCGATCGCCGCCCAGCCGTGGACGGCAAGCCGCTTCGCCCGCTGCCGCGTCATCCCGCCCAGCGCCAGCACCGGCAAGGGTGCAAGGCGCGCCAGCAGGCCGAACCGCACCGGGCCGAGCACCAGGCCGCCGGGATGGGTGCGGGTGGGAAACACCGGCGAGAGCAGCACCGCATCCGCGCCGGCGCGCTCCGCCTGCCCGATCTCGCGCAGCGAATGCGCCGTGGCAAAGCGCAGGCCGGGCCGGGGCAGGGTGGGCGCTGCGCCATAGGTCCCGTCGATCCGCCAGCCGCGCAAGGGGCGGCTCGCCAGCACGATGATACCGCGCGCGCGGCACAGCCGGGCGAGCCGTTCGAACCGTGCGGTGCGTTCGCGCGGCGGCAGGTGGTAATGGCGGAAAACGAACCCCGCCCCCCGGGGCAGGCGGGCGATCGCGCGTTCGAGCGCGGCATCGTTGCGCGCGTCGGACAGCAGCAGCAGGCGCGGCAGATCGGCGGGAACGGGGTGGCGGGCGGCCATCGCTTCGCTATAGCACCGCGCCATGGACACGCCAGCAAGCTCGCCCGCCCTTTCGCCGCTCGACCCCATCTCTCCGCTTGATGACGTCCGCGCGCGCATCGCGCAAAGCTGCCGGATCGCGCGGCGCGCGCCCGAAGGCGTGACGCTGGTGGCGGTGTCGAAGACCAAGCCGGCCGAAGCGGTGCTCGACCTTGTCGCGCAAGGGCAGCGCGTGTTCGGTGAAAACCGCGTGCAGGAAGCACAGGCCAAGTTCCCCGCGATCCGCGAGGCGCACCCCGACGTTGCCGTCCACCTCGTCGGCCAGCTGCAGTCGAACAAGGCCGAGGACGCGGTGCGGCTGTTCGATGCGATCCATTCGCTCGACCGCCCGTCGCTGCTGACCGCGCTCGCCCGCGCGATGGACAAGGTGGGGCGGCAAGTGCCGCTGTTCGTGCAGGTCAACATCGGCGCCGAAGAGCAGAAGGGCGGCTGCGCGATTGCCGACCTGCCCGCGCTGCTCGATCAGGCGCGCGACGCGCAGCTTCCGGTCGAAGGGCTGATGTGCGTGCCCCCCGCCGGGATCGAGGCAGCGCCGTTCTTCGCGCTGCTCGCCAAGCTTGCCGCCGACCACGGCCTTGCCGGCCTGTCGATGGGGATGAGCGACGATTTCGAGACCGCGGTGCTGCTGGGCGCCACCCACGTGCGGGTGGGGTCCGCATTGTTCGGCGCGCGCAACGGCTAGTCCCGCGGCGCCTGCCATGGCCAGGACCGTGGCCGACGGGATGGTTAGCGCGGGTTAAAGCGCCGACTCCGCATTGGTCGGGGCAATCGCTTAATCACCCTCTGGTCGTTTGCCGCTAGGTGCGAAGCAGGTCGACAAAGGATTTCCCCGAGGTGAGCACCATCCGCGCGCAGCAGGCGGCCAAGGAAGCCGTGCCCGAACTGTCGCACACGTGGCTGTTCGTGGTACACTTCACGTCGGTCCTGCTCCTGGTGCTGTGCACGGGCGCGGTGGCCTACCACAACTACCAGGACAACGCCGGCGCCTCGACCCTGCTCGCCTATTCCACGGTCGGGCTGACCCTGGCGCTGGCGCTCCAGTTCCTGCTGCACGTGCTGGCGATGCGGACACAGAAGCGCGAGAGCGCGAACCGGTCCGAGATCGCCGATTCGCGCTGGCAGACGGCCGAGCTGTTCGCGATGACCGACATGCTGCAGGCCGCCGAAACGTACGACGATGCCGGCGCCGTGCTGATGGCCACCGCGCGGCGGCTGCTGCCCAGCTACGGCACCGCGCTCTATGTCTTCAACAATTCACGCGACCGGCTCGACCTGGCGCGGGCGTGGGACCTTCCCGAAGGCTATATCGCGCCCGAAACGCTCAGCCCGCACAATTGCTGGGCGCTGAAGCGCGGAAAGCCTCAGATCAACGTGCCCGCCAGCGGCACGCTGTGCTGCGCCCACCATGCGAGCCAGGCGGCCACCATCGAAATTCCGATGATGGCCTGCGGGCAGGTCCACGGCCTGCTGATCCTGCTGCCGACCGAGCAGGACGACGCCTTCGACCGGCTCGTTGGCGTGCGCCGCCTGGGCCGGGCGCTGGCCGATTCGATGTCGCTCGCGCTGTCGAACATCGCGCTGCGCGAAAAGCTGCGCACGCAATCGCTGCGCGATCCGCTGACCGGGCTGTACAACCGCCGCTACATGGAAGACGCGCTGGAACGCTTCGTTTCGCTCGGCGCGCGTGGCGGTGGCAGCACCGCGGTGATCATGCTCGATCTCGACAACTTCAAGCATCTCAACGACGAACACGGCCATGCCAAGGGCGATGCCGTGCTGCGCGATGTCGCCGCGCAGATGGTCGGCGCACTGCGCCCCACCGACGTGCTGTGCCGCTATGGCGGGGAAGAACTGCTGGCGATCCTGCCCGACTGCAGCCTTGAAGATGCCGCCGACAAGGCCGAGCTGCTGCGCGAGCGGATCGAACTGCTGAGCGAAGTCCACGCCTGCGCGATCAGCGCCTCGCTCGGCGTGGCGGCGGTGCCCGAAGCGGCGACCACCGCGTCGGACGTGGTGCCTATCGCCGATGCGGCGCTCTATGCCGCGAAGAAATCGGGCAAGAACCGCGTCGTCTGCGCCGAACGCCGCGCCGGCCGCGAAGGCAACGCCACGCCGCGCCTTGCGGTGACCGGCGGGCGCTGAGGCTGCCGCCAGCTCGGCCGCAACGCGTCAGCTGCGGCGCTTCAATTCGTCGCCGGTCAGCGTCACCACGTGAAGCAGGTTGGTTGCGCCGGGCGTGCCGAAGGGGACGCCTGCCAGCGTGATCAGGCGCGATCCCGCCGTGCCGAAGCCATGGCGCAGCGCCATGCGCTTGCCCTTGGCGATCATCTCCTCGAAGCTGCCGATGTCGCGCGTGCGCACGGCATGCGCGCCCCACAGCAGGCCCACCTTGCGCGCGGTGCGCTCCGACGGGGTAAGCACCAGCATCGGCACGCCCGGCCGTTCGCGCGCCACGCGCCGCGCGGTCGAGCCCGAGCCCGTGAACACGATGATGCCCGAGATCGGCAGCGTCTTGGCGATCGAGGCGCAGGCTTCGGCCAGCGCGTCCGACGTCGTGGGATCGGGCTGCGTTTCGATGAAGTGGACGCGCGCGGCATAGCCCGGATCGGCTTCGACCTGCGCCGCGATGCGGTCCATGATCGTCACCGCCTCTTCGGGCCAGGCACCGGCGGCGGTCTCGGCCGAAAGCATGACCGCGTCGGCCCCGTCGTAGACCGCGTTGGCCACGTCGGACACTTCGGCGCGGGTCGGCGTCGGCGCCTCGATCATCGATTCGAGCATCTGCGTCGCCACGACCACCGGCTTGCCCTGGCGGCGCGCGGTTTCGACGATGCGCTTCTGCAGTGGCGGCACTTCTTCGGGATTCAGCTCAACGCCCAGATCCCCGCGCGCAACCATGATGCCGTCGGCCAGTTCGACGATCTCGTCCAGCCGGGTGATCGCGGCGGGCTTCTCGATCTTGGCCATCAGCGAACCGTAGCCACCCATCAGGCGGCGCGCCTCGGCCACGTCCTCGGGCCGCTGCACGAACGACAGCGCGATCCAGTCGGCGCCGTGCTCCACCGCGAAGGCGAGGTCGCGGCGGTCCTTTTCGGTGAGCGCCGGCACCGGCACGACCGCGTCGGGCACGTTCACGCCCTTGCGGTTGGAAATGACGCCGCCGACTTCGGCGCTGCACAGGATTTCGTTGTCGTCGGCGCGGATCACCCGCAGGCGCAGCTTGCCGTCGTCGATCAGCAGGCGCTGGCCCTTCTGCAGGATGCCGAACAGTTCGGGGTGCGGCAGGCAGACGCGGGTTTCATCGCCCGGCTCGGGATTGCGATCGAGCGTGAAGTGGCCCGAATGGCGGATCACCGCGCGGTCGTTCTTGAACGTGCCGACGCGCAGCTTCGGCCCTTGCAGGTCGCACAGGATGGTGATCGGCCGCGCGACCTTCTCCTCCAGCGCGCGGATCGCCGCGATCGTTTCGGCGTGGGTCGCATGATCGCCATGGCTCATGTTCACGCGGAAGGCATCGACGCCGGCGCGGTAGAGCTTTTCGAGCATTTCGGGCGCGCGGCTGGCGGGACCGACGGTGGCGAGGATCTTGACCTTGCGCTGGCGCAGGTCCTTTCCGGCCCTGGCGCTCTGGGAGGTGCGTGCGGGGGTTGCCGGCTGTGCCACGGGAATTCCTTGCCTTGGTTGCAGGCCGCCTATGGCCCAAACCCCCTTAAAACCCAAGTCGCGATGGTTTAAGGACCTTTTGCATGGATACGAATGCGTCTTACGACCTCGACACCCTGCCCGATGCCGTAGCGGCCAAGGCCTTCCGCAGGCTGGTGCGCCACCTGCAGCTGCGCCACGATGCGCAGAACATAGACCTGATGGGCCTTGCCGGTTTCTGCCGCAATTGCCTGGCCGACTGGATCATCGAAGCCGGTGCCCCGCTTGGCGTGACGCTGGACAAGGCCGCCGCGCGCGAACTGATCCACGGCATGCCGGCGGGCGAATGGAAGGCGACGCGCCAGAGCGAGGCCACCCCCGAGCAGATCGCGCGGATGGAGGAAAGCCTGAAGAAGAACTCGGCTTGACGAAGGTTGCGGAAGCCGCCCCGCACGCCGGGGCGGGCTTTCACTACAGGCCGGAGATCGATGGGTTACGCGCAATTGCGGTCCTGCCGGTGCTGCTGTTCCATGCCGGCAGCACCGTCTTCCGGGGCGGCTTCGTCGGGGTCGACGTTTTCTTCGCGATCAGCGGGTATCTGATCGCAGGGCTTCTGCTGGCAGAACTTGAACGCGGTACCTTTTCCATTGCCACATTCTACGAGCGGCGCGCCCGGCGGATACTGCCTGCGCTGTTCGTGGTCATGGCAGCGTGCATACCGTTCGCGTGGGCATGGCTGTGGCCGACGCAGCTCGACGAATTCGGCAAGAGCCTCGTCACGGTTGCGGCATTCGTGTCGAACGTCGAATTCTATCGCGAAGGAGGCTATTTCGCCAACGACGTGGCGCTCAAGCCGCTGCTTCACACGTGGAGCCTGGCGGTCGAGGAGCAGTTCTACATCGTCTTTCCGGTTGTGCTTTGGGCGCTGTGGAGCTGGGACAGGCACCGGGGTTCGGATCGCAGATGGATGCTGCTGGCCCTGTCTGCGCTGGCGCTCGCCAGCCTTGGCCTGGCGCAGTGGTATGTCGTCCATGCACCCAACGCCGGGTTCTACCTTGCGCCGGGCCGCGCCTGGGAATTGCTAGCGGGGGCAATTGCAGCCCTGCTGCCCGCGCCGACCCGGACGAGCCGGACGAGCCGATCGCGGTGGCGGCACCTGCCGGGCCTCGCGGGGCTCAGCCTGATCGGTGCATCGGCAATGGCGTTCAGCGACGAGAGCCCCTTTCCCGGCCTGATGGCGCTGGTCCCGGTCGGTGGAACCTTGCTCGTGCTGCGCGGCGGTACAGCGGACACACTTGGCGGACAGCTGCTTTCTCTCCGGTGGGTGCGCGGGATCGGCCTCATCAGCTACAGCGTCTATCTCTGGCACCAGCCACTGTTCGCGCTCGCCCGCGCCCGGTCCTCGGCGCCGCCCGGTGCCGCCGAAATGCTGGCGCTCTGTGTGCTGGCCGTGGTGGCGGGCGCCCTTTCATGGCGCTTTGTCGAACGGCCATTCCGCATGGCCGGGCAGCCGCTGCTGCGCCGCCGCCGTTCGGTGTTCCTGGCGGCGATGGCCGGGATGACGCTGCTCGGCGGTACCGGGATGGCACTGCACATCGCGCAAGGGTTTCCGCAGCGCGCTACTCCCGGCGGCACGATGGGCAGCATCGAGGACCGGCTGGCGCTCAACTTTGGCCTGGACGCGGCCTGCGACACGCCCTTCACGTTGTCGCCATTGTGCGCGACCGCTCGCCGGCCCGACACGCTGCTGTGGGGCGACAGCTTCGCCATGCACATTGCGGTAAGCCTGCGTGCCGGCCCGCACCCGCTCGCGTTGCGCCAGCATACCCTTTCAGACTGCGCCCCCTTGCAGGACATTGCCCTCACGGGCCGGGGGCGCGACTACGATCCGACCCATGCCGCGCAGTGCATCGCCTTCAACCGGCACGTTCTCGCATGGCTGCGATCCCACCAGGACGTCCGGACCGTCGTGCTTGCCTCGCCTTTTTCGATGTATCGCGACATCGCATTGGGTCCGGACGGCAGCACGCAAGCAACCACGCCCGAAGCGGTTGCCCGGGCGCTCCTTCGCCTTGTAGCCGCGATCCGCGCGACGGGCGCGCATGTCGTGGTGATCGCACCGCCACCGAACAACGGGACGAACATCGGCCAATGCCTGGCTGCGACACTGCGCGATGGCATTGCTGGCAGCCCGTGCGATTTCCCCCGGTCGAGCGCACGACGGTATCCCGAAACGCTGCTGCGACTGCTGAACGGGCAGGTTCCGGTGATCCGGCTAGACAATATGCTCTGCCCCGGCGGCATCTGCCGCACGCGGGTGGGAGACACCATCGTCTATCGCGACGACCGGCACATCTCGATCGAAGGATCGCGCTGGCTCGGGCACCGGTTCGATCTCGCCGATCGTGTCCGCGCCGCGGCACGTTGAGAAGCCCTCACTGCCCGCCCGCCTTCCATCGCGTCAGCACGCGCTGTTCGACTTCACGGAACAGCGCGTCGAGATCCTCGCGATCGACATCGAGCACTTCGTCCCAGCTTTCGAGCACGGCGTCGAGGTCCGCCGGTTCGTAGGTGCCGGCCCAGGTTCCGGGCGGGAGGGCAGGCGCGGGATGCGGGCGGTGGGGCCAGGGATGGCCGGTCAGCGTGTTGTAGGCCCAGCCGGCAAGAATCAGCAGCACGACGTTGGGCAGGAACGGCATCAGCAGCACGGCGAACGTCCAGCCGCTGGTCTTGACGCCCAGCGCGCAGAGCAGCGCGCAGGCGCCGCCCGGCGGATGCAGGCAGCGCGCCAGCGTCATCACCGCGATGGCGAGGCCCACGGCAAGGCTCGCCGCCAGCCACGGCGCGCCGATGGCATGGCCCAGCGCAAGGCCGATCGCGGCGGAAATCATGTTGCCGCCCAGCACCGACCAGGGCTGCGCCAGCGGGCTTGCCGGAACCGCGAAGACCAGCACCGCCGATGCGCCGATCGGCGCCACCAGCCACGGCGCGCTGCCTTCGGCGAGAAGTTTCGTCACCACCCCGGCCAGCGCGATCCCGATCAGCGCTCCAAGGGCTCCGCGCAGCCAGCCGAGCCGGCCGATGGGCCGTCCTTGCGCCGCAGCGATGCCCTTGCGAAGTATCGTCGGCAATCGGCCCTCCCCGGCCAGATCTTCCCGCGCCCAATGCGATTGATCGGGCGCAATACATCGCTCGCGCGTTGCTGCGACAAAGAAAACGATCTGGCCCAGCAAGATGGATGATTTGTCATGCCCGCAATCGCGACCCTGACGCTCAACCCGACGATCGACGTCGCCTATGAAGTCGACCGGATCGTGCCGACGCACAAGATCCGCACCACGCACGAATACTACAACCCCGGCGGCGGGGGCATCAACGTGGCGCGGGTGTTCGTGCGGCTGGGCGGCAATGCGCGGGTGATCTACATGTCGGGCGGGGCGACCGGGGCCGCGCTCGACGGGCTGATCGATCTGCACCAACTGGTCCGCACCCGCGTGCCGATCGCCGGGCCGACGCGCATCGCGCTCGATGCACTGGAACACGAAAGCGGCAAGGAATACCGCTTCACGCCCGCCGGCCCCACGGTGAGCGAGGCCGAATGGACCGCCTGCCTCGACGTTATCGACCGGACCCCGTGCGACTGGCTGGTGGCGAGCGGATCGCTGCCGCCGGGCATGCCGGCGGACTTCTACGCAACGCTTGCCCGTCGCCTTGCCGCGCGCGGCATTCCGCTGGTGCTAGACACCTCGGGCGAAGCGCTGCGGGCCGGCCTTGCCGGGGGCCGCATCGCGCTCGCCAAGCCGAGCCGGGGCGAGCTGGAGGCGTTGGTCGGCCACAAGCTGGAGAGCGTGGGCGCGGTGGCCGGGGCGGCGATGGGCATCGTGCAGGCCGGGCAGGCGCGTATCGTGGCGACGACGCTCGGCCACGAAGGCGCGGTGCTGAGCCACGAAGGCGGCAGCGTCTATGCACAGGCCCTGCCGATCGAGGCGCAAAGCGCGGTGGGTGCGGGCGACAGCTTCGTCGCCGGGATGGTCTATGCGCTGGCCACCGGGGCCCCGATCGAAGAAGCGTTCCGCCATGGCGTGGCCGCGGGCAGCGCCGCGGTGCTGCGCGCGGGCACCGACCTTGCCCGCCCGGCGGACATCGCGCGCCTGCTGGAGCAGGTAAGGATCACCCGCCTGTAGCGCACAAAAGAAAACGCCCGGCGTTGCGGCCGGGCGTTTCTTGTTCTGTCCGGTACCGGCGCTTCGCAAAGCGCCAGCCGAAACGCGATCAGCGCTTCGAGAACTGGAAGCTGCGGCGAGCCTTGGCGCGGCCGTACTTCTTGCGTTCGACGACGCGCGGGTCGCGGGTCAGGAAGCCGGCGGCCTTGACCGCGCTGCGCAGGGCAGGCTCGAACTTGGTCAGCGCCTGGGCGATGCCGTGCTTGACCGCGCCGGCCTGGCCCGAAAGACCGCCGCCCTTGACGGTGCAGACGATGTCGTACTGGCCTTCGCGACCGGCAACCTGGAACGGCTGATTGATCACCAGGCGCAGGGTCGGACGGGCGAAGTAGACTTCCTGGTCGCGGCCATTGACGGTGACCTTGCCCGAGCCGGGCTTCAGCCACACGCGGGCGACGGCGTCCTTGCGGCGGCCGGTGGCGTACGAACGGCCCTGGGCGTCGACTTCACGATCGCGCAGCGGCGCAGTGGGCGCAGCCGGAACGACCGGAGCATCGACGTCGGCAGCAGCAGCGGCCGGAGCGGGAGCATTGGCGGTGAGGTTCTTCAGATCCGCCAGGCTCGAAACGGTATCGGTGTCGGACATGGCTTACGCACCCACCTTGTTCTTGCGGTTCAACGAAGCGACGTCGAACGCTTCGGGCTGGGTACCGGCATGCGGGTGTTCCGCGCCGGCATAGAGATGCAGCGCACGCAACTGCGCACGGCCGAGGGGGCCACGCGGGATCATGCGTTCCACGGCCTTTTCAAGCACGCGCTCGGGGAAGCGGCCTTCCAGCACCTTGGCTGCGGTCACTTCCTTGATGCCGCCGGCATAACCGGTGTGCTTGTAGTAGATCTTGTCCTTGAGCTTGTTGCCCGTGAACTTCACCTTGTCGGCGTTGATCACGACAACGTGATCGCCGCAATCGACGTGGGGGGTGAAGCTCGGCTTGTGCTTGCCGCGCAAAAGGTTGGCGACGATGACGGCCAGACGGCCGACCACCAGGCCTTCGGCATCGATCAGATGCCACTTCTTTTCCACCTCGGCCGGCTTGATCGACCGGGTGACCTTGCTGAGAGCCTTCATGGCTGGGTCCTTAAGATTCTGGTACGCCGCTTGGGGCAAGCTGCCCGGTGCGACGAGGAAGCGCGCCTTTGTTGCAAAGCGCGCCAGGAGTCAAGCTTGCGGGCCGGTTTCCGCAGAGGTAAAATGATACCGTCAGGCTTTTCGCGCCGCCTGCCGGCCCAGCGCGTGGGCGCCCCAGGTGGTGGCGACGAGCAGCAGCGCGCCGGTCAGCTGGTGCAGGACGGCGAGCGGAATGGCGACGGCACTCCACACCGTGGCGATGCCGAGCAGGACTTGCGTGCCGAAGGTCGAATGGATGGCGATCGAGGCGGCGCGGTCGGTCTTGCGCACCCGCCGTGCCAGCACGACCAGCACGGCGACCACCGCCCAGGCCCACCAGCGATGGATGAACGGCACCAGGAAGGGATCGGACAGCATGGCGTGGAGCGCGCCCTTCGCCCAGTCGATCCCGGCGGGCACGAACGATCCCTGCATCAGCGGCCAGGCGTCCCAGTTGAACCAGCCGGCACCTGCCGTCACACCCGCGCGCAGGCCCGCCGTGAGCGCGCCCCACAGCAGCTGCAGCCCCATCATGGCGAGCGCGAGCGCGGCAAAGCCCGTCAGGCGCGCGCGCGGCTCGCCCCGGCTGAGCGCCCGCAGGTCGAGCGCGGTCCAGACGAGGCCCGCAAGCGTGGTCAGCGCGACCAGCAGGTGGGTGGCGAGGCGGAAGTGGCTGACCTTGACGTCGTGGACGATGCCCGACTTGACCATCCACCAGCCGACCGCGCCCTGCAGCGCGCCCAGCGCCAGCAGCGCGAGCAGGCGCGGCTTGTATCCTTCAGGGATGCGGCCCTTCGCCCAGAACCACGCCAGCGGCAGCGCGAAGACCATGCCGATCGTGCGGGCGAGCAGGCGGTGGACCCATTCCCAGAAGAAGATGAACTTGTAGGTGGCGAGCGTCATTCCCGCCGGGCCGTTGACGAGGATGTACTGCGGCGTCTGGCGGTACTTGTCGAATTCGGCAGCCCACGCCGCCTCGGTCAGCGGCGGCAGCGTGCCCGACACGACGTTCCATTCGGTGATCGAAACGCCCGATTCGGTCAGCCGGGTGATCCCGCCGACCACGACGATGGCCACGACCATCGCGGCGACGACGAAGAGCCAGCGGGAAAGCGAAAGCGGTGCGGATCGGTGGGCGCTGTCCATGGCGCCGCGCTCTGCGACTGCCTGCCGCGAATCGCAAGCGGTATCGGGGGGCAATGCATCGGACGGCGATGGCCCGCGAAGATCATTGCCCATGAAGACCCCGCCCACGAAGACCATTGCGTGATGATACATTGTTACATATATCGGTCGGTGCAATGACCCAAGCCCTCCTCGCCCTGCGTGCCCGACTCGACCGGTTCGGCGTCGTCCTTTCGGGGCTGTGCCTGATCCACTGCCTGGCCGGGTTGTTCCTGGTCGGCGTGCTGGGCCTTGGCGGCGGGGTGCTGCTCGATCCTTCGATCCACCGCATCGGCCTGATCCTGGCGCTGGTCGTCGGGGCGAGCACGATCGGCCTTGGCGCGCTGCGTCACGGGCACCTGCTGCCGCTGGCGGTCGGCGGCACCGGTCTTGCGCTGATGCTGGGCGCGGTGCTGGTCGGCCACGGCAGTGCCGAAGCCGTGCTGACGATCATGGGCGTGCTGATGGTGGCGAGCGCCCACGTGATCAACATGCGGCGCGGGTGCTGAGCCGGGTTGCCGGGCGGCTGATCCTTTAGCGCACTTGCACGCAGGGCCTGCGACGCTACATCGGCGCGCATGGCCAGCTCTCCCTCCCCCGCCGCCCTGCTCTCGCTCACCGTCAACGGCGAACCGCGCCGCGCCGCGCCCGGATCGGTCGCAGACCTCGTCCGCAGCCTCGAACTGGAGCCGACCAAGGTGGCGGTCGAGCGCAACGGCGAGATCGTGCCGCGCTCGACGCTGGCCGATGTGGCGATCGCCGAGGGCGACGTGCTGGAGATCGTCCACTTCGTCGGCGGCGGGCAGGATGACGATACCTGGAGCGTCGCCGGGCGCACGTTCCGTTCGCGCCTGATCGTCGGCACCGGCAAGTACAAGGACTTCGCCCAGAACGCCGCCGCGGTCGAAGCCTCGGGTGCCGAGATCGTCACGGTAGCGGTGCGCCGCGTCAACGTCAGCGATCCCAAGGCGCCGATGCTGACCGACTATATCGACCCCAAGAAGATCACCTACCTGCCCAACACCGCCGGCTGCTTCACTGCCGAGGACGCCATCCGCACGCTGCGCCTGGCGCGCGAGGCGGGCGGCTGGGACCTGGTCAAGCTGGAAGTGCTGGGCGAGGCAAAGACGCTCTATCCCAACATGGTCGAAACCATCCGCGCCACCGAAGTGCTGGCGAAGGAAGGCTTCCTGCCGATGGTCTACTGCACCGACGATCCGATCGCGGCGAAGCAGCTTGAGGACGCGGGCGCCGTAGCGGTGATGCCGCTGGGCGCGCCGATCGGGTCTGGCCTGGGCATCCAGAACCGCGTGACCATCCGCCTGATCGTGGAAGGCGCCAAGGTGCCGGTGCTGGTCGATGCCGGCGTCGGCACGGCAAGCGATGCGGCGGTGGCGATGGAACTGGGCTGCGACGGCGTGCTGATGAACACCGCCATCGCCGAGGCGAAGGACCCGCTGCTGATGGCCCGCGCGATGAAGCTGTCGGTCGAAGCCGGCCGCGCCGCGTACCTCGCCGGGCGGATGGGCACGCGCAAGTACGCCGATCCCTCCAGCCCGCTTGCGGGACTGATCTGACACGCCGCCTTATCCGGCGGCGAGCCCGGACGATAACGCCGTGGGGAAGATACGGACCTGCGCGACCGGCGCGGGCGCCATGCGTGGCGCGTGCGCGTGGAGGGCAAGAGGAACGCTGTGGCGAGTGGCCGGCGGGGCGTTGGCTATCCCGGATCGGCTCAGCCTGAATTCGG
>NZ_JABBGM010000015.1 GCF_012927405.1 Novosphingobium olei | reverse complement strand
CGATCAGCCTCGACACCACCGGGAAGGTGGGCGGGAATTAATCGGAATGGGGGGGCGGGATCAGGTCGGAATCCCGGGCGGGAATTCCTCGGAATGGCGGGCGGTATCATTTCGGAATCCGCACGCATGCCGAGGCCTTCGTCGCGGCACTGAAGATTCCGATCACCGAAGGCGCCTACGATGCGCACTACCGGATCGATCTTGATCACATCTTCATGCCAACCTTTGCCTCGTTTCGGGATGCATCTGCGCAGATGGGCACCCTTCTTCACGAAGCCGGCCACGCTACGGGCGCAAAGCACAGGCTCGACCGCAATTTTGCCGGGAGGTTCAAGCGCGACAGCCTGGCGATTGAGGAGATCTGCGCCGAACTGACAGCATCGTTCGTGCTCGCCGACCTCGGGATCGCCCACCATCCGCGCGCCGATCATGCCGCATACGTGGCATCGTGGTTGCGCGTGCTGACGGACGACCCCCGCGCAATCTTCACTGCCGCCAGCAAGGCACAGGCCGCAGCCGACTGGATGCATGCCCAGCAACCTCAGCCCGAGGAGTTGGCGGCATGACGCGCTTCCGGCAAATTGGCGTCGGAAGGCAGATTAGGGCTGGACTGTCAGGATATATCGCCGAGATGTCGAGTGCCATGCTCGGTGTCGAGTTGGGATTGCCCGTTGCCCATCTCGATCATCATGCGAGCTATATCGACCATTGGCTGACGCTGCTTAGAGACGATGATCGCGCCATTCTCACTGTCGCCGCGGGGGCCGAGGAGGCGTCGAGCCTGCTGCTCAAACTGGGTGTTTGGCAAACCTCGCCACATGACGAGCACACCGATGAAGTCTCGGGTGACGTCGGCGTGGGCGCCGTTGTTGCGCGCGCAGCCTGAGGGAGACAGGCGATGGGACGTTCCGTCAGTTATCCCGCAGGCAGTCTCGTCTGCTTCACGCTCCTCGACGACAGCGAAGATGAGGACGAAGCGCAATGGGCCTATGAATGGCTCTGCAACGACCTTTTGATCCGTGCGCGCGAAGCCTTTCCCTCGTTCTATTCCCAGCAGGGATGGCGCGGCCGGGAGGACCGCATTCTCCTGCGCAACGCTTATGCCGATTTCGGAGTTTCGACCTATGGGAGCCTTGCGGCGGTATGGATTGTCGAGCGCGAGGATGGATCGTACCGGGAGGAGGACATGCGGACCGGTCGCCATGCCTGTGCGGAGCACTGGCTTCACCAGATAGCGCCGAAATTCGATGCGCTCTTCGGCGATTATGACTGTCTCGGACACTTCTCGAATGGGGAAGGCGTATTTCGCAAGCGTCCGTAAGACATATGTTCAAATGAACGATGATCGCCTATATTCGTCATATGAAAGGACGGTCCATGGCAGCGCAAGCCCATCTCCAGAGCCGCGGTGATGCCGAGGTGCTGACCTCCGCGCTCGCGAAGATCGCGGACTTCTGGCACTTCAGCAATGCCAAGCTCGGTGCCGTCCTGGGGTTGTCGGCGGCTACGATCTCGCGCCTCAAGTGCGGCCGCTCGGTACTCGATCCTGCCTCGAAATCGTTCGAGGCCGGACAGTTCCTGCTGCGCCTGTTCCGCAGCCTCGATGCGCTGCTGGGCAGCGACGACGACGCAGCGCGTCGCTGGCTTGAAACGCGCAATCTCGATCTCGAGGCCCGCCCGTTCGACCTCATCGACAGCTTTCGGGGTCTCATCACCGTGTGCGATTATGTGGACGCCCACCGCGCTCGCGTCTGAGTTCCGGGACTGGCAGGGGGAGGGCTGGCGCGTCGTCGAGGCGCAGCACCGTATCTCGACCAATCGCCTGGCGGACACCGCGGACGATCAGCATCGGCTCGAACTGCTCGCCGATGCCGTGAAGCCTGACATTCCGCCCGAGGCGCGAGGCCTGCATTACCTGTTGGCGTCGCCCTTCCGCTATGGCCATCGCAGCGAGAGCCGTTTTCGCCGTGCGGACGAGCGGCCGGGCATCTTCTATGCGGCGCAAACCGAAGCGACGGCCATCGCCGAGACCGCCTACTGGCGGTTGCGCTTCTTTGCCCGCTCGCCCGGTTTTGATCCGCCTGCGACCACTAGCGAGCACACCAGCTTCACGGTCGCCATCGCAACGGCACGCGCAATCGACCTGACCCAGCCTCCGTTCGATGGTGAGCTTGCGCGTTGGACCGATCCTGCCGACTACGCGCCGTGCCAGGAGCTCGCCACGGCGGCGCGGGAGGCACGCGCCGAACTCATCCGCACGCGTTCGGCGCGTGACCCGGCGGCGGGCTGCAATCTCGTTGTGCTGGCACCGGCAGCATTTGCCAGCCCTGACCCCGTCGTTCGCCGGACCTGGCACTTGCGGTTCGAGGGTGGCCGCCTTTCTGCGTTGTCGGCCTTTCCGGGCGACGACCGCTTCGTGTTCACGGCCAGCCAGTTTGGCCTGGCTGGCTAGCTAGCGGCTTCTGCCCGGCACCTTCGCAGCTGGTATAATCAGGGGCCCTGACGCTCGCGGACTCACATTAGCTTGCAATGCTACTGGAAGAGAGCGGTTACAAGTGCTATTTAGAGTGCCGCTAAAAGTCTCACGGTGATTACCATGACCAACATTGTTCTTGCGGAAACAACCGCCAGCGTTTCCGAGTTGAAGCGCAATCCGATGGGGACCGTCGCTGCGGGCGAGGGTTTTCCGGTGGCGATCCTCAACCGCAATGAACCGGCATTCTACTGCGTGCCAGCCAAGGCATTCGAGGCGATCATGGATCGTCTCGAGGACGTTGAGCTGAATGCCCTTGCGGATGCGCGGACGAGCGAGCCTGTCATCAAGATTGCTCTCGATGACCTATGAGCTGGGGTTCCTCGAGTCGGCCCTGAAGGAATGGCGCAAGCTCGACGTGAATACCCGGGAACAGTTCAAGAAGAAGCTGGCCGAGCGTCTGGAAGCGCCGCACGTACCTTCTGCCCGCCTGTCCGGCAGCAAGGACCGTTACAAGATCAAGCTGCGCGGCATCGGCTATCGGCTTGTCTATGAAGTGCACGACCACGAGGTGATCGTGATTGTTGTCGCGGTCGGCAGGCGCGACCGCAACGCTGTCTACAAGGCAGCGCAGCGTCGAACCGATGCAGCGGCGACGGTGGAAACCATGCGCCGGGAGCCGCCAAAGGCGTAGAACTACACGGACACCGCGCGTGTGTTCCCCGGCAGTTAAACCGACCGGCGGTATGGCTTGAAGCTCTCAGGCGGCCAGATCGCCGCATGAACACAGGTCCTGATTTGCCCCTCAGCAAAGGGGAGGGGGTGTGAACGGAATGAACCAGTCAGGAGACCGTTCATGTCCGACAACACTTCTCCCACCACTGCGCAGACTCCCGAGCACGCCCGCACCGCCCAAGTGGCGGCGCTCAACGACAACGTCCGGCGCGGCGAGGACCGCCAGGCGCGCATCGTCATGACCCGCGGCGTTGCCGAGCTCCTCGCAGGAACAGGAACCGACGAACCCGCGCGCACGGCCCGATCGATCCTCAACCAGGCGGCGCTGATGCGCGCGATCGCTGACGCGGACATTGACCCGGGTGACGATCCTGCCGGCGAGCGCGACTTCGGGGTGGTGACCTTCCTCGAGCAGCGCCTGTTCTGGAAAGTCGATTATTACGCCGCCGACGGCGAGTTCGCCTATGGCTCCGGGGCCCCCTTGGATCCCGTCCTGACGACCCGTGTCCTGACGATCTTGCTCGCGTCGGAATACTGATCCCGTCGCCCGCGCCTGCGGGCGTGCGCAACCCAATACCTCATCACGCCGCTCGTCCGTCGTCTCATCCGGGACGTCGGACGCACGCGTGTGCGACAGGATCGTTACCCATGCCCCGTATCATCGAACTTTCAGGAACGCCCTGGGACGAACCCTCCGCCCAGATCGGGCATGATCCCGATGCTCCTGTACGCGGCCGCGAAGAAGCGCTCGCCTACCGTGCGGCGCTGATCGCGATGTTCGGCGTTCCGCCCGAAGGCTACGCACTCACAATTGCCGGCCACGACCATGATTTTGGGCGCTACACCGTGGTGCGCCTTGTCTGCCCTGCAGACAGCGCGCTCCATGACGAAGCCTACGAAGTGTTGGTCGAACAGGGCCTGGCGCACTGGCACGAGGCCGTGATGCCCGCTCCCTATACGTACGGCCCGAACCGGGCGTGCGAAGCGATCTGCGCAAGCGGGCCGTCGCGCGAGGCGATCGAGCGCGCGCTGATTGCCAGTCGGCCAGCGCCCGACGGCACATTCGCGCTCGACCTGTTCCGCAAGATCCACGCAAACCTGCGTGCTGCCTATCCGGCCCATGCTGCGCGCGCCGACCAGCGCATTGCCGCGATCCACGCCCAGACGGATTCCACGCGGCACTGACGTTTCTCAGGTGCCATTGGCCGAGGGGAGCGGGATGGAGAGGCGTGCCCCGGGGCAAGGCCCCGGAGCTCGAACCACCCCGGCGCCACAAACCAGCGATCGGGCGCCATGTCAGAGGAGCCAAGCTGCATGAACATCGGCACCATCCAATGCAACGATCAGGGGCGGCTGTCCGGCTCGCTCGCGACGGTCATGGTCGCGATGCGCTTCGCGCTGCGCGAAGTGGCATCGGCCAACGAGAAAGCTCCCCGCTTCGAAATCCTCACCCGCAACACCGGCGGTGCGTTCGTGCAGGTGGGCGCTCTGTGGGAGCGCGCCTCGAACGAGACCGGCGAATGCTTCCTGCAGGGGCGCATCGACGACCCCTCGATGCCTCGCCCGCTGCCGATCTCGGCCTTCAAGCAGGCCGATGGCAGCTACAATGTCGTCTGGTCGCGCCCGCGTGCGCGTCTGCGGGCGGCCCCTTTGCCGCCGCCGCAGCGGCCTGACGCCGCCCTCTTCACTCTTCCTCGTCCACTCGGGATGGCTTGCCCGTTCGGAGGCGACCTCGCTTTGCAGGAGCAATGTACATGCTGACGGATTCCGAACGCTTCGCGTTTCGCGCGCAGCGCATCCACGGCTTTGCCACGACCGGCAATGCTTACGATGCCTGCCAGGTCGATGAAGACGTGGCCAAGGGCCACACGCTGCTCGTTCTCGACGAGGGGGTATTCGGCCTCGCCTGGGCCTGGCCCGTCGCGGTTACCACCGAAGCGGGGCACCTGCACCGCTTCGCCGACACGGGCGCCAGCTCGTTGCACGACCTTGTCACCCCGCTGGGGTTTGACGTGGGCGACGTGCATGCTGCCCTCGCGCTCGCTCGCGCATTGGGCTTTGCCATCGATCCGGTCTTCGATCGCGTGGCCCCAGCACAATCCTGATACCCCCATGCCACAAGGAGGCGCCCGATGGGCTGGCTGTCGATGACCCGCGCCGGGATGGCGCCTTTTGCAACCCCCAAGGCTTATCTCGACGCGCAGTGCACCTATCCCCCCGACCCTGCGAATGGCCGGGAAACGGGGCTGCGGGTTCTGCGATCGACCGTGCGCTCGCGGGCCTGGTACGGCGCCTGCCAGAGCTATGGCTCCGATGGGCCGGTGCAGACGTTCGCGGTGATCTGTCTCGTGCGCTGGACCCCGCGCGCCAAGGACGGATACGTGTTCGCATACAAGGACCTGACGGAAACGACGGGGCCCTGTTATTACGATTGCCCGGCTGCGATCCTCGACCTGCTCGATCCGCCCCTCAACGACTACGCTGCCAAGTGGCGGGAGGCGTGCCGCGCACGGCTCGCGCTGGCATCGCGGCCCCGGCCTTTGCCGGGGCAGGTCCTGGTCCTGCCGAAGCCGCTCACCTTTACCGACGGCACAGCCGAGCGCCGCTTTCGCGTGGCGCGCTGGGGCAGCAAGACCGTCCTGCAGCGGATCGGTGATGGTGCCTTCGTGCGGATCACGCATCTGATGACCACGGCCTGGACCATCGAAACCGGGGAACAGGGGGTGCTCGCCGCCTGACGGCGGACATCATTCCACGACTTCGTGGCTCACCGGCTGACGCCGGACCTTGGGCGTTGCGCGCGTCTCCAGCCTCATCGCGGGTCTGCGGGCAAAGCGCGCAACTGCCCCTGCCGCGCTGCTCGAGAGGGAAGGGGGAAGGGAGAAGGTGTGGCGGGCATGAGGCCAGTCGCAAAAACCGATCCGGCCCCCGAGCAGCAAGACGGGGCGGAGCCAGAGGAGAATACGGCCATGAACATCGGTCAGCTCAAGAAGAACACCGCCGGCAACTTCATCGGCAAGATCCAGACCGCGACGATCGACCTCGTCATCGGCCTGCGCCCGGTGACCTCGTCGCACCCGGGAGCCCCGCGTTTCGACGTGATGGTGCGCACGCGCAACGGCGGCTTCATCCCGGCAGGCGGGCTGTGGGAGAAGATCGCGGCCAACGGCTCGGGCGCGTTCCTGCAGGGTCAGATCGACGATCCGAGCTTCGAGGCGCCGCTGTCGATCGCCTTGTTCACGCAGGACGATGGCGCCCTGAACGTGGTCTGGTCGCGCCCGCGTCGTCGCGCCGCCAACCCCTTCGATGAGGGCACCGCCACCGAGACAGCCACGGACACCGATACCGGGTTCAGCCCGCGCAACGAGACCTTCGCCGCCCCCAGCGAAGATCCCTTTGCCTCCGCGACGGGCGATTTTGTCGGGGCTGCCGCCTGAACCCTCACGACCCCGACACCTTGTGCGGTCCGACCTTCCCCCGGGTCGGGCCGCATTTTTTTTGTCGGAACGGCGCAAGGCCCGGAACATCGCTCGAGGGATCTGCAGGCTCGGGCTGATGCTGAAGCAGGCGGCCTGCCGATCGAGATCGCGCCCTGGGAGATTCCACCGGCTGCTGTCGCGATGACGCATTTCGCGCGTCGATGCCTGTGTCCGTGACGGCGGACCGGTGCTTGGCGGGTGGCAGGGAACATGCCGGTGGCAGCGTGCCCCTTCTCTTGGAGGGCGATCGGCCGGGGGCCAATACGGCCTCGGGCTGGGGATTGTCGAAGGTGCTTCGCCGTGTGCTTGCCGTACTGGCCCGGCGCAGGATCTGCGGGCCGCAACCGCAGTCATCTGGTCCCTTGCGACGCGATGCCGAGGATGTGCACATCCTCCGGATGATTGCGGCCTGGAATGCCCGGAACGTCCATGGTCTGCGGCCCCTTTCAGAGCGTTTCGACAAGCCCTCCCGCCAGACGGGATGAACACTGCGACCGTGCGGCGGCTTTGCAACCGGCGCGGGGTCCAACCGTGTTGTCGGCCTGACGGCCGACTGCCCGCACCACTTGGGTCCCCTGCCGGTTCCCCTCGCCCGGGCGGCATGCCGCCCGCTCGGTGCAAAGCCCCCTCATGCCCGGTCTTCGCTGCCTTTCATCCCGGCGGGAAAGGCCCGCCGAAGACGACGAAAGGGTTTGAGACATGAACAAGGTTTTCCTCTCCGGCCGCATCACCGCCGAGGTCTCGCGTTTCGGCAACGACAGCAAGGGCGGCGTGATGTTCACGCTGGTGACGAGCAAGCCGATCATCCGCGAGGGCCAGGTCCAGAAGGACGAGAACGGCTACACCGAAACCTACGACCAGTTCCACACCGTCAAGGCCTTCGGCGGCCTCGGCAAGGCGATCGCCAACAACAGAAGAAGGGCGACAAGCTGCTGGTCACCGGCGAGATCCGCTACACCCGCAACGAGCAGAATGGCCGCACCTACTACAACACCGAGATCGTCGCCGACGAGATCGAGTTCCTCTGAACCCAGCGCCGGGCGGCCCCCAAAGGGCCGCCCGCTCTCATTTCGGGAGACAAGCCATGTTCGCTTTCACCGACTTTTCCGAGATCGCGACGGTCAGCCATTCGATCGCCGCCACCAACCCCGCCATCGTCAACCGGCTACGCAAGCAGGCGGCAAGGTTCACCCCCAACGAGATCGCCGCGTGTCTGGCAGGCGCCATCGCCAATGCGACCGATGCCGCGCACGCCCGGGCCTGGGAAGAAGCCGAGCATGGGGAGGCGAGCCCCGACGCCATCGTCGACGATGAATACTACCACGACCTCGCCGCCGCCTGGGCGCTGGTGGCCACCGAACACCAGCTCTCGAGCCTCGAGGGCTGGCTGGGTGGGGATAGCCCGCTCCACTGATATCCCATTCCCTGCTCTCACGGGGCCGGCGCGCAAGCGCTGGCCCCTTTTTCATGTCTCTGGACCCAAAGGTCTCGCCGCAAACCGGAACCGCCGTGGTGAAGCGGGGGGGCAGGGGAGAATTCGGAAGAAGAACTGAAAATGCCATTGGGCTGTGTGTCCTCCCAGTATGGCAACCCGGCCTGGCGCCCCGTCAAGGATGCATGGTTCCCCCAATTTTGCGGGGGCAAGTCCCACAAAATCGGCACCCCCATGCCCCGCTTCGCGGCGTCAACCGGGGTCCGGCGCGCGCGAGCGCGCACCAGCTTCCCGGTCAACGTCCCTGACCGAGCTGGGCACGGCTTGCCGGATGGACGGGGTCATCAAGCCGATGACGAAACGGTCTCATCAGGAGCTAGACGTCATGCAGACCTTCACGACCTTCGCTGATCTTGCGAGCTTCATCGCCGAGGAAACCGCCGCAAGCGAGCGGGCCTCGACTTATGCCTACGCCTTCATCGAGCACGACGAGCGCGCCAAGCTCTCGATCGTCGAGGAGCCGCAAGTGCAGTTCATGCCCGATCCCGACCAGGCGCGTGCCGCGGTCGAGATGGTCATGACCACGCTGTTCGACGTGTTGCGCGATACGCGGCTCGAACCATTCGCAGGTGATTTGGCCTGGGGCTTTGCCAACAGCTTCCATGCTGTCGCCAAGCGCATCGAGGGCCGCGAGGATGATGCTGCCAAGGAGCTGAACCAACTGGTGCGGATCTCCGACCCTTCAGAAATCCACGCCACTCAGGTCGAGGATACCCGGCTCCTTTGCGAAACCCTCGAAAGCTGCCGCGAGGCGATGGAGTGCATGCGCGATCATGCCGCCGAAGTCTTCCGCGCAGAAACCGGACGGCCGTTTTCGACCGTGCGCGGCTCGCGCGTCAGTTCGGCAACGACCGCGAGCCAGATCGATGCGCGCGATTTCCTGGCCGCGCGTGCGGCCAAGCGCCGCGAGGCGCATGCGCCGACCGGACCTGTGGTGATCTTCTCGGGCGGCGATGCCTGGCACGATCACGAACTGCTCTATAAGGCGCTCGACGATACGCGCACCCGGATCCCGAGCATGATCCTGGCAACCACCGCGCAGCACAAGGGCTGCGACCAGATCGCTCACGCATGGGCTGCGTCACGCGGGGTGCCCACGGTGCGCTTCACGCTCAACCGGTCGCTTGGCAAGCGGGCGGGCTTTGCGCGCAACGAGCAGATGATGGCCCTGAAGCCCGTGCACGCTATCGTCTGCGAAGGCTCAGGACTTCAGGCAAACCTCCTGATGCGGGTGCGCGACGCGGGCGTTCCCTATCACGCGTTCGCAGCCAGCCACCAGCAGGCCGCGTTTCCTGACGGGGCGCCGGTAAAGGGCCAACTGCGGTTCGCGCGGCGCCAGCGCGAATTCTAGCGTCGCATCGAGAAGGGCGCGGGGGCTTCGGCTCCCGCGTTCTTCCTTTTCCTTTTCTGTCGGGCAGAAGGCACGCGGGCGTAGTGGGGCTATGGCCCCACATGCCGCGCGCCTGACCTTCGTCCGCGCGCGGTCAACGCCGGGGTTCGGGCGGCGGCAGGTCTTCGCCCGGTTGCCAGACCACGTGTCGGACGCCCGGTGTCTGCATCAGCGCCGCCAGCGCATCATCGTAGGCCGGATCGGGAACGTTGCGCACGAGGTGGATGGCCGTGGCATCGAGCCCCGTATCCTTGAGCGCGATGCTGGCGATCGGCCGCTCCGGCCCCAGGTTGACCCGCAGGCCTTTGACCAGGCGGCGACTTTCGCCGATCGCTTTGTTCACCAACACCTGTTCGTCGAGGCTCTCGTAGGGAATCCATTCGCGGGTTACGGGCATGACAGCGATCTCGCACAGCTGCGGCAGGCCCGACGCCCCGATCGAGAACGTCGCGCCCATGACCAGGTGGCCGCCGCCGCCATCCGATCGCCAAAGTTCTTCCTCGATCGCAAACCGCTTGTGAAAGCGCCGCGCCATGTCCTCATCCATCAGGAATGGCCAGTCGGGCAGGTGGCGGACCAAGATCTTTTCGACGAAGCGCGCAGGCTCGATCGCCTTGACCTCGCCGATCACGATCATGATCGCGTCACGGGAGGCATGGGCCATGGCGAGGTCGGTCCGACGCCTGCCGACGAGGTCCTCCTTGCGGTCGAGCTGGAAGGTCTCGGGCACGAACAGCACCTGGGCCAGCGTCTGCCCGCGCGCCTTGCAGCCAAGCGCGGCGTGGACCAGCGCCCGGCGGACCACGAACCAGTTGCGCTTGCCCGCCATGCGCGGATGCCAGTGCGTGAGTTCGGCCTTGTCCCACAGCACATGGAGCAGCCCGCGCATTGTCAGGCGCAAACCGTTGGAGCGCACTTCCGGTTTGTCATTGGTGAAGGACGAGGAGGCGGCGCGCGCCGGCCCTCGCGAGAGCGGGAAGGCGAACTTCAGCTCGGTCTCTCCGTTGTCCTCGTGCTCGACCATCGCCGATCCCCGGACCTGGCCCAGCCCGGTCAGGAAATCGGGCGCCTCGTAATGGTTGCAGGCCGAGGCATGGCGCGCGCCCGTGCCGGGCCAGCGCGCCAGGACATAGCTGCCCTGCCGGCGGGCAATGTAGAGCGGCAGCTTGTGATCGCGCCTGCACAGGCAGATCGCGCGCTCGCGCCGGCTGTGGGCTTCGGCCAGCAAGACGCCAAGACGCGGATCGTCCTCGCCGACTTCGCGCTCCAGCAGGGCATAGTGCTGCATCGATGGACCTCCGGCACCTGATGACGCGAAACGGCATCGGAACCGGTCATCGTGCGACACGCGGCCACGATACCATCCCGGAAGCGATCATAAGGCTGCGAGACCTGCACCTGCAAGCACACACAACAACAGGTCCCCATATACCAACGATGTTACGCTGGACGTCTCACGGCCCGGCAAGCCGCAGCAGAACGCGTTCATTGTCTCGTTCAATGGGTCGCTGCGCGACAAGCTCTTGAATCAAGAACTGTTCGACAGCCTGGCTGACGTCAGGCGCAGGCAGGCTGTCTGGCGCTACAACCGCTCGTGCAGGGCTTGTGTGACGGGGAGACGTGGCTGGTTCCGTGACGGTAGCCCCTCTTTGCGCCTTCATGCCCGTCCTGACAATGCGCCCATCAGCAGCGAGGCGGCGAGGGAGACCATGGTCGCGCCCACGATGGCATCCAGCACGCGCCAGGCCCGCGCCTGCGCGAACACCGGGCGCAGGGCACGCGCGCCATAGCCGAGCGCTGTGAACCAGATGATGCTGGCGCTGGCGGCACCTGTCACGAAGATCGGACGCAGGGCCGCAGGCTGTGCGGCACCGGCAGCGCCCATCAGCAGCACGGTATCGAGGTAGACGTGCGGGTTGAGGAAGGTGAAGGCGGCGGTTGTCGAGATCGCCCGGCCAAGGGGAATGGCCATGCCCTCGTCCATGGTCATGGCGGCCGGCGATGCGCTGCGCTGGAACGCCTTGATCCCATACCAGCCGAGAAAGGCTGCGCCGCCCAGCGCCAGCAACAGCTTCAGTTGGGGGATGGCCGACAGGAACGCGCCGACGCCGCTGACACCCGCGGTGATCAGGAGGGCATCGGCGCAACCGCAGAACAGCACGATGGCGCCGACATGTTCACGGCGCAGGCCTTGGCGCAGGACGAACAGGTTCTGTGCACCGATCGCCATGATCAGCGCGGCGGAGAGGGCGAAGCCGTTGAAGAACGGGGCGGATAGGGATGTCATCGGCCCGCAATGACGATGCGGATCACATCAGGACAGCTTGTTCTTCTAATGCGAATGAAGCATTGCTTCATTATGCTCGACTACGCCTCGCTCGCCGCCGTTGCCGCCGTGGTTCGGGAAGGAAGTTTCGAACGGGCCGCCGAGCACCTTGGCGTCACCCCGTCGGCCGTTTCGCAGCGGGTGCGCGGCCTTGAGGAGCGTCTCGGCGTGATCCTGGTGGTGCGCGGGCAGCCCTGCACGGCGACCGGGCAGGGCCAGGCGCTGTGCGCGCATCATGACCGGGTGCAACTGCTCGAAGCCGATCTGTCGCCGGTACTGTCGCAGGCCACGACGACAGCGCGCCCGCCGCTGCGTATCGCGGTCAACGCCGACAGTCTCGCGACCTGGTTCGCGCAGGCCGCCGCCGCCTTCAGCACGGCGAACGGTCATTTGCTGGAACTGACGCTGGAGGACGAGGGGCGCACCGCAGACCGGCTTCGTTCCGGCGAAGTGCTGGCGGTGGTGACCAGCGATCCCACCCCGGTGCCCGGCTGCAAGACGGTCGCGCTCGGGGCGTTGCGCTATGCGGCGTGCGCCAGTCCTGCGTTCGTGGCGGAGCACTTTGCCGATGGCATCCATGAGGCATCGCTGGCCCGCGCGCCGTTCATGCGTTTCGATCCACATGACCGGCTGCAGGCGCGCTGGGCGCTGGAAGCCTGCGGGACCACGCTGTCCGGCCCTTCGCATCGTCTGCCATCGACCCACGCTTTCCTCGACTTCGCGCTGGCGGGCGCGGGGTGGGGGATGCATCCGGTATCGCTGGCCGCGCCGCATCTGGCGAGCGGCGCGCTGGTCGAACTGGCGCCTTGTCGCAGGATCGACGTGTCGCTCTACTGGACGGTGACGCGCCTTCATGCCTCGGCGTTGCGGTCGCTGACCGATGCGGTGCGGCGCGTGGCCGCCGCTACCTTGGTGCCTGCACGCAACGGGCAGGCACTCGGGTGAACTCCGGGCTTGATGGCGCGCATGACAACAGCGCCCTGTGTTCGCTACTCGCTGTCTGGCCATTGCCGACTATCGGAATGGCACTCGGTTTCTGGGAGGCCGGCGTATCGGCAGCATCCGGGGCGAGTATGCGTTGAATTTCGAGGACATCGCTTGACGGAGGCGTGTCGTTTCGTTCGGTTGCGAGGCGTCCTGCGACCTCGCCTGCGGCAGCTCACGCAGTCAGCGCACTTGAAGCAGGCTGCAGCACGTCAGCGCAGACCTCGGCGACCAGCACCGAGGCTGATCCATACACTGACGCTTTATCAATCATATTTGCGTGTTATATGATCGATAACGAGGTGACATATCGATCATGCGCTGGAACTGGCAACTTCCCGACTGGCCCGACTTTGCGTTCGACGCAGCCCCCCTGCGTGCCGCCGAGGAACGCTTCCTGCGCGGCTCCGGCGTGATTGTGGGCGCGCTGCTGCACGTCGACGGCGCGGAGCGTGAGGCCCTGACGATCGACCTGATCGCGCAAGAGACGATCGATAGCTCGGCCATCGAAGGCGAAATCCTCGACAGGGCTAGCGTGCAGTCCTCTCTGGCGAAACATCTGGGGCTCAAGGCCGATCACCGGCGCGCAAGTCCAGCCGAGGCTGGAGCGGCCGAACTGATGGCCAACGTGTGGCGCTCGTATGCTGCGCCCCTGACCGACGCGATGCTGTTCGACTGGCATGCGATGCTCATGACGGGGCGGCGTGACCTGACGGTCATTGGTGGCTGGCGCAGCGATCCCGAACCCATGCAGATTGTCTCAGGTGCCCTGCATGCCCCGCGCGTGCACTATGAGGCACCGCCGACAGACCGCGTTCCCGGCGAGATGGCCGCGTTCATCGCCTGGTTCAACGCCACCGCTCCTGGCGGCGCGACACCTATGACGGCGATCACGCGCGCCGGGATCGCGCACCTGTGGTTTGAGTCTATTCACCCCTTCGAGGACGGCAACGGTCGCATCGGTCGCGCTATCGCCGAGAAGGCATTGGCGCAGGCGATCGAGGCTCCAAGCCTGACCGCGCTGGCAGAGACGATCCACCGCCACCGCAAGGATTACTACGCCCAGCTTCACCGCGCGAGCCAGACCAACCGCATCGACGAGTGGCTCGCGTGGTTCGCCGAGATCGCGCTGGAAGCCCAGCAGCGCACCTTGACCCGTGTGCGCTTCCTGATCGCCAAGACGAGGCTCCTGGACCGCCTGAGAGGGCACATCAACGAGCGACAGGAGAAGGCCCTGATCCGTATGCTTGCGGAAGGGCCTGACGGCTTCAGGGGCGGCCTGAGCGCCGCGAACTACCGAACCATCAACGACGCCCCCAGTGCCACCACAACGCGCGACCTTGCGGATCTTGTCCGGCTGGGGGCTCTACGTCGCAAGGGAGAGTTGAAGGCGACGCGCTACTACCTCGCGATTGAGGACTGATGGCATGGTGGTCTCGGCGAACGAATGAACCCGACGCCTCGTATGTTGGCGTTACCCCCGGCGGTAAGGCTCTACGCGGCGGCCAGGTTGACGATCCGCTAGGCCGCCACTTTTCCGGTTATGATCTGCTCGTGGTCGTGAACCTCGACGGCCTGAACGACAAGCTCCGGCTTGGCCGGTACTTCTTCATGGACATCCTCAAGGGTGGCATAGTGCTGCATCGATGGATCTCCGGCACCTGATGACGCGAAACGGCATCGGAACCGGTCATCCTGCGACACGCGGTCACGATACCATCCCGGAAGCGATCATAAGACCGCGAGACCGGCACCTGCAAGCACACATAACAACAGGTCCCCATAGCCGTCCCATCATGGCGGCGGAGCGCGGCCTCCCTCAAGGATGAGCGGTACCCCCAATTTTTCCTGGCGGAAAAATTGGCACCCCCCGCTCCCCGCTTCGCGGCGGCTTCGCCGTCCTTGACCGAGACCGCCCACCACCGCCGTCCGCCTGCCCGTCGATAGCGACACAGGAGGTCATCATGTCCATCACCGCACTTCAGCACGACGATCTGGAGGGCATCATCGCCAGCCTCGAACAGGGCTGGGTTGACGAGAGGCAGACCCTCGCAAGCACCTCCTTCCGGACCGACACAGACATCTCATCCGACACCGGGGAATGGTGGGGCGAATAGCCCCACGCCTCTCTCGCATCGGAACGCGACGGGTAGGCGGACGGCTCCGGGCACGCGCCGCGACGTGTCCCCAGCGCTCATCTGACCTGCCTTTTGACACCCCGGCTCGGACACTGGCGGTCCGCGATCTTCCCTCTGGAAACCCCCATTCTCATGCCTGACGCGCAAGCCCGCCCATGCGGCCGGGACAACCTGTGTTCTGCTGTTGGCGGGGCACACCGTACACGGAAAACCGTTGAGTAACAGTGATATATGCTTGATAATTCAGAAACCGTCGAGCCGTCAAGCAGCTTCAATCTAGCCCGTCCAGATGGCCATTTGGTCACCGCGAATCAGGCCGCAGAACGGGTATCAGCAGTGCCTGAAAACCGCTGCAGACTGACCGGCCATATCGCCCGGAGAAAGGCTCCAGCCCGCCACACCACGTTCTGGGATACTGACGTACCAGGCTTCGGTCTCCGGTGCCGTGCAAGCGGCACCAAAACCTGGATCGTCAAGTACCGGGAGCGCCGGATGATGCGTGTTCGGACGCTAGGCAGTCCGCAGACGATGAAGGTCGACGCCGCGAGGCGGGAAGCGCGCCGGGTTCTTGCCGAAGCCATGTTGGCGGGGCTGCCGACGCGTCCGGTTGCGACCGCTGACGACGCGCTGACTTTCGCCGTCTTCGCCCCGGAGTTCCTCGCATGCTCGGCTCGTCACTGGAAGCCGGCCACTTTGGTCCGCAACCGGCGTGCGATCGAGCGTGATCTGATCCCATTCTTTGGCGAGATGCGGCTGTCCGAGATCGAGCGAACCGATATCGCCCGGTGGCGCGACAGCATGGCTTCGCGCTCGGGGAACTTCAATCGCGCGGTCCCGGTCCTTTCGGCGCTGATGAATGAAGCCGAAGTTTTTGGCCACCGCCGCCGAGGCTCCAATCCCTGTCGCGGCATCGCCCGTTACAAGCGCAAGCAACCCCAACGTTACCTCAGCCCGGCCGAGTACCGCGCCTTGGGCGCGGCGCTCGAGAACGCGGAAGGGGAGATGCCGCGAGCGGTGCCGATTATCCGGTTGCTCATCTATACGGGCGCGCGGCTGAGCGAAATCGCAATGCTGCGCTGGGAATGGGTGAAGCCGCCGCGACTGTTTCTGCCTGACAGCAAGACCGGCCCCAAGGTCATCTACCTCAATGCTCCCGCACGCGCGGTTCTCGCGAAACTCGATACGGGGCAGGGCAAGGGACTGGTCTTTCCCGCGCCGCGTGATCCCGCCAAGTCCTTTGACCCGACATCACACTGGCATCAGTTGCGCGCCCGCGCCGGTCTTGCCGATGTGCGTCTGCACGACTTGCGCCACAGCTTTGCGTCGATGGCAATCCGCGACGGGATCTCGCTGACGTTGATCGGGCGATTGCTTGGTCATGCATTGCCGGAGACGACCGAGCGGTATGCCCATCTTGCTGACGATACTGTGCTGGAGGCGGCACAGCGCGTTTCCGGCGCGATCGCGGTGAAGCTGGGACTGGTCGCATGAACGCTCGCAGCCTTGCTGGTATCGTAGCCGAGGAACTCGCAACCATCGGCATCGAACCGAGTGGCTATCCTTCCGAATCCGACAGCGTACGCCGGACGGAATGGTCGGCGCGCTGGCCCGGATTTGGGGTGCGTCATTACCGCAGTGGCAGGCGCGTGTACGTCGTTCAGGCCCGGATGACGGGCAAGGTGCGCACGGTCACTATCGGCGATGCGCGTGTGGTTACCCGCGCTCAAGCTGCCGACGTTGCCCGGCGGGTGCTGCTGCGTGCTGAGGTTGGCGAGAATCCGGCGGAAGCGCGTGCCAAGGTTCGATCATGCCCGACGTACGAAGCCTTTCTGGACGAGTACTGGTCGAAGGCAGAGCCCACCTGGAAAGCAAGCACGCGAGCCCGCAATTGCTATTACCGGTGCCATCTGGACCGGGCCTTCCGTCGGCGTTTTCTCGATGAGATAACGCCGGCTGACGTCAAACGGTGGTTCGCGCAGATGACCTCCAGCGTGGGACCGGCCGCGGCCAACCGGACCTTCGAACTGCTCCGATCGATGTTTAACAAGGCGGAGGCATGGGGTGTTCTCGCCGAATGCTCTAACCCCTGCACGGGTGTGAAAGCGAACAAGCTGAAGCGACACCAGTGTGTCCTGTCCGAACAGGAATTGAACCGCTTCGGCGAGGCACTTGCCGAAATAGAGGACTCCGACCCGATGGCAGTCGCTGCCATTCGCGTACTGGCGCTGACCGGCTGCCGGAAAAGCGAAATCTGTGACCTTGCATGGAGCGAGGTGAGGGGGCGGCGCTTGCTGTTGCATGATGCGAAGACCGGACCTCGGACGGCCTGGCTCGGTGAGGCTGCGCAGGCGGTTCTGGCGAGGCTGCCACGCCATACCGATCTGGACCATGTGTTCTGGCGCGGCGATGCTCGCCTCACGATTTCCCGGTTGGACGAGTGCTATTATCGCGCTCGGGCCAGGGCGGGGCTTGCCCATGTCCGCTTGCATGACCTGCGACATAGTTTCGCGAGCCATGCGGCCTCCATGTCGGAAACTTTGCCCATGATCTCCAGGCTGCTGGGGCACACGAGCGTCAAGATGACGGCGCGATACGCCCATCTCGATGATGCCTGCGTTGTTGATGCGGCAGAGAGGCTGGGCGAACTGCTGCGCAAGGCGACCGGGGAGGGCTTGTGATCATCGATTTGAGATCATTGTGCCCTTCGTTGAAGGGTCACACTAAGTGTGATATATGGTGGTTTGACAATGACCGGTGAGCAGAAAACCCGGATCTACAAGAATCGCTGGTTTGCCAAGTATGCGAGCCGGGAAGGGATTAGCGACGCGGCGCTCATTGTGGCCGTCGATCAGGTTAACCGGGGCCTGGTCGATGCCGACTTGGGCGGCGGCCTTATAAAGCAGCGCGTCGCGCGCGAAGGCGGAGGTAAGTCTGGCGGTTATCGCACGCTGGTCTTCTTTCGCCATGAGGAGAGGGCCGTGTTCGCTTTTGGTTTCGCCAAAAGCAGCAAGGCCAATCTCAATGCGGTCGAACTGCGGACCTACAAGCAGGCCGCCAGGATCGTGCTCGGGCTGACACAGGCGCAGGTCGATACCGAGGTGCGAGAAGGTAGATTGTTCGAGGTGAATGACGATGCCTAAATCCTATAAGAGCGAGGCGCTGGCCGCCGTTCACGAAATGATGGAAGGCCTCCATGAGGCCGGAGCTATCGATAAACAGACTCTTCGTGAATTCGACGAGGCCTGCATTGCCCCTGTAATACCGTTCCAGCCCGAAGAAATCAGGGCAATCCGGGAGGCGCAGCACGTCTCGCAGCCTGTTTTCGCACGTTACCTCAATGTGTCGAAGAATCTCGTTTCTGACTGGGAGCGGGGCAAGAAGAAGCCTGGTGGACCTGCTCTGCGGCTACTTTCCATTGTTCAGCGCAAAGGGCTTGAAGCTGTGGCCTGACAGCAAAGGCGGTGGCGACTAATTTAGGCATGGACGTTGGCGTAGTGTTTAGGATCTGCGGCAGTCGAACCGAGAAAATCTCGGCGCCGACAGGCGCACTTCCGCTTCGTCGGCGATAATATAATGGATGCCCTTACGGTTTCTGAGAGGTTCAGGTTGATTGGACTGCACGTTGTTGTGCTGGGGCGAGGGTGTGGTCGGACCGATAACTCGCTACCAATCTCGACCACGCCTTTTTCTTCAACCTTCGCTCAATAAAGGTCAGGAGCCAAATTTCTGGATCATCGTGATGGCACCAAGTTTGCCATCCCAATCGATCTCGAATCTCACTTTGTCGCCGATCTTCAATCCCGAAATTTGCTCCGGCTTTGCCGAGAAGCTCATGGTCATCGCGGGCCATTTGAGTGCGGCGATTTCGTGGTGATCGAGCGTTACCGTGCCTTTGGCGGCGTCAATTGCCGCGACGGTGCCGGTACTCGCCCCATGCATCATCGGCCCGGCCATTGGCATGCCCGTCATGCTGCCGGTGTTGGTGGGGGCGGTTTCCGCAGGCTTCGTAGCTTCGGCTTCCTTCTTGCAGGCAGAAAGCAATGCCATCAGTGCCAGGCTGGTCGCAATCATCAGGGACTTCTTCACTGTACTTCTCCTTCAGGTTGAACTTGGGAATGGGATCTGCGGCGCATCAGCAAATAGGCAGCAGGGATGATCAGCATTGAAAGCAGCGGTGCGGTCAGCATACCGCCGATCATCGGCGCCGCGATCCGGCTCATCACTTCCGAGCCGGTGCCGCCGCCCACCAGCACCGGGAACAGGCCAGCAAGGATCACCGCCACCGTCATTGCCTTGGGCCGAACGCGCAGCAGTGCGCCTTCCCGAACAGCGGCGGCGACATCGCCGTCTTCTCGCCCTTCCAAGGCCTGTTTGAGGTAGATCAGCATGACCACGCCGAACTCTGCCGCGACGCCGGCCAACGCGATGAACCCGACCGCGCTTGCCACCGACTGGTTGTAACCAAGCAGGTAGAGCAGCCATAGCCCGCCGGTGAGCGCGAACGGCAGCGTGCCCATGATCAGCAGCGCCTCGTCCCAGCGCCGGAAGGTCAGGTAAAGCAGTGCGAAGATGATCGCGAGCGTCACCGGGATGACCAGCTTCATCCTCTCCTTGGCACGGACGAAGAACTCGTACTGACCAGTGTAGGAGACGCTGACGCCCGGCGGAAGTTGGACCTTGCTGGCAATAGTTTGCTGGATGTCGTCAACCAGCGTCTGCATATCGCGGTCGCGGCCATCGACATAGATCCAGGTCACCGGGCGACCGTTTTCACTCCTGAGCATCGGTGGGCCGTCGCTGATCCGGACAGAAGCGACGGTGCCGAGCGTGATCTGCTGGCCAGACGGTGTCAGCACCGGCAGAGCTGCAAGCTTGTCCGGACTGTCGCGCAACTCGCGCGGGTAGCGCAAGTTGATCGGGTAGCGCGCGAGGCCCTCGACCGTCTGGCCGATATTCTCGCCGCCGATCGCGCCGGCAACCACCGCCTGGACGTCGGCCACATTCAATCCGTAGCGGTCGGCTGAGGCGCGGTCGATATCGACATCGACGTAGCGCCCGCCGGTCAGCCGTTCGGCCAGCGCCGAGGTGACGCCGGGCACGGTCCGTACGACCTGCTCGATCTGCGTGGCGGTACGGTCGATCTCCGCAAGGTTCGAGCCCGCGACCTTGATCCCAACCGGACTCTTGACCCCCGTTGCCAGCATGTCGATGCGGTTGCGGATTGGCGGGATCCAAAAATTGGCGAGACCAGGCACCTTCACCCGCGCGTCCAATTCACCGACCAGCTTTTCAGGCGTCATCCCGGGGCGCCACTGGTCGCGAGGTTTGAAATGAATGGTCGTCTCGAACATTTCCAATGGCGCGGGATCGGTCGCGCTATCGGCGCGGCCCGCCTTGCCGAACACGCTTGCGACCTCGGGCACAGACTTGATCAACCGATCGGTCTGCTGAAGCAGGCGCCCCGCTTCTGCCGCCGACAAGCCGGGCAGCGCCGAGGGCATGTAGAGCAGGTCGCCCTCGTTCATTTGCGGCAGGAACTCGCCGCCGACCTTTGCCATCGGCCAGAGTGTAGTGGCGAATAGCAGCACGGCGATTAGCATCGTCCACTTGGGCCGCTCCAGCACCCAGTCAATTGCCGGGCGATAGGCCCGTACCAACCAGCGGTTGAGCGGGTTGGCCTCCTCGCTAGGGATTTTTCCCTTGATCAGCAGCCCCATCAACACCGGGATCAGCGTGATCGAAAGGAATGCGGCCGCCGCCATCGCGTAGGTCTTGGTGAAGGCGAGCGGTGCAAACAGCCGGCCCTCCTGTCCCTGCAGCGTGAAGATCGGAAGGAACGAAAAGGTAATGATCAGCAGGCTCAGGAACAGCGCCGGGCCGACTTCAGCGGCCGCATTTGTCACGATCCGCCAGCGAGTCGAGCGATCGGGCTCGGTGTCAGGATTGTCGTTATGCCAACGTTCGAGATGCTTGTGGGCGTTCTCGATCATCACCACCGCTGCATCGACCATCGCGCCGATAGCGATGGCAATGCCGCCCAAGGAGAGGATATTGGCGTTGAGGCCCTGCAGGCGCATGACGATGAAGGCGATCAGGATGCCGAGCGGCAAGGTCAGGATCGCGACCATCGCCGAGCGCGCGTGCCAAAGGAACAGCGCACAAACGGCTGCTACGATGACGAACTCCTCGATCAGCTTGTGGTTCAGATTCTGGACCGCGTGATCGATCAAACCCGAACGGTCGTAGGTTGGGACAATCTCAACACCGGGCGGCAGGCTCTTCTTGAGTACCTCGAGCTTGGCCCTGACACCCTCGATCACCGCGCGAGCGTTTTGGCCCTGGCGCATGATGATGACGCCGCCTGCGACTTCACCTTCGCCGTTCAATTCTGCGATGCCGCGTCGCATCTCAGGACCGACCTGTACCGTGGCGACATCGCCAAGCGTCACCGGAATGCCGCTTGCCGCGGTGCGCAGCGGCACAGCACGGAAGTCGTCGAGGGTTTTCAGGTAACCGCTGGCGCGCACGGTATATTCGGCGCCCGCCATCTCCACGCTGGCGCCGCCGGTCTCCTGGTTGGCACGCTTCAGAGCTGCCCCAACTTGATCAGTAGTGACGCCGTAGGCGGCGAGCTTCTGCGGATCGACGATAACCTGATACTGCTTGACCATGCCGCCGATGCTGGCGACCTCGGCAACGCCGGGCACCGCCTTCAATTCAAAGCGCAGGAACCAGTCCTGGAGAGATCGGAGTTGCGCCAGATCGTGCCCACCGGCCTTGTCGACCAGCGCATATTCGTAAATCCACCCCACCCCGGTCGCGTCGGGACCGAGCGAGGCTTTCGCGCCTTCGGGCAGACGGCTCTGCACCTGGCTCAGATATTCGAGCACGCGGCTGCGCGCCCAGTAGAGGTCCGTGCTGTCGTCGAACAGCACATAGACGAAGCTGTCACCGACAAAGGAATATCCGCGCACCACCCGCGCACCGGGAACCGAGAGCATGGTTGAAGTGATGGGATAGGTGACCTGGTTCTCGACGATCTGCGGCGCCTGGCCCGGCCAGCTCGTGCGGATGATCACCTGCACGTCTGACAGATCTGGCAGCGCATCGATCGGTGTAGTCCTGACCGCCACCACCCCGATCGCGGTCAACACCAGCGCCGCCGCAATCACCAGGTTGCGCGCTCTGACTGAGGCACGGATGATGGAGGCGATCACTTGCTGCCCTCCAAAGGCCGCGCCGGAATGCCCGTCAGGCTCGCTTCGGAATCGAGCAGGAACTGGCCGGAAGCTACGACCTTTTCACCGGGAGCCAATCCCGCGATGATCTCGGTCTTTCCGCCGCCCTCTGTCCCCACACGAACCTCAGCCGGTCGATAGCGACCATCGGCGAGCGCCAGCATCACCAGGATGCGCGCACCGGTACGGATCACCGCCTCGCTCGGCACCAGCAGCGCCTGGCGTTGATCGCCTCCGAGCGAAACGCTGGCAAACATGCCGGGCTTGAGGCGTCCGCCACGGTTGGCGAGTTCAATGCGGATAGTCAGGGTGCGGCTGTCCGCCTGCGCGGTGGGTAGGATCGCGACCACGCGGCCCGTGAAAGTCTCACCCGGAAATGCGGATAGCGTCGCCTTCGCGCTCTGGCCGATCTTGATCATGCCTGCCTGCACTTCCGGCACGGCGGCATTGAGCCAGACCGTGCCGATGCCGGTCACCTGCGCAAGCGTCTGGCCCTGCGCCAACGTCACCCCTTGCCGGGCATCGAGCGACTGGATCACCCCCGCGATCGGCGAGGTGATCGTGATCGTGCCACTGGTTCGGCCCGACCGCTCGACGTGCGCAATCAGGCCGTCCGACATGCCGAGCAGTCGCAAGCGTTGCCTTGCGGCCGCGGTAAGGTCGGGCCTGCCGAGCCGTTTGACCGCGAGAAACTCACCCTGCGCGCCGCCCCATTCGGGCAGCTGGATGTCGGCAATCGGTGCGCCCGCGCCGATCACATCGCCCGGCGCGCGGCTATAGACGTGGGTGACGAACCCGCCAGAACGCGCCTGGATGATTGCGACATTGCGCTGGTTGAAGTCGATGGTCCCGGCGACCGATAGCGCCGATGGCAGACTGCCAACCTCGGCCGCGACGACCCGCAGCCCCAGGTTCTGTCCCGCAGCGGGATCGATGCTGATCCCAGGCGTTGCGCCCGTGGCAGAGGTTTCATCCGCGTATTTGGGCTGGGTCTTCATCCCCATCGACGAGAGCGAATTGGGATTGTCGTAGTGCTCGGCCGGCACCATCGGATCGTACCAGTAGAGGATCTTGCGCGCCGCTGGCGTCGATCCAGCTTCCCTCGTGGCTTCCCCGCGCTGGCCAATCCAATAACCGCCTCCACCCGCGATCAGTGCGATTGCCAATGCTCCGGCGCCCCAGCGCACGGCGTGTCTCGCGTCCATGCTCATGGCCGCATCTCCCCATATGTGAAATTGATCCGGATGGCGTCGCGTGCGACGTCGTCCTCGCGCGACAGCGCATCGACCTCGGCTTCGGCCAGCGCCAGCGTCGAGAGCAGCGCACTGCCGAGGTCGAGCTTGCCCGCAGCGTAGCTCGCCATGTCGAGTTCGGCACGGCGTTTGGCGAGCGGCACCAGGGTATTACGCGCATTCATCAGCCGCTGGTGGTGCATGACATGATCGGCAAGATCACCATCGAGCGCGGCGACGATCTGTTGTTCTCCCCCCGTGCGCATCAGCCGCGCCCGTTCGGCTTCGCTCGCTCGCGCGGCGATCCTGGGGTCCTGCCGTCGTTTGGAGAAGAACGGCAAATCGATGCTGATGCCGACTGATACCATGTCGCCATAGGCGGGATCGCGGCGGCCGTAGGAGGTGCTGACCCGCCAATCGGGCCGCTTGTCGGCGCGGGCGAGTTCGGTTTCCGCATCCGCCGCGCCGACACCCGCATCCAGTGCCTGCAAGGTCGGAAGTGAAGCAAGCCCGGCAATCAATCGGGCGCGATCGACTTCAAGGATAGGCGGGTCGCCCGAGACGTCGGCCAAGGGATCGCCGGTAAAGCGCGCCAGTCTCGCCTGCGCCTTGGCGACATCGGCCGTGAGCTCGCTACGCCTGTCCGCAACGGCGGCACGCAGCTGGTCGGGTTCAAGCGCCGCACTGGGCCGCGCCGCGCCGGAGGCGAGCCTTGCCGAAACGGTAGCTTGGAGTTCGCCGAGGCTTTGATCCAGAACCTGCAACTGGGCGAGACGCCGCTTGGCATAATAGAGATCGACCCAGGCAAGCGCGGTCTCAAGCCGGAGGTTCTGTGCTTCAACGGCAAGGTCGGCCTCGGCCACGCCAATGCCAGCCTGTGCGCGGGACCGTTGGGCACGGCGCTTGGCGGGATTGGGGAACGGCTGTTCGATCCCGATCCGTGCCATCGTCATGCTCTCGCGGGTGAAGCTGAAGGCGGGCGGTCCCGAGACGGGGAAATTGTCGATGCCGACCGATAGGGTTGGATCGGGAAGCCGACCGGCGGCGACTGCAGCCGAGCGCGTGGCATCGACGCCGGCCATGCCTGCCTTGAGCGAGGGCGCTTTATTCGTAGCGTGCCGGAGCGCGGCATCGAACGTCAGCGGCTCGGCCAGCGCTGCGCACGGGATCGCCGCGAGCAGCGGCGTCAGAACCATCAAGCGCACAATCAATCGCATGGAAATCTCCTGATCGGGAGAGCCATGGCCAATGCCGAAACGGTAAGCTGGGCGAACGGGCGCCGGCGAAGGGGGCATACTCCGCTGGCGCCACGCGCCCGGCCGTGTTTGTTATCGGCTGTCGGCCAGGCAATCGCCTTAACCGACCGACTGCGCTCCAGCCTTGCCGGGCACGTCCATCATGCAGGCGGCATGGTCGGCCGTCATCATGGCGCAGTCGCAATTGGCCTCGGTGGTTTCAGCGTCCTTGACCCAGACGCGGGTGCGCGAAGGCACGGTCGACTTCGGGCCGAAAGAGGGTCCATTCCGCCATTCCCAATGGCCGCCGACATTGTCATGGGCCGAGGCGATGGATGCGGTAGCGAGCCCCGCCGCGATAGCAGCGAGCGTGAGAATCGTCTTCATGTGAAAGATCCTTGGTTGAACTGTGAGGAGGCACGCGCGAACGAAATGCTCGCAGGTGCGCCGCTAGTGTTCAGCCAAGGTGCGCGGGTGGTTCGGGCTCCGGCCCTGTATTGCGTCCAACCAGCGCGGTCACCGATGTGAGCGGCGGTGCCAGGTCGCGGAATTCCAAAGGTTTACCAAGCGTGACCGATGGAATCAGTGCCATCGGAATAGCGCACCCCATCTTGGCGATGCAGTCCGGCGTCATTCCCTTACACGGCTTTTCAGGCTGCGGGGCCTGCTTGGCGAGACCCATCATTTCAGCACAGTCCGCGCTCATATTAGACGCGACCACCGTTTGCTCGGCTTTCGCCACCGGGATCACGTGCGCAAACGCAGCTTCCTGACTCAAGAGGCCCAGCAGTGCTCCCATCATAAGCAGCAAGGAATACCAACGCTTCACATGCCCCCTTTCGGCTTGCGCTTGGCGACTGTCAATTCCTCTGGTGTGTGCACTGGCTGCGCCCAATTCAACGTGATGGTCCCGTATTTCCACGCTACCACTACGCCGACGTGCAACTTTTGATTGCCTGTCGAAGTGGAGTTCCGAATGGCTTCCGCCTCTGACTGACCGATTAGGTCCGGGGGCGGCGAACCGCTCCCTTGATATTCTCAAGGCGGCGTTCAACAAGGCCGAAGCATGGGGGTACCGGGCAGAGAATTCAAATCCCTACCGATCCATTTGGCATAACCGTCGCGTGCATCGCAAGCGCTTCCTTTCCGGCGAAGAACTTGCGCGTCTGGGCGTACTCGTGCCAGAGAGGAGACAGAGTGATGATCCAATGAAGCGTACGTATGCGTCGGCGATCACCCTGCTGCTTCTGACAGGTTGCCGAACGGGAGAGATCCTGGGGCTCCAATGGGCGGACCTGCGCGGGCTTCGTCTGCACCTGCGAGACAGCAAGACGGCGCCCCGGACTGTGTGGCTGGGGCAGGAGGCGCGCGATGTGATCGATGGATTGCCTCGCAAGGGAGCGAACCCATACATGTTCTGGAACTGGCGCTTTCGCCGACCCATAGGAACGCTTCGCATCGCGTTTCGCCCTTTGCCGGTCTCGCGCGCCCGTGCCGATCACGGAAATGGACGGCCAGGTTGAGGATTACGCACACATATTGGATGCCGAGGGCCTGCTCGCCTGCGTTCGAATCGGCACCATCGAATTCCATGCCTCGGGTAGTCGGGTGCGACGATGTCGAAGCGCCCGATCGGATAATCGTCGATCTGGAGCCCCACGAACAGCTGAACTGGGCCGATGTATGCGCCGCCGCGCGGCACTTGCTCGACCGGCTGGCCGACCTCGGTCATTCCAGCTTCGCGATGCTGTCGGGCTAGAAGGGAATGCATGTGGTGGTGCCGCTGACGCCGGGGCATTCCTGGCAGGCGCACAAGGATTTCGCGCATTGCTTCGCCGAGGCGCTGGCGATCGAGGAACACCCGTTTCCCATACGGGACATCGATCCGCTGCAACGCTGCGCCAGCGACAAGGCGCTGGCAGGGTGGGGCTTTGCCAGCCAGCGGCTGCCGGACCTTTGAACCGCAGCGATGCTCGCGACGCTGTGCCTTCTCAGGGCCACAGCATCAGTCCGCCGCCGAGAAGGCAGGCCAGTCCGACGATGACCGAAATCACCCGGTCGAGCGGAAGCAGCTTCTCGGATGCGACGATGATCGTCAGCAGCGCGACCCACACCACATTCATGACGCCCGCGACGAACAGCAGCGCCATGAGCAGCCAGCAGCAGCCGACGCATATCGCTCCGTGAAGCGCCCCCATGCGCAACGCGCCGAAGGTGCCGTCGCGATAGTGGCGGCTCAGGAATGCGGCGGGATTTTGACAGTGGCGCAGGCAAGCCGATTTGAGCGGGCTGAGCTGATACGCTCCTGCGGCGATCAGGAGCATTCCGGAAAGCCGGTGACTCTGCGAAGCCATCGTCAGCGGGGCAATCAGGGCCCAGCGCGTAAGCCAAAACTGCATCAGGGTGGCGATGGCCGAAAACAGGCCCCATGCCAGCAGATAGCCGCACAGGAATCCGGCGACAGCAGGCGTGCGTCCTTGCGGGACGTTGCGCGCGACCCGTTCGTACAGGAGGATGGTCGGGGCAGCAGATGGCAGCATCATCGCGACCATCATCGTCCACCACATCGAAAAGACGATCGCCAGCCGATCGATCGACCACGAGGCGGATGGTTCCATCACCATGCCGCCCATCGTGGCCTCGTCGGGCGGCGCGCCGTGCCCCATGGCGGCACCGCCCAGAATCCATGCCCAGGCCGCCGCGATCAATATGCCCAGCGCGACAATGGTGATGATCCGGGGCCGTGCCAGTATCGCGTTGACCCCAGTGTACATCGTCAACTCCTCACGACGCCATGGCTGTCGAGGTGCAAGTGGGCGAATTGCCCGTAGCTGGCCGCGTGTTCCAGCTGCATCGGGCTGAACGACCGACTGGAACCCGATCCGATCTCGGCCACTTCGTATTCGAAGCCATCCGGCAAGCGAATCTGCGCCCGGACTTCCGCACCGTTGACCGGACTGCGGATGGGCTCCCCATCCATCTCGAGGTGGCCGGGCACGCGCAGCCGCCCGCGGCGGCCTTCCACGTCGACATCGAAGGCAATCGGCACGAAGCCGGGTTCGTGCATGGTCTCGATGGTGGACGCGAAGACGGCAAAGACCGTGGCGAAGGGATCAGTGTCGCCGCCGGTCATGATGGTGAGCAAGGCATCGCGCTGTGCCGGCCCTGCACGTTCATCGACAAAGGCGGCACATTCGCCCTTGCCCTCGTGGATCGGTCCGGGCCAGCGGAACACCGCCGCGATGTTCAGCCCCGAAAGGTCCGTCTCTCCACGGTGGCCTTCGTCAATCGCCATGCCGAACACGGCCTGGCAGCCGCCTTTGTCAGGCAAGCCGCCGAACTGGCAGTTGCAGCCGTATTCGCAGTTGCAGTTGGCGAATTCCCTGCCGCGCAGTTTCCAGTAGGTCATGGTACCGCCTCCGCCGTAGTGCGGGTCTACCCTCCCTCCTGCCAGTTACGGCAGGTTGCCAAGTTATAGCAGCAAACCCCGGTCATGTCAGTGTTCATGCGAGGCCATGGGAGACGGTCGGCGGGCTTCGTCGTGCGTTGCTGAAACGCTGAGTTCCGGGGGCGGTTGCTCTACTTGAACCTCAGGTTCAGGCCCGCCGCGACGAACTGGACCTCGTCCGCACAGGCTGCGATCCGTTGGTTTACCCGGCCCGCTTCATCACGAAACCGGCGTGCGAGCGCATTTTCGGGTACGATGCCCAGGCCGACTTCGTTGCTGACCAGAATGATGTGCCCCCGGGCATTAGCGATCGCGGCCGTCAGGCGGGCGGTGGCTGCGGGGATGTCGCGATCCGACAACAGCAGGTTCGAGACCCACAGGGTGAGGCAATCGACGAGCAGCGCCGTGTCGGGCGCGTCGTGGGCCTCGATCGTTTCGGGCAGGGCGATGGGGCTCTCGATTGTCGACCATGCGCCGCCGCGATCGTGCTGGTGGAGGCGGATGCGCTCGCGCATTTCATCATCCCAGGCTTCGGCCGTGGCAATGTAGGCGAGCGAAAGCCCGGTCGCTTCGGCGCGGGCCTGAGCATAGCGGCTCTTGCCCGAACGTGCGCCACCAAGAACGAACAGGCTAGGCAAGCGGGGCCTCCTGCGCGAGCTTGAGCAGCGCGTCGACGTCGAGGTGGGTTTCGAGATCGTTGGCGATGGCATCGAGCGCGGCATCGACGCTGGCGGTATGGTCCGTGCGGTCCGAGTGGACGCCGAGCATGGCCAGCAGTGCCGCGCGCAGCCCGGTGCTGGCCAGCGCGCCGTGGACATAACTGCCCATCACCCGACCATCCGCGCTGACCGCGCCGTCGGCGCGCGCGCCGTCGAGCAGCGCGAAGGGGCGTTGGCCATCTGGCCCGCTGGTCTCGCCCATGTGCATCTCGAAGCCGTCGAAGGCCTGCTCCAGCGCTGTACCGTGGACGCGGCGCAGGGCCTTGTCGGGCGTCAGCACGGTTTCCACGTCGAGCAGTCCGAGGCCGTCGATCTCGCGCTGCGGTCCTTCTATGCCGTGCGGGTCGTGGATGTGGCGGCCGAGCATCTGGAAGCCGCCACAAATGCCCAGGATGCGCCCGCCGCGGCGGTGATGGGCAAGGATGTCGATGTCCCAGCCCTGTTCGCGCAGGGCGGCCATGTCTGCGATGGTGGCCTTCGAGCCGGGCAGCACGATCAGCGCGCAATCGGCGGGGATCGGCTGGCCGGGCGGCACCATGACCAGGCTGATGCCGCTTTCGGCCTTGAGCGGATCGAGATCGTCGAAGTTGGCGATGCGCGGCAGGATCGGACATGCGACCCTGATCGTACCCGCCCCGTCGCGGGCATGGCGTTCCAGCACCACGGCGTCTTCGCTCGGCAGGCGCGCGCTGGCGGCCAGCCAGGGGACCACGCCATGGCCGCGCCAGCCCGACAGCGCCTCGATCTGGCGGTAGCCGTCTTCGAACAGCGCAGGATCGCCGCGGAACTTGTTGATGATGAAGCCGTGGATCATGGCGGCGTCGGCCGGGTCGATCACCGCGCGGGTGCCGACGATCGCCGCGATCACGCCGCCCCGGTCGATATCCCCCACCAGCACCACCGGCACGTTGGCGGCGCGGGCGAAGCCCATGTTGGCGATATCGCCCGCGCGCAAGTTGATCTCTGCGGGTGAGCCTGCGCCTTCGACCACGACAACATCGCATTGCGCGCGCAGCCGCTGCCAGCTTTCCAGCACATCGGGCAGCAAGGTGCCGCGCGCGGCACGGAAATTGCTCCCGCCCAGCGTGCCGCGGACCCGCCCGTGCACCACCAGTTGCGAGGTGTGGTCGGCCTGCGGCTTGAGCAGGACCGGGTTCATGTCGGTGTGCGGCTCTACCCGGCAGGCCATGGCCTGCAAGGCCTGCGCCCGGCCGATCTCTCCACCATCGACGGTGACGGCGGCATTGTTCGACATGTTCTGCGGCTTGAACGGGCGCACCCGCAGGCCGCGATTGGCAAAGGCGCGGCATAGCCCCGCGACCAGCACCGACTTGCCGACGTCCGATCCCGTGCCTTGCAGCATCAGCGCACCCATCACCATCCTCCCAGGGCCAGAGCGGCGGCCATCGCGCCGAGTAACACGCACGACCGGACATGAACCGCCAGCGCGCGTCGCACGTCGGCGGCCGTGGCATCGGCGCGGCCCTCGCCGATCCACGCCTTGGAATGGATCAGCCCGTCGTACGAGACCGGTCCGGCCAGACGCAGGTGCAGCACCCCGGCCATGGCGGCTTCGGTCCAGCCGGCATTGGGAGAAGCATGGCGGGCATGATCGCGCCACATTGTCGCCCAGCCGCCACGGCCCACCAGGCAGATAACCACCGCGCCGATCCGTGCGGGCAACAGGTTCAGCGCATCGTCAGTCCGCGCCGCGGCCCAGCCGAAGGCGCGCCACCGCGGTTCGCGGTGACCGATCAGGCTGTCGGCGGTGTTTATCGCCTTGTAGATCCAGACACCAGGCAGGCCGCCCACGATCAGCCAGAAAAGCGGTGCGGCGATGCCGTCGCAGAAGCTTTCGGCGAGGCTTTCGATCGCCGCGCGGGCGAGGGCGGCAGCATCGAGATCGCGCGTGTCGCGCCCGCAGATCATCGACACCGCGTGCCGCGCCGCCGCGATGTCCCCGGCTTCCAGCGCGACCGCGACAGGACGGACGTGGTCGTACAGGCTACGCTGCGCGAGGGCGGGCCACGCGAGCGCGGCCACCGCCACCCACGACCAAGGCCCCAGCGCGGCGATGCAGAGCGCCTGCAGGGCGAGCGTGATGCCGCCCGCCGTCGCCACCAGCATCAGCACCGTCATCACACCCAGCAGCCGCCGTGTCGGGTCGCCCCGCGACGGCTGGTTCCAGCGCCGTTCGCAGGCTTCGATGATGCGCGCGAACGCCCCCACCGGATGACCCAGCCGACGATAGAGCGCATCGGGCCAGCCGATCACGGCGTCGAGCGCCAGTGCGGCAAGAGCGACGGGGTCAGCCATGGTCATCCAGCGCGGCGATGAAGCGGGCCAGCGCCTCGCGGCTTCCGGGCAGGCCGAGACGGAGCCAGCCGGGGTGCTGCTCGAACGGGCGGGTCAGGATGCCTCGCCGGGCCAGTCGTTCGAACAGGGCGCTGCCATCGCCGCATTCGATCAGCCGGAACAGCGGACACGCACCCGTCACCGCGTAGCCGCGCGCGCCAAGATGGGCGTCGAGTTCGGCCGCCTCTGCCCTGAGCCGTTCGCGCATCGCCACGATCCATCCGCTGTCGCGATAGGCGGCCGTTCCGATGGCAATGGCGGCGGCCGAGACCGGCCAAGCCCCCAGCGTCGCGCGCAGCCGCGCGAGCAGGTCGCGCGGCCCCAGCACGAAGCCGAGGCGCAGCCCGGCGAGGCCGAAGAACTTGCCGAACGAGCGGAAGACGACGAGGCGGTGGTCGTCTTCCACCATGTCGGCCAGCGTATGGCCGGGGTGGGCATCGGCAAAGGCTTCATCGAGGAGCAGCCACCCCGACCTGCCGCGCCGGGCAAGGATGCCGAGCAACGTCGCGCGGTCGAGCAGGCGGCCATCGGGGTTGTTGGGATTGGCCAGGATCAGGCTTTCTCCATCGGCCTGCGCCAGGGCGTCGAAGGTGATGGGCGAACTGCCTACCAGCATCTCCGTATGCGTGCGATAGGTGGGGTTCAGGTGTCGTCCGGTGTCGTTCCGTAGCGCGCCTGTCAGTCTGAGGCCGACTTCGGTGCCGGGCACTGCGCAGACGTGATCGGGATCACACCCGAAGTGCGTCGCTGCCGCCTGCTCCACTTCGCGCAGGGCCTGTTCGTCGGGCAAACCACGCCAGTCGACGGGCGTGACGGCGGCATGGGGCCAGGCGTGCGGGTTGATGCCGGTGGACAGGTCGAGCCAGTCCTCCTGCCCGAAGTGCGCGCGGGCGGCGGAAAGGCCGCCGCCGTGCCAGGTCCAGCGGTTCGGCATCATGCCTTCGCTCCTGCGCAAAACGCCAGCAGCAGCGCGGTTTCGATCAGCTCGATCCCGGCGCCGTGGCCATCGCCCGATATCCCGCCCATGCGCTGTGCGATCCAGCGGCCCCAAAGCGCGGCGGCGGGGATCGCCACCAGCAGCGCGGGGAAAGACCACGCTGCGGCGAGCAGTACCGTTGCCCAGATGCCAAGGTCGATGGGCCGGATCGCTCCTCGAAATCGTGCGCCGAGACCATCGTGCAGGGGCGCGATCCAGCGCGCCCAGAACAGCGGCGCGATGCGCGCCGCGAATGGAACCAGCACCAGCGCGGCGGTATCGCCGTGCGCGATCATCGCGTGCAGCAGCACCAGCTTGGCGAGCAGTTGCAGCGCGATGGCGGTCACGCCGAAACTGCCGACATGGGGATCGGACAGCACCGCCAGCAGCCGCGCTCGATCCTTGTGTGCCGCGCCGCTGGCGTCCGCGATATCGCCCAGTCCATCAAGGTGGAGCGCGCCCGTCACCAGCACCCATGCGGCCAGCGCCGTCAGCGCGCCGGTCCAGCTGTCGATGTGCGCACCGACCCAGCCTGCGCCCGCGACCAGGGCGCCCACGATCAGGCCCACGGCCGGGAACCACCGCATCGACGCGGCAAAGGCTTCGTCGGAGGCGGCGAACGATGGCGCGGGCAGACGGGTCAGAAACTGCACCGCGATGCACAGGCCCTTCATGGCCAAAGCCCCACGATCTGCGCGGTGCGCGGCGCGCCGGGCCAGATCCGCAGGCTGACCACGCAGGCATAGGGCAGGTCGAAGGCCCACAACTGCTGCTGGCCAAAGCCAAACAGGCAGGCCAGCGCAGCGCGGATCGCGCCGCCATGGGTAACGACCAGCGTATCGCGGTCGATGCCACCGAGCGCCGCGTCGATCCTCGCCGTCAGCGCGCTCCAGCGCTCGCCGCCCGGGGGCGGATTGGCGTCGGGATCGGCCCAGAACCGGGCGAGCGCCGCGCTGTCCACCTCGGCGCTGGCCAGCCCATCCCATGCGCCGAAATCCAGCTCGCGCCAGCGTGGGTCGGGCGTGACGGCCAGATTGCGCGGGGCGGCGATGGCCTCTGCCGCATGCGCGCAGCGGACGAGATCGGAGGAGACCACGGCGGCAAAGGGCAGGTCCGCGACCTGTTGCACGCAGGCGGCAAGGCCTTCCGGTGTGGTCGGCGCGTCGGTGTGGCCCAGCAGCCGTCCCGGCGCGTGCGGTGCGCCGTGGCGCATCAAATGGACGTGGAATGCGTTCACAGGCTGCCTGCCACCCCAGCTTCGGCAAAGGTCGCCATCTGCGCATGGGCGGCCAGCGCGGCGCGGATCACCGGCACGGCCAGCGCCGCGCCGCTGCCTTCGCCCAGCCGCAGGCCGAGATTCAGCAGCGGCGCAAGGCCAAGGCGGTTGAGCAGGCGCACATGGCCCGGCTCTGCCGAACAGTGGCCTGCGATGCAGTGGTCGGTGATGGCCGCGACCGCCGCGGCGAGTGGTGCAATGGCGGCGCAGGTGATGAAACCGTCGAGCACCACCGGAATGCGCAACTGACGTGCCTTCACCACGGCCCCCGCGATTGCCGCGATCTCGCGCCCGCCCAGTCGCCGCAGCGTTTCGAACGGCGTGTGCGGTGCGTCGGCATGGTGGCCAAGCGCGCGTTCGATCACCGCGATCTTGCGCGCGATGCCAGCGCTGTCGACGCCGGTGCCGGGGCCAGTCCATTCGGCCACGCTGCCGCCAAGGCTGCGCGCGCAGAGCGCAGCGGCGGCCGTGGTATTGCCGATGCCCATTTCGCCGACGATCAGGATCTGGAGATCGGGCGTTACCACCTCGGCCCCCGACGACAGCGCGGCGAGGCATTCGTCCGCGTGCATGGCGGGTGCGATCGTGAAATCGACCGTCGGGCGATCGAGCTCCAGCGCAACGATCTTCAGGTCCAGCCCGGCGGCCTGGGCCAGCGCGTTGATCGCGGCGCCCCCAGCGCTGAAATTGGCGACCATCGATGCCGTCACGCTGGCGGGAAAGGCGCTGACTCCGTGGATGGTGAAGCCGTGGTTGCCCGCAAAGATTGCGGCGCGACCGCGTGTCAGCGTCGGGCAGGCGGTGCCCTGCCAGCCGGCCATGAACACCGCGATATCCTCCAGCCGCCCCAGCGAGCCGGGTGGCTTGGTCAGTTCGCCTTGCCGTGCGCGCGCGGCGGCGATGGCGGACGTATTGGCGGCCGGCAGCGCGCCAAGCGCCGCCTCGAACGCCGCGATGGAGGAAAAGTCGGTCATTCCGCCACGAACCCCGGTGGGGGCGTGCGGCAGATGAAGTGCCCCTTCACGCCCTGCGGCCACTGCTTGAACGGCACGCGACCATGTTCGCTCGCCGCGTGGTGGACTGCATAATCGAGGATGGCCGTGGCGGCGTCCTCATCGGGCGTGAAGCGACCGAGGACATAGCCGACCTTGCCCGGCGCACGCACGTGGACCGAGCAGAACTCGGCGCAGGAGAACAGGCAGGGCATTTCCTGCACCGCGATCCCGGCATAGCGCGCGTCGCCCTGTTGCACCGCGCGCAGGGCGGCGACCAGCTGTGCGCCTCCGCGCTGGCCGTCGGCGTCGGTCTGCGATTCCTTCGAATGGCGGCAGGTGTTGCAGGCCACGATGGCCGGGCCATCCTCGGCTGGGATCAGCATCGCATTGCGCTCCTTTGGGGAAAGTTCATCGTTCGAACACGCGGTCGGCCAGCGGCTCGCGCGATTGCCAGCCGCGCTGTTCGAGTTCGGGCATATCGGAAGGTTCTGCGGGATAGCCGATGCACAGCAGCGCGATCAGCGACCACTGGGGCGGTACGTCGAGCATGGCCGTCACCGTCTGCGGATCGAGAATCGAAACCCAGCCAAGGCCGATGCCGCGAAGGCGCGCGGCCAGCCACAGCGTCTGGATCGCAGCCACGCAGGAATAGCGCAGCATTTCCGGCATCGTCGCAATGCCGAGCCGGTGACCCGCCAGCGCCTGTTCATCGCAGAACACCGCCATCAGCTCTGGCGCTTCGCGGATGCCATGCAGCTTGAGCGCGGTGTAATCCTCGTACCGCGGCTGTCCGGCATAGGTCCGGGCCGCCAGCGCGTTCTGCTCGTCGACATGGGCGGCCAGCGCCTCGCGCAGGGCAGGGGTGCGCAGGTGCACGAAGCGCCAGGGCTGTGCATTGCCGACCGAGGGGGCCAGCGCCGCCTGCGCCAGCAGATCGGCCATGTCCTGTTCGGCGACCGGCTGCGTCGCGAAGTGGCGCACATCGCGACGCCAGCGCAGCAGCGCGTCGAAGCGCTGCGCGAATTCGGCATCGAACAGGGGCGGCGGCAGGATCAAAACTCGATGCCTGCCTGCGCTTTCACGCCCGACCGGAACGGGTGCTTCACCATCGTCATCTCGGTGACGAGGTCGGCAGCTTCCATCAGCGCATCGGGCGCATTGCGGCCGGTGACGATCACGTGCTTCATCTCGGCCTTGGCGGTCAGCACCTCCAGCACTTCGTCGAGCGGCAGGTAATCGTAGCGGAGCACGATGTTCAGCTCGTCGGCCAGCACCATGTGGTAGGCCGGGTCCGCGATCATGCGCTTCACTTCTTCCCACGCGGCGCGGGCAGAGGCGATGTCGCGCGAACGGTCCTGCGTGTTCCAGGTGAAGCCTTCACCCATCGGCCGGAACTCCACGTTGTCGGGAAAGGCGTCGAACACCGCCTTTTCGCCGGTGACCATCGCCCCTTTCACGAACTGGACGACGCCGACCTTCATGCCGTGACCGATCGCGCGCACCACCATGCCCAGCGCGGCGCTGGTCTTGCCCTTGCCCTTGCCGGTGTGGACGATCAGCAGGCCCTTTTCGCGGGTCTTGTTGGCCATGATCGTTTCGCGCGCGGCCTGCTTCTTGCGCATCTTGTCGGCGTGGCGGGCGTCGCCGGCCACGGCCTGCGGTGCGGCATCAACGGTTTCCATCAGCCTGTTCCTTTCGCATCAGATAGACGTCCATGATCCAGCCGTGCCGGGCGCGCAGCGCGGCCCGGCGCGTGGCGATACGCGGTGCGGCTTCGGCCAGCGATCCGTGCTCCAGCGCCTCGTGCGCCATGCCGAGGTAGGCCCCCCACCAGATCGAGATACCTTCGGGGTTCAGCACCTCGAAGGCGCATCCGCTGTCGAGCATGACCACGATCGTGTCCGCATCGGCGGGCCAGCCGTGGGCGCGAAGCGCGCGGCCGGTCGTCACGGTAACAGGGCCGGCCAGCGGGTTCAGCGGGATGGCATGGGCCGCCGTCAGGGCCTGGATGCTGGTGATGCCGGGCACGACCCGGACGGCCACGTCCATGCCGGCGCGCGTCAGCCGCCCGGCAATGCGCAGCGTGCTGTCGTAGAGCGAAGGATCGCCCCACACCAACAGCGCGACCCGGCCGCCCTGTGGCAGATGCAGCCCGATCTGGTCGCGCCAGACGGACGCGATGGCGTCGTGCCATGCGTTGACGGCTTGCGCGTAATCCCCTTCCGCATCGCGGACCGGCATATCGAACTCGGCGATCTGGACCGGACGCGCGAGGACCGCTGCGCAGATCGTGCGGCGCAAGTCGGCCAGATCGGACTTTGCGCTGCCTTTGCGCGGCAGCAGGATCAGGTCAGCCTCGTTCAGCACGCGGCTGGCCTGCGCGGTCAGGTGGTCGGGATTACCGGTGCCGATGCCGATCAGGTCGAGCCGGATCATGCGGCACCACCGGCACCGCATGGCGCGATCATGTGGAAGAAGGTTCCCGTGACATGGCCGCGCCGCGATCCGGTCTCCGCAACCGCATCGCCGTTGGCATCGGTCACGCGGGCCAGCGGTTCGTCGCGCTGCGCCACGATGGTGGAATAGTGGAACTCGTGCCCGCGCAGGGCACTGCCTGTCGGAATGCCCGCGATGGGGGCCAGCAGCGTGGCATGGCGATAGCCGAGGTGCATCCGGCGCTGGGCATGGCTGGTTTCCAGCCCCAGCAGGCCCGCCATACGATGTCGCGTGCCCGCCTTGTCGACCAGCGCCTCGCCCAGCACCATGTAGCCGCCGCATTCGCCATGGACGGGCCGCGTCTCGGCATGGCGGCGCAGGCCCGCGAGGAACGTGGAGGCCGCCGCGATCGCCCCGGCGTGCAGCTCGGGATAGCCGCCGGGCAGCCACACCAGGTCCGCGTCGGTGGGCGGCGCCTGATCGGCCAGCGGGGAGAACGGCAGGATCTGCGCTCCGGCACGCCGCCAGCCTTCCAGAAGGTGCGGATAGAGGAACGAAAACGCGGCGTCCCGGGCAATGGCGATCCGCTGCGCCGGGGGGGCGGGCATCGGACCCGGTTCCGATGCGGCGGCGAGGGCCGCCCGGGCTGCATCGCGGATGGCCGCCAGATCGGCGTGTTCGCGCAGGAACGCGGCATATTCGGCCACCGCCCGCTCAAGGTCGGGATGCTCCATTGCCTGCACCAGGCCCAGATGGCGTTCGGGCAGGGCAAGGTCGCCGCGCCGGGGCAGGGCCCCCAGCACCGGCATGCCGATCGCCTCCAGCCCCTTGCGCACAAGGCTTTCGTGGCGCGGGCTGGCCACGCGGTTGAGGATGACCCCGGCAATCTGCAAGCGCGGATCGAAGTCGCGGAAGCCGAGCGCGGTGGCGGCGGCTGACTGCGCCTGCCCCGACGCATCGATCACCAGCACCACCGGCCAGCCCATGCGCCGGGCAAGGTCGGCGCTGGCGCCATTGCCGCTCGCGCCGGGCAGCGCCACGCCGTCGAACAGGCCCATCGACCCTTCGGCCAGGATCATGTCCGCGCCCGCCGCCTGCGTGGCGATGGCGGCGATCAGCGCCGGTTCCATCGCCCAGCTATCGAGGTTGAACGACGCGCGGCCGCAGGCAGCGCGGTGGAACGCGGGATCGATGTAGTCCGGCCCGCTCTTGAACGGCTGCACGGCAAGGCCATCCTCCACCAGCGCGCGCAACAGGCCGAGCATGACCGTGGTCTTGCCCGTGCCCGAAGCGGGCGCCGCAACCAGCAGGCCGGGAACGTTCATTCGGTCACGCCCATGAACCGCGAGGCTGCATCCTGCGGGCGGAACCGCCGGTCATAGCCGCGCGCGTATAGGCTGCTTTCGCCAAAGCCTTCGGCGGCCAGAACGCGGCCGACGAGGATCAGCGCCGTGCGTTCCATGCTGCCGGCGACGGCCTTTTCCACCGTGCCAAGCGTGGCGCGCACCACGCGTTCGTCGGGCCAGCTTGCGCGCCATACCACCGCAACCGGACAGTCCGCGCCATAGGCAGGGGTCAGATCGGCAACCACGGTGGCGAGGTTGTGGATCGAGAGGTGGATCGCCAGCGTCGCGCCGGTAACGGCGAAGTTGGCGAGGCTCTCTTGCGCCGGCATCGTGCTGGCGCGGCCGGGGGTGCGCGTCAGCACCAGCGACTGGCCCAGTTCGGGCAGCGTCAGTTCCGCTTCCAGCGTCGCGGCGGCGGCGGCGAAGGCCGGGACGCCGGGGGTGACGGTGAAGGGGATGTCGATTGCCCGCAGGCGGCGCAACTGTTCGCCCATCGCCGACCAGACAGACAGGTCGCCCGAATGCAGCCGCGCCACGTCGTGCCCTGCGGCATGGGCGTCGGCCATCTCCGCGATGATCTCGTCCAGCGCCATTGGCGCGGTGTTCACGATCCGCGCGCCCGGCGGGCAATGCGCCAGCACTGCCGCTGGAACCAGCGATCCTGCATAGAGACACACCGGGCTTGCCGCGATCAGGTCGCGGCCGCGCAGGGTGAGAAGGTCGGACGCGCCGGGGCCGGCGCCGATGAAGTGGACGGTCATGCGGAAAGTCCTTGGGCTATGGCGCATACGGCCATGCGGTCTGGGGAAATCTGGCGGGAGCACAGCAGTCGGGCGCGCGCGCCTGCGGCGGCGAGCGCGGCGGCTTCGGCCACGCTGCCGGTTCCGCGCGCCTTTCGGCTGGCGGCGGACCGGGTAGCCGTGGGGATGGCGCACAGCCGTTCCGCCTCCACCGCCAGCAGCGGCAGGCGCAAGGCTTCGGCCAGTGGCCGCAAGGCGGGGGCCTTGTCGCCGGCGGTGGCGAGGTGGGTCACATCGGGCAGGCCGGACTGGGCGAGCGCCAGCGCCGCGCGCAGCGATTCAATCGTCGCGCCCGAACGGAAGCCAAAGCCTGCCACGATCACAGCGTCACGCTCCACTGCACAACCGGATAGCGCGCCTTCCAGCCATGGCGGCTACCGATCGGCGCGGCGTCGGCCAGTTCCACCCGCAGCAGGCTGCCGCCTTTTGCGCCCTGCCAGTGGGTCAGCACCGCTTCGGATTCCAGAGTCACCGCGTTGGCCACCAGCCGGGTTCCTGCGGGCAGGCGCGCCCACAACATCTCCAGCAGGGCAGGGGACAGACCGCCGCCGATGAACACCGCATCGGGCGCGGGACCATCGGGAAGGCGCTCGGGCGCACGCGCTTCGATCACGCGCAACCGGTCTACGCCCAACGCCGCCGCGTTGACGCGTGCGCGGGCGGCGCGCACGGGATCGGCTTCCAGCGCGATGGCCGCGTTGGCCGGGTGCGACAGCAGCCATTCGATCCCGATCGAGCCGGACCCCGCGCCGATGTCCCACAGCGTTTCGCCCGCGCGCGGGGCCAGCGCCGACAGCGTCAGCGCGCGGATCGGGCGCTTGGTGATCTGGCCATCGGACGCGAACAGGTCGTCGGGCAGGCCTGAAGTCACGGGCAAGACTTCCCCTTCGCCCGCTGTCGCGATCCCCACGGCCACGGGATGCGCCACGTCGCGCAATGGCGGCGCATCGGCGCGGACGTGGCGTACCCGCGCGCGCGGTCCGCCCAGCGCTTCCATCACGTGCAGCCTCGAAGGACCGAAGCCAAGGTCGGTGAGGTAGGCGGCCAGATCGGCCACGGCCGCGCCATCGCGCAGAAGGGCGATGATCTGACGGCCAGGAGCAAGGTGTGGGCGCAGCCGTTGCAGCGGCGCGGCGTGCAGGCCCAGGCACATACTGTCCTGCAAGGCCCAGCCCAGCTCGGCTGCGGCCAGCGCAAAGGTCGATGGCGCGGCGTGCGCTTTCCATTCGTGGCGATCGAGGTGCTTCACGACGCTGCTTCCCCCGCCGAACCAGAACGGATCGCCGGAAACCAGCATGATCACGCGACGTCCGCGATGGGCCAGCAAGCGGGCGATTCCATCGGCGAAAGGCGCTGGCCATTCGATGGTCGGACACGTAAGCGCGGGCAGGAGCGACAGGTGGCGCGGAGGCCCCATCACCAGTTCGGCGTCGGCCAGCGCCGCGCGGCTGGCGGCGGACAGGCCATCGAGGCCGTCTTCGCCGATGCCAATGATCGTCAACCAGCCAGCAGGAACCGGATCAGCCATGCCAAACGTCCTTGTTCTGGGTGGCACCACCGAAGCCAGCGCGCTGGCCCGCCTTCTGGCCGGACATGGCATCGCCGCTACGCTCAGCTATGCTGGCCGCACCGAAAACCCGCGCGCGCAACCGGTGCCGGTGCGTGTCGGCGGGTTCGGCGGCGTGGACGGGCTTGCCGATCACTTGCGCCAAACGGGTGTGACCCATCTGGTCGACGCGACCCACCCGTTCGCCGCGACGATGAGCGTCAACGCCCTCGCGGCGGCCCGGCGCGCCAACGTGGCGCACATCGCGCTGACGCGTCCGGCGTGGCAGCCGGTGGAGGGGGATTGCTGGCGCAGCGTGGCCGATATCGACGCTGCCGTGGCCGCGCTTTCGGGCCCCGGCAGGCGCGTCCTGCTGGCGCTGGGGCGGATGCATGTCGCTGCCTTCGCCGCCCAGCCACAGCACCACTACCTGCTGCGCTTCGTGGATGCGCCGGAACAGACGCCGCCGCTGCCCCATCATGCGCTGGTGGTCGATCGCGGTCCGTTCACCGTCGCGGGCGATCGCGCCTTGCTGCAGCATCACGCCATCGACCTTGTCGTCAGCAAGAACGCGGGCGGCGCGGGCGCCGAAGCGAAACTCGTCGCCGCGCGCGAGCTGGGGTTGCCGGTGCTGATGATCGACCGCCCCCCCGTTCCCCAGCGGCACGAGGTCCATCGCCCGGAAGATGTGCTGGCGTGGCTGGGTCACGCGGCAGTCTCGGGCACGGAGCGGGGCGTATAGAGCACCGGCCCACCGGCGCGCGCGATTGTCCGGGTGCGGCTGGACCCGACGATGACCATCGTGCGCATGTCGGCCATGGCGGGCTCGGCCTTGTCGAGCGGCACGATGCGCAGCTCCTCGTCGGGCGTGGACACCGCGCGCGCGAACAGCACCGGGCGATCGTCACCGCAGGCCTCCTGCAATACGGCCAGCGCGCGTGCGAAGCCTTCGGGCCGCGATTTCGAGCGCGGGTTGTAGAACGCCATGGCGAAGTCGGCCTCGGCGGCCAGCCGCAGGCGCTTTTCGATCAGTGCCCACGGCTTCAGGTTGTCCGACAGGTTGATCGCGCAGAAATCGTGCCCCAGCGGCGCGCCGGCGCGGGCGCTGGCGGCCAGCATGGCGGTGATCCCCGGCAACACGCGGATGTCCACGTTCAGCCATTCGGGCGCGCCTGCCTCCAGCGCTTCGAACACGGCGGCAGCCATGGCGAAGACGCCGGGATCGCCTGACGATACCACCACAACCCTGCGGCCCTGCGCGGCAAGGTTCAGGGCCAGAGCCGCGCGGTCCAGCTCCACGCGGTTGTCCGATGGGTGGCGCACCAGCCCTTCGCGCGCGGCTACGCGTGCTACATAAGGGACATAGCCGATGACGTCGGTCGCCTCTGCTAGCGTCGCGGTGACTTCGGGCGTGATCAGCCCTTCGTCACCCGGTCCCAGCCCGGCGACGGCCAGCCAGCCGGTATCTGCGCCATCGCTCATGGACGACGCCCCTGTCCGTGGATCAGCAGGATCGAAAAGTAGGGCGTGACGTCGGTGGCCTGCGCCAGCGGCGTGACGCGCTGGGTCGGCATGGCGGCATATTCGACCAGCCATGCGGCCTGTTCGCGTCCTGCCGCCGCCACTGCCCGGCGCAGCTTGGGCAAGTTGCGGCCGATCTTCATCACCACCAGCGCATCGGTATCGCGGATGCGGCGGACGAGTTCCGCTTCGGGCAGGGTCGCCATCGCCACCGTCAGCACGTCGTCGCCCCAGGTGATCGGCATTCCGGTGGCGTTCCACGCGCCCGCCATGCCCGTGATGCCGGGCACGACCTCGACCGGCGCGATGTCTGCCAGCCGCGAATGCAGATGCATGAACGAGCCGTAGAAGAACGGGTCGCCCTCACACAGCACCACGATGTCCTCGCCCGCGCTCGCCAGCTGCGCCAGCCGCTCGGTGCATTCGGCATAGAACGCCGAAAGGCATTCGTTGTAGCGCGGATCGGACACGGGAATTTCGGTCGTTACCGGGTATTCCATCGCGATCTCGACGGCGTCGTCGCGCAACAACCCTTCAGCGATGCGGCGCGCCTGGCCGGGGCGTCCGGCCTTGCGGAAATAGGCGATATGGCGGGTTCCCCGCACCAGTCGGTCGGCGCGCACGCTCAACAGGTCGGGCGCACCGGGGCCGAGGCCGACGCCGTGGATGGTTCCCATCTGCATCGAGGCGCTCATTCCGCGTGGCTCGCCAGCGCGTTGACGGCGGCCACGGTGATCGCGCTTCCGCCGAGACGGCCCTCCACGATGCAGCAGGGAACGGGCTGCGCTTCCCACAATGCGGCCTTGGATTCCACCGCGCCGACAAAGCCCACCGGACAGCCGATGATCGCGGCGGGGCGCGGGCAATCGGGGTCTTCCATCATGTTCAGCAGGTGGAACAGCGCAGTCGGCGCATTGCCGATGGCGACCACGGCCCCGGCCAGATGCGGACGCCACAGTTCCAGCGCGGCGGCGGACCGGGTGTTGGCCATGGCTTGTGCCAGCGGGGGCACCTGCGGATCGTGCAGCGTGCACAGCACCGCGTTGTCGGCCGGCAGGCGCGGCCGGGTGATCCCTTCGGACACCATGCGCGCATCGCACAGGATCGGCGCGCCTGCGGCCAGCGCGGCGCGCGCCGCGTCGGCAAAGCCGGGCGAAAAGCGGATGTCCCGCGCCAGGTCCACCATGCCGGCGGCGTGGATCATCCGCACGGCGACCGGCTCCTCCGAAGCGGAAAAGCGGGTCAGGTCTGCTTCTGCGCGGATGGTGGCGAACGATTGGCGATAGATCGCCGCGCCACAGGTTTCATAGGCATGGGGCATCAGGCGACTCCAAAATGCGCAAGAACCGTGCAGGGTTCGAGATCGGTTCTTTCGGCGGCGGAACCGGCGCGGGCTTCGCGCGCCAGATCGAACCGGCCATCGCGGCCGGTGAGCGTGAAGGCGGTCGCGTGCGTGCAGGCACAGCCCTTGGCGCAGCCCGAAACGTGCAGCGAACCGGCGATGGCAGGCGCCAGCCGCCGCGCCAGATCGCGCGTGGCAACGCTGGCCTGCGCGCAGAACGGTGCGCCGGGGCAGGCATGCACGCGCAGCACCGGATCGGCCGGATCGTCGATCAGACCGGGGATGCCGCCTTGTCGCGCGCCTTCGATCACCAGCATGCGCCAGGGCGTCACGCGCAGGCCGGTGGCGGCCGGATCGGCCAGCGCTTGCGCCAGCACCGCCGCTTCCACCTGACCGAACGGTGCGCCCAGCGCCATGCCCAGTCGGACCGGGCCGGGCGTGATCGGAGCCTGGGGAGGCGCCGGCGGGATCGCCCCCGTGGCCCAATCGGGCAAGGGGGCGGCGTGTCTTTCCATGCGCCCGGACCGTGTTCCGCCGCTCATGTCGAACCAGTGCGCCAGCGCGACAAGCATCGGGGCCTCGTCGCCGGCGGAAGCGGCCACGCCGGTTTCGTGCCCTGCCGCGCGCAGGATCAGCCCGCCGCCCGCGCCCCGCTCGATGCGGAAGTCGCCTGCCTCGTCCAGCATCGCAGGGGCGGTCCCGGCGTCGATCACGAAGCCGACCTTTCCGGGCAATTCGGGCAATCGGTCGAGTTTCGCGGCAAGATCGCAGGCGATGCGGTGGCTGTCGTCGCCGTCGGTCCAGTCGGGCACCATCAGGACGTTGCGCCGCCGTTCCATCTGCGCATCGGCATCGACCAGTTCCAACGCCATCAGCTCGGCCACCAGTGCGCGCCAGCCGGCTTGGTCGACTCCGCGAATCTGGAAATTGGCCCGGCGCGAGACGTCGATAATGCCGTTGCCGAACCTGTCTGCCAGCGCGCACAACGCCAGCACCTGATCGCGCGCCAGTCGCGCCAGTCGGGGCTTGATGCGCACCAGCAGGCCGTCACCCGTTGCCATCGGGCGCCAGGCATCGGGGCACCAGCCCTTGACTACGAAGCCGCTCATGCGCCGTCCTCCGCTCCGGCGGACAATGGCAGGCTGGCCAGAATGGAATTGCGCCGCGTGGACCACAGCCCGGCGGCGTGAAGCGCGGCGAAGCGCGCTTCCATCGCCGCCAGCGCCGCGGGGTTCTCGCGCTTGAGGAAGGCGCACACGTCGTCCTGCCCCAGCGTGGCGTCGTGGTAGAGGTCGAACAGGTGCGGGGGCACGCTGCCCGAAAGATGGGCGAAGGCGGCCAGGTGATCGAGCGTGGCCGCCAGTTCGGCGCCCCCCCGAAAGCCGTGGCGCATCATCCCCGCGATCCAGCCGGGATGGGCGGCGCGCGCGCGCATCACGCGGGCGATTTCCTCGGTCAGGGCGCGGGCGACGGGTCGCGCGGGATCGCGGGTGTCGAGGTGATAGAGTGCCGCGCCGCCGCCGGTCACGGCCTGCGCGGCGGCAAATCCCGCTTCGTGCGCGGCGTAGTCCGCTGCCAGAAGCAGGTCCGTTTCCGCCAGATCCTGCACGTGGACGAACGCATCGGCCCGCGCCACGCGCTGGCGCAGGCCTTCGCCGTCGCGGCGTGGGTCCAGAGCGTCGAGCGCATGGTCCGACGCGGCCAGCCATGCCTCACCCGCCGCCTGGCGCGCCGCTTCGGTATAGACTTCCGCCGCCGCGCCCATGCCCAGCCCATAGCGACCCGGCTGCGGGCCATAGACGCGGGGCATCGCCTGCGTGTTAGCGAGCGAGTTCCATTCAGGATCCTCGTCGCGCTCGCACAGCGCGCGTACGGCCTGCCCGAACAGCACCGGCAATGTGGGGAAGGCGTCACGAAACAGGCCGGAGACCCGCAATGTCACGTCGATGCGCGGCCGGTCGAGCATGGCGAGGGGAAGTATCTCGATCCCGGTCACGCGCTCCGATGCGGGATCCCACATCGGTTTCGCGCCCAGCAGGTGCAGCGCCATGGCGAATTCCTCGCCGGCGGTCCGCATCGTGGCCGAACCCCACAGGTCCACCACCAGGCCGCGTGGATAGTCGCCGTGGTCCTGCAAGTGCCGGCGCACCAGCTCCTCGGCCAGCACCACGCCCTGCGCATGGGCAGAGCGCGACGGCACCGCGCGCGGATCGATGGCGTAGAGGTTGCGACCCGTCGGCAGCACATCGGTTCGCCCGCGATGGGGCGAGCCGGCAGGCCCGGCGGGGACGCGGCGCCCCGCCAGCGCGGCCAGAAGGCCCGCCCGCTCCGCCGCGCCCTGTTCGCCTCGTCCGAACACGTGGAGGCCATCGCCGAACTGGCTTTCCTTCACGTCGCACACGAACCGGTCGATGCGGGTGATCGCCTCGACCAGCGAGGTGGCCGTGTCGAGGCCCAGTTCCGCCTCCAGCCCCAGCGCCCGTGCTTCGTCGCGGATCGTGCCTTGCAGCCGGTCGCGCCGCGCAGGGTCCAGGCCGCCAGCATTGGAGAACTCGTCGAGCAGCGTCTCGATCCGCGCCAGTCCCGCGCCGTGCGCGGTGGGGGTCAGCGGTGGTGGCGCGTGGCCCAGCGTGACAGCGCCGATGCGCCGCTTGGCTTGCGCAGCTTCGCCCGGATCGTTGACGATGAAGGGGTAGATCACCGGCAGTCCTGCCGTCAGCGCTTCGGGCCAGCAGCCGTCCGACAGCGCCACGGCTTTGCCCGGCAGCCATTCCAGCGTGCCATGCGCGCCGACGTGGACCATCGCGTTGATGCCTTGCGCCCGGAGCCACAGGTAGAACGCGACATAGCCGTGACGCGGGCAGAGGCCGACGTCGTGATAGGTGCCGTCGCGGTCGGCCACGGCCCCGCGCTCGGGTTGCAGCGCCACCAGCGCGTTGCCGACAGACACGGCGGAAAAGCGGAACGCGCCTTCGACCACGGCGGGATCGTCCTCCGGCTCGCCCCAATTTTCCCGCAGTGCGGTGCGCAAGGCTTCGGGCAGCATGGCCAGCGCGTCGCGGTAGGCGGCGAGCGGCCAGTTCAGGCTTTCGTTCGCCAGCGCGGCGACAAGATCGGGCACCGCGCCGGTGATGAAGCCTGCTTCCGCCATGTCGCTCAGGATCGCTTCGGCAGAGGCGAGCGCATCCAGCCCCACGGCGTGCGCCATCAGGTGGGGCTTGCCCGGGTAGGTCGACAGCACCAGCGCCGCGCGCCGTTCTGCCGCAGGCTTGCCGGCCAAGGCGATCCATCCCGCTACGCGCCCTACGATCCCCGCGATCCGCTCGCCATCGGCGCTGTGGCGGTTCTGGGCAAAGCCCAGTGCCGGATCGTGCAGGGCCGCTTCCTTGAAGCTGGCGACGCCAGCAAACACGCGGCCGTCGATTTCCGGCAGCACCACGTGCATCGCAAGGTCCGCCGGCGAAAGTCCGCGAGACGCGGCGGTCCATCCCGCGCGCGATCCGGTCGCCAGCGCCACTTGGAAAACCGGGGTGCCCGCCGCATCGAGTGGGCTATGGCCCTGTTCATCGCGCGCCGAAAAGGCGGTGGCGTTGACGATCGCGGCGGGGGCCAGCGCGCGTACCCAGCCATCGACCTGCGCGCGCGCCTGCGGCTCCTTGAGCGAAGGCACGAACAGCGACAGCGTGGAAAGGCCGGCCTTTTCGAAGCCCCTGTGCAGCGCCACGAACGGATCGAGATCGTGTGCGGCGAGATACGACCGGTAGAACACGATCAGCACCAGCGGGCGCGCGGCATCCAGCGCCGTCGCCAGCGGGTCGCACAGGCCCCGATCGGGATGCCAGCCACCCGCCACGGGAAAGGCGGCGCTGCTGTCCATCGTCGACACGGCGAGCCCTGCAGCATCGGCCAGCAAGGACAGCGTGGCCTGTGCTGCCTCCGCGCCGCCCGTTTCACACAACCGGTCCAGTTCGCGCAGGGTTGCGACGGGAACCGTCGATGCCGCATCCAGCCGTCGATCGGGTCGTCCGTCGCCCGGCAGCACCGCCAGCGCGATCCCGCGCGAGCGCGCCAGTGCTTCGACCTGCTGCAGGCCGTAGCTCCAGTATGGGGTGCCGCCGATCAGCCTGATCAGGATGCCCTTGGTGCCGCTCAGCGTGCGCTCGACGTACGTGTCGACCGACAAGGGGTGCGTCAGCGCGCCCAGGTTGGCGAGGCGCAGCGTCGGGAATGCCGGGTCCGCCAACCGCGCCCGATGCCAGCCGCCCGCGAACGCGCCAAGGTCGCTGTCGGAGAACGACAGCACCACCAGGTCCGCAGGCTCCTGCCCCAGATCCTGCGGGATGGAGGTTTCCTCCATCCCGTGCGTTTCGCGGAAGATGACGTGCATAGCGCGGAGCTCAGCGGATGAGAACGGCCTCGATGGCGGCCACGTCCACATGGTCGCGCTCGGCGATCGCGACCAGCGTGGTGCGACGGGTTTCATCCGCGCGCCAGGGGCGATCGTACTGATGCCGCACGCGCGACCCAACCGCCTGCACCAGCAGTCGCATCGGCTTGCCCGTCACGGCGGCATGGCCCTTCACGCGCAGGATGCGGTGATCGCGCGCCAGTGTTTCGATCCGGGCGACGAGGTCGGCCGGATCGGAAATCTCGCCCAGCGTGACCACCGTGCTGTCGAAATCGTCGTGCTCGTGATCGTCCTCGCCGTCGTGGTGCGAGGGCCGCGCGTCGATGTCATCTTCGGCGGCGGCATCAAGGCCGAGGATCACGCGCGGATCGACCACACCGTCGACCAGTTCGATCACCGGCACGGGGCGGGGGGCCTCTGCCGCGATCACCGCGCGCGCGGCAGCGACGCCCTCCGGCCCCGCCAGGTCCACCTTGGTCAGCAGGACCATGTCGGCGCAGGCGAGCTGGTCCTCGAACACTTCGGACAGCGGGGTTTCGTGATCGATGCCCGGATCGGCCGCGCGCTGCGCGTCCAGCGCCGCCACATCAGGCGCGAACCGCCCCTCGGCCACGGCTTCCGCATCGGCCAGCGCCAGCACGCCGTCGACCGTGATCCGGCTGCGGATCGCAGGCCAGTCGAAGGCCTTGAGCAGCGGCTTGGGCAAGGCCAGCCCCGATGTTTCGATCAGGATGTGATCGGGACGCGGATCGAGCGCGAGCAGCTTTTCCACGGTGGGGATGAAATCGTCCGCCACGGTGCAGCAGATGCAGCCGTTGGCCAGTTCGACGATGTTTTCGGCCGGGCAATCGGGAATGGCGCACGACTGGAGGATGTCGCCGTCCACGCCCAGCGTGCCGAATTCGTTGACCACCACGGCCAGCCTGCGCCCCCCGGCATTGCGGATCAGGTGGCTGATGAGCGTGGTCTTCCCAGCGCCGAGAAAGCCGGTGACGATGGTGACGGGCACCTTCGAAAGATCGGACACGTACAACTCTCCCGCGCGCCAGAGCGAGACAGGGCGGGGCTTGCCGGACAGGTCCGGTGGATGCGCGACGACGGGCGGGCGCGACGATGCGCCCGTGACCACGCAACCCGTGCAGCCCCAGCCACACAGCTTCGTCGCTCAGACGGAGAGTTACCGTGCCGTGACCATCCCCTGGACCAAGGCAAGAGCGACCAGAGCGCCGGCAGGTCTCCTGGCTCGCGGGTCACAGCTTGATGCACACCTTCCCAGACCGGCGCCTGCGCCGTCCAGTGGCTGCCCCTCGAAGGAGGCCAGTGCATCGCGCTATCCGCTTACAGTTGCAGGGACAGCCGCGGATTTGGGAAGGTTCGCTTCCCGCACCGCATTCCCGATTAAGCCCGTTTCCGGGCACCGGCGCGATCATGTGAAGGTCAGGCCAAGGCCATGCCTTCACGGGGCGATCTAGCGGGGGATCGCGGCCGATGCAATCACCTCGCAAGCTAAGGCGTCGTCGAAACCTCTATTTCGTCCAGCCGCTTCCAGCGATAGATGGCGAAGCTGGCCACCCAGCAGGCCACGAACAGGGCGATGATGGCAAAGCCAAGGCTGTTGAAATGCGTGCCCAGATCGGCGGCGAAGCTCCATGGCCAACCGGTCAGCGCAAACCTGCTGCCGATCAGCGCGATTGTTTCGATGCCGCCGATCACGATCGCGACCGCTGCGGAAATCAGCGTGATGGTGATGTTGTAGTACAGCTTGCGGATCGGTTTCACGAACGCCCACTCATAAGCTCCGAGCATGACCACGCCGTCGACCGTGTCGATCAGCGCCATGCCGGCGGCGAACAGCGCGGGCAGCACCAGAATGGTCGCAATGGAAAGGCCGTTGGCCGCCTGGCTGGCCGACATGCCAAGGATGGCGACTTCGGTCGCGGTATCGAACCCCAGCCCGAACAGGAACCCCAGCGGGGCCATGTGCCATGGCTTTGCCACCAGCCGGAACAGGCGTCCGAACACGCGCGACAGCACGCCGCGCGATCCGGTCAGGATGTCCAGATCCTCCTCGACGTAGGTTCCCCCGGCGCGGACGTGCCGGAACGTCCGCCAGACCGAGCGCAGGATCACGAGGTTCATCGCCGCGATGGTGAATAGGAACAGGGCGGAGGCCGATGTCGCGATCAGCGCGCCGATGTCCTTGAAGGCGCTGAACTGCGCCAATGCGGTGGTGGTCAGCGCAATGGTGGTCGATGCCACGGCGATGATCGCGGAGTGCCCGATGGCGAACCAGAACCCGACCGAGATCGGGCGCTGGCCCTGCTGCATCAGCTTGCGGGTGACGTTGTCGATCGCCGCGATGTGGTCGGCGTCGACCGCATGGCGCAGGCCCAGCCCCCAGGCCAGCAGCGCCGTGCCGAGCATCAGCGGCTGTGCATGAAACAGGCTGAACGCCCACATCCACGCCAGCAGATTGGCGCCGACCAGCCCGGCAAACAGCCAGCCGATCCTGCGGCGAAGGGAAGGGGTGGAAGCCGGAGCGCGGTCGCGCGGCTTGAGAAGCGCGGCCATCAGAAGTTGACCTTTGCGCCAAAGCGCAGCGTTCGCGGTTCCACCACGCGGCTCAATCGACCGGCCGCAGGGCCATCGGCATCAAAGGCCGGGATATAGGATTCGTAGTAGTAGGCGATGTCCTTGTCCTTGCTGGCCAGCACGTTGAGCACTTCGCCGTAAAGCTCGATGCGTTTGCCGGTCCATGCGGCGCGGGCATTGACCACCGTGCTGCCGCGATCGCGGATGCTGTTGTCCTCGATCAGCGGCGAAGGCCCGAGGTGGCGGACCCGTACGCTGGCCTTCCAGGGGTCAAGGATCACGGCCACGCCCGCCGACGCGGCGCTTTCAAAGGCATTGGGGATGTGGTCGCCGTTGTCGTAGCGCGCATGGCTGATGGTGTAGTTGCCATCCAGCGCAAGCCATGGAAGCGCCCGCCAGAAGGCCGTGGCCTCATACCCTTTGCGGCGGCTGGCCCCCGACGGTTCCACAGCGTTGGAATCGCCGACGAAGCGGAGTTCGCTGTCCACGCCCAGCCACCAACGGGTCAGTGTCAGCGTTACGCCGGAAAACTGCGCCCGCGCGCCCAGTTCGCGACCCGATCCGCGTACCAGCGCCGGAACCGGCGTTGTCGCGTTGACGGTGCCGCGCACGTCGTTGGAGTGAAAGCCACGCCCCCAGTTGCCATAGACTTCCAGATGCGGTGTCACGACCCAGGACACGGACGCCTTGGGCGAGACCAGGAATGCCGATCCATCCCCCTGGCCCAGCGCCGCCGCGGCGGCATCGCGCGCCTTGATGGAATAGCGGTAGTAGTCGCCACGCAGGCCGCCCGTCAGACGCAGTCCGGCGAGCGGTGCCCAGGTCGCTTCGCCATAGAGCGCGGTCGACAGTTCCTTGACCCGGTAGTGGCCCAGCGATGCCAGGAAGCGCCGGTCGACCGTCCGGTTCACGCCGACGTTGCCGATCGCATCGTACCGGCTCTCGATGCCGGTCGACAGCGTCAGCGCGGGGCCGATCGACCAGTTCTTCTGTGCGGTAAGCCCCATGACCCAGCGCCGGTCGAATTGCGCGATCTGCGCGCTGGTCCCGTCGGGATCGGCATAAGTCGGGTTGGAGAACATCGACCAGTCGTAGAACTGGGCATAGGCGTTGGCGTGCCAGGTCGGCTGCTGCACCGCGATGTTGCCGATCAGGCGCGTGGTTTCGCCCCGCGCGGATGGATCGGGCGAGCAGAAGGCGTCGGGGCAGAGCGGCGTGCCGATGATGCGCTCGGGGATCTGCTCGGTCGGCCGCCAGGTGGCGCGATAGGCGTGCAGCGATGCTTCTAGCGTTCCCTTGCCTGCCGGCGCTCGATACTTGGCGAAGCCGGCATAGTGGCGCAGCCGCTCGGGCTCCTGCCACGGTCCGTCATAGATCTTGGCCTGTCCCACCAGCGTCAGGTCGCCTGCGCCCAGATGGTGCATGGTTCCGCCCGCCGCCAGCCTGCGCCAGCCATACGATCCGCTTTCAAACGAGGCCCAAGGCCTGTCGTAGCCGTCAACGGTGGCCATGTATGCGGCTCCGGCCAGCGCGAGATCACCGCCATCGGCGCGATAGGGGCCTTTGCCGAAGTCCTCGCGCGCGACGACTTCGGGAATCAGGCCGTTGAGATCGAGATAGCCTTGCCCATGCCCGTGCGTGCGAAAGTTCATCTGCACGCCGTCGATATAGGTGGTGAAGTCCGATCCGTGGTCGAGGTTGAAGCCGCGCAGGAAGTACTGGTTGGCCTTGCCGCTGCCGGAATGCTGCGCGGCGACCATGCCGGGCACTGCCTCCAACAGTTCGGCCACGCGCAGCAGCGGGCGCACGAGCAGGTCGGCCCCGCCGACGCTGCCTTCGCTGGCGGCATGGGCGGTGCCGATCATGGTTTCGCCGCGTCCGAACACGACGATGCCGGTGGCTGCCGCGTCGTCTTCGGCTGCGTTGGCAAGGCATGGCGTGGTGCAAAGGGACAGCGCCAGCGCGCTGGCGGGAAGAATAGGCTCGATCACGATACGAAGTGCTCCGGCATCTTGCGACTGAACCGGACGCCCGCGCGCGCGACGTTGCCGTCGCCCGACGAGTGCCGGCGGTTGAGCGTCGCTCAGACGGAGTTCACCGTGCCTTGGCCATCCCCTGGGCCAGGGCAAGAGCGACCAGACGCAGGCAGGTCTCCTGGCTCGCGGGTCATCGCTTGATGCATGCCTTCCCAGGCCTCGCATGGTTCTGCGTCCGGCCCAGTGGCTACTTCCCCGTGATTCCAGGGGAAGCGGTTGCATCGCGCTCGCCGCTTACAGTTGCAGGGACAGCCTCGGCTTCGGACCGGCGCGAAGCCGATCCTCACCGCGTTCCCGTTTAAGCCCTTTCGGGCACCGGCGCGATCATTTGTGCCTGCGGAAATTCTCCGCAGACAGGGGGTGTCTAGTTGAAATGATAAGCGATGCAAGCCCACATTGTCGGCCTGCGTCCCCGTTTTCGATGCCCCTGCGCTGTCACCGTTGGCCGACGTCATACGCGCCCCTGGAGTGCGTCATCCGCATTTGGTAAAACTTTTGGCCCAGTCGCGCGTGATGAAAAAAGGCTTATCTTTCTAGGTTTTTGCCACTCCGTGGAATCCCCTTCATTCCGTGGCGGCTGATTGGGCGCGCCAGACCGTTTCGCCTTGCTGGCAGCCTGGGATGCCGCGGTGTCGCATTGCCAAGGATGAATGATGTTGAGCGGATTGTGGGGGAAGGCGTCCAGAAATCTAAGGGGCTGCTCACTCTGGCACGGCCAACGGCTCGCGGCCTGATCGTAAAATCGCAATCGAAGTCGCAGATTTCTGCGTTCCGGAAGTCTCGGATGAGCCTGTGCAAGTTAGGTCGCAGGGTTGAATGGCATGATCCGGGGTTGGTGGAAGGAGACACATTTCGATACCATTGAGCAATGCGATATTGCGAACGATTATCAGTCGCGTTAGGAGGGCGCGACTCGGAGGGGGACGGAATGAAGAAGATTGCAGCATTGCTCGCGGCGACATGCCTGGCGACTGGCACGCCTGCGATTGCCGCGGACGCCTCGCTTGAAGCGCAGGTCGCGCAGCTGAAGGCGCAAGTGGCGGCACAGAATGACCTGCTGGTCGCGCAGGCCGCGCGTCTCGCACAGATCGAAGCGCGGTTGCAGGCGGCCCAGCCGCTCGCCGCGCCTGTCGCGGTTGCAGCGGCTCCTGCCGATGCAGGCGTGGTTCCAGCAGATGCGCCGACGCAGGCGCTGGCCGCCAACACCGGCAGGGTCGGATCCGGCAGCGGTTTTGGCGCAGGCTCGGACACCCCCATCGGCGGTTACGGCGAGATCACCTACAACGGCTACGTCAAGGACAGCAGCCGCAACCAGGCCGATCTCAAGCGGCTGGTCCTGTTCGTGGGTCACCGTTTCAGCGACAAGTTGAGCTTCACCAGCGAGATCGAGGTCGAGCACGCGGTTGCCAGCGCGGGCGATGAAGGCGAGGTCGCGATCGAGCAGGCCTATCTCGATTATGCGTTCAACCCGGCGTTGAACCTCAAGGCCGGATTGTTTCTGATGCCGTTTGGCTTCCTCAACCGCAATCACGAGCCGCCGGTGTTCTATGGCGTCGAGCGCAACGAGGTCGAGACGCGGATCATCCCGTCGACATGGCGCGAAGGCGGGGTAGGCGTGTATGGCAGCACGTCGTTCGGCCTGAACTACGACGTCGGGATCACGACGGGGTTCGATATTGCCAAGCTTGACGATGCGGGCGCGCCGCTGGCCGGATCGCATCAGGAATTGCAGCTGGCCAAGGCGTCCAGCCTGTCGTTCTATGGATCGCTGGAATATCAGGGCGTGCCCGGCCTGCTCGTCGGCGGTGCGGTGTTCAGCGGCAATGCGACGCACAACAACGCCGATTTCAAGGCGGACAACGCCCTGCCAGACTTCTCCGGGATCACGTCGCGCATCACCTTGTGGGACGTGCATGGCCGCTGGCAGCACAAGGGCTTCGACTTCCAGGCGCTTTATGCGCGTGGCACGGTCAGCCGCGCCGCGGCGCTCGATGGCGTGCTGGCCGCCTATAACACCGCCAATGGCACCGATCTGACGCTGGCGCCTTCGGCCTTCTACGGTTGGTACGCGCAAGGTGCCTACAGCATCGCGCTGAGCGGCGAGGCGACGCTCGATCCGTTCGTGCGCTACGAGAAGTTCGACACGCAGGCCGTGCTGCCGCTGGGCCTGCTGTCCGACCCCGCCAACCGCGACCGGGTGCTGACGACAGGCCTGTCGTTCCACCCGCTGCGTTCGGTCGTGGTCAAGGTCGATTACCAGAAATTCTTCCAAAACAGCGATAACGATCGGGTCAATCTCGGTCTGGGTTATATGTTCTGAACTGAAGGTCTTCCCGATGCATAATATTGATGGACGGTCCTGCCGCAGCCTGCGGACGGGAATGCTGGCCGGCGCCTGTGCGCTGCTTCTGCCGACGGCAGCCCATGCCGACGAGAACCTCTTCGGCTACAACACCGGGGCGGAGACGCTGCCCAAAGGATCCGGTGAAATCTACGTGTTCAACACGCTGCGCACCGACAAGGGGCAAGGCAGTTACAACGCGCTCGATACCGAAATCGAAGGGGAATACGGCGTTACCGACCGGATCACCCTGTCGGCGGCGGCAAGCTTCCTCACTATCGACACGCACGGCCTGCTGATCGATGGTTACCTGCCGGCCGCCATCGACAAGGGCCCGCGCTTTTCGGGTGTCGAGGTCAAGGCCAAGTTCAACGTGCTGAGCCCGGCGCTCGACAACTTCGGGCTGGCGGTCATCACCTCGGCCGAGGTCAAGAAGCTTGATCCGCACAGCGGGCAGGACAAGACCGAATACGAAGGCAAGGTGGTTCTCGCCGCGCAGAAGTATTTCCGGCAAGGGCAGATCGTGTGGGTCGCCAACCTGGGGCTGAAGGCCGGGCACGAAACCCGCAAGGCGATTGCCAACCTGCCGGACGGCTTCGACTGGCCGACCACGCCGGAAATGGAAATCGAGCTGACGGCTGGTACGGGCCTTACCTACCGCGTGGCGCCCAACTGGTTTGTCGGCGCGGAAACGCAATATACCTCGGAATACGAAACCGAGGTCGGGCAGGAGCGCTGGTCGGTGTTCGCAGGGCCGACTATCCATTATGGTGGTCAGAAGTTCTGGGCGACGGCAACATGGTTTCCGCAACTCAAGGGCGGGGGCGAGCGTTATCCGGGGCAGACCGGCAATCTGCACCTAATCGAAAAGACCAAAACCGAATTCCGGCTGAAGCTAGGCATGAATTTCTGAGGAGCCGCATTGTGTCACATCGCAAATGGCCTGTGCTGGCCGCGCTTCCCGTGCTGGCGGTAGTCGCCGCCCCCGCATGGGCTGCCGATTATCTGACGGTCGAACAGGCCCAACGCGCGCTCATCCCGCAAGCGCAAGCTTTCACCGCCGTCCCGCTGACCTTGACGCAGGCTCAGATGGTCAGGATTCGGCAGATATCGGGGACCCCGCAGCGCACCGCGCAGCCGAAGGTGTGGCGGGCGCAGCGCGGCACGGCCACGCTGGGCTGGATCATCGTGGACGAGGTGATCGGCAAGCACGAATACATCACGTATGCGACCGGGATTTCACCCGATGGCCACGTGCTCGGCGTCGAGATCCTGAGCTATCGGGAATCCAAGGGCGGGCAAGTGCGCGATCCGCGCTGGCGCGACAAGTTCCGGGGCAAGACGCTCGCCGATCCCTTCCGGCTCAATCAGGACATTCCCAACATCTCCGGGGCGACCCTGTCGAGCCGCAATGTCACCGACGGGGTCAAGCGCCTGCTGGCGATCCACGCTGTGGCGCTGGCCCACGCGGGCTGATTGCTGCGCCGCGCATGATTACCCGTTGTCGTCCACTGCTGGGCACGTTCGTCGAGATCACGATCCCGGAGGGATACGTATCGGCGGTGGACGCGGCCTTTGCGGCCATCGCACATGTGCACGCGCGCATGTCGTTCCATCAGGACGACAGCGATCTGGCGCTGCTGCGGAAGGCCAGCGCGGGCGAGGTGGTGCGCCTCGATGCCGGGACGATCCGGGTGCTGCGCCTTGCGCTGGACCTGCACGGGGAAAGCGGGGGTCTGTTCGATGTGGCGGTGGTGGGGCCGGCGCTTGTCCGCAGCGGGTTTCTGCCGCGCTGCGACATCGCGCGACTTTCCGACTATCGGGGGACCAGCGCCGACCTTGCCATCCTGGATGACCAGCACGTACGCGTGGAAAAGCGCATACTGGTCGATCTGGGCGGCATCGCCAAGGGCCATGCCGTGGACTGTGCCGTGGATGTCCTGCAAGGCATGGGCGTGCCCGAAGGGCTGGTGAACGCAGGTGGCGATCTGCGCGCGTTTGGCGATCGGGATTGGCCGGTGGCGTTGCGCGATGCCGACGATGTTGCGCGCATTTCGGTGGCCGCGCGCCATTGCGCCATCGCGAGCTCGGCCAATCTCCTCAACCGCCGCCGCCATCGTGGCCAGCCGCAGTCGCCGCATATCGGCGTGCAGGGGCGTTCCGTGCTGTGCGACGAGCGTGTCACCGTGGTCGCGCCCCTGTGCGCCATCGCCGACGCCATGACCAAGGTCGCGATGGCCGATATGCCCCTCGCGCAGCGCCTTCTGCCCACCTACGGCGGCCATGTCCTGCAAACGCCTCACCACGAAAGTCATCCCTGATGGTTCATCGTCGATCGGCCAAACTAGCGTTCTGGCAGATATGGCTTCTCACGCTCAGCGGCATGAGCCTGTGGCTGTCGGGCTGCGGGTGGCTGCTGCTGCACTATTATGGCCAGAAGCAGGGTGAATTCGGGCCCGAGATGAACCCTGTCGAACCGTGGATGATGAAGGCGCACGGGCTGTTCCTCATCCCGGCGCTGCTGGGCATCGGCGGGATGTTCATTGCCCACATTCCCAAGGGCTGGGTACACCAGCATCAGCGGATCGCCGGGGTTGCGCTGTGCGCGGTTCTCGCCGCGCTGATCGCGAGCGGGTACATGCTGTATTACGCCGGCGACGAAGACTTGCGGGCCTGGACCAGCCTTGCGCACTGGACGATCGGCCTCGGGCTGCCGGTGATCTTCCTGTGGCACTACCTCAACGGCCTTCGCGCGCGTCGCCGGATCTGACGAAGAGTTTTAGTCGTCGACCAATCACCCTCCATGTGCAGCAGTCACTTTGCCCTTGGCAGCGACGTCGAAACCGGCGATTCTAGATGTCATGCAATCCGGTCTCAATCATCTCCCCGAAGGCAAGCGGCGTGAACTCGGACACGTCGTTGAGACAGTTCGCGCAGGTTTTGTCGAAGCAATCGCGCATCGTACGCAGCCACGCTATCGCGCAGGTAAGCTGCTCCGGATTGTGCTGTTTGGTTCCTATGCGCGCGGCGACTGGGTCGAGGACCCGGTTGGGCGCTACTTCTCCGATTACGACCTGCTCGTGGTCGTCAACCACGATGATCTCACCGACATCGCCGAGTTCTGGGAAGCGACCGAAAGCAGGCTGCTTGCCGACCTGTCCGCTGGGACTGTGCTGCGCACGCCGGTCAGCTTGATCTATCACAGTCTCGACGACGTGAACGAGAAGCTCCGGCTTGGCCGGTACTTTTTCATGGACATCCTCAAGGATGGCATTGTCCTGTTCGAGGAACCGGATTTCCCCTTTGCAGAGCCGCTCCCGCTGTCGCGTGAGCAGGCGCTGCGGGAGACGCAGGACTACTTCGACGATTGGTTCGAAAGCGCATCGGACTTCCTAGAGAGCGCCAATGAAGCTGGGGCGCGCGGCAAGTCGAAGCTTGCAGCATTCCTCCTTCACCAAGCCACCGAGCGCTTCTATCACTGCCTGTTTCTCACGCGCACCTTGTGGAGTCCCAAGACCCACGCGCTCAATCGCCTCAGGGACATGGCCGAGGAACTTGAGCCAGAGTTGAAGGATGTCTGGCCGCGCACCGGGCGCTTCGAGAAGCGGTGCTATGCCCTGCTGCGCGATGCTTATGTGAAGGCGCGGTACTCGCCTTCGTACCGCATTTCGGCCGACGAACTCGTCTGGATTGCCGAGCGGGTGAAGGTGCTCCAGGACTTGGTGAGGAGCGCCTGCAAGGCGCGCATTGAGGATCTTGCCAAGGCTGCCTGAGAGCAATTCTGGTTCTTCAAGGCACACCATTGTGAACGCTCGCCCGCGTCCAAAACCATCCCCTTCCGAGACTGAAACACGCCCCTGTCCGAAGCCGAAGAGGACACGCAACCCGCGCCGATGCGGACCGTGTTGCCGCGCCTTGCGCGGCTGCCCGCACCACTCCTTCCGGCGGGGTTTCCCTGCGCTGCGCTCCGGTGCGGTCCCCTCCGTCCCCGGACCTTTCGGGGCTCAGTCGAAGGGATGGTCCCTTGGACACTCAGCAGAGCTTCGAAAGGAAATCCCCATGAAGAACACCGTCATCCTCGCAGGCTTCGTCGGCAGCAATCCGGAAGTCCGCACCACCCAGAATGGGGCTTCGATCACCAGCCTCTCCATCGCCACCACCCGCAGCTTCAAGGACGGCGAGGGCCACCGCCAGACCGAGACCGAATGGCATCGCCTCACCTGCTTCAACGGCGTCGGCAAGTCAGTGGCTGAGCACGTCACCAAGGGCGCGCTGGTCATGGTCACGGGCCGAATCCACTACACCCGCTGGACCGACAAGGCCGGCCAGTTCCGCTACGGCTGCGAGATCATCGCTGAGCAGGTCGACTTCCTCGCCAAGGCGAAGGAGAAGGCAGCAGGCGATGCCGAACTCCCGCTGGAGGAAACCGCAGAACCGGCTCCTGCCAAGACCACCCGGCGGCGCTCGAAGTAGCGCCGCTTCGATCACCATACCGATCCCAAACCGGCCCCGGCGGACCCATCCGCAGGGGCCTTTTTTCTGTTCAGTTTCACCCCTCCAGATCGCGTTGAAGCGACGTTGGCAGCGCCTTTTGAAGACGCTGATTCTCTTGGCAATTTGTCCCCTCGTGATGGCTATTTGGTAGCCAGGACGGAACAAAGCCGGAAAATCTGCTTCCGGCCTACTCGCCTTTTAGCGCTCGGCGGGCTATAGCACCTGCCGGAAAGCCCCTGTTTCCGGGCATCTCCGTCAAGAATCGCAACCTCCGTGCACCGGTCCTCTGAAGCTGTTTTGGAAGGCACACCGTACACGGCGGGGCCGTAGCCCGCAAAGCCCTGGAAAACCTGCATTTCTGGCGTGCAGGATCGAACTGCAGCCGGCTGCAGTTCGGCACCATTCTCTCCAGCCCCTTGTATTGCAGCGGTTTCCAACTGCAGCGGGCTGCAGGCGGCTTTGCGTTCGACAGCCTCCCGTCCTTGGCGTACACTCCGCCTTGCGATGGCCGAACCACGTTCCTTCTCGAAAGGAACGCTGGTGAAGGAATACCGATATCTGGGCGTTGCGCTGGCCGAGGCACAGCTTCGCCGGGTCGATGCCATGGCGCAGGACCTGGGCACATCGCGCTCGGCCATGATCCGCCAGTTGCTCGATGTCGCGCTGCCGTTCGTCGAGGCGGGGCACGGGGTCAACCTTACCCGTCTGATCGCGATCATCGAGAGCACGCAGGCCGCGACCGACCGGCTGCTGACGCTCGCCGATCCCGATTTTGCCGAACGGCTTCCGGTGCTCACCATCGAACGCTTGAATGCTTACCACGATGCGTGAGCGCGGCATCCGCTTCGACGGTCGGCCGGCGACAGTTCGCCATCACTCGGCGCGCGGCAAGGTCGTGCGCAATGCAGGGCACTTCACCCGCGGGTCGCAACTCCTGACCCACGAAGTGCTGATGACCTGGCAGGGGGTGAAGATGCCGCTGGTGATCGGCTTCTTTGCCTTCACGATCCTCGGCTCGCTGATCCTCACGTTCCGGATGGAGGACCACGAGATCCAGCTCGTGCTGATGAAGCTCTATGCGCTGGCCTGGGACATGGTCGATTTCGACTCGCATCACGCGATCAACCTGACGCTGCCCTCAGACCGGATGATCCGCATTCCGATTGGGGCGGTGCCCTACAACGGCGCGGTCCGCATCGCCTGGGACAAGGCGATGCGCTGCCTCCTGGCCGCCGGGATCGGGGCTACCTTTCTCACCGTGCCGCTCACGATCTGGTTCATCGACATTTCGCGCAGGCGGGGCCTCGAAATCCTCAAGGAGCGGCACGAGCGCGGCGCGATGCTGGTCGAGCGCCCGGTGCTCCTCCGCGAAATCGCGGACCACAACCACGCCGAGCTGGCGCGCGAACTGGCCGCGATCGATCCGGCGCTCGATGCCCGCCGGGTGGCGCAGATTGCGCCCGCCCGGCGGATCGCGCTGGGTGTGCCAGCGCCCTACGACATGGCGGGACTTCCGTATCCCTGGCGGCTCGAGCAGAGCCACGCGATGCTGATCGGCACCACAGGAGCTGGCAAGACCACGCAGCTGCGCGATCTGGTTCGGCAGGCGCGGTTGCGCGGCCATCGTTGCGTGATTTTCGACCTGACAGGTGCCTTCGTCGAGGCGTTCTACGATCCTGTGCGCGATCACATCCTCAACCCTATGGACGAACGCTGCCCGCCCTGGACGATCTTCAACGACTGCGAGAACTACGCCGACTTTACCGCGGCGGCCACCGCGCTGATCCCGAGCGATGGCGCGAGCGCCGAGCCGTTCTGGGCCATGGCCGCGCGAACGCTGTTCGTCGAGATGTGCGTGCGGCTCGCCAGCGACGGCCTGACGTCGAACGGCGCCATCGCGCACCACCTGATGCACGCCGACCTCTCGGCGGTGCACCGCATGCTCGAGAACACGATCGCCGATCCGCTGACCGCGACGCAGGCGGCGCGCATGGCGGAATCGATCCGCGCGGTGTTCAACACCAATGCGCAGGTTCTGCGCTTCCTCCCCGATCCGACCGAGGACGGTCTGCCGTCGTTCTCGATCAACCGCTGGATGCGCGAGGAACGGCGGGACGGTTCGATCCTGTTCATCACCTCCACCCACACCGACCTGACGCTCAACCGGGCATTGCTGACGCTGTGGATGGACATGGGGGTCAACGCGCTGATGCGGCTCGAGCGCACGCGTGATTTGCGCACCTGGTTCTTGTTCGATGAGGTCCATGCGCTCCATCGCCTGCCGGCAATCGAGCATGGCCTCCAGACCGCGCGCGCGTTCGGTGGCGCCTTCGTGCTCGGCATGCACAGCTTCGACAAGCTCGCCGAGACCTATGGCGAGCAGGGCGCGATCAACCTCGCGGCGCTTGCGCGCACCAAGCTCATTCTCACCACCGGTGATCCCGAGACGGCACGGGTGTGCTCGGAGTTCATCGGCGATCGCGAGGTTCGCGAAATGGATGAGGCCTATTCCTACGGCTACAACAACACCCGCGATGCCTCGACGCTGACCCCGCGCACCGATGTGAAACCGCTGGTCATCCCCGCCGACATCATGAACCTTCCTGCGCTTTACGGCTTCCTCAAGTTCCCCGACGGGTTTCCGGCGACGCGGATCCGGCTCGAGTGGCGTCACTACCCCGAGGTTGCCGCGCCGTATCGGCGGCGCAGGACACTGACGCCGGTTACCTGGCTGCCGCCGGGCGGTCCGCAAGAGGCAGTCGAAGGCGAAGGCGGGACCGAAAATGTCGCGCGCGCCGGTCCGGCGATCGAGAACGTCGGATCGGACAGGAGGTCATCGGCGCTGCCAAGCGGGGGCAACGACGATCTGTTCACTGCGGGAGATCGCCGCGACGTCGCGGCCCACGAGCGGGAGGCGGAACCGCGTAGCCTGGGCGAGGGGACTCGTCCCGTTGACGAACAATCACCCAGGCCCGCTTCGGGTCTTGCCGGCCGCATCGGTGCGATGCGCACGCAGGCGGGCGCCGAAGTCCGCGCCGCGGACAGCCAGCGCGCTACAGGACAATCGCGCCGGGGCGGGCCGTCTGCACCGCGCAAGGCAGTCAACGCGTCGCCGGTCGAACGCGAGGACCAGCTCGGGTTTGGGTACGACGAGCGGCAGGGGCGGCGCGGGGGCACCGAGCACGCGCCGTCGCCCGATCGCGACGACGGCCCCCAGCTGGGCGATTGAGCGATGCTGTCGATCGCGCCGGTGCGCTCGGCGGGCGGTGCCGCGAGCTATTTTGCCAAGGACGACTACTACACCGGCGAGCACGCGTCCGAGATGAGCGAATGGGGCGGGGAGGGCGCTTCGGCCCTCGGTCTGTCCGGAGACGTGGGCAAGGCCACGTTCGAGACCTTGCTCAACGGCGCGCTCCCCGACGGGACCGTGGTCAATGCACACGAACACCGTCGGGCCGGGATCGATCTCACCTTCTCGATGCCCAAGTCGGCGAGTGTGCTCGCCTATGTCGCGGGGGACGAACGCTTGCTTATCGCGCATCGCACGGCGGTGCGCCAGACCATGGCCTGGCTCGAAAAGACCTTCGCCGAAGCGCGCACTTACGATCACGACCGCAATGGCGATGCGGTGCGCACCGGCAATCTTGTCTATGCGATGTTCCAGCACGACACGAGCCGCAAGCTCGATCCACAGGCGCATATCCATGTCGTGGTCGCTGCGATCACGCGCATGGCCTCGGGGCAGTGGCGTGCGCTGTGGAACGGCGAACTCTGGAAGAACAATGCTGCGATCGGCAGCGCCTATCATGCCGCCTTGCGGCACGAAATTGAAAAGCTCGGCTACGACACGCGCATCACGGGCAAGCACGGCCAGTTTGAAATCGAGGGCGTGCCCAAGGGCGTGATCGAGGCGTTCAGCCAGCGGCGCCAGGACATCCTCGCCAAGGCGGCGGAACTGGGGCGCGGCGCCGATGAACCGCGCTCCCTCCGCGAAATCACCAAGCGCACGCGCGACGACAAGATTGACCTTGAGGATCGCACCGCCTTGCGCGCGGCATGGCGCGAACGGGCTGACGGCCTGGGCTTTACCGGCAGCGCACTGGTCGCGGCCGCGCGCGAGCGGAGCGCGGGCGGTCCCCCGCGCGACGGGCTGGTCGCAACGCTGCAGCAAGCCGGCGCGATCCTGCGCAACATCCGCGACAGCGTGGGGGCCTACCTTCTCCCCGATGATCCGCTGGTGACGAATGGCCTCGCACGCCTGACCCTCTCGCCGGTGCAGATGCGCACCGAGCTGGCGGTGGCGTCGGCGCTGCGCATCCTTGCGCAACGCGAGGCCGCCTTCGCCTTGGGCGATCTCGCCAGCACGGCGCTCAATCTCGGCATCATTGGTGTGACCATCGACAGGGTCGAGGCACGGCTTGGCGTCCTGCGCGATGAGGCCCAACTGATTCCGGGCCGCTCGACGCGCGCCGATGGCCTTGTCACCCATGTGACGACACCGGCGCACATCGCGGGTGAGGGTCGCCTGCTTGACGGGATCGATGCCGGCCGGGGGCAGGGGCGCGTCATCGTGGCTGCGGGCGACGCGGTCGCGCGTTTGCAGCAGGGCGTGGGTGACCATCCCCTGACCGGCGAGCAACTGGCTGCTGGCGTGCTGGCGCTGTCGAGTGCGGACCGGTTCGTCGTGGTCCAGGGTGTCGCGGGGGCGGGCAAGACCACGTTGATCCGCAGCATCGCCGTACTGGCGGCGGAAGAGGGGAGGGGCGTGACGGGCCTCGCGATGGCCAACAAGATGGTCGACATGTTGCGCGACGAGGCCACCATCCCCGCCGGGACGGTCGCGGCCTTCGTGCAGGAACACCGCGCGGTTCTGCGCGGCGAGACGGGTGTGCGTTTCGAGGAATCGCGCGTGCGCCTGGCCGGGCAGATCCTGCTTCTTGACGAAGCCTCGCTGGTGCCGACCGAGGCGATGAACGATCTGGTCACGATCGCCAATCGGCTCGGCATCGAACGCATGGTGCTGATCGGCGACCGCCAGCAGTTGCAGCCTGTCGATGCCGGCAAAGCCTTCAGCCTCGTTCAGGCGCACGAGCCTGCGATCGCGCATCTCGAACAAAGCCAGCGGCAGCGCACCGAGCCCATGAAGGTTGTGGCCTCGCTGACCCGCGCGGGTGCGTTCCGCGAGGCTTTCGATGTGCTGGGCGAGCGCGTGGTTGGTGCGGGCGACGACTATCGCGCGGTCGCGGCCCGGCGCTGGCTGGCGCTTTCATCTGACCAACGCGCGCGGACGGCCTTGTACGCCTCGGGCCGTGAAACGCGCAGCGAGTTGAACGTGCTGGTCCAGCAGGGCCTCAAGGCCGAGGGCGCGCTGACAGGCGAGGGGCTGACGCTCGCCACGCTGGAAAAGGTCAATGCCACGCGCGAGGAGCTGCGTCTGGCGGCGACCTACAAGAAGGGGCAGGTCGTCGAGGTCTTCCGGCGTGATCGGCCTGCGGGGCTCGAGGCCGGACGCTACGAGGTCGCCTCCATCAATGCGAAAGGGCAGGTTACTCTGCGCGATGCGCAAGGCGGCCGGGTGCGCTTCCGCCCTGGCGACATTGCCGCAGGGGAGACGCGCGACGCCCTGACGCTCCATGAGGTCAGCCAGATCCGCCTTCACGACGGAGATCGCATCCGCTGGTGCGCGAACGACAAGGATCGGGGGTTGTTCAATTCGGCGCTGGCGCGGGTGGTCGCGATCGAGCCGGACGGCGTGCGTATCGAAACCGCGCACGGAGATATCCTGACCTTGCCGCGCGACGATCCCATGCTCGAGCGTCTCGGGCTCGCCTATGCCATCAACATGCACCAGGCGCAGGGGATGACCACCGATCGCGGCATTGGCGTGATGCACAGCAGCGAGCGGCACCTGTCGAGCCAGCGGCTCACGTACGTGTTGGCAACGCGGGTGCGCGATGACCTCGAAATCGTCACCAACGACCGCGATGCGCTGCTGCGTACGATCGAGGGCAATCGCGGCGACAAGGCCAGCGCGCTCGAAGCGATCGGGGAGAAGCAGGTCGACCAGCCGGCCAGGCCGCAATCGGAATCCATTTCGCGAGGCGTGAGCTTAACGCCGTCATCGTTGCGGGCCGAACCCGACAAGCACAAGGGGATCGAGGCGCACGTTCCGGAAAAGCGCCTGAATCTGGGTCTCTAGTAGATTGACCGGAACGAAAGGTTTCGACTGGGGGCCAGCGGGTAGCGGTCGAACGAGTCCGGAAGCATGCGCGATGGCATCCCTTTTACCCTATACGCTGCGGACCGTCAGCGATTGAGCGACACGGCCCGGCTCTAATTCCAGTCGGCGGAAAGCTGGATCTCACGGCAATCTACTCCCTTGTATCAAGCCTTTCGTGCTGTACTCATCCGAAGCCCAGATTAGGCATGTTGCGCCTGCTTGACCTTGCTGTTCGCCGAGAACTGGAAGCTTCCGATGCCAGACATTGCCCGTTGCCATGAGAAGTGTCCCGTTAGCGCGGAATGCTATCGTCACCCCGATAGCTGGCCGAAACTTCCACGTGAGCAGTCATGGGCGCACTTCGACCTGCAGGCGGGAATTAAATGCGCTGGTTTCTGGCGAGTTCGGGCCATGAGCGGTGAGCAGCGTCGGCTATCAGGCACAGTTTGACGCAGGCGCAGTCAGTCAATGCAGCTGCGCAAATGGCGTCATTTTCAGCCTATCCGCCGCGCAGCGTCAGCAATTGCGCGACATTGCGACGGCGCCCGAAAGTCTGCAGAAGCATATCTGTCGCGCTCGCCATCAGCTGTAGGCAGGCCTGGGTTTGTTCAGTTGAAAACGAACTCGCTCTGCCGTTCCAGCCGCCGCGGCTTGGCTGGCGCAGGGTGCAGCAGGCACCGTGCCTGGCCCGCCAGCGTGTAGACGGCGTGGCGGTGTCCCCCCGGTTCTGATGATCGACACGGAAGCCCACATAGTGCCGCCGTACCAGGCCGGCACGGACGAGTTCGGACACCGCGCGGCTGAGATTGGTCTTGGTCGAGATGCGGATGCGGTCGCGCACTTCCTGCTCGAGCAGCTGGGCGGCTTCGGCCGGATCGCGCGCAAGCTTGCCTTCACGCTGCAATTCGTCACGTACCCGATCGGCGAGGGCGAGACGGCGAGGATCGCGCGCGCCCATCGGGGTCAGGCTGTCGCTCAGCCAGTCGCGCAAGCTGTGACTGTGATTGCCGCGCCGCACAAACGGGCCGGCCTTGCCGTCGCTGTCTGCGGCCTCGGCAATCAGGGTAAGCACCATGAACGCATAGCGCGGGCGCAGACTGGCCTCGGCGACCGCATGGAGCAGAACGGCCATGTCGTTGCCGCCCTGGGCGGAAGGAGAGAACGAAGCCTGAAACATAACAGGGGAGAAAGAAGCACAAACACTGAATCTTGTGAATCCCCCGAGGCTTGGCGCATGTCGTTTTGTCAGCCCTGACACATTGCCCGGAGGTAAAGTGTCAGGAGCTGTTTCCGACCGGATTACAGGGTGCCTTCAATGATGTTCCCGCCGATTGCGACCGCTCCTGGGAGCGTCGTGGATGCGCGCGCCGTCGGTCTTCAGTCCCCTGGGCGCGCTCGGGCAGAGTGTCAGGCCTGACAGCGCCGAAAGCGTGGCCCTGCGAAGGGTGTGGGGCAGGGCATCTGGTTAGTTCCGAAGTCTGCATCCACGGCGCGACGATGTTTATCGGACGCTTTTGCAGCCTGCCGATCCTTCGTTGCGCACAGGTGCACAAACCGGCAGGAGAATGCCGAAGTTCACAAAGTGAAAGTCGTCGTGATGGCCGATGAAACCCTGCTCTCCCACGTTGCCGATATCGTGACTGCCCACGTCAGCAACAATGCTGTGGCACCGAATGATTTGGCGGGACTGATCCAGTCGGTCCATGGGGCGCTTGCGGGACTTGGGGTGCCGGTCGAACCGATCGAGGAAAAGCGCACGCCTGCAGTCTCGGTGCGCGCATCGATCAAGTCGGATGCCATCACGTGCTTTGATTGCGGCACCAAGATCAAGGTGCTCAAGCGGCATCTGTCGAGCGAGCATGGTTTGACGCCAGAAGATTATCGCGCGCGCTGGAACCTGCCCCGCGATTACCCGATGGTCGCTCCCGAATACACGGCACGCCGCAAGGAACTCGCGCTGAGCCTCGGTTCGGGGAGGAAGCCCAAGGTCGTGGAAGCCGCACCCGCCCCCGAGGCGGTGGCCCCTACAAAGCCGGCCGCAAAGCGCAAGGCTGCGCCGGTCAAGGCAGTAGCCGTTCCTGCGGCGGAGGAGGCGGCTGTTGCCACGCCCAAGACCAGGCCTCGCAAGAAGCTCAAGGTGGCATTCGGCGATAACTTGCCAGACACTGCGGCAGCGGACGTTTCCGCAGAGGGCTGACCTCGCGCTTGCCTGCTTGCCTCGGAATCGCGCCGTAGGGATTTGAATGCGCCGCGCAGGCGTGCCAACTGCACCGGACGTTCAAACCGGAGACACTATGAGCTGGCATGCGCGGCGTGATGGCTGGAACCCTCAGGCCGAGGACGCGCGCGACGATGGTGACGTGGATTATTCGCGCGTCATTCATTCCGCCTCGTTCCGGCGACTGCAGGGCAAGACCCAGATCCTGAACCTTGGCGACAGCGACTTCTACCGGACGCGCCTGACCCATTCGCTTGAAGTGGCGCAGATCGCGGGGGGCATCGCCCGCCAACTTGAAAAGTCGTTCCCGGATCATCCGGCAAGCGCCATCCTGCCCGACCGCGGCACCATCCATTCGATTGGTTGCACGCACGATTTTGGCCATCCGCCCTTCGGGCATGGCGGCGAAATCGCCCTCAACTACTGCATGCGGGACCATGGCGGTTTCGAGGGCAATGGCCAGACGCTGCGCATCCTCGGCCGCCTCGAAACCTTTTCCGCCAATGCAGGCGCTAATCTTATGCGCCGCACCATGCTTGGCGTGCTCAAGTATCCTGTCGCCTACAGCCTGGTACGCGATCCGGCCCGGATTCCCGGCCTGATCGCGGGCCCGACCACGATCAAGGTGCTAGATGGGCAGGCCTGCAAGCCGCCCAAATGCTACCACGACAGCGAGCAGGACGTGGTCGACTGGATCCTCGAGACCCTGTCGGATACCGACCGCGCCGAGTTCCAGTCGTTTGGGTTGGTGCCGCACAAGCACGGCAAACCGCTGCACAAGTCGCTCGACTGTTCGATCATGGATGCAGCCGACGACATCGCGTACGGCGTCCACGATCTCGAAGATGCCATCGCCCTCGACCTTGTTACGCGCGAGGGCTTCGCTGCCGCGGTCCAGGACCGTTGCCCGACCTTCCTCGATGCGCTCAAGGCCAAGTACCCGGGCGAGAGCGCCAATGACGTCTTCTCGCACAAGGTCGATGGCCTGTTCGGCGGGCCTGCCACGCGCAAGCGCTTCATCGGCCGCCTCGTCCATCACTTCCTGACGGCGGTCGAATACGTCGAGCTTGCGCCGTTTGCAGAGCCGTTGCTGCGCTATCGGGTCCGCGTACGCGAGGGCGAGCGCCAAGCTCGAGGCGCATTTGCGCGAACAGGCGCCATGCATCGTCGCGATGGAAGCCTGCGCTACGAGCCACTTCTGGGGGCGTTTCGCGCAAGCGCTGGGGCATGATGTCCGCCTGATACCGCCGATCTACGTAAAGCCGTTCGTCAAACGGCAGAAGAATGATGCGGCGGACGCCGCAGCGATCGCGGAAGCGGCTGTTCGACCGAACCTGCATTATGTGGCGGTGAAGAGTGCCGAGCATCAGGCCCGTGCCGTAGCTTTCCGGACATATCAGTCCTTTGTCGGCCAGCGCACTCAACTGATCAATGCATTGCGCGGTCAGCCTCTTCAAATCGGACAGAGCCGCGACATCAACTTGAGGGCCGCCAACCTCAACTGGGCGCAGATGACCGGATCCACCATCCAGCCCGGCATTGAAACGACGATGCGAGATGGGCCTTCGACCTTGAGGAAACGGCCGATTGCTCGTTCTTCTACCCGCCGGACGCGGATCTTCTGCCCGAAATAGGGGTGCCAGCGATAATGGACCTCCCGCTCATCACCGACATGGGCAGAATGAACGGGCAATGGCCCTTGGGCGCAAGTCGTGGCTCTTCTGCGGCTCGGATCGCGGCGGCCAGCGCGCGGCCGTTGCCTATTCGCTGATCCAGACCTGCCGGCTCAACGACGTCGATCCGCAGGCATGGCTCGCCGATACCCTAGCCCGCATCGCAGACCATCCGGTCAACCAACTCGACGCGCTGCGGCCTTCGGCGTATGCTTACGGCGATCCTCTATCGCGGTGCGGCATTCTTCAGTATCGCCTTGGGCCGTTTCCGTAAGACGATGGGGCAGATGGCCTAAGAGCCGGCGCGAAAAGTGGTTGAGCGATATCAGTAGGTTGTGATTCAGCGTCGTTGTCGAGACGATGGAGAAGCACATGCCCTGGACTGATACCGCTCGCCGCGAGCAAAGGCGGGATGGTGGTAGCTATTCAAGCGATTTGCGCGATGCGGAGTGGGCGTTGATCGCGCCGATGCTACCGGCCCCCCGGAGCGGTGACCGGCAGCGCAAGACCTGCCTTCGCCGGGTGATGAACGCGATCATGTATATTGCGTCGAACGGTGGTGCGTGGCAGATGCTGCGGAGATGCTTCCCGCCGGTTTCGACCGTACGCGGGTATTTCTACGTTTGACGCAACTCGCCTCGGCGGCTACCTTGGTCGACGGTACGATCCGCGCCCGGCAACATGGTCATGTGGCGAGGTTGGTCTCGGATTTTGGACATCCAGCTTCGCGCGGAACTCGCCGCTGTACCACTTGTGGGTAATTGAAAGCCTCACCGGACGGTTACATCTGGCCGTTTCGACCGCCGGGCAACCATTCGATCACCTGTTCTATCACTTCCGGCTGCCTTGCGACGGCTTCGAGCATGGGCACGTCATCTTGGGCGGCGAAAGTTTCGTCGCCTTGGCCGAAGGGCTGCAAGTTCGCATGGACCGGTCGATACCACCCCCATCAGCAGCAGGTGTGGGATCCCGCGTGCATCCTTTCGGTTGGCTTTCACCGTCATCGCTGAAAGTACTGCGTTCACGTGTCGCGTCTCCAGCAAAACCACGTCACGGCCTGCAGCCACGAGCGCCGCATGTAGCTACTGCGAGAGCGGGCCGGCCTCGAAGCCGATCCGGGTGATCGGCAACCCGAGCCTATGGAAATAACTAGAGCAAAATCCGACCGGATAGAATCGCTGGGCTTTCCCTGAGCTGGAAAATCTGATTCACCCTGTGTGCTGGGCGAGGAGGCCAGCACAGATGGCTAAATCCTTGTCTGAGGACCTACGG
>NZ_JABBGM010000014.1 GCF_012927405.1 Novosphingobium olei | reverse complement strand
TCGCTGTATTGCTGCTCGGACGGCGTGCGTGGTCGTGGCGCACCCATGACGTATCTGTCCCATACGGCTTCCTTCCATTCCAACGAAAGGATCGCACCATCAAACCGTGGGATCAAACACCTAAGGCCGTGCGCGCTGGCTTGTGTGCGGATGTCTCAGCATTTCGGCGATCTCGGGAATGGGGCGAGTGAATGTCTTGCAGGCGAGAGCAATCGTCATGGCGAGGCGCGCGAAGGGCGGCTCTTGGCGCGAACCCAGATTAATTGCGCTGCATAAAAACCGCACTGATTGGTCGGGCATTGCCGTTCCTAATTGGTGGCAAAAGGCGCCAACATGCCTGCCGTTCCAGCGGCTGAATGGCCCCGTCAAAACCCGTCGTTCATTCATCGTGAGAGGGTAATGCGAGAAAGACTGGGGCTGGGACAAAGCAGCCATTGATTACCAATGCTTCCAACCTCCGGATAAACCGAAACTGAATATTCGATCAGTGGTGTAGCGACTCTTTCATACTTCCAGACTGCAAACGCTGGCGCTTTTTGATGGCTTGAGCCGAGCATGAAGGAAGAATCCGATTAAAAGTTAAGAGGCTTGCTTTCGACAGTTTCTAAGGGTGTCCAAGAACAGAACGGGCAACCCACTGCGAATTTTTTTGGAATATTTGCACCACATCGAAGGCACGTTGCAACATCGAGATGTCGAATTAACCGTCCGAGCAATCTTTTCATGCTTCGAGTGTCCTTCGTGCCGCCTCGGCGCACCGCGACGTTCTCTCCAGAGCTTGGCCGATGAGCAGCAACGCTGGTCCGTCACCTAGTGCCGTTCGCGCGGCCAGGGGCAGCAGGTCGAGCCGAGTATGAAAACGCTGCTCGATCGGAAGGCTGGCGTTTTGCACCAGCGCGACCGGCGTTTCACCCGGCAAGCCAGCGCGGAGCAGCCCGCGCGAGACTGCCTCCGCGGCAGCCTTGCCCATATAGACGGCCACCGTTGCCTGTGGATCTGCGAGTGAACTCCAGTCGAGATCGAGAGTTTCGCCGGCCCGGGCGTGGGCGGTGACAAACGTAAGCTTGCGAGCCAGACCACGCAGAGTGAGCGAGGCGCCGAGCGAGGCAGCGGCGGCGCTGGCCGCGGTGATGCCTGGACAGATTGAGACGGCAATGCCCGCCGCGCGGCACGCCTCAAGCTCTTCAGTGGCGCGGCCGAAGATTGCCGGATCGCCGCCCTTCAAACGGACGACGCGTTCGCCGCGCAGCGCAGCTTCGACGATGAGGCGGTCGATGGTTTTCTGGTCCTTCGAGTGGCGTCCGGCCCGCTTGCCAACATACACCAACTGCGCCGTGGGTGGAGCAAGCCCGAGCACGCCTTCGCCGACCAGTGCATCGTGGAAGATCGTTTCGGCGCGGGCGATCAGGCGCTCGGCCTTGCGGGTGAGCAGTTCGGGATCGCCCGGTCCTGCGCCGACCAGCCATACGCTGCCTTGCGGGAAATCGTCGTTCACGCCGCCTTCTCCTCGGATGATGGGGTGATCGTTGCGAGCAGCCGGGCGATCGCCGGGCGGCATGAACCGCAATTTGTGCCCGCTGCCGTGGCCGCGCCGATGGCAGCGACCGTGCACGCGCCACCGCGCGCTGCCGTCTCGATATTGCGCGCACCAATGCCGTGGCAGACGCAGACGATCGGGCCGGGATCGGGCGCGGGCGAGGCGGGGCGAGCGGCAAGGAGTTCCGCCGGTGCCGCTTGCCCGAGGCCGACTTGCGTGGCGATCCATTCGCGCGGGGGAAGCGTGCCACGGCGGGTGACGTAGAGCGCGGCGGCAACGGTTCCGTCTGGCGCGAGCACGACCACGCGGCGCATGCCGCGCGTGGCGTCGGCCACTTCGATCCGCTCACCTTCGGGGAGCAGCGCGTCGACGTCGACGCTGCCTTGCCCGGCAAGTTCGGTCAGCCAGCCCTGCGTCAGGCGCGAGGCGACCCAGTAGGCGAGGCCTTGCGGGCGGCTCGCTTGCGCCGAGACGAGGAAGCCGCGCCAGTCGACCGTGACCGGTTCGATCCGCGCGGCGCTGTTTTTGAAGCCGGGCTGGCCGGACACGGGGTCAACCTCCGGGGCGACGAGGCGGTTGCTGCGACCCTCGCCGGCCATGGCGTCGGTCCAGTGCATCGGCACGAAGATTTCGCCACGGCGCTGGCCGGGGTCGAGCGCGACGCGGAACACGGCGCTGCCCTGCGGCGTGACGACGCGCGCCAGCGCGCCCTCGGCGAGGCCTGTTACCGTGGCGTCTTCGGGATGGACTTCGAGCAGCGGCTCGCGCCGGTGCTGCGAAAGCCTTGGGCTCAAGCCCGTGCGGGTCATCGTGTGCCATTGGTCGCGATAGCGCCCGGTGTTGAGCCGCAGCGGGAAGGCGGGGTCGAAGCGCGCCTGCGCCGGCCTTACGGGCACGATCTTCGCATCGGTCGGCAAGGCCTGTGCGCTGCCCCACTGGAAGGGTTCGAGCGCGTCGTATTGCTGGTCCGACAGGGTGGCGTGAGCCGAAAGGTCGAGCCGCTTGCCGTGTCGCGCGGCTAGCGCGGTCATCGCTGCATATTCGCGAAAGACCTCGGCGCTGCAGTTCCAGTCGAAGGCCGCGCCGTGACCGAGCCGGCGGGCGACATCGGCGATGATCGCCCAGTCGGCGCGCGCCTCGCCCGGGGGTGCGAACAGCGCGCGCTGGCGGCTGACGCGGCGTTCGGAATTGGTCACGGTGCCGTCCTTCTCGCCCCAGCCGAGCGCGGGCAGGCGGATGTGGGCGAGGCGAGCCGTGTCGGTATCGGCGATCACTTCGGAAACGATCAGCGTTTCGACCTTGGCGAGAGCCGCCCGCACGAAGCCGGCATCGGGCATCGACACGGCGGGGTTGGTGGCCATGACCCAGAGGAAGCGGACCTTGCCTGCATCGATCGCGCGGAACAGGTCCACCGCCTTGAGGCCGGGGGCGGTGCAGAGCCGGTTGGTCTTCCAGAAGGCGGCGACGTCTTCGCGTTCGTCTTGCGAAAAGCCGAGGTGGCAGGCGAGCGTGTTGGCGAGGCCGCCGACCTCGCGCCCGCCCATCGCGTTGGGCTGGCCGGTCATGCTGAAGGGGCCGGCGCCGGGCTGGCCGATGCGGCCGGTGGCAAGGTGCAGGTTGATGATCGCGTTGCCCTTGTCGGTCCCGCCGGTCGACTGGTTGGCGCCCATGCTGAACAGCGTGACCATGCGCGGGGACGCAGCGACGAGATCGACCAGCGCGGCAAAGTGCGCGGCGGGAATACCCGGATCGCAGGCGAGCCCGTCCCATGCCTCGACCTGCGCCAGCCCGCGTTCGGCGAGCGCGTGGAGCAGGGCGTTGAACAGCGCGGTATCGCCGTCGGGAGCGATGGCGATGTGCAGGTCGGCCTGCTCGGCGGTTTCAGTGCGGCGCGGGTCGATCACGACGATCCGGGTGCCGCGCGCCTCGCGTGCCGCCTCGATCCGCTGCCAGATCACCGGATGGCACCACGCGGTGTTCGAGCCGACGAGGAGGACGAGGTCGGCCTCCTCGAGATCGGTGTAGGAGCAGGGGACCAGGTCTTCGCCGAAGCTGCGGTTGTGCGCGGCGACCGCGCTCGCCATGCACAGGCGGCTGTTGGTGTCGATGTTGGCGGTGCCGACGAAGCCTTTCAGCAGCTTATTGGCGGCGTAGTAGTCCTCGGTCAGCAACTGGCCGGAGACGTAGAACGCGACGCTGTCCGGGCCGTGGCGCTCGATCGTCGCGCGCATCCGTTCGGCGACGAGATCGAGCGCGCTGCCCCAGTCGGCGCGCTTCTCGCCGATCATCGGATGAAGCAAGCGGCCTTCGAGGCCGACCGTCTCTCCTAGGTGCGTGCCCTTGGAACAGAGCCGGCCGAAGTTGGCGGGGTGCGCCGCGTCGCCCCGGATCGTCACCATCCGGGGCCCCGTGACTTCGGCGCGGATGCCGCAGCCGACGCCGCAATAGGCGCAGGTGGTGCGGATTTCGCTCACGCCGCGCGCTGGCCCAGCACGGCGGCGCGCAGCAGGTAGATGCGCCCGGCATCGACCTTGAGCGGGATGACGGGGACGCAGCCTTTGTCCTCGCCCTGCGCCTCGCCAGTCTTGAGCGAGATGTTCCAGTTATGCAGCGGGCAGGTGACGACGCCGCCGTGGACGATGCCCTGGCTGAGCGGGCCCTGCTTGTGCGGGCACTTGTTGACCAGCGCGTGGAAGCCGCCGTGCTGGGTGCGGAACACCGCGATCTCCTCGCCGCCGACGACCGGCAGGGTGCGGGCGGTGCCGGGGGCGATCTGGTCCACCGGGCCGATATCGAGCCAATCGCCAACCATCATGCGTTCTCCATCTGAAGGGGGCGCACCTCGGCAAGGTGCTGGTGGAGGTCGGCATGCGCGCCCGCGGCGCGCGCCGCCCAAGGGTCGTCTTGGCAGAACAGCTGCGAATGGCGGAACCGCGCGGCCAGCCGCGTGACACTATCGTGATCGTCGAACAGCCCGGCCTTCACATGATCGAGCCCGACCCGCTCGATCCACGGCGCGGTGCGTTCGAGGTAGTGCGCCTGTTCACGGTAGAGCTGGATGAAGGCGGCGCAGACGTCCATCGCCTCGGCCTCGGTCGCGACCTTGCACAGCAGGTCAGTGGCGCGCACCTTGATCCCGCCGTTGCCGCCGACATGGAGTTCGTAACCGCTGTCGATGCAGACCACGCCGAAGTCCTTGATTGTCGCTTCGGCGCAGTTGCGCGGGCAGCCCGAGACGGCGATCTTGAACTTGTGGGGCATCCACGAACCCCAGGTCATGCGCTCCAGCTTGACGCCGAGCCCGGTCGAATCCTGCGTGCCGAAGCGGCACCATTCGCTGCCGACGCAAGTCTTCACCGTGCGCAGCGACTTGCCGTAGGCGTGGCCCGAGACCATCCCGGCGGCGTTGAGATCGGCCCAGACGGCGGGCAGGTCTTCTTTTTTGATGCCGAAGATGTCGAGCCGCTGGCCGCCGGTCACCTTGACCATCGGCGCGTTGTACTTTTCGACCACGTCGGCAATCGCGCGCAGCTCGCGCGGGTTGGTGAGGCCGCCCCACATGCGCGGGACCACCGAATAGGTGCCGTCCTTCTGGATGTTGGCGTGCATCCGCTCGTTGACGAAGCGGCTCTTCTGGTCGTCCTCGACTTGCCCCGGCCAGGCGCAGAGCAGGTAGTAGTTGAGCGCCGGGCGGCACGAGGCGCAGCCGTCGGGCGTTTTCCAGTGCAGTTCCTGCATGACCTGCGGGATCGCCTTGAGCTCCTTTTCGAGGATCAGGCGGCGCACGTCGTCGTGGCCGAAGCTGGTGCACTTGCACAGCGTCTTCGGGCCCGACTGGACCTCGTCGCCGAGCGTGATCGCCAGCAGGCTTTCGACGAGCCCGGTGCACGAACCGCAGCTTGCCGAGGCCTTGCAGGTGGAGCGGACGGCATCGAGGCTGCACGCGCCACCCTTGATCGAGGCGACGACCTGGCCCTTGGAAACGCCGTTGCAACCGCAGATTTCGGCATCGTCCGAAAGGGCGGCAACGGCGGCATTAGGGTCCAGCGAGGGCCCTCCATTGGCGAAGGCCTGGCCGAAGATCAGCGCCTCGCGGATGGGGGAGATGTCCTCGCCCTTCTTCAGCAGGTCGAAGTACCAGCTGCCATCGGCGGTATCGCCGTAGAGCACCGCGCCGACGAGCTTGTTGTCTCGCACCACCACGCGCTTGTAGATCCCGCGCGAGGCATCGCGCATGACGATGTCCTCGGCCCCGTCGCCGCCCGAGAAGTCGCCCGCGCTGAACAGGTCGATGCCCGAGACCTTGAGCTTGGTAGACGTGACCGAGCCCGCGTAGCCGGTGGGCTGCTCGCAAGCCCCCTCATCCCTGCAAGCATTGTCGGCAAGCGCCCGGCACATGTCCCACAGCGGCGCGACGAGGCCATAGCACTGGCCCCGGTGCTGCACGCATTCGCCCACCGCCATGATCGCCGGGTCGCTCGTCACCATGTGGTCGTCGACGACGATGCCGCGCTCGACGGCAAGGCCCGCTGCCCTGGCGAGGCCGGTCGCGGGGCGGATGCCGACCGCCATCACGACGATGTCGGCGTCGAAGGTGCGCCCGTCCTTGAGCTTGACGCCGGTGACGTGGCCGTTCGCTCCGGTGATCTCGGCGGTGTCGCCCCCGGTGACGATGGTCTGGCCGCGCCGTTCGAGTTCGCTCTTGAGCAGGAAGCCCGCCGCTTCGTCGAGCTGGCGCTCCATCAGCGTGGGCATGAGGTGGACGACCGTGACCTTCATGCCGCGCAAGGCAAGGCCGTGCGCGGCTTCCAGACCGAGCAGGCCGCCGCCGATGACCACGGCAGAACCGCCCTTGTCCGCTGCCGCCAGCATCCGGTCGACGTCGTCGAGATCGCGGAAGGTGACCACGCCATCGAGATCGCGGCCGGGCACCGGGATGATGAACGGGTCTGACCCGGTGGCGATGAGCAGGCGGTCGTAGGGCTCGACCCGGCCCGATCGCGTGGTGAGGGTGCGGGTCTCGCGGTCGATCGAGACGACCGGATCGCCCGAGACGAGCGTGATGGCGTTGTCGGCGTACCAGTCGGCGCCGTTGATGACGATGTCCTCGAACGCCTTTTCGCCCGCCAGCACGGGCGAGAGCATGATGCGGTTGTAGTTCACCCGGGGCTCGGCGCCGAAAATGGTGACGTCGAAGCGGCCGCAATCGCGGGCGAGGATTTCCTCCACCGCGCGGCAGCCGGCCATGCCGTTGCCGATCACCACCAGGCGTTCGCGGACCGGGGCGGTCGCGGGGGGATGCTTTTCGAGCACTGTCGTCGGGGCGTTCACGGGATTTCCCTCTGGCAGATGCGTGAACACGAAAAAGCCGCCCGAACGCATCCCGGTGAAGGGAGGTCTGGGCGGCGACGTTGCCACGCAATGTTGATGGTTCAGGCGGCGCTCGATCACCCTTCGTTGGGTGGCGCTTGTGCCTTCGAAACAAAGGCTAACCGATTCGGGTCGGTCAGCGCAAGCGGCATTTTGCAGTGCAGCAATGGAAAGTGGTGCGGTGTAAGCGGAAAGCGGTCTTGTGGCGAACCGCTTTCCGCTTCATGCAGGATCAGAAGGCGTAGTCCGCCTCGAGCCAGAACTTGGTGGTGTCCACGCCGAAGCCCTTGGCCTTGTAACCGGCATACTTGGCGAGCAGCGCGACCTTGCGCACCTTGAACCCCACGCTGGCGTCCCACTCCTCGCCGTATTTGACGTGGCCGATATCCGAATGGAAATCGTGCCAGGTGACGTTGAGTGTCAGGCCCTTCGCCTTGGGGAATGCCTTGGCAAGCCCGGCGTAGACGTCCTCCAGCCCGGCGGCGGGGGTGGTCAGGAACAGGTCGGCCCAGCCGTTGAACTTGTGCAGCGTGGCCATCGGCGTCTGCAGCGCGATGGCCTTGCCCGAACTCGTGTCCGAGCCGAGCTTTTCGTAACCCCCGGTCGCGGTGAAGCCATGCGCGGCAAGAGCGGCCTCGGCATTGACGTAGTCGGCATGGAAGTGCGCCGGGTTGTCCTTCCACCCTTGCTGCCGCGCGTAGCTTCCGACTAGGTTGAGCTTGGCCTTTTTGCCCAGCGGCAGCGCGGCGGTGGCGCGCAGGCCCCAGGTCTGCGTGTCCGCCAGGGTGACGGCGAGCGGGCCGACCTGCTCCTTCGCATCGTAGTCGAGCAGGTAGGCAAAGCCCTTGACCGTAACCGGACCCTGCCTGACCCCGGCCTGGAGGAACCAGAAGTCGCCGTCGTAGGCGGTTCGTGGCCCGGCGTCGTGGCCGTAGATCGTGCGCTGGCCGCGGGCATACGTGACGTCGGCCATGACCGGGCCCAAGGTCGCTTCGCCGCGCACCGCGTCGAAGGTCTGCTCGTTCTGCCGCCACGCGACCGAACCGACCCAGCGCTGGTCGTCGAGGTTGATGCGCTGGCGGCCGATGGTCAGGCCCAGCTGCTTGGTGCGGTACTGGACCTGCAGGCGGTTCAGCTCGACGTTGGCCGGGTCCGGCACGATGGCGTAGGCGGGGCGCGCCTTGGCCGGCACGAAGGCGAGGCCGTTGAAGTGGTCGCCGATCTCGAGCGTGCCTTCGGCTTCGGCAAGGAGCGAGAGGTGCGACGGGGCGTGGCGAAGCTCGAACCCGCTGCGCAGGCGCAGGGTCACGGCGTCGGCGTCCCTGGCCGGGGTGTCGACGCTTTCCCATCGCAGGCGGGCATCGACGATCGGGTCGAAGGTCAGCGTGTCGGTGACCGGCACCGGGTCTCCGAAGGTCCTGGGGGCGGCGAGCGCGGGCTGCGCGAGAGCGAGCGGCGCCGCCAGCGCGGCCGCGCCGAGAGTGAAAGTCTTCATGTCCGGAAATTCCCTCATGGTGGGGCCGGGGTGGTTTCGTGCCCACCCCGGTCGCCCGACGTCAGCACATCAGATGCGGGCACCCGCAAGGGCGGCGCCCCAGGTCGTCCGCCAGCGGCTCTTGACGGCGGTGAGCCCGGCCAGCGCCACGATCGCCAGCGCGGCGAAGATCATGAAGCCGATCGAGGCGCTGCCGGTGGCCTTCTTGATCGCGCCGAGCGAGCTGGCGAGGTAGAACCCGCCAAGGCCGCCGCCGAAGCCGACGAGGCCGGTCATCACGCCGATCTCCTTGCGGAAGCGCTGCGGCACCAGCTGGAAAACCGCGCCGTTGCCCACGCCCAGCGTGCCCATCACCGCGACGAACAGCGCGACCGCGATGGCAAGGCCGCTGGTCGCGACCATGGCGATCACGCCGAGCAGCACGGCGGCGACGGTATAGACCACGGTGAGCGTGCGGATGCCGCCGAAGCGGTCGGCCAGCGCACCGCCCATCGGGCGCAGCAGCGAGCCCATGAACACCGCGGCGGCGGTGCAGTAGCCGGCGATCACCGGGGTAACACCGAAGCTGTCGGCGTAGAACGTCGGCAGTGAACTGGACAGGCCGACGAAGCCGCCAAAGGTCACGAAGTAGAACAGCATGAACCACCAGGCGTCGGCTTCCCTGAGCACCGAGGCGTAGGCCGAAAGCGGCTTGGGCGCGGGCTGGTCGGGGCTGTCCTTGGCGGCGACCAGATAGAAGGCGAAGACCGCGATCAGCGGGATCAGCGCGAAGCCGAAGACATTGGTCCAGCCATAGACCTTGGCGAGCAGCGCGGCGAACAGCGAGGCGAACACCGTGCCCGAATTGCCCATGCCGGCGATGCCCATCGCCTTGCCTTGGTGCTCGGGCGGATACCACCGGCTGGCGAGCGGGAGCGATACGGCGAAGCTCGCCCCGGCAAAGCCGAGGATCACGCCGAGCGCGAGCGTGCCCTGATAGCTGGAAATGCCGAAGTGCCAGGCAACGAACAGCCCGGCGATGACAACGATCTGGCTGATCGTGCCGGTAAGCTTGGGGCCGATGCGGTCGACCAGCAGGCCGTTGATCAGGCGGATCACTGCGCCAGCCAGCGTCGGAAGGGCGACCATCATGCCCTTTTGCGCCGGGTCCAGCCCCAGCTCCTTCGAGATGATCGGCGCCAGCGGGCCGAGCAGGACCCAGACCATGAAGGCCATGTCGAAATAGAGGAACGCGGCAAGCAGCGTCGGGCTGTGGCCGGATTTCCAGAAGCTGGTGGTAGCGCCCTTGGGCGCGGGGTTAGCGGATGGCATGGCGAACGTGGCCATAGGTGGTCCTCCCTGCACTTGACGAGTGATGGCTTGGAACGATCCTCACGCACGCGGGCGACGTGCCCGGGCGCAAGGGGCTGAAACGAGTATGCGGAACTGCGGGGAACTGGTTGTTGCGGCTGGCTTTTTCAGTGCGACCGGACCGCGAGCCGACAACCAGGACTTCGGTGGCGTGCACCTCGGCAGCGCGACTGAGCGCGCCCGCCACGGCATCGTCGCGGCGGTTGCCGACGGCGTCAGCGGCGGCAGGCAGGGCCGCGCCGCCGCAGAGCTTGCGGTGCGCGCGCTGGTCGATGGCTTCTACGCGCTGCCCGAAACGCTGGGGCCGGCGCGCGCGATCCGGCAGGCCATGGGCGCCTACAACCGCTGGCTCCACGCCCAGGGCCGGGGCGAGAGCATGGCCAACAGCGGCACGACGTTCACGGCACTGGCCCTGCGCGGACGGCAGGCGCACGTCGCGCATGTCGGCGACAGCCGCGCCTGGCGCTTTGCGGCGGGACGGCTTGCCTGCCTCACCACCGATCACGTGCGGCCCGAGCCCGACCTCAACCACGTGCTGATCCGCGCGCTGGGGCTCGAGGCCGAACTGCGGCTTGATCACCTTACGCTGGAAATTGCCGAGCGCGACCGCCTGCTGCTCACCACCGACGGCGTGCACGCGGTGCTGTCGGCACCCCGCCTCGCCGCGATCCTTGCCGAGAACGCGAGTGCCGAGGCCACGGCGCAGCGACTGGTCGAAGCGGCGCTCGCCGCGGGAGGCCGCGACAATGCGACCGCGCTGGTGCTCGACGTGGTGCGCCTGCCCGCGCCCGACCACGAGGGCATCCTCGCCGAAGTGTCCGGGCTGCCGTTCGTCGCGCCGCCGGGTGTTGGCGACACGATCGACAGCTTCCGCATCGAGCGGACCTTGAGCGAAGGCCGCCACGCCGTGCTGCTCGTCGCGACGGACGAGGAAGACGGCGAGCAGGTGGTGCTCAAGTTCCCCCGCCGCGAGATCCTGTCCGACCACGCGCTGCGGCTGGCCTTCGCCCGCGAATTGCTGCTTTCCCGCCGGGTGGCGAGCCCCTTCGTGCTGGCGGCGAGGCCGGTGCGGCCCGAACGGCAGAGCGGGCTCTATTCCGTGCTGCCGCTGCTGGTCGGGGAAAGCATGGAGGCGCGCCTGGGGCGCGGACATCCGCCGCTCGAAGAGGCGCGGCAGGCGGCGATCGGGCTGGTGCGCGGACTTGCCGCGCTGCACAGGCTCGAAGTCGTCCATCGCGACGTGAAGCCCGAAAACGTCATGCTGACCGGCGAGGGCGGGGTGAAGCTGATCGACCTCGGGGTGGCGCGACTGCCGCGGGTCGAGGACTTCCATCCCGACGAGATCCCCGGAACGCCGGGGTTCATGGCGCCCGAACAGTTCGAGGGCAACGCAGGCGATGCGCTGACCGACCAGTTCGCACTGGGCGTCACACTCTACCGCTGGTTCACCGGCAAGTGGCCCTATGGCGAGCAGGAAGCGTTCCAGCGCCCGCGCTTCGGCATCGCGCCGGCGCCTTCGCGCTACCGGCCCGAGATCCCAAGCTGGCTCGACGCCGCGATCCTCGCGGCCATCGCCCCAAGGCGCGAAGATCGCTTCGGCGACGTGGTGGAGCTGCTCCGAGCGCTCGAAAGCGGTGGGGCGCTGGGCTTTGCCGCCGCGCGTCGCCGGCCGCTGATCGAACGCGATCCGGCGCTGTTCTGGAAGGGCACCAGCGCGCTGCTGGCGGCTGCCCTTGCCGCGTCGCTGCTGCTGCGCTGATCGCACTTCGATGCCCACGCCGGGTTGGCTCCTGCTGACGCGCAACGCAAAAAAGCCGCCTCGACTTGGCCGGAAGGGCCAGATCGGGCGGCGACGTTGCCACGCGTTGTTGATGCTGTGCACGACCGGCCTGCGGTGCGCCCCATCGTCGGGACACGGCCATCGTGCATCCCAAGGCTAAGCGATTCGCACCGGCGAGGTAAAGCGCTTTTTGCGATGCAGCATCAGATCGGCATCAGGGCAGGGTGGCGAGGTATCCCGCAAGATCGGCCGGATCAAACACTCCGCCATCGAAGAAACGGTTGCTTTCCAGAGTCATGCGCCCCTGCTGCGTGCCGACGACGGTGGTCCCGGCAAGGCTGCCTTCGACCTTGGAACTCGCCCCCGGAAGCGGTTCCGCGCTGCCGACCAGTGCGCTGCGGTAGACATCGGGACGGAACACGCGGGCCGCCTTGCGCGCTTCGTCGGGCACGATCGCGCCCTGCTCCCAGCGCACCATCTGGGTGTAGAGCCACTCGGCCTGGCTGACCCACGGGAAGTTCGCCGCCTCGCGGTACTGGAACATGAAATCGGGGAAGGGCACGATCGCGCCGCCCTTCGCCAGCATCAGCTGGTCCGAGATCGCGCGGCGGATCAGCTCGGCGCTGCCGTCGAGGTATTCGGGCCGGGCGAGGATCGCGGCGTTGGCGTCCCAGTTCGCCGGATCGACGAAGTGGAGTGCGGCGCGGATCAGTGCGCGGACCATCGCCTCGACGTCGCTGCGGCGTTCGTCGACCAGCCGCTCCTTCATCGCCAGGACCTTCTCGACCCCGCGCCGCCAGATCTGCGCGGTGACCATCACGATTTCGCCAGCGCCGCGTTCGACCGCCACGCTGTTCCACGGTTCGCCCACGCAGATCGCGTCGACTTCGCCGGCATCCAGCGCATCGGCGCAGAACGGCGGTGCCACGGTGGTTATCTCGACGTCTTGGTCGGGGCGGATGCCGCTGGCTGCGAGCCAGTAGCGCAGCATGTAGTTGTGGCTCGAATGGCGGTGCACGACGCCGAAGCGCAAGCGGTCGCCCGCCGCGATGCGCTCCTGCGCGACCAGTCGCAGTGCCGCGCCTGCCTTAACCGGATCGGCAAGCTGGCCCGGCGCGGTCAGCCGCCGGGCGAGATCGGGCCGCATCGTCACGGCGTTACCGTTTAGGCCAAGCACGAACGGCACCGCCAGCGGCTGCGCTGGCCGGCCCCGCCCGAGCGTCGCTGCGATGGCGAGCGGGGCGACCATGTGTGCAGCATCGCTGTGGCCATAGAGCAGGCGGTCGAGCACAGTCGCCCAGCTCATGTCGCGCACCAGCCGCAGCGACAGGCCCTCGGCCTCGGCAAAGCCATGCTCGTGGGCAAGGATCGGCAGGCAGGCATCGACCAGCGGCAGGAACCCGATGGTTATTTCAGCGGGCATCAGGCGCCTCCCATAAGCTCGTGCGCGGTGACCACCGCCTCCGCGATCTCGGCGATCCGCCGGCCCTGGTTCATCGCCGTCTTGCGCAGTTCGGCATAGGCCTGCGGTTCGGTCAGTCCGCGGCTGTCCATCAGGATGCGCTTGGCCCTGTCGATCGCTTCGCGTTCGGCCAGCTGCCCCTTGGCTTCGGCAAGGTCGGCCTGGAGGCGGGCAAATGCGTTGAAGCGACGTACGGCAAGGTCAAGGATGGGGCGGATGCGATGGGGGGCGAGCCCGTCGACGACGTAGGAGGATACGCCTGCATCGATCGATGCCGCGATCGCCTCGTCGTCACTTTCGTCGACGAACATTGCAATGGGCCGGGCAAGTGCGCGGCTGACCGCGAAGTATTCTTCGAGCACGTCGCGTGATGGATTGCCCAAGTCCATGAGGACGATGTCAGGATCGATCTCGGCGATCCGCGCGACGAGCGCCGTACGTTCAGTAACAACGAACAGCTCGCAATCGTCGAGCGCAACCAGTCCTTCACCGATCACGGCGGCGCGGGAGGCACTTTCATCGACGATCGCGATGCGCATGGCGCCTATTGGACTGCAACACGAGTGGTTGGCAATCACTCACACCACAAACGTTTTGCTGTGCAATGAGGGGTTTTGGCCTACACAGACCCCGCATCCTGCATGGATGGATGACTGGCGATGGTCGAATGCTGCCCCCGCAGATCGCCGACCGTTGGTTGGCGGCTGACGCCGCCAAAGCCGCCGTTCAGGCCACCAGATCGGGGCGTCGGAAGCGGTCATATATTCACTTTGTTGGACGGCACGGTGAAATGGCGCGGCTTGGGACATTTCTGCCGTTCCGTTGCGACGTGTTGAACGGCAGGTCTGGCCAGAAGCCGACATCCGGCGCTGGCCCGACCAGCACCGCAGAATGCTGGAGATTATGCGGGGTGCAGACTGGCCGCTTACCGGCTCATCCCCCGCTTTGGCGACACGGAACTTGTAAACGTGGCACCATTGAAGCGATGGAATGTGGCCAAATCCTGCACCATTTGCGAACGATATGAACGGCATATTCTTCGCCGCGTTATTCATCGCGCCTTCGGCAGGATAGTGTAAAATGGCGAGAGGTCCAGATTGCTATCCGCACGGTCCTCGAGAGAAGGCCGTAGGTGGGCACGATTGTCGAAGCTGGTGCCGCCCAAAGTATTTCGGCATTGCGACCGGACATCCGTGTCCGATCGCTCTTTCCTATACTCCATGTGCGCTGAAAGCGCTTAAGCTTGGATCTGCTCCGGAATGTTGGTTTACTTCATAGGACGCAAGCGTCCAGTCCTCCTATGGTCATCAGTGTCTAGTTGCACAGGACGCGAATGTCCTGTCGGATGATCTTGAAACTCCTCGTGAGCGAGCGCAGATAGACGCTCGAAAGGAATGGTTTCATGGCCAACACGACCAACACGCCGCCCGAATCAAATGTCATCCCGTTGCGCGGGCTGGGCAAATCTGCACGTGCGCGCGGGTTCGAGGAAAAATGGGGGCCGATGGCCGGCAAGGTCGGGTTCACGATGATCCCGACGACGCTGCTGCGCGGCGCGGCCCGGCTGCAGCTCGATCCGCCCAAATTCGCGATCGTCCTCCAACTTCTCGAGCATTGGTGGGAGCGTGATCGCGATCCCTATCCGTCGAAGGAGACGATCGCGACGCGTGTAAAGCTCAGCCCGCGTCAGGTGCAGCGGCATATCGCACTCCTCGAAAAGGAAGGGCTCGTGCAGCGGCTTGAACGCCGGGCGCCGGGCCGCGGCAAGACCAGCAATGCCTACGACCTGTCTGGTCTGGTTAAGCGGGTCGCGGCATTGTCGGGAGAGCTTCTCGAGGAAGCCGCCGACACCAAAAGGCGCCGCGCGGCCTTGGAAAAGCCGGGTCTACGCAAGCGTGCCAAGCCCAAAGCCTGATCCGCTCTACGCCGCCGATCCATCTCCTTCAGCCGCATCCCGACCCCGAGTAGTTTCCGATGTCCGCTCAGCACTTGCCCTTCACCCTCGGCGACCAGACCTTCGATCTGGCGCACCTGGACGCCTCGACGTTCGGGTGTAAGACCGATTTTCGCGCAGCGGACCTGACGATTGGCATTCGGTACAGCAACCATTGCTATACCGTGGGATGTGCCGAAGACGAGGAGCCCGGTGAGCGGCTGATCCTCGATCATCATGGAAATCGTCGTTCTTTTGACGACGACCGGTACGCGCTTTCGCATAACCTCCCGGCCTTGCTGGCCGCGTTGCCAACTGCCAAGGTCTGGCAGAGCGCGCAGGAGCGGAACTATCTCCATTTCTCGACGGCTCTTGGGCCGGCAGAATATCGTGTTTTCTTTCATCTCCGGCGCGCAGCCGCCGGCGCAGGTCATGATCTCGCGCTGTTCGTCGAGAGCGCCTATGCGCTCGAAGCGGCTAACCCGGCTACGCGCGGTCGAGGACAGATCCGTTTTCCGATCCTCGCCCGAAAGATCTACCTGGGCGAGCCGGTGCGGTTCGACAACGGCCGCAACCTGCGCCGAAAATAGAGAGCCGCAGAATCAAAAAGGGCGCCCGTTAGGACGCCCTTTAGTGTAACTCGGTAGCCCCTTCGGCTTGCGCCTATCTCGCATCACGCGTGGACCAGGTTGCCCTGGCGGGGAAGCACTGTCGGCTCCGAGGAGCCTCAACCGATCTGTTGCCTCTGAGCAGCGAGATAGTCCCGCAACTCTGAAGAATCAACTAAAAGTTGACTCATTCGTTCCCGGGAAGCGGCCGCTTCTGCCCCTTTCAAATCACCGCTCACCGCAGTTTTCCGCCATTTTTCCCAAGTTTGTTGGCTTGAGCTCTCCAGTCACTGGTGCCTCGTGGACAGTGCGCTTTTGGGCTTTTGGATGGTCACGGACGCGCAATGAGATAGGCTTCTCGGATGCGATTCCAACCGCCCCCACCAGCCTGTTCCAAACGAATCATCCTGCGACGCAATGTCTAGCTCTGCCTTCAAACCGGACTGGCCCGCTGCAGATGAGCTATCACGGCGGCTTCGGTTCGTTGATCCCACAGCCCTGATGCACCTCTCGCGAGGCCTGACCTTCAATCCCCTACGCTCGGCCGAGGTCTTGGACGACACGCTCATTCATTTCGACAAGAAGAATGGCTATATCACACAGGTCGAGGACTGGATCCGGTCCGGCGGCATACAGGCAGGACCATGCCCCGCCTTTCCAACAGGCCGCATCATCGCCGACACCACTGAGATGACCAACGCCGAGGGAGGGACAGTGCATATGGCTGCCATTCTCAATGAGACGCGCGATGCCGTGATCGCGCCCGCGGTGTTCCTCAGCATGGTTTCGCCCGTGCTCGACATCCCAATGCGGGTCGAGCTGCCGATGCGCGCGGTCCTGAAGGGCAATCTGCCGCTCCCCGGCACATACACGCTCTATCTCCACGCATTGGGGACGAGCGACAGCGAAGACTATGTTTACTACGGCATCACCAAACGAGGCTGGAGCATCCGATTCCACGAACATACCCGGGCTGCCGTTGCGACCGCATCGAAGCGCCTGTTCGCGAGCAAGCTCAATGAACTGATCGAGGCCAGGGTCGCTGAACGCACCGGGGTGATCGACGACCGCCCCAAACTGCGCTCCCTCATCACGGCCATCTGCGCGACCGGCCTCAACAAGGCCGAGGCCTTTGAGGTGGAGGAGGCGATGGTCGAAAAATATAGCCTAGCATCGAAGCATCCGCGCGGGCTCAACATGATCCCCGGCGGAGCCGCGGGCGCCCGTCGGTTCCGCAAGGCAGGATAGTCGATGCCACAACACATATTCTTTTCATGGCAGAGCGACGTCCCGAATGCCGCGGGCCGTAGCCTGATCGAGCGGGCGCTCGAACGCGCGATCGGTCGACTCCAGGCAGATGCGGAGGTCGACCCCGCCGACCGCGATCTGGTGATCGACCGGGATACCCTCGACGTTCCGGGATCGCCCCCAATCCTCGACACCATCTTCGCCAAAATCGATCGGTCGACCGCATTTCTGTCCGATCTGACCTTCGTCGCCCAACGCGACAACGGTTCGCGATGCCCGAACCCGAACGTCTGCATCGAGCATGGCTATGCACTGAAAGCCCTAAGCTGGCGCCGCGTGATCGCCGTGATGAACACTGCATTCGGACATCCCGACCAGCATGAGCTCCCCTTTGATCTGCGGCATGCGCGCCGCCCGATCCTGTTCGATTGCCCAGCGGACGCGGATGCCGAAACTAACCGCGCCGCGCGTCACGGTTTGACGGCAGCCTTCGTCCAGGCTCTTCGCGCGATCCTCACGGATCAGGAGTCGCGCATCGTCGCGGCGCCCGCTGAGCCGCATCCGCATGACGTCGAACTCCTCGCGCGCGTCAGGCAGCTCTTCGATATGCCGTTTCAGCGGTTCATACGGCAGCAGAATTTCGGCGAGCCATTCCGGCAAACCAATCTCAATCCAATGTACGAGATGAACGAGGACTGGGTCGGCGCGGCTTTCGAGTTTCACGACCAGCCCCTGCAAACGGCTTTTGCGGCGGTGCGCGCCGCCTGCTCAGAGCTGGGCGCGCTCGTGTTCGAGCGCGTCCACTACATGGACCGAATTCCTGGGATGGTCTGGACGAAGACCGATCAGGATGCCGCTCACGGTCGGCAACCCGAGAGCCTGCAGGCCGTCATCGAGCTGAACCGGCGCGGCAACGTCTTTGCTGATGCAATCGACGCCTTTGAGCGGGCAGCACGCGACCGCGTCCGAGTGGCGGCAGGGGCTGTCGCCGCAGCCCCCGACGATCGGCCGGCCCGCGCGATCGAGGTGCTCAACGCGCTTGCCCTCGACACCCAGCGTGGCGCCCTACCGGAGATCGTCAGTCGGCCGCGCATGACGATGCGGCTGATCCCGTTCGCAGCGATCGACGGCGGGCGGCTCGATACCACAGTTGTGCAACGCGCTCAGGGACGCTTTCCCCCGACGCCCCACGCTCGCGTCGAGACCGACAGCGACGGTCGCCAATGGTGGAGCTACGGGCCGCGCCATCGTTCTGCCGAAGGCACCAATCAAGAGACCGATTGGCGCATGCGTCTAGTCCGGCCCGGCTATCTCGAGTTGCAGATGTCCATCGGCCGTCGCGTCGATGACGATCCAGATATTCCCGTAGATGGCCGCCGGCTCGAAGGACTGGTCATCTCCTCCGCCGAACGCATGGCAGCGATTGCCATCGATCTGGGATTGGACGGGCCTGCCCTGATCCACCTCGGCTTCGACGGCATCGAGGACGTCTACCTGATGCGGCCGCGTGGCCGAGCCCGGGCTATGCGCATCCCAGAACTCGTATTGAATCCTTTCACCGTTCAGCGGCTCGATCGGCCGCTCGCCGAACACTTCCACGAGTCGTTCGATATCCTGTGGCAGACGGGCGGCTGGCCCGATGGCTCTACCTCCTACAGCGCTGGGATCTGGGCGGGCTACGCCGACCGCCAGAATTACGCCGACTACTGACCCCACCGCTGGCGGGGTAGTCAAAGATAGGCCGGAAGCTCTAAACCCGATCGTGATGAAGGCCGAGCCTAGATAGCTGTAGCGCAGCGACATACTTGCCGTTGAACGGTCGGCATCGATCGTGTCCGAAGCAGCCGCTTGCGGTGGCTAAGCCAGTCGGCCGGGTATGGTCGTTTGCCGACTGGTATCCGGTGTGCTGAGTTTGAGTCCAAGCTTCCTTTTGCCATGGCGGTCTTTCATCATGGAGTCTTGGGTAACCCTTTGTGGAGGGTGCCGGAGCGATCAAACGCAAAGCGCAGGTGGGCGAGGATAATGACATTGCTACCTCCACCGGGAGGATCATCTCGGACCATATCGTTAACTGAGCCTAGGCCGGCCGCCGAGGTGGATGTCCAAGCCCTTGTCGTGGAAGCATATTTGCGCCTTGGATATAGAGTCCACCGTGAGGTCATGGTCGGCCCGATGCGGGTGGATCTCGTGATCGAGCAAGGCGTCAAGAAGATTCCCGTCGAAGTACTTGGCGGCCAAGGTTCCGTGACAGTCGATCAACTCCGCAATGATATCCTCCGCCTGTCCACTCTACGGGGTGCCGACATTTGGGCTGGAACGCCCGTCATCGTCATCGCGGGGGCAATGTCGCCCGCAACATCCAACTGGGCACGGCATCAAAAGAATGTCAGCATCATCACGCTTAATGCCCTTCTAGAACAGGCTGCTGCTAACCAGTCGGCGCCGCCAGAGCACGCGCCAGAGTTCATCGACGACAGGATTTCAGGCTTTGAGCGGGACTGGCAACGTGACCAAAAGCGGGCGGACCTAATAGAGCAATTGCGAGAGCATGACCTCGACGGGTCGGTTCTTTCTCCAACGGAATACGAGAATCTGTGTATGCAGGTTTTCATCTTTCTGTTTGATCCAAGCCTTTTTGGATTTGAACCTCAGACTGAGACCACCGATGGCGGAAACCGATATGACTTCATCTGCCGAATCGCGTCTGGCCGTCCGTTCTGGGACACGCTCCGTGCCGATTTCCGGACGCGAGCATTACTCTTCGAGTGCAAAAATTACCGCGAACCGATTACCGCTGATCAGATCTATTCGACGGAGCGCTACCTCTTTGCCGGCGCCTTGCGTACGGTGTGTTTTCTGATCGCGCGCAAAGGCGGCAATGCCAGTTGTATGCGGGCTGCGCAGGGCGCGATGCGTGAAAGCGGCAAGCTTATTTTAGTTTTCTCAAACCGAGATTTGATCGAAATGCTGGAGTTGGGCGAAGATCCGGACAGTGCAGAAAATCTGCTTGATGAGCGGATCTGGCGTTTCATCATCAGCCTTCCGCGTTGATGCGGATGTATCCGCTTAGCGTCCGACGAGTCCGGGGCTGTTCACCTCTTGAACCTCGAACAGGAGCGAATTTCACAGCCTCAACCATTTGCAAACCGAGGGCGCTGCTTTCATGGTCGCAGTTCAGAATTTCGGTTTCGTCATCAGCGTGCCGGTCAATCTAATATAGCAGTTCATCGATGGGGAAATTTGATGGGGCGTGAATCCATTTCCAAGATTGGCGAAGCTGCTGCTGCCGGCGTTGGCGCGGCCGCTGGTGCTGGTATCGGGGCAACCATCGGTGTGACCACTGTTACAGTCGCAGCTGAAGCGGCAGCAGCAGCTGCTTTGGCTTCTGGCGCCACGGCGGCAACGACCACTGCTACGCTTGCAGCCGCAGGTGGTGGTAGCTTGGCAGCGGGTGGTACGGGAATGGTAGGTGGCGTGTCGGCGATAGCTGGATCAGCCGCAGCTTCAGCAGCCATGCCAATAATCGGATGGGCTGTGGGCGGCGCGATGCTGGTGGGCCTGGGTGCTTGGGGCGTCTACAAATTCTTCGAACCCACGCCGCAGAACCCTGCCCGCCCACCGGACCCAACGACGGTTGACGCCTAACGCCGCGATAGCCGACATTTGGGGGTTGGACAGAGTGTCGCGAAAGCCGCCGCCCGTTCATATGCCTCGGGTAGCCGAGATCGGTTGGGAGACCACCATACCGGTAGACCGTCTGGCCTTCAGTCGTCGGTTCGGCCTAGATCACCCAACACCTATGGGCTGCAGTGCTTCATGCAGCGCACGTCCGCGCCGGCCGATGATTCCAGCCAAAGCATCGGCGGTTAAGGCGGCAATGGCATCTCGATGCAAATAGCCGGCGTTGAAGAGCGCAAGAAGTTCCCCTCGTGTCAGTGGAAAGCCTAGCGCGCTCAGAGGCAACGCTTCGGCTGGAAGCCCAAGATCAAGCCGCGCGAGCATTATAGCGGCCGCATCCTGATCCTCGGCTTGTTGCAGCACGATCGCGGCTATGCGCAGCGCGGACTCGAGCAGGAAGCGAGAACCATCCGCGTAGCCTCGAATGTCGCCGTGGCCGACCCTGACGAAGGCGTTAGATGAGTACCGGACCTCAATATCGTTGGTCGGCTCGCCAGAGATCCAGTCACTCACGATGAGCGCGCGCTTGCATCGGGCATAGAACGCGACATCGCTTTCAGCACGATGCTGCAATGCGCGGCCCACGCCATGTCCAAAGCGGCCAAGGGCAGCCTGCTGCCAGCGCGGCTCGCCATTGCGGATTTGCGGTGTGTAATCCTCGTCACGCTCCGGTAGACATTCGACGAGAACAAGGAGGGCTTCTAGCGTCGCGTCAGCCGGATCAACGCGACGCAACAGCTCAACCAGGCGCATCGCCGACTCAAGTGTGAGGGGCGACTCGCCGCAGGCTCGTCCAAGCATGGTCAGACGGAGATTGTCGTCGTCTTCCTCGATCAGGCCATCCGCGATCATGCGATCCAACAGCCGTTCGAGCGTAGGGACCATGCGATCGCGCCATGCGGGATTTTGGAGGGCGGCGAGATAACCACCATAGGTGTTAGCGATCAGGTCGACTACCGCTCCGCGCGGAACATCTCTGACCTGCGTGAGCAAGCGGATCACCCACGTACCCGGCTCGTTCTGATTGAACGATGACCGGATGACTTCCGGCTGACCCTGTACGTATCGCCGGAAGAGCTGATTGCGCTCCATGGGAGTATCGGCGAGCAGGATGGCCTTCCCCTCAGCCTCAAACCCCAGGCGCCCGGCGCGGCCTGACATGTTCTTGTATTGGGCAACCGTATAGGGCTGCCGCTCCCGCCCGGGGAAATCCGTCTCGGCGATGATGACGGTGGATGCGGGCGTGTTCACCCCCGCGGCAACCGTGCTGGTTGCGACGAGCGCCCTGATCTGGCCATCTGCCCGGCGAAAGCCGCGCTCGACCGCGACGCGCTCATCGCGGGTGAGATCGCCGTTGTGAAACGCAATGCCACCCTCGAGCGATCGGCGAAGACTCTCTGACATTTGGGAAAGGTCGCCTTCGGGAAGTGCGTCGATCACGTCTTGCGCTGCCGACAGGCCTAGTTCGGCAGCAAGATAGTTTGCGCAACCACTCGCCGGACCACGCGCGTTGCGGAAAACGATGACCTTCTCGCCGGCATCGATGAGATGGCGCACGAGCGGCACGATCACGTCCTGCGAGGATTGCTTTTGCCCGCGCTGGCGGATCGCAAAGCGATCGAGGAGTTGAATCGTTTCGGGGCCGTCCGGCCCTAAGCGCGTAAGTGCGCCGGTTCGATCAAGAACGCCTTCCACGAGCGGGACCGGCCGATGATCAGTTTGCAGAAGATCGCAACCGAGCCAGCGGTCAAAATGGTTGGCGTGCCCGATGACCGCGCTCAATGTGATGAGCTGCGGAGCGACGCCGCGCTGACGGGCACTCACGAGATTGGTAAGCAACAGTTCGACCACCATGCCGCGACCCGGCTCAGTGATGAACTGCGCCTCATCGAGCACCGCCAGCCCGATCTGATTGAGCATGTGCGGGGAGGCGACCGACATGCCCAGGAACTTTTCGTAGGTAAAGAATGCGATGTCGTATTTACCTCGGAGGACAGTGCCGACCTGATCCTGCCAGTCGCCGGAGCATCGGGCGATCCGGAGCCCCAGTCGATCGCCATAGTGAGCCGAGAAGTCCTCGAACTTCTCGTTGACGAGGGCCTTGTACGGCAAAAGAAATATGGCCTTACGGCCATCCGCGATGGCTTTGAGAGCGGCCAGCTCACCAATGAAGGTCTTTCCTGCGCTGGTGGGTGCCACGACCATAAGCGAATTGCCGTCCAACACCCCCTTTTCGTTGACCGCTTCGATCTGAAGTTCGTTGAGCCCTTGAGGAAAGCGCTCATGCCATGCGTCGATAGCTTCTTGCGGAATACCTGCCGCTGCCAATTCGCGAATGTCGCCTGTTGTCTTAACATTGACGCGTTCCGGAAAGGCTTCGCGATAGCGGGCGCCGATCTGGCCGGGTGGCAGGACAAGACCGCCTTCGGTCTGGCCGAACATAGTCGGGGACTGAACATAGCCAAATCGACGGGCATTGGCAGTGACGAGGCGAGTAACTCGATCGACAAGCTCGAGCACCCCGAGAGGTGCGTGTGCCTCTAGAAAAACGTCAATGACGGCCTTGGTGAAGAGGCCGTGACGCGACTGGGGATCCTCAAGCGCCTCTTGATCGGCCGAGGATGCCGCGAACAAAATACGTCCGTTACCTGCCACCTCGCCGAGCGGGAAAGCTACAGCGTCACGGGGAACCAGGCCCGCCTCGATTACGCGCGCCGGAGCACCGCCGCTAAAGCAGCAATCCAGCAAGAGGATGACCGCACGCGCTCTGGTCTCCCGAAAACGCTGAGCCAACTCATCCATGCCCAAGGTAGTGCTCAGCAGATCGGCTACATTCGTGTCATGCATAACCAGACGGTGGTCCTGCGTGCCGTGTCCGGCGAACCCGAGGATCACTACATCGTCTTCATCCGCAGCGCCGAGCGTCGCGTCGAGAACATCGCGCATCGCAGCCAGTGTCGCCTCATCGTCCGTGACGAGGGGCGCGTCCAAGTTGGCGATGCTGTCCGACAACACCGCCCACAAAGCGGTCGCGTCACGCGCGGCTCCTGTCAGATCGCCGATGAAGGAATCCGCATGCCGATCAATTCCGATGAACGCCCCCCGTATCATTACTCAGCCTCGTGTCACCTGGAACGACGCAAAATCAGATCGGTCTGCTTTCTCGAGCGCGATGGCAGCGAACGTCTCTCGCGAGGCGACCTGCTTGTTGCCGACCTTTTCAAACCAGACGCACCAAATCGCAATGCCCTCCACCGACCAATGCTCGCCGATTTGCTCAACGGTCATGATCGGGCCGCCAGATTTCAGTTGGACCGTGTCCCCCGGCGCAAAATCCATACTCTCCCCCATCTGCGTGAACCTCATCTATTGGAAAGGTAAGTTGTTTTGTTACATCTTGCGAGACGGACGGTCCATCTGACCTCGACATTATGTCTTTGCTACGATTCAAGCTACGCTTCGAACACTGCCGCCGCTTTTGGGCCGATTAAGGACCGTCGTCGCCGAAGCACGATCAAGCGCCGACAAGGGTCATCGACAATGACGTCCGTTGCGGCAGTTGGTCCCAGCTCCTGAAACCTGTCGCAAGTTCAGGAAGCCAGATATGGCGCCACCAAGCTTGTCAGCCTATGCGAGTTCCACCAATGTCACACGGCTTCTTGGCAAATGTCGGGGCCGCCCCCGAAAGGCAGGTTTTCGACGTTCCTCAACAACAGCGGAACACGCTGTCATTAGCACAAGCGACATGCTCTAATTCGGTCATGCCTATACTAAGACGCCCCACAAAGAAGGTTCTGTCTGCGAGCATCAGCAGCTGTCTCGGCAACGGGAATCGCTTGATTGAGGAAACGTATGACTTGGAATTTCGGGAACCCAGTGCAACGAGGCTTTACCTTGCAATGATTGCACAGGAGGAGTTTGCAAAGGCGTTCATGCTACTCTTGGTCCGTGATGAGGTCATTCCCTTCAGCGCACCGATACTCCGCGCAATGAATGATCACGCTTGTAAGCAATTGGTGGGATTGATCATGGATTACGTGATCATGCACTGGGATGCGATTGATGATCTCAAAGCGATGTTCGCCGAAGATTCCGAGATGGGCGAAAAATTTCCGGCAGATGTTGGCAGCGCCCTTGAGCTTCTCCGCTACGAGAAGATTGGCCGGTGGGAAGGGAAGAATTGGTGCTGGGACGTAGATCCGAACTATGAGCGTACGGCGCTCGGTATCGCCGAGGGCAAGCAAGACCGTCGCAAGCAAGACGCTCTATATGTCCGCATTGTGAAAGATGGGCGAGTGGCGAGCCTTCCTGACCAATTTACCGAGCAACATGCCAAAGTCGAAATCGAGAAGGCCAATCGCTACGGCCAACTAGTGGCTGCAGCGACAGAGGGTGAAAGCCTCACATATCGATACGAAAAGGCAATTAGCGCCTTCAAGATGCTGTTCGCTGGCTAGCCGCGCAGAACATTTTTCGACGAGGATGGCACAGTTCGTCGCCCTCACAGTGTTGGCTTATGTAGATGAATTGTGTCAGCTTGCCGTTGGCTAAAAGTCTGGGGCGATTCACGCCATGGATGAGCTTGGCATCGGAGGTGACGGTTTGGCGGCGCCGGAAGCCGCTGGTGAAGAGCGCCCGCAAACCACGATCTGGGCCGAACTGAACGCTTGGGGTAAGTCCATTGCAGACTGGCAGCGCTACATAATCTCCCACGCCGTTCGAGACGGCACACTTTCCGATGCGCGGATTGATGAAGCCTATCGATTATTTCTGCGGGACAGGAAGCTTGATAATGGTAATGATGAGCTACCGGATGTGCCGGGCTCGGTCACTGGCCGCGCAGTTGCGGAGGGAACGCCCCTCTCTCTGCAAGCGATAAAGTCACTGAAGAATGTAAATGCCATCCCCGAGGTGTCGCATGTCACCTTCGGTTCTCAACTGACCGTAATCTATGGACACAACGGCGCCGGAAAGAGTGGCTTTGCACGCATCCTCTCATGTGCCTGTTTCAGTCGCTCCAGTTCCCAGATTATTCGCAACATCTACGATGATGATGCGCCCGATGCGCCAGCAACGGCCCAGTTCGTCGTTGATCGTGGCAACGGCTTTGACGAGGATATCGCCTTCACCGATGGTGACGAGCATGATGATCTGAAACGGGTCAGCGTCTTCGATTCCTCTGTCGCCCGCATTCACTTGGCCAAAGAGAACGAGCTGGGATTCCAGCCCGCTGGCTTCGACGTATTCGATGAAGCGATCCGGGCGATCGGCCTCATCACTCAAAAGCTTGACGCTGACATCAATGCGAAAACGCGACCGAACAAGTTCGATCAGCTTTTCGCCGACCCAGGGTCCGTCGCGGACAAGATCGCTGTGCTGAACGCGAAGTCAGACATCGCTGAGCTTCGGACACTCGCAACCTTTGGCGATGCCGAAAAAGAACGTTTGGATGAGGTGGCGCGGCAGGAACAGGAGCTTCTAGCCAAATCTCCCGTTGAAACGCTCAAAGCCCTTGCAACTGCAAAGACCGATACTGAGGCTCTTCAGAAGAAGGTCGCGGATCTCGCGTCCGCCCTCGGCAACGCCGCGTGCGATGAAGCACGCCGACTGCTCGATGGCCACAAGACTGCGCTGTTGGAGGCCGTAAAGGCCGGAAGTGAGGCGGTCTCCCATTCCCAGTTGGGTCAGACGGGCTCAACCGACTGGAACAACTTCGTGCTCGCGAGCCGCAAGTTAGGTCAAGCCGAGGCTGGAACTTATCCGGCAGCAGGCCACCCTGTTTGCTCTGCCATCGCCCTCTCGATGCCCCGTCTGCTTCGCTGATTGGTCGCATGTGGGGTTATCTTGACCATGATGCTCGAAAGGCAGCCGTCGTCGCTGACGAGGAACTCAATCGCTATGCGGCCCAACTCAAGGCGCTTAATTGTGCATTGCTACCCGCTGAGAGCCGCATTCGCGCTGACCTTTCCAAGATTAATCCTGCGCTGGTCGGGGAAATTGACGCGGCCTCTGCCACTTTTGACGCGAGGCGAAACGCGCTTGTTGCTGCTCTTGAACAAGGTGCGGCCGACGCCGTCCATACCGGCGATCTTGCCCTTCCAGAAGAGGCTCTTGCCAAAGCATTGGAGGATATTGAGGCGCAGGATGTGGCGCTCCGCGACGGCAAATTTGATGAGGTTCTTGCCAAGCTGAAAGCCGAGCATATCTCCCTTCGCCATCGTCAGGTGCTCAGCAAGAACATCGACGACCTGGTTGCATTCGTCGAAGACCTAGCCTGGATCGAAAAGGCTGTCGGCTCCCGTCCAAACACCCGTTTCGTCACGGATCGCCAAAAGATAGTTTTCGAGAAGTTGATCGAGGGCAACTACAAGGAGCGCTTAAAGGATGAGTGCGCCAAGCTCGATTGCTCACTGCCGTTTGAGTTCAAGGCGCGGGGGAGCGCTGGGAAGACCCTTCGCGGTCTCAAAGCCAAAGGCGGTCACAAGCCTGATGATATTTTCAGTGAGGGGGAGCAGCGGGCGCTGTCTCTTGCGGATTTTCTCACCGAAGTGAATCTCAATCCCACCAGTGCCGCCATTGTTCTCGATGATCCGGTCACATCGCTCGACCATCAGCGAAAGCGGGCGATTGCTAAACGACTCGCTGAGGAAGCATCTGTACGACAAGTGATCGTCTTTACGCACGACCTCGTATTTCTCACGCTGCTGTCTGACAGAGCCGAGGCCGCTGGCTGCGAGGTCACGAGCCACTGGGTACAGTGCTTGGAAGGTGTCCCTGGGTGTGTAAGTCTCGAAGACACGCCAGCCAATAGCAGGGCCTATCGCAAAACTACCAAGGCGAAGGAGTTTCTGCAACAGGCCAAGCAAGCCACAGGCGGCAAACGGGTTGATTTGGTTCGGAGTGGCGCAGGGGCGCTTCGCCGCACGGTTGAAGAAGTGGTCATTCTTCACCTGTTCAAAGACACTGTGCGTCGATGGGATGAACAGGTCAGATTGGGCGCATTGACCAAAATCAGTTGGTCAAACGACTTAGCAGACGAGATTGTCGCCTTGCATGATGACACCTCCCGGCTCTTGGAAGGCCACTCCAACTCGGATGAATTCGCAGGTGAAATGCCGGACGTGGACTATCTCGAGAAGTTGATCGCCCGCGTGGATGATGTGATCGACAAAGCCAAAGCTCAACGTACCTGAGACCGAGCAAACTGCAGCGATCCGGTGAACCGTCGAAAGAGGGCACAAAGCTGACACGCTAGTTCTCTGCCGGGAACGTCCGCTATGCCAATCTGCGCTCCTGATAGGAGACTTTCCGGTTCGTCCGCAATCATGGTCGTTCTAGAGCCATCATCAGAGCAGATAGGCGATGGAGTGTCTTAGCCAACCTGCTCCCGGAAGGCGCCGCTCGGGATCGTCCGTCGCTCCGGGCTCCACATGCCCCATCCGGACGATCACAAGGCCGCGACCTTTACTCCGGTCGGGCGTCAGCGCGAGCGCCGTTGTCGGCACGGTCAATAGTCGTTGCGGGAACCAGGATGTTTAGTGTGCGTGGATCTCTCGCCCCTTTGTACCAACGGTCCAGCGCGGCCGAGAATAGGGCCTGCTCCGGATCCGCCTCGGCAAACAAGGTTAGCGATGAGCGCACCTTCACGGCGTCAAGCGCGCCAAACACCTCCTCCGGGCCAGACATCGGCAAATCCTGCAGTGCAGTGACGCATTCCTGCAGACGGCTTCCAAGAACAGGATGAGCGAGGTACGCCTGGGCCTCTTCCAGCGAGCGAATGGCGAAGCGTTGCGCCATTCCACTTCGGCCCAGCCCGCTCATTTGGGGGAAAATGTACCAGATCCAATGCGTCTGTTTTCGACCACTTCTGATTTCGCGGAGAGCGGCTTGGTAGGTATCGCGCTGCGCATCGACAAAGCGTTCCAAGTTGTAGTTCATTGTTTTCTACACGCCCAAACCATTATCCGCTCGCATCACGACGCCTTGTACCGGTCACACGCTGATACTGCCAAAAATGCCGGTGCTCCATGTCCGGCATAGACATTCGCCGTGAGCCAGGCCTCTTCCGCATCGCGCTCGACTTCGGTAATATTGCGTGACCAGAAACGTACAACCGGATTCCAGCGGTATCCCCGTGTCTTCAAACGGTCTTTGCTCTCGAACGGAGCATCAACCGCATTTACCGTAAAGCTTGGCCTTTCCGACTTGGCCATCAGGTGTGAAATCACGGTACGCCCATCGGGCAAGTCGTGCGCGAGCAGATGGATGAGTGCGAGAATATCGGCCTCGGCCCTGTGGCCCTCGTAAAACCAACCGCACTGCGACACGAGATGGGCAAGAGCTCACCCGTCGAACCCGAGGTCCAGCCAGTCTGGCTCTGTTAGTGAACAGGCCCACGCCTTACCCGCAACGCCAGGCAGACGCTTGTCGACAAACGGACGATCAAATCCGGCATTGTGGGCAACGATGAGGTCTGCCGAAGTGAGAATCTCCAGCGCCATCTCGTCATCAATGACTTGCCCCTTCAGCATATCGTCCGTCAGCCCGGTCAGTCGGGTGATCACAGGATCAAGGGCGCGCTCCGGATCTTCGCGCCAGACGCGAGGTTGCCCGACCTCTACAATGCGCCCCGCCAAATCGTAGCGGAAGCGCTGAACGGCCAGCTCGATGATCCTGTCGGTTGAGCTATCGAGACCTGTGGTTTCGACATCGATCGCCACACCGACGCGATATTCAGCATCGGGGATCGGCGCATGAAATCCGGTTACGGGCCTCAGCTTGCGCAGGACACGGTAATCCCCACTGGATTCCAGGAACCGCGCGGCGCGCTCGAAGGTGTGATGATCGGTGGAGGACATGGGCTTGCTCGATCGTTGAAAGGATCGCGGGCAGCAGCTGCCAGCATCGGACAAAGGTTCGGCCAGGGACGGTCAAAGCTGCGCGCAAGGTTGTAGGCAGGGAACTAGCCAAGAATCGGCGCAACCCGAGGGCGCGTCAGGCGGCCTTCTCCAGATCCTCGATACGAGCTTCGCACGCCGCACGGACAGCGTCCTCCAGGACCGCGACACGGGTTGCGATCCAGGCAAGTTCGTCGTTCGTGATGTGATACGAGGAGGAATATCGCGCCTTGATGTAAGCATCGCGTAGCAGCGAATAGCAGCGCCGCTCGGCGCGCGTTGCGCGCGGCCAAACCGCTTTCAGGCTTGGCTCCATCTCTTCTGCCAGGTCCCGCAGCCTGTTTAGGTTGTGCGATTTAGGCGACCACAATGTGCGAACCAAGAATATGCAATGATAGAAGCGCTCGACAGCCTGATGAAGGAGAAAAATGGCTTCCTTGGGTCGCCCCATTTCAGAAACCAGGCCGCTAGTGCGAAAGAACGTCGATGCACTCTCGAACCAATCATCAAAATAGTCCTGAGTTTCCTTCAACGCCTGCTCCCGCGACAACGGCAGCGGTTCGACGAACGCGTGGCCTGGTTCCTCGAAGAGGACGATACCGTCCTTGAGGATGTCCATGAAGAAGTAGCGGCCAAGCCGAAGCTTGTCGTTCACATCGTCGAGCGCATGGTAGATCGCGCTCACCGGGGTCCGCAGGGTTGTACCTGCTGTCAGATCGGACAGCAGCCGGCTTTCGGTCTTGTCCCAGAATTCGGCAACGTCGGTCAGCTCCTCGCGGTCCACGACGACCAGCAGATCGTAGTCCGAGAAGTAGCGCCCGACCGGATCCTCGACCCAGTCGCCGCGGGCATAGCTGCCGAACAGGATGATCTTGAGGAGCTTGCCCCCACGAAAGCGCTCCTGCGTGCGGCGCGCGGTGGCGGCCTCGAAGCCGGAACGAATGACCTCGACCACGTAGGCCAGTTCCCTGGCCTTGGTTTCGGGCAAGTGGTCAATGGTCGAGCGCATGAGGGCCAGACTCGCCGTTTTGCACGCTTCTGCCAAGCGAAAATGCGCAAGGGTGACCACGGGGGGGTGCGTTGCACAACTGCCGCAGGGCAATTAAATCCGCACTAAATCAGAAACATCTTGCATTGCAGCATAATCGAGGTGTGTTAGAAATAATCCAGCAACACTTGGGCGATTTCGGAGGCCTGGGAACCGCAGGGGCCGTCCAGCAGACACGGAAAGGACGATCGTCAGGAACAACGGCAGTTGAAGATGCTACCGGCGATCGTGGCTATGCCAGGCGTCCATGCAGGTCTCGGCTAAAACGCTACTCGATCTTGTTGAAGGTGTGGGAAGCCGCGACGAACTCGGCGGGGTCATGAGCGAGGTGTGCAGAGTTCTGGGGTTCCAGTATTTTGCCCTGACCCACCATGTCGACCTTTTGAAGGCCGGCAATGGCGCCATCAGGTTGCACAATTATCCCGAGCGCTGGGCCGAGCACTATGACAGCCAGACCTTGTCCCTCTCTGACCCGGTCCATCGCGCGAGCCAGGTAACTGCCTTTGGCTTTCAGTGGTCCAGGATGCGCGCGCTCATTCCGCTCAACCGGGCGGATCTGGCTATTCTCGAGGCAGGGCGCCACCAGGGCTTCCACGACGGCTATACAATTCCCGTCAACGTCCCCGGCGAAGCCTGCGGTTCGTGTACGTTCGTCAATTCGCTTGGACAAGCAGCGGAGGGCGAAGTTTTACCGCTCGCCCAGGTTCTCGGCACCAAGGCATTCGAGGTAGCTCGCCGATTGTGGCTGCCCCGCGGCTTTTCAGGGAACGTCCAGCGCCCGACACTGACCGATCGCCAGCGCGACTGTGTGCTGTGGGCGGCGCGCGGCAAGACCGACTGGGAGATCTCCAAAATCCTGGGCATTTCCGAAGAAACGGTCGCGCGCCACATTCGCCTCGCCTGTGATCGCTACGGCGTCACCAAGCGCGTTGCGCTCGCCTTTTGCGCCGTGAGCGAGCGAATCATCACGATCCACGACGTCGGTCCGTGGGTCTATACCCCTTTCCCGGCATAGCCGGAGCACCCCGTCTGGCGTGATCGTGCACCTGACCACAGCGGTCCAGGAGCACCCACATGCTGAACATCCTCACGCCCGGCAGCGAGCCGGACGCAACAGTAATGCGCGCCATGTTTGCGGCCCGCAAATCGGTTTTCGTCGATCTGCTCAAATGGGAGGTGCCGGTCCTCGACGGACAATACGAGATCGACCAGTTCGACAACGTCCACGCACGCTACCTCGTGCTGACGGACCCCGACGGCAATCACCTCGCTTCAGCGCGTCTGCTTCCGACCACCAGAGAGGGCATTCTGTCCGGGCTGTTTCGCAAATTGTGCGATGGCCCGGTTCCCTCCGCTCCAGACATCCTGGAGATCACGCGGTTCTGCCTCGACCGGCGCCTGCGCGCCGCAGAGCGCCGCCAGGCGCGCGATGCGCTGGTGCTGGCGCTCGTCGACTACGCGCTGGCCAACGGCATTACCCAGTACTGCGCCGTCGCGGAGCTGGGATGGCTGCGCCAGATCGTGGATTTCGGATGGGATTGCCGCCCGCTCGGACCACTGGGCCAGATGAAGGGTGAGCGGCTCGCCGCGGTGCGCATCCTGATCGATGCAGACACACCAGCTCGCCTTTTCGCCGGTGGAATCCGCGCGACCGGACTTCCGAGCATTCCGGCAAGCCTTGCTGCGTAAGGGAGCGACACACCATGAATGCTCACTCTTCCGCGATCGCCACGGCTCAGGTCGAGCGTCATGTCCACGAGCTGACGACGCGCGGTTTCACGATCGTCCGCGGCGCGCTTCCGCCCCGGATGGTCCGCACGCTGGACAAGGATCTGGAACAACCGTTCAACAACACGCCGTTCGGCATAGGCGCGTTCTACGGCGGCACAACCAAACGGTTCGGGCGACTTCTGATCCGTTCGCCGCATGCCCGCGCCCTCGTCTGTCATCGGCTCATCCTGTCGATCGTCGAGCAGGTACTCTCACCCTGGTGCGACCGCATCCAACTCAACACCACGCAGGCGATCGCAGTGCATCCGGGCGCGCCGGCCCAGCTCCCGCATCGCGACCAGGACATGTGGCGCGGGCCGGTCGGCGAGATCGAGTACCTCGTCAACGTGATGTGGCCACTCACACCCTTCACGGCCGAGAATGGGGCTACCCGGGTCTGGCCTGGCAGCCACGGGGCCCGGGCGCTCGAAGCCGGAGCCGACGGCCCGGAGACGATCGGTGAAATGGCGCCGGGTGCAGCCTTGCTGTTCCTCGGCTCCACGCTCCATGGCGCAGGCGCCAACTACAGCGACATGGTGCGGCGGGGCATCGTCATCGGCTATTCGCTCGGGTGGCTCAAGCCTTACGAGAACCAGTGGCTGGCCTATCCACCGGAGATCGCGCGGAATTTCGACCCGGAGCTCGCTGCCCTGGTAGGATATCGCCAGCACCGGCCCAACCTCGGCAATTTCGAGGGCCAATGTCCCTCGGTGCTACTCGGCGACTACGACGGCAGTCCGCTGGGTGCGATTGATGCGCTGCGTCCCGACCAGATGGCGGCGGCCGACGCTTTCAGCGCGGGCGGACGGGAGGCTGCATGAATGCCGGTCCAACTGCCGAGAGGGTGTATGAGGCCTTGCGCTTGCTTATTCTCAATCAAGCGTTCTGCCCGGGCGACCGTCTCGATCCAGCGCTGCTGGCCGAACAACTGTCGGCCAGCGTAACGCCGGTGCGCGATGCGCTGAACACGCTTACCGGTGAAGGCCTTGTCGAATCCCGCCGGGCGGGCGGCTTCCATCTGCCATCGCTCGATGAGCCGGGCTTGCGCGACATGTTCGTCTGGGAAGCACAGATCCTGCGCCTCGCACTGAACGAAGCCCAGCTGATGCCGGCATCGCCAACCACCCACCGCCAGCAACTCTCGTATGCCGAGCGTGTGGCTGGTGCTGTCGGGACAGTGGCCGAAGGTTCGGGCAATAGCGAACACGCTCGCGCCCTCGCCCGGCTCGGCGCACGGCTGCATTCCGTGCGCACGCTCGAGGAAAAAGTGATCGAGAACGCGCCCGGCGAACTCGCACACATCGAACAGGCGCTGGACCAGGCTGATCGCGCTGCGCTGCGCCGGCTGTGGCGGGCCTGGTATCATCGCAGGGTCGGCGCCGCAGCGAAACTGGTGCGTGCTGCCTACAGGCTACGCGGGAGCGCGTGAGGCGCCAACAATCGGCATATCACCGCGATATAAAATTCGGATCGGAAGACCGGCTTCGTAGCCTGAACTTTGCCGCAATCGTGCGGCGCAAGTGATGGAGTGAAAGCCATGGAACGCAAGATCGAACTGATCGAAGACGTCGAAGACCTCGGCGCTGCCAGCACCGAAACGCTCGGCGCGCCGGGCAACCAGCTCGAATTCGGGGTGATCGCCCGCCCGCTGGGCCTCGACTCCGAATAAGCCTTCGGCAGGCGCGCTTGGTCACAAGCGCGCCTGTTGCCGGGTTGAGGAATACGCTGATGGCATCGCCGCCCCCTCCCCCCGCCTTCCGGCTCGCCGACGGGATCGGCGTTGCCCGGTTCGATGACTCCGTCATCGTTCTCGATGTATCGTGCGATCGCTACCGGAAAGTCGGCGGCGAAGCGGCGGCTGCGCTGCTTGCAATCGCCGATGCGCGCCCGATTGACCCGAACCACGCCGGGCTCGCGGCTTTGCATCGTGCCGGCTTCATCGCCGACCGATTGCACTCCGATGCGCCGTATCTAAATCCTCGCAGCATGCCGCCCCCGACGTCGAGCGTGCTTGAAGGTGGCGCGCCATATCGGGTGGCTACCCGCCACGATCTGGGCGTCGTCCTCGACTGTGCCGCGAGCAGGCTAGATCTGCGGCGATGGCCACTTGAGCGCGTGTTGCGCGCGCTGCGGAACGCCAGACAACGGCATTCAACACAAGAGATCGGTGAGCTGGCGCGCGACTTCGACATGGGACGACGGCTGGCGCCTTTCCGCCCCTGTTGCCTGCCCGATGCGCTGGCTTTCACGCGACGCGCACGGCGGCATGGCCACGATGTGCGGCTCGTGTTCGGCGTGAAGTGCCACCCGTTCGAAGCGCATTGCTGGGCACAGATCGGCGAGGTGGTGCTGACTGACCCGCTCGAGCGCGTGCTGCGCTTTCAACCGATCCTCACGTTATGAACCCTGAACGCTATCTTCTGGTGATCGGCGCAAATCGTTCCCCTGCCCTGCTGTCGCGCGCCGCGGCGCAACTGACTGGATGCGGTCTTCAACGCCGGGACTTCGGCCAGGATGTCACCTTGTTTGCAGCACCGGGCCTTGCCGTCGTGGAGCACCCGTCATTGGCGGTGATCGGACAGATGTCCGACGCCAACTTGGCCCAGCTCGCGCATTGTGAGACGCCTGTTGAGCTCGTAGCCGACTCCTGGGGCAACTATATCGCTCTGGGCCTTGGCACCGATGGCACGCCGCGCTGGGTGATGCGTGCGCCGCTGGGACATCTTCCTGCCTACCGCACAAGCGCAAACGGCACCGAAATCATCGGCTCACATCCGGACCTCACCCTGGCCGTTACGGATGAAAAGCCCACGCTCGCCTGGGAGTTCGTGGGGCGGCATCTGGCGTTCCAACATCTGCAGACTTCCGAAACGGGGCTTGCCGGAATCGAGGAGTTGCTCGGCGGGGAAAGCCTGGAACAAGGGTCGAACGGGGATTGGCATCGCCGCCAGGTGTGGTCGCCCTGGACCTGGACCGCGCAGAGCCGCGAGATAGGCGACCCGTTGAGGGCGCGACAGAACCTGCGCGCCAGCGTTGAGCGCGCGGTTGCAGGTTTGATCCCGCGCGACGTTCTCTGCCTTCTTGAACTGTCGGGGGGAGTAGACTCTTCGATCCTCGCCGCCGCGCTCGCAGGCCACAAAGCAAAGGCGCGGGCCGTCACGCTCGTGACCGATGAGCGCGAGGGCGACGAACGGATCTATGCCCGCGCAGCCTCGATCGCCACGGGGCTGCCGCTCGACGAAGTAGCCGTGACCGGCGCAGTCAATCTCGCCCGCCCCGCCAGCATGCGAAGCGCGCGCCCCGGATTGCCGATGACGCTGTCGCTCGCCGATGACCTGCTGGCCGAGAAAGCGCGCGCCGAAACCATCGGCGCCTTCGTCAGCGGTGCAGGCGGGGATTGCGTGTTCTGCTCGCCCGCCTCGGCCGCGCCTGCCGCCGACGTGTTGCGCCGATTCGGCGTGGGTCGCGCGGCGTGGGCTGCGGTCGATGCTCTGGCGCGGATTCACCACGCCAGCGTGTGGGACGTCGCGAAAATGGCCTGGCGACAGGCACGCGAGCGCACGGCGCAGTCTCAATGGCCGCGGACCACCGGCTTTCTGGCGCACGACGCTTTGCCCACCACCGCACCTGTCCATCCCTGGCTCGAGGAGCCGGCCGATGTCCTGCCCGGCAAGCGCAGCCATGTCCGCGCGATCCTCGCAGCGCTTGCTCATGTCGAGGGGTACGGGCGTCACGCGGTGGCACCCTCGCGCTTCCCGCTGCTGAGCCAGCCCGTGGTCGAAACCGCGCTGCGCATTCCTTCGTGGTTATGGATCGAGAACGGTCGTGATCGCGCGGTCGCCCGAACCGCGTATAGCGGCTTTCTTCCCGCAAGCGTGCTCGACCGACGCACCAAGGGCGGGCTCGACAGCTATGCCATTGCGATGCTGGCCCACAATCGCAGCGCGCTGCAGCCGCTCCTGCTGGAGGGACATGTTTCGCGCAGCGGGCTACTCGACCGGCGGAGGCTCGAGGCTGCACTCGCGCGGCAACCTCGTCGCGGCGATGCCGACACTTATCTGCTCTTCCCCTTGATCGACACCGAAGCCTGGGCAAGCGCCTGGCTCGGCGAGCCGTAGCCACGCCAGCGGACGTATTGCGCGGCCTTGGCGGGATCGGGATCCACCTCGCCGGCCAGCCAGAAGCGGAACCAGTCGAGGTTGCGTTCATTGGCAGCAAGCTGGTGGCGAGGCTGCCACTTGATGTGCATTTCCTGGGGGAATGCCCAGAGTTCGGCGGGCTTGCCGGCGCGCTGCAGTCGGGACAGCAGTTCAACATTGGACCGATATTCCTGCTCAGGCACCTGCATGAGAAATGGCGCCGAGATCCGGTCCGCGTTGAACGCCGGCGACATCCGCCGCCATCCTTTGCGGTCATGATCGGGATCGCCGATCCCCCATGAACTGCGCAACACACCAGCGACATCGCGCCCGGCGACTGCATTGTACCAATAATAGGCCGGGGTCAGCATGACGTTGGCGACGGACAGAGCGCGCAATCGATGGGTATGGATCGCAAGCCAGGCGGCCACCTCACCGCCGAAGCTGACCCCGCCGACGCCCACGTGCGCAGGATCGATGGTGCCCTCGGCCGCCAGCTTGTCAATGATCGTTCCGATGCCGGCTTCAGCCACCGCATAAGCCTCGGTGTTGCGGCCCCCACCGACAAAGCCAGCAGAACGATTGATGCACATCGCCGCGATCCCATGTGCCGCGAGCGCTCTCAGAGGGAATTCGTCGCCAAGCCCGCCGCGCAGATAGCCCGCGCAGGAATAGTAGGTGATGAACAAGGGCACAGGCCCGGAGTGCCCAAGCGGCAGAGCAATGAACCCTGCAAAGGGTCGCCCCTCGGCATCCACCCAATTCAGCGGCGCAAAATGCGGCTCACTCGATGGCAATTCAGGATTGGGGGAAGCAAGGTTCCGCAGGGCACCGCTTTGCGGATCGACCAGCACCAGGTGCGGCGGAACATTCGCACTGGCCGCAACGCAGGCGATCACCACTTCGTGCGCCGCGCAGGGATCACCAAGATCTGCGCCCCCTTCAAGCAGACCTTCGCCAACCACCAGTTGGCGCGTGGATCTGTCGGCAAGATTCCAGACGATCAGCGAGGAATTGTTGGGCGTCTGGCGAACCTCGAGCATCACTTCATTGCGGTGTCCGATCCAGTTGATCGATCGCACCTTCGACGGATTGCACAACGCATCGGTACACCGCGCGACTTCCTTCCCATCGGGCGCGGCGAGGACAAGGTGATAGTCCTGCCCTTTGCCAAGCAGAAGGACATTGCCGCGATTATCGCCCGACTCTGCGCGCACCATGACAAATTCGCCGCCCAGCTTATCGAAACCCTTGATCGGTGGCGCGTAGACCTGCTGCTCTTGCCCGCTGGCATCGCGCAACATGCCGGATTGGGGATCGAGGATCTCAAGGTGTGGCGCCTGCTTGGGCAAAATACCCCCTTGCTCGAACCAAGCCCCGCGCAATCGCCCTGTCGCCCAGCGCCCGTCGATCCAGTCGCCCCGATAAAGCGGTCGCTGCGGATCAACGCTCGCATCGATCAGGGTCCCCCTGTCCTTCTCTTCCTCCTCGGCAAGAGCAATGGCCGCACGTGATCGGCCGACTGCAACGGCAATCTTGTGCCCGTTCTCGAGCGCCGCCACGTCCGTGACGTTCCCGTCCTCGTGGGTCAGTTGGCGCACGTCGTTGCCATCGACCTCTGCGCGCCAGACCTGCGCTTCACCCTTCGCAAGCTTGCGGAACAGGATCGCGCGCGAGTCCGAGGTCCAGATCGGCGCGCGCGCCAGCATCGTACCATTGAGCAAGGTTGGTTCACCCGCGTCAGCAAACCGCCGTGGCGGTTTGGAACCGTCTGCGGGCGCGACGAACCAGGCAATGTCATATGCGTTGCGGTCGATCGAGGCACGCGCTTCGCGCCAGACGACAAGGCGCCCATCCGGGGAAATCGACGGGCTATCGATCCGCGTCATTTCGATTTCTGCCCGAATCCCGGCCCCGGCAGCGGCATGAGCCGCAACCGGGGCCAGAACCAGCAGGGCGAGCGCAAGGGGAGCTGAAGCCTTGCGCATCACCATGCCTTTACCAGCTGGAGAGCAATGACCCGACCGGCCGCGCTTGCCTGTTCGGGATCGAAACCCGATGCCGAATAGGGCGTGCGATTGTTGACGTAGGGCGGATTGCGGTCAAACAGGTTCGTCACGCTGAGCGACAACCGTGTCCCGCGCATCGGGCCATCGACCTCGCCAAAGGTCTTGCTCAACTGGACATCAACGGTCGTCCAGCTGGCAACATGTTCGACCGGACTGACCGCAGTGTTGGCGTAGCCGGCGGTGTGGTTGACGAAACCTGCAAACCCGACGCTACCAAGCTGAAGCGATGCGCGACCACGGACGCGATAGCGCACCGGGTTGCCGATCGTGCCAAGGGCTTCGACCACGGGCGATGTCGCGGTGAACTGCTGCGTCAGGCGGAACAACCAGGTACCCGAAGCGCCAACTTCGAAGAACCCGCCCGTCAGAGCCTTGCGATAGCCGAGATCGAAATCGATCCCGTCGAGGTGGTTGCGCGCAAGGTTCGCGTTGCGCGCATCGATCACATAGGCAATCGCCGAGGCGGGAATGCCGAACGGGTTCGCAAAGTTCGGATCGGCATAGAGAGTGGCCAGCGTTGCCGCCGATGGGTTGGCGGTGATCAGCGAGGCGTAGCGGTCGCGCTGGGTGAGGAACGTGAAGGCATCGACCGCCGGGTTGAAGATGCGGTCGCGATACGAGACGTCGAACCAGGTCATGCTCAATGCAAGACCGGGCACGGCCTTCGGCCGGAGATCGATACCGGCCGTCAACGTACGCGCTCGTTCCGGTCCGATCGCCGGATTGTTGCCGAACAGCGCGACGACATTGCTCGATCCGCCAGGCGATGTCGGATCGGATACCGGCAGAGGCACGATCTGGCTGAGTCCTGGTCCCTGACGCACATCGAAGAACCCCGGCGCGTGGAACGAGGTGCCGTACGCGCCGCGCAGGGCCAGCCCCTCGACGGGTTCCCACGTCACACCAACTTTCGGATTCGTCGTCGTCCCGAAATCGGAATAGTGCTCAATGCGGCCCGCCACCGAGAATTCGAGCCGGTGGATCCCGGAAATGCCCTGCCCCGGTTCGACCAGCGGCGCCATGAGTTCGGCATAGCCCGCAACGACATGTCGCGAGAGCGGGTAGCCGGTGTCGCCACCCGAGATCGGGCTGAGGCTGAAATCATCGTAGACATAGGCGGAACCGAAGGCTTCGGCCCGGTATTCGGCGCCGACGGCAAGCCGCAGAGCACCACCCGGCAGCGCGAACAGTGGCCCGTCGAACTTCAACCCTGCCGTGGTCTGGCGCGAGCGATCGCGTTGCGTCGCAGAGCCGCGCACCTTGTCGATCGTCGCCACGCTGGTGTGCGAGCCATCGCCGAACACGTTGAAAGCTGTTGCCGGATTGCTGTCCGCAAGCGCGGCCGCCAGGCGGGCACTGTTGACCTCGTTCAGTGAATCCAGCTGTTCATGTTGCTGGCCGTAGCTGCCATAGACTTCGCCATGCCACTGACCGAACCGTGCCTCGAGCGAGGCCGAGGTCGCCCAGTTGGTGACGTGCGCCCTGTTGAGCGGCGCGCCGAGATCCTTCCGGAAATCGTAGGTGACGCTGACCGGCTGACCGGTGCCGATCGGATCGACGTAGAATGGGTTCGCAGACGTGACCGTGACCGGCGAATTGAGCGCGAAGTAGCGCTGAGACGACCGGCGATCGGCGGCAAAGCCCTGGACGCGCAACGTGACCGCGGGAGTGATTTCCTGCTCGAAGGCAATGACGCCGGCATGGCGGCGGGTTGCGGGCAGGAGATCGGTTTGGCTACGGCCATCGCCAAGGTTGGTGACGCCGGGGATCAGGTCGGACCCTGACAGATGCGTGCCATCCTGCCCCTTCGGAATACCATAGACGCTGCCGTCAGCCGCCGTGATCGTGCCAGGGTTAGCATAAGCCTGGCGATAGTCGGGCCCACCGTAGCGGCGCAGGTCTTCGGTCGCATAAGCGCGGTCCTCCGATCCAAGCCTCGTGCGATCGTAATATTCATATGCCGCCATGATCCGACCGGTGGACCACTTCTTGCCGACGATCTGGCTCGCCTGGAATTCGGTGAAGCCATCTGCAATCCCTGTCCGCAGGCTGGTTTCCGCGCCCTCGAAATTACGGCGGAGCCTGACATTGACCACGCCGGCAACCGCGTCCGAGCCGTAAATTGCAGAGGCCCCGTCAGCGAGCACTTCGATCCGCTCGATCGCGCTCGTCGGGATCAGCGAGAGATCGACGAAGGTGCCCCCTCCCCCGCCCAGCGCGAGCCGGTTGCCTTCCACGAGCGTCAGCGTCGAAGTCGTCCCGAGGCCGCGGAGGTTGACGCTCGCGCCGTAGCCGATGTTGCCGCCGGCATTGTTGCGCGTGGTGAAACCGACCGTGCCCTCATTGGCGCCGCCGCCGAAGTTCTGCGGGATCGCGGCCATGACCTCCTGGGTCGTGGCAAGGCCGCTTTGCTCAATGTCCTTGCGGTCGATCGCGATCACCTGTGCGCCGGCAGGCGCAGACCCGCGAATGCGGGTGCCGGTTACCAGGATCTCGGGGGTGTTGGCTCCACTCCCCTCCCCCGGCAGACGCGCCGTTGCGAGCCTGACCGCGTAAGAATCGCCGATCTCGACGCTCTGCAGTCCAGACCCTGCCAGCAGAAGCGACAGGGCCTCGCCGACCGTGAAGGTGCCGCGCACCGCCGGGGCACTGCGCGCGCCCACGACATCGGCATCTGCCAGCACGGTCTGCCCGGATGCTTGCGCAAGGCTGCGCAGGGCATCGGCCAGCGGCTGCGCAGGCAGATCGAGGGGCAGTCGTCGGGTATCGCGCGCCTGCGCACCATGCGGTGCAACGAGCACAGTAGCCGCCATCAGCGCGGCGACGATCGAACGGGTTTGGGTCATGGACGTCATGGTCTTGCCTCCCTGGCGCCCGAATGAGCGCTCATGGCGGTGGAGACGCCGGCGGTCGCAATCACCCGACAGAAATTTTTGATGGGCGCGATCACGCTCGCCGTAGCGGAGCGCGGGGTGCTGACCCCGTCAGCCGAGCCGGAGCTCTATGCTGCACAACCGGGTCCGTTCATCTCGCACCTCTTCCCTCGCCCCCTCCCCTCTTCTGGTAGGTCATAGCGGGAAATTTCCGAAGTTCTGGCCCGGAGAGAATGTCTTGCCGAGACTGCGCAATCCGCTCGAAGAACAGGCTCAACTCAGCGAGCGCTCGGGATCTAGAAGGATAAGCGCGGCCCCTTCGCCGGAGCCGAGAGCAGCATCGTGCCAACGCCAAAGTACCAGACTGCACCCGCCACGGTTCTGCACAGATGGCACGAGCGCTCCTTCTATCCCGTCGGCGATGAGTTCAACAGCAAGCTGCCAACTTGGCGGAGGATTACGAGATGTTTGTGCCAGCGCCTTCCATGACGTTTCTAGCGCTTGAGCAACCACTGAATCGAAGGGGCCACCCCGGCCGTCAGTAAGATCGGCGATGCGCGATGCGTTGACGTGGTAAGGTGCAAGAGTACCAGGTTTGGGCAGGCCCTGATAGAATTCAGCCACGGCCGTTGCGTGATCGGTCGCCAGATAGAGCGCAGGAGTTCCGCGCGGATTCCAACGCCCACCATAGAGCCTTGCGCCCTCACCCGATAACGGCGTGCGTTGGTGGGGTATCGGCAGCATGCGCCATAGCGGAACAGAAAGATGGCAGATCGGATAGCTCATGAAGGAAAGTTAGCCGCAGCTTTACTCAGCAAGAATGGGCCCTCGTTGTGAAACAGGCAGCCACAACTTCATGAATAGACGCCTTCGGCCATGCGCTCGAGGTCTTCGAGCACCGCATCAGCATGACCTTCCTCAACCAGCTCCTCGGCGGTCTTACCCCATCCAGGAATCGGCTGGTACTTGAACCAGATGATTGCGCGACCTTCTTCACCCGACAAGTCTGCTGCCCGGGCGATGATGCGGGCAATCTGCCCCAACTTTTCCTGAACAGCCGGGCTTTCCGGGCGGCTCGTCATCACATTGCGATTGAGATGCGCCAGCTTCGAAAGCCGCGTCAGCGGAAGACGCAGCCGGTCTGCCATGCGCTTGGGGGCGATCAGGTCGCCGTCACGAATATCATCAAGAAACGCTGCAAGCATGGGTGCACTCCTTGCCCCAATATATGCCACCAAATTTGCTACGACAAGATTGGAAGGCGTATACGTGACACCCGTGGAATTCAGTAATGCGGACGCAGGTCAATCGCTTGCCCGACCTGCACGACCGCAAGTCCGTTCACTGCTGCAACCGTTCGCGCAAAGGCTTCAGGATCATCACCCCTGAAACCGCCCGACAGCCGCATGTCCGCGATGTCGCGTGTCGCCAGGCGAATTTGCATGGCGTTCTGGCGATTAAGCTGCGCGACTGCCTGACCCACAGTCAGATCGCTGGCGGGCAACAGCGTCGATCGGACAGGCTCCGCCACGGCCGTCGTCCGTACCACTGCAGCTTGCGTGGTTACGGTTCGCCCCGCGGACAGATGACGTGTCTCTCCGCCAGGCAAGGTCACTTCGGCGGCACCGGACACAACCTCGATCCTGCCGTCGTCGCCGGCCACGGTCACGTCGAGCACGGCATCGTCCGTTCGGACCGACACGTCCCGCACATGGATTTCCAGTGGCCGGACATCGTTGCGGCCTGCGTGGATGCTCGCATGCCCCGCCTGCAGTTCGATGCGGCGCAAGGCCGAACCGATCTGCACCTGCGCTCGGCTCGCGCCGTCCAACGTCAAAGCGCTGCCGTCCTCAAGCTGCCAGGTGCGCATCTCGCCGGACACGGTCTGATAGGATCGTGCTTCGACCGCGCCGCCGATTTCGAGCATGGGCCCCACCCCGACGAAGCGAACCGACAGCAAACCCACCGTGACCATCACGGCCAGCGTCACCGCCACGACATGGGTGCTGCGCCGCATATAGAACGGTGCGCGCACAAGGCTGCGCGAACGTCCGATATCGGTGTTCGCCAGCAGCCGGCTTTCCCGCCAGGTCCTCTCGACCTCGGCATAGGCAAGGCGATGTCGAAGATCGCGCGCCAGCCACGCCTTGAACGCCGGGTCGCTCTTGCCAGGCTCGGCACCTTCGTGCCGTGCCAGCCATTGGGCTGCTTGCTGCCGGATCGAATCCGGAATCGTATCCTTGCCCGCGCTGGTCATGGCTCGCGCATGTGCTTTGCCAGTTGCTGGATCGCCCGGCTCATCTGCTTTTCCACGGCGCGCACGCTCAACCCCGTCCGTTCGGCAATCTCGACATAGCTATAACCATCGAGCCGGCGGGCAAGAAAGACATTCCTAGTCATGGGCTTGAGACGATCAAGCGCTCGTTCAAGCCGCCGCAGGCGATCGCGCGCTTCGAGATGACGGACGGGGTCGCTCCCGGCGATTTCGACCTGGTGGAGCGGAACATGGCTATCGGCGTGCTGTCGGTGAGCCGTGCGCGCCTGATCGCGGGCTGCATTGCGTGCCGCTTCGGCAAGGAACGCTGCAGGCGCCTCGATCTCCGCGACGGCACTGCCTCGCCCGGCGAGGCGGACGAAGACCTGGTGCATCATGTCCTCGGCAGAATCGAGGCCGGTGCGCCGCGCAATCCGCCGCAAAAGCGACGGGCGCTCGGCCCGGTACATCTCGTCGATCAGCGACGCCGATATCGCGTCAAGTTGGACAAGCACGGGGAATGGCGCCTCGCTCATCGCAGGCGCCGCCTGTTGGCGTGATCAATAGTCCGCGTCATCAAAATGCCGGAGCCCCTCAAAGACGAGGCGCTCCGGCGAACAACCGGATTCTGAGAACGTGCTTGAAGCGCACGCGCCGACACCTTTGGCCCCGAAGGGCTTGGACATACGCACCGGCAATCCGGCTGCGGTTCGCAGCAGAACGAAGAAGTCTCTCAAGCGAGGTTCTCAGGCCTCGGCGCGCCGGTGTCCGGCTACGCACTTGAAATCTATGTCAGAAAGATGACCGTGACAAGCCGCTCAACCGCGCCCGATCGCCGAAACCACGTCCAAAGCGGTTTCAAGCGGTACAAAAAGGCGGGTCTGGAAGCGGATGATCTCGGTAAAGCAGCCTTGCGCCTTGTACCAGTCGAGCCGGGCAACCGACCATCCCGTGAGTTCAAGCCGCTGGGCACCATTGACGAGGCTGCGCTTGAGCGTGAGCGGATCGACGCTCGCGACCTCCATCGCGCGGCCCGTGGCAAGCACGGCTTCGACAATCACGTGCGGTGCCAAGGTTGCCCCCTCGCCCAGCCCAAGCGCACGGCACAGCGCGGTCACATGCGCTGCCGGAACCTCACGGCCGAGCAGCGAGCGTCCGTCACGCGCCGCAATGCGCGAAACGCGGACATGATCGGAGGGCAACTTGCCCCAGACCGGAAGCAGCAAGCCCGTCGCGAGATGCAGCCGCTCCACCCTGAGTGATGCCGCAGCCTCGTCGACTTCGCCCTGCCAGCATTCGCGTAAGGTCTCATGATCGACCGGTTCCCAGTTGCTCTCGGCAAGATCGTCAGCGATCATCCAGGTGCGTTTGAGCGGCCGGATCAGTTCGAACCGGGCGATGCGCGCACCTTCGTCGGTCAGCAGGCTACGTACTGGCACGACAAGTGCGATACGGCCCCACCGCGCATTGCGCACCGGGCGGTGCTGCGGATCAGCGAGTGCATGAAGCCCCTCCAGACGTGCGAACGGCAGCGGTTTGAGGGCGCGCGCGATTTCGAGCTCGAGGAGATGGGTGGTCGCCCCGGAAATCGTATCGGTGCGCAAGAGTGTGTCCGAGATGATATCGTAGCGTTCGACCGCGATCGTCTCGACACCGAGGTCCAGCGTTCCAGCTGCCCTTGCGGCATCGACCCGCGCTTCGACCAGCCCCAGGAATTCGTCAAAGATCGCGTTCTGCAAGGCGATCGGCAGCGCCAGGATGCGGTTGAGCCAGCGCTGGATCGGGGCAAGGTCATCGGCGAGCGATCCATCCGGGTTCTCGATGGCAAGACCGGTCAGTTCCTGGAACCGACCCAGTGACACGGCGTCCAGCTTGCCCTGGAACAGCAGGCCGAACCAGCGATGCAGCGCCTCCTTTGCGTAGGAGCTTTCGAGGTTGTCTGCCGGATCGAACAGGTTCTGACCGCCGGTCTGACGCTGGCCGCGCGTCAGTGCGCCAAGACTGTCGAGACGCCGGGCGATGGTCGAGATGAAACGTCGCTCGCCGCGGACATCGGTCGTGACCGGGCGGAACAAGGGGGCCGATGCCTGATTGGTGCGATTGGTTCGCCCCAACCCCTGGATCGCTGCGTCGGCACGCCAGCCCGGTTCGAGCAGGATGTGCACGCGCCGCGCCTGGTTCTTCGCGGCAAGATCGGCGTGATAACTGCGGCCCGTGCCCCCGGCATCGGAAAAGACCAGGATACGCTTGTCGCCTTCCATGAAAGCCTTCGTCTCGACAAGGTTGGCGCGCGGACTGCGCGACTGGAGCTTTTGCCGCCCGTCTGCGCCGACAATCAGTCGCCTGCTGCGCCCGGTCACTTCGGCGACAGCATCAACGCCGAACCGCTCGATGAGGGCATCGAGCGCCGGCGCGATCGGCGGAAGGGCACAAAGTTGCTCGATCATCCGATCGCGCGCCGCGACCGCTGCCCGGCACAACACGGGGTTGCCCTGTTCATCGATCATCGGCTCGGATCGAGGATTGCCGTTCTCGTCGGTGAACACCGCCATCAGTCGGACCGGGAAGCTCTTCTCAAGATACAGCACAACCGCTTCGCGCGGTGACAGGTCGATCTCGAGCGCCTCGCGCTCGGCATCGGACAGGTCGGCGAGCCGCCGATCGAGCATGGCCTCGGAGGTCGAGACGAGCTGGACGACGACGGCATGGTCTGCACCGAGCGCCGCCTCGATCGCGGGAAGCAGACTGGGCAGCTTCAGGGAGAGGAGCAATTGCGCGAAGAACCGCTGCTTGGTCCCCTCAAAGATCGAGAGCGCGGCGGACTTGGCCCCGCTGTTCAGCGTACCCCCACCGTCGCTGTCGACGATGCGTGTCGCTTCGAGGGCTTCGCGCAGGTTCGCATGGATCACCGCCCAGGCATCAGCGTAGACGTCGTAGATAGCGACCTGATCGGGCGTCAGCGCATGTTCGAGGATCTCATACTCGACGCCTGCGAAGGAAAGGGCGCGCGCGGTGTAGAGACCCAGTGCCTTCAGGTCGCGCGCGACAAGTTCCATGGCCGCGATTCCGCCCTCGCGGATGTCGGCGACGAATGCCTCGCGGTTGGCGAACGCGGTTTCTGGTCCCCACAGACCGAGCCTTGTCGCGTAGGCGAGGTTGTTGACGTCCGAAGCGCCGGTAGCCGAGGCATAGAGCACACGGGCACGCGGCAGGAGATTTTGCAGGCGAACCCCGGCCACGCCCTGTTCCGATCCCTTGACCTTGCCTCGCGAGCCTTCGCCACCCGCCGCGTTGGCCATGGCGTGCGCTTCATCGAAGACCAGCACGCCGGAGAAATGTTCACCCGCCCACGCGAGAATCTGATCAAGTCGCGTCGCATCGTTCCGGCCTGATCGCAGCGTCGGATAGGTGACGAAGAGAATGCCATCGCCCATCGCCACCGGGGCGCCCAGTTTCCAGGTGCCCAGAGGCTGGATGTCGATGGGAAGGCCCCCCAATGCGGTCCAGTCTCGCCGCGCATCCTCGAGCAGTGCCTCGTTCTTCGACACCCAGATGTGCCTGCGCTCGCCCCGCAGCCAGCGGTCGAGGATGACGCTGGCAACCTGCCTCCCCTTCCCCGCACCGGTGCCATCGCCCAGAAAGTAGCCCATGCGGTAGGCCGAACCCTCGGCATCGGATACGAGTGCGCAGCCCTTGTCCTCGGGGCGAAACTTGCCCGGCAGATCGCGCGTATGGGCGCTGGCAGCATAGATCAGGGTTTCGGCCTGTGCTTCGGAAAGCCCTCCATTTTCGATCAGCCCTGCCGGCAGCTGCGGAACCTCGGTCGGAATCGGGGCGGTGATCGAGCCCATCGCCACCGATTCCACCAGAGGCGTCGGATGCTCGACCGCGCCGTCGATCCGGATACGGCTCGGCCTGTAGGGTAGATAATGACCAACCTGCTCCGCGATCGGGGCGGGTTCATTCAAGGCTTCGAATGCGCAGGGCGCTGCCCCCGCCTTCCCGGCGGTGCGGGCCGGTGGTGGGGCAATCGCCGTCCGACCGGCTTTGGGCAAGATCGGCAATTGCAGCGGCGTTCGCGTCGGCATCGTCGGGTCCGGCCCCGCGCTCTCGCGCGGCGCAATCGCCTCGACCAGTTCGGCGAGACGGGCAAGATCGCCGGTCCTGGCGATGACGGGCCTGCCCTTCCCCGCGACCTTGTCGATCACGACAAGGCGCGTTGAAATCGAGGTGCCATGCCGGACAAAGGCGCGATCAACCCCAAGGTCGGCCCGCAATGTCGCGTCCATTCCCAGGCTCGGCATGGAACGGTGAAGGTCGAACCATTCAGGAAGGATCGCGACCAGACGCCCGCCGGAGGCCAGTCGCTTCCATGCAGAGCGAACATGGCGCGCTGCGGTCTGGCCATCGTGCCCGCGCTCGATCCCGTGTGAATAGGGCGGATTCATCAGCACGACCGACGGCAGCAGCGCGGGATCGAGGAGATCATCGATCAGTTCGCCATCGTGCCCGCTGATCGTGGCATCAAGGAAGGCGCTCCCAAGGCACTCGCGCCGAAGCGGCGAGATTTCGTTGAGCACAAGGCGCGCACCCGCCTTTGCGGCCCAGACCGCCAACATGCCCGTGCCCGCCGAAGGTTCGAGCACGCAGTCCGTCTGCTTCAGCCCCGCAGCCCTCGTGGCAAGCCAGGCGAGGCGTGGCGGTGTTGCAAACTGCTGGAGCTCGATCTGCTCCTCACTGCGCACCGTCTGGTTCGGCACCAGGCCCGCGGCGATCTCAAGCTGGCCTTCGACGACCATCGGGAGCGACGCGACATCAAGGCGGGGATTGTCCCGCAGCCACAGCACCTGCCCCAGTTCGAGCGCGACATGGGCATCGCGCACCGACCAGCGCCCTTCGGCATCGCTGCCGCCAAACGCCGTCGCCATGATCGCATTGAGGACACCGCTATCAACCCGCTGGATCGCGGTGAGACGTGCGGCAACCGCGCGGGCGGCAACCAGCACCAGCGGTTCGGCACGAACATCGAAAGCAAGCGCAAGACTGGAACCGGACATGGGACCTCCTGACGAGGCCCCTGAACCTGCGAGGCCTCAGCCTCCCCTTCCCCCCTCCCCTCCCGAAGGCTTGGACGCATCATCGGTTGCTGCCGCCATCAGGACATCGTTCCAGTCCTGGCCGCCAATCGGCGGGCAATGGGTGAATATCGTCCTTCTGCTCCTGCCATGCGCAGCGCGTGCCCGAGTTTCCGCAAGCCGTCCGCCCTTATCGGCATCGGTGAACAGGTGAAGTTCGGTGACGCTGTCGGGGATCGCAACCTTGCCGAAACGTTCGTTGCCGAGCGTGGCCCAGCACGGAATGCCGAATATCTGAGTGGCGGACAGAGCCGTCTCGATGCCTTCCGCCAGTCCCAGCTTGCCATCGAAGGACCAGCCCAATCGCACGGCACCTGTACCAAGTCTGCCCAACGCCCGTTTTGGTCCGTCAACTGATGCAACTGTCGCAGTTGCCGGGTCGATGAAGGTGCGGTGGACAGCGATAATCCCGGCGTCGCTCCGCACCGCGACAAGCATCGCCGGCAGGAACTGGACCGAGCCCTTGGGGCCCAGCGGGGTACGGGGGTGAAAGCGGATCTCCGGAGTGGGCGTGGCAATGCCACGAAGTTGGAGATACTGGTCCGCAGTCGATCCTGACAGTGGATAGGCTTCCTGCCATAAGCGAACGGCATTGCGGCTCGGCGTAATTGTTGGCTCGACAGGTGGTCCATGCACTCGGGACGGGCCGTCGAACAGTTGTGTAATGCGGATACCCTGATCCGAGAGCGCGCGTAGGATTGCCTGATTGGTGCAACCTGCAAAGCAATGGAACAGTAGTGCTCGCGTGCCAAGTGTGACGCTGAGCGATGGCGTCCGATCATCGTGGGCTGGACATCGGCACATGCCTTGAGTGCCGTGCCACTTCCCTTGGAAGCGACGGACGATTGCTTGACCGATCTGCGTGAGATGGAAATTTGAAGGTTTTGGCATGCTTCCTCGCTTGCTCAGTATCCCCCGATGCTGTGACGGTGCTGCAGGTCTGTACTTTTACAGGGCCCCTCGCCCTGTCTCCTTCTCTCTTTAAAAATCTATGCAAACAGCGCCGCTGCTTGCAGCGGAGGATTCTCAGATTCTAAGGATTCAGATTCTGCTCTACGAAAGTCACGCAAATCCAATGACCTGTGATGTCTATCCTGACCAAGTGGGGGATTTTCCCTGACTAAACGGGGGCTCGACCCTGACCGTTCGGGGGGCATAACCTGACCCATCGGGGAAACCCTGACCTTGTGGGGGGGGGGCGTTGCCGCAGCGATGTTGGCGATGGCCCCCAACTGTCAGATGAATCCTCTATAGCGAAAAAGCGTTGCCTCCGCCCATTTCCAGGTAGGGTCATTGCGACTCGGCGGATTTCCTTCCCTAGTTTGCAAATCGCAAGGCGTTTGATCCTGACCTCTTGGGGGAAGTGACCATAACGCACCCTCTATCCTGACCTGACTTGACGAAAGGGGTCAGGTCAGGCAGCACCATCACGCACGATACTCTCACAGAATCGCAGTTTGGCATGGAAAATGAGCCTGACCCAATAGGGCCGTCTGGCGAGGTGGCAGCGGCGGAAGAAAAGCCGGGTCGCGCTATGCGGGTGGCTGCCGCTTTAAAGGCCAAGGGTGGTGAGGAATTCGCTAAGCCCGGAAGCATCATCGAGGTAAAGTTCGTCAAAGGTGAATCGCTCAGTCTGACCGCATCGCGACTCTTAGCGCTGATGATCCTCACTGCTGGTGGGGATGCTTGGGAAGACCGACCACATAGGATGCGAAAGGCGGATATCCGACGGGGTCATAAGGGCAACGAGCGGATCACCGACATGCTCCAAGAGCTTCACAGAACTCTGTTTGCCATCGATGATCGGTCTTGGCGCGGTAAAAAGGCTACGACGCTCTTTTCGTTGATCTCCCGCTCGCGGGAAGAAACAGAAGAAGACGGTGGAGAAGCTGGGTGGATTGAATGGGAGTTCACACCTGACGCACGGCGATTGATACAGGCATCTGAGACTTATGCAGTTCTCAACCGACAAGCCGTTCTTGGCTTTCGTTCGAATTACGCGCTTAAGCTCTACGAGCTCGGAGCGTTGCGGCTCCATCGCCGGCAAGCGACATGGCGGGGTGATATGGCAGCCTTACGTGCAGCGCTCGGCATCCCACCCGAGGTCTACACGGATTTTGCGCAGCTGCGTCGCAAGGTGCTAGAGAAGGCTAAGGCTGAAATTGATCAGCTCGCCCACTTCCGTGTGGAATGGAAGGAGACGCGCCAAGGCCGAGCAGTGACTGAAATCGAATTTCGGTTCGAGCCAAAGGGCGCGCCAGAGGTCCTTGATACGGTAGACGAATTGGATCGTCATTCGGCAGGGCGGAAGGAACGACGTGCCGGAACTGTCGAGACTGTCGTTGCAGATTCTGTCATCTCTACACCGCCGAGCAACAGGCTGGCTGACGCGCGGTTGTCGGAAGGGACTTTCCCAAGCGGGTCCCTTCGATATGGGCACGACGACCTTTTGGCCATTGGGCGCCAATACGGGGGCGGTTGGGATGTCGACATGATCGCAAACGGCTTTCGGGAGCACTTGGGAGCTCGTCTCGGTAAGCTTCGGGGCGCAAAGCTCACCGCAGCCTGGAAGGGTTTCTGCGAAGGCTGGTTCAACCGACGGGGGCGTCCATGACGTGAAAATTGCACGCGTGCAATTTAAGTCCCCCACCGAGTCAGGATAGGGCGCGTAATGGCGCCCGAAGAACCAAAATTGAGCTCTCACTTTCGAAAATTGCGATTTTATTTTTCCAAAAGCGCAAGTTGGTGTACCTCCCGCTGAATTGCGAAAGGTGGGCCTGTGTCAAACGGACTTGAGATTGAGGAAGCTGCTCGGGCGATATCCGTGGCGGCACTCGCAAATCGTGCGTCTTCAGTTCTGGAGAGGTTGCGGGATTCCGCCCGAAATGCACGTGCAAATGAGCGCCGCGAGCCCACTTTCACGATCGGCAAAGCTGCGGAGCTGGTAGGACGGACACCGGCAGCAATTCGTGACGCCGAGAAGGACGGACGGTTACCGGAACCGGCGCGAACCGATAACAATCGGCGTGAGCGTTACACACTGGCGCAGCTGAACGACATGAGGGGTGTTTTCGGAACCAGGCCGTATCGTGCGCCTGAGGACCCGTGCTGCGTCGTAGCTGTTCAGAATTTCAAAGGCGGAGTGGGTAAATCCACCATCGCTGTTCATTTGGCGCAGTACCTTGCGATAAGAGGATATCGTGTGGCGCTCGTTGATTGCGATAGCCAAGCGTCTGCCACGACGCTCTTTGGCTATGTCCCCGACCTCGATCTTGACGAAGATGACACGCTCTACCCGTTTTTGCGGGAAGGGGAGCGATCTTCCCTGGACTACGCTTTACGCAAGACGCACTTTGACGGTCTTGAGCTGATTCCTGCAAACTTGAGGCTCTTCAACTCGGAATACGAGCTAGCCGCGCGGATGGCTCGGGGGAACGATACGCTCCTTGATCGTCTCAAGGAGGGGATCGAGAGCATTGCAGATCGCTTCGATGTGATTGTGATGGACCCTCCACCTGCCCTTGGAGCAATTTCGCTTTCAGTTCTGCGGGCAGCAAACGCGCTGGTTGTTCCTGTGCCGCCCACCGTTATGGACTTTTCTTCGACAGCCGCATTTCTATCGATGCTGGATGAGACAATCGAACAGCTTGCTGAGCGAGGCCTCGCTCCAGAACTCGAGTTTTTGCGTTTCGTGGGGTCGAAGGTCGATGAGAACAAGTCCATGCAGAAGGAGCTTCTGCAATTGATGCGGACGCTTTTCGGGCACGCAATGGTTTGGACACCGCTCAAGGATTCAGCAGAAATCGACAATGCAACCGCTCGTCTGATGACCGTGTATGAACTTGATGGTCCAGCCACTAGCTCGGCTGTCCGCAACCGTTGCCTTGGTTATCTTGACGGGGTGAATTCGGAGATTGAGGTCGACATTCGATCAATGTGGCCCAGCCATCAGGCGCGACTGCGCAAGGCAGCTTTGGCATGAAAAGGCAGAACTGCACGCGTGAAGTTCGCGGACACATCACGAAATTGCACGCGTGCAATTCTGCAATGGGGAGGCTCGCATGAGCAGAAAGAACAGCGAGTTTGCGGCCGATTTGGTCGCCGGCATTGACCTTTCCAATGAAGCGGTTCCGCTTCGCCGCTCCAGCATTGCTTCGAATGTCTTGACGGGGCGTTCTAACCGACTGGCAGACCTTGCTGCAGGAGCCATCGTCACCCGGACGCACGAGTTGGTCGATCCTGCCCGTTGCAAGATGTGGGCGGGCCATAATCGCGATTACGCGCTACTGAACGAAGAACGCTGTGCCGATTTGATTGACAGCATCAAGGCGCAGGGGCGCCAGGAAATTCCTGCAATTGTCCGGCGGGTCTCTGGTGACCCCCAGTTCGATTTCGAAGTTATATGTGGTGCGCGCCGGCATTGGACGATTAGCTGGTTGCGGGCGCATAACTACCCTGACTTCAAGTTTCTGGTCGATGTCCGCGAAATCGGGGACGAGGAGGCCTTCCGACTCGCTGACATAGAGAACCGCGCCAGGGACGACCTGACGGATTTGGAGCGAGCGAGGGATTATCTGCGTGCGCTCGATCTGTACTATGAAGGTCGTCAAAAGACGATGGCTGAGCGGCTAAAGGTATCCGAGAGCTGGCTAACCAGATACCTTGATTTGGCTCGGATCCCATCTGAACTGATGATCGCATTTCGGGAGCCCCAGGATTTGGGCATCCGCAATGGCATTGCGCTGAAGGCATTGCTGAAGCCCGAAGAGCGAAAAGCGAGAGCGTTCCAAGAAGCGAAGCGCCTGCACGCCGAGCAGGAATTGAATGGCTCGGCAATTCCAGTGCTTGACGTGATAAAAGCCCTCACACTCGCAGCAGATGCCCCCAAGAAGTCAGGATCCCCCAAGAAGTCAGGAAAGCCACTGACGGTCGCCAATGAAGGAGGGAGGCCGGTGCTTCGCATAGAGGGTGCCGACCGCAAGGGAGTCCGGATCACTCTGTTGAACAGGGGAGGAGCCTCGCGCGCGGACGTTGAGAACGCGCTGAAGGCAGTACTTGATGAACATTGGGGTTAAGGCCGCAATGAGCACGTGATGCCACGGTAAACCGATTGGGCGTTCGTTGGCCTGATGTGATGATGGGAGCCGCAATGGCTTGATGGAGCCGAGCGATCGGCCTTTGAAGGGGTTCTTCGCGGGCCAAAGATCGGTCTGCATGGAATTTTGCCCTCAGAAGCCCCCTGAGCGCACTGGCTGCCTCTCCGCACCTCACCCCTATCGAGGGTGTCTTTCGGCGCTCTGAGGGGCGTTTCCGGCGACGTCAATTTTCCGTCAGTAAATCAATATCTTCCGAATTTGGACCTTCCGACCTCACGCCAAGCCGCGCCAAGCGCGCATTGAGCGCCGCCATCTCGGCGTCAAAAGCGGCAAGGACGGGTGTAAGAGCAAGGGAGGGGGGCGCAAGGATCGTCGGGCGGCCGAGCGACGGAGCGATCAGCCCCAGCGTCAGCGCGACGTCGCGCGCAAGGTAGCTACGCCAGGTGGCGCGGCCCGAGGTCTCGACCAGCACGCCGAGACGGGTGGCCCGCTCGAGCAGCTTGCCCACGCCCGAAATGGTGAGCCCAAGTAAAGGGGCGAGCGTGCGCGCGGCAAGGCAAGGCTGGGTCAGGGTGAGCCGGCCGAGATCGGCAAGCAGGCCGGGCCGCCGTTCGCGCGCGATCGCGGCGGCGGTGCGCCGGGCGTGATCCTCGAGCCGGTCAAGCCGAACGAGGCCATCCTCGGCGACGCGGCGCAGTTGTTTCAACAGGCGTTTGAGCAGCGCGGGGCGCGGGCCAATCGCAAACCGCTGCCCGGGATCGCCGAGCACGAGGCAGGGCAGGGGGCGGGCGGTGAGCCCCATGCGCGCGAGCACAATCGGGAAGGCGAGCCAGGGCGCGATGGTCTTGTCGCTGCGGACCCAGGTGTCGAGCAGCGCCAGCGCGCGGACGAGGGCAGGGGCCTCGGCCCAACCTTGGGGCGGATCGAAGGTGAAGGGCAGGTCCTCGCGCCAGTGGCGACCGTGGGGTTCGGCGAGGCGTGCCTCCCACGGGGCTAAGGCGGCAAAAGGATCGGCTGCCGTTTCAAGGCGGGGCCGTCCGGCCAGCTGGAGACCGCATGCGTGAGCAATACTATCGATTTCGTCGACCGCGAAGGCCTGCAGCCGCAGCGCGGCGGCGTAGCCCGCCCAGCTGGCCCGCAGGCGCCACGCCGGGGCCCAGGAACTCGCGCAAATCCGCGCATCGAGCCGCGCAACGGCGGCGGACGCCTCGGCCAGCGCCCCCGCCAGATCGGGGCTCCATGCGAGCGCGCAGAGGGGCAGGGGAGGGGGGCTCATGAGACAATTGTAGACCAGAGAAACCATTACCGTCCACGTACTTAATGCCATAGTGGTGATAATGGCTGCTTATCGTGTCTCTATACATCAAAGAGGGGGTGAGTTATCCTTGCCCCGATGCCGAAAAAGCCCGCCTCGATCGCGATTGTCCGCCTGAGTACCGCGCCCGAGGACCTGGTCGCGGACGTGCGCCGCATGGTCGGTGCGGGTGTTCGCATCGACGAGGCCTTGCTCGACGCGGCGATGCGCGGGTGGTCGGCCAATACGCGCCGCGCCTTCCGCTCCGACCTCGGCCTGTGGGGGCAGTGGTGCCAGGCGCGCCGTGTCCAGCCCGGTTCGGCCACCCCCGCCGTCGTGGCCGCGTGGATCCGCGCGCTCGCCGGGATTGACGCATCGGACCAGAAAATCCGCGCGATGGCGACGATCGAGCGCTACGTTGTCCATGTGGGCTGGGCCTACCGCATGGCGGGGCGGACCGATCCGACCGCCGACCCGCTGGTGAAGTTCGAGCGCAAGGCGGCGCGCAACCACCTGGGCGTGCGCCAGCGGCAGGCGCGCGCGATCCGCTTCAAGGGCGACATCGCCGATCTCGACAGCCCCGCCTCGGGGGTGTGCCTCGCGCACCTGCTCAAGGTATGCCGGCCGGATGCGCTGGGCTTGCGCGATGCGGCGCTGTTGCGGATTGCCTATGATACCGCGGCGCGGCGCTCCGAGTTGGTGGCGATCGAGGTCGCGCATGTCGAGGGACCCGACGCGGAAGGGGCGGGCGTGCTGCACATCCCGTCGAGCAAAACCGACCGCAAGCAGGCGGGCGCCGAGGCCTATCTCAGCCCGGCGACGATGACGGCCATCGCGCGCTGGCGCAAAGCGGCCGACATTACCCGTGGGCCGTTGCTGCGGCGGGTCATCACGCATTTTGACGGGTCGATCGACCGCATTGGGGGCGATCGGCTGCATCCCAACAGCATCACCCCGATTATCCAGCGGCTGATCCGACGGGCGTGGGAGAAGGGCCTGCTTGGGGCGATGGGCGAAGCCGAACTGGAGCGGTGGTTGAAGGCGGTGTCCTCGCATTCCATCCGCGTCGGCGTGGCGCAGGACAACTTCGCGGCGGGCGAGGGGCTGCCCGCGATCATGCAGGCCTATCGCTGGCGTGATGCGCGCACCGTGCTGCGCTATGGCGCGAAGCTCGCCGCCAAAAGCGGCGCCAGCGCACGATTGGCGAAACGGTTTGCGGAGGAGAGTTAGGGTCCGTTGGCATGGGCGAGAGATGAAGCAATTGCGCCTTCACCTCGGCCAAGGCATTCGGCCTGATGGGCGGTCTTGTCCTGCTGCTCAAAGAAATGGCACGTTCGCTGGTCGGCGGCTGATCGCGTGCGATCGGCTGCCCGAGATTTTCAGTCCCAGATAGATTCCTCTTCCCAGCTTGGCAGGAAACCGCCCTGCGCCGCGCTGGCGAACGGCATGGCCGGGAAGGCAAGCCAGTGCTCTTTCATTCGCCTGCACCATGAGGTGCCCGGGTTGATCCGCTTGATGAGATGGCTTGCGGCCGCCGCGGTGCCATAGACACGACTTCGCTGGGCGAAGTTCGCGCCAATATGGACGACCTGCGCCGCTTCCCATTGTTTAGGAACCTTGGGCTGATTGACGATGCCAGCGTTCCAGAGGCGGGCATGGTGCGCGCAGATGTTGCGGACGAAGGCAAGCGCTCTGATCCAGCTTACCAGCGTGTCGGGCAGCAAGCCGTATCGCTTGGCGATCGCAGCACGGTCATTGGGGTGCGCCATCTCAAGCAGCCAGGAGAGCGTTCCGAAGTCCCATGCCTCTACCGCCATCCAGATTGGTATCGGGGAGCTGTAGGTCGCCAGAAACTCCCGCACCCAATCCTCTTTGGACCGGGTGATGGACTGGTCGGCCTTGGTTAGCCAGCTCGAGTGGCGCGTGCTGCCCTGCATGGGCTGGTTTGCGCGCTGCGCGTCGAGGTGGGCCGGATCACGGTGCGCCCATGCGTTGCGCTTGCCCAGCGCGTGCGCGAGATCCACGCGCAGCGCGACCTCGATCCTTTCCAGGGCGTCGAGGAAAAGGAGCCGCAACTGCTTGTCGAACAGATAGAGATCGACCGCATGACGAAACTCTGCGCCGGCTTCAAACTGCTCGATGCGCAAGGTCTTCGGAGGATTGTTCGGATCAAGCACGCGCCGCTGGAGCGGCTGCCAGTACAGAGTGAGACGACCGTACCCTATACGCTGCAAATGCTCGATAGCCTTGGGCGCATCAGTGACTGCCAGGCCGCGTTGCATGAGAAGCGCAAGCTGGTCGGCAAAACTGCGGTGAGCTTTGGTGTAGGGCGGCAACATGGCCCAGATATGAAGAAGGCCGCCCCTTGATGCCAGAGGCAACAGCGGGGACGGCCATGTTGCGAACGATATACGCCGCGAAAGCTAACATTTCAAGAACAAGTTGAAATGGCTGCCAGCCTCAGAAGCCCATATAACGCCGCCCACCCGCTTGCGGGAGAGTTGACGCGCAAAATCCCGCCCCAAGCCTTGCACGCTACATGTGGGCAGTCCCGGGCCTTGGTCGGGCCGGGACCATTCCTAACGGTCAGCCGGCCACCTCCAGTGCTGCTGCGTGTTCTGCGCCGATGTGGCTCAGCATCCAGTCCGCTTCGTCCTGCGCTTTGCGCCCGGCCCTAAAGATGCGTCGCTTGTCATTTCGCAACGCCTGCAGCCAGCTCGACGGCATGGTCTTAGCGATCATGCAATTTGATTCCGGACACGCCGGGAAAGCCATGTTGCTACCACTATGCCAAAAAGCTTTGATGATCGTTTGTAAACATCAACGTTCTTTGATGTAGGCAGAAGCCCGTTTCGCGATCATCAAATGGTGTCGCTGTCGATAGACGATCATCAAAAACGGCAGTTGAGCCGCGCTCACATGTCGAATATCGCCAGACGGAGATGCCATTGCCTGTTGCCGATTACGAAGAACGATTTCTACCCGCCACACTCGACTTGGGCGCGCTGTTCCCGCTGGTCGGGCCAGAAAATGCCGCGATCGCGCGCCTGGCGAAGCGGTTCGCGTAAGAAGGGTAGTCGGTGCGAACGGGGCACGACGAAGGAATTGCGCCACCCGGCGGCGTTTTGCATAAGGGTCACATGAAAAAGAATATCGCTCTTGCGAGGCTCAGACCTTTTGAGCACCGCTTGCGCGAGCGCGGTATCATCGCGTTGTACCTGTTCGGCTCGACCGCGCGCGATGAAGCCGGGGATGCGTCTGATCTCGATTTGCTGTTCGAATACGATCAGAGCCGACCGTTCAGTCTCTTCGACCAGGCGGGTGCCATGCTGGAACTGTCCGACGAACTCGGCGCAAGGGTCGACCTGGTGTCGAGGATCGGGTTGCGTCCCCCCGTTCGGGCGCGCGTCGAGGGCGAGATGGTGCGCGTCTTCTGATAGCTGACCTGGGCGATACCGTGGATGATTTGGTGCTGTTCATCCAACGCGTCGAGTAGTCGGTGCGGGACCGCAGCCTCGGCGAGTTGGTCGTGAACGGCGAGGTTTATGGCGCGCTCGCCAGCCTTACTCTAGCATGCTTAGCCGGACTTGCGTGGCCGCCCGCCTTTGGCGCCATTAGCGCGCGCTGCTGCGGCCTTGGCAACCGAACGCGCTTGTCCAGCGCGGCGCGCCATGTAGGTACTCGTGCCGAAAAGACCCGCGAGAAGACCCGGGATCGAAAGGTCTACATCGAGCCCCTCCCAGTGGAGGCCATAGCCATTGCCCAGCACTTCGAAGGCGGCGAGTTCGTCGTCGCTTGCCTCCTCCAGTCCTTGGGCGAGATGCGGTGGGAAGGTGAAGGAGCAGCCATTGGTCAGGGAGACAACCATCCGACCTCGGCGGCGATCGTAGCGCGCGCTGGCAGCCCTGGGTTCAATCTGCGCAGCGATGCGCCCGCGCTCTTCGGCAGCGGCTAGTTGTGCTTCGCTCAGGTCAGCCGTGCGAGGTTCAACCATGGATCTCACTCCAACGCGCGAGCAGACCCTTCTGCTCTTCCATTACAACCTGCATGGCGCGGCGGACATCGCCGCGCTTCATGCCTTCAATGGTCACGATCTCCGGCCTGCCGTCGGCTCCCAACAGGTTGATCTTGGCGTGTCCGTCGCCGAAAACGTGGACATGGGCCGGCGCATGGTCATCGACGAAGATGATAAAGCGCAAGCCATGCGCGCGGTGGACAGTGACCATCAGGCAATATAACCCATCATGATAGGTTATGCAACGTACACAGCTCTGCGTTCGTAAGAGGCTTGGAAAGGCGCTAGCGTCGCTTCGGGAGTAACTCTCGTTTCAACCTGCGGCATCCAACGCGCCACCTCAAATGAGTGGCATAAGTAATGCGCCGACGGAACACTCACTGGGGATGCACATCGTGATGGAACGTGGACCAGCGTGGCCTTGTCGCCAATCAACACTCGTGCAACTTCTGCGAGTGTGACGAACCGAATACGTGCACTAGCTGCGAAATGAGGTTCAGCGCGCGGTTGGCAGACTGCGTTCATGAAGGAAATGCCGGTGTATTGCTGGCCATCAGAGACAGTGAGCTCGACGAAGCGGTGATTTCATGTGTGTTGCAGGAGATTGATCATGACAAAAACGCAGAGCGTTCTGACTGCGGTGCTGCTCGAGACGGCCGAGGATCTGAACGGTGCCGATCTGATCAGCGACGGCACTTTCGAGAAGATCACGTTGCGTCACCTCGGACCGGAGAATCCGCCGACCGCAGTGCCTTTCGATGCGGAGGAATTCCACAGCGTCCGGGATAGGGCGGATTGGAGCTAGGCCGCACCCGCAAGGTATCTGGACCTGACGACCGGCTGTTTTCGCAACTGGAGCGAGACACCAGGCAGGCAAGGGGGCCGCTTGGCGGTTCGGGCTAGACATGGCTAGATTTCCCTAGACGCCTCATCCTGCTCTCAGTCGGCAGCATCCAAACGTGTCTTGCCGGGCAGATTTTTTAGATCGGCCACAAGATCGGCCATAAATTGCTGTCAGCGTGAGGCTGGTGCTCTCGGAAAACCCGAAAATTAGCGGCGAATGCCCGTTTGGAAAGCGATCCGAAGATCGGCCAAACACGTGGCGTATCATGCGCCGATCGAGCACTGCCCGAGAATGGGCGCCGTTATAGTGGTCGAGCGGGCGTGGGCTTGTCGCCAAACAACGAACGTGCGACGCTTGGCAGTGCGATGAACCGATCCCGTACCCTGGCTGCGAAGGGTGCGAAGCCATGCTCAGAATATTCCCGGTTGGCGCAGGTTTGGCGCTTGGACTGCTGGCATTCCACGCCAATGCCCGCGAAGTCAGCCTCGAGACCTTCCCGATCGCGGTGAACCCCGATTTCGTGATACGTGGGGGTCGATCGCCGAACGTTCGCGAACCCACTCAAGTCGTAATAACGCCGAGCATCCGGGCTTCCGGAAACGAACCAATAGGCCTGGCTGGCGCGCCACCGATCGCCCCTCACAATCTGTGCCAAACAACACTAATGTCCCCGCAACCGGGCCTGTCGACCCTAGCCCAAATACGCCGGACAGTGCTCTATCCCGTCATCGCGCTGGCGGCCTGCGCAGAAGGCGTGCCGCCAGCGCTTCTCGACGCGCTGATCGCGCGCGAAAGCCGCTACAACCCGGCGGCGATCAGCCCCAAGGGCGCGATCGGGCTGACTCAGTTATTGCCCGCCACGGCATCTGCTCTCGGCACGGGCAATCCCTGGTCCACCTATGCAAACCTCAAGGGCGGCGCGCGCTACCTGCGCCAACAGCTCGATGCGTTTGGCCGCTACGATCTTGCCCTGGCGGCGTACAATGCAGGTCCCGGCAATGTCCGGCGCCACAAGGGCGTACCGCCTTTTGCGGAAACGCGCGGCTATGTCGATGATGTGCTGGCCACTCTGCTGCGGGGCCGACCTTTGGCGATGCCTATGCCCAAAAGTTCGGGCAGGGCGGGGGGCAGGTCGGTTTTCCTCGCCGTCTATCCTGCGTCAGTACCGCTCCCGCGCATGACCGCGCCGTGAGCGTGCATGCCGGTCAGAGCGAGGCGGACCGCGCTTCCTCGATCCGCGCATGGTGGATCGCGAGCGCCTGACAGATGCGATCGGCGACGGAAGCACACAGGGCAGGGCGCATCGGTTCGAACGCACAGTCGAGCGCATCGCCGTGTCGGCGCACCGCGCCTTCCAGTGCCCGGCAGACATTGGCCAGATTGAGACAGAGCACGTCAAAATAGAAATCGGGATCGCGGAAAACCTCGACCGCGATTGCGACACGCACGGTGTCGATTTGCAGGTGACGGACGAGCGCCTCGACTTCGGAGGACACCAGTAGCGCGGCCTCGAGCCTCGCCAGAAAGCCCTGCCGCCTCCGGATCACGCCGGCTTCGACGAGGCGCCGTGTGCTCAGGCCCTGCCGGCTGATTTCTGCGGCAATCACGGCGCAAAGGCCCTCGGAGAGACCGATCCGGCCGGTCGCGTCCGTGGAATCGCTGTCGTTGCTGGCGCGCATGGCCGTCCCCCTTGTTGCCCCGTCGACCCTGAGCGAACCGGGACGACGGCCCAAACGTGCCCGCGCGGCATCCGTCCGGCAATTTCCGGAAAAGGGGTATTGGCGCTGGCGCCACCGTCGCCCCCACGCGCTGGTCGCCGCCGAGCGATGATCCGCCGAGTCGCGCCCGGACCGGTCCACGCTGGATCGATCCGCGCGCACCATGGTGCGGGATTCGGACCAGTCTGGTCGTCCTTGTGAACCGGGCGGGGGCCGCAGCGCTCCGCCCCGGTTACGGGGCCGACCCGGCATGGAGCGAGCCGGGATCCAACGCTCATGCTGCGCAGCATTTTGCCGCTTGGCGCGACCGTCATCCCTGTCGTTCGGCGCATGACTGCGGCCTTCTGGGGATGCGGATCAACCGCGATCACGTCCGAGGGGTTTCGCCCATGACCATTCTGAAAAAGCTGCGCGGCCGCGTGCCGCACTCTGCCCAAAGCCTGGCGCTCGCTTGCGGCATTGCCGCGGCGGCCAGCGTGCTCGGCGCCGATGCGGCGTTTGCCGGCACCGACGCCACGTTCAACACCGCGTTGACCAAGTTCACCAATTTCCTGCAAGGCTCGGGCGGGAAGATAATCACCGTGCTCAGCCTGGCCGGCGGTATCGTCGGCCTTGCCTCGGGGCGCTTCAGCCTCGGCCAGGTCGCCATCCCCGTCGGCGTGGGCGTCGGCGCCGGCACCGGCATCCCGATCGTCACATCGACCGTCACAGCCACGATCTGAGACGGCAACCAACGGGCCGCGCCCTCCATCCCCCTGCGGCCCGTCAACTGACGGTGGGCAACCATGGACCGCTTCACGATCCCGAGGCATCTCGACGATCCCGAGCTGATCGGATTTTGGACGCTCGACGAGTTCCTCGTCATGTTCATTCCGTTCTTCTGGGGCGTCCTGACGCAGCACGTTGTCATTGGCCTGGTAGGTGCGGTCGGAACGTGGTTCGGTTATCGCAAGGCAAGAGCCGGAAGATCGATGTCGTGGATTCTCCACGCGGGCTACTGGCATCTCCCGGGCGCGTTTTTCGGTCTCAGGGTCTGCCCACCGTCCCACTTGCGCGTGATGGCGGGCTGAGATGGACAGCGAACTCGCCCATCTCTCCGCGCAGCGTGTGCTGCGCCAGCGCAATGCCCTCGCGCTCGCCACGCTGACGCTTGCTGTCCTTGCGCTGGGCAGCGTGTCACTGGCTTTCACCCGCGACCGCGAAGTGATCCTCGAGCCGGTCGCGCGCTCGCCGCTCGTCGTCAGCAGCGCCGGCGTTTCGAAGGAATATCTCGAAATGGTCACCCGCGATGTCGCACAGCTCGTGCTCAACCGCTCTCCGGAAACGCTCGACTACTGGATGAACGGCATCCTCGCGCTCACCGACGAGGAGGCGCGTGGCCCCTTGAAGCGCGACCTGATGAAGGTCGTGAGCGAGCAGCAGGGTTCGCAGATCACCCAGTTCTTCACGATCGACTGGCTGCGCACCGATCCCGAGGCGTTGACCAGCGAAGTCGGCGGCGTGCTGCATACCGTGGCGGGCTCCAAGGACGTCAGCGCCGAGCATCGCGTGTTCCGCTTCACCTGGCGCTACAATGGCCTGTCGCTGCGCCTCGCCGGCTTCGGCATGGTCGAGAAGGCCGCGCCCGAGACAGAAGCGAGCGCATCATGATCGGCGCCGCGCTCACGATCGGCGCAGGCTCGGTGCTGGCCGTCCCCACCCGCTGCCATGCGCAGCGTTGGGCGGGCATCGGTCTTCTCGGCGCCGTGCTGCTGGCCGTGCCGCGCCCGGCCTTGGCCGACCAGTCCCTGCTCGTTGCCGACAATGGTCTCGTCCAGTGTGAGGCTTCGCTCCGGGATCTCACGCGCATTTCTCTGAAGGACGACCAGTTCGCGTCCGTTTCCAAGATCGCCACCGGCATTCCGGCCGAGGACTTCACGGTCGTCAACGAACCGGTGCGCGGCGACATCTACCTGTCGGTGCCCGATGGCTTCGCGAAGCGGACGATCTCGTTCTTCGGGACGACCCGGCGGGGCTATGTCTACAAGTTCGCCTGTACGCTCGTCGGCGACGAGGCGCGGCAGGTGTTCATCGCCAATGCGGACATCGAACATCCGGCTGCTGCTGCCGAGGCGGTACCGGCGAACCTCTCCCAACAGGACGCCGCCACGCGGCTCGTGCGCGCCATGGCCGAACAACTGCCGGTCGACGGCTTCGACGTCGCCTGGAAGCCGTTGGTGCCGGTCACGGCGGGAACGCTGCGCGTCCAGGCGCTCGGCGAATACCGCGGCGTCACGCTCGTCGGCAAAGTCGTGCGTCTCGAGAACCGCGGGACCAAGGCCGTCACGCTGCGCGAGGATGCGGTGGCGCCCGTCGCTGCGATCGCAGTCAGCATCGCCAAGCCCGAGCTCGCGCCGGGACAAGTGACCACGGCTTATATCGTCGAGGCTGCGGGAAGTCCGGGAGGTCGACCATGATCCGCAATCCCTTCCGGCGCGGCGAGGCGCCGTCCGAGGCATCCGAAGCCGACGCACAGGATCTGCATCGCAATGTGGCGGCGGAGCGGCGACAGAAGCTGCTGTTCTACGGCGTGGGCGGCGCGCTCGCGGTGGGGGCGATGGCGTGGATCCTCCAGCCCTCGACCGATCCGACTGGCGCTGGCGACAAGGCTGGCAAGGACGGCGAGGTCAAGGTTTCGACCGACGACATGGTCAACCGTAACATGTCCGAGCGCGAATGGATGGCGCTCTCCGAAGGACAGATGGAGCAGTACGGCAACCAGATCAAAGGTCTGGAAGGCAACTCGCAGCGGATCGAACAGCTCGAGCAGCAGATCCAGTCGCTACAGGGCGAGAAGTCGGCGATGGCCGAGGACGGCACGCGCGTGCTGTCGGCTTACGAGGCCGAGAACCAGCAGTTGCGCGCGCAAGTCGCCAGCGCGCAGCAGACGCCCCGTCCCGTCGCCAGCGGACCGACCGCGCTTTATGGGGCGGGATCGCCTGGCACTTATCAGCCGGTGGGAAGTGCGGCGGGGCAAGGTCAGGCCGGCGGCGGGGCGATGATCGACGCTGGAGCGGCGCCCGGCCGCGAGATCAAGCTGGTCGCTTTCACCGGCGCCAGCGCTGGCACGGCCGAGCGGATCGTGCCCGGCAAGACGACGAGTTTCACCGACAGCGCCAACTACCTGCCACCCAACTCGATCGCGCGGGCGCGCGTGGTGGTCGGCGTCGATGCGACGACCAGCGTGCGCAGCCAGGGTGACCCGCTGCCGGTGGTCTTGCGGATCACCGGGCCGGCGCGTTCGGTCTACGCCGAAGGCCGGCTGCTGCGGACGCAGATCGAGGGCTGCATGGTCAACGGCGCGGCGAGCGGGGATCTCTCGTCCGAGAAAGTCTACGTTCGCCTCCAGCGCATGACCTGTCCGCAGCCCGGCGGCCGGTTCGCGGTGAGCGAGGTCAAGGGCTTCATAGCCTTTGGCGGCAAGACCGGGGTGCGCGGACGCGTAGTGAGCCGCGAGGGCGGGTTGGTCGGCCAGGCGTTCCTGGCAGGGCTCGCCGGCGGGTTCGGCCGCGGCTTCTCGTTCAACACCGAATCCGCGCTCAACGGCTCGAACGTCAGCGTCAATGGCGAGCGGCAGAAGCTCTCGCTCGGCGAGATCGCGCAAGGCGGGGTGGGCTCGGGCGTCGCGGGCTCGGCCGACCAGGTCTCCAAGTATCTGATCGAGCGGGCCGAGCAGTACCAGCCCGTGATCGAGATGCCGACCGGCATCGATGTGGAAATCGTCTTTCTTGACGGGGTGTTCATCCGAAACTGAAGGGGTCTTGCGCCATGGACAAACGGTTCGCTCTGACAGTCATGATCGCGTTGGGCGTTGCGGGCGGCAGCGCGATGGCGGCGGCCCTGGCGGCAACGCCATCGGCTGAGGAGCGCGTGGGCCAAGTGCTCAAGGCCCGCCTGCCACGCACGGCGCCGACCCATATCGACTGCGCAGTTGTTGCAGGGCTCTGCGAAGTCCAGGCGGGGGCCAATCTCTTCTACACCGACACCAGCGGGCGCTACCTCGTGGTCGGGCGCATCTACGACATGGAAACGCGCCAGGACCTAACCGCGGCACGACTGCTCGCGATCAACCCCGATCTGCTGGCAGGCACCGGTGCCAGGGCCAGCCAGCTAGCCGACGAGGCCGATGCAGCGCCCGCACCCTCGGCGATGCCTGTGCTACAGCGAGCGTCGGTTCCCGCCCCTAGTGGCAAGGTGTCGCTCACCGCGCTTCCGGCAACAGGTGCGATCGAGTGGGGCAGGGGGCGCGACCGCCTGACCGTCTTCAGCGACTTTCATTGCGGGTATTGCAAGCTGCTCCACCAGCAGTTGCAGATGATGGACGTGCGCGTGACCGAGCGGCCGATTTCGCTGCTCGGCACGCGGATGATTTCTGAGGCGGTGATCTGTGCACCCGACAAGCGCGCGGCACTCGAGCGCGCCTACGAGGGTGCAGCACTGCCCGCGTCGCGCTGCGACATCAGCGGGCTCGATGCCAACGAGCGCTTCGCGCGCGAACACGGGTTCGACGGCACGCCGGTGATCGTGCGCGGCGATGGCGCAGTGCTCCATGGTTACCGCTCCAAGGAGGTGCTGGCGACATGGCTCGCAGGAGGGAAGGTGTCGTGAGCGCAGGCCCACTTCGATCGATCCCCCTTCGATCGATGCCGCTCCGGCCGATCCCGGTCCGCAGAGCAGCGCGCATCGTCGTCCCCCTGGTGGGCGCGGCGCTGCTCTCGGGGTGCGCCATCTTGCATGACAATGTGAAAGGCAGCTTCGCCTGCAAGGCGCCCGAGGGGACCTGTGCCCCGTCATCGGTGATCGATGATGCCGCGATCGCGGCGATCCGCGAAGAACCCGCTGGGGCCGCCGATCCGTCAGACGTGCCGGGGACTGACTCCCGACGCGGCGCCACGGCGAACCATGGTTCCTGGCATCCGCGCCCGCCGATGGCAGCGGCGGAGAGCGGCACCAACACATTGCCCGGCGCTTTGCGACCGGGGACGCGGGTGCTGAGGGTCGTCTTCCCCGCATACGTCGATGGCGAGGGGCAGCTTCACGAAACCGCAGGCGTCCAGCTGACGCTCGATGATGGCCTGCCGGGTGCGCCTACGCCATCGGTCGCGGAGCAGACCGCCGGTGGACAGGCAAGCGCAGATCCTCGCAGGTCTGGCGGTCCCCCGGTCCTGCTCGAGCTTGCGGAACAGGCCCCCGACCTGTCGGCGGCTGCGCCGTCGCCGACGCCCACCGCGGTCCCTGTCCTGCACGCCGAAGCGACCACCACAGCACCGGGCACGGCCAAGCCACCGGCGCCGTCCCCGATCGATGCGATCAAGGCGGACGTCGCTTCGGCTTTGGCGGCACCGCCGCGCAAGGCCGCCAACTTCCCGGCCACGAGCGAATAGGGAGACTCGCCATGCTCGCACGCCTCATCGAACTGGTGACCGGAGATGCTGAGAGGCCCGAGCACAGTTTCACCACAGGAGAAGTGCCGATGCTGGCGAACCTTCTCGGCTATCGCGCCTACAACGCAGCGAATGCGTTGTTCTACCAGACCCGCTCGCGTGGATTCATTCTCGAACTGGCGCCGCTGATCGGCGCCGACGAGCGCACCGCCGACATCATCGACACGGTGTTTTCGGACGTGCTGTTGCCCGGCACGCAGTTCCAGATCGTCAATTATGCCTCCCCGCGCATCGCCGAAAAGATCCAGGAATGGGTGCTGCCGCGCGTGATCGCGGGCGGCGTGTTCGAGCGCCTCGCCGGCTATCGCCTAGACCTGCTCAAATCGGGCGCGTGGACGTCGCTTGCGAGCGACGGTCCCTTTCTGCTGCGCCGCTTCCGTGTGCTGCTGGCGGTGGGCGCGCCCGATTGTTCCGGGATCGCCGTCGAGGATCTCCTGACGATGCGCGATGGAATCGTGGCCGCGTTCGATTCGATCGCGATCCCGAGCCGCGTGCTGGAGCCGGTCGATCTCATCCGCTTCATCGACGACGTGCTGTGCCCCTCGACCGGGGCGGGCGACGATGCCGCGCATTACAGTCCGCTCGATCCCATCAATGCGCAATGCGTGCGCCGCGATCTCGTCACCCGCGTCGAACGCGATCGCATCGTGCTCCACGCGCCCTCGCTGCGCGCGACCGGCGCCACGGTCGGCGATGTCCCCGAGTTCGCCGACTACACCCCCGATCGGTTCGACGTGCGCACGCTATCGGTGCGCCATTTTCCCGAACGCTGGGCGCCGTGGGATACGCAGAAGATCATCGGCGATGTGTTCAATGCCAAACTCTGCCTGCCATGCCCGGTGCTCCAGACGATCTGCGGGATCGTGCCGGCGACCGAGACGTCGGAGACGCGCGCCGGGTTCAAGTTCGCGCGCACGACGCAACTGGCAGACGGCAAGGCCGCGCGGCTCGTGCCCACCCTGAAGCGCCAGTCGCAGGAATGGGAACACGTTCAGGACGAGGTCCGCCACGGCCGGAAGCTGACGCGTGTCTATTATGCCGTGACGATGATCTCGCCCGAGGCCCACGGCGAACGCAACGCGCGCACGATCAAGGCGATCTACAAGGCCGCGGGCTGGGACCTGATCGACGAGACCTACCTGCAGGTCATGGGGCTGCTCGCCTCGTTTCCGCTGATGCTCGCCGACGGGCTGTCGTGCGATCTTCAGCGGATGAAGCGGCTGCGCACGGTGCTCTCGGCGAACGTCGCTTCGATGGCGCCGCTCCAGGGTGAATACACAGGCGGGCACATCCCGCACCTGCTGTTCGTCGGGCGGCGCGGCCAGGCGCAGTTCTGGTCGCCGTTCCAGAACGCGGCGGGCAACCACAATGTCGCGATCGCGGGCAAGTCGGGCTCGGGCAAATCGGTGCTGCTGCAGGACCTGACCGCGAGCCTTGCCGGCGTCGGCGCGCGCACCATCGTCATCGACGACGGCCGCTCGTTCGAGCACATGGCCAAGGCGCTGGGCGGCACGTTCACCGAGTTCCGGCTCTCGTCGGGGCTCTCGCTCAATCCCTTCCGGATGATCGACCCGCTCCTCGCGCAGGAGGACGAGGACTATCGCGTCGATTGCCTCGCGATGCTCAAGGCGATCGTTGCGCAGATGGCGCGATACGAGACCCGGCTCAACGATACCGAGCGCGGGCTGATCGATGCCGCGGTCAATGCGGTGTGGGAGAGTGCGCGCGACGCGGGCACGATCGATGGCGTGATCGCAGCGCTCAAGGCGTCGGGCAACCTTTTTGCCGAGGATCTGGCGACCGCGCTGCTGCCCTATGCCAGCAGCGGCACGTTCGGGCGCTTCTTTACCGGCGCAAACACGCTCGATCTGTCGGCCGACCTGACCGTGTTCGAGCTGTCCGATCTTGCCGCGCGCGAGGAACTGCGCAGCGTGGTCCTGACCTCGATCATGTTCGTTGCCTCGCAGACCATGCGCAAGCTCGACCGCGGCATCCCCAAGGCGCTGATCGTCGATGAAGCCTGGCAGATGCTCAAGGGCGGGGCGATGGCCGATTTCATCGAGACCTACTCGCGCACCTGCCGCAAGTATGGCGCGGCGCTCATCACCGCGACGCAGTCGATCAACGATTACTACAAGTCCGAGGGCTCGCGCGCCGCGCTCGAGAACAGCGACTGGTTCCTCGTGCTCCAGCAGAAGGCCGAAACGATCGCTGATTTCCGCAAATCGGCGCGCTTCGAGATGGACAACCACACCGATGCGCTGCTGCGCTCGTTGAAGCGACACGGCACCGAGTATTCCGATCTGCTGATCCGTGGCCCCGAAACGCAGACGGTGTGCCGTCTCGTGCTCGATCGCTTCTCGGCGACGCTCTATTCCTCGAGCCCGGCGACCTTCGCCGAGATCGAGCAGGCGCTCCACCAGGGAAGCGCGATGGCCGATGCGATCGAGGCGGTGGCTTTCCGAACCAGTGCGCCAGTGACGCAGGCGCGGCGCGCATGACCGGCGCCGGACCTCCTTCCGATCGGGCGGGGCGCTGGGCCGCCAATGGCCTGCGCGTGGCGGGCTGGCTTGCGGTCAACGCGCTGGCCGCGCTGGGCGTGATCGCGAGCCTCGCTGTGGTGCTGGGCAATTTCACTCTCTCGGGCACGCTGCTTCAGCTCGCCAACCTTGCCGCGCACTTCGCGGTGGCATCGCCGCAGCGCCAGACGCAGTTCGCGCATCTGCTGCTGGCGCTTTGGGCGACCGGATTTGTCGGAGTCGGCTTCTTCCGCCGCGCAAGCCTGCTGGACGGCCTCGAATGCGAAAGGGCCAACCAATGAGCCACGCTTCCCCCGACGGTGCGGCACCCGTGCCGCCACCCCCGACATCCGCGCCGTCTGCGCGTCGGTATCGCCGGAGCGGGCCACCGGTACTGGCCCTCATGCTCGTTGTGGCCGGGCTCGCCTGGGGCGCATGGACCACGCGCGCGATCCTCGATCTGCGGCGCGCGCCCGCACCGTTCGTCAAGGTCCAGCTGGGCGGGCTGGTCGCGGACTATGTGCGGGCGCAGGCGCGCTCGGCGACGCCGCCCGATCAGATGGGTGCACAAACGCAAGCCTTCATGAAGCTGCTCGATGCCGCGCTCGCACGCGAAGCGCATGCCGGACGCGTCGTGCTGGTGAGCGAGGCGGTGGCGGGCGGGTCGGTTCCCGACATCACCGAGAGCGTGCGGCGTGAGGTCTATGGACGGATGCCGCCGCCGCGCACTGGCGCTGAGGGTGGTACCGAAGCGCGCATGCGCGCCTGGCTTGCGCAGAACGGAGGCTCCGATGGCGCAGGCCATTGACCCTGCCGCGCCGACGGTAGTGCGATCGCGGTGGGTCCGCCATGCGGGCGGCCTCGCGCTGCTGGCAGGCGCCGGACTGGGCCTCGCTGCGATCGCGCAGTGGCGCGATCATCACGTGCTGATGATCAATGTCTCGCAGTCGCTGCCCGACTGGGCGTTTCTGGTGCGCGAAGGGAGTTTTCCGCGGCGCGGTGACTATGTCGTGTTTGCGCCCGGCCACGCGCTGCTGGTGCGGCGGCATTTTGGCGAACGACCGCAGCCGTTCGTCAAGATCGCCTATGGCGTGCCGGGCGATCGCGTCACGCGCGAGGGCGCCACGGTCGCGGTCAACGGCGCGCCGGTGGCACGGCTCAAGCCGGTAACGCGCCAGGGCGAGCCGTTGCATCCGGGCCCCCTGGGGCAGATCCCCGAGGGCTGCGTTTTTGCGGCCAGTCCCCACAAGGACGGTTTCGACAGCCGCTATGCCGAGATCGGCTTTGTCTGCCGCGACCGACTGATCGGCACCGCGGAGGCGATCCTGTGAGGGCCGTGTCGCGCACCATGGTTGCAGGCGGCTGCGCCATGACGCTTCTGCTGCTGGTCGGTGCCAGCGCACCGGCCGCATCGAGCGCGGCGAGGCACGATCTGGGGCGCTTCGGAGAAACCTGGCCGGTGATCGAACCCGATCTCCTCGCCACGATCGCGGATCGCCTGGAACGGGCACGTGCCAGCGGCGAACTCGACCGCCTCAACCGCCAATTTGCGGCGCGCGCCACGGCGAGGGTCATGAATCCAGTGCCGGTCGCAGGGCTCACCTCGGCGAGTGAAGATCGCAGCTGGCGCTACGATCCCTCGATCGCGCTCGATAGCGACGTGCGCGATGCCAACGGGACGCTGATTGCGGCCCGCGGCACCCGGGTCAATCCGCTCGACCTCGTGCAATTGCCGCGCACGTTGGTCTTCGTCGATGGCGACAGGCCTGAGGAAATGGCCTGGGCGCTTCGCCAGGGTGACGACGCCCATGCGTTGATCATCCTCGTGGCGGGTTCGCCGTTCGAACGGATGCGCGCGCTTCACCGCCGCATCTGGTTCGACCAGGGCGGCGTGCTCACCGCCCGTTTTGGGATTGCGCATACCCCGGCCTGGGTGCGTCAGCAGGGCAAGGTGCTGCTGGTCGGCGAAGTCGCATTGCCGCGTGTCGAGAACGCCACATGAGCGCCTGGCCTGCACGCCTTGCCCGACGGATCGCCGCACTGGTCCCGGCTCCGCTCGCCGCGCCCGAGAGCAGGGCGCTCTGGCGCCAGCGTCGAGGCGTGCTGGTGGCGCTCCTGCTCCTCGCCGGTGTTTCGCTGGCCTGGCAGGGACTTGCGATCACGTTCGGCATCTTTGCGAGTGCACTGTTCACGGGTCTGCTGACCTACCTCGGCGTGCTGGTCCCGCTGTGGCTCTATGCCAAGTGGCGTGCGGACGAGGAGTGGCTGGAAGAACAGCTCGGGCGTTCAGAAGAGATCGGGCTTGTCGATGGGCCCCAGTTACCGGAGCAGGACGATGCCTAGGCGGCTCGCGCTCTTCCTCGCGCTGATCGGCCTTATTTTCGCGGGCCCGGCCACCGCGCAAGTGCCCTCGCGCTGTACCGGCAGCTTCATCAATCCCGTCACCGACGTGTGCTGGGGCTGCCTGTTTCCATTGTCGGTCGGGTCGATGAAGATCTGGGGATCTTCGCGGGCTGACACCGACAACCCGGATTTTCCGCTTTGTGCCTGTGGTTCGCCCATCCCGCGGATCGGCGTGGCGATGGGCTTCTGGGAGCCGGTGCGGCTGATCGATGTGACGACCAAGCCATTCTGTTTTCCGAACCTTGGCGGGATCAAGCTCAATCCCGGTTTCGCTGTCGGCAACGGCTATGTGAGCCAGGGCTCGCAGATCGGCGGGCGCGGGCAGAACACCGCCAAGTACCACGTCCACTACTATGTCTATCCGCTGCTCACCTGGCTCGAGCTCCTCACCGATTTTCTGTGCTTTGAAAAGTCGAGCTTCGACATCGCCTATGTCACCGAACTCGATCCGACCTGGCAGGACGATGCGCTGACGACGATCCTCAACCCCGAGGCGGCGCTGTTTTCGAGCCCGATCGCGCAAGCGGCCTGCGCGGCCGATTGCGTCGCGGCGACCACGCGCCTGCCGCTCGACCAGCTGTTCTGGTGCGCGGGCTGCAACGGCTCGATGTATCCGATGAACGGCAACATCGGCGCCAATGTCGGGATGGAGCAGTCGGGCCGGCTCGCGGCCGAGCACATGCTCTACAAGATGCACCGCGAAGCCCTGGCCTGGGGCACGATGGGCTCGAAGGGCCTGTGCGGCAAGTACCTGATGCCGGTGCTCAAGAAGCAGCAGTACCGGCTGCAGATGGTCAATCCCGCGCCGATGGTCTCGGGTCGCGAGGCCTGTTCGCCGGTGGGTGCGAGCACGATCCTGCCCCATTCGGGCAGGGTCTATCCCGTGGTCGGCGAGGACATGGGCTTCCTTGTCTGGCGCAAGCGCAACTGCTGCGTGATGTGATGAGAGACGCGCGCATGAACCGGCATCTCATCGTCGCGCTTGGCCTGCTCACGATTGGTGGCGTGACTGCGGGTCTTGCGCAAACGGCCCCGGGCGGGATCGATCTCGACCGGATCGAGGCGCAGCGCAAAGCGGCGGAAGACAGCGCCGAGGTCCTGGTTGCAGGCGCACTCGCGCGATCGACCACCGAGCAGGATAGAGCCAGCGCGGTCGCTGCCGGAGCCGATGCCAACCTGCGCCAGGCAAGGCTGCCGCAATCAACCGGCCCCAACGGCCCCATCGACTTCGACGCGATGCTCGCCGGGGCGCAGGGCAACCTGGTTGCTCCGCGCAGCGGGCCGATGCTGGTTGGCTTTGCCAGTCTGTCGATGCCCGAAGCCTCGCTCAAGCGCATGATCGGCGATGTCAGCCAAGCTGGCGGCGTGATCGTATTTCGCGGCTTTCCTGCGGGCAATCCGATGCGCTTTGCAGGCGCGATGCGCCGACTTGTTGCGCCAGGCCAGGCCGCGAGCGTCCTGATCGATCCGCGCCTGTTCCGGGCGTTCGCGATCGATGCCGTACCGACCTACGTTGCGGTCGCCAGCGACTACGTGCCCTGCGACAGCCTGACCTGCACCTCGGCGGTGCCGCCGCTCGACCGCCTGTCGGGCAATGTCACCACGCGTTTCGCGCTCGAGACCATCGCTGCGGCTGCTGGTCCCGGTGCGCCGGTTGCACACGCGGCCCTCGCGCGTCTGGAGCAGGCCCCATGATTCGCTGGTTGCCCAGCGGACGCATCGTCGCCGGCGTGGTCTCGCTCGCGCTTACCGCGACGATGGGCCCTGCACTGGCGCAAACGACCACGAATGCGACGGCCAGGGCCGATGGCGAGGCGCTCGGCCGGCAGGTCCAGGCCCAGGCCGGCGCCAACGTCGAAAGCGAGGCGGCCGCGCGCGAGGTGCCCGGCTTTGGCGGCACCGATTTTCCGCAAGGGACGCTGGTCGACAATCCCGATGCGCTGGCCAGTGAGGGGGCGATCGCGGCCCGGAATTCGAGCGCCTACCGGGTCGTCACCGACCCCCACCGCCCCAGCTACGATCCCACAACGATCGATATCACACGGGCGAAAGCAATCGAGGCCTCGCCCGACAGCTATGTGGGTGCTGGCGAGGGGATCGATGGCGCCAAGGGCAAGTGCCAGCCCTTGCCCGGCAGCGGGACAAGCAGCGTCACCTATTACGAGAGCTGCAACCTCGGCGCCGAGGTCACCACGTCGAGCGCCAGTTGCGATGTTGCGCTCGTCCCAACCACGCAGACGCGTGTCGTCTACGAATACACTTGCGACGACTGGCCGAGCGACGGCTGCGCGCCGTTCGATCAGCCGCTAGGCCAGAGCCAGTGCCGGATCGTCACGCACGCCACGAAACAGATCTGCCTGCAGGGCGATCCGAACCATTGCGCCGAACCCGAAACCGTCACCACCGAGACGCTCGCCTGCACCACGCCGGTCACAGGGCTGCCCGTGCCCGCGCCGCACACCGTGACCGAAGTCGTGACGACCCGCGATGAAACCGCGTGCGCTGCCCTGACCGCTGACGGCACCTGCACGCTCGAAGCCGAAACCTGCATCGACAGTGATCCCCAGACCCGCGTGATCGATGGCGTGTCGATCACGCAGAGCTGCTGGAAGTGGTCGCGCGACTATAGCTGCGGCAGCATCGAGCAGGCCAATGACTGCGCCGCGCTGAAGGCCAAAGCGGGGTGCAGCTTCGATCACGAGGAATGTCTCGACGATCCGCGGGTCGGCGACTGCCAGGTCAAGGACGAAGTCTACCGCTGCACCGCCGATGCGGGCACGCAGAGCGGTGCGGCATCGCTCTGCGGCTCCGATCTCTACTGCCTCAATGGCGAATGCAGCACGATCGAGCGCGAAGCCTCCGCCGAGTTCCGTGATGCGCTCGTCGCGGTCCACGCCATGGGCGACGTGCGCGACCAGTTCGATCCTGCGGATATCTCGCTGTTCAAGGGCGAGAAGACTGGATGCCACCGCCCGATCTTTGGCCTCGTCAACTGCTGCGCGGGGAAAACGTCGGGGCTGCTGACGCCGTCGGCGGGCGCGGCCGCGATCGCGGGAGGCCCTGCGGCCATCGCGGCGCTGGCAACGCCCTTCCTCACCCAGTTCCTGTGTTCCTCGGAGGAGAAGCTCCTCGACGTCAAGGATCGCATGGGCCTGTGCCACTATGTCGGCACCTACTGCTCGCAGAAGGTGTTCTTCGTCTGCACGACCAAACGCAAGTCCTACTGCTGTTTCCCGAGCAAGCTTTCGCGGATCTTGCAGGAACAGGGTCGCGCGCAGCTGGGCAAGGGCTGGGGGAGTGCCAAGCACCCCGACTGTTCGGGTTTCAGCGCGACCGAGTTCCAGCGGCTCGATTTGTCCAAGATGGATTTCAGCGAAGTCTACGCCGAGTTCACCGAGGCGGCGAAGCTGCCCGACGAGGTCGCCGCGAGCGCCGCGATCCAGGACCGCATCCGCCAATACTACCAGCTCCACGGGGGAACGCCCCCGCCTAGCCCATAATGAGACCGGCCATGAGGAGACAGCTCATGCACAAAGCGCATCGCCACAGCCTTCGCCTTGTTCTTGCCGGCCTCGTGCTCGCGCATTGCACGGCAGCGCCCGCCGCGCTGGCCCAGTCCGAGGCACGCGACGCAGAGCCGCAAGACACCGAAACGCAGGTCACGCCGATCCCGCAAGGCGATGCCTTCTATTGCGCCGAGCGCCGGCTTGGCACCTGGTTCTACTGCGACGTGCCCAGGTCCGACACGACGGCAACCGCGCCCGATCCGGTTCCGGCAGTCGCCCGAATGGAGGCGATTGCCCGCCAGCTCGATGAACTGAAAGCCCGGGCCATTCTCGAGCCGACCAGTGCCAACGTGACCGCCTATGTGAAATTCCAGCGCGAGCAGCTGAACCGCGCCTCGCTGTTCGCCGATGTCTGGAGCCGCGCGGTCTGGCAGAACCCCGATCTCGACTATACCCTGCAGCGCCCGATCAACACGCTCGGCAAGAAGACCTGGCTCGAGGGACGCAAGAGCGATCGCGCCGCGACAATGGCGAGCCTCGCTGCCCGCTATGGGGTCTACTACTTCTATTCCTCGTCCTGCGGCGCCTGCGATGTCTTCGCGCCGATCCTGAAAAGCTTGTCCGACCAGTATGCACTCTCGGTGCTGCCGGTCTCGATGGATGGCGGCCGCTCGAGCGCCTTTCCGGATTTCGTGGTCAACACCGGCCAGTACGAGAAGATGGGCCTGACGGGGAACCAGGTGCCGGCGCTGGTCCTGTTCGACACGCTGACGCACCGTCCGGTGCCGATCGGCTACGGGGTGATGTCTGCCGACGAGGTCATGCAGCGGATCTTCACGCTGACCCGCGTCGAACCGGGGAGCGACTACTGATGACCCGTGCGCTCACCCGCGCCGTGCGCGCGCTAATGCTGCTGCTCGTGCTCAATCTGGCCATGCCGGCGCGGGCCGGGGTCAACGCCGAGCTCAACAGCTTCTTCAATCAGATGGGCGGTGCCGCCAACGTCACCGGTCCCTCAGCCTACCAGGGTCAGTCGGCGGGCTACTACACCGGCGGCAGCCTGTGGACGCGCTTCCCACAGGAAACGATCAATCCGATCAACCTGCAACTGCCCAACGTAAAAGCGGGCTGCGGCGGCATCGATCTGTTCGGGGGCAGCTTCTCGTTCATCAATTCGGATGAGCTGATCGCGCTGCTGAAAGCCACGGCAAGCAACGCGCTGGGCTTTGCTTTCATGCTCGCAATCAAGTCGATCAGCCCGCAGATTGCCTCGACGCTCGAGGACCTTTCGCAGAAGGTCCAGCAGCTCAATCAGTTCAACATGAACTCGTGCGAGATGGCGCAGAACCTCGTTGCCGGGCTCTGGGGCAAGCAGGCCGGACGCGAGGCCGAGATCTGCAAGTACATCGGCAACAGCCAGGGGATCTTCTCCGACTGGGCCAAGTCGCGGCACGAATGCAACGAAGGGGGCGAGCGCAGCTCGACGCTCGCCGGCAACAGCGATCCCACGATCCCGGCTGATTCCTACAACTACACCTGGGACATGCTCAAAAAGAGCTATCCCTCGTTCGACCAGGATTTTCGGGAATACCTGATGACGCTGGTCGGCACCGTCATCTACATCAAGGCCGACAGCGATGCCGGCAACCCTTCCTACCGCTACCTGGGGCAGGGGGACCGCGCGATCCTGACCGCGCTGCTCGATGGCGGCAGTGGCGCCAAAGTCCTGCGCTGCGACAGCGCCGACAAATGCCTCAATCCCAGCCTCGGGACGTTATCGATCGGTTCGGCGCAGGCGCTCAAACCCCGCATCCGCGCGCTGATTGAGAGCATGAACGCCAAGGTCCGCTCGAATGCCGCGCTCAACCCGCAGGAGATCGGGTTGTTGGGGGCGACCAGCATCCCGCTCTACAAGATCGTCACCGTCAATGCCGCGGCGCAGCTGGGCGGCATGTCGCCCTCGGACATGGACAACCTCGCCGAGATTGTCGGAGTCGACATGCTCGAGACGCTCGTGCGCCAGTTCTACAACCTCGTGAACCAGGGCCAGGCGAGCTTCCACAACGCCGATGCCGAGACGCTGGGGCAATGGCGCGAACAGCTGCGGGCCGTGTCGCTGGCGATGGACAGCGAGAGCAACGGGCTCAACGCGCGGCTGACGCGTATGCAGATGGTGCTCGATCGCACCGTGTTCCTCGAGCGCACACTCAGGAATTCGCTCTCGCCGCAGGTCTCTGCTGCGCTCGACTTTTCGCGTGGCCTCTCCACGCAAGGGCTCCAGTAGAGGGAGGCGCGCCATGCTCGAGATCTTCACCATTGGCGGCGGCGAGAGCATGGTCAACGTGCTCAATGCGGTTGCAGCCTGGTGCGGGGGCGGTGGCTTTCGTTCGCTGATCCAGGTCGTGATGGTGATGGGGCTGGCCTATGCGCTGATCGTCGTTGCCTTTACGCTTAACTGGCGGGTCTGGTTCAACTGGTTCCTATCGGCGACCGTCATCTACATGTGCATGATCGTGCCGACAACGAGCGTGAAGGTCACTGACCGCATCAATCCGAGCCTCGCGCCAGCCACGGTCGACAACGTGCCGATCGGCCTTGCAGCGCTCGCCTCGCTGTCGAGCCAGATCGGCGACTGGCTGACGCGGCGCGCCGAAACCGTTTTCGTCATGCCCAATCAGCTGCGGCTCTCGACCAACGGCATGCTCTATGGCGCACGACTTTACGACAAGACGCGCCAGTTTGCCTTCCGCGACCCGCGCGTGCGCGCCAATGTCGAGGAGTATTTCCGGCAGTGCCTGTTCTACGACATCCTGCTGGGCTTCAAGACCACCGACGGGATCGCGAACTCGACCAACCTGCTCGTCGACATGGGGCCGGGTTCGCCCGCGCGTGCCATGAAATGGCTCAAGGGGCCTGCCGATGGCGGCGGTAGCGAGATCCGCACTTGCGCGGCCGCCTACACTGCCCTGCGCAATGTCGATATTCCGGCGGCGACCGACAATGCGCTGACCAAATTGGCGCCGACGGTCTTTCCGAACCTCGCGGCGGCCGCGGCCAAGGCCAAGCTCGTCGCCGACCTGCCGGTGGTGTCTCGCGCCTTCCACGGTTCAGCCCAAAACGGGAACGTGATCTTCCAGCAGCGCTCGCTGGTCGATGCTTTCCTTGAGGCACGCGCCAATCTCGATGCGTCGGACGGGGATACGTTCGCGATGCTTCGGGCCGATGCGCAGGCGCGCAACACTTACACTTCGATCGCGCAGCAGGCGATGACCTGGGTGCCGCTGCTCAATATCGTGCTGACGGTCGTGTTCTACGCGATGTTCCCGGTGATCTTTCCGCTGTTCCTGATGCCGCAGACGGGCCCGTCTGCCTTGCGCGGCTACGTCACTGGGTTCTTCTACCTCGCAGCGTGGGGACCGCTTTACGTCGTGCTGCACATGTTTGTGATGGACCGGACGATCGCGGCGATGAATGCAGCCTCGCCCGGCGGCATGACTATGGCGGGCATGGAGGGGATCGACGCGGTCAGTGCCGATACCGCGACGATCGCAGGGTTCCTGATGATGTCGGTGCCGTTCCTTGCCGCCGGCATGGCACGCGGCGCGATGGCGGTCGCCACCAACGCGACTTCGATGTTGGCGCCTGCACAGAACGCGGCCGAGCAGGCCGCGACCGAGCGCACCACCGGCAACTATGCCTATGGCAATGTGAGCTACCAGAACTTGACGTCGAACACCGTGCAGCGCGACCAGTGGAATACCGCGCCCAATTTTACAGGCGGCTTCGGCTATGCGAGCTACGTCAACGACAACGGCACCACCAGCGCCTGGACCGCCGACGGCACGCGCGTCGAGAATGTCGCGCGCGGGATCAGTTCCTATGGTTTCAAGCCGACGGTCAGCGAGGGCTTCGTCGGCGAACTGCGCAAGTCGGCCTCGGATTACCATAGCCGGGCAAACCAGTTGCGCGAAGCGGCCAGCGAGAGCTGGCGGCAGGGCGAGCGGTTGAGCCACGGAACGTCGAGCGGGACCCGCTCAGCGGGAGGCAGTGAGTCCTCGAGCGGCAGCCAGCAGGGCACCTCGATTTCTGAATACGACCGCCGTTCGCGTGCGGAAGGCAGCCAGAATTCGAACAGCCGGACGATCAGCGACACGACTTCCGCCAGCGAGGGGGCTCGCGATAATTACTCTGCGGGGACAGCGACGAATTGGAGCTTGAGTGGCACTTTGAGCGGGGGCCGCCGAGGAAGTGGGGGCATACAAGGTGGTGGTATACCTGCAGCCATAACCGGCAGTGCCGGGATCAATGCGCAAGATGGCGTATCCTTTGAAAAGGGTACCAACCAATCGCGCAGCGATGGCTCTTCGCAAAACCAGACCGAGCACTATCGCGAGGATCATGCCGGAGGTCGCGATGTTTCCAGCAGCGAGGGCACCTATGCGCGGAGCGGCGATTTCAGCCGGAGCGAGACCTTCGCGGAGGCCCGCGATTCATCGGAGCGCTACTTCGAGCACGCCCGCGCGCTTGAGCACCAGGCGTCGCGCATGGATGAGGTCGGCAGGCGGCTCGAGGACATTGCTTCCTACAGTGAAACGCACGGCTACCAGCTGAGCGAGGACATGTCACAATACGTGGCCAGCCGCTATTACGAACTGGCCAACGGCCCCTATCGCGGACTCGGCGCCCCCTCACTGCTCGATACCGGTCCCACGCCATCGCAGCGCGCCGCGCGCGACTTGGTGGTAGGCAAGATTCTCGAGGACTACGTCCGCAGCGAGGTCGAGACCGTGCAGTCGCACCTCGTCGATCCGACCGTCGCCATGGGCGCGATCGATGGTCCTGCCCGGCTGACCATGGAGCGCCCGCGTGCTTTGGTTACGGGGAGGCCGCCGATCTCGTCTGCACACTCAACCCATCTCGCCGATCATGGTGTAGCGAGGGAATTGCAGAAGGGAACGTTCGAACTCGATCGTGCCCAACGCGATCGACAGAACGAACACGATCAGGCAATTCGTGGCGTGCAAGACCTGCATGACGAACACACCCAGCGCACCGGCGCCGAGTGGTTTGAGGGCCGGAAGAACTAGCCGCCCGGCTACCAGCTCAGGAAAACGGTCAAAAATATCGCCGCAGCCGCGAGGAACAGTAGTAGCCGAAACCAGCTTGGCCGGGTTGGATGCTCAGACTGCTGCAGCATCTCCGCATCATCGAGCGATTTGCGGAGATAGACGTCAAAGTCGCTAACGCTGTTGTCGCCGCTAAGCTCGGCTTCCCACATTGGAGCGTGTCTGCGCATGGACTATCTTCCTCTGACGGGAAGATATCATGCCTCTCAACGCCTTGGGAGAGAAATTCACCGGTGCCCCCACTCAGAGGCGGTCAAACACCGATCCCATACGCGGGGAGAACAGGCGCTCGTAGGTCTTGAGCAGGTGCGTGTCGGTCATGGCCGCGACATAGTCGCAGATGACCCGCACATCGCCATGCGCGGCCCCGAATTTGCGCAGTTCCTCGCGCGGCAGGAGCCGTGCGGGATCGGCCTGCATCGCCTCGAACACGGCGACGACCATGCCCTGGCCCTTGAATTCGAGGTGCTGGACCGCGGGCGAGGTGATGACCTCGTCGACCACGAATGTCTGGAGCACATCGAGGAACTGGCGCTCGCCGTCGCGGACCCGTACGCGGTAGCGCAGCAGCGGCTCCGCAAAAGCATCGAGTTCGACATATTCGACTGCGGTCAAGAAATGGTGCACCAGCCGGCCGATGAAGCGCTTGCGCGAAGCGGCCCCGCCGAACAGCCCATCGGGCATGTGCGAAAACACGTCGTTCGCGCTCTCGCCCGGATACTTGGCTTCGAGCGCATCGAGGAAGGTCGGGCACTTGTCCTGCACCGCGGCGGCAAAGCCTTCCCGCGTGACCAGATCGAGCGCGATCGCGTCCTCAAGGTCGTGGACGCCGTAGGCGATGTCATCCGCCGCATCCATGATCGAGCAGTCGAGCGACTTGTGCAGCGCCTTGCCGTGTTTGCCCACCTGCGGCGTGAATGCCTGAAAGGCATCGTGATCGCTGGCTGACAGCGGTTCGAGGATCCAGTCGACCACGTCCTGCTCGCTGTCGTGGTAACACTTGGGCGGCTTGCACGCGCGCCCGTCTAGCGCCTTGATCGTGCTGGGGCCTGCGAGCAGGGCAGGGGTGAGTTCAGGGTTCGCCACGCGGGTATAGGCGACCGGGTACTTGAGCACGCCGAGCATCGTGCGGCGGGTCAGGTTAGCGCCGGCACCGGCGGAGAAGGTTTCGAGCCGGCCGAGAATACGCAAGGTCTGGCCATTGCCTTCGAAGCCGCCCGCGTCGCGCATGCAGTAGTTGAGGGCGATTTCGCCGCCGTGTCCGAAGGGCGGGTGCCCGAAATCATGCGTGCAGCCGATCGAATGGATTGTGCCGCGATCGGGCAGGATGGAACTGGCGGGATGGTCGGGGAACGACTTTTCGAGCTGGCGCGCGATACCGCCGGCGATCTGCGCGACCTCGAGCGAATGGGTGAGGCGAGTGCGGTAGAAATCGCTGTCGCCCAGGTTGAGGATCTGAGTCTTGCCCTGGAGGCGGCGGAATGAGGCGGAGTGAATAACGCGCGAATAGTCGACGTCGCCATCGTCGCGCGCGTCCTCGCTTTGCGCGCTCCAACCTTCGCGGCGTGCAAGCCAGTTTCTAATTCCTCCTTCAGCTCACTTACCTTAGGTAGCCGCGCGAACTTGCTTGCAAGAGGAGAGACACTCGAGATCTGTTGATGCGTCACCACGGTTGCCAAGGTCCCAGTAGTGCCTAAATTTGTGGACGCCTCCGATCCTAGTTTTGAGGGCGGCAGGCCACAACGTGAAAGCCAATCCAGTGACAAGTTCAAGCGTGATGCGGCAGCCCACATCGTCGAGAGCTTTTAGACTAACAAGGCTGCGTTCTCGCCGGTCAGACCAACGCGCGCATTCCTTGGCCCGCCGGGATTACTGTAGCGATGACCGCGCGGTCGATGCGTCGCTGCGCTGCGGACCAGGATTCCTTTCGTTGCCCACGCGCAGAACGATTTCTGCACCGCCCTCGCGCTCCTACGGGCGCAGGTGGGACAGCGATCATTAGTTCCCTACGCTTGTTCAAATGCGACTTGTCCGTCCAAGCAAGTGCAGCGGGCAATTCTTCGATGATTTAGTCGCTGTGGTAGGCTGGCACGCCGGACGGCTGACGCCGAGACCCTTCTATCAGTCCAGCATAGACTGCATCAAAGCCAGTCTCCTCAACCAGCGCCGTAGCCACAGCGTGATCCTGTTCCCGATCTGCAACCTCTGGAAGCCTATGTGCTCGTGGGTTTCGGGATGGCACGATGGGTCGTGCAATTGCGCTGATGGTTCAAAGCACGGCGGGTCGGGCTTCCCCAATCCACATGGTCCAACCCGGACGCGATTCACCCACATTCTGCCTCTGTGCGACGATCGTGCATTTGCCGGAATAAGGCGTGCGTGCACGCACTTTCCACTTTTCCGTACAGGGTGCATACCGGACGGCTAACGCAGAGTGCTGCAGTCGAGCGTCTACGAGCGGGTGGTTTGAGAGAGTCCATGATTTACTATGTCGATGTCAGCGGTGAAACCTGGCAGGAAGTTGCCGCCTTTCTGATGGATGTTGCCGAATGCCGGGCGCACCATTCGCATTATGTTCTCTTGAAGGTTCGCACGGGAGTGAAAGAAGAAGTGAGCAGATTGATTGCTCAACTTGCGGCAGAGGACTGCTTTGAGATTGTGACCGACGATCAGAGCGCGGCCGAGGAGGTAACCTGGCTAAAGCTTGCGGACGTTCGAAGCCAGATGTCCACCAGCTAGCGCAAGCAAGGAGCGCGCGGGGCTTGTGAGGCAAAGCGATTGTTGCCTCGCACGGGAAATTCTGAGCAACACTCGAACATCAAAAGCCGACTTTAATGAGTTGGGACAGTGTAGGAGACCGGACATGCCCAGAGGGCCTACTCGGGAGGATCGACCAGCGGATATGATTAGCTGTGCTGTCGTGGTCGCCAGGATCGCCACAGGCGAGGAATATGAGGGGCCTGCCGCCCCCATTAGCCAAGCCAACCGGCGCGCTGCTTTCAAGCGCGCGGAAGCGCTGTCGCCTGAACGACGATCGGAGATTGCCAGAATCGCTGGTGCAGCGTCTCGAGAGCGACGATTGCGGCGAACGGATGCAAATTGAGACCGCTTCGGTTTGCATGAGGTAACGCAGTGGCAAATCTGCCTTTCGAAAAGCGTGTCGCGATACTGAGCCGGCTTTGCCATGGAGCGCGCACAATTGACTTAATAAACGAGTTCGACACGAGCTTCAGACCAGTGAGCCGTGTATTGGCTGTGGCCGGAGAGACCGCCCTGGCACTTCATCAGCGCCTGATGACTGGCCTGGCTCCAAACGGCATTGTGTGCTCGGCGATCTGGTCGTTCTCGAGCTTCGGCGCTGCTTTGCCATGGGGAAGCAATACCGATGGTAGTAAGGACGTTTGGACCTGGACAGCCTTGGAAAGGCAGACCGGGCTGATCATTGCCTTCCTGGTAGGACCCTACGATGGCGAGACAGCGACGCGGCTGGGGGGGACGATCGCCCGGTCCCTGCGGTCAGCCGAGAGGGAGGATCGGGCGGATCTGTGTCTGGCCTTCGAGCCCACTCGGCCATGGGACCCGGCACAAACCCCTGCAATCTCGGCGTCCCTGCACCAAGGTCTCGAAAGCCCGGTGACCGCTCTGCAAGAAGTAGGGGCACTCGCCCAGGAAATGGGAGGGCAGGGGTTCAAGGTGGAGAGGAAGCCATTCGGGGTGCGACTAGAAAAGCACATCCACGCTTTGGCGGTGTACTTCTTCTTTCATAATTTCATCCGAATGAACCCCACATATGGCCTTACGCCGGCGATGGCGGCGGGCATAACAGACCGGGCTTATTCCTTCGCTGATCTCGTCGCTGCCGGCGATGCCCGACAAGTGGGGAAAGTCGTCGACAGGCTTGTCGCTCCGTCGCAGGGCCTTCGCTGGCGCACACGAAGCATGGGACTGGCCCGGCGTCAGGTGGGCTGTGTCAACAGGGCCTATGAGAACACACAAGCTAGCGCGCTCTTCAGGATGATGGCAAAAAAACGGCCTCTTGCAGTGTGTGCACACCGATGGGGGGCGGCCATCGCGATTGGAGTGATTTCCGCTAAGAAATGACCCGGGCGCATGCGCTCGTAGTTCTGGCCAGTCGCTCGATCTGGCGCAGGCCGTTCCCGAGCACGCCGCCTTGGAGGACATGGCCGCGCGCACGGTGGACCTGCTGCCGGTAGCGCGGCGCCACTGGTACCATCGTGACCAGTGGGGCAACTGGTCGATCAAGGCGGTGCCGCCGACCGTCGCGGCCGACCTTGGCTATGACGGGCTGGAAGTGAGGACGGCGGGCGGGCGCAGGAAGCGCCCTTCAAAGCGAACTCCCCGGACTGTGACCCCGATCACCGCTGGGTGCTGGAAGAGGGCCTGAAAGCCTACAGCGAGCGCGACAAGCGGGCGATGGTGGGGGTGATGCGCCGGTTTTGCGGAAATGGCGCCGATTTGACAGCGCGGAGTTGAACGCGGGCACGTCCCTTGCCGCTTCGTGCCAACGGGACTACATTCGGTCCGTATTCAGTCCGGACAGGCCAGCCCATGAACCTTGAAACCCGCATCAAGCCGATCAGCTATCTGAAAGCGCACAGCGCCGAGGTGATCCGCGAGCTGGGCGAAGGCGCCGCGCCGCTGGTCATCACCCAGAACGGAGAGGCCAAGGCCGTGCTACAGGATGTGGGCAGCTATCAGGCGACGCAGGAGGCGCTGGCGCTGCTCAAGCTGCTGGCGCTGGGGCAGGGGGACATCGCCGCCGGGCGCGTTGTGCCGGTGGCAGGTCTGGCGGACCGTATCCGCGGCCGCTGAACGGCAGTGGCATTGAACGATGGGGCATTGAGCGATGGCGAAGCAGCGCCGCGCCGTGGTGATTGCGCAGGGCGCCGAAGATGACCTTGCCGGGATCTATCGCCGCCGCATTGCCCAGCGCGGGGCAGGGGGCAGCGACGGGGCCGACGCGCTGCTGGACGAGATCGTCCGCGCGATCGAAAGCCTGGGCGAATATCCGTTGCGCGGTGCGGTTCCGGTCGAGCTGGAAGCGCTGGGAATCCAGCTGTACCGCCAGCTTTCGCCATGGCCGTGGCGGATCATCTACCTGCCCGAAGAGACCCGCGTGACGGTGCTGGTGATCGCGGATGCGCGGCGCGATTTCCGCACGCTGCTGGAAGAGCGGCTGCTGCGTTGAGCATGGCGGTATAGCAAGTTTATTCCGGTTTACAGAAAAGCGATAAATCTGCATAAGGTTGCTATGGACAGACGCAGAAATCCCTTTGCGCCAGGTGCAGGCACGCCGCCTCCCGAGCTTGCCGGGCGGGCTTCGCTGATCGAGGATGCGGCGGTGGCGCTTGACCGCATCCGCAGCGGAGGGCGGCGCGCAGCCTGATCTTCTACGGCTTGCGCGGGGTGGGCAAGACGGTGCTGCTGACCACCATCCGCAACCATGCCGAAGCCGAAGGGCTGGTTGTCGTGGCGATGGAGGCGCCCGAGAACCGGTCGCTGCCGGCGATGCTGGTGCCGGCCCTGCGCGCGGCGCTGCTCAAGATGGACCGGATCAAGCAGGTGGGCACCAAGATCCGCTGCGCGCTTTCCGCGCTGGCGGGCTTCGTCAAGCCGCGCGTCAGCTATGAAGGGTTCGAGGTGGCGCTCGATTTCGAGGTGGAGCCGGGCCTTGCCGACAGCGGCGATCTGGAATCCGACCTCGCCGACCTGATCCGCGCGGCGGGCGAAGCGGCACAGGAGCATGGCACCGCCTTCGTGCTGGCCATCGACGAGCTGCAATATGTGCCCGAGGAGGAGCTGGCCGCGCTGATCAGCGCGCTTCACCGCGCAAATCAGCTGCAATTGCCGATCACGCTGGTGGGGGCAGGGCTGCCGCAGCTGCTGGGCCAGATGGGCCGGGCCAAATCCTATGCCGAGCGCCTGTTCGCCTTTGTGCCGCTGGGGCCGCTCGACCGGGCTGGCAGCGACGATGCGATCCGCGTGCCGTTGCAGGCCGAGGGCGCCGACATCACCGAAGGCGCGCTGGCGGCGATCTTTGCCGCAACGCAGGGTTACCCCTACTTCCTGCAGGAATGGGGCAAGCACAGCTGGGACCTGGCGGACGAAAGCCCGATCGACGAGAGCGATGTGGATAACGCAGGCGTGGCTGCGCTGGCCGAACTGGATGCGAGCTTCTTCCGCGTGCGCTTCGACCGGCTGAGCCCGGCGGAAAAGCGCTACATGCGCGCGATGGCCGGACTGGGGGGCAAAGCGGGGGAAGGGCCGCACCGTTCGGGCGACATCGCCGAGGCGCTGGGGGTGAAGGTCAACACCGTGGCGCCCACGCGCAACAGCCTGATCCGCAAAGGCATGCTCTACAGTCCCGCGCATGGCGACACAGCCTTCACCGTGCCGCTGTTCGGCGCGTTCATGCGCCGCGCGATGAAGGCCTGATCCGCGCCGCCACGATCCGGGCCTCGATGATCCAGCACGGTCGCCTGCCATGCCACATCGGTTCGCGCTCATGGATGCCATAAGCGCGCCTCATAATGAGAAGTGCATCTAGCCGGTTTTCATAAACTCAATCGTATAAGTAGAGATTTTCGCTAGTTCCCTTCGCGTTCGCAGCATGGGGCGTGGGCCCTGCTCGCGAACGTGTGAAAATACCGATCGTAGTTGGGGGGAACATGAACCGAATTCGCAAACTGGTGCTGGGTGGAACCAGCCTTGCCGGCCTGCTGGCCGCAACCGCCGCCGCCGCGCAGAGTGCGCCCCAGGCCGATCCGCAGGCGCCCGGAGCCGAGGCGACCAGCGATGCCATCATCGTGACCGGCACGCGCGTTTCCGGCCTGACCCAGGCGGACAGCCCCACGCCGATCAAGGTTCTGGACGATACGGCGCTGTCGCGCGTGGGCCAGCCCAACCTCAACCAGGTGCTGACCCAGCTGGTCCCTTCGTTCAGCGCGCAGGCCTTTGGCGGCGATACCGCGAACCTGACGCTTTCGGCCCGCCTGCGCGGCCTTTCGCCCAACCACACGCTGGTGCTGGTCAACGGCAAGCGCCGCCACGGCACGGCCAACCTTTCGGTCGTCGGCGGGCCCTACCAGGGTTCGGCTGCGGCCGACCTTGACCTGATCTCGCCCATTTCGATCAAGCGCATCGAAGTGCTGGAACAGGGCGCGGCCGCGCAATACGGTTCGGACGCGATCGCCGGCGTGATCAACATCATCCTGAAGGACGATGCCGAAGGCGGCGAATTGCAGGCCACTGCCGGGCAGAACTACAACACCGGCGGCGAGACGCTGGGCGGGTCGGCCAACCTTGGCTTCAAGGTCGGCAAGGCCGGTTTCCTCAACCTGTCGCTTTTCCACCGTTACCACAATTTCACCCAGGTGGGTGGGCTCGACCGGCGCGTGACCGATGCTTCGGGCACCATCCTTTCCAGCCTGAGTGCCGCGAAGCAGGCGCTGTACAAGAACATTGCGGGCTTCCCCTACGTCAACCCGATCATGGGCGATGCCCATTCCAATCTTACCAACCTGCAGTACAATTTCGGCTATGACCTGGGTGACGGGGTCAGCGCCTACAGCTTCGGCAGCTGGTCGAAGCGGATCGCCAGCGCGAAGGAAAACCTGCGCGTGCCCGATCGCATCATCGCATCGTCGGTGTTGGGCGTGGCGGGCACGCTGGGCGCTGCGGACGCCATCCTGTTCGATGCGGACGGTTTCGTGCCGCGGATCGGCCTGCGCGAGGATGACTTTTCGGTCACCACCGGCGTGCGCGGCGATCTGGGCGGCTTCACGTTCGATCTTTCGGGCACGTGGGGGCAGGACAAGAACCTGATCTACACGCTCGATTCGGCCAACCGTTCGCTGTTCATCGACACGCACTTCACCCCGACGGACTTCTACGACGGGCTGTTCCGCAACACCGAATGGACGCTGAACGCCGATTTCACCAAGCAGATCGACGCAGGGCTTGCCCAACTGGTGACGGTTGCCTTCGGTGCCGAGCATCGCAAGAACATCTACGAGATCGGCGCGGGCGATGCCGGGTCGATCTACAAGGAAGGCGGGCAGTCCTATCCCGGCTTCCGCCCGTCGGACGCCGGCAGCCACCGCCGCAACAACACCTCGCTCTATCTCGACGTGGCGCTCGAACCGGTGGAGCACCTCTCGCTCGATGGCGCGGTGCGGTACGAGCACTACTCGGACTTCGGCTCGAAGGTGACGTGGAAGACCACCGGCCGCTATGACTTCAACGATGCGGTGGCCCTGCGCGGCACCGTTTCGACCGGGTTCCGCGCGCCGACCCTGGCCGAAGGCTACTATTCGGCGACGAACGTGTCGCCCACGTCGGCCTTCGTCCAGCTTCCCGCCAACTCGGCCGCGGCCAAGCTGATCGGGTTCCAGAACCTGAAGCCTGAAACATCGACCAGCTACAGCGCGGGGCTTGTGCTGCGGCCCGCATCGCGCCTGACGGTGACGCTCGATGCCTTCCAGGTGAACATCAAGAACCGCATCCTGGGCACCGGCTCGATCTATGGCTCGGGCGGGGCGGTCAACTTCCCGATCGTGACGCAGGCGATTGCCGCCAACGGCAACGTGCTCGATCCCACGGTGACGCTGACCGGCATCAACATCTTCACCAACGGCGCCGATACCCGCACCCGCGGCATCGACCTGGTGGCAAGCTACCTTAGCCAGTTCGACTGGGGCAAGATCAACTGGACCCTGTCGGGCACCTGGAACGAAACCAAGATCACCAAGGTGCGCGCCGCGCCCGCCAGCCTGACCGCGGCGGGGGCATCCTCGCCCATCGCGCTGTTCGACGAAACGGCGCTGTCGAACCTGCAGACGGCATCGCCCCGGGTGAAGGTGGTGACGGCCGCCGATGTCCAGGCAGGGGCGTTCGGCGCAACGCTGCGCGGCACGCTGTATGGCGTGACCAGCAACCGCGCTTCGCCCGACGGCGGCACGTACTATACCCAGCGCGTGCCGGCGGCGTTCATCGTCGATCTGGAAGCGCGCGCCAGCATCGGCAACACGGTGACGATCGCGTTCGGGGCCAACAACCTGTTCGACAAGCGGCCGCCTTCGGTGCCGCTGGTACCCGGCACGACCACGCCGGTGACGGGCGGCGTGGTGATCGACGCGCCGATCACGCTGTCGCCCTATGGCATCAACGGCGGCTACTACTACAGCCGCATCAGCGTGAAGTTCTGAAGCTCCCTCGGGGCGGCGCTCCCTCGTGCCGCCCCACCCTTGTTTCCGGCTGATCGACAGGCTGATTGGCAGGCAGGGCGCGCAGGGAACCCCATGCTCGCCCGGGCCCGTGCTTCATCGCTATGCTTCGGGGCGTGCCGTCAGGTCGAGCGGCACGCAGCCGGCCTTGACGATTGCGGCGAAGCCTGCGGAAATCGCCTTTCCATCGACCAGGTCCACTTTCCACGGCAGCGGGCTTTCGTCGAAGGCTTCGGCAAGTTCGGCCATGAGCGACAGGGGCAGGGGGCTTTCGCCTTCCAGCGCAAGGTCAAGGTCGGACCACGGCTTGGGCGCGGGCTTGCCTGCCCCGGCGGCGCGGCTGCCGAACACGCTGACGGTAACGCCGGGCGGCAGGTGCGCGGCAAGGATCGCGCGCACTTGCGCCAGTTCCTGCGCGCTCAGGGCCAGCGACTGGCTCATGCGCGCGATTGCAGGCGCGCCAGCAGACCCTGCGCTTCGGCCAGGAAATCCGGGATCGCGGCGGTCACCTGCAGCGCCTTCGCCTCGTCATACGTGTGCGAGGTGATGTTGCGCATTTCGCGGAAGGCGCGCCAGTCGGCCCACTGGCCGGGGACGAGGCCCTGCTCCACCCCGCTGCGGATCAGTTCGGGAAAGGTCATGCGGTCGATCGCCTCGGGATTGGCGGCGGCTTCTTCCAACGCGCGGCGCAGCAGCTTGTGCGCCAGATCGTAGGTGAATTCGAACCGCTGGATCAGCCCGTCGCGGATCTGGGTGTCGCTTTCGTCGGCACGATAGCGGGCAAGCCCTTCGGACAGGCGCGCGACCCTGCCTGCAAGAGCTGAGAAATCGAGCGGCATGGCGGACGTGTGCCACGCCGGTGAGGTGCGGGAAAGGGGGGAGGGCGAGGGGGTGAAGTGGCGAGGGCGGAAGGGGAAACGACGATACGATCCGTGCCACCGGTTCTGACGCCGGTCCCCCGTACGGCTGCAGACACGTCGCTCGTCGTTTAGGCGGTACAGGCAAAGGCCGAGATGCATCCGTTATTTGCAGGCATGACAACCCCGCCGCAAAACCCGCCTCTTCCGTTTCGCAGGACTGTCTCTCCCGCGCCGCGTAGAACAGAATACGCGCACCTGCTGTCAACGGGGGTGTCGTGTTCCATTTTGTGCCTTGAAGCGTATGCCCAGACTTATGATCACGCAGTGGCGCGAGGAATAGCCGTAATGGCTGGAATATATCTACTGAACGTGGGGGAGAGGGGGTTTTGGGTGTCCGTTGAATATTAAAGGTCGCCATCGACTTGGTAACCGTCGAAACGGTAGGTGCGGTGACCAGCTGATTTCCCGCCGGACCATCGATATGGCGGCGCTGCTCGCCGTTCATGTAGTCACCCTTGCCGAACACTTGCAGGTTGGAGCTGATCATCTACCCGGCCTGGACAGCGGCGCTCCCGCCCTCAACGCTTGTCGCAGATGCCGCTGCCATTGTTTAGCGGTGCATTTTGCATTGCAGGTGCGGGTTCGTCAGTGGCTGCCTTCGGCGATGATCACGGTTGCGCTCGTTGTTTTGCTATCGCGGAATTTGTCGTGGTGATTGCCTTCCGACTGGAAGCGATTATCTCCGGCGTTGGCTTCAATACGAACCCCGCGAAAGGTCATGGCATTGCAAAAGGATTGCAGATTTGCCTGCGCGGAAGAAGACTGGCCAGCGATAGCCGTTGCAACAACGACCAGACGAACATGTGTCTTGGCGACCACGTGTCTTCCCCCACGTAGATTCTCTCCACCAAAAATCGCCGCATTCTTTGGTGTTCCGCGAGGTAAAGTCGGAGCTGTTCCCATTGCTGAAGGCATGATCGATCGGCAATACCAGACCCCTGTAAGATCTTCAGCCGCTGGCACAGTCCGCAGTTGGGCAGACTCCCACTCGCGAGCTCGTATCGGGAGCTTCTCACAGACTGGCGGGTGGGAAAAGAGGATTGAAAAGCATCGACCGATAAAGCCAATGCTCCGCGGCGTGACAGCCACAACGGTCTACCGTTTTGTTGCTGAGGCGAAGACAACAAGGGTCCGTGCGCAATTCCTTTTCCGGGTATAGGGCGAGAAACGCCTGAGCCGGCATTCTAAGCTCCAGCAAGTTCAGCGACCTGTGCTCGCGCTAGAGGTAAGCAGTTGTCCGATGATATTCCGAGAGGTTCGGGGCAAGCACCTTCGATTTGCTACACGTACTTTGATCTAAACCGTCAGGCTGTTGCGATGATCACGAAAACCGGAAACATAGCAAATAAGGGGGACCAATCGTTGCGAACGCGCCTTACTGAAGACCATGTCCGTCAACTTGGTCGACTGGGGGCGGCCCATCTTGCGGCCGAACGTGTGAGAACCAGCGTTCTTGGTCCAGACCTGCGCTGGGGTCCGGGTTGGAGCATGATGCTGGCGCTCTATGATGCCCATTCTCGCGACAGACCCTATTCGCTAAAGCAGCTCTACGACGCTGCCGGAGTGAACAACGCAACTGCAGCGCGCTGGCTTGGCATCCTTGTTCAACGAGGACTGATGCTGCGCACTCCTGACGCCGTCGATGGTAGAAAACACTGGGCAATCCTGACGGAGCTGGGTGTTGCTGCTATGGAAGATTGTTTGCTTGTTGAAAGCGATCTGTTCAACACGGCTCTGGCTGGGCCCGGTTTGAGCGTTTCACAAAACGGCCCCGACACCGTGCGCCCAAAGTCCGTCAGGCGTCGGGACTGAAAATCCCGGGTAACTGCCGCGCTAGTCCAAGTAACGAAGACGTCGTGTCGACCAGCCCTCCCATGCCGCTCGCTCCGCTAGGACGAGCGCACGGAAGCGCCAGTCATCGTCTATGCAGGGTTCCTGTCGCCTGCGGGCAAAGAGGCATTGGCGCACAAGAGTGCCCCAGTGTTGCGCATGCGGAGCGCCAGAAACAACGGCCTTTTGCAGTTGTCTGCCCCCTCTTACGCCCTGGATAACCTGAATCGATGACCCGCATTGTCCCGAATTCAAGCCATTCTCACGAACGGACAGCAATCGCCGCCCACTAGTATCCGCATTGCCCGTGGCGAGCGAAGCTCGAGATTAATCCGGGACGAAGAGGCGTTCCGGTTTGCACCCTCGGTATTCACTCGCTATCTTGCTTGCTGGGTATCGATGACGATGCCGTGGCTTTCCTACCGCCTTGTAGCCGCCGCCCGTCTGAATCCAGCCCAGCGCGGACGGGTCACCCTTCCCCCGGGACTGCCCGTCCGTGCCACAAGCAAGGTTCGCGCATTATCCGTCCGGTAACGCCGAGGCGATCGATACTGAACTTTCGGATTTCAGCCACGCGGCGGATGCCGATGCCGTCGAGCGAATTTCCGTGACGGTCCTTGCGAGCGCGATGACTGTGATCGGGTGCAAGTGACAGGACCCCAGTTGATCGGTTAAAATCCTTGAAATAGCCACGCAGCGTGCTGCCATCGGGCTTTTCGATTTCGAGCAGCGAGCCGTGATAGACCGAAAACAGGAACTGATGTCCAGGCTCGATGAAGGGCCATGCCACCTCATTCTTCCTTGCAACGCAAGTTTGCTGAGGCGGCGCAGGCCACCCTCGCTTGTCAGCAATCTGATGCCGATAGACTGGAATGGAGAAAAACTCGGGTGCGCCTTTGGCGCTCATCTTCCGGTAGAGGTCGAGGCGAACGATGCTGCCTCGCTCAGCAACACCCCCGCGCACTCGGACACCTACCCGACCGCTGCGTCGAATGCGGACCTTGCGGATCGTCAAGCCGGAGGGAGCCTGGGGCCACCGGTCCTTTGGTTTGCCAGCTGCAATCCACGATCCGATTGCTGCGATGATCGCGCAGTTGCGAACGGGATCCTTTATTCGCGCCAGGTCGCCAGCATCGAGTTCTTCGATTGGTCGCCGCTCGTAGATGACAGGGCCTGTTGCCTCCTGAACCAACCTGCGGACAGTCGCTTCGTGCCCTTCGCCGCGCGCACGTCTTTGTTCTCCTTGCGCAACGAAAACGGCGTCCCACTGCTCGGCGGCGCTGTGAAGACATGAGCTTGTAATCGGGCCACAAGGGAAGGTCTCGTCGCATTGGGCAACGGCCATACCCAGAGCGATAAGCGCTTGACGTCTTGCGTCATCGGGCCGAGCGAGCCGGGCAGCGAGCTTGTCGAACCCGCCAATTAACGGCAAGCCCAGCACGGCGGGCGATGCATAGGCAATGACTTCGGGAGCATGGACACTCTCGGGGTTGCTGTCTGCTCCGATGAGTTGTGCGGCACGCCTAAACCGCACAGCGAGTGCTCTGCGATCCTGCGTCATCGCGCGTCTGGCGGCAACGTCGCTCTCGCCGCTTGCGAACAGAAAGCGCCGCTTTGTAGCCTCGCCAAGGCACTCGCTCGAGGCGATGGCTTCCTTGAACCGCTCCACAGTTGCAGGTGGTCCATTTCGTTCGAGCCATTCGAGGGGCGTTTGCGTTGCTATCGACCGTCCGACTGCTCGTGATCTGAGCATCAGGTTCGCAGGTCGGGCATCCTGAAACCTCGACCAGGGGAGAATCAGGTCAATGGAAAAATCCGCCTCATCGGTCAGCGCACCGCGGTCGATGTATTGCCCCGACATAGGGCAACGCCAATCCTGCCTCTTGGCAAGGCGGTAGCGCATGAGCGTAACGTCCGATACCTCATCGAGCCCCAGCGTCGCTGCGGCCAGCGCACGCTCTGCTTCAAATTTCCTGGCGCGAAGATCGTTGCGTCGTCTCGCTGCCAAGCGGCCGATGCGTGCAACGCCGACTGCAGCATCGATTGAAATGCATACCTGCGTTGCAGATCCCCATCGTTTGCGCACCGCAAACAGTTGCTTGAGCCCTTCTGTCAGCACTTTGCGCACGCGGACATCGCCGATTCCCGTTAGGGTCCGTTCAATCAGATTCTGGAATGAGGCGCGGTCGGTGACGGCGATGTCTGGTGCTCTGCCTTGTTCAATATAGCCGAGCGCCGCAGTTGCTTCGTCAAAGGAATGCCCTAATGCCATGACCTCGGTCAGACGGCGCAGAGCTTTTGCAGAATAGCGCGCAGTCCTCCGATAATCCCGAAAAATTCCGGAGGCGAAACCTGATGACAGCGCCATTATGTCTCGGTCGCAAATGCCAAGCGACGCTAGTTTTTGGTGCAATGCTTTCTCGCTGTCGGCAGCGGCTACGGCATCAGCAACAGCGTCGATGCGCGGTTTATCTTCTGAGAGGCTGGTCCAGGCGTTCTCACCCAGCGTTGCGCGCAAGACTTGCGTGCCAAGTGTTGCACATGGTTCTGCCTTTCCAAGGCGGCGCGCGTCCGGGTTGAGGGGTGTCGTGCAAGTCCCCTGCGTTTGTGCACGCAGCACCGTCGGGGAAATCTGGGCCTTGCATCCGAGCTCGCGGTGGAGGCGAGCGAGATCGAATGCCTCAGTACGCTTGGTCGAATCTTCGCAAGCAAGGCGCCACCGGGCTATCGAGACGACCCTGAAAGCCTCAAATGCGGGGGAGGCAATTGACGTCCGATACTCGCCCGGCTCGAAGGGGCAGGGCAGCAGGGAAGGTGGCTTCGCACCCCATTGATCGGCAGACAGCAAAATCAGGTAGGCTTCTTCCAGTTCGGCTGTTGCGGCCGCGCTAGAGTACCGCCGCTGTGCGGTGAAGATTTGCCTGATTTCATCAACTATTGCGTCGCGCTCGCAGGAGGTGTCGAGGGGTTGGCCGCCCTGATGGAGGAGCCGCAGGCCATGAATGCGCTCGCCATGGGTTCGGCCGGCAGGATTTGTTTCTGTTGCCGCAGGCACCGACTCACCTGGGCCATGGTCCTTGCGCCGCGTTGGCCATGGAGCATGGCCGCGCCGTTTTGCAATGTGTGCAAGCACCGTTGCCAGCTCCTCCACGCTCAACACGCGATCGAGCGCTGCAGAGCGCAGGGTCCAACCATCTGAGGCAGTTGAGCGCAGCGCGCTGCTCGAGCTCTTCTGGATCAGTCCATGGGCCACCAGCAGTTGGCGCAAGGCCTTCATCCGACGGGCCCGACGGCGCGTTGTCCGTCGCCTTGCGTTCAGCTGCTGGCGAAGTGACGCGGTCGATTCAAGGTCCTTGGCGCGTTCGGGCACGCGAAAGAGCCAAGTGCCGTAGCCTAGAACCTGATGTCTGCCCGCTTGACGATCGGATCGCACCGCAGCCCAGCCACATTGCCCAGACGCCAAATGGATCGAATAGACTGTCTGTACTGCCACGCTATCCCAACTTGAATTCCCGGCTTGACGAAAGCCTGCCTTCCGGCGAGACGCATTAGCGCAAAGCGGCAGGAAAGCCACGGTAACAGCGTCCCACTGTGAAGGATCATCCGCAAGGAAATTCCTGATTGGGATCTTACACTGGCGATAGCCTGTTGCTTTGCGTTTAGGGTTTTTCGGGAACGGACACAGATAAACCGATCGCGAAATGGACCACACTAAGCTCTTAGCGAATGTAGATTTTCGTGGGGTCGAGCTAGTTAGGCGCTGAACGAAACACGCCGTCTCTATCTTTGCTGGGTTGCAGCTAACTTCCCAGCAGTTGCCGTCAGAGCACGATACGGACCCAATAGATCCGCGTACGGTGCGGTACGGCCGCGTGAAGCACTTTCCTCCTCGGCAATCAGGCGGCCGGTGAGAGGCTTAACATCACAGCCCGCTACGTTGCTTGCCAGAGTGAAAGCGTGGAGATACCTCAGGCCGCTGAAATCAGTATGCAGCCATCACGCTGCTCGAAGTCGAATCGAATGGCCCGTCAACGACGATTCTCCATCACTTGGTCGACGCGCACCTTCGATGTTGAAGCGGCCGGTAAGCGTGGTCAATTCTTGAGCTTCTTCAGCCAAACTTTGTGCTGCGGCATTTGTCTGTTCGGCCATCGCCGCGTTGTGCTGCGTCAGCTTGTCCATTTCATGGGCAGTCTGATTAACTTGCTCGATCGAACGCGCTTGGGTGATTGAGCCTTGCGCAATCACGTCAATCTGCGCTCGGATCTCAACAATTTTGGTCAGGACTGTCTGAAGCAAGGTGCCGGTGCCTCCGACCAGCTTCACGCCTTCAGCCACCCGCTCGCTCGAATTGGCAATCAAGGAGCGGATGCTGCTGGCGGCCTCAGCGCTACGCTGAGCCAACGCGCGCACTTCGGTCGCGACCACTGCAAAGCCCTTGCCAGCCTCACCGGCACGCGCTGCTTCCACGCCGGCGTTGAGCGCCAAGAGGTTTGTCTAAAACGCAATGCCATCGATGAGTCCGATTATCTGACCAATCTCCTGTGAGGAACTCTCTATGGCGTGCATTGTCTCAGTGGCCTCGAACACAACGGCCTCACCGGCACTTGCGTCCTGGTAGCAGTCTCGACAGCGAGCTTTACTGCAGCTGTTCCCACGGCGGCAGCGGCAACAAGCGCGCCGACCTCGTGCATGGCGGCCACTGTCTGCTCGACATGGGTTGCTTGGTGTGTGTTGCGCGCCGCTAGGTCATCCGCTGCGGCCCGGATCTGTGTTGATCCTGACGAGACGCGCGCCGAAGACTGCGCCACATCGCACAAGAGTTCAGCGAGGTGTCCAGCACTGCGATTGTAAGCTTCCCGCAGATTCTCATAGCGTGCAGCAAAAGGTGCGGAAATCCGGTGCGAGAGATCACCTCGAGACAATGCATCGAGGCCTGCCGAGATATGCGACACGACTTCGGACTGGGCCTGCTCGGCCGCCCGCCTTTCGCGGGTCGCCTGCTGGAAAGTTTGTACAGCTCGCTGGACCGCCGCCATCTCGTCTTCGCTGGTTCCGACATCGATTTCTTGGGAAAGGTTGCCGGCACTCATCAGATCGAGCTGGAGAGCAAGGCGCTGCAACGGGCGCACCACGATGCGTCTGAGCTGAACCAATATCCAGCCCAGAAAGCCGGCAAAGGCTAGCGAGACCACAGCGCTCGCGACGAGCGATGTCACGCCAAGATTGTCAGAGGAATGGTCCAGAGACGCTTGGCGCTTATCAAGAGCATTCGCCACTTTGTCCTGGCTCGCCTCCAAGGTATCGAATGCCTGCTCAAGCTCGCCGACCTTTTGTTCCGCTGTCGCTGGATCAACGCGCACGAGGTTTGCAACGGTTGTTGCGCTGCCGGTATAGGCATCAAGATCCCGCGCAACCGATGTGAGGCTGACCTTGATGTCCTCGTCGAGGTTCAGAGCGCGATTGGCGTTGAGATAACCGCGAATGTCTCGACTGTAGTCGGAAACCTCTGCAATGGCCGCGTCGCGTTCATTGGCATTCCCCTTCTGCGCGGCGTGAAGCGCGCGGTAGACAGAGCCGCGAATGGCATCGTGCAGCATGTCCGCCTGCATATGATTGTGCATGGCGACCGAGTTCAGTCGTTCGGCGTCATTGGATGCAACGAGGCGACGCTCCATGAATGTCGTGACACCTACCTGCACAAGGAAGGCAAGCGCCAGGGTCGCCCCGCCAGCTTTAAGTCGCTCGTTGAGCTTCATTGCCCCGCCAAAGTATCTTTGCTGCATCAGCAAAAGGTCGTGGAGGGCTCTTAGTCCGGCTGGGTTGTCACAAGATGTCGCGACGCGCTAAGAAGTTGTACCGATATAAAAAAGTTTGGGAAATAAAAACTTCCAAAAAAATAATCTACGCCATTTATCTTTGTTTACCACTCACTCAAAATACGCGAAAAGCTCATTCGGCTGGAAGCCAATTCGCCCTGCATTCTAATATGGCTTCGTTGTTGATTTTTGCATGGAGTTCAATCTCCAGGAGCATAATCTCCGCTTTGAAGTCAGCGATTTTCTGACTTCCCCTTTGTCTGTCTAGTCGGGGGGCGTCGATTGCGTTGCTTAACCAGCTTCCTGCACACGAACTCGCTAACGAGCAGCGCCAGCACCAGCGTTAGTGACACTGTGATGGCAGCTATGCCAACGGACATTACACTTCTCCGTTTAGCGAGGAGCACCCTCGCCTCTCGGTCACCGGCGAACGGGCAAGTGTCTACGGTAGCGTTTCATCATGCAAATGTCGAGGTTTGACGATTTACGTTCATCTTCCCAGTGTGTTGAACGACCTCGTTGGCCACAGCGATACCCAAGCTCATCAGGATCGCGAGCAGGGCAGGTACGCCCATTCACTCGTATCCATCTTGGAGGCCTCATGGCATGAAATATCGCGAACAATCACCGTGGCCGACAAGATGTGAGCACGTTCTATCCTTCGAAACCGCCCCTCGACATGGCTTCAGGAGATTTCACCAAATCTTCGGGCTCCGCCCTTGCGCGATGGCAAGCTGAAGCAAAGGAGAGAAGCTTTCCCGCCTTGCTGGATTATCTATTGCCGCAGGCGGTCCCTGATGCTTCTCCTCCAAGGCAGCGCGCGCTGCGAAGTGCCTGAATTCCGCTCACCCTTGGCTGCGCTTGATCACCAGATACCAACGGTAGTTAGACTAGAACGGCGCCAGCGGTCCTGTCGTATCGGCAACGGTCTTGAGGCGCGTGATAATTTCCTCAAGGGAGGCAAGAACTGCCGCTCGCATCATGTCGGGCCCAATCGAGCCCGCTTTCAGAAACGGCGCTCCGTCCGCAGCGGCGAGAGCAAGTGTTTCAAGGTCATGAAGCCAAGTTACAGGCTGATCAGCAAGTCGCGCACATTGTAAGGCCATCGAGCTCACGAGAACATTTAAAGTGTTGATTTGTATGGATAGGATACCTGCTTCAATGTCGCCTTGGCGGTTCGCAAGTTCCATCTGCCGAGTTTCCTTAAACGCTCTTGAGGTAGCCTCGTCCTAAAACCATGCATTGTCTTTAATCAATTGCTTTGTTGAACGTCGAGCAACGTTTCTAGCCGATCTGGTTCAGGATTAGCTTGCCGCTGCAGTGCGATGGTTCATCCGTGTGGCGGGTGCTAGCGCGCGCCATGGCGGACGCGCTCTAGACCGCCTCATATCAAGCCACACCTTCCCTTGCTTAGGCCGTCCGCGCGTGGCCATAAGTGTCTATCAACGACGCCCAACTTTTGGTCAGGCTGCAAGGTTTGCGGCTCGAGCCACGCCTAAGCCAAGTTTTGCGCATGCGCCTCGCGCCGCCAGCGTCTGAGTGGGGTGCTTCAGCTCGGATTCACGGGTGTCTTTCCTCTCCATCATCGCCGAAACGGAGGACTTGCGCTGCCCCGCAAAATAATCCCGTCGTTCGGTAACTAGTAAACAGCGAGGAAATGGCGCGTACCGTTGCTGCGCCAATACAGCAGGACGCGCTCTGTGGGTTCGCAATTTACAAATGGTAGAGCGTGTCGCGCCGTTCGGCGTAAATAGCTGGCATGCTCCCACTGCGATTAGCCCCAGTTGGTCTGCTAGATGCCCAATAAATCTGCGTCAGAAAGGCGTGAGAAAAATTGATTCAAACATTAATTCGAGCAGAATATCACGAAAGAAACCCCGGCAAGTGCGAGACTTGCCGGGGAGAGTAAGCACCGACAAAAGGGTAAGGGCGATGCCGGTGCGGTCTCGGGTCGCATGCGAGACGGCATGCAAGATAGCTTAAGAGAGCCGAGACGAGAATACGAAAAATAGAGTTCAAGAACTCGTCGACGCAAAAAATTCGATCGGACGCAAAAGTGTAACGAAACATTTCTGTTTCAACTCAGTTGCGCGATGTGTAGAAAAATGTAGGTCATTTAAATCGTATATAAATTTATCATACGAAATAAAAAATGTCTAAAACAATAGTATCGACCTTAGTATGATCAAAAATTAAATGGCCCGACTTACAAAACGCTCGCACAAGCGGTGAAGTGTCTCGATATCGAGGTGATTGACCGGTTTCATGCCCTAACCGCGTCAAGGGCTGCTGCACGTCTTCGGAGATCGCTTCAGCATCAAGGTGGTCTCGCCCCTGTTTGACTTGAGGAATGGCTCCGCGGCCTGAGGCTTCATCAGACCAACGTGATGCCCGATTAAGCGAGCTCGCGCGCGCGGTGGTGCGCGCTGCAGCGAGTTGCCATGCCCGCAAGGCAGACCGGTGTGCTTCCGAACTGCTTCATGAGCGGGAAACGGTTGTTCATCTGTGGGGCCATTTACGGAATGAGCGACAAGCGGGCGTGCCATTTGGCTATGGCCGGCTGCACATCGTGTTCCAGCGCGCAGGCGAACTCCGGGTTTACCGGCGTTATCATGAAGAAGGTCTTGGCGTGCGCAAGCGCCGGTACGGCGCAGGGCTGGCGGCACGCGATCTTGATCTTCGGGGAAGCCCGGCGCAATGCGCGCTGGAGCCTGAATTTCGCTTGGCTATGGGCGGAGGGGGCCGGTGCTCAATCTCGTCGGTGACATGGCGGGGGTTGGCTTCCCGCGTCTCCGAGACGTCGAACTGTAGGCGAAAGACTGCAGGATCCGTCGCCTGCATTCTTCAATCGGATGACGAGCTCTCGTCAGCAATACCCGAGCAATTTTTGCAATGGGTCAGCTTTGGCTGACCCCATTGCAAAGAAAGTGCCCGAAGGCATAACCACAACCGCCGTGACTCTAAACAGGGCTTGATGAAAGTCCCATGGCAGGTCGGTGGCCCACCGATCATAGGACGGCAGGCCATCTCTTTAACGAGGCATTTGACTATTCTGCTCAGATCAGGCCGCCGTCTTGGCGCGGCCGCGTTTTGGCGCAGGCTTACGGCCGAGGCCAATCTTCTTGGCGAGTTCGCGACGCTTATCGGCGTAAGCCGGGGCAACCATCGGATAGTCGGCGGGCAGATTCCAGCGTGCGCGATACTGTTCCGGAGTCATGTTGTAGCGCGTCGCAAGATGCCGCTTGAGCATCTTGAGCTTCTTGCCGTCTTCAAGGCAGACGATGTAATCGCTCTTCACAGAGGAGCGAACCGAAACAGCCGGTTCAGGCGTCGGCTCTGCCACCGGCTCGGTTGTGTTGACACCAGCAAGCGCTGAATAGACTTTCGAGATCAACGTCGGAAGATCCCCGACTGCAACGCTATTGTTGCTGACATGCGCTGCAACGATATCGGAAGTGAGCGTGATAAGCGTTTCACGCATATCGTTTTCCATTTCAGTCATACTTTTTTGACCCGCTAAATTATATAGTGGAGTGATACATAAGTTATTCCGGATATTTTGCAACCCAGCCGGCATTGCAGAGTGAGTGCAATCCGTGACCGGGCCGCTGACGGCAATTCTCATGCTGACGACCAAAACACTCTAACAGTCTGAAAAAACATCAAAAAAATATGGTGTTCTGCATAACCAGCGTCAAGCATAATTTTCTGACAAGCGATGTTAAGTGCCCTAGTGTCGCTGTTCGTAACGGCCTCCCGTTCTGAACAGCGCATCCTAGTGAAATAACTGGTCGACTTCGGAAATCGAATATCTCGCACGCGCCGCTCGGGCAACGGCGTCATCAGCAAAATACATCCAATTAAGTCAGCCTCGATCCTATTGCGGTCGGGAGAAGCAAAATGAAATAGGTTTGGCTTGCCTTATAAGGGCGATGGACGACCAGTTCTCGGTGACTGCGAACATGAGGGGAGGGGCACTGGCAATCGTCGTGGGCTCAAAGACACAATTGGTGTCATGCAGAAAAAGGACGCCTAGGCACTATTGTTCTGTGTTCGCAGAAAATTGCGCACAGTCATTGTTGCAATCTGATCATAGCGAGCTTCTTTTCATTATAACACGTAAATCAGATCGCTAGGTGTTCAGTCCCGGCATTTGGTGGATCGGATTGACGATGAAGCGTTCTGGCTCTGAGGTCCAGATTTTTGCGATGTATTCGTAGGGCGTGAGCCCGCTGAGTGTCTTGAGCCGGCGGG
>NZ_JABBGM010000013.1 GCF_012927405.1 Novosphingobium olei | reverse complement strand
TAGCCAACGCCCCGCCGGCCACTCGCCACAGCGTTCCTCTTGCCCTCCACGCGCACGCGCCACGCATGGCGCCCGCGCCGGTCGCGCAGGTCCGTACACTTCCCAACGGCGTTATCGTCCGGGTTCGCCGCCGGATATCCCTCTGTGAACGCGAGGCAGGCCCTACTTCACCACCTCGCCGCCCTTCATCACGTGGGCGACGTTTTCCAGCGCCGCGATGTCGGCCAGCGGATCGCCCGCCACGGCCACCATGTCGGCATAGTGGCCGGGGGACAGCGCGCCGACGTCCTTGCTGCGCCCCAGCAGCTCGGCGCTGACCGTGGTGGCCGACTGGATCGCCTGCATCGGCGTCATGCCGTAGCGCACCATGTACTTGAACTGCCGCGCGTTGAGCCCGTGGGGATAGACCCCGGCATCGGTGCCGAAGCTCAACTTCACGCCCGCCTTCACCGCCTTGCGGAAGCCCTGGCGCTGCGCCTCGGTGGTATCGTCGTTCTTGCGCAGCATGTCGGAAGGCCAGTGATCGCGGCGGCCCACGTCGGCGATCCAGTCGCCGTCGTATATATCCATGTCGAGCCACACGCCCTTCGCTTTCGCCAGCGCGATGCCTTCGTCGTCGATCAGGCTGGCGTGCTCGATCGCGCGCACGCCCGCGTTGATCGCCGCCTTGATGCCGCCTGCGCCGTGGGCGTGCGCGGTCACCCACGATCCGCGTTGGCGGGCGACGTCGACCGCCGCCTTCATGATCTCGGGCGAAAGCTCCAGCTGCCCCGGCTCGGTCCCTTGCGCCAGCACCGCGCCGGTGGCGATCAGCTTGATCGAATCGGCGCCGTTCTGGAACAGGCGGTTGACCACCAGCGTGGCGTCCGCCGCATCGCGCACCACGCCCGCGCGCATGTCGGCGGGCACGGTCACGTCGGGCGCGAAGCCGGTCACTTCGCCCCCGCCGCCGGGGATGGTGACATAGGCGCCCACCGCGCTCATCCGCGGCCCCGGCACGTCGCCGCGCTCGATCGCGTTGCGCAGTTCGACGTCGGCATAGGCGCGGAACGATCCGACATCGTGCACCGTGGTGAAGCCCGCGAGCAGCGTCTTCTTCGCATTGCGCGCGCCGATGAAGGCGATCTCCATCGGCGAATGCAGCAGCGGCTCGGCCACGTTGTTCGACTGGTCGACGTCGGCCAGATGCACGTGGCAGTCGATCAGGCCGGGCAGCACGGTGAGGCCCGACCAGTCGACCACCTTGGCGCCCGGTGGCACCGCGCCCGCGCCATCGGGCCCGACCGCGGCGACACGCCCGTCCTCGACCCGGAGCACCTGGGCCGCCAGCACCCGCCCGCTCTCCGGATCGATCAGCCGCCCGGCGCGGACGTACAGTGTTTCCGCCTGCGCAGCGGCGGGCAGCAGGGCGAGCGAGGCGAGGAGCAGGCGAAGCATGGATCGCAGACTAGCGCGCGCCCCGCCCGGCGCCAGCCTCCATTCGCCGACTCTTTATTCGCCGAATCTCTATTCGCCGATCAGGTGGGCCACCACCTGCCGCCGGTGCGCGGCGCGGCGATGTTCGACAAGGTAGATCCCCTGCCACGTCCCCAGCGCCATCCGCCCGCCCAGCACCGGGATCGACAGCGTCACGCCCGTCAGCAGGGCTTTGAGGTGCGCGGGCATGTCGTCGGGCCCTTCGTCATCGTGGGCATAGCCGTCGTTCTCGGGCGCCAGCCGGTCGAGCCAGCGCACGATGTCACCGCGCACTTCGCGCGCCGCGTTTTCCTGGATGCACAGCGAAGCCGAGGTGTGCCGGCACAGCAAGGTCAGCAGCCCCTTGCCGATCCCCTGCGCGCCGAGCCAGTCGGACACCACGCCGGTGATCTCGTGCAGGCCCCGGCCCGGAGTCTCGATCGTGAAAGTGGTGGTCGCCTGCTGCATCGTCCCCATATGGCAGAGATGCCCCCGCATCAGCCAGACTTGTTCGACGACAGCCCCCGCGCGCAAGTCGGAGCCCCAATGCCCGAAGGCATGGCGCTGCACCCCGGCATGGTCGATGGTGCGCAAGAAGCCGCGCTGATCGCCGGGATCGATGCATCCCCGCTCACCCCGTTCGCATTCCAGGGGTGGCTGGGCAAGCGGCTGACCATGTCGTGGGGCAGCGCTTATGACTACCAGCGCGGCACCGTCCTCTCCGCGCCGCCGATCCCCGACTGGCTATTGCCCTTGCGCGCCCGCATGGCCGAATGGGCCGGGCTCGATCCTGCCGCGCTCGTCCAGGCGCTGGCCATCCGGTACGATCCGGGCGCCGGGATCGGCTGGCATCGCGACCGGCCGCAATACGGGCTGGTGCTCGGCCTTTCGCTCGGCGCGCCCGACCGGTTCCGCCTGCGCCGCCGCCGCGCCGACGGCACCTTCGATCGGTGCGAGGTGCCGCTTATCCCGCGCGAAGCCTACCGCCTCGATGGACCCGCGCGCAGCGCATGGGAGCATTCGATCCTGCCCGCCACCGCCACGCGCTGGTCGCTCACCTTCAGGACATTACGCTAGCGCTGTCTTGAACAGCGCGAGCATCCGGCCCCACGCCTTTTCGGCCTGCGCCTGGTCATAGATCGGCGCATCGATCGTGCACCAGCCGTGCTGCGCGGGGTAGACTTCCACCTCGGCCGCACGCCCCGCCGCCTTGGCTGCCGCGCGCAGCGCGTCCTTGTCGCCGGGCGCGCGCTCGTCGTCGTTCTGGGCGATGGCGAAAAGGTAGCTCGCCTGCGTGCTCGCCAGAAGCTTGTGCGGGCTGTCGGGCGTATCGTTCACCAGGTTCGCGCCATGGAAGCTCGCCGCCGCGCCGACGCGGACGGGGCTTGCCACGGCCGTGCGCACGGTGAACGGCCCGCCCATGCAATAGCCCGCCGAACCGATCTTGCGCTTGGTGTCCACTTCGGCCTGCCCGTCGAGCCAGGCGACGAAGGCCCCGGCATCGCTGGTGGTGCCCGCCGGCGTGATCGCGGCGATCATCGGCTTCAGCTTCTCCTGCCCGGCGGGCGTACGCCACTCGGACAGGCTCGACATGATCGGCGCAGGCGCCGAACGGTAGTACTGGTTGACCACCAGCACGGCATAGCCCGCGCTCGCCAGCCGCGTGCCCATCGTGCGGTAGGCATCGCGAAGGCCCGCGATGTCGGGCCACAGGATCACCGCCGCATGCTTGCCCGACTTGGGATAGACGAAGAAGGCGTCGGCCTTGCCATCGGGGGTGGTGATCGTCACCGCGCGGCTGGCGGTGGGCAGCGCACCGGCATCGGGCGCCGGATTGGCGACGCAACCGGGCGCGACCGCCAGGACCGCCGCACCCGCACCCAGCGCGGCAAAGCGCCGCCGGTCGACGGGATAGCCCTGGGCCGGATGTCCCTGGGCTGGATAAACTTGGGCAAGGAAGCGCTCGTTGTCGCTTTCGGTCAGTTCATCGCACATCGTGTCCGCTCCTTCGCCTGCCCGTCGCCCCGCACGATAGCGTGCTGGCGAAGCGGTGCAATGCTGCCCTTGGGCACACCCTAGGTTCCCCTTGCCGAGCGCCTGCAACCGATTTAACTGATGGATTAAACAAGCACCCTGAAAGGAATCCCGTGGCCGACCAAATCGCCGGAAAGTCTATCGTCATCACCGGTGCGGGCGGCGGCTTCGGCAAGCTGGTCGCGGAAAAGGCGGCGGCGCGCGGGGCGAAGGTGACGCTGGGCGATATCAACGGCGAAGCGCTCGATGCCACGGTCGCCGAAATCCGTGGGCACGGCGGCACCGCGCAGGGGCTGGCGACCGATGTGACCGATCTTGCCGCGATGAAGGCGCTCGTCGACCTCGCCGTTCGCGGCCACGGCGGGATCGACGTGATGGTCAACAACGCCGGGGTCATGCCGCTGGCGTTCTTTGCCGACCATGCCTCTGCCTATGACGCGTGGGTCCGCTGCATCGACATCAACTTCAAGGGCGTGCTCAACGGCATGGTCGCCGCCTATGACCCGATGATCGCGGGCGGCAAGGGCCAAGTGATCAACGTATCGTCGATCTACGGCAATTTTCCGACCGTGGGCGCGGGCGTCTATGGCGCGACGAAGGCGGCGGTGAACATCCTGGGCGAATCGCTGCGGCTGGAATCGCGGGGCAAGATCAAGGTGACCACGGTCAAGCCGACCGGCGTTGCCGGTACCGGGCTGGCCGGAACGGTCGTCAACATGGATGGACTTGCCGGCATCCTCGGGCTCAACGCGGCCGAGGCGAACGCCGTGTTCGCGCAAATGGCCGACGGTTCGATCGATCCGGCGCGGCTCAACCCCGAAAACATCGACTACGCCAATCTCGAACCGCGCTTCATCGCCGATGCCGTGCTCCACGCGATCGACCAGCCCTGGGGCGTTTCGATCGGGGAGATCACCGTGCGCGGCGCGGGCGATTACTACATGCTTTGAAACTGACGCGCACCCTGCCGGGGGTGCACGATGGGAAAGAACGTACCGGGCAAAAGCCCGGCGGATGGAGAGGATCCGACAATGCGCATGAAACAGCTTTCGGCCGTCGCGATTTCCACGGTGGCGCTGGCCATCGCCGCCTGCCAGATCGGCGGGGCGGACCCGGTCAAGGCCGGGGCCACGGCCGGGGTGACCGACGCGATGATCGCCGCGGCACCCGATGCCGAATGGCTGAGCTATGGCCGCGATTATGGCGAGCAGCGCTTTTCGCCGCTGACGCAGGTCAACGACCAGAACGTGGGCCAGCTCGGCCTTGCCTGGTACGCCGATCTCGACACCGCGCGCGGGCAGGAAGCGACCCCGCTGGTGCACGACGGGGTGATCTACGTTTCCACCGCATGGTCGATGGTCAAGGCCTATGACGCCCGGACCGGCCAGCCCAAGTGGGCCTATGACCCCAAGGTCCCGCGCGAAACGCTGGTCCGCGCCTGCTGCGATGCGGTGAACCGGGGCGTGGCGATCTATGGCGACAAGATCTACGTCGGCACGCTCGATGGCCGCCTCGTCGCGCTGGATGCCAAGACGGGCAAGGAAGTGTTCTCCAAGGTCGTCGTGCCCGATCAGCAGAACTACACCATCACCGGCGCCCCGCGCGTGGTGAAGGGCCGCATCCTGATCGGCGCGGGCGGCGGCGAATACCGGGCACGCGGCTATCTCGCGGCCTATGATCCCAACACGGGCGCCGAAGTGTGGCGCTTCAACACCGTGCCGGGCAACCCGGCCGACGGCTTTGCCAAGGAAGGCCGCAACGCCAAGGCGATGGAAGCCGCGGCCAAGAGCTGGGCCGGCGACTGGTGGACCATCGGCGGTGGCGGCACGGTGTGGGATTCGATCACCTATGATCCCGCCACCAACCTCGTGCTGTTCGGCACCGGCAATGCCGAGCCGTGGAACCCGGCGGCGATGGGCCGCGAAGGCGATGCGCTCTACACCTCCTCAATCGTGGCGGTGAATGCCGAAACCGGCGAATATGCCTGGCACTTCCAGGAAACGCCGGAAGACCGCTGGGACTTCGATTCCGATGCGCAGATCACCATCGCCGACGTGATGGTGAACGGGCAGAAGCGCCACGTTGCCATCCACGCGCCCAAGAACGGCCACGTCTACGTCATCGACGTGAAGACCGGCCAGTTCCTTTCGGGCACGCCGTGGGTTCCGGTGAACTGGACCACCGGGCTCGACCCCAAGACCGGCAAGGCGACGATCAATCCCGAAGCGCGCTATGACAAGACCGGCAAGCCCTGGGTGGGCCTGCCCGGCGCGATCGGCGCGCATTCGTGGCACGCCCAGAGCTTCAGCCCCAAGACCGGCCTGCTCTACATCCCGACCAACGTCGCCGCGCAGGGCTATGTCGCGGCCAAGGACTGGAAGCCGAGCGCGATCGGCTACCAGTTCGGCATCGACCCGTCGCAGACCTCGCTGCCCGCCGAAGGCCGCGCCGCCGCCAAGGCTGCAACGGTCGGCGCGCTGGTCGCCTGGGACGTTGCCGCCAAGAAGGAAGCCTGGCGCGTGCCGATGCCCACGCCGTGGAACGGCGGCGTGCTGTCGACCGCGGGCAACCTCGTGTTCCAGGGCAACGCCACCGGCCAGTTCGTCGCCTACAGCGCGGACAAGGGTCAGAAGCTGTGGTCCTATGGCACGCAGAGCGGCGTGATCGCCGCGCCGATGACCTATGCCATCGGCGGTGAACAGTATGTCGCCATCCTGGTCGGCTGGGGCGGCGTGTGGGATCTTTCGGCGGGCATCCTTGCCCACACCGGCGGCGCCTACAAGAACATCAGCCGCCTGATGGTGTTCAAGCTGGGCGCCAAGGGCACGCTGCCCGCCGCGCCCAAGCCCGACAACCAGGCGGTGCTCGATCCGCCGCCGTTCACCGGCAAGCCCGAGCAGGTCGCGCGCGGCAGCCAGCTCTATGGCCGCTACTGCACGGTCTGCCACGGCGACGCGGCGATCGCCGGCGGCCTTGTGCCCGACTTGCGCCATTCGGGCGCGCTCGGCTCGGAAGAGGCGATCAAGTCGATCGTGATCGACGGCGTGCTGCACGAAAACGGCATGGTCTCGTTCAAGTCGGCGCTGAAGCCCGAGGATGCCGAGGACCTGCGCCAGTTCCTGATCAAGCGAGCCAACGACGACAAGGCACTGGAAGAAAAGAAGGGCGGCTGATCCCGTCCGCTTGCGGATCACGGTCATGCCGGGCACCCTGCCGGGCATGACCGCCGTTTCCGCCAACGATCCCGAAGACATCCGCGCTTTCCATCGCCTGAGCAAGGAAATCACCACCTCGGGCCGGCTGGAAGCGCACGATATCGACCGCCTGGCCGCGATCGGGGTGGCGCACGTGATCAACCTGGCGCTGGCCGACCATCCCGAGGCGCTGGCGGACGAAGCCGAGCGCTGCGCCGCCGCCGGGATCGGCTATACCCACATTCCGGTGCCGTTCGACGCGCCGGGCGAGGACCACCTTGCCGCGTTCGACGCCGCGATGGAGGCCGCCGGCGGCCCGGTGCACGTGCACTGCATCATGAACTGGCGGGTTTCGGCCTTCTTCTACCGCCGCCACATCGCCCAAGGCATGGCCGAGCGCGAAGCGCGGGCGCTGATGGAGCGGCACTGGGTGCCCGAAACCAACAGCAATCCCCACGCCCCCGCCTGGGCGGCGTTCATTGCCCATCCCAGAAGTTGAGTTCCAGCAGCACGCCGTTGGGATCGAGCGTGAACACCTGGGTAAGGCCGATCGAATCGATCCGGTTGTGCTGGCAATCGCGCCCCATGTCCTTGAGCCGCGCGAGCACCACATCGGGTTCGCTGCAATTGAGCGCGACATGGTGGATCGCCCCGGTCTCTCCCCCGGCGACGGCGGCGCGATCGTAGGCGCGCGGGCAATCGACCGAATTGAGGTGGAGGATCGGCCGCCCTTGCCGGTCGTGCATCCACTGGATCTGGTCGGGCCGGGACGGCGGCGGCCCGTCGCGCCGTTCAAGGCCGAGCAGCGCGGCATAGAAGGCGGCGCTGGCGTCAAGGTCGGCGCAGATGATGTTGACGTGATCGAGCGCGTTGACCTGCATCGGAAATCCCCTCGGAAGCTTTTGCCGCAGCTTGGGGGCACGGGCCGCGCGGCGCAACTGCCAGATCTGGCGAGGGGCCTTACACAGCGATTCACCGCTCACCGGCCGTTCATACAAGGTTTATTGAGACGCATTCTCAAATAGCTTGTCATTGCAAACGACTCGCAATAGTAGCCCCTGCAAGATCAAGGGGAAAAATCCATGCGTTCCAATGAATCGCGTGCCACCGGCGCGCTGCTCGGCTCGGTGCTTGCTGCTGCCTTGGTGGCGCCGGCAGGTGCGACCGCCCATGCCGAAGAAGCGGCCGACGCCGCCGACAGCAATGGCCGTCCGCAGATCGTGGTGCTCGGCCAGCGCGCCGAGGATGCCAATCCCAACGCGCAGGACGGCGCGCCGTACAAGGTCAACAAGTCGCAGAACGGCAAGTTCACCGAGCCGCTGCGCGATACCCCCAAGACGATCACCGCGATCCCCAAGGAAGTGATCGAGGACATCGGCGCGACATCGTTCCGCGAAGTGGTCCGTTCCACCCCCGGCGTGACGCTGGGCACCGGCGAAGGCGGCAACGCGTTCGGCGACCGAATCTTCATCCGCGGCTTCGAAGCGCGCAACGACGTCTATATCGATGGTCTGCGCGATCCGGGCGTGACCAGCCGCGAAGTGTTCGCGGTGGAACAGATCGAAGTGGTCAAGGGTCCGTCCGCCACCTACGGCGGGCGCGGCACCACCGGCGGGCTGGTTTCGGTGCAGTCCAAGCGCGCCGCCACCGACCGTTCGTTCCTGGTGGCCGATGCGGGGCTGGGCACCGACGATTACAAGCGCTTCACCATCGACGGCAATGCCAAGATCGCCGATGGCTGGGCGCTGCGGGTGAACGGCATGTTCCATGACGCGGACACGCCGGGCCGCGACCACGTGTGGCAGCGCCGCTGGGGCGTGGCCGCCGCGCTGACCGGCGAAGTGACCGACCGCCTGACGCTGCGTGCCGATTACTACCACACCCAGCTGGACGGCATGCCCGATTATGGCCACCCGTTCGACGCGACGATCCAGCAGCCGGCCAAGGTCGACCGCGACAACTTCTATGGCATCCTGGCGCGCGACTTCATCAAGAACGGCGCCGATGTCGGCACGCTGGCGGCGGACTGGGAGGCGACCGAGGGCCTCTCCATCCATGGCACCGTGCGCTATGGCGAAACCTACAACCGCTATATCGTCAGCGCGCCCGAAAACCCGAACCTGACCGCCGGGACGGTGACCGCGAACCCCAAGAATTCCAACCGCGACAACCGCTATTACGCGGCGAGCCTTTATGCCGTGGCCGAGGTGCCGACCGGGCCGTTCCAGCACAAGATCGTGTTCGGCGGCGACTTTTCCGACGAAAAGGTGCGCAACCAGCCCTATACCATCACGTCGACATCGAACGGATCGGCAACCAACCCGGTCTACACCAGCCGCTTCGGTGTGGTGCTCGACCTGCAGAACCCGGACAACTATGTCCCGTTCGACTTCCCGGTGGGCCTGGGCGTGGTGTCGCACAACCGGGTGCGCTCGCTGGGTGCCTATGCCATCGACACGATCACGCTGGCCAAGGGCCTGACCGCGACGCTGGGCCTGCGCGGCGATACCTTCACGATCGACTACGATACCGAAGACGGCAATTCGGCCCTTGCCGGCAACCAGCCGATGGCGCTGCGCAGCGACACGGGCTTCCTCAACTGGCAGGGCGCGCTGACGTACAAGCCGGTGGAAGCGCTGACGATCTATGGCAGCTATGCCACCAGCTCGAACCCTTCGGGCGAGCAGATCGATGCGACCAGCGCCGGGTACGATGGCCTGGGCACCGCCAACGTCAACCTGCAGCCCGAGCGCAACAAAGCGTGGGAAGGCGGCGTGAAGTGGGAGACGGCGGGCGGCAAGCTGCTGCTTTCGGCCGCGGCATTCCGCATCACCAAGGAAAACGCGCGCGAGTTGCAGGGTGACGGCACCTACCAGCTGGTCGGCAAGCTGCGCTCGCAGGGCTTCGAGGCGAGCGTCAACGGCACGCTGTTCGAACGGCTCAACCTGTTCGGCGGCTATACCTACACCGATGCCAAGATCGTCGCGTCGTCCAATGCGGCCAACGTCGGCAAGATCTTCGCCAACATTCCCAAGCACAGCGCCAGCCTGCTGGCGACGCTGCTGGTGACCAGCAACTTCGAGTTCGGCGGGCAGGCGACCTATCGCAGCGAGCTATTCGGCGGCACCGCCGCGGCGGGCACGGCGCGCGTGCCGGGCTACACCCGCTTCGACATCGTGGCGCGGTGGAAGCCGACGACGTGGCTGGAAACGCGGCTCAACGTCAACAACGTGACCGACAAGACCTACTACGATGCGATCTATCGTTCGGCGACGCCGTTCGCCTATGTTGCGCCCGGCCGGTCGGCCATGCTGACCTTCACCGTGCGCTACTGAGGCAGGAAGTCCCGTCCGATGCTGATTGTCGTCCCCCAGGTCCTGCCGCGCGAGGAGGCGCTTTCCCTCGGGCGCCGGATCGCCGCCGCGGACTGGGTGGACGGCAATGTGACGAGCGGGGCGCTGGCCGCGCTCGCCAAGCGCAACCGCCAGCTGCCGGAACAAAGCCCGGCAGCGGCGGCGGCGCGGGCCCGGGTGCAGCAGGCGCTGGCCGCATCGCCGCTGTTCCTTTCGGCCGCGCTGCCCAAGGCGATCTATCCCCCGCTGTTCAACCGCTATGGCGTGGGCGAAGGCTTTGGCGATCACATCGACAACGCCATCCGGCTGGACCCGGCCAGTGGCACGCGGCTGCGCACCGATCTTTCGGCGACGCTGTTTCTGTCGGAGGATTACGACGGGGGCGAGCTGGTGATCGAGGGCGGCTTCGGCCGCGTTGCGTACAAGTGCGCGGCGGGCGACATGGTGCTCTATCCCAGCACCAGCCTGCACCGCGTGACCGAGGTGACGCGCGGCGAGCGGATTTCGAGCTTCTTCTGGCTGGAATCGCTGGTGCGCGATGCCGATGCGCGCGAGATGCTGTTCGACCTCGACCAGTCGATACAGCAGCTGACGATGGAGCGCGGGGGCGACGATGGCGAGGTGCTGCGCCTCGCCAAGGTCTACCACAACCTGATCCGGCGCTGGGCGGCCTGAACCCCTAGAGTTCTGCCGCCTGCGCCGGACCGGGCGATCAGAAGATCTCGAACAGGCCGGCCGCGCCCATGCCGCCGCCGACGCACATCGTGACGACCGCGTACTTGGCGCCACGGCGCTTGCCTTCGATCAGCGCGTGCGCGGTGCAGCGCGCGCCCGTCATGCCATAGGGGTGGCCGATCGAGATCGAGCCGCCGTTGACGTTGAGCAGATCGTTCGGGATGCCGAGCTTGTCGCGGCAGTAGAGCACCTGCACCGCGAACGCTTCGTTCAGTTCCCACAGGCCGATGTCACCGATCTTCAGGTCGAAGCGTTCGAGCAGCTTGGGAATCGCGTAGACCGGGCCGATGCCCATCTCGTCGGGCTCGGTGCCGGCAACCGCCATGCCGACATAGCGGCCGAGCGGGGTAAGGCCCTTGGCGGCGGCAAGGCCGGCTTCCATCACGACGACCGCGGCCGAACCATCGGACAGCTGGCTGGCGTTGCCGGCGGTGACGATGCCGCCTTCGATCACGGGCTTGAGGCTCTGCAGCCCTTCGAGCGTGGTTTCGGGACGGTTGCCTTCGTCCTTCTTCAGCGTGATCTCCTTCATCGAGATCTCGCCGGTGGCCTTGTCAGCCACGCCCATCGTGGCGGTCACTTCGACGATTTCGTCATCGAACTTGCCGGCGGCCTGTGCGGCGGCGGTGCGCTGCTGCGACTGGAGCGCATATTCGTCGCAGGCTTCGCGGCTGATGCCATAGCGCTGGCCGACGATTTCGGCGGTCTGCAGCATGGGCATGTAGATCGCCTGATGCATCGCCTTGAGCGAAGGATCGGGCTGCACGCGCATTTCCTTGGTCTGCACCAGGCTGATCGAATCCTGGCCGCCCGCGGCGACGACGTTCATGCGATCGATCACCACCTGCTTGCTGGCGGTGGCGATCGACATCAGGCCCGACGAGCACTGGCGGTCCATGCTCATGCCCGACGTGGTGATGGGAAGACCGGCGCGCAGCGCGACCTGGCGGGCGATGTTGCCGGCCTGCGTGCCCTGCTGGAGCGCAGCGCCCCACAGCACGTCGTCGACTTCGGCCCCCTCGATGCCGGCGCGCGCCACGGCGGCGGACAGCGAAAGCGCGCCGAGGGTGGCGCCGGGCGTGGCGTTGAACGCGCCCTTGTAGGCCCGCCCGATAGGGGTGCGGGCGACGGAAACGATGACGGCATCACGCATGGTATGTTCTCCTTTGGGGTGGTCCTGTGGTCAGGCTTTCCCGGGGAGGTTGAGGGAACGGGTGAAAACTCAGGCCTTTTCGTAACCTTGCGGCGCGATCGGGTTGCCGCCGAAGCGATCTCGCAGCTCGCGCTTGAGCACCTTGCCGATCGGGCTTCGCGGCAGTTCGTCGACCACTTCGATGGCGGAAATGCGCTGCGTCTTGCCGAGCCTGCGGTTGGCTTCGGCCAGGATGGCGGCGGGATCGGCGGTCTTGTCGGCCAGCACCACCACGGCGAGCGGGGTTTCGCCCCAGGCATCGCTGGGCACGCCGACGACGGCGGCTTCGCGCACCTCCGGCTGGCGGGTGAGTTCGCTTTCGAGGTCGGAGGGGTAGATGTTGAACCCGCCCGAGATGATCATGTCCTTGGCGCGGTCCATCAGGATGAGGAAGCCGTCCTCGTCGAACTTGCCGACGTCGCCGTGGCGGATGTAGCGCCGACCTTCGCTGTCGTACCACTCGACCTCGCGCGTCTTGTCGTCCTTGCCGTGGTAGCCGTTCATCATGATCGGTGAATGGCCGACGATTTCGCCCACTTCGCCCTGGGGCAGTTCGTTGCCGTCCTCGTCGATGATCTTCATGATGTGGCCGGGGCTAGGCTGGCCGACGGTGTGCAGCTTGTCCGGGTGGGCGTGGGCGACGAGGATCGAGGTCGCGCCGCCTTCGGTCATGCCGTAGCCATCAGTCAGGCCGCCGGGCCAGCGCTTCAGCACATCGGCCTTGAGCCAGGCGGGAAACGGCGCGCTGGTGGAGGACTTGAGCTTGTAGGACGACAGGTCGAAGCGGTCGAAATCGGGCACTTCCATGATCCGGCGGTACTGCACCGGCACCAGCATGGCGTGGGTGACGCGTTCGCGTTCGGACAGGACGAGGAAGCCGCGCGCGTCGAACTTCTTCATCAGCACGACCTTGCCGCCCGCGGTGAGCGTCGGCAGGAAGCTGACCAGCGTGGTGTTCGAATAGAGCGGCGTGGAACAGATCACGCAGGTATCGTCGTCATAGCCGCCGACGATCGTGCGCCGGGCGTATTCGTGGCGCATCTTGTGGCTCTGCACGATGCCCTTGGGCGCGCCGGTGGTGCCCGAGGAATAGATGATGTTGAAGGGATCGCAGGGCGCGGGAAGGCGTTCTTCCGGCTTCGCGCCCTCCTCCGCCATCCATTGCGCAAAGGGCACGCCGTGGGCGCCGCCATCGAGCGCGATGCGCTTGACGCCTGCCGGGAAATCCAGCCCTTCAAGCCGCGCGGCGATGTCCGCATCTAGGAACAGCACGCGGCTGCCACTGTCGACCAGCATGGCGAGGATCGTTTCGGCGGTGGCGGTCGAGGTGAGCGGGGCGGCGACCGCGCCGGCGCGGATCGCGCCGAGGAAGGCCAGGGCGGTGGGGACCGAGTTCATCGCGGCGATGGCCACGGGCTCGTGCCGTTCCACCCCTTCGCGCTGCAGGGCGGCGGCGACGCGATCGATCGTGGCGTCGAGATCGCGCCAGCTGACCTGGGTCTGTTCGTCAGCGAGTGCGATCGCCCCTCCCCTGCGCGCGGCGTGCGCGCGCAGGATCGTGGTCAGCGGCATGAATTCGGCTTCCGCGATTTCCTCGATGGTCACCGCCATGGCGCTTCTCCCGTCTTTAATTGAAGGTTTCCCCGGCCGCCGCCTTCTTCGCCAGCAGCGGGGCGACCGGCAGGCCGTGCTTTTCAAGGCCATCGACCACGGTCTTCAGGCCGATATGGTCGGCCCAGAACATCGGGCCGCCGGTCCACGCGGGCCAGCCGTAGCCGTTGAGCCAGACGGTATCGATGTCGCTGGCGCGCTGCGAGATGCCTTCCTCAAGGATCAGCGCACCTTCGCTGATCATCGGGTAGAGCAGGCGTTCGCGGATCTCTTGCCTGTCGATGGACCGCTGCGGCTTGCCCTCCTTTTTGGCGAAGTCGGCGATGATCGCCTTTACTTCATCCGAAGGCGTGCGCTGGCGGTTGTCGTCGTAATCGTAGAAGCCCTTCTTCGTCTTCTGGCCCCAGCGGCCCACGGCGCAGAGCGCATCGCGCAAGCTCTCGATGCGGTTGGGATCGCGGTGCCAGCCGATGTCGACGCCGGCGAGGTCGGCCATCTGCCACGGGCCCATCGGGAAACCGAATTCAAGCAGCGCTTCGTCCACGTCCCAGTAATTGGCGCCTTCCATGATCAGCGCATGGGCCTGCGCCTGGCGGGGCGAGAGCATGCGGTTGCCGATGAAGCCATGGCACACGCCCGAGACGACCGGCACCTTGCCGATCTTCACCGACAGCGCCATCACCGTGGCGAGCTGCGCCTTGCCGGTAGCCTTGCCGCGGACGACTTCGAGCAGCTTCATCACGTTGGCGGGCGAGAAGAAGTGCATGCCGAGCACCGATTCCGGTCGGCTGGTGGCCGAGGCAATCTCGTCGATGTCGAGATAGCTGGTGTTGCTGGCAAGGATGGCGCCGGGCTTGGCGATCTTGTCGATCCGGCCGAAGACCTCCTTCTTGACGTCCATGTTCTCGTAGACCGCTTCGATGATGAGGTCGGCCTGCGCCAGTGCATCGAAATCGAGCGTGGGGTTGAGGCGACCCATCGCCGCTTCGGCAAGGGCGGCGTCCATCTTGCCGCGCTTGACGGTGTTTTCGTAGTTCTTACGCATCGTCGCGACGCCGCGGTCGAGCGCTTCCTGCGTCATTTCGACGATCGTCACCGGGATGCCGGCGGTGAGGAAGTTCATGGTGATGCCGCCGCCCATCGTGCCGGCGCCGATCACGCCGACGCGTTCGATCGGCAGCAGCTGGGTATCGGCGGGAATGTCGTCGATCGTGGCCGCGAGCGTGCGGGCGGCGTCGATGTGCTCCTTGGCACCGGGAATGGGGTCGGACATCGGTATTGGCTCCTGTTAGCTGAGGGCTGCTTTCGGAGGGGAGGACGAATGGCGGGTCAGGCGCGGCTGTCGGTCAGCGCGGCATAGATCAGCGTCTTCAACTGGCGGCGGATGGGGTAGGCCGACGAAGGCATCAGCTGGGTCATGAACACCATGTGCAGCTTTTCCACCGGATCGACGAAGAACGCGGTCGAGAAGATGCCGCCCCAGAAGAATTCGCCCGCCGAGCCCGGCACGAGCGCGCGGGTGGGATCGATGGTGACGCCAAAGCCCAGGCCGAAGCCGGTGCCGGCGTTGTTCGCCTCGCTGAACAGCGAACTCGACATCTGGGTCAGGTCCGCGCCGCCGGGAAGGAAGTTGCTGGCCATCAGCGCCAGCGTCTTGGGGCTGACGAGACGGACCCCGTCAACCGCGCCGCCACCCACCAGCGCGCTGGCGAAGCGGTGGTAATCGGCCACCGTGGAGAGCAGGCCGCCACCGCCGCTTTCGAACTGCGGGGCGCGGACGAGGTTGCTGGTCTCGGCCTTGTCGATCAGGTGCGGCGCGCCGCCGGGCACATAGGCCCAGGCATCGGCAAGGCGGTGGAGCTTTTCGGGCGGGCAGGAGAAGCCGGTATCGACCATGCCCAGCGGATCAAAGATGCGCGCCTTGAAGAACTGCCCCAGGCTCATCCCCGAAAGCCGCGCGACGATGACGCCGCAGACATCGGTGGAAACCGAATAGTTCCAGCCTTCGCCCGGCGCGAATTCCAGCGGCAGCTTGGCCAGTTCGGCGATGAAGTGATCGTTGCCGGCAAGGCTGGCATGGCCATCGAGCCGCGCCTTGCGGTAGGCGGCATCGACGTTGGTGCGGTTCTGGATGCCGTAGGTCAGGCCCGACATGTGGGTGAGCAGATCGACGATGCGCATGCCGTGCGCGGGGCGCCCCGGCATGAACGGCGCATCGCCGCCGCCGCCGGCATAGACCGCAAGCCCGGCGAATTCGGGCAAGACCTTGGTCACCGGATCTTCCAGCGCGATGGCGCCTTCTTCGACCAGCATCATCAGCGCGATCGAGGTCAACGGCTTGGTCATCGAAGCGATACGGTAGATCGTGTCTTCGGCAACCGGCGTGCCATCGTCGCGCATTGCGCCGAGCGTGGCGCGATACGCGGCCTGCCCATCGCGCGCGACGAGCACGTCGACGCCCTTCAGCTTGCCCTTCGACACATAGCGTTCGTCGAGCAGGGCCGCGATCCGCGCGAGGCGGGCGGCATCGAGGCCAAGGGTGGCGGGATCGGCAAGCTGGACGGTCATGCTGTCATTATCCTCTCCGGCCTTCGCGGGCCATTCAGCCGAATATCGCCACCGATTGCAGGCCGTGCATCACCTGCACGCCGTCGGTGTTCCACAGGCGCAGCGTCTCGCTGGAAAAGCCTGCCGCCATCGCGTTCGAGCTGGTTTCGAGCAGCCACCAGCCGTCGTCGGTTTCGGGCTTGTCGGTCAACAGGGTCAGCGACCAGTTGATCGACGACAGCGGACCCATGCGTTCCTGCGCGGTCATCGCGCCGGGCGGCAGGGTATCGCCGATGCCGATCAGCTCGCCCACCGGATCGAGCCCGGCGCGATCCTTCAGCCGCACCCAGCGGCGGATCGTGCCGACCGGCACTTCGCCTTTGGGCGCGGCGTGGCGCAGTTCCATGCGATGGGTGAAGAAGGTAGGATCCGGGTGCGACCTGGCCGGTACCGCCTGATCGTGGGGCACGAAGCTTTCGAGGCGGCGCTGCGGCACGCCGCCGTTGTCGGGTCGGGCACTGCCGAAGATCCACAGCGCGCGCTGCAGCAGTTCGCCGTTCGCGCTGATCTCGGTTTCGACCTGGGCCACGCTCTTGCCGGCGCGAAGAACGCGGGCGGCGATTTCCACGTCCTCTCCCACCGGGGCGACGAAGCCGATCTGCGCCGCGCGCAAGGGCGGCAGGTCGGGAAAGGCCGCGCGCGCGGCGGTGAACGCGACGAACGAGGACGCGCCGCCGTACATCGTGCGGCCCTGCATCCAGCCGGCCGCGCCGTGCAGCACGAAGCGATCGCCCTGGCGTTCGATGGCAGCGGCGAGTTCGCCCAGCGAACGTGCGGTCTGGGTCATTCCGCGTGCTCCGGCAGCGCCGGGCGCGGAAGGTTCGTCAGCATTTGAAGTCACTCTCCCATGGGGCATCGCATGCCCGTCTGGGACGCAGGAAAGAGCCGACCGGGCGCCGCGGTCAACCGAAAAAAGCACGCGTCCCTGCGGTTTTCGCGCCTTCCCCTACGGCATGGCGGACGTGGCGTGCGGGCCTTGCGACGAGGTGCGGGCGCGCGCTCGCGGCGCTCAGGCAGGTTCGGCGAGGACGTCGAGCGAAACGACCTCGCTCGCCAGGCGTTCGACTTCGTCCACGCGGTGGCTGACGAGCACCATCGGCAGGGCGAGTTGGTCGCGGATGCGCTCGATCACCACCATGATCTCTTCCCGCCGCGCGGCATCGAGCGAGGACAGCGGTTCATCGAGCAGGAGCAGGCGCGGCCCGCGCAGCAGCGCCCGACCGATGGCGACGCGCTGCGCCTCCCCCCCGGAAAGCGTGCGCGGGCGGCGATCAAGTAGCGCGCCGATGCCGAGGAAGGCGCAGGCTTCGTCCAGCGACAGGAGCTGCGCGGCGGGATCGGCAAGGCGCTGGCCATAGAGCAGGTTGTCGCGCACGGTGCGGTGGGGAAACAGGCGCAAGTCCTGGAAGACGACGCCGCAGTGGCGTTTTTCCGGCGCAAGATCGATGCCGCGCGCCGCGTCGAACAGCACCTCGCCCCCCAGCGCGATGCGGCCGCGCGCGGGTCGAACCAGCCCGGCGATGGCATCGAGCACGCTGGTCTTGCCCGCACCCGACGGGCCGAACAGCGCGGTGATCCCGGCGGTGGCGGCAAAGCGCGTCTCGATCAGCCGGTCGCCGCGCCGGACGGCGATATCGACGCTGAGCGCTGGGTCAGGCGACATGGCGCAGTCCCGTGCGGCGCGCGAGCGCTTCGGACGCGATCAGCGCGGCGAGCGAAAGCGCAACCGAGATCGCGGCGAGGCGGGCAACCTGCACATCGCCGCCCGGCAATTGCAGCGCCGAATAGATCGCCAGCGGCAGCGTCTGCGTTTCGCCCGGAATGTTCGAGACGAACGTGATCGTCGCGCCGAATTCGCCCAGCGAACGGGCAAGGCCGAGCACCGTCGCCGCGATCATGCCCGGCAGGGTCAGCGGCAGCGTGACCGTGGCGAAGGCGCGCCATGGCCCCGCGCCGAGCGTGCGCGCGGCGGATTCGAGCCGGGGATCGACCGCTTCCAGCGACAGGCGGATGGCGCGGACCATCAGCGGCAGCGCCATGACCGCGGCGGCCAGCGCCGCGCCCGTCCAGCGGAACATCACGCTGGTGCCGAACACGGCTTCCAGCGCGCGGCCGAACGGGCCGGAAGCGCCGAAGCCCAGCAGCAGCAGCCAGCCCATCACCACCGGGGGCAGGACCAGCGGCAGGTGGACCACCGCATCGAGCACGATCCGCCCCGGAAACCGCGTGCGCGCCAGCACCCAGGCGAGCGCGAAGGCGACGGGCAGCGTCGCGGCAACGGCGACGACGCCGACCTTGAGCGAGAGCGCGACGATCGCCCAGTCGGCGGGGGACAGCAGCGCCATCGTGGCGGAGGCCGTCAGCGCGTGCCGAAACCGAAGCGGCGGAAGATCGCCTTGCCTTCGCCCGACAGCAGGAAGCGACGGAAGGGTTCGGCATCGGCGCTGCGCGCCTGGCGCAGGCGCGCGACGGGGTAGACGATCGGCGCGTGGCTCGATGCGGGGAATGTGCCGACCACGCGCACGCGCGGTTCGGCGCGGGCATCGGTTGCGTAGACGATCCCGAGCGGCACTTCGCCGCGCGCGATCAGCGCCAGCGCGGCGCGCACGCTTTCGGCGCGCGCGACCTTGCCCGCCACCTGCGGCCAGACGCCGAGGCGGGTGAGCGCCTGCTTGCCGTAGATGCCGGCTGGGACGGCGTCCGGGTCGCCCATCGCCAAGCGCCCATTGCCGAGCGCGCGGGCAAGCGGGAAGCCCGGCCGGATGGCAAGCGCGATCCGGCTGTTCGCCGGGGCCACGAGCACGAGCTGGTTGGTCAGCAGCGGCGCGCGGGTGCGGGCGGCAAGGAAGCCGGCGACGGCGACATGGTCCATCCACTGTTCGTCGGCCGAGACGAAGATATCGGCGGGTGCGCCGGCTTCGGCCTGCCGTGCCAGCGCGGAGGAGGCGGCGAAGGAGAGGACCGGGCGTTCGTGGCCCTTGGCCGTCCAGCGATCTGCGGCGGCGGTCATCGCTTCCTGCAGGCTGGCCGCCGCGAGCACAACCGGCGCGCGGGCCAGCACGGGCCCCGCGCCGAGCGCTGCCAGCAGGACGAGGAAAAGGGCGATCGCGCGCGACAGTCTAGCCATATACGGACGGATATAGCTTGATGTCGCCGGGCGCAATCGCCCTGTCTGCCCTGTCAGCCTGTCCGTGTTGTCAGGCGGTAGGGATCAGAGGCCTTCGGTCAGGATCACGCGGTAGTCCGATGAAGCCTTCCGCAGCTTGGCGACTTCCTGGTAGGCATCGCCGAAGTACCAGGCCTTGGCTTCGTCCATCGTGTCGAACTTGACCATGACCACGCCTTCGGCCGGTTCGCCTTCGGGGGTTTCGCAGGGGTTGTAGACGACCAGCGGTTCAACCTTGTGGCCGGCCATCGTGCCGCCGGCCTTCTGGCCGTATTCGGCGAACTTGTCGGGGTCGCTGATCGAGTTGCGGATGAAGATCGCGTAAGCTGCCATGGTTCTCTCTCCTTTTTTAACCGATTAGCTAAAGAGCGATAGGCAAGCCAAGGGGGCTTGGCAATCCGCCGCGGACGAGGCAACCTGTCAAATGATAGGTTTGTGAGAGGATGCGCGGAGCAAGGCCGGCAAACGGCCGTTCCGCCCGGAAGGAACGCCCCATGCCGTTGTTGCGCCAGGTACCCCGCAGCGAGATCACCGACGAGGTAATTCTCGGTTACATGCAGCATCTGTTCGGGGACCGCGACCCCACCGTGGAGCCCGGCACGGCGACCGGCACGCCGGGCGACTGGTGGAGCGTCTTCGCGCTTTCGCCCGACATCTTCCGCCACGCGGTGAGCGGCTTTGCCCTCTACCGCAGCCCCGAGCGGCGCATCGACCCGATCCTACGCGAACTGGGCCAGACGCGCGCCGGCTGGGTCAAGGGCAGCCAGTTCGTGTTCTCGCAGCACTGCAAGAGCCTGCGCGGGCTTGGCTGCAGCGAGGAGAAGATCGCCGCGGTGCCGCATTGGGCCGTGGCCGATTGCTACAATGAGCAGGAACGCGCCGTGCTCGCTTATGCCGACTGCCTGTGCCAGGCCAATGGCCGCACGCCCAAGGCGGTGATCGACAAGCTCAAGACCTTCTGGGACGACCAGCAGATCTTCGAATTCACCTACATCACCTGCCTTTACGACATGCACGCCGTGATCACCCGCGCGCTGCGCATGGAATTCGACGATCGCGAGGAGCCGATCGTGGAAGTGGCCGCACCCGAAGGGTTCGACGCGGCAGACTTCCTTGGCGGGCGGCGCAAGCAGCAGCAGGAGAGCGAGGCATGAGCGGGAACACGGTGTTCGATATCCGCGGGGTCAACCACCTCGCGCTGGTCTGTCGCGACATGGCCAAGACGGTGGAGTTCTACCGCGACGTGCTGGGCATGCCGCTGACCAAGACGATCGACCTGCCCGGCGGCATGGGCCAGCACTTCTTCTTCGACATCGGCAACGGCGATTCCATCGCCTTCTTCTGGTTTCCCGATGCGCCGCCCGCCGCGCCGGGTATCGCCGCGCCATCGGGCCTGCCCGCGATGGGCGACATGAAGAGCGCGCACGGATCGATGAACCACATCGCCTTCAACGTGCCCGCCGAAAAGTTCGACGAATACGTCGCGCGCCTCCACGAACGCGGGGTGCAGACCTCGATGGTGCTGAACCACGACGATTCCGAATGGCAGGTCGCCCCGCAGATGCAGGATGGGGTGTTCGTCCGCTCGGTCTACTTCTTCGATCCCGACGGCGTGTGCCTGGAATTCGCGGCGTGGACCGCGCAGCTGGGCGGCGATGCCCACGTGCGGCACGATCCGATGCGCGCCGACGGCACCAAGGCAGTGGGCATGATCGTGAAGGACGCGCTGCTACAATAGCGACGGATCGACGACGCGCCCTTCGCGCGCCGAGATCTGCGCCGCCTCGATCACGGCGTGGACCGCGAGCAGTTCGTCGATGCTGTTGGGCGGCGGTCCTTCGCCGCGCAGCGCTTGCGCCAGCGCGGCATAGAAGTGCTGCTGGCAGCCGCGCGGCGCGGGCAGCTGCGTTTCCGCTCCGGTGCCGTCGATCAGCTGCAGCGGATCGGGATCAATGCCCCAATCCGCGTCGCCCGGCCGCAACCCGGCGACCGACTGGCTTTCTTGCGGATCGAAGCTGCGCTTGATCAGCGTGCCTTGCGTGCCATGGACGATGAAGCGGGGCGAGCCGCCCGCCACGCACATCCCGGCGTGGAGAACCACACGCCGATCGGGGTAGCGCAGCACGACATTCGCCCAATCATCGGCGGACGCGGCGCCGGTGCCGTCGCGCAGGGCGGCGATATCGGCGCTGACGCCCAGCGGCATGCCGAACAGCGCAAGCGCCTGATCGACAAGGTGCGGGCCGAGATCGAACCAGACGCCTGCCCCCGGCCCCGCCTGTTCGCGCCAGCGATCGCGCACTTGCGGACGGAAGCGGTCGAAGTGCGATTCGAAATGGACCACGCGGCCGATCCGCCCCGCTTCGATCGCCTGATGCACGGCAAGGAAGTCGCTGTCCCAGCGGCGATTGTGGAACGCGACGAGAAGCCGCTCCTGTTTCTGCGCAAGCCTTGCCAGGCCGCGCGCTTCGTCCAGCGACAGCGCCAGCGGCTTTTCCGCCACGACGTGCTTGCCCGCGCGCAGCGCCTGCGCGGCAAGCGCGGCGTGGGTATCGCTGGGCGTGGCGATGACGACGACGGCAATGGCGGGGTCAGCAAGAACGGCGGCGATGTCGCCGCGCCGTGCCGCCCCCGCCGGGATGACCGCGTCGGGCTGGCGGGCGACGACGGCGGCAAGGTGCAGCGACGGCGTCGCGGCGATGTAGGGGGCGTGAAACACGCGCGTCGCCATGCCGTTGCCGACGATCGCGACGTTGATGGGTGGAGTCTGCATGGGCCGGCCTTGTCCTATTGCGGATCGGCCACTGCCACGAAGCTGCGCTGGAAGCGAGTGACGCGAATCCTGGAAACCGGGAAACCGCGCTGGCGGATGCGGGCGAGAATCTCTGGTGCGGACCATTCCTGCGGCCGGGTCCATTCGGCCCAGAACAGCGTGGGACAGCCCTTGGCGAGCCGGCGCGAGGCATCGTCTTCGAGCGCGAAGTGGTAGCGGGCGGCCATCATGCGATAGGCGAAGGGAACGACCGCGCGGTTGTCGTCGGGCGCCAGGTCCAGCACCTCGCGGTTCCACAGCGGATCGGTGTGGACAAGGCTGGCGGGACACGCCGCGACCAGCTGCCCGACCAGCGCCGCGCTCGGGCCCCAGTCGCTGTTCTGGCGCTTGGTGCTGGCCGCGTGCCAGGCGCTGGCCGCCGAAACCAGCGCGGCAAGGACGAGGACCGCCAGCGCTGGCTGCAGGCCAATGCGACGCAGCGCCTGCTCGCTGCCCAAGGCAAGGATCATCGCCATGACGGGCACCAGGCCGACGAGGTAGCGCTCGTAGATGAACGGGCGCCAGGCGTGGATTGCCAGGATGATCCCGATCGCCAGCATCCAGCCGATGCCGAGGAAGATCGCGGTTTCGAGCTGCGCATCCGCCGTTCGCCGGCGCATCAAGCCCACCGCCGCCGCAGCGAAGCCGCCCAAAGCGGCAACCAGCAGCACGGGGTTCGCCTGCGCCACCTCGACAACGAGCAGTTCGAGCGTCCAGCGCGCCACGTTCCAGCCTGCGGGCAGCCAGAATGCGGTGGTATTGGCCAGCCAGTGCTGCGCCTGCACCGCGGACACGGCCACGAACAGCAGCCCGGCGACCAGCGAGGGCAGCGCAAGGCGCCAGAAGCGCGCCAAGTCCCGCCGGACGAGATAGCGCAGCAGGAACGGGATCTGGATGGCGGAAGCGACGATCGTGGTGGTGATGTGGGTGTTGAGCGCCACGATCGCCACGCACCACAGCACCGCGCTGTCCCGCCGGCGCCAGCGCGCTGCATCGGCGTGGAACGCCGCGAGCGCGAAGACCAGCAAGGCAATCGCGCTGACCGAGAGGAAGTAGGAGCGGTAATCGGCCGCGATCCGCACGACCACCCCCTGCGCGGCGAGCGAGATGGCCAGCAGCGCGGCCAGCCGGTGCAGTTCCGCGCGCGGGCGGGCAAGCACGAGCCCGCCGCCCAGCGCGGCCACGAACGGCACCAGATTGACCAGTCGCCTGTGCTCGATCGTGTCGCCGATCCACCAGAAGGTCCGCGCCAGCGCGTAATAGAGCGGCGGGTGGTTATCGGTCAGCCAGTGATCGACCAGTGCTTCGCGCCAGGGGATGACCGGCCGCGCCACGTACGTCGTGAAGAATTCGTCGAACCACGGGCCAAAGCCATAGATCGTGGAAAGGATCGCCCCGACGAAGGCTGCCAGGGCAAATGCCGCAGCCGCTGTGACGACCAGCCCGTAAAGGCGCGCACGCTCCACTTTCACCCCCGCGCCCGAACCACCGCGCGGCAAACGTCACGCACCGCACGCGAGAGCCAGACTAGTGAGAGAAAGCCCCGCGCGCCAGCCGCATCAAGGGAAGAGCCAAGGCACAATGGTGGCGGAGACGGAGGGATTCGAACCCTCGGTACCGGATTTACCAGTACGACGGTTTAGCAAACCGTTGGTTTCAGCCACTCACCCACGTCTCCGGATCGCAGCGGCGAGGGCGCGCTATAGCGAGCGATTCCGGGGGCGGCAAGGCTGGTCCGGAAAAACTTCGCATCCGGCGTTTCCGCCCGCTTCGCGCGCGTCCGGGCGCAATTTCGACTCGGCTCATCGCCCGTTCATTGTGCGCGGGCAAGCATCGACAGCAGTGCTTTGGACGGGCTACCTTCGCGCGCAGGGCGTCGCTTGGGGGCGGACGACGGGATGGGACAAGCGAACATGAAACTGCACCGCACACTTCTGCTGGCGCTGGCCGGGCTCGCGCTCGTTCCCGGTGCTGCCGCGCAGGCACAAGTCCAGACGATCGACCCCAACCAGGCGATCGATTCGGATCTCAACCCGCGCGCGACGACAACGCCCGCCCCCACTCCGGCAGCCCGTATCGACCAGGCATCGCCCGTCGGGTCGGAAGCGCCCAAGCCGCTGCCCCCGCTCGCTGATCCGAATGCGCCGCTGCCATCGAGCACGGTGCCGCCCCCGGCGCAGATGACCAACATGGCCCCGCCGCCGCCCGCCGGATCGCAAGGCGCGCCTGCAGGCACGTACAAGGAAGACGACCTGATCGGCGCGGCCGAAGGCGTGTTCGGCAAGGGCGCGCGCGGTCTTGCGCTGATGATCAAGGACATCCTGAAAAAGCAGGGCGAACCGATCGGCTACATCACCGGCCGTGAAGCCGGTGGCGCGGTGGTCGTGGGCGTGCGCTATGGTTCGGGCACGCTGCACCACAAGATCGAGGGCGAACTTCCGGTCTACTGGACCGGGCCTTCGGTCGGCTTCGACCTGGGCGCGAACGCGGCCAACACGTTCGTGCTGGTGTACAACCTGCATGACACCGCCGAGCTGTTCCATCGCTATGGCGCGGGCGAAGGCCAGGCTTACCTCGTCGGCGGTTTCAACGTCAGTTACCTGCGCAGCCACGACGTGGTGCTGATCCCGGTGCGGATGGGCGCTGGCCTGCGCCTTGGCGTGAATGCCGGCTACATGAAGTTCAGCCGCACGCAGAAGTGGATGCCGTTCTGATCCGGCATCGCAGGACGGTAACGCAACCGTAAAACCGGGACCCGCGCCAAATCAGGGGTTGCGGCGCGGGGCCTGCGGCGGCATGGCGCCCGCGAATTTTTCGCAATCCGGACAGGAGGGTCCGCCCATGCTCGAAAACCTTGCCGCCCAGCCCGCAGACGCGCTGCTTGCCCTGATCAAGCTCTACAACGCCGATCCGCGCGCCGACAAGATCGACCTGGGCGTGGGCGTCTATCGCACCGCCGAGGGCGCGACGCCGGTGTTCAAGGCGATCAAGGCGGCCGAGCAGAAGCTGCTCGCCGACCAGGATTCGAAGGCCTACCTCGGCCCCGAGGGCGACATGGGCTTCGTTCACGCGCTGATCCCCTATGTCTTCGGGCAGGACTTCGACCGTTCACGCGTCGAAGGCATGCAGTCGCCGGGCGGCACCGGCGCGGTGCGCCTTGCCATCGAAGTCGCCAAGCGTTCGGGCATCAAGCGGATCCTGATGGGCACGCCTTCGTGGCCGAACCATGCGCAGATCGTCGCGGCGGTCGGGCTTGAACTGGTGACGTTCAAGCACACCACCGCCGACGGCCTTGCCGATCTCGACGCGCTGCAGGCCGCGCTCGCGGCAGCCCAGCCGGGCGATGCCGTGCTGCTGCACGGCTGCTGCCACAACCCGACCGGGGTCGATTACACCGAGGCGCAGTGGGACGCGATCGCCGCCACGCTGTCCGACGGCAAGGTCCTGCCGATCATCGACCTTGCCTATCAGGGCCTGGGCGATGGCATGGAGGCCGATGCCTATGGCCTGCGCAAGGTGCTGGGCGCTGTGTCCGAAGCGCTGGTCGCCTATTCGTGCGACAAGAACTTCGGTCTTTATCGCGACCGTGTCGGTGCGTTCTATGCCGTGACGTCGGATGCGACCGCGCTTGCCAACGCGATGGCCAATGGCGCAACCGTGGCGCGCGCTTCGTGGTCGATGCCGCCCGATCACGGCGCGGCTGCCGTCCGGCTGATCCTTTCGGACGCGGAGCTGACCAAGCTGTGGCTGGGCGAGCTCGACGAGATGCGCGACCGCATGGCGTGGGTGCGCGAACGCCTTGCCGCCGCGCAGCAGGTCGGCAGCGTGAACATGGCGCCGCTCGGCATCCAGAAGGGCCTGTTCTCGATGCTGCCGCTTTCGGGCGAGCAGATCCTGGCGCTGCGCGAAAAGCACGGCATCTACATGGCGGGTTCGGGCCGTATCAACGCGGCGGGCCTGACCACCGGCAACATCGACAAGTTCATCGCCGCGCTGGGCGACGTCGCGGGCTGATCACCAGCGACGCCTGCAAACAAGAAGGGCGGGCGCCGCGAGGGCCCGCCCTTCTTCGCGCCTGTGTGAAACAGCTTAGCCCTTGGCGGCGAGCGACTGCATCCGCTTGAGATAGCGCGCCAGCACGTCGATCTCGAGATTGACGGCATCGCCCACGGCGAGCGTGCCGATGGTGGTGACTTCGGCGGTATGCGGAATGATGTTCAGCGCGAAATGGCAGGTTCCATCGTCCTGGTCAGCGACTTCGTTGACCGTGAGCGAGGTGCCATCGACGGTGATCGAACCCTTGGGCGCGATGTAGGGCGCAAGTTCGGCCGGAGCGGAAATGCCGATGCGCGTCGAGCCGCCTTCCGGGCACAGGCCGACGACGTGGCCCACGCCATCGACATGGCCCGTCACGATATGACCGCCGAGCTCGTCGCCGAGCTTGAGCGCAGGTTCGAGGTTGAGCCTGGCGCCTTCCTGCCAATGTGCGGGCGCGGTGCACGAAATCGTCTCGCCGGACACGTCGACCGCGAACCAGGCGTCGCCGGCGGTACCACCGCGATCGACCACCGTCAGGCACACGCCCGAACACGCGATCGAGGCGCCGATGGCGATCCTGGCGGGATCCATCGCGCAGGCGATGGTCATGCGCTTGTCGCCGCGGTCCTCGATTCGGGTGATCGCGCCGATTTCGGTGACGATGCCGGTGAACATTGCTCTCTCTCCTTCAGCGCCTGCGCTCGTAGACGTCGAGCGTGTCACTGCCAAGCTGGCCACGGGACACATGGCTCCAGCGGCCGTGCGCTGCATCGAGCGTGGCGAGGCCGATATCGGCGATGCAGGGCTTTCCCCCGCCGATGACGATCGGTGCGCGGTAGATCATCAGCCGGTCGACCATGTCGGCGGCCAGGAACGTGGCTGCAGCGCCCGCGCCGCCTTCGACATAGAGATACTGCAGATCGCCGAACGCATCGGGCGCGGTGATGTCGGCAATTGCGCGCCAGCCTTCGGGTGCAGGGGCGTGTGTAAGCACCCAGCGTTCCGGACTGCGCGCCTCAAGCCCGGGCAGGCGCACATCGAGCCGGGGCGAATCGGCGCGGAGCGTACCCCCGCCGACGAGGATGGCCTCCGCGCGCGCACGCTCTACGTGCACGTGAGCACGCGATGCTTCGCCGGTGATCCAGCGGCTGGAGCCATCGGCAAGAGCGATGCAGCCGTCGAGCGAGGTCGCTAGCTTGAGCGTGACGTGCGGTCGGCCGAGGCGGGCGCGGGTGAGATAGCCGGCAAGCGAGTGCTGCGCCGCGTGCGAAGGCGTCGGGTCCACCTGGATCCCCGCGGCGCGCAGGCTTTCCATGCCGATGCCGGCCGTGCGCGGATCGGGGTCAGGACAACCGACCACCACGCGGGCAAGGCCGCTGGCGATTACCAGCGATGAGCAGGACGGCCCGCGCTCGCTCTGGTGTGCGCAGGGTTCGAGCGTGACATAGAGCGTCGCGCCGCGCGCGGCTTCGCCTGCCTGCGCCAGTGCCATGGCTTCGGCATGGGGGCGACCTCCGATCTGGGTGAACCCGCGCCCCACCACGCGCCCATCGCGCACGATGATCGCGCCCACGGCCGGGTTGGGGCGGCTGAACGGACGCCCGCGTTCGCCAAGCGCAGCCGCCGCGCTCAGCCAGTCATGATCGCTGTGCCCCCCCATCGCCGGGCCTCAAGGCTTGGGCGGGGCGGGTACCGGCTTGCCGGTGATCTGGCGCAGCAGCGCCTCGTTCTTTTGCTGCTCGGCCTTGCGCTCGGCTTCGCGCTCGACGGTGCCTTTGTCGTACATCTTCTGGGTGTCGATCCCGGTGGCCGCGCCGACCGCCTTGTACATCTTGCGGATGTCCTCGGCGCGGCGGTCTTCCTCGGCCTGCTCTTCGTCGAGCTTCTTCTGCGCGGCGATGTTGCCGGCAAGGATTTCCTTGTCGCTGCGATCGGCACGCCAGCTTTCGATGTAGATCACCTTGGGCGGCCGCGGCAGCCCGCGCCCGCCCTGCTGGGTCATCAGGTAGAAGATACCGCCAGTGACGCAGGCAGCCAGCAGCAGCGCGCGCATCCGGTACTCGCTGGGCGCGCCGAGGACCTGCCAGAGGTCCTTGATCGCGCGCTTGGGCGAAACGTTGGAAAAGAAACCCTTCATCGTGTCCCCTAGATAGGGGCCTGTGCCCGTTTGCGCCAGTTGCGGTTACATTTCCTCGTCGAGGCTGAGCAGCGATGCGTTTCCGCCAGCGCTGGTGGTGTCGGTCGAAGTAACGCGCTCGACGCAGAAGCGGGCGAGGTAGTGCGGCCCGCCGGCCTTGGGGCCAGTGCCCGATAGACCTTCGCCGCCAAACGGCTGGCTGCCGACGACCGCGCCGATCATCGAACGGTTGACGTAGAGATTGCCAACCTTGGCCGCGCTTTCCACCGCCTCTGCCACGCGCGCGATGCGGCTGTGCAGGCCCATCGTCAGACCGAAGCCCTTGGCGTTGACCCGCGCGATCACGTCGTCGAGTTCGCCGGTCTTCCATGTGGCCACATGCAGCAGCGGGCCGAACCATTCGGCATCGAGCTGGTCGAGCGAATCGAGGCGGATGACGGTTGGCGGCACGAACAGGCCGCTGTCCGGCACGGCGACCGTCTTCACGATCCGCCCGGCCATCTCCGCGCGGCGCGCCATCAGCTTGTCATAGGCCGCCCGGTCGATCACCGGACCGACATCGGTGGCAGGATGCGCCGGATCGCCGACCACCAGCGCGTCCATCGCACCCGCCAGCATTTCGAGCGTGCGATCGGCGATGTCTTCCTGCAGCAGCAGCAGGCGCAGCGCCGAGCAGCGCTGCCCGGCCGAACGGAAGGCGCTGGTGACGATATCGCGCACCACCTGTTCGGGCAGCGCGGTCGAATCGACCACCATCGCGTTGATGCCGCCGGTTTCGGCGATCAGCGGGACGATCGGGCGGTCGTCGTCTGCCAGCAGCGCGCGGGCGATGCGCTTGGCGGTGGGGACCGAGCCGGTAAAGGCCACGCCCGCGACGCGGGGATCGGACACCAGCGCGTGGCCGGCTTTGGCACCGCCGACGAGCAGCTGCAGCGCGCCTTCGGGAACACCCGCCTCACGCGCCAGCGCCACCGCCCACGCCGCGATCGCAGGAGTCTGCGGCGCGGGCTTGGCGACGACGGTGTTGCCGGTGACGAGCGCCGCGACGACCTGCCCGAGGAAGATCGCCAGCGGGAAGTTCCACGGTGCGACCGCCGCCCAGACGCCACGCGGCAGCATGCGCAGGACGTTGGTTTCGCCGGTCGGTCCCGGCAGGGGCACAGGCTGCATCAGATCGCGTGACTGACGCGCGTAATAGCGACAGAAGTCCGCCGCTTCGCGCACTTCGGCAAGCGCATCTGGCAGCGTCTTGCGCGCTTCGTGCACCAGCAGCGCAAAGGCTTCTTCGCGGCGCGCTTCGAGCAGGTCGGCCAGACGGTCGAGCACGTCGGCCTGGGCATCGATGGACACCGACGCCCAGGCCGGAGCCGCAGCGGCGGCCGCGCCGATCAGCGTCCCGGCATCCGCTTCGGCAGGTGCTGGCAGAACCGGGACCCGCGCGATCTTCGCCGCAAGATCGGCCAGCACCGCGCGATCGTTGAGGTCTACGCCTGCGGAATTGCCGCGTACCGGCTCGAACAGATCGATGGGCAAGGGGATCGACGGGTGGGGCAGTCCGCCGCTTTCCTGCGCCTTCGCCACCGGATCGGCGAGCAAGTCCTCTTCCGACAGGTCCGTGTCGGCCAGCTGGTGCACGAAGCTGGTGTTCGCGCCGTTTTCCAGCAGGCGGCGAACGAGATAGGCGAGCAGATCGCGATGGCCCCCGACCGGGGCATAGATGCGGCAGCGATAGCCTTCATCGCGCACCAGCGCTTCGTAGAGCCCTTCGCCCATGCCGTGGAGGCGCTGGAATTCGAAGTCGGCGCCGGTCTTGCCCAACCCCTTCGACCATTCGACGATCGTGGCGACGGTGCGCGCGTTATGGGTTGCGAACGCGGGCTCCACGTGCGGGCTCGCCAGCAGCTCGCGCGCGGCGGCGAGGTACGATACGTCGGTATGTGCCTTGCGCGTGAACAGCGGATAGTCGGGCAGGCCCTGTTCCTGCGTCGCCTTGATCTCGCTGTCCCAGTACGCGCCCTTGACCAGCCGCACCTTGATCCGGCGCCCGGTCGCCTCGCCCAGGCCATTGGCCCAGCGGCAGACGCTGCGCGCCCGCTTGGAATAGGCCTGAACCGCCATGCCGAGCCCGTCCCAGCCCTTGAGCGCGGGATCGGCGGCAACAGCGGCGATGATGTCGAGCGAAAGGTCGAGCCGTTCGCTTTCCTCGGCATCGACCGTCAGCGGGATGCCGACCCTGGCCGCGCCGCGCGCCAGGTCGAGCAGCATCGCGGTAAGCTCCGGTATCGCGGCGTCGGCCTGCGCCGCTTCGTAGCGGGGGTGGAGCGCCGAGAGCTTGACCGAGATCGAGTGCCCCTCGCCCGCAGCCTTGCCCACGGCGGCGATGGCGGCTTCGTAGCTTTCGAAATAGCGATGCGCATCGCCGAACGTGCGCGCGGCTTCGCCCAGCATGTCGAAGCTGGCGGTAAAGCCCCGGTTTTCGCCCTTGCGCATGCGCGCCATGGCTTCGTCGATGGTGCGGCCCATGACGAAGACCTCGCCCATCAGCTTCATGGCCGCGCCGACGGCCTGGCGCACGAACGGTTCGCCGCTGCGGGCGATCAGGCGGCGCAGCACGCCCGCCTGCGGCTCGACGCCGATCACCGCGCGCCCCAGCACCAGGCCCCATGTTGCGGAGTTCACCAGCATCGAGGAAGACTTGCCCGAATGCGCCCGCCAGTCCGCCTCGCCGATCTTGTCGGCGATGAGCAGGTCGGCGGTTTCCGGATCGGGCACGCGCAGGAACGCTTCGGCCAGGCTCAACAGGGCAAGGCCTTCGGCGCTGTCCATGCGGTATTCGGCCATGAAGCGGTTGACCCAGCCGCTCGCCTGCCCCTTGCGCAGTTCGGCGATCAGCGCCTTGCCGCGTGCCATGATCGCGGCTTCACCCTCGCGCGGCAACGCGGCGACCAGCGGGCGGACCACGTCGGGTTCGGCCAGGCGATGCAGGCGGCGCATTTCGGCGCGGGCGAGCGCCATGGCGGGGGTGAAGTCGAAGCGGCTGTCCATGCAGCGCCCCTAGCGCAAACCGGTTACACTTGCGACCGGATTTGCCAACATGCGTTCCGCCGTCAGCCGAACAGGCGGTAAAGCCCGCGCCCTTCGCGTTTGAGCCAGCGGTTGGCGTCCTCGATCCGCCCTTCGTAAAGCGCTGAAAGATGGGCGTGAAATGCGGGACTGTGATCGAAGTGGGTCATATGCGCCACTTCGTGCGCGACGACCGAGCGTCGCACGAAATCCGGCGTCATGACCAGTCGCCAGTTCATCCGGATCGAGCCGTCGGCGGCACAACTGCCCCAGCGGCGCTGCGCGCGCGACAGCGCCAGGCGCGGCACCGCCTTGCCGGCGCGGTCGCAGTAGTGCGCAAGATCCTCGGCCATCAGTCGCAGCGCTTCGCCTTCCAGCCAGCGGGCGAGCCGTCCCTGCAGTCCGTCCTGCGGGCCGCCGAGCACGATCATTCCATCGTCGAGCACCGGCTTGCGCGGTGCATCGGCCAGCCAGCGCACCTGCAGCGCCTCACCGCGGAATGGCACCACGCTGCCCGCGGTAATGCTCGCGCGCTCGGGCATGCGGCGCAGCTGCAGCGCAAGCCAGTCGGCGCGTTCGCGCGCGAAGGCTTCGGCATCGCCCACCCGGCCCCATCGTGGGATGGAGACGCGCACCTCGCCACCATCGGGCGAGAGGCGCAGCGTCATGCGGCGCGCCTGCGCGAGGCGACGGATCACCAGCGGCATTTCGCGCCCGTCGATCGTCATCGTGCGCGGCGCGATCGGCTTGGGCGCGGCAGGCTCACGCAAGGGCCGGCGCAGCCAGTCGATCACAGGAAGAAGTCCTCGCCCCCGAGATCCTCGGGCTCAAGGATCACGTGGTCCTCCAGCGGGCCGGCCAGCACTTCGCTGATGACGCGGCCCTTGACCGAAACGCCGGCGGCATGGACCGCCTCGCGATCCCCGCTGACCAGGTAGTGCCAATCGGGCAGCGGCTCGCCATCAGCGCGCAGGCGATAGGCGCAGGTGGGCGGCAACCAGGCGACTTCACGCACCAATCGTGGGGTCAGGCGCAGGCAATCGGGCACCAAGGCCTTGCGGTGCCGATAGTCACTGCAGCGCCCGCTGCGCGTGTCGAGCAGACGGCAGGCGACATTGGTGCGATAGACCCGCCCCGTGTCCTCGTCCTCAAGCTTGTGCAGGCAGCACTGGCCACAGCCGTCGCACAGCGCTTCCCACTCATCGCGGGTCAGCGCCTCGATCGGCTTTTCCCAGAACCGCTCGCCCGGCGCTGCCACGTCAGTGCACCCACTTGGCCAGGTCCGCCGCGACGGCCGGCCCGTCCTTTTCGGCCGGCAGCAGCGCCAGCGGCTTGCCATCGGGCCCCATCAGGTAAGCGGCGCGGCTGTGGTCCATCAGATAGGCATCGGGCGAGGAGCCCTCGCGCTTCTGGTAATAGACCGCAAAGCTCTTGGCGACGGCGGCGATCTGCTGCGGCGTACCGGTCAGGCCGATCAGCTCGGGCCCGAAGTTCGCGGCGAACTTGCCGACGTTTTCGGGCGTGTCGCGCGCGGGATCGACGGTGATGAACATCGGCACGACCTTGGCCGCAAGCTCCGGGCTCGTCCTGGCGAAGGCGTGATAGCCCTGCATCAGGTGCTGGACGTCCAGCGGGCAGACGTCGGGGCAGAACGTGTAGCCGAAATAGACCACGCGGTACTTGCCGGCAAAGTCGGCGTACCGCACCGGCTTGCCGTCCTTGCCGATCAGGGTGAAGTCACCGCCGATGCTGGCGCCTTCGAGCGGTGGGCGCTCGGCAGGGCCGCTGCCCGAACAGGCAGAAAGCGCGAAGGCCAAAGCGCTGGCAAGCGTTAGGAATATCGGTCGGCGGAAGGATCGGCGCGGGGCTTGGTCGAGCATGGCGCGCCGGTTCATGCTCTGCTAACCAGCTGCTTGCAAGGGGCGATACCCGCCAAGGGGCGCCAACAGGAGGACGACGACGTGATCAGGTGGACCCGCTTTGCGCGGCGATATGCCAAGCTGGGCGCTGTGGCGCTCTCCGGACTTGCTCTGGGGATCGCTGTGCCTGCAGCGGCGCAGTTCTCGGACAGCTACAAGTTTCTTGAATCGGTGAAGAAGAAGGAAGCCGACAAGGTCACCGATGCGCTGAACGAGCCGGGCACCCAGATCGTCAACACTCGCGATATAACCACTGGTGAATCCGCGCTGCACATCGTCACCGCGCGGCGCGATCTGATGTGGATGCAGTTCCTCGTCGGCAAGGGCGCCAACGTCAACATCCGCGACAACAAGGGCACCACGCCGCTCGTCCTGGCCTGCAATCTGGGCTATCTCGAAGGCGTGGACTTCCTGATTTCGGCTGGCGCCCGCGTCGATGAGCCTAACAACACCGGCGAGACGCCGCTGATCAGCGCGGTCCACCGGCGCGATGTCGCGCTGGTGCGGGCGTTGCTGAAGGCCGGTGCCAATCCGGATCGCCCGGACAATTCGGGCCGGTCGGCACGGGATTACGCCGCGCTTGACGGCAAGGGCAGCACGATGCTGAACGAGCTGGAGAATGCCGCCAAGGCCAAGGCTGCCAATCCCGCCAAGAAGAGCTACGGCCCGACGTTCTGATCCGATTCCTCCAGCAGGTTGCGCCATGGACACCGAAACCGCCGATCACGCTTCGCTCGAAGACCTGCGCATGGACCTTGCACCGCTCGTCGCGGAATCGGCGATGTTCGACGGATGGAGCAACGCTGCGGTCGATGCAGCCGCAGACATGGCCGGCGTCGACCGGGAAGCCGCGCGCTTTGCCTTCGAAGGCAAGCCGATGACGATGATTGCCGCGTGGATCCATGCGATCGACCGCGACATGGCGCGCGAGCTGCCCAACGAGCGCATCGGCAACCTGCCGATCCGCGAACGCATCCGCAGCCTTGTCCAGTTCCGCCTCGATGCGCTTGCCGGGCGCGAGGAAGCGCTGCGGCTGGCCCTGATCGAGATGGCCAAGTCCTGGAACGCGGCCTCCGCCGCGCGGCTCGGCTGGGAAAGCGCCGATCGCATGTGGCGGCTCGCCGGCGATACCGCCACCGACTACAATCACTACACCAAGCGTGCGACGCTCGGCACCATTTACGCCGCGACGCTCACCTTCTTCGCCCAGGACAAGAGCGAGGACCACGACGAGACGCGCGCCTTCCTGTCCCGCCGTATCGATGACGTGATGAAGTTCGAGAAGGCCAAAGCCCGCGTCATGCGCCCGCGCGATGAAGGCCTCAGCCTGACGCGGCTGCTCGGTCGCCTGCGCTACCCTGCGACCTGACGGACAGCGTTCCAAATTGACCTCGATCAACTATTGCGAATGACTTGCAATTGTTGAGCCGCTGTGGCAGCGCCGCAGGCGTGACACTCGACCAGCTCCCCCTTGGCATCAGCGCCCGCATCGCCGCGGTCGACTGGGACATGCTCGTGCCCGAGGAAGCCCAGCGCCTGCGCGCGCTGGGGATCGACGAAGGCGCGAAGGTGAAGCTTGCCTATCGCGGGGTGTTCCTCGGTCGCGACCCGCTGGCGATCGAGATCGGGCGCATGACCGTTGCCCTGCGCCGCGCCCACGCCCGCGCCATGACGGTCGATACCGTGCCCGAGACGCAGGCGGCCTGACACGATGAGCAGGCAGCCCTGCGTCGCCGCCCTCGTCGGCAATCCCAATGCGGGCAAGAGCGCGCTGTTCAACGCGCTGACCGGCGCGCGCCAGAAGATCGCGAATTACCCTGGCGTCACCGTCGAACGGAAGGCCGGGCGCATGCTGCTGCCCAATGGCGAACCGGTCGAGCTGGTCGACCTGCCCGGCTCCTACGGCCTCCACGCCACCACCAGCCCCGACGAGGAAGTGACGCGCCGCGTGGTGATGGGCGAACAGCACGGGCAGGCGCAGCCCGACGTGCTGGTTATCGTGCTCGACAGCTCGAACCTCGAACAGCACCTTGTCTTCGCGCAGGAAGTGCTCGAACTCGGCCGGCCCACGGTGGTCGCGCTCAACATGGTCGATCTGGCCGAGCGCGATGGGCTGGTGCTCGATTCGGCGGCGCTTTCGGCCGCGTTGGGGGTTCCGGTGATCCCGACGGTTGCCGTGCGCCGTCGGGGGCTCGACGATCTTGCTGCAGCCGTCGCCGCCGCGCGCGATGCGGTGGCGGAGCAGCCGGTCGCCCGGGCGCATGTCACCTTGCCCGAACGGCGCATGCTTGCGCACGAAATGGCGCAGGGGGCGATCCTTTCCGAAACCGCCAGGCACCGCATCCATGCGCGCATGGACAAGGTCCTGCTGCATCCCTGGGCCGGCCCGCCGATCCTGTTCGCGCTGCTGTTCGTTGTGTTCCAGGCGGTGTTCAGCTGGGCGACGCCCTTTGCCGACGGGATCGACGCCGCCTTTTCCGCAATCGGCGACTGGGTGCGAACCGAACTGCCGGCCAGTCTCGCACGCGATCTGCTTACCGACGGCGTGATTGCGGGCGTCGGTGCGGTGGTGGTGTTCCTGCCGCAGATCCTGATCCTGTTCTTCTTCATCCTCACGATGGAGGCGACCGGATACATGGCGCGCGCCGCCTTCCTGATGGACCGGCTGATGGCGGGCGTCGGGCTTTCAGGCCGCAGCTTCATCCCGCTGCTGTCGAGCTTTGCCTGCGCGGTGCCCGGCATCATGTCCACGCGATCGATCACCGATCCCAAGGATCGGCTGACCACGATCCTGATCGCCCCGCTGATGACCTGCTCGGCACGCCTGCCGGTTTACGCGGTGATCATCGCTGCGTTTATTCCGAACCGCGCCGTCCTGCCCGGCGTCGGCCTGCAGGGGCTGGTGCTGTTCACGCTCTATGTCGTCGGCATCATCGGCGCGATGGTCGTTGCGCTCATCCTGCGCCGCTCGGTGACCAAGGGCGCGGCATCGGGCTTCATCATGGAGCTGCCCAAGTACCAGCTGCCCACGGTCAAGGATCTGGCGCTCGGCCTGTTCCAGCGTGCGTGGGTGTTCCTGCGCCGCGCCGGCACGATGATCTTCACCGTCACCGTCGCGCTGTGGCTGCTGCTCAACTTCCCGCGCGCCGAGCCTGGACAGGACCAGGTCAACGCCTCGATCGCCGGGCATATCGCCAACGGCCTGGCGGTCGTGGTCGAACCGATCGGCTTCAACCGGGACATCGCGCTCGCACTGATCCCGGCCATGGCCGCGCGCGAGGTTGCGGTCAGCTCGCTCGCCACGACCTACGCCGTGGGCGCCACCGACGACGATCAGCAGGGCCGCCAGCTCGGCGACCAGCTCAAGGGCCGGTGGAGCCTCGCCACCGCGCTCGCCTTCCTCGCCTGGTTCGTGTTCGCGCCGCAGTGCATGTCGACCATTGCCGTGACCCGGCGCGAAACCAACGGCTGGAAGTGGCCGGGCTTCATGCTGGCCTACCTGTTCGGCTTGGCCTACGTCTTTGCCGGGGCGACCTACTGGATCGCGGTGGCCTTGGGCTTGGGATAGCCGTTTTCCACCAGAAGTGCCGCGCTTGAGGTTGGCCCCGCGGGCCTCCATCTTCTACCCAAGCCCGCAAATCTCATTCAGGAAAACGATTCGATGGCAGGCAGCGTCAACAAGGTCATTCTGATCGGCAATCTCGGCGCCGATCCGGAAGTGAAGAGCTTCCAGAACGGCGGGCGCATCGCCAACCTGCGCATCGCCACCAGCGAGAACTGGAAGGACCGCGCCACCGGCGAGCGCAAGGAGCGCACCGAGTGGCATAGCGTGGTGATCAATTCCGAAGGTCTCGTCGGTGTGGTCGAACGCTTCCTGAAGAAGGGCAGCAAGGTCTACATCGAAGGCCAGCTGCGCACCCGCAAGTGGCAGGACCAGTCGGGCAACGACCGCTACACCACCGAAATCTCGGTCGGCGGCATGGGCGGCGTGCTGACCATGCTCGACGGCCCGCAGGGCGGCTCGGGCGGCGGTGGCGGAATGGGCGGCGGTGGCCGTTCGTCCGGCGGCGGCTGGAACGATGGCGGTTCGTCGGGCGGTTCGCGCGGTGGCGGCGCGTCGGGCGGCAGCAGCTGGAACCAGGGCGGCGGCTCGTCGGGCGGCTTCGGCGATGATCTGGACGACGACATCCCGTTTTGATCGGGCCGTTCTGATCGCAGGCGCGGAAGCGGCACCCCAGCGAAAGCTGGGGTCGCTTCCGGCCCCAAGCCTCCTCAAGTCCCGCGCGTATCTCCGTACAGGTGAATATGCAGGCGGTCCGTAAACCGCCACCCGGCACTGAGCGCCGCATCCGACAGCCATTTCGACCGATCACGCAAGGTTGCGCTGTCGGTGCCCTCGGGCATCACGAACAACCGCTCGCCGGGAATGGCGTAGGCCTTCTGCAGCACGGCCACTTCCTCAACATCGGCAGGCGTCGCCACCACGAACTTGAAATAGGCGCGCGGCTCGGCCGCCCAGGCCGACAGCCGTTCCGGGATCAGCGCCAGCTCGGCCGGATTGCCCGAATGCGCAAGTTTGGGGCTGACATTGTACTGATCGACCAGCGCGTCGAGCGCCGCATGCGGCGCGACCGAACCGTTGGTTTCGATCTCGACGTGGAAGTCTGGCCGCGCTTGCCGGACCGCCGCGACCATCCGCGCCAGCGCCGCTCCCTGCAGCAGCGGCTCGCCCCCGGTGATGACCAGACGGTCGGGCGACAACGCCACGATCCGCGACGCCACCTCGCCCTCGTCCAACACCAGCTGGTTCGCGCTGCGTTCGAACGCCAGGTCGTCGCGGTGCGGCCGATTGTCGCCGGTAAAGCGCCACGTGTACGCCGTGTCGCACCAGCGGCAGGCGAGGTTGCAGCGCGACAGGCGCACGAACGTGGAAGGCCGGCCCATCGAAGGCCCCTCGCCCTGCAGCGAGGCGAAGATCTCAGCCTCGCCCGGATTGACGGTAGCGAGCGTCAGCACCCCCATCCTCCCCCGCAAGGGGAGGGGGACCGCCGAAGGCGGTGGAGGGGTATTGCCCGCACGCTAACCCTCCGTCGACGCTGCGCGCCGCCACCTCCCCAGCAGGGGAGGATGGTGGGCCATGGCCTGATCACCCCAGCCGCTTGAGCGCGGCGGCGAGCCGCTCGGCTTCGGCCGCGTGCATGGCATGGTCGGCGCGCGCCTTCTCGACCGCTTCGGGCTTGGCGCGCTCGACGAACGAGGGGTTGGACAAACGCCCTTCCAGCGCCTTGGCTTCCTTCTGCGACACAGCCAGCGCCTTTTCCAGACGCGCCTTTTCCGCCGCAATGTCGATCACGCCGTCGAGCGGCACGATGATGTTGGCGTCACCCGCACCGATCTGCATCGCAGCGCCTGCAGGCGCCGCTTCGAAACGGATCGCGTTGAGCCGCGCCAGTCGTTCGATCGCGGCCGGGTTGGCCTCGATCGTCGCGCGCGTCTGTGCCGAAGGTTCGGGCAAATAGGCATCGAGCCGGGCACCCGGCGCAATGCCGAGCTCGTTCTTGGCCGTGCGCAGGTTGGACACCAGCGCGATCAGCCACTCGACCTCACGCTTGGCATCCGCGTCCGCCGGGACATCAGCCGAAGGCCATTGCGCCACGATCAGGTCGACCGACCGGTCGCCAAGCGCGTGCCACAGTTCTTCGGTGACGAAGGGCATGAACGGATGCAGCAGGACCAGGATCTGATCGAGCACCCAGCCGGCAACGGCACGGGTCTCGTCATCGAAGCTGCCCTTGATCAGTTCGATGTACCAGTCGCAGAAGGTGTTCCAGGTGAACTGGTAGATCGCGTTGGCCGCCGCGTCGAAGCGCAGGTCGGCCATCGCCTGATCGAGCGCGCGGACGGTTTCGCCCACTTCGCCCACGATCCATTTGTTGACCGCGCTGGTCGCCTGCGGAGCCGTCGCCGACGTGCTGCCGACGATGCCATTGCTCTGGCAGAAGCGGGCCGCGTTCCACAGCTTCGTAGCGAAGTTGCGGTAACCCTCGACCCGCTTTTCATCCATTTTCACGTCGCGGCCCTGGCTTTCCATCGCGCACATGAAGAAGCGCAGCGCATCGGCCCCGTACTTGTCGATCAGGCCCAGCGGATCGACCACGTTGCCCTTCGACTTGGACATCTTCTGCCCGTCTGCCGCGCGGACGAGCCCGTGGAGATAGAGCTTCTTCCACGGCACCTGCCCCATGAACTCGATGCCCTGCATCGCCATGCGCGCATCCCAGAAGAACAGGATGTCGAAGCCCGACACCAGCAGGTCGTTGGGATAGTGCTTCTTGAGCAGCGGCGCGTCCTGATCCGGCCAGCCGAGCGTGGCGAAGGGCCACAGCGCGGAGGAGAACCACGTGTCGAGGACGTCCTCGTCGCGCGTGAGCTTCTTATTGCCGGCCAAGGCCTGGGCCGCTTCCTCGGTTTCGGCGACGAAGACCGAACCATCCTCGGCATACCAAGCCGGGATCCGATGGCCCCACCACAGCTGGCGGCTGACACACCACGGCTGGATGTTCTCCATCCAGTTGAAGAAGGTCTTTTCCCACGACTTGGGCACGATCTCGATCTTGCCCGAACGCACCGCCTCGATCGGGGCCTTGGCCAGCGTCTCCGCATCGACGTACCACTGGTCGGTCAGCCAGGGTTCGATCACCACGCCGCCGCGGTCGCCGAACGGGGTCTGGATCGTGCGCGGTTCGGCGTCGAGCAGGGTCTCGTTGCCTTCCTTGTCCTTCACCACGTGCGGGATCAGGAAGCCCGCCGCCTTCATGTCGGCAACAATGGCCTCGCGCGCGTCGAAGCGGTCCATCCCGAGGTACTTTTCGGGCACCAGGCCGTCGGCGGTCTGGACCACCTGGGCTTCGGCATCGAACATGTTGAGCATGTCGGCCGCCTTGATCCCGGCGCGCTTGCCCACTTCGAAGTCGTTGAAATCATGCCCCGGCGTGATCTTCACCGCACCCGACCCGAGCTCGGGATCGGCATGCTCGTCCGCCACGACCTTGAGCCGGCGGCCGGTCAGCGGCTGCAGGATTTCCTTGCCGATCACCGACTTGTAGCGCTCGTCCTCAGGATGGACGGCCACCGCCATGTCGGCCAGCATCGTCTCGGGCCGCGTGGTCGCAACCTCGATGTAATCGAGCCCGTCGTCGCGCTTCACACCATCGGCCAGCGGATACTTGAAGTGCCAGAACCCGCCCTTGATCTCGTGCGTCTCGACTTCGAGGTCGGAGATCGCGGTCTTGAGCTTGGGATCCCAGTTCACCAGCCGCTTGTCGCGGTAGATCAGGCCCTTGTTGTAGAGGTCGACGAAGACCTTTACCACCGCGCGGGTGAAATGCGGGTCCATCGTGAACTGCTCTCTGGACCAGTCCATCGAGCAGCCCAGGCGCCGCAGCTGGCGCGTGATCGTGCCGCCGCTCTCGGCCTTCCATTCCCACACCTTGTCGATGAAGGCTTCGCGCGTATAGTTGGTGCGCTTGTCCTGCCGCGCCTCCATCTGGCGTTCGACCACCATCTGGGTGGCGATGCCGGCGTGGTCGGTGCCGACCACCCACAGCGCGTCCTTGCCGCGCAGGCGTTCGTAGCGGATCACCACGTCCTGCAGCGTATTGTCTAGCGCGTGGCCGATGTGCAGCGAACCGGTCACGTTCGGCGGCGGATTGACGATCGTGAAGGGCTGCGCATCGGGGCGCTCGGGGCGGAACAGGCCGTTCTCTTCCCAGTGCGCATACCACTTCGCCTCGATGCCGGCAGGCTCGAACGTCTTGGCAAGCTCGGTCGCGATTTCGGGCACGGAATCCGTTGCAGGGGTCTGGTCGCTCATGCGCGGCGCTCTGCCACCCGGAGGGCCACGCTGCAAGCGCAACCCGGGACCCTACGGCCAGCTCCTGCGTTACGTCGCACGTGCTGCACTTGTCGCCTCGGAACTTTTCCCGCATGAAGCGGACACGATGCGGGCGCTGACCGACTTCACGATCGCGTCGGACGATCCTTCGTCCGGCACAAACGGCGGCGCCACCCTGGCGTTTTCCGGCCCGATGACCGTGGCATCGCTCGGCGCGATCGATGCGCGCATCCGCCACATTTCCGATCCGCTTTCCCAGATCGACATGACCGGGGTCACGCGCATCGACACAGTCGGCGCCTGGGTCGCCTGGCATCTTGCCCAGCGTACCGGCGCCCGGATCGTCAATTGCAAGCCTGAAGCCGAACGGCTGATCGCCGCGATCAGGAAGGCCGACGATAACCGCGAATCCGTACGCGCCGACCGGCTGCCGCTGTTCGAACGCGTGCCTGCGGTGATCGGCGACACCGTGATCGGGCTCGCCAACGGCGGCCTGCAGGTGCTCGGATTTCTGGGTCTCTACGTCCAGGCCTGCTGGTCGCTGCTGCGCCGACCGTCCACCTTTCGGACCAAGGCGCTGATCCACCAGATGGAGCTCGTCGGAGTCAACGCGCTCGGCATCATCGCGCTGATGAGCTTTCTGGTCGGCATCGTCATCGCGCAGCAGGGCGCGGTGCAGCTGCGACAGTTCGGGGCGGAGATCTACACCGTCAACCTCGTCGGCCGCCTTACCTTGCGCGAACTCGGCATCCTGATGACCGCGATCATGGTCGCGGGCCGCTCGGGCTCGGCGTTTGCCGCGCAACTGGGCACGATGAAGCTGACCGAAGAGGTCGACGCGATGCGCACGATCGGCGTCTCGCCGATGGAGGCGCTGGTCATCCCGCGCATCCTTGCCACGATGATCATGATGCCGCTGCTGGGCATCTACTCCTCGTTCCTCGGTATCATCGGCGGCGCGTTCCTGTCCTCGCTCACGCTCGGCATTCCCTTCTTCACCTTCCTCGCCCGCATCCAGGAAGTGGTTCCGCTGCACGATGTCTGGGTCGGGCTGGTCAAGGGCCCCGTGTTCGGCCTCATCGTCGCGGTTTCCGGCTGCTATCAGGGGCTGCAGGTGCGCAACAATGCCGAGGAAGTCGGCACCCGCACCACCGCGGCCGTCGTCATGGCGATCTTCATGGTCATCGTGCTCGACGCCTTCTTCGCGGTGTTCTTCACCGAGATCGGCTGGGGATGAGCGAGACTTCGGAATTCCCCATTCGCGTGCGCGGATTGAAGAACGTGTTCGGCGATCATGTCGTGCACGAAGGGCTCGACCTCGAAGTCCGCAAGGGCGAGATCATCGGCGTGGTGGGCGGCTCGGGCACCGGCAAGTCGGTGCTGATGCGTTCGATCATCGGCCTTCAGGTACCCGCCGAGGGCGAGATCGAAGTGCTGGGCAGCAAGATTACCGACGCCCGCGATGACGAGGATATCGACATTCGCAGCCGCTGGGGTGTGCTCTTCCAGGGGGGCGCGCTGTTTTCCACGCTGACGGTCGCCGAAAATGTCGAAGTGCCGCTGCGCGAATTCTATCCCGAGATCAAGGACGAACTCCGCCACGAAATCGCGCGCTACAAGGTGCTGCTTTCCGGGCTTCCCGCCAACGCCACCGGCAAATACCCCAGCGAGCTTTCGGGCGGCATGAAGAAGCGCGCCGGCCTCGCCCGCGCACTCGCGCTCGATCCCGAACTGCTGTTTCTTGACGAGCCCACCGCCGGGCTCGATCCGATCGGCGCGGCAGCGTTCGACCAGCTGATCCTGGGCCTGCAGCAGACGCTCGACCTGACGGTATTCCTGATCACCCACGATCTCGACACGCTGTACGAGATCTGTGACCGCGTGGCCGTGCTCGCCGACAGGAAAGTGATCGCCTGCGGGACGATCCCGGAACTGCTCGCGCTGGATCATCCCTGGATCCAGGAATACTTCAACGGCCCGCGTGGCCGGGCCGCGCAGTCGGCCAAGCATCGCAACGATACCAGGGCCGACGCCGCTGGCAGCAGCGCTCCTGCGCCCCTCGACGAGACGGCGCAGGAGCAGCAAGAGGGTTAACCATGGAAACGCGCTCGAACAACATCTGGGTCGGAGCCGTCACGCTGCTGCTGCTGGCGGGATTTGCCGCGCTGGCGATCTGGATCGCCCGGATCAACCAGGGCGCGCAGAACGAATACGACATCTTCTTCAAACAGTCGGTCGATGGACTGGCCAAGGGTTCGGAAGTCTCGTTTTCAGGCGTGCCTTCGGGTCAGGTGAAGGACATCGAGCTGTGGGAGCGCGATCCCAGCCTCGTGCGCGTGAGGATCAAGGTGGATAGCAAGGTGCCGATCCTGCAAGGCACCACCGCCAGCCTGCAGGGCAGCTTCACCGGCGTCACCACGATCCAGCTGCAGGGCGCGATGAAGGGCGCCTCGCCGATCGTCGAGCCCGGCCCCGAAGGCGCTCCCGTGATCCCGACCAAGCGCAGTGGCCTGGGCGAATTGCTGGCCAACGCGCCGCTGCTGCTCGAACGGCTGGCAACGCTGACCGAACGCCTCACGATGGTGCTTTCTGACAAGAACCAGAAGTCGATCGAGAACATCCTTGCCCATACCGACAAGCTGACCGGCAACCTCGCCGATGCCTCGCCCGACGTGAAGCGCACGCTCGCCGAATTGCAGGCCACCTTGCGCCAGGCGAACTATACCCTCGCCGCGTTCGAGAAGGTCGCCGGCAGCGCCGATTCCATGCTCAACGACGAAGGCAACGGCATCGCCAAGCAGCTGCGCACCACGCTGCAGTCGGTGCAGGGCGCGGCCGATGCGTTGCAGGCCACCGCAAAGGACGCGCGCCCCGGCGTGCAGCAGCTCAACGAACGGACGTTGCCCGCTGCCGAAGCCGCCATTCGCGAACTGCAGGCCACGACGCGTTCGCTGCGCGAAGTGACCGACCGCATCAACGACCGCGGCGTTTCCAGCATCGTCGGCAGCCCCAAGCTGCCCGATTACAAGCCCTGAGCCGGGAGAACCGATCCGATGAACAAGACCCTGCTCTCCTCGCTGCTGCTGCCGCTTTCGCTGGCCGGCTGCGTCTCGATCGGCGCCAAGCCGCCGGCCAGCCTGCTCAGCCTGAGCGCCGAAGCCGCGCCTGCGATGGGCGCCACGGCCCGCGGCAAGCTCAATGACGCGCTCACCGTGCTGGAGCCGACCGCGGCCGCCAAGCTCGCGGTGCTGCGCGTGCCGGTGCAGATCGACGAAACCCGCGTCGCCTACCTCAAGAAGACGATGTGGGTGGAGCGCCCGTCGCGCCAGTTCCAGCACCTGCTGGCCGAAACGCTGCGCGCACGCGGCAATCGTATCGTGACCGAGAACGATGCCGGCACGCGGGGACCGCGCCTTTCGGGCCGCCTGCTCGACATGGGCTATGATGCCCGTACCAAGTCGGTGGTCGTCGGCTTCGAAGCGACCCGCGAAAGTCCGGGTGGAGCGATCGAGACGAAACGCTTCGGCGGCAGCGTGGCGGGGATCGATCCGGACGCGCACGACATCGCGCCCGCGCTCAACCAGGCGGCAAACGACGTGGCCCGGCAGGTGGCCGACTGGGTCGGCTGACCGCCGACCCGCAGCGCCAATTCAGGCGGCCGGCATCTGCTGGCTGGAGCAGTGGAACCCGCCCCCGCCCGCCAGCACCGCATCGGCCATCAGCCCGATGGTGGCGCGAGTCGGGAACAGCTCTGCGATCGCGGCCACGCCATCATCGTCGTGCGCCGTGCCGAAGATCGGCACGATCACGACGTTGCTGGCGATGACGAAATTCATGTAGCTCGCCGGCTGCACCATGCCACCCCACTCGACAAGGCCTGGCGAGGGGACTTCCACCACCTCGACGCCAGCAGCCCGCGCCCGTGCGGCGGTGTCGGCATAGATCGCGGCGTTGGGATCATCGGGCCCGGTTGCGCGCGGCACCGCCAGGCGGTTGGGCGCCACGAACCGCGCGAGATTGTCGACATGGCCGTCGGTGTGGTCGTTGATCAGCCCGTCGCCCAGCCACAGCACCCGGTCGTAGCCGAGGTCGCGCTCGAGCCGCGTCTCGATCTCGCCGCGCGCCAGCTGGGGGTTGCGGTTGGGGTTGAGCAGGCACTGCTCGGTCGTGGCGACAAGGCCGGTGCCATCGCCATCGAGCGCGCCCCCTTCGAGGATCCAGTCGCACCGGTCGGCGGCAAGCCCGGCATCGGCGGCCAGCGTCGCGCCGATCTCCTGGTCTCCCGGCATGAGGTACTTCTCCCCCCAGCCGTTGAAGCCGAACAGCCGCGCAGCCCGCGTGCCCGATGCATCGCGCACCACCAGCGGTCCGGTATCGCGCACCCACACGTCGCCATAGACGCGTCGTTCGAGCGTGACCGCCGCCGAAACCAGCGACCGTGCGCGCATCTCGTTGGCGGCATCGCGCACCAGCAGGCGCACCTGCTGGCCGCTGTCGGCAACGGCGCTGGCGAAGGCGGCGATCTGTTCCTGCGCGCGATCGATTACCCCGGACCATTCGTCGGCGATATGGGGGAAACCGATCCACAGCCAGTCCTGGGGATGCCATTCGGGGGGCATCCTCATCACTGCCTCGCTCATGCGTCTCGTCCTTACTTCTTGCCCGCGTCCGCCAGACTCTTGTCGCGGATCGCGCGGAATTCGTCTCCGGGGTGCCAGTTCGGCCAGTCGCTGCCGTCGGCGAGACCCCGGCCGAGCCGGTAGAACAGTTCGACTTCCTGCGCCATGCCCGACATGTCCCAGCTGTCCGAGTATTCGTCGCTGGGCTGGTGGTAGCGGTTGACGGTATAGTCCTCCGAAGCCGCCTCGCCTGCGGCGCGACCACCCTTTTCCAGATCCTCGCCCAGGCCGACGTCGAACATCGGCACGCCCAGCTTGGCGAAGCTGAAGTGGTCGGACCGATAGTAGTAGCCCCGCTCGGGATGGCTCTCGGGCGTCTCGGACAGGTTCATGTCCTTTTCCACCTTGCGCAACAGCGTGGTGAGTTCGGACTTGTCGCCCCCGGTCACGGTCACGTCGCGCGCGCGACCCGTCGGCGAAAGGCCGTCCATGTTGACCCCGCCGACCGTCCTGGCGAGCGGGAACACCGGGTTCGCGGCATAGTATTCCGATCCCAGCGTCCCCGATTCCTCAAGCGTCACGGCAAGGAACACCTGGCTGCGCGCCGCCGGCCCGGCGCGGCGGTTCATGTCCGCCAGCGCGGCGAGCGCGCCGACCCCGGTCGCGTTGTCGACCGCGCCATTGCAGATATCGTCGCCGGTCTTGTCCGCCTCGCAACGGCCAAGATGGTCCCAGTGCGCGCTGTAGAGCACGTATTCGTGCGCGCGCGTCTTGCCCGGCAGCAGGCCGACCACGTTGTGCGACGTCGCCTTGCGGATCGCGTTGTCGAAAGAAAGGTCCATCGTGAGGCCCAGCGGCACCGCCTTGAACCCCTTCTGCTTGGCGGCGGCGGTCAGGGTGGTCAGATCCTGCCCGGCCGCCTTGAGGATGGCCTCGGCCACGCTCTTCTGCACCCAGGCGTTGGCCACGGTCTGGTCCATGCCGTCGTTGGCCGACTGGACAAAGTACTGCGCGCCCGTCCAGCTCGACTGCACCACGTTCCAGCCATAGGCGGCAGGGTACGTATCGTGGATGACGATCGCGGCAGTCGCGCCCTGGCGCGCCGCTTCCTCGAACTTGTAGGTCCAGCGACCGTAGTAGGTCATCCGCCGACCCTTGAACGGCCCGTCCTCGCCCTGCATCTCGTAGTCGGGATCGTTGACCAGGATGACCGCCGTCTTCCCCTTCATGTCGAGCCCGGCATAGTCGTTCCAGCCAAGCTCGGGCGCGTTGATGCCATAGCCCACGAACACCAGTTCACTGTCCGCCACCTTGGTCTGCGGCACGAAGCGGTACGACCCGGCAACGAAGTCCTTGCCGATCGTGAAGCTCATCGGCGCAATGCCCTTGCCCTTCACCACCATCGGCGAAAACTGGCTCGCGGTGATCTCCACCGTCGGCACGTCCTGCAGCCACGACCCCTTGTTGCCGGGCTTCAGGCCCGCCGCCTTGAAGCGCGCGACGATCTCGTCGAGCACCTTGGGCTCTGCGGCGGTCGAGGGGGCGCGGCCCTCGAACTCGTCGGACGACAGCGTCTTGATCACCTGCCGCATCAGCGGAACGTTGACCTGGGGCACCTTCGCGGGCGCCGCCGGCGCGGCGGCGAAAGTTGCCGATGAAATCAGCGCGACACAGGCAGCGCCCGCGACAAGCGCGGCGCGAAAGGCGCGATCGACCCGGTAAGGCATTGAATTTCCCTTCATGTTCTCAATTCACCGCAGCGCCGTGTCGGCGTCGCTGTGGACATGCCGCGACGTTGGCAGAGCGTGGCGAGCGACGCAACACTGCCCCGCCGGGTGCGCGCGGCGCTTGCCTCGCCCGCCATGACCGGGCATCGCCGGGACATGACCGATTGGCAGAATGCGCTGACCCGCGCCCGCACCTGCTCGCCCTTTCTTGCCCGCGCGCTCGACCGGCAGGGCGCGCTTGAAGCGCTGCTCGCCCAAGGCCGGCTGGACGAAGCGCTGGCCTGGGCTGCCGGCGCCGGTGAAGGCACCGACGATGTTGCCGTGCAGCTGCGGCGCGAACGCCTGGCGCTCGCCACCGCCGTCGGCATCGCCGATCTGGCCGACGCGATGCCGCTTGCCGCCGTGACCGGCGCGCTTTCCGCCTTCGCCGACCGCGCGCTCGACCTCGCCATCGCCGCCGCGATCCGCAAGCGCGTGCCGGATGCCGAACCGCAGGGCTTTGCCGCCATCGCGCTCGGCAAGCATGGCGCGGGCGAACTCAACTATTCGTCCGACATCGATCCCATCCTGCTCTACGAACCCGATGCCCTGCCCCGGCGCGATCGCGACGATCCGGGCGAAGCAGCGCAACGCGTGGCTCGCACCGTGGTCGAACTGCTCGGCAAGGTCACCGACGAAGGCTACGTCTTCCGCGTCGACCTGCGCCTGCGCCCGGCTTCGGAAGTCAGCCCGCTGGCGATCCCGTTCGAAGGCGCGACCACCCATTACGAATCGAGCGCGCTCGCCTGGGAACGCGCCGCCTACATCCGCGCCCGCGCCGCCGCCGGCGATGTGCCGCGCGGGCAAGCGTTCCTCGATACGATCCGCCCGTTCGTGTGGCGCCGCAGCCTCGATTTCGGCGCGATTGACGAGATCGGCCGCCTCACCACCCGCATTCGCGACCATTACATCGGCGGGCAGGCGCTGGGCCCCGGTTACGACCTCAAGCGCGGGCGCGGCGGCATCCGCGAGGTGGAATTCTTCGCCCAGACCCACCAGCTGATCCACGGCGGCCGCAACCCCGCGCTGCGCCTGCGCGGCACCCGGGCGAGCCTCGATGCGCTGGCCACCGCCGGGATCATCACGACCGAGGACGCGCAAGTGCTGGGCACGAGCTACGACCGGCTGCGCACCATCGAACACCGCCTGCAGATGGTCGCCGACCAGCAGACGCATTCGCTTCCGGCCGATCCCGCCGCGCTCGACAATGTCGCCTGGCTCGATGGGCTTGCCGATGGCGCCGCGCTCGTGGCGGAGCTGGCGAGCATATCCGAAGCCGTCGGCACTCGCTTCGATGCACTGATCGCGACCTATGCGCCCACCGGCGCGGTACAGGTCGCCGAGCGGCCGCTGGTGCGCGAACTGGCGGAATGCGGCTTCGACGATTGTGAACAGCTCGCCGCGCGGATCGAAGCCTGGGAAAATGGCCAGTTCCGCGCCCTGCGCAGCGACGAGGCGCGCGCAGCCTTCGCCCGCCTGCGCCCCCAGCTGCTGCGCGCGCTGTCGGAAGCGCCCGATCCCGATCGCGCGCTGCTGCGCTGGGAACAGCTGATCGGCGCGCTCCCTTCGGCGATCAACGTCTTCCGCCTGCTCGAAGCGCGCCCGGGCCTGCTCGCCGTCGTCATGCGCGTGCTCGCCCACGCGCCCACGCTGGCGGATGAACTCGCCCGCCGCGCCGATCTGCTCGACACGCTGATCGACCGCTCCGCCTTCGACCTGCCCGGCAGCGTTGCCGACATCGCGGGCGAGCTGCGCCGCAACGAAGCGGGCGACGATTACCAGCGCCTGCTCGATGCGGTGCGGCGCAAGGTCGGCGAACTGCGCTTTGCCCTGGGTGTCCAGCTGATCGAAGCGGGGCGCGATCCGCTGGAGATTGCCGCGGCCCTGTCCCGCGTCGCAGAGGCGGCCATCCTCGTCCTTGGCGAAGCCGCGTGCGCCGAATTCGAAAGCGTCCATGGCACCGTGCCCGACAGCCGCCTCGTCATCCTCGGCCTCGGCCGGCTCGGCGGTTCGGCGCTGACTCACGCCTCGGACCTCGATCTCGTGTTCCTGTTCAGCGGCGATCACATGGCCGAAAGCGACGGCCGCCGTCCGCTGGGCGGCACGCTTTACTACAACCGCCTCGCCCAGCGGGTGATCGCCGCGCTGTCGGTGCCGACCGCCGCGGGCGCGCTCTACGAAGTCGACACGCGCCTTCGTCCATCTGGCGCACAGGGCCCCATCGCGGTCAGCCTCGACAGCTTCGAGCGCTACCAGCGGGAGGAAGCCTGGACCTGGGAGCACATGGCGCTGTGTCGCGCCCGCGCCCTGTTCGGCACCGCGCCCGACCGCGCCGCGCTCGACACGATCGTCGCCTGCGCGCTCCACGATCCGCGCGATCCTGCCAAGCTTCGCGCCGATGTCCTGTCGATGCGGGGCGAAATGCAGAAGCACAAGCCCGGCAAGGGGCCGCTCGATGTCAAGCTGCTGCGCGGCGGGCTCGTCGATATCGAATTCATGGTCCACTACCTCCAGCTGCGCGATCACGTCGCGCTCGAACCGGGTCTTGGCGATGCGGTTTCCGCGCTGGAGGATGCAGGGCTGCTGCCGCAGGGCCTGCGCGAAGCGCACGACCTGATGGCGCGGCTGCTGGTGGTGGTCCGCCTCGTCGCCCCCGATGGCGAATATCCCCCGCCCGCCAGCCGCGAGATCGTCGCGCGCGCCTGCGGCCTTGCCCGGTGGGGCGAGCTGCTTGACGCCATCGCCGCCATGCGGCAGCGCGTGGGGCAGGCATGGAACGCCGTTTTCGGCGAAAGGCTGGAGATCCTAGCATGAGCGAGCGTATCGGCGTCGGCGACGCCTTCCCCGACATTGCCATGGCTGCGCCGGACGGCGGCACCGTCAAGCCGTCCGACTTTGCCGGGCGCAAGCTGGTCGTGTTCTTCTATCCCAAGGACGATACGCCGGGCTGCACCACGGAAAACAAGGATTTCTCCGCGCTGGCCGACCAGTTCGCCGCGGCAGGCACCGCGCTTCTGGGCGTCAGCAAGGACCCGCCCAAGAAGCATCAGAAGTTCGCCGAGAAGCATGGCCTTGCCGCCCCGCTGGCCAGCGATGCCGAAGAAGGCGGCCTGTCCGATGCGCTCGGCATATGGACCGAAAAGTCGATGTACGGCCGCACCTACATGGGCATGGAGCGGACCACCTACCTCGTCGGCGCCGATGGCCGGATCGCGCAAGTGTGGAACAAGGTGAAGGTCAAAGGCCACGCCGAGGACGTGCTCGCCGCCGCCAAGGCGCTCTGAGCCGCGCGTGCCCCTTTCGCCTTCTGAAATGCCGTCTTCCGCAACGCCATCGGTGGCGCACGCCATCCGTGCCGCCATGCTCACAGCCGAACCAGAGGCAAAGGCGATGGCAGCCCGCGCGGTCGCTAGGGACTGGCGCGCGGGCCGGCTTGCCTTCGCATTCGACGTAGCCATGCCCGATGCGCCGGCCCGGCCGGACACGCCGCAGTTGCTGCCGCCCAACGCCATGCCCAAGCGCGGGCGCGGAGGCTCGGAACGCGGGCGCATCGCGCTGCTCCACGCGCTCTGCCACATCGAATTCGTCGCCATCGATCTTGCCCTCGACGCCGCCGGCCGCTTCGGCGCCGAACGCGGGCCAAGTTTCGTGTCCGACTGGCTGGCTGTCGCCGCGGACGAAGCGATGCATTTCGCGCTGCTCGCCCGCCGCCTGCGCACCCTCGGGACGTTCTACGGCGACCTGCCGGCCCACGACGGACTGTGGGATGCCGCACGCGAAACCGCGCACGACATCGCTGCCCGCCTTGCGGTCGTGCCGATGGTGCTCGAGGCGCGCGGGCTGGATGTCACTCCGGTTACGATCGAACGGTTCGAAGCCGCCGGAGACCTGCGTTCGGCGCGCATCCTGCAACGAATCCTTGACGACGAAATCCGCCATGTGCGTTTCGGCACAACCCACTTCGCGCGGGTATGCCAGGAACGCGGTGAATCGCCACCGCAGCTTTGGAAAAGCTTGGTCGAGAGGCACTTTCGCGGCGCTGTTAAGCCGCCGTTCAACGACTCGGCGCGCCGATCAGCCGGTCTGTCGTGCGAAATGATGGCAGGGGTTGCGTGAACTGACGCCCTGCCGTTACCCCACCAATCAAGAGTTGGGCGGGGGGTTCCGATCCTTCTCAAAAAAAATCTGCTCCGTTCGTTGCGAACCGGGGTGGCACGCACTGGGGGTCAGCGCGTCTCCGTCGCCTGCTTGCGGGCTTCGGGTTAAAAAGAAGGTCGTTCGGGTCGTAATGTCGCAAAACAGCAACTTTGTCCGCCAGTCGCTTGGCCGCAAGTCGTTCGCAGCCATCGCCGCCATCGCCTCGCTGGTCTCGGTTCCCGCTTTCGCCAACAGCGCCGCTTCGGCCGACATCGCTTCGCCGCTCCGCGCCGCTGAAGCTGCCCGCAGCGGGGCCGTCAGCACCGACAACGGCGACCAGCAGTTCCGCAATCTCTTCGCTTCGTGGCAGGCGCTCGATGGTGGATCGGCTACCGGCACCGTCGCTCCGGCCCGCTCGGGCACGGTCTCGATCCCCTCGCTGATGCCGGTGAATTCCAGCCGCGCCATGTCGAGCGCCTTCGGCCTGCGCGTGCACCCCGTGCTCGGCGGCCTGCGCCAGCACAAGGGCATCGATCTTCCCGCCGCCACCGGCACCCCGATCTACGCTTCGGCGGACGGCGTTGTCGGCAAGGCCGACTGGTTCGGCGGCTATGGCCTGTGTGTCGAGCTCGAACACGGCGCCGCGCTCGAAACCCGCTACGGCCACATGTCGCGCATCGCGGTTGCCGAAGGCCAGCGCGTCCGCAAGGGCGACGTGATCGGCTATGTCGGCTCGACCGGCCGCTCGACCGGTCCGCACCTGCATTACGAAGTCCGCGTTGCCGGCGAAGCGGTCAATCCGCTTCCCTACATGCAGGGCTCTTCCACGCTTTATGCTGAAAACGACCCGGCCGAAGGACGCGGCGGTCCGGAATAAGCCGCCCCGGTCGAACTAAGCCATCCTGGAGGGGATGCGGAAAAAGGCGGCCATCGCGCCGCCTTTTTCTTTGCCCGTTTCAAAATTGCTGAACGGCCAGCAATTTTTTGCTGTGTGCGTTGCACAATGCAACGAATCCCTTTGCGCGATTTAATCATGCGGTTAAGGTCACGCGCGAAAGGCCCGGGGCCGTAAGGCCAAGGCCGAAAGCGAAGAGAGGAATCGCATGGACTTTCACCCGAGCGTGCACGCGCGGAACCATCCGGAGAAGCCCGCGGTCATCATGGCCGATGGGCGCAGCCTGACCTACCGCGAGCTTGACGAAGAGAGCAATCGCTTCGCCCAGTTGCTGCGTGCGCGTGGGCTGCAGATCGGCGATACCGTGGCGATCAGCCTGGAAAACCGTCCCGAATATTTCTCGCTGGTGTGGGGCGCGCAGCGCGCAGGCCTCGTCTTCGTGGCCGTTTCCTGCCGTCTTGCCGCGCCTGAAATCGCCTACATCGCGCAGGACAGCGGCGCCAAGCTTCTGGTGAGCTCGACCTACCTCAACAAGGTGCTCGACGAAGTCGCCGCGCTGGCCCCCTCCGTTCCGCAGCTGCGCCTTGGCGGCGTCGGCGTCCACGATCTCGAAGCCGAACTGGCCAAGATGCCGGCAACCGCAATTGCCGACGAACGCGCCGGCGGCGACATGCTCTATTCCTCGGGCACCACGGGCAAGCCCAAGGGCGTGCGCGTGCCCATGCCCGAAGAGCCGGCGATCGGCGCGCCGACCTCGCTGATGATGGTGGCCTCCGAAGTCTTCGGCTTCACCAAGGATTCGGTCTATCTCAGCCCCGCGCCGCTCTATCACGCCGCGCCGCTGCGCTGGTCGATGGGCGTTCACCGCCTTGGCGGCACGGTCGTGGTGATGGACAAGTTCGATCCGGAGCACGCGCTGCAGTTGATCGAAAAGCACAAGATCACCGACAGCCAGTGGGTGCCGACCCACTTCGTGCGGCTGCTCAAGCTGCCCGAGGATGTGCGCACGAAGTACGACATTTCCTCGCTCAAGTGCGCGATCCACGCCGCCGCGCCCTGCCCGATCCCGGTCAAGCACGCGATGATCGACTGGTGGGGCCCGATCCTGAAGGAATACTACGCCGGCACCGAAGGCAACGGCTTCACCTTCATCGGCAGCGAAGACTGGCTGACCCACCCCGGCTCGGTCGGCCGCGTCATTACCGGCGTGATCCACATCTGCGATGAAAACGGCGACGAAGTGCCCACCGGCACCGAAGGCCAGGTCTTCTTCGAAGGCGGCGGGGTGTTCGAATATCACAACGATCCGGCCAAGACGGCAGAGGCCACGAACAAGCATGGCTGGACCAGCCTTGGCGACATCGGCCGCGTCGATGAGGACGGCTTCCTCTACCTGACCGACCGCAAGAGCTTCATGATCATCTCGGGCGGCGTAAACATCTACCCGCAGGAAATCGAAAGCCTGCTCGTGACCCACCCCAAGGTCGCCGACGTCGCGGTGATCGGCGCCCCCGATCCCGACATGGGCGAACGCGTGGTGGCGATCGTCCAGCCGGCCAACCTTGCCGAAGCGGGCCCCGCGCTCGCCGCCGAGCTGACCGACTGGCTCAATCCGCAGCTTTCGCGCGTCAAGATGCCGCGCCAGATCGACTTCCGCGACGAACTGCCCCGCGAACCCACCGGCAAGCTGTTCAAGCGCCTGTTGCGCGATGAATACAAGGCCGCCGCGGCGCTGGAGGCCTGACGCCATGGCAACCGCTGCAGCGCCCGTCGCTTCGCCCGAAGACGCCATCGCCGTCATCGATCCCCGCTCCTATGCGGAGTGGGGCCCGCTGCTCGACCGCTTCGACCGCATCCGGGCCGAAACGCCCGTGGTGCGCATCGAAAGCGCGGAAGGCTTCCACGAACCCTTCTGGCTGCTGACCCGCCATGAAGACGTGATGCGCGTGTCGAAGGACAACCAGACCTTCCTCAACGCCCCGCGCCCCACCGTGTTCACCGGCAAGGACGGCGAAGCCTTCGCCCGCGCGGTCACCGGCGGCAGCCCGAACCTCGTCAACTCGCTCGTCTCGATCGACGCGCCCTCGCATCCCAAGCTGCGCCGCCTGACGCAGGAATGGTTCATGCCGAAGAACCTGCGCAAGATCGAGGAGGACATCCGCAAGCTGGCCGCGCACACCGTCGACCGGCTGATCGCGGCGGGGCCGGAAGCGGACTTCTGCACGCTCGTCTCGGCGCCCTACCCGCTCCACGTCGTCATGCAGATCCTCGGCGTGCCGGAGGAGGACGAGCCGCGCATGCTCTTCCTCACCCAGCAGATGTTCGGCGGGCAGGACGAAGACCTCAACAAGTCCGGCATGGCCGACCTTGCCCCCGAACAGGTCCTCCAGATCGTCATGGGCGCGGTCAGCGATTTCGAGGCCTACTTCTTCGCGCTCGCCGAAGAACGCCGCAAGAACCCGACCAACGACGTCGCCAGCGTGCTCGCCAACGCCAACATCGACGGGCAACCGCTCTCGGCGCGCGATCTTGCCGGCTACTACATCATCGTTGCGGCAGCGGGCCACGATACCACCTCGGCCTCCACCGCCGGAGCCATGCTCGCTCTCGCACAGGACCCGGACCAGTTCGCCCGCGTCAAGGCCGATCGCAGCCTGCTGCCCGGCGTTGTCGAGGAAGCGATCCGCTGGACCACGCCGGTGCAGCACTTCATGCGCACCAACACGACGGACGTCGAGATCGGCGGGGTGCATATCCCGGCGGGCGACTGGCTGATGCTGAACTATGTCGCGGCCAACCACGATCCGGCGCAGTTCGACAACCCGCGCAAGTTCGACGCCGCACGCGATGGCAACCGCCACATCGCGTTCGGCGCGGGTGCGCACCAGTGCCTGGGTCTCCACCTCGCCCGGCTCGAAATGCGCATCCTGTTCGAAGCGCTGCTCGACCGGCTCGACAGCCTCGAACTGGCGGGCGAGCCCAAGCGCGCCAAGAGCACCTTCGTCGGCGGGCTCAAGACCCTGCCGATCCGCTTCAAGGCCAGCTGACCGTCAAGCCTCGGGCGGCGTCAGGTCAGGCGAACTTGTCTGCCTTGCGCCGCCCGAAGCGCATGCCGCGCTCCAGATGCGCGCGCAGCTGGGTATAATAAGCCTCCAGGAACGCGCGCTCGTCGCCCGCCCCGGCGCTCCAGCCGATCTTCCCGCAGATCGTCGCCGCCACTTCGGCCATCGTATCCGCCCGGCCCTCGCGCAGCACGCGTTCCAGCGCCTGCAGCTCGTATTCGCCGTAGACGGAGAGCTCCTCCGGCCCGAAGCGATAGACCGCGCCCGTTGCCGCGCTCGGTCCTGCCGCCGCGCCGCCAAGCGATAGCGCCTGCCCCAGCTTGCGCTTCTGCGCCTCCACCACCCAGGTGCCCGCGATCATGTCGCCACAGCGCAAGGCGTCGCGGTTGAGGAACGGCATCGCCATGAACAGCGCGAACCAGCCAAGGCCCGCCCAGCTCGCCAGGTCGGTGTCGCCCCCGCTCGATGCCGCGCCTCCGATGAACACCAGCGGCATGAACAGCTCGATGTCGCGCACCAAGTTGCGCGCGATCACCGCCTCTGTGGTCAGCCGCCCGCCATCGCGCGCGGCAACGCGAATGCCGAGCAGGCGCTTGCCCGGCGTCGCCCCGCGCGGCCCCAGCTCGAAGGCAAGGAACCAGGCATTGCGGGCGAGGAACATGACCACGAACCACACGATCGCCAGCGCTTGCAACGCATGGCCCGCCGGCCCCTTGGTGCTGGCGTTGAGCCCCAGCCCCTGCGCCATCCACAACAGCGCCAGCGTGGTTGCCACCATCGCCGCGCCGACCAGGAACAGGTCGATCGCCAGCGCCGCCGCCCTTGTCCCGCGCGATGCCAGCACGAACGGCAGCGCCACGCCTTCGGGCGTCGTCAGCCAGCGCTTGCGCCGCTCGGCATCGGGCACGATCCGCCCCGTGGCCCTGCGCGCGCTCATTTACCGCGCCGCCAGATGAACAGATACCCGATCCAGAACACCAGCATGAACGCACCCACCACCAGCCGTGGCATCGTGGCATCGAGCAGCTGGCGCGCGAACGCTTCCAGAATGGCGGCAACGATCAGCATCAGCACCACGCCGGTCATCACCAGCGCCGCCCGCCGCCCCGCTTCTGCCGCCGCATCGAGCACGGCGCGGTTGCCCGGAAACGCGATTGCCCGACCGACGTGGAGCCCCGCCGCCCCCGCCAGCAGGATCGCGAACAGTTCGGTCGTGCCGTGCACCGAAAGCCAGCCGATCAGCTCGAACGTCAGCCCCTGCCCGTGATAGAGCCACAGCAGCGCGCCCAGCATCGCCGTGTTGTGCACCAGCAGCAGCAGTGTCGGCACCCCGCAGGCAAAGCCGAGCGCAAAGGCCAGGATCGAGACTTGCGCATTGTTGCTGAACAGCATCGCCGCGAACACCGAAAGGCCATCCTGCCCGGCATTGCCGAACAGCGTGCGCTCCAGCACTTCGCGGCTCGCGCCGGGCTGGCGCTCGTCGCCGCTGGGCATCAGGGCATAGAACCAGTCGGGATTGCTCGATACCAGCAGCCAGCCGACCACCGTGCCCACGACCATCGCCAGCAGCGCGATCAGGATATCGGAGCCGATGCTGCGCACCGCCCGGCCCCAGCCGCCGCCAAGGAAGCCGCGCAGCCAGCGTCCCAGCCCGGCGCGCGGGCCATAGACGGCGAACCAGGCGCGCTGGGTCAGCGTCTCCAGCCAGTCGACCAGCGCCTGGTCGAGCGAGGTTTCGCGCGCGATCGACAGCGCGCTCGCGGTCATCCGGTACAGCCCCGGCAGTGCCAGCAGGTCCTCGTCCGACAGCCGCTTCAATCGCCCGCGCTCGATCTGGCCGACGATCTGCTCCAGCCGCTTCCAATCGCCTTCGCGCTCCAGCCGGAACCGGTCCGAGCGCAGCGCCGCTTCCTCCACGCGCGCGGCATCTTCCGCCGCGCCGCGCCCCAGCCACCCCGCCAGCCTGTCGCCCAGCGCGCTCATCCGACCAGCCCCCGCCGCTTGACTGAAAGATAGGCGTCGAGCAGCCGCAGCCCGATCGTTTCGTGCGGCGCTTCCACCACGCGCACCCCCAGCCGGCGCAACCGCTGCAGCACCTGCTGACGCTGGCGCAACAGTGCATCCGCCGTCACCGCCTGCGCCACGTCGTCGAGGTCCTCGGGCATGGCCGTGACGATCCCGGAAAGTTCGGCATCTTCCATCACCACGAACAGCACCACATGGCGTTCGACCAGCCGACCCACGTTCTCGATCATCAGCTCGGCGCTGGTCGGGTCGGTGAAGTCGGAAAACACCACCACCAGCGACCGCCGCTTCAACCGCGCGGCAAGCGTTGCCAGCGCCAACGTGAAGTTCGGCTCCTCTGCATGGTAGTCGAGGCTTGCCGCTGCATCCTGCAACCGGTGGAAATCGCGCGGCGCGGCGACGAAGGGCGTCGCCACCAGCGGTCTTGCGGCAAAGCCGAACAGCGCGATGCGGTCCTGCCCCTTCAGCGCGACCCACGCCGTGGTCAGAGCGGCGGTGATCGCCCGGTCGATCCGCGCAAGGCCCGCCACCGGCTCGCACATCGTCTGCCCGCAATCGAGCGCGAACACGATCTGGGTGTTGCGCTCGGTCTCGTATTCGCGCGCCACGAGCCGCGCATGCCGGGCGGAGGATTTCCAGTCGATCCGCCGCCGGTCCATGCCGGGCTCGTAGTCGGCCAGCGCCTCGAACTCGGCCCCCGCCCCGCGAATCCGCCGCGCCACCTGGCCAAGGTCGGCATCGCGGAGAAACAGCTGCAATTCGCCTGATCGCAGCGGCGAAAGATCCGGGCGCACCCGCACCGTCAGATCGAGCGGCCGCTGCGCGATTCGCTGGCCCAGCCCCAGCGGCCCGTTCCAGCGCAGCCATATCGCCGGAATCGCGCCCGGCCCGCGCCGCACCGGCGAGACTTCCGCTTCGCCTTCCCAGGCGTCAGGCCCCTGCTTCAGCGTCAGCGCCAACCGCCCACCATCGATCAGGCGCGGGTCGAGCGCCAGCGCCGCCTCGATCCGCCGGGCGGTGGTCCGCTCGAAGTCGGCGAGCACGGTCAGCCGTACCGCCTGTCCCACTTCGGCATCGGCGGGAGCGATCACCCGCACATCGGCCAGCCTGCCGGCAAACAGCGCATCGAGCGCCACCAGCACCAACAGCGCGCCGGCCAGCGCCGGTGCCAGCACCCAGGCCGCCGGCACGCGCGCGGCGATGACCAGCGCCAGCGGCGCCATCGCCACCAGCAGCAGCACCGCCCGCGCCGTGGGCTGAAAGGGCGGCCCCTTGAGTTTCACGCCAGGCCTCACCTCGGACTTTCGGTCCGCGCGATCAGGTCGGCCACGATTGTCTCCGCCTGCCGGCCTTCGATTTCCGCCGCGGGGCTCAGGATCATGCGATGGCGCAGCACCGCCGGGGCCAGCGCCTTGACGTCGTCGGGCACCACGTAATCGCGCCCTTCCAGCGCCGCCCGCGCCCGCGCCGCGCCGCCCAGCAGCACCGCCGCGCGGGGCGATGCGCCGGCCACCAGATCGACGCTTTCGCGCGATGCGCGCACCAGCCGGACAATGTAGTCGACCACGCCCTCGGCCAGCTTCACCCCTGCCACCGCAGCAACCGCCCCGGCCAGCACATCACGATCGGCCACTGCGCCCACGCCCAGTTCCATCGCTTTCGCCCCGGCGCGGGCATCGCCGTGCTGCGCCACGATGCGGCGCTCCTCGTCGATGTCGGGATAGGCGACCAGCACCTTGAACAGGAAGCGGTCGAGCTGCGCTTCGGGCAGCGGGTAGACGCCCTGGCTCTCGATCGGGTTCTGCGTCGCCACCACCATGAAACGGTCGGACAGCGCGTGCGCCTGCCCGTCCAGCGTCACGCGGCGTTCCTGCATCGCTTCCAGCAGCGCGGCCTGGGTCTTGGGCGGGGTGCGGTTGATCTCGTCGGCCAGCAGCAGTTCGTGGAAGATCGGGCCACGGGTCAGGGTGAAGGTGCTGGTCTGGAAGTTGAACAGGTTGGACCCCAGGATATCGCCCGGCATCAGGTCGGGCGTGAACTGGATGCGCCCGAAATCGAGCCCCAGCGCCGTGGCGAAGCTCTGCGCCAGCAGCGTCTTGGCCGTGCCGGGAGGGCCTTCGAGCAGGACGTGCCCGCCCGCGAACAGTGCGATCAGCAGGTGATCGACCGTCTGCTGCTGGCCGACCACGGCCTTGCCCACCTCGCTGCGGATGGCGTCGGCAAGCGCACGTACCTGGTCGAGAGTCATCGCAGAAGGTCCTTTTCGAATAGTTGGATGTCGCGCGCGGCGCGAACGATGTCGTCGGGGCGTCGCGCGGCGGAAAGACGGGCCGCGAGGGCCGCGAACGACGGCAAGCCGGGGCGGCGGGCTTGCGCGCTGCGGTCGATTGCGGTGTCGGCGTCACTGGCGGCCCGGCCGCGCGGCAGGCCCAGTGCCAGCACCAGCCGTTCGCGCGCGGCAGCGCCATAAGGCGGCGCGATCAGGTGCAACCGGCCCGAACGGCGGACCAGCGCGGCGGCGTTGGCCACCAGCGCGCTCTTGCCGTGGGCCATCGCCCGCCCCGGCACCAGTCGCGGACCGAAGCCGGCAAGCGCGCGCCAGATCGCGGCGGCGGCGGCCAGGATCAGGCAGATCGTCGCGGCCAGGAACGGCGGCTCGAACGCCAGCGTCAGCAGGTTCTTGCTCGCACCCAGCCCGGCGAGCGACAGGTCAAAGGTCACCGGCCCGCCGCGCCCGTCCGCCGTGGCAATGATCAGATCGCGCGCCAGCAGCCCGGTTGCCCGGTCGGCCATGCCCCAGTTGTCCAGCAGGTCAGGCTCGAACACGAACACCAGCGGGTAGAGGTCGGGGTCGTTGCCGCCGATCGGCCCCGCCGTTCCGGCAAACTGTTCGAGCGCGGGGTAGCTGCCCGAATCATTGACGAATGCCGCAAGGATGCGTCCGTCGCTCGCCCGCACCAGCGAAACCAGCGCCTTGCCGCTGCCCGACAGCACATTGCGCGGATCGGGCAGGCGGCCCATGCGGCTGCCTGCCGCATTCCAACCGCGCGCCGGGGCCAGCTTGACCGCTACGTCGTCGGCAAAGCCCGGCCATTCGGGCGGCGCAGTGCCGACGATCCTGGTCCAGCCCCGCTTCGCGCGGTCATCGCCTTCGATCGGCATGGCGAACCACTTGGGCGTGATCACCAGCGTCGGGCCGACATGGCGGTGGCGCACGACGATGTCATTGATATCGCTGCCCTTGGCATCGGCTGAAGGGGTCAGGATCAGCAGGCCCGGTCGGTCGGCGGGATCGTGGGCGCGGCTGCGGTTCACTTCGAAGCCGTCGGCCTCCAGCATCGCAGCCAGCGCGGCAAAGCCGTTGAGCCCCCGCCCTCCGGCATGCCCGCCGCCGTTGTTGGCATCGGGCGCGGCATGGCCAAGGCTCCACAGCAGCGCGACGAAGGCAACCAGCCCGCCGAACAGCATGGCCACCAGCGTGCCCCGGGCGAAAGGCTGCCCGTTCATGCCGCCGTCCCCTCCAGCCCGACGCGGGCGAAGGCGGCATAGGCGGCGCGGGCCTGGTCCCAGTCCTCGCGGGCCAGCGGCCGCAGGGCATAGAGCGCGCGTTCGACCGCGCTGGCCATCGTGCCGAAAGCGGTGCGCGCGCCGGTCGGCAGGGCGGGCATCGCCGCGATGTCCCGCGCGGTGTCCGATGGCGAAAGCAGCGCCGGGCGCGCCGCCGCGATCTGCTGCACGGATCGGCGCAGCAGCAGGTGCGCGGCTTCGTCGAAGCGGCCTTCGCCCGCCAGCCGGTCGGCATCGGCCAGCAGGATCGCGGCCTCGCCCGCATCCGGGGTCCAGTCCTCCGCCTCCGCCGGCCGCCTGGCGCGGTTGCGCAGGATCGGCAGCAGGAAGCTCGCCAGGATCCACAGCGCGCCGATCGCGGCGGCGATCAGCAGCAGGATCTCGATCGTGCCCCAGCCCTTCCCCAGCCAGCGGCCGAGCGGTTCGAACAGCCTGGCAAGCCAGCGCATGAGCGCGGCCAGCCATTCGGGCGGCGGGCTCGGCGCCTTGGGCGGCAGCGGGGCGTACTGGATATCGGCCAGCCCGCGGGCCGCGCGCCAGGCACGTTCCCCGCTTTCGCCGGCGTCGATCGCTGCTGCTGCGGTTTCCCCCGTCACGCCGCCCTTGCTGGCACGGCGCAGCGCCGGCTGCAAGCCGCCGCTGGCGGCGTCAGCCGCGCTGGCGTTCGAGCGGGTAGGTGCCGAGCACGCGCAAGTCCTTGGCGAAGAAGGCCAGTTCCTCGAGCGCGCGGTCCACCGCCGGATCGCCCGGCGCGCCGACGATGTCGGCATAGAATTCCGTCGCGGCAAAGCTAGCCCCGCGCTGGTAGCTTTCCAGCTTGGTCATGTTCACGCCGTTGGTCGCAAACCCGCCCAGCGCCTTGTAGAGCGCGGCGGGGATGTTGCGCACTTCGAACACGAAGGTGGTGATCGCCTCGCCAACGATGGTGGCCGGGTCCAGCGGCTGCTTCGAAAGCAGGACGAAGCGCGTCGTGTTGTCGGGCGCATCCTCGACATTTTCGGCCACGATGTTGAGGCCATAGAGCTCCGCCGCGATCTTCGGCGCGAGCGCGGCCACCGACGGATCGCCCAGTTCGGCGACGAAGGCGGCAGCGCCGGCGGTATCGGCATAGCTCATCGGCACGATCCCGCGTTCGCGGAGATAGAAGCGCGATTGGCCGAGCGCCTGCGGATGGCTGTAGGCGGCGGTGAACGGGCCCTGGCCCAAGCCCATCAGGAATGCCTCGATATCGAGGAAGTGTTCGCCGACGATGGACAGGCCGGATTCGGGCAGCAGGAAATGGATGTCGGCGACGCGGCCGTTCTGCGAATTTTCGATCGGAATGATCGCGTGGGCGGCGCGGCCTTCCTTTACCGCATCGAGCGCGTCCTCGAACGAGAAGCAGGGCAGCGGCAGGCCATCGGGCAGCACTTCGAGCGCGGCACGGTGCGAGTTGGCGCCCGGCGCACCCTGAAACGCCACGGCGCGCTGCGGATCGGCGGCGGCGGCGAGGCTCATCGATTCGACGAGGGCGAGCGCGGGGGCGGGATAGCTCTGCATGGCGATTGGGGCGCTTAAGCGCCGGACAAGGCCCCGGCAAGCGCGATTGCGCCTGTCCTTGTAGGTAGAGTGCGCGCCAAGGGTGCAATCGCTCTTGCACAGGCGCGGGGTGCTGACTAGAGCGGCCCCGAATAGACGCGCGGGGGCCGGCAGGGTGCCGGTATGCGCTGCATGGGGTACGGAATGGACGACCGTTTCAACACCATCGCCGGTTGGACGCTGTTCGGCGGCATCGTGGCTCTTGGTCTTTCGAGCCTGTCGGCACACTATTTCCTTGCCGACAAGCCCGAGCGTCCCGAGAAGATGGGCTACGCGATCGAGGGTGTCGAAGCCGAAGGCGGCGCTGGCGCTGCCGCGGTTCTGCCCATCGCCAACCGCCTTGCCACCGGCGACGTGGCCAAGGGCGAGGCGATCTTCGCCAAGTGCAAGGCTTGTCACACCATCGACCAGGGCGCGGCCAACGGCATCGGCCCGAACCTGTGGGCGACCGTGGGCGAAGGCATTGCCCAGGGCAAGGGCGGCTTCGCGTTCTCGGATTCGCTGAAGGCCAAGGGCGGCAAGTGGGACTTCGCCTCGCTCGACGAGTGGCTGACCAACCCCAAGAAGTTCGCCGACGGCACCAAGATGTCGTTCGCCGGCATCGCCAACCCGCAGGAACGCGCCGACGTGATCCTGTACCTGAACTCGAAGGGTTCGAACCTGCCGCTGCCGGCGCCCGAAGCGGTTCCGGCCGCCGGTGCCGCCCCGGCCGCTGGCGCTGCTGCCGCGGGCCCCGTGGTGGGCGACGCCGCTGCGGGCGAAAAGGTCTTCGCCAAGTGCAAGGCGTGCCACACCATCGAAGCCGGCCAGCCCAACGGCATCGGCCCGAACCTTGCCGGCATCGCCGGTGACAAGGTGGCCGAAGGCCGCGGCGGCTTTGCCTTCTCGGACGCGCTGAAGGGCAAGGGCGGCGTTTGGGATGATGCCTCGCTCGACGCATGGCTGACCGCGCCTGCCAAGTACGCGCCGGGCACCAAGATGACCTTCGCGGGAATTGCCGACGCCAAGCAGCGCGCCGACGTGATCGCGTACCTGAAGACCAAGAAGTAAGCCCCGGCCGCAAGGCTTGGCAACGCAAGAGGGCGTCCCGTCGGGGCGCCCTTTTTCGTTGTCCGAACGGGCCCGGAAAATCGCCCGCTAAATCGGCCAAGTTGACGAAGTTGACAGACTTCTAAAGGCAAATGTCCACTTTGCCCTGGCCAGCACAGCCCGACGGCTGTCGCGACGGGGCAACACGGCGGAATTTCGGGACTTTGAGGGGCAGAGGGGCGGGTCATGCGGGCGAAGATAGGCTCGCATCGGCCTGTAGGACACCCATCCCGCCTTGTTGTGGGCGCACCATGCATATGCAACTGGCGCTTTCGGATGACCTGGACAGCAAAAAGGGCGCCCTTGCGGACGCCCCCGATCGGCGACTTGGCGCCGGCTCCTGTCAGAGCCTTGTAAGGCTTGTCCGGAACGCTTGTTGAAGCGGCTCTCGCTCAGTCCACCATATCGCGGACGAGGCGGCGCAGTTCGTCTCGCGAGAGCAAGGGCGCCGGGCCAGAGATTGCCAGTTCCGGCCGGAAACGGCGGAGCATGGCGGCAGGAAAATTCGAAAGAGAATTGGTGTTCTTGATATCGTTCAGATGCATTTTCATTCCCGGTGCGTAGGCCGCACCTGTTTCAATATGGCGACTCGCTTGCGCCTTAACGCCGACGTGCCGCCCCGGGTCCGCCGCCACCGATTTTTTCACGGTAAACGATTCGACCCTTGGTGAGATCGTAGGGGGTCATCTCGACGCGAACGCGGTCACCGACGATCGAGCGGATGCGGAACTTGCGCATCTTGCCCGCGGTGTAGGCGATGATCCGGTGGTCATTTTCCAGCCGGACTCCGAAACGTCCATCGGGCAGGATCTCGTCGATCTCGCCGTCGAGCGTCAAAAGTTCTTCCTTGGCCATCGAGCGGCTCCCCTCTTGCGAAGTGACAGGAACGTCGCCCGAAAGGCTGAGCCGAGCGAAACGCGAAATCTTCGCTCCGAAAACGGAGCGGGATGCGCAAGGCTCGGATGGAAAAAGGGAGCGGGAAAGCGGGACGTCTGCCCGGGGAACCGCCAGTATTTTCCGTCGCAGGCGACGTATGCTGGGGGCGATATGGGCGCAAACCCGCACAATTGCAAGGGGCCTGGCCCCAGTCGCCCGCTGCGGTGCCCGATTCAAGCCTTCTTTCGGCGCACCTGGGCCGCCGCGGCGACGTTGATCGTGCCCACTGGCCCTGCCAGATCGTGCAGGCGGCATTCGCCAACCGCGACCCCCGCTTCGCTGAGGTGGCCGGTCAATTCGTAGCCGAGCCATTCCCCCTGCGGCAGGCGGTGGAGGTAGGCGGTGAAGTCGGTGTTGACGAAATCGATGCCGAAGCGGCTCGAATGCGTCAGCGGGCTGGCGAAATCGCCGGTGACCACAACCCGCATGAACGGCGAGAGCGCATGCCCCGCGACGATTTCGCCCAGCGGCTTGAGCCAGACCTGCCGTCGTTCGGGCGCGGAAATATCGCCCAGCACGGGCACGTTGCCGTGCGCGGCATCGCCGCCCGGCGGGGCGTGACGCGCGATGCGGGCATGATCGGCCGGAATGGGGCGCGCATCCCAGCGGGTGAAGCGATGGAGCGTTGGCAGCGTATCGGGATGCGGCACGTCCCATGCGGGCGTCGACCAGATCGGATTTTCGGGCTGCTGCGTGGCGCGGATGAACTGGCAGGTGGCGCGGGTCACCAGCTTGCCGCCGCAGACGATGCGTGCCTCGATCAGCTTGAGCCGGTGGCCATCGTGGATCGCCTCGGTCGTTACCTCGAGCGGTTCGGACGGGGCCATGCGCAGCATGTCCACGCAGAAGCGCACAGGGATCAGACCATCTTCACCAAAATCGCGTTCGATCACCCAGCCGGTCAAGGCCGCGACAGCCGAGCCGTTGAGCGTGCCTTCCTGCCAGTAGCCCCGGCCCGCTCGCGTCGGCACGAAGCGGTTTCCGTCCTGTTCGAACAGCGGCAGCGGCGCGTGGGGAGCGGATTGATCGGCAGCGGACAGGGGGGCGGCAACGGCAGCGGGGGAAGGCGTGGTCAAGCGAGGGTGCTCCAGGAAGGGCGACGGGCGGACGGGTGGACGGGCGGACGGGACGGATCAAATTAATTGCACGGTTAAATACGATTGCCAAGGCGAGGCCGCGCGCGATAGCATTGCGTGCCATATAACGGAGAGCATGCCGCCATGACCGATCTGCTTTTGCACCAGTACGACAGTTCGCCCTTTTCGGAAAAGGTGCGCGTGTGCCTTGGCATCAAGGGCCTGGCCTGGGCGGCGGTCGACCAGCCGGTTGTCATGCCCAAGCCCGAGCTGGTGCCGCTGACCGGCGGTTACCGCAAGATCCCGGTGCTGCAGGTGGGTGCCGACGTCTATTGCGACAGCGTGCTGATCGTGCGCGAACTGGAAGCGCGCCACCCGGCGCCTTCGCTGTTCCCGAGCGGCAGCGGCGGGATTGCCTCCGCGCTATCGGAATGGACCGACCGGTCGTTCTTCCAGGCGGCGGTGGCGGTGATCTTCGCCCATGTCGGCGAGACGATCGGCGAGGAGTTCATCAAGGATCGCGAAAAGCTGTCGGGCGCGCCGTTCGACATCGCCGGCATGAAAGCCGCCTTCCCGCACATGGCGACGCAATTGCGCAGCCATGCCGCCAACGTCGCGCAGCAACTGGCGGACGGGCGGGCGTTCCTGGAAGGGGAAAAGCCCGGCCTTGCCGACGCCAATGCGTTCTACAACCTGTGGTTTGCGGGATCGTTCTATCCGCCATCGAAGGCGCTGTTCGAGGACCTGCCCGGCCTTTCCGACTGGTATGCCCGCGTCGTCGCCATCGGCCACGGCCAGCGGCGCGAGGCAAGCCGGGCCGAGGCGCTGGACGCGGCGCGCAAGGCCGAACCGCTGGCTGCGCCGGTGCCGGCCGGAGAAGCCGCCGCCGCGCCGGGCGATGCCGCGCTGGTGGGGCAGAAAGTGGCGATCGCCGCCACCGACTATGGCCGAGATCCGATCACCGGCACGCTTGTCGGCGCATCGGCCCACCGGCTGGTGCTGCGCCGCGAGGATGCCGATCTGGGCGCGATCCAGGTTCACGTGCCGCGGCTGGGCTTTGCGCTGATGCCGGCGGCCTGATCGCCGGCCACGTGCCGGTACCCCCAGCGAAAAGGGCGGGCCCTGCGCGATGCAGGACCCGCCCTTTCGTTTTGCCGTGCCCGCCCGGAGGCGGCGGCCAGCTTACATCGCGTAGGTCAGGCGCAGGTAACCGAACTGGCCTGGCACGTCGTAGGTGGTCGGGTCGTAGTTGTTCAGGCTGCAGCTGTAGCAAGCCGGCGGGTTGACGTCGAAGACGTTGTTCACGCCCAGCGTCAGCGCAAAGCGGCTGTCGGCAAAGCTCGGACGGAAGCGGATCTGCACATCGGTGTAGAATCGGCTGTCGAGCTTCTTGGTGGTGTCGGACAGTTCCTTCACCGCGCTGATGTAACGGCCGGTGAGCGTGGCGGTCACCGGGCCCATCGTCCAGTCGACCACCGAGGTCGACTTGAAGCGCGGGTAGGCCTGGTCGGGGCTGCCGCGTTCGTAGCCGAGGTACGAGGTGGTGGTGGTGCCGTTGGTGGCGGGCACGCTTTCCTGGTACTTGAACAGGAAGTTGGCGTTCACGCTGAGCCCGAAGGCGCCGGCGCCGGTTTCACCCGAGCGCAGGTTCAGCGTGGCATCGAGCCCGGTGGTGCGCAGCGTGCCGACGTTGAGCAGCACACCGTTGATCGACGAGATGAAGCCCGACTGCGTGCGCTTGATCGCCGAGCACGACAGCGGATCGCCGGTCAGTGCGCAGCGTTCGAGCAGGACGCCGGCATCGATCGACTGGATCGTGTTCTTCACCTTGATGTCGTAGTAGTTGACCTCGAGGCTGAACTTGCCGCCGGCCCAATCGGGGCTGTAGACGCCGCCGACCAGGATCGTGCGCGCGGTTTCAGGCTTGAGCGCCTTGTTGCCGCCGGTGAGCACCGGAAGCTGACCGCCCTGGGGTTCCTGGTAGCTGCCGTTGGCGGGAACGCCATTGGCGATGCAGTTGGTGCGCACGGTGGCCGAGCTCTGGTAGAGCGAGCCGGGCACGTTGGTGCACGGATCGGACAGCGCCGCATCGAAGCGCGACTGCGCGCCGTAGAGTTCGCCGATCGAAGGCGCGCGCAGGCTTTCGCCGTACGAGCCGCGCAGCATGAAGTCGGGCACCGGCTTCCACTGCACGCCGCCGGTCAGCGTGGTGTTGCCGCCGAAGGTCGAATAGTCCGAATAGCGCGCCGCGCCGTTCAGTTCGAGCGAGTGGAAGAAGGGCTTGTCCTTGAGCAGCGGCAGGCGGATTTCGCCGTAGACTTCGTCCACCCTGAAGCTGCCGCGCGCGGCCTGCGCCGGGATGTCCGCGCCGAGACCGGCCTGGATGACCGGATCGGGCGTGAAGTAGCCCTGCTGGACGCGGTGTTCGGCGCCGATGGCGATGCCGACCGGGCCACCGGGCAGATCGAACAGGTCGCCCGAGAGGTTGGCCTGGAAATCGTAGAGGTTCTGGCCGCTTGCCGCGCGTTCATCGAAACCGACGTAGTCGAGCATCGCCTGGGTGACCGAGCCGACGCCGCCGAAGATGTTGAAGGGTACGCAATCGCCAGTGCAGGCCGAAACCGGGCCGAGCGCGCGGGCGAGCTTGGCGGCGTTGACGTTGCCGGTGAACAGCTGGCGCGCTTCGTTGCTGCCATAGACCGCGGTGACGTCCCAGTACCACTTCTTGCCGAAGACATCGAACTTGCCGTCGAAACCGCCGCGCACGTAGAACGTATCGACGTCCTGCGTGTAGGTGCGCTGGCCGGCTTCGACCAGGCGGCGGGCGATGAAGCTGTAGTTGCTCGAATCCAGCGTCACCCCGAACGGGTTGTAGGGGTTGGTGGCATCGATCGTGATGGTGTCGAGCAGGTTGCCGTTGCCGGCATCGGGCCCGACGAACAGCGGCAGGAACGCGGCCTTGTTCTGCGAATGGCGGTGGTTGTAGACGGCGGTGAGCTTGAGCTCGATCGCGTCGCTGAATTCCGCCTTGGCGTTCAGGAACCCGCCGTAGCGTTCGTTCGGCGTCTGGAAGTAGTTGTACGGCGCGAAGTTGAAGCGATCGGCCGAGGTGAACGCCTTGAAATCACCCGTGGTGAGGGTGGGATCGTAGACCGGATTGCGGCCGACGACCGGCCCGCGCAGGGTCATGTTCTGGCCGAACACGATGAAGCGGCCGAGCGGGGTTGCGCTCGAGCAGCCGCCGATCGGATCGGAGCATGCGGTCTGGCCGGGGTTGGGGAACTGCGAGATCGAGCGATCGCGCGCGCTGACCGAGCCCGAACGAACATAGTTCGCGCCGACGACGAGCGAGACGCCGTCCTTGCCGGTGCCCCAGCTGGCCTGGTAGTTCTGGGTCTGGCCATCGCCCTTGCCCAGGTATTCGCCGTATTGGGCCGAAGCCTTGAAGCCCTGCTGCGACGACTTGGTGATGATGTTGACCACGCCCGCGATCGCATCCGAGCCGTAGAGCGGCGAAGCGGCCGACTGCAGCACTTCGATGCGTTCGATCATGCCATCAGGGATCGAGTTGATGTCGACCGAGGCGGGGATGCCGCTGGCCGAGGCGCCGTTCACGTAGCGCACGCCATCGACCAGCACGAGCGTGCGCTTGGCGCCGAGGTAGCGCAGGTCGATCGTGGCCGAACCGGCGCCGACGCCGCCGCCGTCGGGCGGATTGCCGAGGTTGCCCGAATTGTTGAACTTGCCGTTGAGGCCGCCCGCCGCGCTGGGCAGGCGCTGGAGGACGTCGGCGACCGACGAAAGGCCGGTCTTGGCGATCGTTTCGGCATCGAGCGTGACGACCGGAGCGGGCTGGTCGAGCGGATCGCGGCGAATGCGCGAGCCGGTCACGATGATCGCGGTGCCTTCATCGGCGCTGGCGCCTTCGGCCGGTGCGCTCTGGGCGAAAGCCGGCGTCGCCGCGCCCGTGCCGATGGCCACGAGCGCAACGCCCGCCAGCCACATGCTGCCAAATTTCTTCATCAGGTAAGCCCCCATGCTTGTAGCAAGACCGGGAGCGGTCAGTCCCATCCGCCCCCGGAATGGACAGAGGCTACGCCGCGGTTTTGCAGTGCGACAAGCAGAGGCGCTGCAAGCGCGAAGGAATTTCGTCGCACTATTGCAAAAATGTATCACAATGTAACAGGTGGCTGGCGGATTCGTGCGTCTGCCCGAAACGCAACACCCTTCTGGCGGTGGGGCCCTTCAGTGCACCGGCGGATCCACCGGCGGGACCGCGCCGATCGGCGCGACCGGTTCGCCCGGTTCGCGCGGGGGAAGCGCGTTTTCGGGCACGTCGTCGATCTGCATCGCGCGCGTGGGGATCATTTCGAGATTGCGCACCCGCACGCGCACGTCGCCATTTTCGAAGGTGAGTTCGTTGAAGCTGGGCGGGGTCGAGCGAACGCGCTTCGACAGGGTGCCTGCGCCGATCATCCGCACCGGCCCATTGGGCGTGGGATGGATCAGATCGAACGCATCGTGGACATGGCCTGATAGCACCGCGAGCACGTTGCGGCGGGCGAGTTCCGAAAGGGCACGAGCCCCCCCGCGGGTGAGCGCCTTGCCGCGCGTGCCGGCTTCGACCAGCGGATGGTGGCAGGCGACGACGGCGCGGGTGCCGGCAGGCAGCGCATCGATCCGGGCAAGCGTATCGGCCAGTGCGCCTGCGCCGACCACGCCTTTCGACCAGTTGAGCCGCCATTGCGCGCGCGCCGTGGTCTTGAGCGGGACGATCGCCGCGCCGGGCAAAGGCACTTCACGTTCGACCACCGCCTCGATCGAGCGGAAGCGGCGATAGGGATCGACGAAGCGTTCGACGAGATTGAAGTAGGGCAGATCGTGGTTGCCGACCTCAACCGTGACCGGCACGTCAAGCGCGCTGATCCATTGGCACGCGGCGCGGAATTCGCGATGGCGCGCCCGCATGGTGAGATCGCCGGTGATGGCGATGGCATCGGGCCGTTCTTCGCGCACGCAGTCGACCACCCAGTCGAGCGCGCGGGTATCTTCGAGGCCGAAGTGGATGTCGCTGATATGGAACACGCGGGTCATGCGCGCCTCACTCCCCCGGCGCGCCCGCGCGGTCAACCTCAGCCTGCCGCAGCCGACCCGAGAAACTGCACGGGCAGCGTCACGCTGGTGAAGGTTTCGCGGGTGGCGCCATCGAAGCGTTCGCCATCGATCATCAGCGCAATCGGTTCGTCGCTTTCGACCGTGACGCGCGGGCAGGTGCCGAGCTTGTCGTGCGGACCGGCGCGGAAATCGCGCTTGACCAGCATCGCGACGCCTTGCGCGGCGACTTCGCCGATCCCTTCGGCGTCATAGCCATCGAGCGTGAGATCGCCCTTCACCGCATCGACGCGCAAGGCACGATAGCCTTCGGGCTTGCCGACTACGGGATCGACCACGCGCACCGGCGCGCCGCTGGCGGTGTTGCGCACCGCTTCGCCCAGGGCGCTGGCGATGGTCTGCAGATCGAGATCGCGCACCCCTTCGCGCACATCGGCCCAGGTCGCGCCGGGCCCGGCCAGCACTTCGATCAGCGCAGGCCCTTGCGAGGTTTCGACCGCCTGGAGCTGGCGCGACGCGAGGCTGCCCGACGCGAGCGCGCCGACGATGGCTTCGACCGAGCAATCGGAGCCATGCAGCGTCTTGGCGAGCAGGTTCTGCGTACCGCCCGGCAGGACCAGAACCTGGCCGCCCCATTCCCCCAGCTTGCGGACCTGCGAATTGATCGTGCCGTCACCAGTGAAGATGGCGAGCGTCGCCACTCCGGCTGCATCGAGCGCGGCAGCATCGGGCAGATCATCGTCCGGAAAGCGCACGACGCGCGCCGGAGCATGGCCCGCGTCGGTCAGCCGCGCGACCAGATCGGCGCAGGAGTCTTCATTGTTGCTGCCGCTGGCGGCATTGACCACCAGCCAGAGCGAAGCGGAAGATGCGGGAGCTGCTTGGTTCATCGCGCCCCAAACCACGCGCAGGCGCGGCGGTTCCCGTCAGACCCGGCGGGTGAGGATGAGCCAGCCGGCAAGCGCCCCCAGCGCGCTGTACCCGGCATAAGCCAGCGCCGCCCAGGCCGCGCCCTGCGCCGCCAGCAGCAGCGCGGCGACCAGCATCAGGAATTCGACACCGAGCGCAAGGCGCCGGTTCATCGCATGATAGAACCACGGCATCTGTTCGATCAGCGGATGGCCGCTTTCGAACACGGCGCGATGCAGCGCGAAATTGCCGACGCCGAACAGGAAGATCACGAGAATCGCCATGCCAGGGAGAGCCTAGGCCCCTGCCCGCACGCTGTCAGCACCTTCGTAGGCGGGCCTTCCCTGCCGTTCGCAGACCGGGAGATGCGGTTCGTCGGACGCGCGCGCCGTTGGTCGGCATGATTCGCGGGCCCATCGACCTTGCCGTGCGGGGCGCGGCGGGGGCCCCTAGGAAAAGGGCATGCGGCGGCGGTGAGGCAACCCCCCGAACCCTGCAACCGCCGCCGCAACCGTGAACCCAAGCATACCGTACCCGACCCGTACCCACGAATTGTCCCGAACCCATCGATCCAGGAGCACTGCCATGACCCGTTCGATCTTCCGCCCGCTCGCCACCGTTGCCGCTCTTGCCATCGCGGCCAGCGCCACCACCGCCTTTGCCCAGGGCGCCGACACGGTGACCCGCACCAAGGTCGTCAGCTTCTCGGACCTCGACCTTGCCAGCGCGCAGGGCCAGGCCCAGCTCGACGCCCGGCTGCGCCGCGCCGCGGGAGCGGTCTGCAATGTAGAGGCAGGTCCGCACCCGCTGGCCGAAAAGCGTGTCGAGACGCGCTGCTACAACGAAGCGCTGAAGTCGGCCCGCGCCAGCTACGCCATGGTCCGCCAGCAGCCGGCGATGGCCCGCTGAGGCAACGCCAGTTCCCGCCGCCTTCGCATCGGCAATGCCATTAGCGTCGTATCCAGCCAGTCCCACGGCGCGACGGGCATTCCGGGGCGAAGCGGACGAGAGGGGCAGGTTTCCGCCAAGACGGAGGCCTGCCCCGTTTCTTTGCGCGTTCCGGCCAGCGCTTTCGGATCAGGTGGTGACGGCGCGCGGACGCGGCCGTTCGGCCTCGGCATCGACATCCGACCGCATGCGCCAGGCAAGGTCGTGCCCGCAGACTTCGCGATCATCGTGCGCCCGGATCGAGATCGGCTTGATCGGACGGCCGTCGCGCTGGTCGCACAGCACCGGATCGGACGGCGCGCCGCCCCACTTTTCGCCCCACTGCCGCAGCGCGAGCATGGCGGGAAGCAGGTCGATGCCCTTGTCGGTCAGGCGATATTCGATGCGGCGGCGGTCATCGGCGCAATGTTCCCTTTTGAGAACACCGGCTTCCACCAGCCTTGACAGACGATTCGAAAGGATGTTGCGGGCGATGCCAAGCACATCGAGGAAATCCTCGAAATGGCGGACCCCGTTGAACGCGGCGCGCAGGATCATGAACGACCAGCGTTCGCCCATCGCCTCCAGCGCGACAGGCAGGCCACACAGGGCGAGATCGGCGAGGGGTTCCCTAAGCTTGTCCATGCCCATCGCTTACTCCATCTGTCACACGAGGTTAAGTTTCTAGTTGCAACTTAAAACCTACAGTGATAGGTAGTGATTCGCAACGGAAATCGCATCCTCTCCCACCAGCCGTTCTCCCCCCAGGGCCACGGCGCGCGAGATCCGCCGCTAAAAAGGGGAATGACCATGACTGTTCTTGCCAATGGCGCGCTGCGCCAGCTCCTTCCGGCCGTGCTCGCACTTGCCGGGACCGCCTTCAGCTTCGGCGTGACCGCCACCCCGTCGCACGCCGCAGCTTCATACTATTCGGTCACGCTGGCGAGCCCGCTGACCGCGCCCAAGCGCTTCATCAACGGCGAGACGCCGTGGGCCTGCGCCGGCACCGAGTGCAGCGCGCCGCGCGACACCTCGCGCGCCGAAGTGGTCTGCGCCCGTCTCGTCAAGAAGGTCGGCCCTGTTGCCCGCTTCGCCACGCCCGAAGGCGAGCTGGCGGCCGACGACCTGACCAAGTGCAACGGCGGGAAGTAAGCTCCGCCGCTTCACTTCGACCATCTCTCTCCAGCGCGGGCCCTGCCACCCTACCTTTGCCATGCGCTGGTCCTCAAAGGCCGCGAAGGGTTCCTGGCCCGTCGCGGCCTCCTTTTTGTTCATGACCGGTCGAGGTCGCGCACCTATAGCAGCGCGATGCGCTCGATTGCCCTTATCGCCGCCGCGGCCTCGCTGATCGCCGCCACGCCGCCCGCGCCGAAGCCCGACCTGTCGCGCCTGACCGCGACTCATCGGCAGGACCTGCAATGCGCGGCGACGCTGGCGCTGGCAGCCCAGGCCCAGGCGCAGGGCGACGATGCCGTGCGCGATGCACCGCCGCTGGCCGTGCGGGGCAAGCGCTACTTCGCACAAGTGGGCCTGCGCGTGGCGCGCGAAGCGGGCCTGACGCCCGAACAGGTGCGCGACCTGCTGACCACGGACGTCATTGCCCTGCAGAAGGCCGCCGATCCCGACGCGGCGCTGCGTGCCAGCCTGACGCCGTGCCTTGCGCGGCTGGAAGCCGAGGTGCCGCCGCTCAAGACGCCGGACCTGCTCCAGTGCACCGCGATCCTTGCCATCGCGTACGAAGAACTGCACGCCCGCGCCGGGCTCACCCCGGCGGCGCAGGACCTCAAGACGCTGGCTTCGGTGCTGTCGGCGCGCGAGCACGAGGCGCTGGTCGCTTCCGGCAAGAGCGGCGACGAAGCGGATGCGGCGATCGCGATGGCGCACGATGCCATGCTGCAGGAAGCGTTCGAGGGCGACGGGGTCGAAGCCTACGACATCGCGCACTGCTACGACCTCGCCAAGCCGGATCCCAAGTCGCACTATTGAGCATCGGCCCGGCGCCACCATATTGCGCGCCAGATCCCAGGAGATTTTGCATGGCCGACAAGCTGAACCTGACCGAAGCCGAATGGCGCCAGCGCCTGACCCCCGAACAGTACCACGTGCTGCGCGAAGCGGGGACCGAGCGCGCCTTCACCGGCAAGTACGACAAGAACAAGGCCGAGGGCGAGTACTTCTGCGCCGGCTGCGGCGCGCCGCTGTTCGAAAGCGAGTCCAAGTTCGACAGCGGCTGCGGCTGGCCCAGCTTTACCGCGCCGGTCGATGCGCAGGTGGTGGACGAACACGTCGACACCTCGCACGGAATGATTCGCACCGAAGTGCGCTGCGCGCGCTGCGACGGGCACCTGGGCCACGTGTTCCCCGATGGCCCGGCACCCACCGGCCTGCGCTATTGCATGAACAGCGCCGCGCTGGACTTCACCCCTCGCGACTGAGCCGGATGCGCCATCGCATATAAACGCAAAGTTCCGATTAACCCTGCGTTACAAATTGCCTATGCAGAGGCCCTGCGCAGCGCGCCGGTGACAGTGCGCCGCGCGGGGTCGCGCAACCGGACAACGAGGGAAGAACCGAACACCGATGGCGAGAAGGGATACGCCGCGCCGCCCGAACAACGACGGCGGACCGGAACGCACGCCGGATCGCCGTCGCGCGCCGCAGGGCCGCGAGGGTTCGTTCCTTGGCCGCATGGTCCGTCGCCTGATCGTCTGGGGCGGCGGGGTGGCGCTGCTGGGCGTGATCGGCGTGGCGGTGGCGGTGCTGATCACCGCGCGGTCGCTGCCGAGCTACGACCGGCTCAAGTCCAGCCAGGCCGGGCAGATGATCGTGGTGCGCGCCAACGACGGTTCGGAAATCGTCACCCTGGGGCCGAGCTACGGCAAGTGGGTGCCCTATTCCCGCATCCCCGAGGTGATGAAGGATGCGATGATATCGGTCGAGGACCGGCGCTTCCGCGAACACTGGGGCGTCGATCCGATCGGCATCGTGCGATCGGTGATGGTGCGCGTGCAGAGCGGGCATTGGCGGCAGGGCGGATCGACGATCACCCAGCAGCTGGCGCGCAACGTGTTCCTGAACAACAGCCGCACCTTCGACCGCAAGATCCGCGAGGCGGTGCTGGCGATGGCGCTGGAAAGCAAGTTCAGCAAGAACCAGATCCTCGAGCTGTACCTCAACAAGGTCTACTTCGGCGGTGGCGCCTATGGCGTCGATTCGGCCGCTCGCAAGTTCTTCGGCCACCCCGGCGACCAGCTGACGCTGGAAGAAGCCGCGATCATCGCGGGGCTGGTCAAGGCGCCTTCGCATTATTCGCCGACGGCCGATGCGCAGGCCGCCGTCGATCGCGCCAAGGTCGTCGTCGAGACGATGAAGGATGCCGGCAACCTGACTCCGGCCGCGGCAGCTTCCGCCAACTTCGACAACGTCCACCTGGCCGCCGAGCAGGGGCAGAATTCGGCCCGCTACTTCACCGACTGGGTGCTGCCGCAGCTCGACCTCGTCGTGCCCGAAGTCGACCAGCCGATCGAGGTTTGGACCACGCTCGACCCGGTGGCCCAGCGCGCGGCGACATCGTCGTTGCAGGGCAATGTGCCAAGCGGCGTGCAGGGCGCGCTGGTCAGCGTCGACCGCGATGGCGCGGTGCTGGCGATGGTCGGCGGCACCGATTACGTGACCAGCAACTACAACCGCGCGACCAATGCCGTGCGCCAGCCGGGTTCGGCGTGGAAGCTGTTCGTCTACCTCGCCGCGCTCGAGGCCGGGTACACGCCCGATGACCGCGTGGTAGACGAGCCGGTGACGATCCAGGGCTGGAGCCCGCGCAATTCGGGCGGCACCTATGCCGGGCCGATCGACGTGCGTACGGCCTTCGCCTATTCCAAGAACACCGTTGCCGCGCAGCTCGGCAACGAAGTGGGCTTTGGCGCGGTGGCCAACATGGCGCGGCGCTTTGGCATCACAACGCCGATCAACACCCAGCCTTCTATGGTGCTGGGCACCAGCGACGTACGCGTGATCGACATGGTGCGCGCCTTTGCCGAAGTGCAGGCCAAGGGCACGACAGTGGTGCCCTATGGTATCCGCAAGGTGACCACGACCGACGGCGAAGTGCTGTACAGCCATCGCCCCGAAACGCAGCAGCAGCTGGTGCCGAACTATGTGGCGGCGGCGATCACCGACCTGTTGCAGACCGCGGTCAGCACCGGGACGGGGCGTGCCGCGCAGATCGGGCGACCGGTCGCGGGCAAGACCGGTACCACCAGTTCGAACAAGGACGGCTGGTTCCTGGGCTTTTCGAGCGGGATCACCACCGGCGTGTGGATGGGCCGCGACGACGCGCGCCCGGTGCCCGGCCTGCAGGGCGGCACCGCGCCCGCCCGCGCCTTTGCCGCGTACATGAAGGTTGCCACCGCCAAGCGCCCGCCCGAGCCGTTCGAGACGCAGCTGAAGCTGCCGCAATGGCAGCTCGAACCCGATGACGAGGCGATGCAGGCCAATCCGGACGACTATTTCTACGTCGATCCGAACGGCAACGTGGTCAACCAGGACGGACGCCGCCAGGGCGATGGCTCAGGCGATGCCGACCAGCAGCCGGTGCCGCAGGACGAGAACGACGCCCCGCCGCCGGCGGCCGCCAACGACGACTTCCTAGACCGGGCGACCGGGCGACAGGATTCGGCGCGGCAGCGGCAGATGTCCGCCCCGGCGCAGCGCCCGCCGCGCCCCGGCGCGACGGCACGCCCCCTGCCCCCGATCGGCAATCCGCCGCAATAGGAAGCCCGATCGCTAGGCACTGATTGCAAAGGGCGCGAACCAAACGCGCGCCGGTTCGTTAGTCGGGCAACGGGCATGACCCGTATCGCGACAGGAGACGAACATGGGACTGCTTCGACTGGCCGCCGCGGGTGCGGTGGGCTACTTCATCTGGAACAAGTTCAAGGGGCAGGAGAGTGAGCCCCAGCACGCGGCCTTTGCGCATGGCGAGCACACCGGCGACAATTTCGCCAAGGTGCGCAGCGCCGGGACCGAAGGCATGCGTTCGGACCCCAAGCGCTGGGACAAGGTTGACGAAGCCGCCGACGAAAGCTTCCCGGCGAGCGATCCGCCCTCGACCTACTGATCGGGCAATCCGCCCGATCCTGGCCGGTCGGACTATTTCACCAGTTCGACCGGCTGGAACTCTCCAAGACCGCAGGCACCGCGCGTCATCGGCGGATTGGTCTGGATCACGCGGATGATGTCGGTCGAACACAGCTGCGACAGCGATGTTTCGTAGGAGAAGGCGCGTTCGAAGCCGAGTCCGCTGCACGGATAGGGCAAGGTATTGCGATACCAGCGGTTGCCCGATGTGCGGAAGTCGATCGTCCGGTCATCGCGCACGCGGCTTTCCGAAATCTGGGCGATGGGTATGCAGCTCTGAGCGGGACCGGCGCTGCGCGCCACCGGCACATCCTTGCGCTGGGCCGTACCTGCACCTTGCCCCATCGGGGCACAGGCAGCGAGGCCGAGAATCAGCGCGGCGATAGGTCCTGCTTTCATGGCTTGCTCTCCTTCTTGCCCCGCGGCTTTTTCGCCGCTTCGGGCTTGGCACCCTTTTCCAGCACTTTCGCCTTGTAGCTGCACAGGTCGACGACCGGGCAGCGCCAGCATTCGGGCGTCCGCGCCTTGCAAACATAGCGACCGTGCAGGATCAGCCAATGATGCGCCCCGACCCGGAACGGCTGGGGCACCTTCCTTTCGAGCTGCTTCTCGACCGCCAGCGGGGTCTTGCCCCGGGCAAGCCCGGTGCGATTGCCCACGCGGAAGATATGCGTGTCGACCGCAAAGGTTTCCGCACCGAACGCACAATTGAGCACCACGTTCGCGGTCTTGCGCCCGACGCCCGGCAGCAGGGTGAGCGCATCGCGGTCCGCCGGGACCTCGCCGCCATGATCGCGCACGAGGATTTCGGCCATGGCGATGACGTTCTTCGCCTTGGAATTGAACAGGCCGATCGTCTTGATGTGCGCCTTGAGCCCCTCTTCGCCGAGGGCCAGCATCTGCGCCGGGGTCTTCACTTTGGCGAACAGCTTTCGCGTGGCCTTGTTGACGCCGACGTCGGTCGACTGGGCCGAAAGCGTGACTGCGACGAGCAACTGGTAGACGTTGCCGAATTCGAGCTCGGTGTCCGGCGAGGGATTGGCCTCTGCCAGGCGGCGGAAGAATTCGAAGATATCGTCCTTCTTCAAAGGTCGAGCACCTCGCCCATGGCGTAGCGGCCGGGCTTGCGGCCGATGATCCATTCGGCCGCGCGGATCGCCCCGCGCGCGAAGATGCCGCGATTTTCGGCAAGGTGCGAAAACGTCAGGCGTTCGTTATCGGCCAGGAAGTGGACCGAATGATCGCCCGCGACGCTGCCGCCGCGCAGGCTGGCGAAGCCGATCGTGCCCGCCTTGCGCGCACCGGTGATGCCGTCGCGGCCGCGCACCGCTTCTTCGTGCAGATCGACGCCGCGACCGCGCGCCGCCGCCTCGCCCAGAAGCAGCGCAGTGCCGGATGGCGCGTCTACCTTCATGCGGTGGTGCGTCTCGACGATCTCGATGTCCCAGTCCTCGCCCAGCCGCTGCGCCGCTTCGCGCACGAGGTGAGCGAGCAGCGTGACGCCGAGCGAGGTATTGCCCGTCTGGAGCACGGGGATCGATACGGCGGCGGCATCGACCAGCCAGTGATGGCGTTCTTCCAGCCCGGTGGTGCCGATCACCACCGGAATGCCGGCGTGGATCGCGGCATCGAGATTGTGTTCGAGCGCGGCGGGTGCGGAGAAATCGACCAGCACTTCGCTTGCCGCGGCGAGGGCCTGGACATCGCCGCCCTTGTCGATACCGCCCGCAAGGTCATGCCCCGCTGCCGTGACAGCCGCCTGCAGCGCCTGCCCCATGCGCCCTGCGCTGCCGATAATCCCGATTCTTGCCATGTCCCAGTTCCCGAGCCCTGATCGGGCGCTTCATGGGCGGGAATCGGGGATGGCGCAACCGTCAGGCGGCGAGCGCGCGCGCCACTGCGGAATCCCTTCCGCCTTCGCGCTGGCCGGTGCGGAAGCCGCCGATCAGCCGCGCGAGATAGCCCGCCTGTTCGGCCAGGTGCCGCGATGCCGCCGTGCTTTCTTCGACCATGGCCGCGTTCTGCTGGGTGAAGCTGTCCATCTGGCGCACCGTCTGGTTGACTTCGTTGACGCTGTTGAGCTGCTCCACCGCGGCACTGGCGATCGCGTCGGCAAGTTCGGAAATCTCCCCGATACGGCTGACCAGGCGTTCGAGCGCCTGGTCCATCTCGCCCACCAGCGACACCCCGGTGCGAACCTGGTCGGCGCTTGCGGTGATGCGCTGCTTGATATCGCGGGCGGCGTCGGACGAGCGCTGCGCCAGCGCACGCACTTCGCTGGCCACGACGGCAAAGCCCTTGCCCGCATCGCCCGCGCGGGCCGCCTCGACGCCGGCATTGAGCGCCAGCAGGTTAGTCTGGAACGCAATCCCGTCGATCACCGTGATGATCTGCGCAATCTCATCAGACCCGCGCTCGATCCCGCCCATCGCGTCGATCGCGCGGCGAATGACGGCCCCGCCGGCATCGATTTCGGCACGGAAGGCGGAAACCACGTCGCTGGTCTGGCGGGCGGACTGCGTGGTCTGTTCGACGCGTGCGGCGATTTCGCCGATGGCGACGGCCATTTCCTCGAGCCCCGACGCCTGCCGCTCGGTGCGCTGCGACAGATCCTCGGACGCCGAGCGGATCTCGCCCGAACCGTTGGTGACCGTCGCCGCGCCCTGCGCCACGGCGGAAAATGCACCCTCAAGCTTTACCATGGCGGCGTTGAAATCGGCCTGGAGATTGGCGAAGGCGCCGTCGAATTGTCCTTCGAGCCGGGCCTGAAGGTCTCCGGCGGCAAGACGTTCAAGCGCGCCGGCAAGCGCACCGATCGCGGCGGCCTGCGCCTGTTCGACGTGCATCTTGGCGCGGGCGTTGGCGCGGAAGACGTCCACCGCATCGTGCATGCGCACGATTTCCAGCGCGTTCGCCGGCGCGCGCGGCAGTGGCTCGAGATGCCCCTGCGCAAGCGTCGCCATTTCCTCGGCCAAGGCATCGAGCGGTTTACCGACGACGGTGACCGCCGCGCGGCGGACGAGCCAGGCCAGACCCGCAATCATCACCAGCGCCGAAACCAGCAGCACGATTTCGATCGTGCGCGCCGTCGCCATGATGCCGCTCACCGGCAGATCGACGCGGACCGACCAGACCTGATCGAAGCCCGCGAAGCGGACCGGCCGCTCGACGCGCAAGACCTTGCCCAGCACCGGGTCGTCGACCTCGCTCATGTCGGGAACCGCGGCAGGTGCGGGCTTGCCGATCTGGCCCGCATTGGCGGTGTAGGCCTGAAGCCGGCCGGCGGAGAGCACGGTGATGCGCCCGCCATACGGCACCTTCACCGCGCCCATCCACTTCTGCAGATCATCGAGCGCCAGATCGATCCCCACGACGCCAAGGCCACGTCCACCTTCGATGACTGGCAGCGCGATCGAAGTCATCAGCACGGTGCGGCCGCCGACCTTGTATTCGTAGGGTTCAAGCAGGACCGGCCGGCCGCTGTTGTGCGCCAGCAGATAATAGTCGCCGGCGCCCGACTTGTCGTAATCGGTGAGCGGTTCAAGGGCGATGTCCGTGCCCTCACGATGCCAATAAGGAACGAAACGGCCGGTGGTGTCATGCCCCTGCGCGCCCCCGAACGCGGCGTCACGGCCGTCGAAGGCGTTGGGCTCCCATGCGGTCCAGGTGGCAAGAAGTTCGGGATTGCCCCGAAGCGTCGCCGACAGCAGGCCGTTATGGAAGGCCCGGTCGCTGGCGCCTTGCCGGCGGGCCGCGACGAGAGCATCGCGCATGGCTGCAACGACACCCATCGGATGCTCGAACTGGCTGCGCACGTCGGCGACGGCCTGCGCCGCCGCGATCTGCCCTGCCTCTGTCGCCTGAACCTGCGCGGAACGTTCGCACAGGAATGCGGTCAGCAGCGAACAGGCCACGATCATGGCAGCGATCGCGAGCGCAGCGCGCGTGCTGAGCCGGGCGGCCAGCGTCTTCAGGCTATTCGAATCGTTCATCAAAACATTCCCCAGGATGCCGCCACCTTGCCCGCTGGCTGGGAACGTGGGCCTTTCTTCCTCATCGGGAAGATTGCGTAAGTTGCGCTTCCCCTTTTTGTACTCGCCTGCCCGCAACGCCTGCGGCAGACTGGACGGATGACACGCAATATCGTGATCCTGACCGGCGCGGGGATTTCCGCCGAAAGCGGCATCGACACCTTTCGCGGCGGCGGGGGGCTGTGGGAGCAGCACCGGGTGGAGGACGTCGCAACGCCCGAGGCCTTTGCCCGCGATCCCGAGCTGGTGCTGCGCTTCTACGACATGCGGCGCGCGGCGATCCAGACCAAGGAACCCAATCCGGCCCACGTGGCGCTGGCACGGCTCGACCGGGAGTGGGCCAGACGCGTGCCCGGTGGCGAAGTGCTGATCGTGACGCAGAACGTCGACGACCTGCACGAACGCGGCGGGGCGGTGAACGTGCTGCACATGCACGGGGAGCACCTGAACGCCTGGTGCACCGCCTGCGACACCCGCAGCCGCTGGACCGGGACGCTGATCGAGCGCCCGCCCTGTCCCGCGTGCGGCGAACCGGCGCTGCGGCCCGACGTCGTCTGGTTCGGCGAAGTGCCCTACCGCATGGAGGAGATCTACGACGCGCTGCGAGAAGCGGACTTGTTCGTTTCGATCGGCACGTCGGGCGCGGTCTATCCAGCGGCCGGGTTCGTGCGCGCCGCGCGCGACCTCGGCGCGCGGACGCTTGAGCTCAATCTCGAACGCTCGCAAGGATCGGCCTGGTTCGACGAGACGCGGCTCGGCCCGGCGAGCGAGATCGTCCCGGCCTGGGTGGACGAGATGCTATCCGCCTGAGCCTAGCGGGCTGAGCCGTTGCAACCCCGGCACTCGGGATCGCGCGCGATCTTCATCGAGCGCAGGCCGGGCTTGAGCCCATCGAGCACGTGGAGCTGGCCCCACTGCGGGTCACCCAGCGTGGCGACGCCTTCGAGCAGGACGCGCATCGCCGCCATGGCACCGAAAGCGCCGACCATGCCGACCATCGCGCCGAGCACGCCCTGATCAGCGCAGGTATCGCAATCCTCGGCATCGAAGGCATCGCCGACGAAGCAGCGGTAGCAGGCATGCCCTTCGCGGTGGCCGGCGAAGTTAGCGACCTGGCCCTGGAAGCGACCGAGCGCGGCAGTGGTGAGCGGTATGCTGGCGGCAACGCACGCGTCCGACACGGCAAGGCGCGTGGCGAAGTTGTCGCAGCCATCGAGCACCACATCGGCCCCGGCGATCAGCGCGGCGGCGTTGTCGCGACCGATCCGGGCGACGTGCGCGGTGACGTCTAGCGCAGGGTCGAAGCGGCGGACCCAGTCGGCGGCGGCTTCGGCCTTGGCCTTGCCGATGTCGGCCGTGGTGTAGATCGTCTGGCGCTGGAGATTGCTCGCCTCCACCGCATCGTCGTCGATCAGGGTGAGCCGGCCGATGCCGGCGCCGGCCAGATACTGCAGCGCCGGGCTGCCGATGCCGCCCATGCCGACGAGCACGACGTGGGATTCGACCAGCCGCGCCTGACCCGCGCCACCGACTTCGGGCAGGACGATGTGGCGGGCGAAACGATCGAGGCGGTCTGGGGAGAGCGTCATGGCGCCTTGCCCTTACTGGCTTTGCCGGCCGTGCGAAAGCTGCGTGACAAGCGGGACCTGTGCGCGCAATCTGGTCGAAACAGACCAGAAAGAGGGATTGGAGCATGGGCGAATTGGACGGCCGGATTGCGCTGGTGACCGGCGCATCGCGCGGGATCGGCGCGGCCACGGCGCGGGCGCTGGCAGCGGAAGGCGCAAAAGTGGCAGTGACCGACCTTGCCGCCCCCGAGGCGCTGGCCGCAGAGATCGGCGGACTCGCCCGCGCGCAGGACGTGACCAGCGAGGACGATTGGGCGGCTACGACCGACTGGTTGCGCGCCGAGGCCGGTGGGCTGGATATCCTGGTCAACAATGCCGGGCTGTTCCTGATGAAGCCACTGGTTGAAACCACGCTGGCGGAGTGGCAGCGACTGCACCGCGTCAACGTAGAAGGCGTGTTCCTCGGCACCCGCGCGGCGATCCCGCTGCTGGCCGAGCGCGCCGGGCAATGGTCGGGCGGCGCGTCGGTGATCAACCTGTCGTCGATGGCGGGCCTTGTCGGATCGGCGGGCACGGCCTGCTACAACGCCAGCAAGGGCGCGGTGCGGCTGTTCACCAAGGGCGCGGCGCTGGAGCTTGCGCCGCAGAAGATCCGGGTGAACTCGGTGCATCCCGGCGTGATCGACACCAGCATGGGCGACGAGGTGGTCAACGGGCTTGCCGGACTGACCGGTCTCGGCGCGAACGAGGCGCGGGTGGCGGCCACCGCGATCCATCCGCTCGGCCACATGGGCCAGCCCCAGGACATTGCCAATGCCATCGTGTTCCTGGCGGGCGACAAGTCCGCATTCATGACCGGCAGCGAACTGGTTGTCGATGGCGGCGTGACTGCCGGATAGCGAAAGGCGAAGCGCGTAATGACTCGGCAGGCATTCGCTGCTAGGAATGGGTCCATGCGCAGCATCCTGCCTTTCGTCACGACGACTACCACCACCCCGGCGCGCCGGGGGTGGGGTCGTTCGGGCTGAGCAGCCCAGCGATGCCGCCGCCCGGTTCGGGCAGGCGGCGTCACCTTCCCGGACCGTAGCTTCTCCCTGACGCCAGCCCTTCCGGCGCGCGCGGCGATGTGCCAAAGCGCGGCAAACGAGCAGAGAGTAACGATGTCCGAACTTCTCAAGATCACCCTGCCCGATGGTTCGCTGCGCGAAGTTGCGCCGGGCACCACGCCGGCGGACATCGCCGCGGCGATCGGGCCGGGCCTTGCCAAGGCAGCCATCGCCGCGCGCGTCGATGGCGAGCTGCGCGACATCACCCGCCCGCTGACCGCCGACGCGCAACTGGCGCTGGTGACGGCGAAGGACGAAGCCGACGCGCTCGACCTTGCCCGCCACGACTTTGCCCACCTGCTGGCCGAAGCGGTGCAGGCGCTGTTCCCCGGCACGCAGATCACCTTCGGGCCGAGCACCGACGACGGCTTCTACTACGACTTTGCGCCGAAGGACCGGCCCTTCACCGACGAGGACCTGCCCGCGATCGAGGCGAAGATGCGCGAGCTGATCGCCGCCAACAAGCCGCTGCGCCGCGAGGAGTGGAGCCGCGAACAGCTGATCAGCCGCTGGAAGCAGCAGGGCGAGACGTTCAAGGCCGAATGGGCCGCGGAACTGCCCGAGGGCGAGGCGCTGACGGTCTACTGGTCGGGCGACGACTGGCTCGACATGTGCCGGGGGCCGCACTTGGCCAGCACCGGCAAGCTCGATCCGCAGGCGTTCAAGCTGACCCGCGTGTCCGGCGCCTACTGGCGTGGCGACCAGAAGAACGCGATGCTGAGCCGCATCTACGGCACCGGCTGGCTCAACAAGAAGCAATTGGATGCGCACCTGACGCGGCTTGAGGAAGCGGCGAAGCGCGACCACCGCAAGCTGGGCAACGAGATGGACCTGTTCCATCTTCAGGCCGAAGCGCACGGCAGCGTGTTCTGGCATCCCAAGGGCTACAAGGTGTGGCGCGAGCTGGAAGCCTACATGCGCCGCGCGATCGACGATGCGGGCTATCGCGAGGTGAAGACCCCGCAGGTGATGGACGCGCGGCAGTGGGAGCAATCGGGCCACTGGGGCAAGTACCGCGAGAACATGTTCGTCATCCCCGACGAAGTGCCCAACACCGAGGAGGAAGGCCCGCTCGTTTCCAACGATGCGGACTGGATGGCGCTGAAGCCGATGAACTGCCCGGCGCACGTGCTGATCTTCCGCCAGGGCATCAAGTCGTACCGCGACCTGCCGCTGCGTCTCTATGAAAACGGCTGCTGTCACCGCAACGAGCCGCACGGCGCGCTGCACGGGCTGATGCGCGTGCGCCAGTTCACGCAGGACGATGCCCACATCTTCTGCCGCGAGGACCAGATCGTTTCGGAAGTGCAGGCGTTCTGCGAGCTGGCCGACCGCATCTACAAGGACTTCGGCTTCACCTATTCGATCAAGCTGGCGCTGCGTCCGGAAAAGCGCTTCGGCAGCGAAGAGATGTGGGACAAGGCGGAAAGCGAACTGCGCGACGCGGTGGTCCGCGCCGGTCTTGCGACCGAACAGTACGGCTGGGAGGAGCTTCCGGGCGAAGGCGCGTTCTATGCGCCCAAGCTGGAATGGCACCTGACCGACGCAATCGGCCGCACCTGGCAGGTCGGCACGATCCAGTCGGACCGCGTGCTGCCCGAACGGCTGGATGCGAGCTACATCGGCGAGGACGGCGAAAAGCACCGCCCGGTGATGCTGCACCGCGCGATCTTCGGATCGTACGAACGCTTCATCGGCATCCTGATCGAACACTTCGCCGGCAAGCTGCCGACCTGGCTGGCCCCGGTACAGGCGGTGGTGGCGACCATCGTGTCCGATGCAGACGACTATGCGCTCGATGCCGTGGCCAAGCTCAAGGCGGCGGGCATCCGCGTCGAGAGCGACCTGCGCAACGAGAAGATCAACTACAAGGTGCGCGAGCATTCGCTGCAGAAGGTCCCCTACCTTTTGGTGGTGGGCAAGCGCGAGGCCGAGGAAGGCACCGTCGCCATCCGCACATTGGGCGAGCAGCAGCAGAAGTTCGTTTCGCTCGACGAGGCGATCGCACTGTTGAAGACCGAAGCGACGGCGCCGGACCTGCGGTAAGCCTGCTCGGACGTCTTGGCCCGCCGGCGCCTGTGCGAACAGGCGCCGGTAGCGGCGCAGGACGTCTCCCTCCGTCGTGTCGCTTGTGGGCATGACGCCCCGATGTGAAATTTGCGCCTTGCCTATCACATTGCGATGTGAGACATCGTCGCCATGTCTACCGATCTCATCACCCGTTTGCGCCGCCTCGTCATCGATGGCGGCATGTCCCGCTCCGGCCTCGCCCGCGCGGCTGGGCTCCATGCCAACACGTTGCGCGACATGACCGAGCCGGACTGGAACCCGACGGCCGACACGCTCGCCAAGCTCGAGCGCTTTCTCGACGACAGCGACGAAACGCCGGCGCTGGTACCGATCGAGGAAATCATCGAGGAAGCGCGCAACGGGCGGATGTTCATCCTCGTCGATGACGAGGACCGCGAGAACGAGGGCGACCTCGTCATCCCCGCGCAGATGGCCACGCCGGACGCGATAAACTTCATGGCCACCCATGGCCGCGGGCTGATCTGCCTGACGCTGACCCGCCGCCGCTGCGAGGAGCTCGGGCTCGACCTGATGAGCCGCAACAACGGCACCCGTCACGAAACCGCCTTCACTGTCTCGATCGAGGCGCGCGAGGGCGTGACCACCGGGATCTCGGCCGGCGACCGCGCACGCACCGTCTCGGTCGCGATCGACGCCGGCAAGACTCGCGACGATATCGTCACCCCGGGCCATGTCTTCCCGCTGATCGCGCGCGATGGCGGCGTGCTGGTGCGCGCAGGGCATACCGAGGCGGCGGTCGACATTTCCCGCCTTGCCGGCCTCAATCCGTCCGGCGTGATCTGCGAGATCATGAAGGAAGACGGCACGATGGCGCGGATGGACGACCTGGTGCCGTTCGCCCGCAAGCACGGGCTGAAGATCGGCACGATCCGCGACCTGATCGAATACCGCCGCCGCCACGATCATCTGGTCGAATGCATCGACCGTTCACCGTTCCATTCCGATTACGGTGGCGACTGGACGATCCATACCTATCGCAACAAGATCGACGGCACGATGCACCTCGTGCTGCAGAAGGGCGCGGTCGATCCCGCAGGCCCGACGCTGGTGCGCATGCACAGCCTGTCGATCCTGGCGGACGTGCTGGGCCAGCCCGGCCCGCGCAAGCGCACCCTGCAGCGTGCGATGGCCGAGATCGGCAACGTGGGCTCGGGCCTTGCGGTGCTGCTGATGGCGCCCAGCCAGGACCATCTCGCGGCCGAAGTCAGCGGCAAGCAGGAGGCGGCGATGGACTTGCGCAATTATGGCATCGGCGCACAGATCCTGGCCGACATGGGCGTGCACGACATGGTACTGCTGACCAATTCGCATGCCGCGCGCAACGTCGTCGCGATCGAGGGCTATGGCCTGAACATCGTCGGCCACCACGAAATTCCCGGAGAGTAAGCAAGCAATGGCACAGTTCCTGATTGTCGAGGCGCGGTTCTACGATCACCTCAACGACATGCTGATCGCGGGCGCGCGCGACGCGCTCGAGGCGGCGGGGCATTCCGTCGAGGTGGTGACGGTGCCCGGCGCGCTGGAAGTGCCCGGCACGATTGCACTCGCCGACCAGACCGGGCGGTACGAAGGCTATGTCGCCATTGGCGTGGTGATCCGGGGCGAAACCTACCATTTCGAGATTGTCGCCGGCGAAAGCGCGCGTGGCATCATGGCCTTGACCATGGATGGCGTGGCCATCGGCAACGGCATTCTCACCGTGGAAAACGAGGCGCAGGCGATCGTCCGCGCCGACCCTGCGCAAAAGGACAAGGGCGGAGAAGCAGCCAAGGCTGCGCTTGCCCTTTACGAGCTGCGTCGCCGCTGGGGTTGACCCTCGGTCTTCATCCCAAACACATCCTTAACCGCAGCTAAGGCATAACCCCGGCGACTGAAGACAGCCGGGCCCAGTGATGTCGCATCATTTTCGTGAAATCGCCGCGCGTGCGGTCGCCGATGGGGTGATCGATGCGCAGGAAGTGCTGGCGCTGCGCCAGGTCGTCTGGCCGGACGGGGTGATCTCTCCGGACGAGGCCGAAGCGATCCTGCTGCTCAACGATCACGTGCGCGAGCATACGCCCGAATGGACCGACTTCGTGGTCGAGGCGGTCGGCGAGTTCGTGGTCAACGGCTGCGCACCGCGCGGCTACGTCGACGCCGGTACCGCCGACTGGCTGATCGCCCGGATCGACCACGACGGGCGGCTCGATTCGATGACCGAGCTGGAGCTGATCGTGCGCGTGCTGGAACGCGCGCTCAATTGCCCGGATCGGTTGAAGGCCTATGCCCTCGCGCAGATCGAGCGCGCGGTTGTGTTCGGCAGCGGACCGACGCGCGAGGGTGGTTCGCTTTCGGCGGGTTCGGTGTCCACGAGCGAATGTGCGCTGCTGCGCCGGGTGATCTTTGCCGCAGGTGGCAGCGGACCGGCGCAGGTGTCCAAGCCCGAGGCGGAGATGCTGTTCCGGATCAAGGACGCGACGCTGGATGGCAACAACGCGCCTGAGTGGGAGCGCCTGTTCGTGCAGGGCGTCGCGAACTTCCTTCAAGGGTGGAAGCGTCCCGAACAGCTGACGCGCGAACGCGCCGGTCAGCTCGAGGCGTTCATGGACGATCGCACCACGAACGTCGGCCGCTTTTTCAGCCGCATGGTCCAGACCGCGCCGAACGGCCTGCTTTCCAGCTTGCGCGGAACCGGGTTCGGGCGACGCGGAACCGGGGCGCACTCGGTGGCGGAAGCGCGCGCCGATTTCGAGGTGACCGACAGCGAGCGGCTGTGGCTCGATGCCCAGATTGACGCCGACGACACGCTCGACCCGCTGGAGCAGGCGCTGTTGCGTTTCATCATGCAGGAAGAGGGCTGACCGCGGCTCACGCCGCAGGCTTGAGTTCCGGCGCCGGCTTGTACTTGGTGGCGTCGGTGGTGAACTCGGCATGGCCGAGGCTGCCTAGGTAGCCGCGCACCTTCCCCACCAGCCGCCGGTCGGCGAGGTGGCGAACGATCGGCGTCTTTGCCGCAACGCCATAAGCCTGAACCTGCCCCATCAGGGTAAGGCCGACAGCGGCGGCGCGCATCTTGTCGATCGGACGGATCCTAACGCCGAAGCTCGCGGCGGTGCGTTCGCTGCCATCACAGAAGTTCTGCATGAAATAGACCTTGGCGAAGGAGCGCTCGAGCCGATCGCGCATCTTGCCCGCGGGCGTGGAGGCATCGACCAGATCGGCTTCCATCGTGGCGCGCAGCAGGCCGCCGCAAGTCGCTTCATCGAAGCCGCTGCGCAGCGACAGCGCGCGGGCGTTCCAGGCATCGACGATGCCGCGTGGCGTGTCCGCGAGAAGGTCCTCGGGCAGGCCGAGCAGGAAGCAGCGATAGCGTGACAGCTCGATCTGCGCACGTTCTTCGGGCGTGAAGTGCTCGCGGCCTTCCTTGATCACCTTGGACGAAATGAGGAAGTCCGAGATCAGCCCGGCCGGCATCTGATCGACCTGGGGGATCGGGATGCCGTAGACCTTCTGATCCCAGCGCCCGCGCGAAAGCACGTTGAAGCGCACCATCGAGTGCATCAACCGCACCATCGCGGCCGCCTTGAAGCCGGCCCCGAAGCGATGAAGCGCGCCCGGCAGCACCGAGGTGCCGAAGAAAGTGGCGGTTTCCTTGATCCGGCGGGCGGCGGTCTTGTTCGAAAGCGTGCCGGTCAACGCCATCGGCAGCGCGGCGTACTTGTTCATGAACGTGGCGATGAAGGCCCCGCGGATCGCCCAGGGCGCGAAGTTGGCGAAGGCAACGCGCTGCAGCCGCGCACCTTCCTCTACCAGCTTCATGTCGACCCAGGCGGGCGTTGCCTCCATCGAGCGGATGAAGGTCACGAGTTCGGGCGGGGCGCCTTCCACCTTGTCGACACCCTTGTCGCAAGCCTCGACGAGCATGTCGACGAGACGCTTGAAGCCGAGTTCGGGAATCAGCGCGGCATAGGGATCGGCCACGGAATCGCCCATCAAGGTGTAGGCCGCCATGCGCTCCATCAGCTCGCGGTTGTCGAGCAGGCGCGCCGCGACATCGGGGTATCCGCGCAGTTCGCTGCGGGCGATGTCGTCGGCGCTTTCACCCAGCAGGCGTTCGGGACGGATGGCGAAGTCGACGGAGCCGTACATTGCCGGGTTGTCGGTCGTCTGTGCTTCGATCCTGCCGCGCAGATCTGCAATCGGTGTTGGCATGGGAAAATCGCTCCATCGGAACAGCCGCTGGAGTTAAAATACTATCTGTCGATAGAAATTCAAGTCCCTGCCCTAGAGGGCGTCGATCTCGGCATCGAGGGCGGCGGTAATCGCGGCGAGCTGGGGGCCGGCGATGTCGTCCCAGCCGAAAATGCGCAGTGCCACCGTACGCCCCGATTGGAAGGCGGTGAGGCTGGCGATCATCAGCATGGCACGGATGCGTGCCGGCTCATCGGCGGCATCGCGCCCCTGGATCCGGGCAATCATCGCCGCGATGAGGTCAATCCCGGGGGCGAACAGCCGTTCGAGCATGACGTCGAGAGCAGGGCCGGGGGCAAGCAGTTCGCGGCTAACGAAGGCACCCCACAGGCCCGCCGAATCCGCGCCAGTCATCGCGCGCGCAACGGCGGCCATCGTGCTCTTGAGCGCAGCGCGCAGATCCGTCTCGCCCGCTAGAAGAGCCTGCGCGGCGGCCTCCGCTGGGGCTTGCGTCATTGCGACGAAGCGCGCCGCGATCTCCTCGGCGCAGGCGCGGTAAAGCCCCTCCTTGCCGCCGAAATAATACTGAAGAGAGGGCAGCGTGGCGCCCGCGCCTTGAGCGATGGCCCGGGTGGTTGCCGCCGCGAACCCGACGCGGCCAAATTCAGCAATGGCCACTTCGAGAATGCGCTGGCGCGATTCCTCGCCCTTGCGGTAGCCGCCGCGACGTCCTGCCGCCGGCGCGCCGCCGGTCATCTGCGCAACCTCAGACAGTGAAGCTTTCCCCGCATCCGCAGGAGCCCTTGGCATTGGGGTTCTGGAACACGAAGCCGGCGGTAAAATCGTCTTCCTGCCAGTCCATTGTGCTGCCGATGAGGTAAAGCACCGAGGCGGCATCGATGAAGAACAGCCCGCCGGGGGTCTCGATCTTTTCATCGAGCGGGTTGGCCTGCGTCACGTAGTCGACCGAATAGGCAAGGCCCGAGCACCCGCGGCGGGGGGTCGACAGCTTTACGCCGATCGCACCTTCCGGTGCACTGGCCATCAGCGTGGCGACGCGCGCCTCTGCGCTGGGCGTCAGCACGACGGCGGCGGGGCGGGGGCGGCGAGCTGTGGTGGTGGCTTCGGTCATGGCTGGTCCAATATAGGGAGCGGTTCAGAGCATTCCCAGTTCGAGCTTGGCTTCATCGCTCATCTTCTGCGGGTCCCATGGCGGATCCCAGACGAGGTTGACCTCGGCATCGCGCACCCCGGGCACCGCCGAGACGCGCAGTTCGACTTCGCCGGGCATCGATTCGGCCACCGGACAATGCGGCGTGGTGAGCGTCATCGTGACGGCGACGTGGCCGTCCTCGCCGACATCGACCCCGTAGATCAGGCCGAGATCGTAGATGTTGACCGGGATCTCGGGGTCGAAAATGTCGCGCAGCGCGGCGATGACGCCTTCATAGATCGCCCCGCCCGGCTCGCCCGCGGCAAGGCCCTGCGGCTTTTCGGCGAGGAAGCCTTCGAGATAGTCGCGCTTGCGCTCGAGCTTTTGGGCCGCAGTCTCCGAGGGCATTTCCTCGACCGCGTCCTCGACGAAGGCGCGGCGCGGCGCGGCCACGTCTTCCACTTCCTCGATCGCAAACTTGCGGGGTTCGTCGCTCATCCGAAGATCCTCATCGTCCTCTCGATGCCGCGTACGAGTGCGGCAATGTCGCTTTCATCGCTGTAGATGCCAAAGCTGGCGCGGGCGGTGGCCGGCACGCCGAGGTGCTCCATCAGCGGTTGCGCGCAGTGGTGGCCAGCGCGGATCGCCACGTTCTCCTCGTCGAGGATCGTGCCGAGATCGTGCGGATGCACGCCATCGATCGCGAAGCTGACGATGCCTGCGCTGTCGTCCGGACCGAACAGCCGCACCGAGTTGAACCGGCCGAGCTCTGCACGCGCCTGACGCACCAACGCGGCTTCGTGCGCGTGGATGGACTCGAGCCCGATCCCTGCGACGAACTCTGCCGCGACGCCGAAGCCGATCGCTTCGACGATGGCCGGCGTGCCCGCCTCGAAGCGTTGCGGCGCGGGTGCCCACGTCGTGCGTTCGAACGAGACGCGGTCGATCATCGAACCGCCGCCCTGCCAAGGCTGCATGCCATCGAGGATCTCGGCCTTGGCCCAGAGCGCGCCGATGCCGGTCGGGCCGTAGAGCTTGTGCGCCGAGAAAGCGTAGAAATCGCAGCCGAGCGAGGCGACATCGACCGGCAGGCGGGCTACCGCCTGGCAGCCGTCGAGCAGGATCTTCGCGCCGACGCCGTGGGCCAGCGCCACGGCGCGCTTCGCATCGAGCACGGAGCCGAGCACGTTGGACACGTGCGCCAGCGCGACGAGCTTGTGCGCCGGGGTCAGGATGCGCTCCGCCGCGTCGAGGTCGATGCGGCCGTCCTCGGTCAGCGGGCATACGTCGATGGCAATGCCGGTGCGATCCTGGATCAGCTGCCAGGGCACGATGTTCGAATGGTGTTCGAGCTGCGAGAGCAGCACGCGATCGCCGTGCTTCAGGTTGGCGAGGCCCCAGCTCTGCGCGACGAGGTTGATCGCCTCGGTTGCGCCACGGGTGAACACCAGCTCGTGCTCGGCGCCGCCGATCAAGGCGGCGACGCGGCGGCGCGCGGCTTCGTAGCCGAGCGTCATCTCCGCCGAGCGGGTATAGACGCCGCGATGGACCGTGGCGTAGTCGGCACCCAGCGCGCGGGTCACCGCGTCGATCACGACCTTCGGCTTCTGCGCGGTGGCGGCGCTGTCGAGATAGTGCCAGCGCTGGCCATCGGCATTGACGAGGCCGGGCCACTGGTCGAGCCGCGTGAGCGTGGCAGCGGAGGTAGCGGCAGCCATCACAACAGGCCCTCCAGCGCGGCGATCGCGGCCTGCGTCAGACGTTCTTCCTCGGCCGCGCCGACGAAGGCTTCGGCGATGAAGGCCTGCAGCATCAGCTTCTTGGCCTCGGCCGGGGGAAGCCCGCGCGATTGCAGATAGAACAGGCCCTCGGCACTGAGTTCGCCGACCGCGCAGCCGTGGGCACACTTGACGTCGTCGGCATAGATTTCGAGCTCGGGACGGGCGTTGGCCGTGGCGGTACGGTCGAGCAGCATCGCGCGGATTGACTGTTCGCCGTCGGTGCCGATCGCGCCGCGATCGACCACGACGCGGCCGAGGTAGGTGCCGGTGGAGTGCCCCGCCAGCACCGAGCGCACGACCTGGTGCGAAGTCGCGTCCGGTTCCGCGTGGACCACTTCGGTGACGATTTCGAGCGTCTGGTCGCCGCCCGCCAGCTGCGCCGCGCCGAAATGGAAGTTTGCGCCCTTGCCCAGCGTGACCCGCACGGCAACGCGGCCATAGGCGCGCGCTGCGTTGAGCACGCGCAAGTCGTAGCTCGCGCCTTCGCCCAGCACGATCTCGATGTCGCGGGCCTGCGGTCCTGCCGCATCGACGACGATGGCCTTGGCGCCCTCTTCGCCCACACCCAGCACGATGCGCTCGGCGGGCAGCGGCCAGAGCGCTTCGAGCGCGGCAAGGTCGGCGTAGCGATAGGCCTCGTCCCTGCGCGTCGGAAGGGTGGCCACGGTCATGCGGCGACGGCCTCGTAGCCGTTCTCTTCGAGTTCGAGCGCCAGCTCGGCCCCGCCCGACCGCACGATGCGACCGCCCACCAGCACGTGGACGAAGTCCGGCTTCACGTAATCGAGCAGGCGCTGGTAGTGCGTGATCAGCAGGACGGCCTTGTCGGGCTTGCGCATGATCGCGTTGATCCCCTCGCCGCAGATGCGCAGCGCATCGATGTCGAGCCCGGAATCGGTTTCGTCGAGGATGGCGAGCCGGGGATCGAGGATGCCCATCTGGACCATCTCGGCGCGCTTCTTCTCGCCGCCCGAGAAGCCCACGTTCACCGGGCGCTTGAGCATTTCCATGTCCATGCGCAGCAGGCCCGCCTTTTCCTTGGCGAGCTTGAGGAACTCGCCGCCCGAAAGCGGGGCCTCGCCCCGGCTCTTGCGCTGGGCGTTGAGCGCTTCGCGCAGGAACTGGACGTTGGACACGCCGGGGATCTCGACCGGGTACTGGAAGCCCAGGAACAGGCCGGCGGCGGCGCGTTCGTGCGGCTCCATCGCCAAGAGGTCTGCGCCCTCGAAATCGACCGACCCGCCGGTCACTTCGTAGCCCGGCCGCCCGCCAAGCGTATAGGCGAGAGTCGACTTGCCCGCGCCGTTCGGCCCCATGATCGCGTGGATCTCGCCCGCATTGATGGTCAGCGACAGACCCTTGAGAATGGGCTTGCCGGCGACTTCGTTGGCGAGGTTGTCAATTTTCAGCATTGCGTTTTCCGGTGGTGCAATTGGCAAGGTAATCGGCGCGGACCTCGTCGAAGAGATCGCGCCAGCTCTTTTCGGTGGCACGCGCATCGTCCAGCAGCTTCTGCCGGGCATCGAGCTGCGCGAGCGCGGTGGTCGTCGTTGCCTGCCCACTGGCGCCCGAAGGCGTTGTGGAGAGCAGCGTTGCACGCTCCTGCGCGATGGCGCGCTGTTCGGCATAGGCGGCCGCGGCGAACTCGGTGCGGCGATGCGGCTCGTCGCTGATCAGCGTCTTGATCTCGGCGCGGTTGCACGTCTTGACCGCCGTCAGCGCAGGCGCTGCATCGGGGACTTCCGCGCCGAGCATCAGGGTTGCGAGCAGGATCATGATCGGTCGGCCATCACGCTTTCGACGCTCAGCGCCGCTGCGGTCTGGCGAAGGCGCGCGGGGCGCGGACGGGTCGGGGCGGGCGGGTGAGTGCGGTGACCGCAGCGCGCACCTGTTCGATTACGGCAGCGACATCGGCCACAACCGCCTCGGGATCGAAGCGCAGAACGGTAAGCTTCTGCTCCGCCAGCTGGCGATCGGCGCGATCGGCCAAGGCGGGATCGGCATTGGCGGAATCGCTCGTCAGCATCAGCACGAGCGGGCGCTGGCGGCACTGGAAGTCGGCGATCACCGAGCCTGCCACGGCCTTGCGCTTGAACAGCAGGGTCGGGAAAGCTTCGGCGAGCGCGGCGGCAAGAACCGTTTCCGCCTCTGACGGATAGCGGCGCTGCTCGCGCGCGAGATCATGTATCCGGTCGAGCCGGGATGCCGAAATCGCACGCTTGGAGCGCGTGGCCGAAGCGGGCGCTGAGCCGGCGGGGCGAAGGGAAAGGGTCTGTTTCATCAGGCGAGCTGCGGCAGATGCTGGCTGCCGCGTCCGCGCAGGACATCGACAACGTTCTTGACCATGCCAAGGCGGCGCCGGCCGCGGGCATGGTCCCTATACTGGGCAGGAAAAGTACGCGGATCGAAGGCTTGTCCGGCGCGAGAGGCAAGATAGTCCTTGTCGGCCGGAAGATGGAGCATCGCCGCATCGATCGATTGGGAAAGCGGCGGGATCGGCGACAGCGTGCGCGCCGACCACCAGCGCTGTACCAGCCCCAACTCACCCGCATCGCGCAAAGGCAGGCCCCGCGCCGCAAGACGCAGCAGCGCGCTGGTCACGACCATCTCGTCGCCGGTGTGGTGCGTGGTACCGAGCGCCGCGACATAGCCCGGCCAGATCTTCTCGATCTCCGCCGACAACTCGGCAAAGCGGGCCGGACTGCCGGCGATGAATTCTCCGCCGAACCAATGGCGGCTGCCCGCGGGCACCTCGAAGAGATCGAGATCGACGCCGACACGGTCCTCGCCATAGGCCGGCGCGACGTGATGCCAGATGTCGTAGACGGTCAGCGCGTCGGGATCGGGCAATTCGAACTTGCGCTGCACGACCATGTCGAGATCGACCAGCGCAACCTGGTCGCCCAGCTCGCCGCTGGCGAACATCGACATCAGGTCAAGCTTATAATGAGCCGCCTGAAAAGGGATGCCGCCTGGAACATCGCGGGCGAAATCACCCGGCAGCACTGTGGCGGCGTCCTTGAGGCCCAGTCCGGAAAGCCGTGCCGCAACCCAGTCGGCGGCGTTGCTGACGAGCGCAAAGGGCATGTCCGCCACCTTTGCCGACGCGGCGAGCGTAGCCGCGTTGCGCAAGTAGACATCGACCTTGAGCGCACCGGGCGATGCAGGATCGGTGGCGAGAACGGCAGGGTCCGCAACATGCATCAGTCCGTAAAGCCGCAACATCAGCCCACACTCCCTTCGAGGGAAATTCCCAGAAGCTTCTGTGCCTCAACCGCGAATTCCATCGGCAGCTGCTGCAGAACCTCACGCGCGAAACCATTGACGATCAGTGCCACCGCCTCTTCCTGCGCAAGTCCGCGCTGCATGGCATAGAACAGCTGGTCGTCCGAAATCTTGCTGGTCGTCGCCTCGTGCTCAATCGTGGCGCTGGGATTGCGCACTTCGATATACGGAACGGTGTGCGCGCCGCAGTCGGCCCCCAACAGCAGCGAATCGCACTGGGTGAAGTTGCGCACGCCTTCGGCCTGCGGCGCCACGCGGACGAGCCCGCGATAGGTGTTGTTGGACTTGCCGGCGCTGATCCCCTTGGACACGATGGTCGAACGCGATCCCTTGCCGTTGTGGATCATCTTCGTGCCGGTATCGGCCTGCTGGTGGTTGTTTGTGACCGCGACCGAGTAGAATTCGCCCACCGAATCCTCGCCGTTGAGGACGCACGAGGGATACTTCCAGGTGATCGCGCTACCCGTTTCGACCTGCGTCCAGCTGACCTTGGAACGGGCGCCCTGGCACAGGGCGCGCTTGGTCACGAAGTTGTAGATGCCGCCCTTGCCCTCGGCATCGCCAGGATACCAGTTCTGGACGGTGGAATACTTGATCTCGGCATCGTCGAGCGCGACGAGTTCGACAACCGCGGCGTGAAGCTGGTTTTCATCGCGCTGTGGCGCGGTGCAGCCTTCGAGGTAGGAGACGTAGGCCCCCTTTTCAGCAACGATCAGCGTGCGTTCGAACTGTCCGGTATTTTCGGCATTGATGCGAAAATAGGTCGACAGCTCCATCGGGCAGCGCACGCCTTCGGGGATGTAGACGAAGGTGCCGTCCGAAAAGACCGCGCAGTTCAACGCAGCGAAATAGTTGTCGTGCATCGGCACGACCTTGCCCAGCCAGCGGCGGACAAGATCGGGATATTCGCGGATCGCCTCGCTGATCGAGCGGAAGATGACGCCCGCCGCTTCGAGTTCCTTGCGAAAGGTCGTGGCGACCGAGACGCTGTCGAACACGGCGTCGACGGCGACCTTGCGCACGCCGGCGAGGACCTTCTGCTCCTCGAGCGGGATGCCCAGCTTTTCGTAAACCCGCAGGATCTCGGGATCGACCTGGTCGAGGCTGTCGAGTTGCTTCTTCGCCTTGGGCGCGGCCCAGTAATAGGCTTCCTGGTAGTCGATCGGCGGGATCGACAGCTTGGCCCAGTCGGGCGTGGGCATGGTCAGCCAGTGGCGATAGGCCTTGAGCCGCCATTCGAGCATCCATTCGGGCTCGTTCTTCTTGGCCGAGATGAAGCGGACGGTGTCCTCGGACAAGCCTTTCGGTCCGTATTCCTGCTCGATGTCGGAGGCCCAGCCATGCTCGTATTCAGCAACACGAGCCGCGGCATCGCGGGCGGCCTGATCCTTGACCGGAACGGCATCGAGGGCGGAGGGAGAGATATCGGCGCTCATGAAGTCAACTCAGGCGAGGGCGAACCGGCGGGCCGCGAAAGCTGCACCAGCGAAATGCCGGCCAGGGCGCCACGCAGCGTTGCGTCGACGACAGGCCAGTGGGGACGGACGCTGCACGCGGATTCGAGCGTGCAATCGCTGCGTCCATGCGTGGAACAGGTGGCAAGCGCGATTGGTCCTTCGACCGCCTCGACAATGTCGGCAAGGGTAATTGCCGCAGCGGGACGGGCAAGCTTGAGGCCACCACCCAAACCACGAACCGACTTCAACAATCCCGCGGCCGACAGCTTGCTGACAAGCTTCTGCACGGTGGGCAGCGGCAGGCCGGTTTCCTCGGCCAGCCGGGGCGCGTTGATCCGCGCCTGGCCACAATGACGCGCGGCGGCACACATCGCCACGACGGCGTAGTCGGCCATGCTGGATAGACGCATCGTTCAGGCAATCCGCTGAGAATCGGACGGGCGGTCAAACTTGGACCAGATCGTTCCAGTTATGTAGTCCCCGCGCCCTTCAATGGCAAGCCGCGGCAGGCAAGATGCCCCCTGCCCTTTGAGTCAGGCGCCGAAGCCGTCCGGCAAAGCCGCGAAGCTGGGGCTCACTTCCTGGAAATTGCGCAAGTCGAGCAGAGCCGAAAGGACGGGCGCGTCGGGCGCGCCCAACCGTGCGGGGGTCCGCCCGGCAAAGAGGCGCAATTCCCGGATCATATGCGACTGGTCGTAGAACTGCTCTTCGACGGCGGCGATCTGATCCGGCGGCGTGTCAGGATGACCGAGCAGCGCTGCGGCTCGCAAGGCGCGATACTTTCGCGCAAGCTGCTTGGGCGGCAGTCCGAAATACTGGTCGACAAGGCGCTGAAGCTGCCGAGGCGAATATGGCGAGCGCGACGCCAGATCTTCCACCATCGGGGAAAGTGCACCGCCCAGCCATTCAGCCACGATACCGATCAGCCGCACGTGCGCTGCCGGCACAGGTCGGAGCAAAGGCTGAAGCACGGCGGACGCAAGCTCCGCCATCTCATCTCCAGAAAGCCCGGGCGTATCGCCGGTTGCATTGTAACGTGCGGCAAGGTCATGCGCGAATTTGGTCAGCGATGGATCGATCACGCTGCCGGCATCAAGCAGGCGGTTGGCGTGCTCGGCCGCCGAAAGGCCGGCGGTCAGCGCACCCCAGCCGAGCGGGCTGATTGCCGCGCCAAACACGTGCCAGGGACCGTCGACCAGGATCGGCGCGGCCGCCGAAAGCGGCGTAACGAGGCTTGCCGGATGGCTAGCGTCGATCGTCCCGTCGCGGACGAACAGTTCGCCATGCCCGCGCAGAAAGAAGATGAGCAGGCCGGCGCTCGCCGGACGCAGGTCCGAGATGAGCTGCTCATCGCAAGTGAAGTGGAAGAAGGTCGTAATGAACGGCGCCAGCGGTTCGGGCACCGGGATGTATTCAAGCTTGATAAGCGCAGCGCTGGTTAGCGGACGACGTGCCAATTCGGCTCGGCGCCGCTCGAAAGCCTCGGCCCGATCGCGCTCCTGATGGTCCATGGTTGTCGTATTGCGCCCCATTTGCGCGAACAAATCGGCAATACGAAGCGGCTGTCAAGCCAATGCCCGACAGGGAAAGGAAAAAAAGGCGGCCGCGCCAGGGGCACGGCCGCCCTAAAGTCGAGAACCCGATACATCGCTGCACCGAGCCCTTCGGGTCGCAGGGCCGTACTAAGGCAAGGACCGATTCGAGAATTGTACGGATTCGACAAAATCGGTTGCGCACGTGCAACAGGGTTCGCGAAATCTCGCAAGCCAAGACATTATGCACTCAAATGGCAACAAAACGGTCTTGGCGTGGTGCAGCGCAACAGCGATAGCGTCGAACACCTCTTCCAAGCTCGATGGATCCCGCTCAGGATGCTTTACCAAGCCGTCAGGCCGTTGCTTTTCCGCCTTCCCGCCGAGCCTGCGCATCGCCTGACAATTTCTGCGCTCAAGACATTGCCGATGGGCCGCCCTGCCCCGCCTGAGCCCGCGCTGGCGCAGCGCGTTGCGGGGCTCGTTTTTCCCAATCCGGTTGGACTGGCACCCGGGTTCGACAAGAATGCCGAGGTCGCCGACGAATTGTTCGACCTCGGCTTCGGCTTCGTGGAGATCGGCACGGTTACGCCACGCCCGCAGGAAGGCAATCCCAAGCCGCGCCTGTTCCGCCTCGTCGAAGACCGCGCAGTGATCAATCGGATGGGCTTCAACAACGACGGTGCGCAAGCGGTCGCCGGACGCCTTGGGCGGCGCCAAGGGCGGCCCGGCATGCTCGGCGCAAACATTGGCGCCAACAAGGATTCACCCGACCGAGTGGCTGATTACGCGCAGATGACGCGAATCATGGCGCCGCTTGCCAACTATCTTACTGTCAACATCTCCTCGCCCAATACGCCGGGGCTTCGGGCGTTGCAGGACGAAAGCGCGCTTGGCGAACTGCTTGACGCGGTGATCGAGGCGCGTGCGGCGCATCCCACGCCCATCTTCCTGAAGCTCGCCCCCGATCTTGCCCGCAGCGACATCGATGCCATCTGCAGGATCGCGCTCGACAAGCGGCTGGATGCACTGATCGTTTCCAACACGACGATCTCCCGTCCGGGCCTTCGCTCGCCGCTTGGCAGCGAAACCGGGGGGCTGTCCGGTGCTCCGCTCAAATCGCTGGCCCTGGAACGCTTGCGTGACTTCCGCTTGGCGAGCGGCGGGCAAATTCCGCTAATTGGCGTGGGCGGAATAGCAACCGTGGACGATGCCTGGGAACGCATCCGCGCAGGCGCCAGCCTGGTCCAGATCTACAGCGCGATGGTCTATGAAGGACCAGGCCTTGCCCGCAGGATCGTTCGCGGCCTGGCAGAAAGGGTGCGCGCCGAAGGCCTTACCAGCATTGCCGAGGCCGTCGGCAGCGCATAGCGTGCGCGCCATGACGCCTCGACTGCCCTATGCGTTCGCCCGGCTCGCGCCCCTAGCTGCAACCGCCGCCCTTGCCGCCTGCGCCATGCCGGCCCAATCGCCGTTCGAGCTGGTGGCGGCGCCTGCCGTCCCACCGGTGGCCGGCCAGGCAGACAGCGTGACGGTCGGAGAACGCGGCCTTGTCTCGGCTGCCGATCCGCGCGCGGCCGATGCTGGCGCGCAGATGCTGCGGCTTGGCGGATCTGCAACCGACGCGGCGATCGCCACCATGCTCGCGCTGACGGTGGTCGAACCGCAGAGTTCGGGCATCGGCGGAGGCGGCTTCCTCGTCTCTGGCGATGCAGCTGGCAATGTCGAAACGATCGATGGCCGTGAAGTCGCGCCAGCAGCTGCAAACCCCAAGTGGTTCTACGTCGGCGACAAGCCGCTCCCGATCGGCGAGGCAATTCCGGGCGGCCGCAGCGTCGGCGTGCCGGGGTCGCTCCGGCTCGTGGCGCTTGCGCACGAAAGGCACGGCTTGATCGCGTGGCGCACCCTGTTTCAGCCCGCGATCCGGCTGGCGCGCGAAGGTTTCGTCGTCACGCCGCGGCTGTATATGATGCTTTCGCGCTTTCCCGGCACCGGTGCGCTCGATCCCGCTGGAAAGGCGCTGTATTACGGCGAGGATGGCAAACCCAAGCCGGTCGGCACGCTGGTCCGGAACCCCGCGCTCGCCGATTTCCTAGAGACCGTTTCCGCACGCGGCGCATCCGCCTTCTATGCCGGTGACAATGCCACCACGATCGCGGCCAAGGTCGGCACGGCGCCGCGCAACCCGGCACCGATGACGACCGCGGACATCGCCAGCTACCAAGCCGTAGCGCGTGCCCCGGTGTGCGGCCAGTATCGCGTCTGGCGCATCTGCGGCATGGGCCCGCCGTCTTCGGGCGCCACGACCGTCTATGCCGTGCTCAAGCAGCTCGAACGGTTCGATCTCAAGGCGCTGGGGCCAGACAATCCGGTCGCATGGCACTTGCTCGCCGAATCGGAGCGTCTCGCCTATGCCGACCGCGACCGTTACCTCGCCGATCCCGGTTTCGTGTCGGTGCCGGTTCAGGGGTTGACCGATCCCACCTATCTTGCCCAGCGATCCGCGCTGATATCGGCTTCGGCAACAATGCCGTCCGTCGCGGCCGGCACACCGCCCCAGCCGACGGCGCGCCTTGCGCCGGCGCCGCCGCAAGAAGAACATGGCACCTCGCACTTCGTGGTCATCGACACGAAGGGCAACGCGATCAGCTACACCTCGACAATCGAGAGCGCGTTCGGCTCGGGCCTGGTGGTCAATGGCTACTTCCTCAACAACGAGCTCACCGACTTCAACATCGTGCCCGACAAGGACGGTCTGGCCACGGCCAATCGTGTAGAGGCGGGCAAGCGTCCGCGCAGCTCGATGGCACCGACACTGATCTATGGCCCCGATGGCAAGCTCGTGATGGCGGTTGGTGCCGCCGGGGGTGCGACGATTCCCGTCCAGGTGATCAAGACGATCATCGGCGTGCTTGACTGGGGGTTGCCCGTAGGGCGCGCGATTGCCCTGCCGGTCCTGTTTGCGCCCGGTGGTGAGACGGTCTTCGTCGAGAAGGGCTCCTCGCTTGAACAGATGGTGCCCGCGCTCGTTGCACTCGGCCACGTGAAGGTGATGCCGATCGAAATGCCGCTGAAGACCAACGCCATCGTCCGCGTGGGCGATCGCTGGATGGGCGCAGCCGATCCGCGCAGCGAAGGAGCGGCGGTCGCACAGTAGCGTAACGCCTTGCCTACAGGCTGAGCGTCAGATCCCAATAGCCGTAAAGCGTGTTGCCGTTGGCGCGCCCGTTTGGTGCGTCGCGCAGCAGGCGGCCCTTGAACAGGGCGACGGCACCCACTTCCGACTGCAGCAGGCCAGGAACGATCGCGTAGCGAATGCGACCTTCGATCTGCGCGGCGGCGTAGCGCCCAGAAGCTCCGCTCGCATCGCGCACGCCGGTCGTGGCAAACGTATCATGCACGTTCTCGGCCCAGGCAATCCGTGCTGCGGTCATCAGCTCGAGCCGCGCAAACGGGCTCGCCTCACCTCGCAAGCCGGGCGAAATGATGTTCGAGCGCTGCAGCGCGCCGAACAATCCGGTCGGCCCAAACTCCGAACGGCGCGCTCCGAACAGCGTGTCGAAACGGCGATATGCCCCGACACGGCCCGAATCGCCGCTCGCCGCATCAAACAGCCCGGACACGCGCGGCGACCATTTGCCTTCGAATGTGTAGCCCGCTTCCGCATGGACCAGCCAGGCCGACACTTTGAGGTCAGTGACATCGGCGATCAAAGCAGAGCGGCGCGCCTTGCCGCCCTGCCACGCCAGCTCGAAATCATGATCGAATCTGCTCTTGGCCGGCTTGGCAAAGAGCCTGGTGCCGATCGTCCAGAGGCGACGATTGCGGGTTGGCAGATCAGGACGATCTCGCTCGACGAGACGAAACGCATAGCCTTCGACCGAGCCGCCAAACATTCCCGGGACGGTGACATCGCCGCCGAAGAACTGCAGGTCGGTTGATTCGCGGTCGAGCCTGACCTTGTTGTCGGCGATTTCCACCGCGGCATCGGGCAAGCGGATCTGGGGCATCGTCCAGAAGCCGATCGCGCGCACGCCACCTGCCGTGGTCCAATCGCCCTCGACGCCGGTGAAAGCATTGGTCGTGTTGCGAAAGCGATTGCGCGCAACGAGGCGACGACCACCGATGTCCATGGTGAAGCGACCAAGGGTCAGCAGTCCGTGCCCCGCCTTCGCACCCTTGCCGAAAGCGCCCGAACCATGGTCACCGAGTTCGAATCGCACGAAAGCCTGGACGGGTTCGAAGGTGTTGACTTCACCGGTTCCGGCCGTTGAGTTCGACCGCTGCAGGTAGGCCCGGCTATCGATGACCTCGGCTCCGAACCGCACAGGTCCAGCGTCATATTCTGCAGCAACGTCCGTGCGGATCGAAAGCATCGAATCCGCATCCGGACCAGCAGCGCGGAACTGGTTGTCGATGCCTTCAAGGCGGGTGCGGACCGAAGCGCTGATCTGAAGATCATCGGTCGCACCCAAGAAGTGCGTCAACGGCGCCTGCCTTGCCAAAGCGGGGCTCGCGGTCAGGCCTGCCACGACAAGCGCGGACAGGACAACTCTGTTGGTCACAGTCGTTCTCCTGCAAAGGTGCGACACCCGGTCCCCGCGTGGGGTGCCGGTTCGGCGCCGCGCGGCGGCCTATGGCAGCTATATCCGCATGTGCAAAGGAGGACTTGCCGTCCGTTCGGACCTTGCCTATGGCCCTGTCCGTCACTTGGGGAGTAGCCGTCCGCGCAGCCAGCGGATCCCGATGCGTCAACATGCTTGGCCGAGAGGCCATGGCGCAGGCAAAGCACGCCGGACCTGCGGCAGGCTTTGGGCGAGACCAATGGCAACGGCGCTTTTCGTCCGGCCGGGCGGAAGGGCGCGGTTGTCGTTTGTCTCGACTGGTTCGCCCGGCCCCGTGGAAAGCCCATGATTCTCGAAGCCCTGACCACCTCGACCGCTGTCGTCGCACTCGCGGAAATCGGCGACAAGACGCAGCTGCTCGCAATCATTCTAGCCGCCCGCTTCCGCAAACCCTGGCCGATCGTAGCGGGCATCCTCGGCGCGACCATCGCCAATCATTTCCTTGCCGCACTTCTTGGCGCGACAGTCGCCGGGTTCATGGACGGGCCCGCCTTCCGCTATGCCGTCGCCGCCGGCTTCATCGCCATGGGGCTATGGACGCTGGTGCCCGACAAGATGGACGATGACGAAAGCCCGAAGCCATCGCGCTTCGGTCCGTTTCTCACGACCCTTGTTGCCTTCTTCGTGGTTGAGATTGGCGACAAGACGCAGGTTGCTACCATTGCGCTGGGGGCGCAGTATCATGATGCGATTGCGGTCACGATGGGCACCACGCTCGGCATGATGCTGGCCAACGTACCGGCTGTGTTCCTCGGCGAGGCATTGCTGCGTCGCGTGCCGCTCAAGGCCGTGAGGATCGTCGCCGCATTGCTATTCGTGGGTCTCGGCCTGTGGCTGCTGGCGCGTACCGCCGGAATTCTCTGACCAAGCCTTACAGCCCTTCGCCCCAAGCGGCGCAATGTGCATCCATCCCGACGAGCTGGCGGCGCAGCGATGCGCGCGCCAGCCGTTCCACCTCCGCCTTCCGCCGCGCCGCCGCCAGCGGCAGCGACGGTGCCGGTCGCACGATCTCCGCATCATAGCCATCGCCGACGATCACTCCGCAGGCGTGGGGCAGGAACGCGGCGTCATCCAGGCACGCGCGATCGAGGTGGGGGGCGAGACCCCAGTAGAACCGGTCGCAATGCTCGAGATAGTCAGGCCATTTTGCGTCCCCGAGGAGATCGGCCCGACTGACCTTGATCTCGACGATGACAATTCGCCCCTTCGCGTCGATTCCCATCAGGTCCGCGCGACGGCCTGACCGCAGCGGCATTTCAGTAAGGCACCAGATGTCATTGCGCGCGAACAACCGACAGATGCCTCGCGCGACCGAGCGGGCGTCCGCAAAGGTGTCCGATGCAGAGAGATCAAGCGCGACAAGTTCCGGTGATTCGGACATGGCGCCTAGCATAAGAACATAGAGAGAACACGTAAAGCAGTCCCGCCATAAGCCTGGACACGGAAGTGTTCAGCCGAGTCGCTTCAAACCTTGCGGAGGTACAAGTTCGAGCAGCACCGCCCTTGCTGCAACGAACTCCTGCCATAGCGCATGGGCCGCCGGAGCAGCGGACAGGCCACGGGCATGAACGGCGAGCAGGGCAGAAAGCCCCGGCTCCATCATCGCGGCGAGATCGTCGACCCCGCGACGGGCCTCGTCGTAGCGCCAACCGCCGGCATCGCGGGCAAGAGCAGGAAAATTGCGAATCTCTGCCTTGCGGGCTTCGGGCGGGTGACCAGCAAGCGAGGCAACCACCGCCGCCGCGTCGTGAAGCGCCGCCCATTTCATCGAAAGCGCCGATCCGGCCCCGCTGCCAAAATCAGCCCGGCCAGAACCAGGCAGGCCTGCCGATCGTGCCGAAGCGTGGGCGGATGACCGCTCCTGCGAATGAAATGCGCTCGCCATGGCGGCATGGTACCAGAGGCCTGCCTTCCAAATAACTAAGCCTCAGCGCGTATAAGGATTCTGACGTGGATCATTGCAGAGAAACACGTGCGATGGGGCTGGCACCTTAATCGATCCGCTGCTAGTGGACCCCGACCAAGCACCCGTAGCTCAGCTGGATAGAGCGTTGCCCTCCGAAGGCAAAGGCCACAGGTTCGAATCCTGTCGGGTGCGCCAAAACCCCTCAAAGATCATAGCAGCTCGGTCACCGCATCTGATGCGCAAGGCTCCGCAACTGCGCGAGCGTAAATCCTGTACCGGATTGCATCGTCGCCACACCTTTGCGAAGCGGTGTCGCAAGCATCAAGGCGCAGGCCCAATGGTCCAAGCCTTCATCCTGATCCCAACCGCCCAACGAAATGCGCCAGGGCACTCGTGATGCTGCTCCCGCAGCAGGATAGTCCATGGGTTTAGGCGGTCGGATTGTCACTTTGCAGGTGCAGCATTCTGCATAACTTTCGCCATGCCCAGGTGGCCGATACGCGGGTTCCGGCGCAGACGTTTTTCGTCAATGTGCCGCACTTGATGATCTGCCGGGCGTCTCAATCGGCCTATGGCTAGGTGTTTGATCCCACGGTTTGATGGTGCGATCCTTTCGTTGGAATGGAAGGAAGCCGTATGGGACAGATACGTCATGGGTGCGCCACGACCACGCACGCCGTCCGAGCAGCAATACAGCGA
>NZ_JABBGM010000012.1 GCF_012927405.1 Novosphingobium olei | reverse complement strand
CTACGACGACATCGTCGACCAATGCTGCTTCGCATGGAACAAACTCGCCGATCAGCCGTGGCGCATCATGTCTCTCGGATTGCGCCAGTGGGCCCATGGGTTCTGATCAATGCGCGTTGGTATTAGCGAACGCTTCGTGCCCCGCGCCGCTTGGCTGGGCGCCCATATTCCGGCGCTCTATCCCTACGCCGATATCTACCCGGTATTCATGGACCCGGCGGTGCAGCGGGCCGATGGCGTCCAGTTCCAGGTGCCGATCACCCCCAACGCCAGTTTTAACGGACGCCCGGCGATCCAGATCTCGCGGCGTAACAATTCAGCGCAAACGCATCCCCAGACCGCGGTCGGCAAGGTGCTCAAGGTGCTCGACTTCCTGGAGAAACTGCCGTGACAGACAACCGGATCGATCTCACATTCGCGCAAGCGGACTACGCCCGCCTGATGGCGCACCTCTTCCCCGGGGATCGCGACGAACACGGCGCAGTGCTTCACGCCGGCATTGTACGCGACGGCGACACACTGAAACTGCTGGTCCGGGACGTTTTCCCGGCGAAGCCCGGACAGGACTATGTTCCCGGGCAGCATGGCTACCGCGCGCTCAGCCCGCAGTTCATTCACAAGCACATCACGGCGTGCCGCGACCAGGGGCTCGCTTACCTCGCCGTGCACAATCACAACTGCGACGACCGTGTCGGCTTCAGCCACATCGACAATGCATCGCACGAGCGCGGCTACCCTGCCCTCCTCGACATCGGCAAGGGCGTTCCGGTGGGCGCGCTGGTCTTGGGGCGAAATTCGATCCAAGCAGATATCTGGACGCGCGCGGGTCGCTTGTCACTGCGCGAAGCCCGCATCCTGGGCCCGCGGCTCCGCCGCATCTACCCTGCCCCTCCCGCCCCCGCGCGCAGCCCGGGCGAGGAGGAGGCCCATGACCGCCAGATCCGCATGTTCGGACAGCAGGGCCAGGCGCTGCTCGGCAAGGCGCGGGTGGCGGTGATCGGGCTGGGCGGGATCGGTTCGCTGGTTTCGGAATATCTTGCAAGGCTGGGCGTGGGCGAGATCATTGCCATCGACCCGGACCACCTGGAGGTTTCGAACCTTTCGCGCGTGGTCGGCGCAACCAGGCAGGATGCGCAAGCCCGTGCGACAAAGGTCGAGGTGGCGAAGCGCCACGCCGGGGAAGCCAGCTTGTCCCGGTTCACTCCGCTGGAAGCGGACCTGGCGCGCGAATCCGTTGCCCACCAGCTGCGATCTTGCGACTACCTGTTCCTCGCGGCGGACTCGATGCGGGCGCGGCTCGTGTTCAACGCGCTGGTCCACCAGCACATGATTCCGGGGGTTCAGCTCGGCGCGAAAATCCGCTCCGACGCGGACGGCGCGTTGCTCGATGTGATGAGCGCGGTTCGGCCGGTCCATCCCGGCGAAGGCTGCCTGTGGTGCAACCAGCTGATCGACCCACAGCAGCTGGCCATCGAGGCCAAGAGCGATGCCGAACGCATCGCCCAGGCTTACGGCGTGCAGGAACCCAATCCGAGCGTGATCACTCTCAACGCCGTCGCGGCGGCCCATGCGGTCAACGATTTCCTGTCCTATTTCCTCGAACTGCCAAGCGCGAGGACTGAGCACAGCTACCGCCATTTCCATCTCGTGGAGGACCGGCTGAACATCGTGATGCCCCGCAAGGACGAAAATTGCCGAGAATGCGGCAAGGATGGACGCTTCGGCCGGGGCGACGCGGCGGCGCTGCCCTGCCTCGAGGGCTAGGCGGCTATCATCACCAGGATCACCCTCGATAAGGCCTCTGTGGACGTTCCGCAGGGGCCTGTTGGTGTCTGGTTTCGTACTCACCAGCGCGGCGTTGACGCAGGCTCCGGCCGACCGCTTGCATCGTCCAATGGTCGTTCGGAAGGGCAAGGCAGCTTGGGTAGGGCTGGTGGCTATTTGTACCCGCAAACGGAACAAATCGAGAATTACGTCGTAGTCGCTTCGAGGTGGTCGCGGCCACCGCCACAGCCCGAACGGGCGGAAATCCCGCAGGAATCCGCGAGCAACCAGAGATTTCGATCAAGCCGCCAGCACCGGTCCAAGGGTCCTGATTCCTGCCTGTTGACAGGCACACCGTACGTGCTTCTGCATAATCTCCGCCACAGCTTCGCTTCGATAGTAGTGCGGGAAGGGGTGCGTCTGATAACGATCGATCGGCTACTCGGACATGCCTTGCTAGGAATCAAAGCTCACTATGCCCACTTTGCCGACCAAATGAAGGCCGAGGCGGCTGCGCTGGGAGTGCACCATGTCCCGTCTTGCGCTTCGCGAGATTGTTGCAGGCGCGCTCGGCGAGGTTGGACTCGATCGCGCGCTCCCGGTCGGGCCAGCGGGCAAGGCGGCACCACGATGTGGCTGGCGGGGCGAATTCGGCGGTGGGATTCGTCATTACCAGAGCGGCCGCAAAGTCTACGTCGTGCAGACCCGCATGAGTGGGCGGATGTCCTTGAAGCAGCGCAAGCGATCGCTGATGTCGTAAAGCGTACGACCTATCGGTCAGGACCTAGGGTGAGCGGCGTGGCTGATCGAAAAAATCAGGAAACTTGCCTCAACTATGCGACTGGGGTAGGTTACATGTAACCCTCAAGGAGGCTGAATTGGTAGCGCCCACATCTATCCCATCATCCCGGTCCAAGGTGCAGGCACATCGTGCGCGGCTGAGGAGCAAGGGCTTGCGTCCAATCCAGATCTGGGTGCCGGATGTGCGTGCACCTGGCTTTCGACAAGAGGCGCACAGGCAGTCGCTCGCCGTTGCCAACAGTGTGCATGCAGCGGAGGATCAAGCGTTCATCGATGCGATTTCCGATTGGGATGATGCATGAAGCGAGGCGAAATCTGGACGGTCGCTGGCGGGTCGGATTATGCAGGAAAGCCTCGCCCGGTCGTGATTGTTCAGGACGATGTCTTTGATGCCACAGCGTCGGTCACGGTGTGCTTGCTGACGACGGACCCGACTGAGGCCCCGTTATTCCGGCTCGCAATCGAGCCGAACGAACGCAATGGATTGAGGTTTACGAGCCGAATCATGGTGGACAAGGTGACGACTGTGTCCAAGCCGAAGATCGGCGACAGAGTAGGGCGTATCGACGACGAAGATATCGTCCGCCTCAATCAGGCACTGATGGTCTTTCTTGGTCTTTCCATTGCGCCGAAGAGTCGATCGAAAAGCTGACCGATTCTTTCGGAATACTAGTTTTTGCTAGATGGAAAAATCCGGCACAAGATGCGCCGTGCGGTAGAGTGTGTTGCCGCTGATTCACCATCTTCGTCCAGAAGATCGTGGATATCCACCGATAGCTTCCGGTTCTGATCAATGATCTCCTGCTATTAGAGCGTGCTTCAACAAGTCGCCACCCTCCTGCGCAGTAATTGCTTGCGTCGTGTGTAGAGCTGCCCTGTTCCGATCCGATGTCGTCGCGCAACGCCGTTACAATTACCCCCGGCTGCGTCGTCTCCTTCAGGGTCGTGAGGTTTTCCTCCCCGCTCCAATGTCGCCGTCGCTCTACCCGTACGACCATCCCGACGAGGGCCTGTACGCTGCTCATTTGACTGCTCTCCGCTACGCGCAAAAGCCCCATTTGCCCCGCGAAATTCACGCCTGCTCAATCCCGCACAAGGCGGGGTTCTATCGGCGCTTACCCCCCGGCAGCTTTCCCAGCAATATTTCGCAACGCTCTGGAAATGGTATATTGCGAACGATTATCAATCGCGTTATCTCGCCTGCGACTCGACGAAAGAGGGAAGTATGCGGACGGTTGCAACATGGTTTGCGGGGACTTCACTGGCATTTGCGGCTCCGGCGTTTGCGCAAGATGTTCCAGTGGAGGTGGAAGTTGCACAACTGAAAGCGCAGATCGCTGCGCAGAAGGAACTGATTGACGCGCAGGCCGCTCGGCTGGCGCAGATCGAGGCGAAACTGCAGGCCTCTGCACCGCAGACCCGCGAGCCGCCCGCCCTCGCGGTGACCAGTGCTAGCGAAGCAGGCGACGCTCTGACGGCGCCGTCCGCCGGAAGCGGCGGCGTGGGCCGAACTGGTGCACTGGCAGCCAATGACACGACGATCGGCGGATATGGCGAGATTACGTATAACGGTTATGTCAAGGATGGCAGCCGAAACCAGGCCGACCTCAAGCGGCTGGTGTTATTCGTGGGTCATCGTTTCAGCGACAAGTTGAATTTTACCAGTGAGATCGAGGTGGAACATGCGGTCGCCAGTTCGGGCGACGAGGGTGAGGTTGCGATCGAGCAGGCCTATCTCGACTATGCATTCAATCCGGCGCTCAATCTGAAGGCTGGACTGTTCCTGATGCCGTTTGGCTTCCTGAACCGCAATCACGAGCCGCCGGTGTTCCATGGCGTGGAGCGCAACGAGGTTGAAACGCGGATCATTCCTTCGACATGGCGCGAAGGTGGCGTGGGCTTGTTCGGCACCACCTCGTTTGGCCTGAACTACGATGTCGGGGTTGCCACTGGCTTCGACATTGCCAAGCTGGATGATGCGGGCGCGCCGTTGGCCGGTTCGCATCAGGAACTGCAACTGGCGAAGGCCGCAAACCTATCGGTCTATGGTTCGCTGGAATACCAAGGCGTACCCGGTTTCCTGATCGGCGGTGCCGTGTTTACCGGCAACGCAACGCACAACAATGCGGATTTTCGGCATGACGGCAGCCTTCCGGACTTTGCCGGTATCACCTCGCGCATCACGCTGTGGGATGTTCACGGGCGCTGGCAGCATCGTGGTTTCGATCTGCAGGCGCTGTATTCGCGCGGCACGATCAGCCGTGCGGCCGAACTGGATCGCGTGATCGACGCCTACAATACCACGAACAGTGCCGAACTGCCGCTTGCGCCAAGAGCGTTCTACGGCTGGTATGTGCAGGGTGCATACAGCATTGCGCTGGGCGGCGATGCGACCATCGATCCCTTCGTGCGCTATGAAAAGTTCGATACGCAGGCGCAAGTGCCGCTCGGCATTGTGGCCGATCCGATCAATCGCGACCGCGTGCTGACGACCGGGCTATCGTTCCATCCGCTGCAGTCGGTGGTGGTCAAGGTCGATTTCCAGAAGTTTTTCGAGAACCGCGACAACGACCGGGTCAATCTTGGCCTCGGTTACATGTTCTGAGGCGACCGGGCGTCAAGGGCGACCGTCGGCCGAAATCAAGACAAAGGACATTCAATGAGAAAGCGATTTGCCGCGCTGGTCGCGGTCGGGGCTCTGTGCCTGCCTGTTGCGGCCCAAGCCGATGAAAATCTGTTCGGCTACAACACTGGCGCGGAAACACTGCCCAAAGGTTCGGCTGAAATCTACGTGTTCAACACGCTGCGGACGAACAAGGGACAGGGCACATATCGCGCCGTCGATACCGAAATCGAAGGCGAATACGGCGTCACTGACCGGATCACGGTATCGGCTGCGGCGGGTTTCCTGACCATTGATACGCACGGCTTGCTGATCGATGGCTATCTTCCGGCCCCGATCGACAAAGGACCGCGCTTTTCCAGTCTGGAAATGAAGGCCAAGTTCAACGTTCTCAGTCCGGCGCTCGACAACTTCGGTCTCGCCGTCATCACTTCGGCGGAGTGGAAGCAACTCGATCCGCATAGCGGGCAACGCAAGACCGAATACGAAGGCAAGGTCGTGCTGGCGGCGCAGAAGTATTTCCGCGAAGGTCAGATCGTGTGGGTCGGTAACGTCGGCCTCAAGGCCGGACATGAGAAGCGGGCACCGATTGACGGGTTGCCCGACGGGTTCGACTGGCCGACCACGCCCGAAATGGAAATCGAACTGACCGCAGGTACCGGCCTGACCTATCGCGTCGCGCCGAACTGGTTCGTGGGCGCCGAGACGCAGTATACGTCCGAGTACGAAACTGAGGTGGGCCAGGAGCGATGGTCCTTGTTCGCCGGACCGACGATCCATTACGGCGGGCAGAAGCTGTGGGCCACGCTGACCTGGTTCCCACAATTGAAGGGCGGGGGCGAACGGTACCCAGGGCAGACGGGAAGCCTTCACCTGATCGAAAAGACGAAGAACGAGTTTCGCCTGAAGATTGGCTACAATTTCTGAACGGAACGTCTCATGGCACGAATTGATTGGATAAGCCTCCTATCGCTTCCGGCATTGATGGCTACAACGTCACCGGCATTTTCCGCCGATTACCTGACCGTGGCCGACGCGCAGCGCATCCTGTTGCCGCAGGCGCAGTCGTTCGCAGCCTATCCGGTGACGCTCAATCCCGCCCAGATGGCACAGATCCGCGCCATCTCAGGGGTTGCCCAGCGGACCGCGCAGCCGCGCGTGTGGCGAGCCCTCGTTGCCGGCCGCACTGCAGGCTGGGTGATCGTCGACGAGGTCGTCGGCAAGCACGAATTTATCACGTACGCCACTGGCATCACGGCGGACGGCCATGTGACCGGCGTTGAAATCCTGAGCTATCGGGAAACCAAGGGCGGTCAGGTCCGGGATCCGCGCTGGCGCGGCCTTTTTCGCGGCAAGACCGTGAAGGACAAGTTCAAGCTGAACCAGGATATTCCCAACATTTCCGGGGCGACGCTGTCCTGCCGCAATATTACTGACGGCGTGAAGCGCCTTTTGGCGATCCACGCCGTCGCGCTGGCGCAGGTGGGATAACTTGCTCAGCCGCTGTCGCCCGCTCCTCGGCACATTTGTCGAGATCACGGTTCCGGACGGTGCCGAAATCGCGATTGCCGCTGCGTTTGCGGCAGTGTCGCATGTGCAGGAACGCATGTCGTTCCATGAGGAGACGAGCGATCTCGCCGCGATGCGGCGGGCACCGCCCGGCGACAAAGTTGCGGTGTCTGCCGAAACGGTTGCAGTCCTGTCCGCCGCGCTGGCATTTTATCGCCAGTCCGATGGACTTTTCGATATCACGATCGGCAGCGATCTGGTTCGGGACGGTTTCCTGCCGCGCCCGCCGGGCAGCCTGCCGGGCCGTTGCCGCGGCACCAGTGCGGACATCGAGATCGTGGATGAACTCCATGTGCGCTGCCACGCACCGATGCTGATCGATCTTGGCGGCATCGCCAAGGGTTATGCCGTGGATCAGGCCGTGCGCGCGCTCCAGGCGCAGGGCGTAATTGCAGGGCTGGTCAACGCTGGCGGCGATATGCGGATGTTCGGCCATGAAGAATGGCCGATCATGTTGCGCGATGGAGATGGACGGATGCGCGAACATCTTAGCCTGGCCAATTGCGCGATCGCCAGTTCGGCCAATCTCCGCGACCGCCGGTGGCGGCTGGGCCGGTGGCGCACGCCGCATATCGGCGTGAACCGGGCGCCCGTTGTAGCGCGCGGGCGCACAACAATTGTGGCGCCCGACTGTATGACGGCTGACGCGATGACAAAGATCGCGATGGCCGATCGCGCGCTTGCGTATGCCCTGCTCGCTTCTTTGAGCGGCCAGCTCTTTTCTGAACGTCAACGAGGAGCCCAACACTGATGCCGCATCGTCGTACTGCCAGGCTGGCGTCGTGGCAGCTCTGGTTGTTGTCACTTAGCTGCGCGGGGCTTTGGCTCACCGGTGCTGGGTGGCTTCTTCTCCATTATTTCGGGCAAGCGCAGGGCGAATACGGACCGGAAATGAACCCGGCGGAGCCGTGGATGATGACGCTGCATGGCTTTGTCCTCATTCCCGCCCTCCTTGGTCTGGGCGGGCTTTTTGTCGCGCATATTCCGAAGGGCTGGTCCCACAAGGGGCAGCGCGTGGCTGGATTGGCGCTGAGCGGTGTGCTGACGGTACTCATCGGCAGCGGATATTTGCTTTATTATGCTGGTGAGGAAGGAGTCCGAACCTACGCCAGCCTTTCGCACTGGCTGGTTGGACTTGCGATGCCTGCCATATTCACATGGCATTATGTGAACGGCTTGAGGATGCGCCGCCGAGTCCGTACGAAATCGACGGCTCATGCGTCGGAAGCTGACGCTGGCCAGAACAGCAGGTAGCGGCACGCGGGGCATTGCTCACCTTTGACGTCTCGCGTGGGTTCAACGGGTGCGGATGCAACGTTGACGTAGCGAGAAATGCAAATGACGATGGCCCCAGTAAGGCACCTGCCGGAATACGCTCATGCCGTAGGTACATCGATCGCAGCGAGCGCGATAATGTTGAACTTTGCAGAGTTCGGTCTGCTCGTCCGATTGGTGCCCCGCTTGGCCGCGTGCGCGCCATGCCGGTTCATATTCCGCTCATTCCGCGTCGCGATAGCTCTGATAGAGTGATGAGGGAGACATTCGATGATCGGAAAATGGTGTGCGGCATTGGCTCTGGGCGGCGCGATGTTGGCTGGCAGCATGTCACCGGCATTGGCACGGGATTGGGATGACGAAGGCTATTACGAGCACGAAGGACCTGACCGGCGCGAATACCGCGAGGAGCATTATCGTCGCGATGCCGATGGTTATGAATCCTATGAGCACCATCGCGTCGAATATCGTCCGCGCTATGCAACCTACGACGAAGCTCCGCGGCGGTCGTATTATCGGCATCGTTATCACCGCTGTGGTTCTGGGACGACAGGCGCGATTCTGGGCAGTGTCGTGGGCGGCCTGCTGGGCCGCGAAGTTGGCCGAGGCGGGCCGTGGAACGAACCCAGCACGACCGGCCTGATTGTCGGTGCGGGTGCCGGGGCTTTGGCGGGGCGCGCGATCGAGCGCGATGGATGTCGCTGACGCGCCGGTTAGGTAGATCCCCGTGTCGGCGGCAATGGATGCCGCCGACACGGGGTACATTGCGTGAAGCGGCCTTGCGAACCCATGGATCGGTGTGTCGCCTTGTCGGCACGATTGTGCCGGTAGTCTTGCTTTCGGACTATCTCAGAGGTTTCAGGCTCCGCCTTTAGCCAGTAGGGCGCGAAACCACCGGAGGTGTGTTGTCTGCCTGCCATGGAAGTCCTCCGTGGTCCGGTTGTGAGCGCAATGGTGCATCCGGCGCGCGCATGTGTCGGCAAAGTGGTCACGGTGGATTATGCGGCTATTGGTTGTTGAAGATAGCGAACGCCTGGCATCGCTCATGGCCAAGATTCTGACAGGAGGCGGGCACGTCGTGGACGTGGTGCAAAGCCTTGATATGGCGCACGCCGCGCTCGAACTGGTCGACTATGAAGTAGTGATCCTGGACCTTTCCCTGCCCGACGGGGACGGACGGGAAATTCTCGACAGATTGCGCCGCAGCGAACGCGATGCGCTCGTGCTGGTCGTGACCGCCCGCGGCGATGTCGTCAGTCGTGTCCAGATCCTCGATGCCGGTGCGGATGATTATATCGTCAAACCCGTGGAGGGCGATGAACTCATCGCGCGCGTCCGGGCGTTGGGTCGTCGGGCGAGGCAGCTTCAATCCGAGCAACTCACGTTCGGCAATGTCTGTCTGGACAAGGCGTCGCTGACGCTGACGGTGGGCGACAGCCTGGTTGGTATTTCACCGCGCGAACTGAGCGCGCTGTCGGTGCTGATGAGCTGCCAGGGGCGCGTGGTGCGTCGAGAAAAGCTCGAAACGGCCATCTACACTTTCGACAGCGACGTCACCGAAAATGCCATCGAGGCGACGATTTCCCGCCTGCGACGACGATTGCTGGCGTCGGGCGCTACCATCGAAATCGTGGCGATGCGCGGCATCGGGTACGTGCTGACCGAGCGCGAAGCGTGCTGATCCCCCGAAGCGAATCCCTGTCGTTCATTCTCGCGCGTCGCATGGCGGCGACATCCGTGGTTGTGTTGATGGTGCTGGCCCTGGCCTTTTCCATCAAGGAACTGGTCAACAAGCGGTATCTTCAGGAAGCCACGCTGAACGCCAATGCGGTCGCCATCGCCGAGGCCCTGCACAGTGGCGGCCAGCCCGCGCTGCTCCGATTGTATCGTGATTATCCCAAGGCTTACGGCTTCAGGGTCTTCGACCACAGCGCGCTTGCCAGACGCCATGTGCTGGCGGCGGCGAATACCGGGTGGTTCCCCACCGTGCCCGGGTCAACGCCCGGCATGGACGATCGGGACGAGGCGCGCAATTCCACCACCGACGACACGAAACTTGTCGAAGGGTTCGTGCTTGTTCGTGGGCTGTCCGCGAACGATCGCAGCGCGCCCCCGGTTGCCGTGGCGACCAGGCGCGTCGGTTTCGCCGATCGGCACTATTGGGTGCAGACTTACATGGCAGGTGATCCGGCGTTCGCTTTCACGGGCGTGATCGCTGATGATCTGATCAAGCAGATCCTGGTCCCCGCACTGTTCATCATCCCTGCGCTCACCCTGGCGATCTTCCTGACCACCCGCACGGTTCTGCGACCGCTCCGTCAATTGTCGGATAGCGCCGGCCACGTCGGCGCAGCGGTGGCCAGCGGGCAGGCACTCGTGCCCATACCCGAAAGCGGCATGGCCAGGGAATTCGCCCGCGTGGCTGCGACCATCAATGTCATGTTGGCGAAGCTCGATCACTCTCTCCAATTGCAGAAGCAATTCACGTCGGACATCGCGCATGAATTGCGGACACCGTTGGCGGTCCTCCTGCTGGATATGTCGCAGTTACCGCCGGGAAGTGCGCGTGATCGGGTCAAGTCCGACCTGAAGGAACTGGGGCAGCTCGTCGATGAACTGCTGCGCTTCGCGCAAGCCGAAGACGTGATGGCGAGCGAAGTCGGCAACGTGGACATCGTGGCGGTCGCCCGCAAGGTCGTCGAGGAGGCGGTGCCCGACGCGCTGGTCAAACGGCAATTGCTGGAATTGAACTGCTCGACCGAGATCCTGATGCTATCGGGCAACCCAGCGCTGCTCAAAATCGCGATCCGCAATCTGGTGGACAATGCGCTCAAGTACGCCCCCGCCAGAACCACCGTGACCGTGGCGGTCGAGCCGGGGCCATCGGTGATCGTCGACGACCGTGGGCCGGGCATTCCTACTGAGCATCGGGATCGGGCCTTCGCCAGGTTCTGGCGGATGGATCGCCAGTTGGGCTGCGGCGCAGGCGTAGGCCTGGCCCTGGTGCGGCGCATCGCCCAGTTGCACGACGGCCACATCCGCATGGAGCAGCGCCCCGGCGGTGGCACGCGTATGATCCTGAGTTTGGCCGGGTCGGCCTTCTCCTGAACTGCAAGTCGGCGCGCGCGCGCCGGGCACGATCAGGTATCGCGCGCAGCCTGGCTGCGAAATTTCGCGCTGTCAGCGTCTCATCAGCAAACCCTGCTATAGGACCCGCAACAAACACCCATGAGGCGCGCGATCGGGCACCGCTGCCATTCGACGGGTTTCACGGGCTGTCATGGAAGGTGGAATTTCCCGCGTTCGGGAGCGTTGTAAGGGAAAGCAACAGGAAGTGATGGGCTGCCCAACGTGCGCAACACGCGCGCCCATCGGCAACTAAAGTTAATATTTTATCTAACTCTTCATTCGGTGTGGTCGCTAACCAGCTCCGGCAATCGGAGGGCTGCCCTTCGGGTTCGCAAAGTCGGAAAATGGGAATGAAACGCTGGTTGTTCACACTTCCGCTCCTTGCCGGGGCGGACCCTCGGGCGCTGCTGGCCCAGGAGGTCGTTCCCCCGGTCGCGTCGGCAACGGTCCAGGATCCGCAGGCGGCACCGCCGCAGGACGATGAGGATGACGGCGAGGGAGAGGATCCCGCGATCGTCGTTACCGGGCACAAGGCCCCGCGTGGCGCCGTGATCGGCGATGTCCGGCCCGACGAACAGTTTTCCCGCGCCACCATTCGCGCGCTGGGCATCAATTCGGTTTCGGAACTTCTTCAGGAGCTTGCGCCGCAGATCCGCAGCGGTCAGGGCCGGGGCGGCGAGCCGACGATCGTCCTTCTCAACGGGCGGCGGACGTCCGGCTTTTCCGAAGTGCGCGACATCCCCGCCGAAGCGATCGCCAGGGCCGAGATCCTGCCCGAGGAAGTGGCGCTCAAATATGGCTATCCGGCCGACCAGCGCGTGGTCAACATCGTGCTGCGCAAGCGTTTCCACGCCCTGATCGCAGAGGCGGGAGACCGGATCGCCACCGAGGGCGGCCGCAATCTGGTCGATCCCGGCGTTACCTATCTGGAAATCGACCACGACCGCCGGGTAAACATTGCCCTGCAATACCAGCACGCCGACGACCTTCTCGAAAGCGCGCGCCATCCCGGTGCGTTTGCGCCGCGTCGCCCTTATGATGTGGTGGGCAACGTTGCCGCGCTGACGCCTGCGGGCGAAATCGACCCCGCGCTCAGCGCACTTGCCGGGCGAACCGTGACGCTGGCCGGTGTGCCCGCCATGGCCGTCGGTCGCCCTCTCGCACTGGGTGACTTTGTTGCAGGGGCCAATCGCGCGAACATTACCGATACGACGCCATTTCGCACGCTGCTGCCATCGGGCGACCGTGGGTCGATCAATGCGTCCTACAGCCGCAACATCTTGGGTTCGATTGCCGCCACGATCAATGGACGGCTTGAAGCGAGCAACGACGTGTCGCTGCTGGGCCTGCCGAAGCTCAAGCTGGACTTGCCTGCCGGCAACCCGTTTTCGCCCTTTGCCAACGACGTTGCGGTCTATCGGCTTGCCGAGGGCGCTCCACCGCTCAGCCGGCACGAACGGGACATCGGCGGGCATCTGGCCCTGATGCTGAACAGCCATGCCGGGGCCTGGCAATGGTCGTTTTCGGGCACGTACGATCATCTCGAGGCCCGCACGCGCACCGAAGGCGGGATCGACCAGACGGCCATCGACGCCGCGCTTCAGGCGCGCGATCCTGCGGTCAATCCGTTTGGCGCGTTCGGTCCGGGCCTGTTGCTGGCAAGGCAGCCCGACATCACCCGCCTCGTCAGCGACGCGGGCGGGTTCGACGCCATGATCCACGGCCCGGCGCTGCACTTGCCTGCGGGCCAGGTGCTGACAAGCCTGCGCCTTGGCGCGAACTGGTCGGCGCTGGACGGGCATTCTGTGCGCCTTGGCGTGGCGCAGGACAGCGGCGCTTCGCGCAGCGATGTCAGCGGACAACTGAGCATCGACGTTCCCATCACCAGCAGCCGCAACAATGTGCTGGCCGCGCTGGGCAACCTCTCGGTGAATGGCAACGTCGCGCTGCACAGGCTTTCCGATTTCGGCACGCAGAAGACCTTGGGCTACGGCGTAGTCTGGTCGCCGGTCCAGCCGCTGCGACTCATCGCCTCGATGACGGACGCCGACGGCGCGCCCTCGCTTGTGCAGATCGGCGCGCCCGTGCTGACCACGCCCAACGTGCGCATCTATGATTTCATGCAGGGCGCGACGGTGGAGGCCTCGCGCATCGAGGGGGGCAACGCGCGGCTTTCGGGCGACAACCGCCGCGTGCTGAAGATCGGCGCCACGTGGAAGCCGGGCTGGACCAAGGGGCTTTCGCTCACCGCCAACTATATCCATGCCCGCACGCGCAATGCGATCGTGCCGTTTGCCGCCACCCCTGCGCTGGAAGCGGCGTTCCCCGGGCGCGTGGTGCGCGATTCAGCCGGTGCGTTGACCCGATTCGATGATCGCCCCGTGAACGTGTCGCGCGATGACCGCGAGGAATTGCGCTGGGGCATCAACTGGCTGAAGGCGCTGGGCGGGACGGGGGCATCGGGTGGCCACGTGCCCGGCATGCGCAAGAACGCCAACCGTCTTTCGTTCGCGCTCTATCACACCTGGCATCTGCGCCACGACGTGCTGCTGCGTGATGGCCTACCCATGCTCGACCTGCTCCATGGCGATACCCTGGCCATGACCGGCGGCGACCCGCGCCACGAGATCGAGGCGCAGGCGGGCATTGCCAGTAACGGCATCGGCCTGCGGCTTTCGGCAGACTGGCGCAGTGCGACAACGGCACAGCGGATGGCGCGGGGCACGACGGCTTCGGCGCTGTCGTTCTCGGACCTGGCGACGGCCAACCTGCGCATCTTCGCCAATCTCGGCCAGCAGCAGGCGCTGGCCCGCGCGCATCCGTGGCTGGCGGGCGTGCGGCTGACCCTGGCGGTCGACAACATCTTCGACGGGCGTCCGCGCGTGACCGATGCCTCTGGCGCCACGCCCTACATCTACCAACCCGCGTTCCTCGATCCGCTGGGCCGCACCATCCGGTTCAGCATCCGCAAGACCTTCTGACGATCCCGTTCCCGCTTCCCGATCAACAGCGCCCGGCGCGCCGACATCAAGGACTGCAAGCGTGCATCAGACCAACATCACGCATCCCGCGTATGCCGGACCGCCGCTGACCGCGCGATTGCGGGAATGGACCAGCGCCTGGCAGCGCGGCGAAACGCTCGGCGAACGCATCGGACGCGAACTGGAGTTTTCGACGCTGCTGGACCTTTTGCCCAATGTCGGCAACCGCCGCGCGCTGGTGGGCACCACCGCGCGCGGGCTGCATTCGCTGTCCTTTGCCCAACTCTACGAATTCTTGAGCGCGGGCGCGCCGTTTGACGACTTCGCGCTGCGGCCGGGCGACCGATGCGCCATCGCGATCCCCGAAGGCCCGGAACTGGCGGTCTGCCTGCTCGGGGTCGGCATGCGCTGCACCGTGGTGCCGATGAACCCCTGGAATCCCGAGGCCGAAATCGCCGCCGACCTGGCTGAAACCGGCGCAAGGGCGGTGATCGTGCCGGTGGGCGAGGATTTCGACCATATCCGGCGCGCGGCGCGCGGCTGCGGCATCGCGGTTGCCGATCTCGTACGGCATCCCGATGCGGTCGGCCTGTTCGACCTGACTGGCGATGCGCTGCCCGCTGGCACCAACTGGCGCCGGTTCAATGGTCCTGACGATATCGCGCTGGAACTGTTCACGTCGGGAACGTCGGGACGCAAGAAGCTCGTCCCCATCCGCCTGCATGACTTGTGCGTCGGCGCTGCCTGCATCGCCGCTGCGCTGGAACTTGGGCCGGACGATCGCGGCTACAACATGATGCCGCTGTTTCACGTCGGCGGGATCGTCCGCAACCTCTATGCGCCGCTGCTGGCCGGGAGCGGGATGATCTATTCCGACGGCTTCGACCCGGCGATGTTCTGGGACGAGTTGGACGAAGGCGCGGGCTTCAATTGGTATTACGCCTCGCCCACGATGCACGACAGCATCCTGCACGAAGGCGAAGGCCGGACACCGCGCGCGCGCAAGCTGCGCTTCATCTGCAACGCTGCGGGTGATCTGCTGCCGTCCACCGCCGACAGGCTGCGCGCGCGCTTCGACGCCACGATCCTGCCCGGGTACGGCATGACCGAATGCATGCCGATCGCCTGCCCGCCGCTCGATTACCAGCTTGAGCGCAAGGGCGCGAGCGGGCGCGTGCTGGGACCGGACGTGCGCATTCTCGGTGATGCGGGCGAGGTGCTGCCGACGGGCGTTTCGGGCCGCATCATGCTGCGTGGTGCCCCGCTGGCGCGCATTGTGCAGGACGATCCGGCGCCCGGCGAACCGACGATCCCGCAAGGATGGTTCGATACCGGCGATATCGGACGCTTTGACGAGGACGGTTTCCTCTACATCGTCGGTCGCGGCAAGGACGTGATCAAGCGCGGCGGCGAAACAATTGCGCCCGCCGAAATCGAGGACGTGCTGGTCGGGCACCCCGAAATCCTGGCGGCGATGGCCTTTGCGGTGCCGCATCAGATGTTGGGCGAAACCGTGGGCTGCGTGATCGTGCCCCGCGATGGCCGCCGCGTCGATCTCGAAGCGCTGGCCCCGCACCTTTCCCGGCACCTGTCGCCGGCCAAATGGCCTGTGCTGGCCGTCTACATGGACGATCTGCCCAAGAACGCCACGGGCAAGCTGCTGCGCGTTCGCCTTGCCATGCGCTTCGGCATCGACGGGGTGGACGAGAAGGCACCCGCACGGTCGCGCCTGCTGATGGCGCAATGCCCGCCGCAGGGCACCCCCATCACCGAGCCGATCGCGGCGCGCGCCGTGGAAGTGTCGGTCGCGCAGATCGAGGCGGCGATCCGCGCAGCTTGTCCCGCAGCGGCGGACGTGGTGGTCCATATCGGCCATTCCTGCGGCACCATCCGCGCGGGCGTCGAGACCGCGAATGTCACCCAAGCCGATCTCAAGGCCGGGCTTCACGCCGCCCTGCACGATTATCTCGTGCCGCGTTCCATCACGCTGCTCGATGCATTTCCCCGCCACGCCGCTTCGGGCGCGGTCGATACCGACCAGCTTCTGGCGCTGCTGGAAAAGCCGCAACAGAGCGATTCCGTTCCGGCCGACAAGGTGGAAGCCTTCATCCTGGAGGAATGGCGCAAGTGTCTGGGCGAGGATCGGGACGTCTGGCTGGACAGCGATTTCTTCGATGACCTTGGCGGGGATTCGCTGACGGCGGTGCGGATCATCGCCGATGTGCGCAAGCAATATGGCATCGCGCTGGCCCCGACCTCGATTTTCCGCAACCGCACGGTGCGCGAACTGGCCGGGGCGGTGCGCGCTGCAATCGCCACGCTGGCGGTCGATGCCGACGCCGGCACGACGGACCACGCCGCCGCCACCGGTTTCGATGGCCCGCCCGCAAAGTCGCAGACGGCCCTGCCGACGCTGCTGATCCAATTGCTTCCGCTCGCGGTGCTGCCGCCGGTGGTTCGCCTGGCGCAGTTCGCGTGCTGGATTCTTACCTGGTGGTACATGCGCACCGATCTCGGCCTGCGCGGCGCCTGGGTGATGTTCGCCGCGCTCGCAGGTGCGAGCCTTGCGCGCAGCACCGTTGGGCCGCTGATCACGATCGCGCTCAAATGGGTGCTCGTCGGTCGCTACCGATCGGGCGCCGCGCCGCTGTGGGGGCATCGCTACTTGCGTTGGTGGTTGGTGCGCCAGATACATGCTACCATCGGCCTTGGCGTGTTCTCGACCGCATATCCGATGATCGCGCTCTACTATCGCCTGATGGGCGCCCGTGTCGGACGGCGCACGCGCATCGCGCCCAGCGCCGATCTTGGCGAGTTCGACCTGCTGACCATCGGCGATGAGGCCTGCATCGACGAATCCGCGATCGTCCGGCCTTTCGTGCTGGAGGGCGGGGCGATGGACATGAAGCCGATCGCGCTGGGGGCCAACGTCTCGATCGGGACGCGGGCAACGGTGGTGCCGGGCAGCTATCTTCCGGCTGATACCGAAATTGCGCCGCTGGGCACCTCCGACAATCCCAGGGCGCGAAACCAGGGCACGCGGGGTCTGTCGCGGGCGCTGCTGTATGATCCGCCCGCCTGGCTCAAGGCTGCGGGGCTGGCGATCAAGGGCGGCCTGATGCTGGCAGCGTGGGTGCCGGTGGTGCTGCTGATGCACCACTTCCTCGCGGGGTGGATGGCACAGGGCGGGCACATGGCCAATCCGGTCGACCTGCTGGTCCGCATGCTCAAACCGCATCGGCTGATCGTGTCGACCTCGGTGCTGGTGGTCTCGACCCTGACGACGCCGTTTCTCTACCTCGCCGGCGTGATCGCGGTGAAGTGGATCGTGATCGGCCGCTTCCGCGCCGAGGCCGACGTCCGCCGCCCTTGGCCGATGTTCGAACGGTGGCTGATGTGGCAATTGCTGCCCGATGGCCGCTTCGGCGGCGTGGCACCGCTGCTCGGCTCCAACTTCGCGGCGATCAGCGGGATCTACCGCCTGCTCGGCGCCAGGGTGGGCAAGCGCATCTACTGGCCCGGTTCGGGCAACGTCATGACCGAGTACGACCTGTTCGAATGTGGTGACGACGTGACCTTCGGCTCGCGCTCGACCTATCTGATGACCAGTACCCAAGGCTCGCGATCGATCCGTATCGAACCGGGCGCGAACGTGGCCGATCGCTGCGTGCTGTCTCCGGGCGTGGTGGTCAGACGCAACGCGGTGATGGGATCAGGCACTTTCGCGCCGGAAGGCTTCGTCGCCCCTGCCGGATCGACGTGGATTGGGCAGGACGGTCGCGAGGCTCCGATCGAGCTGGAAGCGGCAACGCCCCGTCGCGTACAGGCCGACACGCTGCGCCCTTATGGTCGCGCGATGTATCTGGGCGAGGCCGACTACGCCGTCTGGCCGCTCGGCGCCCATATCGCCTTCAATCTCGTCTGGGCGGCCTTCGGGGCGCTCTATCGCGCGGCACCGATGATCACGGCGCTGTTGCTCGTGCGCGCCATGCTGATCGCCGACGGCGCGACCCTGCGCAACACCGCTGACATCCTGCTGCTGCAGGCGGGCTTCTACCTTCCTCTCCATCTGGCGAGCGCTCTTGGCGCGCTGGGTTTGCTGGTTGCAACCAAGTGGATGATCATCGGCCACCGCACCGAAGGGGAACACTTCTGGACCGCCTCGTCCTACTGCCAGCGCTGGAAGATCCACAGCGTCATTTCGTCGCTGTCAAGCGGATGGTTCGCCAACCGCGACGTGCTGGCCTACCTTGAAGGTTCGGCATTCCTGGTATGGTACTTCCGCGCCGAGGGCGCACGGATCGGACGCAACGTGTGCCTCTACCCCAACGGGGCCGATCCGATGATGGAAGAGCCTGACTTCCTCGACATCGGCGACGATGCCCGCATCGATCAGGCCGTGCTGATCGCGCACCTCAACACGCGCGGCGAATGGATGATGGGACCGATCCGCATCGGCGCGCGCGCGACGTTGCGAACCGCCTCGCGCGTGATGATGATGAGCACCGTGGGCGATGGGGCCACGCTGCTGGAAGGGACGCTGGTGCTGGCGGGCGATTCAAGCTCGCCTGCCTCGACGTGGTACGGTTGGCCGGGCGAAGCGATCACGCTAACGGCGATGGCGCAATTGCGGACGGCGTGCATGCAAGTCGGCTCCCCGACATGATGACGGCCCCATCTTGAACAGGAGGCTGCACCGACTGACGGACATGCTTCCGATCGGACAGGGGACGCAACCTGCACCCGGTCGGCATGAGGTTCACGTCTGGCGGTACGAAGACGGGGCGGGGACGCAGACCGGGCACATCGCGGCCCTCCACGCATTGCTGTCACCCGATGAACGCGCGCGGTGCCTGCAACTGCGCGATGAGCAACGGCGGCGGCAATTCGTGATCGGCAGGGCACTGTGTCGTCAGGTCCTGTCACTCTACGGGCCAGTGCTTCCCCAGGACTGGCGCTTCGCGCTAGGACGACGTGGCAAGCCCTATATTGCGACACCTGAGTTGCCCCAACCCATGTGGTTCAGCCTGTCTCACGCCGACGGTGTAAGCATCTGTGCGGTTACCGGCGCCGGGCCGGAGATCGGCATAGACCTGGAACGGATCGCTTCCGGTCGGAACTCACTGGAAATTGCCGAGCAGTTCTTTTCGGATGCCGAGTCGACGGCGTTGCGAAATTTGCATCCTGCGCAGCAGACCGAAGCCTTCGTCCGTCTGTGGGCGCTAAAGGAAAGCTATGTGAAAGCTCGTGAAATCGGCTTGGCAGACGGGCTTTCCGGCACAACCTTCGACCTTTCGCCGCCGGATGAGATCGGTGTGATCTTTGCCCATGGCCTGCGCGAACGGGCACAGGATTGGCATTTCAGGCTGCTGCGCCTCGGCATGGACAGAATTCTTGCAATTGCGGTACGTCAGCCCTCCGTCGCAACACTACTGTTGCGCACGCAGAATTGGCATGGGTTGTAGCGGCGCCACAAGTCTTGAAAGGAAGACTCAGTGATTTCCGACAACTTTGCCCAGCGTCAGAATAGTGGCAATGATCGCGATCTGGCAGGATTGCACCTCAACCCCCAACCACCGCGCGGCGTTCAGGGCATGGCAGATGGCGGACGAACCTGAGCGCCTCGACCATTAGCGGACTAGCTCCAACAAATAGACCCTGCACGGAACCTGCGAAATTGCCCAGATGGCGGTTGGTCTATTCTTCAAAAGCTTGCACATCTCCCGGTTTGCGCAACATCTTGTTGACTTCGTCGAGGTGCAATTCCTCGAGCATGATCATTTCGCGCGCATATTCTTCCAGAAGGATGGAGCGGTCGTTCGAGAGTTCTAGGAGCTCGTAGTAAAGGCCCAAAGTCATCTTCTCGTGTTCGAGGCTCTCGCGCAGGATATCGCCAATGTCATGACGGGCGGTTTCCAGAAGCGGGCCGATCTGCAGCGACGGGTGCCCGCCCAGCAGCGTCACCAGTTCGCCGGCCTTTCGCGCGTGGGCCAGCCCTTCCGAGGCGTTGCTTTCCAGCCACGAGACGATCGGAATGCGGTTATATCCGTACACCATCAGCGAATAATGGGTGTAGCGGACGACTCCTGCCAGCTCGGCCTCCATGATCCGGTTCAGAACCCCAATGGCGGACTTCTTGTCGTCTTCGGTCATGACAGTCTCCTGCATTTTCCGAGGCAGTGCCATGCTAACATAGCAGCCTTGGTGCCAAAGTTTGTAGGCGATTTTTTCGAAGATGGCCATCGCCTGCCAGGGTGCCATTTCACATCGGGCGGGATGTGCCCGCCACGATCAGGACTAGCGACCGGTCGGTTCGCGAAGTCGTCCATGGCGGGCACTGATTGCGGCATGCGGATCAGCCCGGGGATGAGAAGCCGGTCCGCAGCCGTGTCACAGTTCGAAGCGGACCGTTCCCATGACCGTACGCGGCGCGCCGGGCAGGTTCAGGTTGGGCGAGGTGCCATGCCCTGAGACGATGTAGCGGCGGTCGAACAGATTGTAGGCATTGACCTGCAGCCGCGCATTGCCGAGCCTGACCCAGGCCAGCGCATCGACGGTGACATACGCCGGCAAGGTCACCGTGTTGCCCGGATTGGCAAACCTGTCACCCACGTAGTTGCCGCCAAGGCCGAGTCCGAAGCGATCCTCGAACGTCTTGGTGACGAACAGGTTGACGCTGTGCCGCGGGGTGATCGTGGCGCGCTTGCCCTGGACTGGCTGGCGGTCGTCGATGGCGACCGAGCGGATCACCCTGGCATCGAGATACGAATATCCCGCCACTGCCCGCCAGCCGGACGCCAGGTCGAGATTGGCTGACAGTTCGACGCCGCGCGTACGCTGGGTGCCGATCGGGATCAGCGTCGTGGTCCCCGGCACGGTTGACTTGATCCCGGTGCGCTCCAGCTCGAATAAGGAAACCGTCGTGTTCAACCTGCCGCCAAGGAAAGTGTACTTGGCGCCAACTTCCTTGTTCGACGTCCGTTCGGGCTCGATCCCGGCATTGTTGACGGCCAGCGCGAAGCCTTCGCCCGACGGCTGGAAGGAGCGACTCCACGAGGCATAATAGCTCTGCGTCGCATCGGGCTGGAAGACCAGGCCCGCACGCGGGCTCCATTCGCTGTCCTTGCGGGCAAGGTTGGGTAGCGCAAGATGCTGGATCGTGCGCTGTTCGAACCAGTCATGGCGAATACCCACCAGAGCCTTGATGCCCGAGCCAAAGTCGATCAGATCCTGCGCATAAAGCCCTTCGTTCCGGAAACGGCCTTCGTTGTCGGTCGCAGGATTGCCGCCAAGATCCACCGGCACGACAGGCAGCACCGGCGCGAACAGATCGACCGTCGCAAAACCATTGCGCGAATAGAGCAATTGCCGCTTGGTCTGGCGGCCGATCTCGAAACCGTAGAGCACCGTGTGGCGGATGCCGCCCGTGGCGAAGATGTGGGTCAGTTCGAGCTGGTTCGACCAGCCATCTTCGTTGCGGAAGAAGTTGGAGCGGTTGAGCGAGGCCAGCGGGTGGGGCCGGGTATCGCTGACCGGAAGCACCGCGCCGGTAAGCGTGTTGCGGCGATCGAGGTCATAGTTGTAGCGGCGAAAGCCGTTGCGCAGGGTCAGGTGGTCCGAGAAATGATGGACGATGCTGATCGCCTGGGAGGAAACCTTTGACCGGCTGGTATCGGCATCGCGGGCGTTCGCCGCTCCATAGTAGGTTCCCGGTGCCACATCCACCGGTCGGCCCTGATAGGCGGGAATGCCAAAATCGGTGATGCGCTTGTCGCGCAGATAATCGGCCTGGAACAGAATTTCGGTTTGCGGGCCGGGACGCAGCAGCAGTGACGGCGCAATCGCTTCGCGATCGAGGAACTGGTACTGCCGGAAGCTGCCGCTACGCTCGAGCGCGCCGGTAAGCCGCAAGGCGACCTTTCCGTCATCGAAGACCCGGCCAAGGTCGAACTCGCCGCGCTTGGTATCCCAAGAGCCTGCCGTGAGCGTCAGCGCCGCAACGTTCTCGCCCGGCTTGCGGGTGACCCGGTTGATAAGGCCGCCTGACGAACCGCGCCCATAGAGTACTGCCGCCGGCCCCTTGAGCACTTCGACCCGCTCGACGTTGGAAAGGTCGCGGAAGTAGAGCGCGTCATCGCGGAATCCGTCAACGAATTGGTCGGAAATCGCGCTGAAGCCGCGGATTGTCACCTGGTCGCGCTGACCGTCGCCGTGGCTGAGGCCAACACCCGGAACGTTCTTGAGCGCATCCTGGATCGACAGGGCGCGCTGATCCCGCAATATTTCCTCCGGCACGACGTCCACTGTCTGCGGAATGTCACGGAGTTCGGCAGGGATTTTGATCGCTGCCGTGGCGGCTGGCGCATAGCCTGCCTCGCGCGCGCCCGTGACCACAATGCCGCTGCCACGTCCCACGCTATCAGCGGCACTGCTTTCGGCTTCGTTCGCGTGAGCGCCCGCGCTCAAAGCGCAAGCCAGTGCAATGGCGGCAGTGGCAGATGGCATTGTGACTTGCATGACGGTCCCTCCTGATCTCACGGCCACTAACGAGAATGCGAGTGACTCGCAATATCGTTTTATTTTTTCTGATATGGGCTAAAGCGGGTCATCTTGGAGGGACAGCGCATGGCGTCGACAGCATTTCACGAAGGCGGCAGGGCAAAGCACATTTTTCGCCGCGTGCACCTGTGCATGGGTCTCACCCTCGGCTTGTTGTGGGCGCTGCAAGGGCTCACCGGCGCGATCCTGGTGTTTCACCGCGAACTGGACCGAAGCGCCTTACCGTCTCCGCAGCGCTCCATGCCACTTTCGCTGGACGTGCTGCTTGGGGCCGCGCACTTGCCAGTTGCGACGCGCCCTGAAAGCATCGGACGTGTTGATCATGACCCGTCGATTTTCGTTATCAATTATACCGGACCTGACGGACGCAAGCGCGGCCACCTCATCGACACGGCGACAGGGGCCAAGCTTGGTGAACGTGACTGGCGACCGACTTCGCCATTTGAAGGCAGTGCGACGCGGTGGATTTATGATTTGCACCATCGCTTGTTGCTGGGTGAAATGGGCGGAATCTTGCTTGGTGCATCCGGCCTGTTTCTGCTGGCCAGCGCGTTGATTGGCGTGTGGCTGGCATGGCCCCGCCGCAAGGCTTGGCGCGCCATCTTCGACTTCCGTCGGTGGCGTTCGACGGCCCAGCGTCTTTATGGCTGGCATCGACTGGTCGGGCTGTGCGCCGCTGTGTCCCTTGTGCTACTTGCAATTACCGGGGCGACGATGGGCTTCGGCAAACAGTTGCGTAGCTTCAGCGAGAGCCATTTGCCATATCGGCCTCCTTATGCAGTGCAGCCTGGCCTCCTGCCGCGACATATTGTCACTGCTAATCAAGCACTGGCAGCCGCTCAGGTCAGGCTTCCGCATGCCGCCTTCGTCTCGCTCATCCTGCCGAGCCCTGCACTGCCCGCATATCAAGTCAGGCTTCGTCAGCCTGGGGAATGGCGGATCTGGTCAGGCACGAGCATGATCACAGTCGATCCGGTGGATGGCCGGGTGCTGGACGTTTACGATGCCGAAAGGGCACCGCTGACCAATCGCCTGCTTGAGAGCGCTTTTGCCTTCCACAGTGGTGAGGCGGCCGGCTTTGCTGGACGGATCGTAACATTCCTCACTGGATTGGGGCTGACAGCGATGTATATGACCGGAGTTTCGATTTGGTTTAGCAGGCATCGCCGCAGACGAGGACAGGGGGCGAGCCAGTTATCGCACGATAAGCCGGGCCGGCGGGCCGTCTAATCGCATTGACCCGCCGAAACCCCTTCGCTTACCAGCCGTTATAGCCTTGCCAGTAGCCACGTTCATGTTCGCGCCAGTGTTCCCGCTCTTCGCGTCGATGTTCGCGCGCATGCTCACGATTCAGACGGCGGTGAAGGCGTTCGTGTTGCCAAGGCGTCATCCAATACTGGTGGGCCTCAGCATGCTGATCGTCGAGCAGGTCGTGCGCGTCGTCGTGCTGATCGTCGAGGTCATCATGAAGGTCGCGGTGCGCATCGCGCCAGCCTCGATATCGCTGGCCGTACGCGGGATAGTCGTATCCATAACCGTTCCCCACGGTTACCGACCAACTTGACTGGGCCGAAGCCATGGTGGGCGTGAAGAGCGCGACGGCTACTACTCCCAAAGAAGAAAAAAATGCGCGATATTTCATTCGACTCACTCCTTCGCCCCGAGGCCTGTTTTTGCTGACGATGGCTGCACTTCGGCTGAACCTGATCGTCAGGAAAACCGGCGCGATGGGGATACCAGTTTCGCGATGCAGCGAGCACGGGCATGTCCGCGCGATACAGGGCGACCGGGCTTGCGCCGAGGGCAAGTGCGCACGCGGGTATTGCTGGTTACGAGAGGGAAGGATCAGCCAGCCCCAATTGCGCGACCAAAATAAGCACCGTGAAAGCAAGGACAGTCTCCATGACGATGCTGAGTTTGAGCTTACGCATCAACGCAGCCCGGTCCGCAATGTCGCCTGCCCTGATGAGCTTGGGAACGAAAACGAACCGATTCACTGCCGCAAGCGCAAGCATTCCCCAAAATGCACAGAGTTTGAGCAGTAACAGGCGACCATAGAGAATGCCTGTCAGTGAGGGAAATTCCATTGGGCTAACGAGAAACGTCAAGTTGGCAAGGCCAGTAACGAACAAGGTTCCAACTAGCCCGCTCCCGATGCCGGCAAAGCGTGACAGCGTGATTACCGGCTCGCCTGCAGAGTCCGATTTGTGGAAAAGCATGGCCAGGAAGAGCGCTAATGCACCAATCCAGATCGAGGCAGCCAGCAGGTGGGTAATATCCAAAGCAAGGCGCAAGGCCGACATCCAACCTTCGCTTGCTGCAGCATGTCCTGACCAGGCGAGTGAACCCGTCGCGATTGAAGTGGGAAGCACGAGCCACCGCGGATTAGAGCGCGGCCGGGCCAAAAGCACAAGTGCGGCAAATAGAGCGATTGAGCGGGCGATAGCGGATAGGCCAAGTGTGGACCCTGTTAACAGATCCAAGATGAGTTGCGGGTCAAGTCCCGAGATTGCGGTTCCCGCCATTTGAGCAACAAGTAGAAAAAATGCCATCGCCGCCAGAGGCACCGAAATAATCGCCAGTGCCAAAAGAGAGCGATGGGCGAATTCGAGCGTTTGCCTGGCCCCGAGCAGAATGGCAGCCGCCGGTACGCCGAACAGTAAGCCGAGATCAGCATAGACCGCCCAGCGTACCAGCGTGAACCCGTTCATCAGCGAGCCGTAAAACTTACTTTGCCGGTAACCCGGTGGGTATCGCTGCCCACAGCATGCCAGCTTACGTCATAAGTGCCGGCAGAGAGACGCCGCGGCAATCTGGCAGTCAGCGATTTGCGGTCGGCGCTGGCAGCCACCTTGATACCCGTGACCTTCATCGAGGGGTGATGGCCTGCCATTCCGGGAATGCCGGTCATGATGATTTCAAGACCCGACATTTGCGGCAAAATCGATTCGTTGAAATTCAGGGTTATGATCCTGACGTTTATGGCGTTCGCTGCCGTCACCGGACTGGAGGAGACCAGGCGCGGATGGGCTTGTGCGGGCAGCGCGAAAGCGAGGCCGAACACAGCGGTTGTGGCGGCGAAGTATCGAAACGGCTTCATCGTACATTCCTTGGACAAGCTAGTGCCATAAATGCGCCGCCCGTCACGTTACCTCTCCACTCGGGTGCAATTGGTGAGGGGTTGGGTGCGCCTTGGCGTATGAATGTGTGGAACTGCAAGGATGTGCTTGCGATGAATGACCTCGTCTTTGGCTCTGTCGTGGCAGCAGAACTCGACCAGGTGCACCAGCTCGCCGACTGTACGATGGGGCGGTATCGACTAGATTTTCCGCTTGCCTGCTGCCCTCGCGACGCAGGGTCCCGCGACGTGCGGACGCTCTCGATACACCCAGCCTGTGGCGGTGCCCTCCCGAGGCAAGCCTACGGGTATCATGATCTTCGGCCCGAAGACCGATGGCCGACCTGCATGTTTACTATACGCCGATCATCATGACGAAGGCGGCGCTGTCAGCATGCACAACGTTGAAAGCTCGGTCGTCCTCGTGATCGGAACGGTTCACCAATTGCGAGTCTTATGCCTGACAACGCGGGGTAGACGTGGTATCGTTTGCTATTGCAAGCGGGATGGACGGTGCTTCTCACCATGGAGGTGCAGGATGACCTACTGGAATCTCAAGGGCCGCGAACTGGTGAACTGCAACTGCGATTTCGGCTGCAACTGCCAGTTCGGTGGGTTGCCCGACAAGGGGCACTGCCAGGCAGTATTCGGGATGGCGATAGATGTCGGCAGGCACGGTGACATCGATCTTTCGGGGCTGAACATCGCAGCCGTGTTCCACTGGCCTGGGCCGATTCACGAAGGCCACGGAGAATGTGCTGCGTTCGTCGATGAACGGGCCAGCGCCCAACAGCGCAACGCCTTACTGACCATCATGACCGGGGGTGACACGGATCCGTTTGCGACGGTTTTCGCAGTGTTTGCATCGACCATCGAGACGATGCACGAGCCCCGTTTTCACTCGATTGATTTCGACGTGGATGTAGAGGCGCGCAAAGGTCATCTGCGCATTGCAGAACACGTGGACATGAGGGGCGAACCGATCCGCAGCCCGGTAAATGGCGCAGAAATCCGTGCGCAGATACGACTGCCGGAAGGCTTCGAGTACGACGTGGCGGAAGTGGGATCGGGCACCAGTCGGTCGTTCGTGCCGATGAAGCTGGATCATGCCGAAAGCTATGGGCAGTTTGCTCATATTCATCTCGACAGCCACGGTGTTGTCCGGTCGTGATCCGGTGCGGTGGCGCCGTGCGTTGGCCCATCCCGCGCGGGTAAGCGCGGTCCTGCTGGCACTGCTTTGCATCATGGCATGGGCTTGGGTGCTGTCAGGGGCCGGGACCGGCATGGCGATTTCCGGCGGTCTATGGCCGCGAGGTGCCACCTCGTCTGCCATGGGCGCGACGACTATGAGTGGGGGACCGCTGCGCTTCGTGATCCTGTTTGCGATGTGGTGGGTAATGATGGCCGCGATGATGCTTCCGGCGGCCTCGCCCACCATCCTCCTGTTTGACCGCGTGGCGACCCAAGCCCCCGGTCGCGGAAAGAGCGAATGGACTGCGGCCGGTCTTTTCCTCGCCGGTTACCTGCTGCTGTGGGGTGCGTTTTCTCTGGCAATTGCCGCACTGCAATCGTTGCTTGCGCAGAGCGGCATGATGGAACCGATGACAATGGCGCTGACCAGTTCCTGGCTGGCCGGACTCCTCCTCTTCTGTGCCGGGATCTACCAGCTTACGCCGGCCAAGAACGCATGCCTTCGCCAGTGTCGCAATCCGGCCGTGTTTTTGAGCCGGTATTACCGCCCTGGACGCATGGGGGCGCTACGAATGGGGCTGATCCACGGCGCGATCTGCGTCGGCTGTTGCTGGTTGCTGATGGCGCTGCTGTTCGTGGGCGGTGTGATGAATGTCGTGTGGATCGCCCTTCTGAGCGTTCTCGTCGCTTTTGAAAGGGTGAGCCGGTTTGGAAACAGGATCGCCGCTTTCGTTGGAATTTGCATGATTGGGCTATCAGTATTGGTCTGGGGTGGCGCTATTTCATCGTGAGATTCAATCCGGCGACCACAAGCTGGACTTCGCCGACCGCCGCTGCAACGGCTTGGTTGACCCTGCCGGCCTCGTCGCGAAACCGGCGCGCGAGGGCGTTTTCGGGGACGATGCCAAGGCCGACTTCGTTGCTGACGAGGACGACATGACCTCTGGCACCGGCGATCACCTTCGTCAGGTCGGTGGTGGCTGCCGGGATGTCGCGATCGGCGAGGAGCAGGTTGGTGACCCACAAGGTCAGGCAATCGACCAGCACCACAGCGTCTGACGCATTGTGCGCGCGGATCGCCTCTGCCAGCGCAAGCGGCGCTTCCACGGTTGACCAGGCGGGGCCGCGATCCTGCTGGTGCAGGTGTATGCGGTCGCGCATTTCGTCGTCCCAAGCCTGGGCGGTGGCAATGTAAACCGGCGAAAGGCCGGTGGCTTCGGCACGGTGCTGCGCATAGCGGCTCTTGCCCGAACGGGCGCCGCCCAGAACGAACAGGCTAGGCAACGGCGCCTCCCTGCGCGAGCGCCAGCAGGGCATCGACGTCGAGGTGGGTTTCGAGATCGTGCGCGATCGAATCGAGCGCGGCGTCCACCGCGGCGGCGTGGTCGAAACCATCGGACTGGATGCTGAGTGCGGCGAGCAGTGCCGTGCGCAGGGGCGTGCTGGCCAGCGCGCCGTGGACATAGCTGCCCATGACTTGCCCGTTGGCACTGATGGCACCATCGGCACGGTGACCGTCGAGCATTGCGAAGGGGCGCATGCATCCGGCACCGGCCGTTTCGCCCATGTGCATCTCGAAGCCTTCGAACGGCTGTTCCAGCGCGGTCCCCTGGACGCGCCGCAAAGCCTTGTGCGGGGTAAGCTCGGTTTCGACATCGAGCAGGCCCAGCCCGTCGATTTCCGCCAGCGGGCCTTCGATGCCATGTGGATCGCGGATGCGGCGGCCCAGCATCTGATAGCCGCCGCAGATGCCGAGCACGCGTCCCCCGCGCCGGTGATGGGCCAGGATGTCGATGTCCCATCCCTGTTCGCGCAGGGCGACCATGTCCGCGATGGTCGCCTTCGAACCGGGCAAGACGATCAGCGCGCAATCGGCGGGGGTGGGATGGCCGGGCGGTACCATGACGACCGTGACCCCGCTTTCGGCCTTCAGGGGATCGAGATCGTCGAAATTGGCGATGCGCGGCAGGATCGGGCAGGCAATCTTCAGCGTGCCCATGCCATCGCGCGCATGGCGTTCGAGCACGACGGCATCTTCGCTGGGCAGGCGCGCGCTGGCGGCGAGCCACGGAACCACGCCATAGCCGCGCCAGCCCGAAAGTTGCTCGATCTGGTGATAGCCGTCCGTGAACAGCGCGGGATCGCCCCGAAACTTGTTGATGATGAAGCCCCGGATCATCGCTGCATCGGCAGGATCGATCACGGTGCGGGTGCCGACCACCGCCGCGATCACCCCGCCACGGTCGATATCGCCCACCAGCACCACTGGCACGCCTGCGGCGCGCGCAAAGCCCATGTTGGCGATATCGCCTGTGCGCAGGTTGATCTCGGCCGGGGATCCTGCGCCTTCGACCAGCACAAGATCGCATTGCGCGCGCAGGCGTTGCCAGCTTTCCAGCACATCGGGCAGGAGCGCGGCGCGCGCGGTGCGGAAATTCCCGCCGCCCATCGTTCCGCGCACTCGCCCATGCACCACGAGTTGCGAGGTGTGGTCCGCCTGCGGCTTGAGCAGGACGGGATTCATGTCCGTATGAGGCTCAACCCGGCAGGCCATGGCCTGCAAGGCCTGCGCTCGGCCGATCTCTCCGCCGTCGACCGTGACGGCAGCATTGTTCGACATGTTCTGCGGCTTGAACGGGCGCACGGCAAGGCCGCGATTGGCAAACGCGCGGCACAGCCCGGCGACCAGCACCGATTTGCCGACATCGGACCCGGTACCTTGCAGCATCAGTGCGCCCATCACCATCCTCTCCATGCAAACGCGGTAGCCGTTACGCCCAGCAGGAGGCAGGCGCGAACGTAGATTACGAGCGCGCGGCGGATATCCGCCGCCGTCGCGTCGGGCGGGCCTTCGCCGATCCACGGCTTCGCATGGGCCACTCCATCGTAGACGACCAGTCCAGCCAGCCGCACGTGCAGGGCGCCGGCCATGGCCGCTTCGGTCCAGCCGGCGTTGGGCGACGAATGACGGCCATGATCGCGCCACATCGTCGACCATCCGCCGCGTCCTGCAAGGCAGATGATCACGGCGCCGATCCGCGCGGGCAACAGGTTCGCCAGGTCGTCGGTGCGTGCAGCGGCCCAGCCGAAGGCGCGCCAGCGCTCCTCACGATGCCCAATCAGGCTGTCGGCGGTGTTGATCGCCTTGTAGGCCCAAATCCCCGGCAGGCCGCCCACGACCAGCCAGAACAGCGGGGCGGCAATCCCGTCGCAAAAGCTTTCGGCAAGGCTTTCGATCGCGGCCCGCGCCACGCCCGCTGCATCGAGCTCGGCGGTATCACGCCCGACGATCATGGCAACGGCACGGCGGGCCGCGGGAAGGTCGCCGGCCTCAAGGGCCACGGCCACCGGGCGGACATGATCGAACAGGCTGCGCTGTGCCAGCGCAGGCCAGGCGAGCACGGCCTCGGCGATCCATGCAAGCGACCCGAAAATCTTGAGCAAAAGCGCCTGCATCGCGAGTGCCATCCCGACCGGAATGGCGATGAGGATCACCACCGTCAGTACCCCGAGCAATCGCCGTAGCGGCGGGGGCAACGCCGGGCGGTTCCAGGCGCGCTCGCAACTCTGGATGATCCGGGCAAAGCCGCCGACCGGGTGACCCAGCCGTCGATAGAGCCGATCAGGCCAGCCGATCGCCGCATCGAGGGCAAGGGCAAGAAGAACGACGGGTTCAGCCATGGTCGGGCAGGGCGGAGATGAAGCGGGCAAGTCTCTCTTCGCTGTCCGGCAGCCCCACCCGCAACCACTGCGGTTGGTGGACAAAGGGGCGGGTGAGGATGGCCCGCATGGCCAGATGGTCGAACAGGGCCGCGCCATCGGCACATTCGATCAGGCGGAACAGCGGGCAGGCGCCGATCACGCGATACCCGCGCCTATGCAGTTCGGCGTCCAGTCGGGCTGCCTCGGCCTCCAGCCTGCGGCGCATCATGGCCGTCCACGCACGATCGGCGTAAGCCGCCGTGCCGATCGCGATGGCAGCGGCGGAGACCGGCCAGGCCCCCAGCCGCCTGCGCAGGTCGTCGATGATCTGGCGCGGCCCGATCACGAACCCGAGCCGCACGCCGGCCAGCCCGAAGAACTTGCCGAACGAGCGGAAGACGAGCAGGCGCTGCTCGTCGCTGACCCGGTCGGCGACGGTGTGGTTGGGGTGGCAATCGGCAAAGGCTTCATCCAGCACAAGCCAGCCGTTCGCGCCGCGTCGTGCCAGCAGATCGTCGATTTGGTCACGGCTGAGCAGACGCCCATCGGGGTTGTTCGGGTTGGCGAGGATCAGCGTTGAGCCGTCTGCCTGATCCAGCGTGTCGATAGCGATGGGCCTGCTGCCGGTCACCATCTCGGTATGCGTGCGATAGGTGGGCGTGACGTGGCAGGCCCGGCCATCGAGCAGTTCGCCTGCAAGGCGCAAGCCCACTTCGGTCCCCGGGACGGCGCAGACGCTGCCTGCATCGCAGCCGAAGTGGGCGGCAGCAGCGCGTTCGAGCGCCGCCACGTCGTCTTCGCCTGGCAGGGCGCGCCAATCGACGGGCACGGCGTTGGCGTGCGGCCAGGCGTGGGGGTTGATGCCGGTGGAAAGGTCCAGCCAGTCCTCTCCTCCGAAGTGGGCTCGGGCCGCAGCGATGCCGCCGCCATGCCATGTCCAGCGGGGCGAGGTCACAATGCGGTCTCCACGCAGAGGCCCAGCAGCAGCGCGGTTTCGATCAGTTCGATGCCCGCGCCATGGCCGTCCCCGGAAATGCCGCCGATGCGCCGGGTTATCCAGCGGCCCCACAGCACGATGACAGGAACGATGGCCAGCAGGGCCGGGTGGAACCATGCGGTTGCCAGCAGCGCGAGCGTCCAGAAGGCGATGTCTGTCGGGCGGATGGCCCCTGCAAAGCGTGCCCCAAGCCCCTGATGCAACGGAGCGATCCAGCGGGTCCAGAACAACGGGGCGATGCGCGCGGCGAAAGGCACGAGCACGAGCGCAGCGATCTGGCGGTGGTCGATCAGCGCGTGCAGCAGCACCAGCTTGGCCAGCAATTGCAGCGTGATGGCGGTCACGCCGAAGCTGCCCACATGGGGATCGGCCAGCACGGCGCGGAGCCGGTCGCGATCCTTGTGCGCGGCGCCGCTGGCATCGGCCATGTCGCCCAGCCCGTCCAGGTGCAGCGCGCCTGTGACCAGAATCCATGCCGCGAGTGCGGCCAGCGCGCCGGTCCAGCTGTCGACATGCGCCCCGGCCCATCCCGCCGCGGCAACAATCCCGCCGACGATCAACCCGACCACCGGGAACCACCGCATCGATGCGCCGAACGCGTCGTTCGAGACAGACACCGACGGCGCGGGCAGGCGGGTAAGGAACTGCACCGCGATGCACAGGCCCTTCATGGCCACAGCCCCACGATCTGCGCGATGCGCGGCGTGCCGGGCCACAGGCGCAGGCTGACGACGCAGGCATAGGGCAGGTCGAACGCCCAGAGATGGCGCTGCTCGAAGCCGAACAGGCAAGCCATCGCCGCGCGGATAGCGCCGCCGTGCGTGACGACCAGCGTATCGCCCGCGATACTGCCAAGCGCGGCATCGACGCGGGCGACCAGCGAGGACCAGCGTTCGCCGCCCGGTGGCGGATCGGCTTCGGGATCGTTCCAGAACCGGGCGAGCGCTGTGCTGTCCGCGCGCGCCGGGTTCAGCCCGTCCCAGGCCCCGAAATCCAGCTCGCGCCAGCGTGGATCGCGCGTGACCGGCAAGGCGCGCGAACCGGCGATTCCGTCCGCCGTTACCGCGCAGCGTTGCAGGTCGGACGCGACTACCGTGCCGAAGGACAGGTCGGTGACTTGCTGCACGCAGGCCGCAATACCGGCCAGACTGGCGGGCATGTCGGTATGGCCCAGCAGAAGTCCGGATGTTTCGGGGGCGCCATGCCGCATCAGGTGGAGGTGAAACGCGCTCACAGCCTGTCGGCCACGCCCGCTTCGGCAAAGGTGGCCATCTGCGCGTGCGTGGCAAGCGCTGCGCGGATCACCGACACGGCGAGCGCTGCGCCGCTGCCTTCGCCCAGCCGCATCCCAAGGCTCAGCAAGGGAGACAGGCCAAGGTGGCGAAGCAGGCGGACATGGCCGGGTTCGGCCGAGCAATGCCCGGCAAGGCAATGATCGGTGATCGCCGGAACCTTGGCGGCCAGCGGCGCAATCGCCGCACAGGTGATGAAGCCATCAAGCACCACGGGGATGCGCAACTGGCGCGCCTTCAGCACCGCACCTGCAATGGCCGCGATCTCCCGCCCGCCAAGCCTGCGCAGCGTTTCGAACGGCGAGGCAGGCGCGGAGTGATGCAGGGCAAGCGCCTGTTCGATCACGGCAACCTTTCGGGCAAGGCCGGCACTGTCGACACCCGTGCCGGGGCCGACCCATTCGGCCACGCTGCCGCCAAAGCTGCGGGCGGAAAGCGCCGCGGCGGCCGTGGTATTGCCAATGCCCATTTCCCCCACGGTCAGGATCTGGAGATCGGGCGTCACGACGCCTGCCCCGGCCGACAGCGCGGCAAGGCATTCGTCCTCGTCCATCGCGGGGGCAGTGGTGAAATCGGCGGTGGGGCGATCGAGGTCGAGCGCGACGATCCTGAGATCCAGCCCGGCCGCGTCGGCCAGCGCATTGATCGCCGCGCCGCCAGCTTCGAAATTGGTGACCATGGCCTCGGTCACGCTGGCGGGAAAGGCGCTGACGCCGTGGGCCACGAAGCCATGGTTGCCCGCAAAGATCGCGGTGCGACCGCGTTCGATCACCGGGCGAGCCGTGCCCTGCCAGCCGGCCATGAACACGGCGATGTCTTCCAGCCGCCCCAGCGATCCCGGTGGCTTGGTCAGTTGGCCCTGCCGGGCGCGGGCGGCCGCAAGGGCGTCCGCATCGGCAGAGGGCAGGCTGGCCAAAGCGGCCTCGAACGCGGCGGGCGAGGCAAACCCGATCATTGCGCAACAAACCCTGCGGGCGGGGTGCGGCAGATGAAGTGGCCCTTTACGCCCTTGGGCCATTCCTTGAACGGCACGCGCCCGTGTTCGCTGGCCGCATGGAGCACGGCATAATCGAGCAGGGCAGTGGCGGCCTCCTCGTCGGGGGTGAAGCGGCCGAGCACATACCCGAGTTTGCCCGGCGCGCGGACGTGGACCGAGCAGAACTCGGTGCAGGAAAACAGGCACGGCATTTCCTGCACCGCGATGCCGGCATAGCGCGGATCGGCTTGCTGCATGGCGCGCAGCGCGGCAACCAGCAGGGCACCGCCGCGCTGACCGTCCGCGTCGTTCTGGGCATCCTTGGAGTGGCGGCAGGTGTTGCAGGCCACGATGGCCGGGCCATCATCGGCGGGGATCAGCATCGCATTACGCTCCTTCGGGCAAGGGTCATCTCTCGAACAGGCGATCGGCCAGAGGCTCGCGCGATTGCCAGCCGCGTTGTTCGAGTTCGGGGGTTTCTGAAGGTTGGTCGGGATAGCCGATGCACAGCAGGGCGATCAGCGACCACCGTGGCGGCACGTCCAGCATGGCGGTCACCACCTGCGGATCGAGGATCGAGACCCAGCCGAGGCCGATCCCGCGAATGCGCGCGGCCAGCCACAGCGTCTGGATGGCCGCAACGCAGGAATAGCGGAGCATTTCGGGCATGGTGGCGATGCCGAGGCGGTGGCCCGCCCGTGCCTGTTCATCGCAGAATACGGCCAAGATCTCGGGCGCTTCGCGCAGGCCGTGCAGCTTGAGTGCGCGATAGGCATCGTGGCGTGCCTGGTCGGCGTAGCCGCGTGCGGCCAGCGCGTTCTGGTCATCGACATGGGCGGCCAGCGCCTCGCGCAAGGCTGGCGTGCGCACGCGCACGAAGCGCCATGGCTGGGCATTGCCGACCGAGGGAGCCAGCGCCGCCAGCGCCAGCAGATCGGCCATGTCCTGCTCGGCAACCGCCTGCGGCGCAAAATGCCGCACATCGCGCCGCCAGCGCAGCAGCGTCTCGAACGCCTGCGCGAATGCGGCATCGAACTTGCGAGCGGGCTGGCTCAAAACTCGATACCCGCCTGCGCCTTCACGCCTGATCGGAACGGGTGCTTCACCATGGTCATCTCGGTGACGAGATCGGCGGCCTCCATCAGCGCATCGGGCGCATTCCGGCCAGTCACGATCACGTGCTTCATCTCGGGCTTCGTGGTCAGGACTTCGAGCACTTCGTCGAGCGGCAGATAATCATAGCGCAGCACGATGTTCAGTTCGTCGGCCAGCACCATGTGATAGGCCGGGTCCGCGATCATGCGCTTCACTTCGTCCCAGGCGGTGCGGGCAGAGGCGATATCGCGCGCACGGTCCTGCGTGTTCCAGGTGAAGCCTTCGCCCATGGGCTTGAACTCGACATTGTCGGGAAAGGCCTCGAACACGGCCCTTTCGCCCGTGAGCATCGCGCCTTTCACGAATTGGACCACGCCCACTTTCATGCCGTGGCCGATGGCGCGCACCACCATGCCCAGCGCGGCGCTGGTCTTGCCCTTGCCCTTGCCGGTGTGAACGATCAGCAGGCCCTTTTCCTGCGTCTTGTTGGCCATGATCGTATCGCGCGCGGCCTGCTTCTTGCGCATCTTGTCCGCGTGGCGCGCATCTGCGGCTTCTGCCGCCATCGGTGCGTCAGTGGCTTCCATCGACCTGTTCCTTTCGCATCAGATAGATATCCATGATCCAGCCGTGGCGGGCGCGAAGGGCGGCCCTGCGTGCGGCGATGCGCGGGGCAGCTGCTGCCAGCGCCCCATGCTCCAGCGCCTGATGGTCCATGCCCAGATAGGCACCCCACCAGATCGTGATGCCGCGCGGATCAAGCACGTCGAAGGCGCAGCCGCTGTCGAGCATGACCACGATCGTATCGGCATCGACGGGCCAGCCGTGTGTGCGCAGCGTACGGCCCGTGGTGATGGTGACGGGGCCGGCCAGTGGGTTGAGCGGAATGGCATGGGCGGCGGTCAGCGCCTGAATGCTGGTAATGCCGGCGACGACCTTGACGGTCACCTCCAGCCCGGCACTTTGCAACCGTTCGGCAATGCGCAGCGTGCTGTCATAGAGCGAAGGATCGCCCCAGACCAGCAGCGCAAGCCGCCCGCCCTTGGGCAAGTGCGCGGCGATCTGCTCGTGCCAGACGGTGGCGATGGCATCGTGCCAGACGTTGACGGCTTGTGCATAGTCGCCATCGGCGGCACGCAGGGGCATGTCGAATTCGACGATCCGCACCGGGCGGGTCAACACGGTCGCGCAGATCGTGCGGCGCAGGTCTGCAAAGTCCGACTTCGCACTGCCCTTGCGCGGCAGCAGGATGAGGTCCGCCTCGTTCATGGCACGCGTTGCCTGCGCGGTGAGGTGATCGGGGTTGCCGGTGCCGATGCCGATCAGGTGGAGCTCGATCATGCGTCCATGTCCGGACCGGAGGGGGCAATCATGTGAAAGAAGGTTCCGGTCACCCGGCCCCGGCGCGATCCGGTTTCGGCCACCGGATCGCCGTTGGCGTCGGTGACGCGGGCCAGCGGCGCATCGTGCTGCGCGAGGATGGTGGAATAATGGAACTCGTGCCCGCGCAGGCAGGTGCCCGCCGGAATGCCGGCGACGGGGGCGAGCAGTTCGGCACGGCGATAGCCAAGGTGCATCCGGCGCTGGGCATAACTGGTTTCCAGCCCGAGCAGGCCGGCCATGCGGTGGCGTGTCCCTGCCTTGTCCACCAGCGCTTCGCCCAGCACCATGTATCCGCCGCATTCGCCGTGGATGGGCCGCGTTTCGGCATGGCGGTGCAGGCCGGCAAGGAAGGTGGACGCGGCCGCGATCGTTCCGGCGTGCAGTTCGGGATAGCCGCCCGGAAGCCACACGAGATCGGCATCGGCAGCCGGTGCTTCATCGGCGAGCGGGGAGAACGGCGTGATCTGCGCGCCAGCACGCCGCCAGCCTTCCAGAAGGTGCGGATAGAGGAAGGAAAACGCCGCGTCGCGCGCGACCGCGATGCGCTGTGCCGGGGGGGCGGGCAGGCGTCCGGCGCGTGGCGCAGCGGGCATGGCTTGCGCTGCGGCCCGGAGCGCGGCGAGATCGACATGGGCGCGCAGGAAAGTGGCGTAATCGACGACCGCGCGTTCCAGATCGGGGTGTTCCATCGCCTGCACCAACCCGAGATGGCGTTCGGGCAGGGCAAGATCGGTGCGCCGGGGCAGCGCGCCGAGCACGGGCATACCGATTGCCTCAAGCCCCTTGCGCAGCAGGCTTTCGTGGCGGGGGCTGGCCACGCGGTTGAGGATCACGCCGGCAATGCGCAGGGCAGGATCGAAGCTGCGAAAGCCGAGCGCGGTGGCGGCGACGGACTGCGCCTGTCCCGACGCGTTCAGCACCAGCACCACCGGCCAGCCCATGCGCTTGGCAACGTCGGCGCTGGCGCCATTGCCGGTAGCGCCTTGTTGGGCGACGCCGTCGAACAGGCCCATGGAGCCTTCGACCAGGATCATGTCAGCGCCTATCGCCTGCGTGGTGATGGCGTCGATCAGCGCCGGTTCCATCGCCCAGCTGTCAAGGTTGAATGAGGCGCGTCCGCAGGCGGCGCGGTGGAACGCGGGGTCGATGTAATCCGGCCCGCTCTTGAACGGTTGCACGGCAAGGCCATCCTGCGTCAGCGCGCGCAGCAGGCCGAGCATGACCGTGGTCTTGCCGGTGCCCGACGCGGGTGCCGCGATCATCAGGCCGGGAACGCTCATTCGGTGACGCCGATGAAGCGCGAGGTGGCATCCTGCGGGCGGAAGCGCCGGTCGTAGTCGGCGGCATAAAGGCTGCTTTCGGCAAACCCTTCGGCCGCCAGCACGCGACCGACGAGGATCAGCGCGGTGCGCTCCATGCTGCCGGCCACGGCCTGTTCCACCGTGCCCAGCGTGGCGCGGACCACGCGCTGGTCGGGCCAGCTGGCGCGCCACACCACGGCGACCGGGCAATCCTCACCATAGGCGGGGGCAAGATCGGCAACCACGGTGGCCAGATTGTGGATCGACAGGTGGATGGCGAGCGTCGCGCCGGTCACCGCGAAGTTGGCGAGGCTTTCGCGCGGGGGCATCGTACTGGCGCGGCCGGGCGTGCGCGTGAGGACCAGCGACTGGCCGAGTTCGGGCAGCGTCAGTTCCGCTTCGAGCGCGGCGGCGGCGGCGGCGAAGGCGGGGACGCCGGGCGTGACGGTGCAGGGAATGTCCAGCGCGCGCAGTCGGCGCAACTGTTCGCCCATCGCCGACCAGACCGACAGGTCGCCTGAATGCAGCCGCGCGACGTCTTGCCCGGTGGCATGGGCAGCGGCGATCTCGGCCACGATGTCGTCCAGGGCCATGGGCGCGGTGTTCACGATGCGCGCGCCGGGCGGGCAATGGGCCAGCACCGCAGCCGGGATCAGCGATCCGGCATAAAGGCAGACGGGGCTTGCTGCGATCAGGTCGCGCCCGCGCAGGGTCAGCAAATCGGGCGCGCCGGGGCCGGCGCCGATAAAATGGACGGTCATCAAGGGGTTCCTTGGGCAATGGCGCAAGTCGCCATGCGATCGGGGGAAATCTGGCGGGGGCGCAGCAATCGCGCGTCCGGCCCTGCCGCCGCGAGCGCGGCGGCTTCCGCCACGCTGCCGGTGTGGTGCGTCTCGCGGCTGGCGGCGGAGTGGGTGTGTGTCGGCGTTGCGGCCAGCGCATCGGCGGCGACTTCGGCCAGCGGCAGACCCAGCACGCGCGCCAGCGGGGCCAAGGTCGTTGCCTTGGTCTGCGCGGTGGCAAGGTGGGTGACCGGAGGCAGCCCCTGCTGCGCAAGCGCCAGCGCGGCACGCAGCGATTCCAGCGTCGCACCGGAACGGAAACCGAAGCCGGCGACCATCACAGCGTCACACTCCACTGCACCACCGGATAGCGGGCCTTCCAGCCGTGGCGGTTGCCGATGGGGGCGGCGTCGGCGAGTTCGATGCGCAGCAACGCGCCGCCTTTCGCGCAATGCCAGTGGGCCAGCACGGCTTCGGATTCCAGCGTGACCGCGTTGGCGACCAGCCGGGTTCCTGCGGGCAGGCGATGCCACAGGGCGTCCAGCAGAGTGTGGGACAGCCCGCCGCCGATGAACACCGCATCAGGTGCCCGGCCATCGGGTAGATCGGTCGGGGCGCGGCCTTCGATCACGCACAGGCGGTCCACGCCCAGCGCGGCGGCATTGGCCCGCGCGCGGGCAGCCCGCCCCGGATCGGCTTCAAGCGCGATGGCATGGTTGGCGGGGTGCGACAGCAGCCATTCGATCCCGATCGAGCCGGACCCGGCGCCGATGTCCCACAGCGTTTCGCCCGCGCGCGGCGCCAGCGCCGACAACGTCAGCGCACGCACCGGCCGCTTGGTGATCTGGCCATCGGACGCGAACAGATCGTCGGGCAGGCCAGAGGCCGTGGACACCGCCTGACCTTCACCTGCCGTGGCGATGCCGACGGCGACAGGATGGGCAATCTCGCCGAGCGCCATCTGGTCGACCACCACGCTGCGCAGCCGTGCCCGAGGACCGCCCAGCGCCTCCATGACGTGGAGCGTGGAAGCCCCGAAGCCCAGGCTGACACAATAGGCCGCCAGTTCATGCACCGCATGGCCATCACGCAGCAGGGCGATGATCTGCCGACCCGGTGCCAGATGCTGGCGCAGGCGTTGCAGCGGCGTGGCGTGCAGGCCGAGGCAGACGGTATCCTGCACGGCCCATCCCAACTGGCTTGCGGCCAGCGAGAACGTCGACGGCGCCGGGTGCGCGGTCCATTCATCGCGGCCGAGATGGCGGGTCACGCTGCTTCCGGCCCCAAACCAGAAGGGATCGCCCGACGCCAGCATGACCACGCGGCGCCCGCGATGCTCCAGCAGGCGCGTCACGCCATCTGTGAAAGGCACTGGCCATGCGATGGCCGGGCAGGTAAGCGCGTGCAGCAACGACAGGTGGCGCGGCGGCCCCATCACCAGTTCGGCCCCGGCCAGCGCCGCGCGGCTGGCGGCGGACAGGCCATCGAAACCATCTTCGCCGACGCCGATGATCGTCAACCAGCCAGCGGGATCCCGATCAGCCATGCCAAACGTCCTTGTGCTGGGCGGCACCACCGAAGCCAGCGCGCTGGCGCGCCTGCTCGCCGAGTGCGGCATCGCAGCGACGCTGAGCTATGCCGGACGCACTGAAAGCCCGCGCCCCCAGCCGGTGCCGGTGCGCATCGGCGCCTTCGGCGGCGCGGCAGGTTTGGCGGATCATCTGCGCGAAACGGGTGTCACGCACCTGGTGGACGCCACCCATCCTTTCGCCGCGACGATGAGTGCCAACGCCGTGGCCGCCGCACGAGAGGCGGGCGTGCCGCACATCGCGCTGACCCGGCCCGCCTGGCAGCCGGTGGGCGGCGATAGGTGGCACCACGTGGCCGACATCGCTGCCGCCGTCGCCGCGCTGGCGGGTCCGGCCCGCCGCGTCTTGCTGGCGCTGGGACGGATGCATGTGGAAGCCTTCGCCGCGCAGCCGCAGCACCATTACCTGCTGCGCTTCGTCGATGCGCCCGACGAGCCGCCGCGGCTGCACGATCATGGCCTCGTGGTCGATCGCGGGCCGTTCACCGTCGCCGGGGACCGTGCGCTGTTGCAGGATCACGGCATCGATCTGGTCGTCAGCAAGAACGCTGGTGGCACGGGCGCGGAGGCAAAGCTGATCGCCGCGCGCGAACTGGGTTTGCCCGTGCTGATGATCGACCGTCCGGCCGTGCCCGAACGGCTCGAAGTGCATCGGCCGGAAGATGTGCTCGCCTGGCTGGGTCACGCCACCATTTCCGGCACGGAACGCGGGGTATAGAGCACGGGGCCAGCGGGGCGTTCGATGATCCGCGTCTGGCTGGACCCTACGATCACCATCGTGCGCATGTCGGCCATGTCGGGCTGGGCCTTGTCGAGCGGCATGATGCGCAGCACTTCGTCCGCCGTGGACACCGCGCGCGCGAACAGCACCGGGCGGTCATCGCCGCAGGCTTCCTGCAAGACCGCCAGTGCGCGGGCGAAGCCTTGGGGTCGCGATTTGGAGCGCGGGTTGTAGAACGCCATGGCAAAATCGGCTTCGGCCGCCAGCCGCAGGCGCTTTTCGATCAGCGACCATGGCTTCAGGTTGTCCGACAGGTTGATCGCGCAGAAATCATGGCCGAGCGGCGCGCCGGCGCGGGCGCTGGCCGCCAGCATTGCGGTGATGCCCGGCAGAACGCGGATGTCGATGTCCTGCCATGCGCCCGCGCCCGCTTCCAAGGCTTCGAACACGGCAGCGGCCATGGCAAAGACGCCGGGATCGCCCGACGAGACGACCACCACTTTGCGACCCTGCGCAGCAAGGTTCAGGGCAAGTTTCGCCCGATCCAGCTCCACGCGATTGTCGGAAGAATGCAGCACCAGCCCTTCGCGCGGGGCAATCCGCGCGACATAGGGGATATAGCCGATCACGTCGGTCGCTTCGGCCAGCGCAGCACGCACTTCGGGCGTGACAAGTGCCTCATCGCCCGGCCCCAGTCCGGCGACGGCCAGCCAGCCGGTTGGCATCGGCACTCTCACGGTCTGCGCCCCTGGCCATGGATCAGCAGGATCGAGAAATAGGGGGTCACGTCGGTCGCTTCTGCCAGCGGCGTGACGCGTTGCGCAGGCATGGCGGCGTATTCGACCAGCCATGCTGCTTGCTCACGTCCGGCGGCTTTGACCGCGCGACGCAGCTTGGGCAGGTTGCGGCCGATCTTCATTACCACCAGCGCATCGGTATCGCGGATGCGCCGGGTCAGTTCCTCTTCGGGCAGGGTGGCCATGGCCACAGTCAGCACGTCGTCCCCCCAGGTGATCGGCAGTCCCGTGGCGTTCCACGCGCCTGCCATGCCGGTGATTCCGGGCACGACCTCGACCGGCGTCAGGCCGGCAAGCCGCGAATGGAGATGCATGAACGAGCCGTAGAAGAACGGATCGCCTTCACACAGCACCACCACATCCTCGCCCGCGCGGGCCAGCGCGTTCAGCCGCTCGGTGCACTCGGCATAGAATGCCGAAAGACAGGCGTTGTAGCGTGGGTCGGAGACTGGAATCTCGGTCGTCACCGGGTATTCCATCGCAATCTCGACGGCGTCTTCGCGCAACATGCCCTCGGCAATGCGCCGTGCCTGTCCGGGGCGCCCTGCCTTGCGGAAATAGGCGATGTGACGGGTGCCGCGCACCAATCGGTCGGCGCGCACGCTCAGCAGGTCGGGCGCGCCGGGGCCAAGGCCGACGCCGTGGATCGTGCCTGCGGTGAGGGCGGTGCTCATTCCGCGCGGCTCGCAAGGGCGTTGACTGCCGCCACGGCGATGGCGCTGCCGCCGAGGCGCCCCTCCACGATGCAGCAGGGCACGGGCTGCGCGTCCCACAACGCGGCCTTGGATTCCACCGCGCCCACGAAGCCGACAGGACAGCCGATGATCGCGGCCGGGCGCGGGCAGTCCGGATCCTCCAGCATGTTCAGCAGGTGGAACAGGGCGGTGGGGGCATTGCCGATGGCGACAACGGCGCCCGCCAGATGGGGCCGCCACAGTTCCAGCGCGGCGGCCGATCGGGTGTTGGCCATGGCGCGCGCCAGATCGGGCACTTGCGGATCGTGCAGGGTGCACAGCACTGCGTTGTCGGCGGGCAGGCGCGGGCGGGTGATCCCTTCGGAGACCATCCGCGCATCGCACAGGATGGGTGCGCCTGCCGCCAGCGCGCCGCGGGCCGCATCGGCAAAGCAGGGCGTCAAACGGATATGCCGGGCGAGGTCCACAATCCCGGCGGCATGGATCATGCGCACGGCCACCGGTTCTTCCTCGGCGGAAAAGCGCGCCAGATCAGCCTCGGCGCGGATCGTGGCGAAGGACTGGCGATAGATCGCCGCGCCACAGGTTTCATAGGCATGGGGCATCAGGCGACTCCAAAATGCGCGAGGACCGCTGCGGGGCTGAGATCGGTCAGGTCGGCGGGCGATCCGGCGCGGCCGTTGTGTGCAAGGTCGAACCGGCCATCGCGGCCGGTCAGGACGACGGCGGCGGCGTGCGGGCAGGCACAGCCCTTGGCGCAGCCGGAAACGTGCAGGTTGCCCGAAATGGCGGGGGCCAGCTGCCGCGCCAGATCGCGCGTGGCCACGCTCGCTTGCGGGCAAAACGGGGCGCCGGGGCAGGCATAGGCGCGCAACAGTGGGTCGGTGGCACTGGCGATCAGGCCGGGGATGGCACCGCTCTGCGCCCCTTCGAAAAGCAACACGCGCCATGGCGTGATCCGCAGGCCCTTGATAGCAGGATCGGCAAGGGCGCGGGCCAGCACGGCCGCTTCCGCTTGCCCGAACGGCGCGCCATGCGCTGTGCCTTGCGGCGTGCTGCCCGGTGCCATCGGAGCAACGGGCGGTGCAGGCGGCACCGCTCCTGTCGCCCAATCCGGCAAGGGCGCATCGTGGCGAGCCATGCGGCCTGCCAGCGCACCGCCGCTGTCATGGAACCAGTGTGCGAGCGCGACCAGCATTCCTGCTTCGTTGCCTGCGGCGAGCTCAACGCCCGTGGACCGCCCGGCGGCGCGCAGGATCAAGCCGCCGGTCGCACCGCGTTCGACGCGGAAGTCGCCCGGTTCGTCCAGCAGGACGGGCGCGGCACCGGCGTCGACCACGAAACCGACTTTGCCGGGAAGGTCCGGCAACTGGCCCAGCCGCGCCAGCAGCTCGCAGGCGATACGGTGGCTGTCGTCGCCCTGCGCCCAATCGGGCGCCACCAGCAGGTTTCTCAGGGTTTCGATGCGGCGATCGGCATCCACCAACCCCAGCTCGACCAGTTCACGCACCAGATCGCGCCAGCCGGTTTCGTTGACACCGCGGATCTGGAGATTGGCGCGACGCGTGACGTCGATGATGCCGTTGCCGAAGCGGTCGGCCAGCGCGCACAGGGCCCGTGCCTGCTCACGGGGCAGGCGCGCAAGGCGTGGTTTGATCCGCACCAGCAGGCCGTCGCCCGTTTCCATCGGACGCCACGCATCGGGGCACCAGCCCTTGATCGCAAAGCCGCTCATGCCTCGGATTCCGGCGCGGACGACAGGCGCAGGGTGGCGAGGATCGAATTTCGCCGTGTAGGCCAAAGTCCGGCGGCATGGAGTGCGGCAAAGCGCGCTTCCATGGCTGCCAGCGCCTGGGGGTTTTCCTGTTCCAGAAAGGCGCGCACCTCGCTCTGCCCCAGCGTGGCCTCGTGATAGAGGTCGAACAGTTGCGGCGGCACGCTGCCGGAAAGATGCGCATATGCACCCAGATGATCCAGCGCTGCGGCCAGCTCCGCCCCGCCGCGAAAGCCGTGGCGCATCATCCCGGTGATCCATCCCGGATGGGCGGCGCGGGCGCGCACCACGCGCGCGATTTCCTCGGCCAGCGCGCGCGTGACCGGGCGTTCGGGGTTGCGGCTGTCGAGGTGATAGAGCGCCGCTTTGCCGCCGGTGACGGCCTGCGCAGCGGCAAAGCCCGCCTCGTGCGCGGCATAGTCTGCCGCCAGCAACAGGTCTGTTTCGGCAAGGTCCTGCAAATGGACGAAGGCATCGGCCCCGGCCACCCGTTCGCGCAGACCCCGGCTGTCCGCCTGCGCATCGGCGGTGTCGAGTGCATGGCCCGACGCCGCCAGCCAGGCTTCACCTGCCGCGCGGCGTGCCGCGTCGGTATAGGTTTCCGCCGCCGACCCCATGTCCAGACCATAGCGACCGGGCTGCGGGCCATAGACGCGCGGGGTTGCCTGTGTATTGGCAAAGGGGTTCCATTCCGGCTCTTCGTCGCGTTCGCACAGCGCGCGCACCGCTTGCCCGAACAGCATGGGCAACGAAGGGAAGGCATCGCGAAACAGCCCCGACACGCGCAGCGTCACGTCGATGCGTGGTCGGTCGAGCAGGGCAAGCGGCAGGATCTCGATCCCGGTCACGCGCTCGGACGCCGGATCCCACAGCGGCTTCGCGCCCAGCAGATGCAAGGCCATGGCGAATTCCTCGCCCGCCGTACGCATCGTGGCTGAACCCCACAGGTCTACGACCAGACCGCGAGGGTAGTCGCCGTGATCCTGCAAGTGCCGGCGCAGCAGTTCCTCGGCCAGCGTCACGCCCTGCGCATGGGCGGCGCGCGATGGCACCGCGCGCGGATCGATGGTGTAAAGGTTGCGCCCCGTGGGCAGCACGTCGCTGCGCCCGCGATAGGGGGACCCCGAAGGTCCGGCCGGCACGCGCCGTCCCGCCAGCGCCGCGAGAAGCCCCGCTCGCTCGGACGCGCCCTGTTCGCCTCGGCCGTACACATGCAGGCCGTCGCCAAACTGGCTCTCCTTCACGTCGCACACGAAGCGGTCGATGCGCGTGATCGCCTCACCCAGTGTGGTCGCGGCGTCGAGGCCCAGTTCCGCCTCCAGCCCCAGCGCCTGTGCCTCGGCGCGGATGGCACTTTGCAGGCGATCGCGGCGGGCAGGATCAAGCCCGTCGGCGTTGGAGAACTCGTCGAGCAGCGTCTCGATCCGTTCCAGCCCGGCGCCATGCCGGGTTGGTGCCAGCGGTGGCGGGACATGGCCCAGCGTGACCGCGCCGATGCGGCGCTTGGCTTGCGCGGCTTCGCCCGGATCGTTGACGATGAACGGGTAGATCACGGGCAGGGCGCCAACCAGCGCTTCGGGCCAGCAGGCGTCCGACAGGGCCACCGATTTGCCCGGCAGCCATTCCAGCGTGCCGTGCGCGCCGACGTGGACCAGCGCATCGATCCCCAGTCCGCGCAGCCAGAGATAGAACGCTACGTAAGCATGGCGAGGGCATCGTGTCGTGTCGTGATAGGCCTCGTCCCGGTCGGCCAGATTGCCGCGTTCGGGTTGCAACGCCACCAGTGCTTGGCCCGTTGTCACGGCGCTAAAACGGAACGCGCCATTCACCACGGCGGGGTCGCTTTCCGGATCGCCCCAGGTCTCGGCCAGCGCGGCGCGCAAGGGCGCGGGAAGTGCGGCCAACGCCGCCCGATACGCCGCCAGCGGCCAGTGCAGGGTTTCCTGCCCCAGCGCGGTCGCCAGATCGGGAATGGCGCCCGTCGCATAGCCCGCATCGGCAAGATCATGGAGGATCGCCTCGGCCGAGGCGAGCGCATCCAGCCCCACCGCGTGCGCCATCTGGTGCGCCTTGCCCGGATACGTCGAAAGGACCAGCGCTACACCGCGTTCGCCGGCCGTCTTCCTTGCCAGCGCGATTGCGCCCGCCACGCGCGCCGCGATGGCCGCGATGCGATCCGGGTCGGCGCGGTGCCGGTTCTGGGCAAATTCCAGCGCGGGGTCTGGTACATCGGCTTCCTTGAAGCTGGCCACGCCAGCGAACACCCGGCCATCGATCTCCGGCAGGACCACGTGCATCGCCAGATCGGCGGGCGACAGCCCGCGCGCGGCATTCGCCCACGCTTCACGCGCTCCGGTGGCCAGCGCCAATTGGAACACGGGCACGCCAGCGCCATCCAGCGGGCTGTCGCCCTGATCGTCCCGCGCGGAAAAGGCGGTCGCATTGACGATCGCGGCGGGGGCCAGCCGCCGCACCCAGCGATCGACTTGCGCGCGCGATTGCGGCTCCTTCAGCGACGTGACGTACAGCGACAGCGTGGCAAAGCCCGCCGCCTCGAACGCTCGGTGCAGCGCCTCGAACGGGTCGAGATCGTGTGCCGCAAGATAGGACCTGTAGAACACGATCAGCACCAGCGGGCGCGTTGCATCGGGGATCAGCGCCAGCGGATCGCACAGGCCATGGAGCGGGTGCCAGCCGCCGGCCATGGGCAGCGCCGCGTTCGGGGTTTCGGTGGCCGTGACCAGCTTGGCCACGCGTGCCAGCTCGCCCAGCGCCGCGCGCGCCGCATCCGCTCCACCGGAATCGCAAAGCTGGCCAAGCGTGCGCAGCACGGCGGGGGGAACCGTCGAGACTTCGTCCAGCCTGTGATCCGGCCGCCCATCGCCGGACAACACCGCCAGCGCGATCCCGCGCGAGCGCGCCAGCGACGCCACCTGTTGCAGCCCATAGCTCCAATAGGGCGTACCACCGATCAGCCGGATCAGGATCGCCCGCGCCCCGCTCAGTGTGCGTTCGATATACGTATCGACGGAAAGGGGGTGCATCAGCGCGGCCAGATTGGCGAGGCGCAGCGACGGAAACACCGGGTTTGCCAGTCTCGCCTGGTGCCAGCCGCCTGCGAACGCGCCAAGGTCGCTGTCGGAAAACGACAGCACCACGAGATCCGCAGGCGTCTGCCCCAGATCCTGCGGGACGGCGGTTTCCTCCATCCCGTGCGTTTCGCGGAAGATGACGTGCATCGCGCTGGCTCAGCCGGCGAGAACCGCCTTGATCGCAGGCGCATCCACGTGCTCGCGCTCGGCAATGGCGACCAGCGTGGTATGGCGGGTTTCCCCTGCGCGCCATGGTCGGTCGTAGTGATGGCGCACGCGCGATCCCACCGCCTGCACCAGCAGCCGCATCGGCTTGCCGGTCACGGCGGCATATCCCTTGACGCGCAGGATCCGGTGATCGCGCGCCAGTGTCTCGATCCTTGCGACCAGAGCGGCGGGATCGGCAATTTCACCCAGCGTCACCACGGTGCTGTCGAAATCGTCGTGCTCGTGATCGTCTTCGCCGTCATGGTGCGAAGGACGTGCCGCGATGTCGTCTTCGGCCGCGGCGTCGAGCCCCAGGATCACGCGCGGATCGACGGCGCCATCGACGAGTTCGATCACCGGCACAGGGCGAGGGGATTCAGCCGCGATCACCGCCCGTGCGGTGGCCACGCCATCGGCTCCGGCAAGGTCGACCTTGGTCAGCAGCACCATGTCGGCGCAGGCCAGCTGGTCCTCGAACACTTCGGACAAGGGCGTTTCGTGGTCGATGCCGGGATCGGCGGCGCGCTGCGCGTCGAGCGCCGCCACGTCGGGTGCGAAGCGCCCGGCCGCAACGGCTTCGGCATCGGCCAGCGCCAGCACCCCATCGACGGTGATCCGGCTGCGGATCGCGGGCCAGTCAAACGCTTTCAGCAGTGGTTTGGGAAGCGCAAGGCCCGAGGTCTCGATCAGGATGTGGTCGGGCCGAGGGGTGAGTGCGAGCAGCTTCTCGACCGTCGGGATGAAGTCGTCCGCCACGGTGCAGCAGATGCAGCCATTGGCCAGTTCCACGATGTTTCCCGCCGGGCAATCGGGAATGGCGCAAGATTGAAGAATGTCGCCGTCGACGCCCAGCGTGCCGAATTCGTTGACCACAACCGCCAGCCGGCGGCCACCGGCATTGCGGATCAGGTGGCTGATGAGCGTGGTCTTCCCCGCGCCAAGAAAGCCGGTGACGATGGTGACGGGCACCTTCGAAAGGTCGGACACGTGCAACTCTCCCGCGCGCCAGAGCGAGACCGGGCGGGGCTTGCCGGACAAGTCCGGTCGGCGCGCGACGACGGGCGGGCGCGACGTTGCGTCCGTGACCACGCGACCCGTGCAGCCCCAGCCACACAGCTTCGTCGCTCAGACGGAGAGTTACCGTGCCGTGACCATCCCCTGGACCAAGGCAAGAGCGACCGGTGCGCCGGCAGGTCTCCTGGCTCGCGGGTCACAGCTTGATGCACGCCTTCCCAACACGGCGCTTGCGCCGTCCAGTGGCTGCCCCTCGAAGGGGCCAGTGCATCGCGCTATCCGCTTACAGTTGCAGGGACAGCCGCGGATTTGGGAAGACATGCTTCCCGCACCGCATTCCCGATTAAGCCCGTTTCCGGGCACCGGCGCGATCATGTGAAGGCCGAACCGAGGCCAGACCTTCGTGCGGCGACCTAGCGGGAGATCGCCGCCGATGCAATCGCCTCTTGGCTAAGCCTTTGTCGAAACCTCGATTTCGTCCAGCCGCTTCCAGCGATAGATGGCAAAACTCGCAACCCAGCACGCCACGAACAAGGCGATGATGGCAAAGCCCAGGCTGTTGAAATGCGCGCCCAGATCTGCGGCAAAGGTCCACGGCCAGCCGGTCAGCGCAAATCTGCTGCCGATCAGCGCGATCGTCTCGATCCCGCCGATGACGATGGCGACCACCGCGGAAATCAGGGTGATCGTGATATTGTAGTACAGCTTGCGGATCGGCTTCACGAATGCCCATTCGTAAGCTCCGAGCATCATCACGCCATCCACGGTGTCGATCAGTGCCATTCCGGCGGCGAATAGGGCCGGCAGCACCAGCACGGTTGCGATCGAAACGCCGTTGGCGGCCTGGCTTGCCGACATGCCAAGGATGGCGACTTCGGTTGCGGTATCGAAGCCCAGCCCGAACAGGAATCCCAGCGGCGCCATGTGCCATGGCTTTGAGATCAGCCGGAACAGCTTGCCAAAGATCCGCGACAGCGGCCCACGCGATCCGGTCAGTATGTCGAGGTCTTCTTCGACATAGGCACCGCCCGCGCGCACGTGCCGGAACGTTCGCCAGACTGACCGCAGGATCACGAGGTTCATCCCCGCGATGGTGAACAGGAAGAGGGCCGAAGCTGCCGTGGCGATCAGCGCCCCGATCTGGCGGAAGCCGTCGAACCGCACAAGCGCGCTCGCCGTCAGCGCGATGGTGGTCGATGCCAGCGCGATGATCGTCGAATGCCCGATGGCGAACCAGCAGCCGACCGAGATCGGGCGCTGTCCTTCCTGCATCAGCTTGCGCGTCACGTTGTCGATGGCCGCGATGTGGTCTGCGTCCACCGCATGGCGCAAGCCCAGCCCCCAGGCGAGCAGCGCTGTCCCCAGCATCAGCGGCTGGGCATGAAACAGGCTCAGCGCCCACGCCCATGCCAGCAGGTTGGCGCCGATGAGCGCGGCGAACAGCCAGCCGATCCTGCGGCGGAGGGGCAGGGCAGGCATGGGCGCGCTGTCATGCGCTTTATGAAGCGCCGTCATCAGAAGTTGACCTTTGCGCCAAAGCGCAGGGTTCGTGGTTCCACTACGCGGCTCAATCGGCCGGAAACAGGGCCATCGGTATCGAAGGCGGGGATATAGGACTCGTAGTAATACGCGATGTCCTTGTCCTTGCTGGCGAGCAGGTTGAGGATTTCGCCGTAAAGCTCGATCCGCTTGTCGGACCACGCGGCGCGGGCGTTGACCACGGTGCTACCGCGATCGCGGATGCTGTTGTCCTCGATCAGCGGCGACGGGCCAAGGTGACGCACCCGCACGCTGGCTTTCCAGCGGTTCAGGATCAAGGCCGCGCCCGCCGAAGCGGCGCTTTCGAAGGCATTGGGGATGTGGTCGCCATTGTCGTAGCGGGCATGGCTGATGGTGTAGTTTCCATCCAGCACCAGCCATGGCAGCGCCCGCCAGAAGGCCGTCGCCTCGTATCCGTTCCGGCGGCTCGCTCCTGACGGTTCCACTGCATTGGAGTCACCGACGAAGCGCAATTCGCTGTCGACGTTCAGCCACCAGCGCGTCAGTGTCAGCGTGACGCCGGAAAACTGCGTCCGCGCGCCCAGTTCGTGGCCCGATCCGCGAACCAGCGCCGGAACCGGCGTGGCCGCGTTGACGGCGCCGCGCATGTCATTGGAATGGAAGCCACGGCCCCAATTGCCATAGAATTCGATGTGCGGTGTCACGGCCCAGGACACCGACGCCTTGGGCGAGGCGAGGAAGGCCGAGCCATCCCCCTGGCCCAGCGCCGCGGCGGCGGCATCGCGCGCTCTGACGGCGTAGCGGTAATAGTCCCCCCGCAGCCCACCCGTCAGCCGCAGCCCAGTCAGCCCCAGTCCAGTCAGGGGCGCCCATGTCGCCTCGCCATAGAGCGCCGTCGATAGCTCCTTGACCCGGTAATGGCCCAGCGAGGCGAGGAACCGCCGTTCGGCCGTCCGGTTCACGCCGATATTGCCGATCGCATCGTACCGGCTCTCGATGCCGGTCGAAAGCGTCAGCGCAGGCCCGATCGACCAGTTCTTCTGCGCGGTCAGCCCCAGCACCCAGCGTCGGTCGAACTGTGCGATCTGCGCACTGGTCCCGTCGGGGTCGGCGTAAGTCGGGTTGGAGAACATCGACCAGTCGTAGAACTGGGCATAGGCGTTGGCGTGCCAGGTCGGCTGCTTCACCGCCATGTTGCCGATCAGGCGCGTGGTCTGGCCCCGCGCGGATGGATCGGGCGAGCAGAAGACGTCGGGGCAGAGCGACGTACCGACGATGCGCTCGGGGATCTGCTCGGTTGGCCGCCAAGTGGCGCGATAGGCGTGGAGCGATGCTTCCAGCGTTCCCTTGCCTGCCGGTGCTCGATACTTGGCGAATCCGGCATAGTGCCGCAGCCGCTCGGGCTCCTGCCAGGGGCCGTCATAGAGCTTGGCCTGTGCCACCAGCGTGAGCTCGCCCCCGGCTGCATTGTGGACGGTTCCACCCGCTGCCAAGCGTCGCCAGCCATAAGAGCCGCCTTCGAGCGAGGCCCAGGGGCGATCGTAGCGATCGACCGTGACCATGTACGCGGCACCGGCCAGCGCCAGGTCGCCGCCATCGGCGCGATAGGGGCCTTTGCGAAAGTCCTCGCGCGCCACCACTTCCGGGATCAGGCCGTTGAGGTCGAGATAGCCTTGCCCATGTCCGTGCGTGCGAAAGTTCATCTGCACGCCGTCGATGTAGGTGGTGAAGTCCGATCCGTGATCGAGGTTGAAGCCGCGCAGGAAGTACTGGTTGGCCTTGCCGCTACCTGAATGCTGCGCGGCGACCATGCCCGGCACGGCCTCGAGAAGTTCGGCCACCCGCAGCAATGGGCGCACCAGCAGGTCGGCTCCACCGACACTGCCTTCGCTGGCGGCGTGAGCCGTGCCGATCTTGGTTTCGCCCCGCCCGAACACGACGATGTCGGCCGTTGCGGCGCTGTCGGCGGCTTCGGCGTGGCAGGGCGGAGGGGTCAGGGAAAGTGCCAGTACGCTGGCAGGAAGAAGGGGCTGGATCACGATACGGGGTACTCCGGCATCTTGCGACAGGGCCGGACGCGCGCGCGACATTGCTGTCGCCCGACACGTGTCGGCGGCTAGGCGTCGCTCAGACGGAGTTCACCGTGCCTCGGCCAACCCCTGGGCCATGGCAAGAGCGACCAGACGCCGGCAGGTCTCCTGGCTCGCGGGTCATCGCTTGATGCAAGCCTTCCCAGGCCTCGCATGATTCTGCGTCCGGCCCAGTGGCTGCTTCCCCTGCGTTGAGGGGGAAGCGGTTGCATCGCGCTCGCCGCTTACAGTTGCAGGGACAGCCTCGGCTTCGGATCGGCGCGATGCCGGTCCTCACCGCGTTCCCGTTTAAGCCCTTTCGGGCACCGACGCGATCATTCGCCACCTGGATTGCTTCAGATGGCGTGCGGGCCCATTAGGGCGTCCGCAGGCTAAAGACTAGGGGGGGGGGCGTAAAACTCAGCTCGCCGTGTTGGCCAGCCAGAATTGACCTCGCCATTGGCAATGCTCTCACGCAGAAGATGGCCGTACCGTCGCAGGGGACCGAGGTTCGCTGAACTGTGCATCGGTATCACACGCCGACGCGGTAGCATAAAGTAGAAGCCAGCAGGGAACGCGCGGAGCCCTTGCGGCCGGCGGCGAGAAGCATGGTTCCCCTCCCCCGAGTGCCAAGCATATGGCAAGGGTGCATCCGGCGCGCGTGGCTCTATGGATTAAGCGAGCTCCCTAATTCGTTCTCCATGGGACAGCCGGCTCCGATCGCCAAGGCTGACCGGAGCCATTCCATGCGCAGTATTTCCAATTTTCCGTTGCTTCTCATTGCCGTCGTCATCCCACAAACCGATGCGGTTGCGCAGGAACTGGTGCTTCGGCCACGCACTTCTGCATCCCCCGATGGATCAGGTGAAGTGTTCGGTGGAGCGGAATACCGACGGGGCGACTATGGTACTGGAGCGAAGGTCGAGACAGTTGCGACAACGGTCGGGGTTTCGGTACGAAAAGGGCGGGTACGGTTCGCCGTCGCCGTGCCGTATGTACAGACGACCGCACCTGTCGATGTTGTGTTGAGCCAAGGCGGGCTTTTCGGCACTCCGCTTCTGGCCAGCGGCCGTACCGATACGCGACGGACCAAACGGGAGGGAATAGGCGATGCAAATGTGCAGATGGCCTACGGTCTACCCATAGCGGGTTTCGCTGCATCGCTGGGGGCAGGGCTGAAAATTCCGACTGCTTCTCGCTCCAAGGGACTTGGTACCGGTAAGGCCAATTATGTCGTGAACGCCCAGGTGTCGCGCGCAATCGGTGGCGGAGTCGCACCGTTTGCCAGCGTCGGCTATTCAATTATTGGCAAGCCTAGTGATGTCGCAGTGCATAACGTTCTGTCAGGTAGCGCTGGTGCGCGTGTTGGGTTGGGACATGGGGTAGATGGGATTTTGTCCTATTCCTACGAGCAATCGGCAACGCGAGCACTGGCCGACAGTCAGAGCGTTGCAGTGGGCCTTGGTGTATCTCTGAGGCCCAAGTTGCGCGTGGGCATTCAAGGGGAAGCAGGATTGAGTCGAGGAGCGGCGAACACGACCCTCGGCTTAATGATCGGCGCGGGCTTTTAGCTGGCCACATCGCGTGAATTCGATCCGCTGAGTACGCCTTGCTTCTTCCATGTCTGGAAGGTGGCTTGCGATCAAGGAAGACCTTTGGTGATCGGTCATCTTCGGGCGAGGTCAATCTTCGGTCTTGCTCTGGGCGCGAGGCGGTCACGGGTCTCGGACAGCGTGAAAGGGCCAGGCGGTGCTATCGAGGCCCATCTTCTATGCGCCGCGGACGCCGAGTGCTCTGGGGATGGGTAGTGTACCGCGTAGATTGGGCGATGTCGCATGCACCGGCCTGACACGGAATTTCGGACGGGCCGCCATGGGGTGCTGGGGATGCAATCCCATTACATTAGTATGCAAACAATTAACCTTTGATATATAAAATGTCGACATGCTTGAGAACCAGAAAATTCGCCCAGAATCGGTGATCGGCCCGGTAGGAGAGCCTTTGACGCTCGCGTCTCTTCCGCCAATCGACACCCGGCGCTGGGTTATCCGGCGCAAGGCTGAAGTCGTGGCTGCAGTAAAGGGCGGGCTTCTGACGATCGATGAGGCGTGCACGCGATATCGCCTCACACTTGAAGAGTATATTGGCTGGGAGCGAGCAGTCGATCGCTCCGGATTGGCCGGCCTTCGAGTTACTAGAATACAACACTACCGGAAACTGTACGATCGTATCAACAGATACTAAATAAATCTGCCGGGTCGAGCGATGGTTGTCGGCGCGCCGTCTTCGCATCGATTGCAGGGGCAGATCGCATAATGCCCACCGTAGATTACCTGTTGATGGTTCGTCTGAAGGCAGCGGGGAGATCGGACTCGTGCTCCCGTCTCAGTCGCATTAGGCCCAAGTATGAATCACGCGAACCAAGCAGCGGTGAAGCGAGGGGGCATAGGGTATGGCTTTGGCAAAATTAGTTAACAATGCGGTAGCCAATCCCCGCGGTCGTTGGATTCAGGTGCTTTTTGCGATTGGCCTGATCTTGCTGCCGCCCCTTTTTCGTTGGGTAATCGATGGCGGAAGGCTGGGGATGCACTTTGCGACATGCTTCCCGGCGATTCTCGTCGCTTCCTTGCTGCTAGATCTGTTTTTGGCATCCCTAGTGGCGTTCGGATCGGCTGCGCTTACCCAGTGGCTTTTTGTTGGCGAGCCTTGGTTCAAACATCCGGACCAAGCACATTTTTCCTTGTTTATGGTTTTCGCTCTAACCTCGGCAAGCATCATTGTCATTGGAGATCGATTGAAAGTCGCCATCCGCCGTGCCGATGAATACTCTAGAAAGCAGGGGCAATACAACGAGGAGCTAAAGGCCCGTGTTCAAGGTGTTTTAGCCGTGATTCAGGCGCTTGCTGTACGCGGAATAAACGAAGATTCGCCACTAGATTTTTATTCGGTTTTCTCAGAACGCTTGAATGCGTTGGGGAGGGCAAGCGATTTATTGCAAATTGGCTCAAGTTCCGACCGTAAACTGCCGACGATGTTCCAAAAGGCAATCGCGCCATTTTGTTCGGAAGGACAGATCTACCTCGCGGGAGAGCCCATTGAGGTCCCAACTGACAGCTGCATTCCATTGATCATGGCCATTCACGAGCTCTGTACGAATGCGATGCGGTACGGGGCGTTGTCGGTGCCAGAAGGGCGAGTGTCACTACGGTGGTTTCTCCGCCCGGACGGCAAATGCCTGACTGTCCTGTGGGAGGAGCGACTGGGGCCTTGTGTGAGACCGCCAAAAAAGCAAGGTCTGGGCCACAAGTTGCTTTCGGCCCAGCCTGGGCTGGCCGCAGTTGACCTGAATTTCCCCCCCAGTGGTGCATGGTGCGAGGTATCAATAAATTGCGCTTAATCCGTATGTACTTTAGAATATATGGGTGGATTATAATTCATAAAATTAATATTTGACGATATTTCCCAATATGGACAAATAGAACCCAAAAATTCAGTCGCGACCGGCAAGGGGCGTGAATCCATCACCGGTCGCGCTGCTTCAGTTGACCTTGCGAACTTTCGTGACCGTGCCGGCCTTGCCATCCCAGTCGATCTCGAAGTCCACCTTGTCCCCGATCTTCAGGCCGGCCAGTTGCTCAGGCTTTGCCGTGAAGCCCATCTTCATGGCAGGCCAGTCCAGACCCATCATCGGACCGTGGTCGAGCGTGATCGTGCCCTTGGCGGTGTCGATCGCGGTCACGGTGCCGGTGGCCTGACCGTGCTTCATGGCTCCGGCCATTGGCATGGTGCCCATGTTGCCCGACATCATCGAACTGCTCGGCGCCGGCGCTGGAGCTTCGGCCTGCTTCTGGCAACCGGCGAGTGCGGCGACGAGCGCGAGGCCCGTGACGACAGTCATGGTTCTGGTCATTTCACTTCTCCTTGGGGGTGATCGGTCGGATAAGTTCGGCGGCGCAACAGGAGGTACGCGGCCGGAAGTACGAGCATGGACAGCAAGGGGGCGGTGAGCATGCCGCCCACCATGGGAGCGGCAATCCGGCTCATGACTTCCGATCCCGCCCCGCTGCCGACGAGAACCGGGAGCAGGCCAGCGAGGATTACCGCGACCGTCATCGCCTTGGGCCGCACGCGCAGCAGCGCGCCTTCGCGGACGGCAGCAGCGACATCACCATCGGTGCGCTCATTCAGTGCCTGCTTGAGATAGATAAGCATGACCACGCCAAACTCGGCGGCGACGCCTGCGAGCGCGATGAAGCCCACCGCGGTTGCAACCGATTGATCGTAGCCGAGCCAGTAAAGCAGCCACAATCCACCGGTGAGTGCGAACGGCAGCGTGCCCATGATCAGCAGTGCCTCGTCCCATCGGCGGAAAGTCAGGTATAGCAGCGCAAAGATGATCGCGAGGGTCACCGGGATAACCAGCTTCATCCGCTCCTTCGCCCGGACCAGAAATTCGTACTGCCCGGTGTAGGAGATGCTCACACCCGGCGGCAGTTGCACCTTGGCGGTTATGGCCTGGTTGATGGATTCGACGAGCGAGGCCATGTCGCTGTCGCGCCCATCGACGTAGATCCAGGTGACTGGACGGCCGTTCTCGCTGCGAAGCATGGGCGGCCCATCGCTGACGCGGATCGAGGCGACGGTGCCCAGCGTTATTTGCTGACGCGAGGGCGTCAGCACCGGCAGGTTTGCGAGCTTGTCCACGCTGTCGCGCAATTCGCGGGGATAGCGCACGCTGATCGGATAGCGGGCGAGGCCCTCTACCGTTTCGCCAATGCTCTCGCCGCCGATGGCACCAGAAACCACTGCCTGCACATCGGCCACATTGAGGCCATAGCGCGCGGCGACCGCACGGTTCACATCGACGTCGATGTAACGGCCACCGGTCAACCGCTCGGCCAGCGCGGAGGTCACGCCGGGCACCGTTTTCACCACGCCCTCGATAGTTTGCGCGGTCCGGTCGATATCGGACAGGTTCGAACCGGCAACCTTGATGCCGATAGGACTTTTTACGCCGGTCGCCAGCATGTCGATCCGGTTGCGGATCGGTGGAATCCAGAAGTTGGCAAGACCGGGCACCTTTACCCGCGCGTCGAGTTCCTCGATCAGCTTGGCCGGCGTCATGCCGGGACGCCACTGGTCGCGGGGCTTGAAGCGGATGGTGGTCTCGAACATCTCAAGTGGTGCGGGGTCGGTCGCACTGTCTGCACGACCTGCCTTGCCGAACACGCTTTCCACCTCGGGCACGGTCTTGATCAGCCGGTCGGTCTGCTGGAGCAAGTGCCCCGCCTGCGCCGCCGAAAGACCCGGCAGGGCCGATGGCATGTAAAGCAGGTCGCCCTCGTTCATCTGCGGCAGGAACTCCCCGCCGATCCGCGCAAGCGGCCAAAGGCTGGTGGCAAAGACCAGCAAGGCGATGAACAGCGTCTGCTTCGGGCGTTCCAGCACCCGGTCAATGATCGGACGATAGAGCCGTGTCAGCGTCCGGTTGAGCGGATTGGCCTCCTCACTCGGAATCCTTCCCTTGATCAGCAGCCCCATCAGCACCGGGATCAGCGTGATCGAAAGCAGCGCCGAGGCCGCCATCGCATAAGTCTTGGTGAAGGCAAGCGGCGAGAACAGCCGCCCCTCCTGCCCCTGAAGCGTGAAGATGGGCAGGAACGAGAACGTGATGATCAGCAGGCTGAGAAACAGCGCGGGTCCGACTTCGGCGGCAACTGCCGTCACCAGCGCCCAGCGCATGGCCGGGTCGGGCTCCGCATCTGCATGGTCATGCCGCCAGCGTTCGAGATGCTTGTGCGCATTCTCGATCATGACAACGGCCGCGTCGACCATCGCCCCGATGGCAATGGCGATGCCGCCCAGCGAGAGGATATTGGCGTTGAGGCCTTGCAACCGCATCGCGACGAACGCGATCAGGATGCCGAGTGGCAGGGTGAGGATGGCGACGAGCGCCGAGCGCGCGTGCCACAGGAACAGCGCGCAGACGGCCGCAACGATCAGGAACTCTTCGAACAGCTTGCCGGTGAGGTTCTCGACCGCGCGATCGATTAACCCCGAGCGATCATAGGTGGTAACCACCTCGACCCCGGGTGGAAGGCTCTTCTTCAGCTCCTCCAGCTTCCCGCGCACACCGGCAATGACGTCCCGGGCATTCTGGCCCTGCCGCATGACGATGACACCGCCTGCGACCTCGCCTTGCCCGTTCAGTTCCGCAATGCCGCGCCGCATCTCCGGACCAAGCTGGATTGTTGCCACATCGCCGACCATGACCGGCACGCCTCCCGCAGTGGTGCGGATCGGAACGGAGCGAAAGTCATCAAGCGACTTCAGGTAGCCACTTGCCCGCACGGTATATTCGGCCCCGGCCATCTCCACGCTCGAACCGCCGACTTCCTGGTTCGCGCGGCGGATCGCTTCGGCCACCTCGTCGCCGGTAACGCCAAAGGCGGCAAGCTTCGCCGGATCGACGAGGATCTGGTATTCCTTGACCATCCCGCCAATGCTGGCGACCTCGGCCACACCGGGAACGGTCTTCAGCTCATAACGCAGGAACCAGTCCTGCAACGAGCGCAACTGCGACAGGTCATGCCGTCTGGTCCGGTCAACCAGCGCATATTCGTAGACCCAGCCAACCCCTGTCGCGTCGGGACCGAGCGAGGGCCTGGCCCCTTCCGGCAGGCGGCTCTGCACCTGGCTCAGATATTCAAGAACGCGGCTGCGTGCCCAGTAGAGGTCCGTGCTGTCGTCGAACAGAACATAGACGAAGCTGTCTCCGGTGAACGAATAGCCACGCACCACGCGCGCACCGGGGACCGACAGCATCATCGAGGCGACCGGGGTTGTGACCTGGTTCTCGACGATCTGCGGCGCCTGCCCCGGCCAGCTGGTGCGGATGATGACCTGCACGTCGGACAGGTCGGGCAAGGCATCGACCGGCGTCGTGCGAACCGCGGCGATGCCAAGCATGGTCAGCACCAGCGCCGCACCAACTACGAGATTGCGCGCCCTGACCGATCCGCGAATGATCGCGGCGATCATCGACCGCCTCCGAGCGGGCGCGCCTCGACACCCGACAGGCTAGCCTCGGAATCGAGCAGAAACTGGCCCGAGGCCACGACTTTCTCGCCGGCGGCAAGCCCCGCCAGCACTTCAGCCTTGCCGTTGCTTTCACGCCCGATCCGTACCTCAGCCGGACGGTAGTGACCATCCGGCAAGGCCAGCATGACCAGCGTCCGGAGCCCGGTGCGGATGACCGCCTCGCTGGGGATGAGAAGCGCTGGTCTGCCGTCTCCGGCAAACGCCACCGAAGCAAACATGCCCGGACGCAGCCTGCCGCCGCGATTGGCCAGTTCGATGCGGGCGGTCAGTGTCCGGCTTTCGGTCTGGGCGGCCGGCAGGATCGCGGTGACGCGTCCGATAAAGGTTTCCCCGGGGAACGCGGCAAGCGTACTACTCGCGGCCTGACCAACGCGAACCATGCCGGCCTGTGTTTCGGGGACGGCCGCATTGAGCCACACCGTGCCGATGCCGCTTACCTGCGCGAGGCTTTGCCCGGCCGCAACGGTCATCCCGGCGCGGACATCGAGCGACTGGATCACCCCGCTGACTGGCGTGCGGATCGTCACCATGCCGTTGAGGCGCCCGGTGCGTTCCACCGCGCCAATCAGCGAATCGGACATGCCCAGCAGCCGCAGCCGCTGACGGGCCGCTGTGGTCAGGTCGGCTCGGCCGAGCTTGCGGACCGCGAGGTATTCGCCCTGCGCGCCGCCCCATTCCGGCAGTTGCAGATCGGCAATCGGGGCTCCGGCAGCGATCACGTCACCCGGCGCCCGCCCATAAACGCGCGTAACGAAGCCGCCCGAACGCGCTTGCACATTGGCGACGCTTCGCTGGTTGAAGTCGATGGTTCCGGTGACGGTCAGCCCGGAAGGCAAGGGGCCCATTTCCGCCGTGGCGATGCGCATCCCCAAGCTCTGGCTTGCGCCGGCATCGACGGAAATGCCCGGTCCCGTGTCCGGGGTTTCATCGGCATACTTGGGTATGGTCTTCATGCCCATCGACGAGAGCGAATTGGGATTGTCGTAGTGCTCGGCCGGCACCATCGGGTCGTACCAGTAGAGAATCTTGCGGCTCGCTTGCGTGGACTGGCCGCCGTCCTGCGCGGGGGACTGTCGCCCCAGCCAATAACCGCCGCCACCCGCGACAAGCGCGATGGCCAGCACCCCGGCGCCAAGGCGCACGGCATTCTTCCCGTTCAGCATCATGGCCGAACTCCCCCATAGGTATAGGCAATGCGCACGGCATCGCGCGCGACGTCCGCTTCGCGGGTCAGTGCATCGACTTCCGCTTCGGCCAACGCCAGCGACGACAGCAGGGCGCTGCCGAGATCGAGCTTTCCGGCGGCATAGCTGGCCATGTCCAGTTCCGCGCGCCGCTTTGCGAGTGGCACCAGCACCTGACGTGCGTTGTCGAGGCGTGCCATGTGCATCTCGTGGTCGGCCAGGGCGCTGTCGAGCAAGGCGACAAGTTCCCTTTCCGCCGCTGCGCGGTTGAGCCGCGCTTGCGTTTCCTCGCTGACCGCCGCGGCAATCTTCGGATCTTGCCTTTTTCTGCCGAACAGCGGCAGGTCGATACTCACGCCCAGCGAAACCATGTCGCCATAGGCGGGCTTGCGACGGCCATAGCTCGCGCTCACCCGCCAGTCCGGCCGTTTCTCGGCGCGTGCCATCGACGAGGCGGCTTCCGTCCCGCCCACGGTCGCGTCGAAGGCTTGCAGCTTCGGAAGCGTTGCAAACCCGGCCACCAGCGCGGCCCTGTCGACGGTCGGCACAGGCAGCAGTCCCGACACATCTGCGTCCGGCACCCCAGTGTAGCGTGTCAACCGCGCCCTGGCTCGCCCGACATCTGCCGTCAGCTCGCTACGCCGATCATTCACCGCCGCGCGCAGCTGATCGGGTTCGAGCGCCATTGCGGGACGAGACGAACCCGACGCCAGCCTCGCCGTGACAGTCGCCTGAAGATCATGCAGGCTCGAATCCAGAGCCTGCAACTGGGCGAGCCGCCGTGTCCCGTAGTAGAGGTCGATCCACGCAAGCGCCGTTTCCAGACGGACGTTTTGTTGCTCGATGGCAAGGCCGCTTTCGGCGAGCGCAATGTCGGCCGCCGCACGCGAACGCTCGGCCGCACGTTTTGCCGGATTGGGGAAAGCCTGCTCGATGCCCACCCGCGCCATCGTCATGCTTTCGCGCGTGAGGCTGAACGCGGGAGGCCCTGTAACGGGAAAGTTGTCCAACCCCGCATTCAGCGTCGGATCGGGCAATTGCCCGGCGGCTACAGCAGCCGACCGCCGGGCCTGCACACCGGCTTGTTCGGCCTGCACCGATGGGGCAGCCTGCATCGCGCGTTGCACAGCCGCCTCGAACGTCAATGGCTCGGCCGCGGCAACGCCCGGTACCAGCGCCAGCAAGGGCGCGATGAATTTTTTTCGCATGGGGAGCCCCGAATACGATGGTCGGTTCGACGTCCAATGAGGGCTTGCAGCTAACACGGCACCGGCGAAGGGGATGACCCTGCCGGTGCCGTGCGCCTGGCCCTCATTTTCTCGTTTTTGGCCAAGCGATAGTGTTAGCTGGCCGACGGCGAATGGCTCTTGCGGGACATGCCCATCATGCGTTTGGCGCAATCCGTCTTCATCATGGAGCAGTTGCAGCTAGCCACCGCGGGTGCGTTGTCCTTCACCCAGACCCGATTGGACGGGTAGGCAATCGACCGGGGGCCGAAAGGTGACTGACCACGCCAATCCCAATGACCGTTGCTGGCGTCATGGGCGGAAGCCACCGATGTGGTGGCGAGCGCCGCCGCAACAGCGGCGAGCGTCAGAATCGGCTTCATGTCGAATATCCTTGATTGAACTTGCAGATGGCGCCGCGAGCAGTCAGCAGAGCTCGCGGCGTTCATCAGATTCAGCCAAGGCGTGCGGGTGGTTCAGGCTCAGGAGCGATGTCGCGGCCAATCATCACCGCAACGGGCATTAGCCGCGGTACGGTCGTGCGGAACTGAGATGACGTATCGAAGGGAAGCGGAGGAAGCAGTGCCAGAGGCGCCGCACATCCCATCTTGGCCATGCAGTCGAGATTCTTGCCCTCACAGGGTTTTTCCGATGATTGCGACTGGGGCTTGGCCAAGCCCCTCATTTCAGCGCAATCAACGTGCCTTGCAGTTTGCGATGCCGATGTCTGCGACGGATTTGCCATTGCATCCGGTATCGCCCGGGCAAATACGGCCTCTTGGCCGAGAAGGCCAAAAATTACTCCAAAAAGGAGAAGCCAGGAGCGCCATGCGTTCACGAGGTTCTTCTCGCTGTCTGGCGCTCTCGTGTCAAACTTTTGCGGACGCGAATGGTTATGCACCATGCGGTAATTGAACGGGGCGTATCCCCGTCAATATTTTCCTGGACGGCAAATACCGAGAACCGGTCGCGGTCCACGCTCAGGAGATATAGGGCGTCAGCACGATCTCGACCTGGCGGTTTGCAGCGCGCCCCAAAATCGTTGCGTTGGAGGCAATTGGCTCGGTCTTTCCAAATCCTTCGACATGCAGACGTCCGGACATAACTGAGCGGTCTACCAGGCAGTCGGCGACCGCTCCTGCGCGCCTTTCCGAAAGTGCCTGGTAATACCCGTAAGAGCCTATCGCATCTGTGTGACCGTTTACATCTACATACATCGCGGGAAAGCGATTGAGCGTCCGCGCAGTTCATCTTCGAACGCCCAATATTGACGGTCGACGTAGGCTGGCGCGTCGTAAATCCTTCCCGAAGCAAACGATATCCACTGATCAGTGGCTCGTAGGAAGAACGGATCACGTGACCGATTTAATGCGTTTTCCGGCGGATCAGATCGATCAAAACCCGAAAATATAACAAATTATTAATAGTAATAAATTTATTAATGAGAGCGCTCTGCTCTTCGCGATTGATTGCGTGAGCGACAAAGAATTGCGCAAGTGTTAATAACGGCACCCGTATTACTGCCGATGTCATTGCGGACAGAAGTAGTAGTTCTTTGAAGCAGCGATCCGGAGCAGCAGAAATTTTACCCGAAAGGCTTTGCCGCCAGCAATAGGCTCTGGCCGCAAATCGATCGGCCTCACGCGCAACCGACCAAGCAACGCCCGCTTCTCCGTGGACGCCGCCCCACCAAGCCAGACAGATCCACCGGCACGGACGGCAAGTGTTAATGTTGGCTTGGATATATCTCGAGTATTGGCCCACGGGAGGGCGGTTGCATGGGGTCGCCCTCTCCGGGCCAGCTGGCACGGCGCCGGAATTCCGCCGCCATTGCCTGATGCATCTGGCGCGCGGCCGTATCTTTTGTGCTGGCCGCCAGTCTATCGTGCATGCGTGCCCGTTCCAGACAATGGGCTTGATGGTCCGCTTGGTCCATGCGGCAAACTCCAGCTTGGCCTGGCCTCGTGCTGCCGCAGGATCGGGAAACGGCGGCCGCGCCAGCGCAATTCATCCGGCCGCGGACAATACGCTTCTTTTGCAGGGAAGGAAACGGGATTCCCGGCAGGCCTTACGTTCAAGGCCGAGGTTATTGCAGGCGAGCGGGCTTCATCTGGTGGGTTTTCAGAATTCTGCGATCCTGTGCGTCCAGTTCGGTCAGCACGACATCGTAACGCCAGAGATTAGCCAGGTTCTGCAACACCATCGCCGCGTCGCGTTCGTCCAGCAGCACGCCATCGGCCACGCTGTGTTCCAGCATCAGCGTGCGATCGCCCGCAAGATCGACATCAACGATCTGGATGTCGGGTTCCTGCCGTCCGATGTCGTATTCGCGCGCCAGTGCCCGACGGATGCGGCGGTAACCGCGTTCGTCGTGGATCGCGGCGACGCTCAATGCGGCTTCCGATTCCCGGTCGGCCACCTCGAACAGTCGCCATTTGCGGATCATGTGGGGGCTGAGAAACTGGGTGATGAAGCTTTCGTCGCGGTAATTGGCACAGGCGTCCTGCAAAACGCCGTTCACATCGCCTTTGCCCGCGAAATCGGGAAACCATTCGCGATCCTCGTCGGTGGGATTGCTGCAAATCCGTGCCATGTCCTCCATGATGCCGAAACCGAGCGTGTAGGGATTGAAGCCCGAGAAATGCCCGGAATCGAAGGTCGGCTGATTGACGACGTTGGTATGCGACTGGAGGAATTCGAGGAACGATCCGTCGGTGATCTGGCCGCGTTCGTGCAGCTTGGTCATGATCTGGTAGTGGCACCAGGTGGCGCAGCCCTCGTTCATCACCTTGGTCTGGCGCTGGGGATAGAAATACTGCGCGATCAGGCGGACGATCCGCAGGATTTCACGTTGCCAAGGCTCCAGCGCGGGGCCGGTCTTTTCGAGAAAATAGAGGATGTTCTCCTGCGGCAGGTTGAGCGCTCTGCGCCTGTGATCATCGGCGGCCTCGGGCGCTTTGGTGCTGGCGGGCAAGGTGCGCCAGAGATCGTCGTAGATCTTGTCACGATAGGCCTGTCGTTCGGCCTCGCGCGCCGCTTCCAGCTTCAGATCCCGGCTCCGCACGCGGGGATGGCGGTGCACGCCTTGGTGCATCAGGGCGTGCGCGCCATCGAGAAGCCGCTCAACGGCCGCTTCGCCATACCGTTCCTCGCAGTGGGCGATATAGGATTTGGCGAACTCGAGGTAATCGAGAATGCCCGTGGCATCGGTCCATTGCCGGAAGGCGTAGTTGTTCTTGAAGAAGTGGTTGTGACCGAATGCGGCATGCGCGATCACCAGCGTCTGCATGGTCGCGCTGTTTTCCTGCATGATATAGCTGATGCAGGGGTCGGAATTGATCACCAGTTCATACGCCAGCCCGCGCAATCCCTTGCGATAGAGCATCTCGTTGGCGACGAACTGCTTGCCGAACGACCAGTGCTTGTAGAACAGCGGCATGCCGGTGGAGGCATAGGCATCGAGCATCTGTTCGGCGCTGATCACCTCGATCTGGTTCGGATAGACATCAAGGCGAAAGTCGGTGAGCGCGATCGTTTCGACCGCGTCGTAGATCCGCTGGATCAGGTCGAAGTTCCAGTCGCTCCCTTCGAACAACGGACGGTCAGCACGCGCCATGGTCATGCCCGTCCTTTCGCGCGGTCCCGTTCGTCGCTCCTGCGCTGGAACAGGTCACGCAGCACGGGATATATTTCGGTGCGATGATGGACCTTGCGCATGGCGAAGTTGGGCGATGTGGCCTGAAGTTCCTCGTAAGCCGACCACAGCGAACTCTTGCGTCCATCGTCCACTGGGCGCTCCTCAGCGCCGACCTCGATATAGGCGACGTACTGGGAGATCGGCAGGATATCCTCGCGCATCAGCCGGGCCGTCTTGGGATTGTCGTTGTTGATGTTGTCGCCGTCGGACGCTTGGGCAACATAGATATTCCAGTCATCGGGCGGATAGCGGGCGGAGACGACCGCCAGCATTTCCTCCAGCGCGCTGGAAACGACCGTCCCGCCCGATACGGTCGAATGGAAGAAGGTCTGTTCGTCCACCTCTGCCGCGTGGTCGGTGTGGTGGATAAACACGACCTCGACGTATTCGTAACTGCGGGTCAGGAACAGGTGGAGCAGCGCGAAGAACCGCTTGGCCAGATCCTTCATGTGCGCGCTCATCGAACCGGACACGTCCATCAGGCAGAACATCACCGCCTGGGCAATCGGGCGCGGCGTGGCCTCGAACCGGCGATAGCGCAAATCGACGGGGTCGATGTAGGCGATCAGCGCGCGTCGGCGCAGCAGGCGCTGGTGTTCTTCGCGGAGCTGCTCCAGCCGTTCGGCATCCCCATCCTGCGCGGGTTGGTGCGCCTCCACCTGGGCGATTTCCTCCTCTATCCGTTCCAGGTCGGCGCGGCCGGGGCGGCGCAGCGCCAGACGGCGCGACATCGCCTTCTGCATCGTGCGGGGGACCGAGAGGTTCGACGGCGAACCGACCGTGGTATAGCCCGCGCGGCGCGGCGTGCTTGACGCCTCGCCCTTTAGCTTACGCTTGGCGAGATCGGGCAATTCGAGATCGTCGAGGAACAGTTCGAGAAATTCTTCGCGCGTGAGGACGAAGCGGAAATCGTCCTCGCCATCGCCGGTTCCCGCGCTGGACCCGCCGCCGGATTGCCCGGATGGCCTGGGGATCCTGTCGCCTTCCAGGTAATCGCGGTTGCCCGGCAGAACCCGTTCGCGGTTGCCGCCATGGCTGGTGCGGTGCAGCGTCGGTTCGTGGATGCTGTCGCGCGGGATGCTGATCTGGCCTTCGCGATCGATGTCCTTGATGCTGCGATCCTTGATGCTCTGGCGGACCGCCTGCTGCACCGCCGCCCGCGCCCGCCGCAGGAACCGCTGGCGGTTGACCAGGCTTCTCCCTCCGGGGTTCAGGCGGCGGTCGACGATGTGCATGGTGCTGCTATCGCGCCTCCATCAGCCTGCCTGCTTCACCCGGATGTACCATTCCACAAGGCGCCTGACCTGCCGTTCGGTGTAGCCGCGCACGATCATACGCTCCACGAATTCGCTGTGCTTCTTGGTGCTTTCGCCATCCTTCTTTGATCCGAAGCTGATCACCGGCAGCAGGTCCTCCACCTGACTGAACATGCGCTTTTCGATGACCTCGCGGATCTTCTCGTACGATGTCCATGCCGGGTTGCGACCTTCGTTTGCGGCGCGCATGCGCAGTGCGAACTTCACCACCTCGTTGCGGAAGTCCTTGGGGTTGGCGATGCCTGCGGGCTTTTCGGTCTTGGACAGCTCCTGGTCGATCACCTCGCGGTTGAGCAGTTGCCCGGTGTCGGGATCCTTGAAATCGAGATCCTCGATCCAGGCATCGGCATAGGCGACATAGCGGTCGAACAGGTTCTGCCCGTAGTCGTTGTAGGATTCGAGATAGGCCTTCTGGATCTCGTTGCCGATGAATTCGGCATAGCGCGGGGCAAGTTCGCCCTTCACGAATTCAAGGTAACGGGCCTCGGTTTCGGCCGGGAACTGTTCCTGCCGTATCATCCCTTCCAGCACATACATCAGATGGACGGGGTCCGCCGCGATCTCGATGGTGTCGTGGTTGAACGTCGCCGACAGCGCTTTGAAGGCAAAGCGCGTGGAGATGCCCGACATGCCTTCGTCCACGCCGGCGGCGTCGCGGTATTCCTGCAAGCTCTTGGCGCGCGGGTCGATCTCCCGCAGCATTTCGCCATTGTAGACGCGCATCTTCGAATAAAGGCTGGAATTTTCGTGTTCACGCAGGCGTGTCAGCACCGAGAAGCGCGCCAGCATGTCGAGCGTGCCCGGTGCGCACGGGGCCGATGCCAATTCGGATTCGCGCAGCAGCTTTTCATAGACCTGCCGTTCCTCGTTGGTGCGCAGGCAATAAGGCACCTTGATCACGAAGATGCGGTCGATGAAGGCTTCGTTGTTCTTGTTGTTCTTGAAGTTCTGCCATTCGCTTTCGTTCGAATGGGCCATGATTACACCGGTAAAGGGGATGGCGCCAATATTTTCGGTGCCGATGTAATTGCCCTCCTGCGTCGCGGTGAGCAGCGGATGCAGCATTTTGATCGGCGCCTTGAACATCTCGACGAATTCGAGGATGCCCTGGTTCGCGCGGTTCAACCCGCCCGAATAGCTGTAGGCGTCGGGGTCGTTCTGCGACAACATTTCCAGCTTGCGGATATCGACCTTGCCGACCAGCGAGGAAATGTCCTGATTGTTCTCGTCTCCCGGCTCGGTTTTGGAAACAGCGATCTGCCGGATCTGCGAGGGCATCAGTCGCACGACCCGAAACCGCGTGATGTCTCCGCCGAACTCATCGAGCCGCTTCCGGCACCAGGGGCTGACCATTCCTGTCAGCCGCCGGCGCGGAATGCCGTACCGATCCTCGATCATTGGGCCGTGGAGGTCGCTATCGAACAGCGACAGCGGGGCGTCAAAGATCGGGCTGATCTCGTCACCGGCCTTGAGCGCATAGACGGGATTCCGTTCGATCAGCGCCTTGAGTCGTTCGGCCAGAGACGACTTGCCGCCCCCCACCGGTCCGAGCAGGTAGAGAATCTGCTTGCGCTCCTCCAGCCCTTGCGAGGCATGGCGCAGGAAGCTGACAATCTGCTCGATCGTCTGTTCCATGCCGTAGAAGGAGGAGAAACTGGGATAGATTCTGATCGTCCGGTTCATGAAAATCCGGCCGAGGCGCTGGTCCTGCGCCGTATCCACGATCTGCGGTTCCCCGATCGCGGCCAGCAGCCTTTCAGGCGCGCTGGCATACATCAGCGGGTCCTTGCGGCAGGCGACAAGGTAATCTTCCAGCGACATTTCTATCTGACGCTGTTGATCGAACGTCCGCATGAAATCGGAAAACAGATCGCTTTCAGCCACTGGTTGCTCCCCTTCTAAAGGTTTGTGAGCGAACATAATATACGCCTTTGTTCGGACCCTCGCCAGCGTTTCAAGCGCTACCGAACTTTCCGGAAGCGACTGCCAAGTCCATCCCAGCAATCCCTATTTGCGAGTTATCGTCCTTCCGAGACAACCTCTCGTCCCGCTTCACGAACGAAGCTGACCTGCGTGCTTCGCACCGGCAAATCCCAGCCTATAAAATGCTGACTCGCTGATGCAGTAATTCAACAGTCTGAAACCACGCCGGATATCGACATTCCCACGCACCACTCCCGCACCGCGACCGCCATTGTCCATCTGAGCAGCGCGCCCAATGGCCCAATCGGTGAAGTGCGCGCGCTGGTTCGGCCGCAAGTGTCGCTCGGCGATGCGGGCCCAAGTTTGGAGCCAGCGCGACGCTCGAGCGCTGCCTATCGCGTCGAGCAAGGCCGACCAGACCGGAACGGGCGCGCTCCGGTACCTGTAACCTGCGACGATGCACGGCGCTAACCGCTGGCGCGCCGCCGTTCACATTGCGGGGGGGGCCGTTGCTGACTCGCATGCTCACGCATTTTGACGGGGTAATCGACCGGATCGGCCTTATCCCTCTTCGTCGTCTGGTGTGCGAAGCATGGGATTAGGGGAGGCTCGGATCTATGGCCGAAGCCGAGCGCGACCGTTGGCCGGGGACGGTGTTCTCGCACTCGATCCGCGTGGGCCCGGCGCAGGTCGAATTTACTGCGGGCGAGGGGGATCCCGCGACTATGCAGGCCTAGCGCTGGAAAGATGCGCGCAACGTCCTGCGCTAAGGCGCAAGAATCTCGGCGAAAAGCGGCGCTGATGGGTGACTCACCAAGAGGTTCACCGAGGATTGTTGAGCAGGCGAGTTGACTGGCTCAGAAACGGACGTTCCGGAACGGTTTCCTTTGAGTGTGCAGGGGCCGTTCGCGGTCATCCCAATCGGCGCATAGATCTGCAACAATGCACTCCAATCGTGGATGTCCTGACGCAGGTGGGTAAGGGCTCGCACTACCGCGAACCGGCTATCCATCCAATTGTGCGTCGCAACAACTCCTGAAACGGCGCACTGTCCCACGGTCCTCGGACAATAGGAGCCTCGTCCATCAGCGGGCGGGCGTCGAAGCGCCCGCAGGCGTGGCCCAGCGGCGAATAAGCCACTTCGCCCTTGCCGTGGGCCCGTACGTAAAGCTGGGGCCGCGGCGGGTCGTCGTCCCACTGCCCCAGGAGATAGCCCGGCGCCTCACCCTTGTAGCGGGCCGAAAGCAGGGTCCTGTAATCGCAGAGTGGATGGGCGATGTAGGGCTCGTCGATCACGGTAAAGTCCTGCAGGCCCTGCGTGATCGGATGGGCTTCATCCTCGACGTGGATGTGCATCGGCTGGGCCGCCAGGTGCGCGACAAAGCGGCTGCCCAGCAGCTCCATGAATGCCGGCGCGACGGTTTCGGCCGTTGGTTTCACCAGCCCCGGAATGCGCACCCCGCTGGCGACGATCTCTGGCCCATCGGTAAATTCCAGCCCGGCATTGGCGCCGTGCAGCGCGAACAGCTTGCCGCCATCTGCGACGAAGTCGGCCAAGGCTCGGGCCTCCGCGTCCGAGGGCATCAGGTCGCAGGTATAGAGTATCACCCCGGCAAACGCTGACAGGTCCGCAATCCCGGAAAAGTCTGCAGCGCAGCGCACCCGGATGCGGTCGTCCTCTGCCATCAGGTTCAACAGGACACGGCGCGCCAGATCGAAATCGTGATACTTGCCGCCGGTGACGAGGTGGATGCGAACCGGATCGCTCATGCTGCGTCTCCCATGGCCGGAATGGGGCGCAGCACAGGGCCGCCGCCGTCCCATCCTTCTGCCCCCTGCCGGGCGATATCGAAGAAGGCGCGCGTGTCGGGCGTGTCCGAAATCAGCTCGACCAGCAGGCCCAGCGTGTCGCGGCAATCGTAATAGCGCAATTGGGCGCTGTCGGAGATCTGCCCGGTGGTCACAGGCGTACCCGCTGCGAGATGCGCCGCAGCGCCGTCGAGGTCACCGACGAGGAACGCGTGGTGGTGTGGTCGGCACGCGCCCTTGGGCAGCGGCGCATCGCCATAGACGTTGGGCCAGGGACCGACCGGCTCGATCAGTTCGACCATGATGTCGCCGAGCTGGGCAAAGGCGATATGCAGCACCAGGTCCTGTGGCGCGCCGTTGAAGGCCCAGCGGTCGAAAGCCATCGACGGCAGGTGGAAGAACGGACCCGCCCCCGTGCGTGCGCGCCAGTTGGCGGCGCTCGTGGCGATATCGCCGACGACGTAGCCGAGTTGCATGATCGGGCCGTGCATGGTCGTCATCCTTTGCTCGCAGGGGCAGGCTCGTGCCAGGTCGTGGGCCGTGCCTTCATCCGTCCGAAGAAATCGCGCGACCAGGGTGCCTCCTCGGGAATCGGCTGGCCGTGGTTCTCGCCGAACTGGAGAAAGCAGTAGAGCACGATGTCGGCGAGTGTGAACCGGTTGCCGCAGACATAGGGCTGGCCCTGCATCTGCCGGTCAAGCCACAGCAGCTTGGCGCGCGACTTGGCCTTGAGGATCGGCGCGGCCTCGGGCGGGAGCAGCGGCTTTGCCAGGACGCCGTCGAGCTGGTGGTCGCCTTCGAACAGCGCCCGGCCCTCCTGCGTGGTAAACCCTTCGCCCATCGGCCAGGCGATGTTCTGGTCGATCCTTCGCACCCACATCCGCGTCTGCGCCCGCTCCTGTGGCGTCGACCCGATCAACGGCGGGTCCGGACAGATGTCCTCGAGGTACTCGCAGATCGGCGTGACTTCGGTGATGACCGTGCCGTCGCCGAGTTCGAGCGCGGGAAGTTCGCCCAGCGGATTGACCCGCGACACGAACGGCTCGCGCCTGTTCTCACGCGTGAACAGGTCGAGAAACCGCCGCTCGAGGACGATTCCTTTCTCCTGCGCGAAGATCCACGCGATCCACGGGTTGGGTGCGAACAGGTCGAAATCGTAGAAGATCATTCGCACTCTCCCAATGGATCAGGCGGTGGCAGGATCAGTAGTGGGCTTCGAACGAGATGCCGACGGTGCGCGGGTAGACGATTTGATTCTGGCCGCCCGGCCGGTCGAGCGGGCCGACCGTGTTGCCGAGGTTGTCGCTGAAAATGCCCGCTTCCCACCGATCGTTGCCGATGCTCGCCCGCGCGTAACCGACCCCGTTGTAGGGGGCATAGACGCCGTTGAAGATGCTCTGCTGGCGCGAACGGTAGCTGTAGCGCGCGTTCAGCCGCAGTTGCAGGCCGTTGCCGCCGATCGGGGTCTGGTACGAACCCGCCAGCGTGAAGGTGGTCTTGGCCGTGCCCGGAAGCTGGTTGCCTTCCTTCAGTTGCGGAATATGCGCGACGATCGCGGCCGGCACGTTGTGGATCGTGGTCGAGTTGAAGTTGCCGGCAAAGTTGAGCGTGAGGCCGCGCACAGGAGTGCGCCAGGTGATCGACGGCTCGATGCCATGGCCGCGCACGTCGCCCACTTGCGCGACAATCGTCTGGAGCGCGGGGCTCAGCTCGATCTGCGCCTTGGCCCAGTCAACATAGTAGCCGGCGATTTCGAGCTGCAGGGTGTTGTTGAACAGACCCCACTTGAGTCCGCCTTCGTAGTTCCACAGCGTATCGGGCGGCGAGACGTTCGAGAGGTTCGTGCCCAGAACGGCGTTCGATGCGCCGATGATCGAGGCCGAGGTAATCGCGCCGCTGCGGAAGCCCTTGGCGACTTCGGCATAGATCATCGCATTGGGAGCTGCGTGATAGGCGATGTTGACGCGTGGGTTGAAGGTATCGTGGCTGGCGCGCGTGGTGGTGCGGTTGGGGATGACCGCGCCCGCGATCTCCAGCTGGCTGTCCTCCTCGAAACGGCGCTGCTCCTTGTAGTACCGGCCACCCACGGTCACGTCGAGCTTGCGGTCGAAGGCCGAATAGGTCGCCTCACCGTAGACCGCCCAGCCCTTGCTGTAGAGCCGGTTGCGGTCATTGACGGTGTTGAAGCCGATCACCCCCGGAGCGACCGGGAAGTCGGGCAGCTGCACGGTCTGGCCACCTGCAGTGTTGCCGTTCTGGTAGAAGAAGCCGACGATGTACTGCAGGGGGCCGTTTCCGTTGGACGTCAGCCGCAGATCCTCGTTGAAGTTGTTGGTGACCAGTGGCCATAACGAGGTGAAGTTGCCGATGCCGGGGATGAACCCGCCGTTGTTCGAAATGACGGTGTTCTTGATGTGTCCGGTCGAGCTCTGGATCGTGGCGAAGCCCATGTCGTATTCGATATCGCCGGCAAACAGCCAGTAGTCTGACAGCGCCTCGCCGAACCGCTGGTCGATGCTGGCAGGCTCGGAGAAGGTGATGCGGTTCGACCAGCGCTGCTTGGTATTGTTGCGCCAGGCCGAAAGGCGAATCGTCAGGTTGTCAGTCGGCTTGGCCAGCAGCTTGAGCCTGCCGGTGAAGCTGGTCGAGGGGTTGTCGTTCTTGACCCCGGTCGGGATGATGTCGGCATAGCCGCCGACCCGCTTGTAGCTGATCACCCCGCGCAGCGCGACCTGGCCGTCGACGATCGGCAGATTGAGCATCTGGTCGCCCGACCAGCCGGGCTTGCCCCCGGCGGTGAGATTGCCGGTCGCGCGGACCGAACCACTGACACCGTCGAGTTCGGGATCCTTGGTCAGCACCTTGATCGTGCCGCCGATCGAGCCCAGGCCATAGAGCGTGCCCGATGGCCCGCGCAGCACTTCGACGCGCTCCAGGTCATAGAAATCGGCGGCCGGCGCATAAGGGCGGCCGGGCATGGTGAAGGCAAAATTGTCGAGGTAGTATCCCACCGCCGGATCGCCGTCGGTCTCGGACGCAGCGATGGCGCGGATCTGGTAGGTGGTGCTGCCCGCGCCAATGGTCGAGCCGGTCGTCGCGCTCGGCACCAGCGATATCGCCGACTGGATGTCGGTCACGCCCATCCTGACAAGGCTTTCGCCCGACAGGCCTTGGACGGCCTGCGGCACTTTCATCAGCGTCTGTTCGCGGCGCTGCGCAGTGACTATGATCTCGCCATCGTCGGGGTTCGCCGCCGCGTTGGCCTGGGCCGGTTGCGCCGCCTGCTGGGCATGGGCCGGGTTGATCGCGAACAGCAGCGCGAGCGCGGTGCCGCAACCCGCCAGCGCCGGTTCCGCGCGGCGAACGAATGCCATGGGCCTCGAAGGCGTCATCATCTCTCTCCCTTTTTTGTCGTTATGCGATGTTGGTTCAGGTCGTCTGGCCGGGTCCGCTCAAGTCGCGTGCAGCCATGGGTAGTCTCCCATCAGGCAGCGATCGATCTGCTGGTGGAAATGACGGATGCGCACTTCCTGGTCACCCAGGATCATGCCGCGAAAGCCCAGCGAGCCGGTGCCCTGCTGCATCGTCGGCATGTTCGAGCCATCCTGCTTGAGCACGTTGGCAAGGAACGGGTCGAACGTGTCGGGAAAGGCGTCGGCGTAGTCGTCGAGTTCGTCGTGGCGGAAGAACCGCGGCGTCACCAAGGGTGGCTCGCTGCCGGGCGCGCGGTGCTCGGTGATCAGGAAATCATAGTAGCAGAACGCCGGGTCGGTCGGGTGCGGGCGATAGCGGAAAACGATTGATGCCTCGGGCGTCTGGGTGAAGGTGGTGCCGGGGAAGAACGTGTAGTGGTATTGGTGGACCAGTTGTTCGTCGTTCATCCGGCGATAGGGCAGGTGGGTCTGGTCCTGGATCGCGCGCTTGGCCTTGATCACCTCGAGGTGGATGTCGCGCAAGCTGCCCTGGTAGTCCGCCGGGACTTGTGTGCCGATGCCGAGGAACTTCTCGCGCAGCGGCGTCATCTCCTCGGCATTGCCGAGCAGTTCGCTGACCGTCAGGTTGAAGTTGATCATCCGGCTGTGGATGCCGACCAGCTCGATCGGCACGTCGTAGCCTTCGGTGATGTTCATGAAGTCGGCATGCAGCGTCTCAAAATGGTAGGATTCATTGAAAGCGTCGTGCGCATGCTTCCAGTTGCCGTTCCATTCGAAGGTGGCCTGGTCGATCAGCTGGAATTTCTCGAGCTCGTAGCTTTCGAGTTGCCGGCCCGCCTCGCCTAGGAATTCGCGCAATTCGATCGCGTGCGGATCGAGGTTGAACCAGACCCAGCCGCCCCAAGTGTCGGTGCGGACCGGCGGCAGGTCGAGTTCGCCCTTCGGTACCCCGTCCTTGAACTGGCCGAACAGTTCGGGCCGGGACAGCAGGTGCAGGCTGCCATCATTGTTCCACTGCCATCCGTGATATGGGCAGGTGAAGCGCTCGACCATGCCCGACTGGACCTGGCAAAGCACGTTTCCTCGGTGCTGGCAGACGTTGAAGAAGCCGCGGATCTCCCCGTCCTCGCCGCGCACGAACAGGAGCGATTCCTTGCCTAGCGTATGGACGCGGAATTCGCCTGGTTCCCCCAGTTCCGAGACATGGCAGGCAATGTTCCAGGTCCTGGTCCAGATGTGGTCCCATTCGGCCTGCATGAACTCGCGCGAATGGAAGCGCGCGCCGTCGATGCGTTGGTAGCCGAGCATAGGGATGGGTTTTCGTGGGACGAACGCCGGCGCCTGAGTTTGCTGGCGCTCGGAACCGAGCACCTCGATCATCCGGTCTTCTATCTTGGCCATACTCCGGCAATCCTTTCATGGACGGCCCGGCGGTAGCGTAGTGGGAGTTGGTTGGCCGGGCATGCTGCGCCCCTCGCCGCGCAAGCGGCGTACGCTCGCGCAGTGCCTTTCGATCTCTCCGCAACGCGCCGCCGGGTTAAAACATGCCAGCAAGCTTTTTTTGGGAAACTATGCGCATTTCGAGAGCTGTCAACAAAACCTGTCGGGTGGCTGGTTTTTTAGTTAGGGTTGTGGCGACGGCTTGACTTGCGCCCCTGCGGCAGGCGACGCTCAAATGCCCCGCAAGCGCAGTAAGGCCGCGGAACAGGAGGGACGGGCGTGACTTCGGACGGCGGTGTCATCGGTGAGGCGAATTTTTCTCTGCGTTCGCGCGCCCCGCGGCGCCGCAGCGAGGGACCTTCCGCGCGCCAGCTCGCCAAAAGCGAGACGATGCGGCTGAGGGTCCTCGAAGCAACGGTCGATTGCCTGCTCGAAGGGACCGCGCACGAGCTGTCGTTTGCCGTGATTGCAGACCGCGCGGGCATCTCGCGCGGGGGGGCGCAATACCACTTCGCAACCCGTCGCGACCTGCTGTGCGCGGTGATCGAGTACATCAACGTGCGCCGCCTGAACCAGTTCAAGGCGGACGTCGAGGCGATCGGGCCGGACGAGGACGTCGCCAGCCAGATCATCGATGCACACTGGAGGCACCTCAACGAGCGCGATTTCCGCGCTTATCAGGAACTCGTTCTGCTGGCCCGCAGCGATGCCGAACTGACCGAAGCCTTCGCACCCCGCTATCAGGCCTTCCTGCGCGACTGGTACGAGACCGCGCGACAGGCGTTCGGCTGGCGCTATGCCGATCCCCAGGTCATGCAGGCGGGCAATATCGCGCACTATGTGCTCGAGGGCATGGCCTACGGACAACTCGCCGGTCAGGTGCAGCCCGAGGTCGTCGCTGACCTGCTCGGATATGCCAAGACCGTGCTGCGCAACGCGCTGCAGGACTGAAGTTTCAAGAAACAAGCAAAGACGGGAGAGCAGGATGGACGGGCGTTTCCAAGGCAAGGTCGTGATCGTGACCGGGGCCTCGTCGGGCATCGGCAAGCGGACCGCCGAGCGGCTGGTCGCGCAAGGCGCGATCATTCACGGGGCCGACCTGACGGCCTGCGGCCTTGTAGGCGTGGTCGACCACATTTGCGACGTCACCAGCGAGGACGACTGGATCGCGTTGGTTAAAGCGGTGACCGCCTCCGACGGCCGGATCGACGGACTGGTCAACGCGGCCGGCGTGATCCGCATGGGCACGACCATCGAAACCACGATCGAGGATTTCCGGTTGGTGATGCGCGTCAACGTCGAAGGGACATTCCTCGGCTGCAAGCACGTCATGCGCGCGATGCAGGTTGCCGGCACCGGATCGATCGTCAATTTGTCCTCGACCGCAGGCCTGCGCGGCTCGCCCGGTGCAGCCGCTTATACCGCCAGCAAGGGCGCCGTCCGGCTGCTGACCAAGACCGCCGCGCTCGAAGCGATCGCCATGCCCAGCCGCATCCGCGTCAACTCCGTCCACCCCGCGCTCACTCGGACGCCGATGGCCGACGCCATCGTCGATCAGCTCGGCGGCTCGGACGAAATCCGCGGCGCGCTCAGCACTCTGCTTCCGGCAGGCAGGCTTGCCGAACCCGACGAAATTGCTGCCGGCATCCTTTTCCTGTTGTCCGCAGACGCCAGTTACATGAGCGGCGCAGAGCTCGTGATCGATAATGGTTTTACAGCCCGATAACGGCGGAATCCGACTTATCCTTCGGCATTATGCTTTAGGTCGCCGCGATTATGAAGATATTCGAGAGAAATATGGTAGAATAATTGGAATTAACCCGAGCATCTGGATGGCAGACGGCGACAAAACCGCCATCAAGGGGACCCATTGAGCGAAATGGAGCCTGCCCTTCTATCGGTTTGCTTTGCTCGCCTGTCCGCCAATTGCCTGAGGCGGCCAATTGTGCGCCTCATCCTGGCAGGATCGGCACCAGGCATAAAGCGCATCGTACATCACCATGCCCCGTTCGAGCATATCATGATCGTTGGCGTAATTGGCCGACAGACCCAGCGACATCGCCAGCAAGCCCGCCGATTGCGGGGTCAAGTCGAGCCGCGAGGTGTCAGCGCCACGAACGACCACGGCCAGTTGAAGGAGTGCCGGATCGGTCAGCGCGTATTTCTCGATGATGGCGTCGAAGCTGCATTTCTCCCCGACATGGCTGAATTCCACGCCGGGGATGTCGTATGGAATGGCTCCCTCAGTCTCGGCGGTTTCGAGCACCTGATCTGCCGGAACGTAGAGGAACTCGGCCTCGGGTTCGACGAAGCGCCGGATCAGCCAAGGGCAAGCGATCCGGTCGATCTTGGGGCGCTCACGGGTGACCCATTTCATCGCTGTACTCCTCAGGTACGAGACGCGGAGCGGTAGCGCGCATCGACCACTGCCCAATCGAGATTGTGCATGAAGGCGTCGACGTATTTCGCAGCGGCCGTGCCGTAGTCCATGTGGAAGGCGTGCTCGTACATGTCGAGCACGAGCAAGGGCACGCCGGTGACTGGCCCGTTGGTGTGATCCCACGCCCAATAGTTATGCAACGAGCGAGTGTACTGGTTCCAAGCGAGAATGGCCCAGCCAGAGCCGCCCGCCAGCGCCATCGCCGTGCGCCGGAACTCGGCTTCCCACGCTTCGAACGAACCGTGGCTGGCGACCAGTGCATCCCGGATGCTGCCTGCCGCCTGACCATTGCCGCCAAACTGCTCGAAGTAGAGTTCGTGGAGGATCACCGAGCCGGTGCGGTGCAGTTCCTCGCGCTTGAGGCCCCCATAGACGACCGGTGGAAGATCCTTGTCAGACATCGCGGCGGCAAGCCGACCCTCGATCATGTTGAGGGCCTTCAACGAGCCCTGGTAATTATTCTCCCAGTGCGAGCGGATCAGCTTTTCGGAAAGACCCGTGAGCTTGGTGGGATCGAACCCGAGCGGCTTGACGGCATGGCCGCCGGCAAAGGCGGGAGCCGGGCTGGTCATGGGAGAACCTCCGGTTGTGGGTGTGGCTGCAACAGCGGCGCCGGGAGCAGCCGCCGCTGCGACCCCGAGCGCGATGCTGCCCATGGCGTTGCGGCGAGAGATGTCGTTCATGGCGTGAGGCTCCTATTCAAGCGATCTGACCGAGGACGAGGCCGCCTGCTGCGCTGAGCGCAAGTACGCGGATGATGTTCCATTTGCGGCGGAAGATGAGAAATGCGGCAAGCGCTCCCAGGACCGCCGCGCGCCAATCGAAGCTGGCGAGTTCGGGCGCCGAGATCGTGAGGGCCCCGAGCTTGACCGATCCGACCCGCTTGAAAAGCACATGGAGTGCAAACCACAGGCTGAGGTTGGCGATCACTCCGACGATCGCCGCCGTCACGGCGGCTAGGCCGCCCTTAAGCTTATGGGCATGTTCAAGTCGCTCGATCCACGGCGCCAAAGCGAAGATCCAGAGGAAACAGGGGGCAAAGGTCACCCAGGTCGTCAGCGCCGCGCCGATAATTCCTGCGGAGAGCGGTGTGAACGGCTCGGGCGCGCGGAATGCGGCGAGGTAGCCGACGTACTGCGTCACCATGATCAGCGGCCCCGGGGTGGTTTCGGCCAAGCCGAGCCCGTCGGCCATTTCCCCAGCGCTCAGCCAGCCAAAGCCCTGCACGGCCTGCTGCGCCATGTAGGCGAGCACTGCATAGGCGCCACCGAAGGTAACGATTGCCAGCTTCGAGAAGAATGCGCCGACCTGCCAAAGCACATGGTCAGGGCCGAGCGTCGTGAACACCACCACCATCGGTGCAACCCAGATCAGCGATCCAACCACGATAGCGCGAATGCTGGCCCCCCACGGGCGCGGGGCGAGCTCCCGTGCCTTGTCGGTCTGCTTCAGCGCCAGCAGGTCCGGGCGTGTTGCGGCGGCAATCGTCCCGGCAGCCCCGGCGGTGAGCACGACAAGTGGAAACGGGAGATTCAGTACGAACAGTGCGGCAAATGCTGCGAGCGCTATGCCTCGCTTGAACCCGGTATTGAGCGCCCGTCCGGCAACGCGCAGCAGCGCCTGCACCACGATCGCGAGCACCGCCGCCTTGATCCCGAGGAACAGCGCAGCGAACCAGGTGAGGTGCGCCGCGTAGCCATAGAGGATCGACAACGCGAGGATCACAAGCGCGCCCGGAATGACGAAGAGCAGACCCGCAGCAAGGCCACCTCTAAGGCCATGCAGCTTCCATCCGATCCAGATCGCGAGCTGCTGCGCCTCGGGACCCGGCAGCAGATGGCAGAAGTTCAAGGCGTGGAGGTATTGATCTTCGGTGACCCATTGCCGCTCTTCGACCAGTTCGCGGTGCATCAGCGCGATCTGTCCGACAGGCCCGCCGAAGCTCAGGCAACCAATGCGCGCGGAGACCCGCACGAGTTCGCGAAAAGTGGGAATTTGCGGGGAAGTTAAATTAACGCGCGCCATTGCCCTCGATACGCCTTTCCGTCCGCCAAGGAGCGGACCAGTGAAAGGCAACGCTTGGGCTGGCGCCTGACCGGGAGGTTGCTTGATCCCGGTCCGAACAATCTGACAACGATTCTGTTCGCGGTCAAGCCCGGGTCCAGCTGGGATGTAGGTCGCTCGCGAATTCAAGTGATCGTCTTGTGTATGTCGCAAGTCAGCGTGTTTGAGCGACGTCTAGGGAAAAACGAATGCCTGGTTGCAGCGGAGCCGCAGCCCGGACCTGCCGTTCCATACTCACTCCAGGCCTTGAAATTCGAGAGCGGGCCTTTGCGGCCCCGCGAACGCCCGGTTTCGGCGCAGCCCGACGTTCACAGTCGCTCCGCTGAAGGGCGGGTTTGTTCCATCCTGTGCCATCAAGCCCTACCCTCCCATATCGCCAGCTCATATCGTGCCACGCTTGCCGCAGGGCGCTTAAACTTTTTCCTTGGCAAGAGATGGAAATCCGCCGATTCCAAATTTGATGAAATCCGGCCTCGATCATCTCCCCGAAGGCAAGCGACGCGAACTCGCGTACGTCGTCGAGACGGTGCGCGCCGGCTTTGACGACGCCATCGCGCACCGCACGCAACCTCGTTATCGCGCAGGCAGGCTGCTCAAGATCGTGCTGTTCGGCTCCTATGCACGCGGCGACTGGGTTGAGGACCCGGTAGGCCGCTACTTTTCCGATTATGACCTGCTGGTTGTGGTGAACCACGATGATCTCACCGACATCGCCGAGTTCTGGGAAGCCACCGAAAGCAGGCTGCTTGCCGATTTGTCGGGGGGTACAGTGCTGCGCACGCCGGTTAGCCTGATTTACCACAGTCTTGATGACGTGAACGAAAAGCTCCGGCTTGGCCGGTACTTCTTCATGGATATCCTCAAGGATGGCGTCGTGCTGTTCGAGGAGCCGAACTCAGCCTTCGTCGAGCCCTTGCCGCTGTCGCGTGAGCAGGCGCTCAAGGAGACGCAGGACTACTTCGACGACTGGTTCGAAAGTGCGTCCGATTTCTTGGATAGCGCGAACGATGCGGTGGCTCGGAAGAAATCAAAGCTCGCAGCGTTCCTTTTCCATCAGTCAGTCGAGAGGCTCTACCATTGCCTCTTCCTTACCAGGACGCTCTGGAGCCCCAAGTCGCACAACCTCAATCGCCTGCGGGACATGGCCGAGGAGTTCGAACCAGCACTGAAAGGCGTCTGGCCGCGAACGGGGCGCTTTGAAAAGCGGTGCTATGCCTTGCTGCGCGATGCCTATGTGAAGGCTAGGTACGCACCATCCTACCGTATTTCGGCTGACGAACTCGCCTGGATCGCTGGGCGGGTGGCGGTGCTCCAAGGGCTGGTGAAGAGCGCCTGCGAGGCGCGCATCGAGGATCTTGCCAAAGCCGCCTGAGGGCAGGTTTGGTTCTTCACGGCAAGGCATCGTGAACGCTCACCCGCGTCCAAAAGCCATCCCCTTCCGAGACTGAAACACGCCCCTGTCCGAAGCCGGACAGGACACGCAACCCGCGCCGGTGCGAACCGTGTTGCCGCGCTTTGCGCGGCTGCCCGCACCACTCCTTCCGGCGGGGTTTCCTCGCGTCGCTCGTGCGGTCCTATCCACCCCCGGACCTTTCGGGGCTCAGTCGAAGGGATGGTCCCTTGGACACTCTGAAGAGCTTCAAAAGGAATTCGCCATGAAGAACACCGTCATCCTCGCAGGCTTCGTCGGCAACAACCCGGAAGTCCGCAACCTCCAGAGCGGCGCCTCGGTAACCAGCCTCTCCATTGCCACCACGCGCCACTACAAGGACGGCGAGGGACATCGCCAGACCGAAACCGAATGGCACCGCGTGACCTGCTTCAACGGTGTCGGCAAGCAGGTCGCAGAGCACGTCGCCAAGGGCGCCCTGGTCATGGTCACGGGCCGCATCCACTACACGCGCTGGACCGACAAGGAAGGCCAGGTCCGCTACGGCTGCGAGATCATCGCCGAGCAGGTCGACTTCCTCGCAAAGGCGAAGGAGAAGGCGGCAGGCGATGCCGAACTTCCGCTGGAGGAAACCCCGGAGCCGGCTCCTGCCAGGACCACCCGGCGGCGCTCGAAGTAGCGCCGCCTATCATCACCAGGAAAACCCTAGATAGGGCCTCTGCGGACGATCCGCAGGGGCCTTTTTGTCGTCTGGTGTCGTGCTCACCAGCGCGCCTTTGGCCTAGGCCGTCGAAGACCATCTGCATTGCCAGATGGTCGTTCGGAAGGGTCGGGCAGTTTGGGTGGGCCTGATGGCTATTTGTACCCGCAAACGGAACAAACAATGAATTCCGCCGCAGTCGCTTCGACGTGGTCGCGGCCACCGCTTCGGCCTGAACGGGCCGCAATCCCGCAGGAATCCGGGAGAATCCAAAGATTCCGATCAAGCCGTCAGTACCGGTCCAAGGGCCCTGAATCCTGCCTATTGACAGGCACACCGTACACGGCGGGGCCGTAGTCGAGGAACGGCAGAAAATCGCCATTTTGCTGCACTTTGCCCTTGCTGCAGCCTGCTGCAGTTCACGAGCCTCTCTCGCAACGTGCTGAATTTACGTAATTTCTGTCTGTTGCCGGCTGCAGCCCGATTTCGGTTCGACAGCGTGGCGGCAGCGGCGTAGGATCGGCGCTGCGATACCCGAAACCACGTTCCCTCAAGGCAAGGGAACACTGGTGAAGACCTTCAGGGATGTGGGCGTCTCGCTCGCGCAGGATCAGTTCGCACGGATCGACGCGCTGGCTTCGGGGCTTGGCATGTCGCGCTCGGCCATCATCCGCCAGCTGATCGATGTGGGGCTCCCGTTCGTCGAGGCCGGGCACGGCGTCAACGTCACGCGCCTTATTGCCATTATCGAGAGCACCCAGGCTGCGACCGATCGGTTGCTCACGCTCGCCGACCCCGAGTTCGCCGAGCGGCTGCCCGCGCTCACCATCGAGCGGTTGAAGGCGTACCACGATGCGTGAGCGCGGCATCCGTTTCGATGGGCGACCGGCCACGGTCCAGCACCATTCGGCACGGGGGCGGGTGATCCGCAACGCTGGGCACTTCACGCGCGGATCGCAGCTGCTGACCCACGAAGTGCTAATGACCTGGCAGGGGGTGAAGCTGCCGCTGGTGATCGGCTTCTTTGCCTTCACGATCCTCGCCTCGCTGATCCTGACCTTCCGCATGGAGGACCACGAGATTCAGCTCGTGCTGATGAAGCTCTATGCGTTTGCCTGGGACATGGTCGATTTTGACCCCACCCACGTGATCAACCTGACCCTGCCCTCCGATCGCGTCATCCGCGTGCCGATGGGGGCGGTCCCCTACAACGGCGCGGTCCGCATCGCCTGGGCCAAGGCTATGCACTGCGCGCTCGCTGCCGCGATCGGGGCGGCGGTTCTCACGATCCCGCTCTCGATCTGGTTCGTCGATGTGTCGCGCCGGCGCGGAATCGAGATCCTCAAGGAACGCCACGAGCGCGGCGCCATGCTGGTCGAGCGGCCCGTCCTCCTTCGCGAGATCGCCGCGCACAACTATGCCGAGCTGGCGCGCGAGCTTGCCCGGATCGATCCTCGCCTTGATGCCGCGCGGGTGGCCGGGACCGCGCCTGCGCGGCGGATCGCCATGGGTATCCCCGCACCCTACGACATGGCCGGCGTTCCGGTTCCCTGGCGGCTCGAGCAGAGCCACGCGATGCTGATCGGCACAACCGGTGCGGGCAAGACAACGCAATTGCGCTCGATCGTCGCCCAAGCGCGCGAGCGCGGGCACCGCTGTGTGATCTTCGATCTGACCGGGGCCTTCGTCGAGAGCTTCTACGACCCTTCGCGCGACCACATCCTCAATCCGATGGACGAGCGCTGCCCGCCCTGGACGATCTTCAACGACTGCGCGAACTATGCCGACTTCACCGCCGCCGCCGCTGCGCTGATCCCAAGCGACGGCGGCAATGCCGAACCTTTCTGGGCGATGGCTGCGCGCACCCTGTTCGTCGAGATGTGCGTGAAGCTGGCCGAAGCTGGCCTCACCTCCAACGGTGCGATCGCGCACCACCTGATGCATGCCGACTTGTCCGCCGTGCACCGCATGCTCGAGAACACCATCGCCGATCCGCTGACCGCGACCCAGGCCGCGCGCATGGCGGAATCGATCCGGGCGGTTTTCAACACCAATGCGCAGGTCATCCGTTTCCTGCCCGATCCGGTCGAAGGTGGCCTTCCGCCGTTCTCGATCAACGCGTGGATGCGCGAGGAGACGCGCGATGGCATCCTGTTCATTACCTCGACCCACACCGATCTCACGCTCAACCGCGCGCTGCTGACGCTGTGGATGGACATGGCGGTCAACGCGCTGATGCGGCTCGAACGGACGCGCGACTTGCGCACCTGGTTCCTGTTCGACGAGGTCCATGCGTTGCACCGTCTGCCCGCGATCGAGCATGGTCTCCAGACCGCGCGGGCCTTTGGCGGTGCCTTCGTGCTCGGCATGCACAGTTTCGACAAGCTCGCCGAAACCTACGGTGAGCAAGGCGCGATCAACCTGGCCGCGCTCGCGCGCACCAAGCTGATCCTCTCGACCGCCGACATGGAGACCGCGCGGGTCTGCGCCGAGTTCATCGGCAACCGCGAAGTGCGCGAAATGGATGAGGCCTATTCCTACGGCTACAACAACACCCGCGATGCCTCGACCCTGACGCCGCGTACGGAGGTCAAGCCGCTCGTCATTCCCGACGACATCATGAATCTCCCTGCGCTCTACGGTTTCCTCAAGTTCCCCGACGGGTTCCCGGCCACGCGCATCCGCCTTGTCTGGCGAGACTATCCGGCCGTGGCCGAGCCCTGGCGGCGACGCGCCAGCCTGACGCCCGCGCCGTTCGTGCCGCCGGGCGGCAGTGCCTCGCCTGCGGAAGGCGAAGGCGGTGTCGAGCCCGTGCCGATGAAGGCGGCCGCCGAGCTGCGTGCAGTGGTGGGGCAGATCGTGCCGGAGGAACGCGCCCGCCTGACCGATGACCTGTTCACTGCGGCCGACCGGCGCGAGGTGACCGCGGGCGAGCGCGAGGCCGATACGCGCGCCGCAAGCGAGCCGGCCCTGATGAACCAGCCTGAAACGGGGCTGGCCGGGATTATCGGCAACATGCGTTCGCAAGCGGTGGCTGATTCCCGCTCTGCCGAAAACGCGCGCGATGCCGCGATCGGAAGGCGTGCTGGCATGGCCCCCTCGCGTAAGATGCCCGAGCAGCTCGCGGCGCGCGAGGAACAGCTGGGGTTCGACTACACCGACCGCCACGTGCGCCGGGGGCACGAGGCGTCCGAGCCTGGCCTTGACCGAGACGACGGTCCTGGTTTCGGGGACTGACGCGATGTTGTCGGTGGTCCCGGTACGATCTGCGGGTGGTGCGGCGAGCTATTTCGCGAAGGACGACTACTACACTGGCGAACACGCCTCGGAGATGAGCGAATGGGGCGGGGAGGGGGCTGCGGCGCTGGGCCTTGACGGCGAGGTCGGCAAGGCCACCTTCGAGACCCTGCTCAACGGCGCACTCCCCGATGGCACCGTCGTCAACGCCCACGAGCATCGCCGGGCCGGCATCGACCTGACCTTCTCGATGCCCAAGTCTGCAAGCGTGCTCGCCTATGTCGCGGGCGACGAGCGTCTGCTCGCCGCCCATCGTCTTGCCGTGCGCCAGACCATGGCCTGGGCGGAAAAGAAGTTCGCCGAAGCGCGCAGTTACGATCACAATCGCAGTGGCGAGGCCGTGCGCACGGGCAATCTCGTCTATGCCTTGTTCCAGCACGACACGAGCCGCAAGCTTGATCCCCAGGCGCACATCCACGTGGTCGTCGCTGCGATCACGCGCACCGCAGCCGGCCAATGGCGCGCCTTGTGGAATGGCGAGCTGTGGAAAAACAACGCCGCGATCGGCAGCGCCTATCACGCGGCGCTGCGCACCGAGATCGAGAAGCTCGGCTACGAGACGCGCATCACCGGCAAGCACGGCCAGTTTGAAATCGAGGGCGTGCCCAAGGTGGTGATCGACGCTTTCAGCCAGCGCCGGGCGGACATCCTTGCCAAGGCGGCCCAACTGGGGCGCGGCGCCGACGAAACCCGCACCCTTCGCGAAATCACCCGGCGCACGCGTGACGACAAGATCAACCTCGAGGACCGCGAGGCGCTGCGGGGCGTCTGGCGTGATCGAGCAGCGGAACTGGGGTTCGCCGGTGCCACGCTTGTGGCAGCGGCGCGGGAGCGCTCCACCGCCACGACGAGCCGGGAAGGACTGATCGGCACCCTGCGGCAAGCGGGCGACATCCTGCGCTCCGTGCGCCATACCGTCGGCACGTACCTGCTGCCCGATGATCCGCTGGCGACCAATGGTCTTGCCCGCCTCAAGCTGTCGCCGCTGGCCTTCCGCACCGAACTCGCCGTGGCTTCGGCATTGCGGATCATAGGGCAGCGCGAGGCGGCTTTTGCCATTGGCGAGCTTGCCAGCACCGCGCTCAACCTCGGGATCAAGGGGGTGACCATCGAGCGGGTCGAAGCGCGGATCGGTCAGCTTCTGGGCAGCGGCGCCCTCATCTCGGGTGTTTCCGACCGTGCCGACGGCGCGGTGACGCATGTGACCACGCCCGGCCACCTTGCTGCCGAGCGCAAGCTGCTGGGTGGGATCGATGCCGGGCGCGGGCGGGGCACTGTCCTGGTCCCTGCGAATGGGGCCGTGGGGCGGCTGCAGGCCATCGCCGGCGATCGTCCGCTAAGTGCCGAGCAACTGGCGGCCGGCGTTGTTGCCTTGTCGAGCCCGGATCGGTTCGTGGTGATTCAAGGCGTTGCCGGTGCGGGCAAGACCACGCTGATCCGCAGCATCGCGGCGGTCGCAGGTGAGGAGGGGCGCAGCGTCCTTGGTCTCGCCATGGCCAACAAGATGGTCGACATGCTGCGCGATGAGGGCGGTATTGCCGCTGAAACCGTCGCGGCGTTTGTCCATGCGCATCGCAATGCGGTGGGGCAGGACGCTATGCGAGGGATCGAGGCATCGCGCGAAGCACTGGCTGCCAAGATCCTCGTGCTTGACGAAGCTTCGCTCGTTTCGACCGAGGCCATGAATGACCTTGTGCTAATCGCCAATCGCATGGGGGCCGAGCGCGTCCTGATGATCGGGGATCGCAAGCAGTTGCAGCCGATCGATGCCGGCAAGGCTTTCAGTCTTGTCCAGTCGCACGGACCCGCCTTCGCATACCTCGAGGAAAGCCTGCGTCAGCGCACCGATGCGATGAAGGCGGTGGCTGGCCTTGCGCGGGCAGGGGCGTTTCGGGAGGCGTTCGAAGTGCTGGGGGACCGAGTGACGAGCGCCGGTGTCGAGTATCGGGCGGTCGCCGCACGGCGTTGGTTGTCGCTGTCACCGGAAGATCGGGAGCGCACCGCGCTCTATGCATCCGGCAGGGACACCAGATCCGAACTCAATGCATTGGTCCAGGCTGGTTTGCGCGCCGAGGGTGTTTTGACCGGGGAAGGGCTGGAACTGACCACGCTCCATAAGGTCAACGCTACTCGCGAGGAACTGCGCATGGTGCAGACGTATCGGAAGGGGCAGGTCGTCGAGGTATTCCGCAGGGATCGCCCGGCGGGGCTCGACGCCGGGCGTTACGAGGTGCTCTCGGCCAACGGCAAGGGCATGGTGACCTTGCGGGATGGGGCAGGCGAGCGTGTCCGTTTCTTGCCGGCCGAGATTGGCGCTGATGACAGTCGCGATGCCTTGGCGCTCTATGAGACCGAAAAAGTGCGGATCCATGAAGGTGACCGGATCCGCTGGAGTGGCAACGACAAGGATCGGGCGCTGTTCAATTCGGCTCAGGCGCGCGTGCTGGGCATTGATGCCGAAGGCGTGCGCATCGAGAACGCGCGCGGCGACATTGTCACCTTGCGTCGTGACGATCCGATGCTTGCACAGCTTGGTTTGGCTTATGCCATCAACATGCACCAGGCGCAGGGGATGACTTCGGACAAGGGGATCGGAATCATGCATTCGTCCGAACGCTTGCTGTCCAACCAGCGGCTGACCTATGTCATGGCGACGCGCGTGCGCGACAATCTGGAGATCGTCATCAACGACAGGGATGCGTTGCTCAGGACGATCGAAGGCAATCGCGGCGACAAGGCCAGCGCGCTGGAAGCGGTGGGAGAGAAGGTCGTCGATCTGCCCTCGATGACTGTCCGTTCGGCGGAACGTGGAAAGGAAATGAGAGCTGGTGGTGTCGCTCCTGCTTCCCTGCGGGCAGAACCCGAGAAGCATCGCGGAATGCAGGCACCGGTGCCTGAGAAGCGGCTGGATCTGGGGCTTTAGGGGGATAGCTTTCGGGCGGCGCGTGACCGTGGTGTTGGGCACTCCGCAACGTCCCCTTTGCACGATGGAAAGGCGTACACTAACTGACCACACGGAAGGCAAATGCAGCCGATCAGTTACCTCAGCCCGGCAGGCGGCCGGCAAATGCCAATTCTTCGACGGGCTTGCGGGGGCTGGGCGCTTCGCGTGCTTGCAGTGCTTCGGAAAGAGTGGCCTTGTCGCCCATGCGGCCGATGGCGATGGCCGCTTCCACCTTGAAGCGGTCATTAGCGCCCAAAACGCTGAGATCGGTGTTGCTCCTTATCCCCGCTAACCCACGCATCAGTCACCCGAACACCATTCGGTGAACCGTCAAGACGGACGCCATAAATGCAGGCCCCTGTCCACGAACGATGAAAATAGAGCCAGCCATTCTCAAAAAATATGAACCACTTATCGTCTATATCCTGCGGGACGTGCCCAAGCCTGATCCTCTCGCCCTCGGCATCAGAATACAGCAGTGCAAGTTCGATGCTATCCCGCTGCGCTGGGAGGGGGAGCGTCTTCCAAAAGGAGCGTGTGGCTGCTTGCATGCCTCATCTAACCAAGGCGATGGAAATCACACAATGAGCCATTTTCAAGCTGCTGCAATTTGTCCACGCCGCCTAGGGTCTGTGGGGATTCAGGATTCCCAAGAAGGCTGAGATATGATTCACGCTTTGGATGGATCGCTTGGTACTGACTGATGCCCAGTGGGCAAAGATCAAGCCGCATTGCCGGGGTAAGCTGACGGACCCTGGGCGCAGCGGAAGGAACAACCGGCTTTTCATGGAAGGGGTGTTGTGGATTGCCAGGACGGGCAGTCCCTGGCGCGATCTGCCTTCAACGTTTGGGAACTGGAGCACAGCATTCCGGCGGTTTCGCGATTGGCGTGAAGCTGATGTTTTCAAGCGAATTTTCGATGCGCTATCGGAAGAGCCCGACATGGAATACGCCATGGTCGATGCCACTATCGTCAAGGTCCACCGGCACGGCCAAGGCGCAAAACGTATGGCCCGCCCCGTCGGCAAGTGGCGATTTGATGATGGTTTGATCAGTCTGCAAAAACGTATCCGGCCTTTTGGCAGTTTGCCATTGGCCAAGATGGAGATCCGCGCGTCCTGGTCCTCATAAGGGGGTCGGCATCGAGTGCCATTTTACGCCATAGGTTTCCAGAACGCCGATCGACTGTCAGGCCATCTTCTGCTCGCCTCCCGCAGACTCCGTTGGTTCAGCGCGTCACGCCGAACGATCCTGTTTCATGCCGCAAGCGGCGTTGCCTCGTATCGCTGTTCGTGCCGCAACAAAGCCCAGGCGATGCGTGCGATCTTGCCCGCCAGTGCCACGACAACTGCATTGTGATGTGCCCTTGCAGCCAGCGCCCGAAGCCACGCTCCAAGGCGTGTCTGGCTTTTGCTGAGTGCCGGCAAGGAAGCCCTGGCGCCCTGAATGAGGTTCTTTCGCAGATATCGGCTCCCTCGTTTCGTAATCCCAAGCAGGCGCGGCTTGCCTCCGGTAGTCGCCTGCCGCGGCACGAGACCCAGCCAGGCAGTAAGGTCCCTCCCACGATTGAAGGTGCGCGCATCCCCTACCGCCGCGACGAGCGCGGTAGCGTTCAGCGCACCGATGCCGGGGATTGTCAGCAATCGCTGTGTTCGCTCATCCGCGCGAGCTGCTTCGACAAATTCGGCATCCAAGTCGGCGATCCGCTTGTTCAGCGCCTCCCAGCGCTGGCGCATGTCGAGCAGAAGTTCGCGGATTCTCGGGGTAAGCGGTGATCCCTCTAGGTCGAGCAGTCGAGCCAGATGCTCTCTCAGCTTTGCCCGGCCTTGCGGGACGATGTGACCGCGTTCCAGCAGTAGGCTGCGCATCTGGTTCATCAACGATGTCCGATCACAGATCAGCCGGTCGCGAACCCGGTGCAGGGTCTGCATGTCCAGTTGTTCCTCGGACTTGAGCTCGACAAAACGCATGGTTGGCCGCGTCGCGGCTTCGGCAATCGCTTCGGCATCGCGATCATCGTTCTTCTGGGCTTTGACATAGGGACGAACATATTCTGGCGACATCAGGCGAACCGTGTGCCCCTGCGCAGCCAAGACCCGGCCCATGTGGTGCGCGCCGCAGCAAGCTTCCATTGCAACGACACACGTCGGCTGCTTCGCGGCAAACGCGATCACGCCTTCCCGCCGCATCCGGCGCCTCACAACAACCGACCCCGCTTTATCGAGGCCAACAACACTGCAGCTGTTCTTCCCAAGGTCGATACCGAGTACGGCAATGGTCATGCTCCGCCTCCTTCCTTCGCTCACCGTTGTACACCACGGTAGGTAGGGGCGGGCCATCCATAAGGGGGACTCAGAGCCAGGCCATTGGCCGTTCCAAAGGCGGTATGACGACCAGGATTTTGGCGCTGACCGACGCCTTGCGCAACCTTGTCCGCTTTGAGCTATTGCCGGGCCATCGGTTCGACACCATCGGTGTTGCACCGTTGATCAGAGGCATCCAATTCGATGCGCTGCTCGGCGATAAGGCCTTCGATTCCAATTGGATCGTCGAGGACTTGAATCAGCGCGGTGCGCAAGTGATCATCTCACAGCGCCCCGCCCGCGCCCAGAAACTCAAGATCGACGCCAAGATGTATCAATGGCGCCACCTGATCGAAAACTACTTCTGCAAACTCAAAGAGTTCAAGCGCATCGCAATGCGCGCCTGCAAAACAGACAAGAGCTTCTCGGCCATGATCTATCTCGCCGCTGCCGTCATCAACTCACGCTAAATCCCCACAGGCCCTAGCGCACAGAGAAGTGTGCAGAGCACCCTTCAAGCATCCTGGAGGGCCAATTAGGGTGCTGCTTGCTGTGCTTCGAAGGCTAATTCGAAAGACAAAAATGCCGTCACAATCGGCGACACCATGATCTTGTGGTCAAGGTCGCCTGCCGCCGTCTCTAATGGACGTGCCGAAGCCAACAAGATAACGTCGCCCCTCTTTCAATCTTGACTGAGTAAGCCTCCGCAAGGCGGCTGGTACAGTGTGCCATTAGAAATAAAGCGACGATGCCTAGGCCAATGATGTCAATAGATCCGAGCAAGCCCGCTCCTGTCTTTTCAATGAAGAACCAAACGCCTATGACAACGAGCAGATAATTAAACAATCCGACCAAATTACAAATGGATGTAATAATCCATTTGTCACGTCTTTGAATTTGCGCAAGCAATTCTTGAAAGCGTTTGGTGTTTTGCTCCTCGATCCGGTTCAAGCGATCGTCCAAGTCCCTAAGTCGCATGCCGTCCATTTTCTGGATCCCCTTATCGAGCTTGTATCAAGGTCTTACGCAAGTCCGAGTCGCAAACTAGGCCGAGAATGCCAAAGAAAGGCGCTGATTACAGCAGGAATGTGATCCTGAACGTCACTTCTTAGTCAATTGCTGCAATGCGCCGGCGTATGAAGCAGCGTAGCGGCTTTGATCCGACAGTTTTGTCAGGCCAAATACCGCAATGCCTGAGAAGCGCGTGTTCCTGTGGAGCAACGCGCTCAAGGCTTGGCAGGAGACACCAAGAGGTTTGCCAAGGCGGAGACGCAGATACCAACTGTGGCACGACTTCTGTCATCAGCCACTCCGCTGGCATGGGTGCACAGCGAGCAGTGCATCTGAAGGTCACAATAATTCCCCCGACGTCGAGCTAACGCGGCGACAAGGACCATTGCTCACGCTTGGTCACGTTGGCAGGCTGGCCGTGCGATGACCGGACCGCTTGCCATTACAGAGGGTGCATTTCAGGAAAAAACTCGCCAACCTATCGCGATTTTGGCAACGCCTCTCGTCTCTCAGAGTGGGTACGCGCACGGTGTTCGGCTCCAGTCGTGCGCCATCGGCCAGAAGTTGATGGCATTGTCGATGATCTTCAGGGCGGATCAACCCGTGACGAAATCCACATCACCGGCATCGCAGGTGCTGGCAATATTGGCCGACTGGACACTCGCCGCGCTCTCAATTGAAGTGCGGCAGCACCTATGAGGTGTACTGCTGCGTGTTGCCTGCTCCCGGCACCTCCAGAGCTTGTGACCCCTGTGGCCCGAATGCCGCGAGCGCCTTTTTCCCTGATCCAGGTGTAGATCGCGTCCAAGGAAGGTCACGTTCCAGCATTGCTCGACGCGCTCTTAGCAAGCCGAGGATTTACGCTTTGACGACCCGTGTGCGCCAATGTCGAAGAATATCTCCAACAATGCCTGTTCCATGAAATCTACCCGACGTAGTTGTTGATCGCGCGGCATTCTGCATGCAGTGGCACAACATGCTTCGTTGTGCTAATTCACTAAACTGTAAATATGTTGTCATTTATTTTCAGTGATTTAGGCGGAAACAGTGTTTCTCGCCTCTGGCTGACGGCTGCTCGCAACCTGGGGGATTATGGACAAGCTGGCGAAGAATCCGCGCACTCGAGCGACGGCGACGCGTGTTTCTCTCGTGACGGAACCTTTCCGCGGACTAAACAGCGCCGAGCCCGGAAAGTATGTTGCTGCGGCAGAAGTCGTTATTCGTGCCCGAGCTGAACGGAGGCAAATCCTGGGGCCTGACCTCGCTACTGAATCTGCGTGGGACATTTTGCTGGCGCTCTACTGTGAGTGGGCCCAAGGCAAGAGACTAAGCGCGACCGACGTTGGACATGTAACTGGGATGCCGTCCACCTCGGCCCTCCGATGGCTCGGTATATTCGTAGCCAAAGGTGTGATTGTGCGCGAAGATGACCCGAATGATAAAAGGCGAACCTGGATCAACCTGACGCCTCAGGGGGTCGCGGCAGTTGAACGGTGCTTAGAGCGCCTCTCTGTAATCTACAAACGATTTCCAAGAGGTTTTTAGACCTGTTGCAAATGCAATCAGTTCTAGGGATGAGCGACCATTATTTGAAACGCTTCGACCTAACACCACCTTGGCAGAGTTTTGCCGAGCATTCGCCGCCACCGTTTACGCCAATGCGTGCTTTTGAACGGTGTAGGCTGGTTGAGCTGGGTCAGGATTTCCTGGCTGATGGCCGGCAGGATCGACCGCGGCGGCGGGCTCGGGCTTCTTTTTCTCCGACCCGCTGCCCTGAGGTGGCGGGCTTGCAGGAAGCCGAACGCGATCATGCTCATGAGGGCGTGTCGTGAAGTCCCTGCCATGATCGCCCCTCGAAGTGATCAAAATGAAGCTCTTCCTTCAGTTGTTGATGGGCTGGCGCGCAGACCCAGCGCGCCTCGATGGCGCCGGGCAGGTTCCCGGGCGGCGTGCTGGCGGGCTAATTGCTGAAGCAGCATTTGCGCGTGCCGGTGGCGCGCTACTCGCCGACCAGCCATACCTCTTTGCCGGGAAGATGCTGCGGGCCAAGATCACCGATCCGCTGCGGCGGGCCGTCAGCCACCCGCACGCGCAGGACAGCAAAGCGCGCGACAGCTTGCCCTTGGTGTCGCGCCGCCAACTCACCGTCTGCCACTTGGCGCCTTCGAGCACGTCCTGGGCGGGACGCGAAGCAATGTCAGGCACATGGTTCTTGCGCAGGTGTCCGCGGCCAGAAATCGGGAAGATCATGGCAACATCGGCCGGATAGACCTTCTGCTTGTAAGGGATGCCAACCGCCCCGGTCAGACCGCGCTCGGTCAGTGCCTGCCGGAACGGGCCGGACAGGCCGTAGCCAGCGTCGGCCAGCATGCCGCCAAAGCGGACACCAGCGCGCTGCGCAAGCGATCAATCTCGGCAAGGGCGATCTCGGGCTTGGTGCGATAGACGCGCGCTTCCTGCCCGGCACCGAGGCATACTGCGGGCCACGCCGACCGACGACTTCCCTTTCCGGGGCGAGGCCGTGTCGTCGATGATCCGCCAAGGCACTGCGACGACCCATCAAGGCGCCGGCTTGTCGGCCAAGCTCCGGTGCCAGTGGTGCGCCTTTCCACAAGGCACCGCGATGAAAAGGTGGAATTGATCATAGCCGCTCTGCGGCGAAGGGATCGCTATCGGCTGCACGCTCTTGTGGTCATCGGGGCCGATCAACCCCTCGATATATGCCCGACACATGCGCGCCCTGCGCCGATCGCCCAACAGCGCCACAAAACGCGCAAGCCACTCCGCCAGATAGCTTGTAGGCTAAGGTTCCGGTTTCGTTCGCGGAAGCTCAAACAAGCTCCATCGCGTTGGCATTGGCCGACAACGCCAGATGGCTGTGTGGAAATAATAAGGTTCGTTCTGCAAGAAGTGTTCATTTTTAGACGATAATGCCTGCGCACTCGCTCAGCTGGTTACAAGGTGATGGACGATCGTGCGCCCTTGCGATTAAAGGGTCTAGAAGGCCAACGTGGACCTCCAGGCTCGTCTGGAGGGAGGCAGGCAAGCGCCTGTTGGCCGAAGTTGGAGTGCGCAGTGTCTTCCTCCTCGTCAGAACGACGCCTGATTCCGTTGATATTGCTGACCACAGCAGACATGCAGGCGCAACGAGATGACGAGCTACGCCGCCTCGTTGGGTCGATCGAGGCGTTCAGAAAACGCTTTCCAGAGGTCCAGGTCCACCATCATATGCTTCTGCAGCGGTGCGATGACCTCAAAGGAGCTGTAGCGCGAGTAGGATTTCCGTCGACGATGGAGGTGTCTTCCATTGGCGATCTCGTGCCGCTTTCCGTTGCAAGAAACCAGATGCTTCGGCTGATCGCCCCAAGGCAGGACTTGCTGACTGACGATTGCGTTCTTGCCTATCCCGACGACGATGCGTGGTATCCGTCTGGCTCTCTGGACTGGATATACACCCGCTTTGTAAACGACCAGACTCTTGACTTCTGGTTCTGCAGATACGGGACGCTCGCAGAATGCCCAGCGAAACCGAGTGAGGTGCGCCCGAGCCTTCACGAGGTGATCTCGAAGGCATCCTCCAATACTATTGCCCTTAGGGGGAGGATCGTAAAGAAAATTGGCGGATTTGATGAGAGCTTGGGTCTCGGAACGCCAGCGAAATCAGGCGAAGACACAGACTACGCCATGCGCGCCTATTTCGCCTCGAAAGTAGTGCGTTATGCTCCGCATCGCATGGTTGGTCATCGGGATTTCGACCCAAGTATACGTGCGAAGTACTATGGCGGCACTCTGGCTGCTCTTGGCCGCCACAGGCGCCATTCGTTCCCCGCAACCCTAGCATTTTTGCGCAAGATAGCGGTCGGTCTAGCACTTCTTTTCAAAGGTGAGCTTTCTCCAAGTCTTTTTAAGGAGGCTTGGTCACAGTTTTCTTATAATAAACCTAAAGTAATACGCGCTGCAAATTGACAAAACGAAATAGGATGACGCAATGAGGAGCCTAAATCAGCTACTTTGGTTGCAGCGTTTAATCAATGGCATGCGGATTGCCTTTTATAATAAGTTTTGGGGCATGGATTTGCACCCAACTGTGAAGATCTCGCTGACATGTAAGTTGGACAGGACCTATCCCAAAGGCGTTCACATCGGGGCGTATTCGTACATTACTTTTGGAGCGACCATTCTCACCCACGATCGGACGCGAGGAAAGTATAGCAATACCACAATTGAAGAGAACTGCTTCATTGGTGCGCGGGCTTTGGTCATGCCCGGCGTGACGATTGGCCGTAACTCAATCGTGGGAGCAGGGGCGGTCGTAACGAAAGATGTTCCACCCTACTCGATTGTTGCTGGAAACCCGGCGCAGATCATCCGATCGGGGATTGAGGTCGGTCGATATGGCCGTTTCCTAAGCGTGGATCGCCCGCCGACCTGACGCGCGCGTCTTTTCCGAAGATTTGTGCCTAAAATTGGGGGTGCGGGAAGCGATCGACCGGCGTAGCAGATGGTACTGCATTAGAAGCCATTGCGCGCGCAGCTGGCATGACTGGTGTGACCGTGGCTGCCTGGTGTGCAAGGTTGGCAAGGGCATCGGCAGTCAGAATGGTTGGCGCGAAACTTTGTTGGGGGGAAAGGCAGCGCTCATCCAGGCATGCCTGTGAAAGTACAGGCGTTGCAGGAGCGATTTGCACTGACGATGCCGGCTCTGTGGTGTCGCGCGGTTCCACCGGCAGTTCGGACGCGGGGCCGGCACTCGGCGTTTTTGCACTAGCAGGGAGTGGTCCGTCCCCCTGTATGGCGGCCAAAGATGGAGCTTGCGAGCCGTCCGGGCTTGTGGCGTTGGGAAGAACCTCACGTTTTGCAAGGCTCTTAAGAGAGACTGCATCAGGCGCGATATTGCCGCTTGCGCCAAGGTTTTCGGAGGCTGAAGGAGAGGTGGTATCGCTGGCGTCTTCTGTCAGAACTGTTGCGAGAGACGCAGCGCCTAGAGCTTGCTCAATTGCGCTAGACGCGTGTCCAATGTCGTCTGTCTTCGAGAAGTTCGATGCAACAGTGCTGTTTCTGACCTGGTCAGGAGAGGGCGGGGGAAGCATCGGCGCAGCAAAGGGGCGCTGATCCCCCCAAAGTGTTTGGCTCAAGTCCTTTTGAGCAGCGAGAAGCCGTTGTATCTCAGGCGAAAAGGACACAGCTGTCTGCTTGGGCGTTTCATGCTCGGTGGGCGACACGACGTGCTGCGGTGTAGCTACTTCGCTTGGCAACTTGCCGAACGCGGGGATACTGACAGGGTCATGCAGCGTTCGGGCAGGCCGCAAATTTCGATTGGCTGCCGTATTGTCATCGTCCAGCAGGTGGATGATGTGCTGCCTTGTAGGCTGGCCGGAAACGGCAAACAGCGCAATTGCTCCAGAAGCGGCCAAAACAGCTATCGCGGGGCCATGGCCGCCATCCTCGGCAGCTTCCAGAATGGGGCGGGGCGACGATTCTTTTCTGAGCATACGAGGCGCCGTTTACCATATTCAAATCTGCCAGCAAGATGATGTGCCACCTGAGCGGATACGCCAGCTCTTTCCGCGGAAGAAAATCATTTTAGTAGAGCGGCTTGTCTTATCATACGTAATATTCCGTGTCATTTAGCGCCGAGTGGTCTTTTGGCCGTTTGTTTGGCGGCAGCGTCAAGAAGGTTCCGCGTTCAGGCTGTTTTTTGTTGGCTATCAACCATTTGCGATTACTTGACCGTTTCTGCACCGCTGGCGGTTATGCACCCTCGCTCGGGATTGGCTGCTCCGGTGCGCTCAGGCTTTAAGTGGATCACGGGGTAACCACTGGTCTGGCATAGCCCGCCCTGTGAAGTGATGCTCTGTTTTCGAGTTTTTCGCCGGATATCTTTTCCTGCTTGATCAGGCCTGATCGCGCGCGCACCGCGTTATCGGCAGATTACATGTCTGTGCTTGGGTGCGCTAGATTCGCGCGACAGCGTCAGCGAGCATGCAGAGCATTGCCAAGACCAGGATAGTGGCCTCAAGCACCATCCAGCGGCTTTCCCGCTCATTCTTATCGCGTCTACTCATAGTCTTCCTCGGGGAGCCGGGATAAAAACCATGCGAAAAGACCCAAAAACACGGCAACAACGGCCCGACATGCCGCGCCTGCCGCCAAAGCACTGCCAAATAGCGTCATGAGGCCAAAGCAGACAAGTCTCACCGCCGCGCAGGCGCGCACGTAAAGCCCCGTCGGGGATGTTTCCCATATGGTCTTCGGCGGCCTTAAACGTAAAAGCTTGGTCACGATCACGGTCTCCAACGTGGGTGCACTGACCGCAAACCGTGATCACATGTTCGTAAACCTGTGGTGAAAGCACGGTGCCGCAGCTTCCGAAACGGCTCCTCCGAATGCGGCTGCTGAGCTTCCCGAAACGAGGTCAAGCGCCAGCGACTTTGGCGCCGAAGTTGGCAAGAACGCTTGGGCGCAGCCTTTGCCCTGCGTCGGCCACGCCTTTGAGCCAAAATGCGCGCCTGAGCGTAGGGCTGGCATGGGGTAACCCCAAAAGTCGAATGGAAAAGGGCCCGCCGGCTGAGCCGACGGGCCAGTGCATCACATGAAACGGCAGACACCGTCTCAGCGATGGTGATTAAGCCTGCCGTGTAAATTTGACTTTAAGTGGGTCAATTTCTGGATACGGACCCGGTCATTAGAATTATTGTGCATGTTGTTTTGACAGCAACAGGCAAAGACTTGCCGCCTCGGCAAATTCTGGCCGCTTTTTTTTGTAAGTTTCGCTGCACCGCATCGTCATCTTCGAAGGCAGTCTCGCCGCGAAGCTGTGCGATCTGAGTTACTTAGCCTCTGCGGTCAGCGATCTAATCGCAAGGGGAGCGAAGCGCAGTGGATGGGCATCCTGAACTTACTGGACTTCTGCCGGGCGTTAATCCTTTTGAGGCGCAGCCTGCGCATATTTTTTGAGCGGAGAGTTGCAATTCCGACTTTGATGCGCCTTGCGTGGACTTTTGTGCTGCGCTGCAATATGAGGCGGCGGTGTCATTCCTGGAAGCCTATGAGCGCGTCATTCGCGCAATCGTTGCGGCTTGTCCCGCTCCAGACAAGTTTGCTCACATGTGCGCGGGTTTAGGGTTTTGGCTAGCTGCTGCGCTCATCTGGCGAAAGCCGCTTGCATCGTTCAAGCCACTGCTCGTGGTCGTGTTCCTGGAATGCGCAAACGAAGTCGTGGACTTTCTCGCGAAAGGCGGATGGTTTTGGTCAGATACACTCGTTGACGCTGCTGCCACATGGACCTGGCCTTTGGTGCTGACGTTGGCGTTGCGGTACGTCCCCGCGCTCTCTTCATCGCTGCTCGTCTCACAGACGTCCGTGCCGACCCACGTACCGCAAGCCCATCCCGGTTAAAGTCTGGCGGCGCAAAAGAACGCCTGGTTGCAACGCCTCATCGCAATTTCCGGCTTTGCATTTGCAATCACTCGGTCGACCAACGCAAGGCCGGATCACTCGATGGCGGTGATGAGGCAGCAATAGCGCACGAGTCTCGACAAGCATGCGGTGTGAGCGGCGCGTTTTTGCAGGTCCGAGCCCAGGAGTGCATGGGGGGCAAGTTCTGCAACCGCCTGCTTTCTCGTGAAAGATTGGCCATCTTCGTGCCCCATTGTCGGAATCGTTAACACTTTAGGGCAAATCGGGATAAGAGCACAGCGATGACGTTCGAGCTGCGGCGGCCAGAGGGTTATAGGAAACGTGGACAGCCAATTATTTAAATTGTTCCTGCAACGGTACAAAAAGAACCTGGTTCTTGTTGTTGTTGCGAGCGTCCTGTTGAATGTTCTCGTGTTTGCGGGGACGGCCTACATGATGCTGGTCTATGATTCCGTTCTCCCAAGCCGCAGTATTCCGACGCTGCTCGGCTTGTTTGGCATGCTTATTATTGTCTATGCTTTCCAATCAGTTTTCGATGCTATTCGAAGCCAAGCGTTGCTGGAAGTTGCCAACGGCGTACATAACGATCTCTTCGAATCGGTGCACTATGCGACTGTGACCCGGCCGTTGAGGATGGGGGCAGATCATTCCGATGGTCTGCAGTTCAACCGCGATCTCGATTCTATCCATTCCTTTCTGGCCGGACAGGGGCCAATTGCGCTGATTGACCTCCCTTGGGTCATCGCATTTATGGTGGTGTTGTTCGCGCTTCACTGGTGGCTTGGGCTGACGGCCTTGCTTGGCACGATCATCATGTCGATCCTCGCCATGTACTCCAATCGGCGAACCCAAGAAGGCTCACGGGAGCTTGCGAACATCACCGGTCAGCGCACTGCGGCGGCTCTGGCTGAGATCCGATTTGCTGAGAGCGCTCTTGCAATGGGTATGCAAGAGCGGTTGGTGCGGCGCACGGGGAAATGGGAGGACGGCTTCATAAACGTCCAGACCTTTCTTTCGCGGACCGCGGCGCGCCTGGGCGGTGCCAGCAAAACTTTCCGCATGCTTTTGCAGTCGCTGATCTTAACAGTGGGTGCGTTGCTGGTGATCGACGGCAAAGCAAGCGGGGGTGTGATTCTCGCGTCCTCGGTCCTTTCTGGTCGGGCTTTGGCCCCGGTCGATCAGGCGATCGCCAACTGGCGTGGCTTGGTTGCGGCGCGCGGCGGTTGGAAGCGGTTGGCACAGGCGCTTGTGGCGTTTCGCAGGCCGCCACGCCGCGAGGTGAGTCTGGCGAGACCCAGCGGAGAGCTGTCGTTACGTGAACTGTGGGTTGCGCCTCCAGGAACCCAACTCTTCGCAGTGAGTGGGGTGTCGTTCGCTCTGCAGCCGGGACAGGCACTTGGCATCATTGGTCCAAGTGCTGCGGGCAAGACCACGCTGATCAAGGCCATTCTCGGGATCTGGAAACCGCAGCGCGGCGAAGTTCGGCTGGACGGTGCTACGCTTGACCAATGGGATCCCGAAACCCTTGGGGGATTCATGGGCTACGTGCCTCAGACTGTCGACCTGATGGATGGCACGATCGGCCAAAACATCGCCCGGTTTGATCCGGACGCCTCGTCTGAGTTGATTATTGCGGCGGCCAAGGCAGCAGGCTTGCATGATCTAATTCTATCACTGCCCAACGGCTATGAAACGGAATGCTCTGCCGGCGGTGTGGAACTCTCGGCCGGGCAACGTCAGCGGGTTGGCTTGGCCCGGGCTTTATATCGGGATCCGTTCCTGCTGGTTTTAGACGAAGCGAACTCCAATCTCGATATGGAGGGCGATGTTGCGCTCGCCAACGCCGTAGTTGGCGTCCGTGAGCGGGGAGGCATAGTGATCATGATCACGCATCGTCCGGCAACGCTAGGGCCGACGACGCATCTGGCGGTGCTGGCCGGCGGTCGTCTGACCGATTTCGGTGAAAGGGACGCTGTGTTAAAGAAGATGGGTGCCAACGCCGATGCCAAGCGGGACGCTTCTGGCCAGCGCAAAGGAGCGATAGCGTGAGCAAGGCTCTGGTTCCTCAGGATATTGCCAAGAGCATTATTTCCGATTTGAATGACGACACGCAGATTTCTGCTGCCGGCTCTCCCCGCCTGCGCCAACTGACCATCACGGTGAGCGTCCTATTGCTCGTTCTGTTCGTTCTGGCGAGCGTCATTCCAATTGGTGGCGCTGTGATTGGCGGCGGTCAGGTCGGCACGGAGTCGCGAGTGAAGCGTATCGCGCATCCGACTGGCGGCGTCATTTCGTCGATCATGGTCCACAATGGCGAGCACGTTAAAGAGGGTCAGCTGCTATTGCGGCTCGACGACCGCGTTAGCGGCGCAGATGCTCGGTTTTCAAGCCTGACAGTTGACCAGCTGCTGGCGCAGCGCGCCCGGCTCGAAGCTGAACGCCTTGGCGCTGGCGCGGTTCGCTTCCCCGAAGAGTTGACGAAGTCTGAGAGTCCTGCTGCACGACAGGCGATGGCTGATGAAGCGCATTTATTTGAGCTTCGCCGTCGTGAAGAAAGTGAGCAGCGGGCACAGCTTCAGGCCCGGATTGCGCAGTTCAACCATGAAATCGCCGGACTCAATGCTCAGATTTCGGCCGTACGCAAACAGCGTGCGCTGATCGAGCCCGAAAGGCAAGGAGTGCGCGATCTCTGGAACAAGCAGCTCGTCACGATCGATCGTCTCAATCAGCTCGAGCGGACCGCGGTGGACATGGAAGGCAACACGGCGGCGCTAGGTTCGCAAATTGCGCAAGTACGCGCTCGGATTACAGAAGCGCAGGAGCAGCTTATCCAGCTCAGCCAGACTCGGCGCGTGCAAGCAGGCACAGACCTTGCGCAAGTCAACACCGCGCTCAATCAGCAGCAAATGCGATCCGTCGCAGCATCTGATCAGCAGGACCGAAGCGAAATCAGGGCTCCATACTCTGGCGTCGTCGAGAAAATTGCCTTTGCAGCTATTGGAGACGTCGTAAAGCCCGCTGAAGCGATCATGGAAATTGTTCCAGACAAGGACCTGATGGTAGTCGAAGCTATGATCAGCCCGGTGGACATTGATCAGGTGAAGACAGGGCAAGCGGCGCGAGTGACTTTCTCGTCCTTTAATCGCGCTGCTACGCCCCAAATTCCGGGCCGGGTGATCTACGTAGCAACGGACCGAACTGACAATCCCGAATCGCGGCAGGCTTACTTCATGGTCAGGATTGCAGTGGATCAGGCGGCTGTGAGGCGCGAGGGCCTGGGTCTCAAAAGTGGGATGCCGGCAGAAGTCTACATTGAAACAGGCGGGCGATCGATGATTTCCTACCTTACAAAGCCGCTTCGCGATCAGTTTATGCGTGCATTTCGTGACAATTGACGAGGACGCCAAGATGCTTCGCCATCGTCTAGCCCTGTCTGTATTTTTGGGTTTTTCCGCTTGTCCGGTCATGGCGAGCGAAACAGCCGCTGCATCGGATACGCCCTTGGCGCTAGCGCCGGCGCTACCGGATGACACACCGCTGGACATCGAGCGGCAAGCGCAGAGCGGTGCGCCTGTGACCAATATGGCGGACGCGCTTGGGCTCGCTTACTGGACAAACCCGACGCTCTTGGCGCAGCGGTCTGCGTTGAAAAGTGTAGATTATCGTGTGCCGCAGGCTCGCGCTGCGTATGGGCCCAAGCTCAATTTCGAACTTACTTATGGAATTACGCGCAGCGGCACACGCACGCCTGGAAAGGCATGGTCCGACGGAACAAGCCGCAGTGCAACTGCAACTGCCATATTGACCCAACCTCTGTTTACATTCGGGCGCAACGCTGCCGGTGAGCGTTATGCTATGGCCCAATTGGAATATCAGCGGGAGGTCTTACGCTCGGCCGAGCAGCAGGCTCTGCTCGATGCAATTGTCGCCTACATCGGCCTTTTGCGGGATCGCGCAAGCGTCGCGATCACACGAGACAACCTCGCGACACTAGAACGTGAGCTCTCGGATAATCGAGCCCGGCTGGCACGGCATGAAGTGACATCCACTGATGTGCAACAAGTTGAGACCCGGATCGAGCTTGGGCGCGCGCAGCTCTATACTGCCCAGCGGGATGCAGCGGCAAGCGAGGCAGGCTTTCTCCAAGCAATTGGAGGACCGGCAGGCGTCTTATCTCCACCACCTCCCCTGAATCTGCCGGTTCGGACGCTGGAGGAAGCCTATGCGTACGCAGAGACCCACAGTCCCGTTTTGCTGGCATCGCAGCAACGCGAGAAGACGTCCCGCGCATCTGTGGAATCTGTAAAGGCGGACCTGATGCCGCGTGTGGATCTGCGGGGCCAGGCGGACTATACGAATGGATGGGACGTGCGCTCGATCTTCGGCACGCTTCCGCGTCAGGATCAACGCGATCTCCGTGGTGAAGTTGTCGTGTCCGGCCCGATCTTCGAGAGTGGTCTGCGCCAGGCGCGCGTCGGCGAAGCGCAAGCTGCCAACGATGCTGACTGGAGGCTGATCGACGCGGCGCTTCGCGAAAACCGGTCGACGCTTGCCTCGGCGTGGGCAGATTGGCGGGCGCAATCTGCAGCTATCGATCGCCTTGCTCTCGCTGTCGTCGCTGCCAAGTCAGCTTATGACGGCGCGCTCTTGCAGGAAAAGGCCGGACTTCGCACGACACTTGATGTGCTTGATCTTGCAAGAGAACTGCTGCTGACGAGAAGTAATTATAATTCGGCGATTGCAGGCGCCTACGCCGCGCAAGCCCGCGTGCTGGCTGCAATGGGGGCACTCGAACAAAGCTGGTTGCTCCCGCAAGCCAAACGCTATGATGAAGAGCAACACTACAACAAAGTACGAAAGCGGGGGGATATTCCTTTCCTAACGCCTGTCGTACGCGCACTGGATGGTGCTCCGCTCGGAGGCCATCGTGACCGGGCGCTCCGGGATCCAGCAGCTCCCTTAGTAACTCCCGAAGTGGCACTCGATCCGGTGAAAGAACTTCCCGTTCCGTGATCAATTAAAACGAAGCACTCAGGGCGATCTCATCGATGGAATAAGAATTTGCGGTCTGACTGCCTCATATGCGACGCGCATAATTATTGTTCGGGGCCTGCCTGCCGTCATTTATGAAGATCGGTTATGCGCTTCACGAACCAAACCTTCCTTTTATTTGAATGGATCGGCAAATGTCTGTTGCAAGGGTTCCAGATCTGAGTCTGGAAGTGCTTCATTCTTTACCATCCAGGAGGAGCCCTGCCGACGTCTTTTCGCAGTGAGAGCAGTCGTTCACTTGCCTTTGATTTTGCAGCAGCTTCGGCATTGCAGGGATCTATTCGGATAGGCATTTGCAAGGTCGTCTATACCGATCTGAGTGATCGTGGACCCACCCCACTCGCGATCCTGGTGGATCCTGATCTATATATCTCTGGGGCGCAAAACCCAGGTACGTTGATCAGAAGCCATGGGTGCCCTCGGGTGCGGGCCGATGGACATGATGCACCAAGGGAGTTCGATGAGCTTGTTTCAAGCAAAGCAGCAGGGGTCGATGATGCCGTCGTGAAACCTGCAGATGGCGTCGCGAAGAAATCGGGCGATCCAGGCGACGTAGCCTGGAGCAAGCGACCGGAATGCATGGGCGCCAGAGGCGACGCCGATAGCCATCTCTTCACGGTGCATGCTCATTGCCGCGCTGTTGCAAAGGGGGCGTGCCAATGCCGTCTGCGTTGTCTTTGAGGTAACAGATCGCACCAAACAGCCCTTCCGATGATCGCCGCTTATCTTTGGGTGCCAATGGGTAAACGCCGCACTTCGTCCAGCGCCGGGTGAGCCCGGCGCCTGGCTGATGCAAACCTGGTCTTTCTACACCAGACCTATCGGCATTTCTTTTGGGCACCACCGCTAGCTCTTCGCCAGCCAGGCTGCGAGGCGTGTTCAAGCGGTCGTCAGGTATTTCGTTCAATACACCGCGGCGGCGCCGAAAGCTTGCGGTGGCACATCGCGCGAAGCGTGAGCTCGTGTGCTGCGAGCGGCGGAGCACGCGAAGTTGTTTCAGGCTCAATGCAGCAGAATAGCAATCTGCAAACGTACGACGCCAAGCGCTGCGGGGTTGGCCCGACTTCGATGTCGGCGGCGAGCTGTGGGCGCTGCTCCTAGCTGGGCGTCTTGGCCTCACCCCATGCTCTGCGCGTTGCGAAGCTATCCGGGATGGCTGCACCGAACCGCTGCACTCACTCCCGCAAAATGCGCAGCGTTTGCCCGAGACCTGGCCGAAATCGCTTGGGTGACGACCATCGAGGACCAGGGTAAGCCCCAACACTTGCAGGAATCTGTCCGAGATTTCCGCTTTGTTGTACAAGTTGCGGAAGGTCGACCGATGGCTTACCAGACCGAACCGCTATGCCAAAGCATCCAGGCGCTTGCGATAGCGTAACTGAGACCGGGACAAACCGGGCTTGGACTTACTCGGCACGAATTGGCACTCCGGCAAAGATGCCTGGCGGATTGCATGATAAGCGTTCGTGCGGATTGTTGAGAGGCTGCAGATCCCCCATGGTTCAGCAAGAAAACTAACTACCATAGGGTGCAAACCTGGCTGCTACGGGATCTGCCAAACAACCGATTGACTTTATACCCAAACCTGATGTTTCTTCTGCGCGGTGTTAACGAGTGGTTAAAATCGGCGAATTTGACGTAATGGTTGCATAGAAAAATCGAAAAATCGGGTGCGCGATGGACAGTGTGAAGCGGCGTTCTGCATTTCGCATGAACGGTGGGTTGATCGGGTCTGCAGATAAGCTGGTTAATGATGTTAGAGTAATAGAATCAAGGCTAGCTGAATTCATGTCTCGCCTTGACGTGGCGCGTGATGCAGCGGTCATCCAGCGTCTTGCGGAGAGCTTGGAAGAAGTAGCGCAGTTCCTGCAACAAGCTGACCTTTTCTTGTCCCAACGAACAATTTTATGTGGGACGAAGGTTGGGTTGGAGGAGCTAACCCCGGGCGGTATCGCTCAGCGGGGTGTGTCTTAAGCCCGTGTCGATCGGGCAGGTGCTTTTCCGCCGTCGATTTCACCCGACCAGCTCGATTCATCGAGCATGATCAACAGACCGTTGAATGGTGTGCCGGGCGGAACGGGAAAGGCTTTTTCCAGGCACGTCTTCAGAAGCCTTGCTCGCGTATCCACGTCTTCTTCGCAGGCATCAGCCTTCAAATCCTGGGCTTTGGACGCCAAGGACTCTAGCTCGTCTGCATATTCATGGATTAGCGCCACGTCGTCAGCGTCGCTAAGAATGCCCGCAGCTGCTCTTAGTCGTCGTGCAGCTTCACTCAATCGCGAGCTCATTCGCGCACCCTCACTCCTGCATCAAATTCGTAACAATGCATATCACATAATAAGCAAAATGGAGAGATTTGTTCCCCTGTTTGTCGTCTAGTTCGCACCTTTCAACGCCTTTCAGTTGTTATCTGACGAACGAGTTCAAGCTTTGCAAGGATTTCAGCGGTGACCTGTTCCCGATTCGATCCGGAATATGCGGCCTGAATGGCAGCCTCAAGTTTTGGTTCTCGATGAAAGCGTGAGATGTTGTTCACGACGTCACAAGGCTCTGCTATTGCTATCGTCTTGTCACAGGACATGTCATAAGGGCGGAGCGCCTTGCAAGAGCACGACGCGCAATGGGGCGGCAGAATGGCAAACAGTGGAAGTGTTTCGGCGAAGTGTGTTGTTGCCTTGATGGTGGCTAACCTATTGCAAGGTTGTGCGAGTAGTGGTGGTTTTCGGGCCAGCGGTGGCGAGCCAACCCCGGGACTGAATACTTCGCTTCCGCCGACGGTCAGCGAAAAATTCGACGCCGCAAGCGCCAAAATTATCCTTGATGTTACTAAATCGAGCGGAGCTTCGAGTGGGGTGAGCTTGCCGTCGCGGGCGAGCTATGCGACTCTCACGATTTCTTATGATGCAACCGCGAAAAGCTACACCGTCAAGGATGAGGCAACCAGCAGGACTTTTGCTCCTGGTGATATCGCAGCGAGCAATAGCAGATTTGACATCTATCAGGTGAATGACGGCAATTCGGTCGAAGAGTTGCGCTTATTTAAATCGGGCAGCCAGAATAGCCAGATAGCGCTCACCTACGTCACTTACGGGATCTGGTCCACATACCAGCCTGGCCAATCCACCACGCATTACCTGACGCGTTTTGCGGTCGCTGGCATACAGACGGGAGCCGCTGGTTTGCCCAAGACCGGACAAGCGACATACAGCGGCAGCGTCGATGGTGTGGCAGCCTTCGATGGTCAGTCCTATCGTCTTGCCGGGAGCAATGGGACGTTAACTGCCGATTTCGAGAAGGGCGTCATTCGCACTTCGCTGAATTTGCGGGGTACAACTGACGTTGCATCAGACGCTATCGGCGCCGTTGACCTGGGCACTTTAAAGGGGACTGGTGCGATTGGCGTGGATACGAGTCGCTACACCGGGACGATAACGGGTCTCCAGATGGACGGATCGTTTGGTGGAGCTTTTTACGGTCCGAACGCAGCTGAGACGGGCTTTGCGTTTTCACTCACGGATAACGGTGCCAATACCGCTGCGGGCGTGTTTGTTGGTCATTAGGCACACCCTCTGTTTCGGACATTTGCGTATACAAGGTATCGTAAACGGAAGGGCATGGCCCAGTATGCCGCTGACGGCGTGGTGGCGGATGGCGAAGGCTCAAGCTACTGCTGCGAAACCTTTGGAATGTCTTTGCGGCTTGGCAATGCAGCTTAAGGTTGCATTGCTTCGTGCAGCGCGGTCACCAACTCGAAGGCATTATTTCGGACCCATTTGGCAATAGCGGCATCATCGCTGTCCGAATGCAGCAGCTCCCGCAGCTCGAGTTTAAGGCGGGTCGAATGACGAGTGGAGCTGTTACGAAAATACTCCTGAAGTTCCATTTCGGTTTGTTGGCGTGATGCGGCGCTCACTTACGACCCCCCAAAGCGAGGCCGTAGCCTTAGGGGGCGACGCCTCAGAATTCAACAAGTCTCTCGGCGGCGATCCTTCCGTGCCGACCCGCAGCCAAATGGCAGCACCGATCAGGGCTGGCAGTACCAACTCGGGTTGGAAGAGCGTTCGGAGCGCACGATGGTGGCGAAATAGCGGAGAGCACCGGGCACCTTTGTCCCGACCGGCTCCAATTCAACAGATGTATAGTCCTTGACGTGCGGTGTGTGAAAGTCAGCCCAAAGGCCTCGCTTCAACTGAAACCGTTTTGACGCAATCGATTGCGGTCTATAGCGGCCTATGGTATCGCTCAATCATCATTGGCGAGATAGATCGAGGGGAAATCCGCCGACATTGTTTAAGGGTAATGCAATGCTCAACGAAGATCGGCAACGGGCTCTCGATGCCCTCGAAATCCTTGCGGCGCTCCTTGGAAGCAAGCCTGGCGGCTTTGGTTTGCCAGCCAACTCAAGGGTGTCTTACACCCATCTCGCAAACCGAGAGCTTGACATTCGGGCCAGACGCCGGGCGATCCTAGGTGCGGATCTTGCCAGTGACAATTGTTGGGAATTGTTGCTTTGTCTTTATCTTGCCTGGGTTGAGGGCAAGCGCACGAGTGTCACTGATCTCAGCTACATGTCATCCATTCCGATTGCCACCACCATCCGCTGGCTTAACAGGCTGCTGAAAAAGGCCACGGTTTGGCGATGAAGGTTGTGTCGTCGCCATTATCGTAGGCGATTTCGCCTTCGAGCCAGCCATCGTCGCGCAGATCGGCCCATCCGGTGCCGGTGACC
>NZ_JABBGM010000011.1:106399-126141 GCF_012927405.1 Novosphingobium olei | reverse complement strand
GACAAGAAAGGCCTTTGCGCTCACCCGATTTCCCCATCTTTCGCGCAGTACGCGCTTTGCTTGTCGCTATTGCTTCAAGTTGCGCGCCATAAGAAACGCGTCTTTCCGAATGTGAGGTATCGAGCGCAGCGAAAGCTCGCTGCGCACCGAGAGGAGCGGGTGGGAAAGGCCATGGGCCGGGTGCGGATGAGACGGGCGCCGCGGCCTTTCGCGGGCAGGGGTTGGCGCCCCAAGCAATATAAAGGTGAGACCTGGCGTGTCGAAACACGCATTCCATTGCGACAGCGGGAATGACCGAGATTGCGGACACTCCTGAACGGCTCCTTTCGAAACCAGCATCTCGACAAGTAGTCGTTCGTTCAACTTTGGCGTTGAGACGCTTTTTTTCGCGCATCGTCGCGGTTGAACGACGGACCATTCCGTTCGCCCAAACGCGTGTTGCAAATTTCGTCCGCAGATGTTCAGCCAATTGCAGCCTTTTGGGATCGTGGTCGATCGGGCTTGAACTATGCATGTGGCCGGAGATGAAAGGTCTGGGCACGATTGCAGTCTTCTTCGTCTAGGTTGGGAAATTGTATCCCCAAGCGAACCGTGACGTGAGCTATGGTGGGCTATCGCCTTGAGCGTGCTTGACGCACGCATAGGAGTAAGGCCCGTGAAGAATACTGCCATGATACTTTCGCTCGCCATCGCAACGCTTCTCGCGCCGCAAATCGGCCAGGCAAAACCGGTCGGCATCACAATGGTGCAGGCCCGCGCCATCGCGCTCAGAGCTGCGCCCGGCCACATCGAAAAGGCCGAACGCGAGCGCGAAGGCGGGGGGATGCGCTATTCGTTCGACATCCGGCAGGGCCAGCGGATCCACGAAATCGGCGTCGATTCCGTCACCGGCAGGATCGTCGAGAACAAGTTCGAACCGCTGAACGCCAGGGATTGAACGACGGGACGATGCGCATCCTGCTGGCTGAAGACGACGATGACACCCGGCACTTCGTCGAGCGCGGGCTCGGCGAACTGGGGCACAATGTCATCTCCGCCGAAAACGGGGAGGATGCGCTTCATCTTGCAGTGACCGAGGCGGTCGACGTGATCGTGCTCGACAGGATGATGCCCGTTCTTGACGGTCTATCTATCCTCAAGCGCTTGCGAGCCGGGGGTGTCGCGGCGCCGGTGCTGATGCTGACCGCGCTTGGCCGCATCGAGGATCGCGTGGATGGCCTTGAAGCCGGTGCTGACGACTATCTGATCAAGCCCTTTGCATTCAGTGAGCTGGCCGCCCGCATCCAGGCGCTCGGGCGCCGCACCGCGCCAGCGGCAGCCGCGACGAAGTTGGCGGCAGGCGGCATAGAAATGGACCTGCTCGCGCGCGAGGTCCGGCGCGAGGGCAAAGCGGTTCTTCTCCAGCCGCGCGAATTTCGATTGCTCGAAGAGCTCCTGCGGCACGCTGGGGAGTTCGTCACCAGGACGATGCTGCTCGAGCGGGTGTGGGATTTTCACTTCGATCCGCAGACCAAGATCGTGGAAACCCACATGAGCCGGCTGCGCGCCAAGCTCAACGAAGGCCATCTTCCCGACGCCATCGAGACGGTGCGCGGCGTCGGCTACCGGCTGCGCGCGGCATGAGGTTGTTGCCACGCAGCGCCGCGAACCGCATCGCGCTGGTCGGCTTTCTTGTCTATGCTGTGGCAACCTTCGTGCTGGGCGCCGCGGTGATCTTCGCAACCCACGCTGCCTTTTCGCGCCAGATCGACGCCAACATCGAGCAGGCTTCCGCCGCGCTGCTGGTCGAATATCGCGGCGATGGATTGAAGGGGGTGATCGAAGCAATCTCGCAGCAACGCGGACCCGGGCCGATATCGCTGGGAACGGCGCTGTTCGCGCCTGGTGGCCTGCGGATCGCAGGCAACCTCGTAACTGCCATGCCGGAGCCAGGATGGCGCAAGATCGTATTTGTCGATCCCGTCGAGGGAACCGATCCGGCGCGGGCCAAGGTCGATGTCCTGCCTGGCGGATACCGCATGGTGGTTGCCGCCGATCTGGAATCGCTCGAAGCAATCGACCGGACCATCCTTGGCATGTTCAGCCTGGCTTTTGTGGCCCTGCTGGCTTTCGGGATATTGGGAGCCTTCGTGCTCGCCGCCTATCTGAGGCGCAGGTTGCACGGGATCGAAGCAACCGCCGTTGCGATCACCAGCGGCGACCTTGGCCAACGTGCAAGAGTCGGCGAGGCGGACGACGAATTCGACCGCGTCGCGGCTTCGCTCAACGCTATGCTCGACCGAATTGCCAGCCTGATTGCCAATCTGCGGCAAGTGACCGGCGACTTGGCGCACGATCTGCGCACGCCGCTGGCGCGGCTGCGCAACCAGCTTGAAGCAATGCGGCAGACCGGCAACGAATGCGACCGGGCTGGCTCGCTCGACCGCGCGGTCGAGCAGACCGACGACGTGCTGACGCTGTTCGACGCGATCCTGCGCATTTCCGAGCTGGAGGAAGGCGGACTTCATCGCGCTTTCTCGCAAGTCGATCTTTCGGGTCTGGTAGCCGACATCGGCGAATCGCACCTGCCGCTGGCGGAGGATCGCAATCATAGCCTGCGCCTCGCCGTCGAAGACGGCATCGCGGTCGAGGGTGACCGTGAATTGATTGCCCAAGCCGTGATCAATCTGATCGAAAATGCGCTGCGGCATACCCCCGACGGATCGACCGTCGAATTGAGCGCCCGGCGCGATGGCGACAAAGCAGTCGTCATGGTTCGCGACAACGGTTCAGGCATTGCCGAAGGCGACCGAATCCGGGTCCAGGACAGGTTTGTGCGACTGGAGGGCGCGCGCTCGACACCAGGACACGGCCTCGGCCTCAGTCTGGTGCGGGCAATCGCCGATATCCACCGCGCCGAGCTGGTGCTTGGCGACGCCAGTCCCGGGCTAGTGGTCGAACTGCGCTTTCCGGGAGCACCGGCGTGAAAATCCTTCGACCGATATGTCTGGGGTCAATTTGTCTGTCGCTTGTTCTGGGCGCGAGCGCCTGCACACACTATGCCCCGCGTCCGGTCGATCTTTCTGCCATCGCCGCACAAAGGGAGCGCCGCACGCTCGACCTTGGGCAAGCCGCCACCACTTGCCGGAGACTGGCTCCCAAGGCCGAATGCAACCCGTCGCGGCTTGATCGGGCGATGCTCTACGCCGCCATGTTCGACACCAATCCGGCAATAGCGGCGGCGCGGCAGCATGTGCTGAGCGCCGTTGCCGCCGCGCGCAGCGCGAAGCAGGCACCCGGCCCCAAGCTGACCCTCACCACGGAATATGCCGGGGCCGCACCCGATCCCTCGCCCTGGCTACTCGGAGCATCGAGCGAGATTCCGCTCGACATCGGCGGCGCGCGCGCGGTGCGGATCGGCAGCGCCGAACTTGCCGTGGTCACCGCTCGCTATGATCTGGCCGAGACTGTCTGGTCGGCGCGCATGACCCTGGTCCGGGGTCTTGCCCAGCTCTTCGTGGCCGACCGCCAGAATGTCGCCGCCAGCGAGCTTGTCGCCATACAGGAACGCCGCTTCGCAGCGATGGAACGCCGCGTCAACGCAGGCGAGGCTTCGCGCGCGGAACTCGAGAGGGTCAGGGCCGATCTCGCCGACGCGCGTCATCGCCATGCCGATGCCGATGCGCGCCGCGAGGCGGGATTGGTGGAGATCGCCAACGCCATCGGTGTATCGCCCGCTGCGCTGGCCGGAGCGGCGTTTGCGTGGGACGGGTTCGAGGCACCGCAGGATGTCACGCGCGTCAGCGCGGACGAGCGCAGAATAGCTCTTTTGGCGCGGGCCGATCTGCTCAAGTCGATGGTCGCCTATGACCAGGCAGAACTCGACCTGCGCGGCGAAGTGGCAAAACAGTATCCCGCAATCACGGTGGGACCGGGGTTCACCTGGGAACGCGGGCTGGTGAAGATCCCGTTCAACCTCGGCCTGTCGCTGCCGCCATTCGACCTCAATCGCAAGGCCATCGCCGCGGCCACCGCCCGCCGCAGCGAAGCCGCAGCGAAGCTGGAGGCCGATTATGCAGCGGCAATTGGCGCAGTCGATGGCGCCCTTGGCGAAGCAGACGCGGCCCAGCGCGCGCTCGATGAATTCAGGAGGCTGGACCTGCCAATCGCCGCGCGTCTGGCGGCTCAAGCCGACCGCGAACTGGCGGCGGGATCGCTCGATCGGGCCGACTGGGGCGCCGCCCAGGCAGGCCGACTGACGACGCGGCTTCTCGAACTCGATGCGCTGGCCCGCGCGCTTACCGCCGACCTGGCACTAGAAGACGCTCTGCGTCGCCCGCTGTCGGGACCGGAACTGATGATTGGAAGGGGTGAACAATGAGCCGATGGCGATCAGCGGCATGGGCGGGAATGGGTGCGGCGGCCATGGCGCTCGGCCTGTACGGCGCGGGGGCGATCAGGCATTCCGATGCAGTGCAAACGGCGAGTGCGGAGGATGCCGATGCCCCAACGGACAAAAATGCCGCACCGGCGAAGAATGAGCCGGTGACCGACCCGGCCGCGCTCGCAAGACTGGGCGTCAAGACTGCGGCGGTTACTACAACTGTTGCCAGTCAGATGACGGACGGGTTCGCGCGCGGCCTCGATGTCGGACCGCTTGCGGCCATCGTCGCCGAGGCCGATGCCGCGCGCGCGGCGGCTGCAGCATCGCAGGCGGAGGCCTCACGCCTCGAAGCACTTTACCGTCAGGACGTGAGCGCATCGCGGCGATCGGTCGAAGCCGCCCGTGCGCTGGCGCTGGCGGATGCCGCCCGCACCCGGCTCGCCGAGCAACGCGTCGGGCTGGAATTTGGCTCCGGGCTGTCGCGGCTCGGGCCGGGTGCCATCCGCCAGCTTGTTAGTGAGATCGCCGCAGGCCACGCCGCGCTCGTCCGGATCGACATTCCGGGGGCAATGTTGGCGCCAGGAACTGTGGTCGAGATAGGCGAACCAGGGTCAGCCCTGACAGTGCGCGTATTGGGTGCAGCGGCCACTGCCGACGCCCGACTGCAAAGCGCCGGTGTACTCGCCATCGTTCGCGGGCCGCTGGCCCGGCAGGCGCAGGCGGGGCGGATATTGCCTGCGCGCGCCGCAACCGGCGTCGCCAGTTCGGGCATGCTTGTTCCCCGCGAAGCCATAGTCCGCTTCCAGGGCCGGATGTGGGTGTTCCGCCAGAATGGCAAGGCGTTCGAGCGGATCGCGCTCGACGATCCGCAGAGCACACCGCAAGGGTGGATCGTCCGGGGCGGACTCAAGGCCGGCGATGTCATCGCCGTCTCGGGCGCGACCGGATTGCTGGCGCTCGATGCCGGCGGTGCTGTTGCCGAAGCCGAGGGAGACTAAGCGATGCTGGCCAGGCTGATTCGCTGGTGCATTGCCAATGCGCGCATGGTCATCGTCGCCGCCGCGATCTTCGCGATCTACGGCATCAGCGTAGTCGATCGTGCGCGCTACGATGTGTTTCCCGAGTTCGTTCCGGCCCAGGTCACGGTCCAGACCGAAGCTCCGGGGCTTGTAGCCGAGCAAGTCGAGGCACTGGTTACCCGCCCGATCGAGAATGCCATCAACGGGGCCAACGGCGTTGAGAGCGTCAGCTCGGAATCGGCGCAGGGGCTTTCGGTGATCCGCGTGGTCTTTACTGAAGGCTCGGAACCCTTGCGCGCGCGCCAGATTATTGCCGAGGCGCTGGGCAGCGTTTCGGGTAAGCTGCCCAGCGGCGTATCGCCGCCCGCGCTGTCGCCACTGACCTCTTCGACGATGGACCTCCTCAAGATCGGATTGACCAGCGACAAGCTCGACCAGCGCCAACTTCGCGCGCTGGCCGACTGGACCATACGGCCAAGGCTGCTGGCTACCAAAGGCGTCGCAGGCGCAGTGGTCTATGGCGCCGCCCCATCGCGCTACGAGGTCCGGATCAAGCCCTCGCAGCTTGTCGCGCGCAACATCTCGCTCGCCGAGGTCAATTCGGCGATTGCTGCACTGACCACGGTTCGCGGCGGGGGCATTGCCGAGACGACCAACCAGCGCATTCTGATTCAGCCGGGCAATGGCGCGATCGACGCCGCCAAGCTCCGAGCGGCACTGGTGCCGAGCGGCAATGGCACGGCGGTGGCGCTGCGCGAAGTGGCCGATGTCGTGCTCGTGCCCGCACCGCAGTTCGGCGATGCGCTAATCATGGGCAAGCCTGGCGTGCTCGTTTCCATGTCGAGCCAATACGGGGCCAACACCCTTGAGGCCAGCCGCGCCGTCGCGGCGACGCTGGAAGAACTCAAGCCGACGCTCGATGCCCAGGGCATTAAGCTCTACCCGGCGCTGCACCGGCCCGCCAACTTCATCGAAGTTGCCCTGTCGGGCATGTCGAAGGATCTGATCGTCGGCGCACTGATGATTGCGCTCGTGCTGTTCGCCTTCCTGCGCGACCTGCGCACAGCGCTGATTGCGTTTCTCTCGATCCCCCTGTCTCTACTGGCCGCGCTGATCGTGCTCGACAAGCTGGGGGGGACGATCAACACCATGACGCTCGGCGGGCTGACCGTCTCGCTGGGTGTGGTGGTCGACGATGCGGTGGTCGGCGTCGAAAATATCGTCCGCCGATTGCGTAGCGCAGGTGCCGCCGATCGCGCAGCGATCATCGCCAATGCCACCGTCGAGGTCCGCGCACCGGTGGTTTATGCCACCTATCTGCTGGCTTTCACCATCGCGCCGATCCTGTTCCTGACTGGATTGCAAGGCGCCTTCTTCTCGCCGCTCGCGCTCTCGTTCCTGCTTGCGGTCCTCGCCTCGCTTGTTGTTGCCCTGACTGTGACACCGGCGCTCGCTGTACTGCTGCTCGGCAGGATGACCCCGCACGAGGAACCGCGCGCATTGGCGCGGGCCAAGGCCTGGCATCGCGCGCAGCTGGAACGGCTGTGCGATCGACCGCAGGCTGTAATCGGAGCGACAATCGTCACCAGCCTCATCGGCGCGCTGGGCCTTATGGCGTTCGGCGGCGAGCTGCTCCCGGCGTTCCGCGAGGGTCACTATGTTCTCAAGGTCAATGGCCCCGTCGGAGCCTCGATGGGGTGGATGCGTGACAACGGTGCGCGCCTGTCGCGGGATTTACTTGCCATTCCCGAGGTGGCGACGGTCGAGCAGCAGATTGGCCGGGCCGAAAGCGGCGAAGATCCCTTCCCGCCCAACCGCAGCGAGATGCATGTCGAACTCAAGCCTGGCGGTGCTGGCGGCGAAGACCGCGCGCAGGCCGAAATTCGCAAGGTTCTGGGGCGCTATCCGGCCATCCAGAGCGCGACGCTGACCTTCCTTGGCGACCGGATCGGCGAGTCGCTCTCCGGCGAGACCGCCCAACTAGCCATCAATGTCTATGGTTCGGACCTCGACGTGCTTGACCGGATCGCAGGCGACATCGCGCGGGTGGTCAAGGCGGTTCCCGATGCTGCGGACGTTCAGGTTAAGTCGCCGCCCGGCACGCCGCTCCTGTCGATCGCACTCGATCCGGCCCGCATGGCGGTGCATGGCGTGACGCCAACTGACGCCAACGATGCTATCGAGATCGCCTTCCAGGGCCATGTCGCCGGAGAGGTCGCCGACCCCGACCGGACAACCGACGTGGCGGTGGTTCTTCCGCCCGAACTGCGCCAGGACCCCGAGAGCGTAGCGGCGATGCTGGTGCGCGCCAGCGACGGGTCCTCGGTCCGCCTCGGTGACATTGCGACGCTGTCATTGGGCGAAGGACGCGCTTCGATCGCCCGCGCCGGAGGTCAGCGGCGCCAGGTCGTCACGATCAATCCGACGCGATCCGACGTCGCGGGTTTCGAGCGCGATGCGCGTGCCGCGATTGCCGCCAAGGTCAAGCTGCCCCCCGGTGTATCGCTGTCGTTTACCGGCGTGGCGGCAGGCCAGGCTGCGGCGACCCGCCAGATTGCGCTCAACGTCGCGGTGGCCGCCATCGCGATCGTCGGCCTGCTGATCCTTGCCTTCGGCGGCGCCCGGGCGGCAGCGCTGATCCTTGCCGGAACGCCGTTCGCGCTGGTGGGCGGTGTGATCGCAATTGCACTGACTGGCGGCGTTCTCTCGCTCGGGGCGCTGGTCGGGTTCGTCACGCTGTTCGGTATTGCCGCGCGCAATGCGATCCTGCTGGTCGCCCATGTCGATCACCTCGTTGATGAGGAAGGACTGCCGTTCGATCGGGCAACCGTGATGCGGGCCGCCGAGGAACGGGTCACGCCGATCTTGATGACGGCACTCGTTACTGCCCTCGGCCTGTTGCCGTTGGCGATTGAGGCGGGACAAGCAGGCCGTGAAGTGCAAGGGCCCATGGCCGCGGTCATCCTCGGCGGACTCGTGACCTCGACTGTCATGAGCCTGATGTTGCTGCCGGCCCTGATCCTCAGATATCGTCATGCTCAGGGTAAGGAGCAGGCAGCATGACCGGCAGCACAGTAAGACGCGCGATCGTCATCGTAGCCCTGTGCAATCTTGCATATTTCTTCATCGAAGGGACGGTTGCGCTGCGCATCGGCTCGGCATCGCTGCTGGCAGACAGCGCAGATTTCTTCGAGGATGCAACCGTCAACTTCCTGATCCTGATGGCGCTCGGATGGAGTGCGCTGGCGCGCCGCAGGGTTGGTTACCTGCTGGCTCTGGTCCTGCTGCTGCCTGCGATAGCGTTTCTGGCGACCCTGTGGAGCAAGGTGTCGCATCCACTCCCACCCGATGCCTTCGCCCTGTCGATCACCGGGCTGGGTGCGCTCGTCGTCAATCTTGGCTGTGCGCTGCTCCTGGCCCGGGTGCGGCATGTTCACGGCAGCCTTACGCGCGCAGCGTTTCTGTCGGCGCGCAATGATGCGTTCGCGAATGTCGGCATCATCGGCGCCGGTCTGGTTACACTTGGTTGGTCCTCGGTCTGGCCGGACATTGTTGTCGGTCTCGCCATCGCCTGGATGAACCTCGATGCGGCAAAGGAAGTCTGGGAGGCCGCCCGAAGCGAGGGAGAAGAGCTCGAACCTGAGCCTTGATTGCAATGCGATGGCGAACACCTGGAAATGGGCGGCGGCCGCGAAGCTACGGGTTGACGGGTTCGATGCTGATCTTCGAGATCGCGGCGATATTGTTGGTTGGCAGAAACGCCTTGAAATAGGCAAGGCGAAACCGTCGGCTCATGAACTCACCCCACGGCACGTCCGCAGTCGCACCCGCGTTACCCGACCCGTCCCAGCCGATCACATGAAGATGACCGGGGAATCGCCCCTGCATACCCATTGCTCCGGCGGACATCCCCTCCCACCAGAATGCCGTCCGGTTTTTGGCGGACCGACGCACTGACGACGATTATTTCGGAATTCGAAGCAATCGTGATGGGACCGCGGAATTTCTGACCGGTGGCGCATCCCGAGACTGTGATCGAGAGTGCCAAGCAGCAGGAGAGATAAGTGGTCGGAGAATTTTTCAACATTGCGCCTACTGTCTACTCCATAACAATGTGCCGACCAAGGGTTAGGATTCCCGCCGTTACTGATGTGGCCTGGAATGGCAGGTTTCAGGAGCCTCTCGATGGGCAATGAACGACCGCTATGTCAGCGTCCCTAGTCACGTTCGACGGTTCTCTTCGAGACGAGCGCTTCCGGCCAATCGGCATCTGGTTGCGGTTATTGCCCTTCGTCCCCCAACAGAGGCATTATACCAACCTGCGCGGTGTCTGACCCACGGGGGATTCCCAAGGCGGCGAAAATCTGAATCTATGGCGCTCTGGCATTGGAGTGCGGCACCATGGGTTCAGCGATTGGCTTGCGGGAGGATTTCGACGGGGCTGCCCTGCGGCGATTGTCGAGAACGACGAAAAGCGCGAACCAGGCGCGGCGGCTGTTGGCTTTGGCCGAGATTTACGACGGCGGCAACCGGAGCGCGGCGGCCCGGATTGGCAGCGTCGGGCTTCAGATCGTGCGGGACTGGGTTATCCGGTTCAATGCCCGTGGTCCCGATGGACTCCTGGACGGGAAGGCGCCTGGTCCACGGTCGCGGTTGAACGATGTGCAGAGGCAGGCGCTGGTCGATCTTGTCGAAAGTGGCCCGATCCCCGCGATCCACGGGGTGGTGCGCTGGCGGCTGATCGACCTGGCCCAGTGGCTCCATGACGAATTTGCCGTCTCGCTCGACGAGACCAACATCAGCCGCGAGTTGAAGAAGCTGGGATACGTGAAGCTGACCGCTCGTCCCCGCCATCATGCCCAGAACGAGCATGCGATGGAGGCTTTCAAAAAGGGGGCTTCGCTGCCGAGCTGGCAAAGGTCCGAGCAAGCCTCCCGAGGGGAACGCCCGTAGAAATCTGGTTCCAAGACGAAGCCCGCGTCGGGCAGAAGAACAAGATCACGCGGCGTTGGGCGAAGCGCGGAACACGACCCTCGGCGCCGAAGGACCAGCGGACGAAATCGGCCTGCATCTTCGGAGCGATCTGCCCGGAACTTGGCAAGGGTGCCGGGCTCGTCCTGCCGTTCTGCAACACCGAAACCATGGCCCTGCACCTCGCCGAAATATCCCTCGCCGTCGCGCCGGGTGTCCATGCCGTCGTCCTGATGGATCAGGCCGGATGGCACACGACCGGCAAGCTCAAGGTGCCCGCCAAGTGCCCCGAGCTCAACCCGGTCGAAAACGTCTGGCAGTTCATGCGCGACAACTGGCTGTCGAACCAGGTCTTCACATCCTACGACAACATCATCGACCACTGCTGCGAGGCTTGGAACAAACTATCGATCAGCCATGGCGCATCATGTCCATCGGCCGCCGCCAATGGGCGCGTGGGTCCTGATCAATGCAGGTCGGTATTAGACTTGAGGCTGTTGCGCGCTTGAAGATCGCTGATGTCTGCGTAGAAAGTCGTGCCCGAGGGTATCGCCGTCCGCCAGGAATCTTCTTTTGCCAGTCGCTTATTTAAGTCCCCGGCAAATAGAGCAGCTCCTGTTCCTCCCACAACCGTGGAATAGCTGCCGGGCCTATCAAGTCGGTCGATCCAATTTCCGCGCGTAACGTGCCAGCGAGCGCCGCATCGATGATGCGCGGTGAAAGGAAGGCGACGCGAACGACACGGGTCATCCATGAGGCTGTCACCCCTTCGCGCGATGCCAGATCTTTGATGTCAAGCCCGGTCTCACAGAGCATTTTCCACCACTGCCGCCCTCTCGCGATCGTGCGGACAAGGCCCTGCTCAGCACCGTCAGTGCTCACCAGTGTGTTGTTATCGTAAACAAGCCGCAAAGAGCAACCGTTGCGAAACAGCCTGACAGGGACTGCGTGAGTAAAGACTGCAGCTGTGTCGCTTGTCGCATCGAGCCCAAGAAGGATGGCGAGCTGCGCGGCCGAAATCTGCAAATCGAGGCGGCTCGAGTGAACGTGAACCGCAATCAGGAGCTCGCGCACGAGCGCTGGATTCCGCATTCTTAGCTTGTTGGCGGTTTCATTTGCTTGCGAGATCAGGCTGCCAAGCCTTCCGGCGGCGAGACTAAGACTCATTTTGCTGGCGAGCTTGAACGGGTCTGACAGCAGATCGACTAACGCCTGAATCACGGCCTTCTCGATCTCGCGGGCAGGTATACGGATCCCCTGGTCGTTCGCGGCGAAGCCATGATGGAGCGATCGACTAACGTAGTAGCGATAGCGCACTTTACCCTTAGTCGTGTGGGTGGCCACCAGCGGCTCGCCGTGTGGATCTTGTAAAAGCCCTTGCAGCAGAGCACTGCCCCCTTGCCGTGTCTGGTGGCGGCCTTGCCGATTGTCTTCAAGCTTTGCTTGCACCCTCTGCCACAAGTTTTCGTCGATAATTGCTGTGTGTTGACCAGGATAGATCCGGTCGCGATGAGCCACACGGCCCGTATACACCGGATTGCGAAGGATGGCGTAGAGCTGCCCGCGTGAAAATGGCAGTCCTCCGAAGGTGGCGCCATTGTTGGCGCGAGCTCGTACTGGCGAGACAATCCCTCTTGCTGAAAGATGCTCGGCGAGCGCACGGACATGACCTAGTTCGACGTAGGCCTCGAAGATAAAGCGGATGGTGTCTGCGTGCTCATCGACAATGGCCAGACTGCGCCCGTTGGGGCGATAGCCGACAGGCGGGGTGCCTCCCATCCACATGCCTTTGGCCTTTGAGGCAGCGATTTTGTCACGGATGCGCTCGGCGGTCACTTCCCGCTCGAACTGGGCGAATGACAGTAGCATGTTGAGCGTGAGGCGCCCCATGCTGGTAGTGGTGTTGAAGGACTGAGTGACCGAAACGAAGCTCGCCTCGTGAGCATCGAACGCCTCAACGAGTTTGGAAAAGTCGAGCAGTGAGCGGGTCAGGCGGTCGACCTTGTACACGACGACAATATCTACTTGGCCCGCAGCGATTTTGGCAAGCAGCCGCTGGAGAGCGGGGCGCACAAGTGTGCCGCCCGACAGACCACCATCATCAAAGTGCTCTGGAATGAGTTGCCAGCCTTCGCTGGCCTGACTGAGCACATAAGCAGAGCAGGCCTCGTACTGGGCATCGAGTGAATTGAAGCCTTGCTCCAAGCCCTCTTCGCTCGACTTGCGGGTATAGATGGCGCAGCGGATGTTTTTCATGCTGCTTTCCGGTTCTGGCGGAGGCCAAAAAAGGCGGGCCCCGACCAGCGCGTGCCGGTGATGGCTCGGGCCACTTCACTTAGCGACTTCCAAGTCCTGCCATCCCAATTGATTACCCCGTCTTCGCCGATTTCCACCACATAGACCGTGCCGTTCCATTCCCGGACCAGGCGCATACCTTTTCGGGTAGTACGGGTGCGGCTTTTGCCGGCTGCCGTCTGATCCAGCAGGCGGGTTGTTGAACGCTGGAGCCCCCCGTGAAGACGCGTCTGGATTTCCCAGGCAAGTGCCAGCCGCAGGAGTTTCGGGCTAACTCGCGGAGCAGGAATGTTTGTCAGCGCTATCCAAGCGGCCCGCAATTCTATCGTAGTCAGCGCGTCGAGGCGCTGGAGCTGCGCTTCAAGCTTAGCTCTCGACATTTGCGGCCTCGACCAATGCATAAGCGTTGCCAATGTCCGAGGTGGACCGGGCAATCTGCAAGCCTCCCTTGCGCAGGCGGGTGAGGTGCGCACGGGCGCTATGCGCCTGCCAGCCGGTAGCTTCGCAGATCGCGGAAATTGAAGCGCCACCCTGTTGGCGAAGGAGCGAAAGAACGGTCTCGCGTGATTTGCCGCGCTTGGTAGGTAGCGGCCCTGTCACCGGCACAACGACACTTTTCTGGACTTTCTGATCCTCGCAAGGCTCGCCTAACCCTATTGCGGCCAACCCTGCGTCGGTGATGGCAAGGATAGTGAAGGCCTCATCAATGGCGGTCCAATTGCGTAGCGAGGCGCTGGGCATTTCCGCAAGCAACCCAATATTGAGGAGTGCCCTCAGCTCGCGTTCGGTGCGGTCATCATCGCTGATGCAGGTTGGGAGGGGGCGGGCGCTGCCGGCATCGTTTTTTGCGGCATGTGACAGGATGATGAGTTGCAGATCGGTCAGAGAGGTGCTTCGCGGCATTGAGGTGGTCCTTTAGGTGGTGGGGCGGCAAAATACCGCCCCACCACCTAAACCCCCGCATCTGGCCGGTTGAGTTAGCCAATCAGCAGGGGGTGCGTCAGCAATGCTCTGATTGGACGAGAAGTCCACGATAAGATGTTTCCTGACGAAGTTCCTTTGGCGTCTATCTTGTTCATGAACGTGCCAATATTGCGAGATGGGAAAGATCCAAGTATTGCCGCTCATTAGTCGCCCAAGCGACTAAATCAGCTCGGTTGCGCGCACTTCTGATTGTGGACTTTACAGGATGGCCTGTCGCGCGTCGTATGGGGTAGTTTCAAGCCAAGCTGACCTGTTTGAGTTCCCAGGTCGATCTATCCACTCGCCTGTGGAGTTGTCGCGCGCTCAGCTAGAGGCGGTTCGTTCCTCGGACATGAGGATTGGAATCTCGGTTAAGAAATAATTGACGTTCTTTAGGAATCCCTCCACCTCTGCACCACTGCGCGCGTTCTGTGGGGAGAACTGCTGTGGCATGGGTGAGACCATCAAAGCCAAGGCTGGCATTTTTGTTTTTTGCGCTGGGGACGGCGGCCTGTATCTCCACGCCAGCTTATGCGACTGGGCCGGCGGAAATTTGTCGTGCTGGACAGTACGGCGGGACGATAAGCGACTTTGATCTCAAAAGCGCTGTTTCTTCGGCGCAATTGTTAGGTGCTCAAGCGACTTCGGATCAAGTGCTCGCGTCGCTTGAAATTACGACCCCTCACCCAGGGCAGATGACGTCGCAGGCGCGCGCCGAATATTGTGGATTGGCCGGAAAGGCGGTGCGCACAGCAAAAGTGGGTAGCCCGCAAGTTGCACAAGGTTACCTTCTAACCAGCCTCAGGTTGGCAGAAGCTGATGGACAAGCTGCATTATCGAGCCAAGCGGCATTCCAACTTAGTTTGAACACAATGGAAGGTGGAAGCGGTCGCGCCGTCCGGGGCATCCAGCGTGGACTGTCTCGGTCAGCCATTTCGCCTTCTGAGCCTGAGCTAACTATGGCACTTGGATCTAACTCCGCCGATGAGACCGGCAATCCGTGTGGCAACGTTCTTTCAGGCCGAAGAATGGCGAGTGCGCGTTTAATGAGCGCAATGCTCGAGTGTGCCGCTGCGCGAGCTCTTAAAGCAAGAGATTACGAGCTGGCTGCTCTTAGCAAACTTAAACTCGCGCGCTTTGCGCAAAGTCTTGAAGTCGTGTCGCTAGACTCCGAGTTGCTACGCTCGCAGGCGGGCCGTTCGGCTAGTGAAGGGTTGGAAATCATTGAACATGCTTCGGAAAGTAGATCTAAAGTAGAGCTTGCTGATCGGCTTGTCGAAGTGCTCGTTAAGACAGGTCGCGTCGGGGAGTATCATTCAGCTATACTTGCCGCCGAGCGCTTGGCACAATCCTGCCAATCAGAAAATTTGAAAGCAGACTGCGAAGCGCTTCGCGGCCGTCTGGCTCTAGCAAAAGGTGATCTGCGAGGAGCAGCAGGACTTGCCCAACAAGCAATATTTTACGAAAGCCAAAAGCCTTTTGCGTCGCGGCTTTCGGATTGGTTGCTTCTGTTGGCGGATGCAGATTCTAAGAATTCGAAAGCACACCTACTAGCCGCTTACCGTGCACTTGGCGATATCCGTCCCTTTTTGCCAGCAATCGACCCACTGGTAGAAGAGTCAAACTTTTCATTGAGAATGAAGCCAGTCTTTGAACGGCTGGTGGCTAATCAGCTTCAAAGCGACAGCCTAGGTGATACACAAATCTCTGAAGTTCAGCAAACGATCGAAGCGTATCGCCAAGCAGAAGTTCAAGATTTGCTGGGGAGCGAATGCGTCCCGGCACGTCTTCCGCTGAGTCCAAACGAGCTCCGACCCAGCGAAATTATCCTGTACCCAGTCGTTCTAGACCACAGCGTAGAGTTACTGGTCGCTTCGGGTAACGGTATTTCGAGCGGGTACCGCAGAATTGCGAGTGTCAAGATAGAACGGCGACTACTATCCGAGTACGTTAGGAGTTTTATAGATAACACTACTCTTGCTAGCGCAAGCGTATCTGAAGAAGTGCGTAATAAAGCAAGCGGCAAGCTGTATCAGCTACTGATCCAGCCCATAGAAGGCGAGTTGTCCGAGAAATCTACTCTTATCATTATTCCTGACGGACTGCTTCGAGCGCTCCCCTTTGCTGCTCTAGTAGCTTCGGATGGCTCGTTTCTTGTTCAGAAAACCCAATTAGTAATAGCCCCTGCTCTCGCGTATTCTCAGCCGGGCCTTGACCGTACTGGTCCCAAAGATGCTGTTCTGGCCGCATCCCTGCAGAAGGAAGTCAGTACCCCGTTCGGTGTGTTTCCTAGGCTAGAAGGTGTTGCAGTTGAGGCAGAGTCAGTTGCCCAGATCGGGGGTCGGGAATCGCGGCTTTTGCGGGACTTTACAAAAGAAGATCTGCTGACGGCACTTTCGAAGTATAATTTGGACGTCCTTCACCTCGCTACTCATGCATCGTTCAATGGTGGTGCTGAGCGCTCATTTATTTTGACTGAGTCCGGCGTCCTTTCTCTTCCTGAGTTGCGTCAGATGATGCTGAGTAACCGACAGCGGGGCGGAGAGATTGATTTGCTGGTGCTTTCGGCTTGCGAGACTGCGGTGGGCGACGATCAGTCCACGATGGGCTTAGCTGGAGCCGCGGTTCAATCGGGCGCAAGAAGCGCACTTGCATCCCTCTGGCAGGTTAGTGATGTCGGGACGACTGAACTGATGCAGAACTTTTACCGGGAATTTCGATCGGGCAATTCGAAGGCTGGTGCCCTACGACGCGCCCAACTCGCCCTGCTCCAGCGCGGTGGTGATAATGCGGACCCCGGCATTTGGGCCGCTTTTGAGCTACTGGGGGGGTGGCGATAATGCGTAGGTTGGCATTGTTAGTCACGCTGCTGTCAAGTGTTTCGCCATTCGCAGCACCAGCGTTAATTGCTCAGACAGTAATAGCGCCATCCACGGGAGCTGCCTCGCTGGGCACCTCAGTTAGCGCTTCAGGATCGACATACACAATTGATGGTGGAACACGGGCTGGTTCGAATCTTTTTCACAGCTTTCAGACGTTTGACCTTGCTTCGGGAAATACAGCAACTTGGATTCAGACAGTGAGCGATCCTGCTACTGTGCGAGTAGTTGTAAATCGTGTGACTGGTGGCGCAATTTCACAGATTTCAGGAACGATCCGCTCTACCTCGCTGCCTAATGCAAGTTTCTACTTTCTTAATCCTGCCGGGGTCGTGTTTGGAGCTGGTGCACGTTTCGATGTCGGTGGCACGGCGCATTTTTCTACGGCTCAAGAATTGCGCTTTGCTGATGGAACTTCTTTCACCATTACGACTCCTACAGGTTCGACATTTTCAGCAGATGCGCCTGCCGCGTTCGGATTTTTAGGAGGGCAAGGGGACATATCGATCAACTCTGTGCGCTCTGGAACATTGATGAGCCCATTAGATCTAGCAGCGTCAAATATCTCGATCGACAATACCAACCTCATCTCGGCCAGCTTGACTTTATCCGCGGTGGGGTCGCAGCAGACCTCCTTGCTAATCGACAATCCTGCGGTAACGCCTAGCAATGCAGGCACGGTGTCGATCAGTGACTCATTGCTGACCGCTCGAGGTAATGCTGTTTCTAACGCTGGTGTGAAAGCCCTTGGGGGGCACCTATCGTTTTCCAATGGACGCTTGGTGTCGCAATCGACAGCCTCCCGAGATGCCGGAAGCGCGTTTTTGCGCGCGGATAGCTTGGTAATGGATGGCTTTCTGTTCGGCAGCACAACTGCTTTTGCCACTAGCGCCGGGCTCGTTGACCTCGCTGCGAGAAATGTTTCGTTGAGTGGTGCCTCACGGATCCAAGCAGACACCTTCAACGACGGGAATGCGGGCAATATCGTCGTGAAAGCAGGGACGGTGAGCCTTTCAGGCACAAGCGGCATATCAGCAAGGGGGGGGCGCGATGCCAAAGGGAATGCTGGTGATGTGCGTCTTATTGTGGCTGGCACACTTTCACTCCGTGATCAGGCCGAAATCGCTTCGCGCGTTGAATTTGACGGTCTTGGCAATGCTGGCGATGTAGAAATTGACGCTGGCAATATTTCCATAGTGGGCTCGACAGCTACTCCAGACAATCGAGCTGAGATTACTTCGTCAACCCGCGGGGGCGAAGGTGGAAATGTTATATTGCGCGTCGCAGGAACACTTTCGATGGGTGTCAGCTCCGACATTCGGTCCGCGGCGAATACAGGATCTTTTGGAAACGCTGGTGACGTCCAAATCTCAGCAAATCGTATCAATATGCAATCGGATACCAGCCGTATCACGTCATCCACGGACTCAGTCGGACGAGCGGGCGTCGTAAACGTCGCGGCAAGCACCTTTGATCTGACGCGAGGTGAGATCAGTTCATCGTCGAGCGCGCAGGGGAATGCTGGTGAAGTCCGAGTGCAGGCGGGCAAGCTGACCATCGGGAGCGGACAAATCAGCTCTTCTGCAAGTTCATCGGGTGATGCTGGCTTGGTAAACGTCCAAGCGGATGATTTTACCTTGCGAAATGGCTTAATTAGCTCCTCGACCGCAGGAGCCGGAAATGCCGGTCAAGTGACCGTGCGCTCCAACACTCTAGCGTTCAGTAACGGACAAATCTCATCATCGACCGCTTCAACCGGCGCTGGTGGGATTGTTGATGTTTCTGCGACGAATATCTCCATTGAAAAGGGCCAGATCACCACTGCTACAACCGGATCAGGAAATGCTGGTAGGGTGGTTGTGAAAGCTGCGACAATAAATTTGTCCTCAACGAGTGCTATTTCTGCGTCTGCCAAAAGCGGCTCAATCGGCAATGCGGGGCAGGTAACTGTTGAGGCGAGCGGATTGCTTAATATGAGCGGATCCACAATCATATCGTCTTTAACAGAAGCAGGTGCAGCAGGGAATGCCGGTGATGTTGAGATAACTGCCGGCGAGTTGAAAATGCTCGGAACTTCGGGAACATCTGACAAGCACGCCCGGATCTCGACTGCCACGCAAAGCGGGCGCGGAGGTAATATTCGTCTTGCCGTTTCTGGCACTCTGTCACTACTTGCCAATGCCGATATACTTGCGGGTGCAAGTGGTGACGCAACAAAAGACGGGGGAACAATTGCAATAGACGCAGGGCGTTTGGAACTGATCAAAACTTCTTCAACGATTCGGACGTCAACCACAGCGCAGAAATCTAACGCAGGGGCAATATCAATAGTTGCTAATGATCTATTGATTGACGGTGGCCGACTTTTATCCACCACAACTAAGGAAGGAAATGCCGGGTCGATTACTATTGAAGGAAAAAATCTGGAAATGCGCGGGGCGAGCGCCATATCGGCGTCAACCCTGAGTGGTTCGAGTGGCAATGCCGGCAAGGTTTCCCTGGTTATTGGCAAGCTCGAAATGCGAGATACCGCTGAAATAACTTCCCGCACCGAGTTTGATACTTTTGGAAATGCTGGCGATATCGCTATCACAGCTGACGAAATTTCAATGGTCGGCCTGCTCTCGTCACCAAACAATCGTACCGAGATAACTTCGTCAACCCGAGCAGGGCAAGGCGGAAACGTTGCGATCAATGTTAGCGGTGCGCTTACTATGGGTGTCAGTTCAGACATTCGGGCAGCAGCCAATCCGGGATCGACTGGCGATGCTGGGACAATTACGATCAATGCAGGTTCAGTTCGCCTTCTGACAGATACTAGCAGAATAACGTCATCTACTCAGTCAATTGGTGATGCGGGAGGTGTAAATATTAAAGCATCAACCTTGTTGGTTGATGGCGGTGAAATTAGTTCAAATGCTGTGGGTAGTGCTGATCCCTCTTTAGCTGGTAGCGCCGGCAAGATCCTTGTTAGTTCTGGCACTGCTGAAATAATTGGCGGGGGTCAAATCTCGACATCAGCAGATGGAGCTGGCGTCGCAGGAGCTATCGATATTACAGCTACTGATAGCCTTAATATTTCAAGCGGTGGTACAATTGCTTCGGCTGCGCTTGCCGGATCGAGTGGCGGTGCAGGAACGATCCGCATCCGTGGTAACACCATGGCGGTTGGGGCTGCGGGGATTGTCAACTCATCGACCGCGGGTTCGGGAGCTGCGGGCAAGATCGACATTGGGGTGACTGACCTTACGG
>NZ_JABBGM010000011.1:0-106302 GCF_012927405.1 Novosphingobium olei | reverse complement strand
CTGACGATGGACGGAGCAAGCAGCGTCAGCTCGAGCACAGCAGGCTCAGGCCGAGCCGGTACCGTCTCTATCCAGACGGCAAGCATGACCCTGGCTGGCAATAGTGAAATACGCACAAGCAGCTCATCCAGCGGGCAGGGAGGTTCTATCGATATCTCCGCGCGCGATGCTCTCAATGTCGCGGCTGGTACAATTGCTTCGGCTGCGCTTGCCGGATCGAGTGGTGGTGCAGGAACGATCCGCATCCGTGGTAACACCATGGCGGTTGGGGCTGCGGGGATTGTCAACTCATCGACCGCGGGTTCGGGAGCTGCGGGCAAGATCGACATTGGGGTGACTGACCTTACGGTCGGAGGCTTGGTGACTACAGCGACCAGCGCTGAAGGCGTAGCTGGTCAGGTGCTTATCAATGCGCAGTCGCTTCGTGTGGATGGTGGTACGATCCGTTCGGACGTGCTTCTCGAAAGTGCGACGGGGGATGGCGGCAGTGTGTCGGTTGTGGCGCCGACCATTGCCCTTGCCAATGCTGGCGTCATCTCCTCTTCGACAGTGTCTGCAGGAAATGCCGGGAGCGTGTCGCTCGAAGCAGACAACCTGACGATGGACGGAGCAAGCAGCGTCAGCTCGAGCACAGCAGGCTCAGGCCGAGCCGGTACCGTCTCTATCCAGACGGCAAGCATGACCCTGGCTGGCAATAGTGAAATACGCACAAGCAGCTCTGCTGCAGGTGAAGCAGGTTTGGTATCTGTTCACTCGCAGAATTTGGTCATGAATAATTCCGCTATAAGCTCGAATGCGGAAAATGCACAGTCGGGCACCTCAGGAAATGTTCAGATTGTTGCTGAGAACCAGCTTATTATCGTCGATGGCGCATCGATCACAACGACATCTGCCAACTCATCCGCAGCAGGGGCTATTGCTATAGATACCGGTTCACTATCTCTAGTTGGACGGAATTCGCAGATTGCTACTGAAAATAATTCCAAATTATCTGGGGCAGCGGGGTCAATAGAAATATATTCTGGTTCAACATCGCTAAGCGACGGTGGAACGATCACCAGTAACTCTGCACAAGGGCCCGCAGGTGACATTATCCTTCATTTACGTTCCGATAGCCTTCTCATCTTGCGCGGACGCGAAGATTCGGGCGTGCTCACTACTTCTTCTGTCCCCAAGACCGGTGGTAGAATCACGATCGAAACGCCTTTGGCAATCATTAGCAATGGTGGAAGCATACTCGCCTTGGGCGAAGAGGGGGGCGCAAACGTCAGAATCTCAACCGGCTACTTCATACGATCTGCGGATCGGCTTAACTTACTGTCGGTAAACGGGGTTTTGACTGTAAATACTATAAATAACGACGTCAGCAATGGAATAATAAGCGACAATCTACAGTATGTTGATGCCTCTCGCGTCTTGAAAGCGCAGTGCGCTTCCAACAGATCAAGAGGATCCAGCACGCTACAAATCAAACCTTTACCCATCGACTCTTCCTCAGTTTCGCTAAGAATTTCGGAGGCCATTTTGGGCGTAACGAGATTGTACGGGTGCCGATAATGTGGGGCAAGAAAGCCAGCTTGCTAGCTCTCAGCGCAATTGGATTGAGCCAAACAGCGCGGGCTCAATCCTCTGATCCTGCCCTTGTCGCCGAGCAGCCGGCGCATGCGTCCGCTCCAGGAATTGCGTATTTCAAAAGCTTGAAAATCAAAATTGTAGCAACTCCAAACCATGGGAATTTGATCGCCAATCACTCTCAGATAAGGCTGAGAGATGACGTCAGCAAATTGCAAGTTACAGCCGATAGGGGTCAGATATTAGACAAAACCTGGATCGATAACCAGTTTTATGTAAATGATCTACTTGGCAAATCGGTCGAGGCTGATCGAATTGTGCTACTTATTAAATTAATCAATCAGGTCATACTCGGTGAGGGATATATCAATTCAGGGGTAAGACTTGATGAGCAGTTTCTTCCGCAAAACGGTGAACCACTTGAGCTGAGCCTTGTTCTGGGGCGTGTAAGAAGTGCAGATAAAGATGGCAATCCGGCAGTTGTATGGCCGCGATTTCGCAAGAATGGGCTGACGACCGCTTATGTCGCAGATCGCCTCCCTGCGACGAGAGAAGTCCCATTCAACGCGATGACGCTAGAGCATCAGTTTCGCTTGCTCGCCGATAACCCAGCGATTGCTACCGTCAACGCCGACCTTCGCGCTGGCGCAAGTGTTGGCACTGCAGAAATAACAGTTTCAGTCGAGCCAGCCGCTCGATGTGATCTTTACGCTGCGATGGCTAATAATCGGTCCCCATCCGTTGGGGGGGTGCGATATGCCATCGGAGCCACTGTTAGGAATGTTGGACATCCCGGCAGCTACATAAGCACAGAAATAGGGAAAACTCGAGGCTTGAACGATGGTGTAATTGCGATCGAGTTTCCCGCTGTTTCGCCAAAAATAAACATTGTATTGAACGGTAGTTTTAATCAAGCTTCGGTCATAGATCGGGCACTTCTCCCATTGGACATCAGATCACAAGACTGGTCGGCTTCGGGGGGGATGAAATATAACGTTTTTGAGAGACCGCTATTACCTGGAAACAGTGTAATTTCGGCTAAGTCGGCGATCAAAGTTACTCTGAGCGCTTTGGTGATACATCGTGAGTCGCGAACCGAGCTTTTAGGGGAGCCGTTCTCCTTCAGCCCCGGTTCAAACGATGGGCTCGCGAAATATACCGCTTTCCGCAGTGGTATTGATTTGATCCAGCGCAGCACCAAGCATGTGCTGGCGGGATCCATTGGTCTCACGGTAGGTATCGATGGGTCGCGGTCAAGTGCCTTTGGCGTCTTGACACCCAAACGGCATTTTATCGCCGCAGCTGCTCAGGTGAACTACGCAAGGAGAATAGATAATAGCGGCCTTGAGCTGCGCGGACGAATGTTTGCACAATTAGTGAATAGCATTCTTTATTCTTTAGAGCGTGTAGCGGCTGGTGGGCAAGACACAGTCCGAGGCTTAAGAGAAAGCGCGCTACTAGCTGACCAGGGAGTAATTGGCTCGATTGAGCTAGCAAAATCGTTCAGCATTGTTTCGCGAGGGCCCACCGCCCGAAAGGTGAGCGAAAAAGACCTTAGCCTGTCAGTATTTTTGGACGGTGCTTGGATAGGCAACAAAGGCAGGCTCCAGCCAGAGCGCCGATGGCTCTCAAGCATAGGAGTCGGAGCCTCATGGTCACCTGTCAACGGGGTTAGCGCTAAGGCTTCATATGCAAAGACTTTTGTGACCTTAGCACAAGCAAAGGCTTCAGATCTTCAGGATCGAGGTTTTCAATTCCAGATTGTTTTTAGGCCGTTAGAGTTTATCGCCGCCCACGGCGAGCGATAGGCGTAAAGACACTGCGTGTTGGCCTTCAACTCAAATTACGCTTTCTGTGATGCCAAGGACCCGATTTGCACGATGTTTGTCTGTTGGACTGGTGCTGATTTCGATCACTACGGGTCATAGCCACGCGGCCTGAAGTAGTTTGTGCATTCGTCCGGCTGGAAGATATCGACGTGTTTGCGGGTCAGGTCCCGGAGGCGGCTAACGGTTCGCTCGCCGATCTTGCGGAGCATGGCCGTGCTTGGAGAGGGCTTTCTCGATCGAGTTAAATCCGGGGCTTTAGTGTGGAAGGAAGCGCATTTCGCGCGTTCCGCTTCGATCTTTTGGCGGACTGGCGCTCGCGCGTGGGTCTGTGGCTCGATAGGTTGTCGATTATGACGATGTCGCCGGGGGGCAGTTCGAGAACGCGGACACGCGCATCTGGGTGCCATAGACTTTGAGCCAGTTGCCGTTGGAATTAATAGAGGACGCTAAGCTCGGAACCGTTTCAAATTCTCGACGCTATACGGATGATGCGAAAGCATCATTGGAGCGAAGAGCGAGCACTAGCCCGGACGGTCGACGACCGTTCGGGCAATTTTTAACGGGCTTTCGAAACGGCGGTGTCAAAAGGATTGCACCGCTGGCGGTAGGGGGCGGGGAGGGGTAGGTCTTGCCCATGCCCCGTCCTTGCAAACCAGCCAATCCGTTCCGGTATTTGCACTCCTCGCCCGAGGTGATCCGGCTCGTGGTTATGATGTATGTGCGCTTTCCGCTGAGCCTGCGGAACGTGGAAGATCTGCTGTTCGAGCGCGGCATCGATATCTGTCATGAGACGGTGCGGCTGTGGTGGAACCGGTTCGGGCCGATGTTCGCAGCCGACATCCGGCGCCAGCGTGAGCCGGATGCGGGGTTTCCGACACTGGAAGTGGCACCTCGACGAGGTCTACGTGAAGATCAGCGGCGAGATGCATTACCTCTGGCGCGCCGTGGACCAGGAGGGCGAGATCCTGGAGTCCTACGTCACCAAAAAGCGCGACAAAGCAGCCGCTTTGCAGTTCCTACGCAAGGCTTTGAAGAGCCACGGCCAGGCGGAGGTCATCGTGACGGATGGCCTTCGGTCGTATCCGGCAGCGATGAAGGAACTGGGCAACGAGCACCGGCGCGAGGTAGGACGCCATGCGAACAATCGGGCTGAGAACTCACACCTGCCGTTTCGACGAAGAGAGCGTGCCATGCAGCTGTTTCGGCAGATGAAATCGTTACAGAAATTCGCCTCCGTGCATGCCTCGATCCACAACCACTTTTCCCAGGAACGCCACCTCGTCGATCGACATACCTACAAGCTTCGCCGCTCGGCCGCACTGGCCGAGTGGCAGAACCTCATGGGCTGACGTCGCGTGCGGCAAAGGGGGCGCTTTGTCAGGAGCGAACGTTTCGCATCAGACTGACACCTCCGGCCGGACAGATGACCGCACCCTGTCAGATTAAATCATCAAGCCACAAACCCTCGTGCTGCGCAGGGGCCATCCACGGATGACAGCACCGTGAGACGACAAAAACTGCTATTTGTTCCGGCAGACACTACAGTCTCGGTCTGCCAATAAGATTACATTGCATGTGCCTGGGGAGACTGGGATGGCCAGTGGGCTTTTGCTGCCGAGCGCGATAGAAGTGCCGCGCTTCAAGGGCAAATGGGTGGTGCCAGCCGCCTTGCGCGATTTGGGTGAGGCGACCGATGCCTGGCGCATCGTCATGATCACCGCTTCGCCGGGCAGCGGCAAGACCCGGCTGATGGCGCGGCTGCACGCACATCTGGAAACGAACCTGCAGTTGTCCTGCTGGCTGCGCGTGGCGCCCGACGTGCGCGGGGCGGGCACGCTGTGCCGGCAGATCGCGACGGTATTGGTGCGCGTGGTTCTGGGTCAAAAGAGCGCGACAGCAGCGGTGCTGATGGCGCCCAGCGTCGATCCCGATGTGCTGATGAGCGTTGCACTGGGCGAAGTGGCTGCGTTCGGCGGCAGCATCGCGGTGTTCCTCGACGATCTGCATGCCGCTGACGCTAATGCGGTGGGCGATGTGCAGCGATTGCTGGACGGCGCGCCGCACAACTTAAGAGTGATCATGTCCTCTCGCACGCCAACAACCCTGCGGTTGGCGAAATGGCGCAACCACGATGCCCTGCTGGAAATAGACGACAACGCGCTCGCGGTGGATTTCAAGCAGATCGGCGAATTGGTGGCCGAAGCGGGCGCCGCGCCGCTGACGCTGGCGGAAACGCGCGCACTGTGGGCGCGATCGGGCGGGCGCGTTTCTGCCGTGCGGCTGCTGGCACGCAACCGCGTGCGGCGCGATGGCGGCCAGACGGCGAGCGATGCGGGGGGATTTGCCATCGGCCGCGATATTCTCGCCTATTTCGAGGAGGAACTGTTCGCCGATCTGTCGGACGAGGCGCGGGGGGCGCTGGACGCGATGATGGTTCCGCACCGGCTGGATCACGACCTGATGGTCGCGCTGGTAGGCGGGGGGGATCAGGCCGAAAGCCATATCCGCGAATATCGCTCGCACGGATTGCTGACCCGCCGGTCGCACGGGCAGGGCACGACCTATGAGGCCGTTCCGTTGCTGATAGACGTGCTGCGCGCGCAGAGCCTCTATGGGGCAGAAGAACTGACCGCGCTGCACCACCGCTGCTGCGACTGGTTCGAGGCGCGGGGCAATTTGGCGCTGGCTGCGGCGCACGCAATGGATGCGGGCGACGCGGCTCGCGCCATCGCGCTGGTAGAGCGTTGTGGCTTTGCCATGATTGCACATGGGCAGGTCCACGAACTGCAGGTCTGGATCGAGCGGTTTGCGATTGCTGACTTGCGCAAGCACCCGATGGCGCTTCTGGCCGTGGCGTGGGTGCTGTCGCTGCTCTACCGCCTGGATGAGGCCGAGGCGCTAATCGCGCCGCTTGAGGCGGAGCTGGCGGACGATCCGGCGTTATGCGCCGCGGTGGACGCCAATCTTGCCGCACTGCGCGTTATGATTCATTCCATGCGAGACGACTTCACGCGGGCGAGCGCCGAAGGGCGGTTGTGGCGCGCACGCTATCCGCAATCGAACGATTGGTTCGGGCGCGTGGTGGACAATTCCATAGCATTCTGTCTTGCGCTGACGGGCGACGTGGCCGAGGCTCGGCTGACGCTCGACAGCGCATATCTGCCCGCGTCGTATGACAGCAACCCTTATGCGACGATCTATGCGCGCTGCATTCTGGGCCTGATCGATCTGCGCGACGGGCAGGTGCGCCATGCCGAGCGCCACTTTGCGGGCGCGCTGAAACGGGCGGAGGCCGACATGGACCCGCAATCGACCGGCACCGTCATGGCTGCGGGCCTGCTGGCGGGCGCACTGTATGAACAGAACGAGCTGGCGCGTGTGGAGCAAATCATCGAGGGCTTTGCATGGTCGCTGCATGCCCATCTGTTCACAGACGCGCGGTTCCAGGCCTATCGCGCCAAGGCGCGCATCCGGTCAGCCAAGGGGCAGTATCGCGCGGCGATCACAGCACTGGAGACGGTGCTCGACGCCGGCCCAGCGATCCGACTGACGCGGGTGCATATCGATGTACTGAGCGAGAAGGTGACCATCGCGCTCAACCATCACGATACACGGATGGCCAGCGCCTATATTCGCGCGCTGGTGGAGCAACGCGACAACCTGTTGGCTGGCGGTCTGCTCCATGCCTATGCAGAAGCCGCGGTGCTGGGGGCACGGGCGCATTTCGATATCGAGATCGCGGCACCGGAACGCGCCGTGGAAATGCTGCGGCGGGCAGTGAAACTCGACCTGGCCGGCGGATGGAAAGTGCGCGCCATGCACCATGCGGTCCTGGGCGTGCGGGCACTGCACCGTGCGCAGCGGACGGAGCGGGCGCGGAGCCTGATGAAGCGGCTGGTCCGCCAGGCCGCCGGCAGCGGTATCTTGCGTACGATCATCGATGGCGGGCGGGACATCCAGAGCGTGTTGGATGGCCTTTTCGCGCGCAGCTGGCAGCCCGAAGACCGCAGGCAGGCGCGTTTGTTGCAGGAACTGCGCGAGGCGTTCGATCCTGACCTTGCCCCGCGTGACCAAGGCGCGGTCGAGGCGCGCGAATCTGCCGACCCGATGCTGACCGAGCGCGAGGTGCACCTGGTGCGCTTGGTGCGCGCCGGGCTGACCAACCGCCAGATCGCCGAACGGATGCGGGTGAGCGAGAACACCATCAAGTGGCATCTCAAGAACGTGTTCGAAAAGGCCAGCATTTCCCGACGGTCGGAACTGGCGAGCCTTGTGCTGAACTGACGGCACGCGGTGGGGCGCGCTCTACCCACCCTACCCAATCGAGAGGGTGGTTTTGCGCAGGCGAGGGCGCAGCCAGTGTTCTTGACGGATGACAAGAACGAATGGCGCTTACGCCAGGGGAGAACACCGATGACAGGCGATGACGACTTTCGGATCGATCCGTCGTGGTACTGGACGCCCGAACGCGCCGGGCAGGAATGGGATTCCATGTGGACCCGACTGTGGCACATGGGCCCGCGCGAGGAAGAGCTTCCCGAAAGCGGTGACGTGTTCGTGCACACGTTGGGGCGCGAGAGCCTGCTGTTCGTTCGGCTCGCCGATGGGAGTGTGCGTGGATACTTCAACGTTTGCCGTCATCGCGGAAACCGGCTGTTGCTGGGTCCGGATGGCCCGGCGTTTGCACCAAAGTTCACTTGCGCGTTCCACGGGTGGGAGTTCGATCTCGACGGCAGCCTGACGCATGTTCCCTACAAGGAGCGGTTCGATCCGGCGGTGATCGATGATCCGGCCTGTACGTCGCTCAAGACCTTCCGCGTGGAAAGCTTTGCAGGATGGCTGTGGTATACGCTGGATGAAGAAGCGCCGCCCTTGGCTGAATACCTCGGGCCGATTGGCGAGCGGCTGGCGGCCTACCAGATGGAGAAGGCCCGTATCATCGATTACAAGACGTTCGAATTCGGCTGCAACTGGAAGACCACTGTCGACGCCTTCAACGAGAGTTATCATTTCCAGGCGCTGCATTCGGAAGTGCTGGCCTGGGGCAATGAGGATGCCCCTATCACGCTGCTGGGCATCCACAGCTATATGGTCAATGAATATGGGCGGCCGAGCCGCTTGTACCCCGAGCGCGAGAGGCTGAACCCGTCGCTGGAAACTCTGTTGAGCGCCAGTGGCATCGATCCTGCGACCTTCACCGGCAAGGCGACGGATGTGCGTGCGGCCGTGGCGCAGGCGAAGCGGGCGAAGCAGGGCAATTGCGTGTTTCCCTATGAAGGGTTGAACGACAGCCAGTTGACCGACGCCTATCACTATCAGTTGTTTGCAACGACACACTTCAACCTCTTCCCTGAATTCTACGTCGCGCTGCGCTATCGCCCGCATCCCGATGGCGACCCCGAGAAGATGTATTTCGATTTCATCATGTGCGCTCCGCTTGAAGACGGCGAGGTGGCACCGCCTTACGAGCACCGCGTGGTGCGCGGCGGGCAGGAAGCTGTGGAAGACGTGCTGAAGTGGGGCATTCGCCAGCATCCCGTGGTCAACCAGGTGCTGGGTCAGGATGTTGATTTGGTTGAACATGTGCAGAAGGGGCAGCGCTCGCAGAGCTTTCACGATGCCATCTTCAGTTCCGACGAACGGCGAATCACGCACTTCCACCACAATATCGACCAGCTGATCCGGGGGCGTTCGGTACGCGATCTGATCGCGACCAATCCCATCGAGCTGGACGCGCATCCGGGCATCTGAAGGGACAGCCCCAGCGGGCAAAGCCGCGGGGTGAACGGGAGAAGGGAAACTGGCAATGGCGGCAAGGCGGATTCACGTCGTCTGCGGTGCGCCCACGCATGACACCAACTATGTCCGGCTCGAACTGCTGAAGGCGCTTCAGGGGTTCGAGGATGCGTGGGTGTCGGTCGGCGACGACTTTTCGAATCTGGACAAGATTGCGGCTGCGGACGGGCTCGTTGCCTACACGTGCAATGTCTCTCCCGATGGGGCGCAACTTGATGCGCTGGAGGCGTTTCTGGCGCGCGGCGGACGGCTGTTTGCCATGCACGCCACCAATGCGCTGATCCGCTTTACCGATGGCCCGCGAATCGTGGCGCAGGGCATCGCAATTCCGGGGCAGGTGGACACAACCGATACCAACCCGCGGTTCACAAGCCTGCTGGGCAGCCGCTTTCTGGCGCACCTGTTGCTAGCGCCGATGCAGGTGGAGGTGGTTTCTGACGATCCATTGGTGGCGGGCATCGCGCCGTTCGTGGTGGAGGACGAGCCGTATATCCTAGAGCTGACCGGACCGGCCGAGGTGCTGCTCAGTTCGCGCTTTAGCGGGTCCAATCCCGGCTATGTCCTGGCCGACTGGCCCGAGCCGCGCGATCATCCCCAGATGTATCTGCGGCAGGTGGGGGCTGGGGTCGTGCTCTATCTCGCGCTGGGGCACAGCAGCGGGCGCCACGACTTCCTGCCATTGATGGAAGAAGGACCGGTAACGCGCGGGCCGTGGGAAGAGGCCGGTTTCCGGCAGGTGCTGGACCGCGCGCTGGCATGGGTTTGCGGCACGTGAGCCGGCAACTGGCCGGGAAGGTTGCCATCGTCCTTGGCGCGGGTGGCGAGGGGAACATGGGGCAGGCGATTGCCCGGCGCTTCGCCGCCGAAGGGGCAAGGCTGGTCGTGAGTGGCCGCACGTTGCAGTCGCTGGAGCCGCTGGCGGCGGCGCTCGACGGCAAGGCCGTCGCTTGTGACATCTGTTCCGCCCCCTCCCTGGAACGGCTGGCGCAAGCGGCGGTCGATGCCTTTAGCCGGATCGATATCGCGGTGGACTGCACCGGGCGCAACTTTGCCCGGCCATTTTTGGAAACGACCGAGGCGGATCTGGCGGCGATGTACGACCTCCAGTTCAAGGGGCCGTTCCAGTTCCTGCAGGCGATGGTGCGGGCCATGACGGATGGCGGATCGATCATCCGCATCAGTTCGGCCGCCAGCACGATCCTGCTGGACGATTATGCGGCGTATCGCGGGACGAAGGCTGCGATGGATCAGGTCGCGCGCAGCGTGGCCGACGAATTTGGCGCGCGCGGCATTCGCGTGAATTCGATCAGCCCCGGGGCGGTACGGACGCCGATGACAGAAGGGGTGTGGTCCTATCCCGGCGTGGTGGAGGCATTTTCCCGGACATCGCCGCTAGGCCGCACGGCGACGGTCGAGGAGATCGCGGCGGCGGCGACGTTCCTGGCCAGCGACGATTGCTTCATGACCGGCGAGAACCTGCACGTGAGCGGCGGCTTGATGCTGCGGCGCAACCCATCGTCAGCGCAGATCCGGGCGGCGATGACAGACTGACAATTCACAAGGAGGTATAGCCCATGGCGCGGCAGGAAAACATCGATCTGCTCAATCGCTACTTTTCGTTGATGCAGGCGGGCGAGTGGCAGGCGGTGGAGGACATGTATCACGACGATATCGTGATCCACATGGCCGGCACCACGCCAGCCTCAGGCCGCCTGGCGGGCAAGGCGGCGGTGACCGACGACCTTATCGCCGAACAGGTGCACGGCGCGATGGTCCCCGAAAAAATCGCCTTTGCCCGGCGCTGGAAGATCATGTGCGCCGACGACGAGCGCGTGGTTGCGATCATGGAGGGCGGCGGGCCGACGAGGGCGGGCGACCTGTATGACCAGACGTACTGCGAGATATTCCGGTTCAAGGACGGCAAGGTCATCGAGATGCACGCATTCTTCGATACCGCACTGGCCGAGCGGGCACTGTTCCACAATCCTCTCGCCACGCCGCGCGACCAAGTCTCCGCGCAAATGGATTACTGAGCTATGGGCCGACTGGAGGGCAAGGTCTGCCTTGTCACCGGCGCGGCGCGCGGAATTGGAGAGGCGATTGCGCGCGCCTTTGCGGACGAAGGCGCGCTGGTGGTGATGACCGATGTGCTGGAGGACCGGCTGGCCGCGCTGGCCGGAGAACTTGAACAGACGGCGAAGGTTCATGACGTGGCCGACGAAGCGGGCTGGGCCGCGCTGGTTGCGGCGATCGGACAGGATTTCGGGCGGCTGGATGTGCTGGTCAACAATGCCGGGTTTGGCTGGCTCAAGCCAGTCACGCAGATCCCGCTGGAGGACTGGCGACGGCTGATGGCGGTCAACCTTGATGGGGTCTTCTTGGGGCTGAAGCACGCCATTCCGCTGATGGCGCGTGGGGGCGGCGGGGCCATCGTCAACATGTCGTCGATGTATGGCACGGTCGGAAATGCAGGCACTTCGGCCTATTGCGCCAGCAAGGGCGGAGTCACCATGCTGACCAAGGCCGTGGCACTGGAATGCGCCGAGGCGGAAAATGGCATTCGCGTGAACAGTATCCACCCCGGCTATGTCGACACGCCATCCGTGGCTGAGACCCTGACCGATGGCCAGCGCGAGGCATTGCGCGTGCTGCACCCACTGGGACGGCTGGCGGATCCTGCAGAAATCGCGCGCAGCGTTGTGTTTCTCGCGTCGGACGATGCCTCTTTTATGACCGGGGCGGAACTGGCCGTGGACGGCGGTTTCACAGCCCGTTGAAGGCACCGTCGCAGCACCCGACCCACCCGCTCACCTACCCATCGGGGCAGGTGGTTTGCGCAAGGGGCAGGGCGGGTAACGGTGAAGCCCTCAAAAAAGCATATAGATGGGAGAAATGCGATGCTTGGGGCAATGTTAAGGACGGGTCTGCTTGTGTCAGCAGCGGGCGTCGCCGTGGTGCCTGCAGCGGTCTACGCGCAGGACAAGCCGACCAGCGATGCCGCGACCGTGCCGGATAGCAGCGAGATCGTCGTGACCGCGCGTCAGCGCAGCGAACGGCTGATCGACGTGCCGGTGGCGGTGACTGCGATGAGCCAGCAGGACTTGCAGCGCTACAACTCGACCACCCTTGCCGACATCGGGCAGGCTGCGCCGCAGGTGCGCATCGCGCAGCAGGCGAGCGGCGGCGGTTCTTCGTTCGTCATTCGCGGCATTGGCTCTTCGACGCTCGATACAGGGTTCGACCAGTCGGTCGCGATCAACGTCGATGGCGTGCAGACGAGCCGCGGACGTTCGCTGCAACAGAGCTATTTCGATCTTCAGCAAGTGGAAGTGCTGAAGGGGCCGCAGGCGCTGTTCTTCGGCAAGAACAGCCCGGCAGGCGTCATTTCGATGCGCTCGGCCGATCCGACGTCGACTTTTTCCATGGGTGCCAACTTAGGCTACGAATTCCGCGCGCACGAGTTGGTGGGCAGTGGCTTCGTATCCGGCCCACTCACCGACACGCTGGGCGTTCGCCTTGCCGTTCAGGCCCGCACCATGCGTGGGTGGATGCAGAATGTGCCTGCTGCGCCGATCCCAAACTGGGAGCCGGCTACTGGCGCGACCATGCTGGCGGCCGACAAGTGGGGCCCGAAACAGCGTGAGGTGATGGGCCGTCTCACGGTGGTGTTCAAGCCGACGGCCGACTTCGACATGAACTTCAAGTTCACTGCGGGCGTTTCGCGCGATAACGGCGAAGGCACCAACGGCGAGATCGTCTATTGCGGGGGCGGTCCGGTGAACGGACTGGTTGATCCGTATGAGGACTGCAAGCGGAACCGCAAGGTCGTCTCGGCCTATGTCCCGCCCGAACTGCTGGCCGGTTATATCGGCAACCGCAGCGACAGTCGGCCTTACGAGGAATACAAGCCGATCCTCGCTTCGCTGACTACGAACTGGAAGTCGGACAAGGTCGCTCTGACCTCGGTGACTGGGTATTACCACTACGAACTGGGATACCTGCAGAACGGCTTCGAGAAATCGAGCTATGCCTACAACCTCGGCTCGCAGGTGGAAAAGTACCGGGCGTTTTCGCAGGAGTTCCGTGGGCTGACCACGTTCGACGGGCCGCTCAACGCGATGGTGGGCCTCTATTATCAGGATACTTCGCTATACAATGGTCAGTCGTTCCGCATCGCGGCGCTGCCGCAAGACCCGGCGACGGGCTATTACCAGAGCATTTCCAAGACCGGCACGCTTTCAGGCAAGACCTATTCCGCATTCGGGCAGCTGACCTACAAGATCCTGCCGAACCTGGAACTGGCGGGTGGCGTGCGCTGGACACACGAGACGAAGGACGTCGACCAGCGCAACACCTATGTGCACCCGCTGCTGGCCGGGCTGTTCCCGATGAAGGAGTTCAGCGGGCACTACAAGGGCAACAACGTTTCACCTGAAGCGACGCTGACCTGGCATCCGACGTCGCACACCACGCTCTATGGCGCGTTCAAGACCGGCTACAAGTCGGGCGGGTTCGGCCTTCCGGCGATCCTCAGCGTGGGCACCGTGGGGTCCGACTTCACCTTCGGTCCCGAAAAGGTCAAGGGCGGGGAGCTTGGCTTCAAGGGTGAATTCATGGGCGGCGCGCTGACGTTGAACAGCGCGATCTACCTTTATGATTACAAGGGCTTGCAGGTCGACATCTTCGACGGGACCAAAATCACCTATCAGGTGTTCAACGCCGGTTCCGCGCGGACCAAGGGCGCGGAAATCAATCTGCGCTACCGGGCGAGCAGAGCCTTCTCGCTGCGCGCAGGGCTGGGGTACAACCAGGCGCGGTATCGCAACTTCGTTTCGGCCTGCTATGCTGGCCAGAGCGTTGCGGGAGGGTGCAACCTTGCGCCTGACGCCAATGGCGTGTTCACGCGGCAGGATCTGAGCGGGGCGCCGCTGGTGCGCGCACCCGACTGGTCGGGCAATATCGGTGTGACGTATGACACCCCGGTGACCGACGGGTTCAACCTTGCCATTTCGGGCGATGCGACGGGGACGTCGAAATACTTCTTCAGCGAAACCGAAGGCGCGGGCACGCGGCAGAACGGTTACTTCAAGCTGGATGCCTCCATCAGGCTTTATCAGCCCGAACAGGGCCTGTCGGTGGCGCTGATCGGCAAAAACCTAACCAACCGCTATGTCATCGCGGGCGGTAGCGACCGCCCTGCCACGGGGGCGGGGGCGGGCACCAACACCGTGACGCCGGGCGACATCATCGGCTATATCGAACGGCCGCGTGAAGTGATGCTTCAGGTCGGCTACAAGTTCTGATAATGGGCAACGGACACGACAACGCCGCGGCCATTCGCGACTACTATCGGGCCATGGGGGAGGGAGACTTCGAGCACGTCGTCTCCCTCCACGACCCGGATGTGGTGTGTTGGATGTCGGGCACCAGCCTTGTTTCGGGGCGGTTTCAGGGGCGTGAACCGCTTTATGCCCATATGGGCGAACACGTCCTCGGCCCGCTGGTGACCGGGACCGAGCCTTATGTGAAATGCTCGCGACTGGTGCTGGTGGACGGCGATTATACGGTCGGCCTTCTGCACGGCGGGCTACCGGCGCGCGATGGCGGGCGATATGATCAGTTTTACCTTCAGATATTCCGTTTCGAGGACGGACTGATCCGCGAGATCGTCGAGTTTTTCGACACAGTGATGGTGGAAACCGTGCTGATGAAGAACCGGCTCGAGCAGCCGCGAGCCAAACCTGCAACACCGTTCGATATTGTGGCACCCGGGTGCCGGTCTGCGCTGGATCGTGAAGGGACCGTCGCACTGGCGCAAAGGTTGACGCAAGCCTTGGCTGACGGGGACTGGGCGGCAGCGCGGGCTTCGCTTGCGCAGGACGTGATAATCCGCGTTATCGGTTCGACGCCATGGTCGGGGCAGAGCGATGATGCCGGTGTGCTCGAACGGATGTTCGAGACGGGGCTGTCAGCGTTCCGAGTCGTGGCCGCCGACAGCGCGTCGGCGGTCGTGCTGGCGAAGGCGCCGGCAGCGCAGAAGCAGCAGTATGGCCTGATCATCGAAACCGATGGCGCAAGCGTTGGTTGCCTGTCGATTTTCCTTGATACTGCAGCCGCTGAGGCGGGGCAGTTCGGGAACCGCATGATCCCCGCCACTTCCCAAGCAATTAATCTGCCGTTCGACGTGTTGGCGTCCTTCACCAGATCGAAGGATTAATTGTTGAGGGGGCAGAGCTAAAGGGACTACACGGCGGTGTCAAAAGGATTGCACCGCTGGCGGTAGGGGACGGGGAAGGGTAGGTCTTGCCCATGCCCCGACCTCGCAAACCAGCCAACCCGTTCCGGTATTTCCACTCCTCGCCCGAGGTGATCCGGCTCGTGGTGATGATGTATGTGTGCTTTCCGCTGAGCCTGCGGAATTTGGAAGACCTGCTGTTCGAGCGCGGCATCGACATCTGCCACGAGACGGTGCGGCTGTGGTGGAACCGGTTCGGGCCGATGTTCGCAGCCGACATCCGGCGCCAGCGGGTGCGCCGCATGCGGGGCTTCAGGCACTGGAAATGGCACCTCGACGAGGTCTACGTGAAGATCAAATGCGAGATGCATTACCTCTGGCGCGCCGTTGATCAAGAAGGCGAAGTCCTGGAGTCTTACGTCACCAAGAAGCGCGATAAAGCAGCCGCTTTGCGGTTCATGCGCAAGGCTTTGAAACGTCACGGACAGGCCGAGGTCATCGTGACGGATGGCCTGCGGTCGTATCCCGCAGCGATGAAGGAGCTGGGCAACGACCACCGCCGCGAGGTGGGGCGCCATGCCAACAATCGGGCCGAGAATTCGCATCTGCCGTTCCGACGAAGGGAGCGTGCCATGCAGTGGTTCCGGCAGATGAGGTCGCTACAGAAGTTCGTGTCCGTGCATGCCTCGATCCACAACTACTTCTCCCAGGAACGCCACCTCGTCGATCGACAGACCTACAAGCTTCGCCGCTCGGCCGCTTTGGTCGAGTGGCAGAACCTCATGGGCTGAGGTCGCGTGGGGCCAAGGGGGCGCTTTGTCAGGAGAGAACGTTTCGCATCAGACTGACACCTCCGCCATTTTCCCGTGATAGTTTGATCTGGTGTCCGGCGCCGGAAAGGGGCTGCGCATCGCTTTGCGAATGACTGGTGATCGGGCGCAAACCGGGTCATACTGCCGGCGCGATATTTTTAGGTGAAAGCGATATGGCGGCCGGAGATGGCGTTCATCGTCCGGCGCATGACAATCAAGCGCACGTAATCGCCTGACAACACAATCGCTGCGGGGGCAAGCGGATGAGGGGTTTGCTGGGAGGCGCCAGATGGCTTGGATTGGCGCTGGCCTTTGGCGCGCTGGCCATCGTGGACTTCGGGCGGTTCGGCTTTTCCCGGATCATCGACCAGCGCGGCGGTGACATCGCGCTGGCGCTTCATGCCCGATCGCGCCCGGCGTCGGATCGGGTCGTGTTCGTCGACATCGACCAGAAGTCGCTCGAGGACATGAACGACCTTGCCGGAAGCTGGCCCTGGCCGCGTTCGGTGCATGGCGAGATCATCGATGCGATCGAACGACAGCATCCGCGCGCGATCGTGTTCGACGTGCTGTTCAACGAACCCGACATCTATCGCCCGGAACACGACGCGGCGTTCGTCGATGCCGTTGCGCGCAATCCCAACGTCTGGCTGGCGATGTCGCTCAACGCCGATGGCGAGGGCGCATGGGTCAGCGCGATGCCGGCGGGTGCGGGCGCAAGGCCCGCCGGGGCCGGCGTGCGCGACGCCCGGGTTCCCCTGATGCTGCCGCTGGTGGTGGCATCGCGGCCGGAGGCGATGCGCGGCGGCCTGATCAATTTCACGCCGGACAGCGACGGGGTGGGCCGGCACCACTCGCTTTGGCTGGAGCGCAAGGGCTGGCGCTTTCCTTCGTTGCCGGCGCAGGTGATGGCGAGCCTTGGCCGGCCCTTGCCGCCGCAGCAGCGCGTGCTGTTGAACTGGCGCAGTTCTTGGCGGCACGTCTCCTTCGCGGACGTCTACCTCGATTCCCTGCGTGAACGACCGCAGCGCCCGCGCGATGAATTCCGCGACCGGATCGTCGTCATCGGTACGGCGGCGCCGGGGCTGCTCGACCTGAGAGTGACGCCGCTGTCCAGCACCTACCCGGGGGCGCAAGTGCTGGCGACCGCGATCGACAACCTCGACCGGGGGGACTGGCTGCGCGAGCTGCCGCGGTCGGCAATGCTGCCGCTGGTGCTCGCCTTGATCGGACTGGTCGGATTGGGCTTTGCCCGGCAGGTGACGGCGGGACGGCTGATGGCCATCCTGATTGGCGCGACGGCTGTCGTGCTGGCAGGCGGGTGGGTTCTGCTGGGGCGCGGCACCTTCGTGCCGATCTTCGCAGCATTGGCCTATGCATGGGCGTTCTACATCGCCGGCGTGGGCCTCGCCTATCTCGAAGAGCGCACGAAGAGGTTGCGCACGTCGCAGATGTTCAAGCGGTTCCTCGATCCCAACGTCGTCAGCGACCTGATCGAGCGTGGCGAGTTCGACCACCGCAACACGGCACAGGCGCGGGAGATTTCGGTGCTTTTCTCCGACATCAGAGGCTTTACCTCGCTGTCGGAGGTTTCGACGCCGGAAGACGTGGTGGCGCTGCTGAACGCCTACTTTTCACGCCAGGTCGATGTCATCTTTGCGCATTCCGGAACGCTGGACAAGTTCATCGGCGACGCGATCATGGCATTCTGGGGCGCGCCGCTGGAGCAGCCCGACCACGCCGTGCGCGCCGTGAACGCGGCGCTCGACATGTCGGTCGCGCTGGAGACGATGCGCGGCCAGATGGATGGGCTGGCGAGCACGCTCGAGATCGGCATCGGCATTCACACCGGACGCGCGGTGGTGGGTTTCATCGGATCCAGCGACCGGCTCGACTACACTGTGATCGGCGACACAGTAAACCTTGCCAGCAGGGTGGAAGGATTGACCAAGGGAATCGCCCGAGTTCTGGTGACGCAAACCACGCGTGACGCTGCGGGTGATGCCTTTGATTGGCGAGACGTCGGTCTCTATTCGGTCAAAGGGCGTGAAGAACAGGTTCGACTATATGAACCATTGCGCAAAGATGATACGTAACTTGAACGATTTCATGGGGAGCATGATCGTGCGTTTGAGGCTTATGCTGGCGTCTGCGCTCGTCCCGGTGACGGGGGTGGCCCTCCTGACGGCAACGCCGGCCCTGGCCGCGGAAAAGGGCGTGGCCATTCGCGCCAGCGATCTGCTTGCCCGCCCGTTCATCGACGCTGAAAGGGCCGGCGCCGTTGCGGCGAACCAGCCAGTGACGATCGAAGCCCGGCAAGGGGCCTGGGTGCAAGTCAGCGCGGGCGGGAAGACCGGGTGGGTGCGCATGCTGAACCTGCGCCTGGAAGGAGCAGGTGTTGCAGGCGCCAGACCTGCGGTGGCGGACAATCGGCCCACCGCCGGCAACGCGCTGTCGAACCCGGCGGCCCTGCTGCGCACGGGGAGTTCGGGCCGCACGGTGACCACCGGAGTCAAGGGACTGGACGAGGAAGACATCAACAACGCATCGCCCGACTATACGCAGCTGGCGATGCTGGATGCGCTGGCGGTCGATCCGGGAGCGGCCCGCGCCAAGGCGCAGGCTGAAAACCTTACCGAAAACCAGGTGGCATACCTCAAGAAGCCGAAGGGCAGAGACTGATGAAGATCCTGCTCAAAACCGCCATGGCGCTGTCGCTGGCCGGCTTTGCGGCCTGCCCCGCGCAGGCGCAGTTCCCCAATCTGGGAAGCCTTCTGAACAAGGCGCAGAATGCCAAGAAGATCGGGGATGGATTGCGCTCGATCTCCCAGGAGGAGGAGATCAAGCTGGGGGGTGACCTTGCCGGGATGATCCTGGGCGCGGCGCCGCTGATCAAGGACGATGCCAAGCAGCGTTACGTCAACGAACTGGGACGCTGGCTGGCGAGCCATTGCAGCCGTCCCGACTTGCCCTGGAAGTTCGGCATCATCGACAGTCCCGACTACAATGCCTTTTCCATGCCGGGCGGGTACGTGCTGATCACGCGTGGCCTGTTCGACCAGATGCGCAACGAATCCGAACTGGCCGGCGTGCTGGCCCACGAGATCGCCCATGTCGAGCGCAAGGATCACCTCAATGCCCTGCAGCGCAGCATGCGCGAACAGGCGCTGGGCGACATGCAGCAGTATTTCCGAGGACCGGGCGGGATCGCTTCGCAGTTCACCACGGCACTGCTGGCGGCGGGCAAGGACATCTACACCCATGGCCTGAACAAGGGCGACGAGTTCGATGCCGACCGCAATGGCGTCGTCATCGCGGCGCGATCGGGGTTTTCGCCATTCGGACTGGTCGGCGTGCTGCAGACCTTGAGCGGGCAGAGCGATACGAGCGGCCGCGCGCTGCACGATCGCACCCATCCCTTGGCTGCCGAACGGATCGACCGGCTCGACCTGGCGATGGGCACGCAGTTCGACGCGATGACCGGGGTGGTGGACGACCTGCCCTCGTTCGTCGCGCTGCGGACCCCTCCGCCCCCGCCACCACCGCCGGCACAGGCGAAGCCGCCCGTCCGCAAGGGGAAGCGGCGCGGTTGACGGGAAGGGGGCGAGCGCGGCGGTGGCGCGGTCTGGCGTCTGCCGCTCTATCGCCTCATCGAAAGATGCCGGACGACCCAATCCCACGCTGACCGGAAGTGACGGACCAGCCTGAATTCCCAGCGGTGATCTGCACCATCCGCATAGGCCGATGCCGCGGGCACGACGATACCGATCGTCGTGCCCGCCGGCACGCGGCGATCAATCGAGAGTTGGGCGCCGATGGCGGCAGCGCGTTCGCGCATGCCGATCAGCCCGAAGTGTCCCTCGCGCCGTCCCGCTCTGATGATCGGCTCGGCGATGCCGACCCCGTCATCCTCGACAAAGATGCACAGCTGATCCTGATCGTAGTTCACGATGACGTCGACGACATTGCGGCCCGAGTGTCGCAGCGAATTGCAGATCGCTTCGGCAATGATGTCCAGCAGTTGTTCGAGCGCCTGGGCATGCAGGGGCCGGGGGATGCCTTTCGCCGTGACCCTGACCGAGGATTCGTCCCCTTGCGTCATGTTCGCGATGATCCGGCGCAGCACGTTGGCAAGGTCCGCCCCGAGTTCGACCGAGCGCAGATCCTGCACGCGGTTGCGCCCTTCCACGAGGGCATCGTCCCCCCGTTTCATCGCGTTTTCCAGCTTTTCGCGGGCGGGCTGGTCCTGCGGGATCGTGTCTGCCACCGACTGGAACAGCAGCATCAGACCCTGGAACCCTTGCAGCAGCGTATCGTGCAGATCGCGCGCGATGCGTTCGCGTTCCGAAAGCCGCGCTTCGTGCTGGGTGCGCAGCCGCGCCGAGAGCTGGGCAAGGCGCAAGGTGTAGGCCAGCCAGAGCAGCAGCCCGACCGCCAGCGCGCATAGCAGCAGAAACACACGTGACTGGAAGAACGTGGGCGCGATCACGAAGGTGAAACGGGCGCCTGTGTTGTTCCACACCCCGTCGCTGTTGGCTGCGATCACCTGGAACGTATAGGTGCCGGGGCCGAGCCGGGTGTAGAACGCCTGCCTGCGGTTGCCCGCGTCGACCCAATCGGGATCGATGCCGTCCAGCTTGTAGCGGAAGGCAACGCGTTCCGGGATCGAAAGGCTGAGCGCGGTAAATTCGATCTCGATGTTGGAAGTGCCCGCCGGAAGCTGGAGATTGCCCTGCGCCGGGTGGCGGCGATCGTTGGTGGTGATGGAATCGATCACCACGTTCGGCGCAAGGGGATTATGGAACAGGTTGTTGGGATCGATCCACACCAGGCCGTTGCCGGTGGTGAACCAGACCCGATCGGCCGCGTCCGCGACGACGCTGCTGCCATAGACGGCACCGTAAGGAGCGCCGGGCAGGCCATCGCGCGAATCGAGCAGTTCGTATTGCAGCAGACGCGGATCGGCACGATCGAGCGCGCTCTCGAGCGACTGTGTGCGGGCGCGCAGGATGCCGGCCTGGGTAAATATCCACGAGCTTCCGTCCGCTGTGTCGGCAATGCCGGTCACGCCCGAGAGAGCCGGGATGCTTGCCGCGCGCAAGGCGTGGAACTTGCCATCGGCGAAGCTGCCGATGCCATTTTCCCCGCCGATGATCAGGCCGCGACCATGGGGCTGGATGAAGGTGACGTCTCCGATGTTCAGCCCGTTGCGGGAGAAGTCCTCGGTCTTGCCGTTGCGCAAACGGAACAGGGTGCCGCCCGAATAGCGGATCCACATGCTGCCATCCGGATCGGGGATCAGCACTCCCGTTGCGCCGACCTTGGATTCGATGGGCAAGCGGCGCCAGCCCGTCACCGAGCGGCTGAACACGCCGCGCACGAAGGTGGAGATCCACAAGGTGCCGCCCGCGTCGTAGGCTGCCGAATAGACCGCCTTGCCCTCCACGCCTTCGGGAAGGGGCAGGGGCCTGGCGAGCGTGCGGCCGACCAACTGCTGGATGCCGTCCTGGGTTATCAGCCAGATGGTACTGTCGCGACGGTTGGTGACCATGCCGCGCAGGCGGCCGACATTCGCGACATAGCGTTCCGGCGGGTGCCCGGGCTGGATGCGATAGAGCGCCTGCGTGCCGTCCACCGCCCGGCTCGCGGTGCCGGACCAACCGGTGTAGGCGAAGATGCTGTCCCCGGCTGCGCCAACAAAGCGCGCGCGAAAGCCCGATGGTACCAGCGTTTCGGTGACGATATTGGCAGGACGGAACCGATCGAGACCGAGGCTGGTGCCGATCCAGATGTTGCCTTCGCGATCTTCGAACAGCGTGTGGACGAGATCCGACGACAGGCCATTGGTCGAGACCGAAGGACCGCGGCTGTCGGCCCCCTGATCGAGCACAGGGACACCATGTGCGGTGCGCACCCGGCGCAGCCCCCCGCCGCCGACACTGGTACACCACAACGTGCCGTCGCGATCGAGCAGAATCGGGCCCTCTATCGCCTTGGGCAGAACGAGCCCGGGATTGTTCGACGGCTTGGCCGGCGTGCGCAAGCCGGCCAGATCGGGCATGGGATAGAGGTGCGTTACGCGCGTGTCGGTCGTCCACAAGCGGCCATCGGCGGTGGTGGTGAAACCTTCCGGACCCCCGGCGTAGCCTTGCGCGCGCTGGAACTGCGATTGGCCGGGTTTGAGATAGAACAGGCCGCCAAGGTTCTTGGACCAGACCGTGCCATCGCGGGCCACCCCGAACGACCAGACCCCGCCGCTGCCTTCGCTGAAGGAAAAACCGAAATCGCCCTTGATGACCACCCACCGCTTGCCATCGAAGCGCAGGATGTTGTCGGGCGTCGATGCCCACACGGTCTTGTCCGCGCCGACGGCAAAGGCGTGTACGCTGGTGGAGCTGCGCGAGCTGACCGGGTAGTTGGTGACCTTGCCATCGTGCAAGTACGAGATCACGCCCACCGGACGTTCGTAGCCGATCCAGAGCCCCCCGGAGGCGGTCGCTGCCAGCGCATGGATGCTCGGACTGGGCAGCTTGTCCGCCGCGATCCGTTCCACGCGCACGCCATCGAAGCGATACAGGCCATTGACCGAGCCTAGCCACAGGTAGCCATCGGGTGTCTGGGTGATCGCCCAGATGTTGGCCGGCATGCCATCGGCGATGGTCCAGGCGGTGTGATGGAACTGTGCGATGGAACGGGTGGGATCGAGCGAGCGGGCAGGACTGGAAACCAGCAGCACCAGGAAGCAGGCAAGCACGGCCAACCCGGATTGCCGACGGCGCCTTCCTGCTGCCACCCTCAGGCAGGGTGACGCACTGCAGGTGGGCTTCGTCGATTTGCGCAATGCAGTCTTCCATCACTCGGCATGGGTGGCCGCCGGCACCGTGGGCGCATGCCTCCTGGCCGGACCGGGCTCTTATCACGATCGAGCATGGTATCGTCGACCGTTTTCAATTAGCATTTTCACCTTCGTTGCGGATCGGGGCTGGTGTGGCAACTGACGGGGGGTCTTTGCTCGGCATATGGCCGCGGCCGTCAAGCGTGAGGAGGGCGGGGCAGTCGCCGAACCCGAAGCTGCCGGCGGTGGCAGTGCTTGCATTGGCCCTGCTTGTCGAACCAGCAGCGTCACGAGCGGCTACACCGGACGGCCCGGACGCAGCAGCCCCGCCGGGCAACGCCGACATCATCGTGACGGCAAACAAGCGCCCGGAACGCAAGCAGGATATTGCCATGTCGCTCTGGGCCATGTCGGCCGAGCAGCTCGATCGTGCGCAGGTCCGCGATTTCGACGACCTTGTGAAAGTCGAACCTTCGCTGACCGTCACCAAGACCACGCAGCCTGGCAACAACAGCATCAACATTCGCGGTGTCGGAACTTACGCCTTTTCGATCGCGACGCGGGCCAGCGTATCGGTCGTTGTCGACGATGTGCCGCAAGCGTTCCAGGCGCAGGCCTTCCGAGAGCTTGCCGACATCGCCTCGATCGAGGTGCTGCGGGGGCCGCAGAGCACGCTGTTCGGCACTTCGGCGACGGCAGGGGTCGTATCCATCACCACCGCCGCGCCGACGACGAGACTGACGGCGGCAATGACGGGCGGCTTCACCAGCGATGGCGAGCAGCGGGCGAACGGTTTCGTGTCAGGCCCGCTGGATGAGGGGTTGCTGTTCCGCCTTTCGGCCAGCGCCAATCGCTATCGCGGCAACTTGCGCAACATCTACACCGGCAACTGGGTGGACGGGCAATCAGGCATCGACCTTCGCGGCAAACTCGTGTGGTCCGCGTCGGACGCGATCACCATCACTGCGGCGGCACACCACGATCGCGCTGGAACGAGCTGCTGCACCTCGGCCTATTACGCCGTTTCACCTGGGGTGAGCTTTGGCAACTTTGCGAGAGTTCGCGTGCCGCAGGGCGTGATCCTCGGCAACATCGTGCCCGGGCCCGACAACCGCACGATTTCAGCCGATGTCGATCCGCGAGGCGACGCCACCGAAAGCGGGGCGAGCGTCAAGATGGACTGGCGACTGGGCAAGTATGCGCTAACCGCGATCAGCGGGTTCGCGACCTATGCGCTCGACGATCTGCAGGACACGGACGGCACCGCGTTCAACTGGGGGCCGGGCGGCGCCGGCGTCCCAGGCGCAGCCCGCGGTGGCTCGGCCAACGGCGGCTGGTTCCGCATCCGCTCGGTCACGCAGGAACTTCGGCTGACATCCCCCGCTGCCGACCGGCTGTCCTTCGTCGCTGGCCTGTTCTTCAGCGACACCCGCGCGCAGCGCTCGTTCGTGCGCGGCAGCAATTCGCTGGGTCCATACGGTTCGCTGGCCATCGTGCCGCCGACCACGTCAGCCTATTCGAGCTATTTCGCGCAGGCGCGCGACACCAACATCGCGGCGTTCGGGCAGGCGAGGTATGACCTGACCGGCCGGTTCGCGCTCTCCGCCGGCATTCGCTTCAATCGCGATGCCATGCGCTATCGCCTGATCGACCGGGTGGCCAGTGTCAGCTTCGGGGTGCCGGATTGTTCGTCGGTAACCCCAAGCGGGCTTGCGATTTCGACCTGCGACACCTTCAAAGCCGTTGCGGGGCGGGTGGCGCTGGAGTTCCGGCCATCACCGGCGTTCCTCGTGTTCGGAGGCTACGATCGCGGGTACAAGGGCGCGGCCTACGATCTATCCAGCACTTACACCACGCGCACGCCGGTGACCCAGGCCGGGCCATACAGCGGCTTTCCGGTGGCCGACGCGGTAGCGGCGAAGCAGCCGATCCGCCCGGAAACGGTCGATGCGTTCCAGCTTGGCTGGAAGAGCCGGCCGGCGAGCGGGCTGACCTGGAACGTGACCTTCTACCTGGAGACGTTCCACGGCTTCCAGGCGCAGAGCCGCGACGAGCTGACCCGCCAGAACATCTTGAACAGCATCGAGCGGGTCACCACCAAGGGCGTAGAAATGGAGGTGGCGGCAGAGCTTTCGCCGGACTTCAGCGTGCACGGCTACGGCACGTGGAACGACGCGCGCATCGGGGCTTTCCCCAATGCAACGTGCTATTCTAGCCAGACCGCCGCACGGGGCTGCATCAATGGCCAGCAGGATCTTGCGGGCAAAAGCCTGCCCAATGCGCCAAGGTGGAAGTTCAGCCTGAGCGCGGAGCGCGAAATCCGGCTTCGCGCCGAAACCGGGCTGCGATTGATTGCGAACTGGGTCTGGCAATCGCGCGTGGTGCAGAGCCTGTTGCAGGACCCGAACTCGGTTCAGCCCGCCTATGGCCTGTTGGGGCTTGGCGCCGAGCTGCACGATGGCCGGCGCCGCCTCCGCATCTATTGCTCGAACCTGTTCGACCAGAACTATGCGCTGAACCGAGGGCGCGACGGGAACTGGAACATCAATCCCTATGGCGCGACATCTGCGCCGATCAGCGATGCCACCAAGTGGACGCCCGGACGCGACAGCAGCCGCTATGTTCGGGTGGAATTCGCCTCGAGCTTCTGAAGCGGGAGAAGGCAGGGCGCCTTCGCCCGCACCGCGTTCGGGGCGATCACAGGTCGATGATGCCGCGCCGGGCGGCGACGGTCACAGCATGGGTGCGATCGCTGACGTGGAGCTTGGCGAAGATGCTCTTGATGTTCGACTTGATCGTTTCCTCGGCCACGCCCAGCTTCCACGCCACCTGCTTGTTGGCATGGCCCGCCGCGATCATGCGCAGGATGTCGACCTCACGCGGGGTGAGCGGGTCCTCGATCGCGTGCAATGCGATCTCCTGGGCGACATCGGGATGAAGATGGCGCTGGCCGCGGTGGACTGCGCGGATGGCGTTGAGCAGTTCGCGGCGCAGGCTGCTCTTGAGCAGGAAACCCGCCGCACCGGCGCGCATCGCGGCAAGCGCCTTGGCATCGCCGGAATAGGTGGTGAGGATGATGATGCGCGCATCCGGATGGCGCGCCCTGATCGTCTCCAACGCCTGAACGCCGCTCATCTCGGGCATCTGGATATCCATCAGCACCAGATCGGGCCGGAGCTCCTCGAACAGGTGGATCGCGTCTGCGCCTGTGGCCGCTTCGCCCACGACGACCATGTCCGTCTGCAGGCCGATCACCGCGGCCACGCCTTCCCGCAACATCGGGTGATCGTCGGCAATCAGGATGCGGATCGGGGCTGTTGCTTCTGCCGGCATCCCAAAACAGTCCCCGCGTAGTCGCTGCGCCGGCGGCCTTGTGGCACGCCGTCCTGCCCGTGCAGTGGGGCCGGCGCATGGGCCACCACAGGCCCGATCGGGCCGACGGTTACCACGAGGGGTGCGCGGTTGGTAGCCACTCGAATTCGGGCTTCAGCTATCCCCCATCCGGGTGTTCCCGGCGTGGCCTGTGCAGCGCATTCTCCCGCCGCATTCGAACGGGGGACCAGACATGGACAAGCAGTTGCCGCCAGCCAGCGCTGGCATGGTCGTGCGCCGGGACGTGCTCGCCGCCGGGGCACTGGTCGCGGTCGCCGCGACCCTGCCGATCGCACCGTATTCAAACGCCGCATCAACTCCAGGAGACCGCACGATGGGCAAGATCACCACCAAGGACGGCACCGAGATCTTCTACAAGGACTGGGGGGCGAAGACGGCGCAGCCCATCGTCTTCCACCACGGCTGGCCGCTGACCGCCGACGACTGGGACAACCAGATGATGTTCTTCCTGGGCCAGGGTTTCCGCGTCATCGCGCACGACCGGCGTGGGCACGGGCGCTCGACCCAGACTGACAGCGGCAACGAGATGGACACCTATGCCGCCGATGTGGCGGCGCTGGCCGACCATCTCGATTTGCGGAACGCCGTCCATGTCGGCCATTCGACCGGTGGCGGGGAGGTGGCGCACTACGTCGCGCGGGCGCGCCCGGGACGCGTGGCGAAGGCCGTGTTGATCGGCGCGGTGCCGCCGATCATGCTGAAGACCGCGGTCAACCCCGGCGGCCTGCCGATGGAGGTATTCGACGGTTTCCGCACCGCGCTCGTCGCCAACCGCGCGCAGTTCTTCCTCGATGTGCCGACCGGGCCGTTCTACGGCTTCAACCGCCCCGATGCGAAGGTTAGCCAGGGCCTGATCCAGAACTGGTGGCGGCAGGGCATGATGGGCGGGGCCAAGGCGCACTACGACTGCATCAAGGCCTTTTCCGAAACCGACTTCACCGAAGACCTGAAGAAGATCGATGTACCCGTGCTGATCATGCACGGCGAGGACGACCAGATCGTACCGATCGCCGATTCCGCGCATCTGGCGATCAAGCTGGTCAGGAAAGGCACGCTCAAGACTTATCCGGGCCTGCCACACGGCATGGCTTCGACCCACCCGGACGTGATCAACGCCGACCTTCTCGCGTTCATCAAGGGCTGATGCGATGAGCTACACCAGCCGCATCGACCTTTCCGACCATGTGCGCAAGGAAGCCTGCGCCTTGCTGCAGGCACGCCTGTCCGACGCTCTCGATCTGGAAGCGCAGGCCAAGCAGGCGCACTGGAACGTGAAGGGCCCGCATTTCCTGCAACTGCACGAGCTGTTCGACCGCCTGCATGACGAGATCGAGCAATTCGTCGATCAACTGGCCGAGCGCATCACCGCGCTCGGCCATGTGGCCGACGGGCGCATCGCCACCACCGCCGCAGCCACCACGCTCTATGGCTATCCGCTGGAGGCCACCGGCGGGGAAGCCCATCTCAAGGCGATCAGCGCGAGCCTTGGCGCCTTCGGCAAGGCCGTGCGCGAGGCGATCGATCGGGCGGGCACGACCGGGGATGCCGATACCGCCGACCTGCTCACCCAGATCTCCCGCGAATGCGACAAGCAGCTCTGGTTCCTCGAAGCGCACCTGCAAGCGCACTGAGCATCACGATTTCAAGGAGAATTCCCATGTCGTTCCGGTCCCAGAAGCTGATCAATGCCGATGACACGCTGTTCATCTTCATCGACCACCAGCCGCAGATGGCGTTCGGCGTCACCAGCATCGACAGGCAGACGTTGAAGAACAACACGGTGGCCTTGGCCAAGGCTGCGAAGCTGTTCAACGTGCCGATCATCCTGACCGCGGTGGAGACAGAATCCTTCTCCGGCTACATCTGGCCCGAACTGCTCGATGTGGTTCGCCAGAAGCCGATCGAGCGGACCTCGATGAATTCGTGGGATTCCGACGAACTCGTCGCGCAGGTGAAGGCCAGCGGAAAGAAGAAGCTGGTCATCGCCGCGCTGTGGACAGAGGCCTGCCTGCTGTTCCCCACGCTGTGCGCGATCGAGGAAGGGTTCGAGATCTATTTCGTCACCGATGCCTCGGGCGGTACGTCGCTGGAAGCGCATGATGCGGCAATCCGGCGCATGGAACAGGCCGGGGCGCATCCGCTGACCACGATCAACGCGCTGCTCGAGCTACAGCGCGATTGGGCGCATCGCGATACCTACAACGGCGTGATGGACATCGTGCGCGAACATTTCGGCGCCTATGGCATGGGCGTCGATTACGCCTACACGATGGTCCACAAGGCACCGCAGCGAGGCGCTTTCCCGCACGAAGCACCCCACCCCGAAGGCCATTGATACTTCACGGCCGAAGGGAGCCTCCTGCCCATGAAACCTTATCTCGCAGCACTTGGCATCGGCCTCCTGGTCGGTGCGCTGTACAGCCTGCTCGGCACGCGGTCGCCCGCCCCTCCCGCGATCGCGCTGCTGGGACTGCTCGGCATGTTGCTGGGCGAGCAGGCCGTGCCGCTGGTGAAGCGGATGGTTCATGGGCAGGAGGTCGCCTCGTTCTGGAAGAGCAATTGCGCCGAGCGTGTGACCGGCGTGCCACCCAAGGCGGATAAGGAGCCTTGAGCGCCAGTCGCCGCCAGACACTGGCCGGAGCGCTTGGGGTCTCGGCCATGTCCCTGATGCCCGGCATCGCCCGCGCGACCCATAGAAAGTCACAGCCCATGCACGACGACCTCATCATCGTGAACGCCCTTGTCACCACGCTCGATCGGGAAAATCCCCGGGCCGAGGCGGTGGCCATCCGCGACGGGCGCTTCCTGGCGGTCGGATCGGAACAGGACGTGCGGGCCGCTGCACCGGGCGCCGCGGTCATCGATGCCCAGGGGCGGCGCATGATCCCCGGACTTATCGACAGCCATATGCACATCATCCGGGGCGGGCTGAACTTCAACATGGAGCTGCGCTGGGACGGAGTGCCCACGCTTGCCGACGCGATGGCGATGCTGAAGGCGCAGGTCGATCGCACGCCTGCCCCGCAATGGGTACGCGTGGTGGGCGGGTTCACCGAACACCAGTTCGCCGAAAAACGCCTGCCGACGCTTGCCGAACTCAATGCGGTGGCGCCCGATACGCCCGTGTTCATCCTCCACCTCTACGACCGGGCATTGCTCAACGCCGCAGCATTGCGGGTCGTCGGCTATGGCAAGGACACGCCCGATCCTCCCGGCGGGGAGATCGTGCGCGATGCCGCCGGCAATCCCACCGGACTGTTGCTGGCGCAGCCCAATGCCACGATCCTCTATTCCACGCTGGCCAAGGGGCCCAAGCTGCCCGAGGACTACCAGATCAATTCGACCCGCCACTTCATGCGCGAGGTCAATTCGCTGGGCGTGACCAGCGTGATCGACGCCGGCGGCGGCTTCCAGAACTACCCCGACGACTACCACGTGATCGAGAAACTGCACGAGGACGGACAGCTGACCGTGCGGATCAGCTACAACCTGTTCACGCAGAAGCCGAAGGAGGAACTGGCCGACTTTGCCGGCTGGGTGAAGCAGGTGACCCCGGGGCAGGGCGACGATACCTATCGCCACAATGGCGCGGGAGAGATGCTGGTCTATTCCGCCGCCGATTTCGAAGATTTCCGCGTGGCAAGGCCGGACATGCCGCCCAGCATGGAAGGCGATCTCGAGCCGGTGATCCGCCTGCTTGCGGAACATCGCTGGCCCTGGCGGCTGCATGCGACCTACGATGAAACCATCGGGCGCGCGCTCGATGTCTACGAGAAGGTCAATCGCGACATTCCCCTCCAGGGGATCAACTGGTTCTTCGACCATGCCGAGACGATCAGCGAACGCAATATCGACCGTATCGCGGCCCTGGGCGGCGGGATCGCCGTACAGCATCGCATGGCCTATCAAGGCGAATACTTCGTCGAACGGTACGGCCACCGCGCCGCCGAGCGCACGCCGCCCATCGCCCGGATGATTGCGGCGGGCCTGCCGGTGGGCGCTGGCACCGACGCGACGCGCGTAGCCAGCTACAATCCGTGGGTCTCGCTGTCATGGCTGGTCACCAGCCGCACGGTGGGCGGTCTGTCGCTCTATCCCGGCGCGAACCGGGTGAGCCGCGAAAAGGCCTTGATGATGTGGACGTGCGAGAACACCTGGTTTTCGAACGAGGTCGGCAAGAAGGGCCAGATCAAGGCTGGCCAGCTGGCCGACCTTGCGCTGCTTTCGGCGGACTTCTTCGCGGTACCCGAATACGACATCGCCCACATCCGCTCGGTCCTGACGCTACTGGGCGGCGCGGTGGTGCATGGCGAGGGCGACTTTGCGCCTCTCGCCCCGCAGTTGCCCGCACCGATGCCGGATTGGTCGCCGGTTCGCACCGTTGGCGGCTATCATCGCACGCCGGAGGCGAATGCCATGCTTGCCGCGGCCTGCGGCTGTGCCAGCGCATGCCAGGTGCATGGACACGACCACGCCCGGGCCTTGGGCGCAGCGACGCCTGTGGCCGATGTCCAGACCTTCTGGGGTGCGCTGGGCTGCGGGTGTTGGGCGGTCTGACATGGGCGACACCGAGCCGCCTCTGATCCACGCGATCCTGGACTGGCCGCCGATCTGGCTTGTTGCGCGCCTGCTGCTGGTTGGTGCCTATGTGCTGGGTGCCATCGCGAAGCTGGCCGACTGGCCTGCCGCGGTCGCCGAGCAGGCGCGGTTCGGCATGGCCCCGGCGCCGCTATGGGCCGCGATCACGATCCTTGTCGAAATCGTCGGCCCGGTGCTGATTCTGACGGGGCGGATGATCTGGCTCGGCGCGGGCGCGCTTGGTGTCTTCACCTTGCTGGCGGCGTTCGTCGCCAACGCGTTCTGGACGATGGAGGGCCCCGCGCGCTTCGCCGCTACCAATGCCTTCTTCGAGCATGTGGGCCTGGTCGGCGGCTTCATCCTCGCTGCGCTCGTCGCCGAACACGCCCGGCGCGAAGGACGTCCCTGACGATGGCGACCTCCCCACCCGCTCCGGTTCGCACCCCGGCACCGCTGTTTCGCCTGTTGCTGCTGCTTTCGGCGTCCACCGGCATGCTCGATGCGGCCAGCATCCTTTGCCTCGGCAAGGTCTTTACCGCCAACATGACCGGCAACGTGGTGTTCCTTGCCTTTGCCGCAGCGGGGGCGCCAGGCTTTACCGTCACCCCCTATCTGATTGCGCTTGCGGCCTTCATCGTGGGGGCAATCGTCGCGGGCCGGGTCTGGCGCATGCCCGGGCCACGGTCGCTGCAGCACTGGCTTGTGGTGGCGGCGCTGATCGAGGCCGCGTTGCTGATCGTGGCGGGGCTGACCGCCCTTGGCGCTGCCCGGCCTGAAGACCTGCCGCCCTGGCGCCTGTTCGCCATCCTTGCCTTGACCGCCAGCGCCATGGGCTTTCGCAATGCGATCGTGCGCCAGTTGAAGGTGCCCGATCTTACCACGACGGTCCTGACGCTCACGATCACCGGACTTGCGTCGGATTCGCAGTTCGCCGCCGGATCTGGTGCCAACCGGAACGCGCGCCTTGCCGCCGTGGCCATGATCTTCGGCGGGGCGGTGATCGGCGCGGCACTTGTCCTCCACGCAGGGCTTGCCGCCACCCTGCTGCTGACCGCGCTGATCGTGCTTGTCGGCACTGTCATCTTCACCCGCCATCCGCTGATGGCGGACCTTCGCCGCTGATGCGGGGCCTTGCGACAAGACTGCTGTCGCTCGTCCTCGCGCCGCTGCCGGCCTGCGCCGCGCCCGAGCGTACCAACGTGCGCTACGATGAGGACTGGTCAAGCGCTGCAGGCGCAGAGGGCATCGACCGGCTGAAGTACGTGCGGTTGGACGCATCGGGCGATATTCACGCATCGCTCGGTCTTGAGTTGCGAACACGCTACGAAGGATTCGATAATCCGCTGTGGGGCGCGTCCCGCGACGACGGCTATCTTTGGCTGCGCGCGATGCCTTCGTTGGATGTCGAGGCTGGGCACCTGCGAGCCTTCGTCCAACCGATCGCCGGCTATGCCCGCGGCGTCAACGGCGGCAACGGCCCTGCCGACCAGACCGGGATTGACCTGCTGCAAGGCTTCGGCGAATGGCGGGTGCCGTTGGCGACCCATGGCACGATCACGTTGCGCGCCGGCCGCGAACTTGTTGGTCTCGGATCGGAGCGACTGGTCGGCCTGCGCTATGGCCCCAATATTCCGCAGCCGTTCGACGGAATGCGGGCGATCATCGCTCATGGCGCGGTCCGGCTCGATCTGATGCGGTTGCGTCCGGTGCAGATCGGGCTCGGCAACTTCGACGATCGCACTTCGCAGACGCGGAAGTTGGAAGGGGCCTACGCCACTTGGACAGTTGCGCCCAATATCGGCGTTGATCTCTATCTCCTCGGCTATCGCAACGACCTGGCGCGGTTCGACGGCATTTCCGGGGTGGAAAGGCGCAGGACCTACGGCGTTCGCGCGTTCGGTAGACGCGGCGGACTGTCGTGGAATTGGGAGCTGATGATCCAGCGCGGCCGGTTCGGGGGGCAACCGATCCGCGCCTGGTCCCTGGCGACGGAGACGGGCATTTCCTTTCCCGCCGTGCGGCTGCAGCCGCGTTTGCGGCTTCGCGCCAATGTGGCGAGCGGCGACAGCAAGACCGGTGACGGCAAGCTCGAAACGTTCAACGCCATGTTCCCGAAAGGAAAGTATTTCGGAGAACTTTCCCCGATCGGCCCTCGCAACATCATCAACATCCACCCTGGGATCGACCTTGTGGTGGCGCACGGGGTGGGCATCGAACTGACCGAGGTGTCCTACTGGCGCGCCTCAACGGGCGATGGAGTCTATGACGTTCCCGGGCAGGAAATCCGGGCCGCCGGAGCAAGCAAGGCACGCCACATTGGTGACCAAATCGAGCTAAGCACCTCCTGGAAGGCAAGCGCGACGGTATCCTTCGCAGCCTCGCTATCGTTGTTCCGCGCGGGCAGATTTCTCAAGGAGACCGGGGCCGCCCGTCCTATCCACATGGTCGGCACCGAAGCGATGCTCAAGTTCTAACGCGAGACGAGCGCGCAAGTGCGTGCCTCCTATGCCTTGCTTGCATGGATGCGCAGGCGGTTCGGCCGTGGGTGCTTCGCCATCGGTACCGTGCTAGGCCGCGTTCATGGACGATCTGGCGTAACTTGCAGGGGAGATGGGCGTGAGGCTGGGTTCGCGGTTCGACCTCAACCTTCTGGGCGTTTTCGAGGCGATCTACGCACGATCCAGCGTGACCCACGCGGCCCGGCACCTCAACCTTTCGCAGTCCGCCGTCAGCCATGCTCTGGCGCGGTTGCGGCGCGAACTGAACGACCAGCTTTTCGTCAGGGTGGACGGCAAGCTGGTGCCCACCGCGCTTGCGACGACGATCATAGAGCCCGTGCGCAGGGCCCTGCATGGCCTTGAGAGCGCGATCGGGGCCGCGCATGAGTTCGATCCCGCGCACTCTGCCCGCCAGTTCCGCATCGGCCTTCGCCCCAATATCGAGGCGCGGATGTTTGCCGATCTGGCGGTCGCGGCGCGGGCGGCGGCGCCGTTCGTTCAGCTGGCCAGCGTCGATTTCCGGCGCGCCGATCTGGCGCGCGCGCTGGCGCTGGGCGAACTGGACGTGGCTCTCGACGTCGAAAGCGAGGCGACGGCGGGACTGCAATCGCGAAAGCTGCGGCTCGACGTGCTGGTGGTTGCGGCGCGCCGCGACAACCCGCTGGTCGCCGATGGCCTGACGCTTGCTGCCTATCTAGATGCGCAGCACGCTTTCGCATCGCCTCGTCCGGCGGGGCAGGGGACGGAAGACCTTGCGCTGCAGGCGATCGGGGCGGAGCGCCAGATTGGCATGCGCTGCCAGGGCCTTTCCACCGCCTGGGATATTGTCGCGCGTTCGGACCTGCTGCTGACGTTGCCGCAGTCGCACGCTGAAACATTGCTGCACCGGGGCGGTGTAACGTTGTTCCCGCTGCCGCTGGAAGTGCCGCCCCGGCCGCTCAAGCTGTTCTGGCACGAGGTGGTCGAGGGTGACGGGGGGAACGCCTGGCTGCGTGAATTGATCACCGGTTTGCTTACCGAGCAACATGCAGAGGATTCATGACCGCTATCTGCAAATGCAATTTGGTGCATGGCATTGGCCTGGGTTAGGCTTGCCGCAGAGAGGGAGCCAACCATGACCGATATCTATTCCATTCCCGAACTTGACGATCTGCGCATGTCCGAAAGCGCGCGGCCTCTACTCGAGGCGGTGAAGCGGCACATCGCCGAGAACGTCGATCCGATCACCGAGGAATATTTCCGCCTTGGCGAAGGCCGGGCCGACCGGTGGAGCTTCGCGCCAGGCCAGCTCGAACTGCTCGATGGCGCCAAGGCGAAGGCCAAGGCTGCGGGTCTGTGGAATTTCTTCCTGCCCGACGCGGAAACCGGTGAGGGGCTGAGCAACCTCGATTATGCCTACATCGCGGCTGAGCTCGGCAAGTCGCCGCTGGCTTCGGAATCGCTCAACTGCTCGGCCCCCGATACCGGCAACATGGAAGTGCTCGAACGTGTCGGCACGCCCGAGCAGAAGGCGCGCTGGCTGGAGCCCCTGCTGGCGGGAGAGATCCGCTCTGCCTATGCCATGACCGAGCCGAACGTCGCCTCTTCGGATGCCAAGAACATCAGCACCCGCGCCGTGCGCGACGGCAAGGACTGGGTGATCAACGGCGAAAAGTACTACATTTCGGGCGCGGGCGATCCGCGCTGCAAGATCATGATCACGATGGTGCGCACCAGCGACGACGGTCCGGCATCGCAGCAGCAGTCGCAGATCCTTGTGCCGATCGACACTCCGGGCGTGGAGATCGTCGGCCCGATGCACGTGTTCGGCGAAGACCACGCGCCGCGCGGCCACATGCACATCCGCTTCAACAATGTCCGCGTGCCGCACGAGAACATCCTCCTCGGCGAGGGCCGCGGGTTCGAAATCTCGCAGGTGCGCCTCGGACCGGGCCGCATCCACCATTGCATGCGCACGATCGGCAAGGCCGAGGTGGCGCTGGACTACATGGTCAAGCGCGGTTCCTCGCGCGAGGCGTTCGGTCGCTCGCTGATCATGCTGGGCAAGAACCTGGAACTGGTCGCCCGTGCGCGCATCGAGATCGAAGCGATGCGAATGGTGGTGCTCAAGGCCGCCAAGGCGATGGACGTGCTGGGCAACCGCGAAGCGCGCGTCTGGGTCAGCCTTGCCAAGGCGATGGTGCCGGAAAAGACCTGCCAGATCATCGACCAGGCGATCCAGATCCACGGCGCCACCGGCATTTCGCAGTGGACCCCGCTGGCGGAACTCTACACTGACGTGCGGCACCTGCGCTTTGCCGACGGTCCGGACGAGGTCCATCACATGGTGGTCGGCCGGCACGAACTCGGGCTGCACTGAACGGCTTGAGTCGGGGACCGGGCGGCACGGGGTGCCTCCTGGTCCGAGCCTTAACCAGGGTGTCGAAGCGAAGCCTGCAACCCGGCCTTTCACCTCGCCAGCGTTTGTGGCTTGCTTCGAACGGTCGGCGCTGTCAGGTGGTCGGATGAAACCCGAAACGCGCGCGATGATAGCAGCCTCGGCCTATGCCCTGATCTTCGGCAAGAAGGTGGCGGGCGTCCACGATCACGCTTCGGGCGTGGACCTCGACATCGCAGCCGAGGCGCGCGAGGGGCGTGTGCAGGCGGTGGACGGTGCCCGTTCCGTCAGGTTTGCAGGGACGCTTCCCGAGGTGCGCGATTCCAGCACCGGGGCGTACATTTCGTTCGAGCTCGACGGGACGACCGCGCGCGGGTTCGACCGGGCGACGTCCAGTCATTTTTCGCTACGCGCGCAAGACCAGATCGTCCAGCTGTACGATCATGGGCAAGAGGCCTGGTTTGCGTTCAGCATCCAGACGATCTGACACGCTCGTCCGCTTTCGCGCGGTTGACCATGCAGCCACGCTGTGACAGCGCGAAGGCATTCCGGGAGTAGCGAAGCAGCCGTGCAGAACTTGTCCGAAACCGCCGCGCCATCCAGCCTGCTTGGCGATCTGATCGCGCTGTTGCAGGTGTCACCGCTGGGCGACGACCGTTTCGAAGGCGGGTGCGAGCGCGGCGCGCAGGCGCGCCTGTTCGGCGGGCAGGTCATCGGCCAAGCGCTGATGGCGGCGCAGACCACCGTTCCCGAAGGTCGATTGGTCCATTCGATCCACGCCTACTTCCTGCTTGCCGGCGATGGGCGCGATCCCGTGGAGTACGAAGTCGGGCGAGACCGCGATGGCGGAGCATTCTCGTTTCGATCGGTCGACGCCATGCAGGACGGGCAGGTGATCCTGCGGCTTGCCGCCTCCTATCAGCGCAAGGAGGTTTCGGTATCGCATCAGGTGGCGATGCCCGCAGCGCCCGATCCCGAAACGCTGGTCGATCACATCATCGCAGCCTTGCCGTTTCTGGACGAAATGGTGCCAGAGCTTGCTTCGCGCTGGCCCAGCCAGCGATCGGCAATCGAGTTCCGGCCCACCGATCCGCATCGAAGCTTTTCGGCCGAACCCGCCGAACCCGTGCAGTCGTACTGGTTCCGCGCAGTTGCGCCGGTGCCGGACCATCAGCCGCTTCAGCGCGCGCTCCTGGCCTACGCGTCGGACAAGATGCTGCTTGCAACGACCATGCTACCGCACGGCATCCATTGGTCGCGCCCAGGAATCCGTTCAGCAAGCATCGACCACACGCTGTGGATCCACGGCGACGTCGATATGGGCCAATGGATGCTTTACCACCAGACCAGTGACTGGACCGGCGGCGGTCGCGGGCTGATCCATGGCAAGATCTTCACCCGCGACGGTCGCCTGGTAGCCACCGCGATGCAGGAAGCGGTATTGCGCATCTCGCCTGAATCAACGCCGAAGCGCTGAGCGGGCAGCAATCATCAGAGGCACAAGCGCGATTGGGTGCTAGCTTGCATCGCGAATACAGTTATTTAAAAATATATTTCGTGTGAAAACCCAGATGCAGCTAAATGAATTCCGGAAAATAGTATAATAAATTGCAGATATATCGTTTTGACCTAAAAATAAATTCAATCCCGGTTGGTCGAATACTGCAGATTTAATGCGCCAAATTTTAAAAAATACTTGATAATCGTTCGATTTCCGAGATTATCTTGGGCAATCTTCAACGCGAAATCTATCCCTAGCACCATAGAATATTTTGCATTGCAGGCCAGATGCGTTCGTCCATTCTGCCAGGACGTCGCTAGCACCGTCTCCATTCGCGTCTGAGACAAACATTTTTTCAACGGCACCGTAACCTCCTGCCCAGATGCTGTCCGGACCGAGGCCGGTAGCTGAGCCAAGTGCCACAAGGTATGCCTTGGCAGGTGCATCCACGCGCAACCGATCGCTGAAGCCGTCTCCGTTAAAATCTCCCCAGATGTCACTTTCAAGGGATGGGGATCCAGCGTTCTGGCAGTATTCCAGTATAAATCGTGCCATGGACGGAACCGATTTCATATTAAGGCAAAGACCTGCGTTATTCGTGGCTTGCAGCGTGACCGAACCCGATTGCGAAGGTTGCAATGCAATGAGACGATCCACTTTTCCGACTGCACGCGCCCACTCTTGCTGGGTATTTTGCAGCCCTTGCCCGACGCGCAGGGACACCCAAAAAGAACCGGATGAATCCAGATCTACGATGTCTGTGTAGCCGTCTGCGTTAAAATCGACCGGAAGCATATCCAGATTTTCGTCAATGCTGGTCAAACCTTCGTCAGCGAAAATGAACGCAGCAAAGTCGAAGACAATCGCACGATTTGGAGTGACCTTGCCCTTGACAGTAAGGGTTGCACCCGGCGCAATCGTCAGGTCGACAGGATGAGCCAGTGGCAGCGAGCCGGAGTTCTGACCCGGCACGTGGGCAGGTAGTTGAATTGTGGTGACAGTTTGATTGTTTATCAGCACCTCGACGGAGTGAGTAGACGGTTCGGTGCTGCTCAGATTGGAGATGAACGAGCCGATCCCATAGACGCGGACCGGTTTGTCGCTAGTGTTGCGGAAGCTTGTGAACGGGGCAGTCGTCCTCGCGGGATCGGCAACGTAGGAACGGTCGCGGTAGGGTGAGCGATAGCTTACAATTCGTCCGCCCGTCACCCAGTCGGAGCGTTTGAGCGTGGCCGAATAACAAACCTGGAATAGCGACCCATCGGCCAATCGACTGTCGTCAATGACTTTCGCTCCTGATCCATCGAGAGGGAATATCGCCGAAACCGAGCCAATCGAAAGCCGTTGGTTAGGTGCGATTGCCAAGCCACCTTGCGGGATGGTGATTGAACTCACGCCGCGGTCGTTCGGCTGCGTGTCATACCGGTGGGTGATCAACAATTCCTCGCCGCTATTCAATGCTACGAGGGCAGAGCGCGGCAGAACGGTGAAGCCAACGTCCGTTTCCACGGATTCGCCAGTTCTGATACCGCTTGTGTCCATGACGTAGGCGAAATCGACAAGGCGATATTCGGCTTGTGTCAGGTTGGTGAAAAACGCAGCGGCCCCCACCGTTCTGGGATCTTCTGTCTTGTTTTTGCGGAGGCAGCCCGAGAAGATCACAGTGTCCGTTGCGTTGACAAGGTCGATGCTTCCGGTCCCCTCTTTAGCGCGATCGACAAACTGCTGGGTTGCAGTTGTTGGCGGAGTTGATGTTTCGGAGCCTGGCGACGAGGGTCGGGTTGCTTGCCCTTGGTTATCTCCTCCACAGGAGCACAATGCGCCGGTCAACATTATCGCGATCAGAGGACTACCGAATATCTGAGAAATTGTCCGCAATCTTGCCCCCTGAATCAATGGTCAGTCTGAATGCCAGATTTTCGCTTGGGGAGATATAATACAATCATATACTTCCACTAAATCATGCATTTATGTTGCAGGATTAGCGATTGAAGCGCTTTGCCCCGGTAAACGGTATTACGCCCACTACTGGGAGCCGACGAAAGGCTAATCCCTTTCAGCGAAACCAAGGGAAAATTGTTCATTCCGGCTTTGGCGATCGTCAAGTCAACTGGTGATCTCCACACATGGCTATGCCGGTGAGCGCCTTGGTGAACCCAGCTTTGCGTCCAAGGTACGACTGGCATGTGCCGACGCGTGCCATCGTTCTGTCACTGAAGTTTATCCAAACTGCCACGTGCAGCGCCTAGCGAACCAACCGCTCCAACGTTCGAGCGTTACGTGGCTAGGGATAAAGTAGATGAGGGCATTTGGATCGACGGCGTGCGCCTTGCGGGCAGGCTTGTTGGCGGGCACGATCATGTCATTGGGATTTTCTTCGCAAGCCATCGCTGGCGAGGCTGGCAACGCTGAAGAGACCGAAGCGGCGGCAGCGCCGGTCGCAGGGAACGGCCTGGTCGATGCGAATGCGATCATCGTTACCGGCGCCAAGACGACGCGTTCGGCAACTGCGATCCAGCAGACCGAAATCCAGAAGATCCTGCCCGGCGTTTCACCGCTAAAGGCGATCCAGACCCTTCCGGGGGTGCTGTACATCACGGCCGATCCGTGGGGCAACAACGAGCAGAACGCGCAGACGTTCGTGCACGGCTTTGCCGGCAACCAGCTTGGCTACACGATGGATGGCCTGCCGCTGGGCGACCAGAGCTACGGCAACTACAACGGCCTTTCGCCGCAGCGTGCGGTCATTTCCGAAAACGTTGGGCGCGTGGTGGTGGCGACGGGGGCGGGTGACCTTGCCACGCCTTCCAACAGCAACCTGGGCGGTACGGTAGAGACGTTCTCGTCCGATCCGTTGGCGAAGTTCGGCATCCAGGGCGCCCAGACCGTGGGCAGCTATGATGCTTCGCGAACCTACCTGCGGATCGACACGGGCGATTTCGCGGGCGGCAATTCGGCCTATATCTCCGGCGTGCGCCAGCGCGCACGCGCTTGGGATTTCAACGGCATCCAGAAGGGGTGGCAGGCGAACGCCAAGTTCGTCCACGACAGCGAAGCGGGCAAATTCACCCTCTATTTCGACTACAACGACATGGTGCAGCCCAACGAGGACGCCACCGTGTTCTTCAAGCCTTCGGCGGGCGGCACGGCAACTGCGGCGCAGCTCTACACGCCTTATACCAAGCCGTTCTATTACCCTGATTTCGACGGCTACCGTTCGGGCTACCTCAACGCGTTCGGCAATTCGCCGGCCGCGCAGGGCAGCAATTATCGCAATTACTATTCCGATGCCCAGCGCACCGACTATCTCAGCTACCTGCGTTACGACGCGCGGCTTTCCAGCAAGGTGACTTGGTCGAACACGGCTTATTACCACCACAACGACGGCGTAGGCGTGGTAGCCGGACCGTTGGGCCAATCGATCACCACCGCGCAGGCCTATCTCGATCCGAATTACGGCAGCCTGCCATCCAACTGCCGCTTCACTGCCAACAACAACGGGACGAAGCCGGCAGCCTGCACCGCGCTGACTTCGGCGCAGGCGGCTACGGCCGGCGCGGCGCTGGTGGCGGCAACGGGCGGATCGGGCCTGATCACGCGCACTACTGAGTACCGCATCGATCGCGTCGGGCTGATCTCTTCGATCAGCGCGGAATTGGGCCGGCACAAGATCGACCTGGGCGGATGGTTCGAACACAACAGCACCACGCAGTGGCGCCGCTGGTACGCCGTGCCGGTGGGAAGCCCGGCGATGAGCACGCCCTACATCCGCCCGGGCGACGTGATGGAACCGCTGTTCACGCAGTATCAGGGTGAAGCCCGGATCAAGCAGTTGCAACTGCATCTGCAGGACACTTGGCAGGTCACGGATCAGCTGCTGGTTCAGGCCGGTTTCAAGACCAGCGCCCAGTGGGCCAACGGCCGTTTCCCGGTGCAGCCCAAGGTCGGATCGCTTGGTGGCACCACCGCGCTGCCCCAGGGGAAGATAAATTCGTTCAACTGGTTCCTGCCAGCCGTGGGTGCGACCTATAACGTCAACGGCCACGAGCAGTTCTACTTCAACGTGCAGAAGAACCTTCGGCAGTATCAGGCCTATCTCGCAGGCGGTGGCGGACCGTGGTTCACGGGCAGCCAGGCGGCGTTCGATGCTTTCGCCCGCGAAGGCAAGCCGGAGACGAGCTGGACCTATGAGGCCGGCGTCCGGTCAAATCGCCAGCTAGGCTCCGGCGTGGCGCTGCAGGCACAGCTGAACTACTACCATGTCGACTTCAGCAACCGGCTGCTGGCCATCCCGACCAACCCCGGCGGCATTGCCGGCAGCGGTATCACGGGCGGCACGTCGACGCTCGTCAATGTCGGCAGCGTCAAGACCGATGGTTTCGATGCAGCCCTTACGCTGCGCTTTGGCAACACGTTCTCGGTCTACAACGCGTTGTCCTACAACCTGTCGAAGTACAAGAACGACTACACTTCGACCGCTCTTGGGATCGGTGCGGCGACCGACACCTGCATCGGTGGTTACCTTGTCACGGGCGGCATCGTGCCAACCTGCGGAAAGCAGCTGCCCGGCACGCCCAAGTGGATGAACAAGACCGTGGCCACGCTCAACGTGGGGCCGATCGAGATCCAGGGTATAGGCGACTATGTTGGCAAGCGCTTCGCGACTTTCACGAACGATGTTAGCGTTTCGTCCTATTTCCTGACCTCGCTGCGCATTGCAGCGCGTGTGCCGGAAGGTTCGCTGCCACTGCGCAAGGTTGAGCTCGCACTGAACGTGACGAACTTGACCGACAAGAAGGGCGTTTCGACGCTGTCGATCGGCTCGGCCACCAACAGCTACTCGGCCTATCCGATTGCGCCGCGGCAGTGGTTCTTGACGCTTTCGGCTGCCTATTGAGGAAATTCCCCCGGCATCAGTACAAAAACGGCGTGCTCTCACGTTCGTGGGGGCGCGCCTTTTTATTCGGAGCCAAGGCCCACCCCCGACTGTAAGTTCCGGCTACATTCGGCGACAAAGCGGATGATCCCCTGCTAAACCAGGGGGACGGTCATCCAGGGGGGACATCTTGCTCGTACACTCGAGGTTCTTGCACGCCGCCGCAGCGGTTGCGCTGGCTGTTGCATATTCGGCACCCGTGCATGCCCAGCAGGCCGGACTTCAGGTGTCGCTGGTGGAGGGGCAGGGCGACGAGCCGGCGGCAGGCGTCGATGTGATCATCGAAAACGCCGAGATCGGTTTCCGGCGCACGGTTCGCAGCGACGCAAACGGGATGGTGCGGCTGGACGGTGTGTCCACGGCCGGGCGCTACAGCGTTCGCTTGGGCAACGCGCCTGCCAGCGAGGCGGTGACGGTTGCGCTGCGGGCGAACTTCACCAGCAGCGTGACCCTGCGCCGGAATGGTGGCGGAGCGATCGTGGTCGAAGGCCATCGCGCGGTGACTGGGATCAACGCGGTCAATGCCGAGGTTTCGGCTTCGCTCGACAAGGCAGAGCTGGTTGCGCTGCCCATCGAGGGGCGCGATGTGCTGGGTGCGCTGGTGCGGCTGCCCAACGTGGTTCCGTCGACCGGGTTCTTCGCAGAATCCCCCTCGATCTCGATCAATGGGGCCAACGGTCTCGACGCCAACTATCTGCTCGACGGGCTCGACAATAACGAGAGCTTCCTCGGCGGGATCAAATTCCCCGTTCCGCTGGGTTTCACCCGCAACGTCACCGTCCTCGCCAACTCCTATTCTGTGGCCTACGGCCGGACGGCCAATGGCGTGGTGAACTACACTTCGCCGTCCGGGACCAACGATTATCACGGCGAAGTCTACGCGCTGGTTCGTCCGGGCCGACCCATCGACGCGGCTTCGCCCTATCCCCGGCGCGACCTTTCCGGAAATCCGGTTGGTGAAAGCTTCGAGCGATATCAGGCAGGCGCCAGCATGGGCGGCCCGATCGCGCGGGACCGGACGTTCTTCTACGCGAACTTCGAATACACCCGCGATCGCAACGTGCAGGTGGTCGATGCGCCGGCATTGGGCACGGTGGCGAACGTGACCGGCCACAACGAGGCCTACCTCGGTTCGCTGCGAATCGACCATCGCCTGACCGACGACTGGACGCTGAGCCTGCGCGCCAATGTCGGGCGGGTGACGGTGGACCGGCCCGGCGGAAGCCTTGGCGGGGGCAATGTCACGTTCCCTTCGGCCGGATCGGACCAGCAGCGCTTCTCCACGCTCGTGGCGGCATCGGCCAGCTATTCGGGCGACGCGTGGAGCTATGACGGCGCGGTGCAGTTCAGCCGGTTCCGCTGGGACTATGCCCGGCCCAAGGGAGAGCCCGGGCCGCAGGCCACCGTGCGTGATCCGTCGGGCCTTGCCGTCGCAGTATTGGGCAATCCCGGTTATGTCTTCAACGATCTGGAAAAGACATGGCAGACGACGCACCGGCTGCAACGCAAGCTTGGTGCGCACAAGCTGACGATCGGCGCGGACGTGCTTCATTCGGACTTCGCGCTGCTGGGCGGAGGCAATCCGGATGGGAACTACACGGTGGACCTGACCGATGCGCAACTGGCGACCTTGGCCGGCAGCGGCAAGGGCCTTGCACTGTCGGCGCAAGACGTTCTTTCGCTCAATCCGGCCGTTGCCAACTACTCCGTGGAACTGCGGCCGCGCGCCTTCGGCACAGGGCAGACGCAATTGGGCTTCTATGTTGAGGATGAATGGCAGGTCGGCCCCCGGCTGACGGCGACATTCGGGCTGCGCTGGGACTATGACAGCCTGACGGGCAAGGGCGGGAAAGGCGCCGACCTTGACAACTTCGCGCCGCGCCTATCGCTGAACTACCGGCCCGACGCCCGATCGACTGTGCGGTTCGGGGCCGGGATATTCACTGGAAAGCTGCCATACTCGGTGATTTCCGACGCCCTGCAGCGCAATACCACCTCGCCTGGCTTCGTTTCGCAATTGCGAGCGTTGCAGGCCAAGGGGCTGGTTCCGGCCGGTGTCGATCTGGCCAAGGTGACGTTCGACGGCAACCTTGCGGTGTCGCCCGCCTGCACGACGGTTTCGGCCTGCCCCGCGCCCCAGCAGGTTCAGGCCCTGCGCGACAGCGCGACGCTGGGCGAAGCGCGGATACTCAATCCCGAAGGCTACAAGAGTCCGTGGAGCCTGCAGCTGAGCGCCGGGTATCAGGTTCAGGCGAGCGATACGCTGACACTGAGCGCGGACGTGATCTACAGCCGATCGCACAATCTGGTGCGGCTGCGTGATCTCAATGCGCCTGCACCGTTCACGCCCAACCTTGCCGCACTGACCGACGCCAACATCGCCCTGCTCAAGGCGCAGCCGGACAACGCATCGCGCTTTGCCCTGGCGCAGTCTCTGGGGCTGGTGCGCAGCCAGGCGGATGCGGACGCCACCCGGCCGGTCGCGCTGGTCGCAGGTGGGGCCAGGCAGATCACCGTGTCGGAAACGAAGGGAGAGTCCGAGTACAAGGCCCTGATCCTGCAGGTGAACAAGGCGCGCGGCGAAGATGCCTATGCCTTCCGCATCAGCTATACGCTGTCCAAGCTGTCCAACGATACCGACGACATCAACTTCCGCGCCGCCAACTCGAACGATTACAGCACGGAGTGGGGGCCATCGGCCAACGACCGGCGGCACGTGATCTCCGCAGTGGGCTACCTTTACCCGTTCGATGGCCTGAGCGTGAGCGTGGCGGGGCTTTTCCAGTCCGGACAGCCAGTGAACCTCGTGCCCGATGCTCGCATTTTCGGGACGCAGGACCTTAACGGTGATGGCGCTTCCTTCGGCGAGAGCTATGTCGGGAATTCGGACCGCTATCCCGGCGCCAAGCGCAACTCCGCCCGACTGCCGTGGTCGGCAACCATCGATATCGGTCTGCGCTATACCATCCCCGCATCCGACGGGCGGCTCGAGTTGAGCGCGGATGTATTCAACGTGTTGAACACCAACAACAAGTCCGGCTTTGCCAACGCGGCGACCACGTCCAACCAGATCCAGTTCGGTGGCGGCGCACCGTTCGTGCAGCGCAATGCGGGGCCACCACGCCAGTTCCAGTTCGGGCTTGCGTGGAAGTTCTGACCCGTCGAAGGTCTGGCCGCAGCTTGAGGGGGGTGAAATAGGCGATGGCGATCCTGCAGCAGGGACAGGGGCTGATCGGCATCGGGCTGATCCTGCTGATCGCCTGGGGTGTCTCCGAGAATCGACGAGCCATGCCGGGCTGGCGCTGGATCGCGGGCGCCCTGATCATGCAGCTGGCCATCGCGCTTGCGTTCATCCGCGTGCCGCTGGTGTGGCGCGCGGTAGAGGCGATTAACAGTGGCGTCAGCGCGATCGAGCAGGCGACCCTGGCGGGATCGAGCTACATGTTCGGCTATCTCGGAGGAGCGGAACTGCCATTCGTGCTCAAGCCCGGCGTATCGCCGCCGATGATCATTGCCTTCCAGGTGCTGCCGCTGATCATCGTGTTCTCGGCGCTGACGGCGCTGTTCTGGCATTGGGGCGTGCTGCGCTGGCTGGTCAACGGTCTCTCGTGGGTTCTGCGGCGAACGCTTGGGGTTACCGGCGTCGTCGGATTGAATGCCGGCGCCAACATCTTTCTGGGCGTGGTGGAAGCTCCGCTGATCGTGCGTTCCTGGTGCGCCACGATGTCGCGCTCGGAACTGTTCGCCGTGATGGTGCTGTCGATGGCCAACATCTCGGGCGCGTTGCTCGTGCTTTATGCGACGACGCTGGCGCCGATCCTGCCCAATGCCGTGGGGCACATGATCGTAGCGTCGTTCCTGTCGCTGCCGGCGGCGATCCTGATCGCGCGGATGATGGTGCCCGAAAGCGAGGGCGAGCGCGACAGCGCTGCCGCAGAGCCGGAAGTCCATTACGAGGACACGATGGATGCCATCCTGCGCGGCACGACCGAAGGGGTGCAACTGGTGCTGGCCGTCATCGGCACGATCATCGTCATCTTCGCGCTGGTGAACCTTGCCGACCAGATCCTGGCCAACCTGCCGCGGGTCGATGGTGGGCCGATCACCTTGCGGCGCCTGTTCGGGTGGTTCTTCGCGCCCTTCATGTGGGCGATCGGTGTGCCGTGGCGCGAAGCGGTACCGGCCGGGGCGCTGATGGGCACGAAGACCATCCTCAACGAATATGTCGCCTATCTGCAGTTTTCGCAGGTGCCCGCTGGTACTTTCACACCACGAACGGAGCTTATCGTCACCTATGCGCTTTGCAGCGTCGCCAATCTTGCCAGCGTGGGCTTGCTGGTGACGACGATCGGCACGCTGGCACCCGGTCGGCGACGCGAGGCCGCGCAACTCGGGATGAAAAGCTGGCTCGCCGGCAATCTTGCCTCGGGCATGTGCGGGGCGGTGATCGGCCTTGTCACATTGGCAGGTTGAGGGGAGGCTAACGCGATGTTCGATGCCCGCCTGCGACCGCTGATCGACCCGCCGCTCAACCGGCTGGGAAAGTTGCTGGCCGGCATGGGGCTTTCGGCGAATGGGGTGACATTTGCCGGGCTGGGGGTGGGCATTGGCGCGGGTTGGGCGCTGGCATCAGGGCATGTCAGCCTTGGTCTGGCGCTCATTCTGGCCAACCGGCTGCTCGATGGCGTCGACGGGGCCATCGCACGTGCGACGCAGTTGACGGACTGGGGCGGGTACTTCGATATCGTGGCCGACTTCGCGTTCTATGTCGCGGTGCCGGTGGGCTTTGCCCTGCTATCGCCTGGCAACCTGCTGCCCGCGGTGGTCCTGATCGCGAGCTTCACGCTGACCGGCACGAGCTTCCTTGCCTTCGCCACGATTGCTGCGAAGCGGGGGCTTGAGACGACGGCGCACGGCCGGAAGAGTTTCTTCTACAACACGGGCCTTGCCGAAGGCAGCGAGACGATCATCGCCTTCATCGCGATGTGCCTGCTGCCAGCGCATTTCCCGCAGATTGCCTATACCTACACGGCGCTGTGCGTGGCGACGGTGGTGCAGCGCACCCTCGTCGCCCGCGCAACGTTCGCTCAAGCGCCCTGAAGCTGCGCCAGGAAACTGCGGATTCGCTTGGCGTTGACGCCCATGTCGGACACGCCGATCCGGCTGACCGAGCGCACGTCGACGATGCTTGCCGTCCCATTGTCGGCCGACGTTGCGCGCACGGCGATATCATCGTGGAAGCGGATGAAGGAGACCGAAGCGGTCGCTTCGAGCTTGCCCGCGGTGGGATCGTTGAGCGCGATTTCCCAACCGTTCTCCTTGGCGATGCGCGCCGCGTTGGCGATCACCTGCGCCGGCGCCCTGGCAATGCGGACGGTCTTGATATCTCCATAGGCGGCCGCGTGAATCTTGCGCCAGTTGTCCACCGTGCCGACGCCAGCCAGGTTGTCTGCGCGAAGTGGCAGCTTGGTGAACGCCGGCGGATTTGCGAGATCCGTGGTGATGTCATGGATCGCAGGAACCTTGCCGGAAAGGGCCGGGCGGGTCGCGATGAAGGCCACGAAGGGCAAGGACAGGACGATCGCGAGAATTGCCCTGCCGCGTGCAGGCGAGCGATGGCGCAGACCGAGCAGCAGCCCGATGACGCCGAGCACGAACGCAACCAGCGCGACAAGTCCGCCAAGCGCAAGGCCCCCGAAGCCGACCAGCTTGGGGACCACGTCATACCGCCCCAGCGTGACGCCGATGATCGCTATGATCAGGCCAAGAATGGCGAGAGTGCGCGCCCAGGTGCTGAGGCGCCGCGTCCACTTGCCGTCGTCTTCGTCCTTCGCGTTAGACATAATTCCCCCTCCTGATTTACCGTCGCTACCGACCGTGCAGGCTTTGGTCGGTGCGCAGCGCGCATTCTTACACCAGCGGCGATATTCGCCAGCAAAAGATACCGCGTCAAAAACGCTGTAAGGATCGCGCCGATGGTGCGACCAATGGGCTCAGGGGCACGGGGGGAAGGGGCGATTGTCGTGACACCGGGATGGTCTGGTCAGAAGTCGTCGAACGGGCGGCCGATCCGGCTGTTGCTCGCCGGCGGTGGGCACGCGCACCTCGGCGTGCTCAAGAGCTGGATTGCGCGGCCGCCGCACGGCATCGAGACATCGCTGATCACTAGCGAGCGATACCTGATCTATTCCGGGATGGTGCCGGCCTGGATCACGGATCCGGCGGCCGCCGAGGACCTCCGGATCGATCTGGTTTCGCTGGCGGACCGCGCCGGGATCGACTGCATCATTGGCTCGGTGGTGGGGATGGATGCGAACCAGCGCGAGGTCGTTCTGAACAATGGCGAGCGCTTGTCGTTCGACCTGTTGTCGATCGCGACCGGTGGAGAGATCGACACGTCGACCCTGGCCGATCTCGGCCCGAGACTGCTGCCCGTGCGGCCGATGCCCGATCTTGTGCGACGATGGCCCTTGGTTCGCGACACGGCGACAAGGACGCCGGGATTTCGCGTTGCGGTTGTTGGCGGCGGAGCGGCAGGAGTCGAATTGGCGCTTGCGATCAGTTCCACCCTTGCGGGCAGCTGCGCCGCGCCGGTGATGCTTGTTTCGGATACGGAGGCGCTGTTGCCAGGGCATTCAAGTCGTGCGCGTCGTCTGGCGCAAGAGCGATTGGCACATGCCGGTGTCGAGCTTGTGGAAGGGCATGCCTCCGCAACGCCCGATGGCCTGTTGCTGGATAGCGGCCGGCGCATCCCGGCAGGGTGTGTCGTTGCCGCGACCGGAACACGAGCGCCACGCTGGCTTCGCAATTCGGGCCTGCAACTTGACGGGCAGGGGTTCGTTTCGGTTGGCCCGGACCTGCGCAGCCAGTCGCATCCCCATGTGTTTGCCGCGGGAGATATTGCTAGCTGGCGGGATCGTCGGGGCGGTCGAACGGTGGCGCGGTCCGGCGTCCATGCCGTGCATATGGGGCCCGTGCTCGCGGAAAACCTGCGCCGAACTTTGCGCGATGCCGGTGCGCGGCTTCGCGTCTATCGCCCCCGCCGCCGGAGCCTGTATCTGCTTTCAACGGGTGATAGCCGTGCCATCCTGTCGTGGGGAAGCGTTGCGATGGCCGGGCGCTGGGCCCAGCGGTTGAAGAACCATATCGATCGGCGGTTCGTCAGGGAATGGGCAAGGCTCGGCTCCGGCGCGAAGGGCATGGCGTGGAGCAACTGATCGCAAGGCAGGCATCCGCTGGTGCGATGCAGATCGTGATCGACGATACTTTTGTGCGCGCGGTGCGTCCCGATCTTGTGCGCTTTGCCCGGCTCCAGCTTGGTAATGACGACGAAGCCGAGGATGCGGTGCAGGAAGCGATCGCGGGCGCCCTGCGCAATGCGCGGGCGTTCCGGGCGGAAGCCGCTCTCAAGACGTGGCTGATCGCGATCCTGAAGAACAAGGTGGCCGACATTCTGCGCCAGAGGCGTCGCGGGCCCCTGCCGGCAAGCCAGCTTGAACAGGAACCTGCGGACGAGCCCTTGCCCGATCTGTTCAACCGCTTCGGCGTGTGGCGCAATGCCGCGCGACCCGCGTCATGGGAAGATCCGGAAGCCGCCATTCACAGCCGCCAGTTCCTGAGAATGTTCGATGCATGCCTCAATTGCCTGCCCCCGCAGCAGGGCCGCGTTTTCCTGATGCGTGAAGTCGTGGAGCTTCCCGTCGACGACATCTGTGACGAACTCGGTCTGTCGACTGCCAATGTCTATGTCATCCTCCATCGCGCGCGCCTGGCCTTGCGCGATTGCATGGAGAAGCGCTGGTTTTCCAGGAAAGCGCCAACGCCATGAACTGCCACGATGCGACCTTCCTTCTTTCGCAGCAGCGCGAACGCAATCTGACCCGGCTCGAACGGCTGCGGGTCAAGATCCACGGTGTGGTCTGCCCGGCCTGCGCGCGCTTTGGCGAGCATGTCGACATGCTTGGAGAGGCGGCGCGCAACTACGCCACGATTGCCGAAGACGACGATCATCACTGCAACGGAACCGCAGCATGAAACGCATCGCTATCCTGCTCGCACTCGTCGTGGCGATTGCGGCATTCGTTCACTTCGATGTGGCCCAGATGCTGACGCTGGCGAATCTGAAGGCGCAGCAGGGTGCGATCGATGCGGCCTATCAGGCGTCGCCTGCCAAGGTCGCCGGGCTGTTCGTCCTGCTCTACGTCGTGCTTACGGCGATCTCGTTTCCCGGCGCCGCGATCCTTACGCTGGCTGCTGGCGCCATTTTCGGCCTGGGCGTCGGCCTCGTCCTGTCGTCAGTGGCTTCGACCGTGGGGGCGACGCTCTCGTTCCTGTCCTCACGGTACCTTTTCCGTGATGCGGTCCAGGCGCGCTTTGGCGACAAACTCAAGGCGCTCAATGCCGGGATAGAGCGCGACGGAGCTTTCTACCTGTTCTCGCTGAGGCTGGTGCCGGTCTTCCCGTTCTTCGTGATCAACCTAGCCATGGGGCTGACACCCATCCGCGTGTGGACGTTCTTCTGGGTCAGCCAGGTCGGCATGCTGCTAGGCACGGCGGTCTATGTGAATGCGGGGACGAGGCTTGCCGAGATTCAGAGCCTGAAGGACGTTGCATCGCCTGCGCTGCTGCTGTCGTTCGCTGCCCTGGGATTGCTGCCGTGGGCGGGCAGGGCGATCATGAACGCGATCAAGCGGCGCAGGGTCTATGCAGGTTTCAGCCGGCCAAAGCGCTATGATCGCAACATGGTGGTGATCGGCGCTGGCGCAGCTGGTCTTGTCACTTCGATCATCGGTGCGACGGTGAAGGCGAAGGTAACGCTGGTCGAAGCCCACAAGATGGGCGGTGATTGCCTTAACTATGGCTGCGTCCCAAGCAAGGCGCTGATCAAGAGCGCGTCCGTTGCCGATACCATCCGTCATGCCGATGCCTACGGTATTGCGGGTGCGGAGCCCCGGGTGGATTTCCGCGGCGTGATGGCGCGGGTACGCGATGTGATCACCAAGATCGAGCCGCATGACAGCGTAGAGCGCTACACGGGGCTGGGTGTCGACGTTGTTCAGGGATACGCGCGGATCGTCGATCCCTGGAGAGTGGAGATCAAGTGCGCCGATGGTTCGGTTCAGTTTCTGACGACCCGTTCGATCGTGATTGCCGCCGGCGCCGAACCGGTCGTTCCCCCGCTGCCCGGGCTTGAAGGCTCGGGATATCTCACCAGCGATACGCTGTGGGACGCTTTCTCTAAGCTCGATCGCGTACCCGAGAAAATCGTGGTGCTCGGCGGTGGCGCGATTGGCTGCGAGCTGGCGCAGGCGATGGCCCGGCTGGGCGGGAAGGTGGTGCAGGTCGAAATGGCCGAGCGTGTTCTTGCCAGCGAAGACGACGACGTTTCCGCCTTGGCAAAAGCCGCGCTTGAACAGAGCGGGATCGAGGTGCTGACCAGCCATGCCGCCGTGCGGGTCGAAGGGGCAGGTGATGCGCGCAGCCTGATCGTCAAGGGCCCGCAGGGCGAGCGGACGATTGGGTTCGACGCGCTGATCGTTGCGGTTGGTCGCAAGGCGCGGTTGTCTGGCTATGGTCTGGAAGAGCTTGGCATTTCGACCGACCGCACTGTGGTGACCGACGAATATCTCGCGACCGAATTTCCGAACATCTTTGCAGCGGGCGACGTCGCAGGGCCCTTCCAGTTCACCCATACCGCATCGCATCAGGCCTGGTACGCGGCCGTGAACGCGCTGTTCGGTCAGTTCCGGAAGTTCAAGGCCGACTACCGCGTCATTCCGCGAACGACCTACATCGACCCGGAGATTGCCCGCGTCGGGCTGAACGAGCGCGAGGCGAAGGGGCAGGGGATCGCGCACGAGGTGACGATCTACCATCTCGACCACTTCGAGCGTGCGATCATCGAAGGCGCGACCACCGGCTTCGTCAAGGTGCTCAGCGTTCCCGGCAAGGACCGTATCCTTGGCGTCACCATCGTTGGCGAACACGCGGGTGAATTGCTGGGCGAGTACGTGCTGGCGATGAAGCACGGGCTCGGGCTGAAGAAGATCATGGGGACGATCCACGCCTATCCGACGATGATCGAGGCGAATAAGTTCGCAGCCGGCGAATGGCGCAAAGCGCATGTGCCGCACCGCGTGCTGGGCTTCGTCGAAAGATACCATGCCTGGCGCAGGGGATGATGAGCCGCGCGATGCAAACATTCCGGGAACCGAGAAGCGACATCTGAGTATTCCGCGCGACGACGCTCCCGGCCCCATATGACGGCCGGGCGCCGGGCACGCTGGGGATCGGAAATACATGGCGCAGGCTGCGGCCTATGAGTTCAAGCCGCATGAGCGGCCGACTCTTCCGGGATCGCCGGCCAATCCGGATCATCCAAAGGCGCGGCGTATCGCGTACTTTGGGATCGGCGTTCTGATAGGGCTGGCAGGCGGTCTTGGCAGTGCGCTGGTGGCAGTCAACCTGCCTTTCGCACAAGGAACGCTGGGCCTCGGACCTGACGAGGCGACCTGGCTGACGGCCGCGTACCTGATGACCAACACGTCGGCCAACCTGGTGCTCGTGAAATACCGCCAGCAATTCGGATTGCAGCCGTTCATACGCTGGATGCTGGGCATCTATGTCGTTGCGACCATATTCCATCTATTCGTTCACGGGTTCTGGTCGGCAATCGCGGTACGTGCGGCCGGTGGGCTTGCGGGAAGCGCGCTATCGTCGCTGACGGTGCTTTATCTCATGCAGGCCATGCCGGCGACCAAGCGCCTGGCCGGCCTCATGATCGGCATATCCGTTCCCCAGATTGCGACACCGCTGGCGCGCGCGCTATCTCCCAGCCTGCTTTTGTCGGGCGACTGGCACATGCTCTACTGGTTCGAACTTGGGCTGGGCCTCTCTTGCCTAGCCGCGATCGTCGCTTTGCCCTTGCCGCCAAGTGAGCGTGTCAAGGCGTTCGAGAAGGGAGACATCATCAGCGTGCTGTTGCTCGTGCCGGGAATGGCGATGCTGATCGCCGTACTCAGCCAGGGGCGGATCGAGTGGTGGACCTCGCGCCCGTGGATGGGATACGCGCTGGCCGGCGGTTTGGTGATGGTGACCACCGCCTTCGTGTTCGAGCATTTCCGCAAGAGCCCACTGATCAACACCCGGTGGCTGGGCACCCGTGAGATGCTGCGGCTGATGTCGATCGCTGCGGCCGTGCGCATCCTGCTTTCCGAACAGGCGTTCGGATCGGTCGGCCTGCTGACGGCGGTCGGCATGACCAACGAACAGATGGTCGGACTGAACCTCATCATCATTGCAGCCTCGATTGCGGGGCTGGTCACGGCGCTGGTCACGCTCAATCCTGCCAACGTCACCCGCCCGATCACGATATCGCTGGTCTTGATCGCGATCGGCGCATTTCTCGATGCGGACGCTACGAACTTAACCAGGCCCGAGAACTTCTACCTCAGCCAGGCGCTGATCGGGTTTGCCAGCGTGCTGTTCCTGAGCCAGGCGATGGTGATCGGCCTTGCGCGCACGCTGCTGGCCGGCCCGCGCAACTTCGTCAGTTTCATTGTGCTGTTCAGCATGAGCCAGTCGCTTGGCGGGCTTGTTGGCGGTGCACTGCTAGGCACCTTCCAGACGGTGCGCGAGAAGATGCATTCGGCCGAGATCGTGCAAGGCATCGTGATGACCGATCCGCAGGTTGCGGCGCGCATCGCGGCGGGCGGGCGGCTTGTTGCAAGAACCATCGGCGATCCGGTTTTGCGCAGCGCCGAGGGCGCCGCGATACTTTCGCAACAGGCAACGCGCGAAGCCAATATCCTGGCCTTCAACGACGTGTTCCTACTGCTTGGCATTCTGGCCGTATGTGCGGTGGCGTGGTCGATCCTGATCCGCTGGCGCATCGTCCGGTCGGGCGAGGAATCGCCGCTGGTCAGGCTGCAGCGCATGCAGCAGGCAGCGGCAGCAGCGGCTACATCCCCTTCGCCAGCTGCGGACCCCACACCTTCAAGGACTTCCGAATGACACAACCGGCGATCGGTGCAGATGCGTCCACGCCCACCCCTCCTGCGGCCGCGGATCCGGGTCCGTCTGACAGTTGGCGACCGCAGCGGCCGACTGGGGCGCGGCTGGTGCTGGTGGTGGTGGCGCTGCTCGGATCGGTGGCGGCGATCCTCTATGCCTGGCATTTGCCGCCGTTTGCGAGCCTGTCCCAATCGACCGACAACGCGTATGTCCGCGGCAAGGTCACGGTGATCAGCCCGCAAGTCAGCGGCTATGTGACGCAAGTGCTCGTCAAGGATTTCGCCCGTGTCCGCAAGGGACAGGCGATCGCCGTCGTGGATGACCGCCAGTATCGCGCCAAGGTAGAGCAGGCGCAGGCAAACCTGGCCGCACAGGAAGCGGCACTGGCCAATTCGCAACAGAGCGAGAAATCGCGCAAGGCTGCCATTGGCGGCCAGGATGCCGCAATCGCCAGTGCGCAGGCGCAACTGGTGAAGGCGCGGGCGGACATGGATCGCGCAAGCGCGCTTGTTCGGGACGGCTCCATCTCCGAGCGCGAAAGGGACCAGACGCGCGCGGCGCTGCTGGCGGCCCAGGCGGCCGTTCAACAGGCACAGGCGGCAAGGGGCGTTGGCGAACAGGACGTCCGCAGTGTCTTGGTCGGCCGCGGCGGGCTTGCGGCCAGCGTGGAAGCCGCGCGCGCGCAGCTTCACGCCGCGCAGGTCGATCTTGAAAACACCGTGATCCGCGCACCGGAAGATGGCCAGCTTTCGGAGATCGGCGTCCGGCTTGGCGCATTCGTGACCGCCGGCACGCAGTTGCTGTTCCTGGTTCCCAACGACATCTGGGTCATCGCCAATTTCAAGGAGGCGCAGACCGCCCGAATGGCGGTTGGCCAGCCGGCCCGGTTTACCGTTGATGCGCTTGCCGGAGAGGAGCTGACCGGCCACGTCGAGAATATTTCCCCCGCTGCCGGTTCGGAATTTGCCGTGCTGAAGGCGGACAACGCAACGGGCAACTTCGTCAAGGTCGCCCAGCGCATTGCCGTGCGCATCCGGGTCGATCCGGGCCAGACGGCGGCACGCAGGCTGCGCCCTGGCATGTCTGTCGAGGCCCGCGTGGACACCTCGAAATGATCCGCGGGATCGCGCTTGTTCTCCCCTTGCTCGCGACGGCCTGCGCAGGGCCGAACGTGGAGACCGCAAAGATACCTCCGGTAGTTCCACCGCAGGGCTGGCGGCTTGACCTTGGTCCCGGCGTTCCAATCGATGCCGAATGGTGGCGAGGATTCGGGGACCCTCAGCTATCGTCACTCGTCGAGCAAGCTCTCGCCCGGAACGCGGATGTCGCGATCGCGGCGGCGCGGGTGCGCGAAGCGCGTGCGCAGCAGGATCTTGCCCGGTCCGCCCTCCTGCCGACGCTCGACACCGGCGTTGGCGCATCGGATTCGCGCAGCGTCAACGCGTTTGGCCAGCCGGTCGAACAGCGCGCGGCCCAGCCACAACTCCAGGCGGCATGGGAGATCGACCTGTTCGGCCGGCTTTCGGATCAGGTCAGCGCCGCGCGGTCGGCCTGGCTGGCAAGCGCGGCGGCGCGAGATGCGGCGCGGCTGTCGGTCGCATCGGCAACGGCTAGTGCGTACGTGGCGCTGCTGGCGCTGGACGACAGGCTCGCACTCGCGCGCCGCACTTCGGATATCCGCAAGGGCGCGCGCGATCTGATCGCGCGACGGGTCGAGACCGGCTATTCGCCCAAGCTGGAGCTTCAGCAGGCCGAAGTGGACTATCAGTCCGCGCTGCTGCTGATTCCGGCGATCGAGCAGGCGAGGGCTCGCCAGGAAAACGCGCTGAGCGTGCTGGTCGGCAGGGTGCCGGGACCGGTGGAGCGGGGGCGCGGGCTTGATGCCCTTTCCCGTCCGCCGTTGCCGGGTTCGCTACCGTCCGAACTCCTGCGACGCCGCCCGGATGTGGCTCAGGCCGAATATCAGCTCGCGGCCAGCGACAGCAATCTCGCCGCCGCGCGCAAGCGCTTCCTCCCACAAGTGAAGCTTTCGGCGTCGACCGGTGCAGCGTTCTCCTCGCTGCTGTCAGGGCCCATCGCGCTTTGGTCGGTGGGCGGAAGCATCCTTGCTCCGCTGTTCGAGGGTGGGCGACTGCGGGCGGGCGTTGGGACAGCCGCAGCCCAGCGCGACGCGGCTGCCTTCGCTTACCGCAAGGCGGCCCTTACCGCCTTCCGCGAGGTGAACGATGCGCTTGCCGCCGTCGACGGACAGGATCGTCAGGTCCATATCCAGACACGACAGCGCGATACACTTGCCGAAGCCAATCGATTGGCCACCAACCGCTATCGCGAAGGGTATTCGCCCTTGCTGGAACAGCTCGACACGCAGCGCGGGTTGCTGTCGGCAGAGCTTGCGCTGATCCAGACGAAGGCCGACGCCTATTCGGCGCGAATCAGCCTGTATCAGGCGCTCGGTGGAGGGTGGTCGCCATCGGAGGGGCCGTGATGGCGGCGACTGCCTGCAGACCGGCACTGGAACGGGCGTGCGAGCGGCAGCGCCTGTTGCGGAGCGCTGCAAAGGAAACGCTATGAAGTTGATCGGCGTGCTGGGCGGAACCAACTGGCCTTCGACCATCCTGCCATATCGGTTGCTCAACGAGGAGGTTGAGAGCCGCCTGGGTGAGAGGCATTCGGCGCGGATCGTGCTTTACAGCATCGACTATCACCACATCCGAAGTGCCTATTCGGCGGACTGGAGCGTGATCCCTTCACTGTTGCGGCGCGAGATCGATACGTTGATGCGCTTTGCCCCGGATTGCTGGATGATCGCCAACAACACCCTGCACAAGATCTATGACCAGCTGGCCCCCGGCTTGCCAGCAGCTCCGCCGATGTTTCACGCCATAATGCTCGTGCGCGCGCACTTGCTGGAAAGTCGTACGCACAAAGCGCTGCTGCTGGGCACACGCTTCACCATGGAGGACGGCTATTATGCCGACCCGTTGGTGGCTGCCGGCATCGAGGTGGTCATCCCGCAAGAGGAAGACCGCATCCGCATCGGCGCAATCCAGACCCGTCTTGCCAATGGCGAGATGGATGCAGCATTCACCAGCTATTTCGCGCAGTTGATAGAAGCCCACGCTGCACAAGGTTGCGAGGCAGTGATCCTGGGGTGCACCGAACTGCCGCTGGCGATCACCACAGCGTCTTCAGTGTTGCCGCTGGTCGATCCACTGGTGCTGCAATGCCGCGCCTGCGTCGACTTCGCCCTGCGCTGATCACCGGGCCAGACGGATGCCGCTGAAAGCCCAGCGGGCAGAGGCAGGGAAGAAGTTCCGGTAGGTTGCCCGCGCATGGCCGTCTGGTGTCGCCAGCGATCCCCCGCGCAGCACCATCTGGTTGCTCATGAATTTGCCGTTGTATTCGCCTACCGCGCCTTCAGGCGGCATAAAGCCCGGATAGCCAAGATAGGCTGAGGCAGTCCATTGCCAGGCGTGGTTGTAGAGGCCATGCAGCCCGCCGTGAACGCTCGCGACTTCCCATTCGGCTTCCGTCGGCAAGCGCGCGCCTGCCCAGCGGGCGTAGGCGTCTGCCTCGAATTGGCTGACGTGGAGCACGGCCTGATCTGGATCGACAGGGCGCCGGCCGCACAGCGTGAACCGGCTCCAGCCATCGGCCTCTTCTTGCCAGTAAAGCGGCGCGGTCCATCCTTCGCGCTGGACCAGGTCCCAACCTTCTGACAGCCACAGCTCTGGCCGGTGATAGCCGCCATCGGCGATAAACGCCGTGTATTCACCCGCCTTTACCAGCCGCGTCGCCATCTCGAATGGTTCCAGCCAGACACGATGGCGCGGTGTCTCGTTGTCGAAGTGAAAGCCTGCTCCGCCATGCCCGATCTCGTAAAGGCCGCCCGGCTGCTCCCGCCAGCCGAACGCCTCACCCAGCGGCTGCAGTTCGAAGGTATCCGCATAAGCGGGTTGCAGCGGATTGCTGGACAGCACGTGCTTGATGTCCATCAGGATCAACTCCTGATGCTGCTGTTCGTGCTGGCAGCCAAGTTCCACCAGCGGCCCCCAAGCCGACGGTGCCAGCTGTTCCATCAGATGTTCCATCGCGCGATTGACGTACGCGCGATAGTCCATGACTTCGTTCAGGCGGGGGCGAGTAAGAAGGCCACGATGGGCGCGCGGGTGCCGCTCTCCCACGCCGACGTAGTACGAGTTGAACAAAACCGCATAGGCCGGATCGAAAGGCCGGTAATTTGGCAGTAGCGGCTGCAGCAGGAACGTCTCGAAGAACCACGTCGTGTGGGCGAGGTGCCACTTAGCCGGGCTGACGTCGGGCATTGACTGCACCTGGCAGTCCTCTGGCGATAGCGGCGCGACTAGTGCCTCAGTGTAGGCGCGAACTTCGCGGAAGCGCCGCAACACTTGCGTCGCGCATTCATAGAGCGTGGCCGCACCTGCAGGGACGGGCCCGCTCACGGCTGCATGTCGTCCTTGGCCGTGGTCCAGACGTGCAGCCCGAACATCTCGCGCTCGTCCGTCCAGAAGGCCAGAGGCTCCCACCCGGCGGTTCGCGCCAGCAGACGCGCTTCTGGCAGGGTGTACTTGTAGCTATTCTCGGTGTGGATCGTCTCGCCCCCGCGCATGGCGAAATGTTCGCCCGCTGCCTCGAACGTCACATCCTCGCGCGCGACCAAATGCATCTCGATCCGGCCCAGTCCGTCGTGCCAAATGGCGCGATGTTCGAATGCCTCGACGGGGATCGTGCCTTCCAATTCGCGGTTGATCCGCCGCAGCAGGTTGAGGTTGAATTCGGCCGTAACGCCGGCGGCATCGTCGTATGCGGCTTCGAGCAGGTGCGGGTTTTTGCGCGTGTCGATCGCAATCACCAGCAGGGCATCCTCGCCGAGCGTCGCGCGGAACGAGCGCAGCAGATCGACGGCTGCGCGATGTTCGAAATTGCCAATGGTTGAGCCGGAGAAAAATCCGATCCGCTCCCCCTTCAGTGGAGGAAGATCAAGCGCGTGGGTGAAATCGCCGGGCACAGCAACAACCTCCAGCCCCGGACGCGAGGCAGATAGTGCGGCGGTCGATTCTTCCAGGAAGTCGGCCGAAATATCGATGCCCACGTACGTCTGCGCCGCGACCGCATCCAGCAGCAACGGGGTCTTGGTGGCAGAGCCCGCGCCGAATTCAATCACCGTCGGATGGCGGCCCGCGAACCGCGCCAGATCGGCGGCATGGTCGCGCAGCAGGCCGAGCTCGGTGCGCGTGGGGTAATATTCGGGAAGCTGGGTGATTTCCTCGAACAGCTCGGAGCCGCGCATGTCGTAGAAATAGCGCGCAGGGATCGTCTTGCGGTGCTGGGCAAGCCCGCGCACCACATCGCGTGCGAAGGGACTGTCGAGGCGGGTAAGCGTTTCGGTCATAGTCGGCCTTCCTGCTGCAGCGGACATTTCCTGCCCGAGCGGACGGCGCAAAGTCGGCGAAGTGCTGTTCGGACTGGCCCGGTGGCCTTTTCAACACAGCCCGCGCGGCATCCTCAATTCCCCCACACCGTATTATCGCGTGAACCAGCAAAGCCTGTGTTAGTTCCTCAAGCGATGAACAGACGAGGACGAGGCGTGAACGCCCAATCATCCGTAATGTCGCGCGCCTCGCAGGGCATCGCGGCGCTTTCAACCATCGTCGAATGGTACGATTTCACGCTTTACCTCTATCTTGCTGCGGTGCTGTCGCGCGTATTCTTCGGTGCCGGGCAGTCGGGGGTGCTGGTCACGCTGGGAGGCTTTGCAGTCGCCTACCTGATGCGGCCGATCGGGGCGATCGTGTTCGGCCACGTCGGCGATCGGTTCGGCCGTCGGCGCTCAATGCTGGCATCGATGCTGCTCATGACCGTCGCCATGCTGGTAACCGCGCTGCTTCCGACACGCGATCAGGCCGGCGACATTGCCGGTGGCCTGCTCTTGCTCATCCGGTGTCTGATGGGCTTCTCGGTCGGTGGCGAATACACCGGCGTCGTCGCCTACCTGATGGAGGGGGCGCGACCGCATCGGCGCGGTCTTGTCACTTCGATTGCTTCCGCCGCAAGCGAGGTCGGCGCGCTTCTCGCCGCCGGTATCTCGGCGCTCACCGTCAGCCTGCTTAGCGACGCCGATCTCGTCGCGTGGGGTTGGCGTATACCCTTTCTGTTCGGCGCAGTCCTAGCAGGCGCGTTACTGGCAGCCCGGTTCGCGATGGAGGAATCGCCCGAATTCGAACGCCAGAGCCGTGCCGGTACGGTGCCTGTCCAGCCATTGCGGCACGCTCTTGTCCATCACCGCGCCGGCATCGTGCGCGGGTTTGCCATTTCCGCCCTTGGATCGATCACCTACTACGTCGGCATCACTTACGTGCCGGTGTTCCTGACCTCTACCGGAGCGTTGCAGGAAGCGCAGACGCTGCAGTTGGCGACGATCGCCGCCGCTGCGGTGATCGTGGTAACGCCGCCCATTGGCGCGCTGTCCGATCGGATCGGACGAAAGCCGGTGCTGATCGCCTGCGCGCTTGCGGCCGCGGTTCTGCCGGCGTCGCTCTTCGGCCTGATGACCCATGCCTCGCTTGCGCTGGCCACCACCGCAGCCGTGGTGCTCGCTGCGCTGGCTGGCGCAGTCAGCGCGGTGGGCGCGGTGGCAACGGCCGAACAGTTTCCCGGTGAGGGGCGCCTGAGCGGCCTTGCTTTCGGCGCGACCACCGCAACTGCGATCTTCGGGGGCCTTGCCCCGTGGGTTGCCCAGACGCTGCTCGGTCGCACGGGATGGGCACCGCTGCCGGGGGCCATGATCGCGGTCGTCGCGCTGTGCATTTTGCCTGTGCTTCTGACCATGCCTGAAACAGCCCGTCCGGATAAGCAGGACTGATCGCCATCAGTGGGGTGCACAAGCGACTGGTCTCCGCCAAATCAAAGCCTACCAGATGCTGACCCGCTGATCTGGGGGAAGGTACATCGCGTCGCCCGGCTTGATGCCGAACGCCTGGTACCACGGCGCAAAGTTCCGGACGATGCCGTTCACCCGGTACTTGTCCGGCGAGTGAGGATCGCTGAGCAACTGCTGGCGCACCGCTTCGTCCCGTCGCTTGCCTTGCCACGCGTGGGCGTAGGCGAGGAAGAAGCGCTGATCGCCGGTCATGCCGTTCAGCACCGGCGGTTCACCATGGCGGGCGACGTAGCGGCGATAAGCGGCATAGGCGGTTTCCAAGCCGCCGAGATCCGCAAGGTTCTCGCCCAGTGTCAGACGGCCTTTGATCTTGACTCCCGGGATCGGCTCGTACTGGTCGAACTGCTCGGCAAGGCGGTCAGCCTTGACCGTGTACTGGGCCGCCGTTTCCTTGGACCACCAGTCGCGCAGTCGTCCCTTCGCGTCGAACTGGCGCCCCTCATCGTCGAAACCGTGGCCCATTTCGTGGCCGATCGTGGTTGCACCCGTTTCGGCATAATTGACGGCGGGGTCGGCATTGGGATCGAAGAACGGCGGTTGCAGGATCGCCGCCGGCAACGTGATCTGGTTCATCGTGGGATCGTAGTAGGCGTTCACCGTCTGGGGCGTCATGTACCACAGACCCCGGTCCACCGGCTTGGGGAAGCGCTTCAACTGAAGCTGCCACTGGAAGTCGGCGACGGCCATCTGGTTCGCCAGCGGATCGGTGCGGCTGACGGCGAGCGTGGTGTAATCTATCCATTTGGCGGGGTGTCCCACGCGCGGATCGAACGTGCCGAGTTTTTCCAGCGCCGCCTTTCGCGTGGCTTCGTCCATCCACGTCGCGACTTGGATCTTTTCCTTGTAGGCCGCCTTCATGTCGCTGACGAGTTCGTCGGCCTTGGCCTGCGTTACGGGCGACCAATAGCGCTGGACGTAGATTGCCCCGACCGCTTCTCCAAGCGCATCGTCGATCAGGGCCATCCCGCGCTTCCAGCGGGCGCGTTGCTCGGCGACGCCGCGCAGCGTCTTGCTATAGAAATCGAAGTTCGCCTGGTCGAACGGCTTGGGCAGGAACGGCGCGACTTCCGAAATGAAGCGGGCCGTCATCCACTCCTTCCACGTCGAAAGCGGCACGTCACCCAACCGCTTGGCCGTGGCCGCCACCGCGCTCGGTTCAGAGACATTGACCTTGGCGGCGCTGGAAAGTCCCATCGACGCAAGCGTCGCATTCCAGTCAAGTTCCGGCGCGAACTTGGCAAGTTGGGCGCGCGACATCGGGTTGTGCGTCTTTACCGGGTCGCGGAGCTGTTCCGGCGTCCACTGGTCCTGGCTGATCCGCGTTTCCAGCGCGATGATCCGATCAGCCTTGGCGGCAGCGTCCGGAATGCCAGCCAGTTGCTGGATCTTGATCAGATAGGCGCGATAGGCCTCGCGTATGGCGTCGTACTTCTCACCCTTCAGGAGGTAATAATCACGGGTAGGCAAGCCGAGGCGAGCTTGACCGGAATCCGCCATGTACCGGGTCGGATCATCCACATCGGCCGAGATGCCGATGTTGACGGGGGACGGATAGCCCGGCCGCATCATCAGGCGGACGAGTTCAGGCCTCGTGCGGATCGCATCGATCCTGGCGAGCCATGGCTTGAGAGGTTGCGTGCCGTGCGCCTCGACGGCGGCTTCGTCCATCCATGCTGCGTAGAAATCGCCGACCTTCTTTTCGGTGGCTGTTGCAGGCTTCGCCGCGGATTCTTCCACGATCCGCCGAACCTGCCCCTCAATCTCGTCAGGCAGGTCATAGTTGTAGCCGGTACCAACCTTGTCGGCGGCGATTGGCTGATTCTTCAACCAGGTCCCGAGAGCGTAGACGTAGAAATCGTCACCGGGCTTCACGCTGGTATCGAGATGCTGCAGTTCCAGGCCCCATGGTTGGTAGCGGGGCGTGGCGGATTGTGCGGCAACCAGCGCGGGGATCGATACGAGGACAAGAGCAGGCAGAAGTTTCAGGCGCATCGATGACTCCGGCTTTGGATCGCGAGATGCTAGGCGTGAACCAATGCCCTGCCAAGGCACCCGCGTCTTGACTCGTCCGACGCGTTCGCGCTGGGGATAAGGCCACAGGCGAAATGGGGCATCTGGAGTAGCTGGTTGGCATCGGTCGACAATTCCGGGGGGCGTAGACGGATCGTCAGCGCTGGTGAATGGGTAAAGGAGACCTTCGCTCGGGTCCTGGTGCGGATCGCCGGCCCCGTCATATCGATCGGCGTGCTGGTTGCGGCCTTTATCGCTGTCAGCGAGATCGACTTCGTGCAAGCCAGCGCGCTTGTGCCCCATGGCACGATGTTCTGGTGCGTTTTCGGGATTGGGTATCTGGCGCTGCCGGTTGGCGACTGGCTCATTTTTCGACGGCTGTTCGGACTTGATATCTCAGGCTTCGAGCCCTTGCTGCGCAAGCTCGTCGCCAACGAGGTTCTTCTCGGGTATTCGGGCGAGGTCTATTTCTACAGCTGGATCCGGCGTAACCTGCCGCTAGCCGTGGCACCGTCGCGGGCGATCAAGGATGTCGGCATCCTGTCCGCACTCGTCGGAAATGCTGCCACGCTGCTGGCGCTGGTTGCCGCCCTGCCGGTTGCGGATCGTGTCGGCATAGATCGCATCGATCCAATTGCCATCGGCGGATCGGCAGCGGTCCTTCTGCTGGTGACTTGCGCGTCGCTTTGGTTCAGCCGCCGGATATTCAGCCTCCCGGCATCCGACCTGCGCTTCGCCACGCAGGTTCACGTTTGCCGCTTCGTCTTGGCCACCGTTGCCACGATCTTGCTCTGGCATTTTTGCCTGCCAGCTGTTTCGTGGGGAGTGTGGACCGTGCTGATGGGGTTGCGCCTTCTGCTGGCACGTCTGCCATTCGTCGCGAATGCAGACGTGGTCTTCGCCGGATGCGCCGCCGCGCTGCTGGGTCACGACGTGCCGGTGGTGGGTGTCATCGCCATGCTCGCCACGATCACGGTTTGCGCGCACCTGCTGGTCGGGCTTGCTTTGGGGGTTTCGGCAATGTGGGCTCAGGTCCGCAGAAGGGCGCCGGAGCCACCGACAGTCTGACGCCGTCAACACGTCAGGGCGTGTGATCAATACCCCAAGACTGCAGCCTTGCCTGCAGCGGCTGTCTCCGCAAAACAGCCGCCTCCGCGATGCGCGCGTCTGCGATCGCGTCGCCGGCAAGATGTCCAGCACCGGGATGACACATCACCAGATGACGCGGACCGGATGCGGCAAAGAACCGGGGCAAAAGCTGTTCGTAGCCACCGCGGAAGTCGTAATGTCCGCCAAATCCAACATTCGTGGAGAGGCCGGCCCTCGCGATCTGGCGACGCAGGCCAAGCGCGTGAAACGCGGAACCAAGTGCCTTGCCGGCAAAGGGGCGTTGCGCCATCGAACGCAGGGCATCGGCGGGATTGCGGATCCATGCGTGCGGCGCGTGTCGCCGTGTTGCCGCAATTACCAGTGCGCGCACGCCGGGATGGACATGAACGTGCTGGTGCGCATCGACGAAGTCGGGAGGACGCCCGATCCTCTCGATGAACGCAACGATCTGAGCGTCGATTTCATCGGCGAGTTCGATGGCGTCGAGCTTGCCAAGATAGGAGAGCGCCATCATCCGGTCGGGCGAGGGCAGCCTTCCCCGGCTGTCCTGCAGCGACAGGCGGGTGAGGGGGAGTTCGTCCGACAGGACGAGGTGCAGGCCGATCTGCACGCCGGATTCCGGGACTGCAAGCGGGGCAATCAGGGCCGCGTCTTCCGTCCATCCGGGCAGGCTTGCCATGCAACTCACAGCATTGATGCAGCGCCGTTCGGCGAGATCGGCGATGGTTTCGCTGATCCCGCGCGAGAGGGCGAAGTCATCCGCGCAAAGGGTGTAGCTGGGCAATTTCGCTCGACCCTCTGGTCTGGTTCATTCCATCGCGGCGAAGGCGCTCGCTGGTCAGCTTGCGATCTCGAAGGCGCACGGCCAGGTATTCGTGGAAAAAGGCAAGGCGACTGTGCTGCGTGGTCAGGTGATAGCGCAGGCGTTCGGGAAGATTCCAGCCCGTGCTGCTGATCGTACGCGGGCGCGAGATCGGTGCGCATTCGAAGCCTGCATCGTAGGCTATCCGTCCCTGGTGCTCGATCCTGGCCATGACCTCGTGATCTTCCAGGACCCAGTTCCAGACCGCCGGGTCGAATCCTCCTGCCCGCTCAAGCATAGAGCTGCGAAAGACCTGTCCGGCGCCTCCGTTGAGACATTGCTGCGGCAGAAGCCGCGCCATGAGTGCCATGCGCAGTCCGGCTACGCGCCTGGTCAGCGCGGAGGCGCCGGGCTCAGACGTTGCCGCAACCGCGGCGGCCACCCCGGGCTGGTCGAGCAGCGCCTCAGCCCGCGAGAGATAATCGCGTGGGTAGACGGTGTCGGCATCGCAGGTGGCGACGAAGTCTGTGCAGACGAAGGTCATGCCGCGGGCGAGAGCGGCGACCTTGCCCGGTTGCATCTCGTTCGCGAACGTGACGTCGAGCCCCAGCCTGCGCGCGAGATCGAGTGCCTCAGTTCCGCCGCCGTCGGTTGATGCATTGTCCACCAAGATGAGGCGAAAGGGGCGATCCTGCTGCGCCAGACTGTGCAGGCTGATCGGAAGATAGCCGCGTTCGTTGTGAAAAGGCAGGACCACCGTCCAGCGACAGCGTTCCGGACTTGGCGGGTCTTTGGTTTCCGCCAGGCATGCCCAGCTGCGCGCCGGGTCGATCCCGGCGCTGATGGACTTCTGCGCGATCGCGTTCACTCCTTGCTACTCCCCCTGCTCGGATCAGCATTGGCTTGCCCGGCAGGAATCCCTGCCGGCGTCGGATCGGCCAACTCCCCTTGGCCGGGTGCCTTCTCGGGCACCGTCGTCACCACTCGCAAAGATTGACTGCCAACGGCGTAGCCGGCAGATTAAATCGCGTTCATTCGCTGGCGCCGTCACGGCTCACGCAAGAACGCTCGCGGCAGACGCAATCTTGTATCCCAGTCCGCGCACGTTCTCGATGGTCAGGCCGCAACCCTTGTTTGCCAATTTCTTGCGCAGACGGTGAACGCATACTTCGAGCGCATTGGTGCTGATGAGATCATTCAGCCCGCAAAGATGGTCCTGGATCGTGCCTATCGGAACCACCCGTTCCTTACGACGCAACAGCAATTCCAGCAGCTTGCGCTCGCGGGGCGATAGCGCGAGGACGCCGCCGTCCACGGTCGCGATGCCGCTATCCAGGTCGTAGGAGACATTGCCTGCGCTGATGCACGGACCGAGGCGATCGTCGACGCGGCGCATGACCGCTTCGATCCGGGCCACAAGCTCGTCGAACAGGAAGGGCTTGCTGAGATAGTCATCGGCTCCAGCCTTCAGTCCTTCGACGCGGGCGTAGGGATCTACGCGATCGCTCAGCACCACCATCGGCGTCTTGTTGCCGGCCTTGCGCAGCTTGCGAAGAAGGGCGATGCCGTCTTCCTCGCGCGGTTCGTCAAGATCGAGAACCACGGCGTCGAAAGCATAGCTCGACAACAGTTCTTCCGCCTCGGCGACGGTCCGCGCCGATTCCGGCGTCAGGTCGGCACGAGCCAGTGCGCAGGCCATGGCGCTGGCCAGCATCCTCGTCTCTTCAACAACCAACATGCGCATGCGTGAAAGCCATCCCTGGTAAGCTGGTGCGGGGAAGAAGCACGCAAGTCCTATCGGATCGGCGAAATGCCAGAGGCTTTGCCGGAACATTAAATTTTGGCTGGGGTCGAAGAAGGGCGGCTTCCGGGCGTCGACACGTAAGCGGACTGTAAGCGGCGATGGCTAGCGGGCTTGGCGGGCGGACCCCCACCAAATTCATGGCTTTCCGATGAACTTCCTCAATACCGTCCCGGAACTGAGCCGGAAGCAGCAGCTGCGGTTACTCGCGCTGGCAGTCGCGGCTGTGGCCGCCATGTTCGCGGCGTTCGCCGGCATTCGGGCGCTCGTTCGTCCGAAGCCTGTTCCGGTCGCCTCGCTGCCGCAGGGCGAAGTTCAACTGACGCGCCAGCAGATGGCGAGCGTGACGATCGCAACGGCGCGCGCGGACGACGGCGTAGAGCGCACCGGTGCCAGCGGCCAGATCGCCGCAGACGAAACGCGCAGCACGCCCGTGTTCCTGCCGTATTCGGGGCAAGTGCTGAAGGTCATGGTCCAGAACGGGGACCGGGTAGCGCCCGGCGCCGTGCTCTTGCGGATCAGGACGAGCGATATCGTCGATGCGCGCAATGCGCTGTTCGCGGCTGAAGCACAGCGCGCCGGGGCAGCAGCGCAAGCGCGGACGGCAGCGGACAATGCCCGTCGCGCCGAGGAAGTCTATCGGGAAGCGGGCGGCGCGCTCAAGGATCTGCAGCAGGCCCGCAGCGATCTCGCCAACGCGCAGGCTGCCTTGCGCATTGCCGATTCCGCGGCCGCCGCCGCCAGAGACAAGCTGGTCGTGTTCGGCAAGACTCCGGGCGAGATATCAAGGTTGGGCCGGGCAAGCGACATCGGCGGGCTTCACGCCGACACCAACCTGCGGGCGCCGATCGGGGGTGTCGTGGTCACCCGGTCCGTTGCCGATGGACAATATGTCACGAGCGGAGGGACCCAACCGGCCTTCGTCATCGCGGACCTGTCCCGCGTCTGGCTGGTGGCGCAGGTGCCCGAAACCAGCGCGGCACGGATCCATGCTGGCGATCGCGTGGAAGTTCGCACGACCGCGCTGCCCGGCCAGACGTTCGACGCAGTGGTGGACAATGTGGCGGCCCAGATCGATCCGGTGTCTCATCGCCTTACGGTGCGCGCCACCATCCCCAATCCGCAAGGTCTGCTCAAGCCGCAGATGTTTGCCGACTTCGTGATCAAGTCGCCGGGTTTGAAAGTCTCGGGCCAGCAACCGGCGGGCGGCGCTTCGGTACCCGACGTTGCGGTTATCCATGAAGGCGATTCCGCGCGCGTGTGGGTCTATCTCGGCAACGGCAGGGTTGTGGCGCGGCCGGTGATCACTGGACCCAGCCACGATGGCGTCGTCACCATCATTTCAGGCTTGAGACCAGGCGAAAGGATCGTCACGAGCGGCGCGCTGTTCGTCAACGAGGCGGGGCTGCACGGATGATCGGGCTCGTCCGGCTCGCGCTTCGCCAGCGCCTTACCATCGTCGGCTTCTTTGTCGCGATGGTGCTTGCGGGCGGCATAGCCTTCTACAACCTCAACATCGAAGCCTATCCCGACCCGGTCCCGCCGATGGTGGAGATCGTGACCCAGAGCTCGGGCCTGTCTGCCGAGGAGATGGAGCGCGGCGTGACCGTGCCGATCGAGGTGCAGATGGCCGGCCTGCCGCACATGACGGCGATCCGGGCGATCTCGCTGTTCGGGCTATCCGACGTGAAGATCCAGTTCACGTACGACTTCAATTACGATCAGGCACAGCAGCAGGTCATCAACCGCCTGTCGCAGCTGCCACCTTTGCCTGGTGGTGTCGTCCCGGCCATCTCGCCGACGAGCCCCGTGGGCGAGATCTATCGCTACCAGATCAAGGCGCCGCCGGGATATTCGGTAGAGGATCTCAAGACGTTGCAGGACTGGGTGCTGCAGCGCCGCTTCAAGGCGATCCCCGGCGTGATCGACGTGACGGGATGGGGCGGCAAGCTGCGCAGCTATGACGTGGTTGTCGATCGGGACAAGCTCGCCGCGCATCACACCACGGTCGGCCAGGTCATTTCGGCCCTCTCGCGCGCGAACGCCAACGTCGGCGGGCAAACGATCAACTTCGGCGCGCAGAGCGCGATCGTCAGGGGGATCGGCCTGATCCAGTCACCTGACCAGATCGGCTCGACGCTGGTGAGCCGTGATGGCGACGTACCGGTGCTGGTACGCGACGTGGCCGCGATCAAGATCGGCAACCTGCCGCGCAACGGCATAGCCGGGCTGAACGATCAGGACGATATTGTCCAGGGCATTGTCCTTATGCGCCGTGGCGCGGAGTCCATGCCGACGATCAAGGCGGTCAAGGCCGAGATCGATCATATCAATTCAAGCGGCATTCTGCCGCCGGGCGTCAGCCTCGAGCGCATCTATGATCGCTCCGACCTGATCGGCGTGACCACCCACACGGTCATGGAGAACCTGGTCGCCGGCGTGCTGCTCATCTTCTTCCTGCAGTGGGCTTTTCTGGGCAATCTCAGGAGCGCGCTGATCGTGGCAGCGACAATCCCCTTTGCTCTCGCGTTCGCAGTGCTGATCCTCACGCTGCAGGGGGAATCGGCCAATCTGCTGTCGGTGGGCGCGCTCGATTTCGGCCTCGTCGTGGATGCCACGGTGATCATGGTCGAAAACATATTCCGCCACATGGCCGAGCGATCGCATCACGTGACAAACCATGAAGGCGAAGGCGCACACTTCACCTTCGCCAGCCGCATATCCGCTGTGCTCGCCGCTTCGATCGAGGTCAGCCGCGGTATCTTCTTTGCAGCGGCGATCATTATTGCGAGCTTCCTGCCGCTGTTCACACTCACCGGCGTAGAAGGGCACATCTTCGGCCCGATGGCCAAGACATATGCTTACGCCATCCTCGGCGGCCTGATCGCGACATTCACCGTTGCTCCGGTGCTGGCAACGATGCTCCTGCCCGACCGGTTAAGCGAAGTCGAAACGTGGATCGTAAGCCGTCTGCGCCGGATCTACGAACCCGCGGCAAGTTTCGCCTGGCGCAACCAGGTGCTTGCGATCGGCGGCGGAGTGGTGCTGGTGGTGGGGGCGCTCATTGGAGTGCGCTCGCTCGGTGTCGAATTCCTTCCCCATCTCGAGGAAGGGAACCTCTACATCCGCGCTTCACTGCCGGCATCGATCTCGCTGGAGGCCGGCGAGCCGATGGCGCGGGCCATCCGCCGCGACATCATGCGCAATCCCGAAGTCCTGGCGGTACTATCCGCCCATGGTCGTCCGGATGATGGCACCGATGCCACCGGCTTCTTCAACGTCGAATACTTCGTCCCGCTCAAGCCCTTCGACGAATGGCCTTCCGGCATGGACAAGGAAAAGCTCGTGGCGGACATGTCGCACAAGCTGGCCGACAAGTATCCCGGCGTGGACTTCTCCTTCTCCCAGATCATCGAGGACAACGTCGAGGAGGCGGCCTCCGGGGTAAAGGGCGCGAACTCGGTCAAGCTGTTCGGCCCCGACCTCGCGACATTGGAGAACCTGGCGGGCCAGATCCGTAACCAGATGGCCAAGGTGCACGGCATCGTCGACCTTGGCATCTTCCAGTCGCTGGGGCAGCCGACCGTCCGGGTCGACGTCGACCGGATCAAGGCCGCGCGCTATGGCCTGACGGTCGATGACGTGAACCAGACGGTGCAAGCCGCGATCGGCGGTGCCAGCCCGGGGGATCTTTACGAAACGCACACCGACCGCCACTTCCCGATCATGGTTCGCCTGAAATCGGACCAGCGTGACAGTCTGGAAGCGGTCAAGCGCATCACGGTCGGTGCCACCGCAAGCGATGGCAGCACGATCCAGGTGCCGCTGTCCGATCTCGCCAGCGTGACGCTGACCAGCGGCGCATCATTCATCTATCGCGAGCACCAATCGCGATATATCCCGATCAAGTTCTCGGTGCGCGACCGCGATCTCGGCAGCGCCGTGGCAGAAGCACAGCGCAACATCGCCCGCAATGTGACTTTGCCACCCGGCTATACGCTCGAATGGGCGGGCGAACTCGCCAACCTAGAGAACGCGGTCCATCGTCTTGAAATCGTCGTGCCGATCAGCCTGCTGCTGATGCTGGGCCTGCTCTACGCAAACTTCGGCAACCTGCGCGACACGCTGCTTTCGTTCAGCGTGATCCCAATGGCGATCGTTGGGGGCGTGCTCGGGCTTCTGCTCACAGGCACCGCGTTCTCGATCTCTGCCGCGATCGGCTTTGTCGCGCTGTTCGGCATTTCGGTCATGGACGGCATCCTTGTCGTGACCAACTTCAACCAGGCCATGGACGAAGGCGCAGAGCGCGAAGATGCATTGCGGACGGCGACAACGAACTCGCTACGCCCGGTGGTGATGACGTGCCTTGTGGCAGCCATCGGTCTGCTGCCGGCCGCACTGTCGACGGGCATCGGCAGCCAGGTGCAGAAGCCGCTCGCCTTGGTGGTTGTTGGTGGCATGACGCTTTCGCCGGTGCTTATCCTGCTGGTCCTGCCCCTGCTGATCGCGCGCTTTTCGAGCCGGCTTCACGGTGGCAGCCCTGGTGAAAGGCGTTCGGACGAGCCTGACGGTGCAGAGCTGGGCGAGGGGGCTGTCTGATGCGCGCCTACCTCACGCCATTGGCGTTGGTTTGCCTCGCCAGCCCAGCCTTTGCCGCCAAAGGGGACAGCACCAATGTTCCCATGCCACCGACCTTGGTGGGGAACGCGTCCGAAGCCGTGCTCAGCAAGCCGATTGCACCTGCCAGTGGACCTGCGCAGACAGTCGTGGCCGGGGAACGGGTAGCGCTGTCTTGGTGGCACGCCTTCGGAAGTGTGGCGCTCGATACGCTGGTCGATCGCGCGCTCCTTGCCAACAACGAAATTGCTGTTGCCAAGGCCAATCTGGCGCAGGCGCACGAGCTTGCCCGTGCAGCCCGTGGCGGAGCCCTGCCTCAGGCCGATCTGGGTTACAACGTAGTGCGCCAGCGCCTTTCGCGAACGCTTTCCTCTCCGTTGAACGATCCGGCGCCGACGATATTCTCGCTCCATACCGCGCAAGTCAGCGTCAGCTATGCCCCTGATCTGTTCGGCGGCAACGCAGCAAGGGTCCGCTCTGCGAAGGCTGCAGAACGCGTGGCGGCTGAGCGGCTCGCCGGACAGCGCAACATGATTGTCGCGAACACAATCCTCGCCGTGATCCAGAACGCCATGCTCGAAGCGCAGGAAAAAGCGGCCAGGACAGCGCTTAACAGCAATCGCGAACTGCTTGACCTCACCCGCCGGCGCGAAGCACTCGGAGCCGTCGGTAAGGCCGACGTCGCGGCGCAGGAACTTGCCCTCGCATCGGCCGAAACCACGCTCGCCGGGCTCGAACGGGTGCGCAGGACGAACCTTGCCGTGCTGTCGGTACTGCTTGGGGAGGACCCGGGTACAAGCCTGCCCTCATTGCCCGCGTTGGCCGATCTGCGCCTCCCGGATCGTCTGCCGCTGGCCCTGCCATCCGATTTGCTGGCGCAGCGGCCCGATGTTGCGGCGGCAGCAGCGACGCTCGAAGGGGCAGGGGCCGACGTCAAGGTAGCCATCGCCGCGCGGCTACCCGTCCTCTCGCTCAGCGCGACAGCGGGCGGCACCGCGCAGACCTTCTCCGACATGTTCCGGGTTGGCAATCCGTTCTGGACGCTGCTCGGTGGGTTGACCGCCCCACTGTTTCACGGCGGCGCTCTGAAGCACCAGCAGAAGGCAGCCGAGGCGGCCCTGGAAGCGGCAAAGGCAAGTTACCGCGCCACCGCGCTTCAGTCGTTCGCCGACGTATCGAACGCGTTGACGGCGCTCGCCACCGATGGCGATGCGCTGGATGCAGCCAAGCGCGCGGACGACGCCGCGAGCCGCAACCTCGACTATGCCCAGCGGCGCCTCAGAATCGGTGTCGGCGGAACGTTCGATGTATACGTGGCGAACGCAGCCGCCCAATCCGCGCGAAGCCAGGCGATCAGCGCCATCGCCATGCGGCTGTCGGATTCGGTCGCCCTGTTCACCGCGTTGGGCGGCAATGTGCAGGCAGAGCCAAAGTGACGCACCGGCCGACCATGAACAGATTCCACGCTTTTGCAGCGCTTGCGGCGCTGGCCCTATGCTCTTGCGCGCCCGAGGTTGCCGTCCCCGTGAAGCTTGAGGCGGGCGCTGCCGATCCGTTGCATCTTCATCACGTCAAGGCGCGATCTGATCGCGATGGCGTCCTTGTCTCGGGACAGGCCGATGGCCCGCGTCTTGGGTACGCACATCGCGGCAGCGTGGTCATCACGCTCGACGCGGGCTCGGAAATGCCATTTCAGCAGCGCTGTGTTGAAGAGCCGATCTCTCGCCGCAAGGATCCCGTGGGCTCGTTCGCGGTGCGCTTTATGAACGTCCCGCCGGAACAGGTCCGTGGCGTCACGGTAGATGTCCGCGCTGAATGCCCCAAATTATCCCGTCTCCCGAATTGAAATCGGTACAACCGAGCTTGAATGGTCGCCTGGCTCAAGCGCAAATGACCCCGGGGAGGAGATCCCCGGGGTCATCACCTTTACATGGAGTTCTTGAAGACGGTCAGGCGATGTCGAACCTGTCGGCATTCATCACCTTCACCCAGGCGGCGATGAAGTCGTCCACGAACTTCTGCTCGTTCCCGATCTCCGCGTAGACTTCGGACACGGCGCGAAGCTGCGAATTCGATCCGAAGACGAGGTCGGTCCGCGTCGCCCGCCAGCGCTCCTCGCCCGTTGCGCGATCTGTGCCGACGAATTCCTCGTCCCCGCTTTCGTCCACCGTCTTCCACTTGGTCCCCATGTCGAGCAGGTTGACGAAGAAGTCGTTGGTCAGCAGCCCGGGCCGGTCGGTCAGCACGCCTTTGCGGCTGTTGCCGGCATTGGCGCCGAGCACCCGCAATCCACCCACGAGCACGGCCATCTGTGGGATCGACAGTCCCAGCAGATGCGCGCGATCGAGCATGATTTCCTCGGTCTTTACTGTCTGCTTGGTCGCGAGGTAGTTGCGGAAGGCATCGGCGCGCGGTTCGAGTACGGCGAAGCTGTCCGCATCGGTCTGCGCCTCGCTCGCATCGCCGCGACCGCCTGTGAACGGCACCGTAACGTCGAACCCGGCGTCGCGTGCCGCCTTCTCGACTGCTGCCGACCCAGCGAGCACAATCGCATCAGCCATCGAAAGGCTGCCGCGCAATTCTTCGATCCGGGAGAGGACGCCTGCGAGTTCCTGCGGATCGTTAACCGCCCAATCCTTCTGCGGCGCCAAGCGAATGCGTGCACCATTGGCACCGCCGCGGTGGTCCGATCGGCGGTAGGTCGATGCCGAGGCCCAGGACGCCTTGACCAGGGCCGAGATCGGGAAGCCGCTTGCAAGGATTGCGCTCTTGAACGCTGCGACATCGTCTTCAGAGGGTGTTGTCCCTGCTGGCACGGGATCCTGCCAGATCAGGTCTTCAGCCGGAACCTCAGGGCCGAGGTATCGGGCCTTGGGCCCCATGTCGCGATGGCACAGCTTGAACCAGGCGCGCGCGAAAGCATCATCGAGTGCCGCCTGGTCGTCACGAAAGCGCTCGGAGATCTTGCGATATTCCGGGTCCATCTTCAGCGCCATGTCCGCGGTGGTCATCATCGTCGGCACGCGTCGGGATGGATCACGGGCGTCGGGGGCCATGTCCTCCGGGTCCGGGTTGATCGGCTGCCACTGATGCGCGCCGGCAGGGCTGCGAACCAGTTCGAACTCGTACTTGAACAGCAGGCGGAAGTAGTCGCCGCCCCATTGCGTCGGGTTCGGCGTCCACGCACCCTCGATGCCGGAGGTCGTGATGTGTCCCTTTTCGATCTGGTCGGCATCCGTCGCCCAGCCAAAGCCCATCAGCTCCATAGCTTCGGATTCTGGCGCGCCGCTCAGCTGGTCGGCCGGCACCGCGCCGTGTGCCTTGCCAAACGCATGACCACCAGCGGTCAGGGCAACGGTTTCCTCGTCGTTCATGCCCATCCGCTCGAACGTGACGCGCATGTCGCGGGCCGATTGGAACGGATTGGGGATGCCGCCGGGTCCTTCCGGGTTCACATAGATCAGGCCCATCTGGATCGCGGCGAGGGGGGATTCTAGCTCCCAACCCTTGTCGGGCTGGATACGGGTCTGGGCACCGGTGTCGACCCAGGCTTCTTCGGTACCCCAGTAGATGTCGCGCTCCGGCTCGAAGCTGTCGGGGCGCCCACCGCCGAACCCGAAGACCGGGCCGCCCATCGATTCAATCGCCACGTTTCCGGCCAGGATGAACAGGTCGGCCCAGCTGATGTTCTTGCCGTACTTGCGCTTGATCGGCCATAGCAAGCGGCGCGCCTTGTCCAGGTTGCCATTGTCTGGCCAGGAATTGAGTGGCGCAAAGCGCTGCTGCCCGCTTCCCGAGCCGCCGCGACCGTCGGCCGTGCGGTAAGTGCCGGCCGAGTGCCAAGCCATGCGGATGAAGAACGGGCCATAGTGCCCGTAGTCTGCCGGCCACCAGCTTTGTGAATCGGTCATCAGCGCGCGAAGGTCGGCCTTGAGAGCTTGATAGTCCAGCTTCTTGAACGCGTCGGCGTATTTGAATTCCGTGCCCATCGGATCGGGGGAAGCGCCATTCTGCGTCAGGATGTCGAGCTGCAGGGCATCGGGCCACCAGTCCTTGTTGGTTCGCCCCAGCAAGGCACGCACGCCGCCATCTGCGGCATGGAACGGGCACTGCCCGCGCATTTGTCCGGTCGTCTCGTTCATCGCGCTTCTCCACTCTATTTGCAGCGAAGGTAACGGGGCGCCCGTGATCTGAGAAACGACTAAAGATGGATATAATAATTGATTACGTCGATTTAGCGCTCCCGCGATCCGCCACATGGCTGACAAAGCCGGCGATAAATCGCTCGATCTTGTCTCGGGTGTCCTGATCGATGACTTTGCCATCTTCACCGATCACCTTCCCGGCATGCGAGACGAGTAGCCGCCCTCCCCGCCACAGATCGACGCCCAGCGTGCGCAGCACCGGGAGCCAGTGGTTCTGCGACAGAATCGTCCCGAATCCTCCCGGAGAAGCGCCGATGATCGCGAAGGGGCGATCCTTGAATACGCGCGCCGAATCCTCCGGTGGACGCGATGCCCAGTCGATGGCGTTCTTGAACACGCCGGGAATGCCATTGTTGTATTCGGGCGTCCCCAGGATCACCCCGTCCGCGGTTGCGATCGCCTCCTTCAGCGCCGCCACCGGTCCCGGGATGCCATCAGCCTCTTCGAAATCTGCATCATACAGCGGAACGCCATGCAGCGTGTGCACGTCAAGAGTAGCGCCAGCCGGCATCAGCTCGGCCGCTGTTCTCAGCAGGGCGGTGTTGAAAGACGCACTTCGCAGGCTTCCGGAAATGCCGATCAGGTGGATCACGATGCATGCCCTTTCTGAATGGAGGGGACTTCGCCTGGGCCGACGGTCATTACCTCCTGCCATTCGAGATGATTCAGGTACCGCGCCCGTACATACGGGCACAGCGGGATGATGCGAAACCCGCTGCTGCGGGCGTCGTCGATCAGGAATTCGACTAGCGCGGCGGCCGCTCCCGTACCGCGCAGCTCATCCGGCGCGCCGGTGTGGTCGGCGCTAATGAGCCCGGGCCCGCGATGGGTGAATGTCAGTTCGGCTTCGGCCGAAATGCCGGCCACTTTCGCCACGTACCGGCCGTGACGGCCGTCGTCTTCCTTGGAAATGGTGATTTCGGTCATCGTGCACTCCGGTCTATGTCACCCATCGCACAAGTCGCCGACGCATAATCGAGTTGTGTCCCGCTGGACTGGCGCTCACTTGATCTGGAGTGGAATGCCCGCGACGGTCAACACCACCGAGCAGCAATGCCGGGCAATTTTCTGGTTCAGCATGCCTGCCTCGTCGCGAAACGCTCGGGCGAGCGGGTTGGTGGGTACGATGCCCATGCCGACTTCGTTGGCGACAAGTACCACCGGTCTCGGGCACCGGGTGATCGCCTGGACAAGTTCGTCGCCGGCAATGGCAACGTTGCGTTCGGCCAGCATGATGTTCGACAGCCATAGCGTCAGGCAATCGACAAGGATCGCACCGTAATCCGGTCCGATGCTCTCAAGCGTCGCAGGCATTTCGAGCGGAGCTTCGAAAGTGCACCATCGCGGACCACGATCTGCCTGATGTCTGGCGATCCGGTTCGCCATCTCTTCGTCGAAGGCCTCCGCCGTCGCGACATAGGCAAGCGGCCCGTGATGCTTCTCTGCCAAAGTCTGCGCATGCGCGCTCTTGCCCGACCGCACGCCCCCAACCACAAGCACTGCTTCGCTCATCGCCGATATCCTGCGATGTTCAGCAAGGCAGGAATATCGAGGTGTCGTTCCAGCGCGTCGGCCAGCTCGTCTAGCGCGGTGTCGATGCGATGGGTGTGATCGACCCCGTCACTGCCGGCCTTGAGCAGCGTCAGAAGCTGGCCGCGAAAGCCGGGCGCCGAAAGCAGGCCGTGGCAATATGTGCCGAACACGCGCCTGTCGGCCGCCATGGCGCCATCCCGCCGTCCGTCATCCAGCACGGCGAACGGGCGGTCGCAGTCTGGTCCCGCGGTCACGCCCATGTGCATTTCGTATCCGTCGAATGTGCCTCCCATTGCGGCCCCCGATACCGGCATCAGTGCTTTGCGGGACGTCAGCGTCGTTTCGACGTCGAGCAGAGCCAGGCCCTCGGCAGCCCCGTTCTCACCTTCGATACCGGTGGGGTCGGCAATGCGGCGGCCGAGCATCTGGTATCCCCCGCAGATCCCGAGGATGACGCCTCCGGCACGATGGTGGGCGATTACGTCGATGTCCCAGCCCTGGGCGCGCAGGAAGGCCAGATCGGCAAGAGTCGCTTTTGAGCCGGGCAGGACGATAAGGTCCACCTCCCTTGGGATTGGCATCCCCGGGGGCACCATAGCGACATCGACATCAGGCTCCTGTCTAAGGGGGTCGAGATCATCGAAGTTCGAGATCCGGGGAAGGATAGGACAGGCAACAAGACAGCGTCCGCTCGCTACAGAAAGTCCCCTTTCCAGGATCACCGCGTCTTCGCTCGGCAACCGGGCAACAGCCGGTAGCCACGGGACGACGCCCAGCCCTGGCCAGTCGGTCAGACGTTCAATGGCCTGATATCCATCGGCGAACAGCGCCGGATCGCCGCGGAACTTGTTGATGATGAAGCCGCGGATCATCGCCGCATCCTCGGGATTGATCACCGCCCGTGTGCCGGCGATCGCGGCGATGACGCCACCCCGGTCGATGTCGCCGACCAGGACTACCGGAACGTTTGCCGCGCGCGCGAAGCCCATGTTGGCAATGTCGCCCGCGCGCAGGTTGATCTCTGCCGGACTTCCTGCTCCTTCGACCACCACGATGTCCGCACGGGCGCAAAGGCGCGCATGGCTTTCCAGCACCTCGGGCAGAAGCGGGCGCCGACCTTCGAGGAAGTTCGCGCTGCCAAGCGTGCCGCGAACCTTGCCTTGGACCACCAGTTGCGCGGTCCGGTCCGCCTGTGGTTTCAGCAGAACCGGATTCATGTCGGTATGGGCCTGCGCTCGGCACGCCATCGCCTGCAACGCCTGCGCGCGCCCGATTTCCCCGCCGTCGATTGTCACAGCGGCGTTGTTGGACATGTTCTGCGGCTTGAATGGCAGGACGCGAAGCCCGCGGTTGGCAAGCGCACGGCACAAGCCTGCGACCAGCACGGACTTGCCGACGTCTGAGCCGGTTCCCTGCAGCATCACCGAAACCATAGCGCTCCTATCCCTGTCATGATTGCAAGCGCGATCCACGCGCGCCGGTAAATCGAGATGGCACGGGCAAGATCGGCCATGCCGGGCGCGACGCCATCGCCGATCCACGGCTTGTCGTACACCACTCCGTCATAGCGAGCCGGTCCTGCAAGCCGAACGCCAAGAGCTCCCGCCATGGCAGCTTCGGGCCATCCCGCATTGGGCGATGCGTGTTGCCCATGGTCGCGGCACAATACTCTCGCGCCCTTGCCAGCCACCACGACGATCAGCAGCGCGGAAAGGCGGGCAGGGATCAGGTTGGCCAGATCGTCGAAACGCGCGGCGGCCCAGCCATAGGCGCGATAGGGTTCCTCGATGTGGCCAACCATGCTGTCGGCCGTGTTCGCAGCCTTGTACGCAAACGCTAGCGGCAGCCCGCCAACGGCGAGCCAGAACAGGGGGGCGATGACGCCATCACAAAGGCTTTCTGCGAGGCTTTCGATGGCGGCGCGGGCAATGCCATCTTCGCCAAGTTCATGCGTATCGCGACCGACGATCCTGCCGAGCGCAGCACAGGCGGCGGGGAGATCGCCGGCGCGCAGGGCGGCGAGGATCGGGCGGAGGTGATCGTCGAGGCTGCGGGCGGCGAGCGTGGGCCAGGCGGCGAGAGCGAGCAGCAGAGGAGAATCCAGCAGCGCCTGAAGGAGCAGCCCAAGCCCAGCCGCCGCGCCGATCAGGAAGATCTGCGCCACGATGCCAAGCGTGCGGCGCGGCAGCCCGACGCGGTTGAAGCGTATGTCGCAGGCCGCGATGAGCCGCGCGGCGAGACCCACCGGATGCCCGACGAGGTGGTAGAGCCATCGTGGCCAGCCCAGCACTGCTTCGAGGGCGAAGGCGAGTGCGATGGCGAGCGGGTCAGCCATCGCGCAGTGCCCGGTCGAGCCGCGCGAGCGCGAGGCCATCGGCGGGGACGCCGAAGCGCAAGTGGTTCGGCTTGTCGGCGAAGGGACGGACGAGGATGCGGGCGCGGGCAAGCCGTTCAAACAGCGCAGCCGCATCCGGCGTGACGACTAAGCGGAACAGCGGGCTGGCACCCATTCCGATCAACCCGTGGCGGTCCAGCATGGCATCGAGCGCAACCGCCCGCGCCGCCAGATAGATGCGTGCCTGCGCGATCCAGCTCTGGTCCCGGTATGCCGCCGACGCGATCCTGAGCGCTGCGGCGTGAAGCGGCCAATCCCCCATGGCTCTGCGCAGCGATGCGATCAGCAGCGGCGGCGCGATAGCGAAACCGAGGCGCAGGCCGGCGAGCCCGAAGAACTTCCCGAAAGAGCGCAGCACGACGAGGTTGGCTCGTGCAGCGACGTTGCCCGCGACGCTTTGCGCAGGGGTTGCATCGGCAAAGGCTTCATCGACGACGAGCCAGCCATCCCGTGCCGCGATCCGGTCGTGCCACGCCAGAAGAGCCGAGCCGTCGCGCAAGGTTCCATCCGGGTTGGCCGGGTTGGCGATCATCACAGTGGCCGCAGCACCGGGATCTTCGCCGAACAGAATGGGAGCACTTTCGGCGAAGGCATCGACATGGGTGCGATAGGTTGGCGGAACGGCCCGGCCGGGAAGCCCGATCAACCGCGCGAGCAGACGCATGCCCGCTTCGCTTCCCGGCATGGCGCAGCACAATTCCGGAGCACATCCGAAGTGTGCGGCCGCCGCAGCCTCCAGCTCCACCAGCGTTTCGGGGGAGGGTAGATTCGCCCATTCGACATGCCCCGCTTTGGCAACAGGCCACGGCCGGGGATTGATCCCGGTGGAAAGGTCGAGCCAATCCCTGCGTGAACCGCCATAGCGGCGCGCGGCCGCATCAACCCGACCGCCGTGCTGAAGAAGCGCGAAAGTCATCGGGCCAGGACCAGCGCGAGCAGGAGCGCAGTTTCGACGAGTTCGATGCCCGCGCCGTGGCCGTCGCCCGAGATACCGCCGAGCCTGCGCCTAAGCCACAAACCCCAGCCCCAAGCGACGACCGGTGCGATCAGCAACGCGGGCGCGACAAGCACGCTTGCCGACAGCAGCAGTGCCGCCCACGCTGCAATGTCTCGCCAGCGCACCGCAGACCCGAACAAGGTTCCAAGTCCCTTGTGAAGCGGTGGCAGGGCAAGCGCCCAGCCGAGTGGTGCGGTTCGTGCGATCATCGGCACAAGGATCAGGGCTGGTGCCGAGAGGGTAACACCAGGGGCGGCAAGAGCGTGGAGCAGCACAAGCTTGGCAAGGCATTGCTGGACGATCGCGACGACACCGAAACTTCCGATATGCGGATCGGCCAGCACCTGTGACAGGCGGGACTTGTCGGCATGGCTCGCCCCTGCCGCATCGGCGATGTCGCCCAGACCATCGAGATGAAGGGCGCCGGTGAAAAATATCCATGACGCCAGCCCCACGCACGCCGCGACCCATGGATCTACCATCGATCCGACGAAGAAGGCTGCGACAAGGCAAAGCCCAACCGGCAATCCCGCAAGCGGAAACCATGGAAATGCACGCGCAAAATCACCTTCGTCCGGAACGGAGTGGGGCAACGGCAACCGGGTCAGGAAGCGGACCGCCAGAAGGGGGCCGTTCACGTCTGCAAACCCGTGACCTGCGCGGTGGGGATGCTGCCCTGCCATAGGCGAAGGCTTACCAACGCGGCATAAGGCAGATCGAAAGCCCACACCTGTCGGTGATCGAGGCCAAGCAGGAGTGAGAGCGCGGCCCGGATCGAGCCGCCATGCGCGACGACCAGCGTCGGTCGATCGATTTCGGCCAGCGCGGCTGCAACCCGGCTGCGAAGGTGTGACCAGCGTTCACCATCTGGCGGGGGGTTACGATCTGGGTCTTGCCAGAACCGGGCGAGGGCTTCGCGCGGCAGGCGTTCCGGCGTCTGTCCATCCCAGTGGCCGAAATCGAGTTCGCGCCAACGAGCGTCGAAGTTCGGCACCAGCCCAATAGAGGCGGCGATACGGGCGGCGGGAAGGGCCGCGCGGGCCAGATCCGACGCAACGACGGCAGCGATGTCCAGCCCTTCTGCCCGAGCGAAGCATCGATCGATCCCGGAAGGCAGTGGCGCTTCGTCGGTGCGGCCAAGCATCAACCCTTCGCGGATCGGTGCGCCGTGACGAAGGAGGTGAACAGTAATCTCTCGCATCGTCAGCTGGTCCCCGCGCTTACCGCGGCTTCTGCAAAGGTTGCCATTTCCCCGTGCGTGGCGAGCGCTGCGCGCACGATGTGCGCCGCCACGGCAGCGCCCGAACCTTCGCCCAACCGCATGCCGAGATCGAGCAACGGGACAAGCCCGAGACGCTCCAGCAAGGCGCCGTGCGCGCCTTCGGCCGACCGGTGCGCAGCAAGGCAATGGTCGACCACGGCGGGATGCGCTGCCGCAAGGGTTGCCAAGGCCGCGCTGGCGATGAAGCCGTCAAGCAGGACGGGGATGCGCGCGTGGCGGGCAGCGAGCATGGCGCCCGCCATGGCGGCAATTTCCCGCCCGCCCAGCCGACGCAGCGTTTCGAAGGGTTCGGTGCAATGGGGCCCGTGAAGCGCCAGCGCCTGCGCCACGGCGCGGGCCTTGCGATCGAGCGCCTCCGCGCCGACGCCTGAGCCGCGCCCCACCCAATCCTGCGCGCTACCGCCATAGGCGATGGCAGCCAGGGCCGCTGCCGGTGTGGTGTTGGCGATACCCATTTCGCCCACGATAAGCAGTTGCGCATCCGCCGGGACGGATGCCGCGCCGGCGGTCAGCGCGGCCAGGCATTCTTCCGTTGTCATTGCCGGGCCCTCGGCGATGTCTTCCGTCGGTCGGTCGAGATTGAGTGCATGAACGGCAAACGAGGCGCTCAAGGCGCGCGCCAGCGCGTTGATTGCCGCGCCCCCTGCCTGGAAGTTGGCGACCATCTGCGCGGTGACGTCGGCCGGGAAGGCGCTGACACCTCGGGCGGCGACGCCGTGGTTGCCGGCAAAGACCGCGATATGGATGCGATCAACCCCGGGGCAGGCAGTCCCCTGCCAACCGGCCATGAACAGCGCGATATCTTCGAGCCGCCCGAGCGATCCCGATGGCTTCGTCAGCTCAGCCTGACGCTCCGCAGCATTCACGATGGCGTCTGCATCGGGCGCGGGCAGGTTGCGCAAGGCGTCCCCGAAGGCCGCAGGATCGGTAAAGGCGATCATGCGCAGACGTATCCTTCGGGTGGCGTGCGAGTGATGAAGTGTCCTTTCACCCCGTCAGGCCATTGCGCGTAGGCAACGACGCCCTCTTCGCTCTGCGCATGGCGCGCCGCGTAACCGAGGATGGCCTTGGCCGCTTCGGCATCGGGGGTGAAGCCGCCGAGGACATAGCCGATCTTGCCGGCTTCGCGGATGTGGACGACGCAATGGCGGGTGCAAGCGAACAGGCAGGGCATTTCCTGCACCGCAACGCCGGCGAGCGTGGGGTCTTCCTCCTGCGCCTGGCGCAAGGCCCGGGCGAGCAGCGCGCCACCGCGCTGCCCGCCTTCGTCCTCGCGCGCGTCGGCGGACAGGCGGCAGGTGTTGCACACGACCACCGCCGGACCCGTTTCGACCGCGCGCAGCATCAGAAGCGACTCCGCACGCCGAGGTACGCCACACGGCCAAGGCTGCCGTAGCCGCTGGCGGTTTCGTAGCGCACGTCGCCCACGTTTTCGACCCTGCCATAGAAAGTCAGGCCGAATGCCGCCTGCCATTCCGCGCGCAGATCGGTCAGCCAGTAGCCATCGAGCGTGGTAGTCCCGGTCGCGCGGTCGAACGTCTGCCCGGCATGCCGCACGGCGACGCTGGCGCGGAGGCCCTTGAAGGCGCCTTGGGCAAGGTCGATGCCCGCCTCTGCATTGGCGAGATGGCGCGGCACGCGCGCAAGCTGGCGGCCGAACGAGGCGCTGCCGCTGGTGCGGTCCTGCGCTTCGATCCAGCTGTAGTTGCCTTCGGCGAAAAACACGCCCAGGCGCGCCGAGGCGGCGATTTCCAGTCCGCGCGCGTGTGCCTTGCGGACATTGGCGTAGTAGCCGAACCGGGTTGTGGTGGTGCCGGGCACATAGCAGGCCACCGGCAGCGTTCCGCTGGTGGGGCAGAATGCGAAGTCGATCAGGTCGTCGGTATCGCGTTCGAACCACGTGGCCGATGCGCGCAATGCCTGGCCCAGCGCCTGTTCGGCGCCCACTTCCCATCCGCGTGCTTTTTCGGGCTGAAGATCGGCCGCACCGTACAAGCTGAACAGCTGGTAGAGCGAGGGCGCCTTGTACCCCTCGTCATAGCTGGCGCGCAGGATCGTCTGTCCCTTGTTGGGCGTATAGACCGCGCCCGCGCTTGCCACGGTATTGCCGCCGAAGCGCGACTGGTCATCGTGTCGCAGGCCACCGTTGAGGGTAAGGCCGGAGAGCGGGGTCAGGCGCAGTTCGCCGTAGACGCTGTTGGTATCTGCCTTGTTCGGCGTGAGCGCGTAGGGCCTTGCATTGTCTCCCGGCGATGCGGTCGTCATGCGCTGCTCTTCGCGTTCTGCCCCGAACACGACCTGCGCAGCGGGCGAGAAGGCGAACGTGCCCTGGTATTCGTAGCGCCGAATGCGCCCGTGGGCATCGAAGTTCAGCTGGCGAATTTTGCGCGCCGGATCGTAGTTGGTGCGGTCGGTCTCGGTCTGGAGGAAGGCGACGCGGTTGGTGAAGCGGCCATCGGCCAGCGCGAAGTTGAGTCCGGCGTAGCCCGACCATTCGCTGGTCAGGCCAAAGGCCGCACTGTCTCCCGACGTGCCGTCGAAATCGTTGCGGGAATCCGACCAGTAGCCGCGCAGGTCAAGGCTGACTGCAGGGGCAAGGTGGACGCGCGCGGTGCCGTTGGCGGCGGTGCGGCGATAGCCGTCGGGCTCGGTGCCGTTGGAGCGGGCTGAGATGCCGTCGGTTGTGAAAGTCGATCCAGACAGGCGCCAGTCCACGAGAGCGGATGCACCGCCGATGCCGGCCTTGGCGGACACGGTCTGAAGCCCGCCGGCTTCTGCGGCAAAGCTGCCCTCGAGCGGCTTTTCTGGCGAACGCGTCGTCACGTTGACCACGCCACCGATGGCATCGCTGCCCCACAGGATCGACTGGGGGCCGCGCAGGATCTCGATGCGGTCGAGATCGTCGATGAACAGGTTGGAATACCCGTACCCCGCGGCGGTGGAGGACGGATCGGCAAGGCGCATGCCGTCGATCACCATGACCGACTGGCCCGCATCGGCGCCGCGGATGCGGATCGAGGTGGCGGTGCCATAGCCGCCATTGCGAGTGATGCTGATGCCGGGCGTGCGGACGAGGATGTCGGTGAGGGCGATGGGCTGTTCCTGCCGGATCGCCGCTTCGTCGAGCACGGTGACGCTGGAGGAGACGCGATCGCGCTCCACCGGGGTGCGCAGGGCGGTGACGACGATGTCGGGGCCGGGGGCGACCTCTTCCGGGGCGTGCTGGGCATGGGCGGCAGCGGGCGAAAGGAGAGCGGCTGCGAACAGGGTACGGGTAATGATGCGAGACATGATGGTCCCTTCTGGCAAACGGCACGGGGCCGCGCCTTTTCGGGACGCAACGGGGCGACGCCATGTCGCGGATCGCCGGGCAGGATGCCGGCGCGACAGGACGCAGCCCGCGCGGCACGAGCCGGCGAGGCGGTTGCTGTCGTTGCGCGAGGGATGGTCCGCCTGGATGAGCTGGGCGGCAACCTCGAACACCCGGTGCACCCTGCCCGGATGAAGAACGACTGCGGCAGGCAGGTCTCCTGGCTCACGGGTCGGCGCCGGTCCGGCCGCCTTCTCAGGACCGTGAAGTCCCAATGGCATAGTGGCCGGATGGCTCGCCGCTTACAGTTGCAGGGGCAGCCCGGGGCTTTCACCCGAGTTCCCTTTTGATCCCCTTGCGGGGAACCTGTCGCGAGGCGGGCAACTATCGTGCGTTGCACCATTGCGCAAGGCATCTTGCTTGCGCGATCGGCACTTTGCGCTTATCCCTTGACCCGCAACGGGTGCCCGAGAGGGCTTAATCGGGAAGTCCGGGCGGCGGTAATCCGCCACAATCCGGCACTGCTCCCGCAACTGTAACCGGTGAGCGCATCGCCATCATGCCATTGGGGCCACGGCCCTGAGAAGGCGGCGAAAAGCGCGGCGATCCGGAAGTCAGGAAACCGGCCCTTGCCGTCGTTCCTTCGCGCGGGCGGGATGTACCGGGCGGACGAGGGACCTGCCGCGTGCCGTGGCAGGATCAGCCCTTGGCGGACGACACCAGTGTGTTGTGTCGACAAGGGGAGCCAAACCCGTGTGCCAGTCCTGATCGCATTACCCGCGCAAGGCGGCGCGCAAACGCGCGTGCGGCTCCCTGGCGTTCGACGCCGTCCCTTCCATTCCATCACGAGGAACTTCTGACGATGGTCCGTCAAAACCGATTCGATCTTGCCGTCTGGGCCGCGCTTGCCATGGTCATGCTCGTCACGCGTACGCATTCGCTGAGCAATGTGATGCACTTGCCTGACACCAGCCTCGCCAGCTTCCTTGCACTGGGATACTTGGTGCGCAACCGCATCGCATTCGCCGGACTGTTCGGCCTTGCCTTCGCCATCGACGTGGTGGTGATCTATGTGATGGGCGGCTCGGGCTTCTGCTTCACCCCGGCCTACGCGATGCTGCTGCCCGCCTATGGCGTAATGTGGGCTGCGGGACGCCTTGCGGCCCGGAAGCTGCCGATCACGGCAAGTTCGATTGCGCCCGCCGCGCTGCTGGTGGCGTTGGCCACGCTGGTGTCCGAGCTGATGTCGAGCGGCGGTTTCTACTTCCTTGGCGGCCGGTTCGAGGATCTCACGCTGACGGGCTTCGCACCGCGCCTGCTGCGCTATTTCCCGCCGACGTTGTTCGGCACGCTGGTGTGGGCGTCGGCCGCTGCCGCGGCGGTCGCTTTGGTTCCGGCGCTGCGCCCGGCAGCGCGTGAAGCCGCGCAATGAGCGAGAACGACGACGTCGCGCGCGATCTTGCCCACAAGGCGCGCGCGCAAAAGCACAAGCAGGTGGTCGACGCGAAGATCGCGGCGGCCACCCGCGACAAGGGGCTGCTGCTGGTTCTGACCGGCAACGGCAAGGGCAAGTCGTCCAGCGCGTTCGGCATGGTCGCGCGCACGCTCGGCTATGGCCGCAAGGCCGCCGTGTTCCAGTTCATCAAGGGGGCGGAGAACGTGGGCGAGCGTACCTTTTTCGCCAGTCATCCCAACGTGATCTGGGAAAAGTGCGGCGAAGGCTTCACCTGGGAGACGCAGGACCGCACGCGAGACATCGCCGCGGCGCGTGCCGGTTGGGAAAAGGCCAAGGCGGCGCTGGCCGATCCCGACATCAGCCTGGTCGTGCTCGACGAGCTGACCTACCTCGTGACCTACCGATACCTGTCGCTGGATGAGATCATGCCCGCGATCGAGGCACGGCCAGAGATGCAGCACGTCGTCATCACCGGCCGCGCCGCCGATGAGGCGCTGATCGCGGCCGCCGATACCGTCAGCGCGATCCGCGACGTGAAGCATGCCTTCCGCGATGGCGTTCGTGCGCAGGAAGGAATCGACCGGTGAACATGGCCGCATCTTGCCCTGCGCTGATGGTCGCCGCGCCCTCGTCGGGGCAGGGCAAGACGCTCGTCACCGCCGCGCTCGCCCGTGCCCATGTTCGGGCCGGGCGGCGCGTGCGCGTGTTCAAGTGCGGGCCGGATTTCCTCGACCCGATGATACTGGAAGCGGCGAGCGGAGCACCGGTTCACCAGCTGGACCTGTTCATGGTGGGAGAGGGCGCATGTCGCGCGCTGCTGCATCATGCGGCCGGGGATGCCGACCTGATCCTGATCGAAGGCGTGATGGGGCTGTTCGATGGCGCTCCATCTGCCGCCGATCTTGCCGCGATGTTCGGCGTGCCGGTGCTGGCCGTGATCGACGCATCCGCCATGGCGCAGACGTTCGGAGCCCTTGTGCATGGCCTCGCGACATGGCGCGATGATCTCGCGGTTGCAGCGGTGCTGGCCAATCGCGTCGGCAGCGAACGGCATGCCGAAATGCTGGCAGAGAGCACACCCGAAGGCTGCCAGTGGCTGGGCGCGCTGCCACGCGATCCTGCGATCGGTCTGCCCGAGCGGCACCTCGGCCTTGTCCAGGCCGAGGAGATTGGCGATCTGCAGGCAAGGCTAGATCGTGCCGCTGACCTGCTGCCCATCGATGCGCTGTGGTTGCCCATGCCAGTTACGTTCGCTGCATCGGAGCAGAGCCCGATCCCGCGTCTGCTGGATGGGCGAACCATCGCCGTGGCCCGTGACGAGGCCTTTGCCTTTCTGTATCCGGCCAACATCGCCTTGCTGGAAGCGATGGGGGCGAGACTTGCCTACTTTTCGCCGCTGCGCGCATCCGCGCTGCCGGCCTGCGACGCGATCTGGCTCCCCGGTGGCTATCCCGAGCTCCACGCGGCACAACTTGCTGCGAATGCACCCATGCTACAGGCCATTCGGGCGCATCATGAAGCGGGCAAGCCCATCGTCGCCGAATGCGGGGGCATGCTGTTTTGTGCAGAAAGCCTGACTGACGGTGCGGGGATCAGCCACGCCCTGCTTGGTATCCTGCCGGGACAAGCTGCCATGCAACCGCGTCTCGCTGCGCTGGGCCTGCAAGCCTTGCCGGCTGCAGGAGGAGACCTGCGGGGCCACACGTTCCACTATGCCCAATTGGAAACGCCACTTGCGCCGCAAGCGGTCGCACGCAGTCCGGATGGCCGCGCGGGAGAGCCCGTGTTTCAGATGGGGTCGCTATGGGCGAGTTTCCTGCACGGGTATTTTCCGTCTGCACCGCACGCGGTTGCAGCAATGTTTGGCGGGCAGGGCTCCTGAACTATCAACCGATCAGCGCCTGCTCTGCCAGCGATCAGCGCGCGCCCGCGTCTCACCCGCTGCATCGAGCGCAGGACCGTCGGCCATTTCCTGCACGAACTGCATGATCTCGGCCGGCGAAGCCGCCTGGCGATACTCGGAAGCGGGCCCTTCGCCTTGTCCCATGTGTTCGAGCTTCCAGCCCAGATCATCGCGGCAGGCTATGCCATTGCGATCAGGCGCGGCAAAAGCGCGGCAGTACCGCCCGTCATGCGCGCGAAAGCTGAGCAGGATACGGCTCGGTTCGTTTCCGCCTTGCTGCGTGGCAAGGCGCTGATCGAGCATCGTTGCAAGCTCCGGCGAGGCGTAGCCCTGCTGCGGAGTGGCCGGGCGGATCAGAATGGCGGCAGCGATCGACGCCGCGAGGGCAGGGGCAGCGATCCATGTCCAGCGCCGCCGCTTTGCCTTTGCCGCGGCGAAATCAACCACGTTCGAGCTTTCCTGCAGCAGGCGCAGGTGCTGCGGGTTCGCCGGTTCTTCGATCAGCGCGCCGAAATGCGCCGATAGCCGGGCACGAAGCGCCTGGTGCGCGGCGATTTGCGCCTTGATTTCGGGCGATCCTTCCACCGCGCGGGCGACTTCATCCGCATCAATGCCGGTGAGCTGTCCGTCGGCGAAGGCGGCGACCTGTTCGGGGGTGGGCGTCATGCGGTTTCTCCCAGTCGCGCCAGCAGCGCATCGCGCCCCCTGACGAGCCGTGAATTGAGCGTGCCGACCGGGCAGCCGATGATGTCGGCCGCCTCCTTGTAGGAATAACCCTCTACCATGACGAGGATGACCGCCTCGCGCTGCTCGTCGGGCAGGTGCGCGAGCGCGCGATCGACGTCCGAGAGCATCGCGGTCGCCTCCTGCCCGCCGTCGCTGCCGATATCGCCCCCCAGCTCCTCGGCCATGAACGTCTGCCCGCGCCGCGTTCTGGCGCGCACTTCGTCGATCCACATGTTCCGCATCATCCGGTACACCCAACTGTCGAGGCGAGAGCCATCCTGCCATTTCGTCCGGTTGCGCAAGGCGCGCTCGAGCGTTGCCTGGCACAGGTCGTCCGCTTCGGAACGGTCACGCGACAGGCCCACCGCGAAGCGTCTGAGCCGCGGCAGCAGTTCGAGCAGGGCACTTGCAAATGGATCAGACAGGGCTTTCGACCTTTCTGCAGGATGCAACGGACAAGGCCGTACGTTTCATCCATAGCCAAGCGAAAATGTGAGATTGACGAGGCATGTACAAGAACCTGATCCTTGCCGCGCTGTTCCTTGCCACGGCCTCGGCACCCGTCGCAGCGCAGATCGCGATGCCAGTGACAGGGCCTGTCTCCGGCGGCGCGCTCGATTCCGCGATCAGAACGGTCGCGCAGACGGCAAGGCGGGCGCTTGACGGCTCGATCGGCGGGCTTGAAAGCGTGCCGGAGCGGGCATCGCGGATGGCGCAGGATCGGGTCGAGCGCTTGTCGCAGTTCGTGCGGGAACGGCGCGACGCGGTGGAGCGAGACAGCCACGGGGAACCCGCTCGCAAAGGCGTACTTCTGATCACGGACCCGCCCGCGGATCTTTCGCAAAGATTGGCAGGTTCGGGATTCAGCGTGACCGGGATCGATCGATTTGGCGATGTCGGGATCGCCGTGGCGGCAGTGGGTGTTCCGGAGGGCTTGCCGCTCGCCAAAGCCGAAGCGGCGCTGCGCCGCCTGATGCCTGATAGCGAGATTTCGGCCGATACGCTTTCCTTCCAGAGCGGCTCGGCTGCGGTAGCGCGTAGCGGTTCTCCCGGACGTCTGACGGCAGCGCCCGAGATTGCGGCGCCGGTCGGCATTGTGGACGGAGGCACCGCCGGCGCGGTTGCCGAACAGCGGGGGTTTGCGCTGGGCGCACCGATGCCGAGCGCCCATGGCAGCGCCGTGGCATCCCTTCTGCAGGGCGCCGGGGTGCGGCGCGTGCTAGTGGCGGATGTCTATGGCAAGGACCGCGCCGGTGGATCGGCCTTGGCGATCGCACGGGCGTTCGACTGGCTAGTCGGCCGCGGGGTGCGTACGATCAACATCAGCCTTGTCGGGCCCGCCAATCCTGTTCTGGCAAAGGTCGTCGCCGCTGCCCAGCGGCGCGGCGTCGTCGTCGTGGCGCCGGTCGGCAACGACGGCCCGGCTGCGCCGCCAGCCTATCCCGCATCCTATCCGCTGGTGCTGGCAGTGACCGGGGTGGATGCGCGCAACCGTCCGCTCATCGAGGCGGGGCGAGCGCTTCATCTCGATTACGCAGCGCCCGGGGCAGACATGCGGGCGGCAAACGCTGCCGGGCAGATGGTGCCGGTGCGCGGCACTTCGTTCGCGGCACCGCTCGTCGCGGCCCGCGCGGCCGCGGCCACGGGGCAAGACGTGCGCCAGGTGCTGGATCGCGAGGCAGTGGATCTGGGCCCGCGCGGGGCCGACGGCAGTTTCGGACGCGGCCTGATCTGCGGCCAGTGCAGGCGGTGAAAAAATCGTGCGGGCGATGGATTAAGCGCACCCCGGCATCCGTTTCTCCTTTCGAAGGACACAAGCGACGTGTCCGCCAATCGATGAAAGGATGATCTGATGCGTACCATTCTTGCAGCTTCGGCCGCGATGCTGATCGTTGCCACGCCGGCCCATGCGCAACTGCTGGGCGGTGGCGGACTTGGCGGTGGGCTGGGCGGTGGTCTGGCCGGTGGTCTGGGCAGCACGCTAAGCGGCGCTACGGGCGGCACGCTCAATGGCGGTCCCCTTGGCTCGACCATGGACTCGGTCGAAAGCTCGACCACGGGCCGCGTTCGCGGATCGGGTTCGGCTTCGGCGCACAAGTCGGTTGATCGCAAGAGCGGCAAGGTCCACGCCGATGGCAGCGCGGACGGCTCGCTTGCTTCGACGGCGAACACCAGCCTTGCCACGACGACGGGACCGCTGAACGCGGCGTCCTCAATCACCGGCTCGCAGTCCGCTTCGGGCAGTGGCTCGGGATCGATCGACGGCCAGCTTGTCGGCACCGACGCCGTAAAGTCTGCCGCCGGTTCGGCCCGCAGCACCGCGACCGGCACCGGACAGGCGCTCGCTTCAGGCATGCGGAACGCCGCAGGTTCGGTTGCCAGCACCGCGCAGGGCAGTGCGAGCGGAGCCGGTTCCTCGGCGGCTAACCTGAGCGGCAACAGCCTGGCGCTGGCAGGTAGCGCGGCCTCGTCGGCCGAGGGCGCATTCTCGGTGAGCAAGGGCATGAGCGTGCTGGGCCCCGATGCCACCAAGCTCGGGACCGTAACCCAGGTGGTCAGCGACGCGCGCGGCTATGTCGAAGCGCTGGTGGTGAAGGTGCGCGGGCAGAAGGCCACGCTGCCCACGAGCAACTTCAGCGCGAGCGGCAATGGACTGGTCTCGGCCATGAGCGCCGCCCAGATCACCAAGTCGGCGTCGGGATCGACCAACTGACGCAGGACATCGCCAGCAAACGCGAGTGACGGGAAGGGGTGTCATGACGGCACCCCTTCTTCGTTGCGGACGGGCGGGGAGGATAAAAAGGGCGGGACCCCGATGCAGGGTAATGGGTTGGTCCACCATGCCGGGAGCCGCTGCCCCGTCGCAAGGAGATCCGAGATTACCGATGCCCTGACCACGCTTCCCCCGCCGCCGGCGAACGCGCTGAAGGGGGCCAGCCTGTTCCTCGACCTCGACGGTACGCTGCTGGACCTTGTCGACGAGCCGGACGAGGTGCGCTTCGATCCGGAGACAGAGACGCTGCTGGCGACGCTGATAGCGCGGCTCGATGGCCGGGTAGCGATCGTGAGCGGGCGGTCGCTAGAACAGATCGACAGGATCCTGGGCCCCTGCGCGGCGGATCTGGCGATCTCGGCAAGTCATGGCAGCGAGCATCGCTGGCAAGGCGTTCATGCGCATCCGGCGCGGCCGGCGAGCCTGGACGAAGTCGCCGGGCTGTTCCGACGGTTCGCCGCCGAGCATCCGGGAACGCTTGTCGAGGACAAGAGCTTCGGTGTGGCGCTGCACTATCGCAAGGAGCCCGGTGCGGAACCGCAGGCACTTGAGTTGGCGACATCGCTGGCTTATTCGTTCGACCTCCATCTTCAGCGCGGCAAGATGGTGGTCGAACTGCGCGTTGCGGGCGGTGACAAGGGCGCCGCAGTGCGCCGGCTGATGAGCCGCAGCGCGATGGCAGGGACCGTGCCGATCTTTGCAGGCGACGATCTGACCGACGAGCCGGGCTTCGTTGCCGTGCGTGAACTGGCCGGCATCGCGGTGCTTGTCGGTGACCAGCGCGCGACGGCGGCCAACTTCCGCCTTCCATCGCCTGAGCACCTGCGCCGCTGGCTGGCGGAGGCGGCGCGATGACGGGGACGCTTGATCTCTGGCCGATCGGCAATTGCCAGGTTTCCGCGCTCGTCGATGCCGATGGCCGCTTCGTGTGGGGTTGTGTGCCGCGCGTCGATGGCGACCCGCTGTTCTCAGCGCTGCTGGCGGGGGAGGCGCCCCAGACCGGCTTCTGGTCGATCGACATCGAAGATCGCGTCGAGAGGCGCCAGCAATACCTGCGCAACACCCCCATCCTGGTCACCCGGCACCGGGACGCCAATGGCGGTGAGATCGAGATCATCGATTTCTGCCCCTATTTTCGGCGCAATGGCCGCTCGTACAGACCCGTGGCCTTCGCGCGAATCGTCCGCCCGCTGGCAGGATCACCGCGGATCACCGTGCGCCTTCGCCCCACACAGGAATGGGGCAAGGCGCGCGAGATCTCCGCGGGCGGGTCGAACCACATCCGCTTTCCCGCCGATGCCATGACGATGCGGCTGACGACCACGGCGCCGGTCGGTCTGGTGCTGGAGGAACGGACCTTCCGGCTGGAGCAGGCGCATACCTTTTTCCTGGGTCCGGACGAGAGCTTTGCCGGCGATCTTTCGGCGACGGTCGACCAGATGCTGACCGACACCACTGCCGAATGGCAGGAATGGGTGCGCGGCCTTGCCATCCCGGTGGAATGGCAGGACGTGGTGATCCGCTCGGCCATCACGCTCAAGCTGTGCCAGCACGAGGAGACCGGCGCGATCGTCGCCGCGATGACCACCTCGATCCCCGAACATGCCGGATCGCAGCGGAACTGGGACTATCGCTATTGCTGGATCCGCGATGCTTATTACACCGTTCAGGCACTGAACCGCCTTGGCGCGCTGGATGTGCTGGAAAGCTATCTCGCCTTCCTGCGCAACATCGTCGATGATGCCAAGGGCGGCCATATCCAGCCCCTGTACGGCGTGCTGGGCGAACCAGAGATCGAGGAGCGCGAGGCCGCGCGGCTGACCGGCTATCGCGGGATGGGTCCGGTGCGCGTGGGCAATGCGGCCTATTCTCAGGTCCAGCACGACGCCTATGGCCAGATCGTGCTGTGCAATACGCAAGCCTTCATCGACCAAAGATTGCTGCGCATGTCCGGCCTCTCGGATTTCGAGGCGCTCGAGAAAGTGGGAGAGCGTGCCTGGCAGCTGTTCGATCAGCCGGACGCAGGGCTGTGGGAACTGCGGACACGCCAATCGGTCCACACCTATTCGGCAGCTATGTGCTGGGCGGCGTGCGACCGGCTCGGCAATGCAGCAGCTGCCCTGCACCTGAACGAACGCGCCGAGTTCTGGGGGCAACGCGCAGCAGCGATGCGCGCACGGATCGAATCGGCAGCGTGGCGCGAGGATACGCAGCGCATGTCGGCCACATTCGAGGGCGACGATCTGGACGCCAGCGTCATCCAGCTGCTCGATCTGCGGTTCCTCACGCCCGACGATGCGCGCTTCACCTCGACGCTCGCCGCGATCGAGCAAGGTCTTCGCCGTGGATCGCACATGCTGCGCTACGCGACCGAGGACGATTTCGGCCTGCCCGAAACCGCTTTCAACGTCTGCACGTTCTGGCTGATCGAAGCCCTTCACCTAACCGGTCGGAGCAGCGAAGCCCGCGCGCTTTATGAAGAAATGCTAGCGCGTTGCACCAAGGCGGGGCTGCTGTCCGAGGACATCGATCCGGTGACCGGCGAACTCTGGGGCAATTACCCGCAAACCTACTCGCTTGTCGGTCTTATCAACTGTGCCGTCCTGCTGAGCAAGCCATGGAATTCGGTACGATGAGCAGACTGATTGTCATTTCCAACCGCGTGAGTACTGGCGGTGGTGCGCAAGGGGGTCTTGCCGTCGCCCTGTCGGCTGCGCTGCGCGAGCATGGCGGGATCTGGTTCGGCTGGTCCGGCAACGAGACGAGCGAGTTTTCCGGCCAAATCTCGCTAGAGCGGATCGACGGCGTGACCACCGCAACGGTCGATCTCGAAGAGCAGGATATCGAGGAATACTATAACGGCTACGCCAACAGGACGCTGTGGCCCCTGTTCCACTATCGCATCGACCTTGCCGAATACGAGCGCAGCTTTGCCGGTGGCTACCAGCGCGCCAACGAACGCTTTGCCGATACCGTACGCCCGCTGATCGAGCCCGACGACCTTGTCTGGGTGCAGGATTACCACATGTTCCCGCTGGGCCGGGAACTTCGCGATCGTGGCATCGCTAACCGGATCGGGTTCTTCCTGCACATTCCTTGGCCGCCAAGGCGCCTGCTCGCGACACTGCCGGAAGCGCGCGCCCTCGTCGAAGGGCTGCTCGACTACGACCTGATCGGCTTTCACACCGAGGAATGGCTGCAATCGTTTTGCGACTATGCCCGCGACGAACTGGGGGGGATCGTGGATGAGGATAACGTGCTCTCCGCGCTTGGCCGCAAGGTGCGCCTGATCGCTTGCCCGGTCGGCATCGATGCGACCGAATTCGCCGCCCTCAGCCAGAACGACAAGGCCCGCCAGACGTTCGAGCGCTTGCAGGAAAGCGCCGTCGGGCGGACTTTGATCGTCGGTGTCGATCGTTTGGACTACTCCAAGGGGCTGGAGGAGCGCTTTCTCGGCTACGAGAGGTTCCTGACCGAGCATCCAGCGGAGCGCAAGGAGGTGGTCCTGCTGCAGATCGCGCCGCCGTCCCGTGGCACGGTGGATAGCTACCAGCGGATCCGCAGTACGCTCGAAGGGCTGGCTGGGCGCATCAATGGCGCCCATGCGGCGCTTGACTGGGTGCCGATCCGCTATGTGAACCAGGGATACCCGCGCGAGATGCTCGCCGGCGTATACCGCGCGAGCAAGGTCGGGCTGGTGACGCCGCTTCGCGACGGCATGAACCTTGTCGCCAAGGAATATGTCGCCGCGCAGGATCCGGACGATCCGGGCGTCCTGATCCTGTCCCGCTTCGCCGGTGCTGCCGAACAGATGCAGGAGGCCATTCTGATCAATCCGCACAGCGCCGAAGAGATTTCGGACGCGCTGCGCCAGGCGATCTCGATGCCGCGCGAGGAACGGATCGAGCGCTGGCGAAAGTTGATGAACACGGTCGTCGAACAGGATGTTATGTGGTGGCTGAAGCGCTTCACCGATGCGCTGGAAGCCATCCCAGCGTCGCAAAGCGCCTTTATCGACGCTGAAGGGCAATCAGGCGGAGTTTGATTCGGCCGTTCGGCTCGATGCCGCCGATCGGGGAAAGCAAATTTCGCAGCGCAGCCCTTCGGGTCTGAGGTCGTAGTCGAGCTGCCCCGATAGGGTGCCCGTAACCGCCGTTGCCAACAGTTTCGTGCCAAAACCTTTTGGGCGGCCCTCGACGGGGGCGGGGCCGTCCAGCTCCAGCCACCGCAGCTCGACGTCGCTCGAATCCGGGCCGGCGCTGTTTAATGACAGCTCGACTCGGCCAGATGCCGAAAGGGCACCGTATTTCACGGAATTCGTCAGGAGTTCGTGCAGGATCATGCTCAGCGCCTGTGCCGCACCGGGATTGAGCTGCAGCGGCTGGTCGAGGTGGTGGACCGTGATCGCATCGCCAAAGGGCGCGAGTTCCTGCGCGATTATCTCGTCCAGCGCCACCCCGGACCAGCGGTGTGCGGCGAGCAGCGCATGAACGCGGCCCAGCGCCTGGATGCGATCGACGATGGATGCCTTGAACGCGGCAGGATCGCCATGGAAGCGGGTCAGCTGAACAACTGACTGGACAACAGCCAGCAGGTTCTTGGCGCGATGATCTACTTCGCCCATCAGCAGGGCCTCGCGCTCTTGCGACTGCTTCTGGTCGGTCACGTCCTCGCAAAGGATGCCAATCCCGCTGGTACGCCCTTCGAGACCGCGCACCGGATAGAACATTTCCTTCCAGTAGCGCGATGTACCCGGGTTAGCGGCGGTTTCGCCCGAAATTTCAACGTCCCTGATCGCCTCACCCGTATCGAGCACGCTGCGCAGGATGGGCTCGGCCGATGATCGCAGATCGGGCACCAGGTCCCAGGCCGACTTTCCGACATGGTCCTCAATGCTGTAGCCGTTCATTTCCGCCAGCGCGGAATTGAGCCGCACGAAGCGCATCTGGTCGTCCAGCAGGCCAAGGCCGATCGGTGCCTGCTCGTAAATCGCTTCAAGTTCGGCAAGCCGTTCGACCGAGGCGTGCTCCCGCCGCATCAGATCTTCGGCTTGCGCCAGAAGGACGACCTCGCGAGCGCGCAGCGCATCGGCAAGGCTGGTCAGCCGCACGAGAATTTCGATGACGGTAAGCGCAACCAACGCAAACATCGCAAGCGCAACGGGCACGTTCGTGGCCTCTGCGTTGCCTGACAGATAATAGAAGAAATAGGCTGCGCACGCCAGAGACAGGGCGAGCGAGAGGTTGGCAGCCAGCCGTCCGCCGATCAGCGTGCTGACCAGGATCGCTGGATAGAATGGGATGAACGGAGCCGGATACCACGGCCCGAGCAGATATCGCGCCGCTGCAGAAAGCGCGACCATCGTGACCGGAAGCAGTATCCGCAGCAACGGATGGGTGCGAAAACGCGCGCGCAGCGCAAACCACCAGGACGCCGTTGGCGTGCGTTGTTCTGCAGCCGTGAGAGATGACACCCCAGCACTTCCTTCGCCCAAGATCCTGACGGTAGGACGATCCGCGCGCGTACGCAATTTCCGATGGAAATAGGGTCTAACCCTGCGGGAAAGCACGGCAAAGGAAGCGGTGGCGGACAGGGTGGGATTCGAACCCACGGTGAGCTTGCACCCACGGCGGTTTTCAAGACCGCTGCCTTAAACCACTCGGCCACCTGTCCGTTTGCTCCACTGCCGTTAGCGATGGCCGGGCCTGTCGGGAAGGGGAATTGTTGCGGCGGGGCATTCCCAAGACCTGCGCGGCTGTGCGACAAGCTATCCGATGATGTTTTTCCTGCAAGCTCTTCGCCGCCGTTTCCCGTGCTCCATGCTCATCGCCTGCGCCCTTGCCGGAATGGTCGGGACAATGCCGGTTGCCCGGGCCCAGACCGCCGAGGATGAGGCGGGCTTTCCGGGGTATCTGCAACTCCTCGCCGCGCGTGCCCGGGCCGCCGGCGTGCGGGAATCGACGATAAACAGTGTCATCCCGACGCTGACCTTCAGCCCACGCGTCATCCAGCTCGACCGCAGCCAGCCAGGCGGCGGACCCAGCACCGGTTTCAGCCCGTTTGCGCCCTATCGCCGCACGCACGTCGATGCGGCGCGGATTGCGGGCGGCAGGCGCCAGTACGCAGCCAATTCGGCGCTGCTTGCCCAGATCGAGCGACAGTACGGCGTGCCGGGAAAGATCGTGCTCGCCATCTGGGGGCACGAAAGCAACTACGGCAGCTATACCGGCGACTTCGACCTTGCCCGGTCGCTGGCGACACTGGCCTATGAAGGACGCCGGCGCGAGCTTTTCGCCGACGAGTTCGTCGCGCTGCTCAAGATGATCGACCGGGGCGTACCGCGGTCGAAGCTGGTTGGCAGCTGGGCCGGCGCCTTCGGCAACCCGCAGTTCCTGCCCAGTGTCTACCTCCGCGTGGCGCAGGATGCTGACGGCAGCGGCCTCGCCGACATCTGGTCCAGCACGCCCGACACGCTGGCATCGATCGCGAACTATTTCCGCGATGCAGGCTGGCGACCGGGTCAACCGTGGGGCGTGGCCGTGGACGTGCCTGCCTCGCTCGACAGGGCGAGCCTTGCCACAACGTTGATCAGCCCGCGTTGCCCGCAGGTTTTCGCGCGGCATTCGGGCTGGAAGACAATGCGCGAATGGCGCGTGCTCGGCGTAACGCCGCAGGGCGCGGGCCTTGCCGACGACGTTCAGGCAACCCTCATCGAACCCGATGGACAAGGGCGGACCGGCTATCTGCTAACCGGAAATTATCGAGTCATCCTCGATTATAACTGCTCGAACTTTTATGCCCTGTCCGTGGGATTGCTTGCTGATGAGATTGCCCGCTAACCGATTTGCACCGCTTCTTGCGCTTGCCCTGCTGGGCGCGGCGCCGCCGCCCGCGGTCGACCGGTTCGGGCCGGCGGGGGACTATCCGGTCACCGTTGGCGATCCGATTACGATCGATGGCGTCACCTACACCCCCGTCGACACGCTCAATTATGACGCGGTCGGCTATGCGGTGACGGCCGGTGGCGCTGGCGTGGCAGCGGGCCACCACACGTTGCCTTATCCCTCCTACGTCGAAGTGACGGCGCTGGATTCGGGCAAGACCACGCTGGTCCGCATCGATCGCCGCGGGCCGATGACGGGGGATGCCCTGATCGAATTGACCCCCATGGCACGCGCGCAGCTGGGGCTTGCCGAAGGATCGCGCGCGGCGGTTCGGGTCCGCCGGGTCAACCCACCGGAAAACGAGCGCGCCCTGCTGCGCACCGGGCAGGAAGTGCCGCCGCGCATGGATACGCCGCCAGGACTGCTCGCGGCGCTCAAGCGCAAGCTCGGCATCGTGCCGGTCGCACCTTTGGCCGCCGCGCCTTCGGCCCCGGTCCTGCCGCCACCGCCACAGGTTTCCACCCCGAAAAACCCGGTAGCGACCGTCAAGCCCGCTTTGCCGCGCCCCGTCGTCAGGCCCAGGCCTGCGACCACGGCGAAACCGGCCGTGAGCGAAGCAGCGGTTCAGCCGGTCACCCAGCCAGCCCCCGCGTCAACGGCAGAGCCCCGCAAGCCGGCGCAAAAGTCTTCGGAACAAACGACAGTCAAAAGCGCGCGCTTCGTCCAGGTCGGCGCCTTTTCGACCCGGGATCGCGCAGAAGCTGCAGCCAGGCAGGTTGGCGGCAGCGTTTCGGCGGCAGGCAAGTTGTGGCGGGTGCGGATTGCCGCTTCGTCCACGACGGACGCGCAGGCCGCTCTGGCGAAGGCGAAGCGGGCAGGCTATGCCGACGCCCGGGTTCTGATCGACAGGTAAGGCGTTCGGAACCCCCGATCCATGGGGTTGCTGCTTGTATCGTCCGATTGCTTTTCTTGGCGCGCTGACGCTCGCATCCGTTCCCGTTTCGGCCGCTGCACCCGGCAGTGCGCCCGCTTTGCCCGCAATCGCAGGCGCGGTTGCTCCGATGCCGGAAATCAGCGCACCGATCGGCTTGCTGATCGACGTGAATTCGGGCCGCGTGCTGTTCGAGCGCCAGTCGCACCGGCGCTTCGTCCCGGCATCGCTGACGAAGATCATGACCAGCTACGTCGCCTTCGAACTGATCGACCAGGGCAAGCTTCAGCTTGGCCAGACGTTCACGATGAAGCCCGAAACCTTTGCCAAGTGGCACGGCGTCGGCAGCACGATGTTCCTGGGCAAGAACAGTCAGACCACCGTCGCCGACCTGCTCGAAGGCATCGTAACCGTATCGGCGAACGATGGCTGCGTCGTGCTGGCTGAAGGCGTTGCCGGCTCGGTTCCCGGCTTCACTGCGATGATGAACGCTGAAGCCAAGAAGCTGGGCATGCGCGACACGCACTACAACACGCCCAATGGCTGGATGGATGAAGGGCAAACTTGGGTTTCGGCGGCCGACCTCGCCAAGCTGTCGATGGCGCTCATCACCCGCCATCCGGCGCTTTACCAGCGGTTCTACGGCCACCATCAGGCGACGCTGGGCGGCATCACGCAGAACAATCACAACCCCCTCTATGGCCATACCGAAGGCGCAGACGGGGTGAAGACGGGCTTCACCAACGAGGCTGGCTACGGCCTCGTCGGCTCTGCCACGCGCAACGGACGGCGGCTGATGATGGTGGTGGGCGGCTACGACCGCCCCAACGACCGGGCGCAACAATCGCGCGCGCTGATCGAATGGGGCTTTGCGGCGTGGTCGTCGCACCCTCTCTACAAGGCCGGTGCACGGCTTGGCAGCGCCGCTGTCCAAGGGGGCGAAGATACCGGGGTCGATCTCGTCGCGCCGCACGATTTCGCTTTGACCTTGCCGGCGGGCACAGCAGGCAAGCCGACGCTGGCGATCCGGTACAAGGGACCCTTGCGCGCGCCGATCGCGAAGGGACAGCAGGTGGCAACGCTGCTCGTGCGCATGCCGGGGCAGCCCGAAGAGGCCCTGCCGCTGGTGGCGGCGAACGACGTTGCCAAGGGGGGCGTCATTGCGCGGCTTCGCAACGGTTTTCTGTCCATGGCGGGCCGCTGATGTCGCCATCGGGCCTGTTCATTGCGCTCGAGGGCGGCGAGGGCGCGGGTAAGTCCACGCAGGCGCGCCTTCTGGGCGACGCGTTTCGCCAGAAGGGCCGCGAAGTTGTCCTGACCCGCGAACCCGGTGGCACATCCGGTGCAGAGGCGATCCGTTCGCTGCTCCTGTCCACCGAGGGGGATGGCTGGGGGCCGCGCGCCGAAGCCTTGCTATTCGCCGCCGCGCGCGCCGATCATGTCGACAAGCTGATTCGCCCGGCGCTGGCGCGCGGTGGGGTGGTGATCTGTGACCGGTATCTCGATTCCAGCAGAGCCTACCAGGGCGGCGGAGGGGGGCTTTCCGACGCTGACTTGCTGGACCTGCACCGCATCGGCAGCGAAGGGCTGCTCCCGGACGTAACGCTGCTGCTCACGCTTTCACCTGGGGAGGCGGCAGCCCGCCTTGCCTTGCGCGATCGCGGGAATACCGACCGGATCGGCGGTCGCGCTGCCGACTACCACGCGCGGGTCGCCGCCGCATTCGACCGTTTGGCACAAGCCGAGCCGGCGCGTTTCGCAACGGTCGAGGCTGCCGGGTCGCCCGAGGATGTGCACGCCCGCATCATTGCCGCGCTCGGAAGCCGCTTGTGACTGATTTGCTGGGCCACGAACAGCCGTGGACGGCGTGGCGCGCGGCGATGAACGGCCATCGCATGCACCATGCGTGGTTGTTGGCCGGGCGCGAAGGCTTGGGCAAGGCTACCTTTGCCATGGCAGCGGCGGCCGAACTGGTGGCCGAAGCCGGCATGCCGCAACCCTCGCCGGAGAGCCATCCTGATATACATCTGCTGATCCCGCTTCCCGCCAACGATGACGAGGCGAAGAAGATGGAGGATCGTCGGCCATATCAGAAAAAGCGCAGCATCAGCGTCGATCAGATCCGGGGCATCCAGCGCAGGCTCGTCACGCGGCCAACGCTCGGTGCCCGGCGCGCGGTGATCATCGACAGTGCTGACCTGCTGGAAAAGGCGGCCGTGAACGCCTTGCTCAAGAGCCTGGAGGAACCTCCGCAGGGGACGTTCTTCCTGCTGGTGACGCACCAGCCCGGGCGATTGCTGCCCACCGTGCGTTCGCGTTGCCAGGTGCTTCGGTTCCACACCCTCGATGACGATCAACTGGCGCGGGCGCTCGACATGGGGGCGCCCGGGCTGGATGAAGCCACGCGGCGCGCTGCGGTGGCCGTGGCGGCGGGATCGCCGGGCGCGGCGCTCCATTTTGCTGAGCAGGACCTGGGGCAGGTCTTCGCCGTGATGCAGCAGCTTGTCGAGCGGGGCGATCCGGACTTCGCCTTGCGCGGGCGGTTGACCGAGGTGATCGGCGCGCGACCCGATCGCGAACGGCAGATGGCGGCGATCGAGGCAGCGCGCATGGTGCTGGTGCTTGCACTTGGCGCAGCAGACGATGCGCGGCGCGTGCGGATTGCCGACGCGCATGCCCGGATCGTGAACCTCGCCGCGCAGGCTCCGATCTACAATTATGACCCCGGCCTGCTGGTGCTGGAAATCGGCGGGTTGCTGGCATCGGCCGCGCGCACTAGGGAAGCTGCAAGCCGATAGGCATGCAAAATCCATAAGGAAGCGACCGTCCCAATGGGCGAACCCTACTACATCACCACCGCCATCTCGTACCCCAACGGCAAGCCGCACATCGGCCACGCCTACGAAGCGATTGCCGCTGACGTCATCGCCCGTTTCCACAAGTCGATGGGCCGCGACGTGCGCTTCCAGACCGGGACCGACGAACACGGGCTCAAGATGGCACAGAAGGCGCGCGACCTGGGCATTGCACCGAAGCAACTTGCCGATGAAATGTCGCAGCATTTCATCGATATGTGCGCCACTTTGAATATCGATTACGATGTTTTCCTGCGCACCACCGAAGCGCGCCATCACGAAGCGAGCCAGGCCATCTGGCGCCGGATGGAAGCCAACGGCGACCTCTATCTCGATCGCTACGAGGGCTGGTACTCGGTCCGCGACGAAGCATACTACGACGAGAGCGAGCTGGTCGAAGGGGAAGGGGGCGCCAAGCTCTCGCCGCAGGGCACGCCGGTCGAATGGACGGTAGAGGAATCGTGGTTCTTCCGCCTGTCGAAGTATCAGGAGCCGCTGCTTGCGCTCTACCGGGAAAACCCCGAGTTCATCCAGCCCGACGCGCGCCGCAACGAGATGATCGCGTTCGTCAGCCAGGGCCTGCGCGATCTCTCTGTTTCGCGCACCAGCTTCGACTGGGGGGTGAAGGTTCCGGGAAGCGACAACCACGTCATGTACGTCTGGGTCGATGCGCTGACCAACTACCTGACCGGGTTGGGTTTCCCCGGGGAAACTTCTGCGGTTGAAAAGTACTGGCCCGCAAACCTGCACCTGATCGGGAAGGACATCGTCCGCTTCCACACGATCTACTGGCCGGCCTTCCTGATGAGCGCCGCCCTGCCGCTTCCCCGGCAGGTGTTCGGCCACGGTTTCCTGCTCAATCGCGGCCAGAAGGAATCCAAGAGCCTTGGCAACGTGACCGATCCGGTCGAGCTGGCCGGGCGGTTCGGCGTCGACGCGCTGCGCTACTTCCTGATGCGCGAAGTGGCGTTCGGGCAGGACGGCTCCTATTCGCCAGAGGCGATCGTCACGCGCTGCAATGCCGAGCTGGCGAACAGCTACGGCAACCTGGTCCAGCGCGTGCTGTCCATGATCTTCAAGAACATGGACGGCAAACTTGCCACCTTTTCGACGATCGAGGCGGACGACGTGCTGCTCGCCACGGTGCGCGAAGCGTGCGCGGTCGACCTTCCGCGTGAATTCGCCGCGCTGAACTTCTCCGCCGGGATCGATGCATGGATGCGCGCGGTGTTCGCCTGCAACGCCTATATCGATGAACAGGCGCCGTGGTCGCTGCGCAAGACCGATCCGGAACGCATGCGCGCCGTCCTGCTTTGTCTGTTCATGGCCATCCGCGACCTTACCATCGCCATTGCCCCGGTCGCGCCGGGCGCGGCCGCCAAGGTGCTTGATCAGCTCGGCATCCCGGCGGACCAGCGGCGGATCGCGGATCTCGGCCATGCCGAATGGTACATGGACCGGGTTAACGCCGGCGAACGCCTGTCCGCACCGGTCGGCGCGTTCCCGCGTCTGGAACTGCCGCAGGAAGACGCCGCCTGATGCTGATCGATTCGCATTGCCACCTCAACTACAAGGGCCTGATCGAAGAGCAGCAAGACGTGCTCGCACGCGCACGCGAAGCGGGCGTGCGGGGATTTCTCAACATCTCGACCCGCCAGCGCGAATGGGCCGACGTGGTGGCTACGGCGCATCGCGAGCCGGATGTCTGGGCGAGCGTCGGCATTCATCCGCACGAAGCCGACGGACACGCCGATCTGGGTGAAGCCGTGCTGCGCGAAGCGACGCAGGATCCGCGTGTGATCGCGATCGGCGAAACCGGGCTCGACTATTACTACGATCATTCGGATCGGCAGGTGCAGCAAGACCTGTTCCGCGTGCATATCCAGGTGGCACGCGAAACAGGGCTGCCATTGATCATCCACACGCGTGAGGCGGAGGACGATACGCTGCGGATCCTTGCCGAAGAGAAGGGGAAGGGCACTTTCCCCGCGCTTATCCATTGCTTCACCGCTTCGCCCGAATTCGGCCGCGCGGTGCTTGAGCTGGGCCTCACCATCTCGCTTTCAGGCATCGTCACGTTCAAGAACGCCAAAGATTTGCAGGCTTTTGCGGCCGAGGTGCCTGATGACCGGCTGCTGGTCGAAACCGACGCGCCGTTCCTTGCCCCCGTGCCGCACCGGGGCAAGACTTGCGAACCCGCATTCGTGTCCGACACGCTGCGCTTCGTCGCTGGCTTGCGGGGCACGGAACCTGAGAACCTGGCTGAGCTGACCGGTGCCAACTTCTTCAGGCTGTTTGCGAAGGCGGCGGCGTGAAACTGATCGTCCTGGGATCGGGCACGTCTACCGGCGTTCCGCGGATCGGCAATGATTGGGGCGATTGCGATCCCGAAGAACCGCGCAACCGGCGCACGCGAGTGGCGATCATGGTGGAAGGCGCTGATGGGGCGCGCATCCTGGTCGACACGCCGACGGACCTGCGCCACCAGCTTCTGTCAACTGGGATCGGCCGGATCGATGGCGTAGTGTGGACGCATGATCACGCCGACCATACCCATGGCATCGACGACTTGCGGCCGTTGCGGATGGGGCGCGGCGCGCCAATTCCGGGCTATGCCGCAGACGAGACGGTCCGGCGGCTGCGGCAGCGGTTCGGCTATGTCTTTGCCGGGCAACATGGCTATCCCACTATCTGCAATCTGGATAACCTTGACCGCGTGCGGATGATCGCCGGCATTGGCGTCAGTCATTGCCAGATGCTCCATGGTCCGGCGCAATCGACCGCATTCCGTTTCGACCAGAATGGGAAGTCCATCGGCTATGCGACGGATTTCAGCGAGATCAATGCCGAGATGGTGGCGCTGTTCGACAAGGTGGACGTACTGGTGGTCGACGCCTTGCGACGTCAGCCGCATCCGACGCACGCGCATCTGGGCATGGCGCTGGAACTGGTCGAAGCGAGCCGTGCCGGACGTGGCGTGCTGACGCATCTCGACAAGTCAATGGACTACCGCGCGTTGTGTGCGGAAACGCCGGCACATGTCGAGCCGGGCTATGACGGCATGGAGATCGAACTGTGAGCGGTGACAAGCTGATCGCGATCATCGGGATCGTCATGGCGCTCGTTCTCGTGGGCGCAAACGGCCGTATGCGCACGTTGCCGCGGCAGAGGATGCTGCTGATGGCGGCAGGCTGGATTGCCATCATCGTCGTGGTGGCGCTTGCCTTCGGATCCGCGCGTCCACCTGCCATTTAACATATATCAACACCAATTCGTGTCTTGTGTCCTAGTTTCAATGGTTTGCAGGCGATAAACCTGTCCATTGTGTTTCGCTCATAATTTGGACGATCAAGGGAGTTGGAAGTGCAAGACGCCGT
>NZ_JABBGM010000010.1 GCF_012927405.1 Novosphingobium olei | reverse complement strand
CGAAAGGGATGCGGCTCCCGCAGCGCCGACCCGCGCCGGTCGCGTCGGGCCTTTCCCATCGTGGAGATTGGCCCGAAGGAGCGAAGAGCAAGCCGGCCATGCCGCTCCCGGTCCGTGGGGGGGGCGTATAACCTATATGGTACGTTTTGTCAAGATAGGGGGTATTGCCCTTAGGCCAGCGAGCGTTCGACCTTTATCAATCTTGGAGGATAAAAAGCATTCAGCGATAGCTGAGAGTAATCTTTTTTACTGCCCGGTTTAATTCGATGCCTCAATAGCCCGATAAGTATCATATTTCTCAGTGATAAATCTGTATAGTTTGGATCTCTTATAAAATCCTCAAAAAAATCCTCAATTTCCTTCGGGGCACTAAAGATTACGTCTGACCTTTTGGGCTTCTGGTAATAAACGCGTCTTAGATCCCTGTTTTTTTCAATAAGAGAAATATAGAAATCCAATTGTTTGCAATCTGCTACAGAAAGGGACAAAGACAATAGTCTTGTATATGCTCTTTCTAAATTTGATATCTTGCGCTCCGCCATGAAATTCAGAGTCATTGTATTGACATCAGAACTAATTGGTATTCGGGTGAAATCCTCTCTATTATTTCTGTAATCGAATTCTGGATCAATTTGAGTTGCGTCGTCAAGTAAGGCGGATTTTAGGTTGCATCCTGTAAGGTCAAGCCCCCTGAGGTCTTGACCTCGGAGGTCGCAGCCAGATAAATCTTGCATTCTATAGAATTGTTCCGGAGGAAATCCGGACAACTGGGCAAGCTTTTTTAAATCTGAAGTAGGAGATAGAAGTATTCTTTCTATAATCTCCGACCAATGCATCTTAATCCTCCGGGAAAACGATTGACTCTCCAAGAACTATTTTGGAGAACTTCTCGCTTATGTCGGTGTGATCTAGACCTTCTTGTTCCAAAATAAATCTTATCGCTGCTTCGGCCGCCACAATTCTGTTGCGATGGCTTCCTGCGCGAATTTTTTCGACAGCGCTGGTGTTCTTTAACTCAAGTGATCCAATCTCAAAATCTTCGCGGCGACAAATAATTCTTACTCGTAAAGGATCTTCTAGATCCGAGATTGAACCCTTTTTCCTAAACGCCAGCCGTGGCTGGTTGATCGGGTCCCATGGCTTGCCAATTAAATTGTTGCCTACCGCGCTAGATACACTCCAGCAATGGTTGCCGTCAGCGTCCTTTTTATGCCGCCAATCAATCTCACCAACATCGCGTGTTAAATGAGTTTTAGCCGTCATTTCACTGTTTAGCGAAGTGCTCGCTGCTAAACGAGCACTGGCACTTGGTTTGGGAGATGCTGAAATGGTGCCGCCCGCATCAAAATCGTTCTTGCTCTGACGTTCTTGAGTAATCTCAGTAACGCCAATTGATGAGATTTCGCGTGCGACAGAACGCTGAATTATCGCCACTTGTGAAGTTGGCGATGTCGTAAAGACAACATCGGCCTTCTTTAGACGAAGGCTGAAGCGAATTTTTGAATCCGCTTCCTCGCCGATTTTTGCCTCAGAGAATGAAGCGTCGATGTGAAGTGAACGTCCGTCTAAATCGGCCGCCTCAGAGTGCCACGCGTCAATTGATATCAAGTCGGGAAATGCCTTCGTATGGTTACTTCCCGACATAATGCTTACTCCGCCGCAATCCCCGCGGCGCCGAACATGTCGACGTCGGCTTCTTCGGTGGTCGGTTCGTTGGCGGCGATCTTGGCCTTGCGGCGGCTGTCGAAGCTCGACCAGACGTCGTTCCAGTTGCCGCGGGTGGCGGCCTTGGAATATTCGGTGGCGCGGGTTTCGAAGAAGTTGGCGTGTTCCACGCCGTTCAACAGCGGGGCGAGCCAGGGCAGGGGGTGGTCCTCGATCATGTAGATCGGCTGGAAGCCCAGCTGGCCCAGGCGCCAGTCGGCGATGTAGCGGATGTAGCGCTTGATTTCCTTGGGGCTCATGCCCGGAACGGGGCCCTGTTCGAAGGCGAGATCGATGAAGGCGTCTTCGAGCCGCACGGTCTTCTGGCAGCAATCGATGATGTCTTCCTTCACCGCCTTGGTCAGGCAGCCGCGTTCCTGCACGAAGGCGTGGAACAGGCGGGTGATGCCTTCGCAGTGGAGCGATTCATCGCGCACCGACCAGCTGACGATCTGGCCCATGCCCTTCATCTTGTTGAAGCGGGGGAAGTTCATCAGCATGGCGAAGCTGGCGAAGAGCTGGAGCCCTTCGGTGAAGCCGCCGAACATGGCGAGGGTGCGGGCGATGTCTTCGTCGGTATCGACGCCGAACAGCTGCAGGTAATCGTGCTTGGCCTTCATCTCCTCGTATTCGAGGAACATGCCGTATTCGCTTTCGGGCATGCCGATGGTGTCGAGCAGGTGCGAATAGGCGGCGATGTGCACCGTCTCCATGTTGGAGAAGGCGGCGAGCATCATCTTGACCTCGGTCGGCTTGAACACGCGGCCGTACTTTTCGTGGTAGCAATCCTGCACCTCGACGTCGGCCTGGGTGAAGAAGCGGAAGATCTGCGTCAGCAGGTTGCGTTCATGCTCGCTGATCTTTTGTGCCCAGTCGCGGCAATCCTCGCCCAGCGGCACTTCTTCAGGCATCCAGTGGATCTGCTGCTGGCGCTTCCAGAATTCATAGGCCCACGGATATTCGAAGGGCTTGTAGGTCTTGCGGGCTTCGAGAAGGGGCATCGGACGGGTCCTCGTGAATCTGGCCCTCCAATGTAGGGTACGAAGGCACCTGACGGAAGCGTTTCGACACTTCCCCGGCGGGCATGGGCCGGGTTTTCCACCGCCGTGATGGAGGGCGCGGGCAGGGCCGGCGAGGGGCGGGTGCGGGCCACTCGTTTCGTCGCAGCCAGGGCGCGGGCGGGCGCAGCGCGGGGATGTGCCCCGCTGGGCAGGGAACGCCCGGTTTTCCGCGGCATTGATGGGGCAGACGCTCGCTCGGTCCGACGATCAAGCCGGATGCGGGAAGCACCCACCAATACCCCTGAGAGGAGATTCGCCATGGGTGAATATGAACCCAACGATTCGCGCAATGTTACCGCCGCCGGCAACGGGGCGCAGCAGCCTTCGGGCGACCAGCGCTGGAATGGCGATGGTCAGCGCAGCGGGCAGGGCGGCCAGATGGACCAGCAGCAGGGCCAGTCGGGCCAGCAGGGCGACCAGATGGGCTATGGCAGCGGCCGCGAAGGCAGCGCCCAGGCCGAGCAGCAGCAGGGCGGAGCGGGCCAGATGGGCGATGGCGCCGGTTCTGGCCAGCAGAGCCAGTTCCAGAACAACGACCGTTCGCAGATGGGCGGCGGCGCCGGTGACGGCGCGGGCAACACGCAGGTCGCCCAGCAGATCCGCGAGCACATGGAAGTGATCGGCGCCGATGGCGTGCACGTCGGCACGGTCGACCATGTCGATGGCCACCGCATCAAGCTGACCAGGAAGGACAGCGGAAGCGGCAGCCATGAAGGGCACCACCACTACATCTCGCTCGGCCTCGTCGCCGGGGTGGAAGGCGACAAGGTGCGCCTGTCGGCCAATGGCGATGTTGCCTATGGCATGGAAGAAGAAAAGTAAGCGAAGACAAGGGATAAGGGCAATGCGCCCGCTTGCGAAAGCTCCGTCCCCTTCGGAGCCAGGCCCCGCCACGTCGTAAATGGCAAGGCCGGAAGGCGCCCCGTCTGCACGGCGGGGCGTTTTTCTTTGCGGGTGCATGATCCGCGGCCGGCTGCGCCGACCGCTTGCGCGGCACCGGCCCGCACCCCCACCCGGCCTCCCATTCAGGATACTTGCGTGGGAGGCCGGGTGGGGGTGCGGGCCGTGTCGCCCGAGGCTTACTTCCAGAACCAGCCTGGCTTGAGGCTGCGCTTGGCGCGGTTGCGCCACATCTGCACGTACATCCACAGCCCCGAGAAGCTGAAGAACACCATCGCGAAGCCCGACAGGGTGGCGATCACCACGCCCAGCGGTCCGAAGCTTTCGCCCGAATGGAGGTGGTGCAGCAGGCCGACCAGCGCGCGCGGATCGCCCTGCTTGGGCTTGGGCCGGCACATGTAGTCGGGCGGGCAGGTGAAGGCGGGCTTGGCCTGCACTTGCGCGGCCCTGGGGCCATCGCCATCGCCACGGCCCAGCAGCGGGACGACCTGGCTGAGCACGCCGGTGACCGCGATCCACAGCAGGAACACCGAAAAGAACACCGAAAGCCAGCGGTGCCACTTGCGCATGAAAAGATCCCCTTTGATATTGCGAATTGATCGCAGGTCTATAAGTGCTCGCCGGGATCAGGCAAGCGGCGGGATTGTCGCGCGTTGTCGCAGGAAAGCGCAAGCCGCGAAATGTCGCAGGCGGTAACGCCGCAGCCTGCCAGCCGATCCCGTCAGCGCATGGCGCCCCGATCGAGCACCTGCGCGGCAAGCGGGGCGAGGCGGCGCGCGCCGACCACGCTGAGGTGCTCGGTATCGCGGTAGAATGCGCGGCCCTGCAGCGAGCCGAGGCACTGCCCGCCCCGGCACAGCAGGGGCGCGGGATCGAGCAGGCGCAGTCCGCAGCGCCGCGATGCATCGCGCAGCATGGCATAGGCCTGGGCATTGGCGCGCTCGTGCAGGGCGAGCGGGGTGGTGATCTCCCCCGCCACGCCATCGCGCAGGCGGCGCTCGAGCGCGAGCGGGACCGGCTCGGCAAAACCGGGCACGGGCAGCAACGCATACGTCGGGCCGGCCTGCGCCAGCTTGCAGGCGGTGTCCCGGAAGCTGCGCACCACGCTGGCGGCATCGCCGGCGGCTTCCTCGCGTCCGAACGGGCCGTAGACGACGTCGAAATAGGACTGCCAGCTGGCGATCAGCACCACGGGCATGGTGCGCGGCCGGGCGAGCGAGGGCAGCACGCGCGTGGCGAATTCGCCGCAGCGGCTGGGCACGACGGCGGTGCGCCCGCCGAACACCGGCATGCACCCGACGTAGGCACCGAACTGGAAGGCGCGGTCCGGCCCCCCGGCAGCCTCGAACGCGGGGAAGGCGGCGGCGGCGTGGCTGTCTCCTACAAGGATCAGCTGCGGTGCGCCCTTGCCGAAGCGGCACAGCGACGGCGCTTCGCCGGGCAGCGCGAAGCAGCGCGGCGGGAACGATGGCAGGGTGCGGGCATCGCTTTCGACCTGGGCGATGGCGGGTCCGAAGCGGTTCGGCAGACCTTCGCTGCGGGCGATCGCCCAGCCCGCAGCGGCCACCAGCGCGAGCGCCACGACCAGCGCCAGCGCACCGCGCCGCCGCGCCCGAAACCGGCCGGGCGCCTGTTCGACGATGTGGTAGGAGGCAAGGCCGAGCGCCGCCGAAAGCGCGATGGCGGCCGCGCTCCAGCGCAAGTCGGCGGGGTGGCTGGCATTGACCCACAGCGCCAGCGGCCAGTGCCAGAGGTAGATCGAATAGGAGGCAAGGCCGAGCCAGCCGGTCGCGCGTTCGACCGGATCGGGCAGGCGGGCGGGACCGGCGGCGAGGATCAGCGCGGTGCCGAGCGTGGGGAGCAGCGCGAGCACGCCCGGCCAGGCGCGATCGTCGGCCAGCGCCAGCGTCAGCGCGAGCAGCGCAGCGCCCGCCAGCCGCAGGATGCGAGCGCGGGGCACAGCCAATTCCGGCGCGTACCAGACAAGGCCGCCCGCCAGCAGCTCCCACGCGCGCGAGGGCAGCAGGTAGAACGCGGCGATCGGCAGGTGGTGCAGCAGCCAGAGCGAGATGGCGAAGGATGCCAGCGCGCCCAGCGCCAGCAATGCAGGGATCCACCGGCGCAGGCCCAGCTTCCACGCCGCCAGCAGCACGACCGGATAGAGCAGGTAGAACTGCCATTCGAGGCTGAGCGACCAGGTATGGAGCAGCCATTCCTGCCCGATGTCGGCGCCGAAATAATCGACGTGCGCGCGCAGGTTGCTGGCAAACAGCGCCGCCATCGCCGCGTTCTTGCCGAGGATCTGGTAATCGGCGGGGATCAGCCGGAACCATCCCACGCCGAGCAGGACGGCGAGCACCACGACCAGCGCCGGCACGATGCGCAAGGTGCGGTTGACGTAGAAATCGAGGAGCGAGAACCGCGCCGCTTCGAGCCGCGAGACGACGATGCCGGTCATCAGGAAGCCCGAGACGACGAAGAACACGTCGACCCCGGCAAAGCCGCCGGGAAAGCCGGCAAGACGGTAGTGGAAGCCCATCACCGCGACGATGGCCATCGCGCGCAGGACGTTGATGTCGGACCGGAACGCTGGCGATGCGGGCGGTGCGAGGGCGACGCCGTGCCGCCCGGTCGCAGGACTTTCCGTCATGCGCCGAAGCCGATGGCCGCACCGGGCGATAATGGCCACGCAGAGCGGCAGGAATCAAAGCTGGTCACCGGGTGAATATTATCTGAATTTTTATAGAGCGCGAGTGGTAACGACCCGCTCATCCACAGTCAGCGGCAGCCCTTGTTCCAGCGCAACCTGCGAGGATCGTTGAAACAATCCGGTTTTGGTGTGGGAAGCATGACTTGCCAGCCGAGGCGCGCGCCGCGTCAAGACGGCGAGCGGGACCCCCGCACGCCAGTTGCATCGCAGGCAGGTCGACCCAAAGCAGAAAGGGGACCGGCGTTGCCACCGATCCCCCTTGTTGTCCGAAAGTTGTCGAGCTTGCCGGCCTCAAGGCCCGGCCATCACTGGCAGGCGAGGCATTCCTCGTAGTCGGTCGGGCCGGCGCTGAGTTCGATCTTGGGCGCTTCGGCGGTGTTGTCCGCTTCGACGCCACCGGCGAACCCTGCGCGCTGGACCGACTTCGAGCGGAGGTAGTAGAGCGACTTGATGCCCTTTTCCCACGCCTGGAAGTGGAGCATCAGCAGGTCCCACTTGTCGACGTCTGCCGGGATGTAGAGGTTGAGCGACTGCGCCTGGTCGATGAACGGGGTGCGGTCGGCCGCGAATTCGAGCAGCCAGCGCTGATCGATTTCGAAGCTGGTCTTGTAGATCGCCTTTTCTTCCGGGCTGAGGAAGTCGAGGTGCTGGACCGAGCCGCCGCGTTCGAGGATCGAGTTCCACACGTTGGTGGAATCCTTCGACTTTTCCTGCAGCAGCTTTTCGAGGTACTCGTTCTTGACCACGAACGAGCCGGACAGCGTCTTGTGCGTGTAGATGTTGGCCGGGATCGGTTCGATGCAGGCGCTGGTGCCGCCGCAAATGATCGAGATCGACGCGGTGGGCGCGATCGCCATCTTGCACGAGAAGCGCTGCATCACGCCCATGTCGGCGGCATCCGGGCAGGGGCCGCGTTCCTGCGCCAGCAGCAGCGACGCTTCATCGGCCTTGGCGGCGATGTGCTTGAACATCTTGAGGTTCCAGGCCTTGGCCATGGCGCTCTCGAAAGCGATGCCCTTCTTCTGCAGGAACGAGTGGAAGCCCATCACGCCCATGCCGACGCTGCGTTCGCGCATCGCCGAATAGCGGGCGCGGGCCATCTCTTCGGGCGCGCGGTCGATGTAGTCCTGCAGGACGTTGTCGAGGAAGCGCAGGACGTCTTCGATGAACTGTTTGTCGCCGTTCCATTCGTCCCAGGTTTCGAGGTTGAGCGACGAGAGGCAGCACACCGCAGTGCGATCGTTGCCGAGGTGGTCGCGACCCGTGGGCAGGGTAATTTCCGAGCACAGGTTCGAGGTCGAGACCTTGAGGCCCAGATCGCGGTGATGCTTGGGCATCGTGCGGTTCACCGTGTCGTTGAACACGATGTAGGGTTCGCCCGTGGCGAGGCGGGTTTCGACCAGCTTCTGGAACAGGCTGCGCGCATCGACCTTGCCGCGCACCGAGCCGTCCTTGGGGCTGCGCAGCGCGAATTCGGCGCCATCGCGGACGGCTTCCATGAATTCGTCGGTCAGCAGCACGCCGTGGTGCAGGTTCAGCGCCTTGCGGTTGAAATCGCCCGAGGGCTTGCGGATTTCGAGGAACTCCTCGATCTCCGGGTGCGACACGTCGAGATAGCACGCCGCCGAACCACGGCGCAGCGAACCCTGGCTGATCGCGAGGGTGAGGCTGTCCATCACGCGCACGAAGGGGATGATGCCGCTGGTCTTGCCGTTGAGGCCGACGGATTCGCCGATGCCGCGCACCTGGCCCCAGTAGGTGCCGATGCCACCGCCGCGCGAGGCGAGCCAGACGTTTTCGTTCCAGGTGCCGACGATGCCTTCGAGGCTGTCTTCGACCGAGTTCAGGTAGCACGAGATCGGCAGGCCGCGGCCCGTGCCGCCGTTCGAGAGGACGGGCGTTGCCGGCATGAACCACAGCTTCGAGATGTAGTCGTAGAGCCGCTGGGCGTGGCCCTGATCGTCGGCATAGGCATCGGCGACGCGGGCAAACAGGTCCTGGTACTTTTCACCGGGCAGCAGGTAGCGGTCGTCGAGCGTGTCCTTGCCGAACGCGGTCAGCAGCGCATCGCGCGAGGCATCGGTGGCGATCGAGAAGCGGCGCGGCTGGACGGTCTTGGAATCGACCTTGGCCGCAGGGGCCGCCGCCGCGGCGACGGTGGCCGCCATGGCCGCGGTCATGCCCGCCAGCAGGGTATCGCTGCCCTGATCCTTGGTACCCATGCCGATTGCCTGCGCCTCGTTCGGGGCTTCGGGCGCGAGCGTGGCGGTGCCGCCATCCGTGCCGCTGTCGAAACCCAGTTCATCCTGTGTCGTCACGGAGCCGTCCCCAGTCCTGAAATCCACCTGCAACCCCCGCTTCGCGGGCCCGGCGCGAGAGCGCGAGGCCGTTTTCATGATCCTGCTGTCCCGAAGGCGAAGCGGCGAACCGCAAGCGCTTCTGACTGGCCCGGTCGAATCGGGTCTGTCCCGATCCTACACCGATTGGAACATAACTGGAACGAGAGTTCCGGGGTGCCCAACCGATATAGGTATCCGGCGGGGGACCTGCGACCTGTCGCGCGGAGGGCGCAGAAGCCTGTCGCGCACTTTGCAGTGCCCGTCTGCTTCAAACAAGGTCTAGAGGTCCCCCACCGGTTCAACCACTATCCATAGTGCCTCAACCACCATGAGACACAAGGGGGTGATAGCCTGAAGGGCGATTCGTTTCGTCGCAGTTACGATTCGTTTCATCGCAGTGACAGTCATTGTGCAGTGCAGCGACGCGTGGGGCGAGGCCCTGTTCAAGGGGGGATGTGGATTACGTAAAATAAATTTGCGCCCGGCACGGGACCTGTGGAAAATCGTTATGGGACGGCTCGGGCCTGGACGCCCTGCAGAAGGTGCAAGCGCAGATGCTCAATATCCTGTCGATACTCGTGACCGGCCTTGTCGTCGGCGCGCTCGCCCGGTTCGTCTATCCCGGCGCGGTCGAGATGGGGCTGCTCAAGACGATCCTGCTCGGCATCGGCGGTTCGCTGGTGGCGGGGCTGTTCGCCAGCTGGCGCGACAAGAGCACGTTCGGCGATGGCGTGAGCCGCGCCGGCTGCCTCGCTTCGGTGATCGGGGCGGTGGTGCTGATCTTCCTGGGCCGGCATCTCTGAGACCAAGGGGCGCCTGCCCCGGGGGCGGCGGGGGCCTTGTCTGCATGGTGGCGTGCCAAGCGGGTGCGTGGCGTCCACGCGCTGGCGCACGAAGACCGGCAAGCCGAGGTTCATCGCCGGTCAGCATGATCGACATGACAATGAGCAAGTTGCCGAGGCCGAGTTCAATCTAAACTATAGTCAAGTTTATCGCAGAGCATTCGATAAGGAAATTATCCGCTTCGGTCCGGATAAGGCAATTGTTGCGTCTTATTTTGGAGCGAAGTGTCTCCTAAGATTCCAGTAACGTGCGACCAGCCGTGCCAACAGTTGGCAGCAAACTGTCATGAACGAAAATTAATTCTCATATAACTTTCGCGGACTTCCCATTTTAGGCTGCAAAGCTATGTCTGCTGCGGTGCGGTATGGTGAAACCAATGATGCCACGTAAGGCGCGCTTCGGCATCGTCTGGAGCCAGTTCGCGGACTATCACTGCGACCGCTGCGACGCGATCGGGCAGCGTCTCGGCGAGCGCTACGACGTGCTCGCGGTCGAAGTGGCGACGGGGTCGCAGACCTATTCCTGGCCCGCCTCGCGGCCCCTGGGCTTTGCCCGCAAGCAGACGCTGTTCCCCGGCGCCGAGCTGGAATCGCTGTCGTTCTTCAAGCGCACCAGGGCGCTGCTGGGAGCCCTGTGGGGATGCCAGACGGTGTTCATCGGCATTCCCTACAGCGACCCTTACGTGATCGTGACGTCCTGGCTGCTGCGCCTGTTCGGCCGCCGCGTGGTGATGATGACCGATTCCAAGCACGACGATGCCCAGCGCAATGTCGTGGTCGAAGTGCTCAAGCGGCTGCTCCTGCTGCCCTATTCGGCGGCGATCGTTTCGGGCGGGCGGGCGCTGCACTATGTCCGGTCGCTGGGCATCGCGCGGCAGGCGGTGGTGCCGGGCTACGACGTGGTCAGCTGCGAGCGGGTCGAGCGGCAGGCCGGCGCGCTGGTGGAGACGGCGCAGGTTGCCTACGAGGACCGCCCGTTCGTGTTTGCCGGTCGCTTCGTGCCCAAGAAGAACCTGACGTCGCTGGTGCGCGCCTATGCCGGATACGTTGCGCGGACCAAGGCGCCGGTGCGGCGGCTGGTGCTGATCGGCGCGGGGCCGAAGGAAAGCCAGCTGCGCGCGCTGATCGCCGAACTCGACATCGTGGGGCTGGTCGATTTCACCGGCTTCCTCGGCAGCGAGGAGGTGGCCCGGCGGATGAGCGGCGCGCTCGCGCTGGTGCTGGTCAGCCACATCGAGCAGTGGGGGCTGGTCGTCAACGAGGCGGCGAGCCTGGGGCTGCCCGCGATCGTTTCGAGCGCGGTGGGCGCGAGCGATGCGCTGGTGCGCAATCTCGTCAACGGTTACGTGGTCGAGGCGAGCAGCATCGAGGCGATCACCCGCGCGATGTGCGCCATGGCCGAGGACGAGGCGCGCTGGCGCGGCATGGTCGAGGAAACGCGCAAGCGGGCGACCTTTGCCGACGTGGGTCGGCTAGCCGATGCGGTGCAGTACCTGCTCGAGCCCGAGACGCCGGGGCTGCGCGAGCGGATCGAACTGTTCATTTGCGAATCCGCCGGCGGCACCTTTGCCGAGGACACCACGCTGCGCAGCGCGGCGCGCACGCTGGCCGGCCATCGCCACGCCAACACCTGAACCCCTCCTACGGGGCGATCAGGGCACCAGCACGGTGTCGACGGGCTTTTCGGCGGTGTCCGGATAATCGAGATTGTAGTGCAGGCCGCGGCTTTCGTGCCGCGCCCGGGCCGAGCGGACGATCAGTTCGGCGCTCTGCAGCAGGTTGCGCAGCTCGATCAGGTCGGTCGAGACGCGGAAGTGGCCGTAGTAGTCGTTCACTTCGTCGAACAGCAGCTTGATGCGGTGCGCGGCGCGTTCGAGCCGCTTGTTGGTGCGCACGATGCCCACGTAGTTCCACATGAAGCGGCGGATTTCGGTCCAGTTCTGCTTGATGACGACTTCCTCGTCGGAATCGGTCACGCGGCTTTCATCCCACGGCCGCACGGCGGGCGGCGCATCGAAGCTGTCCCAGCGCGCCAGGATGTCGCGCGCGGCGGCATCGCCGAACACGAAGCATTCGAGCAGCGAATTCGATGCGAGGCGGTTGGCGCCGTGCAGCCCGCTTTCGGTGCATTCTCCCGCGGCATAAAGGCCGGGCAGGTCGGTGCGGCCGGCGAGATCGATGAGGATGCCGCCGCAGGTGTAGTGCTGGGCGGGCACCACCGGGATCGGCTGGCGCGTCATGTCGATGCCAAGGCCGAGCAGGCGTTCGTAGATGTTGGGGAAGTGGCCGCGCACGAAATCGGCCGGCATGTGGCTGATGTCGAGGTGGACGTAGTCGAGCCCGAACTTCTTGATTTCGGAATCGATCGCGCGGGCGACGACATCGCGCGGGGCGAGTTCGAGCCGTTCGGGATCGTAGAAGGTCATGAAGCGCTTGCCGGTGCGCGGATTGACCAGCCGCCCGCCTTCGCCGCGCACCGCCTCGGTGATGAGGAAGTTCTTGACGTCGAGGTTGTAGAGGCAGGTCGGGTGGAACTGCATCATCTCCATGTTGGAGATGCGCGCGCCCGCCCGCCAGGCCATGGCGATGCCATCGCCGGTGGCGCCGCGCGGGGCGGTGCTGAACTGGTAGACGCGGCCCGCGCCACCGGTCGCCAGGATCGTGGCGCGCGCGGTGTAGGCTTCGACCCGGCCGGTGCTTTCGTCGAGCGCGTAGACGCCCCACACGCGGCCCGAGCCCGAATAGCGCGCGGCTTCGTGGCGGCCGGTGATCAGGTCGATGCAGGCATGGCCCGGCAGCAGGGTGATGTTGGGATGATCGGTCGCCGCCTTGAGCAGCGCCTTCTGCACGGCAGCGCCGGTGGCATCGTCGACGTGGACGATGCGGCGGTGCGAATGGCCCCCTTCGCGGGTGAGGTGGAGGCTGCCCTGTTCGGCATTGAAGGGCACGCCGAGTTCGGCGAGGCGGGCAATCGCCTGCGGGGCGTGTTCGACGACGAATTCGACCGTTTCGCGGCGGTTGAGCCCGGCGCCGGCGATCATCGTGTCGCGGATGTGGTTGTCGAAAGTATCGCCTTCGTCGAGCACGGCGGCGATGCCGCCCTGCGCCCAGTTGGTCGAGCCGCCATCGAGCGCCCCCTTGGCCAGCACGAGCACCTTGCAGCGTTCGGCAAGGACAAGGGCTGCGGTAAGGCCGGCAGCGCCGGAGCCGATGATCAGGACGTCATGTTGGGTCAAAACCGCGCGGCTCCGCTAGCAGATGGGCAGGACCTGCCCTTTGCGCCCGTGGCCGCAGTTTGAAAAGACGGTTCACAGGGGCAACATGCTTAATGTCCGAAAACCAATAAACTGCGGACATTACGTATTTTTCATTTCGCAGTCGCAGCATCAGGGGTAAGGTGCGCCGACTCCAGCGCAGGTTTTGAAAAGCAATGTTCGGTAGACTGCTTTGCCTTTTCAACCGGCATCGGCCCCAGCGGGATCGGATCTCGTGGGATGGCCTGTCGTATGTCTCGCACTGCCGCCACTGCGGCGCGGGCATCCGCCGCCGCCCGCGCGGCGGCTGGCGCGCCGACAAGGAAGAAGTCAGCCCCGTTCAGTAACTTGGCCGATCACCCGGCGGTGGTGAGGCGGACGAACACATCCTCGAGATCCGCTTCGCGCGTGGACACGTCGGCAATCGCGTAGCCCTGGTCCTGCACCAGCGCGAGGACCTGCCCGGCGTTCATCCGGTCCTTGTCGTAGGTGATTTCGACCGTGCGCTCGCCAGCGACCGTGCTTTTCAGGAACGCAGGATGTTGCGGTGCAGCGGAAACGTCCCGATCCACCGTCAGCACGACGATCTTTTCGCGCGCCATATCGACCAGTTCGCGCGTCGGCTTGTTGGTGATCAGCTTGCCGTGGTTGATGATCGCGATGCGGTCGCACAGTTCCTCGGCCTCTTCGAGGTAGTGCGTGGTAAGGACGACGGTGACGCCTTCCTCGCGGTTCAGCTTGACCACGAGTTCCCACAGCTGGCGGCGCAGTTCGACGTCGACACCTGCGGTCGGCTCGTCGAGCACCAGCACCGGCGGGCTGTGGACCATCGCCTTGGCCACCAGCAGACGGCGCTTCATGCCCCCCGAAAGCGAGCGGGCATAGGCATCGGCCTTGTCGGCAAGATGCACCGCGCGCAGCAGGTCCATCGAGCGGCGCTGCGCCTTGGGCACGCCATAGAGCCCGGCCTGGATGTCGAGCACTTCCACGGGCGTGAAGAAGGGGTCGAACACTATTTCCTGCGGCACGATGCCGATCGAGGCCTTGGCGTTGCGCGGGTGGCGATCGATGTCGTGCCCCCAGATCTCGACATGGCCCGATGATTTCATCACGAGCCCGGCGAGCGTGTTGATCAGCGTGGACTTGCCTGCGCCGTTGGGGCCGAGCAGGCCGAAGATCTGGCCTTGCGGCACATCGAAGCTGACCCCGTCGAGCGCGAGCTTGCCCGGGGCCTTGCCGGTGGGCGCGTAACGCTTGACGAGATCGCGGATCTGGATGGCGGGCGGGGTGGTCATGGCGTTCTCCCTGCCCGCGTGAAAGGACAAGGTAAAGGGGCAACTAGGGTGACGGCCTAGCGTCACGGGCCCGCTTGTCGCCTGCATGCGGTTTTGCTAGCGCGCGAGGCCATGATCAAGGCTCCCGAGACGATCTTCACCGACTCCACCCGCGTATGGTGCGATGGCGCGACCGACATTCGCGGCGGCAGCGCGCTGGGCCACCCGCGCGTCTACATGGAAATCGACGAGAAGGGCTTTGCCGAGTGCGGTTACTGCGACCGCCGCTTCGTGCTGAAGGGCGGCCCGGCCGAGGCCGGCATCCACGAAGTTTCGCCCGGCGACATCAATCCGGAATAAGCGCCTGCCGTGAGCCTGCGCCCGTAGTGACGCGGGTGCAGTAGCAAGGGACAGCGAACGCGCCTATATCGGGGCGATGGATACCCGCTCGCTGCTCTATCGCCCCGGCCTGCTCACCCCCGACGATGCGCTGCGCCTTGCGCGCGACACGCTCAAGGCGTGCGACGATGGCGAGCTCTATCTCCAGTTCATCGCGTCCGAAAGCTTCGGCTTCGATGACGGGCGGCTCAAGACCGCAGACTATTCGCGCGACGCGGGCTTCGGCCTGCGCGGCGTTTCGGGCGAGATGACCGGCTTTGCCCATGCCAACGAGATTTCCGCGACCGCCATCGCGCGGGCGGGCGAGACGCTGGCGCTGCTCGATCCGGCCAAGGGGCAGGCGGCGCCGCCGCCCCGCGGGCACAACCGCCATCTCTATACCGATGCCTCGCCGCTCGATGCCGTGCCGTTCGAGGCCAAGGTCCGCCTGCTCGAGACCATCGATGCCGCCGCGCGCGCCCGCGATCCGCGCGTGGCGCAAGTGTCGGCCTCGCTTTCGGCGAGCTGGTCGGTGGTGGAGATCGTGCGCGCCGACGGTTTCGTCGCGCACGACGTGCGGCCGCTGGTGCGATTGAACGTGTCGATCGTGGCCGAGCACAACGGGCGGCGCGAGACGGGCACGTTCGGGATCGGCGGGCGGCGGCTGTATGACGACCTGTTCGCGCCCGAGACGTGGAACCGGGCCATCGACAGCGCGCTGGCGCAGGCGCTGGTGAACCTGGAATCGGTGGCGGCGCCGGCGGGCGAGATGACCGTGCTGGTCGGTCCCGGCTGGCCGGGCGTGCTGCTGCACGAAGCGGTGGGCCATGGCCTTGAAGGCGATTTCAACCGCAAGGGCACCAGCGCGTTTTCGGGCCGCATCGGCCAGCGCGTGGCCGCGCCGGGCGTGACCGTGATCGACGACGGATCGCTTCTGGGCGTGAACGGGCAGGGGCGGCGCGGCTCGCTTTCGATCGACGACGAAGGCACGCCGACGCAGGAGAACATCCTGATCGAGGACGGCATCCTGAAGGGCTATATCCAGGATCGGCTCAACGCGCGGCTGATGGGCGTGGAGCCAACCGGCAACGGTCGCCGCGAAAGCTATGCCCACGCGCCGATGCCGCGGATGACCAACACCTTCATGCGCGGCGGCAACGACGATCCGGCCGAGCTGCTGTCACGCGTGAAGAACGGCATTTATGCCAAGAGCTTCGGCGGCGGGCAGGTGGACATCACCAGCGGCAAGTTCGTGTTTTCCTGCACCGAGGCCTATCGCGTGGAGAACGGCAAGCTCGGCGCGCCAATCAAGGGCGCGACGCTGATCGGCGACGGGCCGACCGTGCTGACCCGCGTGACCGGGATCGGCAACGACATGGCGCTGGACGAAGGCGTCGGCATCTGCGGCAAGGGCGGACAGTCGGTGCCGGCAGGCGTGGGGCAGCCGACGCTGCTGGTCGAAGGGCTGACCGTGGGCGGCACCGCCTGATCGGGCAGGGGAGGAGGAGGATGCCGTGGCGCAGGGGCAGGTCATCACCGGCGGATGCGGCTGCGGCGCGGTGCGCTATACCGCCATCGACGCCGGCTTGCGCCCGTATGCCTGCCACTGCACCGGCTGCCAGTCCCGGCAGGGATCGGCCTTCGCGCTGAACCAGCAGGTTGCCGCGTCCGATCTTGTCGTCGATGGCGAGACGATCTCGGGCACGGTGCTGGCGGTGAGCGGAGCGCGGGTGACGCACCATGCCTGCCCGTTCTGCCTGACGCGGCTCTACACCGTGAACGAACGCCGCCCGGCGTGGCCGACGATCCGCGCGGGCACGCGAGACGACAGTGCGGGGCTGGTCCCTGCCTTCCATGTGTGGGTGCGCGACAAGCAGCCGTGGATCGCGCTGCCGGCAGGCGCAATTGCCTTCGATACCCAGCCGGCCGACGAAGACTGGGCGGCGCTCGCCCGTGGCGAGGCACCATGAGGCAGGGCGCGGTGATCAACCTGCCGGTCAGCACCCGTTCAGGCGCAAGGCAATATCGATCGTAGATCGAACGCAGAAGGAAACGCGAATCATGGCGAAGACAGCACGCAATATGGGGCTTGCCCTTGCGGCAGGCGCAATGGTTCTGGCAGGCGGCGTTTCGGCCGAGGCGAAACCCCGGCTGACCGGCGAGCAGCAGCTTGCCAAGCTGCTCGAGGGGCGGGTCGCGGGCGAACCGGTCGACTGCATCTACAACCCGGCGGTTTCCTCGGCCCGCGTGATCAACAAGACCGCGATCGTCTATGACACGGGCAGCACGCTTTACGTGCAGCGGCCGAAGACGGGCGCTGAAACGCTCGACGACGATGACATCCTCGTCACGCGACTGACCGGATCGCAGCTGTGCAGCGTCGACACCGTTCAGCTGCGCGACCGCGTCGGTGGCTTCTGGCGGGGTTTCGTCGGGCTCGACAAGTTCGTGCCGTACAAGAAGGTGAAGGTCGCGGCGGCGCAGTAAGCGCCGCGCAGCAACCGTTGCGCTGGCAAGCGATCGGCAGGAGAGCTAGACGGGAGCCATGATTCTCCGTCTTGCTTCTCCCGCCGATGCCGCCGCGCTTGCCGACCTTGGCCGGCGCGCGGTGACCGCGAAGTTCGTCCACCTCTACAAGCCCGAGGATTTCGCGACTTTCCTGGGCCAGGCGCACAGTGACGCCAAGGTCGCTTCCGAGATCGCCGATCCCGGCATGCGCATCGCGGTGATCGAGGAAGACGGTGCGCTGATCGCGTTCTGCAAGCTGGTGCTGAGCAGCACGCTGTCGGAAGGGTACAGCGACGCGGCGCGTCCGCTCGAGCTGAAGCAGCTCTACACCGACCCGGCGCGGATCGGGGGCGGGCTGGGCAAGCGGCTGATGGACTGGGCCCTGGCGCAGGCTGCGCTGGAAGGCGCGGACGAAGTGCAGCTGACCGTCTACAGCGAAAACGTCGAGGCGCAGCGGTTCTATCACCGCTATGGCTTTGCCAAGATCGCGGACATCGAATTCTGGGTCGGCAATCACTGCGATCCCGAGTTTCTCTATGCCCGAAAGATGACATCCAAGATTGATGGCGCTGGCGGTAGCCTTGCCGACGCGGCGCAGGTATAGGACCAGCCCATGTCTTCGATCCGTCCCTGGCGCACGATAGAGCGTCGCAAGAGCCGCCAGATCATGGTCGGTTCGGTCCCCGTCGGCGGCGATGCCCCGATCACCGTCCAGACCATGACCAACACGCCCACCAGCGATGCGGTCGCGACGATCGACCAGATCCGTCGCTGCGAGGAGGCGGGCGCCGACATCATCCGCGTTTCCTGCCCCGACGTGGAAAGCACCGCTGCGTTCGGCAAGATCGTCAAGGCGGCCCGCGTGCCGCTCGTTGCCGACATCCACTTCCACTACAAGCGCGCGCTTGAAGCCGCCGATGCGGGCGCGGCGTGCCTGCGCATCAATCCGGGCAACATCGGTTCGAACGAGCGCGTGGCCGAAGTGGTGCGCGCGGCCAAGGCCAACGGCTGCGCCATCCGCATCGGCGTGAACGCCGGCAGCCTGGAGAAGGATCTGCTGGAAAAGTACGGCGAGCCGTGCCCCGAGGCGCTGGTGGAATCCGCGCTCGATCACATCAAGCTGCTGCAGGACCACGATTTCCACGAATACAAGGTGGCGGTGAAGGCCAGCGACGTGTTCCTGGCCGTGAGCGCCTACATGGGGCTTGCCGAAGCGGTCGACTGCCCGCTGCACCTTGGCATCACCGAGGCGGGCGGGCTGATCGGCGGCACGGTCAAGTCCTCGATCGGGATCGGCAACCTGCTGTGGGCGGGCATCGGCGACACGCTGCGCGTTTCGCTTTCGGCCGAGCCGGAAGAAGAAGTGCGCGTCGGCTTCGAGATTCTCAAGGCACTGGGGCTGCGCACCCGCGGCGTGCGCGTGGTTTCGTGCCCCAGCTGCGCGCGGCAGGGCTTCGACGTGATCCGCACGGTGGAAGCGCTGGAAAAGCGGCTGACCCATATCAAGACGCCGATCTCGCTGTCGGTGCTGGGCTGCGTGGTCAATGGTCCTGGCGAAGCGCGCGAGACCGATATCGGCGTGACCGGCGGCGGCAACGGCAAGCACATGGTCTATCTGTCGGGCGTGACCGACCACCACGTGCAGTCCGAAGAGATGCTCGACCACATCGTCGCGCTGGTGGAGGCCAAGGCCGCCGAGATCGAGGCCGCGTCCGACGCAGTGACCGAGGCGGCGGAGTGACGCTGCGCGCCGGGGCGGCCATGCTGGCGCTGGTGGCAGTGCTGGCAGGCCGTGCCGAGGCGCGCGAGCCGATCATCGACATGCACCTGCACGCGCTGGCGGCGGACCAGCAGGGCCCGCCGCCGCTGGCGCTGTGCAGCCCCATCACCATGCCGGTGTGGGACCCGGCGCACGCCCCGATGGAGAGCTTCGGCACGCTGTTCCAGGGGGCGGGGTGCAGCGATCCCATCGTTTCGCCGAAGACCGATGACGAAGTGATGACGCGCTCGATCGCGCAGCTCGACAAGTACAATGTCATCGGGCTCGTCTCCGGTCCCAAGGCGGTTGTCGACCGGTGGCGCAAGGCAGCGCCTGCACGGCTGATCCCCAGCCTGATCCCTGACTGGCCGCTGGCCGCTGGCTTCGAGCAGGAATTCGCCGCGCTTCATGCGCAGGGCGAGGCCATGGCGATCGGCGAGCTTGGCCTGCAATACGATGGCGTTGCGCCGGACGATCCGCGCGCGGAGAGGATCTGGGCCTTCGCCGAAAAGGAAGACCTGCCGGTATCGATCCACGTGGGCCCTGGGCCGCCGGGCGTCGGCTACCTTCCCGGCTCGGGCTACCGTGCGCGGCTGTCGAGCTCGCTGCTGCTGGAGGAGGTGCTGCTGCGCCACCCCAAGCTGCGGCTGAACGTGATGCACGCGGGCTTTCCCATGCGCGATGACATGATCGCGCTGCTCTACAGCCATCCGCAGGTCTACGTGGATCTGGGGGTGATCGACTGGACGCAGCCGCGCGCCACCTTCCATGCCTATCTGAAGGAACTGGTCGACGCGGGCTTTGCCAAGCGGATCATGTTCGGTTCGGACCAGATGGTCTGGCCAGAAGCGATCGGCAAGGCGATCGAGGCGGTCGAAAGTGCGCCGTTCCTGACCAGGGCGCAGAAGCGCGACATCTTCTACAATAACGCCGCGCGCTTCCTGCGGCTTGACGCAGCGACGATGGCCCGCCACGCGGCGATGTAGGCCTTTGCCGGATTTCGCCGGGGGCCAACCGGACCTGCCCTTGACCCCTTCACGCCACGGCCTTCCCGCTCTTCACCTGCTGCTCGCGCTTGCCGTCATGGCAGTGTGGGGGACGAACTTCGTCGTCATCAAGCTGGCGCTGGCGCATCTGCCGCCGCTGACGCTCGCGATGCTTCGCTTCGTGCTGGTGTTCTTCCCGCTCGCGCTGGTACTGCCGCGACCGAAGGTGCCGTGGCGCAACCTGGCGTTCTATGGCGTGCTGATCGGCGCGGGGCAGTTCGGGCTGCTGTTCACGGCGATGCGCGGGCAGATCACGCCGGGGCTCGCCAGCCTGGTGGTGCAGGTGCAGGTGTTCTTCACGATCGGCCTGTCGATGCGGCTGACCGGCGAACGCGTTGCGCTGGCGCAAGTGGCGGCGCTGCTGCTGGCGACCGCGGGCCTTGCGGTGATCCTGACCCACACCGACGGCAGCGCGACGCCGCTGGGGCTGGTGCTGGTGCTGGCCGCGGCGTTGAGCTGGTCGGGCGGCAACATGGTGGCAAGGGCGGCCGGCCAGCATGACCCGAAACTTAACATGCTTTCCTATGTCGTCTGGTCGGCGCTGTTCGCGGTGCCGCCGCTGCTCGGCTTTGCGCTTCTGCTGGAAGGCCCGGCGGCGATGGCGCGCGGGATCGCGGCGGCCGATGGCTGGACCTGGGGCGCGGTGCTGTGGCAATCGGTCGGCAACACGATGTTCGGCTACGCCGCGTGGGGCTGGCTGCTGGGCAGGCATCCGGCCGCGCAAGTCGCGCCGCTGGCGCTGCTGGTGCCGGTGTTCGGGCTTGGCGCATCGGCGCTGGTGCTGGGTGAGCCGCTGCAGACCTGGAAGCTGGTGGCCTTCGCGCTGGTCATGGCGGGGCTTGCGCTGGGCATGCTGTGGCCGCGCCTGAAAACGATGATGCAGACGGGGAAGACACGATGACGCTTTCGATACGGCCGGCAACGCGCGGCGACACCGGCCTGATCGCCGAACTCATCCGCGCGCTGGCCGAGTATGAAAAGCTCGCCGGCGAAGTGCGCTTCGACGAGGCGGTTCTGGCCGAAAAGCTGTTCGGCGCGCGGCCCTATGCCGAAGTGGTAATCGGTGAGATCGACGGGGTGGCGCAGGGCTTTGCCCTGTTCTTCCACAATTTCTCGACCTTCGAAGGCAAGCCGGGGATCTATCTCGAAGACCTGTTCGTGCGGCCTGAGGCGCGCGGCAGCGGCCTTGGCAAGGCGCTGCTTTCGCACCTCGCCGCGCTGGCGGTGGAGCGCGACTGCGCGCGGCTCGAATGGTCGGTGCTGGACTGGAACGAGCCGTCGATCGGCTTCTACAAGGCCCTGGGCGCACGCTTCATGGACGAATGGACCGTGATGCGCGTCGACGGGGCGGCGCTGACGCAACTGGGCGCAGGTGCGGCAACCCTCGCAGAAAAGGCCTAGGCCGCGCGTTCAGGCTGCGGCAGGATCGGCACTGCTATGGACGGGGCGATGAAGCGCGACAGACGAGACGTGTTGAAAGGCGCAGGGCTTGCCGCGCTGGCAGCGGCGCTGCCCACGCGCGTGTTCGCGCAGGCCGCAACCGCCAGCGAGCGCGACCGGCGCATCCTGAGCGTCGCCAAGGATCGGCTGGAGCAATACCGCGGCTCGCTGTGGCGAACCGATCTGGTCGGCGTGGCCGATTTCGGCCTGCCTTCCAGCATGCCGCGCTTCCATTTCGCGGACCTCGAAAAGGGCGAGGTGCGTTCGTTCCTCGTCGCCCATGGCAAGGGATCGGACCCCGAGCACGACGGCATGCTCAAGTGGTTCTCGAACGAACCCAATAGCCTCGCGACGTCACGCGGGGCCTACATCACCTACGAATGGTATTACGGAAAGTACGGCACCTCGATCCGGCTGGGCGGGATGGATGCCGACAATTCGAACGTGCTCAACCGCGCGATCGTGCTGCACCCGGCGTGGTACGCCAACGCCTCGGCGATCGAGAAGTGGGGCAAGCTCGGCCGCAGCGATGGCTGCTTCGCCATGGGCGATGCCGACTTCAACGAGGCGCTGTGGCACCTGTCGGGCGGACGCCTGATCTTTGCCGACCGGCTGGGGATTTATTGAGCACGCGGATTTCCCCGCGCGCCCAAGCCACGGCTCGCCCCGCTTAGAGCGGCACCGCTCAGAGCGGATTGTCCAGCTTGATCACCGCTTCGTTGCTCTTGCGCTGGCTGGTGTGCAGTTCACGCGGCTTGGCGAAGCTGGCGATGACCGCCGGGTCGCGGCCGTAAAGATCGGCGAAGCTGCGCATCACGCCGTTCACGTCGCGCGCGACGGTGAAGTAGGTGATGTAGACCGCCCAGGGCTTGGTCATCGGCACCTTGGTGTACTTGCCCGACAGGTTGTATTCGACCGCGGTTTCGGGCGGCAGGTCGGCGCCGAGGATCGCCATGGTCATGGCGAGCTCGGTCGCGCGTTCGGCGCGGATGCAGCCGTGGCTCAGCGCGCGCTGCGGCTGGGCGAACAGCTGGCGGCTCGGCGTATCGTGGATGTAGATCGCATGCTCGTTGGGCATGTCGAGCTTCACCCGGCCGAGCGCGTTGTTTTCGCCCGGCTGCTGGACGACGGTGATCGTGCCGTCGGCGTTCTTGGTGGCGACATAGCCTTCGCGCGCCGCCTGACGGGGATTGCCGATCAGCCGCGCGCCAAGGCCTTCGCCGACGACGATCGACTGCGGGACGGTCCAGGTGGGGTTGAACACCACGTTCCTGACCTGCTCGGCAAGCTGCGGGGTGGCGGTCCGGCCCGGCTTGCCGACGATCGCGCGATAGGTGCGGATGATCTGGTTGTTGACCGTCAGCCGCAGCTCCTGCTCGGGCACGTTGATGATCAGGTACTGCAGGCCCAGATCCTGACCCAGCCAGCGCCAGCGATCCATGTTCGCGCGGATCATCGCGATCTGCTTGGGGTCCTTGGTCTTGGACAGCATGTCCTTGAGCAGGGCATAATCGGGATGCTTGGGCGAAAGGCCGGCAAGCACGCCCTTGATGTCATGCGTCTCAGTCGCCTGCGCCAGAAGCTGGGCATTCGGGTGGTTGTCCTGATCGGGATCGACCGCGAACCACTGCACGCGCGCGGTCATCGGGGTGCGCCCGTCGCGCAGGTCCTCGGCGAGCCACACGAACAGGCGGCTGGCGAGCTGGTCGAGCGCATCGCCTTCGCCGACCTTGATCGCCGCGGCGAGGTTGGCCGGCTCGTAATCGCGGGCGAACAGGCCTTCGGCGCCGATGCCGCGAATGGTGGCGAGCAGGCTTTGCGCATCGGCCAGCGTCCAGTGCGCGACCGGCAGTGTGTCAGGCTCTTCGACCACAGGCGTGGCGGAGGTCGACGGAACCGCCAGCGGAGAAGGCGCGGCGGCGGAAGGCGCGGGCGTGGACGGCTTGGGCGCGGGGGTGGCCGGGGCAGGCTTTGTGGGCGCGGGCTTGGCCGGTTGGGCCTGCGCGGTCAGGTCCACCGGACCGTCGGGCTGGCGCGCCAGAACCGGCGTCGCGGCGAGCGAACCTGCGACGAGACTCGCACCCAGAAGGCTGGAGAGGCAGGTTCGATCGAAAAAGCGCATGTTCAGTTTCCCTGTTGTCCTGGCCCGGAGCAAGACGCGGCCCTCTTTCTGGCCGCCGGTGGCAGTCGCCCGGCGAGTCCTGCCTGATGCCTCTGCCGCAATCAAGCAGCGCGCCTGTCTGCATCCTGAATCGTTGTGCACGTGCGCAGGTTCCGGGTTGGTGCACAAGTTTCATCCGGCACTTTCTCGTCGCAGTCCGCACCGCTAAGCCCCTGCGATGCGCCGCCATGTCCATTTCCTGCCGATCCTGGTGACCCTGCTGGGACTGTCGCTGTTCGGCGCGATGGACGGGGTGATGAAAGCCGCCTCGATCGCGGTCGGACCCTACGGCGCGATGTTCTGGCGCGGGCTGGTGGGATCAGCGATCATGGCGCCGCTGTGGTGGCACCAGCGGCGGCGGGCCGGCACCACCGGCTGGCCGACGCGCGCGGTGATGAAAGTCCATGTCCTTCGCGGCTTCGTCGCGGTGGTGATGGCGGTGACGTTCTTCTATGGCCTGGTGCGCACACCGATGGCCGAGGCGATGGCGCTGTCGTTCATTGCCCCGCTGATCGCGCTCTATCTTGCGGCGCTGCTGCTGGGCGAAACGGTCAGTCGCCGGGCGGTCGGCGGGTCGGTGCTGGCACTGGCCGGGGTCGGCGTGATCGCTGCGGGCAAGTTCGGTGGCAACTACACGCACGATGGCGTGGTCGGGCTGGTGGCGATCCTCGCCTCGGCGGTGCTCTACGCCTGGAACCTGGTGCTGCAGCGGCGGCAGGCGCAGATGGCGGCGCCCGAGGAAATCGCCTTTTTCCAGGCGGCGTTCGGGTTCCTGTTCCTGGCGCCGGGCGCGGCATTCCTCGCGCCCTGGCCTTCGCTGGCCATCTGGGGTGTGATCGCGGCGGCGGCCGTGCTGGCGATGGCTTCGCTGATGCTGCTGGGCTGGGCCTATGCACGAGCCGAGGCGCAAGTGCTGGTGCCGCTGGAATACACCGCATTCATCTGGGCAGCGCTGGTCGGGTGGATCGCCTTTGCCGAACCGGTCACGCTGCGCACGCTCGCCGGTGTCACGCTGATCGTGGCTGGGTGCCTGTTCGCCACGCGCCGTCAGGCCGTGCACATCGAACCGGTCTGATGACCGGATCAGCGGTGCCGGGCGGGTGGGCTCAGTAGGGCAGCTGGCTGTGCAGCAGCGCCCACAATCCGCCCGAAATCAGGGCGGCCGTCATCGCGGCCAGAATGGCTTGCAGGGTGTTGTCGCCCGAAGCCGGCGCGCGCGATGGCGGGCTGTTCTCGCCAGCGTGCGGGCGGCGGTGTCGACCAATGTTTCCGGTCATGTCTTGCCCTTTCACTGGGCCTATCCTCTCCGGTCAGGGTAAGGCCGGAGACGCATGATACGACAAATCCGTTACAGATAAATACAAGATCGCTGCGCATGCACGAGTTCTGCTCAAGTGACCTGCAAGAAGGCACGGAGCCCCCTTTCCGGGGTGCTTGTTGCTAATGATTTGCAGCATCTTCGTTTTCGCCGTGCAAAGGCGCAATTCCGGCATTTTCCGCCCCTTGACGCAAGCGCGCTAAGCGCGCAGGGCGCTCCTCGTTTTCCGGCTGCCCTGTCCGCCGTTCGCGCTGCCTCGCTGCAGGTGGCCGTTCCCCAGCGGACGGCAGGAATGCCATCCACAACGAGGGACAACGACTCGCCATGACCCAAGTCGGACAGGACACGCTCGGCACCCGCTCCACGCTTTCCGTGGGCGGCAAGGACTTCGCCTACTATTCGCTGAAGAAGGCGGCCGCCAAGTTCGGCGACGTTTCGCGCCTGCCCTTCTCGATGAAGGTCCTGCTCGAGAACCTGCTGCGCTTCGAGGACGGCGGCTTCACCGTTTCGACCGACGACGTGAAGGCGATTGTCGACTGGCAGAAGAACCCCAGCGAATCGAGCCAGGAAATCCAGTACCGCCCCGCGCGCGTGCTGCTGCAGGACTTCACCGGCGTGCCCTGCGTGGTCGACCTGGCCGCGATGCGCGATGCGATCGCGAACCTTGGCGGCGACACCAGCAAGATCAATCCGCTGGTCCCCGTCAACCTTGTCATCGACCACTCGGTGATGGTGGACGAATTCGGTCATCCCAAGGCGTTCGAAGAGAACATGGAGATCGAATACCAGCGCAACATGGAGCGCTACGACTTCCTCAAGTGGGGCTCCAAGTCGCTCAACAACTTCTACGCCGTGCCGCCGGGCACAGGCATCTGCCACCAGGTGAACCTTGAAAACATCGCCCAGGCGGTGTGGACCAGCGTGGACCAGAACGGCCAGGCGGTCGCCTATCCCGACACCTGCGTCGGCACCGACAGCCACACCACCATGGTCAACGGTCTTGGCGTGCTCGGCTGGGGCGTCGGCGGGATCGAGGCCGAAGCGGCGATGCTCGGCCAGCCCGTTTCGATGCTGATCCCCGAAGTGGTCGGCTTCAAGTTCATTGGCCAGCTCAACGAAGGCGTTACCGCCACCGACCTCGTGCTGACCTGCACCAACCTGCTGCGCAAGCACGGCGTCGTCGGCCGCTTCGTCGAATACTACGGTCCGGGCCTTGCCGCGCTGACGCTGGCCGACCGCGCCACGCTGGCCAACATGGCGCCCGAATACGGTGCGACCTGTGGCTTCTTCGGCATCGACGACAAGACGCTCGACTACATGCGCCTGACCGGCCGCGAGGAATCGCAGATCGCGCTGGTCGAAGCCTATGCCAAGGAGCAGGGCTTCTGGATCGACCCCTCGGTCGAGCCGATCTTCTCCTCGACGCTGGAACTCGACCTGTCGACCGTGGTGCCGTCGCTGGCCGGCCCCAAGCGCCCGCAGGACCGCGTGTCGCTTCCCGAAGTCGACGACGTGTTCAACGCCGACATGGCCAACACCTACAAGAAGGCGCAGCAGCGCGTTCCGGTCGAAGGCAAGGACTTCGACATCGGCGACGGCGACGTGACCATCGCCGCGATCACCAGCTGCACCAACACCTCGAACCCGAGCGTGCTCGTGGCCGCCGGCCTCGTTGCCAAGAAGGCCAACGAGCTGGGCCTCAAGCCCAAGCCCTGGGTCAAGACTTCGCTGGCGCCGGGATCGCAGGTGGTGACCGACTACCTCAACAAGGCGGGCCTGCAGGAACACCTCGACGCGGTTGGCTTCAACCTCGTCGGCTATGGCTGCACCACCTGCATCGGCAATTCGGGGCCGCTGGCTGAACCGATCAGCAAGGCGATCAACGAGAACGGCCTCGTCGCCGCGGCGGTGATCTCGGGCAACCGCAACTTCGAAGGGCGCGTTTCGCCCGACGTTCGCGCCAACTTCCTCGCCAGCCCGCCGCTGGTCGTCGCCTACGCGCTCAAGGGCACGGTGATCGAAGACTTCGTCTCGACCCCGATCGGCCAGAGCAAGGACGGCAAGGACGTGTTCCTCAAGGACATCTGGCCGACCAACGACGAAGTCTACACCACGATGGCCGGCTGCATGGACCGCGCCATGTTCCAGGCCCGCTATGCCGACGTCTACAAGGGTGACGCGCACTGGCAAGCGATCGACGTCACGGGTTCGGAAACCTACTCGTGGCGCGCCGGTTCGACCTACGTCGCCAACCCGCCGTATTTCGAGGGCATGACGATGACCCCGGCACCGGTCAGCGATATCATCGAGGCGAAGCCCTTGCTGATCCTCGGCGATTCGATCACCACCGACCACATCAGCCCCGCAGGTTCGATCAAGGCCGACAGCCCGGCCGGCCAGTGGCTGATGGAGCACCAGGTCAGCAAGGCAGACTTCAACTCCTACGGCGCGCGCCGTGGCCACCATGACGTGATGATGCGCGGCACCTTCGCCAACATCCGCATCAAGAACGAGATGGTTCCAGGCATCGAAGGCGGCTTCTCGCGCTATGGCGACGACGTCGGTGCGGTTTACGACGTTGCCATGAAGCACAAGGCCGATGGCACGCCGACGGTCGTGATCGCGGGCAAGGAATACGGCACCGGCTCGTCGCGCGACTGGGCGGCCAAGGGCACCAACCTGCTCGGCGTTCGCGCCGTGATCGTCGAGAGCTTCGAGCGCATCCACCGCTCGAACCTGGTCGGCATGGGCGTGCTGCCGCTGCAGTTCAAGGACGGCGAAAGCCGCACCTCGCTGGGCCTGACCGGTGATGACACCTATACCATCAAGGGCGTGGCCAACCTGAAGCCGCGCCAGGACGTGGAAGTCGAAGTCACCCGCAAGGATGGCTCGAAGTTCACCTTCACCGCGCTGTGCCGCATCGATACCGCGAACGAAGTCGAATACTTCATGAACGGCGGCATCCTGCACTACGTGCTGCGCAAGCTCGCCGCCTGACCGGCAGCGCCAGAGAAAGGCATAGGGGGCGGTCCGGCAACGGGCCGCCCTTTTTCTTTTGCGGCTGGTCCAATGCCGATTTCGGGCGTCTCGTGCTCGCTTCGATCAGGGTGGCGAGCGCGCAAACAAGAAAGGGCGGCTCCCCCCGAAGCCGCCCTTTCCGAATATGCCCACTGGAGGAGGGCAGGAACTTTTGGTGTCAGGCCGATCGATAGGCCGCCCGCACGGCAAGGCGGCGACGACCGACGAGAGCCGCGGCGGCAAGGCCGAACAGGATCACCATCGAAGGTTCGGGAACTTCGGTGCCGCTGCTCGTGGGCGGCGGGGGAGGCGGAGGCGGCGTGACGCCGGAGCTGGTGCTGGTGCTGGCACCCGAGCTCGTGCTGGACGACGTGGACGAACTGGTGCTGCTGCTGGTGCTCGACGATGTCGAGGTGCTGCTCATGTTCCCCGAGGAGGTGGACGTTGCGCCGGATGATGTCGACGTGGCGCCCGACGAGGTCGATGTTGCACCCGACGATGTCGACGTGCTGGTCGCACCGGAAGACGTCGAAGTGGTCGTGCTCATGTTGCCCGACGAGGTCGAGGTGGAAGTGGCGCCGCCGGAGCTGGAGCTCGAGCTGGACGTCGAGGAGGAACCTGACGTCGAGCTCGAGGTAGAACTCGATGTCGATCCGCCCGAAGTAGAGCTGGAGGTCGAACCGCCAGAGGTAGAGCTGGACGTGGAGCCGGTGCTGGTCGACGACACGACGACGCTGCCGCCACCGCCGCTCGCGCCGAAGAATCCGCCGAAGAAACCGCCGCCGAAGCCGCCGCCAGAGCTGCCGCCGATGACGATCGGGACCTGTCCGCCACCGCTACCGCCAACCGCGGCGGGCGGAAGCGGGGCCATGTAGGGGACGGGGACCATCGCGGTCTGGACCGGGTCGGGCTTGACCGCGATCGACTTCACCAGCTTGCGCGGACGGTGGATCCGGCGCGGGGCAAGGCGACGCGACTTCTTGCGGGTTGCGATCTTCTTGGTCTTGATCGGCTTGATATGGTGGATCTCGGACGCCGAGGGCGCCTCTGCAACGTGGACCGCGCCGCCGCCAAGGACAGCCCCACCGGCCGCGCAGGCCGCCAGCTTCGCCAATGCCATCCGAACAGACATGCTACACGCTTTCGCTGCAAAGTATCGGGCGTCCGGTCCGCGCCCGCCTACCGAGGTACTGAACAAATGCAAACCGCCGGGATTCGGGCAAGGCTGTTAACCAGAATAGCTGCGGTCCGAGGGGGTCTTTCGCCCCCTTTGCGCAGGCATAACTTAACTCTGTCCCGCGATGGAACTTGTTTGTTTCCGGTTGTAAGGAATCCCGACTACTCGCCGCCGTCGAACAATCCGGGCAATTGGCCGGGCACTTGGCCGGACGGCGGCGCAAGGCCAAGGTGCTGCCAGCCTCGATCGTTCAGGCACCGGCCGCGCGCGGTCCGCGCGACAAGGCCGAGCTGGATGAGGTAGGGCTCGATCACTTCCTCGATCGTGTCGCGCGGTTCGGAAAGCCCGGCGGCGAGCGTTTCGACGCCCACCGGGCCACCCTTGTAGATGTCGGCGATCATGGTGAGGTAGCGGCGATCCTGCAGATCGAGGCCGAGTGAATCCACTTCGAGCCGGGTCAGCGCATCGTCGGCAATGGCACGCGTGATCGTCTCGGCACCCGCAACCTGCGCGAAATCGCGCACGCGGCGCAGCAGGCGTCCGGCCACGCGCGGGGTGCCCCTGGCACGGCGTGCGATCTCGGTCGCGCCGCCCTTGTCGATGCCGATGCCCATGAGCCCCGCGCCCCGGCTGACCACGCGCTCAAGCTCGGGCACGCTGTAGAATTGCAGGCGGACGGGAATGCCGAAGCGATCGCGCAAGGGCGTCTGAAGCAGGCCTTGCCGTGTCGTGGCGCCGATCAGGGTAAAAGGCGGCAGGTCGATCCGCACCGAACGCGCCGAAGGGCCCTCCCCGATGATCAGGTCGAGCGCGCGGTCCTCCATCGCGGGATAGAGCACTTCCTCGACCACGGGATTGAGGCGGTGGATCTCGTCGATGAACAGGACATCGCCGTGTTCGAGATTGGTCAGCAGCGCGGCAAGGTCACCGGCCTTGGCAATCACCGGGCCGCTGGTGGCGCGGAAATTGACCCCGAGTTCGCGGGCGATGATCTGGGCGAGCGTAGTCTTGCCCAGCCCCGGCGGACCGAAGAACAGGACATGATCCATCGCCTCGCGCCGCTGCTTCGCGCTTTCGATGAACACGCGCAGGTTGTCCTTGGCGGCGGCTTGCCCGGTAAAGTCGTCGAGCGACTTGGGACGCAGTGCGGCATCGGGATCTTCGACCTGGCGCTGGGCGGAAAGGAGGGGATTGTCGGTCGTCATGTCAGCCGGTCGCCCTCTTCAGCGCCACGCGCACGAGGTCGTTGAGGCCAGAGTTCTCGCCCAGTTCCTCCACCGCGCGCGCTACGGCGGTGGTGGCCACGGCGGGCTTGAAGCCGAGGTTTTGTAGCGCCGAAACCGCGTCCGCGCTGGCCGATCCTGCGGGCACGGCCAAGCCGATATCGCCGCCCGCACCCACCGGACCGGACAGGCCAGCAAGCCCGCCGGCCTTGTCCTTCAGTTCATTGACGATGCGGCTGGCGAGCTTCGGCCCCACGCCGTTGGCGCGTGCGACCATGGCGCTGTCGCCGTTGGCGCAAGCGCGCTGCAGTTCCTCGACCGAGAGCGCCGAAAGGATCGCCAGCGCCACCTTGGAGCCGACGCCCTGCACGGCGGTAAGAAGGCGGAACCATGCGCGTTCGCCCGCACTGGCAAAGCCGATCAGGCGCTGGTCGGTTTCGGACACCTGCATCTCTGTATGGACGACGACCTTGTCGCCCGCGATGCCCAGATGCGTGAGCGTCTTGGCCGAGCAGTGCACGAGATAGCCGACGCCGTTCACGTCGATCACGGCCCAGTCCGGGCCGGTATCGTCGAGAATGCCGGTGAGCTTTGCGATCATGCTTTGTTCCTATGCACGGCAGCGCGCGCGGCGGCAAGAGCGGTTCGCGCGCGCGGGTGACGTGCAAGGATGACGCCCGCGGATGACAGGCGCAAAGCCATCGCCTATCGCTGCGGGATGATGGGGGATCACAAAGCAGTGCAGGCATCGCGGCCGGGCGCCGGCTGGATGGCCGCGATCTTGGGCGTTGTGCTGCTGGGCGTCGGTCTGCGCCTCGCCACCTTCTCGCTGTTCGATCTGCGCTATGCCGACGAATTCATGCAGTACCTTGAACAGGGCAACCGGCTGGCCACAGGGCATGGCATCCGCCCGTGGGAATGGCGCTTCGGGCTGCGCAACGCGCTAATCCCGCAAATGCTCTCGATCCCGTTCGCGCTCGGCCATGCATTGGCACCGGGCACGCTGCTGGGCCTCGAACTGGCCCGCGCCCTTTTCCTTGCCCTGGCCTGTCTCGCCCTTCCGGCGGCGTGGCGGCTGGGCGGGCTTGCGGGACGGGCACAGGCGCTGGTGGCGCTGTTCGTGGCGGCGGTATGGTGGGAAAGCGTGCTCTACGCCAACCTCGTCCTTTCCGAGACGCTGGCAACGGTGCTGCTGCTGCTTTCCGCCGCGCCGCTGCTGGACGCAAGGGCGTCTGCGCGCGCGTTGTTTGTGGCAGGCCTTGCCGCCGGGCTTGGCGTGCTGGTGCGCTTCCAGTTCGGCCTCTTCGCCGCGGTGCTGGCGGGTGGAGCACTGCGCCTCGATCTGGCGCGCTGGCGGGCCTTCGCGCTCGGCGCAATGGCGGCGGGCGCAGCCGGCGCGGCGAGCGATCTTGCGGCCGGACTGGTGCCCTTCCAATGGATCTGGACCAACCTGACGATGAACGTCGGCCAGAACCGCGCCAGCGAGTTCGGAACAGCGCCGCCGCTGCAATATGTCACCGAACTGGCCCGGCATTTCTGGCCACTGCTGCCGATCGTGCTGGTGGCAGCGTGGATGGCTGGGTGGCGCTACCGTCCGCTGTTCTGGGCGGCGATCGTCAACATCGCGGCGCACAGCCTGATTGCGCACAAGGAATATCGGTTCATCTGGATCTCGGTGCTGGCGCTGCTGGTGCTTGCCGCGATCGGCTCAGTGGAAGCGGTCCTGCGCCTGCAGAGCCGGCGCGGAGCGGCGATGACGCCGCTGGCGCTGGCCTTGGTCATTGCCGGATGGGCCAGCGCCAGCGGCATTGCCGCGCGAGCGAACGGCGGTGTTCTCGCCGGAAGGATGGGCGGGGCCGTGCCGCAGCTTGCCAACCGCGCAGCGAGCGATCCGGCGGTCTGCGCGATCGGGCTTGCCTACGAAAACCGCGCGCACCTTGTCCCCGCGCTGCTTGCAAGGCCCGTTCCGATCCTGCTTGCGCCCGAGCCGCTTTCACCGCTGCCGGCAGGGTTCGCCAATGGCGCCAACGCGCTGTTGCTGGAGCGCCCGCCATCCGATCCGCGCTTTGCCAGAATTGCCTGCGGAGCCTTTGCCGACGGTGAAATCTGCCTGTGGCAAAGGCCGGGCGCTTGCGCCCCGGCACCACGCTGGAGCTACCAGGCCATGCTCGAGGCGAACAACCTGTGACGGTCTAGCCGAGCAGATTGCTCAGCACGTCGGGGTGAAAGCCGAGCCCCAGGAAGCCGCACAGGCCCATGAACACGCCGAAGGCACCGATCGCCCACGCAGCTGCCAGCACGGTGGCACTTTCCACCAGCGCAGCCACCGCGGCCATCGAGATCGCGGTGGAGATGGCAGCCTCGCTTGCGTCGAACTGGTCGTCGTGGACGTTCAGCGCGTCATAGAGATCGGCTTGCGCCTTGGCCTGCACGGCAAGCGCCGGAGCCTCGCTGCGGTAGCGTGCGCTGTCGCGATCGAAGATTGCCAGCGCGGGGTCCGCCTTTCCCGCCGGGGCGAGCGCCGCGAGTTGCGCCCGCGACGTTTCCACCAGGTGCTGCTTCGTCCGGGTCGCCTGATATTCGTTCCAGAGGTCGACCGACTTCGATTGCGCGGCCTCCATCGCCTGGACGATGTTGCCGTCCTTGATGCCGCAGACGCCGGTGAACACCGACAGCGCCACCACGGTGATCGCAACCGCGCGGTTCAGGCGCTTGTCCTTGGCTTCGGCAGAGACTTCGACTTCCATGCGCGCGAGTGTGTCGCGTCTCGTCTGGCACCGCGATGACCGCAACCCTACGGATTGGACAGGTCAGCGATGGCTGCCGAGCATGTTCGCGTGCGTGATCGCCACGGCCAGCGCGTCCGACGCATCCTCGCCCGCGAGCTTTACGCCGGGCAGCAGCACCTTGAGCATGTGCTGGATCTGCTGCTTTTCGGCGCCACCGGTACCGACGAGCGCCTTCTTGATTACCTTGGTCGGGTATTCCGCGACCGGGATTCCTGCGCGCGCGACCGACAGCATCGCGACGCCTCGCGCCTGGCCCAGCTTCAACGTCGACTGCGGGTTCACGTTGACGAAGACTTCCTCCACCGCGCCGCTGTCAGGCTTGTAGAGGTCGATCACGGTGGCGAGCGCGGCGTCGAGTTCGACAAGGCGCTCGGCCATGCTTGCCTTGGCATCGGTGCGGATCTGGCCGTTGGCGACATGGCTCAATCGGCTGCCGGCCTTGGATACGATTCCCCAGCCGGTGCAGGTGAGGCCGGGGTCGATTCCCAGGATGATCATCGCGGCGCGCGCATCACAGCTTCAGGCCGAAGCGCGGCCCGAAATGCATCATGCCAAGGTAGAGCGCGATGGTCAGCATGCACCCGGCCGCGAGCGCCAGCCAGAACGGCGTGCCATGCCGCAACAGAGCCGGGATCAGGAGGAACATCGGCAGGCTGGGCAGGACGTACCAGAAGGTCGCCTCGGCATGGACGGCCATGTTTTCGGGATCCGGCCGGGCATGCCACAGGAAGATCATGCCCAGCACCGAAACCAGCGGCAGCGACGCGACGAGCGCGCCCAGTGCGGGCAGGCGCTTGCCGATTTCGGCGATGGCCGCGATCAGCACGCCCGAGAGCAGCGCCTTCGCGGCCACTTGCCACATGTCGATCAGCCCAGCGTTTCCATCACGTCGTCGGGAATGTCATAATTCCCCCAGACGGTCTGGACGTCGTCGTCGTCCTCAAGCACGTCGATCAGCTTGAGCAGCGTCGCGGCGTTGTCCGCGTCGACCGAGGTCTTCATGCTGGGCTTCCACGCGAGCTTGACGCCTTCGGCCTCGCCCAGGGTCTTTTCCAGTTCGCGCGCCACTTCGTGCAGCGATTCGACCGCGACCCAGATCTGGTGGCTGCCGGGGTTTTCGTCGCCATCGCCCGGATCGCTCTCGACGTCTTCGGCGCCCGCTTCGATCGCGGCTTCGAGGACCTTCTCCTCGTCACCCGCCTTGCCCGGGTATTCGATCAGGCCGAGCCGTTCGAAGCCGTGGCTCACCGCGCCGCTGGCGCCAAGGTTGCCGCCGTTCTTGGCGAACGCGGTGCGCACGTTGGTCGCGGTGCGGTTGCGGTTGTCGGTCAGCGCTTCGACGATGATCGCGACGCCGCCCGGGCCGTAGCCTTCGTAGCGCACTTCTTCATAGTTATCGCCTTCGCCCTTGCTCGCCTTGTCGATCGCGCGGGCGATGTTGTCCTTGGGCATCGACTGCGCCTTGGCCGCGTTGATCGCAGCGCGCAGACGCGGGTTCATGTCCGGATCCGGCATGCCCATCTTCGCCGCCACGGTGATTTCGCGGCTGAGCTTGGAGAACATCGCGGAGCGCTTCTTGTCCTGCGCGCCCTTGCGATGCATGATGTTCTTGAATTTGGAATGGCCTGCCATGGTCGTGCTTCTTGCGGCTCTTGATGGAGTGAATCTGGGGCGGCCCTAGCCGTTTCGGCGGATGCGGGCAATCTTTGGCGGCCAAACTTTGGCCGCAAGTCCCGCGTGCTAGGCCGGTATTAACGCGTAGACCGCCATACCGGCATCATGAACGGCCTGATCCCCGACGCTTTCGCAGCCTTTCGCAACTATTTGCGCCGACCCGTGCTGCTGACGCCATCGGGCCTGCGCGCAGCCGGGGCGGGGCGCCTGTGGCTGGGCATGGCGGCCCTGCATCTGATCGTCCTGCTGTTGGTGTTGCTGCCCTTCCTGAAGGCCTGGCAGGCGGCTTTCGCGCTGCCCGCTCCCGATGCCTATGGCAAGCTGGCGCCGCAAGTCATGGCGCCCTTGGTCGTGCTGGTGGCGCCCGTGCTGGAGGAAGCGATATTCCGGGGCTGGCTGACAGGCAGGCCGCGCGCCTTGTGGCTGCTCGGCTGCCTTGCGGCGCTTGTCACGTTGGGGATCGCTGCAACGATCGGGGCCGCGCCGCTGCTCACGAGCGTGGGAGTTCTCGTCCTGCTCGTGGCCGCGCCTGCGGGCTGGTTCGCGCTGCGCCGCCGCCCGCCGCTCGCACTGTTCGAGCGTGCCTTGCCGCTTTTCTTCTACGCCAGCGCCGGGATCTTCGCGCTGTCTCACCTTGCCAACTATCCGCGGTTCAGCGTTCCCGCGCTCGCGCTGGTGCTACCGCAACTGTGGACCGGGCTGACCACCGGGTTCGTGCGGATGCGGCTGGGCCTGCCAGCGTCGATCCTGCTGCACATGACCTCCAACGCGCTGGCACTCGGCCTCGCCGCCATGTTGTCGATTCTATAGCAGGCGCTGCCACCACCCGACGTCGCGCCACGCACCCAGCTTCCAGCCGACTTCGCGGTAAACCCCGATCGGGGTGAAGCCAGCACCTTCATGCAGCGCGATACTCGCCGCGTTGGGCAGGGCAATGCCGGCGAAGGCTGCATGAAAGCCGTGACGGCTCAGGCGCGGCAGCAGTTCCGCATAGAGCGCGCGACCCACGCCTTGCCCTGCGCGATCCGCTGCGACGTAAACCGCTACGTCGCAGGACGAAGCATAGGCGGCCCGGGCGCGGTGTGCACTGCCATAGGCATATCCCGCCACCGCGCCGTCCTGTGTGGCGACCAGCCATGCATGGCTGGTCCCGTAGCTGGTGATCCGCTCGGCCATCTCAACCGCATCGGGCGCGTCCAGTTCGAAGCTCGCCCAGCTTTCTTCGACATGGGGGCGGTAGATCGCGGCGCAAGCAGCGGCATCGGCGGCCGAGGCATCGCGGATCGCGAAGGTCATGACCCGGCCTTGATCACCTTGCCGCCCTTCATCACGAAATCGACGTGCTCCAGCCGCGACACGTCGTCCAGCGGATCGCCGCCCACCGCGATGATATCGGCCGGCATGCCCGGCGCGATCCGTCCGACCGTGTCGGTCCGCCCCAACAATTCCGCGGCGTTCGTGGTCGCTGCGACGATCGCCTGCATCGGGGTCATGCCCGCCTCGACCATCAGAGCGAATTCCTGCGCGTTCAGGCCGTGCTTCGATACACCGGTATCGGTGCCGAAGGCGATCTTCACGCCCGAGCGGATGGCAAGTCGATGACTGGCTTTCATCGCCGCCGCGGCCTGTTCGGCCTTCGCGATCGAGGCCGGCGGCAAGGCACCGGCTCGCGCCTGGGCCAAGGCGGCAACCGGCGCCATCATCGTCGGCACCAGCCATGTGCCATGCGCGACCATTGCCTTGACGGTCGGCTCGTCAAGGAAGGTGCCGTGCTCGATCGAATCCACGCCCTGCGCCACAGCCGCCGCCGTGCCAGCCGCGGCATGGCTGTGCGCTGCAACCTTGCGGCCGAAGCTGTGCGCGGTTTCGATCACCGCCTTCATCTCTTCGCTGGTCATTTGCTGGCCAAGCCCGCCGGCAACGTTCGACAGAACGCCACCCGTCGCGGCAAACTTGATGACCTGCGCGCCAAGGCGGATCTGTTCGCGCACGGCCCGGCGACAATCGTCCGCACCATTGCACACGTTGTTGTAATCGCGCGGGTGGAAGGCGTCGAAGCTCTCTTCGTTAAGACCGTTATTGTCGCCGTGGCCGCCCGAGACCGAGATCATTTCGCCCGCATTTACGATCGTGGGCCCCTCGATGTCGCCGCGCGCGGTCGCATCGCGCAGCGCGCGGATGCCGCGTGGCGGACCGCCCAGATCGCGCACCGTGGTGAAGCCTGCTTCGAGCGTTTCCCTGGCGTGCTCGGCGGCGATGAAGGCGCCGTCCTCGCGGTCGCGCGTGGTCGCTTCGAGCCGCGCCTTCACCGGATCGCCATCGCTGAACAGGTGGACGTGAAGATCGGTCAGGCCCGGCAAAACAAACTTGTCGCCAAGCTCGACAACCTTCGCCCCGGCCGGTGCAGGCACGCTGCCATCGCGGATTTCGGTTACCTTGCCATCGGTGACGATCACGGTCGATGCGCCGCGCGGCGCTTTTCCTGGCTGGTCTAGCAGATGGCCGGCGTGGATGTAGGTGATGTCCGCCGCCTGCGCGACGACGGGTGAAAGGCTGGTGGCCAGCAAGGTGGCGGCAAGAACGCGGCGCATCGACGGTAATCTCCCCTGTAGTTGCAGCGGAGACTACCGTGCTGGTCGCGTAGGTAAAGGCTGCCAGCGCTCAGCCGTTGACGATGGTTCCGCCATTGGGATGGAGCACCTGGCCCGACATGTAGGACGAATCCTCGCAGGCAAGGAACAGGAAGGCCGGCGCGACCTCGTTGGGTTGGCCCGGCCGGCCAATCGGCGTCTTTTCGCCGAAGTGTTCGAGCTTTTCGGGGCTTGCCCCGCCACTCGGGTTCAAAGGCGTCCAGATCGGCCCCGGGGCAACCGCGTTGACCCGGATGCCATGGCCGATCAGGTTTTCCGACAGCGAGCGCGTGAAGGCAGTGATTGCTCCCTTGGTGCTGGAATAGTCGAGCAGTTCGGCTTCGCCCTGGTACATCGTGACCGAGGTGCAGTTCACGATCGCCGCCCCGGCCTTCAGGTGCTCACGCGCCGCCTGCACAAGGTAGAACATCGAGAAGATGTTGGTCTGGAAGGTGCGTTGCAGCTGCGCCGCTGTAATGTCGCGGATGTCCTTGTCGGGATGCTGCTCGCCCGCATTGTTGACCAGAACGTCCAGCTGGCCCCAGGTTTCGATGACCAGATCGACCAGTGCCTGGCCCACTTCGGGATCGCCCAGGTCTCCGGCAAAAGTCAGCGCCTCGCCGCCCTCGGCTTCGCACAGGGTCCGCGTTTTGGCCGCATCGTCATCTTCGCTGAGGTAGGCGATGGCGACCTTGGCCCCTTCGCGCGCAAACAGCACGGCCACGGCGCGACCGATCCCGCTGTCGGCGCCGGTGACGATCGCGACCTTGCCCTTCAGCCGCCCCGAGCCGGGAAAGCGCGGCTGCCATTCCGGCTTGGGCTCCAGCGTGGATTCGTGTCCAGGCAGCCCGTCTTCGTGGATCGGCGGGCGGACATCGGCGGAAAGGGTGGCTTGTTCGGACATCGGCTGGCTCTCGCAGTAAGGGACGAGAAGCCAACCGAGGCCGGAAGGGGCGGTTCCGTCGCCAGCCGGGGGCTGCGACGGAACGGGCTCAGTCGATGCCGAGCGCGTTCTTGTAGGTTTCGAGCACGGCTTCCATCTCGCGGCGGTCGTCGGGCTTCATTTTCCGCAGGCGGACGATCTGGCGCATGATCTTTGCGTCGTAACCGGTGGCCTTGGCCTCGTTGTAGACGTCCTTGATGTCGTCGCCGATGCCCTTCTTCTCTTCTTCGAGGCGCTCGATGCGCTCGATCAGAAGGCGCAGGCGGTCGTCGGCGGATTCGGCCATCGGGATACTCCGGGAAAGGCTGAGGGAAACTGGAAGCGGGGCCTTTAGGACGCCTGCGCCGATTCGCGCAAAACCCCGCCTGTGGAAATGTCAGTCATCCTCGTCGGCCGCTTCGGCTGCCGGGGCAGAACGGCCCTTGAAGCCTTGCGCGATGACGTACCACTCGGACGAATCCTTGCGGCTCGCGGGCGGCTTGGCATGCTTCACGGTGCGGAAATTCTTCTTCAGGATCTGCAGCAGGTCGCCGTCCGTGCCGCCGGCAAACACCTTGGCGACGAAGGCACCGCCAGGCGCGAGCGTGGTGATGGCGAAGTCGACGGCCGTCTCCACCAGTCCCATCGTGCGCAAATGGTCGGTCTGCTTGTGGCCCACGGTATTGGCCGCCATGTCGGAGATCACGAGGTCGGGAGGCCCGTCGAGCGCGCCTTCCAGCGCGGCGGGCGCCTCATCGGCCATGAAGTCCATCTCGAAGATCGTCACCCCGTCGATCGGATCGGTGGGCAGCAGGTCGATGCCGACGACGGCCGCCTGCGGGGCCTTCTTGCGCACCACCTGGCTCCACCCGCCGGGCGCGATCCCCAGATCGACCACGCGCTTGGCACCTTTGAGCAGGCCGAACTTTTCGTCGAGTTCGATCAGCTTGAAAGCGGCGCGGCTGCGCCAGCCCTCGGCCTTGGCCTGCTTGACATACGGGTCGTTCAGCTGGCGGGAAAGCCAGCGGACAGAGGATTGGGTGCGGCCCTTGCCTGTCTTCAACCGCTCGCGCGGGTCACGTCCGGAACGGCTCATGCGCGCGCGCCTTTCTTGAGATTGCGCAGCGCTTCGCGGCTGCGTTCGGCGTCGTTGCCTGCGGCCATCAGGCTGCGCAGGATGCCTTCGCGGATGCCGCGATCGGCAATGCCAAGGCGGTCCGCAGGCCAGATGTCGAAGATCGATTCCAGGATAGCGCAGCCCGCGACCACCAGATCGGCGCGTTCGCGCCCGATGCAGGGCACGGCAACCCGTTCGGCCGGAGACATGCGCGAAAGCGACTGGCTGATCGCCCGCATCGATTGCGTCGGCACGATCAGGCCATCGACCGCGCGGCGATCGTATTGCGGCAGTTGAAGGTGCAGGCTGGCGAGCGTGGTCACTGTGCCGCTGGTGCCCAGCAGCCGGATCGCGCCGCGCTTCACCGCGCGTTCCCGTTCGTCGGCTACGCGCTCGGAAAACGTGGCGAAGCCTTCGTCGACCCGCCGCCGCATTTCCGCATAGGCTGCGGCGCGCGCTTCGGGACTGTCCTCGATGGGGCCCACGCCTTCGGTCAGCGAGACCACGCCCCACGGGACCGATTGCCAATCGAGAATGCGCGGCACCGCCTCGCGCGTGTCGACCAGCACCATTTCCGTGGATCCGCCCCCGATGTCGAAGATCATCGCCGGGCCATCGCCGTGTTCCAGCAGGATGTGGCAGCCGAGCACGGCAAGCCGGGCTTCTTCCTGTGCCGTGATGATGTTGAGCCGGATGCCGGTTTCTTCGTAGACCCGCTCGATGAAGGCAGCCCCGTTCGAGGCGCGCCGGCAGGCCTCCGTCGCGACCGAGCGCGCCAGATGCACATTGCGCTTCTTCAGCTTTTCCGCGCAGACGTGAAGGGCCGCCAAAGCGCGGTCCATCGCCGCATCGGAAAGACGGCCGGACTGCGCGAGGCCTTCGCCAAGGCGCACGACGCGGCTGAAGGCATCGATCACCACGAAATGGTCACCCGAAGGACGCGCGATCAGCAGGCGGCAATTGTTGGTGCCAAGGTCGATCGCGGCATAGGCTTGGCGGTGATAGGGGATCGGCTTGGTCCAGCCGTGCGCGCGGGCAGCATCGCCGATCGATGCCACCGTGCGGGCGGCCGCATCTTGTCCGCTTTCGGTCCCGCCATGGGGAGGCGGGAGGCCCTTGCCTGCGCCGGCGCTCTTCGGCTGGCTGGACGGCCCGGAACTACGGGTCGCCTCAGGGGACGCAGCCTTGGGCAAAGATGGCTTCTTGCCTTTTCTTCTGCCGCTGCGCTGCCCCCGCCGCTTCTTCGCCGGCGGATCGAAGTCCGCCATGATCGTCAAATCGCTTTATGTTCTCCCGTGCGCTGATCCGCGACGGGTACTTGACCATCATGGTAGCGATGCCGCGTGTCCGGCACAAGGCACCCTGCCGCAAAGGCTGTTGGGGCGGCTTGACACGATCTTGAGCCGCGCCTAAGTGCGCGCCTCTTGTTGCCCCGTCGTCTAAAGGTAAGACTACGGATTCTGATTCCGTCTATCGAGGTTCGAATCCTCGCGGGGCATCCATCTTCCTGAAATTCCTCAAGCGAAACGCGTCGGCGGGCGACGTTCGCCGTGCCTTGCGGGCCGGCCAGCGGGGCGCTGGTGCCGGCCCATGGTTCATCAGCCATCGCTGCAGTTGCGGTGGTGCGCGGAATGTTCGTTGGCATGTTCCCAGGCGTTTTCGATGCCATGGTTTACCGGCCAGCCTTTTTTCGGGCCAACGTCACGAGGAAGGCTGCTCGCAGGACGCCCGTTGCTGGCGCCATAGGCGACAAGGCTCACCTTCGGCAGGCTCGTGGCAGAGCGCGTTTCCTTTGCGGCGGCGGGGACGGCCAAGGAAAGCGCGGGGAGCGCGATGGCGAATGCGATCGAAGTGCTCAGGTTCTTGTAGGCAGGCATCGGGATCCCTTTCGTGGTGGTCCACCGGGATCTGACCAACTCCAGGTTGCGGAACGTTATTAGGACCGGGTTAAGCAGGATGCTTAAGATCCGGATAATTCCCGTATCGCGCTGGTAAGGTTTCGTTATCCTCCAGCCACTTCGCATTTGCGAAAAAGCGTTAATGCACTGCACAATGGTTTGCGAAACGTGTCCGGACCGGAGGAAACGATTGCACTTCTGCATCCACGAAGCGACAGACATGGGCCATGAGCACCACTCCCCCAGAGCGCGATGACGCCGCCAACCGCGAGCTGACTCGCGCGAAGTTCTACAAGGCCGAGCAGGAAGCAGGCTTCGTCGAATCCCAGCCACGTACCACCCCGCAGCAGCAGGACCCGGCCTACCGGCTGGCATTTCGCGACACCGACTTTCTTCTACGCGAAGAGCTTCGCCCGGTACGCTTCCAGCTTGAACTGCTGAAGCCCGATATGCTGCTCGACGAAGCGGGCATCGGTTCGACCCTGGTGATGTATGGTTCGGCGCGCATCCCTTCGCCCGAGATGGCAGAGGCCGCGCTGGCGACGGCGACCACGCCGGAAAAGAAGGCGGTCGTCGAACGGCTGGTCGCCAAGTCGAAGTATTACGAGGAGGCCCGCAGACTTGCCTTCACGGCCTCGCGCTGCGCCGTGGTCGAAGAAGGAAAGCGGCAGTTCGTGGTCTGCTCGGGCGGCGGACCGTCGATCATGGAGGCGGCCAATCGCGGGGCCGAGGAGGCGGGGGCCGAATCGATCGGGCTCAACATCGTGCTGCCACACGAACAGGCGCCCAACCCGTACGTCACGCCGCACCTCTCGTTCCAGTTCCACTATTTCGCGCTGCGCAAGATGCACTTCCTGCTGCGCGCCCGCGCCGTTGCGGTGTTTCCCGGCGGCTTTGGCACCTTCGACGAGTTCTTCGAGCTTCTGACGCTGATCCAGACCGGGAAAATGAAGCCGATCCCGATCCTGCTCTTTGGCGCGGACTACTGGAACCGCGTGATCGACTTCCGCGCCATTGCAGAGGAAGGCGTGATCAATTTCGAGGATCTCGAGCTGTTCCGCATGGTCGAGACGGCCGAAGACGCGTGGAAGCACATCGTCGAATTCTACGCGCTGGACTGCGACTGACCGTCCGGATGAGGCGCGGGACATGACCACGATCCGCACCGAGCGGCTGCTGCTTCGTCCTGCCCGCGCCTCGGATCGCGATGCGCTGCACGCCATCATGCGGCAGCCGCGCGCGATGGCCTACTGGTCCACGCCGCCGCACGAAACGGCCGATGTCACTGCCGAGTGGCTCGACAACATGATCGCGATCCCGCCTTGCGAAGGGGAGGACTTCATCGTCGAAAAGGACGGCGTCCTGGTCGGGAAGGCGGGATTCTACCGGTTTCCCCATCTCGGCTACCTGTTCGATCCATCGGTCTGGGGCCTGGGCCTTGCGTCGGAGGCAGTCGGAGCGCTGATCGCGCGCGCGTTCGCCCATCACCGGCTGGAGCGGATTCTGGCTGACGTCGATCCGCGCAACGCGGCCTCGATCCGCCTGCTCCAACGGCTCGGCTTTCGGGAAACGCATCGCCAGGCGCGGACATGGTTGGTGGGCGATGAATGGTGCGACAGCGTCTACTTCGCGCTCGATCGGCTATAGCGAGGCGAGCACATGACGGCCGACGAGCGCCCTGAAGGTGACCGGCTCCGCCACCGCTGGCGGCTCAACGAAAACGTCGAGAAAAGAAAAGCAATCCACCACAGGATGTTACCTCGCAGCACCCTTAAAAGGGTAGCTCGGCGTTATTGACTCGTGGGAGGTTTGATAATTTCCTCGAACGACCAGATGGCGGTTCGAGGAAGTCGGGATGACTGCGAATATTGCGCAAGATCCGGTTCACGCCAGAAAATCCGCCATCGCTGCCACGATCGGATGCGGGCTTGAATTCTATGATTTCATGACCTTTTCTTACTTTGCCATCCAGATCGGAAATTGCTTCTTCCCCTCGCATGACCGCTACACGAGCCTGATGGGTTCGCTCGCCACGTTCGGTGTCGGCTTCCTCGGTCGGCCGGTCGGAGCGCATGTCCTGGGCCGACTCGGTGATCGCATCGGTCGAAAGCCTGTGATGCTGCTGTCGATGGTGTTGATGGGTCTCGCCGTCACCACGATGGCCCTGACCCCGTCCTATGCCACCATCGGAATCGCGGCGCCGATCATCGTCGTCTTTGCCCGGCTGGTGCAGGGCTTCGCCCTTGGCGGAGAGGTGTCCTCGGCGACGGTCTATCTGGTCGAAGTGGCCCATCCGATGCGGCGGGCGACCAGTGCCAGCCTGCAGGGCGTCTGCCAGTTTGCCTCGACCAGCGTTGGCGCGCTCGTCGGCCTGCTCCTTTCGAGCCTGCTGAGCCCGGAGCAGTTGACCACCTGGGGCTGGCGCGTCGCGCTGCTGATCGGAGCGGCGGTCGTGCCCTATGCGCTTGTCCTGCGTCGCATGCTGCCCGAAACCGCTCCCAGCACCGCATCAACGAAGCCATTGGACAAGCAGGACGCATCCGCCCGTCCTTCGCGCGGCGAATTGCGCATTGCCCTCGCCGGGGCGGGGATGATCACCGCAGGCACCATGTTCACCTATGTCGCCAACTACACCACGACCTTCGGGCAAAACCAGCTGCATCTCTCTTCATCCGCCGCCATGCTTGCGCAATTGATCGGTAACGTCATCGCCGCCTTGGCAGGCGTCGCGGGCGGCATGCTCAGTGACCGTTTCGGGCGCCGGCCGCTTCTGATCCTGCCGCATGCGGCCCTAATCATCGTGATCCTCCCGCTCTATTCGTGGCTTGTCGCGCAGCCGTCGATCGTCTCGTTGACGATGGTGACCGGGATCCTGGCCGCCTTGCGAGTGCTGACAGGCGCATCGATCTATGCCGCGATCAGCGAAACGATCGCCCCGACGCGTCGGGTCCACTGGTTTGCGCTGATCTATGCCTTGCCGGTGACGCTGTTCGGCGGGGGCACGCAACTGTTCATCACCTGGCTGATGCACGCCACGGGTACGGCGATGTCGCTTGCCTGGTACCTGGTCGGCTCACAAGTGCTCGGGCTTTGTGCAGCGCTCTTCGTGACGGAGAGTGCGCCGGTGCGACGCCGGCAGCCCGAGTTCGCGCTCGCCTGACGGCTTACCGTACGGCCTGATGTCCCAGCGGCCCGTGGCCCTTGCCGAGGCCTGGTGCCGCCAATAGTGCGGCGCGGACGAACTCGCGCGCGTCTTCCACCGCTTCGTCGAGCGGCAGCCCCATGCCGAGCAGGGTGGCAATCGCGCTGGACAGGGTGCAGCCCGTGCCATGCGTGCTGCTGGTCGCGATGCGAGGCGCGCTCCAGCGTCGTTCGGCCGCGCCGGGCACGACCAGGCGGTCGATCACTTCCGCGCCGTCGGCATCGCCCCCCTTGGCCAGATAGGCGACGGCGCGCCCAGCCATCGCCGCGTCCCCGCCCAATGCGGCAAGTTCGGGCACGTTCGGCGTGGTCAGGGTGGCGATCGTCATCAGGCGTTCGAACGCCGCGATCGTTGCCGGATCGGCAAGGATCGAGCCGCTGGTGGCCACCATCACCGGATCGAAAACGATCGGCACGCCAAGGCCCGCCAGCCTGTCCGCCACGAGATGCGCGATCTCGGGCGAGCCGAGCATGCCGATCTTGATCGCATCGGCGCCAATATCGTCGAGGCACGCGTCGATCTGCGCGGCAACCAGTGCCGGCTCGGTTGCGGCAACGTGCGTGACACCGGTCGTGTTCTGCGCGGTGAGGGCGGTGATCGCGGTCATCGCGTATCCGCCGAGCATGGTGATCGTCTTGATGTCGGCCTGAATGCCGGCGCCGCCGGAACTGTCTGAGCCGGCAATCGAGAGGATGCGCGGCGGTGTCACGCCGCGCCCTTGAAGCGCCGTTCATCCGAAGGCGGAATCTTGGCATGCAGCGCCTTCGCCCGCGTCGGACGGTCTGTCAGCTCGCCGCCGCAGTTGGGGCAGCGATCGTCGAGGTCTTCGCTGCATTCGGCGCAGAACGTGCATTCGAAGCTGCAGATGAACGCGCCGGGCGCTTCGGCCGGCAGGTCGGTGCCGCAACGTTCGCAATCGGGGCGCATCTCGAGCATGCTCAGGTCTCCTGGTGCGCGCTTCCGATGGTGATCGCGTGCGCGCCCGCCTTCTCTAGCGTGCTCCGGTTCCGTTTCAACCAGCGGCCTTGCGCACTGCACTGCAGATCCGGTTGACGACGGTCTCGACTTCCGCGGCATCGTCGCCTTCGGCCATCACGCGGATCACGGGCTCGGTGCCCGACGGACGGATGACCAGCCGCCCGCGCCCGGCGAGCTGCGCCTCTGCATCGGCGATGACCTTCTGGACGTCCTCGTTATCCAGCGGCTTGCCACCAGCAAAGCGCACGTTCTTGAGCAGCTGCGGTACCGGGTCGAACAGGTGCAGGGTTTCGCTCGCCGGCTTGCCACTGGCGACGAGCGCGGCCAGCACTTGCAGCGCCGCCACCGTGCCATCCCCTGTGGTGCCATGGTCGGTCAGGATCATGTGGCCGGACTGTTCGCCGCCCACGTTGAACCCGCCCTCACGCATCTTTTCGAGCACGTGGCGATCGCCGACTGCCGTGCGGACGAGGTCGAGGCCCCTGGAGTTGAGATAGCGTTCGAGGCCCAGGTTCGACATCACCGTCGCCACCACCCCGCCGCCGCGCAGCGCGCCCGCGTCGGCAAGCCGGGTGCCGATCAGCGCCATGATCTGGTCGCCGTCGACCGTCTGGCCCTTTTCATCGACCACGATCAGGCGGTCGGCATCGCCATCCAGCGCTATGCCGATGTCGGCGCGCACTTCGCGGACCTTGGCCTTGATCGCATCGAGATGGGTCGAACCGACGCCTGCATTGATGTTCTTGCCATTGGGCTCGACACCGATGGCAATCACCTCGGCGCCCAGCTCCCACAAAGCCGAGGGCGCAACATGATAGGCGGCACCATTGGCGCAATCGACCACGATGCGCAGGCCATCGAGCCGGACGTTGTGCGGCAGGCTGCCCTTGACCGCGTGGATATAGCGCCCGCGGGCATCCTCGATGCGACGGGCGCGGCCCACTTCCGCGCTCGCGGCGAGCGGCAGTTCCTGCTCGAGCATGGCTTCGATCGCCGTTTCGTCTTCGTCCGAAAGCTTGAAGCCATCGGGGCCGAACAGCTTGATGCCATTGTCCTCGAACGGGTTGTGGCTGGCCGAGATCATCACGCCAACGTCTGCGCGCATTTCACGGGTGAGCAGCGCTACCGCCGGGGTGGGCATGGGGCCCAGCAGCACCACGTCCATGCCCACGCTGGTGAAGCCCGCGGTCATTGCGTTTTCCAGCATGTATCCGGAAAGGCGGGTGTCCTTGCCGATGACAACGCGATGGCGGTGCGAACCGCGCAGGAAATAGGTGCCGGCCGCCTGGCCGACCTTCATCGCCGTGGCTGCGGTCATCACGCCGGCATTGGTGCGTCCGCGAATGCCGTCGGTGCCGAAGAACTTGCGTCCCATCGCAATAATAGTCCCGTGCTGGCGCGTCCTTGATGGCGCGCGAAGTTGCTATGTCGCGGCGCATAGCTAATGTCATCTCAAGATGAGCTTACCGCACCCTGAAAAGTCGTCCATCTCGCTGCCCCCGATTGCCCAGGTCTCGGCAATCTGGACATTCGCGGCCCTTGCGGCCGGCCTTCTCGGGGGGCTTGGCCTTGCCTTCGCGGCGCCGGGCGCTCTTCCGGCGGTGCTGGCGGTTTCGGAGCCGGTCGGCGATCTGTGGCTGCGCGCGTTGCAGGCAACGATCGTTCCGCTCGTCGCCGCGCTGCTGTTCACCGGTGTGGTGCAGACGATGGCGACGGCCAGCGCCGGCGCACTCGCCCGCCGCAGCCTTGGGCTGTTCCTGCTCGTTCTCGGCTTCAGCGCGGCAATGTCGCTCACGGTGACGCCGCTGATCCTCGACTTGCTGCCGATTCCGGGCAATGCCGGCGATGCGCTGCGCAGCAGCCTGGGCGGAGCGCCCTCAGGGCCGGTTCCGGGGATGGCGGACTACCTCAAGTCGATCATCCCGACCAACGTGCTCGATGCCGCGGCGAACGATCGCATGTTGCCGATGATCCTGTTCATGTCGGTCTTCGCCATTGCCAGCACGCGGCTCGAGCCTCGGCAGCGGGACCTGATCGCCACCTTCTTCGCGGCGATCGCGGCGGCGATGCTGGTGGTGATCGGCTGGGTGCTCGCCGTGGCGCCGATCGGTGTTCTCGCGCTCAGCCTCACCGTCTCGGCCAAGACCGGCGCGGCGGCGATCGGCGCGCTGGCGCACTATGTGCTGGTCGTGGTCCTGACCGGCTCGGTCGTCTGGCTGGCGGGCTATCCTCTCGCCGCGTTGCTCGCGCGCAAGCCGCTCGGGCGCTTCGCCCGCGCCATGGTGCCGGTCCAGGTCTTCGCATTGTCGACCCAGTCCTCGCTTGCCTCGCTGCCGGCGATGCTGGGCGCGTGCCGCAAGCTCGACGTGCGCGATTCCACCTCTGAATTCGTCATGCCGCTAGCCGTGGCGCTGTTCCGCGCGACCAGCCCGGCGATGAACCTTGCCGTGGTGGTCTACGTTGCCCGCTGGTACGGCGTGCCTTTGAGCCCGGCGATGATCGTCTCGGGCTGGATCATGGCCGTGCTCGTCTCGCTCAGTTCGGTCAGCCTGCCCGGAACGATCAGCTACGTCGCCTCCGTCGGTCCCATCGCCATCGCAATGGGAGTTCCGGTGGGGCCGCTGGCGCTCCTCGTCGCGGTCGAAGTGCTGCCCGACCTGATGCGCACGCTGGGCAACGTGACGATGGATGTCGCGGTCACCGCTGCGGTCGATCGCGGGCTGGCTGCTCCTGCCAAAGGCGATGAGCCGACGGGCTGACGCGGCAGGCCGTGCCGCGCTGCAATAATCGCTATTTCCTTTGATCCCTATTCAAAATTCTCGCTGGACCGCTGCGGTGCAGCGCTTAGGCGCTGGCCGCAACCGATGCCTTTCTGGGGCGTTGGTCCGCGAAGCAACTTTCACGATACGGAGCTGACATGGCCATTTCCCTGCTGCCGCTGCCCTATGCCGATACCGCGCTCGAGCCGGCGGTGTCCGCGACCACCCTGCAGACCCACCATGGCAAGCATCACAAGGCTTACGTCGACAAGACCAACGCCGCGATCGAAGGCACCGATCTTGCTGACAAGAGCCTCGAGGATATCGTCGCGGCCGCGCAGAGCAAGGGTGACAAGGGCCTGTTCAACAACTCGGCGCAGACCTGGAACCATGGCTTCTACTGGCACAGCCTGACGGCTGAAGCCTCGGCACCGGAAGGTGAGCTCGCCGCCGCGATCGATGCCTCGTTCGGTTCGCTCGACAAGCTGAAGGCCGAACTCGCCGCACAGGGCACCGCGCACTTCGCCTCGGGCTGGGTGTGGCTGGTCGCCAAGGACGGCAAGCTGTCGGTCGAACAGACCCACGATGCCGCCACCTACAGCGACCTTTCGGGCAACCCCCTGCTCGTGATCGACCTGTGGGAACACGCCTACTACATCGATTACAAGAACCTGCGTCCCGACTATCTCAAGCAGGTGATCGACACGCGCCTCAACTGGGCCTTCGCGGCCGAGAATCTCGCGCGCGGTTCGGTCTGGGCCTACCCGGCCTGAACGGTCGTAGCCCGGTCCTGCGGCATCGTGCTGTCAGGACCGGGTTCGCCCTCGGCCGAGGGCAGGGGTAGCGGCGGCTCGAACAGCGGCTCGCCGAACAGGAAGCCGACGATATTGGGCCGGCCGAGATGTTCGAGCAGTGCCGACAGGGTCAGCAGGATCGGCACGGACAGCAGCGCGCCCAGAACGCCCCAGATCCACGAGAAATAACTGATCGCGATAAGGATCGAGACCGGGTTGAGCGTAAAGCGTGCACCCAGGATCGATGGCGTGACAATGTTCGCCTCGATGGCGTGAAGCCCCAGGAACAGCAGCATCGGTACAAGGCCAAGGGCAATCGAACTGGCGGTGCCGAGCCCGACCAGTGCAAGCAAGCCCATCATCGTGAGTGGTCCCAGATAGGGCAGGAAGTTGAGCACGAAGGCCAGGCCGCCCCACATGATCGGCGCGGCAAGGCCCCAGGCCCAGGCGCCGCCTGCTACGATGCAGCCGACCGCGAAATTCACCTGCGCCACGGTCAAGATGTAGTTGGCGACCCGGTCCTGCACCGCGCGCATGATCCGTGCAATCCGCACCGACGCTCCGAAGTGCTGGCGATCGAGCAGCAGCCGCCGCTTCATGCGGATGCGGGATTCGATCATGAAGAAGGTCATCAGCAGGGTCAGCAGCGTTTCGAGCACCACGCTCGGCGTGGCGAAGGCGACCTGCTCGATGACCGAAGGCGTCGCCAGCACAACTTCGCGCGCGGTGCGGCCGGAAAGGCGCGCGAGCTGTCCGTTTAGGTCGCTGATCCATGCAAATTCGCCGCGCAGCTGCGCGAACCGCTGGACGACCTGGCGGGCCATCGACGGTACCTGGTCGACCATGACGAACGCCGGCTGCAGGATCAGCGAAAGCGCCATCACGATGACCGAGATCATCGCCAGGATCGCGAAGAACGAGGCCAGCATGTTGGGCATGCCCACGCGCACGAGCCGGTCGGCCAGCGGCGACAGCACGATCGTGAAGATCATCGCTGTCACGGGGGGAAGAAAGACGACCGATCCGATCGAAAGCACGAAGGGAAGGGCCAGGAACAGGCCTAGCCCCAGTACCAGCAGGATCGCGGACAGTAGCCGGTTGCGCTCGTCGGGCTGGCCCTCGTCGGGGGTCGTGCTTGGAAGACTGGTAGGCTCGGCAGGATCCACGACGTCGTTCGACTTTCAGCAGGACAGGCGACGCCACCCTGCACCCGCAGGGTGGCGCGAAGCAATACCTTCGAAAGTGCGTCCGATCGTCAGGATCCCGACTGAACGGTGTGGTCCAGTTCGCCCATGATCGCGTCGTGGGCGACGGCATCGCCCGTGCTGCGACGGGGCAGTTGGCCGTTCTCGATCATCTGCGCAAGCGCGGCGCGGGCGCGCCCGACGCGACTCTTGATAGTGCCGACCGCACACTGGCAGATCTGCGCCGCTTCCTCGTAGCTGAAGCCGCCCGCGCCGACGAGCAGGAGCGCTTCGCGACGTTCCGGGGGCAACGTCAGCAATGCGCGGTGCATGTCGGACAGGTGAAGCGGTCCTTCCTGGCCAGCTGGCGCGACCAGGATACGCTCCGCGACCGTCTCGTCGTATTCCGCACGGAAGCGGTTGCGGCGCATGTCGGTGAGATAGGCATTGCGCAGGATCACGAATGTCCAGGCGCGCATCGACGTGCCCGGCTCGAACCGGTCCTGTGCTGCCCAAGCCTTGAGCAGCGTTTCCTGAACGAGATCGTCGGCAAGATCGGGGCGGCCGCAGAGCCCCCGAGCAAAAGCGCGCAGGTGAGGGATGACGCCAGTCAACTCGCGCTTGAACTCGGGGCCCGCCGTGCGCGGTTTCTCGGGTCGGGCGATGGACTGCGGGGCGCTTTCGCGCTCGGGTCTGCTGGGGGCGTCAGCCATGCGTATCGTCGTCCAGCTGATCGAGCAGGCGCGCGAAACTGTCCGGTAGCGGTTCTTCAACCACCGAATCGTACAGCCGCCTCAACCCCGTCGCCCATTCGGGCGACTTGGCCTTTGCGCCTCCACGGTGCTGGGCACCGGTCGTCTTCATTGGCTTCGTCTCTTTCGGCTTTCGATCCGGCAAAGCTTCCCCCCCAGGGTGTTTTAACAAAGAAAGCGCCACGCTCTGCGTAGCGGCTTCACGATAACCCGACATCAACGTCCCAATCCACCGTGACATGCGGTACCAAGCGAGGAACGAAAATCCGCGCAAATGGTTCCCTAAAATGCTTTCGTGCCTGCATCTGGCGCGAAATATGGCGTCATGTCATAGCGGTACGTGGTACATCGGGTGCGCCGGGCTTGTCCTGTCGCGGCAGGAGGGTCAATTCGGCGTCGTGGAGAAGCTGCTCTCCCAGAAAAATTTGTCGCCACGATGGTACGAACGGTTCCCCCGCGCCGTGCCGGTGGGGATTTTCGGGCTGACCATGGCCGTTACGGTCCTGAGCGTTTTCGCGATCGAGCGCGCCGAAACCCAGCGCGAGATCGCGCAGCTGACCCAGACGGCGCAAGCGGTCGGCTCGGGCGTGGAACGCCGCGCCAATGCGAATGCCGCCTACCTGCGCTCGGGTGCCGCGCTGTTCGCCACGCAGCAGATGGTCGAAGCTCCGCTGTTCAGGACGTTCATCCACCAGTTGCAGCTCGACGGGAACTATGTCGGCTCGGACGGCATCGGTTGGGCCATGCGGGTATCGCGCGATGACGTTCCGGTCGTCGAAAGCGTCATGCGGCGCGGCGGCAATCCCGACTTCCGCATCCAGCCCGCGCCAGCGGCCGATCAGCCCTTCGTCGTCCCGATCATGTACCTCGAGCCCGATTCCGCGCGCAACCGTCGCGCCGTTGGCTACGACATGTACTCGGAACGCGTCCGTCGCGCGGCGATGGATGCGGCGATGCGCGAAAATCGGCCGGTCGCCTCAGGGCGCGTAATCCTGCGCCAGGAAGGCAATCGCGACGGCCCGCCCGGTTTTCTCATCTATATGCCGGTCTATGGCATGGACCGCGGCGAAGCGCGCAGCCTGCGCGGTTTCGTCTACAGCCCGTTCAACGGCCAGCAGTTCCTGCAATCGGCGATCAACACCGATCGCATCGGACCTGTCGGGATCAGGATCTACGACGAGGTCGAGAAGCCGGGCAATCTGCTCGCCGAACTCAAGCTCGAGGAACGATCCGGTCGGACGGTGCGTCGCACTGTCGATCTTGCCGGCCGCCGCTGGCTGATCGAGGTGGAGGCGCCAGCCTCCAACCTGCTCAGCGTCATGTCGGTCATGACCCTGCTGTTCGGGCTGCTCGTGGCAACGCTGCTGCTGGTGCTGGCCCGATTGCTGACGCAGCAGGCCGTGGAAGATCGCATCGCGCTGGCGTGGTTCGAGCAGCAGTCGTCGATCCGCAACTCGCTGACGCGCGAGCTCAACCACCGCGTCAAGAACACGCTCGCCAACGTCCTGTCGATCATCGCATTGACGCGCCGCCGCGCGACCAGCCTGGATGACTTCGCCACAAGCCTTGAAGGTCGCATTCGCGCGCTGTCGGCAACGCACGATCTCCTGACCCAGTCCGAATGGGGCACGACCCCGGTGCGGCTGGTGCTGGAGGCGGAACTGGCGCCCTATGCGCAAGGGGCAGAGGCGCACGTCACGATGAGCGGGCCCGATGTCGAGCTTGCGCCCAACGATGCGCTGTCGCTTGGCCTTGCCATCCATGAACTCGCCACGAACGCGGCGAAGTACGGTGCGCTGAGCACGCCCGAAGGGCGCGTGCAGGTGGGCTGGGAACTGGTGGGCGAAGACCGGGCAAGGATCGACTGGCGCGAACGTGGCGGGCCCGAGCTGGACCCGGCCGCACGTCGCAAGCGCGGCTTCGGCACCGACCTCATCGAAAAGATCGTCGCCCACGAATTGCGCAACCCGGTCGAACTGCTGTTCGAACGCGAAGGGGTGCGCTGTTCGCTGGTCATTCCCGTGCGCCGCCGCGGCGACTTCGCGATCCGCGAAGCCAAGCGGACCTGATACGCAAAAAGGGCCGCTACTTGTGGGTAGCGGCCCTTTTTGAATTCGGGTCACCCCATTCAGATAAGCGGGCGGCTCGATCCGAAGAACAGCGCCTGGCTGATCGCGGCGCGTACCGTCGATTCCTGGAACGGCTTGGTGATGAGGTAGGTCGGCTCCGGACGATCGCCCGTCAGCAGGCGTTCGGGGTAGGCGGTGATGAAGATCACCGGCACGTCGGTGATCTTGAGGATGTCGTCTACCGCATCGAGACCCGAGCTGCCGTCGGCGAGCTGGATATCGGCAAGGACCAGCCCCGGCGTTTCCTGGGCAACGATCTCGCGCGCCTGGGTCCGGGTCGCGGCCATGCCGCACACGTCGTGGCCAAGCGAGCGAACGAGATCTTCCAGCTGCATCGAGATCAGCGGCTCGTCCTCGATGATCAGCACCGACGTGGCGCTCTCGCGATCGATTTCCTCGATCGCTTCCTGCACCAGATCCTCGACCTCGTCCTCGCTGCGATCCATGATCGCCGCGGCTTCGAAGATCGAGAAATCCTCGAGCGTGGTCAACAGCAGCGCCTGGCGGTTGAGCGGGGTGATCTGCGACAGGCGTTCCTGTGCCGCCGCTTCATGAAGGCCGGCGTTGGCCGAACCGGAATAATCGTTGGTGTCGACGAACGCGCTGGACCAGACCGCATTGAAGGCGCGGTACAGTGCGACGCGGCCTTCGCCGATCTGTGAACGGAGCGCCTCGTCAGCCAGCGCGGCTTCAAGCGTGGCGCGAACAAAGGCATCGCCGGTTGCCTGGCTGCCGGTCAGGGCACGGGCATAACGACGGAGATACGGCAGATTGGCAGCGACTTTGGCACCCAGCGACATTGATACCCCTTCCCGGATACTCGATGCAGGCCGCAACGCCTTTATGCGTAAAAAGGTTCCCGGGCCAGCACTGATCCGCCCCAACCGTATGGTCAGCACGGAGCAAGCGTGTCCATCACCCATTTCGCAAGGGTCCGGGCAGGGACCGGCTTCTGGAAGTGCGGGAACTTCTGCAATCCGTCGGGAATGGTATCGACTTGCGAGCCGGTGACGATGGCGACCGGGCACCCCGCATCGGCCAGCCGAAGCGCGATTTCGAGCACGTGGCCATCGGGAAGGTGGCAGTCGAGCAGGGCGGCGGCAAAAGTGCGGCCGCGCATCCGCTCCTCGGCTGCGAGCAGGCTTCCTGCCAACTCGACGGTAAAGCCGCGTGCGGCTAGTTCCTCCTCGATTTCCATCGCGACGAGAATGCTTTCCTCGACGACCAGGATCCGTGACAGGGCCGGCTTTGCGCCTTCGTTACCTTCGGCGCCAGGCCCCTGCATCGCTTTCCCCTTGTTACGGGACGCGCCTAGCCGGGAACCTGAAACCGGGCAGTGTCATTTGACATCGCGCCGAAGGTTCCGGGGTCACATCCATGTGTTCTCGGCCACCCGAGATGCGCCAAGCCACACGGATATGAGAATGGCCGATTCCGACGACCCCAAATCCCTGACGATTGCATCGCGCCAGCAGCCTGCCTCCGCCGATCGCGTTCCGTGCAAGGAGTGCCCGCTCATCCATTGCCGGGGCCTTTCGGCACCCGACGAAGGCCAGCGCGCGTGGATAGAGGCGTTCAAATCGAGCGAGGCCCGCTATGTCCGCGGCGAGCAGGTCCTGCGGCAAGGGGTGCGTGCAACCCGGCTGTTCACGGTGCTGGAAGGCGTGCTGATCCGGTACCGCCTGCTGGAGGACGGACGGCGCCAGATCGTCAACTTCCTGTTCCCGGGCGATCTGGTCGGATTGCAGGCCGCGTTCGAAGCCGAACTGACGCACAGCGTCGAGGCCATGACCGACGTCAGGCTTTGCGTGTTTCCGCGCGACCGCTTCTTCGATCTGGCCGTCAGCCATCCGAAGCTGTCGTTCGATCTGACCTGGATGGCTGCCCGGGAAGAGGCGGCGCTCGAAGATCACCTCGTCTCGCTTGGGCAGCGCAACGCGCAGGAACGGCTCGCCTACCTCGCGGTGTTCCTGGTGCAGCGCGGCGCAGCGACCGGCGTTTCGCGCGAAGGCACCTTGCGCCTGACCGTGACGCAGAGCCAGATTGCCGACATGCTCGGCCTATCGCTGGTCCACACCAACCGCTCGCTACAGGCCTTGCGGCGTCTCAAGCTCGTCGACTGGACGCTCTCGACCATATCCGTGCACGACATGGAGGCCGCCCGCAGCTTCGCCCAGATGGACGGCGATCCCTATATCCCGCGCCCCTACATCTGAGGTTGCAGCGCTCTTCAAAAAATTTTCGAAAAAAGATCTGATCGGCGGAACCATTCCTTTGGGCCCTCGTTAAGGGCATGTCACCGCCGAGACCCCCCCTCCCGTCCAAGCGGCCGGTGATACGATCCCGAAAGGCCTCCGCCGGTTCAATCCGGGGGAGGCCTTTTTTTACGTCGGTCGGCAGCTTGGGTCACGCGGGCCGGAATCCGACATGAAGGATCAGCGGGGCGCGCCGCTCCGCAGCTTGGCGAGCAGGCCTGCCGCCGGGCGCCGTTCGCTGACCAGCCGCACCAAGGCCTCGGGCGGAAACGGCTTGACCAGAACATGGCCGAGCGCCGCCGTTTCCGGAGGAATGCTTGCCGGACTGCCCGTCGAGAAGACGATGAAGGGCGGAACCGGGTTGAGCTGGTTGGCAAGCTCGGCCAGCGACCAGCCATCGTCGCGATCCGCCAGGCGGACGTCCAGGACGAGCAGGTCGGGGCAGACCTTTTCCATCTCGTGCAGCGCCGCGGCGATCGATCCGCAGACGACAACGTGTTCCGCGCCGCTGTCGGTCAGCGCTTCGGCAATGTCCATGGCGACCAGCGCGTCGTCTTCCACGATCAGGGCGCGCCCCGGCAGCACCCGGTTCCCTCGGACCATACGCTTGCTCGTCATGCCATGACCCCATCAGACGCAGGCCACCCCTGCATCGAAAGCGAACGACGGTGACCGGACCCGTGTTCCCGGCCGAAGGGTCAGCCGGTCAACGACTTGCCGTAAATTTCGTATTCCTTGTTCACGTGGCTGTTTATCGCATCGGCGATCGCCACCATCCCCTGGTTGTCTTCCAGGATCCAGCCGATCTCGCCGCGCGTGGAGCCGTAGCGCGTCACGGAATTGCGCCGGATGTACTCGATCATCATGAACGCGAGCTGGCTTGCCAGGCGCGATGCCTGAAGCTTCTTGCGCACCCCCATCAGCGGCACGCGCATCGTGCGGGGCTTGGGGTTGCGCAGCCACAGCAGAAGCTTGGCCCAGTTGAAGGGGAACAGCTTCCCGTTCATCGGCTTGATCATCTCGTTCAGGTCGGGAAGCGTCATCATGAAGGCGACGGGCTCGCCCTCGTATTCGGCCACCATGATCAGGTCCTCGCGCACGATCGGCTTGAACTTCTTGCCGGCGTAGGCGATCTCGCGATCGGTGAAGGGAACGAAGCCCCAGTTGTCCGACCAGGCATCGTTCAGGATGTCGAGGATCAGCGCCGCTTCCTGTTCGAACTTGCTGCGATCCACGTTGCGGATGCGGATCTTGGCGTTCTTTTCGCCCGAGGAGACGATCCGCTGGATCAGCGGCGGGAACTCCTGGGTAATGTCCAGCTCATAGGTCTTGAGCGTCTTGGCCGGGGTATATCCGGCGGCCTTGATGTAATCGTCGTACCGCTTGGGCTGGTGGCCCATCATGATCGTAGGCGATTGGTCGAAGCCCTTGGTCAACTGGCCCGGCTCCTCCCAGATCGACATCGACAGCGGGGCAAGCACGCGGTGCATGCCCTTGTCGCGCAGCCACGCCTCGGCCTTGGCGATCAGCGCGTGGGCAACGCTCTCGTCCTCGGCTTCCAGCAGGCCCCAGTTGCCAACACCCGGACCCATGCCCTGCGCCGGGTCCATCGCGATCGCAAGGTGGTCGATATGCGCCGAAATGCGCCCCACCACCGCGCCATTGCGCCGCGCCAGGAACAGCTGGACATCGGCGTGGTCGAAGAACGGGTTCTTGCCCGGCGTCACCAGCTCCAGCGCATCCATGCGCAGCGGCGGCACCCAGGCGGGGTCGCTGGCGTTCAGGCGATAGGCCAGGTCCACGAACGCATTGCGGTCGGCCTTGCCGGTGACGGGAGTGATCACTACTTCGGCCTGTGCCACGATGTTGCCTTTGTTTGCTTCTAGGGGGCGGGTCCCGGGCGAAGTGCGACCGGGTGCGCTGCCTTGTCAAGCCGCACCCCCACATTCGTCGCGGCAAGCCAAGAAGGCCGGCCCCGGAACGGCCCCGGGTCAGACTGGAACGAAACCGATGATTGCCTCCGATACCCTGGACCGCGCTCCGTCCGCGCCCGATGCAAAGGTGCACAAGCGCAACCTTGCGGGCATGCCCGAAGACAAAGCGATGCTGCGCGCCGCGGCCGATCTGACGCGGGATATCGCGAAGGCGCGGCCCGAAATCTACTGGCCCGACATGCTGGCCTCTGCCGCTGTCGGCTATCTTGCGCTCTATGGCGCGATCGCGACGACACAGCCGGCGGTGACGGTCCTGCTCGGCGCGCTGTCGGCGGTTGCGCTGTATCGCGCGCTGCTGTTCATCCACGAACTGACCCACATCCACCGCGATGCGCTGCCGGGCTTCCGCTTCGGCTGGAACGTGTTGGTGGGCATTCCGGTGCTGATCCCTTCGTTCATGTACGAAGGCGTCCACACCCTGCATCACGCGCGCACGCGCTATGGAACGGTGGAAGATCCCGAATACCTGCCGCTGGCTCTGATGAAGCCGTGGACGCTGCCGGTGTTCGCGCTGACGGCGCTGCTGCTTCCGATCGGCCTGCTGATCCGCTCGGCGATCCTCGTGCCGCTGGGCGCGCTGATCCCGCCGCTGCGCACCCTCGTGTGGGAACGGGCCTCGGCGCTGTCGATCAACCCGCAGTATCGCCGCCGCAAGCCCGAGGGCGATTTCGCGCGTATGGTGTTCTGGCAGGAACTGGGCGCGACCGCGTGGTCGTGGCTCGTGCTCGGCTGGTCGGCAACGCACGGCTGGCGGCCGCTGCTGATCGCGATCGGCGTGCTGTCGGCCACAGCGCTGCTCAACCAGATCCGCACGCTCGTCGCACACCTGTGGGAGAACGAGGGCGAGGTGATGTCGGTGACCGGGCAGTACCTCGATTCGGTCAACGTGCCGCCGCCCGCGATGTTCACCGCGCTCTGGGCGCCGGTGGGCCTGCGCTATCACGCGCTGCACCACCTGCTGCCCTCGATGCCCTATCATTCGCTGGCCGAATGCCATCGCCGCATTCGCGCGCACCTCGGCGTGTCGTCCACCTACGAAGGGGCCAACTATTCCGGCCTTTTCCCGATGCTCGCCCGGCTCGCGCGCAGCTCGATGCGGCGCGGCGCCTGACCGTCTATTCCTCGGTGCGCACCAGTACGGTCTCGCCGATCAGCAGGAACAGCAGGAACGGCGCCCAGGCCGCAAGCATCGGCGGGTAGCCACCGAAGTTGCCCATCGCGAGCGCGGCATTGTCGACCACGAAATAGGCAAAGCCCAGCGCCATGCCGATGACGGCGCGGACGAACAGCTGGCCCGAACGGGCAAGGCCAAAGGCGGCAACCGCGCCCAGCAGCGGCATCAGCAGCGCCGAAAGCGGCCCCGAGATCTTGTGCCACCATTTGCCTTCCAGCTCGGTGGTCCGGTATCCGGCATCGCGGATCGCCTGGATCGATCCGGAAAGGCGCGGCAGCGATTCGGCATCTGCGTCGGCCTTGCGCAGGATGATCTGCGATGGTTCGACTTGCCGCGCATAAACCTGCGTGCCTTGCGACGTGGTCCGGCGCGCGCTCTGCACGTCGAACGAGGTGGGATCGGCGAAGCGCCAGCCGGGGCGCGCATAGGTCGCCTGGGCGGAGCGGACGATCTCGGTGACCATGCCGGTGGGATCGCGCCGATACCAGCTGACGTCGACCATCCGCGTCGCATCGCCGCGCCCTTCGACGGACTTGGCGAACAGGATGTTCTGCCCGTCCTGCAGCCAGACGTTGGCCTTCACATCGCTGTCGCGCGGGATGGGGCCGTATTTCACCGCCTCCCAGGCCTTCAGCGTGGCATTCGAGCGCGTCACCACCCGCTCGTTGAAGCCGAATGTCACCACCGAAACCACGGCCGCGACCAGGAACAGCGGCGCCAGGATCTGGTGGGCCGAAAGCCCCGCGGCCTTCATCGCCACCACTTCGCTGTTCTGGTTCAGCGTCATCAGCGTGATGATCGTCGACAGCAGCACCGAATAGGGCAGGAAGCGGCTGATCAGCTGGGGCATGCGCAGGCTGACATACGTCAGCAATTGCGCCTGCCCGTTGCCCGGTGCGGCAAGGATGTCGCCGCTTTCGCTCAACAGGTCGAGCATCTGCAGCACCAGCACCAGCATCAGTAGCACCGCCACGATGCGCGTGGCGAACATCTTGGCGATGTAGAGCGTGACCGTGCGCGACGGGAAGAATTCAAGCTGCACCGGCTTCACCCTCTTCTGGTGCGTCCGCGGGGCGCTGGTGGCGCGATGCGAACACCTTCGCCACGCGCTTGCTGATCTTGGCAAAGCCCGTTTCCAGCGCGCCGATCGGCTGGCCGCCGGGGACATAGGCGATGCGCCAGTACATCCACATGATCAGCGCGGCGAACAGCACGAACGGCCCCCACAGCGCCAGCATCGGGTCGATCTTGCCCAGGCTTGATACGTCCTGACCGTACTGGTTCACCTTGTGATAGGCGACCACCATCACGATCGACAGGAACACGCCCAGGGCCGAGCTCGATCGCTTGGGCGGCACCGCCAGCGCCACCGCCAGCAGCGGCAGCAGGAACATCATCACCACTTCGGTGATGCGATAGTTGAAGCTCGCCCAGCTCTGCGCCTTGGCGAGCGCGCTCGACTGGTCCGACCACCCCATCTTGAGCAATTCGGGCAGGAAGTATTCGCGCTCCTTGTCGCCGCGCTGGCGGAACTGCTCGATCTTGGGAAGATCGATCGGCAGGTCGTGACTCGCAAAGCTCAGCACGCGGGGGCTGGGCACGCCCGGGCCGTCCTGCACGATCTGCCCGTCGGTCAGTCGCAGGATCACCGTGTCCGGATTCTCCTTGTTGGCGAAGAACTGTCCCTCTCGCGCCGAGATGACCAGCACTTGGCCCTCGCCGGTGGCGATGCGGGCGAAGATGCCCTGCAGGTCGCGCCCCTCGTCGCGGCTCGATTCCACGCGCAGCGCGGTGCGGTCTTGCAGCGAGTTGAACTCGCCCACCTTGATCGACGCGCCAAGCGCGCCCGAGCGCAGCTCGTAGTTGAGCTGTTCGTAATAATAGCGCGACAGCGGCTGCAGGTAGCTGACGATCAGCAGGTTCAGAGCAGCCAGCGCGATCGCGAAGATATAGGGCACGCGCAGCAGCCGGGTGTACGACAGGCCGACCGCGCGCATCACGTCGAGCTCGGACGACGTGGCAAGCTTGCGGAAGGCGAACAGGATGCCCAGCATCAGCCCCAGCGGGATCGCAAGGCTCGCGTATTCGGGCAGCAGGTTGGCCAGCATCTTGAACACGACCGTCACCGGGCCGCCCTGCGTCGCGACGAAGTCGAACAGCTTGAGCATCTTGTCGAGCACGAGCAGCGACGCCGCGATCACGAAGACCGCCAGCATCGGCGTGATGACCAGCCGGGCGATGTACTTGTCGGTGGCAGTAAGAAACTTCACGGGCGCTTCGATCGCTCTCGACTGCAGGCAGCGGGGCCATGGATGACCGAGGGGGACTAGCCCGTCCGCCCCGGCTGCGGAAGGACAAAAACGGCGAGGCTCACCCCGACTGCCCGGGGGATCATAACTAAAGTTATTGAACTTCCCCGAACGAGTGTTAGTGGGCTAGGCCAATGGCCAATATTCCAGCAGATATGATCGGACCGCACGTTTGTTCCGTCACGCTCTGGCCGCGAGGGACGACATGATCGATCGGGAATACAGCCTGCCGGCAGGTGTCGCCGGGCAGGCCATACGATTGACCCTTTCTCCAGCCGAACTCTCTGACCTTGCCGACCAGTGCGAATCGCTGGCAGCCGACCGGCAGCGCTGGGGACTGGCGCGCGTGCTGCAGGTCATGGGAATAGAATCGCCGGGCGGTGCAGGGGGAGAGCAGGGCGCATCGCGCCAAGGCATGTGGATCAGTCTGCTGGCCGATTCCGGTGCTTACGAAAGCGCGGCTTTCGCGCTTCTGCCGGGGGACTGCGAATATTGCGCCAGCCGGGACGATGCGGGGCTCCATTCCGCCACGGTCGTGCTGGCCGGGGGGCATTCGGCGTCGTCACAGGGCGCAGGGTCGGTGAGCATGGCCGTGTGCGCCGCTTTGCTTCGCGCGCTGGCGCACCAGCGATCCGCAACGCCTCATCTGGCCTGACGAAGGTCCGGCTGGCGGATCAGGCCTTTTCGAGCGTGCACTGCAGCGGGTGCTGGTTCTGCCGCGCGAAATCCATCACCTGATTCACCTTGGTCTCGGCAATTTCATAAGGGAAAATACCGCAGACGCCGACGCCCTTCTGGTGGACGTGGAGCATGACGCGAGTCGCCTGCTCCAGGTCCATGTGGAAGAAACGCTTGAGCACCATCACCACGAATTCCATCGGGGTGTAATCGTCGTTCAGCATCAAGACCTTGAACATGCTCGGCTTCTTGGGCCGCGCACGGGTCTTGGTGGCTATTCCGACAAGATCGCCGCCGCCGGGGCCGCCGGGCGAATCGTCATCACCCGCCATGATCGGCAATTCTACGCCGATGGCGCCTTCCGCCTGCAACGCGGCGGGGGTCAGGATTTCGAAGTCTGCCATGATGTGACCGCAAATATCGCATTGCACGCCCCTTGGTACAAGAGGGGCTGAGCCGACCTGACCCAAAGTCCTTGCAGAATGACAAACGGGCCGGAAGGGCGAACCCTTCCGGCCCGTCGTCTGCAGGCCGCTGGCGGCGTGTGCACGCCGATTTGAACGCGCCGCCGAAGTTGGTGTCAGGCGGCCTGCTTCATCTTTTCGACCGCGAGGCTGACGCGGGTCGAAATCGGCTGGAACGCTTCGTTGGCCAGCTTCAGCATGGCTTCGCTGTTCTTCGAGCTCACCGCGACGGCCGCGTCGAACTGCTTGCGCAGCAGGGCGGTCTGCTTTTCGAAGAACTCGGTGGGCGACTTGACCGTGGTCAGGTCCTTGAGCTCGGCGGTCAGGGTTTCCATCGCCGACTTGCTTTCGGTGACGTAGCCCTTGCCCATTTCCTGGAGGCCGGTGGCGAGGATCTTGCTCGATTCGACGATGGCTTCGACGTTGCCCTTGGCGAACGCGCCCATGTCGCCGAACGCGGCCTTGGCCTTTTCGCTGGCGTCCTTGAACGAAGACTGGAACTTTTCGGTGAATTCGGTGGGGGTGGTCATCTTGAACTGTTCCTTCCTGGGCGCCGGCGACTTCGTCTTGCGCGAAGCGGCGGCAGGCTTGACGCTTTTCATCACAGGGATCGGGGCTTCCGGAATTTCGGAAACCACCGGCGCGGCCGTAACCGGTGCTGCGGCCACGATGGCCGCGGGCGCCTTCGGCTTCGCACGCTTCGCCGGCGCGGCGCCAACCTTGCCGGGCCCGCGCTTGGCAGGGGCGGCCTTGGTCGGCGCAGGCACTGGCGGCATGGCATCGACAACGCTGGGTTCGGACACGGCGGCTGCCTCTGCAACGGCATCCGTCGGCACTTCGAGGGAAGGTGCGTCCTGCTTCACTTCGTCGGCCATGACTGGCAACTCCTGCAACGAGCAGCGCCGACAGGAACGGATCCAGCCTTTGCTGCACTGCACAAAATAGGTGCTGCGGGTGCTAAGTCAAGTGAGATTTGCTGCGGTGCAGCAACTGTTTCATCCGAAACCGAACCTTCGCTGGAGTCCGGCTTGCGTCGGCGTCAGCGAGTTTTCACATAGCGCCCGGGCGCATCCTCGATCACCCGGTCGCCCTTGCCGCCGGGCGCGCGCTTGCCACGTGCGGGCACTGTCTTCGCGCTGCTTGACTTGATCCAGTCGATCCAGTCGGGCCACCAGCTGCCCTTGATCTCGCGCGCGCCTTCGATGAACGCCGCCAGCGTCGCGGGGTCGGCGTCGTTCAGCCAGTACTGGTACTTGCCGGCTTCGGGCGGGTTGACCACGCCGGCGATATGGCCCGAACCCGCCAGCACGAACTTCCACGGGCCGGCCAGATGCCGCGTCAGCTTCCACACGCTTTCGGCCGGTGCGATGTGATCCTCGCGCCCCGCCTGGATATAGCATGGCGTCGCAATCTGGCGCAGGTCGATCGGCGTGCCGTCAACCATCATCGCATCGGGCACGACCAGCCGGTTGTCGCGATAGAGGTCTTCCAGGTACGCCTTCTGCCACTTGAACGGCAGGTTGGTGGTATCGCCGTTCCAGTGCAGCAGGTCGAACGCCGGATAGTCCTGCCCCAGCAGGTAGTTGTTGACGACATAGTTCCAGATCAGGTCCGGACTGCGCAGCAGGTTGAACGTCGCCGCCATGTAGCGCCCGTCGAGCACGCCGTCGGTGGCCAGGCTCTCCAGCAACTTGAGCTGGCCTTCGTCGATGAAGTTCTTGAGATCGCCCGCCTTCTCGAAATCCACCTGCGCGGTGAAAAAGGTGGCCGTGGCAACCTTGTCCGCCTCGCCCCGCCGCGCCAGCAGCGCCAGCGTGGCGGCCAGCGTGGTCCCCGCCACGCAATATCCGATGGTGTGCACGCCTGCCACGCCCAGGCGGTCGCGCACGGTGTCGATCGCTTCGATCTGCGCGCGGATGTAGTCGTCCCACGTCACGTCGGCGATGCTCGCATCGGCTGACTTCCACGATACGACGAACACGGTCAGCCCCTGCGCCACCGCCCAGCGGATGAAGCTGTTCCTGGGGTTGAGGTCCAGGATGTAGAACCGGTTGATCCACGGCGGGAAGATCACCAGCGGTGTCTCGATCACGGTTTCCGTCGTGGGCGAATACTGGATCAGCTGGAACAGCGGCGTTTCGTGCACCACCTTGCCGGGCGTCGCACCGATGTTGCGGCCCAGCTCGAACGCGTGCGGATCGGTGTGGGTAAGCTGCCCCTTGCGCAAGTCGGCAAGCAGGTGCTCCACCCCCTTGACCAGGTTCTCGCCCTTCATTTCGAGCGTGCGCTCGATCACCACGGGGTTGGTCGTAGGGAAGTTGGCCGGGCTCATCGCATCGGTAATCACGCGGGTCAGGAAGCGCAGCTGCGCCTTCCTTTCGGGCGGCAGGCCCTGCGTCTCCTCGGCGAGCGCGTTGATGCGTTCGGCCAGCAGCAGGTAAGTCTGGTGCAGCAGCGCGAACACCGGCTGGTCGCGCCAGCGCGGATCGGCAAAGCGGCGGTCCTTGCGCGGCAGTTCCACCTCGGCCTTGGGCTTGCCGCCGGCATATTGCGACAGGACCTTGGTCCACATCGCCACGCTGTCGTCCCACAGCTTTGCCTGCACTTCGGCGGCAGCCAGCGGCATCGCCGTCCACCACTGGCTGACAAGGTTCGACCAGCGTTCGGCATCGCCCAGCTTGGCCAGCGCCGGCTCGATCGCGCCGGCCCGTTCGGCCCCGAAGTCGAGCCACATCTTCTGCAGCTTGGCCGCCGACATGGCCCAGAGCTGCAGATCGGCCGGGTCCGGCAACTGGCTGTGCTCCGTCGGCATCAGCGGGGCGAACATCGCGCGCAGCGCCTCGCCCTGCTGGCGGAAAAGGTCCTCGATCACTGCGCTGTCCTGACCTGCGGGCGGGGTGGCAGAGTTCGAAGTCATCGGTGCTTATCCGTTACGTCGCCGTGCGGCGCGGGGCCGCGTCGCCCGATCTATACACGCCTTGCGCCCGGTTGTTACCCTCAAGGTTCCCTTGACCGGTCGATTGCCGTAAGGCGGTGCTGCGGCGATCCTGCCGCGCAACAACGAGTAACCTGTCGTGGACGAAGAATTCTACCGCATGAAGCGCCTGCCGCCTTACGTCATCGCCGAAGTGAACGGCATGCGGGCCGCAGCACGCGCCGCCGGTCGGGATATCATCGACCTCGGCATGGGCAACCCGGACCTGCCGCCGCCCCAGCACATCATCGACAAGCTGTGCGAAGTTGCGCAGAAGCCCAGCGCGCATGGCTATTCGGCCTCGTCGGGCATCCCCGGCATCCGCCGCGCGCAGGCCAACTACTATGGCCGCCGCTTCAACGTCGAACTCGATCCCGAAACCGAAGTCGTGATGACGATGGGTTCGAAGGAGGGCCTTGCCAGCCTCGCCACCGCGATCACCGCGCCGGGCGATGTCGTGCTGGCGCCCAACCCCAGCTACCCGATCCACACCTTCGGCTTCATCATCGCCGGCGCGACGATCCGCTCGGTGCCGACGACTCCGGACGATCGCTACTGGGATTCGCTCGATCGCGCGATGAAGTACTCGGTGCCGCGCCCCTCGGTGCTGATCGTCAACTATCCCTCGAACCCCACTGCCGAAACGGTCGATCTCGCCTTCTACGAACGGCTGGTCGCCTGGGCCAGGGAGAACAAGGTCTGGATCCTGTCCGACCTTGCCTATTCCGAGCTCTATTTCGACGGCAAGCCCACCCGCTCGATCCTGGAAGTGCCGGGCGCGAAGGACGTGGCGGTCGAATTCACCTCGATGTCCAAGACCTTCTCGATGGCAGGCTGGCGTGTCGGCTTCGCGGTCGGGAATCCCAAGCTGATCGCCGCGCTCAAGCGGGTGAAGTCCTATCTCGATTACGGCGCCTTCACGCCCATCCAGGCGGCGGCCTGTGCCGCGCTCAACGGGCCGCAGGACATCGTCACCCGCAATCGCGAACTCTACCAGAAGCGCCGCGACGTGATGGTCGAGGCCTTCGGCCGCGCCGGTTGGGAAATCCCCAGCCCGCCCGCCTCGATGTTCGCCTGGGCGCCGCTGCCGCCCGCGGTCAAGCACCTGGGCAGCCTCGAATTTTCCAAGCAGCTGCTCACTCACGCCGAAGTCGCGGTCGCACCGGGCGTCGGCTATGGCGAGGATGGCGAAGGCTTCGTGCGCATCGCCATGGTCGAAAATGAACAGCGCCTTCGCCAGGCCGCGCGCAACATCAAGCGCTACCTCCAGTCGATGGGCGTCAACACCTCGGCCGCCTGAGACCACGGAAAACACGGCCGGAAGCCTCGCGCTTCCGGCCCATTCCTCCCGCTCGCCCTTTACGTTAGCGTAAGGATCGGCAACGATGGCGCAAAGCCATTCCCGGGAGAGAACACCCATGCGTTTCAATGATCGCGTCTCGCTCACGATCGAGGATCACGTCGCCCACGTCCTGCTCGATCGGGCCGACAAGATGAACGCGCTCGACGATGCCATGTTCGAAGCGATCGTCGCCGCCGGCCAGCATCTCCACGATGAACGCGGGGTAAGGGCGGTCGTCCTGTCGGGCGCGGGGCGCGCGTTCTGCGCCGGCATCGACTTGTCCAGCCTTGGTAACACCAGCCGCTGGGAAGGCGAAAACTCGCTGCTCAACCGCACGCATGGCAATGCCAACCGGCCGCAGCAGGCGGCGATGGTGTGGCGCAAGCTGCCGATGCCGGTGATCGCGGCGGTGCACGGCGTGGCCTTCGGCGGTGGCCTGCAGGTGGCGAGCGGGCCTGACATCCGCATCGTCCATCCCGCCACGCGCATGGCGGTGATGGAGGTCAAATGGGGCCTCGTCCCCGACATGGCCGGCTTCGCGCTGTGGAAGGGCAACGTGCGCGACGACGTGCTGCGCGAACTGATCTACACCCACCGCGAATTCACCGGGGCCGAGGCCCACGCCCTGGGCTTTGCCACCCACGTCGACGAATATCCGCTGGAGAAAGCCTTCGCTCTCGCGCGCGAAATTGCCGGCAAGAGCCCGACGGCGGTGCGCGGGTCCAAGTCGCTGTGCAACCGCGCGCCCGATATGTCGGTCGACCAGGTCCTGATCGCCGAAAGCGTCGCGCAGCAGGAACTGATGTATTCCAAGAACCAGCTCGAATCGGTGCGCGCCGGCATGGAAAAGCGCGCCCCCGAATTCGTCGATCCCTGAAGCAAGTCGATCCTGACGTGACGGAAATCCGCCGATGAAGGCCCTGCACGATCCGCAGGGCATCCTGAAGCAGGGCCTCGATGCGATCCGCAGCGAATTCGCGGTGCCCCGCTCGTTCCCGCCGCAAGTGCTGGCGGCGGCCGAGCGCGCCGCCAACCGCGCGCCCACGCAGCATGTCGATCGCACCGACCTGCCGTTCGTCACGCTCGATCCGGCCAGCTCCACCGATCTCGACCAGGCCTTCCTGATCGAGCGGACGGGGCCTGATCTGCTGCTGCGCTATGCCATCGCCGATGTCGCGTGGTTCGTCGAAGATGGCGATCCGGTCGATGTCGAAGCCTGGCATCGCGGCGAAACGCTGTACCTGCCCGATGGCAAGGCCGGGCTCTACCCGCCGGTGCTCGCCGAAAACCGCGCCAGCCTGCTGCCCGATGGGCCGCGCCCGGCCATCGTCTTCGCCGTGCGGGTCGATCCCGATGGCGAAGCCCGGCTCGAAGGCGTTGAGCGGGCCGTGGTCCGCAGCCGCGCCAAGCTGGCCTACGACAGCGTGTCAAGCGCGGACCTGCCCGAACCCTTCGCCGATCTTGCGTCACGGATCGCCGCGGCCGAAGCGCGGCGCGGGGCCGCGCGCGTCGATCCGCCGCAGCAGGAAGTCGAGCGCCTTGCCGGCGACCGGTTCGCGCTGTCGTTCCGGCCGATGCTGGCGAGCGAAACCGCCAATGCCGCGCTTTCGCTCGCCACCAACCTCGCCGTCGCGCGCTTCCTGCTCGACCACCGCACCGGCCTGTTCCGGGTCATGGCCGGGCCCGATGAAAGGGCTGTCGCGCGCCTGCGCCAAAGCGCCCATGCGCTGGGCCTGAACTGGCCCGCGGCAGTCGATCTCAAGGATTTCGAACGCACCCTCGATGCGCGCGATCCGGCGCAGGCAGGCTTCATGCTGGCGGTCCGGCGCGCCGGCAGCGGGGCGGGCTATGCGCCCTGGCATGCCGGGGCCGAACCCTGGCATGCCGCGATCGCCGCGCCGTATGTCCACGCCACCGCCCCGCTGCGCCGCTTGGCCGATCGCTACGTCATCCGCGCCGCGCTGGCCCTGGCGCAGGGGGAGCAGGTGCCCGACGCAGTGACCCAGGCTTTCGACCGCCTGCCTGACGTGATGGCGCGCGCCGATGCCATCGCCGGCCGGATCGAGCGCGCCGTGGTGGACCTTGCGGAAACGGTCATGCTCCACGGCCGCGAAGGAGAGGTGTTCGGCGCGATCGTCACCGATGCCGAAGGCGCAAGCGCGCGGATCCAGCTCGAAGGCGTTCCCGTCATTGCGCGGGTCAAGGCCGCCGATGCCCGGCCCGGCCAGACTTTTCCGGTCCGGCTCGAAAAGTCGGACCCCGCCACGCGCCAACTCTCTTTCGCGCTCGCCTAGGACGAAGAATCCCGTTGCGGCGCGCCGCCACCTCCGCTAACCGCCCCCTTCCACGCTGATGCGCATCGGGGCCCGATGGCGGAGTGGTTACGCACCGGACTGCAAATCCGTTTACGCCGGTTCGATTCCGGCTCGGGCCTCCACACTCTCCCAGATCTGAATATCGCGCGGCTGACAGGCTGTCCCTTGAAGGCAGGGGAGTGGGCAAGGCGAAACGTGCGCCCGAAAACGCAAAAGCGATCTTTCGACAAGCTCAGGATGGGTGGGGGGTGAGGCGTGGCGCCCAACCCCGCCCATAGCGTCATCCCAGCGAAGGCTGGGATCGCTGGCGACAGGGCGCCTCCCTCACCGTTCCGCAAACCGAGAGCGATGCCAGCCTACGCTGGCATGACGAACGAGGGACAAAGGAACCCCTCCCCCCCCCCAAACCGCCTGCCCTGAGCCTGTCGAAGGGCTGCCCTTGTCCTTCCAGCGCAACAGCGAGATCGAACGCAGCACCTCCCCACAGCGCTTGGCCAGCCCCGGAAGACGTCCCGGGAGCGCGAGGGGGTGACCCCCTCGCATCTGTCTCTTCCTACCCAACCTTGACAAAACGTACCATATAGGTTATAGGCCACCCCCACGGACCGGGAGCGGCATGGCCGGCTTGCTCTTCGCTCCTTCGGGCCAATCTCCACGCTGGGAAAGGCCCGACGCGACCGGCGCGGGTCGGCGCTGCGGGAGCCGCATTCCTTTCGGGGGATACGGCAGCGAGGGCGTTAAGCCCCAAGTCCCTCAGGGCAACCCAACGCCACTGCAACGGACGGGCGGATGTGGTGCGGTGGTTCAACCGCGTGTATGCGCCTCCCTGAAGTCACAGTGCCCCATGACCTGCCAAGATGGCCCTAGCGCCGATCGAGGCCGTCCGGGCTGATCCTTCAGGGACTTATCGCTACGGACCGGGCCGCCTTGCGAGCCGCCGCCCGGGTTTCGAGCCCCCGTCCGACTACAGGCTGAGCCGATCCGGGATAGCCAACGCCCCGCCGGCCACTCGCCACAGCGTTCCTCTTGCCCTCCACGCGCAGCGCCACGCATGGCGCCCGCGCCGGTCGCGCAGGTCCGTACACTTCCCAACGGCGTTATCGTCCGGGCTCGCCGCCGGATATGGGGGCGTGAGTCGCTCGAGCTGACGTCGGCTCGGGGACCGAGCCAAGCGCTTAGCCCGGCGATCTTCCAGCGATGAAGGATGGTCGGGGAGATAGGATTCGAACCTACGACCCTCTGGTCCCAAACCAGATGCGCTACCAGGCTGCGCTACTCCCCGACGTGACGACGCCCTAGGGAAAGCCGTCGGCAAGCGCAACCCCGATGGCCCCGATTGCTATTTGGCCCACGCTGGACGGGCCAGACGCGCTGCCCGCATGGCCAGGAGGGGGATGGATTGCCTGCCCCGTTCGGCTAGACAGCGGGGATGAAAAGAATACTTCCCACCGCTCTGGCCATGTCGCTGGCCATCGGCATCGCCCTTCCTGCCACCGCATCGGCCAAGCCGCAGGGAGCGCGGCCCAAGGCACCCTTGCCGATTTCGGCCGAGCGCCTGTCGGCCGACGTCAAGGTGTTCGCCTCCGACGAATTCGAGGGCCGCGCGCCCGGCACGGCGGGGGAGGACAAGACGATCGACTGGCTGGTGCGCCAGCTGAAGGTGATCGGCCTCAAGCCCGGCGGCCCCGATGGTTCGTGGACTCAGGCAGTGCCGCTGGTGCGCACGCAGTTGGGCAAGGACGGCACGATGGCCGCGAACGGGCGGGGGCAGGCCATCCCGCTGGTGCAGCTGCGCGACATCTATGTCAGCACGGTGCGCCCGGTCGACCGGGTGCAGATCGCCGCCGCCCCGCTGGTCTTCGTCGGCTATGGCGTGTCGGCGCCAGAGCGGAAATGGGACGATTTCAAGGGCGTGGACCTGAAGGGCAAGGTTGCCGTGTTCCTGATCAACGATCCGGATTTCGAAGCCGCTGCGGGCGAGCCGGTCGCAGGCCAGTTCGGCGGCAAGCGCATGACCTATTACGGGCGCTGGACCTACAAGTTCGAGGAAGCGGCACGGCGCGGCGCTATCGGCGCGCTGATCGTGCATGATACGCCGGGTGCGGGCTATGGCTGGAACACGGTGACCGCGCCGGGCGGCGAGAACTACGACATCGCCGCCGCGCCGCCGCGCGTTGCGCTGCAGGGCTGGCTGCAGGAAGATGCCGCGCGGCGTCTGTTCGCGGCGGCAGGGCAGGACCTTGCCGCGCTGCGCAAGGCGGCGCGTTCGGCGGATTTCCGCCCCGTCGACCTTGGCCTCACCTTCTCGGCCGACCTGCCGGTGACGCACGAGGCGCTGATGAGCCGCAACGTGCTGGCAAGGCTCGATGGCGCAAAGCGCCCGAAGGAAGTGGTGATGTATGGCGCGCACTGGGATGCCTATGGCCAAGGCGCGCCCGATGCGCAGGGGCGCACGATCCGGCCCGGCGCGAACGACGACGGGCTGGGCGTTGCCGGCCTGCTCGACATCGCGCGCGCCTTCCGTCTCGGGCCGGCGCCGGCACGCAGCGTGGTCTTCGCCTTCTGGTCGGGCGAGGAGCGCGGGCTGCTGGGGTCGGAGACTTATGCCACCAAGCCCGTCTACCGCGCGGCCGACACGGTCGCCAACATCACGCTCGACATCCTGCAGACCGGCGGCCCTTCGCGCGACGTGATGCTGGTGGGGCAGGGGCAGAACAGCCTGGAGGACGACCTTGCCGCCGCCGCCCGCGCGCAGGGGCGCATCGTCACGCCCGAAGCGCTGCCCGAACGCGGCCTGTTCTATCGCGCCGACCACTTCCCGCTCGCCAAGCGGGGCGTGCCCACGCTTCTGCTGATGGCGATCAGCGGCGCACCCGATCTGGTCGATGGCGGGCGCGCGGCGGGGCAGGCGTGGCTGGAAGCCTACATGCGCTGCTATCACCAGACCTGCGATGCGTGGAGCAAGGACATGAACTTCGCGAGCGCCGCGCAGGATGCGACGCTGGCCTACCGGGTGGGACGCGATCTCGCCAATTCGACGCGCTGGCCGCAATGGCGCGCAGGGTCCGAATTCCTGCAGGCGCGCACGGCGGACCGGGGCAAGGCCGCCGCGCAGCGCTGACCCTTTGCACCCATCGGGCTTGCGCTGCATCCAGCCTTCCTGCAGATATTGATCATCGTATCAATATCGTGAGGACCTGATGACGGACGGTGCGGCGCAGCCCGAGGCGGGGTGGAAGCGGGTGCGGTTCGGCACGCCGTTCCTGGACCAGAGCGGCCCCTACTTCGTGCCCGAGGCGGATGGGGTGCGCGGCCTCGCCATGCGGGTGACCGCCCCCCACGTGAACTATGTCTCGGCGGCGCACGGCGGGGTGCTGGCAACCTTTGCCGACGTGGCGCTGAGCTACCAGGTGTTCCTGCTCGAAGAAGGCGGCCTGCCGATCACCACCGTGTCGATGGCGGTCAACTACCTCGCCCCGGCCAAGCTCGGCGACTGGCTGACCAGCGAGGTGCGGATCGACCGGCTGGGCGCCAGGATCGCGCACACCAGCGGGCGCCTGCTGCGCGGCGAGACGACGCTGATGACGATGACCGGCGTGTACAACCTGCTGCGCCCGCTGGCGGGAGCGGGGAAGGGATAGAGTGGTTGGGTGAGGCCGGGGGTCTGGTTGGGCTCGCTCGTAGACGTGTTGGGGTTTCCAGCCGTCATCCCACCGAAGGCTGGGATCGATCGCCGACAAGCAGTCCGTCAGCGTGGCAGAAGAATGCCGCAACGACGTACAGATGCGGGACTGCATCGCACTGTAAACCGTGAGCGATGCCAGCTTTCGCTGGCATGACGTAGAGAGGTTGGTCCGCTTTCCGCCTGTGCAGCCGGGCGCTACCCTCGCAACCCTACTCCTTCGCCTCGCCTTCGCGGTAGTCGCCGAAGGCGGCGTCGCGGGCGCTGAGGGCGCGGGTGAGGCCTTCGCGCACGTCGGCGAAGGCCTGCTGGCTGGTCTGGGTGGTGAGGGCGAGCGCCTGCATTTCGGTGCCGGCGCGGATCGCGGCGCGCAGGCCCATGATCTCCATCGCGCGGTGGACCGAGCGCTTGTTGATCGCCTGCACGTCGCTGGGCACTTGCGCCACCTGCTGCGCCATCGCCACCACGGCGGCGTCGAGCTGGTCGGCGGGATAGGCGCGGTTGGCAAAGCCCAGCCGAACCGCTTCGTGCCCGTCGATCGCGTTGCCGGTCAACGTCATTTCCATCGCGCCGCGCAGGCCGCACATCCAGGCGTGGAACTGGTTGTCGGGCGGGCTCATGTTGCGCACCGGCGGGTAGCCGATCCTGGCGTCCTCGGCCACGTAGACGAGGTCGCAGGCGGTGGCGAGTTCGGACCCGCCGGCAAGGCACCAGCCATGGACCTGCGCGATCACCGGCTTGGCCAGGTCCCAGATGCGGAACGCGCCTTCGACCACATGGCGCGCCCAGTGGCCCGCGCCGGGCGCGGTGTGGAAGGGATAGGGCGCCGCCGTGCCGCCCGAAAGGTCGTAGCCGGCCGAAAAGCACGGGCCCGCGCCGCGCAGGATGGTGACGCGCACGGCATCGTCGCCATCGCCCTGTTCCAGCAGTTCGAACAGCCGAGCGCGCAAGGGGTTGGACAGGGCGTTGCGCTTTTCGGGCCGGTTCAGCGTCAGCCGCCGCACCCCGTCCGCCGGGAAATCGACCAGCACCAGTTCGCCGTCGGTATCGGCCATTGCCCTGTCCCCTTCAAAGTCGCGCGCCGCGAAAGCCATCCACTTGGCCGCGAATCGCCTGCGTCTCAAGCCGCCTTGCACTTTGATACACAAAAGCTTCGCGTGCGGACTTCACAAGTTTGCATGATGTGTTAGTTTCTTGGGCGAAGAGGATGCAACGCACGCGCGCGGCCAGCGCCGGAGGTCACAATCATGAACGTCGAAGCCCGCAGTTTCCGCCCCGATCGCCATCCGGCGGAAACCTACGAGGAGATCCTCGAGCGCGACACCCGGCCGATTCCCGAACACCTGCGCGAAGGGCCGGTGCCCGATATCGGCACCGATGGCGTCGACGTGCAGCGCTACCTCGATCCCGCCTTCGCCCGGGCCGAGGAAAAGTACTTGTGGCCGCGCATCTGGCAGATGGCCTGCCGCGAGGAGGAAATCCCCAATGCGGGCGATACCTACGTCTATGAAATCGCCGGCAAGTCCTTCCTGATCGTGCGGCAGGACGATGGCGCGATCCGGGCCTTCTACAATTCCTGTCTCCACCGCGGGCGCAAGCTGGCAACGTTCGGCGGCTGCAAGAACGAGTTCCGCTGCCCCTACCACGGCATCGCCTGGAACACCGACGGCAGCTTCAAGGACAACCCGATTTCGTGGGACTTCCCGCAGTGGCAGGATCGCGACGTTTCGCTGCCGCAGGCAAAGATCGAGACCTGGGGTGGCTATGTCTTCCTCAACATGGACAAGGACGCAGCCCCGCTCGCCAGCGTGCTATCGCCCATGCCGGAACATTTCGAAGGATATGCCCACGACGATCGCTACATCCATTTCCACGTGCAGAAGATCGTGCCGTGCAACTGGAAGGCGGCGGCGGAAGCCTTCATGGAAAGCCACCACGCGATCACCACGCACCCGCAGCTGCTGCCCTATCTGGCCGACGTGAACAGCCAGTACGACATCCTGAGCGAACACGTGACGCGGCAATTTTCGGCGCAGATGGTGCCCAGCCCCTACATGGACCGCGAAGTCAGCCAGGACGAAGTGGTGCAGGCGGTGCTCGGCGTCGGCTCGCGCTCGCTTGCGGGCAAGGCGGATGCGGCGCTCAGCGTGCCCGATGGCGAGACCGCGCGCACGTTCATGGCCGAATTCACGCGCAAGTCGCTCGGCGGCGAGGACGGCCACGATTACAGCGCGGCATCCGATGCCGAGATGGTCGACGCGCTGCTCTACAACGTGTGGCCGCACATGAGCTTCTGGGCGGGGCACATGCCGAACCTGGTCTATCGCTGGCGGCCCAACGGGCACGACCACACCACCTCGATCATGGACATCTACATGCTGAAGCGCGTGCCCAAGGGGCAGCCCCGGCCAAAGCCCGCGCGGGTGTTCGAGATCGGGCTGGATGAAAGCATGGTCGAATACGGGCCGAAGGCGGGCATGTCGGCGGGCCTTGCCGCGGTGTTCGAACAGGACATGGCGAACCTGCCGCACGTGCAGACCGGCATGGAAGCATCGGGCACGGGCGTCTGCCACCTGGGCCGCTATTCGGAACTGCGCATCCGCAAGATGCACCAGATGATCGATGCGATGCTGGCCGAAGGCCGGGCGAAGGACGCGGCGGCGGTCTGAGGCCGCCCGGTTCCGACGCTCTGCCTGCCCGATCCAGGTGCGCCACCTGATCCAAGTGTGAGTGCCTCAAGGGGGCACGCGCGCCTATCCTTGCCGCACGCCGATGCCTCGATCCCTTCGATGCCTCGGCGCGCGATATCCGGTCGATCGACAAGACCAACGTTCCTGGGAGTACCGATGTCGCTTGTTGCCGCCGAACGCGCCCGGGCCACGCCTGATGTCATGGCCGTCACCGATGGTCGCCTCACCGTCAGCTGGGCCGAACTCGACCGCCTGATCAATCGCGCCACCAACGCGCTGCTCGACACCGATCTTGGCGATCCGCCGCGCGCCGCGGTGTTCGCGCACAATTCGACCGAATGCGCGCTGGCCTACCTCGCCATGCTGCATGCGGGCGTTTCGGGCGTGCCGGCGAACTTCCACCTGACCGCAGAGGAACTTGCCTACATCCTGAAGGACAGCGGGGCGCGGGCGCTGTTCGTGGGGCCGCAGACGGCAGCGGTCGGCGTCGAGGCGGCGCGCGCGGCGGGGATCGATCTGGTCATCGGATGGGGTTGCGAAGGGATCGACGGCGTCACCGACTGGGACGGCTGGCTGGCCGGTGCCAGCGATGCGCCGCCGCCAGAGGACATGCCGCCGCTGCCCTACATGCACTATACCTCGGGCACCACGGGCCGGCCCAAGGGCGCGGAAACCCCGCCCAGCATGTTCCCGCGCGAAGCCGACGTGACCGGCCTGTTCCGCGCGCTGCGCGAACAGGTGGCGCTGGCCCACACCGACGAGGGATATCCGGGGCCGGTGCTGCTGGTCGGGCCCAACTACCACACCGGGCCGCTGGGATCGGTGCGCCAGCTTGGCGGCGGCCGCCCGCTGGTGATCCTGCCCCGGTTCGATGCCGAACAGATCCTGGTGGCGATCGAACGGCACAAGGTGGCGACATCGGTGATGGTGCCGACGCACTTCCAGCGCCTGCTCGCGCTGCCGCAAGAGGTGCGCACCCGCTACGACCTGTCGAGCCTGCGCTCGGTCCCGCACACCGGCGCGGCCTGCCCGGTGGAGGTCAAGCGCGCGATGATCGAATGGTGGGGGCCGGTGTTCGTCGATGCCTATGGCGCGACCGAGGCGGGCACGACCAACATGATCACGTCCGAGGAATGGCTGCGCAAGCCCGGCTCGGTGGGCAAGGCGGTGCCGCCGCTGGAAATGGTGGTGGTGGCCGAAGACGGCACGCGGCTGGGGCCCAACCAGGCCGGGCAGCTCTATTTCCGCGATCCCACCGGGCGCGGCATCGTCTATCACAACGATCCCGAAAAGACCGCCGCCGCGCACATCGAACCGGGCGTCTTCACGCTGGGCGAGATCGGCTATGTCGACGATGAAGGCTATGTCTTCATCACCGACCGGTCATCGGACATGATCGTTTCGGGCGGGGTGAACATCTACCCGGCCGAGATCGAGCAGGTGCTGATCACGCACCCCGCGGTCGAGGATGTCGCCGTGATCGGCGTGCCCAATGCCGACATGGGCGAAGAGGTGAAGGCGCTGGTCGTCCCGCGCGCAGGCGCGGCCGTGACGGTCGACGATCTTGTCGCCTTCGCCCGCGAAAAGCTTGCCGGATACAAGCGGCCCCGCAGCATCGACCTTGTCGAAACGGTCGGTCGCAATGCCATGGGCAAGGTCAACAAGCGCGAATTGCGGCGGCCGTTCTGGCCGTCGGACCGCACGATCGGCGGTTAGGTCAAAGGGAGAAGGCGAATGCGGCTGGAAGGCAAGCGGGCGATCGTGCTCGGCGCGGCGGGCAAGGACAACATGGGCCAGGTCATCGCCCGGCGGCTGGTGGCCGAAGGGGCCAAGGTGATGGTGGCCGGGCGCAAGGCGGAATACCTCGACCAGTTCGTCGCCGCGCACCCCGGCAAGGGCTTCATGGCGTTGTGCGACATCACCCGGAAGGATGACAACCAGGCGCTGGCCGCCGCCGCCGTCGAAGAGATGGGCGGGGTGGACATCGCGGTCAACGCCACCGGCTGGGGCCTGCTCAAGCCCTTCCTCGAAACCACCGAGGATGAAATCCAGCGCATTTCGGACCTGCAGTTCAAGGGTCCGTACATGTTCTTCCAGGCGATGATCGAGGCAATGAAGGATGGCGGCTCGATCATCCAGATCTCGTCGGCCACGGCCACGATCATGCTCAACGACCACGCCGCCTACATGGGCACCAAGGCGGGTACCGACCACGTGATCCGCTGCATCGCCAACGAATTCGGCGGGCAGGGCATCCGCGCCAACTCGATCTCGCCGGGCCTTACCGAAACGCCGATGACGGCGGCCGAAGGCAAGACCCCGGGGCTGTGGGAGGCGTTCCTGCCGTCCTATCCGCTGGGCCGTGTCGGCACGTCGGACGATATCGCGGCGGCGGTCGTATGGCTCTCGTCCGACGAATGCTTCATGACCGGGCAGAACCTGCAGGTGAACGGCGGGCTGACGCTGCGCCGCAACCCGTGGAAGGACGAAATCGCAGCTTCGGTGATGGCCGCGATGCAGGCGCAGGGCAACTGATCCAAGGGCCCCGTCTCCCTCGCCCGGCGCGAGGGAGGCGGGATCGCAAACGCTATTCGGGGACGCGGACTTCCAGTCCGTTGAGCGCGGCCTTCAGCTTGACCTGGCAGGCGAGGCGCGAGGTCGGCGTGCGATCGAGCGAATCGAGCAGCATGTCCTCGGCAAGGTGCGGCGGGCCCACGCGTTCGGCCCATTCGGGCGCCACCGATACGTGGCAGGTGGCGCAGGCACAGGCCCCGCCGCATTCGGCGCGGATGCCGGGGATTCCGGCCCGCACCGCCACTTCCATCAGCGTGTACCCCTCGCGTCCGTAGAGGCGCTCGCGGCTGCCGTCGGACGTCACGAAATCCACCTCGATCATGCGTGCTTCATCTCACTGTGCAACCTTGATCAGCAGCTTGCCCCGGTTCTCTCCGCGAAACAGCCGCAGCAGCGTCTGGGGGGCGTTCTCCAGTCCATCCACGACTTCATCGCGCTGGACAATTCGCCCTTCTGCCAGCCACTTGCGCAGGCGGTCGCGGCCGATGTCGTGGTCTTCTGCAAAATCGCCGAGCAGGAAGCCCTCCATCCGCGCGCTTTTGAACACGATGTTGAAATAGCTTGCCGGGCCGGGCGGGCGGCCCTGCTGCTGGTAGCGGGCGATGCCGCCGCAGATCACCACGCGGGCCTTGCGCGCGATGCGGGCGAGCAGGTCCTCCAGCATCTGCCCGCCGACATTGTCCCACAGCACGTCGATGCCGTCGGGGGCGAGTTCCCGCACGCGGGCCTTCACCTTTTCGGCCTTGTAGTCGATGGCGTGGTCGAACCCCAGTTCCTCGGTCAGCCAGCGGCACTTGTCCGGCCCGCCGGCGATGCCGATCACGCGGCAGCCGGCGATCTTGCCGATCTGCCCCACGATCGATCCGACGCCGCCCGCGGCCCCCGTCACCACCAGCGTATCGCCCGCTTGCGGCACACCGATCCGGGTTAGCCCGAAATAGGCGGTGAGCCCGCTTGATCCGAGCAGGCCGAGCGCAAGGCGCGGCGCATCGGGCTCGTCGCGCACCTTGCGCATCGCTTCGGCTGCAACGACCATCTCCGTGGCCCAGCCGAGCAAGCCCTGCACCAGATCGCCGGGGGCAAAGCCGGGCGCGGCGCTTTCCAGCACGCGGCCGACGCCCAGCGCGGGCATGGTCTGGCCGATCTCGGTCGGTTCGGCGTAACCGGCCACGTTTTCCATCCATCCCTTTTGGGCAGGATCGCACGACAGCATCAGCACGGCGACCCGCAGTTCGCCTTCCCGCAGCGCCGGCGAAGCTGCCGGATTGGCGTCCTTTTCAAAGTCTTCGGGAACGAGTTCGCGGGCGATGGGACGGGCGGCAATGGTCCAGCGCAAGGGCGGTCTCCGTAAAAAGTTGATGCGCGATGCAAAATGTAGTGTATCGGTTGCAGCGGCAAGGCAAGTGCCGATTGCGATTCCGCCGCTGCAACAGTTTCGAGCCGATCCGTATGGACATGACCCCCACCGCCGACGATCTCGCCTTCGAAAGCGAAGTGCGCGCTTTCCTCGCCGAAAAGTTCACCCCCGACCTGCGCGAAGGTGCCGCCCGGCAGGCGGGTGTCTTTGCCGAGGGCGAACTGGCGCGCACCTGGCACCGCATCCTTCACGAAAAGGGCTGGATCGCGCCGACCTGGCCGCGCGAACATGGCGGGCCCGGCTGGACGCCAATGCAGCGCTATATCTACGAGCGCGAATGCGGCCTTGCCGGCACGCCTTCGCTGCCGGCCATGGGCATCGCGCTGTGCGGCCCGGTGATCATGGCCTTTGGCTCAGAGGCGCAGAAGGCGTTCTTCCTGCCGAAGATGCTGTCGGGCGAACATTACTGGTGCCAGGGCTTTTCCGAACCCGGTTCGGGGTCGGACCTCGCCTCGCTGCGCACCCGCGCGGTGCGCGATGGCGATCACTACGTGGTCAACGGCTCCAAGATCTGGACCACCCACGCGCACGAGGCGAACTGGATCTTCCTGCTGGTGCGCACCCGTGCTGAAGGGCCGAAGCAGGCGGGCATCAGCTTCCTGCTCGCCCCGCTCGACCTGCCCGGCATCACCGTCACGCCGATCCTGTCGATGTCGGGCGAACACGAAGTCAACCAGGTGTTCCTCGACAACGTGCGCGTGCCGGCCGAATACCTCGTCGGGGAGGAGAACCAGGGCTGGGAGATCGCCAAGTACCTGCTGACCTTCGAGCGCGGCGGCGGTTCCTCGGCGGGGCGGCTCAACGCCCAGCTGGCAAGGCTGAAGCAGGTGGCCAAGGAACAGCCCGGCGAAGACGGCGCGCCGCTGTGGGACGATCCGCGCTTTCGCGAACGCGTGATGCGGCTCGAAACCGAAGTGATGGCGATCGACTGGACCGAACGCCGCCAGATCGCCAGCCTGGCCGCCGGCGCCGTGACCAACGGCGCCACCGCCTCGATCCTCAAGCTTTCGGTCAGCGAAATGCTGCAGAAACTGGCGCAGCTCACCTCCGAGGCGCTGGGCAGCGATGCGCTGGCCGACCAGCGCCATGCGCTGGGGCTCCACGCCAACGAAGCGCCGATCGGCGGCGCGTACGCGCTGACGCCCACGGCGCGCTACCTCAACACCCGCGCCGCCACGATCTTCGGCGGATCGAGCGAGATCCAGCGCGGCATCATTGCCAAGAGCCTCGGGCTCTGACTTCGGGAGAGACGACGAATGGCCATTGCGGTTGCAGAGAACCTGTTCCGGGGCAGCGGCGCGGATGCCCGCCTGCTCGCGGGACGTTCACGGCAGAGCGGCAAGCTCGTGTTCCCCTGTCCGCAAGGGGCCGATGCCGATGATTACGATGTGGTCGAACTGGCGCGCGAAGGCACGCTGTGGTCCTACACCATCCAGCGCTTCAAGCCGAAGACTCCGTTCAACGGCGATGGCGATGAGGTGAACTTCAAGCCCTATGGCGTCGGCTATGTCGAACTGCCGGGGCAACTGATCGTCGAAGGGCACATCGTCGCCAACGATCTTGGCGCGCTGCGCATCGGCCAGCCGATGCGGGTGACGACCGAAGCCTATCGCACCACCGATGCCGGCGAAGCGGTGCTCACCTACGCGTTCTGCCCGGCAGACGAAGCCCACCGCCACGAACAGGCGAACGAAGGGGACAATTCATGAGCGACATCGTCATAGTCGGCGCCGGCATCCATCCGTTCGGGCGCACCGACGGCCGCACGGGCCTGGAGCAGGGCGTCTTTGCCATCCGCGAAGCGCTGGCCGATGCGGGCCTGGAATGGAGCGACATGGAGTTCGCCTTCGGCGGCTCCTCCGCGGCCGGATCGGCCGATGCCGTGCTGCCGCGCCTGGGCCTGACCGGCATTCCGTTCATCAACGTTAACAACGGCTGCGCCACCGGCGGATCGGCGCTGCTTTCGGGCTATGCCGCGATCAAGTCGGGCGAATTCGACATCGGCGTGGTCGTGGGTTTCGACAAGCATCCGCGCGGCGCGTTCAACGCCGATCCCGAAGCGTCGGGCCTGCCGCGCTGGTACGGTGAAACCGGCATGATGCTGACGACGCAGTTCTTCGCCAACAAGATCACCCGCTACATGGCGCTGCACGGCATCAGCCAGCGCACGCTGGGCCTCGTCGCCGAAAAGGCGTTCGACAACGCGGTTCATGCGCCCCACGCGTGGCGGCGCAGCCCGGTCGATCTCGATACCATCCTCAACGCGCCGATGGTGTCGGATCCGCTGACCAAGTTCATGTTCTGCTCGCCCGCCGAAGGCGGCGTCGCGCTGATCGTCGCCAGCGAGAAGAAGGCACGCGAACTGGGCCTTTCGGGCCCCAAGGTGCGCGGTGCGGCGATCCGCACGCGCCCGGTCGGAAGCTTCGAGGTGTTCGCCCCTGCGCTGGAGATCGAACGCGGCAAGTCGGCGGTCGAACTGGCTTCGGCCGCCACCTGGGAAATGGCCGGGATCGGCCCGCAGGACGTCGACGTGGCGCAGTTGCAGGATACCGAAAGCGGGGCCGAGATCATGCACATGGCCGAAAACGGCTTCTGCAGCGATGGCGAACAGGAACGCCTGATCGCCGATGGCGAAACGCGGCTGGGCGGGCGCATGCCGGTCAACACCGACGGCGGCTGCCTTGCCTGTGGCGAGCCGATCGGCGCCTCCGGCCTGCGCCAGGTCTACGAAAACGTGCAGCAATTGCGCGACCGCGCCAATGGCCGCCAGGTCGAAGGCGCGCGGATCGCCTACAGCCAGGTCTATGGCGCGCCCGGCCTTTCGGGCTGCGTGGTGCTGGAGCGCTGAACCTCTCCGTTACGAAGTGGCTGACGGGCAATCCCCGGCATTGTGGATGCAGTGCCGGCCGCCCCGAAGTGCACCTCGCTTGAATTCTATACCAAGTTGCATAAAGTAAGTGCAATTGCGATCCGGGGAGCGGGTGTGGACTTCCAATTGTCCGAAGAGCAGGTCCTGCTGCGCGAAGCGCTCGCGGGCACCCTGGCAAGGCTCTATGCTTTTGATGACCGCAAGGCTGCGCTCGAAGCCGAAGGCTGGCGGCGCGATGTGTGGACGATGCTGGCCGGCGAGCTCGGCCTGTTCGCCGCCGCCGAGCGCGAGGAACACGGTGGACTGGGCGGCGGCGCGGTCGATGTCATGGTCATCGCCGAAGAGATGGGCCGCGCCAACGCGCTCGAACCCTGGCTCGAATGCGTGGTGCTGGCCGGTGGGCTGCTGCGCGATGTTGTCGATGTCGACGAAGTGCGCGCCGGGATGATCGACGGCAGCCTGATCGTGGCGCCGGCGCTGTTCGAACGCGCGGCGCGCAGCAATCCGCACCGCATCGCCTGCCGCTTCCACGATGGCGCGCTGAACGGCGAAAAGACCGCCGTGGTGGCCGCGCCCTTTGCCTCGCACCTGATCGTTTCGGCGCGCGACGGGGCGAGCGAGGCTGGCCTGTACCTGGTGGAAGCTACGGCAAACGGGCTGGAACGGCGCGATTACCGGCTGGTGGACGGGCGGCCCGCGGCGGACGTGACGTTCACCGATACCCCGGCAAAGGCGCTGCAAATTGGCGCAGGCGCGCGCACCGCGATCGATCGCGCGCTCGACGCCGCGCTCGCCGCGCAATGCGCCGAGGCGATCGGCGTGATGACGGTGCTGCTCGACCGGACGGTGGCCTATACGAAGCAGCGCGAACAGTTCGGGCGGCCCATCGCCACGTTCCAGGTGCTGCAACATCGCATGGCCGACACGGCCGTGGCGATCGAGCGGTCGCGGTCGATGGCGGTGATGGCCGCGCTGGCGATCGACGGTGCGACGGGTGGCAACGGGCAGGATCGCACCCGCTCGGTCGCTGCCGCGAAGGCCTATGTCGCCGATGCGCTGCGGCTTGTCGCCGAAGGCGCCGTCCAGCTTCACGGCGGCATCGGCACCACCGACGAGATCGACGTGTCGCACTACTTCAAGCGCGCCTTCGTGCTGCAGCAGCAGTTCGGCACGGCGCAGTACCACCTTGCCCGGATGGCGGACCTCGACGCCTGACCCCGGTTCGGATGCGCGTTAGATTTCAGATGCCCTTGGCGATCTGACGCGCCCTCCCAAATTCGATAGTCGTCTCCCTCCGTCGGCGCGGCGTGACCGTATGGCGAGAAAAAAGCGCTGAAATACCGTGCATTAAGGTCGGGCGGGCGGGGCGTTTGAACTGCTCCTGCTGCCAATTCCAGCCTGCCGATACATATTGCATAACGTGCTAGAAAATGGTTCACTCCGTCAGGAGGAGAGGACAATGATCGACGCAACGACGTCGCTGCCGGAGTTCTTCGATCCTGCGGTGATCGAAGATCCGTTCGACTGGTATCGCGAAGCCCTGGCGCGCGGCCCGGTGGCGCGGATTGCCGGCGGCACCGTGCAGATGGTCCTGTCGCACGCGCTGGTGTCCGAAGCGGCCGGACGCCCGCAGGATTTCTCCAGCGATTTCGGCGCGCTGATGCGTGGCAACCAGGTGGCCGATCCCGAAATCGCCGCGATCGAGGCCGAAGGCTGGCCCACGGTCGATACCATGCTGACGGCCGATCCGCCGCGTCACACGCGCTTTCGCAAGCTGGTCAATCTCGCCTTCTCGATGCCCCGGGTGAACGCGCTCGAAGGCTCGATCCGCCAGATCGTCGACGGCCTGATCGACACGATGCTCGAACGCGGCACGGTGGAGTTCGTGCACGATTTCGCCGTGCCGCTGCCGGTGGCGGTGATCGCCGGGCAGATCGGCATGGAGAACGATGTCGCGCTGGTAAAGCGCTGGTCGGATGCCTTTGCCGATCGCCTTGGCGGCATGGCCAGCCGCGAGCGCGAGGTGGAGGCGACGCGGCTGATCGTCGAATACCAGCACTTCGCCAAGGCGCAGATCGATGCGCGGCGCAGGGATGGCCGGGGCGGGCAGCGGGGCCCCGACGATCTGCTGTCCGCCATCGTCAACGCGCGCAGCGAAGGCGAAGCCCCGCTCGACGATGCGGAGATCATGTCGGTGCTGCAGCAACTGATGGTTGCGGGCAACGAGACGACGACGTCGACGCTGGCCGGGGGCCTGCTGCTGCTGATCCGCCATCCCGATCAGCTGGCCAAGGTGCGCGCCAATCCGGCGCTGATCCCCAACATGGTGGAGGAGATGCTGCGCCTGCTTTCGCCGGTCGGCGGGCTTTGGCGCATCGCCACGCGCGATACCGAGCTTGGCGGCGTGCCGGTGACCAGGGGCGAGATGCTGATGCTGCGCTTCGCCGCAGCCAACCGCGATCCGGCGGTGTTCCCCGATCCCGACCATTTCGACGTCGAACGCAAGAACGCGCGCGTCCACCTCGCCTTCGGGCGCGGCATCCACATGTGCGTTGGCAACATGCTGGCGCGCAAGGAACTGGCGGTGGCGTTCGAGCGGCTGCTGGCCCGCTGCGACAGGTTCGAGCTGCCCGCCGGTGCCAACGATTTTGCCCATGTTCCGAACAAGTTGTTGCGCGGGCTCGCCGCGCTTCATGTGCGGGCGGTCCCCAAGGCCTGAGCCTAAGGCCTGGCCCTGGGGGGCTGACCCGCATGCCGTCCGCCGACCTGCAGACAGGCGGCGCCAAGAAGGGAGAGGAAGCATGAAGACGACCCGGCCAGGTTCCCCCTTGCGACTTTCCGCAAGCGCGCTGGCGCTGGCGACCATCGCCGGCCTTGCCGCGCCGGCGATGGCGGAGGAGGCTGCTCCACCCGCTGCGGACGCTGCCTCTCCCTCGATGGAGGAGATCATCGTCACCGCGCGCAAGAAGGACGAAACCCTTCAGGAAGTGCCGCTGACCGTCACCGCGCTCGGCGGCGCCACGCTTGAAAAGTACAACGTGACCAAGGTGGCCGACGTGGTCAGCCGGGTGCCTACGCTCAACGTGCAGGTCGGCGGCTCGGGTTCGGGCGGGCAGATCTCGCTGCGCGGCGTCGGCTCGTCGAACATTTCGGCGGCGTTCGATTCCGCCGTGGCGATCGATTTCGATGGCGTACAGATCAGCACGATGCGCATCGTCCAGTCGGGCTTCTTCGACACCGCGCAGATCGAAGTGCTCAAAGGGCCGCAGTCGCTGTTCTTCGGCAAGAGCGCGTCGGCCGGGGTGCTTTCGCTCAAGTCCGCCAACCCCACCTCCACCTGGCAGATGGGCGGCAAGGCCGGCTACGAATTCGAGGAGCACGGCTACCTCGTCAACGGCTATGTCTCGGGCCCGGTCACCGACACGCTCGGCATCCGCGTTGCCGCGCAGTACAACGATGCCACCCGCTACATCACGCTGCAGCCGGGGCCGGTCTATGCCAACGGCAAGTATCGCGGCCTGCGCGATTTCGTCGGCCGCGTCACTGCGGCGTGGGAACCTTCTGACGCCTTCCGCGCCAATCTGAAGGTGCAGTACAACAATTCGCGCGGCGATGGCGCCAACGGGCCGGGCGATGTCTATTGCGGCAAGAACGGCCGCGCGGACGAAGTCTACCTGCTGGGCGGCGCGGTGGCGATCCCGGCGGGCTATGACTGCAAGATCAACGGCCAGCCCTACTACCCGGACATCGCCCCGGCGCTCGCCGCCAAGCTGCCCACGTCGGGCGCGCCGATCACCAGCGTGGCGCCTTATTCCAAAAGCGACCTCTGGTTCAGCCGCCTCAGCATGGATCTGAAGCTCGGCGACAAGTTCACGCTCACCTCGGTCACCGGATACGTCGATCTGAACGCGTTCGATGTCGACAACTACTCCTATGCCGGGCTCGGGCCCGCCTTCTCGCTCATCCCGGGCGTGCCGCTCTCGGCGATTGCCCCGGCGCTCGCCGCGTCGAACGGCGCGGGCGTGCAACTGGGCGTCGGCACCGGCACGCCGCTCAACCAGACGCAGCAGTTCACGCAGGAACTGCGCCTTGCCAGCAAGCTGGATGGCCCGTTCAACTTCATGATCGGCGCGTTCTACGAACATCGCCGTTCGGTGTTCGATACCGCGCAGCAGATCCTGCCGATCTCGTTCATCGCGCCCGATCCCGTCACCGGCTACACCTCGGACTATCGCAAGCGGATCGTCACCAAGGGCGATGCCTGGTCGGTCTTCGCCAGCGCCAACTTCGACATCACCGACCAGCTCGAGCTGTCGGGCGGCCTGCGCTACACCAAGGAAAAGCGCAACCAGATCATCGACGTGCCCTATACGCACGCCTTCCTTGCCGCGGCCTTCGTGCCCAGCGGGTTCCGCGCCGGACCGATCCGCTTCGACGACGACAACTTCTCGCCCGAAGTCAGCCTGCGCTACAAGATCAACCCCGACGTCAACGTCTATGCCTCGTACAAGACCGGCTTCAAGTCGGGCGGCATCGACAACAGCGCATTGCCCACGCTCGGCCTGCTCAATCTCAACAGCAGCGATCCGGCGGTGAAGGCAGCGGCCGAATCCTCGCTCAAGTACAAGTCGGAAACCGCCAAGGGCGGCGAAATCGGCATCAAGTCGCAGCTCGACAACCGCACGATGACGCTGAACGCCTCGGCCTTCTACTACGTGTTCAAGGATCTGCAGGTGCAGAACTTCGACGCGGTGGCGATCCAGTTCATCACGCTCAACGCGGGCGAGGTCACCACCAAGGGGGCCGAAGTCAACTGGTCGTGGCGCACCCCGGTCGAAGGGCTCGCGCTGTCGGCCAACCTTGCCTACACCCGCGCGAAGTTCACCAAAACCTTCCTCAGCGGGCTGGGCCAGGATCTGAAGGGCCGCGATGCGCCGCGCGCGCCGCACTGGGCGGGCAACTTCGCCTTCGACTATGCCGCGCCGGTCAGCGATGCGCTCGAACTGGGGCTCAGCGGCAACTTCACCTTCACCAGCAGCTACCTCGCCGCGCAGGATTCGAACGACGATTACAAGCAGGACGGATACGTCACGCTCGATGGCTCGATCTCGATCGGCGCGCCGGGCGGGCGGTGGAAGCTGGCGCTGGTGGGCACCAATCTCACCAACAAGCTGTGGGTCAACACGGCGGGGGGCAGGCCTTTCCTCACCCCGGCAAGCGCTGCCACCGCTTCGCTGCCCGCGGGCGACGACAAGGTCCTGACGATGAACCGGGGCCGGCAGCTGTTCCTCGAAGCATCGTTCAAGTTCTGACGCGTGATCGCATGGCTGCTGCCGTCCTCTCCGGCAGCAGACGGGGGGCCGGTTACTGCAACCGGCCCCTTTCCTGTCAGGCCTTGGCGATGCCGCGCCCGAGGATATCGGCGGCAACCGCGGCGATGCGGTCGGGGTCTTCGTCGTCCCACACGGCGTAGCGCATGCCCAGAAACACGTTCATGCCCATGATCGCCCAGGCGTGGGCTTCTTCCAGATCGTCGCGCAATTCGCCGCGCGCGATGCCGGCTTCGAGCCGGTCGAGGATGCGGCGCGCGGTCGATCGGTAGTGTTCGCGATAGCTTTCGGGATCGACGAACTTGGCCTCGTCGATGATCTGGTAGATTTCCTTGTGCGTGGCGGCGAAGCGCAGGAAGCCGGTGAGCGCGACCCTCTCCTGTTCCAGTGCGGGGCGCGGCTCCTCCTGCCGCTGGCGCGCGGCTTCGCGCACGCGGGCGCTTAGATCGCCGACGAGCGCGCGAAAGATCGCCTCCTTCGAATCGAAGTAGGTGTAGAAACTGCCCAGCGCGGTGCCCGCGCGCGTGGTGATCCCGTTGATCGAGGCTTCGTGGAAGCCCTTTTCCCCAAACTCTATTTCCGCCGCATTCAATAGCTTGCGGAGCGTCTGGCGGCCGCGCTCGGTGCGCGGAACCTTGTCGGCGGCGGCGGGCGGGGCTGGGGCGGCTGTGCTCATCACGCAACAGCTAGACACGATCGATGGACGTGGCAATCGGTAGAAGTTGAAACATGGTTCAACATTCAATAAAGGTGGCGGCGAGGATTTTCACAGGGGAGAGTTTCGATGTCCAAGGCCCGCCTGCGTGCGCTTCAAACGTGTCCGTTCGTTCTTGCCTCGCTGATCTGCGCCGCGCCTGCCGTGGCGCAGGACAAGCAGGCGACCACCGCCAGCGCCGCCGATCTGGCGGACGAAGGTGGCATCATCGTTACCGCCCGGCGGCGCGAGGAGCGGCTGGTCGACGTGCCGATCGCGGTCACGACGCTGAGCGGCGACCAGCTGGCCAAGACCGGCGCGCTCGACATTACCGACGTGGCGCAGAGCGCGCCAAACGTGACGCTGGAAGTGTCGCGGGGCACGAACTCCACGCTTTCGGCCTTCATTCGCGGCATTGGCCAGCAGGACCCGGTTTCGGGCTTCGAGCAGGGCGTGGGCATCTACCTCGACGACGTTTACCTCAATCGCCCGCAGGCCGCCGTGCTCGATATCTACGAGGTGGAGCGCGTGGAAGTTCTGCGCGGGCCGCAGGGCACGCTCTATGGTCGCAATACCATCGGCGGCGCGGTCAAGTACGTGACCAAGCAGCTGCCGCAGGACTTTTCGCTCAAGCTGCGCGGCACGTATGGCACCTATGACCAGGCCGAGGGCGTGCTGACCGTTTCGGCGCCGGTGTCCGACCTGATCCGCGTGGGCGGATCGGTGGCGCGGCTTTCGCGCGGGGGCTTCGGCAAGAACCTGACGACCGGCCTCGACAACTACAACAAGGACGTGTGGGCCGGGCGCGGCACGGTGGAGATCGGCGGCTATGGCCAGCCGGTGCTCGTGCGCATTTCGGGCGACTATACCCGCGACAAAAGCAACCCGCGCGGCGGGCACCGCCTGATCCCGGGCCAGCTTTCGGGCGCACCGGTGCTGAAGGACGTGTTCGACAGCGAGGGTCGCCTCAACGACCCCAAGCAGGACGTCAAAGCCTATGGCCTGTCGATGAACGTGACGGCCGAACTGACCGATGCGCTGACGCTGCGCTCGATCAGTGCCTGGCGCAAGGACGACAGCGCATCCCCGATCGACTTCGACGCGCTGCCTGCGGTCGACCTTGACGTTCCGGCCTTCTACCACAACGAGCAGGTAAGCCAGGAAGTGCAGCTGCTGTGGGACAATGGCGGTGCGATCAACGCGATCGTGGGTGGCTATTACCTGACCGCCAAGGCCGACACGCAGTTCGACGTGCGACTGTTCACCACGGTGCCCGGGCTGACCGCCTTTACCGAGGCGAACGTCGATACCGACACCTGGGCGGTGTTCGGCGAAGTGAACGTGGACTTCACCAGGCAGCTGAGCCTGACGCTGGGCGGGCGCTATACCTGGGACGAGCGCAAGGCGAAGATCCTGCGGCAGAACTATCTTGGTGGCGGCTCGCCCGTGTTTGGCGGGCTTGGCGTGCCGTTCGGCTTGGCCAGCACCAATTTCACCGGCCGCGCGAGCTATACCAAGTTCACCCCGCGCATTTCGCTGAGCTTCAAGCCGACGCCCGACCACAACCTCTATGCAAGTTTCAGCCAGGGCTTCAAGGGCGGCGGGTTCGACCCGCGCGGCGTGGGCTTGAACGCGCCCGACACCAATGGTGACGGCGTGCGGTCCGACGCCGAGGTTGCCCGTTACCTGAGCTTCCGCCCCGAATCGGTCGACAGCTACGAAGTGGGCTACAAGGGCAACCTTTGGAACGGCGCGCTGTTCGTCGCCGTGGCCGCGTTCCGCATGGACTACAAGGACGTGCAGATCCCCGGCTCGGCGGGCTGCACCGTGGGCGGCGTGCCCACCTTCTGCGGGATCATCACCAACGCGGGCAAGGCGCGGTTGCAGGGGCTGGAACTTGAGGCCAACGCTCGGCTGGGGCGCGACCTGATCGGCGCGGGCGACACGCTGCGCCTGTCGGGATCGCTCGGCTACATCGATGCCAAGTACCGCGAATACGTGACGCAGATCGCCGGGAAGGGGCCGACGGACGTGGCCCAGTATCGCAAGGTGCAGAACACGCCCGAGTTCACCGGCAATGCCACGCTGGCCTATGCGACGCCGCTGGGCGAGGGCGACCTTTCGCTTTCGACCACGTGGTCCTATCGTTCGAAGACCTACCAGTTCGAAGTGCCCAATCCCTATATCGACCAGAAGGGTTACGGGCTGTGGGATGCCAGCGTGGTCTATACCGCGCCGGGTGGCCGCTGGAGCCTTGGCGTGCACGGCAAGAACCTGCTCGACAAGCATTACAAGACTTCCGGCTACACCTTCATCGCCGCCAATCCGGAAACCGGCGAGATCCTGAAGAAGCCCGACGGTTCGCTGATCCCGACGCTGGGCAAGGAAGGCACGCTGACCGCGTTCTATGGCAACCCGCGCCAGGTGTTCGTGACGGCCACGCTGAAGTTCTGACGATCTGCCCCAGGGCAGGCGGCTCCCCCTCCCTCCGGCCGCCTGCCCGCCCCAACCCCTCCCGCGGGCGGGAGGGGAGAAGGGCATGGCCCTCCCGCTTGCGGGAGGGGAGAGGTCTTGCGGGAGGACAGGAGACGATGATGGACTATTGCGTCCACCGCACGCGCAGCGCGTGCGGGCGGCTGGGGCTGGCCGCGCGGATCTATCCCGGTCCGGTGTCGGGCGGCGCGGCGATGCCGCTGTTGCTGATGCACGGGCTGACCCGCAATGCGGCGGATTTCGAACCACTGGCGGCGCATCTTGCACGCCGGTATCGCCTGATCGTGCCCGACCAGCGCGGGCGGGGGCTGTCCGATCCCGATCCCGAGCCGGACAACTATCGCCCCGATGTCTATGTGGCGGACATGATGGCGCTGCTGGCCGAGCTTGGCGTCAAGCGCGCCGGGTTGATCGGCACGTCGATGGGCGGGTTGATGGCGATGATGATGGCTGCCGCGCAGCCGGATCGGTTTCCCACGTTGGTGCTCAACGACGTGGGGCCGGTGCTCGACGCCGAAGGGATCGCGCGGATCCAGGGCTATGTCGGGCCATCGGGCGCGATGGCCGATTGGGACGCGGCGGCGCGGACTTGTGCCGCGATCAACCGCGCGGCCTTTCCCGATTACGATCACGCGGACTGGCTGGCCTTTGCGCGGCGGACGTGCCGCGCAGGCGATGAGGGCGTGGCCTTCGCCTATGACCCGGCCATTGCGCGCAGCATCGGCGGCGATGCGCCCGCGACGGTGCCGCCGGACCTGTGGCCGCTGTGGGATGCGCTCGATTCGCTGCCGGTGCTGGTGGTGCGCGGCGAGCTGTCCGATCTGCTTTCGCGCGAGACGGTCGCGGCAATGCGCGCGCGCCATGCAGGGCCGTTCGCGCTTGCCGAAGTGCCGCGCGTGGGTCACGCTCCAATTCTCGATGAAAAAGAAGCACTCGACGCGATCGAGCGCCACCTTGGGAGAACCGTGACCTGATGCATGCCCCCGCAAGCCCGCCGCAAGCCAGTACGACCACTGCTGCACTGCCCGCCCGCCCCGCGCTCGTCCTTGGGATGTTGCTCGTGGTCTATGTCCTCAACTTCGTCGACCGGCAGATCCTCTCGATCCTGGCGGCGCCGATCCAGGCCGAACTCGGCATCAACGATGCGCGCATGGGCCTGCTCGGCGGCATGGCCTTCGCGCTGCTCTATTCCACGCTCGCCGTCCCGCTCGCGCTCGTGGCGGACCGCGTCAGCCGCACTTGGGTGATCACCGGCGCGCTGGTGGTGTGGAGCGTGTTCACCGGGCTTTGCGGCATGGCGCAAGGCTTCTGGCAGCTGTTCGCCGCGCGCGTGGGCGTGGGCGTGGGCGAAGCGGGCGGCGTGGCGCCGTCCTACGCGCTTATCGGCGATTACTTCCCCAGCGAAAAGCGCGCCTCGGCGCTGTCGATCTATGCGCTCGGCATTCCGCTCGGCTCGGCCATCGGCGTGCTGGCGGGCGGGTACATCGCCGCGACGATCGACTGGCGCGTGGCCTTCCTCGTCGTCGGCGGGGCGGGGGTGCTGCTGGCGCCGATCTTCCGCCTGCTGGTGCGCGACCGGCCCCGGCCGGCAGGGCAGGCCATCGCCGCGCCGCCGCGCCTCGGCGCCGTCGCGCGCATCGTTTTCGCCAAGCCCTCGTTCTGGCTGCTGACGTTCGGCGCCACGGCCAGCTCCATGCTCGGCTACGGCGTCGGTTTCTGGCTGCCCAGCCTGCTCCAGCGCTCCTACGGGCTGGACCTGATCGAAGCCTCGTACTTCATCGGCGGGCTGCTCCTGCTGGGCAGCGTCAGCGGCATGGTGCTGGGCGGGCGCGTCGCCGACCGCCTCGGCCAGCGTGACCGCGCCTGGTTCGGCTGGGTTCCGGCGATCTCGTTCATCGCCGCAGTGCCGCTCTACGTGGCCGGGATCCTCAACGACGACGTGTGGATCGCCTTCTTCCTGTTCCTGATCCCGCAGGCCTTTGCCTATGTCTGGCTGGGGCCGGTGCTCAACGCGATCCAGCACCTGGTCGAACCGCCCGCCCGTTCGCTGGCGAGTTCGCTGTTCCTGCTGATCAACAACCTGATCGGCCTTGGCGGCGGCATCTATGCGCTGGGCGCGTTGTCGACGGCGCTGAAGCCGCACTACGCGGAAGAGGCGCTGCGCATGTCGATGCTGTTCGCACTGGGGCTGCTGGTCGTGGCTTCGGCGCTGATGGCGCTGGCGGGGCGATCGCTGCGGCAAGACTGGGTGGACGAGCCCCAGGGTTGAGGCCCGTCCACCTTTTCACGCCCGTCCACCTTTTCACACTGGCAGCGCCCCCGCTCAGCAGACGCGCGGCACCCACCGTTCGCGCTGCCAGTGGTGCGCGCGGTGCTTCCAGGGATCGATCACGACCAGGTTGATCCAGCCGTTTTCGACCAGCTGGACGAGGTTGTCGTGGGCGAAGACGATCTCCTCCACCCGGCGCAGGGGCGCCTCGACGAACACGGTCAGGCGGCGCGGCACGTGGAACGGGGTGCCATCGTCGCGGAACAGCGACTGGCGCGGCAGGCCGGTGCACAAGTCGCCGCCGTTCCCTTGCACCACGCCGAAGCCGCCGATCACGTTCTGCGTCACCTTGTCGCCCGCGCCATAGACGGCGTTGTCGATGGTCGAAAACAGGTACTGGCAGTTGATCCACTGCGCCACGATCATCGGCGCGGTCAGGATCGCGGTCAGCGCGCTGCCGTCCTTGTCCGCCTGCCAGTCGTAGCTGTGGAGGAACGCCGCGCCATCAAGGTCCAGCGGCGCGGTCAGCCGGCGCGGCCCCACGATGAAGGCGGCATTGCCCGAAAGGCCCCATTCGGGCCGCACTTCGCCCCAGTGCGCCGCACCCGCCAGCAGGTCGTCTGCCGGCCGCGCCAGCTTGCCCGCGCGCGCATCCAGCGCCGCCCGCCCGGCCGCGCGCAGCGTTCCTTCCAGCGCGGCAAGATCGCTCTGGTGGCTCTGCGGCACGGCATCGCGGTCGAACAGGGTGATCTCGTCGCGCGTGGTGTCGTGCTGCGCGGCCAGGAACACGGTGTCCTCGGGCAGGGTGAGGCCATCGTCGGCAAGGCCGCGCCGCACCGCCGGATCGTTCAGGATCGCCGCCATCAGCCGCGCGTTCGGACCACCGGGATGCCCGCCGCAGGCCCCGCAGTCGAGGCTGGCGGCAAAGGCGTTGTTGGTGGTCGAACCGCCATGGCCGACCAGCACCACCAGCCGCGCGGTTGCCGCCGGCAGCCCGGTCAGCTTGAACATGCCGCGCGCATAGCCGACCTTGTCGGCCAGCGGGATGACGCTTTCGTCGTCGTTCGAGGCCAGCGGCGCCAGCACTTCGTGCGCATGGCCCAGCACCCCGCGCGCCAGCCGCTCGGCAAGGCGCGGCGCCAGCGTCCGCGCCAGCAGCGCCACCGCCGCCAGCGGGCCCAGCGCTTCGGCGGCGGCGAACCCGGTCGCGCCGCTCTTGGTCGCATCGAGCATGCCTTGCGCGCGGTGGGCGCAGGCCTGCCGCGTCACCATGTCCTCGGCCTCGCTCGCGCGGCCCGGCAGCGGCGCTTCGGCCACGTGGTGCGCGGGCGCAAGCAGCACCGGCAGCTGCTTGCGCGGGGCGGGGCCCAGCACCGGCTGCAGCGCGATGGGCAGGCCGAAGAACCCGGCGTAGCCATAGGTTTCGAAGCCGCCCTCTTCGCTGCCCGCCGCCTCGATCGCGCGGCGCATCGGTTCGGAGCGCACGTCGATGCAGAACACCAGCTGCGCCGCCGCCCGCGCCGTTTCGGCGTTCGCGGCACACGCGGCAGAGCGCGCCTCCAGCGCGTGGCCCAGGCTGTCGATGACCCCGCGCTCGGCCGCCTGCTGGAAGACGAGGCCCAGCGCGGTCTCGTCCATGCCGACGATCCGGGCGAAGTTCTGGCGCGCCGGTTCGTCCCAGCCGGCGGGCGCATCGGCGGCAAGGTTCCAGTGCGCCAGCAGATCGCGCGCCACCGCCGCCTCGTCGTGGTCCGCCGCCGGAGCCGCCGGCGCGCTGTGGTCCTCGCCGCAGACGAAGCCGACCAGGGCGATCAGCGCGGCAAGGTCGATCATCTCGGCCGGCGCGCCTCCGATCTGGTGCGGTTCGGCATGGGCCGTCCGCCAGCGCAAGTGCGCCGCCCAGCCCGGCAGCCGCGCGAACAGGCGCCGCACGTGATCCGCCGCCGCGGCCGGCGCGATTGCCTGCCGGTCGAGGATCAGGCCCAGCGTGGCGAGCGGTGTCTCGGGCGCAAGGTCGAGCACCCGCAGCCGTTCGCGCACCGCCAGCGCGCGCAGTGCAGGGTCTGCCCGCAGCGCGGCGAGCAGGCAGCGATAGAGGCCGTCTTCACGCCCCGCCAGCGGCGGCGCCGCGCGGTCGAGGAAGCAGCCGATCCAGCGGGCGAGCAGGGCGATCGCCGGGGTCAGCGGGCGGCGCGCCGGGGCGGGCGTGGCGGCCAGCGGCAGGTCGACCAGCCGTGCGCGCAGCAGGGCAAAGGCGTTGAGGTCCGGGCCGAACAGGGCGAAGGCAGGGTCCAGCCCGCCCAGCGTCGCCACGATCGCCTTGCGCAGCGCGATGTCGTCGATCCGCCCTTCGGCATGCAGCGTGCGCCACTGCGCCAGCGGCAGCGTGGTGCGCGCGCCGAACAGCTCGGCCCCTTCGCGCAGCGCCGCTTCGAAGGGCATGTGTTCGAAGCCCGACAGCGGGTTCACCGCGATCGCGCTTTCCAGCGGCCACAGCGGGGCGATGGCCCGGGCGGCCTCGTCCACATGGGCCGCAAGGTCGGCCTGGGCGCCGGTGTCGAGCATCGGGTTGAAGGCAAGCGTAGCCATCGATCAGTCCTTTGCGAGAAGAGGCAGGGTCAATTGGCGGGGGTGGGCAGCGCGCCGGCATGCAGCAGGCGGGCGTGGAGCCCGGCGGGCAGGCGGCGGCGTCCGGCGGCAAGATCCTGCTGCACCAGCCAGCCGGCCAGGAACAGCGAGAGCAGGGCAAGCTGCGCCCAGGCTGGCAGCAGCGGCACCGCGGCGTTCGCCTGCACCGCTTCCATCAGCGCAAGCGCGGCGGCATTGACCGCAACCAGCAGCGCGGGCAGCGCCAGCAGCGTGATCCGCGCGGTTTCGAAGCGCAGCCCGCGCGCGGCCATGGCCAGCGCCACCAGCAGCGCCGTCGCGGCAAGGCCCAGCGGCAACAGCGTGGTCTGCGCGATGGCGGTTTCCATGATCAGCGCGCCTGCGCCCAGCGCCGCCAGCGCGATCAGCGCAGGCACCGGCGCGGGCAGCGCCTTGTCACCGGCGCCCGCGGCACTGCGCCGGATCGCGCCCGATGCGCCCAGGAACAGCCAGGCCTTGAACGCGCCGTGCGCCACCATGTGCCACAACGCCGCGGCATAGCCGCCCAGCGCGCAGGTCAGCAGCATGAAGCCCATCTGCGCCACCGTCGATGCGGCCAGCGCACCCTTCACGTCGGCGCGGACCAGCATCAGCGCCGAGCCATAGAGCGCACCCGTCACACCGATGGCCAGCAGGGCAAAGCGCGCCGCCGGCACCGCTTCCAGCACCGGGGCGAAGTGGATCACCAGGAAGCCGCCGGCATTGACGAAGCCTGCGTGCATCAGCGCGGACACCGGCGTCGGCGCGGCAATCGAGGAGAGCAGCCAGGACGAGAACGGCGGCGTGGCGCAGCGTGCGGCAGCCGCGATCACCAGCAGCGCGGCGGCCAGCGTCAGCGCCAGCGGAGAAAGCGTGGGCACGGCGGCCGCGATCGCGGCGATCGAGGCGGTCTTGGCCGTAATCGCCAGCGTGACCAGCGCCCCCACCAGCGCGATGTCGCCGATCAGGAAGGCGGTGCCGGCACGGGCGGCGGCGGCGCGCGCTTCGGCCCAGTCGCCCGCATGGCGGACAAGGCCGGTCATCAGCCGGCCGGCGGCGATCCATCCCGCGGCCAGCAGCACGACGTTGTCGGCCAGGCCGACCAGCACGGTCGCAAAGGCCAGCCCGGTCGCCAGCCGCGCATGGGCCAGGCGGCGCGGGTCGGCGCGCAGGTGGCGCTGGGCGAACACGAGCACGAGTCCGGTGAGCAGCGCGGCAAGCCCGCCCAGCGCAACGCCCGCAGCGGTCACGCGCAGCAGTCCGGCAATCGCCGTCGCGCCAAGGCCCAGCGCCATGGCCGAAAGCGCCAGCACCGGGGCCGTCACGCGCAACGGGCGCTTTGCCTGTGCCGCTCCGGTCTGCACCATATCGAATGTCGTCGCCATCGTTCACCTCCTTGCGGAAGCGGGAACTGGCAGCAGCTGCAGCATGAGTGAAACGAATTTGTGAAATCTTGAAAATTGCAAACGTAAATGATAATGAGTTGTGTATGGCGCTCCGCAACCTCGACATCGATCTACTGCGTTGTTTTGTCACGATTGCCGATACCGGCAGCCTCACCCGCGCCGGGCAGCGACTGGGCCGCACGCAATCGGCCATCTCGTTGCAGCTGAAACGGCTGGAGGATCAGCTGGGCCGCACCCTGTTCGATCGCAGCCCCCGCTTCCTGGCCATCACGCCCGAAGGCGAACGACTCATCGGGCCCGCCCGCCAGATCCTGCGGCTGAACGATGCCACCGTCGCCGAAATGTTCGAACCCGAAGTGGCGGGGCAGGTCCGCCTCGGCGTGCCGGAGGATTTCGCAACCGCACACCTGCCCGCCGTGCTCGCCGCCTTTGCCGAAGCGCACCCGCTGGTCGAACTCGAAGTCACCTGCGACCTGACGCTCAACCTCATCGAACGCTTCCATGCCGGCGGCTTCGATCTCGCCCTCGTCAAGCGCCAGCCCGAACAGAAGCGCCAGCCCGGCGTGAAGGTGTGGCGCGAACCGCTCGTCTGGGTGGGCCGCGATCGGCAGGCGGTCGCCGATCTTGCCCGCATCCCGCTCGTCGTCTCGCCCGAACCCTGCGTCTATCGCAAACGCGCGAGCGAAGCGCTCGACGCCATGGGCAAGCCGTGGCGCGTCGCCTATACCTCCACCAGCCTCGCCGGTTCGCTCTCGGCGGTGAAGGCGGGGCTGGGGATCACCGTGCTGCCGTTCGAAATGGTGCCGCAAGGCTTGACCGCGCTGGGGGAGGAAAGCGGATTGCCGCCGCTCTACGATACCGAAATCGCGCTGATCGAAGCGCCGGGCCTGTCGGACACCGCGCATCGCCTGGCCCAGCACATCATCGCCGCGCTGGAGCGCGGGGCGTGAGCGATCCCGCCGCCCAGCCGACGCTGCGCCAGTTGCGCTACCTCGTCGCGCTGGCCGATTGCGGCAGCTTCACCCGCGCCGCCGGGCAGGTCGGCGTGTCGCAGCCCTCGTTCAGCCAGGCCATCGCGCAAGTGGAGGACCAGCTCGGCGGCCGCGTGGTCGAACGCGGGGGGCGGGCCTTCCTCACGCCGCTGGGGCGTGAAGCGGTGGCGCTCGCCCGGCGCATCCTCGCCGAAGCGGAAGGGTTCGCCGCGCTCGCCCTGCGCCACCGCGATGGCGAACTCGGCGGCACGATCCGCCTCGGCGTTTCGCCCACGCTCGGGCCCTATATCCTGCCCCAGCTGGTCGCCCGGCTGCACAAGACCCACCCCCGGCTGAAGGTCTACGTGCGCGAAGGCCTGCCCGATGTGCTGGCCGAACAATTGGGCGATGGCCTGCACGACGTGCTGCTGGTCCAGCTTCCGGTCGACGATGCGCGATTCCACGTCGAACGCCTGTTTCGTGAACCTATGTTTCTGGCGATGGCCGCCGACGATCCCCTGCGCAGCGTCGCCGCGATCCGTCCCGAACACCTCGCCGGGCGCGGCCTGCTGACCATGCAGCCGGCCTACCGCATGAGCACGCAGGTCGCCGCGCTGGCCGAACGCGGCGGGGCGCAGGTGTTGCGCGATTACGAAGGCACCAGCCTTGATGCGGTGCGGCAGATGGCCGGCATGGGCATGGGCCTCGCCCTGCTGCCCGAACTCTACTGCCGGCAGGAAATCCGCGATGATGGCGACGTGATCGTCCGCCCCTTCGTCGGCGGGCGCCCCTATCGCGACATCGGCCTCGTCTGGCGGGGTGGGGCGGGGCCGTCGGCCGATCTGCTGCTCCTCGCCGAGACATTGCGGAGCATTGCCGAACGATAGGTTAAACCTATCGCAATAATAGCCAGTGCCCAATTGAAGCTATGTTGTTGAATTGCCACTTTTCGTGCTGCAACTGCGAAGGAAGGTTCGAAGTTCACGATGGCCGTAGCGGCAACCGATTCCGGACAGCATCACCAGCCGACGATGCGCGACTACGCTCGTTGGAGCGCGCGCGTGCTTGCGCCCGATCGCGGTTTCATCCGCCTCGCCCTTCTGTATGGCGCGGCGATCTCGTTGCTGTCGCTGGCAACCCCAATCTCGGTCCAGCTGCTGATCAACTCGGTCGCCAACACCGCGCTGCCCGCTCCGCTGTTCACGCTCTCGCTGCTTCTGTTCGCGCTGCTGGGCATCGCCGGGCTGCTGATGGCCTTGCGCGTGATGCTCATGGCCCGCTTCGAACGCCGCTTCTTCGCCCGCATGGTCGCCGAAATCACCTTGCGCGCGGTCCATGCGCAGAACCCGTTCTTCGTCGATGCCCGGCGCGGCGATCTGTTCAACCGCTTCTTCGACCTCGGCACCGTGCAGAAGGCGCTGACCAGCCTGGTCATCGGCGGCTTCACCATCGTGCTGCAAAGCCTGGTCGGGCTGGTCGTCACCAGCTTCTACCACCCGTTCTTCCTCGCCTTCAACGCGCTGCTGGTGCTGCTCGTCGTCGCGATCTGGCGGATCTGGCTGGCAGGCTCGCTGTCGAGCGCGGTGGCCAAGAGCCACGCCAAGCATGCTGCCGCGCACTGGCTCGAAAGCGTCGGCGGTTCGAACGGCTTCTACAAGTCCAGCCGCCACATGCGCTTCGCGATCGACAAGTCGGAGGACGTCACCGCCGCCTATGTCGCTGCGCACCGCCGCCATTTCCGCTTCACCTTCGGCCAGACCATCGCGCTGCTCGCGCTCTATGCCACCGCCAGCGCGGGGCTGCTGGCAATGGGCGGCTGGCTGATCCTGCAGGGTGAACTCTCGATCGGCCAGCTCGTCGCCGCCGAGCTGATCCTTTCGGGCGTGTTCTACGGCATCGCCCAGCTCGGCTCCTACCTCGAGGTGTTCTACGACCTTGCCGCCGGGCTGGAGGAACTGTCGCTGTTCTGGGACGTGCCGCAGGAAGTGCCGCCCGAAACCGACGCACCGGGCCTTGGCAACGGGGACATCCGGCTCGACGGGGTGCAGCTCGGCGCGCATCGCTTCGACTTCCGCATCGCCAGCGGTGAACAGGTCGGCGTGGTCGCCGCGCCCGGGGTCGAACGCGGCATCGTCACCCTGCTCAAGCGGCTGCAGGCGCCCGAGCGCGGCTTCGTCACCGTCGGCGGCGCCGATCTCGGCACGTTCGACATGTATCACCTGCGCTCGGACGTGATCGTGCTCGATCGCCCCACCATCGTCGAGATGACCTGTCGCGAATACCTCGGCCTCGCCGCCGCCGGGCGCAGCGCCGCCATCCTCGAAGCGCTGGCGCTGGTCGGCCTCGAACGCCGCGTCGGCGCGCTGCCGGCGGGATTGGACACGCCGCTGTCAAGCTCGGGCTGGCCGCTCTCGGTGGGCGAAACGATGGCGCTGAAACTCGCCGGCGCGATCCTGGCGCGCCCGCGCGTGCTGGTGCTCTCGCCGCTTTACGACCTGCTGCCGCCAGAGCACATCGACCGCGTGCTGGCCGAACTGCGCGCGCATGGCACCACCGTGCTGCAGTTCACCGCACGGCCCGAAGGGCTGGCGCGCGATGCCTGGCTGTGGCTGGGCGAAACCGAGCAGGCGCGGGGCGAAAGCCTCGACCGGGTGCTGCCGCCTGCGCGCGACACCGGACGGGAGGGCTGAGCGATGGCGACCCGTCCCGACAACTTCGACCGCTTCCACACCCTCGCCGCGATCCGTCCGCCGCGGCTGGTCGTCGCGATCGGCTGGATGATCGGCATTGCCCTGCCGCTCGTGCTGCTGGCCCTGATCTTCGTGCCCTGGGTGCAGACCGCGCCGGGGCGGGGCCAGGTCGTCGCGCTCGATCCGCAGGACCGCGTCCAGCAGGTCACCGCGCTGGTGCCTGGCCGGGTCGAACGCTGGTACGTGGTCGATGGGCAGCTGGTGAAGAAGGGCGATCCCATCGCCCGCATCGCCGACAACGATCCCGACCTCATCGCCCGCCTCGCCGCCGAACGCGCGCAGGTCGCGGCGCAGATCGCGGCGAGCGAGCAGGCGATGGCGACCGCGCGGATCGACGTTGGCCGCACCGGCCAGCTGTTCGCCGATGGCCTTGCCGCGCGGCGCGATTACGAAGCCGCGCAGATCAAGGTGGCCGAACACGCCGCCAAGCTGGCCGAAGCGCGCGCCAAGCTGGCCAAGGCCGACATCGCGCTCAACCGCTCCTCCGCGCAGTTGGTCCGCGCGCCGCGCGATGGGCGGATCCAGTCGCTCAACACCGCCGCCGGTGCCACGCTGGTCAGCGCAGGCGACTGGCTGGCGACGCTGGCGCCCGAGGATTCGCCGCGCGTGGTCGAACTGATGGTCGATGGCCGCGACGTGGCGCTGGTGCGCGCAGGCCAGCCGGTGCGGCTGCACTTCGAAGGCTGGCCCGCCATCCAGTTCAGCGGCTGGCCTTCGGTGGCGCAAGGCATGTTCGACGGGCGCGTGCGGGCGATCGACCCTTCGGCGCAAGGCACCGGCCTGTTCCGCGTGCTGGTCGAGCCTAGCCCAGGCAAGCCGCGCTGGCCCGACGACAACTACGTCCGCCTCGGCTCGAAGGTGCGCGGCTGGATCCAGATGGAAACGGTCAGCGTGGGCTACGAACTGTGGCGCCAGCTGAACGACTTCCCGCTGGAATTCCCCACCCCGGTCGACACCGGACCGCGCAAGGGTGCGGGCAAGGGGCTGGCCGACAAGGTGAAGGAAAAGAAGAGCGATGCGGGCAAGGAAGACGAGGAAGCGAAATGATCGCCGCCCTGTTCCGTCGCCTTCTCATGGCGCTCGCCCTGCTGGTGGCGGGCCCCGCGCTGGCCGCGCCGACCCTGACGCTGGGCGAAGTGCTGGCCTCTTCGGCGCGGCATCAGCCGCAGATCCTTGAAGCGATCGCCCGCGAACGGCAGGCCGATGCCAAGCTGCTCGGCGCGCAAGGGGCCTTCGACCTGGTGTTCGAGGCCGACGCGCAGAGCCGCGTACTGGGCTACTACGACGGCACCTATGCCGATGTGCGCGCCACCCGGCCGCTGCAGAACAACGGCGGCAACGTCTATGCCGGCTACCGCCTGTCGGCCGGGGACTTCCCGGTCTATGACGGCAAGTCGGTGACGCTGGGCCTTGGCGAAGTGCGCGCGGGCGCGGTGTTTTCGCTGCTGCGCGACCGGCTGATCGACGAACGCCGGGGCAAGCGGACGCTGGCGCAAAGCGATATCGAGATTGCCGCCTTCGAGCGCGAGGTGGTGGCCATCGGCGTGCAGCGCCGCGCGATCGATGCCTACCAGCAGTGGGTCGGGGCGGGGCTCCGGCTCAAGCTCTATCGCGAGCTGGCCGACCTTGCGCGCAATCGCCAGGCCTCGATCGAGCGGCAGGTGCAGCTGGGGGCGCGGCCTTCGATTCTGGCGGTGGAGAACCGCCAGAACATCGTCCGGCGCCAGGCGCTGGTGGTGCGCAGCGAACAGGAACTGCAGCTTTACGCCAACGCGTTGTCGATGTTCCTGCGCGACGATCTGGGCCAGCGGGTGGCGCCCACCGCCGACCGCCTGCCCGACACGATGCCCGATGGCGTGCGCCCGCGGCTGGGCGACGTGGACCTGCACTTGTCCGAACGCCCCGACCTGAAGGCGCTGGTCGCGCGCATCGCCCAAATCGAAACGCGCGCCGCGCTGGCCGAGAACGACCTGCGACCCCGGCTCGACATCAAGGCCGAAGCGTCGAAGGACTTCGGCGCGGGCAGTTCCACCCGCCGTCCGGCCGAGGCGCTGGTGGGGCTCAAGTTCTCGATGCCGCTCGAACAGCGCGCCGCGCGCGGGCGCATCGCCGAAGTCGAGGCCGAACGCGACGCGCTGTCGCACCGCCAGCGGCTGCTGGAAGACCAGATCGGCGTGGACATAGCCAACCTGCAGACGCAGGTGCGCGGCGCCGCGCAGCTGGTGCGGCTTGCCGGCGACGAAGCGGAGCTGGCCCGCCGCATGGCCGAAGCCGAACGCCGCCGCTTCGATCTGGGCGCGAGCGATTTCCTGCTGGTAAACCTGCGCGAGGAAAGCGCCGCCGATGCCGCGCTGCGCACGCTCGATGCGCGGTTGCGCGAAGCGGCAGCGCGGGCCGAACTGGCGGCGGTGGTTGCCGATCGCGCGGCGCTGGGACTGTAACCCACACCCCCATATCCGGCGGCGAGCCCGGACGATAACGCCGTTGGGAAGCGGTACGGACCTGCGCGACCGGCGCGGGCGCCATGCGTGGCGCGTGCGCGTGGAGGGCAAGAGGAACGCTGTGGCGAGTGGCCGGCGGGGCGTTGGCTATCCCGGATCGGCTCAGCCTGTAGTCGGACGGGGGCTCGAAACCCGGGCGGCGGCTCGCAAGGCGGCCCGGTCCGTAGCGATAAGTCCCTGAAGGATCAGCCCGGACGGCCTCGATCGGCGTGGAAGCGGATCTTTGGCGGATCATGGGGCACTGTGACTTCAGGGAGGCGCTGCCACGCGGTTGAACCACCGCACCACATCCGCCCGTCCGTTGCAGTGGCGTTGGGTGTGCCCTGAGGGACTTGGGGCTTAACGCCCTCGCTGACCGCTTCCGAGGAAGTGGCCTCCCGCAGCGCCGACCCGCGCCGGTCGCGTCGGGCCTTTCCCATCGTGGAGATTGGCCCGAAGGAGCGAAGAGCAAGCCGGCCATGCCGCTCCCGGTCCGTGGGGGGGCGTATAACCTATATGGTACGTTTTGTCAAGGTTGGAGTGGGGTGGGTGTTGCGTGCGGTCTTGGTGTTGCGCCTGGGAGAACAAGGGCGGCCCTTCGACAGGCTCAGGGCGGGCGGTGTTGGGGGGCGTGGGGTGTTCGTTCCTCAGACGTCATGCCAGCGCAGGCTGGCATCGTTGGCGGTTTGTGGAACGGTTGGGAGGCGCCCTGTCGCCAGCGATCCCAGCCTTCGCTGGGATGACGTTTTGGGCGCTCCCACACCGCCGTCTGTCCTGAGCCTGTCGAAGGACTGTTCTTCTTCTTGGGGCCACGCCTCGTGCGGAAGACAAATCCCCATGTTTCCGCACGGGGACGGGTTGCCCTGCGGCGTGGTGCGGGGCATCGACGGCGGCCAGCAGGAGTGCCGTGTGTCCGATCCTTCCGAAGATGACGTTCCTGCCAATCCGGTGACACGCGCGCGGGCGATGGTCGAGGCCGAGGTGCCGCCCGAGCGGCGCGGGCCCGGGTGGGACCGGCATTGGCGCGAGCTGGAAGCCTATGCCGCAGCGGGGACCGAATGGGCGGTGGCGCCGGCCGCGGCCGATGGTGCCGCGCCAGCGCGCAAGCGGCGGCGGCGCGCGCGGCCGAGGAACGCGCAGTAGATCACGGCTGCGCGGTGCGGCGCAGCAGCGTGGTGTCGTAGCCGAGCGCGGCGGCGCGTTCGATCAGCTTTTCGACCTTCGCTTCGCCCGGCACCTGTTCGCGCATCAGCAGCCAGAGATAGCGGCCCGAGCCTTCGCCCACGATGGCCCAGCCATATTCCTTGCCGTGATCGAGGATCCAGTAATCGCCGGTGATCGGGCCGAAGAAGCGCACCTTGAGCTTGGCGTTGGTGCCCTTGTCGACGATGCGCGCGACGCCCTTGGTGGTGACCCACTTGCCGTCCGCGCGGCGGGCGCGGTTGACGACGTCGATCCGGCCATCGGCGCGCAGCGCGTAATCGGCCGTGGCGCCTTCGCAGTCCTTTTCGAAGGCCTGTTCATAGCGCGCGATTTCGTACCAGCGGCCGAGATAGCGTTCGACGTCGACGTTGCGTGCAGGGTCTGGCACGGCCGGGTTGCCGACCGGATGGCGCAGCTTTGCCCGCCATGCCGCGAGGGCGCCTGCGACGACGGCGATACCGCCCAGCGCGGCGAGCTTGCCCGTTCGGGCCATGACGTGATCTCCTTCTATGCAGTCCGCCGCCAATGCGGGAACATCGCCTGCGGTTCCGGTGCTTTCGGGCGCTGGCGCTCTCGCACGGGGCGCTCTATGGTTCCCGATGTAACCAGATGAAGGGTCGTCCATGCGTTTGAAATCCGCGCGTCTTGCCGCGTTGATCGTTGCTCCCGTATTCGTTTCCGCGATTGCCGGCGCCGGCCCGCTGGCCGCGCAGGTCGTCTCCAGCCCCAAGGACATCGCCGCCGCAGCCAATGCCGCGCCCGCTGGCGACATTCCGGCCAAGTTCACCCCGCCGATCGACGCGCGCGACTTCATCAAGCGCGAAGTGATGATCCCGATGCGCGATGGGACGAAGCTCTACACCGTGATCGTGATCCCCAAGGGCGCGACCAATGCGCCGATCGTGCTGACGCGCACGCCGTACAACGCGCGGGGGCGGGCATCGCGCGCGGACAGCCCGAACATGATTTCGACCCTGCCCTTGGCGGACGAAGGCTTCGTCAAGGCGGGCTACATCCGCGTGTATCAGGACATCCGCGGCAAGTACGGCTCGGAAGGCGATTACATCGTCACCCGGCCCGTGCGCGGGCCGCTCAACCCCACCAAGGTCGACCACGTGACCGATGCCTGGGACACGATCGACTGGCTGGTGAAGAAGGCCAACCTGCCTGAAAGCAACGGCAAGGTGGGCATGATCGGATCGAGCTACGAAGGCTTCACCGTGGTGATGGCGCTGCTCGATCCGCATCCCGCGCTGAAGGTGGCCGCGCCCGAAAGCCCGATGATCGATGGCTGGATGGGCGATGACTGGTTCCACTATGGCGCGTTCCGCCTGGCCAACATCGGCTGGATCGGATCGCAGACCGGCTACAAGGGCGATGGCAAGGAACCGGCGACCGGCGTCTACGACAACTACGAGGAATTCCGCCGGCTGGGCGGGGCGAACGAATGGGCGAAGAAATCGGGCTTCGACCAGCTGCCGGCGTGGAAGAAGATGGTCCAGCACGTCGCCTATGACGGGTTCTGGCAGGGGCAGGCGCTCGACAAGCTGCTGGCGGCGAACCCTTCGAACGTGCCCACGATCTGGGAGCAGGGGCTGTGGGACCAGGAGGACATGTATGGCGCGATCCATTCGTGGGAGGCGCTGAAGGCCAAGGGCAAGCTCGGCAACAACTTCCTGGTGATGGGGCCGTGGCGGCATAGCCAGGTCAACCGCGATGGCCGCTCGCTGGGGCCGTTCCAGTGGAATGGCGATACCGCGCAGCAGTTCCGCGAGGACATGGTGCTGCCGCTGTTCAACCAGTACCTCAAGGACGGGCCGCCCGCGAACCTGCCGCAGGTGGCGATCTACAACACCGGCGAGAACCACTGGGACAAGCTGGCCGACTGGCCGCTCGCCTGCGAAAGCGGGTGCAAGGCGGGCCTGACGCCGATCTACCTTGGCGCGAACGGCGGCCTGTCGTTCGACAAGGCGGCGGCGGGCGAGGATTCGTATGTCTCCGATCCGGCCAAGCCGGTGCCGCACCTGCCGCGCCCGGTGAACTTCGGCGACGGGCGCTGGGGCGACTGGCTGGTGAGCGACCAGCGCCACGCCGATGGCCGCCCCGACGTGCTGACCTACCAGACGGGTGTGCTCAACGCACCGGTGCGGGTGAGCGGCGCGCCGATCGCGGACCTGTTCGCCAAGACCACCGGGACCGATGGCGACTTCGTGGTCAAGGTGATCGACGTCTACCCGGACGAGGTGGCCTCCGACCCCAAGATGGGCGGCTATGAACTGCCGATCGCGCTCGACATCTTCCGCGGGCGCTATCGCGACAGCTTCAGCAACCCGACCGCGATCCCGGCGGGGCAGGTGCAGCGCTATCGCTTCCGCCTGCCGACGGTGAACCACGTGTTCCAGCCGGGCCACCGCATCATGGTGCAGGTGCAGTCTTCGCTGTTCCCGCTCTATGACCGCAATCCGCAGACGTTCGTGCCCAACATCTTCCTGGCGAAGAAGGAAGACTACAAGGCGGCGACGATCTCGATCGAGCGCGGCGGCGAGGGGGCGAGCGCGGTATGGCTGCCGGTGGTGCCGGTCACCCCGGCGCCCTGACGGCGGGGCGCGGTCCTAGCGGTCCTTGGGCGAAACGTACGACGCATCGTGCACGAACGGCAGCGGTGCGTCGGTTCGCAAGGCTTCGAGCACGGCGGCGAAGTCGGTCTTCGCTCGCCAGCCGATCGTCGCTTCGGCAAGCGAGGGATCGTAGACCCGGCCGATGCTGCGCGGCAGCTGCCAGCCGCGCCTTGCGTAAAGCTCGGCCGCATCGGGGAAGTGACGGGCGATGACGGCGCGGGCGTCGCGCTTCAGGTCGGCCACTTCGTCGCGCGTGAACGGCGGCGGGGCCGAGGCGATGAACAGGCCGAAGCCGATCTGCTGGGCGTGGGACAGCGCGGCGAGGTGGGCTTCGACCGCATCCTCCACGCTCAGGCGGCGGTTGAGGAATTCGTTGGCCTTGATGTTGGGGCCGCTGAGCAGCGCGGTGGGGCGATCATCGTCTTCGGGAAAGAAGCGGCTGGTGCGCAGCACCACGCCGGGCAGGCCGTGTTCCTGCGCGAACAGGCGGACGAGCCCTTCGGCGGCGAGCTTGGTGGTGCCGTAGATGTTGCGCGGGTTGAGCGGGGCGTGGCTTTCGTCGAGCCAGACGGCGGCATCGCCCCGTTCCTCGCGGATGGCGCGGTCGATCATCAGCGAGGTGGTCGAGGTCATGACGAAGGCGCTGCACTGCGCCGCCTTTGCCGCCTCCAGCAGGGCAAGCGTGCCCGAGACGTTGATGTCGACGAAGTTCTGCAGCCGCGTGCGCACGAGATCGGGCTGGTGCAGACCGGCGGCGTGGACCACCGCGTCCGCCCCGAAGGCAAAGGCGCGTTCGACCGCGCGGCGATCGGCCACCGAGCCGACCACCTGCGTTTCGGGCCCTGCGGCAAGATCGAGCCCGGTGACCCGGTGCCCGTCCTGCCGCAACCGCGCGGCAAAGTGGCGGCCGAGCCAGCCCGACGATCCGGTGACGAGAACGCGCATTGCCGGTGTGCGCCCTTACCCAGCCTGTGTGCGCCCGCGCGCCTGCACGCCGGCGACGCGGCCGGCGATGTCCTCTGCGGTGAGCGAGGCGGAGAAGGCGCGGCTGGCGCTCTTTTCGTGGGTGCGGCCTTCGCCATAGGCGAGCGCGTTGCCGCCATCGATCTGCGCCTTGTACGCAGACAGCGTCTTCGCCGGGATCGTGGCCATTTCGGCGGCGAGGGCGAGCGCGGTATCGAGCAGGTCGGCGGCGGGGACGACGCGGTTGACGAGGCCCCATTCGAGCGCCTTTGCCGCGTCGATGAAGTTGCCGGTGAAGGCCATTTCCTTGTAGCGGGCGATGCCGATCAAACGCGGCAGCTTCTGCGACAGGCCCCAGCCGGGCAGGATGCCGACGCGGGCGTGGGTATCGGCAAAGCGCGCCTTGTCGCTGGCGATCAGCACGTCGCAGGCGATGGCGACTTCGAAGCCGCCGGTGATGGCAACCCCGTTGATCGCGCCGATCACCGGCTTGGGGCAATGTTCGATGGCGTAGACCGGATCGGCGGGTTCATCGCCGGTGGGGGCGACGGCGGACAGGCCGTTGCCGGTGGACAGTTCCTTGAGATCGAGCCCGGCGCAGAAGGCGCGTTCGCCCGCGCCGGTCAGGATCACGACCGAAACATCGTCATCGCTGGCGACCTGGTCCATCGCCTTGGCCAGCGCATCGCGAAGGCCGCGGGACAGCGCGTTCATCGCTTCGGGCCGGTTGAGCGTGACGATCGCGACCGCGTCGCGCTTTTCGATGGTGACCAGTTCGCTCATCCCTCTATCCCTTCTTGAAATTGGCTTTTGTATAACACTCGATAACCAGGCTGATGGCGGTGCCATCGGCACGGCGCAAGAGCCCGCGATGCGAAAGGACGGTATCCTTTGGGCAGCCGGGCCAGCCACCTGCGCTTTCGGAGAGGCGTTCGCGGTGGAAGCCGAGGCCCGCCACGACCTTGCCGAACGGCGCATCGGTGGTTTCGAGGATGCGGTTCATTTCGGGGGTGAGCGCATCGGGCACGTACCAGTTCTTGGCTTCGGACAGCACAACCCCATCGCAGGCAAGGCGCACGTGGCGAAAGCCCACGCGCTGGCCGGGGGCAAGGCCGAGCAGGGCGCGCGTTTCGCCATCGGGTTCCTCAAACGCGGCGCGATCGACCAGCGCGCGGATTTCGCCTTGCGGGGCGATCCCTTCGGCGCGGCACCATTCGGTGAGCGCCGCGGTGGCGCTGTCGCGCGCGCGCAGGGTCTGCTGGAAGCGGTGCAGCTGGGCCGGGGCGCAGCCGGCAAGTCCGGTGCTGGAGGCGGCGACGGCAATGACCGCGAGCGATGGCCGCAGGTCCATGTCGCGCTCGCTCAGATGCCCCCGGCGAAGGGTTCGCGGCCCATGGCGGCCAGCGCATCGGACAGCGCGGCGGCGCAGGCATCGAGCTGGGCCTGGTCGGTCGAGCGGATGACGAAGTTCGCGCCCGTGCGCCCTTCGCGGAAGAAGGGATAGCTGCCGATCTGCACGCCGTCGTAGGCGCGCTCGGTCTGCGCCAGCAGTTCGGCGATCTCGCTTTCGGCGACCCAGCAGCCGACCGTGGTGGACAGCAGCGGCAGCCCGCCTTCGAGCGTTCCAGTCAGGCCATCGAGCATCCCCGCCGTGATCGAAGGCACGCCGGCCATGATGTAGATGTTGCCGAACTTGATGCCCGGCGCGCCCGACATGCGGTTGACGATCAGATCGGCGCCTTCGGGCACGCGTGCCATGCGCAGCCGCGCATCGGTGAGGCCGCCGCGCGTTTCGTAATAGCGTTCGAGAATGGCGCGCGCCTGCGGGTGAACGATCACCGGCACGCCCACCGCGGCGGCGATGGCATCGACGGTGATGTCGTCATGCGTGGGGCCGATGCCGCCGGTGGTGAACAGGTAATCGTTGCGCGCGCGCAGGGTGTTCACCGCTTCGGCGATCGCGTCCATGTCGTCGGCCACGACGCGCACTTCGCGCAGGCGGATGCCCTGCACGCCAAGCCAGGTGGCGATCTGCGCGATGTTCTTGTCCTGCGTGCGGCCGGAGAGGATTTCGTCCCCGATCACGATCAGCGCGGCGGTCCAGATGCGGGCGGTGTCTGTCATCGCCGGGCACCGTTACCGCAAAGGCCGCCGCTGGCAAGAGGGGCCGGAGGGCGCTTGCGGGGCTGTCACGAACATGCCCCGCAAGCCGATCGACGGGGCGCCCCTATTCCGCCGCGACCTGCAGCGGATCGACCGCCACCGGTACGCCCTTTGCCCGCGTCAGCTGCAGCACGCCATCTTCGACCGGATCGCTCTTCATGAACTTGCGGTCGCGCACGTAGTCCTGGCTGAGCCGCCAGCGCATGTCGGTCGCGCTCTTGGGCTGAAGATGCTTGCCGCGCTGGAGATAGCCCGAGGAAAAATCGAACACGTCGTCGAATTCGAGCCCGGAATCGTCCGGCAACACCGGCGTTGCCACCTGCCGCCCAGTGTCCTTCATCCGGTTGAGCAGCTTGCAGACATATTCGGCGTTGAGATCCGCGCGCAGCGTCCACGAGGCGTTGAGATAGCCGAACACCGCCGCGAGGTTGGGCAGGTTCGAGAACATCACCGCCTTGTAGTAGTAGTGGTCCGACAGATCGACCGGCACGCCATCACTGGCCAGCGCGATCTTGCCCGCCATCGCGAGCTTCAGGCCCGTGGCGGTGACGATGACGTCGGCATCGAGGTGCTTGCCCGATTCGAGCTGGATGCCGGTGGCGTCGATCCTGGCGATGCGGTCGGTCACCACTTCGGCGCGCCCCGCCTTGATCGCTTCGAACATGTCGGCATCGGGCACCAGGCACAGCCGCTGTTCCCACGGGTTGTAGGGCGGGGTGAAGGCCTTGGCATCGTACTTGTCGCCCAGCATCTCCTTCAGCCGCTGGGTCAGGAAGTCCTTCACCTTGTCGGGCCGGGTGCGGGCGCGGTTGTAGAAGAAGTTCTGCAGGCGGATGTTCTTGAACCGGGTGATCGCATAGGCGACCTTTTCGGGCAGGAACTTGCGCAAGGTGTTGGCAAAGGCATCGCGCGCCGGGCGCGAGGCGTACCATGTCGGGGTGCGCTGGAGCATGGTCACGTGGCCCGCGGTCTGCGCCATGGCAGGCACGATGGTGACCGCGGTCGCGCCCGAGCCGATCACGACGACGCGCTTGCCCGCATAGTCGAGATCGCGCGGCCAGAACTGCGGGTGGACGATCGTGCCGGCAAAGTCCGCCTTGCCGGGGATCTCCGCTTCGTAGGGCTGGTCGTAGTCGTAGTAGCCCGAGCCGAGGTAGAGGAAGCGCGCGGTCGAGCGGGTGCGGGCGCCGCTGTCGTCCTCGCTAACCAGCTGCCACAGGCCGGCGGCGCTGTCCCAGTCGGCCGAGACGACCTTGGTGCCGAAGCGGATGTGCGGGCGGATGCCGCGTTCATCGGCGATGCGGTTGAGGTATTCGAGGATCGAGGGGCCGTCGGCGATCGACTTTTCATGGCGCCACGGTTCGAACACGAAGCCCAGCGTGTGCATGTCGCTGTCCGAACGCACGCCGGGATAGCGGAACAGGTCCCAGGTGCCGCCGATGGCATCGCGCCGTTCGAAGATCGCATAGGAACGGTCCGGGCACAGCATCTTCATGTGCGCGGCCATGCCGATCCCGGAAATGCCCGCGCCGACAATGGCGACGTCGACATCAGGTTGCGCGCTTTCGAGCTTCGTCTCGAGGCCCATGGTCTTTCTCCCGATCGTTATTTACACCGATGTTAGCGCGTCTGGTGGCAATTTCCAGCGGGGAATTGCGTTTTGTTGCCCGGCGGGACAGACAGGCCGGCATGATCGTTGCCGCACGCCGCTATTCCGCCGGAAAGGCGCACGAAATCGCCATCGAACTGGATGGCCAGCGGCGCGAATGCCCGGCGGGCTGCTTCGACTGGATCGGCCTGTGCGAACCCGATGCGGCGGAAATGGAGCTGGTGCGGCGGCAGTACGGGCTGCACCCGCTGGCGGTGGAAGATGCGCTCAACCCCCGGCAGATGCCCAAGGTGGACATCTACGGCAAGCAGCTGTTCGTCGTCGCGCGCACGGCCTCGCTGGGCGAGGACGGGGAGAGCATCGTCTATGGCCAGACGGCGTTCTTCCTGGGCACGGACTTCATCATCTCGGTGCGGTTCGGTTCATCGCGCGCGCACCGCGAACTGCGGCGCGAGCTGGAAGCCGATGCCGAGCGGCTGGCGGAAGGCGCGGACTATGTCCTGCACGCGGTGCTCGACTTCATCGCCGATGGCTACCTGCCGATCATGGACCGGCTGGAGGACGTAGCGCAGGGGATGGAGGAATCGGCGATCGACGTGTTCCCCGAACAGGCGGTGATCCGCCGCATCTTCCGCCTGCGCCGCCAGCTGCGCCGGTTCGAGCGGGTGATCGGGCCGATGGAGGAAATGGTCGAGCGGCTGGTGCAGGCCGACCTGCCGACGATCGACCCGTCGGCGCGGATCTGGTTCCGCGATGTGCTCGACCACGTGCGCCGGGTGATGGCGCGGATGCGCGGCCTGAAGGAAACGCTGGCGGCCATCGTCGAGACGGCCAGCCTGCTCGAGCAGCACCGGCAGGGCGAAATGACCCGGCAGCTGGCCGCCTGGGCCGCGATCCTGGCCGTGCCGACGGCCATCGCGGGCATCTATGGCATGAATTTCGACTACATCCCGGAACTCAAGTGGCACTACGGGTACTTCGTGGTCTGGGCCGCGATAATCTCGATCTGCGGGGGGCTTTACGTGCGCTTCCGCCGGATCGGATGGTTGTGACGCAGGGCCCGCGAGAGTTCAGGCAGGAGTTCAGATGGCAGGCGGTTCCACCAAGACAATCCTGATCGCGCTGGGCGCCAATGTCGGCATCGCAGTGGCCAAGTTCGGCGCGGCGGCGGTGACCGGATCTTCGGCGATGCTGACCGAAGGGGTGCACAGCCTGGTCGATTCGACCAATCAGGTGCTGCTGCTCTATGGCCGCAAGCGGTCGACCAAGCCCGCCGACGCGGCGCATCCGTTCGGCTATGGCCGCGAACTGTACTTCTGGTCGTTCATCGTGGCGATCCTGGTCTTCGCGCTGGGCGCGGGCGTTTCGGTCTACGAAGGCGTGCTGCACATCATCGAGCCCGAACCGGCGACCAACCCGCTGATCGCCTTCGCCGTGCTGGGCATCGCCTTCGCGCTGGAAGGGTGGTCGACGATCGCGGCGCTGAAAGACTTCAATTCTTCGCGCCGGGGATCGATCTGGGCGGAAATCCGCAAGACCAAGGACGCGCCGACGCTGGTGCTGCTGCTGGAAAATTCGGGTGCGCTGATCGGCCTTGTCGCCGCCGCGCTGGGGCTGACGCTGAGCCTGGTCACGGGCAATCCGTTCTGGGACGGGCTGGCCTCGGTGGTGATCGGGCTGGTGCTGGGCGTGCTGGCGATCGTGCTGCTGTACGAAGCCAAGGGGCTGCTGATCGGCGAAAGCGCCGATCCCGTGCTGGTCGAGGCGATCCGGCGCAAGGCGGCGGCGCATGCGGGCGTGGTGCGGGTGCATGAAGTGCTGACCCTGCACAGCGCGCCGACGATGGTCACCGTGATCATCAGCGCCGATTTCGAGGATGCGATGCTGGCCCGCGATGTCGAACGGATCGTGCTGGAGATAGAGCGCGAGGTGGCGCAGAGCTTCCCGATCGTGGCGCGGGTCTATGTCCGCCCGCGCGACAGTTCGACCGCAGGCGCGGCGCTTCCCGCCGGAGTGTGACTCAGGCGGCGCGGCGGACGGTCAGGCGCAGCCATTCGCGGGCGCGGCGCTGCGCTTCGGCGATTTCGCGCGCGGTCATCTCGTCGGCGACGTCGGCGCGGCACTGCGCGGCTTCGTCATGGCCGGCGACGGCGGCGAGGTTGAACCACTTGTGCGCTTCGACCAGATCGCACGGCGCGCCGTGGCTGCCGGTGGAATAGGCGACGCCGAGATCGAAATAGGCCGAGATGTCCCCGCCTTGCGCGGCGGCAAGGCAGCTGGCGACGAGATCGTCGTGCGCGTCGCCCGCAGCAATGGCGGTGATCGGCGATGCTGGCGTGGCCGAAAGGCCGGTGACAGAATTCATGTTCATGTTCCCCAAACCCTGTAACTTCAGCGGGTGCCCCCACGGCCCCGGCATGGGCAAAAGTCACCATGTTTGGTCAACAAAGCGTTAACGCCGGCAAGATTGCGGTTGCGGAGTCCGGCGCGGAGTATCGCTAACCGTGTTTCTACGCTGGCAGGCGATCCTTCATCGCAAGGCAATTGGGCTGTGTCTAAAGGACTTGTGGCGATTCGGGGTGGCCCTTATAGGCGCGGCCAAACCAGAAGCTTGCGCCGCGTCGGCTTGCGGTGCTGGAAGTCTCGGGGTCGTCGTTTTTCAGCCCGCAACCTGATGGGTTTCGGGCCATGCGGAGGGCCGAATGGCTGGCGTACTGAGTGACGAGATCGACGTTCTGGCAAAAGCCCGCCGGGCCATGCCAAGCGATTATGTGCCGAGCGATGACGAAGAATACATGTCCGAGCAGCAGCTCGACTATTTCCGCCGGCTGTTGCTGCAGTGGAAGAAGTCGATCCTCTCGGCATCGGAAACGACGCTGACCGCGTTGCAGGATGGCCCCTTGCGCGAACCCGATCTGAACGATCGCGCATCGAGCGAGACCGACTGGGGCATCGAACTGCGCACCCGCGACCGCCAGCGCAAGCTGATCGCCAAGATCGATTCGGCCATGCGCCGCATCGACGAGGGCGAATACGGCTTCTGCGAGGTGACCGGCGAGCCGATCGGCCTGGGCCGCCTGATCGCCCGCCCGATCGCGACGATGACCGTCGAAGCGCAGGAAGCGCACGAACGCCGCGAGAAGATCTCGCGCGACATGTGACTTTCTGTCTCGTTACGAGACAGGCGGGCTGTTAAGCGATCATTAGGCACGTTCATTTGCGATTACTGCGCGATTTGGCGGCAGAAACGGGTGAAAGGCGCGGATTTTCGGGTTAACACCCGGTCCGTGCTTCCAACCAGGTGACGCAAATGCAACAGATGCAGGCCATGGACGATATCGATCATCGCCAGCTCGGGCGAGACAGCATGTTCCTTATGGCCGACCTGCGCCTGGTCGGCACCGATGGGGAGCACAAGGTGCGCGTGCGCAACCTGTCGGCCGGGGGCGTGATGGCCGAAGGCAGCATCAAGGTGGCACGCGGCAACGAAGTCGAAGTGTCGCTGCGCAACATCGGCTGGGTGCGCGGCACGATCGCCTGGATCCAGGACAACCGCTTCGGCATCGCCTTTGTCGAACCGATCAACCCGCGCCTGGCCCGCGATCCCGTGACCGCAGCGGGCGACAGCACCCCGCGCTTCGTCAAGCCGCCGCTGCCCGCCATCGACCAGACCCGCCTGCGCAAGATCTGACGGCGTAAGATCTGACCAGCACGGCGCGCGCCACGCTCGATTCGGCGCTTCTCCTTGGCAACCGTGGCGTTGCGGAATTCGTCCGCGCCGCCTAGCACCGGTGCAATGACCGTTTCCCTGCGATCCACCGCAGCGCTGCGCCTTGGCCTGACCGGCGCGCTCGTCGGCGCGCTGGCGCTGCTTGCCAGCAGCTGCGGGCGTGCGCGGCACGGGCCATTCCCGGTGGCACTGGTGGGGGATGAAGGCGCGTTCCAGACATCGGGCGTGCGCCTGTCGCCCGCCGCGCAAGTGCTGCGCGCGGCCACGGTCGAAGGGCTGGTCGGTTTCGATGCGGAAGGCCGCGTGGTGCCCGCCATCGCCGAACGCTGGATCGTGACCGACGACGGGCAGAGCTACATCTTCCGCCTGCGCGACGGGATCTGGCCCGACGGATCGCCGATCACCGCCGACACCACCGCCGCCGCGCTGCGCAAGGCGATCGCCGCGCTGCGCGGCACGGCGCTGGGGCTGGACCTTGCCCCGATCGACGAAGTCCGGGTGATGGCAGCGCGGGTGATCGAGGTCGACCTCGTGGCGCCGATGCCCGACCTGCTGACCCTGCTCGCCCAGCCAGAGCTTGGCCTGCCGTATGAAAAGCGCGGCAGCGGGCCGATGGGACTGCGGCGCGACGGCCGGACCGCGGTGCTTGCGCTGATTCCGCCGACCAGGCGCGGGCTGCCGCCGCAGGAGGACTTCGCCGCGCGCAGCCGGCCGCTGCATCTCGAGGTCGAGGACGCGGCGCGCGCGGTCGAGCGCTTCAACGACGGCTATGTCGATGCGGTGCTGGGCGGGCGGATCGACACGCTGCCGCTCGCCGGTGTCGGCGGGCTGACGCGGGGCAACGTCCAGATCGATCCGGTGATCGGCATGTTCGGGCTGATGGTCGACCGCGCCGACGGGTTCCTGGCCGATGCGCCCAACCGCGAGGCGCTGGCGCTGGCGATCGACCGGGCGACGCTGCTGGGCGAATTCAACGTCGGCGGCTGGCAGCCGACCACGCGCATCGTTTCGCCCGACGTCGAAGGCGATCTGGGCACGGTGGGCGAACGCTGGGTGGCGATGGACATGGCGGCAAGGCGCGCCGCAGCGCTCGAACGCGTCACGCGCTGGAAGGCGGCGGGCAATCCCGCGCCGGTGCTGCGCGTGGCAATGCCCGATGGTCCCGGATCGCAGATCGTGCTGGCGCGGCTGACCACCGATTTCGCCGCGATCGGCATCGGGCTGGTGCGCGTGGGCGAAGGCGGCAAGGCCGACTTGCGGCTGGTCGATACCGCCGCGCGTTATGGCCGGGCGACGTGGTTCCTCAACCAGCTGACCTGCGCAATCCAGAAGGCGGCGTGCAATCCCACCGGCGATGCGCGGCTGGACGAAGCGCGCAAGGCGGTCGATCCGCGCCAGCGCGCCGCGCTGCTGGGCGAGGCGGAGGCGGAGATGACCGCCGCCAACGGCTTCATCCCCATCGCGCGGCCGCTGCGCTGGTCGCTGGTGCGCAGCGGAGTCACCGGTTTCGCGCTCAACCCCTGGGGGTGGCATCCCTTGCCGCCGTTCGCCGCCGTTCCCAAATAGGGGGCATGAACGCTTCCGCTTCCGCGGCGCCTGCCTCACGCCCGCGTCGCTATCTCCCCGACATGCCCGGCCTTGGCCGCGATCCCGCTTCGGTGCGGGCGCGGATCGAGGCGCTGGAGTTCGTGCTCGAGCGTGCCGTGCAGGTCCCCGGCCTCAAGCGCGCGATCGGGCTCGATGCCATCGCGGGGCTGGTCCCGGTGGTGGGCGATCTGGTGACGGCGGCGCTGGGCTTCTGGCTGGTGTGGGAAGCGCGCAATCTGGGCCTGCCGCGCTGGCGGCTGTGGCAGATGAGCGCGAATGTCGCCTTCGATACCGCCGTCGGTGCGGTGCCGGTGGTGGGCGATGCGTTCGACGTGCTGTTCCGTTCGAACAGCCGAAACCTGAAGATCATCCGCAAGCATCTCGACCGGCATCACCCGGCCAGCGGCGTGATCGAGGGCTGAGAAGACGCAGGCGGGGTCGGGCACGCTGGGGCGGGGCAGGGCGAAGCATTGGTAGCCCTGCAGCCGCAATCTCAGAAGTCGATCGCGATCCCGTTCTTTTCCCAGTCGCCGAAGCGGGTGGGGTCGATCCCGTCCGGATCCTCGCCCGGCGTTACCGCCTTGGGCGTGGGCGCGGGCTCGTTGGTCCAGTGCTCCGGCTTGGCGAAGCCTGCGGGACGCTGCGTCATGCGCGGCGTCGCAGCGGGGGGCGTTTGCTTGTCCATGGCGTGCGAGATGGTGCCTCTTGCCGGCGGATGCAATTGCCATTTGGGGCAGAGGGGCCGATAGGCGGGCGATGAACGCTCGCTCCCCCGAAGACATTCCCGGCGTCGAGGCGCGCCGCGCCGCCCTGCGCATGCTCGATGCCGTGCTGCGCCGGGGCGAGCCGCTCGACCAGAGCGCGCCGCCGATCCTGCGCGCCATCGAACGCGGCGACGATCGCGCGCTTGCCACCGCCATCGCGCAGGAAGCGCTGCGCTGGCTGGCCGATCTCGACGCGCTGATCGATGGCGCCACCCGCCAGATCCTGCCAGATGATGCCAAGGCGCGCAGCGTGCTGCGGATCATGCTGGCGCAGGCGCTGCGGCTGGGCCTGCCGCCGCACGCGGTGATCGCCACCGGCCTGCCGCTGCTGATGGGCGGCCCTCGCCGGCTGGCGCACGGGGTGTTTTCGGCCGTGCTCAAGGGCGGGGAAGGCCTTCCCGATGCGCCGAGCCTGCCCGAAGCGGTGGCCGCGCGCTGGCAGCAGGCCTGGCCCGACCGGGTCGAGGCGATTGCCGACGGACTTGCCGTGCCGCCGCCGCTCGACCTGACGCTGCGCGATCCGGCGCAGACCGCGCAATGGACCGAACGGCTGGGTGGAACCTCGCTGACGCCCGGCCACGTCCGGCTGGCGCGCGCCGGCGCGGTCGAAGGGATCGACGGCTTTGCCGAAGGTGCGTGGTGGGTGCAGGACCTGGCCGCCAGCGTGCCCGCGCGGCTGCTGGGGGCGGGCGAGGGCCGCCGCGTGCTCGACCTGTGCGCCGCGCCGGGGGGCAAGACGATGCAGCTTGCCGCCGCAGGCTGGAAGGTCACCGCGCTCGACAAGTCGGGGCGCCGGCTCGAACGGCTGGCCGCCAACCTCAAGCGCGTGGGGCTGGACGCCGAGGTCGAGATCGTGACCGCCGATGCGATGCAGTGGCGGCCCGAAGAAATCTACGATGCGGTGCTGCTCGATGCACCGTGTTCGGCCACCGGCACCTGCCGCCGCCACCCCGACGTGCTGCTGCGCCAGCCCGACTTCGCGGGACTCGAGGAACTGCAGCGCAACCTGCTCGAACGCGCGGCGGGCGCGCTGAAGCCCGGTGGCACGCTGGTCTATGCCGTCTGCGCGCTGGAGCCGAACGAAGGCGAGCGCCAGGCCGACTGGGTCAGGGCGCTGCGCCCCGCGCCGATCCGCGCCGACGAACTGCCGCAGGGCCTGGCGCCGACCGCCGAGGGCTGGTTCCGCGCCGATCCCGGTATGCTCGCAGCGGCAGGCGGGATCGACGGGTTCTTCGCCGCGCGCTGGGTAAAGGCTGCCTGAGCCGGCCACCCGCGCACGGCGATATGCTTCAGGCCCTTTTGATCAGGCCCATGTGATCAGGCCTTGACCTTGTTGGCGAAGCTCTTGCGCAGCTTCATCAGCTTGGGCGGGATCACCGCCAGGCAGTAGGGATTGCGCTGGCCTTCGCCTTCCCAGTATTCCTGGTGATAGTCCTCGGCCGGGTACCACGTGGCGGGGCCTTCGATCGTGGTCACGATCGTGCCGTCGCGTTCGGCTTGCGCGCGTTCGATCCCGGCCTGCGCCTCGCTGCGCTGTTCGTCGTCCAGCGGGAAGATCGCCGAACGGTACTGCGTGCCAATGTCGTTGCCCTGGCGGTTGAGCTGCGTCGGATCGTGCGTGGCAAAGAAGATGTCGAGCAGCTGGGCATAGCTGATCGTGTCCGGATCGTAGGTGACGCGGATCGCCTCGGCATGGCCGGTGTTGCCCGAACAGACTTCCTTGTAGGTGGGATCGGCCTTGGTGCCGCCGATATATCCGCTCTCGACATTGCTGACGCCGATCACGTCGCGGAAAACCGCCTCGGTGCACCAGAAGCAGCCGCCTGCAAGGACGGCCGTTGCTTGTTCGCTCATGCGCTTTATTCTCCTGAATTGGCCCGAAGATAGGCATCGATCCCGTGCTTGTCATCGGTCCCCAAGGAGAATCCCCGTGATGCGCCGTTTGAGCCTTGCCCTGCTTGTCGCCGTTGCCGCCGGCAGCCTTTCCGCCCCTGCGCTGGCCGATGGCACGCCGAAGGCCGGCGCGGCGATCGATCCCGCGCTGGCCGCGGCCGTGGCCGATCCGCTGCGCAAGGACGATGCCGCGCGCGACGTCTATCGCAAGCCCGACAAGACGCTCGCCTTCTTCCGCGTGGGGCCGGTGATGAAGGTGGGCGAATATGCCCCCGGCGGCGGCTGGTATTCGCGCCTGCTCGGCATCTATCTTGCGCCCAAGGGCAAGCTCGTGGGGCTGTTCGGCGATGCCAGCGGCGCCAGTGCAGAGCGGCAGGCGGGCATGCAGGCGGCCGTGGCGAAGTTCCCGGCGCAGGTGGCAGGATGGGCGGCGCAACCCGCTGAAAGGTTCAGCGCCTTCTCGCTGGGCGCGGTGCCGGCGGGCGAAAAGGGCACGTTCGACCGCATCCTGCTGATGCGCGCGATGCACAACCTGCTGCGGTCGAAGACCGCCGACAGCGAGCTTGCGACGATGCGCGACCTGCTCAAGCCAGGCGGCATGATCGGGATCGAGCAGCACCGCGCCAAGGCCGATGCACCGGATGCCTACGTCGATGGCAGCAAGGGCTACTTGCGCGAAGCCGACGTGATCAAGGTGATGGAAGCGCACGGCTTTGCCTTTGTTGGCCGCAGCGAGGCCAACGCCAATCCGAAGGACCCCGCCAACTGGCCCGACGGCGTGTGGACGCTGCCGCCCTCGCTCGATGGGGCAAAGGACGATGCGACCCGGGCGCGGCTGCAGGCCATCGGCGAAAGCGACCGCATGACGCTGCTGTTCCGCAAGCGGAGCTGATGTGCCGCTCGCCGGGTTGATGGGCGCGATTGAATTAGCGGCGGCGGGCGATTAGGTCCGGGCCCATGACCAGCATCACCATCGCCGCCCTCCAGCTCGCGCTCCATGCCGACGAGCAGACCAACATTGCCGCCGTCGCCGCGCTGGTCGAACAGGCCGCGGCGAAGGGGGCGCAAGTGGTGCTGCCGCCCGAGCTGTTCGCCGGGCCGTATTTCTGCAAGCATGAGGACGAGGCGCTGTTCGCGCTCGCCCATCCGCTCGACGAGGATCCCTCGGTCAAGGAAATGCGCAAGCTCGCCAAGGCGCTGGGCATTGCCATCCCGACCAGCTTCTTCGAGCGTGACGGCCACCATTACTACAACACGCTGGCGATGATCGGCCCGGATGGCGAGGTCATGGGCGTCTATCGCAAGAGCCACATCCCCGACGGGCCGGGCTACGAGGAGAAGTTCTATTTCCGCCCCGGCAACACCGGGTTCAAGGTGTGGGACGTGTTCGGCACCCGCATCGGCGTGGGCGTATGCTGGGACCAGTGGTATCCCGAATGCGCGCGCGCCATGGCGCTGATGGGGGCAGAGCTGCTGTTCTATCCCACCGCGATCGGCTCGGAACCCTATGACGCGAGCTTCGATACCAGCCGAATCTGGCGCCGGGCGATGCTGGGCCATGCCGCTTCGAACTGCATGCCGGTGATCGCAGCCAACCGCATCGGCACCGAAGAGAACGACCAGCGCTTCTACGGTCACAGCTTCATCGCCAACCAGTGGGGCGATTTCCTGGCCGAATACGGCGCGGAGGAAACCGGGACGCTTGTCGCGACGATCGATCTTGCCGAAGCGGCCAAGCACCGCGCCGGCATGGGCTTCTTCCGCGACCGCCGCCCCCAGCTCTACGGCCGGCTCGCCGAGGATATCTGACGCTGGAGCGCCAGCGCTACCTGATCGCGCTCGGCTCGAACGTGCGCCATGCGCGCCACGGCGCCCCGCGTGCCGTGCTGCGCGCGGCGCTGGGGGCGTTGGGCGAGGCAGGGATCGCGGTGGTGGCCGCATCGCCGGTGCTCGCCAGCGCGCCGCTCGGTCCTTCGCGCCGGCAATATGCCAATGGCGCGGCGGTGGTCGAAGCGACGCTGGGCCCCCGCGCGCTGCTCGCGCTGCTGCAGCGGATCGAGCGGGATTTCGGCCGCATCCGCCGGGGACAGCGCTGGAGCGCGCGCACGCTCGACCTCGACATCGTGCTGTGGAGCGGCGGCGCGTGGGCGGACAAGGCGCTGACCATCCCGCATCCCGCCTTTCGCGAGCGCGACTTCGTGGTGCGGCCCGCCGCCCGCATTGCCCGCGACTGGCGCGATCCCGCCACCGGTCTTGCCCTTAAACACCTCTCCGCCCGCTTGACCCGCAAGTCCCGCGCCCCTAGTGCCGCACGACGCCGCGCGCCTTGACGGCGCGAGACACGCGCGGGCCCTTAGCTCAGTCGGTAGAGCAACTGACTTTTAATCAGTAGGTCGCTGGTTCGAATCCAGCAGGGCTCACCACGGCGGACATCTCAGGTTTTTGCGGCACCCTAGGTGTCCGGATATTTCCTCCATGAATGTGCTGGGTAAGCACCAAGTAAGCACGGTGTTTATCTAGAAGTGGCCGCGTCCTTGGATAGATAGCGGTTCCGCCGCTCTAAACTCGTTTGGCTGTCTGGGAGCGAGAGTATGATAAATCGCGACGAGCTGATTCTCTGCACACTGATGGGAGCTACGGGTGGAGGGGTTGGAATTGCCGTCGCCATCTTGATCAGATTAGGAATGCCGATCGAGCCAACTATGTCGCTAGTAGGTGCGTTCATCGGCGCAGCAGGCACCGTGGCTGGCTCAGTATGGTTGTCAGATCGCAACCGGAATGCCGAGCTTCGACAAGAGATCAAAATCCTTATTGACGACTTGGAGGCACTGTCAAGTTATGCCTCCCATGCAATCATATGTGCTCCAAAAGAAAATGAAAATTGGTCGGACGAGTACAGAAAAAGCCTCAACGAATTTGGCTGGAAAACTCGAGGCAGCAGAATGGTAATCGAGAAAGCTTTGGAACGAAGCCGATCTTTGGACTTTAAGCAGTTGGCCTCCCTCACTCATTTGCAAATAAATCTGGCATATGCAGAAACTTTTTTTCAGGACTGCTTCGAAACTGAAGCAGAATTAGAGCCATGGGATGAGCGCACGTGGCCGGGCGTTTTAAGGAATGTCATCCAGGAATCAGGCGCCACGTTGGAAATATTGAGGCGCGGCACTGCTCTAACGCGCAAGTGAAAGCTTCTGGAATTTCGAGTTGCACAGGCATTAGATGACACGGATTGGAGCGAGAGGAACAGAAGGATCGCGGCCTAGTCCATCCTAAATCCCGGAGGTGGCGGCGGGACGGCGCCTTGACGCAAAACCGTCGCAGGCAATTTCGGAAAGGACTTCACAGCTTCTCCGCGTGCGCCTTTCCGCGCTGCTTCAATTGCCTTCTGGATCGCCTTGCGCTGAGCCTCGGGAGCCATCCCCCCGAAGGCAGCATTGCCGACAAGCACGCTCAGGCGCTGATGCGCATCCTGTCCCGCCTTCGCCGCAAGCTGCTCGTATTCCTGCGGCGTATAGTGGACCCGCTTGCCATCGACGTTGTGTGCCTTCGGAAAGTTGGTTGCCGTGGCGCCTAGACGCAGGAGAGCCGCATTGACCGGATCGTTGAGACGGTTCGAGGTCGTAACCGGCGAAAGCACATCTGGGCCGAGCCGGTCGGTTGTGATCGGCGCGCCCCAAATCGTTCGTTCCGCTGGCAGACCCTTTGACACCATCGGCAACCGAGCGCGAATTTCATCGCCCAGCGAGTTGGTATCGCGGCGAACTGGATCGATCGTGCGCGCCACCTGTGCGACGCCAGCAGGCACCACGGACGACGCCACCTGATTGCGCAGGTAATTCGCTCCCATGCGCTGTGGATCGTTCGCCATCTGGAAGAAGTCCGACAGGCCCGACAGCCACGTCTTGTCGCCCATGCTCTTCAGGATCGAGGCCACCAGCAGGCCCGAGTATTCCTCAAGCTGGCGCGGCGTCATTCCGTCTGCCTTCGTCGCCAGATCGGCAGCGATGCTGATTGTAGAAGAGAACGGATCAAGACGACTGTAGGCGACATAACGGCCACCCATCTTCACCGAGTAGGGCTGCCAGCCATCGGCGCGGAGCAGGCGTTCCTTGTTCTTGTCATCTGGAGGCGACCCGGTAACCATCCCTTGCCGGGCGAGGTCGGCCATCCACATGCCAAAGCCGGTCCCGACCATCGCCTTTGCAATGGCAAGATCCCGGCGAGCGCCACCGGCCAAGACATCCGCCCGCCACTCTTTCACAAGCGGTGCGAGGGGGGAGCGCTCGGCAGCGAACTTCATCAGGTTGGTCGGCGTTCGGACGAACGGCACCACGAACTTGAGCGAAGGATGGCGCTGTGTTGCCGTTGAGATTGTCTGTGCGATGCCAGACAGCGGGCGTTGGAACGTGATGTATCGGGCGTAGTCGAATGCCCTCTCAAGCATATCGTCTGGCGGGTTCGAGAGCAGCTCGGCAATTCGCTTCGCCTTCGCTTCGCCCTTCAGTCCTTCCTTTGACGCCTGCCTATCAGCGAGACCCGCCATTTCCATATGGCGTGCCATCGCCTTGAACACTTCGTCTTCAGCCGAGAGGGCACGCATCGGCGCACGCACTACCTTGCCACCCATGCCGCCAATTGCGGCTTGGGTCGGTGCCTCCATCTTTCCTGCGAAGTCCGACGTTTCGCCCGTCCGAAGCGTGCGCAGGAATTGCTGCCCGCCTTCCTTGATGCCTTCGAGAAAGCCGAACGCGCGCGAGCCGATCTCGGAGCCGTAGACGCGATCCGCCGCAGCTTCCTTGCCCGTGATGGCTCGACGACCAAGACCGAGCGCCGCTGCCGCCGCATGCTCCGGGAATTGTCCGAGCGCGGTCATGGTGTTCGAAACGATGTTGGCAACGTGGGTCTGCGGGCCCGACAGGAGCATGAAGTACCGAAGCTCAATCGCCTTATCGATCCAACGCGGCTTGCTGAGCTTGTCGGCCACGACGTTGAACTTGCCGGGGTCGCCTTCGACAGCATCCAGAAGCGTTTCAGCGGCGTCCTGGAGCCGCTTCCCGCCGCCAGAGCGATCGACCACCGCCTTGAGCACATCGCCGCGCACGTTGCGGCTTTCGGCCAGCATTTTGAACTGCTGGAGCGCGCGACCGGCTTCCGCCGTCATGCCCGACACCTGTTCCTGTATTGCCACGTGCCGAGAAAGCTTGCGCTGAAACTCGGCAAGCACATCGTCGCCGGGGTTCTCCATCGACTGAACCCGTTTGGCAGCGTTGACCAGCTCGTTGCCGGACTTTGCGAGTATCTGCCGTGCGGCCAGCGCCTCTTCGGCATTGAGCGCCTGCCCCTTGCGGCGTGTCAGCAGCGCTTCAGGAGTCATGCCCAACTCACCGGCTAGGCGTTCGGTTTCGGCCTGCGTCACCCGGCCACGGGTTGCAGCATCTAACCCGCCCACGCGGCTATCGACCTGGGAAAGCGCGCGACGAATGTCCTGCGGGCTCTCCAGCTTGTCGAGGTTGATATTGCCCGCGAAGTCAGGGCCACCAGCAGGCCATTCCTCGTAAGCCTCAGGAGGGGCAAATGGTTGTGGCTCTTCAGCCGGGACTGACTTGTCGCGCCACACCTGCCCGTCCTCAGACCGCTGACGAGCAAGGTCCTGCCGCTCCGTGCGGGCTGCATTGAAGCGGTCAATCTCGGCAAAATCTTCCGGCAGAAAGTGACGGTTCCAGCCTTCCTGTGTGCCGCGCATCGCATCGAGGAACGTGTTTACGTCGGGCCGCTCTGCATGGTCGGGAAAGTACCCCGCCTCCCACGCGCGCAGTGCGGCATCGTCGAAATTCATGCCGCTCTCGTTGTTCACCAGCGGGCCGAAGCGGCTTTCCTGCCCCACGAAATCCATCCCGGATCGCGCCTTGTTGGTCAGGTCCATGTGCGTCAGTTCACCCCCCTGATCGCGCAGGCCGCCGTTGAGGCGCAGCCAGCCCACCAGATCGACCGGCCCAGCCTTGGGCACTTCGGCACCGTTCCATGCGCGCAGCGTCTGCTTGGTCAGCTCGCCGCGCTCGTTCGGAGCCGTGGCAGGCGCATAGCGGCCCTTGTCCATTGCCGCCGCCTCTTCGACCGAGCCGACTTCGTTGGAAGGGATCGGCACGACATCGCGCGGCTGAATATCGGCGGCGCGCAGCTGCGCTTCAGATAGCGGTGCGTCCATGCGGGAAGCACGAGGGGCGAACAGGTAATCCGGCTGACGCACCTCCTGCGACAATGACGCACCCGGCTCAGTTGCCATAGCCTGAGCAGGTGCCACTTGATCAGACGGGGTAGCCTCACTTGCCACCCGTTTCAGATCATCGCCAGTAATCGGGGCCGTCGCCTCACCCGCAGGCGGAAAAAGCTCAGGACCTGACTTGCCCCGCGCCCAGGTCCAACCCTTCGCGATATAGGGCGCAGCAGCTTCCAGAGCCTTCCCGCCCAGCACCGTAGCGGCGAGACCTTCGCCCGCACCGACAACACCAGAGGTCAGCCGTTGGGCAAGAGTGCCTTCACGACCAAAGCCGGAAAGACCGCCGTAGACAGCGCCCCACTTTGCGAGGTCGGCAGCAGAGTTAACCTTGCCGAGAGGCAGTGCCAGCCCACCCGCAATTTCGCCCCCTGTGGTGGCGTAGGGATGCTCTTGGCGGTCAAAGCCGGTGATTGCCTCATTCTGCGCCTCGTTGTTTGCCCAGATGTCTGCAAGGCGGCGGTCACTGTTCCAGACGCTCTCACGCCCCGGCGTAGCACCGAGCGCATCGGCAATCGCGCCGGTTTCCTCCAGAAGGTTCGGCAGCACGCCGTTGCCGAAGCCGCGTGCCGTCGCGCCCACGGCACCATCGCCATTGCCTGTCAGGATCTTTGGCGCTTCACCGTAAGCGAGGCCCGGACGCTGACCCGTCTTCTTGAAGTACGCTCGGGCAGTCTTTGCGCTCTCCAGATCGAGAATGCCGCCGCTTTGCTTCACGTAGTCCGCGACCTGCTCAAGCGGTACGTCGGAATACACCAGATCAAGCGTCTTCGTTTCGGCATCGGGTCGGAGGCCAGCCCAAGGTGTTGGCGTATCCCAAAAGCGCGCAATGGTTTCACGATCAGGTGACGGCATCGGATTGTGCCGGAAGTCCGCAGGCGTCTGCGAAAAGACCCCATGCATGCCCAAACGGTTCTGACGCGCGAGGCGTTCGGCCTGCATGTAGTCGAAGCGGCGTTCAGGATCGGCGCTCATGAACTGCGGCGCGGCCAAGGCATCGCCAGAGCGAATGAGAGACTGCCCCACATCCTCTCCACCAGCGGCGACGGAAGCCACCGGGCGACCGAAGGAGACGCCCTGCGCGTTGCCAATCGAGGTGGTCTGGGCGAGCAGACGGCTTGCACGGGCTAGCGCGTCCTGCCCGATCGGCAAGGGTTGCCCCTGTCGGTTCCAGCCTTGTTGCTTCAGCTCTGGTGCGTCGGCCCCATACAGTCGGAGATGCCGGCCAGACGCGAGAGCGAACGTGTCGCCATCGATTGCTTGCCCGGTCAGCCGATCGCGCAGAGGCTCTGCCGTGGCACCGAGGGGTGCCTGAACGGGATGCGGCGAGTCCACTGCAAAACCCGGAGGCGGGGGAGGAACAGGGTTCCGTTGGCGGGGTGGACCGTCGAGGGTGAACCCCGGAGGCGGGGCAGGCGGGTTGCTCACGTTGCGGGCACCCATGCGCTACCATTCCACATTACCTTTTGGCCGTTTGGCCCGGTCGCAGTCGGGGCCGAGGCCGCAGAACGCCCACCGCCCCGTTGCGGCAGCGGATGCGTATCTCGATAGGTGGGCGCGCTCTTGACCTGGACACGGCCAGCGATGCCCTGCTGCTGATATCTCAGTCGATTTTGCTGGCGCAGGTTCTCCAGCGTCGCGCGGTTGTTGGTGCGGTGATTGTCCAACGACATATCGAGGCCAACGGCAGTGGGGCCATTCCCGCGAAGAATATAGTCCTGAGCCGCCTGCACGTACTGCGGAGAGCCCGGCTCGTATCCCATAGCCGCTGCATAATCCTCGAAGTCGGCAGGCTCATGCTGAAGCATGCTCGTCTCACCGCTATTCGGATCATACTGGTAGCGAGATCGGCCAAGGGTGAACGGCTGAGACGCATCAAGGTCGGCAGCATTCTGGCGAGCCCAGTCCTGGTGCTTCCATTCGGCAAGCATCCGATTGGTGTCCCATTGCCGACGCGATGCCTCTTGCCGCCGGGCATTGAGTGCGGCAATTCCCGCACTGGCTCCCGCGCCATCGCCACTTGCAGCCATCAGGGCAGGGCCGAGCACACCAGCAATATCCGCCAGCGTTTGAACCAGTTTGCTGCCCTTACGCGGGGGCATCAGCGCGGCTTGTGTTGCCTCGTAATCGAACGTTGGCTTCCGAGCCTGATCGATTGGCCGCGTCGCCTGAGTCGATGACATCGGCAAGGGGCGGCCAAACATGCCCTTGGGAGGCGTTTCAGTCGCAGGAAGCTCTGCAGACTGCTGCCCCTCTGAAAGATCGCGCGTGTCAGGCGTGGCAACGGACCCGTCCATGTTGAACGTGCCGCCGCCATAGCCGACGATCGGGCCGGGAAGCTGCTGGAGGATTGCGTCATCCAAGAGGCGACGAGCGCCGAGACCACCGAAAATCATGCTACCGCCTCACCCTCTTTGAGCAGTTCCTGGAATTGCACCGCAGCTGACACGATGGCCGGTTCAGTCGCGGCAACCATGTCCTCGAATTGAGAGCCCGGCAGTTCATCGCCTCTGTCAGCAAGGCGCGAATAGCGGGCCATGCCCTCGCCAAGCACGACCGCTCTTTCCTCGCCTGTCAGCAGTTCGGCGTGGAAGGCGAGCAGGGAAATAACGCGGCCTTCGTCGGCCACATCGCCCTGAGCCGCCGCAAGGCGAGCGAACACAAGACCTTCGCGGACAACCGCCTCGGGGTCTGCAAGCGGCTCGGCCACGATCTTCTGAATTGCCATTTGCGCTAGGGCACGCTGGGCAGCCAAACTGCCACGGGCTGCTGCGTTGAGCAGGGCAAACGGATTGCCCGTCACTGAAGGCCGACCTTCTCGCGAACCATGGCGCGAAGGTACTCTGACACGGTGCAGCCAGAGGCGCGGGCGCGGTCAGCGAGCGCGGCGATCAGGACAGCATTAGCCCTGAAAACGACAGCGCCGTCTTGAAGCTTATTGTGCACGACTGTCTCCCGACGTTGTGTATTGCTCCGGTAACACACTAAGCGGGAAAAGTCAAGGAATCTGCAGGTTTGGGGCGGGGCTGCCAACGCTTCTCAGGACGCCGACAACCCCTAAGCGGCAGGCATCTGCTCACCGCCTGACACTGATCTTGAAGCGATAGCGCCCTGCGAGGGTATACCCCTTTCTGGGGATAGACAGGACCCAGCCTTGCCGAATCGTTCCCTCTTCGTTCACGGTACAAGGATGTCCTTCAAGCGTCTCGAAACCGTCGATGATCTGGCCCGGTACGGGTTCAGCTTGAGAGTGGTCTGTGAGGGCTGCGATCATGTCGCCGTGCTAGATGCGCGCGAGCTGGCCGATCGGCTGCACGCCAAGCGCGCATCGCGGCGCATCGGCAATTTGGCGGATCGAATGCGCTGCTCGATGTGCGGCTCGAAGCAGGTTACCGCCCTACCTTCGCAGGCTGAGCCGGGGCGTTGACTCTCAAGGCAGAGCGCTCGACCTTTAGTGCATGTGTAATCTCTACCGCATGACCACCAACGCGCAGGCCGTGGCCCAGCTATTCGGCGCTATCCTGCAAGAGGGTGCGAACGTCGCCAGTGAGATCTATCCCGGCTATCCGGGCCTCGTCATGGCAGAGGGCCAGCTAAGGCAGATGACCTGGGGCTTCCCGCTGTCGCTAACTGGCAAGCAGGGTCAAAAGCTCAAACCGAAGGCAGTAACCAACGCCCGCGAAGACAAGCTTCATACTGGCTTCTGGAAGGACAGTTTCAACCGGAGACGCTGTCTGATCCCGGTCACCGCCTGGGCCGAAGCCGAGGGAGAGAAGGGCAAGATGACCCGCACGTGGTACGCCATGCCGGGCGAGGAGACATTCGCCGTCGCAGGCGTCTGGAGACCAACCGCCGAGTGGGGGAACGCCTACGCCATGGTGATGGTCAATGGCTGCGAGCAAATGGCCAACGTACACGACCGGATGCCGGTCCTATTGCCGCGCGCATCATGGGAAACATGGCAGCACGGTGAGCCCGAGGATGCCTTTGGACTTTGCACGACTTGGACAGGTGAATTGCTGGTGGAGAAAACGCAGGATCGTTGGGCGGGGCCCCGTTGAGAACTTGCACCGCTGCGAACATTGCAGAGGAAACGGGGCTCTCGCAGCGTACTGTTCGCGGCATCTTGAACCCTAAGCGGGTGGCGGGCGTTGAATGGGTATGGCAAAGCGCCCACTCAAAGTATTCCGCACGTCGGCCGGATTTGAAGACGTCTACGTCGCCGCGCCAAGCCGTAAGGCTGCGCTGGCTGCATGGGGGACCGACAAGGATCTCTTTGAGCGGGAAGTGACTGAAGAGGTCCATGATCCAAAGCTGACGGCGGCGGCTCTTGCGCGTCCCGGCGAAGTTGTCCGTGTGCCAAGGGGAACAACCGCGCAGCACCTGTCCGCAGCGGGCAAGCCGCTAAAGCGTGAGCTGCCAAACTCCGCGATACCGAAACCGCATACCCCTAAGCCGAGGGCACGCCAACCAAAGCCGAGCCGGGTAAAACTAGAGAATGCCCGGCAGAGGCTAAATGACGCTTCGCATAGCTACGATATCGCTTTCCGCGAGATCGAGCGCCAGATGGCTGAATTGGCCGATAAGCGTGACAGTCTGCGGATTGAACGCGACCGAACCCTGAAGCGGTTGAAGGTCGATGTTGCCAAGGAGCAGGAGGCATACAGCGTAGCTCTCGATGCGTGGGAGGGCTAGAGGGCAAGTTGTCGCTATAAACAGTCGCTGCCCAAGCGCGTAGCACCGCTATGCAGACCGTTCACTATCGCCACGCCGCAACCCGATGAGACCTGGAACCGATAGGAACAGGAAGACATAGACAAACCGCGCCTCTCTTTGCTCGTTCGTCGCCCGGAAGCCGTCATCTGCATACTGCTCACACGAGCCTCTTATGGGATCATCTCCGGCGTCTTCACATGTTGGTTGACCGACAGAACCGGCAGCGAGCAAGGCAATCACAAAGCATAATCCCATAAGGGATAAGAGACCGCCGCGCAGCCCGTTGTTCTTGCCCAAGTCCCGCCCGACTCTGAACGCGGCAAACGCGAAAGCCACCGTTAGTAGTGCTGGCAGAGCCTGAAAGAATCCCTGTGAAAGAACATTTGGCATCGTACGTCACCTCGCAAGAGGATGGCGCATACTGAGCCCGAGAAGCTGCAGGTCAAGTCAGGCGGCGAAGGTTCAGCTCTTTGGCACGTAAACCGCGCCGATCCACTGCCCCTTGTCGACAACCTTTACTCCAGCATTCGCGAAAGCGGTTTCAATCTTCGCCAAGCTTTCCGGCGAAACACCCCTGCCACCCTCGAAGCGCGTGACAGTCATGTATCCGACTGCCGCATGGCCGGCGAGATCGTGCGCAGACCATCCTAGCCCCGCCCTCGCCATTTTGCATTGGGTCCCATTCATCTGGTGCAATTTAATCCACAAAGTGGCTTGACGCAACCGCCCGTAAGTGAAACAAATTGAACCACCCCAGAGTGGGGGTACGACCGAACGAGAGGGGCCTAATCCTCCCGCCCGGTCTGATCGACAACCTTGAAACAGCAAGGAAACGACTATGAACGCGCATAGCATGATTGCGCCGGTGGCGCATGCCTTCAATCCACGGGAATGGCTCGCTCGCTTTGAAGAATTGGGCGGAGGCTACACTATGAACCCCGATGGCGAATTGATCATCGGCTGCATCGTCGCAGGTCGCAGCGAAGAGGACCAGAGGCGGGCACACGCCATGCTCGCTGCGCTTACTTCGACGCAGAAGAAGGCGCTGCGCGACCTCCTCCGGCCAGAACCGGTAATCCGCACCCGCCCCCACAATCCAGACAGGGCAATCGTCGATGCTTGGAACGTCGTCGGCGTAACTGATCGTCGTCTACGTCAGGCATTTGCTGAGCATGGCCACCAGTTGCCCGACAGCCTCGAAATCGAACTAACCACCACGATGGATGCCGCCGAGCACACGATCCACGATGTCCCGGCCACTACGCTTGCAGGCGTCGAGGCCAAACTGTGGTTGGCACTGACGCACATGGCTGACGCCGGCGACCAGCTCGCGGCCGTTTTCCGGTCGGATCTCGCCGCTCTGGACTCGCCAGACACCGATTGGCACCTGAGCCTGATCGTTTCCGCGATCAAAAGCATTCGCGCCATGCAGCAGGCGGCACAAGATCCCCGCGCCATCGACGAGATTACAACCGAGTCTTACTCCGGCTCGGATGCGGTGAGCGAGTATCTGGCGGCATACAATGCGCACAATGACGGCCAGACAACGGAAGACGATTACATCGAAGCGGTTTGGAAACTGGACGACTGGTGTCCGGCAACGCCGCGCGACTTTACCCGCAAGTTCGTCGCCCTCTATCGGGACGGCGGGCAACCTTCGTTTGAACGTACGCGAAAGCTTCTGGAACAAGCAAAGCATCTGGTGGGGGAGGCCTGACCATGGCCACCCGCATCTACGCCTTGGGAGGGCCTTCGGGCCTTCCCCTCGCCATGCTGGCGCAGGCAATCCCAATGCTTTCTCGGCATGAACTTGAAAGCCTCACCGAGCGACTGATTGACCGCCTGGACGAGATAGACGGCGATCCGGACTTGGAGGACGACGACCCGGCTGGCCAGATGGACGAGGATGAAATTAATACGGGACAGGCAATCGTCTATCGCCACGGTATCGCCTACCCTGGGTCTGGTTGCCTCCTCAGTGATGATGACTGCGTCGAACTTGGTCCAACCCCGATCTATGGCGAGGATCAGACGCAACCACCGCTCCCCTATCGCGGACATCACGCCTAAATGGGCCAACAGCTACCCCTGCAACTCGAAAGCGCCCCGGTCCCACCGCCGGGGCGTTTTCCTGTGCCGGAGAAGGTCCACGACTTCGCCACAAGCCTCGCCTTGTCGAATGCCTACGCCGACGCCCCGTGGTGGCTGGACATATACCGCAGGGCCTTCCCAAGTCTCGTAAGTGCGGTCAGCGTGCGCGATGACGGTTGGGCCCAGCGAGGCGGAATTGATCGCGTCCTGACCCTTGCCTGTGGCCGTACCTACACTGTGGACGAGAAAGTCCGCACCAATGACTGGCCCGACATTCTGCTTGAGCAGTGGAGCGACGAGGGAAGGCGTTCACCGGGTTGGGTCCAGAAGCCGCTGGCGTGCGATTTCATCGCCTATGCGTTTGCACCCTCCCGCAAGTGCTATCTCTTGCCTGTGGTGCCTTTACAGCGTGCTTGGAGGCAGCGTGGGCGGCAATGGATCAGAGAGTATGGACAGCGTCGCGCTAAGAACCCGGATTACGTGTCTGCAAGCGTGCCGGTGCCGATTGAGACACTGATGCCTGCTATGGTGGACGCGATGTTGGTCCGATCTTGATGGACGCGTAATAGGCACGGTCAAAAGCGATCCGTGCAGACCGATTCAATATTTTGTTGAAACCGTAACCCTTGCTCGGTAGTTACCTCCCTGCATCCGAAGCGAGATTCGGGGTGCACCGCCCGCAAGGGTTCCGCGAAATGTGGACGTAAGGGCCGTCTCGCACTCATAGCCTCCCCACCTCGGGGAGGCTATTTTGATTTTGGTGGGCAACTCTGGTGCACTAGGCGGGCGAATTTTACCGACTGGAGCTTGTGCTTGGCAGGCAAGTCAGGCTTTTGATAAGCGCTTATAACGTGCATCAAGCCATCCACTCCTGGGATGCTTCGTGCCTTGCTCAGAGTGAAGAAGACGGGATAGTGAATCCCGTCTGCCACTGCGTAAAACATATCTCGCCACAGGCCGTTGCCGTCCCTACTTTTGTAGGCCTTCCCAGCGACGTGATATTGAACGATCTGCGGAAGATCGATCGAACAACCGTACCGGACAGGGCAAAACGCCCGCCGTTCGCCGTTCGCGACGTACTCGTGGTCCGCGTCGTGATGCTGATCATCCCATTTGACGCTGAAAACGTGGTGGCTGAATGTTACGCGCAGCTTAGCTGGAAAGGCCAATGGATCCTTCGCAGGCACGGTCACATCGAACGCACTCAGATGTGCGAGAGGGTAGTCAACCCCTCCGAGAGAAAAAGGCTTGAACGACATTCCCTAACAGACAGTGTGTGTACTTTGCCCGGCAGAATGGTGCGCGCTCACTCGGCCGGCCATGCGGAATCTATTCATGCTTGGGTTGGAGGGGGAGAGCATGTTGCTGCCTAAGCCGACGCAAAGTCTTAGGCAAGTCCATTGCACTTTCGAAGCCACGAGCGCTGTTATCTCCACCACCTCGCTAGCCCCTGGAAGCCTCCACCTCCAAGCCATCGACTGACGATCGCGCCAGCGTGCGCCTGTACAGGTCAGTGTCGAGCCGCTGGATCCGTGTCTTGCCGCTCGTCAGGAACCGTTGCAGCCCATTGGGGACCGGCGCGAGACGGCGACATTGGAGAGGTTGGGAAGCGCTTGGTCGATCTAAGCGCGGATCCTGATGCGTTCGAGGCGCTGGACGACGCAGAATTGGACTGGCTCGCGGCTTGACGAGCTATGGATCCGGCGTCGGGGCCTCGATATGCGCCCATCCTAAAACGATTAGGAGGACAAGCATCAGCCAATCGAAGCCATTCACGTAATCCCAACGCGCCTTGATAATAACCACCTGCAAAGGGATCGCGACGAGCAAGACCAATGACACGACGATCCAGCGTGAGTGTTCTTCGCTCATATCCACCTCTGTTGGGGCGTGTATTCTCCGAGAGTAGCGTCGGCTGCGCGCTCCCGTCGAGCGGGGATTTTTGCTCGGACAACAGAGACCCTCATCACCAGGGCGACAGGGTACATGATGGGGGTGACACGGGGCAGGCGCGGTGTATGCGATGCGCGTCGGCAAGAACGACCGGCGCGCGCGGGCAGCCGCGGCGAGTTAGTGCGCAGTGCGCCTGATAATTCGCGCTAACTATATCAATTATAATGACAATCGAAAGTTGTGCGGCCTATTCTGCGTGAATGACCACCCTAATCGTCCTCGGAATCGCGCTTGTCGGCTACGTCGTCGCGTTCGCGATTTCGGAATGGTTCTGCCGGCTTCTCGTCAAGCGCAGCCAGTGGCGGAAGTAGCGACGCGGGGGGCGTCCGTCAGGAGGGAGCCGTAGCTGGCGTTGTAGCTCCGGCGCCAGTGGCACTCGTCGTTGGGCTGCTCGCGGCATCTGTCGGTGACTGACTACCTCCCGGGGCACCATCACCAACTCCGCCCATGCCCTGGTTCTCCGGTACTTCCTGCTGTGTTCCGCCGCCACCATTGCTGTTGCAGGCTGAGACGGCGAGAGCGATGGCGACCGGTAGAGTAAGGCGTTGCATGGCAGATCCTTCGCGCTGAGTGCCCATAGGACAGCGAGTGGTGGGCAGGTCGGTTCCTCATGGAGGTTGGCGGGGGCAGCAGGGCAGAAATACCGCGATTGTATTGATTGCAAACACGCCATGAATGAGAGTGCGCTGGCCATCTCCAGCGTCTGTGGATAGACGCCGGTAATCGGACTCGACTCAAGAACGCTTCGTGAACGATGATCCGTCTCCCCAGTGAAGTGAGTCGGAGATTGAGACATGAAGGCGTATTGGATGAGTTTTCGCATCCATGAGGATGCTGGCTACAACGTCACCTACGAAAAACTGATTGCTGCGGTCAGAAAATCTGTAGCGGGCAACTGGTGGTATGAGCCAACGTCATTCTACGCATTTGAAAGCGAATTGGGCATCAGCGATCTTGCCGCCACGCTGAAGGCGGCAATTCGATCAGATCGCGACCTAATTATCCTCGGTATGCCCGATTTCAAATCTGGTCGCATTATTGGAAAATGCGATGATCAGGACATCTTCAAGATTATCCCTTTCATGAAGAATGTCTGATGGACGGCAATCGGGACGCGAAGTACACGCGCAATTGCCAAAACGATGCGAAGACGTAGGTTCTTCATGACGGTATCATAATACCACAGGGATGCTGAAACAGCCACACCCCCTTGCCGACTCACCCCCGTTCATGAGACCATCGGCTCACTGAGAACGTGTTTCGTACGCGCGCCGGGCGCCGGTCTGAAAGGGCCGGCGCTTTGCGTCAGGGCTGGCGGCATTGGCGACCGTCAACCTTTCCCCGAATTAATCCGCCTTTCACCGTCCCATCGTTCAGCCAGGCGCATCCTCACTGCGGCAATTCTGCCTGAGAGGATGGACCGATGAAGAAGCTGCTGACCGTCGCACTGTTCGCGATTTCCGCCGCCGCAATCCCGATGACTGCTGAGGCCGCGCCTTGCAAGGACGCTAAGGGCAAGTTCACTAAGTGCCCGCCAGCCGCTGCCAAGGCAGCCGCCCCAGCAAAGGCCAAGCAGTGCCGCGACGCGAAGGGCCGCTTCAAGAAGTGCTGATTATCAGAGCCTTGCCGGTTCATTGTAGTCGGCAAGGCTCTGACTGCCCTAGATCATCGTGAAGCAGCAAAAGCCGATTGCTGCCTTTCGTTCGACCTGTCATCCCCCTGTTACCTCGCTGAATCAGGAGCATTTTAGATGAGGGTTCGGGTAGATGATGCCGTGAGCAAGGTTCCGGCCGTGACGCTCATGTTTTGGGTGATCAAGATTCTGGCGACGACGCTGGGCGAAACGGGCGGCGATGCGGTCAGCATGAGCTGGCTAGGTGAAACCACTCCGGACGCCGGAGCCAGTGGCGTGAACGGGTATCTTGTCGGCACGGCCATATTTGGCCTTCTGCTCCTGGGACTTGTTTGGCTGCAAATTCGCGCCCGACGCTTCAATCCCTGGTTGTACTGGGCAACCATTATCGCCTCGACGACCGCCGGAACCACGCTCGCTGACTTTGCCACACGTTCTATCGGTCTGGGCTACCCCGGCGGCTCACTGCTCCTCTTCAGCTTGGTACTGATTTCGCTGTTCAGTTGGTATCGCGCGCTCGGCACCGTGGATGTGAACCGCATCGATACCGCCCAGGCAGAGACGTTCTACTGGATCACGATTACATTTTCGCAGACCTTGGGAACGGCGCTGGGCGATTGGGTAGCTGACGGCTCGCTTGGCTACTCCGGCGCAGCATTGCTCTTTGGCGCAGCCCTCGCTGTTCTCGCTGCACTTTACTGGCTGACCAAAGTCTCCCGCGTCATGCTGTTCTGGGCAGCATTCATCCTTACCCGCCCCTTGGGTGCGACTGTTGGCGACTTCCTCGACAAGCCGCTGGCCAAGGGTGGTCTCGATCTCAGCCGCCCCTTGGCAACTGCGGTTCTTGCGGGCGCGATCCTATTGCTCATCGTCGGTGTGCCGCAAAGGGCGGGGACGCATCCGGTCGGTCCAGATAAACTACGATGATTGTAGTGAAATCCTAACCGAGGCCTGTCTCGTTCTAGTCGAGCCTTTAGCGGCGAGCATGAACAAAGGCCTCCTTCCAGGCTGTCTCGTGCTATATTAGTTCCAGCCCAGCAGCCTTGATCGCTGTGCAGAAGAGGCGCGGCGCTGTCGGCTCGTGCCGCAGCGCAAATTGCAAATAACTTGGTTCTAAGACAGCCATCGGACTGGTGCTCGCCGCAGACGCTTAAAAATATTCATTTAAAGTAAATCAATGAGCCAGCGTCCCCTTGAACGGAATTGCTTTGAGACAGCCGTATGGACAGAGAAAAGGCCCGCCCCTCGGTTACAGAGAGGGACGTGCCCAGCGCCAGTCAGGGAATATTAATTAGACTCGCGTCTGCGCCGCTGGTTCCTAGGTGTTCAGTCCCGGCATTTGGTGGATCGGATTGACGATGAAGCGTTCTGGCTCTGAGGTCCAGATTTTTGCGATGTATTCGTAGGGCGTGAGCCCGCTGAGTGTCTTGAGCCGGCGGGCAAAGT
>NZ_JABBGM010000001.1:130000-832641 GCF_012927405.1 Novosphingobium olei | reverse complement strand
TGGTAGCGGAGGAGGGACTCGAACCCCCGACACGCGGATTATGATTCCGCTGCTCTAACCGACTGAGCTACTCCGCCCCGAAGTGCGCGTGTCACGGTGGATCTTGCGCGGGGTAGGCGGCGCACATAGGGGGCGCGGCGGGGCTGGTCAACCGGGTAAATGCGGCTTTGCCAGACCAATGCCAACGCAATGGCAGGCGCGCCCGATCAGCGCCGGCCGCGGAAGGTCCAGGCGCCGAGTTTCTCCCACGGGCCGCCGAGGTAGCGGTGCAGTTCGAGCCCGGCGAAGGCGAAGTCGCGCGGGTGGAATTGCGCGGCGAGCGCAGCCTGCAGCGTGCGCGCCTCGGCGGCGGTGACCTTGTTCTGCACGGTGACGTGGAGGCGCGGGGCGTGGCTGTCCTGCCCCGTCAACAGGCCGTGGAAGCGATCGGCGACCGCGTGGCGCACGTCGATCATCGCGGGGCTGGCGATGGCGAAGGCGGTGCCGCCGCCCAGGTTCATGATCTTTTCGAGCCGGGCGGGCGGTGGCGGCGTTTCGGCGCAGAGGCGGGAGAGGAGTTCGCGCGCCTCCTGCTCGACCATCGCCGGCAGCGCGTGGAACAGCGTGACGTGGGCGGCAAGGTGGTTGCGCTCTGGCGGGAAGTGTGCGCGGCGCAGGCCTTCGGCCCAGCCCTGCAGCGTGGCCGGCAGCGTGGCGGTGACGATCAGCGGGGCGCGCGCGGCGCTCTGCTCGGTCACCGCCCCGCCCTCGCCTCAACCGGCGCGGAGGGCTTCGAGGACCTTTTCGGGACTGGTTTCGCCATAGGGATCGTCGTCGGTCCCGTCGTCGTTGATGCCGGGCTCTTCAAACCAGGCGGTGACGCGGTTGTCATCGATGATCGCGGCATAGCGCCACGAGCGCAAGCCGAAGCCCAGATGGTCCTTGTCGATCAGCATGCCCATGCGGCGGGTGAAGTGGCCCGAACCATCGGGCAGGAGCTTGACCCGTTCGAGGCCGAGGTGCTTGCCCCACTGGTACATGACGAACGCATCGTTGACCGCGATGCAGTAGACTTCATCCGCCCCGGCGGCGCGCAGATCGTCGTAGAGCCGTTCGAACGCGGGGCATTGTTCGTTGCTGCAGGTAGGCGTGAACGCGCCCGGCAGCGAGAACAGCACGACCTTCTTGCCGGCAAAGGCATCGCGCACGTTCAGATCCTGCCAGCGGAACGGGTTGTCGCCGCCGATGCTTTCGTCGCGCACGCGGGTCTTGAGGACGACGTCGGGGATGGGCTTTTCGATCATGGCGGACCTCTGCGGGGGAAATCGGGGAAGACGGTTGCCCCCCAAACGCCGCACGGCGCGATCGGTGCCGCGAGGACCTTGCGATCCGGGTCGGTCAGAGTTCGCCGCGCGCGCGGCGGATGGCGAACCACTTGGCGACGTTGGCGTTGTGCTGCTGCAACGTGTCGGCAAAGACGTGGCCGCCGGTGCCGTCGGCCACCATGTAGAGCGCCTTGGTCTGCGCCGGATGCAGCACCGCTTCGATCGAATCGCGGCCGGGATTGGTGATCGGGCCTTCGGGCAGGCCGGTCATCGTGTAGGTGTTGTAGCCGTTGACCGCCTGGATCTCCGACTGGCGGATGCGGCGGCCCAGCGGCTTGCCCTTGGTGATCGGGTAGATGATCGTGGGATCGGCCTGCAGCAGCATGCCGGTGCGCAGGCGGTTGGAATAGAGCCCGGCGACCATCTTGCGCTCCGATGGCTTGCCGGTCTCCTTCTCGACGATCGAGGCGAGGATCAGCGCTTCGCGCGGGGTCTTGGCAACGGTGTCCTTCGCCCTGCCCGCCCAGAGTTCGGTCAAGGTGCGGTCCATCGCCTTCTGCATCCGCGCGAGAACGGCGGCGCGGGGTTCGCCGCGCTGGAAATCGTAGCTGTCGGGCAGGATCGACCCTTCGGCGATATCGCCCACCGGCCCCGTCAGCAGCGGCTGGGCGAGCAGGCGTTCGCGCACCATGATCGAAGGCATGCCTTCGGGCACGGTGACGAGGCGCTGTGTGACGCCTTCCTGGCCCTGCAGGATGCGCAGCACCAGCGATCCGCTGGCGCCGGCGGGGATGGTGAATTCGCCCGCCTTGATCGGCTCCTTGCCGCCCAGCAGGCGCGCTCGGGCGCGGAACGTGGCGGCCGAGGCGACCACGCCTTCGCGCTCAAGCTGAGGCGCGACGCTGCCGAGCGAGGCGCCGGCGGGAACCACGAACGCGGTTTCCTTGCCCAGCGGCCCAGGGCCGTACCAGCCATAGAAGAAGTGCACGAGCCAGCCCGCGCCGACGAGCGCCACGGCAAGAGCGATGATCGCGAGCTTGCCGGGACGCTTCTTCACGCGCGCTCTCCTGTTCGTGCGGCGGGCCAAGCGGCCGCTCAGATCGCCTTGACGATGACGCTGGCGTTGGTGCCGCCGAAGCCGAACGAGTTGTTCAGCGCGGCGCGCACAGTGCGCTTCTTGGCGACCAGCGGCACCAGATCGACGCCTTCGGTGCCTTCGTCCGGATTGTGCAGGTTGAGCGTGGGCGGCACGATCTGATCGCGGATGGCGAGGATGCAGAAGATCGTTTCGACCGCGCCGGCACCGCCGAGCAGGTGGCCGATGGCCGACTTGGTGCTGCTCATCGAAGCGCCCGACAGGTCATCGCCGAGCACGCGCTTGACCGCGGCGAGCTCGATCGTGTCGGCCATGGTCGAGGTGCCATGGGCGTTGACGTAATCGATGTCGCCCGCATTCAGGCCGGCCTTGCGCAGCGCCATGCGCATCGCGAGTTCGGCGCCCTTGCCTTCCGGGTGCGGCGCGGTGACGTGGTAGGCATCGCCCGACAGGCCATAGCCGACGACTTCGGCGTAGATCTTCGCGCCGCGCGCCTTGGCGTGCTCATATTCCTCGAGCACGACGACGCCCGCGCCTTCGCCCATGACGAAGCCATCACGGTCCTTGTCATAGGGGCGGCTGGCTTCGGTCGGGCGGTCGTTGAAGCTGCAGTTGAGCGCGCGCGCCTGGGCAAACCCGGCAACGCCCAGCGGGTTGATGGTGCTTTCCGCACCGCCCGCCAGCATCACGTCCGCATCGCCGTCCTTGATCATGCGCGCGGCATCGCCGATCGAGTGGGCGCCGGTGGAGCAGGCGGTGACGACCGCGTGGTTGGGGCCCATCAGGCCGTACTTGATCGACACCTGGCCCGAGATCAGGTTGATCAGGCGGCCGTGGACGAAGTGGGGGCTGACGCGGCCCGGACCCTTTTCGTGCAGCACGATCGATTCGGATTCGATGCCCGGCAGGCCGCCGATGCCCGAACCGATCGAGCAGCCGGTGCGCATCTTGAGGTCATCGTCCATGTCGACGAGGCCTGCGTCTTCGAGCGCCTGTCCCGCCGCGTCGATGCCGTAGACGATGAACGGATCGACCTGGCGCTGGATCTTGTGATCGACGCGCTTGCCGGCATCGAAGCCATATTCGTGATCGGCCGGCTTCACTTCGCAGGCGATCAGGCACTTCTGCCCCGTCGTATCGAACCGTGTGATCGGCCCTGCGCCCGACTTGCCCGCGAGCAGGTTGGCCCAAACGGTCTCCACATCCGCGCCGAGCGGAGTGACAAGGCCAAGACCGGTTACGACGACACGACGCATATTGTGCTCCGAAACGACTTTGGAGGTTCAGGTAAGCCGAAGCGATCAAAGGGCAAGACGTAAAGCCCCGTGCATTCAATCGCTTCTGGTCCCGACGGGCGCATTGCCCCAGAAAGACCAACAGGCCCAACCCGTCCGGGCTGAGCCTGTCGAAGCCCCGTCCTGCGCCTGATCAACCTTGTGGCGACCGCGGCGCGGGACAGCCCTTCGACAAGCGCAGGGCGACGGGGATTATCGGCGGAAAGCCGGGCGATCAGCCCTTGTTTTCGTCGATGTACTTGATCGCGTCCGAGACGGTGGCGATCTTCTCGGCCGCATCGTCCGGGATTTCGACGCCGAATTCTTCCTCGAACGCCATGACCAGCTCGACGATGTCGAGCGAGTCGGCACCCAGGTCGTCGATGAAGCTGGCATCTTCGGTGACCTTCTCGGCCTCGACGCCCAGGTGCTCGACGACGATCTTCTTAACGCGGTCGGCGGTATCGCTCATTATTATGCCCCTTTGAGGAACTGGGTTGGGTATCTCGATCAGAAATCGCCCTAATGTCCCCTAACGGCGCTGGCAAGCGGGAAGGCTGTCATTCCACAGCCGCGCGCGGCAGGCGGCAGTGTCCGGGGCCTGGATCGACGGCGGCGTCGGCAGCCTGCCACCGGCTGCGCAGGCTTTCAAATCAGCAACATCGCAACAGTGCGCGCGGCCAAAAGAAACGGGGTTGCGCCGTGTGGATGACCGGCGCAACCCCGCAAGGCACAGTGTTGTTTATCGGTCAGTTATCGCTGGCGATCACGCAGCGGCTGCCCTGCGCCGCCGCTCCAGCGCAACGGCGCCGAGAACGAGGAGCATCAGTGCAAGCGGCAGGGTGCCCCCGTTGATCTCGGGCGCGCCGAACGAAACGTTATCGAGCGCGAAGTGGTTGCCGCTTCCAAAATAACCGGCGCTGACCCCGCCCGACGACGTGAACACTGCGTCGCTGAGCCCGGCCCAGTCGAAGATGACATGGAGCGGGCTGAGCGTGTCTACCACGAAGCTCTTGTAGTAGGTATCGGTACCATTGACCTTGCCGACGACATCGATCGTCAGGCCATTGTTCCAGGCCGCCGTGAAGTAGCCATCCTTCAGGGTGAAGCTTGATCCGCCGGCATGAATGGCCGCGGGATTGCCGAACGCGTTGAACGCGACGTTGCGGCCGCTCACCAGGCCATTGGTGTAACCATTGGTGCCCTGCGTTCCATAATTCACTGCATCAAGGGCGTAGAAGTTGTCCCAATCGACGCCGTTGTAGCCGTTGGGAATCTGGGCGTAGTAGCCACCGCTCGAAACGGTGTCGAAGTCAGGCACCTGCACGGGTTCCGCTGCGTGGGCGGTAGTGCCGATGGCCATTGCTGCCATGGCGGCAATGACAGGTTTGACGGAGCGATGAATTAATTGAGTTATTTTCATAGGTCGTTACCCCCGGTCCCAATTGACCATTGAAATATAGACAAAAAAATCCAAACGACTCCAAGTCTGTGCTTGGTTTCATCAACGACCGGGGATAACGTTATATTTACCGCTTGAGAGGCTTTATAATCGTTTGGACTATCGCTCTTCTTCTATCAAGTTCGGATAGATAAAAAATCAGCAATGTCGGTAACTTGGCAACAATTCGCCACGCACCGTTTTTCGCAAATCGGATAATTACTGCCGGCCTACTCCGATCTGCGGGAAAGTCTGGCCGGTCCTGATCGCTGCTATTGAGCGATGGCACCATTGGCCGAACCGGCATCCCCTGCGCCGCGCCGGCGGCGGTCGAGCGCCGCGACACCCAGGACAAGCAGCAACACCGCAAGCGGCAACTTGCCGCCATCGATTTCGGGCGCGCCGACACTGGGAATGCCGCAGGATGAGCATTGCGGCGTGGCTTGATCGTCGCCGGTTCCGATGAGCACCGCTCCCAGGCCAAGAAACGCCGCTGCGATCGGCAACTTCATGTCGAGCATGCGCGATGCGTGCAGCGAGACATTGTCCATGGTGAATTGCGGACCGGATCCACCGTATCCAGCATTGGTTCCGCCGAAGGAATCGAACGTCAGTCCCGACAGGTTCTTCCAGCCTGAAAAGTCCTGATAGACGGGTCCTGATGTATTGACGACAATATCGCGCGAATAAGCATCGAGGCCATTGACCTGTCCCGTGACGTGAATGGTCAAGCCATCGTTCCATGCAGCTCCAAACCAGCCGCTCTTGATGGCAAAGCGGCTGTTCTGCGCCTTGATCGAAGCCTTCTCACCATTGACGTTCGAGGCGACGTCATCGCCCGATACCACGCCGTTGTGGTACCCGCCCGGAACTTGCCCGCGTCGATCGATTACAGAAAAGTTATTCCAGACCAGATCACGATAGCCGTTGGGAATGGCGGTGTTCGAAGGGAGATCATCGAATGTGGAAGTCATCACCGCTTTGGCGAACACCGGTACATTTGTGACGATTGCCGTAGCCAAGAACAGCGTAGAAACCCGGGTCACACCGCCAAATAAACGAAATACCTTCATAGCAAGTGCAACCCTCAGGAATCGCTGCCCGTCACTCAGCCAACAACCCGACTCCGTGAGGATTGATCCTAATCGATATTAATTTATTTTATTAAGACTTTTTAAATCCTTAAACCTATTGGCTAGCATTCTAACTATAGTTCTAGCCTGTTTGTACTACGGCACTTAACGAACCTATCTGGCTCGTCTTTTCCCGCATAAGGATAGTTACGTATACGGTTGCGCCAGCCTCGGGTGCGGGTTCTGCACCGACGATTTCGCCGGTCGCAATGTTTGCATCCGACGATTGGCGCGGCGCGATCGAGACACGCTGGGACACGCTAAAGACGCGCAGCGGCACGCGGTCGCGACCCTTTATGGCCGCGACCGCGTGCGCATCCGGCGATGCGATTTAGAAACCACGGCCGTACAACCGGGCGCCTTGATGCGCGCCCGGTCGCCTTCGGCTCAGCCCTTGGGCTGTTCGACCGCGCGCAGGCTCAGTTCGCGCAGCTGCTTGGGCTCCGCTGGCGTGGGTGCGCCCATCAGCAGGTCTTCGGCGCGCTGGTTCATCGGGAACAGCGAGATTTCGCGCAGGTTCTGCACGCCGCAGATCAGCATGACGATGCGATCGACGCCCGCCGCCATGCCACCGTGCGGCGGGGCGCCGTACTGGAAAGCGCGGTAGAGGCCGCCGAAGCGCTCCTCGACATCGGCCTTGGTCAGTCCGACGATCTCGAATGCCTTGACCATCGTCTCGGGGCTCTGGTTGCGGATCGAGCCCGAGGCGATCTCGTAGCCGTTGCAGACGAGGTCGTACTGGAACGCCTTGATCGTCAGCGGGTCCTGATTGGTCAGCGCGTCCATCCCGCCCTGCGGCATCGAAAACGGGTTGTGGCTGAATTCGACCTTCTTGTTGTCTTCATCCCATTCGTAGAACGGGAAGTCGACGATCCAGCACAGCTCGAAGCGGTCCTTGTCAATCAGGCCGAGCTGTTCGCCCACGCGGGTGCGCGCCGCGCCCGCGAGCTTGGCGGCCTGTTCTTCCTTTCCGGCGGCGAAGAAGCAGCCGTCGTCCGGCCCGAGGCCGAGCGAGTCATAGAGCGCGGCCATGCGGTCCTCGCCGTGGTTCTTGGCGATCGGACCGCCGAACACGCCGCCCTTGCGGGTGACATAGCCGAGCCCGGCATGCCCTTCGGCGCGGGCCCAGTCGTTCATTTCGTCGAAGAACTTGCGGCTCTTGTCGGCGGTGTTCGGCGCCGGGATCAGGCGGACCTTGCCGCCCGAACCGACGATCTTCTCGAACAGGCCGAAGCCGGACTGGGTGAATTCGCCCGTCACATCGTGGATGATCAGCGGGTTGCGCAGGTCCGGCTTGTCCGAGCCGTACTTGAGCATCGCTTCGTCGTAAGGGATGCGCGGAAAGCTGCCGGTGGGCGTGACCGAGCGGACCTTGCCATCGCGCGCGGCAAAGGCTTCGAACACGCCGCCGATCACCGGCTCCATCGTTTCCCAGACTTCTTCCTGGGTGACGAAGCTCATTTCGAGGTCGAGCTGGTAGAATTCGCCCGGCAGGCGATCGGCGCGCGGGTCTTCGTCGCGGAAGCACGGCGCGATCTGGAAGTAGCGGTCGAACCCTGCCACCATCAGCAGCTGCTTGTACTGCTGCGGCGCCTGGGGAAGCGCGTAGAACTTGCCCGGGTGGATGCGGCTGGGCACGAGGAAGTCGCGCGCGCCTTCGGGGCTGGACGCAGTGAGGATCGGCGTCGAATATTCGGTGAAGCCTGCATCCTCCATGCGGCGGCGCATGTCGCGGATCACCTTGGTGCGGGTGACGATGTTGGCGTGCAGCGTTTCGCGGCGCAGATCGAGGAAGCGATAGCGCAGGCGGATATCCTCGGGATATTCCTGCTCACCCGCCACCGGCAGGGGCAGTTCCTCGGCGGCCGAGATCACGGTGGCAGCGCGGGCGAACACCTCGATCTCGCCGGTCGACAGGTTCGGGTTGATCGTCGCCTCGTTGCGCGCCTTCACATCGCCTTCGATGGTGACGACGCTTTCGACGCGGACGCCTTCGAGGATGGCGAGCGCGGGGCTGTCGCTGTCGGCAACGATCTGGGTGATGCCGTAATGATCGCGCAAGTCGACGAACAGCACGCCGCCATGGTCACGCTTGCGGTGCACCCAGCCCGAAAGGCGGACGCTCTGTCCGACGTCACCGCGCACCAGTGCGCCGCAGGTGTGGGAACGATAAGGGTGCATCGAAACTCTTTCCAATCGCCCTGCAATCGGGCAGGGACAAGGGGCTGATATATGGGCGCGGCCAAGAGGCGATGGCCGCAGATTTGTCAAGCCGAAGGCCCCGGACGGGGCCACCACGAAAGGGCCGCACCGAACCGTCGGGACGCCCCAATACAGAAAAGAACGATGAAGATACACCCGCTGATCACCACGAGCGATGCGCTTGCCGAACTGTGCGAGCGACTGGCCAAGGCCAACTTCGTCACCGTCGATACCGAGTTCATGCGCGAGAACACCTACTTCCCCGAGCTCTGCCTGGTGCAGATCGCGGACGAGAACGAGGCGGCCGCGATCGACCCGATGGCGCCGGGGATCGACCTGACCCCGCTGCTGGACCTGCTGGTCGACAATGAAGACGTGCTGAAGGTCTTCCACGCAGGGGGGCAGGACGTGGAGATCATCTACAACCTGACCGGCAAGACCCCGCACCCGATCTTCGACACCCAGATCGCGATGATGGCGATCAGCCAGAGCGAGCAGATCGGCTATTCCAACCTGGTCGAAAGCTGGCTCGGCTTTTCCATCGACAAGGGCGCGCGCTTCACCGACTGGGCGCGCCGCCCGCTGACCGAACGCCAGATCGAATACGCGATCGGCGATGTCACCCACCTGTCCAAGATCTTCCCCAAGATGCTGCGCCGCCTGATCAAGACCGGCCGCGGCGAATGGCTCGATATCGAGATGGAGAAGCTGGCGGACCCGGAAAACTACCGCAGCGATCCCGACACGGTTTGGCAGAAGATCCGCGCGCCGAGCCGCAATCCGGCGGTGCTGGGCCGGTTGAAGGCGCTCGCCGCCTGGCGCGAGGCCGAGGCGATGGACAAGAACATCCCGCGCGGCCGCATCATGCGCGATGAAACGCTGGCCGACATCGCCAGCCATCCACCGCGCGAACAGGCTGAACTCGCCAAGGTTCGCGGCCTTTCGAGCGGGTGGAAGGACAATGACATCGGCCGCCGCCTGATGCATTGCCTGGCCGATGCCAAGCCGCTGACCGAAGCCGAAATGCCGCCGCGCACCCCGCGCGGCGCGCCGCTGGGCAAGGAAGGCGCGCTGGTGGCGGACCTGCTCAAGCTGCTGCTCAAGATCCGCAGCCGCGAGATCGACATCGCCGCCCGCCTGCTGGCGCGCAGCGATGATCTGGAGCTGCTCGCCGCCGGGCAGCGCAAGAACCTGCCCATCCTGGAAGGCTGGCGCTTCGAACAGTTCGGCCGTGATGCGCTCGAACTGGTCGAAGGCAAGCTCGCCTTCGCGGTGGTGAAGGGCAAGCTCAAGATGGCGCACATCGACAAGATCGCGGGCGATCGCGAGGATCCGGCCATCGTGGTCGACGATGCAGATGCGGGCGCCCCCGTTGCGGTTGCCGAGGACACCCCGGAAGAGACGACCGCGCAAGACTGATGAGCACCTACCTCCCCACGTTGAAGCAGCTGCAGTACCTTGTGGCGCTGCACGAACACGGCCACTTCGGCCGCGCCGCCGATTCCTGCTTCGTTTCGCAGTCGACGCTGTCGGCCGGGCTGCGTGAACTGGAATCGCTGCTCGGGGTGACGCTGGTGGAGCGCACGCGCCGCGTGGTGCGCTTCACGCCGCTGGGCAACCAGGTGGTGAGCAAGGCGCATCGCCTGCTGCGCGAGGCGGAGGAATTGTCCGAACTGGTCCAGAGCCACGGCGCGCCGCTGGCGGGTGAATTGCGGATGAGCGTGATCCCGACGATCGCGCCGTTCCTGCTGCCGCGCATCCTGCCGCGCCTGCGCAAGGAACGCCCGCAGCTCAAGCTGTTCCTGCGCGAGGAGCCGAGCGCGGCGGCGATCGAATCGCTGCATCACGGGCGCGCCGACTGCGTGCTGCTCGCCCTGCCCTTCGCCACCGGCGAGGTAGAGGTGGAGCCGCTGTTCGACGACCGCCTGTTCGTGGCCTTTCCCAAGGACGATCCGCGCGATCCGCCCGAGGTGGTGAGCCCCTCCGTCATCGACGAGAACCGGCTGCTGCTGCTCGAGGACGGACACTGCCTGAAGGAACACGCGCTTGCCGCGTGCAACCGCCCGGAATTGCGGGCCAGCGCAACGATGATCGGCACGAGCCTGCACACGCTGGTGCAGATGGTCGACAATGGCCTGGGTCTGACCATGCTGCCCGAGATGGCGCTTGAGGCGGGTATCCTGCACGATACGCAGATCGTCGCCCGCCCGTTGAAGGCCGATCACGCCTATCGCGAGATCGCGCTCGTCTGGCGCAAGAATTCGCCCCGCAGCGAGGAATTCCGCCTGCTGGCCCAGGAACTGCGCGCGGGCTGAGTCCCCCTACGCAATACTACGTAAACCTGCCGCACGGGCGGCTCATTCCGCCTGCGCTATCGATCCGGCCATGACCATCGTCGACAAGTCGCTGTTCCGCCCCACCCCGGTGCTGCGCCCGCGCCGCCGCAAGATGCTCGCACCCGTGGTGCTGACGTTCGAGGACGGTACGACCTGCAGCGTGGTGGTCGAAAACGTCTCGGCGAGCGGCGTTCAGGCGAGCTGCGCGCAAGGGGCGCCGGCCGTCGGCACGCAAGTGCGGATCGCCCTCCCCGAAATCGCCGACCTGTGGGGCGTGGTCCGCTGGATCGAGGACACGCGGTTCGGGATCGAGGTCGATGCCCGTGGCGCCGCCCGCGAGAAGGCGGCAGAAAAGCCGGCGGCGCCATCGCAACCGTTCAAGCTGCGCGGCTGACCGCGGTTCAGTCCATGTGCTTGAGCCCGACGCGCAGGTAATCCCACCCGGTGATCACGGTCAGCGCGGCGGCCGCCCACAGCGTCGTCAGCCCCACCGTGTGCGGCACGTTCACCGCCAGGCCGCCCACCGTCATCATCCAGCCCGGCAGGGCATGGCCAAGGATCAACGCGCCGAGCGAAACGAGCTGGAACGTGGTCTTCCACTTGGCGAGCTTCGACACCGGGACCGACACCTGGATCCCGCCGAGAAATTCGCGCAGGCCCGAAACGGCGATTTCACGTACCAGGATCACCAGACCGGCGATGACGTGCATATCGCCCACGTAGGGTCCGCGCAGCACGCCTTGCGCCGACAGGACGAGGATCACGGCGGCGACCATGATCTTGTCGGCGATCGGATCGAGGAACACGCCCAGCTTGCTCACCGTCCCCTGCGCGCGCGCGAGGTAGCCATCGAAGTAATCGGTGATGCCCATCAGGCAGTAGATCGCGAAGCCGAGGCCGTAACCCAGCGCCCAATCCGGCCACCACAGCAGCGCCGCCAGCAGCGGCACCGCGACGATGCGCGAAAGCGTCAGCAGGTTGGGCAGGCTGAGCATGGTGCGCGGTCGCGACGGGGCACGGGGAGAGGCTTGGGACATGAGACCGGCCTTAACCCCGCTGCGTTGCGGTTGAAAGCATCAGATGCCTCTTGCCCATGCCTGCCATCGGGTTATGGGTCTGCGCGCTAAACGGGATGGTGACAAGACGCGAATGACGACATCGACGCACCTCGTTCGCCAGCGGCGCTTTCTTCCCCTGTTCGTCACCCAGTTGCTCGGCGCGTTCAACGACAACCTCTACAAGAACGCGATGGTGCTGTACGTCGTCTATTCGATCTACAGCAGCGAAGCGGCCGAAGCGCGCTTCTCGGCCATTGCATCGGGGCTGTTCATCCTGCCCTTCTTCCTGCTTTCGGCGCTGGCCGGCCAGCTTGCCGACATGCGCGACAAGGCGAAGATCATCCGCTTGGTGAAGGCGTGCGAAATCGGCATCATGCTGGTTGGCGGCAGCGGCCTGTTCCTTGCCTGGCAGGGCATCGGCGTGCAGACGTTCGCCATTCCGCTGATGCTGCTGGCGCTGCTGGCGATGGGCGTCCATTCCACCTTCTTCGGCCCGATCAAGTACGCGATCCTGCCCCAGCACCTTCACGGTGACGAAGTGCTGGCGGGCACCGGGCTGGTCGAAGCGGGGACCTATATCGCGATCCTGGCCGGGACGATCCTGGCCGGCTGGATCCCGGTGGAGATTGCCGCGGCGGGCGTAGTCCTCACCGCGATCGTCGGCTGGTTCGCCGGGCGGCAGGTGCCCCCTGCCCCGCCGCAGGTCGAAGGACAGCCGCTCGATTTCCACGTGATCCGCTCGTCCGTGGCACTGGTGCGGATGACCATGCGCCATCCGCGCGTGTTCCTGGCCATCGCCGCGATCAGCTTCTTCTGGACCGTGGGCGCGGTGCTGTTCATCCAGTTCCCGCCGCTCGCCAAGAACGTGCTGGGAGCCAGCAAGGAAGTCGCCAGCCTGTTCTTGGTGGTGTTCTCGATCGGCATCGCGATCGGCTCGGTCTCGATCAATGCGCTGCTCAAGGGCACCGTTTCGGCCAAGTATTCACCGGCGAGCGTGATCGCCATGGGCCTCTTTGTCGTCGCCTTCCACTTCGTCTGCCGCAGCTGGATCGAACCTGCCGGCGGCAAGCTGATGGACGTGCCGACGTTCGTGGCACACCCGCATGCGCTGCCGCTGCTCGCCTGCCTGCTGGGCATCGCGATTGCCGGCGGCATGTTCGTGGTGCCGCTCTATGCGTTCCTGACCACGGTGGTCGACAAGTCGGAAACCGCGCGCACCATCGCTGCCAACAACATCGTCAATTCAGGCGCGATGGTGGTGGGATCGGTTATAGCCGTGGGCCTGAGCGCGGCCGGGGTGGCGCTGGTCGACCAGCTGCTGCTGGGCGCCGGCATGTGCCTGATCTCGGCCTGGCTCGGCTGGCTGCTCTATCGTGCCGAACGCGCGCACATGGGCGAGATCGAACACCTGACCGAATGATACCTGTGGCGCGCTGCTGCACCGGGCAGCACGATCAGGAAATGAACACCATCACCGCCAGGAAGCACGCGCAGTAGGCCAGCAGGAAGTCCTTCACATCCTGCAGCGTCAGCTTGCGCCCCTCGACATCCTGCGACCGCAGCTCCGCCTTGCGCATCGCGGCGATCACCTCGGGCTCGAACACCGGCAGGCGCGAAAGCACGTGGGCGGGCAGGGTGCGGCGGAACGGATGTCCGGCAAGCTCGGGATTGAGGGCGCGGGATCGGGTCATGGCGCAAGGTTAACGCCGTATTTACGATTTGGTATCCGCCTCCCCACAAAAAATTCCCCAGTCCCCGCGCGGCACAGATTGCAGTTCTCGCCGGATCGGATGGGAAAGGCGCAGACGCGAAAAGGGGCCGCCCCTTGCAGGACGGCCCCCGATCGTTGCCTCAGAATGGGCGGTCAGGTCAGATGTCGTCGCCCAGCGCGCCCTTGACCTTGCCAGAGACATTCTGCGCATCGCCCTTGAGCTTCTGCGCCGCGCCTTCGGCCTTCAGGCGGTCGTTGCCAGTCACGTCACCGGCAGCCTCCTTGGCCGCACCGGCGATCTTGTTGCCCGCAGCCTTGGCGCGATCGGTCAGTTCACCCATGTTCTAACTCCTTGCGTTACCGGCGAATTTGCTCTGCGCCGGTTCGCAGGGAATACGATCGAACCGGTCAGACGGTTCCGCCGGCCATGTCGATCAAAAGAGCCCATTCCGGAGGCCGCACCGCTGAAACCGACAGCCGCGACAGCCGCAGCAGTTCCATTTCGGCAAGCTCCGGCGTGTCCTTGATCGTCTTGAGCGTGACCGGATGGGCAAGCTTCACCACCGGCTTCACCTTGACCGCGGCCCACTTGCCTTCGGGGTCGGTCGGATCGGTCAGTCCGCCCTGGCTGATCGTGGCGATGCCGACGATCTCCTTGCCGATGTTCGAATGGTAGAAGAACGCAAGGTCGCCCACCTGCATCGTGCGCAGGTTGCGCGCAGCGAGGTGGTTGCGCACGCCATCCCAGGTCCCCTCGCCCTCGGCCACGAGATCGTCCCAGCTGTACACGTCGGGTTCGGACTTCATCAGCCACAGCTGCTTGCCGGAAATGTCCGGCCCCTTGATTTTGGTCATGAATCCCCCGTCGAATCCGGCTAAGCCCGTGCCCCTTACGCCAAGACGCGCCAACAGGAAAACCATGTCCCTAAAGACCCTTCCGGTCCTCTCGCTCGCCAGTGATCCCGCCGAACTTTCCCGCGATATCGGCGAAAGCTTCCACACCTTCGGCTTCGCCATGGTCAAGGATCACGGCCTCGACCCCGCGCTCGTCCAGCGCGCCTGGGATCTGACCGAAACCTTCTTCGCCCTGCCCGATGCCGAAAAGCGCAGCTATTTCATCGCCGGCCAGGGCGGCGCACGCGGCTATACCCCGTTCAAGACCGAGATCGCCAAGGGCGCCAAGCTCCACGATCTGAAGGAATTCTGGCACGTGGGCCGCGATCTGCCGGCCGATCACCCGCTCGCCGGCGCATCGATGCCGCCGAACATCTGGCCCGAGCGGCCGGAGGGCTTTCGCGAAACGTTCGAACAGCTCTACGCCGCGCTCGATCGCGTGGGCGCCACGATCCTGTCGCGCATCGCGGTCTGGCTCGGGCTCGATGCCCACTGGTTCGATGGCCCGATCGCGGACGGCAATTCGGTGCTGCGCCTGCTGCACTATCCGCCCGTGCCCGATGCCGAGGAAGGCGCGATCCGCGCCGGCGCCCACGAGGATATCAACCTCATCACGCTGCTGCTCGGCGCGCACGAAGCGGGCCTGCAACTGCTGACCAAGCAGGGCGAATGGATCGACGTCGCCCCGCCCGAAGGCGCGCTGGTGGTCAACATCGGCGACATGCTGCAGCGGCTGACCAACCACGCGCTGCCTTCGACCACGCACCGCGTGCGCAACCCGGTGGGCGAGCGCGCCGCGCACAGCCGCTATTCGATGCCGTTCTTCCTGCACCTGCGCAGCGATTTCCGCTTCGAAACGCTGCCCGGTTGCATCAGCGCGGACAATCCCGACCGCTATCCCGTCTCGATCAGCGCCGACGATTACCTGCAGGAACGCCTGCGCGAGATCGGCCTGAAGAAGTAGGTCAGAACCGGGGCTTGCGGCGTTCGCGGAAGGCGGCAAGCCCCTCGGCGAAGGCGGCGCCGCCGAAGCCAGCGTCGAACGCGGCGTCGTGCGCCGGATCGTGGCCTGCGGTGTCGCGGGCGCTATCGCCCAGCGTCGCCTTCAGCGCGGCGATGCTGGCGGGCGCATTGGCGGCGATCTGTGCGGCCAAGGCGCGTGCCGCCGCGAGCGCATCGCTTTCGACCTGTTCGACCAGGCCAATGCGCGCAGCCTCTGCCGCATCGATTCGCCCCGCGCCGAACAGCAGGCGCGCCGCCTGCCCGCGCCCGACGAGCGCGACGAGGCGGTTCACATCCTCCTGCGGGTAGGAAATGCCCAGCTTGGCAGGCGTGATCGCGAAAACAGCGGATGGCGCGGCGATGCGGATATCGCAGGCCAGCGCCAGCGCAACTCCGCCGCCGAAGCAATCGCCCTCGACCACCGCGATCGTTGCCAGCGGCAGCGTCTGGAGCGGGTCCATCGCCGCGCGCATCGCGGCGCGGAACTCTGGCCGCAGTTCGGGCTCGTTGGCCAGGCGGCCGATCTCGCGCAAGTCCGAGCCGGAGCAGAAGCTGCCCGCCACGGCCGAGCGCAAGACGATGACCCGCGCGCCCTGCGCATGGGCCGCAGCCGCCGCGTCGGCAATCGCGCGCCAGTCGTCGAGCCCCAGCGCATTGCGCGTGCCCGCACGATCGAGCACGATTTCAGCGACATGGCCGGCGATGTTGCAATCGATCATGAATTTGCTCCCCCGGATGGGTGCGTGGTGCAGCGCGGGGAGAAAAGCGGGAAATGGTGGAGCCTAGCGGGATCGAACCGCTGACCTCCTGCATGCCATGCAGGCGCTCTCCCAGCTGAGCTAAGGCCCCACATTTCCGGTGTTTCGCCCTGGGAAGGCGAACCGTCCGCGGCGTCTGTATCGCCGGGAGCCGCGCCTCTAAGGGAGGCCCGGACGGCTGGCAAGACCATTTTTTCGTGCCAGCCGATTTTTTTGCCGCGGCCTTCGCAACCCTGCAAAAGCCGCGGCCAAAGCGCTCAGGCTTCGTCGTCCTCGCCATCGTGGCCGGCGACGCCCAGATCGTCGTCGCCGCCGAGGTCGACGTCGTTGTCGGGCGAATCGCCGTCTTCGTCGATGTCGAGATCCTCATCCGCCAGATCGACGTCGGGATCGGCGACAACCTTCTCCTTCTGAATTTCTTCGTAGGGAATCGGCTGCTTCGACTTGAGCACCGGCTCGGGGTTCCAGGCGTACTTGCACTCGACGCAGGTGACCGGATCGTCCTTGCCGAGGTCGTAGAAGCGGGTGCCGCACTTCGGACAGCTGTGCTTGGCGCCCCATTCAGGCTTGACCATGAAAATTCCTCAAGTCTTGCCCCGGGCGACAGAAATGGGCCCGGGCCGCAGATACCAGTGCTTGATGGTCCCGCCTTGCCGCGAAATCAAGGATGCCGAAATCGGGTGTGACGGGGAATCAAGAGCGGCGCGCGCCTTGCCATAGCGGCGCGGCGCTGTCAAAAGCCGCGCGCTTTTCCCCTGTCCCCGCTCTCTGCCCCGCTGTTTGCCCAGCGCCAGCCCGGAAAGACGTTTCAGAAGTGTCGTCCCACGATCCCGCGCAGATGCGCCCCCGCCGCTTTGCCGCCCTTGGCCCCCTGACCGGCCGCATCCGCGTGCCGGGCGACAAGTCGATCAGCCACCGCTCGATCATGCTCGGTGCGCTTGCCGTGGGCGAAACCACCGTCACCGGCCTGCTCGAAGGCGAAGACGTGCTGTCCACCGCCGCCGCGATGCGCGCGATGGGCGCCACGATAGAACGCGATGCAGGCGGCACGTGGCGCGTCCACGGTGTCGGCGTCGGTGGGCTGCTTCAGCCGCAGGCTGCGCTCGACATGGGCAACTCGGGCACCTCGACCCGCCTGCTGATGGGTCTTGTCGCCAGCCATCCGATCACCGCCACGTTCATCGGCGATGCCAGTCTGTCGAAGCGCCCGATGGGCCGGGTGATCGATCCGCTTTCGCAAATCGGCGCCAGCTTCACCGCCGCACCGGGCGGTCGCCTGCCGCTGACGCTGCAGGGCGTGCAGCCGGCGATCCCGATCAGCTATCGCCTGCCCGTCGCGTCTGCCCAGGTGAAGAGCGCGGTTCTGCTCGCCGGGCTCAACACCGCAGGCATCACCACGGTGATCGAGCCGGTGCCGACCCGCGACCATTCCGAACGCATGCTGCGCGGCTTTGGCGCGCACCTCGATGTAGACGTCGAAGCCGACGGCACGCGGATCATCCGCCTGACCGGCGAGGCCGAATTGAAGCCGCAGTCGATCGAAGTGCCGGGCGATCCGTCTTCCGCCGCGTTCTTCGCCGTCGCCGCGCTGATCGTGCCCGGTTCCGACCTGGTGATCGAAAACGTCGGGCTCAACCCCACCCGCGCCGCGCTGTTCGACGTGCTGCGCCTGATGGGCGGCTCGATCGAGGAGCTGAACCGCCGCGACGTCGGCGGCGAGCCGGTGGCAGACTTGCGCGTGCGCGCCTCGGTCCTGACCGGGATCGAGGTCGATCCCGCGGTCGTGCCGAGCATGGTCGATGAATTTCCGATCCTGTTCGTGGCCGCCGCGCTCGCGCAGGGCCGCACCGTGACCCGGGGCCTGGAAGAACTTCGCGTCAAGGAAAGCGACCGCATCGCGGTGATGCGCGCGGCGCTCGAACAAGCGGGCGCGCGAGTAACCGAGACCGAGGACGGCCTGATCATCGACGGCACGGGCGGCGAACCGTTGCGCGGCGCCAATAACGCCTCCGTCGCCACCCACCTCGACCACCGCATTGCGATGAGCATGGCGGTGGCAGGGCTTGCCAGCCACGGCGGCGTCGAAGTCGACGACACGCGACCCATCGCCACCAGCTTCCCGGTGTTCGAAAGCCTGCTCGCCACCGCGACCGGTACCGCTGCATGATCATCGCGGTCGATGGTCCCACCGCATCGGGCAAGGGCACGATCGCCAAGGCGCTCGCCGCGCACTTCGGCCTGCCCCACCTCGATACCGGCCTGCTGTACCGTGCGGTCGGGCGGCAGGTGTTCCTGGATGGTGGCAACCCGGATGACGGCGGCGATGCCCTTGCCGCGACAAGCTTTCCCGAAGCCCTGCTGTCCGATCCTGAGCTGCGCTCGGAAGTCACCGGCGGGCTCGCCAGCCGCGTCTCGGTCCACCCATCGGTGCGCGCCGCGCTGCTCGAACGCCAGCAGGCCTTTGCCGGGCAGCCCGGTGGCGCCGTGCTCGACGGGCGAGACATCGCGACGGTGATCGCCCCCCATGCCGATGCCAAGCTGTTCGTCACGGCCAGCGTGGCAGCCCGCGCGCAGCGCCGCTGGCTGGAAATGAAAAGTCGCGGCGAAGACGTCGCGCGCGAAGCGATCGAGGCAGACCTTGCCGCGCGTGACGAACGCGACCGCAACCGTGCGGAAGCCCCGCTGCGCCAGGCCGAAGGCGCCGAATTGCTCGACACCTCCGCCCTGCCGCCGCAAGCCGCCATCGCCGCCGCGATCGCGCTGGTCGAAAAGCAGCTCGCCGCGCGGCGCTAGGCCGTCAGGGCCGCTCGCGCGCGGCCAGCACGCCCTTGATCACCAGCGCGAAGGCGGCGACCATCGCGAAGGACAGCACGATCAGCAGCGTGGTGACGAAGCTTTCCTGCCAGGCGGGGCCGCTATGGCCGGCCGCGGTGATCGGCATCGTCTGACCGCCCACGCCCCAGATCCCGGCGAGCAGGGTCGCCAGCCAGTTGGCAAGCGAGCCGAACGCCAGCAGCACGAACGTAGCCCGCGCCTGCCCCACGGGCAGGCGCACTCGGCTCCATCCCGCGGCAAGCGCGAGGATCAGCGTTCCATTCATCAGCCCTTCCAGATGGGCGACCAGCCCCATGCGCGGATTGGCGAACGATCCCGAGACGAACCCGGTCAGCAGCCCCAGCATGACGAGAACGGCGCCCAGCACCATCAGGCGCTGTGCCATGCGGTCCGAACCTGCATCCATCGATTTCCCCCTTATCCCTTTCCCGGCGCAAGACTGGTCGGGTTGGTTGCTTTCGGCAAGCGGGCACTTGCGTAAGAACCCTTAGCCGCCGCGCACCCCCTGAAAGGGTCCTGTGCGATCCCGTTCTTCCAGTCCGTAGTTAACGCGAACGTGGAGACGGACCATGTTTCTCGATTTGAGCAACGAAGCGCAGAACGTCGATGCCGCCAGCCTGCGCCGCGTGGAACGCATCGGTTTCGAACTTCCGGTGCGGTGCAAGCACGGCGTGGTAAGGTCAACGGTCATGCTTAAGGATCTCACCCCCTATGGCGCCCGCATCGATGGGCTGGACAAGCAGCGCATCGGCGAACCGCTGACGCTGTTCATCCCCGGCCTTCATGCCAAGACCGCCTATGTCGTGTGGTCGGAGCCGATGTCCTCAGGCCTGGAATTCGATCACCCGCTGCACCAGTCGGTGTTCGAAACGCTGGTGAGCGATTTTGCCATCGGCCACCATCGCAAGGCCGCGCGCCGCCCCGTGCGCCGCGCCGCCTGAGCGGTCATCCAACGGTTCCGGAGGCACCTGCCACCGCAGGAAAGCTTGCCGTTTGGGCCGAAAAGGGCCAATGAGCGAGCCAATGACGGGATCGCAGCTTTCGGACCAGCAAGGGCGCGCTGGCGCGCGTGCAAGCGGTGCATCGGGCCGGATGCACCACGTCGATGCGGCGCGGGCGCTGTTCCTTTTGCTCGGCATTCCCTTCCACGTCGGCATGATCGCGGTGTTCAACCGCGCGCCGGCGGTCCCCGGCTTCAAGCAGGCGGGCGCGATCGTCTTTTCGCTGACGTTCATCCACGCCTTCCGCATGTTCGCCTTCTTCATGCTGTCGGGCTACTTCGCCGCGATGGTGCGTGAAAAGCGGGGCAAGCGCCCGTGGCTGGAAGACCGGTTGACCCGGCTCGGCTTCCCGCTTGTCGGCAGCCTGTTCACGCTGGGCGTGCTGCAGCACTTCTTCCACCAGGAACTGCTGGGCGAAACGCCCGGCGGCATCCACGGCCTGCCGCTCGCCTTCGATCACCTGTGGTTCCTGTGCGTGCTGCTCGCCTTCGTCGGCACGTTCTACCTCGTTCCGGTGGATCGACTGCCCGCCGCCGGCAGCCGCTGGGGCAAGGCGATCGGCGATGCGCTGTGCCTTTCCGGCAAGGGCTGGCTCTCGTTCCTTGTCCTGCTCGCGCTGTGGAGCCTCGGCCAGGGCGCGCTCGAAGATGTCCTGCCCCGCCAGCGCGCGTTCGAGATCGACCTGCTGTGGCAGTACCTGATGCACGCCCCGGCCTTTGCCATCGGCGTGCTCGCCTTCCGATTGCGCGTGGGCGAACGACTGTTCGACCTGCCGGGCAGCCGCCTGCCGCTCCTCGCCGCCGCGCTCTTTCCGCTCTACCTCATGCTCGCCCCGCTGATGCGCCCGGTGCTGGGCCTGTCGCGCGGGCTTTCGGCGGAATGGAACTTCATCGGCAACCTGATCGAATTGCCCACCGCGCTGGTGCTCTCGCTGGTCGCGCTGCGGCTGCTCGCACGCGTGGCGGACCGGCCGAGCCGCACCGTCAGCTTCCTCGTCGATGGCGCGATGGCGATCTACCTGTTCCACATGATCTTCGTGATCGCCACGGTCGCGTGGCTGCCGCACCTGCCGCTGATTCCGGAAATCCAGTGGCTGGCAGGCTCGGCGCTCGTCCTCCTGCTCTCGCTTGCGGCGTTCCTTGCCGTGCGCGGCAATGCCCTGCTTGCGCTGATCTATTGCGGCAAGCCGATCGCCCCGCGCGAACCAGCCGCCGCGCCCGCCTGAGCCGGGTCCGGGCATCCGGCCATCCTGGTATCCGGGTATCCGGCAGGGGTTGCATTGGCGGCAAAAACCGCTAAGGGCCACCGCTTCCCATGAAAGGCACCACGCCTGCAGGGGGGAATCGAAGAAAGCCGGAGGGGCCCCGCAATCCCGCGGACAAGCCAGCGATCGGTTAGAATGATAAAGGACGCGAAAGCATGCCGCTTTACGAGCATGTGTTTCTGGCGCGCCAGGATCTGAGCCAGGCTCAGGTCGATGCGCTTGCCGCCACCGCCACCGAGATCGTCGAGAGCAACAACGGCAAGGTCACCAAGACCGAAACCTGGGGCCTCCGTTCGCTGGCCTACAAGATTCAGAAGAACCGCAAGGCACACTTCGTGATGCTGAACATCGACGCGCCGGGCGACACCATCGCCGAGCTGGAGCGTCAGACCCAGATCAACGAAGACGTGATCCGCTACATGACCGTCCGCGTCGACGAACATGAAGCCGGCCCGTCGGTGATGATGCGCAAGAACGACCGCGAGCGCACCCGCCGCCGCGAACGCGAAGGGGAATAAGACATGGCTCGTCCGTTTTTCCGTCGCCGCAAGAGCTGCCCGTTCTCGGGCAAGAACGCGCCCAAGATCGACTACAAGGACGTGCGCCTGCTTCAGGGCTTCATGTCCGAGCGTGGCAAGATCGTGCCGTCGCGCATCACCGCCGTTTCGGCGAAGAAGCAGCGTGAGCTGGGCCAAGCGATCAAGCGCGCCCGGCACATCGGCCTCCTGCCCTACATCGTGAAGTAAGGAGCGCCAGACATGCAGATCATCCTGCTCGAGCGCATCGAGAAGCTGGGCACCATCGGTGACGAAGTCACCGTGAAGGACGGCTACGCCCGCAACTTCCTGCTGCCCAACAAGAAGGCGCTGCGCGCCAACGAAGCCAACCGCAAGGTCTTCGAAGCCAACCGCGCCCGCATCGAGGCCGAGAACGAAGCCCGCCGCGACGAAGCCAGCAAGGAAGCCGGCAACGTTGAAGGCAAGGAAGTCGTCCTCATCCGCGCTTCGTCGAACGCCGGCCAGCTCTATGGTTCGGTTTCGGTGCGCGACATCGTCGACGCGCTGGTCGAACAGGGCGCCAAGGTGACCAAGTCGATGATCGTGCTGGAACGCCCGATCAAGACCATCGGCGTCTCGACCGTCAAGGTTGCGCTCCACCCGGAAGTGACCGTCACCGTCAAGGTGAACGTGGCCCGCTCGCCCGACGAAGCCGAACTGCAGTCGCAGGGCGTCGACGTCATGGCGGCGATGTTCGACACCGACACCGGCGGCTTCACCGAAGCCTACGATCCGAATGCCGAACCGGGCGAAATCCCGACCGAGCTGCTCGAAGGCGGCGAGGAAGCCGAAGCCTGATCGCTTCGCGCTGACCAAGCATTCAAGGGGCGCTGTCTCGCGACAGCGCCCCTTTTGCTTTGTGGTCGCTGTCGGGGGCACTGTCGCAGGACAGCGCGCCCTCTTCCTGGCGGCGTCTACTGAGCCTTGGGCTTCAGATAGCGGTCGAACCATTCGATCCGGCGCCGCAGCGAATCCAGCTGGTTCTCGCGCTTGTAGAAGCCGTGGCCTTCGCCCGGATAGAACACCACTTCAGCCGTTGCGCCCCGCGCTTTCAGGGCGTCGGTCACCTGCTGCGCCTGCCCGCGCGGCACGCGGATGTCGTTGTCGCCCTGAAGCGACAGCAGCGGGGCCTTTGCGGCCTTTAGCCAGGTCAGCGGCGAGGTGGCGTCGTACACCTTGGGATAGGTCGCCGGATCGCCCAGCAGCGACTTCTGGTATGCCTGAAGTCCGGCATCCTCGTGCTCCCACATCGTGCGCCAGTCGATGATGCCGAACATCTGCACGGCGGCGGCGAACGCGTCCGGCGCGCGGCCGATCGCCATCAGCGTCATGAACCCGCCGTACGATCCGCCCGTGATGCCCACCCGCGCGGGATCGACGTAACCGCTGGAAACGAGGAAGTCCTTCGCCGCCAGCACGTCCTTCAGGTCGCCGCCGCCCAGGTCCTGGTAATTGGCGGACTGGAACGCCTGACCATACCCCGTGGAGCCGCGCGGGTTGGGCTGGATCACGAAATAGCCGCGGCTGGCAAAGGCGGCGACGACACCGGAAAAGCTGTCCAGCGCCTGCCCGGTCGGCCCGCCATGCGGCATGACGATCGCCGGATTGTGGCCATCGCGGCGCGCGTTGAACGGGATGGTCAGGATCGCGCTGATCCGGGTGCCGTCAAAGCTCGGATACGTCACGATCGCCGAACCGGGCAACGTGGCGGGATCGAGGCTTGCAACCGCCAGCGGGAACGTGGCCGCCACCCCGCCGCTGGCAAGATCGATCACCGTCGGCTGGCCCGGTGCGTTGGCGCCAGAGCGCAGGACCAGCAGACGCTTGGAATCGGGTGAGAACGGCACCGCGCCAGCCGGCGCATTGACGCCCGGCTGCAGCGGCACCGGACGCACCGCCAGCGTGGCCACGTCCGCCAGCGCGATCTCGGTCCGCCCATCGGTGTTGGTGGTGACCACGAACGATTTGCCGTCCGGCGCCATCGCACCCGCTTCCTGGCTCCACGGCGTGGGCGCCAGCCAGCGCCAGCGCTTGTCCTTGATCGAATAGATCCCGGCGTGATCCTGGCCGGTCCCTGCGTTGCTCGTCACGCTCAGGACAGTGCCATCGCCGCTGGCGCCGCTTGCCTCGATGCGCGTCTTGGGCGCGCCTAGCAGCCGTCTTGCCTTGCCGCTGGCGATGTCGACCGCCCAGACTTCCCCTGCGCTGCTATCGGTGAAGCTGCGATTGGCGATCAGCGTGCGGCCCTGGTCCGTCCATGCCACCGGGCTCCAGTCCCACTGCGGATCAGCCTCTGCCGTCAGCGCACGAACCTTGCCGCTATCCGGGTCGAGCAGCGCCAGATTGGTCTGGCCCTGGCTGCGAAGCTTGGTCGATATCGCAATCGTCTTGCCATCGGGTGCGATCAGCGCACCGCTTTCGCGCACTTCGGGCGTGGCCGTCAGGTTGCGCACCGCGCCACCAGCGGTGGGCACGGCCAGGATGTCGTATTGTTCGTCCCCGCCGTGATCCTGCTGGAAATACAGCGTGCTGCCGTCGGGCGAAACGGCAAGGCCGCGCTGCGCTTCATCGGACTGGGTCAGCTGCACCGGCCAGCCGCCGGCCGCATCGACGCGCCAGATATTGTAGCGGCCGGTCAGGTTGGTGGCGAAGAACAGCTGCCGGCCATCGGCGCTCCATGCCGCGGACAGCATGCCCCGCGTCGAAATCAGGTCCTCGAGCGGTATGGGCCTTGCCGCCGCGTTCTCGGGCGAGGTGATCGACTGCGGCGGCGTCAGCGGGCGCGGCGGCGTGGGCACCTCCGCGCTTGCCGGAACCGCCGCGATGACCGCAGCCGTTGAGATGCACGCCAGTGCGACATGCCGCAGATGCTTCATTTTATACCAAGATGCGCAGACTGCGACCCATGAGGACGGCGTTCTGGCGGTTCTCGGCGAGGAGCGTTCCGAAGGGGTGATGCGGGGCATCATCCCGAGGGCGCGACGCTGTCCGGGGGCCGCCAGAACGTCGCCCGCAGGGTGTCCAGCCCCGCCCGCCGGACTTCGTCGGGACCTTGCGACGATGAACCACATCGCCGCTGCGGTCCCTCCTCGCCAGCAGACGGGGCTGGGCATCCTCATGGGTCGCAGTCTGCGCATCTTGGTATAAGCCCCCCGTTCGAAAGTCATTGCGCGATGGTGGCGCAAGACAGCCGCAAGGTCGAGTGGCGACAATGCGCCCTGCGGACAAAGATAGCGACGCGCGGGGTCGGTCTATTTGCCCTTGTCGAGCCGCAGGAAGCGGGCGGCGTTGTTGTACAGGATGTCGCGCTTCTGTTCGGGGCTCAGATAGTCGGCGTTCTGGATGATCCCGATGGAATAGGCCATCAGCCCCGGCCAGACGAGCTGGTCGGTGCCGTACATCACCCGATCGCCGAAGCCCGCATCGACCAGCCGCTCGATGTACCGGTTCACCTCCTTGCGCGGATAGCTCCAGATCAGACCGGCGATGTCCACATAGACATGGCTGTTCGCCTGAAGCAGCGTCAGCATGTTGTCGATCATCGGATAACCGGCGTGCATCACCTGCACCCGCAATTTGGGATGGCGGGCGAGCAGATCCTCCAGCAGCAACGGGTTGCCCATCGATCCGCGATAGCCGGGCATGGCCACATTGGCGCGGCCCGATCCGCCCGTGCCCATGTGGATGGCAACCGGAATGTCGAGCTTTTCGGCAAGCGCGAAGTACTGGTCCACCCGCATGTCCGATGGCGAGATGCCTTCGTACTGCAGGCCGATTTCGCCCATCACCTTGAAGCCTTGCTGGGTGAAGGCCACCTCCAGCATCTTGAGCTGCCTGGCGGGATCGCTGCCCTCCACCTTGTCGAACGCCGTCCCCGGGATGATGCGCCCCGGCGCCGCCGCCTGCCACTTCTGCACGTCGGCGACATCGCCGAACACAACGCCCCGCACGTTCAGCCGCTCCATCTCGGCCAGCACCATCGACCGGTACTGCCCCTTGGGCGCGGGGTAGAGCTTGGGGCTGCACTCCTCCTTCGACCAGCCGAACGGCGCTTCGGGGCCGTCCTTGGGGTCCGATGCCTCGAACCGCGTCTGGTTGGGGCAGAACGGGACGGCGATGGGCACATCCTCCATGGCGTGCATGTGCACGTCGATCACCGGGGGAACGGTCGCCGTGGTGTTCTGCGCCGCCGCGCTGCCCGCCCAGGCGAGCGCGACGATCGCGACCGACGTTTGAATGATCCGCATTGCCTCACCTCTCCCTCATCACTTTGACAGCGTTATCATCAAGCCGCAGCCGTCGCACAAGAGGCGTTGTCGGCGAAAGGGTGGCCGCCCTTCTTTCCAGCGTAACCCGCGCCCGCTAGACTCTCGCCGATGAACCAGGTTGCTTCGATCCTTTCCGCCCTTTCCCGCATCTATGACGAGGCCGTGGCCCGGCTGCGCGAGGATATCGCCCGCTTTGCCGAGGACGGCACGCTGCCACCACCGACCCGCCGGCACGACGGCAGCTACTGCTACCCCGAACTGCGCATCCGCCTGGCGAGCGAGCCCGACAACGTTTCCACCGGGCGATCGTTCGGCCGGCTGACCCAGCGGGGCACGTATGCCTGCACGGTGACGCGGCCCGAACTGTTCGCCGACTATCTGGGCGAACAGCTGGAGCTGATCTGCGGCGGCTACGACGTGTCGGTGACCGTCGCGGCCTCGCGGCAGGAGATCCCCTTCCCCTACGTGCTCGACGGCGCCTATGCCGCGCAGATCGGGCGGGTGAGCCCGCAGGAACTGGCGCGGCACTTCCCGGCGACCGAACTGGCCCACATCGGCGACGAGATTGCCGACGGCGACTACGCAATCGGCGACGGGCCGCTGCCGCTGTCGCTGTTCGACGGCCTGCGCACCGATTTCAGCCTCGCCCGCCTCGCCCACTATACCGGCACCCGGCCCGAGGATTTCCAGAAGTACGTGCTGTTCACCAATTACCACCGCTACGTCGACGAATTCGTCGACTGGGCCGGGCGGCAGCTGGGCAGCGAAGGCTACGTCGCACTATCGGGCGCGGGCGGGCTGTACCTCGATGGCCATACCGACGATGCCCGGGCGCGGCTTTCGGACACGGCGTGGCGGCGCCACCAGATGCCCGCCTACCACCTGATCGCGCCGGACCGGTCGGGCATCACGCTGGTCAACATCGGCGTGGGGCCATCGAACGCCAAGACGATCTGCGACCACCTGGCCGTGCTGCGGCCCGAAGCCTGGCTGATGATCGGGCACTGCGGCGGCCTGCGCCCCACGCAGAAGATCGGCGATTATGTGCTGGCCCATGCCTACTTGCGCGACGACCACGTGCTCGACCCCGTGCTGCCGCCGGAAATCCCGATCCCGGCCATCGCCGAAGTCCAGGTGGCGCTGGCGCAGGCGGCCGAGATGGTCAGCGGCAGCGGCGGCGCGGACCTCAAGACCCGGATGCGCACCGGCACGATCGTGACCACCGACGACCGCAACTGGGAACTGCGCATTTCGCAGACCGCCAAGCGGCTGAGCCTGTCACGCGCCGTGGGCATCGACATGGAGAGCGCGACGATCGCGGCGCAGGGCTATCGCTTCCGCGTGCCCTACGGCACGCTGCTGTGCGTGTCCGACAAGCCGATCCACGGCGAGATCAAGCTGCCGGGCCAAGCCAACCGCTTCTACGAAGAGGCCATCGCCGGGCACCTCGCCATCGGCACGACCACCTGCGCGCTGCTGAAGGCGCAGGGATCGCGGCTGCACAGCCGGAAGCTGCGGGCGTTTAACGAACCGCCGTTCCGCTGACGCGGCTGCGGCGGCGGTAACGAACCGCCTTTCCAGTGAGGTTCAAGGGCCCAAGTTGACGAAGTTGACAGACTTCTGAGAGAAAAAGCGAAGGCTTGGGGTTCCGACCTCAAGCCTTTGTTTTTACGGCAATACCCGTGAAAAACGCGCCGCTTCGCAGCAGCGTGTAAAACAAACATGGTCAAGTCGCGTTTCGGCATGGCCGCACCATGCCCATCGCAACCGGTGTAGGACAGCCCCGCCCACTCCTCCTGCCACGGGAGGAGCGGGCCCGAAGTTGGGTCAGCGCGAGGCAGCGCTGGCGAGCTGGGGGGCGCGGCCCGGCGTGAAAGCTTCGCTGCCGATGGTATCGAGCGCGAGGCCGAAGCTCTTGACCACGAGCGCGAACACCGAGGGCTGGATGCCTTCGCCGGTGACGACGTCCCACGTCATGTTGACCGATTTGTCATCGCCCACCGAAACCGCGCCGAAGCGGTTGTCGCGCACGAAGGCGGCGGCCTTCTGCGCATCGAACGGACGGTCGGGCACGAAGCTGGCATTGAACTGCAGCGACTGGCAGCCTTCGTGGGTGATTTCGTTGCAATCGTAGAACACGACCTGCGTACGCCAGCCGCCGATATCGGCCTGGACCAACGGGTCGCCGGACGAATCCGCAACGAGCTTGGCATCGTGGCCAAGGCTCTTGAGCGCGGCGACGACGCTTTGCGGCTGCATGGCGGAAACACTGGTGGTGGCGGCAACTGCAGGCGTTGCGACGGTTTGGGCCGCGTGGGCAGCGAACGGCAGGACAAGCGCGCCGGTCGCAATAAGCCTGCAAAACGAGCCGATCTTCGACTTCATCAGGGGCATCCTCAGGTTTTTTTATTGTGCCATGAGCGTCTCACAAACAAAGGGGCGCGGCAAGCACCTTGATCGGCCTGCCGCGCCCCACCGGAACGTTGAATTTACGCGGGTTTTACCAACCGCAGTCCTTGCCCTTGTTCTGCGCGGCGAGCCACTTCTGCAGCGGGGCGAAATAGCGAATCATCGCCTTGCCGCTCATTTCGCGGCTGCCCGTGAAGACTTCGAGCGCATCGGGCCACGGCTTGGACGCGCCCATCGACAGCATCGCGTCGAGCTTCTTGCCCACCTCCTTGTTGCCATAAAAGCTGCAGCGGTGGAGCGGGCCCTTCCAGCCGGCCTGCTTGCACGCCGCTTCGAAGAACTGGAACTGCAGCACGCGGGCGAGGAAGTAGCGGGTATAGGGCACGTTGGCCGGGATGTGGAACTTGGCGCCCGGATCGAAGGCATCAGCGGGGCGATCGGCCGGTGGCACGATGCCCTGGTACTTGAGCCGCATATCGTTCCACGCGGATTCGTAGTTCGCCGGCTTGATCGAGCCGTCCATCACGCCCCAGCGCCAGCGATCGATCAGCAGGCCGAAGGGCAGGAAGGCCACCTTGTCCATCGCCTGGCGCAGCAGCAGGCCGGTGTCCTTGGCGGCCGGTGGCACCTTGTCGCGATCGAGCAGGCCGATCTGGACGAGGTATTCGGGCGTGATCGACAGCGCGATGAAATCGCCGATCGCTTCGTGGAAGCCATCGTTCGCGCCGTTGAGATAGAGCGTGTCCTGCTTGTTGTAGGCGCGCTGGTAGTAGTTGTGGCCGAGTTCGTGGTGGATCGTGGTGAAATCATCGCCATTCACCTTGATGCACATCTTGATGCGCAGATCGTCCTTGTTGTCGATATCCCAGGCCGAGGCGTGGCAGACGACTTCGCGATCCTGCGGCTTCACGAACTGCGAGCGCTTCCAGAACGTGTCGGGCAGCGGCGCGAAGCCGAGCGAGGAATAGAAGTTTTCGCCCGCCTTGACCATCTTGAGTGGATCGTAGCCCTTGGCCTGAAGCAGCGCGCCGACATCGTAACCGATGTCGCCCGCGCCCGCCGGGGCGACGATGTCATAGATGTTGCCCCATTCCTGCGCCCACATATTGCCGAGCAAGTCGGCGCGGATCGGGCCGGTCTTCGCCTGCACCGCATCGCCATACTTTTCGTTGAGCTTGGTGCGGGTGTAGCAGTGCAGCTGCTGGTAGAGCGGCTTGACCTCGTTCCAGATCTTCTCCGTCAGCGCGGCGAAGGCTTCGGGCGACATGTCGTAATTCGACCGCCACAGCGCGCCGGTATCGGCAAAGCCCAGCTCCGCCGCGCCGGCGTTGGAGATCTCCATCATCTTGACGTAGTCGGCCTTCATCGGCTTGCCGACGTTGTCGTGCCAGCTGAGCCACATCTCCTTGAGCTCGTCCGGGTTGCGGTTTTCGCCCATCGCCGCTTCGATGTCGCTGCCGTTGATCGGCTGCCCCTTCAGCGTGCCCTTGCCCTTGCCGTACATGCCCTGGATGCGGGCCTGGAGCGTGGCGAATTCCTCGGCCGCGCCGGGCGTGGTTGGCGCCGGCGAAGTGATCTGCGTGCGCATGATGGTGAGCTTGCGCGCGAGTTCGGGCGAGATGCCGCCGGCCTTGGCATAATCGGCGGCCTGCTTCGCCTGCAGCACCTGCAGCGAGTTGAACGAAGCATTGGATTCCGCCGCCAGCGCCTCGGTATCGTCGGTGATGTAAGTTTCGTAGATCCATTCGTTGCGGCCCGAACGGACGGTCGCGTCGTAGAGGTCCTTTTCGGCGGACTTCACCCAATCGGCGGCAGAGGCCGGAGCGGACGCAGCCGGTGCGGGCTGGGGCGTGGCGGGTGCGTTCTGGGCAGTCTGGGCTGCGGCCGGAACGGCAAGGCTCGCCGCGGCAAGCGCGAGCACGGAAACGAGCGACTTCATCGATGAACACTCCCCAAGGGCATTGTCTGGACGCCGGGCATTTGCGTGCGGCGCTGCAAGTCCTTGGTTAACCAGTGCCCATGCGAGGTCAAGTGGTGAGGAATGAAACCATTTCGCGGCCCATCTCGGGCATGGTGACGCTGCTCATGTGCGTGCCGGGAATGGTTGCGCGGGTCGCATGCGACAACGTTTCCGCCAGCCGATCCGCCGAGCCGTTGTCGTTGTCCTTGTCTCCGCACAAGACCAGCGTGGGCATCGAGATCGCCGCCAGCTGGTCGGGCGCTGTATCCTCCATCGTCTGCAACAGCAGGCGGGCGGCGACGCGGTCGACGTCCATCGTCTTGAGGAACTGCTGCGAGACATAGGCCGGATCGCCCGGCCGGATCGTGCCGAAGCGGTCGATCACATCGATGAAGAAATCCTGCCGCCTGGCCCAGCCGGCCAGCCCTTCCAGCCCCATGCCGGCCAAGATCAGCTTGCGCGGACGCAGGCCGCCGATCACCGCGCGGGCCGAGGTGCGCGAGCCCAGCGAGAAGCCGCCAAGGTCGAAATCATCGAGCCCAAGGTGCGCGACAAGCGCTTCGAGATCGCGGGCGAGCACATCGGGCGGATAATCGGCCGGATCGTGCGGGGCGGCGCTGTCGCCGTGGACGCGCAGGTCGGGCATCAGGCATTCGAACCCGGCCGCGACCAGCTGCGCGGCGGTGCCGAACTTGACCCAGTTGACGTGGGCCGAGGAAAACAGCCCGTGCAGCAGGATCAGCGGGCGCCCCTCGCCTCCGGTCGGCCCGGCGCGATGCAGCGCCAGGCGCGTGGCGCCGAAGCCTTCGTAATATTCGGTGGTGACGTCCATCAGCTGAGCAACTTGATCCCCGATGCCAGCAGGACAGCCGCCAGCGCAGGGCGCAGGATATGGTCGGGCGAGCGCGTGGACAACAGGCTTCCGGCCGCTACCCCCGGAATCGAGCCGATCAGCAGGTTGAGCAGCAGCGTGGGATCGACTCCGCCGATCAGCCAGTGCCCGAACCCCGCCACGAGCGTGAGCGGAACGGCGTGGGCGATGTCGGTGCCGACGATACGCGAGACGCGCAAGGCGGGATAGAGCATGAGCAGCGCGGTCACGCCGATCGCGCCTGCGCCTACCGAGGAGACCGAGACAGCCGCCCCAAGCACCGCACCAAGGACAATGGTGGGCAGGAGCGTGCGGGAATCGTCCTTGCGGTCATGCGTCTTGGCAAAGGTCGCCAGCTTCTTCTGGAACAAGGTGGCGATCGCGGTGACGATCAGCATGGTGCCGAGCACGGTCAGGATGACGTGGTTGGTATCCTTGCCGAACTTTCCGAACGTCGACACCGCCAGCAGCGTCAGCACCGCGGCGGGAACGCTGCCAATCGCGAGGCGGCGCATGATCTTCCAGTCGACGCTTTCGTGCCGGTTGTGGACGAACGAGCCGAAGATCTTGGTGATCGAGGCGAACAGCAGGTCGGTACCGACCGCCGTCCCCGGATTGATCCCGAAGATCAGCACCAGGATCGGCGTCATCAGCGATCCGCCGCCCACGCCGGTGAGGCCGACCAGCGTGCCGACCAGCAATCCGGCGACGGCATGGAGCACGTCCAGGTGTGCGAGCATCAATCCCCCTTGGTCCCGTGGACGGGTCCCTCAAAGTGAGGGCCGCCATACCGGGCAGGGACCGCAGGCCGCAATGGCCGGAGCGACAATCTCTGGTTTGGCGGTTGGGATGAGAGCTTTAGTCCGCGCCGCTTGGGTCGGACGAGCCGAGCAGTATCGCCGACGAGCCGGTCTTGGCCTCGGAACGGCGCCCGACAGCCTCCGTTGATCGAACCAAGGACGGGGCTAGCCCCTCGAGGAGAATTCGACATGACCCATAACCGTCTCATGACCACGCTGCTTTCGGCCAGCGCGCTGGCGCTGGCGCTGCCGAGCGCGGCCTATGCCGGCAAGGCTGACCGCGCCCGCGAGGCGATCGCTGCGGCACAGGCCAAGATAGACGCCGCCGCCACCGCCGGCGCGGGCGTGGAAACGCCGCACCAGCTGGCCGAGGCAAAGGCCGCACTGGCGCGGGCCCGCGAGAACCTTGCCTCCAGCCACAAGCCCGAGGCGATTGACGCCGCGATCCAGGCGCAGGCGCTGGCCGACGCGTCGCTGGGTGAATCCCAGAAGCGCAAGGAGCGCGCGATGGCTGCCACGCAGGTCGATGCCCAGGCACAGACCGCCGCGGCCCAGCAGGAAGCTGCCGAGGCCAACCTGCGCGCGGCGCAGGCCCAGCAGTCGGCCGCCGTTTCCGCCCAGCAAGCCGCCGATGCGCGCAATGCCGCGCTGACCGCTCAGGCGCAGGCCCAGGCGACCACCCCGCCTGCACAGGTCGAAACCACGGTAACCACGCAGGCCGCAACCCCGCGCAAGACCGCATCGCGTACAGTCGTGCGCAAGCGGGTGGTGAGCCGCGCCCCTGTTCGCACCACCACCACCGCCACGCCGAGCACTGCTGTAACGACGACGACAACGGTCAAGTCGCCGCTCTGACCTGATCGCGCTTTTTGAAAATGCGAAGAACCCGGCGCTCCCATGGAGAACGCCGGGTTCTTCTGCATCAGCGCTGTCGGACGCGTCAGCCCTTCTTGAGGTGACGGCGGCCGAGCAGTTCGGCGATCTGCACCGCGTTCAACGCCGCACCCTTGCGCAGGTTGTCCGACACGCACCAGATGTTGAGGCCGTTGTCGATCGTGCTGTCTTCACGCACGCGGCTGACGAAGGTGGCGAAATCGCCGACGCATTCGATCGGGGTGACGTATCCGCCGTTCTCGCGCTTGTCGATCAGCATGACGCCGGGCGCCTCGCGCAGGATGTTCTGCGCTTCTTCGGCCGAGATCTCGTTCTCGAATTCGATGTTGAGCGATTCCGAGTGGCCGACGAAGACCGGCACGCGCACGCACGTGGCCGTGACCTTGACCTTGGGATCAAGGATCTTCTTGGTTTCGGCGACCATCTTCCATTCTTCCTTGGTCGAACCATCATCCAGGAAGACGTCGATGTGCGGGATCACGTTGAAGGCGATCTGCTTGGTGAACTTCTTGGGCTCGACCGGATCGCCGACGAAGATGGCGCGGCTCTGTTCGAACAGTTCGTCCATGCCTTCCTTGCCCGCGCCCGACACCGACTGGTACGTCGAGACGACGACGCGCTTGATCTTGGCGGCATCGTGCAGCGGCTTCAACGCGACGACCATCTGCGCGGTCGAGCAGTTGGGGTTGGCGATGATGTTGCGCGCGGTGTAGCCGTCGATCGCGTCCGGGTTCACTTCGGGCACGATCAGCGGAACGTCCGGGTCCATGCGATAGAGCGAGGAGTTGTCGATCACCACGCAGCCCTGCGACGCGGCCTTCGGCGCATAGATCTTGGTCGGGGCAGAGCCTGCGGCGAACAGCGCGATGTCCCAGCCGGTGAAGTCGAAGTTTTCGACGTTCTGGACCTTGAGCATCTTGCCGGTGTCACCGAACTCGATCTCGATCCCCTGCGAGCGGGGCGAGGCGACCGCGGCGATCTCGTCGCAGGGAAACTCGCGCTCGGCGAGGATGTTCAGCATTTCGCGGCCCACGTTGCCCGTGGCGCCGACGACGACTACCCGATAACCCATTTCAAGCACTCCTATGGGGTCGTGGCCCCGCCCGTGCGCGTCGCCCGGGCGTCTTTGCGGCCGTCCCTTAGCGGCTGGATCCCCCCAGCCAAGCCAATTGGCCTTTCGGCCACGCAATGTCCCGTTTCATGAGAGCGGCCCCGGCGCTTAGTGCCAAGACGCGAAAAAGGCGCCCCGGCAGTTGTGCCAGGACGCCTTTTCTACGGGGTTCGATCCGTTAGGGCGTGGGTGGTTTTGCCACCCGTCCTGGTCAACCTTCCGCGTTGGTCTTGGTGACCTTGCGTTCGGCGATACGCGCCGATTTGCCGGTCCGACCGCGCAGATAGTAGAGCTTCGCACGGCGCACGACGCCCCGGCGAACGACGGTAATCGAATCGATGTTGGGCGAGTAGAGCGGGAACACGCGCTCCACGCCTTCGCCGAAGGATATCTTGCGAACGGTGAAGTTCGAGCCGAGACCACGGTTCGAACGCGCGATGCACACGCCTTCGTAGGCCTGGACGCGGGTACGCTCGCCTTCGACGACGCGCACGCCGACGCGCACGGTGTCGCCCGCGCGGAAGTCCGGGATTTCCTTCTTCGCCTTGAATTCGGCGATGGCTTCAGCTTCAAGCTGCTGAATCAGGTTCATTTTTCAATCGTCCTGCACTTCGTGCCGCGCACCAGAGGCAGACTGGACCCGAACGCCGGTGTGGCGCTCCCAAAGATCCGGCCTGCGTAGCCGTGTATCGATCTCGGACTGTGACTTGCGCCAAGCCGCGATCTTCGCATGATCCCCCGATCGCAGCACTTCAGGGATCGTGCGCCCTTCCCACTCAGCAGGTCGGGTGTAGTGCGGGTATTCAAGGAGGCCGTTCTCGAACGACTCCTCATGCCCGCTTGAAGGCGCGCCCATTACGCCGGGAAGCAGCCGAATGCAAGCATCGAGCAGCATCAGCGCAGCACATTCCCCGCCCGACAGGACGATGTCGCCAACCGACACTTCCTCGACATTGCGGCCCTCGAAGATGCGCTCGTCGAAACCCTCGAAGCGCCCGCAGACGAGGATGACGCCGGGCCCTTGGGCCAGTTCGCGCACACGGGCCTGGGTAAGCGGCTTGCCGCGGGGGGTGAGCGCGATGACCGGGCGGTCATTCCTCCCCGAGCTTGTCTCGGGGAGGGGGACCGCTGCCGAAGGCAGTGGTGGAGGGGAATGCGGTGCAAGCGCCCCTCCATTACCCTGCGGGTGGTCCCCCTCCCCGAGCAAGCTCGGGGAGGATCGGGCGCGCGCGTGGTCGATGGCCCTGGCGAGCACATCGACGCGCAGCACCATCCCTGCGCCGCCGCCGGCGGGCGTGTCGTCGACGGTCTTGTGCTTGTCGATGGAGAAGTCGCGGATCTGGACCGCGTGCATCGCCCACGTCCCTTCACGCAGCGCACGGCCCGCAAGGCTGACGCCGAGGGGGCCGGGGAACATCTCGGGATAGAGCGTGAGGACGGTGGCGGTGAAGGTCATGCTTTGTTGTCCGAGTTGGCCCGAGCTTTACCGCGATTGGCAACAATGATGGTTAAGGCCCCGCTTGCGACGGCAACTATGTAAGGGACTAGAGCAAGCACGAAGAACATAGCAGCGGTGGCAATCGGCATGAGGCACCGGTCAACACCGCATTCGATCGACGGACCTGCAATTGCTCTCGCCATCATGAATGCTGCTCCGCACCAACAAAATAGCAAGACTGGCAATCCAGAAACCAGCGCCGAGCGACTGTACCGCCAGTTTGGACGATGCCGAGCGATGAACAGGGCGGTTAAAATTGACGGACCAATCACCGCCACGAGGACTACGACCGTCGGCATCAATGCGACCAGTTCTCGACCTTGAGCCCCGGTACGTCGGCAAAGTCCTTGGCATTCGCCGTAACCAGAGTCAGCCCAAGCGAAATGGCATGAGCCGCAATCAGCCGGTCATAGCTGGCCCGCTTGAACGGAATCTTCGCGTAAGCCCTGGCCGCGTTCTCGTCAAAAGGCAGGACCGGCACTTCCTCGAGAAAGATATCCAAGATCCTGGCCGGAGGCGGCTTACCCTGCTCGGTGCCGAGGGCGACTTCCCCGAGCACGATCGACGAGATGACCATATCGCCCTCGTCGGCCTCAGCCATGCGCGCACGAAACGCGGGATCGTCGCCCTCTATGGCAATGATCACCGCATTGGTATCTAGCATGTATTTCAAGCGGAATCGCCATCGTCGGCGGGCTCGGGCCAGCCATGCTTCGCGCGCCATTCGGGATCGTCCCAAAGACGCGGACTAGGCTCGAACAAGCGATCTTCAGGCTCGATCCGCTTCAGGCCAGATCCCCGCCCGATGCCCCACACCTTGTCGATGTTGAACTTGCGCTTGGGCCTGTCCTTCGGGCGCAGGATCAGTTCGCCATCCTTTTCCTCGACGCTCCATTCGCGATCAGGCTCGACTCCCAAGGCCGCCGGGATGCGGATTGCGACCGAGTTTCCAGACTTGAAGCTCTTGGCAGTGTGCTCGATGCCCATCGCGGCCTCCGTATATACGCCCTGTATATACGGCAATGGCGGACGTTTCAATCCTTCGGCTCGAACGCGTATTTCAGCGATTGCAGGGTGATTGGCCTGGTCGGGGCGAGGATCAGGGTGCCGGTGATCTTTCCGTTGGCGCAGGGCCAGGTGAAGGTGCCGCTCATCGCGCCGTCGGGCTGGACGGGGGCAGCGATTTCGCAGGGGCCGGATCTGGCTTTGGTTTCGGCAAGCACCTTCGCCCAGTTGGCGGCGGTGCGGTCCATCGGGAAGTTCATCGACACACGGCCTTGCAGCGGATCGACGGTGCCGGCGGCCCAGACGGCCTGCGCGGAGGTGTAAAAGCTGGCGAGCTCGGGCGAGACGGGTTCTGTGCGCTTTGCGATCACGCCCTTTTCGCGCAGCAGGGCGGCGATGTCCCACACCGGCTGGCTGGGGCCGGAATAGGTCCTGTTGGTCAGCGCGAAGAAGGCGACGCCGTATTCGGGCAGGACCATGACGTGGCTGCCATAGCCGGGGAAGCCGCCTCCGTGGGCGAGCACCGTACCGTAGTCGCAATCGCCGATCACGCGCCAGCCCATGCCGTAGGACACCGTGCCGGGGCACTGCTTGTCGCCCCCCGTGGCGTAGCGGTGAAACACGGCCGCAAAGTTCAGCCCCTGCGCCATGCGCCGCACGGTCGCGCGACGCGCCGGACCGGTTTCGGGATCGTTGCGGGCCGGCCAGGCGGAGAGGAGGAAGCCGAGCCACTTGGCATAGTCGGTGGCGCTGACCTCCAGCCCGCCCATGGAATTGAAGGCGCCGTCCTTCATGGTCGGCTCCTGCACCCAGGCCTCGTTTTCCCAGCGATAGCCGATCGCGCGCTTGTCCCTGGGGTGGGCTAGGACGTCGAAGCCGCTCGCCGTCATGCCCAGAGGCGTGAGGAGGCGCTGTTCGACGTAATTGCGATAAGGTGCCTTGGTCACGTTGGCGATGACGCGGCCGAGGATGGCGTAGCCGAGGTTCGAATATTCGTGGCGCTGCTCTGGCGCGCGGGTGAAAGGCACGCCAGCGCGCAACAATGCGGTGAAGGCGGTTTGCGAGAGGGGCGTCTGTCGATCGCCCCACGGATCGTCCGTCACGAAGCCGGCGGTGTGGGTGAGGAGATCGCGGATCGTGATGCGCGGAGAATCGCTGGTGGGATAGGTCCAGCCGCGCAGTTCCGGAACGTAGCGATCGACCGGGTCATCGAGCCCGAGCCGGCCTTCGTCGCGCAGCTTGAGGATGGAGAGCGCGGTGAATGCCTTGGTCATCGATGCGATGCGGAACAGCGTATCGGGCGTGACCGGGCGCTTCTGGACGATGTCCTGCACGCCTTCGCTCTTCACGTAGGCGAGGCGGCCGTCCTTCACGATACCGAAGACGAGGCCGGGAACGTGGTTGCTCGCCATCCACTTCGTCAGGATGCCGTCGATCTGCGGATCGAGCGCGGCAATGTCGGGCTGGACCTGTTGCGCCTGAGCGCTGAACGGCTGCAACGCGAGCATTGCCGCGAAAAGTCCGGTTGCCGTTCTCATATTGCCCCCTCCCAACACCATCGCAGGAGAGTGCAGCGCGCTAGCGGGGATGCCAACGCCTTTTCGAATCTAAGATCAGGCCTTGGTCCGCGTCGCGTGCCAGGCGGCGGGCACGCCGACGACGAGCGCGACGATCAGGCCGAGCGTGAACACCGCACCGAGCGGCACCAGCGTCGTCAGGCGATAGGCGCGCCAGACGGAAATGAGGCCGGGGGTGACCGGGGCGAGCCCGGCGGGAACGGCGGCGAGCGCGATGCGCTGCCAGCGTGGCCTGGCCGGGAAGCGTGCGGCGATGCCCCACGAGAATACGGTCGCCAGAACGGCGGGCAGGCCGATCAGCACCAGTGCGGCGATGACGAAAGCCATGCCTTCAGTCTTCGGCGAAGGCGGCTTCGATCAGCAGCCGCTCGTCGTTCCAGTCGGGCACGGCTTCTGGCCGCATCGGCACCATGAAGCGCCGGGGCTTCTTGCCGTCCTCGGCCGGCGGACGCTCGATCTCGAGCACGTCGCCCGCGCCGTAGTTGTCGACCGCGATGCAGGTGCCGAGCGGTTCGCCGGCGGTGGAAACCGCAGGTAGGCCGATCAGGTCGGCGTGGTAGTATTCGCCATCGGCCAGCGGCGGCAATGCCGTGCGCGGAACGGTCAGCGCCGTGCCGCGCAAGCGTTCGGCCGCCGTGCGATCGGCGACTTCGGCGAAGCGGGCGATTGCCCCGCCCTTGCCATCGTCGCGCATCGCGCTGACCGTCAGCGTGGAATCGTTGAAGGCGCGGTAGCGCTTGAGCGCCGCCACGCCTTCACCGAACAGCTTCAAGCGGACCTCGCCCGTCACGCCGTGCGCACCGGTGATGGCGGCGAGCGTGACGGACCGGTCGCGCAAGATCAGGCCTCGGCCTGCTCTTCGGCAGCGGCTTCAGCCGGAGCTTCTTCGGCCGGAGCGGCAGCAGCAGCGGCGGCAGCTTCTTCGGCTTCACGCAGCTTCTCGGCCTTTTCCTCGGCGCGCTCCTTGGCCTTCTTGCCGGGCTCGGCCTTCTGCGGGTTGTTGGTGGCGGCGCGTTCCTTGATCCCGGCCTTGTCGAGCATGCGGGCGACGCGGTCGGTCGGCTGCGCGCCGACGCCCAGCCAGTAGCGGACGCGGTCTTCGACGATGCGAACGCGGTTCTCGTCATCCTTGGCGAGCAGCGGGTTGTAGGTGCCGACCTGCTCGAGATACTTGCCATCGCGCGGGGCGCGGCTGTTCGAGACGACGATCTTGTAGTAAGGGCGCTTCTTCGAACCGCCGCGCGAAAGACGCATGGAAACAGACATTTACTTCACCTTTCCGAGTAACTGGATCAAATTCACTTCTTCTTGAGCAGGTCGCCCAGATTGCCCGGCATACCGCCGCCCAATCCCGGAAGACCGCCAATTCCGTTGCCGCCGCCGAGGCCTCCCAGACCGCCGCCAAGGCCGCCCATTCCGCCGCCCATCTGCTGGTCGAGGCCGGGCATGGCAGCGCCCAGGCCGCCCTTGCCGAACAGCGCGCCGAGGCCCTTCAGACCGCCCATCTTCTTGATCTGCTTCATGGCCTTGGCCATTTCCATGTGCATCTTGATCAGCTTGTTGACGTCCTGCACCTGCGTGCCGGAGCCCTTGGCGATGCGGATCTTGCGCTTGGCGTTGAGCAGTTCGGGCTTTTCGCGCTCCTTGGGCGTCATCGAGCCGATGATCGCGTCCATGTGGAGCAGGACCTTGTCGTCCATGCCCGACTGGGCCATCGCCTGCTTGGCCTTCTTCATGCCGGGCAGCATGCCCGCCAGCATGCCGAGGCCGCCCATGTTCTGCATCTGGCGCAGCTGGGTGCGCAGGTCGTTCATGTCGAACTGACCCTTGGCCATGCGCGCGGCAAGCTTTTCGGCGTCTTCCTGCTGGATCGTCGCGGCCGCCTTTTCGACGATCGAGACGATGTCGCCCATGCCAAGGATGCGGCCGGCGACGCGTTCGGGATGGAAGGCCTCGATCGCGTCGAGCTTTTCGCCGGTGGCGGCGAACTTGATCGGCTTGCCGGTGACCGCGCGCATCGACAGCGCGGCGCCGCCACGGGCATCGCCGTCCATGCGGGTCAGCACCACGCCGGTGAGATCGACTTCGCCGGCGAAGTTCTGCGCGACGTTGACCGCGTCCTGGCCGGTCAGCGAATCGACGACGAGCAGCGTTTCCTTCGGAGCCGAGACGGCGGCGACCGCCTTCATCTCGTCCATCAGCGCCTGATCGACGTGGAGACGGCCGGCGGTGTCGAGCAGCAGGACGTCGACCGCCTGCAGCTTGGCCGCGTTGATCGCGCGGGTGGCGATTTCCACCGGCTGCTGGCCCACGATGATCGGCAGCGTGGCGACGCCCGCCTGTTCGCCGAGAACCTTGAGCTGCTCCTGCGCCGCCGGACGATTGACGTCGAGCGAGGCCATCAGGACCTTCTTGCCCTGCTTTTCCTTGAGCAGCTTGCCGATCTTGGCAGTGCTGGTGGTCTTGCCCGAGCCCTGCAGGCCGACCATCATGATCACGACCGGCGGCGCGGCGTTGAGATCGAGGTCGGCAGTGCCACCGCCGAGCATTTCGACCAGCGCATCGTTGACGATCTTGACGACCTGCTGGCCCGGCGTGACCGAGCGGAGCACCTGCTGGCCGACGGCCTGTTCGGTAACCTGATCGACGAAACGGCGGACGACGGGCAGCGCCACGTCGGCCTCGAGCAGCGCGATGCGCACTTCGCGCATGGCGGCGCGAACGTCTTCTTCCTGCAGCGCGCCGCGACCACGCAGGCGATCGAAAACGCCGCTGAGCCGGTCTGACAGACTATCGAACACGCGCCACACTCCTATCGGCCGCCAAACGCCAAAAACGCCGGTGTGCGAAACCTCGCAGACCAGCGTGTGGCATCATCGGCCATCGTCGAATCTGTCGCAGACACACCACGGGTGCAGCTGCGGACCCGCGCCCCCTATCCAACTGGCCCCGCCAACGCAAGCTTTTCCGCGCGCCACCCTGCCCCGTCAGGCCCACAGGAAAGGAGATTAACCGAAAATTGAGGACGTCATGCGTAGAGCTTCGGGGGGACTTGCGACGGGAACAAGGCAGTCGGGCATGGCGGGGAACGATGCAAACATGGCGGATGGGCAAGCACGCCCCGCGCCGCTCAAGCGTGCCGAACGCGATGTCGTGGCCTTGGGCATCCTCGTCGCGGCGATCCTGCTGTTTGTCGGCACCGGGTCGAGCGTGCTCGCCCCGATCGTGCGCAATATCGCCTATGGCGACGGGCACGCCGATGCCGCGCTGGGCAATGCGCTGATCCTCAACATCGCGCTGATCATCTTCGGCTGGCGCCGCTATGCCGAGCTGACGCGCGAAGTGCACGAACGCCGCAATGCCGAGGAAACCGCCCGGCAGCTGGCCGAGACAGACGCGTTGACCGGTTGCCTGAACCGCCGCAGCGTCGACCCTGCGATCGAGGCGTTGATTACCCGGGCCGCGCGCAGCGGCGACGACATCGTGCTGGCGGTGATCGACCTGGACCGGTTCAAGCGATCGAACGATCTCCACGGCCATCAGGCCGGCGATGCCGTGCTGGTCGAAACCGCCAAGCGCCTGCGCGCGCTGCTGCCCGATGCTTCGGTGCTGGCGCGGCTGGGCGGCGATGAATTCGTCTGTGCCGCCGCCTTCCCGCCCGGCCATGTAGCCGCGATCGAGGGCCTTGCCGCGCGGCTCAACCAGGCGATCGCGCTGCCGATCGCATGGAATGGCGCGACACTGGAAATCACCGGCTCGATCGGAATCGCCCGCAGCGACGTGCTGCCCGATGCAAGACCGAACGAGCTGTCACACCGACTGCAGCACCGCGCGGACCTTGCCATGTATCAGGCCAAGAAAGCCGGGCGCGACCGCTATTGCTGGTTCGATCCTTCGATGGAACGCGAGATCCAGTTCCGCTCCGAGCTGGAACGCGGCATCCGCGACGGCATCGAAGCGGGCGAATTCGTGCCATTCTACGAAAAGCAGGTCGATCTCGAGAGCGGCGAGTTGACCGGGTTCGAGATGCTGGCCCGCTGGAAAAGCCCGCGCTTCGGCCTGGTCAGCCCGGAAGTGTTCATTCCCATCGCCGAGGAAATGGGCGTGATCGCGCCGCTGTCCGAAGGGCTGATCCGGCAGGCGCTGGTCGATGCCCGCGACTGGGATCCGCGGCTGACGCTGTCGGTGAACATCTCGCCGATCCAGCTGCGCGATCCCTGGTTTGCGCAGAAGATCCTGAAGCTGCTGGTCGAGGCGAACTTTCCGCCCAGCCGGCTCGACATCGAGATCACCGAAACCTGCCTGCACGAAAACGTGGGCGTGGTGCGCTCGCTGATCACCAGCTTGCGCAACCAAGGCATCACGATCAGCCTGGACGATTTCGGCACCGGTTATTCAAGCCTGTCCCAGCTGCGCACCCTGCCGTTCGACAGGATCAAGATCGACCGCAGTTTCGTTTCGACGCTGGGCCGCAGCAAGGACAGCTCGACGATCGTCGAGGCGATCTCCTCTCTCGGGCGCGGCATGGACCTTCCGATCACCGCAGAGGGAATCGAGAGCGACGTCGTGCTGGAAGAACTGCGCAAGTACGGCCGGTTCAAGGGCCAGGGCTTCCTTTATGGCGAACCCGTGTGCGCCGAGGACGTCAGCGCCGCGCTGGCAGCGCAGGGGCTGATGGCGCCGAAGCCCGAGGCCCAACCCCGCGACAGCGAAAGCACGCCGCCTTCGCGTTTCGCGCAGGGCTGAGCCACCCCCGCCCGATCTTTCGCCCGGTCCTTTCCGGTCTGGCGCATTGCACCGCGCGGCAGACGCGCCTAGATCGCGCGCCATGCGCACGCCCTTTCGCAAGATGCACGGCCTTGGCAACGATTTCATCGTGATCGACGCGCGTGCGCGCGCCGTCGCCATGTCCAACGCCCGTGCCGCCGCGCTGGCAGACCGTCGGACCGGGATCGGCTGCGACCAGCTGATCGTGCTCGAACCGAGCGAGATCGCCGATGTGCGCATGCGCATCTTCAACGCCGACGGCGGCGAAGTGGAAGCCTGCGGCAATGCCAGCCGCGCAGTCGGCCTGCTGCTGGGCGGCGAGCAGCGGATCGAGACGCTTGGCGGAACGATCGCTTCGAGCACGGGAGCAGACGGCGTCAGCGTCGACATGGGCATGCCCCGGTTCGATTGGGACGCCATCCCGCTTGCCTACGCGATGGACACGCTGACTATGCCGGTCGGATGGGAAGACCTGAGCGACCCGACCGCCGTCAACGTCGGCAATCCACACGTGATCTTCTTCGTGCCCGACTGCGATGCGGTCGACCTTGCCCGGCTGGGGCCGGCGATCGAGACCGACCCGCTGTTTCCGGCGCGCGTCAACGTCAACGTAGCGAGTGTGGTCGGCTCCGACCACCTGCGCCTGCGCGTATGGGAGCGCGGGGTCGGCCTGACGCGAGCGTGCGGCACCGGCGCCTGCGCCACCGCGATCGGCGCGATGCGGCGCAAGCTGGTCGGCCGCACCACGCGGGTAGATCTGCCCGGCGGCACGCTGACCATCGCCTGGCGCGAGGATGGCTCGATCCTGATGACCGGGCCCGCGGCGACGAGCTTCGAAGGCACCTTCGAGGATTCGGACTTCCCGGCATGATCGGCCCGGCGTGACGGTAGAGGTCGTGACTCTCGGCTGCCGCCTGAACCTTGCCGAGAGCGAGGCGATCCGTGCCGTGCTGGCCGATGGCCCGCCGACGGTGGTGGTCAATTCATGCGCGGTGACCGCCGAAGCCGTGCGCCAGTCGCGCCGCACGGTGCGCCGCCTGCGCCGCGAACATCCCGACGCCCGCCTGCTGGTGACCGGCTGCGCCGCGACGATCGAGCCGGGCGCTTTCGCCGCGATGAGCGAAGTCGATGGCGTGGTGCCGAACGATGCCAAGAGCGATCCCGCCGCGTGGCGGGGCGAGCCGACCGCCCTTCCCGCCGCGCTTGATCCGGCCACGCCCGTTTCCGCCCCACTGCGGCCAAGCACGCATCACACCCGGGCCTTCGTGCCGGTGCAAAACGGCTGCGACCATGCCTGCACCTTCTGCATCATCCCGCAGGGCCGCGGGGCGAGCCGCTCCCTGCCGGTTGCCGACGTCTTGCGGCAGGTGGAGCGCCACCTTGCGCTGGGCGTCAACGAAGTGGTGCTGACCGGCGTGGATGTGACCAGCTGGGGTGCCGATCTTCTCGGCGCGCCCAGGCTCGGCGATCTGGTGGCCGGGATTCTGGCCGCCTGCCCCACCCTTCCCCGGCTGCGGCTGTCCTCGCTCGACGGCATCGAGATCGACGACCTGCTGTTCGAGCTGATCAGCGGCGAGGCGCGCGTGATGCCGCACGTCCACCTTTCGCTGCAATCGGGCAGCGACATGATCCTCAAGCGGATGAAGCGGCGCCATAGCCGCGCGCAGGCGATCGCGCTGGTCGAACGGCTGCAGTCCGCCCGGCCCGGAATCGCGATAGGGGCAGACCTGATCGCGGGCTTCCCCACCGAGGACGCCGGCATGCATGCCGACAACGTCTCGATCGTGGCCGCCTGCAATATCGTGCACGGCCACGTCTTCCCCTATTCGCCCCGTCCAGGCACGCCCGCCGCGCGGATGCCGCAGGTCGCCCCACCTCTGGTGCGCGAACGCGCGGCGCAAGTACGCGCCGCCGTGGCCGCGAACCGGGAACGCTGGCTGGCTTCGCGCGTCGGCGTTGCAGCGCAAGTGCTTGCCGAACGCGACGGCACCGGCCATGCCCCGGACTTCGCCCCCTATCGTCTGCCCGAAGGCACCCTGCCGGGCAGTCTCGTCACGTTGAAGCCTACAAGGATCGCCGAAGGAATGCTGGCATGAGTAGCGAAAGCTGGTCCGACCGTCTGCTCGGGGGCTTCCGCAAGACCTCGGAACGCCTGGTCGGCAACCTTGCCGGCTTTTCCGGCACGACCCGCCTGTCGGACGAGCAGCTCGACGATATCGAGGATGCGCTGATCCTGTCGGACCTTGGCCCGCGTGCCGCCTCGCGCATCCGCGAACGGCTCGCCGCCGCGCGGTTCGAGGCAGGGATCGACGATCGCGCCATTCGCGAGGCGGTGGCCGAGGAAATCGCCGCGATCCTGCGCCCGGTGGCCAAGCCGCTCGACATCGTCGCCTTTCCGCGACCGCAGGTGATCCTGGTCATCGGCGTCAACGGGTCGGGCAAGACCACGACCATCGCCAAGCTTGCGCACCTGTTCCAGGAACAGGACTATGGCGTGATGCTGGCCGCGGGCGATACGTTCCGCGCGGCGGCGATCGGCCAGCTCAAGGTGTGGGCGGACCGGCTGGGCGTGCCGATCACCACCGGCCCCGAAGGCGGCGATCCCGCCTCGATCGTGTTCGACGCGGTGAAGTCAGCCACCGAGACCGGGATCGACGCGCTCATCGTGGATACCGCCGGGCGCCTGCACAACAAGCGCGAGCTGATGGACGAACTCGCCAAGATCCGTCGCGTGCTCGGCCGGCTGAACCCCGAAGCGCCGCACGACGTGGTGCTGGTGCTCGATGCCACCAACGGCCAGAACGCGCTGCAGCAGATCGAGATCTTCAAGGAAGTGGCGGGCGTTTCGGGCCTGATCATGACCAAGCTCGACGGCACGGCGCGGGGCGGCGTGCTGGTCGCGGCGGCGGAGCAGTATGGCCTCCCCATCCATGCCATCGGCGTGGGCGAGAAGATCGACGACCTGCGCCCCTTCGATCCCGATCTCGTCGCCAAGGTCATCGCGGGGGTGTTCCAGTGAGCTTGCCCCCAAACCTCCGCCGCCCCGCCCCGCTCGCCCTGAGCTTGTCGAAGGGCTGCCTTTTCCCTTCAGCGACGATGCCGTCACAAGAAGGACGGTCCTTCGACAAGCTCAGGACGGACGGTTTTGAGATGAGCCATGGCTGAAGCACCCAGTCCAAAGCCCAAGTCCTCTTGGATCAACCTCGCGGTCGATTACGGGCCGCTGCTGGTGTTCTTCCTTGCCTATCGCATGTTCAGTCCCAAGGGCGATGCGCATGGCGGCGCGGACCTCGGCTCTGCGGTGGCGGTGACCAAGTCTACGCTGGCGTTCATGGGTGCGACGGTGGTGGCGCTGATCGTGTCGAAGTGGCGGCTGGGCAAGATCTCGCCGATGCTGTGGCTGTCGACGGCGCTGATCATGGGCTTCGGCACGCTGACAGTGCTGCTGGGCGATCCGTTCTGGATCCAGGTCAAACCGACCGCGATCTACCTGCTGTTCGCCGCCGTGTTGTTCGGTGGTCTGTGGCGCGGCAAGGCCGTGCTGCGCACGCTGCTGCAAAGTGCGTTCGACGGGCTTTCCGACGAAGGCTGGATGAAGCTGTCGCGCAACTGGGCATTCTTCTTCCTGTTCCTCGCCGCGCTGAACGAAGTGCTGCGGCATACACTCAGCTTCGATGGCTGGCTGCAGGCGAAACTGTGGGGGGTGACCGGTCTTTCGTTCCTGTTCACCTTCGCGCAGATACCGATGCTGATGCGCCATGGCCTTGGCGAAGAGCAGGCGGACACGGTCGAGCAGAACCCGCCGCACGATTGAAACGGCTTGTCGCACGGCCAAAAAGGTGTGACATTTTCCCCACGACGGCTAGTTTCGCCGCGAGCAGTGGCGCCGCCAGTCGCCCATCTGCTTCAAGATACTGGAATTAGGGGGAAATAATGGCCAAGCTCTTCGGAAATCTGCACCTTATTCTCGGCATCGGCCTTGTCGCGGCCATCGCCGTGATGCTCGGCTTTGCCGACAGCGCGCCGGTCGACGGGAATTCGATCTTCCGCTGGCTGCACGTCTTCTTCGGGATCGTCTGGATCGGCCTGCTCTACTACCTGAACTTCGTCCAGGTGCCGACGATGCCCAAGATCCCGGCCGAGCAGAAGGGCGCAATCACCGGCCACATCGCGCCGAAGGTGTTCTTCTTCTTCCGCTATGGCGCGCTGCTGACGCTGATCACCGGGCTCGGCATCTCGATCATCGACGGCTATGGCCACGCCGCGCTGACGTTCAGCGGCGAAGGCAACGTGAAGCTGATCGGCGTCGGCATGTGGCTCGCCATCATCATGGCGTTCAACGTGTGGTTCATCATCTGGCCGGCGCAGAAGAAGATCCTCGGCATCGTCGAAGCGACCGCCGAAGAGAAGGCCGCCGCCGCCCCGCGTGCCCTGATCGCCAGCCGCACCAACCTGCTGCTGTCGCTGCCGATGCTGTACTGCATGGTCAGCGCCAACCTCGGCTGATCGCAGCCACCGAGCGCTTCGAGCGGCGCGTCGTCCCGGGCGGACGGCGCGCCGTTCGCGTTTTGGCGGAACCGTTTGGCGCGAGCGGGCGTTGGCGGGCCATGTCCGGCGTCACAGCGACGTCGGACGGGACCCATGTTCAGGGATTGGAGCAAGACCCCTTATGCGCAAGCTTTCCATCGCAGCCATGTCGCTCGCCGCCGCCGGTGCCCTTTCGCTCGCCGCCTGCTCTGAAAAGACGCAGGACAATGCCGCCGCCACCGCCAGCTCGGCCGCCAACGACGTCGGCAACGCAGCGGACAAGGTGGGTGATGTTGCCAAGGACAGCGCAGACGCCGTGGGTGCCGCGGCCAGCGACGCCGTCGACAAGGCCGATGCGGCCGCCGACAAAGCCGCAGTGGCCGCCGACAAGATGGGCAATCACGTGAAGGAAGGCGCGGCCGAAGCCGAAGCCACCATGCAGAACGAGCCCGTGTCGAAGTCCAAGAAGGACTGAGACCCCCAGGGTTTCAAGCGGCCGTGAGCCGGGCGAGTTCCTCGACGAGCGCGCCCGGCCGGTACGGCTTGGACAGGACTGTCACTTCGGCGAATTCGTCCTGCACCATCCCGTAACCGGTGGCGATCACATAGGGGACGCCCTTGTCCCGCAGGGCACGCGCCACGGGCGCGCCAGGCTCCCCGCCCAGGTTCCAGTCGAGCACCGCGGCATCCAACCGCTCCCCCCCGGCGAGTTCGAGTCCCTCTGCCAGCGTTCCGGCGGGTCCGATCACCTGTGCGCCTTCATCCTCTAGGATGTCGGCAATCATCGCCGCGACGATGAATTCGTCCTCGACGACGAGAATGCGTTTTCCGGTCAGGTTCACTTCGATCCTCCCAGGGGAAAGGCAAACCGGCAGACGAGCCCGTGTGGCGCGTAGTCGACGCTTGATTCCCCACTCAACTGGCGCTGTACCGCGCCTTCTATCATCCGCGAGCCGAAGCCCTTGCGCGACGGTGGCGCGACGGATGGGCCACCCAGTTCGCGCCATACCATGGCAAGACGGCCAGCGGCGGCATCGAGCCCCCAATCGACTTCGACCCACCCGCCATCAACCGACAGCGCACCGTACTTCATCGCATTGGTCGACAGTTCGTGCAGCACCATGATCAGCGGGACCGTCGGCTCTGCGGGAATGATTACCTGTGGCCCGGCGGCGCGGACCGTGCCGCGGCGGCATATCGCGGTACCCTGGCGCACGATCTCGTCAAAGGTGTTGCCGCCCCAGTTGGCGCGGCTGAGCATGGTGTGCGCGCCAGCGAGAGCGGAGAGCCGTTCGTTGAAAGTCTCGATCGGCCCGGTTGGCAGTCGCACGTCGCGAAAGGTCTGCTGCGCCATGGCCTGGACCACCATCAAGGTGTTCTTCACGCGGTGGTTGAGTTCGCCGATCAGCAAATCGTTGCGCTCTTCGAGCACCCGACGCTCGGTGATGTCGATCCCGGTCGACTGGGCAACGAGCAGGCGGCCCGCATCGTCGAATTCCAGCGCATGGTTGCGCCACAGCGTCCAGCGCGGACCGGAACTGGTCTCGAAGCGGTTTTCTATGGTTGTCTCGACATTGTCGGGCGCAAGCTGACCAAGCTGCTCCTGCACTGCGTCGCGATCCTCGTCCGAGACGAAATCCCATAGCGAGCGGCCAAAAAGCGCCTTCGGCTGTTCGCCAAGGCTTTGCGCATAGGCGCGGTTCACGAACAGGATCGTTCCGTCCGCCTTGTACCGGCACACCATCTCGAGCTGCGCGTCGAGGATTTCCAGCAGCATTGCGGAATCCGACATGATTGCGAAGCTTTGTCCCCTGCGAAGAGGGTATAACTATCAGCTGTGCCCCCAAATCCAATGGGGTAGTGCATCGGAAATCGAATGGCTCTCAGATCTTGAGCTGGCTACCCAGTTCGACGACGCGGTTCGTCGGCAGGCGGAAGAATTCCATCGCGCTAGCTGCGTTGCGCAGCATCCAGGCAAACAGCTTTTCGCGCCACAGGGCCATGCCCGGCTTGTCCGACGGGATCAGCGTCTGGCGCGACAGGAAGAAGCTGGTCTTCATCATGTCGAACGCTTCGCCGCACATCGTCACGGTGCGAAGCGCCGCCGGCACGTCCGTTTCTTCCAGGAAGCCGAAGCGCAGGGTCAGGCGATAGAAGCCGTTGCCGAAGTCCTTGACCGTCGAACGCTCAGCCGGCTCGACATAGGGCACGTCCTCGATGTGGACGGTCAGGATCACCACGCGCTGGTGCAGCACCTTGTTGTGCTTGATGTTGTGCAGCAGCGCCGACGGCACGCCTGCCACGGTCGAGGCCATGAACACGGCCGTGCCGGGCACGCGCGTGGCGCTCGAATGCGCGGACTTGGTGAAGACTTCGAGCGGGATCGAGCCTTCCGCCATGCCTTGGCGCATCAGCGCACGGCCGCGCGACCATGTGGTCAGCAGGGTGAAGATCGCGATGCCCATCAGCAGCGGCACCCAGCCCCCGTCGGGGATCTTGGTCAGGTTGGCACCAAGGTAACCGCCGTCGATCAGGAAGAACATCGTCAGCAGGCCGATGGCCAGCGGCTTCTTCCAGTGCCACAGCTTGAACAGCACCACCGCGAGCAGGAAGTTGTCGATCAGCATCGCGCCGGTGACGGCGATGCCATAAGCCGCCGTCAGGTTCGACGAACGCTGGAAGACCAGCACCAGCAGGATCACCGCGATCATCAGCGCGAAATTGATCACCGGGATGTAGATCTGCCCGGCTGCGGTGGAGGTGTGCTTGATCGTCATGCGCGGGATGAAACCGAGCTGGATCGCCTGCTGCGTGACCGAGAACGCGCCCGAGATGACGGCCTGCGAGGCGATCACCGCAGCAAGGCTGGCGATGATCAGCAGCGGCCACTGGAACCAGTCGGGCGCGAGGAAATAGAACGGGCTTTCGAGCGCGGCCGGATTGCGCATCAGCAGCGAGGCCTGGCCCAGGTAATTGAGCACCAGCGCAGGCAGCACGAAGGCCAGCCACGACATGCGGATCGGGCTGCGACCAAAATGGCCCATGTCGGCATAAAGCGCCTCTGCCCCGGTCACCGCCAGCACGGCGGCGCCCATCGCCAGGAATCCGCGGAACGGATCGGCGAGGAACATTTCCACCGCGTGGTGCGGCGAAAGTGCGGAAATCACCTGCGGCATCTGCGCGATGCTGACGAGGCCGAGCACTGCGATCGTGGCGAAGTAGAACAGCATGATCGGACCGAAGAAGGTCGCAACCTTTTCGGTGCCGCGCGACTGGATCAGGAACAGGCCGATCAGGATCGTCACCACCATCGGCACGATCAACGGATGCATTTCGGGCTGGTAGACGGCCACGCCTTCGATCGCGCCCATCACCGAGACGGCCGGCGTGATCATCGAATCGCCATAGAAAAGCGCGGTTGCGAACACCCCCAGCAGGATGATGCCCTTGCCCCAGCGATTGCCGGTGGTGTGCTGGTTGATCAGTGCAAGCAGGGCAAGGCTGCCGCCTTCGCCCTTGTTGTCGGCGCGCATGATCACCGAGACGTACTTCAGCGTCACGATGATCATCATCGACCAGAACATGAGGCTGATGATGCCATAGACGTGGAGCTGATCGAGCGGGAGCGGATGGTGGCCGGCGAAGGTATCGCGCAGCGCGTAGAGCGGGCTGGTACCGATATCGCCGAACACGACGCCGATCGCCCCGACCGCCATCTTGAGCAGGCTGCCCTGATGATGACCGGCCTGATGACCCGCGTGCCCATCAGCATGCGCATGGCCGTGTCCGCCCGCCCCTTCTGCGGATAGAGGCGCGTCCGTGTTTTCGGACCCAACAACGGCGTCGTTCATGCCAAGCGATCCCCGGCCATTGCCCAGTCCATTACGGCCCAGTCCTGATTGACCATGTCCGCCCGAACCCACAACGGGCCCGGACCGGCGCGGCGCTTAGCACTGCCCCCAAGCCCCCGCAATGGGAGTGAAGACGAGCCGTCGCGAAGGTGCAACGCCCTTGATTCATCGGGGTTCCGTCCGGGTTTCAGCGAGCGGACGTGCTGGCTTCGGGCGCCGGGGCCGCAGGCGGCGGCATTGCCTGCCCGCTCGCCGCCAGCATCTGGTCGAGTCGCGCAAGGCGGCTTTCGAGATCGGCACGATAAGGCGCATCGGCGGGCGAGCGGCGCAGCAGCTCGGCCCAGATGGCGCGCGCATCGGCCAGCTTGCCCGACTGCGCGAGGGCGAGGCCCATGAAGAACGGCGGCCCGGGGTGATCGGGCGCGATCTGCGCCGCCTTCTGGAAGGCGAACTGCGCGGCCGGCGTGATCAGCCCGTCGCTATGGCCGACAAGCGCATTGCCATAGGCAACCCACAGGTCGGCATCCTCGGGGTTCTTCTCCACCGCGGTCTTGAGCACATCGGCCGCGGCACGGAACTGGCCCTGGCGCGAAAGCGCATCGGCCAGCGTCAGCCACGTCGCGCCCTTGCCGAAGGCATCGCCCATTTCCTGCCGCTGCTTGAGCAGTGCGGCATCGGCGGTCTTGTCGGTTTCAACGGCTTGCTTGGGCGAGCCGGCATAGCCCGGGTGCCCCTGAAGCGCGTAACCTGCAACGCCGAACAACAGCGCAGCACCGGCGATCTCCCATCCCGCACGCGGGATCCTGAGCACGAAGGCGAGGATCGCGAAGACCGCAGCGGCGATGAGCAGGATCAGCACCCAGGTCATGGCTTGTCGCCTTCGTTGTCGGCCTTGCGGCGGAAGCGTCCACGCAGGAGCAGCGCGGCGAGCGCCAGGATCACCAGCGGCGCGGCGAACAGCGGCCAGGTGATCGGCTTCACCTGCGGGGTGTAGCTGACGTAGTCGCCATAGCGTTCGATCAGCCACTGGCGGATTTCTTCAGGATCCTCGCCCGCAGCGATGCGGGTGCGGACCTGGTGGCGCATGTCGCCCGCCATCGGCGCATCGCTGTCGGCAATCGACTGGCTCTGGCACTTGAGGCAGCGCAGCGTTTCCATCAGCGCCTGCGCCTTGGCCTCCTTCGCCGGATCGTCGAGCTGGCGGTAGGCGTAGGGCGCGGGCGGCATCGAATCCTGCGCAGGCGCGAGCGTGGGGGCGAGGAACAACGCGCACAGCACAATGAGCAGGCGCCGCATCACTTGCCCGCCTCTTCGAGCTTGGACAGGATCATCGGCACGTCTTCGGGCCGGATGTCGCCGATGTGCTGGTAGCGGATCACGCCTTTGCCATCAACGACGAAAGTCTCGGGCACGCCCGACGAGCCGATCGCGAGCTGGACCTGGCTCAGATCGTCCTTGCCGATGCGGGCGAAGGGGTTGCCGTTCTGGGCCAGGAAGCGGGCGACGTCTTCCTTGCGGTCACGGATGGCGACGCCGTCGATTTCCACGCCCTGCCCGGCAAGCTGGGCGAGCTGCGGCGATTCGACCGCGCAAGGCACGCACCAGCTGGCAAAGACATTGAGCAGGCGGGGCTTGCCCGCCTTGAACACCGACGTAGCCAGGCCGGGCCGCTCGTCGATCGCGGGCGGCAGGTCGAACTGCGGCAGCGGCTTGCCGATGAAGGCGCTGGCCACTTCGCGGTCGGCCGGGCGGACGAGGCCCCAGATCACCAGCGCGAAGAAGCCGGCGAACAGGATCAGCGGCAGCCACAGTGCAAGGCCGGGCTTTTTCGCAGGCGTCCGGTCGTTCACTGGCCCACTCCCAGCTGCGCCTTGCGGCTACGGCGATAGGCGATCTTGCCGGTCGCGACCAAGCGGCGGACATCGGCGGCAACGCGGCCCAGCAGCGCGAGCAGGCCGCCGAACGCGATCAGCGCGCCGCCATACCAGATCATCGGCACGAAGGGCTTCCACCAGAAACGCATCTGCCAGCGGCTATCCTCGCCCTCTTCGCCGAGCACGGCGTAAAGCTGCCCGTTCCAGCGTGTTTTCAACGCGCTTTCGGTGCGGTTGCCCGGCGGGTTGGAGAACGTGCGCGCCTGCGGGTGCAGGATCGCCGGCGCGGCACCGGCATAGCTTGCCGAAACCGTCGCTTCGAGCGCGGTCCAGTTCGGCCCGGCAACGGGGCCGATGCCTTCGAGCTTGACCGTGTAGGGCCCGACCTGCTGCGTATCGCCCGGGCGCATCGCGGCAAGACGCTCGGTCGAGAAAGCGCTTTCGCTTGCCATGCCGAACAGCGCCACGGCAATGCCGAAGTGGCCGAAAACCATGCCCCATGTGGCCAGCGGCGTGCGGCGCAGGTTGCGGCCGCGCAAGGGCAGGAAGCTCGCCGGAGCAAGCCCAGCGGCGATGGCAAGGCCCAATGCCGGCAGCAGCTTGATCTGCGGGGCCATGAGCTCGACGCCGAGCAGCACCGCCGCCGACAGCAGCGCACAAACGCCCACCGGCAACGTGACGCGCCCGGCGCGCTTGCCGTCAAGGCTGTCCTGCCGCCAGCGCAGCAGCGGCCCCACGCCCATCACCAGCATCATCGGGATCGCGAACACGGCCGACACGGGGTTGAAGTAGGGCGGCCCCACCGACACCTTCACCCCCATCGCTTCGGTCAGCAGCGGATAGAGCGTACCGACCAGCACGATGCCGAGGATGCCGCACAGCATCACGTTGTTGAACACGAGGCTCGCCTCGCGGCTGACGAAGCTGAACCGTGCGCCTTCGGTCACCGTCGAGGCGCGCAAGCCGAACAGCGTCAGCGCCCCGCCGATGTAGATCGCCAGCAGCGCGAGGATGAACGAGCCGCGTTCCGGGTCCACCGCGAAGGCGTGGACCGAGGTGAGAATGCCCGAGCGCACGAGGAACGTGCCGACCATCGACATCGAGAACGCGATCACCCCCAGCATGACCGTCCACGCTTTCAGCGCATTACGGCTGGCGAGCACCGAGCACGAATGCAGCAGCGCCGTCGCGGCGAGCCAGGGCATCAGCGAGGCGTTCTCGACCGGGTCCCAGAACCACCAGCCGCCCCAGCCGAGCGTGTAGTAGGCCCAGTACGATCCGGCGGTGATGCCCAGCGTCAGGAAGATCCACGCCCCCAGCACCCAGGGGCGCATGGCGCGGGCAAAGGCCGGGCCAACATCGCGCGTGACCAGCGCACCCACGGCGAAGCTGAACGCGATCGAAAGGCCGACGTAGCCGACGTAGAGAGTGGGCGGATGGAACGCGAGGCCGATGTCCTGCAGCAGCGGGTTCAAACCGGCGCCTTCGGGCGCGGGCTCGGGCAGACGCTGGAACGGGTTCGACGACAGCAGTAGGAAGGCGTAGAAGCCCAGACTGACGAAAGACTGCCCGGCCAGCGTCGCAATCAGGGTGTTTTCCGGCAGGCGCTTTTCGATCAGCGCGACGAAGCCACCGGCGACCGCCATGATCGTGACCCACAGCAGCATCGAGCCTTCGTGGTTGCCCCAGGTCCCCGCCAGCTTGAAGATGAAGGGCTTCATCGAATGGCTGTTTTCCGCGACCAGCTTGACCGAGAGGTCCGTGGTCAGGAACAGCGTGATCAGCGCGGCGAGCGCGGCCGCGACAAGCACGCCCTGCATGACCGCAACGGGGCGGACAAGCCCAGCGATCTGCCGTCCTTCGGGACGCAGCGCGAGAACGCCCGCGACAAGCTGCAGCACCGCCAGCGCGGCGGCCATCCACAGGACGGCGAGGCCCAATTCAGCGATCATTTGGTTTCTGCCACCACCTGCTTGGCCTGCTGCGCGGTCATGTCCTTCATTTCGCGCGGCACATACTTTTCATCGTGCTTGGCGAGCAGGTTGTCGGCCACGAACGTCTGGCCTTCCATGCGCCCTTCGGCAACCACGCCCGAGCCTTCGACGAACAGGTCCGGCGTGATGCCGGTAAAACGCACCGGCACGCGCGCCTTGCCGTCGCCGACGACGAAGTTGACCGTCACGCCATCGGCGGCGTGGCTGATCGAACCCTTTTCGACCATGCCGCCCAGCCGGACCGCCCGGCCCGCTTCGGGCGGATGGGCGACGAGATCGCTGGGCACATAGAAATAGGCAGCCTGGTTCTTGAGCGCCCAGGCGGCGAGCAGTCCCGCGCCAATCAAAGCGATCAGCGCGATGACGAGCAGTACAAGCCGCTGATGCTTGGCCTTGATCGCACTCATCTACCCTTCACCTTGTCCCGGCGCTTTTCCGCACGCAGCATGGCGGCAAGGCTCCAGCCGACGAGCAGCAGCGTGCCGACAACGCCGATCGCCAGCGCGGCGTAGACATATTGCCACTGGTTGAGCCCTTCATGCATCGGTGCTTCCCCGCTTGCGCCCCGCCTTCATGCCATCGCCTTGCGGCGCAAGCGCGCCTCGGCCTGAATGTCGGCAAGCAAGGTGCGCATCCTCATCAGCACCACGCCGCCGAACACGAGCGAGAAGCCCACGGCGCCGATCAGCAGCGGCCACAGGAACGTGCCGTCGATGGCAGACTTGCCCATCGTGATCGAAGGCGGCTGGTGCAGGCTGTTCCACCACACCACCGAGCGGTTGATGATCGGAATGTTGATCGCGCCAACCAGGCCGAAGATCGCGGTCACGCGGCTGGCACCGCCGCCCGCGGCGGCATCGCGCTGCGCAGCGCCGGCGAGCGCGATATAGCCGAAATAGAGGAACAGCAGCACCAGGAAGCTGGTCAGCCGGCCGTCCCACACCCACCAGGTGCCCCACGTCGGACGCGCCCAGATCGATCCGGTGGCAAGGCAGATCGCAGTGAACACCGCCCCCGGCACGGCGGCCGCCCGCGCGGCAATGCCGGACAGCGGATGGCGCCAGACGAGTTCGACGATGCTGGAGATGGCGATGGTCGACCATCCGGCCATGCCAAGCCAGGCGGAGGGTACGTGGATGAACAGGATGCGCACGGTATCGCCCATCAGCCGATCGGGCGGCACGACGAAGAAGCCCCAGGCAAGCGCACCCAGCGCAAGGATCAGACCCGGCACCAGCAGAAGCGGCGTCAGCCAGCGCGCAAGGCGAAGGAAGCGGGCAGGATTGGCAAAACCGTGCATGGACCGGCGATACTGGCCTTGGGGGACTGGTCGAATCCGACGAAGCCGATGCGACCCCCGACGCCGGCTCGGGTCCGCCATTGCCACCAACCCCGCCCGGCGGCAAGGGTCTTGGAAGGGCAAGACCGCGCAAGAACATGCTGCCGGAGCGTGTCAGCTCCGCCGCGCAAAACCTTGATCAAGGGGAAGAATGGGGCGATCGAAGGGGTTCGAACCCTCGACCTCCGGTACCACAAACCGGCGCTCTAACCAACTGAGCTACGATCGCCACAAGCCACGTGGAGCGTTATCAACAACGCTCCGTGCGGGCGAGCCCCTTTGCAGAACGCAGGTGAAATGAAAAGCGAAAACTTGCAGGCCGCCAACGATTGGCAGACCGCGCCGGTCAACGCCCGGTTTCGTCGCCCCAGCTGCGGAAGGCGATCCGTGCCGGAGTGACGCCGGTATCGACCAGCGCCTGCTCTTCCAGCGTGGTTGACGCCACGCGCACAGTCTGGGTCAGCAGGAACCAGCGGCTGCGCACGGTCAGCTGTCCAACCGGCACAGCGCTAACGCCAGCGCCGCCCACGCCCAGCATGCGCATCGCATCCGCGCTCGATCCCCAGCCAAGCCTTGGCCTTGCGCCGATAACCGCCCGCGCGCGGTCCGGCCTGATCGCCTGGGGCGCAAGCATCACCAGCAAGGGCGCCTGATCGAGCCGCAGCGTATTGAGCTGGATGGGCGAGAGATCGGGCGCCGGCAAGGCGCACAGCCACGGCCGCAGGCGCTGGTACAGCTGGCCGGTCATGCCACGCACCGCGCGCAGTTCGGTGACATCGACGATCAACCGGTTGGCGGTGCGGTGAGGCACCGGCAGGGCGCGATAGGTTTCGTCCTCCGCCCCATTGGTCAGCGGCACCGAATCGCTGTCGATCCAGTCGGCCATGGCGTCGGACAGCCGCGCGCCCTCGTTGGCCTCTATGCCCACCTGCGCCATCAGGGCACGCAGTTGCGTCAGCGCGGCGACACGCAGCGTGAGCCGGCCATCGATGCCCTGTTCGACCAGCGAATTGACGTTGAAGCAGTTGCCGGCATCGTCGATCCGCACCGTCACCGTCGCCCCGGCGAGCGGAACAGGCAGATCGCGCGACAGCAGTCCAGCCGGGTCGACCGTTCGGTCTCCGTTTGCCGAAACAAGCGCCTGCAACCGCGCCAGCGCCGCGCTTTCGGCGCTCATTGCAATCAGGCGAGCCCGCGTCATGCCCTGTGCATTGCCGGCCAGCCGCGTCGCGAGGTTGAGCCGGTCCAGCATCACGGCTGCCAGCACCGCCATCACTGCAACCAGCAGCAGCACAGAAAGCAGCGCCGCCCCGCGTTCGTTGTCGCGCTCCGCCGGCAGGGGGGCCGTCACTGGTAATTCACCCCGACGAGCGAGACCACGCGGAGCGGTTCGCCGCCCGGCTGCGGCAGCAGCAGTTCGACCGCCACCGGCAGTTCGGCCACGCGCTGCGGCTCCCAGGAATCGCGCCACACGCCATCGGCCGTGCGAAAGCGCAGGGTTGGCGGAGCAGCCAGAGGCAGCATGGCGCTTTCGGGATCGGGCGCGGCGCCATCGGGGAACGGGTAGCCGCTGCGCACCAGCGCCTTGCCGTTCCAGCGCCATTCGACTTTCTGCAGGCTGGGCCGCGCGGCGCCATCGACATTGCTCCAGCCGCTGCGGACAAATCGCAGTAGCACCGCACCGCCCACCTCGAAGGCGGGATGATCGTTGCCCGCCTCGTCTCGCGCCGGACGTGGCGCGGCCTGGGCGAGATCGGCGTTCCAGACCGACAGGAAGCGGCGCTCTGCGGCCATCGCCTCGGTCTTGCGCCGTGCGCCGAGTTCGGCTTCGACGCTGAAGCGCAACAGCACCAGCGCGCCCCCCGCGATCAACGCGAAGACGGCAAGCGCAACCAGCATCTCGATCAGGGTGAAGCCCGCGTCGGATTTGCGCGCCGTCACGCGGCCGGCACCCTAGCAAACCGCAGCGTGGTCGCCTGGCTCTGCCGGCCCGGAGTCACTTCGCGGACCGACAGTGAGATCGCCAGCACGCCGAGCGCGGAATCGCGCGCCACGCTCCGCTGCCACTGGAACTGGCGCCCGGCATTGCGGATCGTGCCGCTGGCCGCGCCTTCGCCTGGCGGCAACGGATCGGTCAGGATCTCGTTGGCCATGTTCTGCGCCACCACTTCGCGCAGCAGCCGCTGGTCGAGATCGGCGGTCTGGCGCAGGCTTGCCCCTTCAAGCCGGATCAGCGCCAGCGCGGCCACGGCGAACACCGCGAGCGCGACGAGCAGCTCGAGCAGGGTGAAACCGCGGTCGGCCTCAGGACGCGGCATCGGCCCTCACCGCGCCGTCGCGCGCGATGGTGACGCTGCGCGCCGCCTTCCCCCGGGCGATGTGCAGGCGAAGCTCGCTGCTGGCAAGGCCGACCGTGTCGAACACGATGCGCGCGCGGCCTCCGGTCTGCCCGCCCGCCACCGCAACGGCGACGGTCGTGCCGTCGCTCCAGTTCGAAAGCGACAGCCCCTGCCCCTCGGCCGGGGACCAGGCGCCCGCACGTCGCACTTCAAAGTAATAGCCTGCCTCGCTCACCACCACGGCAACCGGCGCACCGCCGGCAATGGCTTCGTCCCGCGCGGCCGAAACGCGCGCGGCGAAGCGTTCGCTCTCGCGCCGCAGCCGGTCGGCATCGCCCGGCAGCATCAGCACCACCACGCTGGCGAGCAGGGCCATCACGAACAGCACGACCATCATCTCGACAAGCGAGAAGCCGTTCGGTCTCGTTGGGCGGGTGTCAGCCATGGCAAGGGTGCTTACGCGTCCGCCGCGCAAACGAAAAGGGCGGCCCCGCAAGGCCGCCCTTCTGCTTTGTCTCGAAGCCTTGAAAGCGCCGATCAGCGCTTGAGGCTGAGGCCACCGAAGCGCTTGTTGAACTGGGCAACGCGGCCGCCCTGGTCCAGCTGACGCGTGCCGCCAGTCCACGCCGGGTGCGAGGTGGGATCGATTTCGAGCGCCAGCGTGTCGCCTTCCTTGCCCCAGGTGGAGCGGGTTTCGAACACGGTGCCGTCGGTCATCTGCACCTTGATGGTGTGGTAGTCGGGGTGAATGTTGGCCTTCATGATGCGCGCTCCGGTCGAGGACCGGTTCCGACCGGCCCCAATAATGGAAAGGCGCGCCCCTAACGGCAAAGGGGCGGTTTGTCGAGTCCCGCCCCTCCCCGTTTTGTCGGCGCTTTGCGATATTTAGCCGAACAGCTTCGCGGCTGTCTTCGCCACACGCTCGCCAAGGTAGCGGGCGCCGGCCAGCTCCACATCGCTCGGCTGGCGGCTGCCGTCGCCGTTGGCGATGGTGGTCGCGCCGTAGGGCGCGCTGCCATGAACGGCCGAATTGTCGAGCTGGCCCTGGAAGCCGTAGTCGAGCCCGACAATCGTCATGCCGAAGTGCAGCAGGTTGGTCAGGATCGAGAACAGCGTCGTCTCCTGCCCGCCGTGCTGGCTGGCAGTGCTGGTGAACGCCGCGCCGACCTTGCCGTTCAGCGCGCCGCGCGCCCACAGGCCGCCCGCCTGGTCAAGGAACGCAGCCATCTGGCTGCTGATGCGGCCAAAGCGCGTACCGGTGCCGACGATGATCGCGTCGTAGTTCTCGAGCTCGGCCACCGTGGCGACCGGCGCTGCCTGGTCGAGCTTGAAGTGCGCCGCCTGCGCGACTTCCAGCGGCGCGGTTTCGGGAACGCGCTTCACGTCGACTTCGGCGCCGCCGGCGCGCGCGCCTTCGGCAATTGCGTTGGCCATCGTCTCGATGTGGCCATAGCTCGAATAGTACAGGACGAGGACCTTGGTCATGGCGGTGATTCCTTACGTTGGCGCCGGTGGGGAGAGGGGTCCGGCGGAAAACCGATGCCGATATGGCCCGTTCCCGCATTTCCGATAAGCCGGATAAACTGGCACGTTTCATTCGATCTTGTCGAACGTTCGCCCACGCCGCGCCCGCAATTGCGCTTTTGCCGCTTTTCCCCTAAGGGCCTCGCTTCCACGCCCCGGCTCCCCCCGATGCGGTCGCCTGTCGCGACGGCTCGCCTTGCCGGGGCTTTTGATTTCCCGCGCGCGGTCTACGATGCGCGCAGGTCCTTGAGGGAAAGAATCGCCCATGTCGCGTCGCCGCCAGATCTACGAAGGCAAGGCCAAGATCCTTTACGAAGGTCCCGAGCCCGGCACCCTGATCCAGTACTTCAAGGACGATGCGACCGCCTTCAACGCGCAGAAGCGCGGCACGATCAACGGCAAGGGCGTGATCAACAACCGCATCAGCGAGTACGTGTTCACGCGCCTCGCCCACATCGGCATCCCCACGCACTTCATCCGCCGCCTCAACATGCGCGAACAGCTCGTCCGCCAGGTCGAGATCATCCCGCTCGAAGTGGTGGTGCGCAACGTCGCCGCGGGCTCGATCTCCAAGCGCCTCGGCATCGAGGAAGGCGAACCGCTGCCGCACACCCTGATCGAATACTACTACAAGGACGATGCGCTGGGCGATCCGATGGTCGCCGAAGAGCACATCGCCTGCTTCGGCTGGGCCAACAACGAAGAGATGCAGGACATGTCTTCGATGGCGATCCGCGTGAACGACTTCCTGTCGGGCATGTTCGCCGCGATCGGCATCCGCCTCGTCGACTTCAAGCTGGAATTCGGCCGCATCTGGGACGGCGACTACGCCCGCGTTATCCTGGCGGACGAGATCAGCCCTGATGGCTGCCGCCTGTGGGACATGGTCACCGGCGAAAAGCTCGACAAGGACCGCTTCCGCCGCGACCTCGGCGGTGAAGAAGAGGCCTACCAGGAAGTCGCCCGCCGCCTCGGCCTGCTCGAGAACGACGGCGGTCCTTCCGAAGTGCTCGACCTTGGCGCGCACCGCAAGCTGCGCACCAAGAAGTAAACGAACCGCATCGCAGCCGATCCGAAGGGGGCCCGCAAGGCCCCCTTCCTGTTTTGGAGAGCCAGACCAACCCGAACGCTGGTTACGCGATCCGTAACTTACCGGAGGGCTCTCCTACCGAAGTCGTATCCCTCGGCCAACTAGGCAACGTTTGCCATATTGCTCCGGGGAACACCGTGACTGCCAACCAGAACCCGCCGCTCGACCTGACCGCGCAAGGCGCGGCGCTGCTTGCCGACAACCTGCTCGTGCTCGCCTTCGACGCCGCCAGCGGCGAGCTGGTCGATGCCAACGATAGGGCGCGCAGCCTGCTGGCAGACGGCGCCGACGTCACCTTCGCGCAGGTCTTCCCCGAACACGATCTCGCCCAGGTCCTCGACGAAGCAATCGACATTGCCGGCCAGTTGCCGCTTGCGGCCGGCGGGCACGCGGCGATCAGCGGCGCCTGCACGCGCACGTCGGGCCGGAAGGCGCAAGTGCTGTTCCTTGGCGCGCGCGGGTTCGAGGCGCCCATCGCACCATCGCTGATGGTCCACCGCTTCGAGGCGATCAACCACGCGCTGGCGATCTGCCAGTATGCGCCGGACGGGTCCATCGTCGGCGGGAACGAACTGTTCTTCCACCTTGTCGGGCGCAGCGCCGACGATCTCGTCGGCCTGCCGCTCGGCGCGCTTGAGGCGGAGCTTGCAGCCGGCGATGCACCGGAAACCTTCTGGGACAAGCTAAGCGACGGCCAGTCGCACCGCTGCATTCGCCGCCACAAGACCAGCGACGGGCACGATGTCTGGCTGCGTGAAGTGTTCGTGCCGACGCGTGACCGGTCTGGCCACGTCGTTTCGGTGCTGAGCTACGCCTTCGATGTCACCGGCGAACAGACCGTCCGGATCGAGAACAAGAGCAAGCTCGATGCGATCGACCGCGCCTTTGCACTGATCGAGTTCGACCTGTCGGGCCGGGTGCTCGATGCCAATGCCAACTTCCTGTCCCTGATGGGCTATACGCTCGACGAGATCGTCGGCCAGCACCACCGCATCTTCTGCGACAAGGAATATGCCGGCAGCGCCGCACACCGCCAGTTTTGGCAGAAGCTCGGCAAGGGCGATTTCGACCAGGGCGAATACAAGCGGCTGCGCAAGGACGGCAAGGACGTCTGGATCCAGGCGAGCTACAATCCGGTGTTCGGGCTCGATGGCGAACCCGTGAAGATCGTGAAGGTGGCGATGGACGTCACCGAACAGCGCGTCGCCGCCGCCGAAGCGGCCGGCAAGGTTGCCGCGATCGATCGCGCGCAGGCGGTGATCGAATTCGCACTCGATGGCACCGTGCTCACCGCCAATGCCAATTTCCTGTCGGTGATGGGCTACGACCTCGATCAGGTCGTCGGGCGCAATCACAAGATCTTCTGCGAGGACGCCTACATCGCCTCGCCCGATTATGCCGAGCTGTGGTCCCGCCTGCGGGCTGGCGAATACGTTGCCGGCGTATTCAAGCGCAAGGCGGCGAACGGCCGCGAAGTGTGGATCCGCGCCACCTACAACCCGATCTTCGATCTGGAAGGGCGCCCCGCCAAGATCGTGAAGTTCGCGCTCGATATCAGCGACACGCAGCGCCGCAACCTGGAATTCGAAGGCAAGGTCAAGGCGATCGGCCGCGCACAGGGCGTGGTGGAATTCGCGCTCGACGGCACCGTACTCGATGCGAACGAAAACTTCCTCGCGCTCACCGGCTACAAGCTAGACGAAGTGGTCGGACGGCATCACCGCATGTTCTGCGCGCCAGAGCTCGCAGCTTCGGCCGAATATGCCGCATTCTGGGAAAAGCTTGCCCGCGGCGATTATGATGCCGGCGAATACCGCCGTCGCACCAAGGAAGGGCGCGATATCTGGATCCAGGCGACCTACAACCCGATCTTCGATCTCGATGGGAAACCGGTCAAGGTGGTCAAGTTCGCCACCGACGTGACCGAGCAAAAGACCAAGTCGGTCGAATTCCAGGCGCGGGTCGATGCGGTCAGCCGCGCGCAGGCGGTGATCGAATTCGATCTCGATGGCAATGTGCTTTCCGCCAACGACAACTTCCTGCGCCTGATGGGCTATTCGCTGCGCGAGGTGACGGGCCAGAATCACGCGATGTTCTGCTCGCCCGACTACATCCGCAGCCTGGAATACCGCGATTTCTGGCTGCGGCTGAACAAGGGCGAATTCCATTCGGGCCGCTTCCACCGCGTCGGCAAGTACGATCGTGACGTCTATATCCAGGCGACCTACAACCCGTTGTTCGACGTTGCCGGAAATCCCGTGCGCATCGTCAAGTATGCTACCGACATCACCGATCAGGTGCTGCTGGAAAAGGACATCGGCCACCGCGCCTGCGAGATGACCGGGCTGATCGACCGGCTCGCCACCTCGATCCAGGCGATCAATGGCGCCACCGAACAGGCCGAAACGCTGGCATTGCAGACCCGGGCCAACGCCGAAACCGGGCGCCAAGCGCTCAACGGTGCGATCGAATCGATCGAACTGATCCAGAAGTCGGCCTCGGGCATTGCCGAGATCGTCTCGATCATCGGCGAAATTGCGGGTCAGACCAACCTTCTGGCCTTCAATGCCGAAATCGAGGCCGCGCGCGCCGGCGAACATGGCGTGGGCTTCTCGGTGGTCGCAGGCGAAGTGCGCAAGCTGGCCGAGCGCAGTTCGACCGCGGCGCGCGACATCAGCCGGCTCATCGACGAATCGATCGCCCGGATCAGCGAAGGCACTGGCCGCTCGCTCGATGCCAGCCGCGCCTTCGTCGGCATCTTCGAATCCGCCGAAAAGACCGGTGCGGCGATCGAGGCAATCAGCGAATCCGCACAGGCGCAGGATGTCGTCACCAGCGATGCCGTCCAGTTGATCCGCCAGCTGGGCGACGTTGCCCGGCAGGAGGGAGCCACCAGGCAGTGATCGGGCGGGACACCCCGGGGCGCAGCGTCGCCTACGCGCTCGGTCAGCGCGCGGCTGCTTCCGTACCCGCGCCCCCGCCACCACCCATGCAGGCAGATGCGCCTGCCGAGCCATTGCCCGCCGGCGGCCCGACGCTTCCCGAGCTTGGCGGGCTGCACGGCATCTTCCGGGTCGGCAGTTCGCTGCTGGCGCTGCACATTGAAGCGATCCGCGAAGTCACGCCGCGCCCGGCCACGCTTGCCAGCTTCCCCTCGCGCCGGGACGACGTGATCGGCGCGCTGCACCTGCGCGGCTCGGTGATTCCGATCATGGACCTTGCCCGCCCCCTGGGCCTCGGCGCCAGCGACGGTACCATCATCCTCGTGCTGCGCACCGGCGGCGGCGTGATCGGGGTCCTCATCGATGAAATCTGCGGCGTCATCGCGCTCGAAGCGCGGGCGCTTTCGCCCTTGCGCGATGCCGGCGCGGCAGAATCCGGTCTCGTCAGCGCGGGCTTTGTCAACAACGGCACACCAGGCGCCGTGCTCGATCCACAAGCCGTCGCCCGCCTGCCCGGGCTGACCGTCACCACCGACATCCCCGTCGATCGTTCGCACAATGCCGAGGCGGGCGAGCCGATGCTGCTGTTCGATTGCGGCGATGTTCCGCTGGGACTTCCGGCAAGCGCCGTCGATGCGACGGTTCCCCGTTGCCGCCTCGGTGCTCCGGCAGCGGACAGCCCGCTGTGGATCGGCGTGCTCGACCACAACGGACGGCGCATTCCGGTGGTCGATACGCTGCGCCTGCTCGGGCTCGGGAGCTCTGGCCGCCTGACCGAAAGCGCCAGCGTGGTGCTGCGCATGCCGGACAACCGCCTGATCGCGCTCGCGATCGACGAAGTGCGCGACATGCGCCGGGTGCGTGCGCAGGAAGTGCTGGAACTGCAACGGTTCCGCCTTGGGGAACCGGGCATGCTGTGCGGGCTCTACCGTGCCGAGCGCGATCACCTGCTGCTCGATCCCCAGGCGTGCTGCAACGACGAACGGCTGGTCGCCCTGTCGCGGATCGAGGAGGAGGCCGCGCTGGCCAGCGCCGGCGGCGAGGGCGGCAGCCTCGGCCGGACCGAGCCATTCCTCATCGCCCAGCTTGGCGGCGCGATCTGCGCCATCCCGCTGTCGCAAGTAGAGGAGATCATCCCTACGCCCGCCGCGCGGATCAATCTCGATGGCATGCAGTTCGCCCGTGCCCTGATCGCGCACCGCGGGCGCGGCGTGCCGCTGGTCGATCTGCCCGCCCGGCTCGGCATGGCCGTGGCTGGCGAGGTACGGCCCTTCGCCATCCTGGCCGAAGACGGTGGCGATCATGTCGGTTTTCTGATCGACGGGCTCGTCGCGGTCGAACGCGTCGCGCTCCAGCGGCTCGCCGCGCGGGGTGACAACGCCCGCGTGCCCGCCGCGACCGTGCGCCTGCCCGATGGCAGGACGTGCGAAGTCATCGACCTCGCCGCAATCATCGCCGCCGAACGCGACGCGAGCATCCAGGCCGCCTGAAGGCGCGCGCGGAACGATTTGCACCGAAGCGGCCGCCGGGGCACAACGCTTGGCGACATGCCTTTCGTTGCCCCGCTCCGCCTGCGCCGCGCGCTGTTTCTCGCTCCCCTCCTCCTTGCCGGCTGCGCTCCGCACCCCGCCACACTGCCGCCCGCGCCCCGGCCCGACTGGGCCTTCCAGCAGAGCGATCTCGCGCCTGATCCGGCCTTCCGCTTCGGCAAGCTCGACGACGGCATGCGCTTCGTCATCCGCCGCAACGCCACCCCGCCGGGCACCGCCGTGGTGCGGATGAACGTCGATACCGGCTCGCTGGACGAGCGCGACAGCGAGCGCGGCTTTGCCCATTTCGTCGAGCATATGGCCTTCAACGGCAGCACCCACGTGCCCGAGGGCGAGATGGTCAGGCTGCTCGAACGCAATGGCCTTGCCTTCGGGGCGGACACCAACGCGCAGACCTCGTTCGAACAGACGCTCTACATGCTCGATCTGCCGCGCAACGATCCCAGTCTGCTCGATACCGCGCTGATGCTCATGCGCGAAACCGCCAGCGAGCTGCGCTTCGATCCCGCCGCCGTTGCGCGCGAACGCGGCGTGGTGTTGTCGGAACTGCGCGATGGGCAGGGCTATCCGCTCAATAACCTGAAGGACCAGCTGGCGTTTCTCTATCCCGCGGCCACCTATCCCCACCGCCTGCCGATCGGCACGGTGGAGACGCTGAACGCGGCGACGGCCGATAGCCTCAAGGCCTTCTGGGCGCGCGAATACGTACCCGCCAACGTCACGCTGGTAGTTGTCGGAGACTTCGACCCTGCCGCCGTCGAAGCCGCGATCCGCGCCCGTTTCGCCGACTGGCAGGCCAACGCCGCCCCGCCCCGCCCCGATCAAGGCAAGGTCCTGCCCAAACAGAAGGGCGTTACCGACATCTGGATCGATCCGCCGCTGTCGGAGCGCGTCACCGCAGCGCGCCACGGCCCGTGGCTCGATGAAAAGGACACGGCGGCCAACCGCCGGCTCAATCTGCTGCGCCAGATCGGCTACGGCGTGATCAACCGCCGCCTGCTGCGTCTCTCGCGCCAGGTCGCGCCCCCGTTCCGAGGCGCCGGATTCGGCACCAGCGATGTGTTCAAGATCGGCCGCACCACCAACCTGATCGTCGATACCGAGGACGGCGGCTGGGCCAAGGGCCTCACCACGGCCGCGCAAGTGCTCGATGAAGCACTGCGCCACGGCTTCACCGATGCCGAGATTGCCGAACAGGTCGCCGGCATACGCACGGGAATCGAAAATGCCGCCGCCTCGGCCGATACGCGCAGCAACGGCGCGCTGGTCGCCGCCGCGCTTGCGCTGGTGCGCGATGATCAGGTGCCGACCACGCCGCAAAGCGGGCTCGAACGCTTCAACGCCTTCGCGCCCTCGATTACCCCCTCCGCCGTGCTCGCCGCACTCAAGACCGAAGCGGTGCCCCTACGCGATCCGCTGCTGCGCTTTCAAGGCCGCAAGAGCCCGCAAGGCGGAGCCAAGGCCCTGCGCGAGGCATGGAACCACGCCTTTCGCGGCGGCGAACAGGACAGCGCCACGCTCGCCGCCACCAGCTTCGGCTATGGCGATGTCGGCCCGGCAGGCGCGGTCGTAGCCGATAGCGTCGATCCCGCCTTCGGCATCCGCCGCATCCGCTTTGCCAACGGCGTGCGCCTCAACCTCAAGCGCACCACGCTGGAAACCGACCGCATCCAGCTGCGCCTTTCGCTCGATGGCGGCGAACTGCTCGAAACGCGGCAGGACCCGACCGCGGTCGAACTGACGTCGGTGCTGGCGAACGGCGGCCTTGGCAAGCACAGCCAGGACGATCTGCAGACCCTGCTCGCCGGGCGCTCGGTGTTCAACGGCATTGCCGCCAGCGGCGACAGCTTCGTGGCCGGCGGCACCACCACGCGGCGCGATCTGGCGCTCGAACTGCAGCTGCTCGCCGCCACGATCACCGATCCCGGCTACCGCCCCGAAGCTGAAGTGCTGTTCCGGCAGAACATGACCAACTTCTTCGCCCGCCGCGACGCCACCCCCGGCATGGCGCTGTCGAGCGAACTGGGCGCGATCCTGGGCGACAACGACCCGCGCTTCACCGTCCAGCCGCAGGAGGCCTACCAGGCGCTGACCTTCGCCGGGCTGAAGCAGCGCATCGGGGACCGGCTGGCCAAGGGCGCCATCGAGATCGCGCTCGTGGGCGATTTCGACGAAGCGCAGGCGATCGACCTCGTCGCGCGCACGTTCGGCGCGCTGCCCCCGCGCGAAGCCGATTTCCTGCCCCACGCAGAGGCGCGCGAGCGCAGCTTCACGGCGAAGCGCGATCTCGCCGTGATCAGGCACAAGGGCGCGGCGAACCAGGCCGTCGTCCGCCTCGTCTGGCCCACCACCGACGACAGCGACCCTGGCGAAACGCTGCGGCTTTCCCTGCTGCAGGAAGTCGCCGGGATCGAAGTGATCGACACGGTGCGCGAACGGCTGGGCAAGGCCTACTCGCCCGGCGCCAGCTCGGCGATGTCACGCGTCTACAAGGGCTGGGGCACTTTCACCCTCACCGCCTCGGTCGATGTGGCCGAAGTCGCCGCCACCCGCGCCGCCTTTGCGGAAACGGTGCAAGGGCTGCTCTCCGCGCCGATCGATGCCGACATCCTGCAACGCGCCCGCGCGCCGATGCTCGAAAGGATCGACAACGCGCTGAAAAGCAACGGCGGCTGGATGACGCTGGCCGAGCGCGCGCAGTCCCAGCCCGACCGGCTAGAACGGTTCGCCAAGGCGCGAGAGCGGCTGTCCGCGATCACGGCTGCCGAACTGCAGGCCACCGCGCGCAAGTGGCTGGCGGCAAGACCGGTCACCGTGCTCGTCCTGCCCGAAGGCGTGGCCGCCCCTACCAGCTAGGCGACGGTGTCCTGGTATCGGCGCACTGCGATCGTGCCGAGCACCAGCAACATCGCCGCCAGCACGCCCAGTTCCAGCGCGGCATCGGCCAGCGTCCAGCCTTTCAGCATGATCCCGCGCACCAGCCGGATGAAGTGCGTTGTCGGCAGCACTTCTGCCACCCACTGCGCCCACAGCGGCATGCCGCGAAACGGGAAAGCGAAACCCGACAGCAGGATCGAGGGCAGCATGTAGAAGAAGCTCATCTGCATCGCCTGCAGCTGGCTCCTCGCCAGCGTCGAAAGCGTGAAGCCCAGCGCAAGGCTGGTTACCATGAACAGCAGCGTCGCAAACAGGGTCAGCGCGATCGAGCCCATGAACGGCACGCGAAACACGAACTGCGCCGCCAGCAGGATCACGCCCATCTGCACCACGCCGATGAACAGGTAGGGCACGATCTTGCCCACCATCACTTCGAACGGGCGCAACGGCGTTGCCAGCAGGTTCTCCATGGTCCCCTGCTCCACCTCGCGCGTCACCGACAAGGCGGTCAGCATGACCATCGTCATCGACAGCACCACCGCCAGCAGCCCCGGCACGGTGTTGTGGCTGGTGATCCCTTCCGGGTTATAGCTGCGGTGGACCACCACTTCGACCGGCGAAGCCCCTTGCGCGCGCAACGCCAGTGGTCCGATCAGGTCATGGCTCAGCGCGCCGGCCACGGCCTGTTCGACCGAGGAGAGCGCATTGCCCGTGGCCGCCGGGTCGGTCGCGTCGGCCGTCACCAGCAGTTGCGGGCGCGCGCCACGCACCAGGTCGCGTCCGAAATCGACCGGCACGGTCACCACGAACTGCACCTCGCCCCGCGCCAGCAGCCGCTCCCCCTCGCCCGGCGCGTCGATCACCCGCGTCACGCGGAAGTAGCTGGTGTTGCGCAAGGCGGCGACGACCGAGCGCGCGAAGGGCGAAACGTCGTTCACTTCCACCGCCATCGGCAGCGCGCGCGGATCGTTGTTGATGGCAAAGCCGAAGATCATCAGCTGGATCAACGGCATCGCCAGCATCATGCCAACGGTACCGCGATCGCGCGTCATCTGGCGGATCTCCTTGAAGATCATCGCCAGGATGCGCTGGCTGGTGGCCTGCCAGCTGCTGCCGGCGATCATGCTGCGCTCATGGTGAAACCACCACCGAATTGTCCTGCGCCCCGCGCATCAGGTGGATGAACACGTCCTCCAGGCTTGGCTGCACTTCGCGCCAGTCGATGCGGTCCGCCCACGGCGCCACTGCCGCGCGCAGGTCCGCCGCGTCGGGGCCGCAGACGTGGATCGCGGTGCCAAACGGGGCCGCCATCGCCACGCCCGGCCTGCCCTCGATCTCCGCCGCGAGCCGGTCCGCCCCGCGACCGTCGTCCAGTCGCCCCTCGCCCTGCAGCGCATGGAGGCGCGAGCCCGCGATCACCTCGTCGATCGTGCCGCGCGCCAGCATCCTGCCATAGGCGATGTAGGCGATTTCGTGGCAGCGCTCGGCCTCGTCCATGTAGTGGGTCGAAACCAGCACGGTCATGCCCTGCGCTGCCAGAGCATGGATCTGGTCCCAGAACTCGCGCCGCGCCTGCGGATCGACCCCGGCGGTCGGCTCGTCGAGCAGCAGGATTTCGGGTTCGTGCAGCACGCAGGCGGCCAGCGCCAACCGCTGTTTCCAGCCGCCCGAAAGGCTGCCGGCCAGCTGCTGCCCGCGCGTTGCCAGCCCAAGCCGCTCCAGCGCTTCGGCCACGCGTTCGCGCCGCCGGTCCAGCCCGTGAACGCGCGCGAAGAATTCCAGGTTCTCGGCAATGGTCAGGTCGGCGAACAGGCCGAACTTCTGCGTCATGTAGCCGACGCGCGCCTTGATCGCCGCGCGTTCGCGCAGCATGTCGAAGCCCAGCACACGGCCTTCGCCGCCATCGGGGATCAGCAGCCCGCAGATCATCCGCAGCGTGGTCGTCTTGCCCGAACCGTTGGGGCCCAGGAAGCCGCAGATCCTGCCCCGACCGACCGAAAGGTCGACCGCATCGACCACCGTTCGCCCACCGAACCGCTTGGTCAGGCCGTGGACCGCGATGACCGGCGCGCCATCGTCCACGCCGCCTGCACTCATTGCGGGGAAACTGCCACCGGCAGCCCCGGCGGCAGCGGCTGGTTGGTGGGCAGTGCCGCCTCGACCATGAACACCAGCTTCGAACGCGCCCGTTCGCTGTAGATCACCGGCGGCGTGAATTCCGCGCGCGGCGCGATGTAGCGGATCGTTGCCGTGCGCGCGGGGCCGCAGCCGTCGCACGTGAAGTGCACCTGCGCGCCGGGGCGCAACGCGGCGATGCGCTCCTGCGGCACGAAAAAGCGCAGCTTGCGCCGGTCCGCGGGCAACAGCGCCACCACCGGCTGGTTCGCCGGCACCCATTCGCCCGGATTGAAGAAGGTCTGCTCGATCGTGCCGCTCGCTTGCGCGGTGGGCGCGATCTCGTCGCGCCGCCGCTGCTGGGCGGACAGCGCCGCTTCGGCCCCGGCCACGCCCGCGGCGGCGGCGGCCTGCTGCTGCGCGCGGCCGGCGGTCAGCTTGCCGCTGCGCTCTTCGGCCTCTGCCTGGCGCAGACTCGCCGCCGCCACATCGCGCGCCGCCCGCGCGGCATCGAGCTGCGTGCGGCTGGCAAAGCCCTTGGCGGCCAGCGCATCGAACCGGCGATAGTCCGCCTCGGCCCGCGCCAGCTGCGCCTGCGCCGAAGCCTGCGCCGCGCGCGACACGTCGAGTTCGGGCGCGCGCTGCCGTGCTTGCGCCAGATCGGCCCGCTGCGCCTGCGCATTGGCCAGCTCGGCGCGCGCCTGCGCCGTGGCGGCATCGGTCGTGCGCGGATCGAGCGCGAACAGCGGCTGCCCCGCCCGCACCGTGCCCCCGCGCTGCACCGGCAGCGTCGCCAGCGTGCCTGAAACCGGCGCGGCGACATACAGCGCCTCGCCTTCGACATAGCCGAGCCACGCGTCCGGCTCGTCGCGCGGGGCCAGCGCAAGGGCCGCCGCGCCTGCCAGCGCCAGCACGCCCAACACGATGACCGGGCGCGGCGGCGCTTTCACTTGGCCTTGCCTGGCGCGGGCTTGCCGGGGCGGGCAACGAGCCCGTCGATCACCATGTCGGCATGAAGCGCGGCCATCGCGTCCACGTCGATCGGCGGCGCACCCGCCGGCTCGAACACGTTCTTCCACAGCGCGGTCATGATCACCCCGCCCGCCACGCTGCGCGCGGCCAGCGCCGGATCGCTGCAGGCGAATTCGCCGCGCGTTACGCCGTGGCGGATGATCCGCTCCACCACGTCGAGCACGCGGCTCATCCCCTCGTCGTGGTACGTCTTCACCAGGTCGGGAAACTGCCGCCCCTCGCCCACGATCAGGCGGGGCAGAAAGGAAAGGTCCGGCCGTGTCAGCCGCACGAACGCCGCGCGCAGGAACCCGCGCAGGGCATAGGGCGCGGGCACGTTGCCCAGGTTCTCGGGTAGCCCCACCGGCAGCACTTCGCTCACCAGCGCGTGGACCAGCCCACGGAACACCGCCTCCTTGCTGTCGAACATCAGGTATAGCGCCGGCCGGCTGATGCCGACCTTGGCGGCCACGTCCTCCAGCCGGGTGCCGGCAAACCCTCGCTCGGCAAAGGCTTCGCGTGCGGCTTCGAGGATGCGGGAACGGCGATCGGCGGGTGTTACGCGGGGCATGAGCCGCTTATTACTGACAGGCGCGTCAGATAAAAGGGGGCTCTCATACCTGCCACGCCCCGCCTCGTAGCCCAGCCTTGTGGCCCCACCTCATCGCCGGCCCGCTTGCAGCGTCGCCCCCCGCCCTGTAGAGCGCGCGTCAAACCACCAAGCCATCCCCCGAAGGACCAAACATGGCCGCGCAATACGCCTACGTCATGAAGAGCATGACGAAGACCTTCCCCGGCGCGCAGAAGCCGGTGCTCAAGGACATCAACCTCCAGTTCTACCAGGGTGCCAAGATCGGCATCGTGGGCCCCAACGGCGCGGGCAAGTCCACGCTGATCAAGATCATGGCCGGGGTCGACAAGGACTTCACCGGCGAAGCCTGGCCGGGCGAGAACATCACCGTCGGCTATCTGGAGCAGGAGCCCCAGCTCGATCCGACCAAGACCGTGCTCGAAAACGTCAAGGACGGCGCGCGCGAAGTGGCCGACATGGTCGAACGCTTCAACGCGATCGGCATGGAAATGGCCGAGGAAGACGCCGACTTCGACGCGCTGGGCGCCGAGATGGCCGAACTGCAGGACAAGATCGACGCGGTCGATGGCTGGACGCTCGACAACCAGCTCGAAATCGCGATGGAAGCGCTGCGCTGCCCGCCGGGCGACTGGAGCGTGGAAAGCCTGTCCGGCGGTGAAAAGCGCCGCATCGCGCTGACCCGCCTGCTGATCCAGAAGCCTTCGATCCTGCTGCTGGACGAACCGACCAACCACCTCGACGCCGAAAGCGTGCAGTGGCTGGAAAACCACCTCAAGGAATACGCGGGCGCGGTGCTGATGATCACCCACGACCGCTACTTCCTCGACAACGTGGTCGGCTGGATCCTCGAACTCGATCGCGGCTCGTACTACCCCTACGAAGGCAACTACTCGACCTATCTCGAGAAGAAGGCCAAGCGTCTGGAACAGGAAAGCCGCGAGGAAAGCGGCAAGCAAAAGGCGCTGCAGCGCGAACTCGAATGGATCCGCCAGACCCCGGCGGCGCGCCAGACCAAGAGCAAGGCCCGCGTGCGCAAGTTCGAGGAACTGCAGAACGCGCAGGACAACCGCCCCGTCACCAAGGCGCAGATCGTCATCCAGGTGCCCGAACGCCTCGGCGGCAAGGTCATCGAGGTGAAGAACATCACCAAGGCCTATGGCGACAAGCTGCTGTTCGAGAACCTCTCGTTCACCCTTCCGCCCGGCGGCATCGTCGGCGTGATCGGGCCGAACGGCGCGGGCAAGTCCACGCTGTTCAAGATCCTCACCGGCAAGGAAACGCCCGACAGCGGCACGGTGGAGATCGGCTCGACCGTTCACCTCGGCTATGTCGACCAGAGCCGCGACCACCTCGATCCCAAGAAGAACGTGTGGGAGGAAATCTCCGACGGGCTCGACTACATGGTCGTCAACAAGCAGGACATGAGCACGCGCGCCTATGTCGGCGCGTTCAACTTCAAGGGCGCCGACCAGCAGAAGAACGTCGGCAAGCTTTCGGGCGGTGAACGCAACCGCGTCCACATGGCCAAGATGCTCAAGCAGGGCGGCAACGTGCTCCTGCTCGACGAACCGACCAACGACCTCGACGTCGAAACGCTCTCCGCGCTCGAAGACGCGATCGAGAACTTCGCCGGTTGCGCCGTGGTCATCAGCCACGACCGCTTCTTCCTCGATCGTCTCGCCACCCACATCCTCGCGTTCGAAGGCAACAGCCACGTCGAATGGTTCGAAGGCAACTTCGAAGCATACGAGGAAGACAAGCGCCGCCGCCTGGGCGATGCCGCCGACCGCCCGACCGCGCTGGCCTATAAGAAGCTGACTCGCTGAGCGACGCGCTCAAGCCTGTCTGAAGAACCCCGTCGGACACCCTCCGGCGGGGTTCTTCGCATCAGGGGGATACCCAGCCACCCTGCCATGGCGCGTCGAGCCCCGCCCGCCGCAGCACCGCGCGGGTGCCACCGCGCGAATCGAGCTGCAGCCAGTCAATCTCCAGCACGCTCACCAGCAGCACGGCGAAGTTGGTCCGCCCCGCCTCGCTCTCCTCCAGCGTCGGCCTGCGCTGCCCCAGCGCCTGCGGCAACGTGGCACCCGGCGCCGCCACCGGCACGCCCGGCGCGTGCTCTGCAAGGTAGCAGCGCCGCCCCATCGTCGAAGTCGCGGCCCAGGCGGCATCGGCCATCGGCCCCGCCCTTTCGATCCGCGCCACGCCCTTCATCCGCAACTGCACCCGCTCGTCGGGATCATAGGCAAGGACCGTCGCCGCTGCGCCGCGCGCGAAAAGCGCCGCCTTGGGCGAACGCGCATCGGTGTGGAAACGCAAGGTGGCCAATCCGTCGTCCACCCCGCGCAGCACCATGATCCGCGCATCTCCTGTTGGATCTACCACCACCGGCGCGTGCATCGCATGGCGACGCGTGGCGACGGCGGCCTGCAGCCTCCGCTTTACGTCGCCCAGGATTTCTTCGGTCACCAGCATGGATCTATTCACTTTGACATAGAGAAACCTGAACGGGAAGCATCAACGAGGTTCAGGACCGTGACAGCGCCTCAAGCGTAGTACCACCGTACACAACGCCGCGAATGGATCGCGGCGCCGCGAAAGAACCGGAGAGATGGCCATGCGTGCCAAGTCCTTCCTCAAGACCGGTATCGGCGTCTCCATCGCCGTTGCCACCCTCGCCTCGGCACTGCCGGCGCAGGCCCAGGAGCGCGAGCGCGGCGACCGTCGCGAGCGTGCCGAAATGCAGGGCCGCGGGCCGGAGCGCGCTGCGCCCCAGCAGCAGCAGCAACCCCAGTTCCGTCCGCAGCCGCAGCCGCAGCCGCAACCGCAGCCGCGCAACTTCTCGGGCGGCGAACCCAACCGGCCCCAGCCCGCATGGCGCGGCCAGCCGGGGGGCGATCGCCCGCAGCAGCAGGCGCAGGGCAACCTGCCCCAGCGTGGCTGGGACGGTCAGCGCTGGAACGGCGATGGTTCGCGCCAGGGCACCCCGCGTGAAAACTGGAACAATGGCGGCAATCGCCCGGGCTATGTCGACAACCGCAACGCCGATTGGCGCCGCGACAATGATCGCCGCGACAACGACCGTCGCGATGGCGACTGGCGGCGCGACAACGATCGCCGCGATGGCGACCGCTGGCGGAACAACGAAAGCTGGCGCCGTGATGCGGACCGTCGTTGGGACAACGACAACCGCTGGGGTCGGGACCGCGATCGCGATCAGCGCTGGAGCGGGGGCGATTACCGTCGCTGGAACAACGATTGGCGTCGTGACAACCGCTACAACTGGTCGGCCTGGCGCAACCAGAACCGCAACGTCTTCCGCGGCGGTTCCTATTACGCGCCCTATCGCGGCTACAGCTACAGCCGTCTGAGCATCGGCATCACGCTGGGATCGCCGTTCTACTCGGACCGCTACTGGATCAGCGATCCGTGGGCTTATCGCCTGCCGCCGGCCTATGGCCCGTATCGCTGGGTGCGCTACTATGACGACGTTCTGCTCGTAGACACCTATACTGGTCGTGTTGTTGACGTGATCTACGACTTCTTCTGGTAATATTGCCAGACCAGGCAAAGGAAAGGCCCCGCCGAACGCTCGGCGGGGCCTTTTTGCATCTCAGCCGCGATTGATGAACCGGCACCGCAAATCTGCCCGCCGCTCGTGCTGCGGAACGATCAGCGCAGCGAACCGACGCTCTTGAGCACACGCTGCATCAATTCGAATCCTTCGTGGGTAAGCCTGACGTAGCGTCGCCGCGCGTCGCCACGATCGGTCGCGCGATAGACCAGGCCTTCGCGTTCCAGCCGCGCGATCCAGCGCAGGATGGTGGTGGAAGGAACCCCCGCCTCGATGCAGACGCTGGAAACCTGCAGTTCCTCGTTGCGATGGCGGGCAAGATACAAATCGAGCAGTATGTCCCAGCCGGGTTCACCGAACAGGCCCTTAATCGGATTGGCTGCATCACGACGGCGGCGAAGCTCGTAGAGTGCCTTGGCCAGTCGATAGCTTTCGGCATCGATTTCGACTTTGGCGTCCAAAAAATCCGACCTTCCCAGCGGGCGCATAAATTGCGCGATGTTGGACTTCCGTCGCTTCGCAATGACCTTTCCGGCTTAGACCGAAACCTTTTTTCTTGTGCGACCCGACCGTTACGTAATTACCGAAGGAACACTCTCCCAAGTGGAATACATGCGCTTCGATTAACGAGAGCGTAATCATATTATTCGAATGAAGTTTCAATCATTCCTATCCGGATCGGACTAAAAGCTCCGGGAACCGGATTCTCTCGCGACGTGTTGTTACCTGTTCGCGAGCAAGTCGCATTTGCAACAACGATTGAATTGGGGCGAAGGCTTGCTCCCGCAACGTGCCTGCGCCATGGTGCGGGAACCACCATGTCAGCACCCCGCCGCGCGCCCGATCGCGATCCCGACACGCCCGTTCTCAAGCGCATCGGCGAACGCGTGCGCGCGCGCCTCGAAGCCGATCCTGCGGCGCATCGGCTCCCGGTTAACGGATTGGAAATATTTGGACTTTCCGAGTTTTTCAGCGCTGCCGAATGCACGCGCCTGATGGGCATCGTCGATGATGTGGCGCAGCCTTCTGCAACTTACGGCAACGACGAATTCGCCGGTCGCACCAGCTATTCGGGCGATGTCGATCCGAACGATCCGTTCATCCTCATGCTCCAGCGGCGGATCGACGATCTCATCGGTCTGGAACCGTCATACGGCGAAACCATTCAGGGCCAACGCTACAGCGTCGGTCAGGAGTTCCGCGCTCATTTCGACTACTTTTCGCCCGAACAGGCCTTCTGGGAATCGGAACAGCAGCATGGCGGCCAGCGCAGCTGGACGGCAATGGCCTATCTCAACGCCGTCGAGGAAGGTGGATCGACCGACTTTCCCCGCCTGTCGCTGTCGATCCCGCCGCAGCCGGGCGCGCTGATCGTGTGGAACAACATGAAGCCCGATGGCACGCCCAATCCCCTCACGCTGCACGCCGGCACCCCCGTGCTCAAGGGTACCAAATACGTCCTGACCAAGTGGTATCGGGCCCGCCCGTGGTGGTGATCGCACGGGCTGCGGCCCCGCGCCGGCGACGGCTCGTCATCGCCAGCCTGCCGCTGCTCGCGCTTGCGGGGTGCGCCACCGTGCCATCGCAAGCCGCCGCCCCGCAGACGCCGCGCGCGGTGGTCGATGCGCCCGTCGACGAAGGAGCCGCGCTCGACCGGCTGTTTGCCGATGATGCGCGCAACGAACAGGCGCTCGATCCGCTGGCCGGGCTGGAGCGCGGTGAACGCGTTTCGGCGGACCGCTTCCGCCTCCTGTTCACGCCAGCGCTCATCGACCAGCAGCGCGCGTCCAACGCTTCGGCGCTCGAACGTCTCGGCCGGATCGATCGCAAGGCGCTCGACGAAGCGCACCGGATCTCGTTCGACGTGTTCCGCGACAGCAAGCTTGAAGAAAAGATTGGGCTCTCGCCCCAGATCGTCGCGCTGACCGCGCCGCGGCCCTTCAATCACTTCGGCGGCTTCCACGTCGAATTTCCCGGGCTGGTCGCGGGCGAAAGCGCCATGCCGCTCGAAACCGTGGCGGATTTCGAAGCGCGCCTCGCGCTCGACCGCGCGCTACCCGCCGTATTCGACACCGCGATCGCCCGCTTCCGCGAAGGCGAGGCAAGCGGCGTCACCGAACCGCGGCTTACCGTGCGCAACATGATCGCACAGATCGACAGCATCCTGGCAACGCCGCCCGCGCAATCCACTTTTACCTCGCCAATCAGGCAGTTCCCGCGCAGCATCAGCACGCGCGAGCGCCGGCGGCTCGCGCGCGAATTCCTCGATGTGACGACCAACTCGGTCTATCCCGCTTACCGTTCGCTGCGCAGCTTCCTCGCCGACGAATATCTTGCCAAGGCGCGCGAGGACGTCGGGCTTTCCGCCATGCCGGGGGGCGACAGGCTCTACCGCCTGCTGGTCCGCCTGCACACCACGCTCGATCTCGATCCGGCCACCGTGCACCAGCTCGGCCTTGGCGAAGTGGCGCGCATCCAGACCGAGATGGAGCAGGTGAAGCGCGAGCTCGGCTTTGCAGGACCATTGCGCGATTTCTTCGACAGCATCCGCGTCGATCCGCGCTTCCATCCGCGCAGCGCCGAAGAACTGGCGCGCGGGTTTGAAGCCGTGGGGCGCAAGGTCGATGCGCTTGCCCCGCGCTACTTCGTCCACCTGCCGCGCACGCCGCTGCTGATCCAGGCCTACCCCGCCTACCGCGCGCAGTACGAAGCCGGCGGCAGCTACAGCCAGGGGGCGGCCGATGGCAGCCGCCCGGGGGTGTTCTATTTCAACACCTACGATCTCAAGAGCCGGTTCCTGTCGGGCATCACCACGCTCTACCTTCACGAAGGGGCACCGGGGCACCACTTCCAAATCAGCCTGGCGCAGGAAAACACCGCCCTTCCCGACTTCCAGCGGTTCGGCGGGAATACCGCCTATGTCGAAGGCTGGGCGCTCTATGCCGAGACGCTGGGCTACGAGATGGGGTTCTACAAGGACCCGATGCAGCACTGGGGCACGCTCGACGACGAGATGCTGCGCGCGATGCGGCTGGTGGTCGATACCGGGCTGCACACGCAGGGGTGGAGCCGCGAGCAGGCGATCGACTACATGCTCGCCAATTCGGGCATGGGCCGGTCAGACGCCACCGCCGAAGTCGAACGCTACGTCGCCAATCCGGGGCAGGCGCTGGCCTACAAGATCGGCGCGCTGACCATCCAGCGGCTGCGGCGCAAGGCGGAAGGCGAACTTGGCCAACGCTTCGACATCCGCCGCTTCCACGACCAGGTGCTGATGAGCGGGGCGCTGCCGCTGCCGGTGCTCGAGGCCAAGATCGACCGCTGGATCGCGCAGGAAAAGGCTGCGCCGTCAGACTGATCGAGCGTCAGGCGGCAACCTGTTCGCGGACGGCCTCGGTCGTTTCGCCGACTTTGCCTTCCAGCTGGCCCAGCTTGTTGAACAGCTTGTCCATCTTGCGGTGCAGCCGCACGATTTCGAGCTGGGTGCGCAAGTTCACCTCGTAATCGTGGTGGGCGGTCAGGCGGTCTTTCTGCGACTGGCGGTTCTGGCTCATCATGATCACCGGTGCCTGCAGCGCGGCCAAGGTGGAGAGCATCAGGTTGAGGAAGACGTAAGGGTATTCATCCCATTCGGGCACGAGGCCGTGGGCCAGCGGGCTGTTGACGAACATCCACGCGAACAGCACCAGCGAGAACAGGATGATGAAGCCCCACGATCCGCCGACGGCGGCGACGCGGTCGGCGAGGCGCTGGCCGAAGGTCATGTGGACGGCGGCGACTTCGTCGGCGTCGCAGTCCTCGATCTCTCCCGAGGCGACGCGTTCGAGGACGCGCTGTTCTTCGGCGCCCAGGTCCTCGAACTTGCGACCGAGGAGTTCCTCGGCAAGGCTCTCGGCGGAAGGCGACGCGGTCTGCATGATTGCCCCAACGGGCAATGGAACGATTGTTTCCTAACGTTTCCGCAAAGGAACCGCGACGGTGGCCGGATGACCGAGCGTTTCGGCCGCGATCTGCTGCAGCCGCACGACCGTGGCGGGGTTCAGGCCGAGATCGTCGGCAGCGCGCTCGCGCGGGCCCAGCGTGCGCGGATCGATTCCAGTGATCGCGCCGAATTCCACCAGCGCTTCAAGGTAATAGCCTTCGGTGCTGGCGTGATAGTGGTCCCAGGTCCACAGGTCGATCTGGCCATAGGCGATGCCGTCATAGGGGTTGGGATCGGCAACACCGGTTTCGAAGGCACGCAGCCAGGCGGCGCCGACCGGGATCGAGGGACCGAACCGGACCGGACCTTCGGCGGCGAGGCGGTTGGCCGAGGCGACGGTTTCGGCGAGCGCGGCGATGGGCTTGCCCGACCACGGACTGCCCGGCCGCCACGCGAGATCGGCGCGCGGCCAGGTCGAGACCAGCCGCACGGTGACTGCCGGATTGCGCTGCTGCATCATCTTGGCGAGCGCCTGCGCCGCCGAAACGTGGCGCGCGGGATCGCCGGGAAGCGCGGCGTTGAGCGTCGAAAATCCCTGCAGCACGACCACGTCCCACGGCCGGTCGATGCGGGTTGCGCGCTTTTCGAGGTGGAAGGCGAGGTCCTGCCCGCCCGCGGTTTCAAGGCTGACGTGCCATTCCTGCCCCGCCTGTTCGGCAAAGGTCTTGAACAGCGCGGGCACGCCGCCGACGCCTTCGCCGTTGAGATCGGTCACGCGTTCGGGGTGATAGCGGCGCACCGGCGAGCCGTGGCCGAAGGTGAACGAGTTGCCGACGAACAGGATGGTCTTGGCAAAGGCCGCGCTGGCCCCAGCGCCTGCGCCGGTCAGCGCAAGCGTGGCGGCGATGAAGGTGGCGGCAAGGCGGCGCTTCACCCTTCGAGCGCCTCAGCGATCAGGGCGCGGGTATTGGCGATGCCGTAGAGCGCGATGAAGCTGCCCATGCGCGGCCCCGCCGAGGAGCCGAGCAGCGTTTCGTAAAGCGCCTTGAACCAATCGCGCAGGGATTCGAAGCCGTAGTGCGGGTCCTTGCCGATTTCGTAGACGATGTTCTGGATGAGCTCGGCCGTCGCATCGTCGCTCGTTGCCGCGAGTTCCTCGTCCAGCGCCGCGAGCGCGCGGGCCTCGTTCTCTTCGGGCTTGCGGCGCTGGAGCGTGGGGGCGACGAAATCGCGGTTGTAGGCGAGCGCGTTGGTGACGAGCCCGTCGAGCGCGGGATGCGCGGCGGGATCGGCGTTTTCGACATAGTTGGCGAGATAGGACCAGACCTGTTCGCGCGTCGCATTGGCGCCGAGCACGCCGACGAGGTTGAGCAGCAGGCCGTAGGTAACGGGCAGCGCTTCCCCTTCCCCACCAGCTTCGCCATTGGCGCGCAGCAGGTGCCAGACCGGGTTGCCCAGCTGCTGTTCGACCGGCTGGGCGGGAATCTTTTCGCGGAACTGCCAGTATTCGTCCACCGCGCGGGCGATCACGCCGGGGTGCAGGCTCTTGGCGCTCTTGGGTTCGCGGAACAGGTAGAAGCCGAGGCTTTCCTCGCTGCCATAGGTCAGCCACTGTTCGATGGTCAGGCCATTACCCTTGGACTTCGAGATCTTCTCGCCGTTTTCGTCGAGGAACAGCTCGTAGATCAGGCCTTCGGGCGGACGACCACCCAATGCGCGGGCAATCTTGCCGCTTTCGCGCACGCTGTCGGTCAGATCCTTGCCGCACATTTCGTAATCGACGCCCAGCGCCACCCAGCGCATGGCCCAGTCGACCTTCCACTGCAGCTTGGAATTGCCGCCAAGGATCGACTGTTCGACGATGGTGCCGTCCGCATCAGTGAAGCGGACGAGGCCGGCTTCGGCGTCGATCACCTCGATCGGCACCTGCAGCACTTCGCCGGTGCTGGGCGAAACCGGCAGGACGGGCGAATAGGTCCTGCGCCGTTCTTCGCGCAGGGTGGGCAGCATGATGCCCATGATGTCATCGAAATGGCGCAGGACATTGCGCAGCGCATCGTCGAATGCGCCCGAATTGTAGCGGTCCGACGCCGAGACGAATTCGTAATCGAAGCCGAAGCGGTCGAGGAAGTCGCGCAGCATCGCGTTGTTGTGGTGCGCGAAGCTTTCGTGCGTGCCGAACGGATCGGGGATGCGGCTCAATGGCTTGCCCAGATTGGCCGAGAGCACGTCCTTGTTGGGCACGTTGTCGGGCACCTTGCGCAAGCCGTCCATGTCGTCGGAGAAGGCGACGAGCCGGGTGGGATGGCCCTGCCCGGTTTCATCGGCGGTCAGCGCTTCGTAGGCGCGGCGCACCAGCGTGGTGCGCAACACTTCCTGGAAAGTGCCGATGTGCGGCAGGCCCGACGGGCCATAGCCGGTTTCGAACAACACGGGCACGAGATTGCCTTCGGCGTCTTTCTTGCCGCCCGGGAAGCGCTTGACGAGCTTGCGGGCTTCTTCGAACGGCCATGCCTTCGAAGTCTGGGCGGCGGTGGAAACGGCGTTGGTCATAGTGCCCGCCCTTTCCCCTTTTGCGGCTGCGAAGGCAAGTCCGAAGGCATGGTGCGCGAGTGCCGCGCCAACACCCTGCCAGCCCCCAAGTTGACAAAGTTGACAGACCTAAAAGAGAAAGTGTCAACTTTGCCGCTCATGCGCCATCCAGCGGCCACAAGTCCGCGGGAATCAAGGGGAAACGAAGCTGACATGTGCGTCAGATATCACCGGCGCGCGCAGTAGGAAAATAGCCCCTTCCCGATAATCAACCAAATCGGTAGACAAATACCGATACCGCTTCACGAAGAGGAATGCCTGCGATGACCGATCTTTCCAAGGCCCGCGCCGAAACGCTGGCGCTGCATGCCGGGTGGCGCGCCGATCCGACAACGGGATCTGTAGCAGTGCCGATCCACCAGACGACGAGCTACCAGTTCCAGTCGACCGAGCATGCCGCCAACCTGTTTTCGCTGTCGGAGCTGGGCAACATCTACACCCGGCTGATGAACCCGACCACGGACGTGCTGGAACAGCGGCTGGCCGCACTGGAAGGCGGCGCGGCGGCGGTGGCGACGGCATCGGGCCAGGCGGCATCGACCTTTGCCGTGCTGAACCTTGCCCGCGCCGGCGACAACATCGTCAGCTCCACCAACCTGTATGGCGGCACGTGGAACCTGTTCGCCAACACGCTGAAGGATCTGGGCATCGAAGTGCGCTTCGTCGATCCGGCCGATCCCGAAGGCTTTGCCCACGCCACCGACGATCGCACCCGCGCCTATTACGCCGAAAGCCTGCCCAATCCCAAGCTGGAGGTGTTCCCGATTGCCGAAGTGGCCGCGATCGGCCGCGAATACGGCATTCCGCTGATCGTCGACAACACGGCGGCGCCGCTGCTGATCCGTCCGTTCGACCATGGCGCGGCCGTGGTCGTCTATTCCACGACCAAGTACATCGGCGGGCACGGCACCTCGATCGGCGGGGCGATCATCGATGGCGGCAATTTCGAATGGGATGCCATTCCCGAACGCCAGCCGCTGCTGAACACGCCCGACCCCAGCTATCACGGGGCGGTGTGGGCGCGCGACATCAAGCCGCTGGGTCCCATCGCCTATGCCATCCGCGCCCGCGTGATCCTGCTGCGCGACATCGGCGCGGCGCTTTCGCCGTTCAACGCCTTCCAGCTGATCCAGGGACTGGAGACGCTGCCCCTGCGCATCGAGCGTCACAGCGAGAACGCGGCGAAGGTCGCAAGCTTCCTCGCCGCCCACCCCAAGGTGACCAAGGTGATCCATCCGTCCCAGTCCGAAGGCCGCGCGAAGGAGCTGGCGGACAAGTACCTGACGCGCGGAGCAGGCGGCCTGGTCGGGTTCGAGCTGGCGGGCGGGGCCGAAGCGGGCAAGCGGTTCATCAACGCGCTGGCGCTGTTCTACCACGTGGCCAACATCGGCGATGCGCGCAGCCTGGCAATCCATCCCGCATCGACCACGCATTCACAGCTTTCCGAACAGGAACAGGCGGCGACCGGGGTGAGCCCGGGCTATGTGCGCCTGTCGATCGGGATCGAGCACATCGACGATATCCTGGCCGACCTGGGCCAAGCGCTCGACGCGGCCTGAGCGCGCGGACGGACGCGCCCGCGGGCTGAATACCGAAAAGGCGGTCGCGCCCGAGCACGACCGCCTTCCCGTGGAGACGCTTTCCGAAGCAATGGAAGAAGGGGGGTATTACTTCAGAAGCGAAAGCACGTTCTGCTGGGCCTGGTTCGCCTGCGCGATCATCGCGGTCGAGGCCTGGCTGAGGATCTGCGACTTGGCCATCGCGGTGGTTTCCGCCGAATAGTCGGTATCGAGAATGCGGCTGCGGGCATCCGACAGGTTGGTGACGTTGTCGGTCAGGTTGCTGATCACCGATTCCAGCCGGTTCTGGCCGGCGCCGAACGAGGCGCGCGCCGCGCTGACTTCGGCAAGCGAGGTATCGACATCGCCCAGCGTGGTCGTGGCCGCCGTGGCGAGCGAGACGTCGAAGGTGACGGTGGCGATGCCCTTGCTGGTGATGTCGACCGTGTCGGTCGATTCACCGCCCACCTGGATGGTGAAGGTGCTGTCGGCGGTGCCGAACACGTTGTTGCCGTTGAACTTGGTGTTGGCGAGCACGTCGTTGATCTGGGTCGCCAGTTCCTGAACTTCGGCGTCCATGTAGCCGCGGTCGGTATCCTGGTAGGTGCCCGAGGCCGACTGCACGGCAAGTTCGCGGACGCGCTGGAGCATGTTGGTGACTTCGTTCAGCGCGCCGTCTGCGGTCTGGGCAAGCGAGATGCCGTCGTTGGCGTTGCGGATGCCCTGGCTCATGCCCTTGATCTGCGAGGTCATGGTGGTGGTGATCGCAAGGCCCGCGGCATCGTCCTTGGCGCCGTTGATGCGCTTGCCGGTCGACAGGCGTTCCATCGCGATGCCGGCCATCTTGCCAGCGGCGTTCGAAGCATTGGCCGCCTTGAGCGCGGCGATATTGGTGTTGATGACTGCCATTTCCCATTCTCCACTATGGGGCCGGAGTGACGCTCCGTTCCGTGTTCCGAAGCCAAGAACGGCGGGGCGCGCGAGGTGTTAAGGGGGGATATTCGACGGCGCGGGACTTGCCCGCTGTTCCGTTTCCGTTCACTGGAGAGCTGCCAACCGGAGCGATGATGAAACCGCTGCAGATCCCCGCCATTCACGCCTCCCACGGGGGATGCTGGCTGCGGCGCCCAGACCTTGTGGGCGACATGCTGGGCGCCACCACGCGCGGCGTGGGCAAGGGCGAGGCGATCATGGCGGTGTCGGACACGCCGCTGCTGATGCTCAATGCGCCGCTGGTGGCAAGCCGGCTGGGCTATCCCGACCTTTCAGGCCTCGACCTGCTCGAACTGTTCGCTTTCGTCCATCCGGCGCGGTTCGTGGTGCCGACGCCCAAGGGCATGGCCCATGCGCTGGGGCTCGAACCACCGGCAGGCGATGCCGACGTGCCCGAACTGCTGCAGCGCGCGGCCGGTGCGCTGCTGGCGACCTGCGAGGCCGAGGACTGGCCCGAGCGCGAGGGCGCGTGGACCGCGCTGCAATCGCTGGTGCGGCTGCGCTGGCCCTGGGCGGGGCTGGTCACGCCGCATCTGCGCAAGCCGGAAAAGGCCGAGCGCTGGCTGTTCGCGCGGCTGCCGGAATGGGAGGAAGCGCCCGAACGCCCGCAGCCCGCGCAAGTCGTGCTCGGCGCGGCGGAGATCGGCCTGCGCCTGTCGGCGCTCACCGGCGAAGGCGCGGAGGAGCGCGCCAGCCAGCTCGCCTTTGCCGAAGCGGTGGGTGCGGCCTTTGCGCCAAGGCGGGGGCAGCGCGAACCGCACGTGGTGCTGGCGCAGGCGGGCACGGGCACGGGCAAGACGCTGGGCTATCTGGCGCCCGCCTCGCTATGGTCGGCCAAGAGCGGCGGGACGGTGTGGGTTTCGACCTACACCAAGGCGCTGCAACGCCAGCTGCGGCGCGAAAGCCGGCGCGCCTATGGCGAAGGTGCGGCGGGCGGCCAGCAGCCCGTGGTGGTGCGCAAGGGACGCGAGAACTACCTCTGCCTGCTCAACCTGGAGGATGCGCTGCAGGGCGGCTTCCAGGGGCGCGCGGCGATCCTGGCGCAGCTGGTGGCGCGCTGGGCGGCTTATAGCCAGGACGGCGACATGATCGGCGGCGATCTGCCGGGCTGGCTCGGCACGCTGTTCCGCAAGCGTGGGGTGACGGCGTTGACCGACCAGCGCGGCGAATGCGTCTATGCCGGGTGCCCGCATTACCGCAAGTGCTTCATCGAACGCTCGGCACGGGCTTCGGCCGGCGCGGAGCTGGTGATCGCCAACCACGCGCTGGTGATGGTCAATGCGGCGCGCGGACGCGATGTGGCCAACCGGCCGACGCGGGTGGTTTTCGACGAAGGCCATCACGTGTTCGAAGCGGCGGATTCGACCTTCTCCGCCGCGCTGACCGGGGCCGAGACGATCGAGCTGCGACGCTGGGTGATCGGCCCCGAAGGCAAGTCGCGCGGGCGGCGGCGGGGACTTTCGGCGCGGCTGGCCGATGTGGCAAGCTATGACGAACAGGGCGCGCTGGCGATCACCGAGGCGGTCGAGGCGGCGCAGGCCCTGCCCTCTGACGGGTGGCTAGGCCGGATCGTGGAAGGCGCGCCGTTCGGCCCGGTCGAGGAGCTGCTCGGCGCGGTGCGCGCGCTCGTCTACGCGCGCGACGAGAATGGCGGTAGCGAGGCGGGCTACGGCCTCGAAACCGAAGTGGCGCAGCTCGATGGACCGTTCGTCGAGATTGCCGGCCACGCGCAGGAGGCGCTGGAGGCGTTGCGCCAGCCGCTGGTCCGCCTGGGATTGCGGCTGGAGGCGCTAATCGAGGACGGGCCCGACTGGCTCGACGGCCCGGCGCGCGCGCGGATCGAAGGCGCGCGCGGGGCGATCGGCTGGCGCAGCGACCTGATCGGCGGGTGGATCGCGCTGCTGGCACGGCTGGGTGGCCCCGCCGACCGCGATTTCGTCGACTGGCTGGCGGTCGACCGTTCGGACGGGCGCGAATGGGACATCGGCCTGCACCGCCACTACCTCGATCCGATGAAGCCGTTCGCCGAAACGGTGCTCGCCCCCGCGCACGGCGTGGTGCTGACCAGCGCGACGCTGTGTGATCGCAGCGGAGCGAGCGGGGGCGAGACCGGCGGCGACGACTGGGACAGCGCGGTGACCCGCAGCGGCGCGCAGCATCTGGAGGTGGCGCCCAAGCTGTTCAGCGCGGAAAGCCCGTTCGACTATGCCGCCCAGGCCGAAGTGCTGATCGTGACCGACGTTGCCAAGGGCGACATTGCTGCGCTCGCCGGCGCCTATGGCCGGCTGATCGAATCGGCGGGCGGCGGCGTGCTGGGCCTGTTCACCGCAATCCGGCGGCTGCGCGCGGTCTATGGCCGCATCGCCGACCGCCTCGCCCGCGCCGGGCTGCCGCTCTATGCCCAGCATGTCGATCCGATCGACACCGGCACGCTGGTCGACATCTTCCGCGACGATCCGCGCGCCAGCCTGCTCGGCACCGATGCTCTGCGCGATGGCGTGGATGTGCCGGGCGATTCGCTGCGGCTGGTGGTGATGGAACAGGTGCCCTGGCCCAAGCCATCGATCCTGCACCGCGCGCGGCGGCTGGCAGCCAAGGACAGCGGCGGCGGACAGCGGCACGATGATCGCATCATCCGTGCGCGGCTGGCACAGGCGTTCGGGCGGCTGATCCGTTCGGGCACCGACCGGGGGCATTTCGTGGTGCTGTCGGCGGCGTTCCCTTCGCGCCTGCTCAGCGCCTTCCCGCCGGGCACGCCGGTGCGCCGGGTCACGCTCGATGCGGCTTTACAATTGATCGCAGCCGGTGTTTCAGGGAGCGAACCCGCGGCTTCGCCCGCAGCCATCGACGGAAGGACCGCGTGAAGACCCTGGCCCTGTTCCGCCACGCCAAGTCCGACTGGAGCGATGCCCGCGCCCGCGACTTCGACCGCCCGCTGAACCTGCGCGGCCAGCGCGGCGCGCTGGCGATGGGGCAGCACATCCGTTCGACCGGGCGCCGCTTCGACCGCATGATCGCATCGCCCGCAGTGCGCGTGGCCGAAACCATCGAGACATCGAGCAAGGCCTGGGGCCGCAGCTTCCCGGTCGAATGGGACCGGCGCATCTACCTTGCCAGCAGCGCGGTGCTGATGGACCTGCTGCGCGAAATCGCGGGCGATCCGAAGAGCGTGCTGATGGTGGGCCACAATCCCGGCTTGGAAGACCTGATCTTCGACCTGGTGCCCGACGATGGCAGCAGCCCGTTGCGCGACGTGGTGGTCCAGAAATTCCCGACCGCGACCTACGCGGTGATGGAACTTGCGATCGACCGCTGGGCGGACCTGGAGGAAGGCTGCGCCAGGCTGGTCGAGCTGAAACGCCCGCGCGATCTCGACCCGGAGCTGGGGCCCGAATTGCCCGATTGAGCGATGGCTGGCGCGCCTGGCGCCGCCACCAGCCGGTCAGTCGCGCCGGGTCGCCATGATGATGACGTGCTGTTCGTCTGGCTTGGCGGGGCACGAATCCGCGCCGCGATCGGCTTCGATCACGGTGACCGAAAAGCCGCTGCGGGCGAGCGTTCCGGCGAACCGGTCATCGTGGGAGGCGGACCAGATGCCGAGTATGCCGCCATCCTTCAGCGCAGAGCGCGCGGCGGCGAGGCCTGCGGCGGAATAGAGCCAGTCGTTCGCGCGGCGGGTCAGCCCTTCGGGTCCGTTGTCGACATCGAGCAGGATGCAATCATAGCCCTGCCGCGCGGATTCGATCAGCAGGGCGACGTCTTCCTGAACCAGCTGCACGCGCGGATCATCGAGGCAGCCGAAGGTGATCGCCGCCATCGGACCTTTCGCCCATTCTACGATCTTGGGCACGATTTCGGCGACCGTCACTTCGGCATCGGGGCCGAGAGCACGCAGCGCGGCGCGCAGCGTGAAGCCCATGCCATACCCGCCGATCAGCATGTGGACGGGCGCACGGTCAGCCAATTCTGCGCAGACCGCGCTCGCCAGCACGCCTTCCGAAGCCGAAAAGTCCGTGCTCATCAGCTCGTTGTCGTCGAGCAGGATCGCGAAATCGGTGCCGCTCTGGACAAGGCGGAGCCTGCTCCCGTCGGGCACGAAGGCCGTGTCGACGAGATGTTCGCCGGCATTGAGCGCGGACATGCCGCTGGCGGGGGCAGGATCGGGCAAGCGTTACTTCTTGCGCGCCTTGCGGGCCGCATACTTGGCGTCCCGGGCTGCCTTGCGCTCCGCTTCGGTCAGTGCAGGCGCCACCTTGGCGGCGCTTTCCGCCTTGGCGGCGCGCTCGGCCTTGTCGGCCAGTTCCTGCGCCTTCTTCGCCTTGAGCAAGGCGCGCTTTTCGGCCTGCGCCTTCTCGCGCGCTTCGGCCGCAGCGATGCGTTCGGCCTGCGCTACGGGATCGAGCGGCGCCCGTGCCTTGAGCTTTGCGAGAGCCGCTTCGCGCGCAGAGGCTGCTGCTGCGCGCCGGGCTTCGAGCCCGGGTTCCTTGTAACCTGCCATAAAACGGGGTCGTCTCCGAAGGAAGGCGCTTGCCGATCCGCGCGATGGGATAGCAATCTGCCAGAATATGCCTGGTGGCGAGCAATGCCCGCTCTTTCGAGCTGAGCCTGCGTGGCGGCACCGACATCGCCAGCCCTACGCCCTATCGCACGCGATGTCACGGACTGTTGTCCTTTCCGGGGCGGCGGCGCCTTTATACTTTGGCCGACCCCAGCCGTTCGGCCCAGGCGCTGACGCCGTCGCGCAGCTTGCGATTGCGGCTGGCAGGGGTCTCGTCGTCGCAATCGAAGCTCTCGACGATCTCCAGCGAGAAGGCGTCTTCGCCATGCTGGCGCCACGCCTCCTGCAGGGTGCGGTGCGGATTGGCGCCTTGGCGCAGCGTGAACCAGACGCGGTTGCGGATGGTGGTCACGTCCGGCGCAGCGCCGGTCCACACGCCATCCGACGCGCTGCAGCGGATGACATAGATCCCGGCTTCCACCTTGCGCTGGCGATAGGTGGCAACGGCCGCCTTGCGATCGGGACGCTCCATCGTGGCTCCATTTTCATATGGGTTAATTGACATTATTTAATCCGGGTATATTTATGCCGACATGAACGATGTGCTGTCAATCCCCTGCTCGGCCTTTGCCGGATTCTCGCTCGTCGCCCAAGGCAGCGTGGTCGACGTGGCGCTGGCGCTGCGCGATCTGGTGACGCCAGTCGATGCCCCGCCGGTGCTGATCTTCGACGACCTGTCCGGCGGGCAGATCGACCTCAACCTGCGCGGATCGACCGCCGACGTGGTGCGACGGCTGGGCGAGCATCCGGCGCTGCTGCGGCTTGTCGCCAGTACCGATGCTGCAGCGGTGGAGGATGGGGACAGCGATGCGCCGCGCGGCCGGGGCCGGCCCAAGCTGGGCGTGGTGGCGCGCGAGGTGACGCTGCTGCCGCGGCACTGGGACTGGCTCGCCAGCCAGCCGGGTGGCGCTTCGCAAGCCCTGCGGCGGCTGGTGGACCTGGCGCGCAAGCGCGATGCCGGACGCACCGACGAGCGCGCGGCGCGCGAGCGGGCCTATCGCTTCATCTCCGCGCTGGCGGGTGATCTGCCCGATTTCGAGACGGCGTCGCGCGCGCTGTTTGCCGGCGACACGACGGCGTTCGCGGCCAGCATCGCGGCGTGGCCGTCAGACGTGCGCCGGCACGCGCTGCGGCTGGCGGAGATCAACGCCGCCTAGTCGGCGATGGCGAGGGCGAGCCGTTCGCGGATGGCGGAGAGGTGCCCGGCAAGGACGCGCAGTGCCTCGACCACCTCGTCCTCACCGCCGTCGAGCGGCAGCGCGGGTTGCGGCGCGGCCGCTTGCGATGGGGCCGGGTGCGGCTGCACGGCGGGTTCGACCCGCGCGGCCGGCGGCTTGCCTGCCGACAGCAGGGTCTGGCGCGCGCCCTTGATCGTGTAGCCTTCGCCGTGGAGCAACTGGTTGATCTGCTGCACCAACGCCACGTCCTCGGGCCGGTAATAGCGCCGGCCACCGGCCCGCGTCAGCGGGCGCAGCATCGGGAACTGTTCTTCCCAATAGCGCAGGACGTGCTGTTTGAGCCCGAGCGCCTTGGCCACTTCGCCGATGGTGCGCAGCGCATCGGGCGCCTTGCCATCGTCGAATACGGGAGCCGAGGAAGCTGCGGGTGGCTTTGCGGTCATCTAGTTTCCGGTCAGGACCCGGTGCAGATGCGATCCTTGAGCATCTGGCTGGCGCGGAAGGTGAGCACGCGGCGTGGCGTGATCGGCACTTCGATCCCGGTCTTGGGATTGCGGCCGACGCGCTCTGCCTTGTCGCGCAGGAGGAAGGTGCCGAAGCCGGAGATCTTCACATTCTCGCCCTCGCCCAGCGCACCGCACATGTGGCCAAGGATCGCTTCGACCATTTCGAGCGAGTCCGCGCGCGACAGACCGACGCGACGATTGATGCTTTCCGCGAGATCGGCGCGGGTCAAGGTACCTACAGAACGCATTCTAGCTCATCCCCCCAGATGACAGAACAATCCGGGCCCTGATCATAACGCGAATTCTCGCCAGCGCAATCCAATGCCCTGTGATAAAAGGAAATGCGTACCGTAATGAAACCTTGTTGAACAAGGTGACAATTGAAACTTCCGCCGGTCAGAAGCGGGCGAGGCTGGCGCCCCAGGTGAAGCCGCCGCCCATCGCTTCGAACATCACCAGGTCCCCCTTGCCGATGCGGCCATCGCGCACGGCGGTGTCGAACGCGAGCGGGACCGAGGCCGCGCTTGTGTTGGCGTGCCTGTCGACGGTGACGATGACCTTCTCGATCGGCAGCGACAGCTTGCGCGCGGTGGCATCGAGAATGCGGAAATTGGCCTGATGCGGCACGACCCAGTCGATATCGGACGGGGCGTGGCCGGAAGCTTCGAGCACTTCGGACAGCACGTTGGCGAGATTGGTCACCGCGTGGCGGAAGACTTCGCGGCCCTTCATGCGCAGCTTGCCGACGGTGCCCGTGGTCGAAGGCCCGCCATCGACGAACAGCAGTTCGTTGTGCGCGCCATCGGCGTGGAGCCGGCTGGCGATGATGCCCGGTGCGTTGGGGTCGTTCTCGTCGACCTCCTGCGCTTCGAGCACCAGTGCGCCCGCGCCATCGCCGAACAGCACGCAGGTGGTGCGGTCTTCCCAGTCGAGGATGCGGCTGAAGGTCTCCGCGCCGATCACCAGCGCGCGCCGAGCCATGCCGGTGCGCAGCAGCGAATCGGCGGTGGCGAGCGCGTAGAGGAAGCCCGAGCACACCGCGGCCACGTCGAAGGCGATGCCGCCGTTGCAGCCCAGCCGGTCCTGCACGATGGTAGCGGTGGCGGGAAAGGTCTGGTCGGGCGTGGCCGTGGCAAGCACGATAAGGTCGATCGACCGGGCATCGACGCCTGCAGCTTCGAGTGCGCGGCGCGCCGCTTCGGTGGCCAGCGAGGCGGTGGTTTCGCCCTCGCCCGCGATGTAGCGCTGGCGAATGCCGGTCCGCTCGACGATCCATTCGTCGGTGGTATCGACCATCTGCGCCATTTCGGCGTTGGTCACGAGACGCGCCGGCAGCGCGGAACCGCTGCCCAGGATAACCGAACGCACGCTCATGCCCCTTCCCCGGAAACCTCTTGTTCGGCGCCGGCGGCTTGCGGCTGCGCCTTGGTGTTGCGGCCCGAGGACCGGAAGGCTTCGGCCCCGACGCGCGTCAGGTCGGCCGCGATCCGTTCGGTGAGGTTTTCCTCAAGCAGGCGCGCGGCGACGGCAACGGCGTGGGCAACGCCCAGCGCGGACGCACCGCCGTGGCTTTTGACCACGAGCCCGTTCAGGCCGAGGAAGACCGCGCCGTTGTGATTGTTGGGATCGAGATGGTGCTTGAGGAGCTCGGTCGCAGGCTTCGAGATGAGGAAGCCGAACTTCGAGCGCAGCGACGAGGAAAAACTGCGGCGCAGCAGGTCGGCCACGAAGCGAGCCGCGCCTTCCATCGCCTTCAGCGCGATGTTGCCGGAAAAGCCATCGGTGACCACGACATCGACGTTGCCGCGCGAGATCTTGTCCGCTTCGATGAAGCCGTCGAACGAAAAGGCGAGCTGTTCGGCCGCGGCCTTGAGCGCCGAGGCGGCATCGCGCAGGTTGTCGGTGCCCTTGGTCTCTTCGCTGCCGATGTTGAGCAGGCGCACACTGGGCGCATCGAGTCCATGGACGATCCGCGCATAGGCCGCACCCATGATCGCGAACTGGATCAGGTTGCGCGTGTCGCACTCGGTATTGGCACCGAGATCGAGCATGACGAGATCGTGTTCGCCAAGCGTGGGCAGCAGGGCGGCGAGCGCGGGGCGATCGATGCCGGGCATCGTGCGCAGCGCAAGCTTGGCCATGGCCATCAGCGCGCCGGTGTTGCCGGCGCTGACCGCGACTCCGGCCTGGCCGCGCTTCACCGCGTCGATGGCAAGACCCATCGACGTGGTCTTGGCACGGCGCAGGGCCTGCGTCGGCTTCTCGTCACCCGACACGACGTCGGGCGCGTGGAGAATTTCCGACGCGGCCTTGAGATTGGGGTGATTCTCGAGCGCCTGGGCGATGCGCGTTTCTTCCCCGACGAGCAGGAACTTGAAACGATCGTGGCGGCGACGGGCAAGCGCCGCGCCTTCGATCATCACGCGCACGCCTTCATCGCCGCCCATCGCATCGACAGCGATACGCGGCAGGCTCATTTTCTAGCGATCCCCCCGGAAACCGGTCAGCTTAGACGCCGACGGCGAGGACTTCGCGACCGTTGTAGTGACCGCAGGCCGTGCACAGGTTGTGCGGGCGCTTCAGTTCACCGCAGTTCGAGCATTCGTGGAAGGCTTCGACCTTCAGCGCATCATGGCTGCGACGCATGCCGCGACGGCTGGGGGAAGTCTTTCGCTTGGGGACGGCCATCTCGGCACCTGTTCCTGATCAAAGTATCGTTGTGTCACGGGCGCGATAGGGAAATCGTTCCCGTCGCACAACCCCTGCGCGACACGCGGCACGAGACGGGAAACGGGGATTCGCCAATCGCGGGCGAAGGCGCGCCTATACGGATTTTGGGATGCTTTGCAAGCACGGCCGCGCTAGCGTCGGCACCGGGACGAAAACAACAGGGGGAGTACGAAAGGCATGTTCCTGCCCATTACCCTGGCTTCGGCGGCTGCCGCGGCCTTCATCAACATCTGGCTGTCGGTGCGCATCGGCATGATCCGCACGGCCAAGAAGATCTCCGTCGGCGACGGCGGCGACGAGGACCTGGTGCGGCGGATGCGCGCGCAGGCAAACTTCATTGAGAACACGCCCATAGTATTGGTACTGATCGGGGTGATCGAGGCTGCGCGCGCCGGCAACCCGTGGCTGATGGGCGTGGCCGCAGTCTACGCCCTGGGGCGCGTGGCGCACGGCGTTGGGATGGACGGCGGACCGCTGGGCTTTGGCCGCACGGTCGGTACGCTGATCACCATGCTGACGCAGATCGGCCTCGCCGTCTGGGCCATCACCATCGCGCTGGACATGTAAGGTGCAAGCGGGGGCGCCCGGCCGGGTGCCCTCGCAAGCCTTCCACCTTCAGCTCAGCATGTAGTCGCTGACGAAGGCATTCATCTTGCGCTCCTGGCCGAACGTGCTGGTGGGGCCATGCCCGGGCACGAAGCGCACTTCGTTGCCGAGCGGCCAGAGCTTCTGCGTGATCGAATCGATCAGTTGCTGGTGATTGCCGAGCGGGAAGTCGGTCCGCCCGATCGAGCCCTGGAAGATCACGTCGCCCACGATGGCGAAATTCGACGGGCCGTGATGGAACACCACGTGGCCCGGCGTGTGGCCGGGGCAGTGGATCACATCGAGCACCAGATCGCCGATCGTGACGGTATCGCCATCATGCAGCCAGCGGTCGGGTTCGAACGCTTCGCCATCGATGCCGTACTTGGCGCCATCTTCGCCGAGCTTCGCAATCCAGTAGCGGTCCGCCTCTTCCGGTCCTTCGATCGGCACGCCCAATTCGCGGGCAAAGATTCCGGTCGATCCGCAGTGATCGATGTGGCCGTGGGTGACGAGCAGCTTTTCGATAGTGACGCCGGTCTTTTCGATCGCCATGCGCAGGCGGGCGAGATCGCCACCGGCATCGATGAAGGCCCCGCGCATCGTCTTGGTGCACCACACCAGCGTGCAGTTCTGCTGCAGCGGGGTGACGGGAATGATCGCCACCTTCATCGGCGGTTCGGCGGCGGGTGTCTGGGTCGCTTCGGTCATGGGCGGAAGATGGCGGCTCCGCCTCTCGCACGCAAGCCTTAGAGCCGCCCGCCCTTCCACACGACGCGGCCAACGATCTCCACCTCGGCCACGGGGCGTTCCATGCGCGGGTAGGCGGGGTTGTCGCTGATCACGCGGATCGTGCCGGCAGGCCCCGTCTCCAGCCGCTTGACGAGCAGCACATCGTCGAGGCGGATCACGTGAACCCCGGCGCGCATCGGGCGCGGGCTGCGATCGACAAGGATCTCGTCGCCATCGCGCAAGGTCGGCTCCATCGAATCGCCCTCGACCTCGATCACCGAGAGATTGGCGGGTTCGAGCCCCTGCCCCTTGAGCCAGCGGTTGTTGAAGCGCAGGCGGCCCGAGGGAATTTCCTCGCCCGCCATCGCGCCGGGTCCGGCCGAGGCGCCCAGCGGCAGGCGCGGAATGTCGGCCCATTCGGCCAGCGCTGCCGGAATCGGGCGCTCCGCAGTCCTGGCCACCTGACGTGCCGGCTGGAGCGGGGCAACGCCCGGCAGATCGACCACCACGACACCGCCGCGCGCCGGGGCGCCGAGCTCGCTTTCATCCACGCCGAAGAATTCGGCGAGCGTGCGCCGGTCGTTCTCCTCCAGCTTGCGGGGGGATCCCTTGCGCACGAACTGCTGCAGGTACGTGGTGTTGCGACCGATCAGCGCGGAAAGCGCAGAAAGGCTGACGTTGCGGGCATTGGCCAGTTCGAGCAAGCGGCCCCGCGGCCCGTCGATGGAATTTTCCGCAGCCAGATCAGGACTTTCGCCAAACCTTGCCATTTCCTTACTCCGATTTCGAAGGACTTTTCCTAGACGAGTTGGATTTCACCGTCAACATAGGATTTATACAACGCCGAGTCTCAGTGAGGAAAAGGAATTCGCCGATGCTCCTGCAGAAGATCGAGAAGTTCATCGCGGTGACCGGGATGCCCGTCACCAAGTTCGGCCGCCTTGCCGCGCATGATCCGCGGCTGATCGGCGATCTGCGCAATGGCCGTGATCCGCGTCCCGCGATGGTGGAACGCGTGGAACATTTCATGAACGAATACGTGGGGACTGTCCATGCTGCTTGATCTTAGCCTGCTCGAAGACGGAGAACCCAAGGCGCCGCGCGTCCGCCCGACGATGGGCGAGCGCCTGGTCACCGCAGTCCGTCGTCTTGCTGGAGAGCGCGCCTGCATCGCCCGCCATGGCGAGACGCCCTGGGCCAGCGTGACCTTCTCCGGCTCTCGCCACAGCGTGGTGCTGCGCTTCGAGGGATGGGAAGCCTGCGACGACGGCGAAACCTTCATCGCGGAACTGCCCGACCATGAATTCACCTTGCCGGGCGTGCTGGTGGCCGACGCAAGCGTGGTCCGCAACGAGCAGGTCCTGCTGCCCGAGCCGGTGCTGGAAGTCGAAGTGGAGCTGCTGCTGCTCAACACCAAGGAGTGAGGGCCTTGGCGAGGGCGAATGTGCCCTCGCCCGTCGCAGACCCACCCCTGCACGGCGCAGCCCCGCACCGCCGGGGCAGACGCGCCCTGCTCAGTCGATCCGCGCCTTGGCCATCAGTTGCGGTGCGGTCTTCGCCCCCACCCAGAGCTTCATGTCGACGCTGTTCGACACCTTGAACGGCTCGCCCCGGCTGTTGAGGAACAGCTCCTCCATTTCCTTGCGATTGAACGGCCGCGATCCAAGGCGGCCGAACACCGCGATCTGGCCGCCGGTCTCGTCCACCCCGCGATCGCGGTCGAGCCCCTTCGACATCGCCAGCGCCGGACTTGGCGTGCGGGCCCAGGCGATCAGCTCGGGCTTGGGCTCGGGCGCGAAGCCATAGAAGTTGGGCTGGCTCGCCGGGCTGGTCAGCTGCACCACCTTCATCCCGTTCCGCCCGTCGGCCACGTAGGCGAAGAGCGAGGCGTTGGTCGAGCCGACGATCACGTCCTCGGCATCGTTCAGCTGCCCGTCGGCGGTGAACTGCTGGTAGATGGCAGGCCTCGTCGGCGCGGTGACATCAACGATGACGAGACCCTGCGCCTTCGCCGCGACATAGGCGTAGGTGCGCGCCACATAGACGCGGCGCGCATCGGCCAGCGGCACGGTCGCCTGCGGCACCGGCTTCGGCTCGGCCAGGTTGGTCACGTCCATCAACTCGAGCCCGTTGGCCGTCGTCACCCACAGGTAGCGGAACTGCACCGCCGTGGCGCGCGGATCCTTGAGCGGCACGACCGAGGTGATGCTGGGGTTGAGGCAGGTGGTCTTGCCCGAAACCTCGCATGGGCGGTCGGGCGACCATGCAGCCGGCAGGTGCACGGTCACCAGCGCCTTGTCGGTGACGATGTAGGCGTAATCGCCCGCCAGCGTGATGTGGCGCGCCCCCGTCAGCACGCCGCCCGGATTGAAGGTGAGCGCGCGGTCGAAGAAGTTGTTGCGGAATTCGCCGTCAGCCAGCGTGTCCACATTCACCGCGATCAGCCCTTCCACCGCATCGGTGACGAAGGCGTAGTGGTAGATCGGGCTGAACGGTTGCTCCTGGTTGACCGTGCGCAGTTCGACCGTGTTGCGGGTGGGCGCGATCGACTGGTTGGTCGGCAGCGCCATGCAGGTGGCGTTGCTGGTCTTCACATGGGTATCGTGCCCCAGCGGCGAGAACGGCGCGGTGGTGATCCGTTCGGAAAAGCCCTTGTTGGCGACCGAGGCGATGTCATAGGCGCGGAAACCGCCCGTTCCTTCGGCAACGTACATGTATTCACCGCGCATCTGCAGGCAGCGCACGGCATCGCCGGTGCCCTTGGTGACGTTGGTGAATTCCTCGCGCCCGGTGGTTTCGCCCGACAGCTTGCCATTCATGATGGCGCCGCGCGTCCAGTCCTTCAGCTCGCGCCCATTCTTCTCCACGTGCTGGCGGTAGAAGTCGGGATATGCATAGCGGTGGAGGTAGGAACCGATCACCGCCTGCGGTTCGTCCCACTCGGTCACGCGCACCGCCTCGAACCCGCCGGACAGGCCGGTCCAGGCGTTCATGCCGACGAAGTTGACGTAGTTGGTGCCGAGCAGCAGCAGCTGCGCCATGATCGCGTTGTTGTCGTCCTGGTCCGACAGGTGGCAGTCGGTGCACTGCTTGGTTTCCTGCCGGCGGACGGTGTGCGGGAAGTGCGGCGCGAAGGCCTGTGACGAATAGCCGATCGCCGAGATCGGCGGCTGCTGCACGTAGATGCGTTCGCGGTTGATGTTGGTCGACGACAGGATCAGCGCCGAGCTGGAGCGGATCGGTGCGGTGATCGCCTTGCCCGAAACCGGGTTGCCTTCGGCATCGAACTGCACCGGATCGCTGCCCGACGACTTGTTGCGCTGGTGCTTGCCGAGCTGGAACATGTCATCGCGCGCCACCTGCGGGTTATAGGTCGCGTAGTTCCGGGTGTAGTCTTCCTCGTACTTGTGGACCGCACTCTTCCAGTTGGCCTCGATCGGCAGGTGGCAGCCGGCGCAGCTGGTAGTCCAGCTGAGGTGGCAGGTGAAGCAGGCCATGTCGTCGTCGCGGTGCGCGCGCGCTTCCTTGGGGATGCCGAGGCCGAAGCGGTACATTCCGTCCTCCGCCGCCGACTTGCCCATCAGCTTGGCGCGCGCCGCCTTGGGGTTGAACACGGGGCGCCCGTCGGGCTCGACCACGTTCTGGTATTGCGGATCCACCGATTCCTTCACCAGGCTGACCCGCCAGGTCAGCTTGGGATCGATGATCGAGCGCTGCAGCAGCACGCGCCGCCCATTCTCCTCGGTCCATTCGAAACGGCGCTGGCCATCGGCATTGCGCAGCAGCGAAAGGTTGGTGCCGCCCTTGGGCGCGGCGAGGTTCGAGGTCAGCAGCGTGGGGAAGGCATCGGGCGTGCCGTGGCAATCCTTGCAGCCGATCTCCACCGCGTTGGCGACTTCGCCATAGATCATGCCGTTGCCGTGGCTGTCCTGCGCGAAGTGGCAATCGGCGCACTGCATGCCGACCTGGGCGTGGATGTCCATCATGTGGACCGACTTGCCGGGGTTGTCGTACGAAGGATCGACGAACTTGCCTTCGCTGCCTTTCCGCCACTTTTCGGGATCGTCGGGGCTGACGATGTGCGCCTTGTCGGTGCCGTAGCTCGCCATGTCGCCATCGGCATCGAGCAGGTTGCCACGCCGGTCGCGCTTGAGGATGGCGCGGAAATTCCAGCCGTGGCCATGGTAATCGGCGAACTGGGTGTCCTTGTTGCCGGCGTTCAGGTCATAGACGTTGCGCAGGAATTCGACGTCGCGCCACAGACCGTGTGTGCTGGCCGCCTCGGGATTGCGATCGAGCACTTCGCGCTGTTCGACCATGTTGGGGTGGAACTGCGTCCTGAACGCCTTCTGCCACTGCGCGTCGGTCAGCCCTTCGGGGCGCGGCGCAGTGTTTTCAGGGCCGGGCCACATGCGGGGCGCATCGGATTCATAGTCCCACATGATGTAGCCGAGGTAGGTGTTCAGGAAGATGTTCGGCTGGTGCATGTGGCAGTTCATGCACTGCGCCGTGGGAATGGCGCGGGTGAAGGCATGGACCAGCGGGTGGCCGCGCTCGCGCTCCTGCATCGGCACATAGCGGCCGACGGCGGGACCATGCATGCCGCCTGCCCCATCGGCCCCGTCCTTTGCGTGGCCTCGGGCATCGAGACCGGCGACGGCGTGCGCCTCGGTCTGGCTCATGCGGTGATCGTCCATCGAGCCGTGTGGCGCGATGCCTTGCGCGGGCGAGAAGGTCAGCTGTTCGGCCGAGGCGATGGCGCGGGCGCAATCGCCCGCCATGTCAGCGCTCTGTTCGGGGTCGGTGGCATCGCCGCCAAGGTACTTGCCCCTGCCGCCGAGCACGGTGCCGCGCACGCGCTCTTCGTGATGCTCCTTCGCGGCATCGAAGCTGCCATAGGCACCGGCGCGGTGTTCGCCTTCGCGCAAGGTGTTGATCGTGGGATCGACGGTGATCGACTGCCCGTCGCGGCCGCACTTGCCATAGAGCGAGGAATGGCGCGGTTCGCGATCGTTGGCGTAGATCACGTGGCACGCGGCGCAGCCCGAGGAGCGATAGTCGCCCGGCTGGTCGTTGGTGCCCATCTGGAACAGGAACGGGTCGTTGAGGCGCGTCTTGTGGATGTTGAGCACCGGGATCGCGACGCGCAGGCCCGTGGCGGGACCACGGTTGGACTGCTTGAGATCGGGACGGCCCGGCTCATCGAGCTTCTGGATCGAGCCGGTCGAATTGGGCAGGCCGATTTCGGGGAATTGCGGGTTGATCGTGCGCCCGCCATCCTCGAACACGCGGAACACGTCGCCGGGAGGGATCGAGTTCCAGCGCGGCATCGGATAAAGCACGGGCAGCGCGCCGCGCGCCTTCTCCGCCGGGGTGACCGTGCCCCACATCGGCTTGCCATCGGGGCCGATGCGGGTGGAGGCAGACTTGAGCAGCGCCGGTTCGCCCTTGCGGGTAAAGCTTTCACCGAAGATGTAGTTTTTGAACGGGACGATGCCGTTGTTGTAGGCCGCCCCGCCCCACAGCATCGCGCCCGTGCTCATCAGCGAGCGTTCCGACGCTTCGATCATCTGCATGTGGCAGGCGCCGCAGGCTTCACGCGCAACGCGATAGTCCGACGGGTTGACGAAGCGGATGAATTCGGGCGCTTCCTTGGCAAGCAGCGCGTAGGATCGCTTGGGGTTCGCCGAACTCGGCCAGCCCCAGCCGCCGGGGAAGCGCGGCAGGACGTGCGCGTCCTTCATCGCCGCGAGATAGTCGATCGAGCCGCGGTTCCAGGAGCGGTCCGCCACGATCTTCGTGTTGCCGCCATGGCAATCGGCGCACGACAGCACGACCGCCGGACTGGCGTGCATGGTCTTGTGATCGCTCGCGGTGTGGCACGAAACGCACCCCGCGTTGGCGCGATCGACGTTGGCCCACTGTTCCTCGACCGTGTCGCCCGGCTGGATGCGGGGTGCGGGCGGCGCGCGGGTATAGGTGATCTTCTGCGCGACTTCTTCGCCGGAAGCCCACAGCGCGCTGGGCGCGAGAGCCATGGCGAGCAGCAGCGTGAGCGCGGCGACAAGGCGGCGGAACGGGGCGGAAGACATCGTCGCGCGCTCCATCAGAAAGCCAGCGTCGCGTTGGCGAGCACCGAGTAGAACTGGCGCCCGTGGTTCCTCTGGTCGAACAGGTCACGGAAGCCCGCACCCGCCGCAAGCATCGCGCCCGACAGGCGGAACACGACGTTCTGCGCCGCCTTGGGCCGCCAGATCGAGGAGACCGAAAGGTCCCAGCCGATGGACTTGGGGATCGAGCCTTCGTTGCGCAGGACCTGCATGACCTTCGTGTTCTGGAACCAGAGGTGATTGGCGTTGGCCGAGACGCGCAAGTTGGGCGTCAGGTCGAAATCTCCGCCGACCCCGGCCAGCACCGTACCGGGATTGGTGAAGTTCGATTGCCCTTCGTCCTTGGCCGAGCGCAGCGAGTTGAGGATGCCGTTGCGGCCATTGACCGAGATCGCGCGGCCACCGCCGGCGAACGGGACCGACTGGCGGATCCAGTAGGACGTATCGGCGCCGGCGAACTGCGGATTTTCAAGGATGGCGTCGAACCCGCCTTCAACCTTGTCGTAGGGATCGCTGTCACCGCTGGCCCACAGGCCGGAAGCGCGGAACCGCATCCAGTCCTTGTCGTAGCTGATCTCAGCCGCGGCCATGAACGCCTTGATCGTGGCGGGGCGGCTGGTGAGGAAGTTGTTCCGGTCCTCTCCCAGCGCGCCATAGACCTGGCCGGTCAGGTTGATCCGGCCGACGTGGCCATCCAGTGCGTAGCCGAGGTAGACCACATCGTACTGGCGCGGTCGCAGATCGCCGAGCAGGGCGGGACGGACGGGGAAGCCGTTCTCGTCGCTGTAATAGCGATCTTCGCGGTTCATGTCGTACGTCACCGAAACCTGGCTGGTGAGGCCGACCACCGGGAAATCCTGGCGGTAGAGGTTGCCGGTGAAGATCCAGTTGCGCCGCAGCGGCTTGGTGAAGTCGTTGAGGCCCGAATTGGTGTCCTTCTCGATCCGCCAGAAGGCGGCGAGGTTGAACTGCCAGCGATTGTTGTCGCGATTGCCGAACAGGCGCACGCCCAGCTGGTTGTCCTGGAACAGGAAGCCGCGAAAATCGGACTGGAACGGCTGAACGCCGGCGCGCAGGCTGACGAAATCGAAGCGCTTCGTGTCGAAACGGCCGATGTGGTAATCGACGAAGGCTTCCTGAACGCCGATGAAGCCGTCGGTGCGCTTGGTGCCCTTGGAAGGTTCGACGAACAGAACGCGGCGCGCCGGCACTTCGACGTGGTTGATGTTGCCGGCCAGCACGATGCGATATTCGACCACCGGCGGCTTGAACGCGGTCAGGCCCTTGAGCAGCGAGGCGCCGACGATGAACGTCTGCGACAGCACGAGGCTGTTGGAACGGCCGAAGGTGTCGATCTCGTTCGGATTGGACGTCGTCTGGTTGCCAACGGGGATCGGGAAGCTGCGCGGCTCGACCACCGTGTCGGAAATGCCGTTGAGGACGAGGAACCAGTCATCGCCCTTGAGGAAGCCCGGCCGCTTGCCGCGCGCCAGCGGCTGGTCGCCCTTGAGCAGGTTGTGGTGGAACGGATCGAGCTGCGAATGGCAGGCGGCGGCCAGGTTGGGGTAGAGCGTGAAGATCGCGCGATCGGTGACCCCGGTCTTGGCGTCCTTCTTGGGGCAGAGCGAGGAGACGATGCGCCAGCGATCGGGCACGGCGACGTCGAGGCTCAAGGAATCGAGCGGGCCTTCGCCGTCGTACTTGTCGTAGAAGGCCTCGGGCTCGGGCGCGTTGACGGCGCCGGGATTGTCCTGTTCGACCTTGTCGGGAAGCTTCTTCTCGAAGCCCGGACGGCGCCGTCCGTCGAGCAGCACGTCATCGGCGGTGGCATTGCCGGGGGCAGCGCTCGCCCCTTCCGGGGCTGGCACTGGATCGGCCTGCGCCACCGGTGCCGACAGCACCAGCGCCGGAGCGAGAAGGAGCGAAGCCGCGATCACAGGCCCTCGCAGACGTTCTGGTCGCTGGTATCGAGGAACGGCGCGAACGGGCAATTGACGTAGCGCAGCCGCACGCCATTGCCCACGTTCACCACGATCGTATCGGCGCGTATGTCCTTGGGCGCGTTGCCGATGCTGCCCACCTTTACCCCGCCGTTGTTGGTGCCGAGGAAGGCGATCATATCGTCCTGGTCGATGCCGTCGCCCGAAATGCCGATCGCGCCCACGAGTTGCGTGCCGCGATAGATCGGCACAGAGCCGGGGAAGATCTGGATGCCGTTGGCCAGCCGCTTCTTGCCGTTGGGCGCATCGGGCACGTTCGAACACTGCTGCTTGACGTCGCGCGCGTTGAGCGAGCCTTCGACGAAAACCGCGTGCTGCACGACGTCGGCCTTGATCAGCGCCGTCTGCAGGCCGGTTGCGAACGGGCTCCACTGGTCGATGGGCAGCGACAGGGGACCGTTCGGCCGGCCCACCTCGCCATCGGGGAAATAGGGCCGCGACAGGTTGCCGCCCGAACGGTCGGCAAAGGCCTTGGTCCCGGTCAGCGCCTGCGGATCGCCAAGGAAGGTGCGCACCGCATCGACGAAGGCAGGCACGCCCGCATCGAGATCGCCCTGCAATTGCGCGGCGGCGACCTTGTTCGAGAAGAACGCCGCGGTGCGCGCCTTCTGCAGCGAAACGTCGGTGCCGAAAATCGGCGCATCTGGCCCGCGGACCACCCCGAGCGGGGTGCCATAGGTATCGACCACCGAGAGCGAGACTTCGGCGCGGCTGTCGAGCGGGCGGCGGATCTGGGCGCGGGCGCGGCTCATCACCTTGAACGCCTCTTCCAGCACCGCGCGCACTTCGGCGGCGGTCAGCGGCTGGGCGACGTCGGCGGCATCGGTCCCGCCCCGGATGGGGTAGCGATTGTTGCCCGATCCGTCGGTCAGCACGAAGGCATCCGGGTTCGAGAATTCGCTGCTGGTGGCATAGCGGAATCCGCTTGCCTCGGTGCCATAGGCGGTGCCGGGCAGGATCGCCTTGCCATCGAAGTAGCCGTTGACGGGGACGAGCGTGCCCGCCGTACCGGCGATCGCGGCATAGTCGCTCTTGAGCGTGTGCAGCCCTTCGACGCGGGCGTCGGAGAAGCGCAGCGTGGTGCCGTCGACCGGGATCTTGTCGGCGCGGATCGCATCGTCAGGGGCAAAGCCCTGGATCCCGGCCAGCGCTTCGTATTCCTCGACATCCCCGTCGACGTTGCTGACGTCGCGATCGAAGGCATAGTCGCCGTCGGCCATCACGCCGATGCCGCCGACCACCACGCCGTTCTTGTAGAGCGGCAAGCCGCCGGGGTCCGCCGAAAGGCCGATGGGCGAGCGCTTGGGCCCGATGAATGCGCCCGATCCTGCGTTGCCGGCGGCATAGCGGGTGTTGAGGTCGGAACAGGGCAGCTGGCTGAACTGCACCCCGAACAGCGGTCCGCTTTCGAGCCCCGGCGTGTTGGGCGCGGGCGGAAAGTGCTGCTGCACGATCATGCTGGCGGTGCGGGTGGAAAAGGCGTTGCCGCTCGACGAGAGATAGGCCGCGGTGACGGCCTTGGCGATCGCGCCCATCGAGGCTTCGACGTTGACGCCCTGGAAACCGGTCGGCGTGGCGTTCTCGGTGCCGGCGCCGGTGATCTTGCTGAAGATCATCCGCGTCGGCGCGCCGTTCATGCGATAGACAGCGAGCACGTTGCCGACCCGGTCCACCACCGCGATCACGGCGGGGTAGTTCAGCGCCTGCGCTTCGCCCACCGCCTGCGCGATGACCTTCTGCACGTCGCTAACGGTGAGCGCTTCGGAGGCAAGTGTCGGGTAGACCCGCGCGCTCCCCGGGGTGGACGTGGGCGTGGGCGTGGGGGCGACGGATCCGGAAGAATCCCCGCCGCCGCAGCCGGCAAGCGCAAGCGACAGGGCCGCAACGATCCCGGTCACGGGCTGGCGGAACGCGGCAAGGCCCATCAGCGAAGGCTCCGGATCGAACGGATGGCGCCGCCCAGCGCCTGTCGGAAGGCGATCGGGCGGTAGCTGTTGGGCTCCTTCACCGCGGCATAGGCCTGGTTGATCTGGACCCTGAGGCCAGAGGCCGCGCCGGTGCTTACCATGCCGGAATTGACCATGCCGTTGAGCAGGGTGTCGATCGCCATGACCGACTGGACCGAGCCTTCATAGTCGGTGAAGCGGTCCGAGATGGCATCGCTGGCGATGGCATCCATGATCGCGAACGTGCGCTCGCGGCCGAATTCGGCGCCGGCCATGCGGGTCGACAGGGCCTGCGCGCTCTGGCGCAGGGCCTGCGCGGCGGTGACCGTTTCGGCGCGGCCCACGCCCATCGCGCGATGGAAGGCCTTGGCCCGCGCGTCGAATTCGCCCGCCAGATTGGGCGCGACGACCCGCGCGGCGGCGAGCAGCATGATCATGTTCTCGTCGTTGAACGGCGGCATGCCCTGCGCGATCGGCCGGCCCGGGTTGGGAACGGCGGTCACGTGCGCGTCCTCGCCATCGATGATCCGGCGGTGGCACGAATGGCAATCGTAGAAGGTGAATTCAGGGAAGATCCCGTTGCTGGCCTTGGCCGGCTGGCTGAACAGTTCGAGGCTGCGGGTCACGGCCTGGGCCTGGCCCACGGCCCACATCCGCATCGAATTGGTGCGGCCGCCCTTGCGCTGGACGTAGTCGGCATCTTCGTCGTGGTGCATCTGCAGCGTCGAGAACAGGTCGAGCTCGAACGAGATGCGCGGGTGGCCGGCGGCCATGATGCGGTGCGCGATGAACTGGCCCCGCCCGTCACCCGAAAGGTGGCAATCGAGGCAGACGCTGGCGCGCGTTGCCGGATTGACCAGATCGGTCATCCCTTGCGCCACGTTGCGGCGATGGCTCGCCCCGACGGCGTAGTGCGTCGAAAGCCAACCGCCCGCGGGGCCGTGGCAGGCTTCGCAATCGACTCCGTCGGACAGGCGCCCACGCCCCGTGGCAGCGGCGGGCGATGCGTGGCAGCCGGCGCATTCGCGCTGCACGCCCGCGGCATCGAGGCCGAGGTGGCGGGCAATCTCGCGCCCGCGCGGACCTTCGACCACGCGCCAGGCGCGGCTGTGCGCGCCGGCGGGCGAACTGTCTTCCTGCCAGCGGGCGATCTCGTCCTGACGCACGGGCGTACCGCTTGGCACGGAGCGGCCGTGGCAGGTCGACCCGGCACAGGATGCGACACCCATGTGCGCGCGCAACGAGGCGGCCGTGCTCTCTGCCATCAGCGGGGCGGGTGCGAACAGCGCGGCGCAAAGGGCAGCGACAGCCATGGCAAGGCACAGCAGGCCGGCCGCGAAAGCGGACCGCGGCGTGTCGCGCCAGGCAGCGCTAAGCTGCCGCAACAACGTGGAATTGCCCTGCATTGCCCCTCGTTCCCACCGCGATCACGGGCCCGCCGACGCTGTTGCGCCTGGCGACCGGCTTTCACGGAAGTTTTAGCAATGCGACCCCTTTCGCGCAGCCTAGGCTGGACACACCGCCGGTTCAAGAGCCGAATTGGCCCGTTGTCCCCGGTGAAATCGGCATTCCGAACAAGCCCTTGCCCCGCCCCGCCGTGCACCAGACCGCCACGGCGCGGGCGAAGGCCGATTCAGGCGCGACGGATCACGAGGTTGCGGATCTCGGTCATGTCTTCCATCGCGAAGCGCACGCCTTCGCGGCCAAGCCCCGAATCCTTCACCCCGCCATAGGGCATGTTGTCGACGCGGTAGGACGAAACGTCGTTGACTACCACGCCGCCGACCTCGAGTTCGTCCCACGCGTCGAGCACCTTGTGCAGATCGCGCGTGAACAACCCTGCCTGCAGGCCAAACTTCGAATCGTTCACCTCGGCCAGCGCTTCTTCCCAGGTGCGGAACTTCGACAGCGTGACGACCGGACCGAATGCCTCCTCGACATAGAGATCCGACGTGCGATCGACGTTTTCGAGCAGCGCGGCCTCCAGCATGGCGCCTTCGCAACCGCCGCCTGCCAGAAGGCGAGCGCCGCCCGCAACCGCGGCATCGATCCAGCCCTTCAGCCGGCTGGCCTCCTTCTGCGAGATCATCGGGCCGATGAACGTATCGCGGTTCTTGGGATCGCCGGCGACGAGCGTCCGGACCTTGGCCGTGAGCATATCGCGGAAAGTGTCGTAGATATCCTCGTGGATGATCACCCGCTGCACGTGGATGCAGCTCTGGCCCGACTGGTAGTATCCGCCGAAGATGATCCGGGCGAGCGCGTGATCAAGATCAGCATCCTTGTCGACGACGACGGCCGCATTGCCGCCCAGTTCGAGGACGACCTTCTTCTTGCCCGCCTTTGCCTTCAGGTCCCAGCCGACGGCGGGCGAACCGGTGAAGGACAGCAGCTTGAGCCGCTCGTCGGTGGTGAACAGGTCGGCAAGGTCGCGGCTGGCGGGCAGGATCGAGAACGCGCCTTCGGGCAGCACGTCGCATTCGGCCAGCACTTCGCCCATGATGATCGCGCCGAGCGGGGTGAGGCTGGCAGGCTTCATCACGAAGGGGCAGCCGACCGCGATGGCGGGCGCGATCTTGTGCGCGGCAAGGTTCAGCGGAAAGTTGAACGGGCTGATGAAGCTGCATGGGCCAATCGGCACGCGCTTCCACATGCCCATGTAGCCCTTGGCGCGCGGCGAGATGTCGAGCGGCTGGACTTCGCCGTAGTTGCGCGTGGCTTCTTCCGCCGCGATGCGGAAGGTATCGATCAGGCGCCCGACCTCGCCTTCGGAATCGGCGATGGGCTTGCCCGCCTCGACGCACAGGGCATAGGCCAGTTCGTCCTTGCGCTCGGTAAAGCGGCTGACGCAGTGATCGAGCACGTCGCGCTTTTCGTAGGAAGCGAGCCTGGCCATGGCGGGCGCGGCGCGCACGGCTCCGGCGATCGCTTCGTCGATCACGTCGGGTGTCGCAAGCGCGGTGCGGAACGCGATCTCGCCGGTGAACTTGTCGGTCACCGCAAGATCGGTGTTCGGCTGCACCGCCTTGTTGTTGAGATAGAGCGGGTAGACTTCCTTGAGCTTCATGAGGGCCTTCCAATCTCCGTCATCCCGGGCCTGACCCGGGATCCCGCTTTCTTCCTTCCCGCCGCGAGAACAAGCGGGACCCCGGCTCAAGGCCGGGGTGACGACATTGTTCCCGCCGCGTTCCCTACAGCGCCTTCGAAAGTTCCTTGATGTCCTTGTTCAGGATCTGATCGTTCTGCGAATAATCGACCGGACAATCGATCAGGTGCACGCCCGGCGTATCGCGGCAATGCGCCAGCAACTCCTTGAGGTGGGCGGCACTTTCGACACGGCAGCCCCTGGCCCCGTAGCTTTCGGCATACTTCACGAAGTCGGGGTTGTTGTAGGTCAGGCCGAAGTCCTCGAACCCCATGTTGGCCTGCTTCCAGCGGATCATGCCATAGGCGCTGTCGTTGAGGATCAGCACGGTGAGGTTGAGCCCCAGACGCACTGCGGTCTCCATCTCCTGGCTGTTCATCATGAACCCGCCGTCGCCGCAGATCGCCATGACCTTGCGATCCGGATAGAGCATCGCGCTCATCATCGCCGAGGGCAGCCCCGCCCCCATCGTCGCCAGCGCATTGTCGAGCAGCACGGTGTTGGGCTGGTAGGCGGTGTAGCCGCGCGCGAACCAGATCTTGTAGACCCCGTTGTCGAGGCAGATGATCCCGTCTTCCGGCATCGTGTCGCGCACCGATTGCACCAGATGCGGCGGAAACACCGGGAAGCGGGCGTCGGCGGCAAGTGGCGCGGTGTGAGCCACCTCTGCCGCGCGATAGGACAGCATCTTGTCGAAATTCCACGCAGGGTTCGGCGTGATCGCTTCCTTCATCTGCCAGATGGCATTGGCGATATCACCGATCACCTCGATGCTGGGGAAGTAGACCGGATCGACTTCGGCCGTCTTGGTCGACACGTGGATGACGGGCGTTCCCCCTTCGCGCATGAAGAACGGCGGCTTTTCGATCACGTCGTGGCCGACGTTGATGATCAGGTCCGCATCCTCCACCGCGCGGTGCACGAAATCGCCCGCCGACAGCGCCGCGCAGCCGAGGAAGCGCGGGTGACGTTCGTCGATCACGCCCTTGCCCAGCTGCGTGGTGAGGAATGGGATGCCGGACTTCTCGACGAATTCGCGCAGCATCTTGCCGGTCATCTTGCGGTTCGCGCCCGCGCCGATCACCAGCACCGGCGCATTGGCACTTTCCAATGCGGCGACGGCCTGCTGGATCGATTTCACGTCGGCGGTCGGCCGGCGCACCTGGCTGCGCTTCAGCGGCACCGAGGTGGTGTGCTCGTCGGCGATGTCCTCGGGCAGTTCGATGTGGGTCGCGCCGGGCTTTTCCTCTTCCGCAAGGCGATAGGCTTCGCGCACGCGGCTGGGGATGTTGTCCGAAGACTGCATCTGGTGGGTGAACTTGGTGATCGGCTGCATCATCGAGACGACGTCGAGGATCTGGAAGCGGCCCTGCTTGGACTTCTTGATCGGCTTCTGCCCGGTGATCATCAACATCGGCATGCCGCCGAGCGTGGCATAGGCCGCGGCGGTGACGAAGTTGGTCGCCCCCGGCCCCAGCGTTGCGATACACACGCCGGTCTTGCCGGTGTGCCGCCCATACGTCGCCGCCATGAAGCCCGCACCTTGTTCATGGCGGGTGAGGATCAGCTTGATCTGCTTGGAGCGCGAAAGCGAATCGAGAAAGTCGAGGTTCTCCTCGCCCGGAACGCCGAAGATGTATTCGCAGCCCTCTTCTTCCAGGCACTGCACGAAGAGGTCGGACGCCTTGGTCCCTGCACCGTTTTCCGCCATTCGGATCGCTCCCGCACTTCAGGAAAACGCGCGGGGCCACCGGCGCTCCTTCTCCCCAACGTCGCGACCCACGGGGCGGTCCGGTCGTTCAAAGGCCCATGCCTGGCCTGCCCCCTGAGGCAAGGCGTATCAAAGCCGTGCCCCCGCGTCACCCCATCCGATCGACGACAGGAAAAGAGTCAGTAGCCAAGCGCGAGGTCGACCTGCGGCGCGAGCGGCTCACCCCGACGATAGCGTTCGAGGTTTTCGAGGAAGCGCGCCGCCGAGCGCTGGAACATCTTGTCCTGCGCCCGGCCCGAAAGGTGCATCGTGACGTGCGCATTGGGCAACGCCCACAGCGGATGATCGGCGGGCAGCGGCTCGGGCGTGGTCACGTCGAGGAACGCCGCGCCGATGCGCCTCGCTTCGAGCGCTTCGACCAGCGCCTCCTGATCGACCACGGTGCCGCGCGCGACGTTGACCAGCACCGCGCCGGACTTCATCGCGGCAAGCTCGGCCGCGCCGATCATGCCGTCGGTTTCGGCCGTTGCGGGCACGGCAAGGATCACCCAATCGAACGTGCCAAGCTGCGCGCGCCATGCGTCGGGGCCGAGCGCGCCTTCTCCACCCGAGCGGCGCACCTTCACCACCTCTACATCCATCGCCGAAAGGATGCGGTCGACCCGCTGCCCGATCGCGCCATAGCCCAGCAGCAGGGCGCGGCTGCCGGCAAGTTCTACCTTGCCGGGCGAATCCATCAGCCACTCATGCCGATCCTGCGCATGCACCACCTCGCGATAGCCCTTGGCCACGGTCAGCATGCCCATCACCACGTATTCGGCGATGGTCACCGCGTTGATGCCGACGCCGTTGGTATAGACGACCCCGCGCTCCGCCATGATATCGAGCGGCATGCCATCGACCCCGGCATAGATCGAGTTCAGCCAGCGCAGCTTCGTCGCGCGCCGCACCGCCTCGGCCATCGGGGCCTTCTTGTCGAGATCGAACCAGCCGATCTCCGCTTCGGGCGCGAGGTCGAACAGTTCCTCGGTATGGCGAAACGTCCGCAGATCGACCCAGTCGGGCAAGCGCGACGCAATCAGCGGCGCAACCATGGCATTGGCGACGAGGATGGTCATGATGTCACGTCTCTCCCGGAATCCCCGAAGCGTTCGAGCATCGGTGGTCGGTGCAGGCATTGCGCAAAATCGAACGGGCGGCAATCCAGCGGTGCCACCCGTGCGGCGTCCGGATGGCGCGGGTTGAGCAGAACGACGTCAGCCTCTGGCAGGACGCGCGAGGGGATCGCCAAGAGCAGGCCGCACCCTTCGGAGAGCCATTGCGTCGCACTCGCCCGCAAATCGCCTTCATCCAGCGTCGCAGCAAGGCGGAGACATGGTGCGTCGACGTCGGTCCAGCCGAGCACATGGTCGGTGGACCATTGCGCGCGGCTGGCCGGCAGGTAGCGCAGCGCGACCAGCACGGCGAGGCCTGCCTCCGAAGCCAGCGACACCACCGGCAGCCCGGCAGGCGTATAGCGCCCACCGTGCAGTTCGGCGCCTCTGCCGTCGAGCGCCACGTGCTCTGCTCGGGTCAGGCGCCAGAGCCTCAAGGCTTCAGGCCCGGCACTTCACGACGCGAGCTTCCATTCCCAGCCGAGCGGATCGCCGTCCATCACCTCGACGCCCTTGGCGGCAAGTTCATCGCGCAGCGCATCGGAGCGGGCGAAATCCTTTTCGGTGCGCGCCGCCTTGCGTTCCGCAAGCACCGCATCGATCTCGGCTTCGTCGATCTCGACACCCTTGGGGCGCAGGCGCAGCGCAGCGCGATCGAGATCGAGCAGGTCCAGCCCGAGCACCGCATCGACCGCCGCGATCGCCGCGAGCTTTTCTGCCGGATCGACCTTCTTCACCGCGACGATCTCGTCGAGCACGGTCAGCGCCACCGACGTATTGAGATCGTCTGAAATCGCGGCGTCGAACTTGTCGAGCAGGGGCGCGAACTTCGGCCCCGGCGCGGTTTGGGCGGCATCACCTGCCCGATCCTTCAGTTGCGCCACGGCCAGCACCAGCCGCTTGAGCCGGGTCAGCGCGGCGCCCAGCCCATCCCAGCTGAATTCCAGCTCGCTGCGATAGTGCGCCTGCAGGCACAGCATTCGGTAGGCGAGCGGGTGGTAGCCCTTGTCGATCAGCAGTTGCAGCCGCAGGAATTCTCCCGACGACTTGCTCATCTTGCCGCTGCGTTCGACCAGGAAGTTGTTGTGCATCCACACTTTCGCGCCGCTGTTGCTCGGCACCGAAAGCCCGTTGGTGCAGCAGAACGCCTGGTTCTGCGCGATCTCGTTGGGGTGGTGGATTTCGCGGTGGTCGATGCCGCCGGTGTGGATATCGAAGGGGAAGCCGAGAACTTCGCCCGACATGACCGAGCATTCGAGATGCCAGCCCGGCGCGCCGCGACCCCAGGGGCTGTCCCATTCCATCTGCCGCCTCTCGCCCGCAGGCGTCTTGCGCCAGATCGCGAAGTCGGCGGCGTTGCGCTTGCCTTCTACCGCCTCGATGCGCCCCTCCCCTTCCTCGGTCTGCGCGCGCGCCAGCCGGCCATAGTCGGCCACGGTCGAAACGTCGAAGTAGAGCCCGCTGTCCAGTTCGTAGCAGTGCTGCGGTGCGATCTTCTTCGCAAAGTCGATCATCGCGGGCACGTAGTCGGTGGCGATGGTCCAGCGCGCCGGCTGGCGAATGTTAAGCGCGCGCACATCGGCCCAGTAGGCCTGCTTGTAATGCTCGGCGATGTCCCAGATCGACTGCTTCTGAGCCGCCGCCATCCGCTCCATCTTGTCCTCGCCATCGTCCGCATCGTCGGTCAGGTGGCCGACGTCGGTGATGTTGATGACGTGGGTGAGCTTGTAGCCCTTGAAGCTCAGCGTTCGCCCCAGCACGTCGGCAAAGACATAGGCGCGCATGTTGCCGATGTGGGGATAGTTGTAGACCGTCGGCCCGCACGAATAGACGCGCGCCTCCCCCTCGTGCACCGGCACGAAGGGTTCAAGGGCGCGGGTCAGGCTGTTGAACAGCGTCAGCGGGCGGGCAGCGTTTTCCATGGCCAAGCGCCTTGCCCGCTCCGGGCGCTTTCGGTCAAGCGCGGCGGTTCAGCCGCCGACGGCGCTGTTGGCCATGACGTCAAGCTGCGCGGTGCAGCCGCTGTCGGCGAGCAGGCTCGCCATGCCGAGCCCGTCGGTCGGCACTTGCGCCAGCAGCTTGATCTTGATCGCCACGGTGCGGCCGACGGGGTTGCGGAAGCCATAGGACTGCCCGTCGATGATCGGCAGCGTGTCGCTCGGCCACAGCTTGAGCGGATTGCCCGCATTCCACGTGACATCGGCGCTGGTGCCATCGGCGCCGGTCAGCTTGCCCATGCCGGTTTCGACTGCATCGGGGCGCCAGAGCACCACCTGGCGCGGATCGGCGACGCAGAAGGTGCCGCCCTTGGTCACGTCCAGGTACCAGATCGAATCCGGCCCGCTCGCCGGCTCGGCGGCAGGAACGGGCGCGCCGCGTACCGCCCCGGTGCGCACGCGGGCGCCGCCCGGAACCGTCGCCATCTGCGCCACGGCCAGCGCGCCAGCCTGATCGCGGCTGACCGCGGCAGTCACCGGAAACGCGCCAGGGCCGTTGAGCACGCGGGTGCCCGACTTGTCGATCACGGTGACATGGTCGCCCGCCTTGAGCGCCAGCGTCCCGCTGGCCGGCAGCTTCTTGCCCATCGGGTACTGCGCGGCCGAAGGTCCGGTCGAGCGCACCACGACGGCCTGCGCCATCGCCGCATGGCCCGCCACGAGCGCGAGCGCGCCGGCTGCGAGGGCAAGGGGCTTGCGGAGCTTGGCAGCATCAACCCAGGGCATGACTTTCTCCTTCGTGCGCTTGTGCAAGGCGGGCGGCAAGATTCGCCAGCGCCCGATCATCCTTAGCGGCTTGCGCGATTCGTTCTGTGACGTTGCGCACCGCCACGCCATCGCCGTTACGGTGAGCCGCGACCAGCTCCTCGGCCAGCGCAGCTTCGCGCGCATCACCGGGCGGCAGCGGCTCGAACACCTCGACCGGGGTTGAGCGGCCGCGCAGCGTGACCGTGCCCATCGGGCGGAAACGCGGCTGGCCGGCACGATCGCTCCCCTGTCCCACGTGCTCCAGCGCCTCGCGGCTGACCAGAACGGTGGTGTCGAGCGTCTTGTTCGCGCCTTCCAGCCGCGCCGCGGTGTTCATCGCATCGCCCAGCGCGGTATACTGGATCCGCCCCTCGCCGCCGAAATTGCCGACGATCGCCTCGCCGTAATGGACGCCGACGCGCGTGCGGCCGATCGGCGGCACGCCTTCGGGCACGGCGCGGCGGAACTCCTCGCCCGCCTGGTACATCGCGATGGCGGCGGCGATCGCGCGCTCGCCATCGTCGGGCTTGGCGAGCGGAGCGCCCCAGAACGCAACCACGGCATCGCCCACGAACTTGTCGAGCGTGCCGCCGTACTGCAGCACCACCGCCGAAAGCCGGTCGAGATAATCGTTGAGCAGGCGCGCGATCATCTCCGGCTCGACCGCATGGGTCAGCTTGGTGAACCCTTCGAGATCGGAGAACAGGCAGAAGATCGCGCGCTTCTCGCCATGCAATTGCAACCGTTCGGGGTTGCGCATGATCTCGTTGGCGATCGAGGCGGGCAGGTACTTGCCCAGCGCCCCCTGCGCGAATTCGCGCTGCGCGGCGTTGAGTGCGCGCAAGGCCGAACTGACCGCCAGGTAGCCGAGCAGCCAGCCCACGAACCAGCCGAACGCCGGCAGGTTCAACGTGTCGAACCCGGCGCGCTGCATCACGAATGGCAGCAGCAGCACGACGCCAAGCTGCACCACCACGAACAGCGAAAGCAGCCATGTGCGCGCCCGGGCCAGTGCGGTCAGCGCGCCCAACCCCACGGCCAGCAGCGCAAAGCCGAGCTTGGCGACCATCGGCACATCGCGCGGCCGCGCATGGTCGAGCACTTGCGCCAGCATCGCGGCATGGATGGCAACGCCGATCGTCTGGGTTTCGCCCATGATGCGCGTGTTGGTGCGGGTGAACGGCGTGTCGAACTTGTCGAAATCGGAAAAGTGCGCGCCGATCAGCACATAGCGGCCCTTGATCTGCTCCTGCGCGAAGGCGGCCGTTTCGGGATCGGCAACGAAGTCGATCGGCAGCTCGTCGAACACCGGCCGGTCGCTCGAAGCGGGGCGTCGGAAGCGGATCGGTCCGGTATAGCCGGTGAAGCGGGAATCGCTCTCGCCGGTCGCCTCGGTCATCGCCATCGACAGCAGCAGCGGCATCCCCGGCTTGCGCGCAGGCCAGCGCCGCGAGACGTTGTCGTAATCGTTGTCAAGCAGGATGGACGCCGGGCGTACGGTCGGCCCGCGCACTGCTGCGATGGTGCGGCGCAGGTCCTGTTCCTGCTCCCAGGTGATGTTCTCGGGGCTCGCCTTATTGGTGGTGAAGGCCAGGAATACCGGCACCTTCACTTGCGCCAGCGCGGCATGGAGCACGGGATCGTCGGCCTGCGGACTGTCCAGCAGCACGTCGACGCCCACCGCCTTTGCGCCCAGCTTGTCGATATTGGCGATCGCCTGCGCCATCATCGTGCGGTCCACGGGCGAGATCTTGCCCGTCTTGCGGTTGGTATCGGGGGTATAGACCACCAGCGTGATGCGCTTGTCGGTATCGACCGCCCGCGCCAGCGTCGCCACGCGCAAGTCGTAGAGCGCGGATTCGGCGTCGCGCAGCAGCGGCAGGCGCCAGCTGACCAGCGCCACCAGCACACCGATCGCCAGCAGCAGCAGCAGGACCGCCACGCGCTGCGGACCGAGCTGGCGCGTGCCACCGGCAAGGCGCTGGCCGATCGGCTGGTCCTGGCTTTCCGGCATCGTCGGCTTTCCCCCTTCCCCAACGCGCGCTTCCCCGGCACGCGTCCCCGCCGCCGGTTATGGACGCGTGCGCGCCCCACGCAAGCGCCATTGGCGCAATGGCGGAGCTAGCGCATTGGCGTCCAAGCGAATTGTACGAAACCGACGTCCGCGGGTGCGGCGCACCGGCGGCGCCGGGGCCGCCTGCAGGTCAGAAGCCTTCGAACCGCACCGCTTCGGACAGCGGCGCGCGCGGCACCGGGAAGGCGTTGATCGGATCGCTTTCGTCGCGCTTGCCGATCGACAGGCCGCAGAAGAACACGTGGTCTTCGGGAATATCGACGCAGGCGCGGATCTGCTTCTGGTAGATCGCCCAGGCTTCCTGAGCGCAGGAATCGAGCCCCTCCTCGCGCAGCAGCAGCATGACCGTTTGCAACCACATGCCGATGTCCGACCACTGCGGCGGGCCCATGTAGCGCGGCGTGTGGACCAGCATCAGGACCGGCGCGTCAAAGGCGCGGAAGTTGGCCATGAAGCGCGACAGGCGGCCCTTCTTGTCCTCGCGCGGGATGTTCAGCGCGGCATACATCGCTTCGCCCACGCCAAACCGGCGCTCGGCATAGGCGCCGTCCAGCTCGGGCGGATAGATGTTGTATTCGGGCGCGTGCGACTTGGTGCCTTCCGGGATCACCTTGGCCGTCTCTGCCACCAGGCGCTTCAGCGGCTCGCCCGCGATCACCACCGCATGCCACGGCTGGGTGTTGCCGCCCGACGGCGAACGCTGCGCCTTTTCGAGCACGCGCTCGATCACCGTGCGATCGATCGCATCGGGCAGGAAGGCGCGGATCGAGCGCCGCGTCTCGACAGCTTGGGAAACGTCCATGGTGTTGTTCCGGTGATTGAAGGTCAGAAGCCCAGGAAGCGGACGTTGCCGTCGACCGGCTCGCGCTCGCGGGGGAAATTGTTCACCGCCTCGTCCTCTTCGCGATAGCCGATGGCGATGCCGCAGAACAGGATGTGGCTCTCGTCCGATACGCCGATGTGCTCCTTGATGAGCCGGGCATAGAGCGACAGGAACTCCTGCGGGCAGGTGTCGAGCCCTTCCTCGCGGGCCAGCAGCATGATCGTCTGCAGCCACATGCCGGTGTCCGACCACTGCGGCGCGCTGTTGCGGCGATCCATGTAGCACACCAGCAGCGCCGGCGCGCCGAACGAGGTGGCATTCTTCTGCATGAACTCCAGCCGGGCGTCCTTGTCGCCGCGGCCGATGTTCATCGCCGTGTACATTGCCGCGCCGACGGCCTGCAAACGGGCCTTGCATTCGGGGATCACTTCGGGATCGGAAAAGCTGTATTCGATCGGGTCCTGCGGCGGGCTCTGCAGGATCTTGCCCTGCAGCGCCTTCAGCGGCTCGCCGGTCAGGATCGTCGCTTCCCACGGCTGGAAATTGCAGCCCGACGGCGCCCAGCGCGCCTTGTCCATGATCCGGCGCAGCACCTCGAGCGGCACCGGCGTATCCTTGAAAGCCCGGATCGAACGGCGCGAAAGGACCGCATCGGAAACGGACATCTGCGTGGCCGCGGCAGCAGGCGCCGCTTCGAGCGTGGCGGTGGACATGACAGGACTCTCCCCCGAAAGGTTGCTTGCGATTTAATTGATCGGTTAAGCGCTTTCGGTCAAGCTCATTCGTCCTCGAACAACCCGGCTAGTTGTTCGACCATCGTGCCGCCCAATTGCTCGACATCCATGATCGTCACGGCGCGGCGGTAATAGCGCGTCACGTCGTGGCCGATGCCGATGGCGACCAGCTGGACCGGGCTCTGCTTCTCGATCCAGTCGATCACGCGGCGCAGGTGCAGTTCGAGATAGCCCGCGCTGTTCACGCTGAGCGTCGAATCGTCGACCGGCGCGCCATCGGAAATGACCATCAGGATGCGGCGGTCTTCCTGGCGGGCGAGCAGGCGGTTGTGCGCCCACAGCAGCGCCTCGCCGTCGATGTTTTCCTTGAGCAGGCCCTCGCGCATCATCAGGCCAAGGTTCTTGCGCGCCCGGCGCCAGGGCTCGTCCGCCTTCTTGTAGACGATGTGGCGCAAGTCGTTGAGGCGGCCCGGCTGCGCGGGCTTGCCGCCTGCGAGCCACTGTTCGCGGCTCTGCCCGCCCTTCCATGCGCGGGTGGTGAAGCCGAGGATCTCGGTCTTCACCCCGCAGCGCTCCAGCGTGCGCGCCATGATGTCGGCGCTGATCGCCGCGATCGAGATCGGCCGTCCGCGCATCGAGCCCGAATTGTCGATCAGCAGCGTGACGACGGTATCCTTGAATTCGACGTCGCGCTCGATCTTGTAGGACAGCGAATGGCCGGGCGAGATCACCACGCGGGCCAGCCGCGCGGCATCGAGCATGCCTTCTTCCTGGTCAAAGTCCCACGACCGGTTCTGCTGCGCCATCAGCCGGCGCTGCAACCGGTTGGCAAGCTTGGAGACGATGCTCTGCAGCCCCTTGAGCTGCGCGTCGAGATAGGCGCGCAGCCGCGTCAGCTCTTCCTCGTCGCACAGGTCGGTGGCGGCGATGACTTCGTCGAACTGCTCGGTATAGGCCTTGTAGTCGAAGGTATCGGGGATGTCGGTCCACTGCCGGTTCGGGCGAGTGGGCAGCATGCCCTCCTCGCCATCGTCGGCCATGTCGGCCTCGGCATCGTCCTCGGCGTCCTCGAGCTGCTGCTCGGTCTCGCTGTCCTCGTCGCCTTCCGAGGTATCGCCGGCGACTTCGCTCGGCTGCTGCTCCTGGTTGTCCTCGCCGCCCTCGGGCTCTTCCTCGCCCTCCTGCTCCTCGTCCTCGCCTTCGTCCTCGTCAGTTTCGGGCTGGTCGATTTCGTCCGAGCGGGTCATCTCAAGATGGCCGAGCATGTCGAGCGCGAGCTTCTGGAACGCCTTCTGGTCTTGCAAGGAATCCGCCAGTGCCGCGAAATCGTCGCCCGCGCGCGCCTCGATCCAGCTGCGCACCATTGCGGTGCCGAGCTGCGCGGCTTCCGGCACCGGTTCGCCCGTCAGCTTTTCGCGCAGCAGCAGCGCCAACGCGGTCGGCAGGGGCACGTCCTCGGGCTTGCCCGCTCGGGCAATCGGATCCGAAGCGACGCGAACGTCGGTTGCCGCGCCGATGTTGCCGCGAATCCCGGCATAGCCCTCCGAGCCGAGCGCTTCGTAGCGGACCTGTTCGATCGCGTCATAGGCGGCGCGCGCCACCGGTTCGGCCGGTGCCCCGGCGCGGTGCACGGCTTCGTTGTGCAGGCGCAGGCGCAGCGCCATCGAATCGGCAAAGCCGCGCGCTTCGGCCACCTGTTCCGCAGGCAGCGAGCGGCCGGGCATCGGAACGCGCATGTTTCCGCCGGACTGGCTGGCGCCATCGGCGGTCCAAGCAACCTCGATTTCCGGCTCGTCGGCAAGCGCCCGCGCCGTTCCGGCAAGAACGGAGCGGAACTGGTCGAGAGGAGTTTCGTCGCGCATCGCTTTACCCTGTGGGTCCGTGCAAGGACGCCAACCCACAGCGGTAACGCGCCTCGCCGAACGAGGCCCCCGCCTGCGCGGGGACGCCCTTCAAGTCAATCAACCAATTGATTGCCCGGTCTTGGCCCAGTCCGCAAGGAAGCCTTCGATGCCCTTTTCGGTCAGGACATGCTTGAACAGCCCCTTGATCACGGCGGGCGGCGCGGTGATCACATCGGCACCGATCTTGGCGCTTTCCAGTACGTGGACGCCGTGGCGGATCGAGGCGACCAGGATTTCGGTCTCGAAGGCGTAGTTGTCATAGATCAGGCGGATGTCGCGGATCAGGTCCATGCCATCGAAGCCGTTGTCGTCGTGGCGGCCGACGAAGGGCGAAACGAACGTCGCGCCGGCCTTGGCGGCGAGCAGCGCCTGGTTGGCCGAGAAGCACAGCGTGACGTTGACCATGGTGCCATCGCCGGTCAGCTTCTTGCAGGTCTTGAGCCCGTCGATCGTCAGCGGCACCTTGATGCACACGTTGTCGGCGATCTTGCGCAGCACTTCGGCCTCACGCATCATCCCGGCATGGTCCAGAGCGACCACTTCGGCCGAGACTGGACCGTGGGTGATCTTGCAGATCTCCTTGGTCACTTCGATGAAGTCCTTGCCCGACTTGGCGATCAGCGAAGGGTTGGTGGTCACCCCGTCGAGCAGGCCGGTGGCGGCGAGGTCTGCGATTTCGGCGGTATCGGCGGTGTCGACGAAGAACTTCATGGAAACTGGTCCTGCTGGGATGGTGCGATTCCCTGCCCCATAGACGCCTTGCGGTGAATTGGGAACGCAAGGCAGCTAAGCAATGCCCGCCAACCTTGCCCTTGCGGCGACTTGGAGGCATAGGGCCGCGCGAGTCCTCCGCACTTGCAGTCCGAAAGGCCCGTTGCCCATGAAAGTCCGCGTTCACGTCAGCCTCAAGAACGGCGTGCTCGATCCCCAGGGCCGCGCCATCCACCATGCGCTGGAAGGGCTGGGCTTTGACGGCGTCAACGATGTGCGCGCCGGCCGCCTGATCGAGCTGGACGTGGCCGACACCATCGCCGACGAGGCGCTTGACGAAATGTGCCGCAAGCTGCTCGCCAACATGGTCATCGAAAACTACCGCATCGAAAAGGTTGCCGCCTGATGCCTTTCACCGCGGCCGTCATCACCTTCCCCGGATCGAATTGCGACCGCGACATGGCGGTGGCGATCGAGGAGATCAGCGGCGGCACCGTGCACCGCGTGTGGCACGGCGATGCCGCCCTGCCCGATGGTCTCGACCTGATCGCCCTGCCCGGCGGCTTTTCCTATGGCGATTACCTGCGCTCGGGCGCGATGGCCGCGCGTTCTCCGGTGATGCAGGCGGTGGTCGAACAGGCCGGCCGCGGCGTTCCGGTGCTCGGCGTGTGCAACGGCTTCCAGGTGTTGACCGAAGCCGGGCTGCTGCCCGGCGCGCTGATGCGCAATGCCGGCATCCGCTTCGTCTGCCGCGACGTGAAGCTGAAGGTCGAAAACGCCAGTTCGCTGTTCACCTCGGCCTACCTGCCGGGGCAGACGATCACGATCCCCGTGGCGCACCATGACGGTAACTACTACGCCGATGCCGAAACGCTGGACCGGCTCGAAGGCGAAGGCCGCGTCGCGTTCCGCTATCTCGAAGCCTGCAACGGCTCGCAGCGCGACATCGCCGGCGTGCTCAACGAAAAGGGCAACGTGCTCGGCATGATGCCGCATCCCGAGCGGATGATCGAGCCTGCGCACGGCGGCAGCGACGGTCGCAAGCTGTTCGAAAGCGTGCTGCACGGCCTCAACGCCTTGGCCTGACCCGGCGCGCCCGCTTTTGCGGGCGCCCCACCGCAACGCTCAAGCCGCGCCGCGTTCGCGGATCGCTACCTGGTTGAACAGGGCCAGTGCGTCCTTCGCGGCCATCGGGCGGCCGAAGAAGAAGCCCTGCACCTTCTTGCAGCCGAGACGGCGGATCGTCTCCAGCTCCTTCTCGGTCTCGACGCCTTCGGCCGTCGTCGACATTTCCAGGCTGTCGGCCATCGCGACGACCGCGCGCACGATGGCCAGGCTTTCGGCATTGTTCACCGCCGCGCCCTGCACGAAGCTGCGATCGACCTTGATCGTCGAGAAGCGCATCTTGCGCAGGTAGCCGAGCGAGGAATAGCCCGTCCCGAAATCGTCGAGTGCCACCCCGCAGCCAAGCGACATGATCCGCTCGAGCGTGGACTGCGCCGCGGTGCCATCGCGCACGAAAACGCTCTCGGTCACCTCGATCTCCAACCGATGGGGCGCGAGCCCGCTCTGCGCCAGCGCGCTCACCACCACCTCGGCGAAATACGGGTCGAGCAGTTGCTCGCCCGACACGTTGACGGCAACCTTCACGTGGGACGGCCAGTTGCACGCCTCGATGCAGGCCGTGCGCAGCACCCATTCGCCGATCGGCACGATCAGGCGGGTATCCTCGGCAAGCGGGATGAACTTGGCCGGGCTGACGAATCCGTGTTCGGCGCTGTTCCAGCGCAGAAGGGCCTCGAAGCTCACCACCTGCTCGCTCGCGGCATCGACCACGGGCTGGTAGTGCAGCGCGAATTCGCCGCGTTCGAGCGCGCGCCGCATCGAGAATTCGAGCTGGCGCCTTTCCTCGGCGTGGGCGTGAAGCGAAGGCTCGTAGGTGCAGTGCTGCCCGCCGCCTTCGTCCTTGGCGCGATAGAGCGCCAGGTCGGCGTTGCGCATCAGCGTCTCGACCGTGGCGCCGTCGCGCGGGCCGATCGCCGATCCGACGCTGGCGCCGACATAAAGCGTGTGGTGATCGATCTCGTAGGGTTGCGACAGGGTGTAGATCACTGCCTGCGCCACCGCATGCAGGCGCTCTGTATCCGATGCATCGCGGATCACGATGGCGAACTCGTCGCCGCCAAGCCGCCCGCAAAGCTCGTTCTCGGTCATCAGCGCCTTCAGCCGCTCAGAAACGCGCGCCAGCAGCTGGTCGCCCACGAGGTGGCCCAGCGTATCGTTGACGGCCTTGAATCGGTCGAGGTCGATCATCAGGAAGGCGCAGCGCGTCCGCCACTGAGCCGCCGCCGTCATGGCAGCGCCCAGCGTCTCGGTGAGCATCATGCGGTTGGGCAAGGCGGTCAGCGTATCGTAGCGCGCCAGGTAGGCGATCTTCTCGCTGCTTTCGCGCTGCTCGGTCACGTCCGAGCCCACGCCCCGGAAACCGGCGAACGTGCCGTTGTCGTCCACCTTGGGCGATGCGGAAAGCTCCCACCAGCGGTGCTGGCCATGCAGCGTCACCCGCACCAGCAGGTTGGAAAAGCTTTCCCGCCGCTTCAGCTTTTCGGCCAGGTCGTGGAGCGAGGAATCGAAGTGGCCGCTTTCCCACGATGGCCCGGCGACGAGCTGGATCAGAGGCTTGCCTTCCAGGTCCTCGGGATCCTGTCCCAGCGCGAAGGCGAAGCGCGGCGATACTGATCGCACCCGGCGCGCACCATCCACCTGCCACAGCCAGTCGGCCTCGCCTTCCTCGAACTCGCGCAGCAGCAGCGAAACGACCTCGCTCTTCTCGGCGATGTTCGCCTCCGCCACCTTGCCCCCCAGGAACGTGCGCGCCGCCTCCAAGCTGCCGACCGCAACAATGATCGAGAAGGTCAGCGCGACGAACGCGGCGACGAGGTTGCCGCCGAGGGCAAACGTGGCAACCCCGGCCATTCCCAGGATTGCACAGAACAGGACCGCTCCCAGTGGCGCGGCGGCAAAGGCGACCGAGGTGCCGGCCATCAGCAGCGCCATGATCGCCCACACCGTCATGCGCTGCGTTTCGCTGCAGAACGGCCCGAACCCGGCCATCGGCACGATCCACACCAGCGCCAGCGCCACCGTGCTGACCGTCTGCTGGTGCACTTCGCGTCGGGCCATGCGGCGGCGGTCGGCATCTTCCAGGCTGCGATCGAAGCGCACGCCATAGATCAGCGTCGCGATCACCAGCGCAACCCAGCCGATCAGCAGCGCGAGATGGATCGTCCCGGCGAGCGCCTGCACGGTCAGCAGCGCGGCAAGGACATGGGCAGCGAGCCGCGCCGGGGTCAGCCGCGCCAGGCTGGAATACTGCAGCCCGCGCAGCCTTCCCCAGTCGCCGTCGCCGGGTTCGGTAACGCCAAGGACGGCCAGCGCCGGCAGCTTTTGCGGCAGCGCCGCGGGGCTCGTGTCGGGAATCCTGCTCACTCTGCCCGACTAGGTGAAAACCCTTTCGCAATCGTTGCAGTCGCAGCGCCGCCCGGAGCGGCATCGCAACCGATCCGGCGGAAAACAAACGGCTTTCCAGCCGCTTGCCGTTCCTTGTTGCCTCGCCGGCTCAGGCGTTGGCGACGGCAGCCGCCTTGGCGGCACACGCAGCCACGATCGGCGCGGGATCGTAATAGTAGGGCTTGATCTCGCAGACCTTGCCGTCGCGGAAGCGGAAAAGTTCGCACAGTTCGGCCGGAGCGAGCGACGGGTCGGCAAACTGGAACGACAGGATCGTCACCGCATGGTCCTTGCCCGCGCAGGTTTCGACGATTTCCAGCCCGGCAACGTCCATCATGCCCATCACCGTGGTGAACAGCTCGCGCAGCGCGTTCTTGCCGCGATAGACGCCCTTCATCGGCAGCGTGTCGGCTTCGCTGACGAAGAAATCGTCGGTCAGCATCGTCGCCACCTTGTCCCAGTCGCCCGCGCCGCTGGCGGCATAGAGATCGACGACGAACTGCTTGATGTCTTCCGGGGTCATGGCCCTCACCTCTCCTGCGCGCCGCCGGTGCGGCTCCCGTGTCGCACCATCGCCGATTTGCGCGCGTGCCCGAACCTAGCCCAATGGCTAGCGCCCCCCACGTGCGCCATGCTCTATGCCGCTTGCCCATGGGAGATATACGCCAGATCGTGCTGACCCGCCGCCCTACCGGCGTGCCGGTCCCCGAAGACTTTGCGCTTGCCAGCGCACCGATGCCGCAGCCCGGTCCGGGCGAGATTCTCGTGCGGATGCGCGTGTGCTCGTGCGATCCGGCCATTCGCGGCTTCCTCGATGACCGGCCAAGCTACCTGCCGCCGGTTGCGCTGGGCGCGCCGATCAACGGCATGTCGCTGGGCGAAGTCGTCGAATCGAACGATCCGGCATGGCCCGTCGGCACCCTCCTGCGCACGATGGCCACGTGGTCGGAATACTATGTCATCCGCGGCGATGCGCTCGGGCTGGAAAAGGTCGACGCAGCGCCCGGTGTGCCGCTGCAGCACTACATGGGCGCGCTTGGCCCGGTGGGCCTTACCGCCTGGGTCGGCCTGTTCGAAATCGGCAAGGCAAAGCTCGGCGAAACCGTTCTGGTCAGCGCCGCTGCGGGTGCGACCGGCAGCACCGTGGTGCAGCTGGCGAAGGCGGCCGGTTGCCGCGTCATCGGTCTTGCCGGCGGCCCGGCCAAGGCGCAGGTCGTGCGCGATCTTGGCGCCGATGTCGCCATCGATTACCGCGCGGTCGATGATCTCGCCGCCGCGATCGGCGAAGCCGCGCCCGACGGCATCGACGTCTATTTCGACAACGTGGGCGGTGAAACGCTCGATGCCGTGCTGCCCCTGATGCGCCTGCACGGCCGCATTGCGGTGTGCGGCATGGTGTCGCAGTACAACGATGCCGATCATCCCCACGGCAACCGCAACCTGTGGCAGCTGGTCGTCAATCGCCTGACCATGCGCGGCTTCATCACCTACGACCATCCCGAAGTGCTGGGCGAAGCGCAGGCCACGCTCGACAGCCTGTTTGCCAGCGGAAACCTGACACCGCTTGAAAATTTGCGCTCCGGCCTTGAAAAGCTTCCCGAAGCCTTCATCGATCTGATGAGCGGCCGGACGACGGGCAAGACGCTGGTCCTGATCTGAACGTCCCGATCTTGAGCAGGAGAGCACGATGGCGCGGCTTGCAGGCAAACTGGCGTTCGTAACCGGCGCCGCTTCGGGCCTTGGCGCGGCCATTGCGCGCGCCTATGCGGCAGAGGGCGCGCAGGTTGTCGTGGCAGACATCGACGAGCCGGCCGGAACCGCGCTCGCGACCGAACTCGGCAATGCCCAGTTCGTGCGGCTGGACGTCACCTCTGAACAGTCGTGGGCCGAAGCGGTCGCGCCGTTTGCGCGGATCGACGTGCTGGTCAACAACGCCGGCATCACCACGCTCGGCTCGATCGAGGAATGCACCGTGGCGCAGTTCCGCCACGAACTGGACATCGACGTGATCGGCGTGTTCATAGGCATCCAGGCCGCTCTGCCGAAAATGAAGCAGCACGGCGGCTCGATCATCAACATGTCCTCGCTCGCCGGGGTGAGCGCTTCGGCCAATCTCGTGGTCTACAACGCTGCGAAGGCGGCGGTCACGCTGATGACCAAGTCGTGCGCCCTGCACTTTGCGCAAAGCGGCTACCCGATCCGCTGCAACTCGATCCATCCGGGCGCGATCCACACCCCGATCATCGACAAGGTGCTGGCCCAGTCCGACGATCCCGACGCGTTGTACGCAAGCTTCGTCGCCACCCACCCGATCGGCCGCCTGGGCAAGCCGGAGGAAATCGCCGCGATCGCGGTCTATCTCGCCAGCGATGAAAGCGCCTTTGCCACCGGCGCCGAATTCCGCATCGATGGCGGCGCCTCGATCTGATGAAGGTCGGCTGATGCAGCAGGCGCACAGGCGGCCGATCCGGCAGGTCGCGTACTTCTGCGACGACGTGCGCGCAGCGGCGCGTGCACACCATGCCGCGTTCGGATCGGGTCCGTTCTTCGTCGCCGACAACATCCCGCTGGCCCGCGCCGTCCATCGCGGCACCGAACGGCTGCTCGATCATTCGAGCGCCTATGGCCAGTGGGGCGATGTCATGGTCGAATTCGTCCAGCAGAACAATTCCGGCCCCTCCCCCTTCCATGACCTGTTCCCGGAAGGGTCTGGCCGCCATGGCCTGCACCACGTGGCGCTGTGGGTGGACGATGTCGATGCCGAAATCGCCCGCTTCGCTGCGGCGGGCGCGCCCTGCGCGTTGCGCGCCGAAATGAACGACGGCTTCGTCTTCGCCTTTGCCGACACCACCGCCACGCTCGGCCACATGACCGAGCTTTACGCCCCCGTCCCCAGCCTGACCGGCTTCTACGCCATGGTCGCGGAGGCTGCGGCAAGCTATGACGGCGGCGAACTCATCACCACCATCGCCTTTTCCTAGTCAAGGACCGCAGACCCGTGAGCGAAAGCTGGCATCCCGTCATTGCCGAGACCGAATTCCCCGCCGAAGGCAAGCTCGCCACTAGGATTGCCGGCTGGTACGTCCTCATCGGCAAGACCGACGATGGCCTTCATGCCGTCAACGATCGCTGCACCCACCAGGCGGCGCTGCTGTCGACCGGGCGCATCCGGCGTGGCGCGATCATGTGCCCGCTGCACGGCGCGCGCTTCGAAATGGCCACGGGCAAGTGCATCGGCAGCGCCTATCGCGATCTTCGGCCCTTCCCCTTGCGCATCACCGACGGCACGATCGAGGTCTGCCTGCCCGATGAAGCGCCGACAATGGACGAACTGCCGGTCGTCACCGGCTGACCGTCGCTTCGCGCACCTGATCTAACCCACAGTAGGCCGTGGCTGCGGGCACGCTAGTCTCCTGCGCAAACCATCTGCGGGAGAGTACCTGATGCCCTTTACCGGCCCTGCCGAAGACCGCCTCGCCATCCGCGAGCTGCTCGAAACCTACGCCGACGCGGTCACCCGCTGCGATGCCGATGCCTGGTCGGCCACGTGGGCGGAAGACGCCGAATGGTCGCTGCCGGACTATCCCGAGCTTGGCACCACCCGCGGCCGTGCCGCGATCCGGGCGATGTGGGTCGAAGCGATGAAGGGCTACCCCGGGATCATGTTCGAAGCCTGGCCGGGCTCGATCGAGGTCGATGGCGATAAGGCCACGATGCGCAGCTACACCAGCGAAGTCTACGACCAGGACGGAGTGACCAAGCGCGATCGCGGCGTTTACGAAGATACGTGCGTCAAGATTGACGGGACGTGGCTGTTCAAGTCGCGCTCGTTCCGCAACATCCACCGCCAGCACGCGCCGAAAGGCTGTTAACGCTTTCGGCCGATTTACTCAGGGGAAGTCCAGGGTTGCAGGTAGGCGGGTTCTAAGTCCCGACCGTTATTGGATCATCGTCGAACCAGAACGCAGGTTGCAGCGCGCCGCGCTTGCTGCCGGGAGGGCGACAGATCCATGCACAAATCCGGACTTCTTCTTTTCGCCGCGCAGTTGGCGCTCGTATCGCCCGCGTTTGCCGAAGCGAACGATGACCAGTCCGATGCGGCGAGCACGCGGCCCCAGGCAAAGCCGCCGGTCGAAGTGTTCTCGACCGGCGTCGCCAAGGGTCGCGATCGCCTCGACAGTGCAACTTCGACCAGCGCCCTGCGCGGTGACGATATCCAGAAATTCGGCCCCCGTCCCTTGGGCGATGTGCTGCGCACAATGGCGGGCCTGCGGGTTGAATCGGGTATCGGCGAAGGCAACAACAACTACACCGTGCGCGGCCTTCCGCTGGCTGCTGGTGGCTCCAAGTACATGCAGTTTCAGGAAGACGGGCTTCCCGTTCTCGAGTTCGGCGATCTCTTCAACATCGGCACCGATGTCTACCTCCGCAACGACCTGTCGATCGCGCAGATCGAAACGATCCGTGGCGGTTCGGCCTCTACCTTTGCCTCCAATTCGCCCGGCGGCCTGATCAACATCATTAGCCGCACCGGCGACGTCGAAGGCGGATCGCTGCAGCTTTCGAGCGGGCTCGATTTCGACCAGAAACGCGCCGACTTCAGCTATGGGGCAAAGCTGGGTGAAAACACCCGCTTCCACCTTGGCGGCTTCTATCGGCAAGGCGAAGGGCCTCGCCCCATCGGGTTCGACGGCTGGCGCGGCGGCCAGGTCAAGCTCAACGTCACGCGCAATCTGGCTGGCGGCGGGTACATCCGGCTCTACCTGAAGCTGCTGGACGATCGCTCGCCGACCTACGCACCTTACTTCGTCAACATCACCGGCACGAATTCCAATCCGGTCTTCCGCAGCTACCCCGGCTTCAAGCTGAACCGCGATTCGGTGCTCTCGCCCTATCTCGGTCCGGTCGTGACGCTGGATGAAAACAACCGCCTGGCGGCCTTTCCGATCTCGACCGGACAACATGCGGTGTCGAAGTCGATCGGGCTGGAAACGCAGTTCGATGTCGCCGATTGGACGATCACCGAACGCATGCGCTATTCCGCCAACAGCGGGGATTTCAACCGGGCTTTCCCATCGAGCGCCAACACCGTGTCCGCCTTTGCAGCATCGCAGGGGGGCGCCGGGGCCAGCGCCGTCTACGCAAGCGGACCGCTTGCCGGCCAGGCGATCCCCAACGGCAGCATGGTCAACGGCAATGGCCTGCTCGCATTGTATTACGTGTCCTACGTTCGCGCGCACGCGCTCGACGATTTTACCAACGATCTGCGCGCGACGCGGGTCTGGAAGGTGTCGGGCGGCAACCTCACGACGACCCTGGGCGCCTATTACGCATCCCAGAAGCTCAAGACGACCTGGCTGCACACCGCGATGGATATCGACGTCAACGGCGGGAAGACCGCAATGGTCGACATCATCAGCGCCAACGGGACTGCGCAAACGCAGGACGGCTATTATGCCTTTGCGCGTAGCACCAGCCTGTTCCGGCGCGCCTTCGATGTCGATTACCGGGTCTTCGCGCCCTATGGCTCGATCAACTACCACTTCGGCAAGATCGCGATCGGCGGCAGCTTGCGCTATGATATCGGGCGGGTCCGGGGCTCGCTGATCGGTGCCGATCTGGGAGGCGGTCGCAAGGGGCTGACGTCCTACGACATCAACGGTGATGGTGTGATCAGCGCTGCCGAAAAGCGGGTTGCCTACCTGCCGCTGACCGAGCCGGCCCCCGTGAACTACAACTACGGCTATCTCAGCTATTCGGCGGGCGTGAATTACCGCGTGGCCGAACCCTTCTCCCTGTTCGCGCGCTACAGCCTCGGGGCCCGCGCAAATGCCGACAAGATCCTGTTCACGCCAGTCGTCAGCACGACCGACGGCAGTGTGGCCAGCTCGCGTGACAAGGCGGACAAGGTGCGCCAGCTCGAAGGCGGCTTCAAGTTCCGCAAGAACGGGATCACGCTCAACGCAACGGCCTTCCGCGTAACCGCGGACGATCACAACGTCCTGAACGGATCGGCCAACCGCACCGACCGCTCGTACCGGGCCACCGGTGTCGAGCTCGAAGGCGGCGTGCAGCGCGGCCGCTTCAGCCTGATGCTGGGCGCAACCTATACCAAGGCAAAGATCACGGCGGACCGGCTCGACCCCACCCTGGCCGGAAAGGAACCACGCCACCAGCCCGACTGGACGTTCACGGCAACGCCGCAAGTGGATTTCGGCCGTGCGGCGATCGGTGCCAGCATCGTCACGATCACCAAGAGCTATGCGCAGGATTCGAACCTGCTGGTGATGCCGGGCTTCACCACCGTTGGCGCCTTTGCCACGGTGTCGCCGATGGATCGGATACACCTGTCGGTCACTGCGCAGAACCTGTTCGATACGGTCGGGATCTTCGAGGTCAATCAATCCACCGTCCCGGCCAATGGCATTGGCTTCGCGCGTTCGGTCAACGGGCGCACCGTGCAGGGATCGTTGCGCTTCGATTTCTGATAGCGCCATCACGCGTACCATCGTGAAGGAGGGCGGGCCCCGACTGTGCCGCCCTCCTTCAATGGGTTTACGCGGCCCTCCAGCCCAAGTTGACACCGGGCTTGCATACGCAAGATCAGCCTGGCGAACGGCAACCATGTCCTACATGGGAAAATGCCGGTAAAAGACCCCCGCCCGCTCCTTGAAAACGTCCAAGATCATAGGCTTGCGCGTGTTCGGCGCTTAACCTTGCAACGAGTGCCCCGGGGCTTCGGCAAAGTTCCCTGAACACTGTCAACTTTGTCAACTTGGGCTTGCCTGGCGTCGCGCAAAGGCTCTCTTTCGGCTGATGACTATGGCGCTCGAATCGGCGCGACTGACCCAGTTTGAACCGGGTCGTGCACCGCACCTTTGAACCCGCAAAACCGCAACCCGTTTGTCCGTCTGAGCGCTCCTCGGATCGGAAATCCATCCAGCTGGCCTTTTTTACAGGCAGAGCCTTGGTGATGTTTCTGTAGGATTGTCGGCGGGAGAAGAGCCGAAAACACGCTGTGCCGCGATCAAGCCGAATGGGGCGGGATCGCACGGAAGGATCACACCTGCATCGCGCTGGGCGAAGCGGGCCGTCCGACCCCATGGCGCTTTCCATCCGATCCCATCCGACTGTCACGCCCCGGCGCTGCGCATTTCGCACCGCCCGGCAGATGACCAGCTTTGGGGGGAATATGAGCAACGACCGAGCAGTACCTGCCACCTGCGCCCGCAGCGCCTTCAAGGCCGCCGCGCTCGCCGCGACCATCCTGGCCGCAGCACCCGCTTTCGCCGCAGAGGACCAGGCCGCGGCCCAGGCCACTGCCGCCACCGACAACGGCGGCATCGAACAGATCACCGTGACCGCGCGCAAGCGCGTCGAGGACGTGCAGAGCGTTCCCCTCGCCGTTTCGGCCATCGGCGGCAAGACGCTCGAAGCCCGCTTCGTGCCCGACGTCCGCGCCGTTGCCCGCTACATTCCGAACGTCCAGCTGGGCCAGGTGCAGTACTCGGGCGCAACGCTGTCCGCCTCGATCCGCGGCATCAGCTTCGCCGACATCGAACGCTCGTTCGAACCTGCCGTCGCCACCTCGATCGACGGCATCTTCCTTGCCTCGAACACCGGCGCGCTGGTCGACATGTTCGACGTGGAATCGATCGAAGTGCTGCGCGGTCCGCAAGGCACGCTGTTCGGCCGCAACACCGTCGGCGGCATCATCAACATCAAGCGCACCCGCCCTACCGGGGAACTGGGCGTGAAGCTTCAGGCGACCGTCGGCTCCTACGGCCGCAACGATTACAAGGCGATCTTCAACGCGCCGCTCATCAAGGACGTGCTGGCGGTCAAGCTCGGCCTGTTCTCGATCAGCAGCAACAGCTTCACCTACGATGCCACCACCCGCAAGGCCGAGCCCGGCCTCGACCGGTTCGACGTCACAGGCAGCCTGCTGTTCACGCCCAGCGCCGAATTCGAGGCGCTGCTGACCTACGAGCACCTCAAGGACCGCTCGCACTATCCCAACCCGGTCAACCAGTCGGTCGGCGCGCAGAGCAACGGGTATGGCGGCGAGCTTGCCTGCACCGTCTTCGGCCTGTGCGGCCATGCCGCCGAGTACGAAAAGAGCGGTTACCGCGCGTCCTACGGCGGCCTGCCGTTCTATGCGCCGCTCGATGCGGACAACGTCACGCTCAACATGAAGTACAAGGCGGACAACTTCTCCATCGTGTCGGTCACCGGCTACATGAAGAACAAGGATTCGCTCGACATCGACAACATCGGCGATGCCTTCGCTCCCGGCACGCCGCTGTTCCACCCGGTTCGCAAGCTCCACGGCGATCAGTTCAGCCAGGAACTGCGCGTTGACACCGACTTCGACGGCCTGTTCAACATGGTTGCCGGCGTCTATTACTTCCAGTCGACCTACTCGCTCGACAACCAGAGCGTGTACATCCTCGACGGTACGGCAAACCCGGCCAACCGCGTCGACACGTTCAGCGCTGGCCAGACGGTCAAGTCCTATGCCGCCTTTGCCGAAACCTACTGGAAGGTGACGCCGACCACCCGGATCACCATCGGTGGCCGCTTCACGCACGAAACCAAGGACTTCCACGTCGAAAAGCCCGCCGTCACCGCGGCCGAGGGCGGCCCGTACAAGTGCCCCGACGTGAATTCGACCTACGCGCCGTGCCGCAATCCGTCGCTCAAGTTCAGCCGCTTCACCCCGCGCGTGTCGATCGACCAGGAACTGGCCGACGGCATCATGACCTACGCTTCGTGGGCACGCGGCTTCCGGTCGGGCGGCTGGAACGGTCGCCCCGGTTCGACGCCGGATTCGATCGGGCCGTACCAGCCCGAAATCGTCGACAGCTACGAGCTGGGCCTGCGCACCAAGTTCTGGGACAACAAGGCGATCTTCAACGTCACGCTGTTCCAGACCGAGTACAAGAACAAGCAGGAAGACCAGATCCGGTCCAACCCGGTGCTGCCGACCTCGACCGTCACCTTCGTCGAAAATGCCGGCAAGGCTCGGTTCCAGGGTGTCGAGCTGGAAGGGCAGCTTCGCCCGATCCCCGAACTGCACCTGTTCGGCTCGGCCGGCTACCTCAAGGCCAAGTACCTCAAGTTCCTCGACGGCACCGGCGCCGATGTCAGCGCGACCAAGCAGCTGCGCTATGCGCCCAAGTGGAACGCCAGCATCGGCGGCGACTACACTTTCGACGTTGGCGGCAGCGACACGGTCGTGTTCGCCTCCAACCTCAAGTACGTCGACAAGTACGTGACCGAATCGAGCGTCGATCCGGCCGGCCTTGGCCGCGAGATCATCCCGTCGCACACCGCGGTGGACTTCTCGCTGACCTACACCGGGCATCTCGCCTCGCTGAAGGAATTCAAGCTTTCGGCCTTCGTCAACGATGCCTTCCACAGCGGCGGCCGCATCGTGCGTTCGAGCTACGCCGGGCCATTCTGGTTCAGCGACCGCATCCCGAACCGCACCTGGGGCCTCGAAGCGATGGTCGAATTCTGACCGGCGCCATCGTCGCTGACCGCAAAGCGCCCGACCTTCCTTCGGGAAGGCGGGCGTTTTCGCGTCTGACCCTAGGGGATGAGCCAATTGCCTGCGATGCAAGGCGTTGCGATCCCGGCATGATAACGAGAGGATGACGATGACCGGCAACCGCTTCTGGCAGCTCGACCACCACCCCAAGGGCAACGATTTCGCCGCCGCCCTGTCTCTGCGCGAGGAGAACCTTGCACCGCTTGCCGAGGGCGAAGTGCGGGTGCGCGCCGGATGGCTGTCTATGGACGCCGGCACCCGCATGTGGATGAGCCCGCGCACCGATGGCTACCAGCCGCCGCTGCCGCTCGGTTCGAAGATGGTGGGCCTAGTCCTCGGCCGCGTGAGCGAGAGCCGCGACCCCGCCTTCCCGGTCGGCACGTTGGTGCGCGGCTTTGGCCAGTGGGCCGACTATTCGACGATGGTGCCCGCGCTGTCAGGGCTTGTCGCGCTGGACGATAGCGTGGCCGACGTTCGCCAGCACTTCGGCGCGCTCGGCATGAACGCCTGGACGGCTTACGTCGGCGTCAAGGAAGTGGCTGCGGTCAAACCCGGCGAATGGCTGGTGGTGAGCGCGGCGGCCGGCGCAACCGGGATCATGGCCTGCCAGGTGGGCAAGGCGCTGGGCGCGCGAGTGGTGGGCATTGCCGGGGGCCCTGCCAAGTGCCGCTTCCTGACCGAAACCCTGGGCGCCGATCTGGCCATCGACTACAAGGGCGAGGACGTGGCCGCGCGGCTGGCGCAGATCGAGGGCGGCGTTCATGCCTATTTCGACAATGTCGGCGGCCCGCTGCTCGATGCGGTGCTGCCCAACATGGCGCACTATGGCCGCGTCGCCGTCTGCGGCATGGTGGCGGCGTACGACAACGACGCGCCCCTGCCCGGCCCGGCCCGCTTCGACCAGGTGCTGATGCGCCGCCTGCGGATCGAAGGCTTCTTCATTCCCGACTTCCTGGAGCGGGGCGCCGAATTCCTGCCGCTGCTGCGCCAATGGTATGAAGAAGGCCGGCTTGGTGTGCCGTTCGACGAGAGCGTGGGACTGGAGAATACGCTCGTCGCCTATGACCGCATGCTCAGCGGCAAGGCGATCGGCAAGGCCATCGTGAGGGTCGCCGGCGACGCCTGAGCATACCCCGAACGCAAGGCAAAGGGCCGGTCCGATCTGTTCGGGCCGGCCCTTTGTGTTTGTGCGGCAAGGTTAGCGGGCCGGATCGTCGCCAGAGCCCCACTCCACTCGTTTGATCTGCCGGAGCGCGGGGATGCCCGTTCTGCGGCACAAAAAAAGGGAGGCGAAGCCGCAAGGCCCCGCCCCCCATAGGGTGGATTTGAATGCGTTATCGAACCGGCGTCAGAACTTCACGCCGATGGTGCCGCCATAAGTGCGCGGTTCGAGCGCCATGCCGAACGACCAGAGGCCCGCGACGGTGAACGCGTGGGTGGTGGTCTTTTCGTTCAGCAGGTTGCGACCGAAGACGCGGAAGTAGGCTTCCTTGTCACCCAGATCGAAGTTGAAGGTCATGCTCGCGTCGAGCAGATCCTGCGTGGTGGTGCGCACGCGCGGATCGTTGCCGCCGATGTTGTTCACGCCAGTGGTCGAAGTCGGAAGAATCCGCTGCGAGATCTGCTCGTCGTACGGGCTGATATGGCGCAGGCCGACCGAGGTCATGATCTTGCCGAAGCTGGTCGGCAAGGTGTGCTCGACATTGAGCGAGCCGGTGAACTTCGGCGCGTAGATCAGGTTGTTGTTCGAATAGTCGCAGGTCCCGATCACGGCACCAACCACGCAGCCCACGACGAAGTTGCGGAAGTGGGACTCCATGTACGCTGCGGAACCGGTAAGGCGCAGGTTGTCGGTCACGCGCAGGGTGAAATCGCCCTCGATGCCCTTGATCAGCGCGCCACCCGGCACGTTGCCCGTGATGGTCTGGTTGCCGGTCGGCCCACCAGGCACCGTGAGGTTCTGCTGCATGTTCTTGTAGTCGGAAACGTAACCGGCGACGTTCAGTTCAAGCTTGCGATTGAACAGGGCCAGCTTGGCGCCCAGTTCGTACGCGTCGACCGTTTCCGGCTGGAACGGGGTGCTGGCGGTTGCGGCCGTCGCTGCGCGCGGGCTGAAGCCGCCCGAACGATACCCGCGCGACCACGAGGCATAGAGCATCACGTCGCTGTTGGGGCGATAGTCGAGACCGATCTTGGGCGTGAACTTGTTGAAGCTTGCATTGCCCGAGCCGACCGCGGCGAACTGGGTGGTCGACACGTTGTCGGGATCGACGAGCACGCCAGGCGCGAAGCCGTTGTAGAGCTTCTTGTTGTCGTGGCTGAAGCGGCCGCCGAACGAGAGGCGGAACTTGTCGGCAAAGGCCCAGTTGAAGTCACCGAAAGCGGCAAAGCTCTCGGTCTTGCCTTCGACGTGCTGCGCGTTCTTGTCGAACAGGGTCGGCGGGGTGTTGGGCGAGAAACCGAACACGCGCGACCACTGGGTCAGATCATACTTGGATCCGAAGAAGTAGCCACCGATAACATAGTCGAACCCGTCGAACAGCTTGCCCGAAGCGCGCAGTTCCTGGCTCCACTGGGTGTAGTGCTGGCGACGATCGACGTAGTACAGGTCGGTCGACGAGCCATCGAAGTCCTGCGTCTGTTCTTCGCGGCTGTGGCGCCAGCCGGTGATCGCGGTCAGCTTCACGGCGCCCAGGTCGTAGTTCATTTCCAGCGTCGCGTCGGGCGCGTGGTAGTGGCTGTCTGCTGCCTGGCCGAACGTCGTGTACAGATCGGTGGTGGTGTTGCGATTGCATTCCTGCGCCGGAATGAACGCGCAGAACACTTCGCTGCTGTTGGTGATGTTGCTCACCACCGGGTTGAAGCTCTGCACCACGTTTTCGACGGTCAGCTGGGCTTCAACCCCCGAGTCGCGCGGCTTGAACAGCAGGCTTGCGCCGTAGCTGTCGCCCTTGCTCCAGCCATCCGAAGTGTTGCGCGTGACGTTGTGGTAGAAACCGTCGGTCTGGTTGTGGAAATAGAACGCCTTCACGCCCCAGGTTTCGCCGTCGCCGTAGTTGACGATCGCCTTGCCCGACCAGGTGTTCCAGCGGCCATAGGTGAATTCGGCCTTGCCGCCGGGCTCCATGGTCGGCTTGGACCGGGTGATGTTGATGACGCCGCCGATCGTGTTGGCGCCGAACAGCGTGCCCTGAGGTCCGCGCAGCACTTCGATCTGCGCAACGTCGAACGCATCCTGCAGCTGGCCGGTGTTGGTGCCGATGGTGACGCCATCGACGACGACGCCCACGGTGGGGGTCTGCGACTTTTCGATGTCGGCATAGGTCAGGCCGCGGATCGAGATGTTCGCCGCCTGTGCGCCGGAGTTCTGCTGCGTGATCAGCAGGCCGGGAGCTGCGCCCTGCAGGTCACCGATGTTCACGGCAGCCTTGGCTTCGAGCATGGCGGTGTTGACCGCGCTGATGGCGACTGGCGTCGACTGCAGCGTTTCATCGCGACGACGGGCGGTCACGATGATGGCGCCGGTGTCTTCGGCAGCGGCGGCATCAGCCTGCGCAGCCTGCGGCTGTTCATCCGCGGCAAAGGCGGGCGCAGAAATTCCGATGAACGAGGTACCAGTAAGAGCGGCCAGAACGGCCGTCCGTGCGAACGCGTTACGCATGTTTTCCTCCCAAGGCGGGTACGGGGCGTCTGAAGCGCCGTTCCGAAGCGCTTAATCCTGCAGGACCCCCTCCCGAACCAACTGCAACTTGTTACAGGTGTGTCCGGAGCGCCTCAGGGCATGCTGCAAACAACATATGGGAGAATGCCTAGTCATGTCCGCGAATCGCCGATTCCTGCTCGCTCGCCGCCCCCACGGCGAGCCTGTCCCCGAAGATTTCAGCCTGGTTACGGAACCGGTCCCGCAAGCGCCCGAAGGCGGTTTCGTGGTGCGCAACTGCTATGCTTCGCTCGATCCGGCCCAGCGCGGCTGGATGGATGATGCGCCCAGCTACATGCCGCCAATCCCGCTTGGCGACCCGGTGCGCGCGACCACCGTCGGTATCGTTTCATCCTCGAACACCGACGAATTCCAGGTCGGCGACTGGGTGATGGGCCTGAACGGGCTGGAAGACTATTCGGTCAACCAGGCGGGCGGGTTCACTATGAAGGTCGATCCGTCACTGGTGGATTCCCCGTCGAAGTTCCTCTCCGCCATGGGCGCCGTGGGGCTGACCGCCTATTTCGGCCTCATCGACGTTGCCAAGCCCCAGCCGGGCGAAACGCTGCTGGTGTCGGGTGCTGCCGGCGCGGTCGGCTCGGCCGTGGGCCAGATCGGCAAGATCCTGGGCGCGCGGGTGATCGGGATTGCCGGCGGTGCCGCCAAGTGCCGTCGCCTGATCGATGACTATGGCTTCGACGTGGCGATCGACTACAAGGGCAAGTCGGTCGACGCCCTTGCCGCGGAGATCCGCGCAGCGGCCCCCGAAGGTGCCAATGTGGTTTTCGAAAACGTCGGCGGCGATGTCATGGACGCCGAACTGATGAACCTTGCGAAGCACGCGCGCATCGTGCTGTGCGGGCTGATCAGCGAATACAATTCGCCCGAGAAGGTGGGCGTGCGCAACCTGTGGCAGGTGCTGGCGCAGCAGGCGACGCTCTATGGCTACCTGATCATGGACTATGCGCCCCGGTTTGCAGAAGGCGGCGCGGCAATGGCCGAATGGATGGCACAAGGGCGCCTGCGCATCGACGAGGATGTGCAGGAAGGGCTCGAGAACGCGCATGCGGCGTTCATGCGACTGTTCACCGGCGCCAACACCGGCAAGCTGGTGCTGAAGATCGCCGATGGCCTCTGACCGTCTCGCAGGCCGCAAGGCCATCGTCACCGGAGCAGGATCGGGCATTGGCGCGGCTGTCGCCGCGCGGCTGCGGGCTGACGGCGCGCACGTGTTCACCACCGACCTGAAGGGCGACGTCGACCTCGTCGGCGACGTTACCGCTGAAGGCGCGAGTGCCGAGCTGGTGGCCCGCGCCGTCGCAGCGATGGGAGGGCTCGACACGGTGGTGCCGTGCGCCGGGATCAGCGCGTTTGCGCCACTGGAAGGACACGAGGACGCCTATTTCGAGCGCGTCTTTGCGGTGAACGTGTTCGCCGTGTTCCGGCTGGTGCGCGATGCCGTGCCGCACCTCAAGGCCAGCGGCAATGGCCGCGTGGTGACGATCGGATCGACAACGTCGAGCTTCGGCGACGAAGGCCTTGCCGCCTATGCCGCATCCAAGCATGCGGTACTCGGCTTCACCAAATCGGTTGCAGCAGAGTTGGGACCGTTCGGCGTGACGGCCAATTGCGTGCAGCCGGGCGCGATCGACACGCCGATGACCGCACCGGCCTTCACGCAGATGCCCGAATACAAGACGTTCTGGGAAAACAAGGCCTCGCTGCGCCGGCTCGGCCAGCCGCAGGACATTGCCGACGTCGTCGCGTTCCTGTGCAGCGACGACGCGCGGTTCATGACGGGTCACGGCCTGTGGGTCGACGGCGGCGCAATGGCGCGGCACTGACCGATGCCGATCCTCCCCGCGCCGGGAGGATCGGCGACAGTCAGCTACTCCTTCATGACCGGCCTGGGCGTGTTCCCGCTCTCGTCAAGATAGTAAGCGACCCACTTGTGGAAGAACTGGTTGCCCGGTTCGTTGCGGCCGAACGTCTGGTGGGTCATCGCGCCTGATTCCAGCCCGTTCTGCACCTTGAGGCCGAGGAAGTAGTCCTCCTCCTCGACCACGTCGAAAAAGAAGTCGCACATCTTGTCCAAGGCTTCGAGCCCCTCGGGCGTCTCGGGCCGGGTGGGGAAGATGTAGTTCATCACCGTGCTGTTCTGGTTCGCCTTCGGCCCGGGGAAAAGCTGCGCCAGCTGCCCCATTTCGGGTGCAAGGAAGAAGCTCATGTTCGGAAACAGCATGCGGATGAAATCGTAGCCGTTGTTCTCCTGCCGGCCCCATTCCTCGCGCGGGAGATCGCGCAGCCGGGTGATCGAATTCTGCGGAAAGCCCAGCCTGATGTGCGGTCCGAAGCCTTCGTAGGTCGCGCGGTTCGATGGGCTGCGCGTCGCGACCGTGTTGGTGTGCGCCGCCTGAAAATGGTAGCCTTCGAGATAGCCGTCGTAGGCGACTTTCCAGTTGGCGCCCTTCATCACGCGGCTCTTGTGGAAGTACCAGGTTTCCAGCTTCAGCGCCGCAAAGTCCTCGTACATGCCATCCATCCATTCGATGGCGCTGATCGGCAACCCGGGCGTCAGGATCACGAAGATCAGCCCCGCCGCCTCGTCGCACGGCAGTTCGGTCATGTTGAGCGTGGAGCGTTCGACCTCGCCGAACGTGCTCGCCTCGGCAATGCCGATCAGCTTGCCGTCGTTGGCATAGGTCCAGCCGTGGTACTGGCAGGCAAAGGCCTTGCAGTTGCCCCTGCCCTGCGGCGCCAGATGCATCGCGCGGTGCTTGCACACGTTGAGGAAGGCGCGCGCCTTGCCATCCCTGCCGCGGGTGATCAGGACCGGCAGGCCCATCACCTCCATCGCCTTGTAGTCGTTGACCTGCGGCAGCTCGATCGTGAGCGCCAGCATCAGCGGAAGGCGCCTGAAGATGCGCGCGATTTCCGCGTTCCAGCGATCCTCGTCAAGGTAGTCGGCAACGGGCACGCGCATCGTGCCGCTCGCCTGGTCGGTGGTGCGGCTTTCGACGAAGTGCAGCATCCGTTCGGCCGCATCGCCGTACTTTTCGTAGAGTTCGGTCATTGCGCAGCCTTTCCGGCATTCAGGTAGTGGTCGAGCGTCTGGTGGATGTGGCGGATGCGTACTTCCTGATAGTCGGCCAGTTCGACGGCCTGGTTCTTCGACACCTTCAGCCCTTCGTGGCACAGCGCCATGTTCTCGCTGTCCTGATCGAGCACGCCGCCCAGCACGCCGAGTTCGGACGCATCGGCCCAGAGCTGATCGTCGCCAAGAAGATGCATCGGCACACCGGCCGGACTCGGCTGCCCCTGCGGAACGCGCGCGATCACGCGCACTTCCATCAGGCACTTGTCCTGATCAGGCCAAGGCCGCCAGCGATAGACGATGTTGGGCATGAAGCCCCCCCACGGCGCGAAGTTGGGGAACACGTTGTAGACCAGTGCATCGAGCAGTTCGCTTTCCGAAACGCCGCTGTAATCGCCGCCGAACTGCTTTTCCGAAACCTCGCGCATTTTGGCGCCGAGTGCGGTTCGGGCGGTTTCGCCGGCAGGAACCTCGATCGCGTAGCTGTCCTTTTCCGCGTCATAGTTGTCGGCGCTGCGCCCGTTGTACTTGCGGAATTCGTCGATGATGCGCTGCTGCGGCCAGTGCTCGGCTTCGGCCTGCGCCTCGATATGCGGGCTGATCACGCCGAAGGGCGTGTAGTTCACGTTCACATGGCGACCCAGCACGTGATACGCCGCGTTCGCATCGCCCGTGAACGGCATGAGCTGCGGATGCGTGACATAGGCGTGGTAGCTTTCCATGAAGGCTTCCATGGTGATCTTCCAGTTTGCCGGGATCACCTTCGCCACCCAGGCCACCGTCACGCAGTCCTCATGCCGCCAGCGCTGGAAGAATTCGGGCAGCGGATCGAGATATTCCTCGATCGCGGGCCCCTCCGGGTTTTCGCGCACGAAGATGTAGCCGCCCCATTGCGCCACGCTTGCTTCCGGCAGCTTCATCCTGGCATCGGTCAGGTGGCCGAAATCCCAGCGGCAGGGAATGTTGCGCAAGCTGCCGTCGGGGTTCCACGAGAAGCCATGGAACGGGCAGAGGAACTGTTCGGCGCTGCCACTGTCGGTCTTGAGCTTGCGCCCGCGGTGCAGGCAGACGTTGTGAAAGGCCTTCACGCTGCCATCGTCCTGCCGCACGATCAGGAAAGACCTGCCAGCGTTGTCGTAGGTCACGTAGTCGCCGGGCTCGGGCATGTCCTCTTCGCGGGCAGCGAACTGCCAGACGTTGGGCCACAACTTCTCGCATTCGGCGCGGAAGAATTCCGGGCTGTAGTACCGAGCCGCATCGATCGGTTCGGAGCCGAGATAGACCGAACGGTCGTCTTCCATGAAGGCAGGCGGCTTGACCCGATCCGCAGCCAGAATGTCTTCCCAGCTGGTGCCGGGACAGCGTGCACGCCCGAAGGCGCCGGGATCGCGATCAGCCATTGTACCTCTCCATCTTGCGATGGCAGGCAATGTCCCACGCGCCGGCAGATCGTGGCTTGATTCAGGTCAACAACGCGGGCCGCAAGCCCCTCTGATTTTGGCTAGGAAGCACCGTCTGCAGGTAGCAGAATCGGCGAAAGCCGCAGCGTCGAAGCAAGATAACAGGCCGACTGGCCGGTTATGCGAATCGCGCGTTCAGCTGGCCGCGATAACGCCCTCGCCCGCGCGCCAGACCGGGCGGATCTGTTCGTCGGAATAGATTTCCATGATCTCGAACACATTGCCGAAGAAGTCCCGGCAATAGGTCGCCGCATATCCCTGCTTGCGGCCCTGCGCATCGACCGTGATCCCATCCATCGACGGCGGCGTGTGGACGCGGATCCCGGCGTCCAGCAGGCGCTGGTAACAGCTCTGGATATCCTCCACCTGCACCGCGAAATGGGTGTAGCCGTAGCGGTTGACGCCCTGGTCCGGGTCTTGCGGAGCCGAACGCGGGGCAAGGTATTCGAACACCTCGATATAGGCATTGCCCAGGCGACACATGAACTGCCGCGCGGCGCTGTCCTTCAAGCCGACAACCGCATCGATGAACGGATTGGCGCTCCATTCCAGCGGCGGGCCGACCTCCTCGGCGCCAAGGAGGTCGAGATAGAATTCCCGCGCCTTGTCGAGATCGGGCACGGACACCCCGATGTGCTGGATGCCGCGTGCCCCGATGCTCATGGCGCCGCGCTCCTCAGAACTGGACGCGCTTGGTGAAGCCACCGTCGATCACCACGTTGGTGCCGGTGGTGTAGGACGAGGCCGGGCTGGCCAGGAACACGACCGTCTTGGCCACTTCCTCGGGCCCACCCCAGCGACCGAGCGCGAACTGCGCCTGCGTCGCGTTGTGCAGATCGGGCACGGCGGTTTCGATCACTTCCCAGTTGCCGCCCTTGAACTTGATCGGGCCGGGCGAGACAGTGTTGACGCGGATGCCCTTGGGGCCGAGCGCCTGGCTCAGCTGGCCGGCGAACACGATCAGCGCGCCCTTCAGCGCGTTGTAGCCCTGCGGCACGATGAAGGTTTCGAGGCCCGCAGTCGATGCCGTGATGACGATCGAGCCTTCACCGCTCTTGCTCAGCGCTTCGTCGAGCACTTCGGCGCCGATCACCGCGCCCATGATGTCGAAATCGAGCGTCTTGTGCCAATCGCCCGTGGCGCCAGCGCCCGAGGTGGAGATCATCGGCACGAAGATGTCGCAGCCGCCGATCGCAGCCTCGGCCTGCTTGAGCCATTCGCGATAGGCGTCGTGCCCGGCTTCCATGTCGAAGGCCGAACCGTGGACCTTCACGCCGAACTTTTCGAGCGCGGCCACGGTTTCGGCGACCTGCTCGGGATTGCGCGAGCAGAACGCAACGTCCGCGCCTTCGGCCGCGAACAGTTCGACGGTGGCGCGACCGATGCCGCGGCTGCCGCCGGTGAGAATGACTTTCTTGCCCTTGAGGCCCAGATCCATGAAGTGCTCCCTCGATCCCGTAAGGTTCGTGTTGATAGGCTTGGCCGGACGATGCCCCGCGCAAGCGCAAGGGGGCACTACCCTTTTTGTCAGGACGCGCCTTCTTTCGGAGCGCATGTTGCGGAGCATGCGCGGCCTGCGCATAACGCGTGGGCATGACCGGATTGCTCATTCTCGACGGCGGCACGGGCCGCGAACTCGCCCGCAGCGGCGCCCCCTTCCGCCAGCCCGAATGGTCGGCGCTCGCCGTGATCGAGGCGCCCGGATACGTGACCAGAGTGCACGAGGCCTACATTGCCGCGGGCGCCAACGTGATCACCACCAATTCATACGCCGTCGTTCCCTTCCACATCTCGGAAGAACGCTTCGCCAGCGACGGCGCGCGCCTGGCAGCGCTTTCGGGCAAGCTCGCGCGCGATGCGGCAGACGCTGCCGGCCGCCCGGTCCGCGTGGCGGGATCGCTGCCCCCGGTCTGCGGCTCGTACCGCCCGGACCTCGTCGATCTCGATCGCGCGCGCCCGGTGCTGAAAGTCCTGGTCGGCGCGCTCGCCCCTTATGTCGATCATTGGCAGGCAGAAACGCTTTCGGCGCTGGCCGAGGCCGAGCTGGTGGCCGATCTGGCTGCGGAAACCGGCAAGCCGCTTTGGCTGAGCTTCACGCTGCAGGATGAAGATCCGGCAGCGCCGCCGGCGTTGCGCTCTGGCGAAAGCGTGGCCGAGGCGGCCCTGCTTGCCAGCCGCGTGGGTGCACACGCGTTGCTGTTCAATTGTTCGCAGCCCGAGGTGATGCAGGCGGCGGTGGAGCAGGCGCGGTCGGTCGTGGGCGATGCCGCATCACCGCTGATCGGCGTCTACGCCAACGCCTTTCCGCCCATGAACGCGGACTCCGAGGCCAATTCCGGGCTCGATCCGATCCGCGCCGACCTGACGCCCGAAGGCTACGCTGCCTTCGCGATCGCCTGGGCGCAGGCAGGCGCGCGCATCATCGGCGGCTGTTGCGGCATCGGGCCCGAACACATCGCCGAACTGGCCCGCCTGCGCGCCACCAGCTGACCGGTCAGGCTGGTGTCGAAAGCTTGGCCTTGATCTGGGCGCGGAGCATGTCCTTGCGCACTTTCCCGCTGGCCGTGCGGGGGAAGTCTTCGACAAATTCGAAGCGTTCGGGGATCTTCTGCTTGGCAAGGCCGCTGGACCCGACGTGCGCAGCCAGAGCGGCTGCATCGGCATCGCCAGACAGGATGACATAGGCGCACACGCCCTCGCCCAGCCGTGCGTGCGGCATGGCGACGACGCTTGCCTCCTTCACCGCCGGGTGGGTGTGGAGCACGTCCTCGATCTCCTTGGCGGAAATGTTCTCGCCCCCGCGGATGATCAGGTCCTTCTTGCGCCCGGTGATCGTGATCGCGCCGTCGGCCGACAGCACGCCGAGATCGCCGGTGCGGAAATAGCCATCGCTGGTGATCGCCTCGGCCGTCTGCTGCGCATCGGCATAGCCGAGCATCATCGCCGGTCCGCGCGCCAGGATCTCACCCTCATGCCCTGCCGGAACATCGCGGTCTTCGCCATCGACGATGCGGACGACGTAGTCGACCACTTCGCCATCGGTCGTGGCGGCGCGGTGCTGGTCATGCGGCCAGCCAAAGCTCACCAGCGGCACTTCTGAAGCGCCGAACACGCGGAAGGCGTGCGCGTTGTCGAACGCGGCGTCGGCAGCCGGGATCAGGTCGTTGGGCACCGCCGCGCCGCCGCAGGCGAAGAAGCGGAAGCTTGGCAAGCCAATGCCGGCAGCGCGTGCTGCGGCGGCCAGCTCGACCAGGAAGGGCGTTGCCGCGACCGTGCCGACAAGATCGTGCTGCGCGATCAGCGCCAGTGCCTCGGCTGCGTCCCACGCCTCCATCAGCACCGAGCGGATGCCGCAGACGAGCGGCGCTTCGAGCCCGTTGGCATAGCCCGAAACGTGGGTGACGGGGGATGGCATCAGCGTCGCCTCTCCCGCCTGCAAGCCCCAGTGCTCGCCGCTCCTGGCGACGATGCGCTGCAATGTCACGTGGCTGTGCAACACGCCCTTCGGACGTCCGGTCGTGCCGGAGGTGTAGAGCACCATCTTGACGCCGAAGGGATCGACGGCTGGCGTCTCGAACGAAAGGGTGCGACCTTGCGCAACCAGAGTGGCGAAATCGTCCGCTCCTTGCCCGCGCACCGTGAACACATGCGCCAGATCGGGAAGTGACTCCTGGCAGCGCTTGGCCATTGCGGCGTAATCGACCTTACGGAAGACCTCGGGCACGAAGATCGCGCGGGCCCGGCAATCGGCCAGCATCATCGTCACTTCGGCATCGCGATAGATCGGCACGATCGGGTTGATGACCCAGCCCCCCAGCGCGGCGGCCAGGTTGATCGCCGCCGCCTCGCGCCAGTTGGGCACCTGGAAGGCGATGACTTCGCCCGGCCGCAGCCCGCGCGCCTGCAGCGCGGCGGCCAGCGCCTTCGCGTCGGCCAGCAGCGTCGCATAAGTATAGGCGCCCTGCCCGTCGATCACGCAGACGAAATCCGGATCGCGCGCCGCCCGTGCCGTCGCAAGATCGGCGATCGTCCTCGGTTCATAGGCTCCGGCGGCGACGAACGCCGCGTGATGGGCCGGAGGAATTGCAAGCCACTCCCAGGGCGGCGTCGTTGTCTCGCGCATGGGCATGCCATCGCGTGCACGACAGATGCACTCAATTGATCAAAGGGACAGGCCCCACCTGCCAAGTGTCACAGCTTGGCCGCTCTTTGCGGAATGGGCAGAGTCATGTTTGCGAGGCCGATCGACATGGGCCTCCCCGGGAGAAAGAACAGCCATGGACCGCATCGAACGCATTGGCGAAGTGGCCGCCATCATGCGCGACTACGTCGAGAACAAGCAGACCTTCCTGACCGAGAAGACGATGCGCGTTCCGACCGAGAGCTACACCGATCCCGACCAGTGGAAGGCGGAGATGGAGCTCGTGTTCAAGCGCGTCCCGCTGATGCTCGCCTTCACCGCCGAAATGCCGAACCCCGGCGATTACAAGGCGATGGAAGCCGTCGGTCTGCCGGTGCTGATCAATCGCGACAAGCAGGGCCAGGTTCGCGCGTTCCTCAACGTCTGCTCGCATCGCGGCGCGCCGGTGGCCAGCGAAGGCCACGGCAACTGCCCGCGCTTCACCTGCAAGTACCACGGCTGGACGTTCGGACAGGACGGCCGCCTGATCGGCGTTTCCGAAGCCAGCAAGTTCGGCGAAGTCGACAAGCCGGGCATGGGCCTGCGCGAACTGCCGTGCCAGGAAAAGGCGGGCATGATCTTCGTCGTGCTCACGCCCAATGCGCCGATCGACGTCGACAAGTTCTATCGCGGCTTCCTCGATGATTTCGAGGCGCTGGACTTCGGTTCGTGGACCTACATGGGCAGCCGCGTGATCGAGGGTGCCAACTGGAAGATCGCCTACGACGGCTATCTCGAAGGCTATCACTTCGCCTCGCTCCACCCCGAGACGATCTTCCCGCGCACGCCGTCGAACTGCATGCACTACGAAGGCTTCGGCCCGCACCAGCGCATCGGCTTCCCCCACCACAAGATCGCCGATGCGCTCAAGGACGTGCCGCGCGAAGAATGGGGGCACCAGGAAAACAACGGCTTCGACTTCGTGCGGATCATGTTCCCGAACGTGTCCGCCTTCATCGCGCCGGAAATCACGCAGGTCGCCCAGCTCTTCCCCGGACCGACGCCGGGCGAGAACCGCACCGTGCTCAACTACCTGCGCCGCGAGCCGCTCCGCGACGAGGAAGACCGCGCGAACGTCGAAGCCGCGATGAACTTCTTCCGCGACGTGACCTATACCGAGGACTACCTGATCGGGCTCGAGATCCAGAAGGGCCTGGAATCCGGCGCGCACGACGAGCTGACCTTCGGCCGCAACGAACGCGGCAACCAGTACTTCCACGAATGGCTGAACTGGTACCTTCAGGACGATCCCGACCTGCCCGAACCGGAAATGTAAGGCGCCGCGCGGGAGGATTGGCAAGGAGGTCGCTACCGACTTTGACAGTCCCCCGGCGCGCACCAACAAGGCAGGATCGCGTGATGAACCCGCTCAGCTTCGCCTCAGGCATCGTTCCCGAATTCGGGCCCGTCGACACGATCGAGGCCGCCGCCGCCGGTGGCTTCGACATGGTCGGCCTGTGGGTCGAACCGGCCGACTGGGCGGCGCAGACCACGCGCGAAGCGCGCGCAGCACTGGCAGCGAGCGGCCTTGCGCTGCTCGATGTCGAGGTGGTCTGGCTCAAGCCCGACAGCCTCGACGACGATCATCGCAAGGTCATCGACGTTGGCGCCGAACTCGGCGCGCGCAATGTCCTGTGCGTCTCGTCCGATCCTGACCACGGCCGCACCGCCGCGCGGCTTGCCATGCTGTGCGAGCACGCGGCGCCGGCCGGCATCCGCGTTGCGCTGGAGTTCGGCGTTTTCACGCAGGTGAAGTCGCTGGCGCGGGCGCTCTCGATCCTCGACGCCGTAGCTCACCCTGCCCGCGCCTTGTTGCTTGATCCGATTCACCTCGACCGCTCCGGCACCACGCTGGCGCAAGTCGCGGCGATCGATCCGGCGCTGTTGCCCTATGCGCAGTTCTGCGACGCTCCGGCCGAACGGCCCGACCCGGACGACTTTGCCGCCGTGATCGAAGACGCGATCGACTTGCGCGAACAATGCGGCGAAGGCGCCTTGCCGCTCGCTGCCTTGTATCATGCGCTGCCGCCCGGCATCCCGCTGTCGATCGAGCTGCGCAGCAAGGCCTTGCGCGAAGCTTTCCCTCATCCCGCGCTGCGCGCCGCGCAGGTCGCCGCCGCCACCCGCGCCTGGCTGGAGCAGCTTGCATGACCATCACCGTGCTCACCCTGCTCAAGCGCCGCGAAGGCATGAGCAAGGCCGACTTCATCGCCTACTACGAAACGAAGCACAGGCTGATCGGCGAAAAGGTTCTGGCCGGCTGGGCCAGCCGCTACGAGCGGCTCCACCTCCACCCGCTCGATGGCCAGACGCTCGACCACGATTTTGACGTCGTGCTCGAGATCGACTTTCCGGATCAGGCAACCTGCGATGCCTGCTTCGCCGCGATGGCCGATCCAGCAACGATGGACGAAATCGTCGAGGACGAACTGCAGCTGTTCGATCGCAGCCGGATGCGCACCTACGCGGTGGAGCGCCACCGCTCGGCGCTCTGACCGCTCAGGCGACCAGGTTCGCTTCCATCGCGCGTACCGCGTCCGGCCCCGCGCCGAGCAGCTGCTCGGCATAGGCTTCGACCGAACCGTACTGCTGGCGGATCGCGGCGAACGCCGTTTCGAGGAACTCGGGCCGCACGCCCATCAGCACGCGCACCGCGCCGTCTTCCATCCTTGCGCCGAAGCCCGACCGGACGGCCGTGGCACCCGCCGCGATCCGCGCCTCGGCATCGCCGGCCGTGTTGGTCAGGACATAGTCTGCGACGATGTCGTCGTGATGCACGCCCAGCAGCGTGTGCACGAGCGCCGCGGCCACCCCGGTGCGGTCCTTCCCGGCAAGGCAGTGCAACAGCGTGGGATGATCGTTCTCGGCCAGCGTGCGCAGATAGAGCCGATAGGTGCCGGCAAGCACAGGGCGAAACGGCAGGCGTTCGTAAAGCGCGGTCATCGCGTTGACCGCATCGCGTTCGCTGACCACTTCCCGCGCCATTTCCTCGTGCACCGCCGCGCCCTTCAGGCTGGCCGTCTCGCCCGGTTCGAACACCACGGCCGCGCCGAATTCGGGATGGCGCAGGCAGGGATAGGCCGCGCGTTCGCTGTCGCCGCGCAGATCGATCACCGTGCCGATACCAAGGCCCTGCACCGTCTCGAGATCGGCCTCGGTCGCTCCGACATGCTGGCCCGAACGCCACAGCACGCCCTTGCGCAGCGTGCCGCCGCGCGCCTGATAACCACCGTAATCGCGGAAGTTGTGGATTCCTTCGAGGGGAAGCACCCTATCCTGCATCGTCTCGAATCCCCGTGCCGGTTTCTGTTCGCAACTGATCGCATTGCCCTTGGCTCGACAAGCGACCCTCGTGCAAGCACAAAGCGACAGGACAAGAACAAGCCGAGGTTGGAGAGGAAATATGACAGAACAGCGCGATACCATCCATCTCGTCGATCCCGAGACGCTGCCGCTGCTCGAAGCGCTCGGCCGCGCCGTGCCGTTCACGCGTGAACTGCTGCCGGCCATGCGAGAGGCCGCAGCAGCGAGCTACGCCGCGCTCGGCACGCCGCAGGTCGAACCCGAGATCAAGCGCATTGCAGGTCCCGGTGGCGATCTGGACATCTACTGGTACGATCCCGATCCGGGCGCGCGCGATCGCCCTGCGCTGCTTCACATCCACGGCGGCGGAATGATCATGGGCTCTGCCAAGGCGATGATGGCTGGCCCGTCGGGCATGGCGAAGGCGCTTGGCATTCCGGTGGCCTCGGTCGAATACCGGCTGGCACCCGAAACGCCCTTTCCGGGGCCGCAGGAGGATTGCTTTGCCGCGCTCAAGTGGCTCGCGGCGGAAGCCGACGCGTTGGGTGTCGATGCCAGCCGTCTCGGCGTTGTCGGTGAAAGCGCCGGCGGCGGGCTCGCCGCGAGTGTCGCGCAGATGACGCGGGACCTCGGCGGGCCGGCGCTGGCCGCACAGATTCTTGTCTATCCGATGATCGACCACCGCACCGGCAGCGAGAATTGCCGCTGGAGCAACCGCACCACCGGCGAATTCATCTGGACCCGGCAGTCCAACCGCTTCGGGTGGGAAGCGCTGCGCGGCGACTACGCGGTCGATGACGATCGCAAAGGCTGGTTCTCGCCGAGCCTGGGCGAGGACCTGTCGAGCCTTGCGCCAACCTGGATCGGCACCGGCAGTCTCGACCTGTTCTTCGACGAAAACCTCGATTACGCGCGACGGCTCGTCGATGCGGGCGTGCCGGTCGAACTGCACAGCTACCCCGGCGCGATCCATGCCTTCAACGTCATCGCCGAAGCACGGATCGCCAAGGCCTTTTCGCGCGATATGCTGGGGGCAATCGCGGCGATGCTGAAGCTGCCTGCTCGTCCCTAACCGGCGCGGCGCTGTTGCGCGATCAGACCCTGCAGCGCGCGTGACACCACGACCGCTGCAGGCGTCGGCTTGGGCACGAGCACGCCGCCCAGTTCACGTACGGCCTCGTCCATCCGGTCGAGGTCGCCGGTGTGCAGGACATAGGGGATGCCCATCGCAGCCAGCGCCCGGGCAACAGGCTCGCAGGTGCGTCCCTGGCCAAGCGAGACGTCAAGGATAGCGGCCGAAATCTCCTCGGCCGCGACGATCTCCAGCGCCTCGTCCGCTTCGAGCGCTGTCAGCGGCACGCACCCTGCATCTTCAACCGCGAATTCGAGATCGAGAAGGATCAACGGCTCGTCGTCCAGCACCAGAACCTGACACGGCAAGTCGCTCATCCCACCTCCTCGCGCAGCGGCAATCGCAGCGTCGCGCGCAGCCCCTGCGGCCGCCACTCACGCTCGATGTTGCCGCGTGCCATGCCCAGCATGCGATCGACGATACTTCCGGCCTTCGGGCTCATCGTCACGCCCGCGATGTCCACGTTGGGCCCGCCTTCCTCGATCCAGTCAATCACGATCGTGGGGTGCTCCGCGCCGCCATTGCGAGTCCAGCGCACGGTAACGTTGCCGGCAGGAACACTCAGCGCGCCATGCTTCACCGCATTGGCGGCAAGCTCGTGAAGCGACAGCCCCAGCACCGAGACGGCAGAAAAATCGCTTCGCAGCCCGTTGCCTTCGAAGCGGATGCGCTGGCCTTCGGGATCATAGGGTCCCAGTACCGAACGGATCGCCTGGCCCACCTCGATCGACCCGGACGAAGCTTCGTCCAGCGTCGTCTCGTAGGCGCGGCCCAGCGCCTGGATGCGGTCGTTGATCTCGCGCGCTTCGGTCTCGATTCCGCGCGCGCGGCCAGTGAAATTGACGATGCCGCCGATGACCGCGAACATGTTCTTCATCCGGTGCGACAGTTCGCGCGCCAGTTCACGGGCATGGCGCTCGTCCGCACGGGCGGCGCGCACGTCCGATACGTCCCACTGGCTGCCGAAAAAGTAGAGCAGCCGCCCCTGGTGATCGTAGATCGGCCCAAGGTGCAGCGCGTTCCAGAACGCCTCGCCGTTCTTGCGGTAATTCAGGATCTCGACGACGACGACATCCTCCTGCGCCAGCGCGGCGCGGATGCGCGCTACGGCCGCGGGGTCGGTGCCGGGTCCTTGCAGGAAGCGGCAGTTACGCCCGACCGTTTCGCTTTCGTCGTAGCCAGTCAGATCGCGGAAGGCACGGTTGGCGAAAACGATCGGCTGATCCTCGGTGTAAGGATCGCAAAGGCAGATGGCCATGCGGGTTTGCGCCATGGCCTGTTCGAACAGCACACCAGACGCGCCGGAGAAAGAATCTCCGGGATGACTGGCGCGAAAGCGGTCGGGGCTGTCGTCATACGCCCGATGCGCCTGATCTTCCCGATGTGTTGGCAATGAAGGTTCCTGGTCTTTCGTCTAAGATGCACGCGGCAAGCCCCTTGCGCGTCAATGTCCATGGCGCGCGTCAGGTTCCCTCATCCTGATTAAAAACATCGAAATTCGCACCGGGTGCCCCGAAAGGCAGAGATTTCATCACTTTCGATCGATCGGGATCACCGCAACCGTCAACCGCGAGACGCAGACCAACCGCTCTGCTTCGTCGGTGATGCGGATGGACCAAACGTGCGTAGTTCGGCCGATCGCTTCCGCGCTGGCCCTTGCATAGACGAACCCGTCGCGCACCGGACGGATGTGGTTGGCGTTGATCTCCATGCCGACGCAGGCGAATTGCGACGGATCGACACAGAACGCCGCAGCAACCGAGCCGGCCGTCTCGGCCAGCACCACCGAAGCACCGCCATGCAGCCGTCCGAACGGCTGGTGGACCTTTTCGTTGACCGGCATGCGGATCGTCAGCGCGCCTTCGTCGACGGAGACGAACTCCACATCCAGAAAGCCGGGCATCCCCCGGCCGAAGCTGTCACGAAGAAACGCCTCATCGGGCAACTGCCCACCAAACCAGATCATGAAAACCCCTTTTCCAGAAAGCGGACCGCGCAACCTGCCAGCAGCGCGGTACCCAGCGGCATGACGCTCTCATCCACCATCATCCGGGTCGAATGAATGCCGCAGCATTGGCGCCAGTCGTCGCCTTCGTGGCTGACGCCCAGGAAGAACATCGCCCCCGGCGCCTTTTCCAGCACGTAGGAGAAGTCCTCGGCCCCCATGATCGGATGCGCGAGGCGGACGAACCGGCCCTCCCCGACAAGATCTTGCGTCACCGCTTCGCCCAGCGCCACCGCGCGCTCGTCGCAGACCGTCACGGGGAAGCCGCGTTCGATCCGCACGCTTGCCGTCATGTCGTGCGCCGCGGCGATGTGCGTGGCCAACCGCTCGAGTTCGGCTGGCAGGCGGTCGCGGTTGCCGGGTGACAGGGTGCGCATCGTGCCGGTCAGCACGGCGCGATTGGCGATGACGTTGTGCGCCGTGCCCGCCTCGATCTTGGCGACGGTCACTACCACCGGGTCGGAGACGGCGAACTTGCGCGTAACCATCGCCTGGATCGCGCCGACGATCTCGCAGGCGACCGGCACGGGATCGCGCGTCTGGTGCGGCATCGAGGCGTGGCCGCCGCGTCCTTCGACCGTGATGGCGAATTGATCGGCCGAGGCGAGCAGGGCTCCGGTCCGCCCGGCGACGAGCCCGTGCGGGCTGTCGGGCATGATGTGCAGGGCAAAGGCGGCATCTGGCAGCGGATCGATCAGCCCGTCGTCGAGCATGAAGCGCGCGCCATGATGGCCCTCCTCGCCCGGCTGGAACATGAACTGCACCCGCCCGGCGATCTTCTCGCGCATCGCGCAGAGCACCTCGGCGGCGCCCGCCAGCATGGCGGTGTGCGTGTCGTGCCCGCAGGCGTGCATCCGCCCGGCGATGGTGGATGCAAACGGCAGCCCCGTCTCCTCGGGCATCGGCAGCGCGTCCATGTCGCCGCGCAGCAACACCGTGCGGCCCGGCCCCGCCCCGCCTTCCAGCGTTGCCACAAGCCCGGTGGTGGAAGGCCCTTCCCGCCACGTCAGCGGCAGGTGCGCCAGCGCCGCCCGCACCTTGTCGCGCGTCAGCGGCGTGTGCAGCCCCAGTTCCGGCTCGGCATGGATCGCGCGGCGCAGCGCCACGATCTTGTCGGACAGGGCGTGGGCCTTATCGAGCAGGGCTGCATCGGACATCGCGCAATTCCTTCGTGTGGCGGCCGGTTTTCATAAGGGCAGCAAAGGCCTGCTGTCGAGTGCGCCGGGCGTGCAGCTTTACCCTTGCGTAAGGCGGGCCCACCCTTTAATCGCTCGTTTAAACAACCGGGACTCAGAGCCGGACCCCAGAGGGGGGTCTCGCCGGACTGTTGAGGAGAGAACCATGGCCGAAGCCTATATCATCGACGCCGTGCGCACCCCGCGCGGCATCGGCAAGCCCGGCAAGGGCGCGCTGTCGCACCTTCACCCGCAGCATCTCGCCGCGACCTGCCTCAAGGCGATCAAGGACCGCAACAACCTCGACACCTCGACCGTCGACGACATCATCTGGTCGACTTCGTCGCAGGTCGGCAAGCAGGGTGGCGACCTCGGCCGCATGTCCGCGCTGGCCGCCGGTTACGACATCACCGCCTCGGGCACCACGCTCGACCGCTTCTGCGGCGGCGGCATCACCTCGGTCAACCTGGCCGCGGCGGCCGTCATGTCGGGCATGGAAGACTGCGTCATCGCCGGCGGCACCGAAATGATGAGCTTCACTGCCGCCTACGGCGCGGAGCAGGCCAACGCCGGCATCCGTCCGCTCGGCATGGGCTCGGGCAACCCCGAGCTCGACGCGATCCACCCGCAGTCGCACCAGGGCGTCTGCGGCGACGCGATCGCCGCGCTCGAAGGCATCACCCGTGAAGAGCTCGACGCGCTCGCCCTCGTCAGCCAGGAACGCGCCGACCGCGCCATCCGCGAAGGCCGCTTCGACAAGTCGCTGGTCACCGTCTACAATCCCGACGGCACCGTGGCACTCGACAAGGAAGAGTTCCCCCGCCCCGAAACCACCGCCGAAGGCCTCGCCTCGCTCAAGGCCAGCTTCGACGGTATCGCCGATTTCGATCAGGGCAACGGCTTCACCTTCCGCAAGCAGATCCAGCGTCGCTATCCCGACCTCAACTGGAAGGGCGTGCACCACGCCGGCAACAGCTCGGGCGTCGTCGATGGCGCCGCCGCGCTGCTGATCACGTCGCCGGAATACGCCGAAAAGCACGGTCTCAAGGCGCGCGGCCGCATCGTTGCCTACGCCAACCAGGGCGATGATCCAACGCTGATGCTCAACGCGCCGGTCCCTGCTGCCAAGAAGGTGCTCGAAAAGGCCGGTCTCAAGGTCGAGGACATCGACCACTGGGAAATCAACGAGGCTTTCGCCGTCGTAGCCGAAAAGTTCATCCGCGACCTCAAGCTCGACCGCACCAAGGTCAACCCGAACGGCGGCGCAATGGCGCTCGGCCACCCGATCGGCGCGACCGGCTCGATGCTGATCGGCACGGCGCTCGACGAACTGGAGCGGACCGGCGGCCGTTACGGCCTGATCACGATGTGCGCGGCTGGCGGTATGGCCCCGGCGCTGATCATCGAACGGATCTGATCGTAGCGCACCACGCGATTGCGTAAAACGACAAGGCCCGGACGGCGGAAGCGCGCGCTACCGCCGGACCGGGCCTTGCCACAGTTGCAAAGGCAACAATTCACGGGCAGGTTGCCAAGCGACATGTCCATTCTGCCGCGCCAGTTGTTCCAGCCCATTCGCGGCACGGTTCCCCGATATGCTGCCGGGATCGCGCTTTTCATCGCCGGCTCTGCCGTGCGCTTTGCAGCCGACCATCTGCTTCCGCCGGGATTTCCGTTCCTGACGTTCTTCCCCGCGGTGATCCTTGCCACGTTCCTTGCCGGACGTGGTCCGGGCATCGTCTGCGGAGTGCTGAGCGGCCTCGCTGCTTGGTACTTCTTCGTCCCCCCGCTCTATAGCTTCGGGGTCAATTCGGGCGTGGCCACGGCCATGCTGTTCTACGCCTTTGTCGTTGCCGTCGACATCATGCTGATCGACGGCCTGGTCCACCGCCAGCGCCAGCTGGAAGACAACGAGATCCGCCTGACGCTGGCTGCCGAGCGCGAACGTCTGCTGTTCAAGGAACTGCAGCACCGCGTGGCCAACAACCTGGCCACCGTGGCGGCGATGCTGCGGCTGCAGCGTCGCCAGATCGCCGCCGATCCGCACACCGCGCTTGATGCGATCGACCGGGCCAATGCCCGGATCGAACTGATGGGCGAGATCCACCGCCAACTGTACGATCCGGTCTCGCTCAACCTGCCGCTGTCCCAACAGATCCGCCGCGCTGCCGAACATGCCCGCGTCGTCGGCTCGGCCGATCACGTACAGGTCGATATCGACGTTGCCGATGCCCGGCTGGAAGTGGGCCGGCTGATGACGCTGGTCCTGCTCATCACCGAACTGCTCGGGAACAGCTTCAAGCATGCGTTCGATGGCCATTCCGCCCCGGCAGTTCGCGTCACGATCGAGCGCGCTGGGGAGGGCCGCCTGCGCCTGATCGTTGCCGACAATGGCGTAGGCCTGCCCGAAGCGACGCAGCCGCCGCAGCCGCGCCGCGGGCTCGGCACCGCGATCATCCAGGGCTTCGTCACCCAGCTGGGCGGCAAGATGCAGGTGGAAAACCTCGGCGGGGTCACCACCGTGGTGGAATTCGCCGAGGCCTGATCGGTCCGTCCAGCCTGCCCTTGTAAAGGTCCCGGCTATTCGGGCGGGTTGACACTGGCGATCGCCGGCGCATTGGCCACGATCTCCAGCACCTGCGTCCATGCAGCGACGTTCTGCTCCAGCGCGGCAGGATCGATCTTGTCGAGCGTATCGTCGGGCGTGTGGTGCAGATCGAAGTAGTGGGTGCCATCCTGGCCCATGTCGACCACAGCCAGCTTCTGCGCCGCGATCACCGGTTCCACGTCGGTCCCTCCGCCCGCCGTGCCGCGCCCTGCGACGATCCCCATCGTGCCGAGCGCGGCGACTATGCTGTCGGCCAGCGGCTTGTCGGCCGGTGCGAAGCGCGTCTGCACGCGCCAGACCCGGTCGGCACCGAAGTCGCTCTCCATCGCCAGTGCGTGCGGCTCGGCATGCGCCTTGGCATAGGCTTCGCCGCCAAAGCCGCCCAGCTCCTCGCTGCCCGCCCACAGCACGCGGATCGTGCGCAAGGTCTGCCCCGCCGCTTGTGCGCGCAGGGCCGCGGCGGTGACGATGGCGCAGCCCGATGCATCGTCGATCGCTCCGGTGCCAAGATCCCAGCTGTCGAGATGGCAGCCCACCAGCACCGGCGGCAGCGAAGGATCGCGGCCCGGCAGGTCGCCCACCACATTGCCCGAAGGCAGCCCCTCGACCGTCTTGCCGGTCAGCGTCAACGCGATGGTCACCGGCTTGCCCAGCTTCGCCAGCCTGCCGATCAGGTCGGCATCGGGGTTGGACACCGCGCCCGCCGGGATCGGCTTCACGCCTGCGCCCCAGCTCGTCACGCCGGTATGGGGATTGCGATGGCTGTCGGTGCCGACCGAGCGGATGACCACTGCCAACGCTCCCTTCTGCGCAGCGACGGTCGGCCCTTCGCGACGAACCTGGCCGTAAGGCCCATAGCCCGATCCGTCCTGTGCCGCGCGCATGGCATGGTCGATGAACGCGATCTTGCCGGCGAGCGATCCCGCCGGAGCCGCCTTCAGCGCGGCAAGCGTCGGAAAATAGACCAGCTCGCCCTCGATCCCCTTGTCGGGTGTCGCGCCGCTGTACCCCAACGCCGTCACCGCCAGCATCTGCGGCACGGGGCTGGTGATCCGCGCCTTGTCCACCCCGCGCTGATAGCCGCGGATGGTGAACGGCTCGACCTTCACGTTGCGAAAGCCCAGTGCCTGCAGCTTCTGCGATCCCCACGCCCGTGCGCGGGCTTCGGCCTCGCTACCGGCCAGCCGCTGGCCGATCTCGGTGGTCAGCCCCGAAACGATGTCCCAGGCGACCGTATCGGCGGGTGCTGCGGGCGCCACGGGCATGGCCGGAGCGGCCATCGCGGAAGCGGACAGGACAGCGGGCGCTGCGGCGAAAACGGCGAGAGCCGGACGAACAATGTTACGCATGCGACCGGGTTTAGGCACAAGGTGCTGAATTGCAAACATCTTGTGTGGAGCAATCCCTCGATTGCCAGACAGGTGCGAACGCGTCACAGTCGCGGCCGGATGCGGGGGGAAGATCATGCAGAATCCCGAGGCTTTCGCAGGCTACGACGCCTTTGATTTCACCGATGGTCCATGGACCCGCCGCGTCTGGCGCAAGGGCACCGGCCCCGCCGTCATCGTCATGCACGAAATGCCCAACCTGCACCCGCAGGTGCTGCGTTTCGCCAATCGCGTGGCGGATCAGGGCATGACCGTCTATTGCCCAAGCCTGTTCGGCGAAGACGGTCGCACCCCCTCGCGACGCTACACGATGGGCCAGATGCTATGGTCGATTTGCGTGCGGCGCGAATTCAACGTCTGGGCCAACGGCAGGTCTAGCCCCATCGTTGACTGGCTGCGCGCGCTGGCCCGCAAGGCGCACGGCGAATGCGGCGGACGCGGCGTCGGCGCGGTCGGCATGTGCTTCACCGGGGGATTTGCACTTGTCATGATGACCGAGCCGTCGGTCGTCGCCCCCGTGCTGTCGCAGCCCTCGCTGCCGCTGGGCCGCAAGGGCGCCGCGCGGATCGACGCCAGCGCCGAAGAGATCGCCTGCGCCAAGCGGCGGCTCAAGGAAGAAGACCTCACCATGATGGCACTGCGCTTTCCGAGCGACGGCTATGTCCCCGATGCACGCTTTGCGATGCTCAAGGAAACCTTCGGCGATCGCTGCGTCACCGTTGAATTGCCCGACACCGACGCCAACCCGAATGCGCCCATTGCACCGCACTCGGTGCTGACCTGGCATCTGGTCGACGAACCGGGCAGCGCCACGCGCCAGGTGGAGCAGGACGTAATCGCCTTCTTCAAGCGACGCACCGCCGCCTGACACTTGGGCTGGCCTTTGGGTAACGGCGCACGCGCCCGCTGCCCGTCAGGTCGCGCTGTCGCTGCTCCTGCGCTGGACCTCGGCGCGCGCGCGCGCCCAGCGACGCTTGCGAATGCGCCGGACCGGAATTTCGCAATGACGGCAATGGCTGACGAAGTCCCGGCCGTCCCATTCGACGGCATTGCGCTGCGGCGCATGACGGTTGAGCAGGCATTGCAGCCTTGCAAACATGTTTCAGCCCCCCGAACCGGAGCCGATGGCTCCATAATCGGGCGGCTTACTCAACCAAAATGGAGAGAAATGGAACCGCCTTGTTGGCGCGAACACATTTCGGTCATCGAGCCTCAAGCAAGGCCGCAGCCGTCACGATCAGGTCGTCCAGCGCCTTGTCCGAACGCCAGCGCCGCCGTTCTGCGACGCCTTCGGCAAGAACCGCCTCGCGCTCTGCCAGCAGCGCAGAGATGTAGCTGCCGAAGAAGCCGAAGCGCCGGCTCTGCGTTTCGCGCGGCAGGTGCGCCAGCAGGCGACGCAAGTGCGTCAGGCAGCGCTGGTATCCGGCGTTGTACCGGCCCGCCAGCGTGCGGTCGATCAGCCCCGGATCGTAGAGCGCCAGCCGCATCAGGAAGCGGTTGAAGTACGATCCGTGCTCCTCGTCCTCGTCGGCGAAGGCTACCGATGGCACGATCACCGCCGCCACCGCCTCGCGCACCGTGCGCGGGCCACCGGCCGCTTCCAGCTCCGTCAGGAACGCATGGCGTCGCGCTTCGATTCGCTGCGCCCCGTCCACGAGGATACGTTCGACCAGCGCGTCCTTGGTGCCGAAGTGATAGGCGACCGCGCCCTGGTTGCGTTGCCCCGCCTCGCGCGCGATCTCGCGCACCGTCACCGCCCGGATTCCGCGCTCTGCGAACAACCTGCGCGCCGTCTTCAGCAGGACGCGCGAGGTCTCGCTCTCCCCTTCCTCGACCACCGGAACCGAATTGACTTGCACTGCGCCCGCCTGTAGTTAATCGTGCAATTAAGTCATATGACTTAGAGGATGGGGCGACCGCTAGACCAAAACGCGGCGCCGGGAAAGGATGACCATGAGCAAGCTGTTCGAACCCTTCGAGGCGAAGGGTCTGACGTTCAAGAACCGCCTGATCCACGTTCCGACCACGCTCAACATGTCCGACCCGCAAGGCTACGCCACGCGCCGTCTCGCCGCGGCCTATGGCTCGCTGGCCAAGGGCGGCTATGCAGCGACGCTCGTCGGAGCGACCTGCGTGCGACGCGATGGCCTCATCAACGAACGCATGCTCGGCCTCTATGACGAAGACTATGTCATCGAATTCCGCGACACGGTTTCCGAGATCAAGAACAACGGCTCGCTCGCCGGCATCCAGCTGTTCTACGGCGGCCTTATCCCCGGCCTTGGCACCACCGTGCCGCTCGAAGCGGGCAAGGGCTGGATCCCGGGCACCGTCGCCTGGGGCCCCAGCAACAAGTACGTGATCGGCAACCCCGAAAGCGGCGTCGTGCCGACCGAAGTCTATGACGATATCGTCGAAAGCTTCGCGCAGGCCGGCCGTCGCGCCAAGGAAGCCGGGTTCGACTTCCTGTCGTTCCACTTCTGCCACGGCTCGCTGCCGCACACCAACCTGTCGCTGCTCGCCAATCAGGGCCGCACCGACAAGTACGCCGACCGCTTCTACATGTGCGAGGCGATCATCGAGCGCACGCAGGAGCTGTGCGGCAAGGATTTCCCGCTGATCCCGCGCCTGTGCTGCGATGAAAACCTCGAAGGCGGGTACGACATCGAATACTTTGCCGAACACTATGCCCCGCGCCTCCACGCGCTCGGCATCTCGGTGCTCGACTGCACCTTCGGCTCGATGCTCGGCGCGCCCAGCCGCCGGGCCGACATCCATTCGACCGAGTTCATCGGCCCGTCGTTCTACACGCCCAAGGTCGTCAACAAGGACAACATCCAGAAGCTGCGCACCGAACTGCAAAAGCGCGGCATCGACATGCCGCTGATCGGCTCGGCCAACCTCATCACGCCGGATCACCTGCGCACGATGGTCGACGAGGCCGGGGCCGATTTCGCCGGCGTCTGCCGCCTCTCGCTCGACGATCCCGATTTCCCCAACAAGATGATGCAGGGCCGTGAGGACGAGATCCGGCTGTCCACCCACACCGGCGCGTCGCTGCTGCAGGGCAACATCTTCGGCAAGGGTTGGGCGGGTTCCGCGCAGAACCCCGTGTTCGGGCGCGAGGACGAATACCGCATCGTGCCCACCAACCGGCCGAAGAAGGTCGTGGTCGTCGGTGGCGGCTCGGGCGGCATGGAATATGCGCTCACCGCCGACGAGATCGGCCATGACGTCGTGCTGTTCGAAAAGGCAGCAACGCTCGGCGGCGCGATGGACTGGGCGGGCAACTACCCCGGTCTGCCCAACATGGAGATGCTGCGCTATCAGCCTTCCTACCACCGCAAGATGATCGCCAAGTCGAAGGTCGACGTGCGCTGCGGCGTCGATGCCGACGTCGCGATGATCCTTGCCGAAAACCCCGATGTGGTCGTGGTCGCCACGGGCGCCAGGCCGATCGCCATCGAAGTACCGGGCCTTGCCGAAGCGCGTTCCAGCGGCCTTGCCTTGCGCATCGACGAAGCCATGCGTCGCGACGATCCGCCCGCGATCGGCAAGCGCGTGGTCGTCGTCGGCGCGGCCGAAGGCGCCGAACTCGCCATCGATTACAAGCTGCGCGGCCACGATGTCCGCCTGGTCGAGGCCGGCCCCGCCTACGCGCCCGCCAACTACATCGGCTCGCGCGTCTGGGCGATCATGGGCATGATGGCCTATGCCGGGCTCGCCGCCGAACCGGGCCTTGCGCTCAAGGCGATCGAGGGCAACGAAGCCGTCTTCGCAGGCGCCGATGGCGAGGTCCGGATCGAAGCCGACACCATCGTGATCTGTTCGGGCCGCGAAGCCGACAACAGCCTGGAGCGCGCGTTCATGGGCAAGCCGGTCGCGGTCCATGTCGTGGGCGATGCCCGCACGCCGCGCTCGTATGCCAACGCGATCCACGAAGCCGCCTACCTTTCGAGGACCGTCGCATGACGGCCGCAGGTACCGGTCGCCTTTCCGGCAAGGTCGCGCTTGTCACCGGCGGCTGCTCGGGCATTGGCCTGGGCATCGTCGAACGCTTCGTGGCAGAGGGCGCGCAGGTGCTCGCCGCCGATCTGCAGGACGAAAAAGGCGCCAATCTTCAGGCCCGCTTCCCTGGCAAGGTCGCCTATCGCCACTGCGATGTCACGAATGAGGCGGATATCGCCGCCGCCTGCGCCGCCGCCGCGTCGGAATTCGGCGGACTCGATATTCTCGTCAATAACGCTGGCGCGGGTGGAACCCCGGCGGGCTCGATCGACATGACCATCGAAGGCTGGGACCAGACCCACTCCCTGCTGCTGCGCGCGCCCATGCTCGGCACCAAGCACGCTGCGCCGCTGATGATCGCGCGCGGTGGCGGCGCGGTGGTCAACATCGCTTCGATCGCCGGGCTCGAAGCCGGCTGGGGCCTCGCCTACGGCGTCGCCAAGGCCGGCGTCATTCACCTCTCCAAGCTCTCGGCGGCAGACCTTGCCGTGCACAACATCCGCGTCAACGCGATCTGCCCGGGCGTGATCGTGACGCCGATCTTCGGCATGACCTTGGGGCTCGACCGGGCTGCGGCGGATCAGATGACCGCTGCGCTGGTCGAAGGCGCGACGCAGATGCAGCCCCTGCGTCGCGCCGGTTCCCCCACCGACATCGCCGGCGCCGCGCTTTACCTCGCCAGCGATGATGCAGCCTTCGTCACCGGCACGCACCTCGTCGTCGATGGCGGCATCACCGTGGGCCAGCGCATCTCGTGGAACCCGGAAGCCGTCTTGCCGATCCACCTCGCCATGGCGGCGCACGCGCCCACGCCGGAGGATGCGGCATGACCACGACCGAAGCTGTCCGCCCCCTGCTGCCGGTGATCGAGCCGAACGACGGGCACCCTTATGTCGCCGGCAGCCGCTGCAAGGCTTGCGGCCACACCTACGTCGGCACCCGCGACGTCTGCGCCAAGTGCACCGCGCGCGATGCCATGGAGCACGTCCAACTCGCGGAAACGGGTAAGGTCTGGGCCTGGACCGTGGTCCATCGCAGCTTCCCCGGCGTCGCCACCCCGTTCGTCGACGTGATCGTCGATCTCGACGATGGCGCGCACATCAAGGGCACGCTGGTCGATGTCGAACCGGACGCGGTCACGCCCGACATGCCGGTGCGCATGGTCTTCCGCGAGGTGATCCCGGCGGGCGCGGACAAGCCCTACCTCACCTATCTGTTCGTCCCCGCGCAAGGAGCAGCGGCATGAGCGACGTCTACGTTGTCGGCATCGACATGATCCGGTTCGGCCGCTTCCCCGATCGCACGGTCCCCGGCCTTGCCGCCGAAGCCGCGCTGATGGCGCTGGATGACGCGGGTCTTTCTATCCGCGATATGCAAGCGCTCTATTGCGGCAACCTCGGTCAGGCCAACGGCATGGTCGGCCAGCGCATGCTGGCCGAGATCGGCCAGACCGGCATTCCCGTGGTCAACGTCGCGAACGCCTGCGCCACCGGCGCCACGGCGTTCCGCGATGCCTGGATCGCGATCAAGGCCGGGCTATACGACACCGTCCTTGCCGTCGGCGTCGAACAGATGGGCAAGGGCCTGCTTGGGGGCACCGGCGGCGGGCCTTCGCCCGAAGGCCTCGTCGGCTCCTATACCATGCCCGCGATGTTCGCGCAGATCGGCATCGAGCACGCCCGCAAGTACGGCACGACGTTCGAGCAATTCGCCAAGGTGTCGGTCAAGAACCACCACCACTCCACGCTCAACCCGAAGTCGATGTACCGCAAGGAAACGCCGCTCGAGGAAGTGATGGGCGCGGAGATGATCGCGTACCCCAACACCAAGCTGATGTGCTCGGTGAACGTCGATGGCTCGGCCGCGGCGGTGCTGATGGCCGAAGACAAGGTGCGCCGGCTCGGCCTGATGGACCGCGCCGTGCGGATCCGCGCTTCGGAAATGAGCTCGAACCCCTTTGCCGAACGGCAGATGGCCATGCCCGACTTCAGTGCTGCCACCCGCGCTGCCGCCAAGTCGGCCTACGAACGCGCCGGGATCGGCCCGGACGAGGTCAACCTCGTCGAACTGCACGATTGCTTCGCCACGGCCGAACTCGTCCACTACGAGAACCTCGGCCTCTGCGCCGATGGCGAAGCGGGCCGGCTGATCGACGAAGGCGTCACCGCGCTTGGCGGCAAGGTGCCGGTCAATGTCTCCGGCGGCCTGCTGTCCAAGGGCCACCCGCTCGGCGCCACCGGCATCGCCAACATCTACGAAGTCGCCACCCACCTGCGCGGCAAGGCCGGTGCACGGCAGGTCGAAGGGGCTCGGATCGGCCTCACCCACGTCGTCGGCGGAGGACCCGGCATGGGCACCGCCTGCGCCATCCACGTGCTGGAGAAGGCATGATGAAGGACTTTTCGGGCAAGGTCGTCGTCGTCACCGGCGGCGCATCGGGCATCGGCTATGCGCTGGCCGAAGGCGCGCTCGACCGCGGCGCGAAAGTGGTGATCTCGGACATCCGCGAAGACACTCTCGCCGAAGCCGTCGCGACGCTCTCTGCCAAAGGCGAAGTGCTCGGCGTGAAGGGCGACGTTGCGAAGTACGAAGACGTCGAAGCGCTGGCGCAAGCCGCCGTCGACCGCTTCGGCAAGGTCAACGTGCTGTTCAACAACGCCGGCGTGTTTGCGGCGGGCGTCACCTGGGAAGTCAGCCTCGAACAGTACGACTGGGTGATCGGCGTCAACCAGCGTTCGGTGATCCACGGCATCAAGGCCTTCGTGCCACGCATGATCGCGCAAGGCGATGAATGCCACGTCGTTACCGTCTCGTCGGGCGCGGGCATCACGGTCAATCCGGGCTTCTGCTCCTATTCGATGACCAAGCACGCCGTCCTCGCGCTCAACGAAGCGCTTTGGCTCGACCTGCAGACGCAAGGCGTGCCCAACGTCGGCGTCACCGTGGTGATGCCCGGCGTGGTGCAGTCGAAGATCATGTTCCCCGAAAAGACCTCGGGCGCGCTCGAAGGCGAAGTCGCCCAGCGCCTGTCGAACCCGGTTCTGGCGGCCGTCGAAGCATCGATGCGCGACGCCGTCGACAACGGCCTGCCCCGCGCCGAGCTGGTGCGCATGGTCTATGACGCGATCGGGAACGGCGATCTCTACGTCCTGCCCAACTTCACCGACGAAGGCTCTCAGGCCATCGCGCAGGGCATCGCATTGGGCCGCGCCACCGCGCAGAACTGGTACCCCAACCTCATCGCCCCGCTGCTCGAAAGCATGAAGGAGGCCGCACAGTGACCGAATTTCTCCACCCTTCGCTCTACCCGGTCAACGCCGTCCTCAATGCGCTGGAACGCGATCGCAACAAGCCGATCGTCGAACTGGCGGGCGAGCCGGCCTGGACCGGTGGCCAGATCCTCGACACCACGAGCCAGCTGACCCAGGCGCTGATCGCGGCCGGCATCGGCAACGGCACGCGCATCGCGCTGCTGGCCGGCAATTCGATCGAGGTGCTGCTGCTGCACAATGCCATCGGCTATGCCGGCGGCTGCCTCGTCGCGATGCACCCGATGGGCTCGGCCGACGACCACCTCTTCGCCATCGAGGACGCGAACGTCGAAGTCCTGCTCTATGATCCCCGGAAGTTCGAACGCCGCGCCGCAGAACTCGCCGCGCGGACCGACCGGCTCAAGGTCGTGCTCAGCCTCGGCCATGGCGAAAGCGGCCAGGATCTGCTCGCGCTCGCCCGCCAGTATACGCCGGGCCCGCTCGTGCCCCCCGTCATGGACCCGGGCACGATCACCCGCCTGTCCTATTCGGGCGGCACCACCGGCAAGCCCAAGGCGATCCCCGGCAACCCGCGCACTGGCGGCACTGCGCTGTCGATCATGATGAGCGAGTGGGAATGGCCCATCGAACCGCGCGTCCTCGCCGTCGTGCCGCTGAGTCACGCCGGCGGCTCGCTGTTCGGCCCCACGCTGCTCAAGCACGGCACGATGGTCGTGCTCCCCGCGTTCGAGCCGGGCGCGGTCCTCGCCGCCATCGAGAAGTACAAGATCACCTGCACCATGCTGGTGCCGACGATGATCTACGCGCTGCTCGATCATCCCGATTTCGACAAGTACGATCTCTCCAGCCTCGAGACGATCTTCTACGGCGCCTCGCTGATGAGCCCGGCGCGCCTCAAGGAAGGCATCGAGCGACTGGGCAAGGTGTTCTTCCAGTTCTACGGCCAGGCCGAAGCGCCGATGACTGTCTCGGTCCTGCGCCGCAGCGAACACGATCCCGACAACCCGCTGCGCCTCGCCTCGTGCGGCCGCCCCGTGCCATATGTCGACGTCGCGCTGCTGGGGGACGACAACCAGCCGGTGCCCGATGGCGAACCGGGCGAGATCTGCGTGCGCGGCCCGCTGGTCATGGACGGCTACCTCGATCGCGAGGAGCAGAACCGCGAAACGCTTGCGGGCGGCTGGCTCCACACCGGCGATGTTGCCGTGAAGGACCCCGACGGCTTCCTGCGCATCGTCGATCGCAAGAAGGACATGATCGTCACCGGCGGCTTCAACGTCTTCCCCAGCGAAGTCGAAAACGTGATCGCCCAGCACCCCGCTGTGGCGCAGGTCTCGGTCTTCGGCATTGCGGACGAAAAGTGGGGCGAAGCGGTCTGGGCCGCCTGCGTGCTGCGCCCGGGCCAAACGGTCGAGGACGGCGAGCTGATCGCGCTGGTGCGCGAACACAAGGGCCCGGTCCAGGCACCCAAGCGCGTCGTCTTCGTCGATTCCATCCCCCAGACCGCGGTGGGCAAGCCCGACAAGAAGGCCCTGCGCGCCACTTATGCCGCGGCGGTGGCGGCATGAGCCGGCACGACCTTATCATCGTCGGCGGCGGCCTTGCCGGCTCCGCCCTCGCCTCGGTCATGGCCCGCGCCGGCAAGGAAGTGTTGCTGCTCGAAAAGTCGACGGTCTACGAAGACCGCGTGCGCGGTGAATGGATCGCGCCCTGGGGCGTCACCGAAGTCCGGCGCGTCGGACTTTACGACACGCTGATGGCGGCAGGCGGCCACCACCTGACCAGCCACGTCACCTACGATGAAACCGTCGCACCGGGCGAAGCCGAAGCCAAGGCCATCGACCTTGGCATCTTCGCGCCCGATGTGGCCGGCCCCTTGTGCCTGCGCCACCCGGTCCACTGCCAGACCCTGTTCGACAAGGCTGGCAACGATGGCGCAACCACGCTGCGCGGGGTCGAGGTCAGGCAAATGCAGCTCGGCGCCGATCCGTCCGTCACCTACGTCCACGAAGGCGTCGAGCATGTCGCCCATGCCCCGCTCGTCGTCGGCGCCGAAGGTCGCCAGTCGATGGTGCGCAAGGCCTGCGGCCGCGCGCTGGTGCAGGACAAGCCGCACCACTGGTTCGCCGGGCTCCTCGTCGACGGCGTGCAGGGCTGGAACGATACCCGCCAGGCGATCGGCACAGAGGACGACTTTGCCTTCCTCGCCTTCCCCCAGGGCGGCACCCGCATGCGCGTGTACGGCGGCTGGGCGCTCGATCAGGCCAAGCGCTTTGCCGGGGCAGACGGCGCGGACAAGTTCCTCGCCGCGTTCCGCATGAAGAGCGCGCCGCACAACGACGCCATCGCCGACGGCACCCCGGCCGGCCCGCTCTATGCCTATTACAACAACAGCTCGGTCGTCGATGCGCCGCATGCGCAGGGCGGCGTGCTGGTAGGCGACGCGGCCGGCTGGAACGACCCGATCCTCGGCCTCGGCCAGTCGATCACCTATCGCGACGTGCGCATGGTGAGCGACATCCTCAAGGACACGGCATCCGGCGCCGCGCCCGATTTCCGCCCCTACGAGGAAGAGCGCCGCGAACGCATGCGCCGCCTGCGCTTCACCGCCTACATCCAGGCGACGCTCGACATGGAGTTCGACGAAAAGGCCCGCGCGCGCCGCCACCGCTACCACGAAATGGGCGCGGTCGATCCCACCATCGGCATGCACGCCGCCGCGGTCCTCGCCGGCCCCGAAGCTTTGCCGCCCGAAGCCTTTACGCCGGAACACGCCGCCCGCGTCCTGGGAGAGGAGCCTGCCTTCGCCTGACGGGCAGTCATTGCATAACGGAGGGCCGGCCGCGCGGGTTGAGGGACGCGCGTGCGCCTGGCTATCCGGCCCGTCGCTTGGGAGACGGGTACGGGGCGCCTGCTGGAGAGAGAGCAGGCGCCCCGTTTAACCTCAGCCCCGCCGGTACCGGTGATCTACCGCCAGGGCTGAACCATGATCTTCACGTCCGCGCCCGGTGCACCGAGCCGCTCGAACGCGCCCGGCGTATCGTCCAGCGAAACTTCGCCGGTCAGGAACGGCGCGCCGTCGATCGCGCCTTCGCCCAGGGCGTGAAGCACTTCGGCGAATTCATCGGGGGTGTAGGCGAACACGAAGCTGAAGCGCAGCTGCTTGTTGATCGCGATCACCGGCAGGATGCGGTCGTCTTCCTGGCACGCGCCCACCACCACGACATGCGCCGTCGGCGGGGCCTGCTCGATCAGCGATTGCAGCATACCGGGCACGCCCACGCATTCGAAGATCACCGCATCGCGGATCGCGCGGCCCGAAAGCGCCGCCTGCCCCATCGAGGCGAGCGTCTGCGGCACGTCGAACGCTTCCCATTGCTCGTGCGGAGAAGCCGCGCCCGGATCGAGCACCACGTCCGCGCCCAGCTTTTCGGCCAGCGCGCGCCGCGCCGGGCTGAAGTCTGCCGCGATCACCGGCCCCACGCCGCGCCGCTTCAAGGCGACGATCACGGCCAAGCCGATGGGGCCGCAGCCCACCACCAGCGCCACCGATCTGTCGGTAAGGTGCGCGGCATTCACCGCGTGCAGCCCCACCGCCAGCGGTTCGGTCAGCGCGGCGGTTTCGCTGGCGATGCCGTTGGGCACTTCAAGGCACAGCGCTTCGGTCAGCACCATCCGCTCGGCATAGGCACCGCGGAACCGCGTAGAAAAGCCGATCAGCTCTCCGCCCTGCGGCCCGAACGCGAACGGCGTCGAAACCACGCGCGTCCCGGCCTTGAACCTGCCTTCAGTGCCCGGGCCGCTTTCCAGCACCTCGGCACAGAATTCGTGGCCCATGACCAGATCCTGCGCCGGATCGATCGTGTCCGAAGCGCCCGAGCGGCGCCCCATCTCGACCGTGTGCTCCAGGCTGTGCACGGCGTGCAGGTCCGACCCGCAGATGCCGCAGCACAGCACCTTGGTCAGGATCTGGCCCTCACCGGCCACCGCTTCGGGAATGTCGTCGACTAGAAGACGCGGGCCGCGGCGAACCACGGCCCGCATGGAACCCGTCGCCCTCATTCGGCGGGAACCATCTGTCCTGCGACTTCGCTGGGCTTGCGTTCGCCCACCCATGCGTCCTGCTTGTCCGCCAGCGCCTGCGCGGTCTTGTTCCAGTAGCTTTCGGTCTTGCCCATGAAGCGGATGTCGAACTTGTTCGCGGTGCGGAATTCCAGCACTTCCACCCCGTTCGGGCCCGGCTTGTAGGTATAGGGCACGTTGCTGCCCACGAAGAAGCCATCGCCCGCCCCCAGCTCCTCGGTGCCGAGCTTCAGCGAACCCGCCACGATGTAGTACAGGCAATCGGCATTGTGTGTGTGCAGCGGCAGCGGGAAGCCGCTCTTGAACCAGGCATAGGTCAGGCTCATTCCCGGCATCGAGAACAGTTCCTTGACCACGTTGCCGGCATCCTTGTTGGTCACCTCGCCCGCCTTGGCCAGACCCGCCTCGATGATCGGGGTGAGCCCTGCGTATTCCATGTGGTCAAGCTCATTGAAATCCGCCGCCTGCGCCGCGCGATAGATCTTGAACGGCGCGACGTCGGCCATCGCCTTTTCGGTTTCGTCGGTCATGGCACTCTCCTTGGCAATCACGCGCCCATCAGCGGGCGAAGGTCGGGTTGTCCGGTGTGGGCGGTGAGGCCGCCGTCGACCGGGATCGAAGCACCGGTCAGGTAACTGGCATCGTCGCTGGCCAGGAACGCGGCGACGGCGGCGATCTCGGCCGGATCGGCAAAGCGGTTCATCGGCACGCGGCGTTCCCAGTCGGCACGCAAGCCCTGGATCGCATCGACGCCGGTCACCAGCAGCGGCGTGTCGACCGGCCCCGGGCAGATCGCATTGGCGCGGATGCCGTCCCTGGCGTGGTCGATGGCGAGGCAGCGGGTATAGTTGATCACGCCGGCCTTGGCCGCGTTGTAGGCGGTGAAGGCATAGTCCGCCGCCATGCCCGATGCGCTGGCGGTGTTGACGATCGCCCCGCCGCCACGCTGGCGCATGAACGGGATCACCGCCTTCGATCCATAGAACACGGCGTCGAGGTTGATCGCGATCACCCGCTTCCACTGCTCGATGTCGAGATCCGGCGTTTCGCCGAAGCAGCCGATGCCGGCGTTGTTGAACAGCACGTCGATCCCGCCGAACGTGTCTGCCGTCGCCTGCGCCAGTGCGGCCATCGCGGCGGGGTCGGACACGTCGACCTGGCGGAAGGCGGCCCGCTCGCCCAGCTCGGCCGCCAATGCGCCGCCCTTCTCTGCATCGAGGTCGGCGATCATCACGCTGGCACCTTCGCCGTGCAGCCGGCGCACGAACGCCGCGCCGATGCCCGATGCACCGCCCGTCGCGATCGCAACCTTGTCCTTGAAACGCATTCCTTGCTCCCGGGGCACGCGCGATCCGCGTTGCCATTTGCACGGGCCAAGCTGGCACCGCGCGGGGAGCCGGTCAACCCAAACTAATCAAGCATGACCAGTTTGTCACGCTGCGCCTCGCAATAGCGGCGATGGCTCGCCTTCATTTCCTCGAGCGCGGCGTCGATCATCGGGCGCGGCTGCAGCAGGCGGTGTTCGATCACCAGGCCGCGCACGCTCGCCACCAGCCACCAGCCGCGCGCCACGAAGGCGTCGGGATCGGGCAGCCCCGCCTCGCGCGCCATCTCCACGAACTGGACGCGGATGTCCGCTTCCACTTCCTCGATGATCGGGCGGATGCCTTCGGCCAGCTCGCGGTCCCAGCCCGCAGCGGTGACGATCTCGTTGAGCGCGAGGCCTTCGGGACTCGAATGCGCCTGCCACATCACTTCGGCGTGGCTCGCCAGCCGTTCGAACGGATCGGGCTTGGCCGCGGCGGCATCGGCCGCCAGCGCGATCACCACCTGCAGCGTGCGCTCGGCCGTGGCGATGGCCAGCGCCAGGCGATTGGGGAACTGGTGCAGCACCGATCCCCGGCTGATCCCGCTTTCGGCCATGACGCGCTCGATGGTCATCGCGGCAAAACCCGATGAAACGATGACGCGGACCGTCGCCTCCAGGATCCGCGCACGCGTGTCGGCGCCGCGCTTGGTCAGCTTGCGCGGCCGGGTGGCGTTCGGTTCAGGGGCGGCAAGCTGGCTGGCCATGCCTTTCCTTGTCACCAAGCGCCCCACCCGGTCAACCGCGTGGCCTGCCGCGCGCGCCTCAATAGATCGTGTATCCCCCGTCGATCACGATGTCGTCGCCGGTGTGGAAGCGCGAGGCATCGCTGGCGAGGTAGACCGCGATGGCCGAGAAATCGTCGCCCTCGCCCCAGCGTCCGACCGGCGCGCGCATCACGACCTGGCGTTCGAACTTCTCGTTTTCCTGCAGGCCCCCGGTCAGGTCGGAGCGGATCCACCCCGGCAACAGCGTGTTGACGCGGATGCCCTTGCGGCCAAGCTCCACCGCCATCGCCCGCGTCATCGTCAGCACCGCGCCCTTGGTCGCGGCATAGTGTTCATTGCGCGCCGCGCCGTGGATCGCGCTGGTCGAGGAGATCGAGATGATCGAGCCGCCCCGGTCGTCTGGGTTGGCCTCACCGCGCGCCAGCATGTGCCTGGCCGCCTCGCGCATCGTCCAGAACGCGCCGTGGATGTTGATCCCCTCGATCCGCTGCCAGTCCTCGGCGCTGATATCGAACATGCTCGCCCGCCCGATCGAGATGCCGGCGTTGGCAACCGCGGTGTCGATCCGGCCGAACTCGTCGATGATCTTCTGCACGCCGGCGATCACCGCCGCCTCGTCGGCCACGTCGATCTGTTCGCACCGCACCTCGCCGCCGAACGCGCGCAGCGTTTCCACCGCGCGGGCGTTCTTGTCGGGCTTGTTGCCCCAGATCACGACCGTCGCCCCGTGCATAGCCAGGCCCTTGGCCATGCCAAGCCCGATGCCGCCGTTGCCGCCAGTGACGAGCGCCACCTTCCCGGTCAGGTCGAACAAGCCCTTCATCACGCGCAACTCCTCTCATGTAAGGGGCGCTGCGCGTTGTCTTTTGTTGCCCGTTACTGAGCGGCAGCGCCTCCTGCACCCTTGTCAGTACGATACTTGTCGAACCAGGCAAGTATTGCCGCAGCCTTCGCCGCCGATTGTGACGGACGCTCGGCAAGGCCATGGTGGCTCGCGCCGGGCACCTTGACCAGTGCGGTCGGCACGCCCCGGATCTGCAGCGCGGCGTAATACTGTTCGGATTCCGAAACCGGCGTGCGGTAATCCTCGCTGCCCACCACCACCAGCGTCGGCGTCTTGACGTTGCCGACAAGGCTCAGCGGCGAACGGTTCCAGTACGACATCGGGTCTTCCCACGGCCGCTTGTCGAACCAGTAGCGCGATGTGAACGTCGTGCCGTCCATGGTCAGCGCCTCGGACAGCCAGTTGATCACCGGCTTCTGGCTTGCCGCGGCCTTGAAGCGGTCGGTCTTGCCGACGATCCACGCGGTCAGCACGCCGCCGCCCGATCCGCCGGTCACGAACAGGTTGTTGGGGTCCGCCACGCCCGCCGCGATGGCCGCGTCCACCGCCGCCATCAGATCGTCATAGTCCTTCCCCGGATAGGCCCGGTCGATCAGGTTGGCGAACTCCGCCCCATACGACGTGCTGCCGCGCGGATTGGTGTAGAGCACCGCGTAGCCGTGCGCGGCGTAAAGCTGCACGTCGGTCGAAAACGCCGGGCCATAGGCGGCGTTCGGCCCGCCGTGGATCTCCAGGATCAGCGGCACGCGCTGCCCCGGCTGCAGCCCCGGTGGCACCGCCAGCCACGCATCGATCGCGCGGCCATCGGGCGCGGTCACCGGCAGCTTGCGCACCGGCGCCATCGCCTTGTCGGCCAGCCACGTGGCGTTGAGGCTGGTCAGCTTGCGCGGGGTGCCCCCGCTCGTCACCCACAGGTCCGCCGGGCGGTCGGTGCCGCTCGCGGTATAGGCAATCGTCCCGCCCTTCGAGACGGAGAAATCGCCGCCGGTATAGGGCCGGTCATAGCCCGCACCCGCCGAAAGTCCGCTCGCCAGCACCTTGATCGATCCGTCGAGGCCGACGCGGGCAACCTTCTTCTCGCCCTTGTCGTCATAGGACACGACGATCGAATTGCCGCTCCAGGCAAGGCCATCGATGCTGCGGTCGAGCCTGCCCGTCAGCGAGCGCGCGCCGCTGCCGTCGCGGTTCATCACATAGAGCTGCGCGTTCTCGTAGGACCGGTACTTGTCGTCAAACCCGACGTAGGCGATCATCCGCCCGTCGGGCGAAACCTGCGGGGCGGCATCGGGGCCATAGCGCTTGGTCAGCTGGGTCAGCGCGCCGGAGCCGACATCCAGCGACCAGATGTCGCTGTCGTTGCCCTCGCGCTCCCAGTCGGCGCGGCGGTTGGCCGAAAACACGATGCTGCGCCCGTCCGGCGCCCACGACAGCGGCGCGCCGTCGTCGAACTTGCCGAACGTCAGCTGGCGCGGCGCGCCGCCCTCGGCCGAGATCAGGAAGAGGTGGTCGAAGCCCGGCTTGATGTAGCCCGCATCGTCGAAGCGATAGGTCACGCGGTCGATGATCTCCAGACCGTCGGCCCACTTCGCGCCCTCGGGCTTGGCGGGCGCCTGGCCCAGCTTCAGACCGTCGTCGGGCACGCGCATGGTAAAGGCGATCGACTTGCCGTCGGGCGCCCACGAAATCCCCCCCGGCGCTTCGACCAGCGTGGTCAGCTTGCTGTCGGCCCCGGTGTCGAGCCAGCGCACGTGCAGTTCCGGCCCCGCGCCTTCCCCGCTGCCCCGCCCGACATAGGCGATGCGCTTGCCATCGGGCGACCAGCGCGGCGATCCACCGGCCACCAGCGGCGTGTGCCGCCCGCTGGCAAGGTCGACCAGCCAGATGGTGCGCGCATCGCGGTCCGCCATCACGTCGGCCGAACTGCGCACATAGGCAACCTTGGTCCCGTCCGGGCTCACCTGCGGATCGTTCGCGCCTTCCAGCTTGAACAGGTCCTCGCCGGTAAAGCTGCGCTGCGGCGCTTCGCTGGCGGCCAGCGCAGGCGTCGGCACGGCGGCAAGCGGCGCTGCCGACAACAACAAAAGCGCGAAGATACGGGACTTTGCGGCCATGATCAGGTTTCTCTCGCAACGGGTTGGTCGCGCAGCGGTATGCGGCGCACTCGCCCGCCGCGCAAGAGCCCGTCCCACAACGGCAACGTCACCGCCACACCGCCCGCCCTGAGCCTGTCGAAGGGCTGCCCTTTCTTCCACCCCGCTCCCACCAAAAGGCTTGGCGCGCGGCACCCCCATCGCCTAACCCTCGCCCCACGATGACTTCTCCTGCCGACCGTCTCTCGCCCGTCTACACCGGCCTGCCGCTGACCGTGTTCGAACACATGTCGGGCCTTGCCCGCCAGCTGGGCGCGATCAACCTGGGCCAGGGCTTCCCCGACGACCCGCCGCCGCAGGCCCTTTCCGACGCCGCGATCCGCGCCTTTTCCACCCGCTCGCAGCAGTACCCGCCGATGGCCGGCCTGCCCGAACTGCGCGATGGCGTCGCTGCCTTCTACCAGCGCGAACAGGGCCTCGCCCTAACCCGCGACAACGTCATCATCACCTCGGGCGCGACCGAGGCCGTCGCCTGCGCCATCCTCGCCGTGGTCAGCCCGGGCGACGAAGTGCTGCTCTTCGCCCCGGCCTACGATGCCTATGCCCCGATGGTCCGCCGCGCGGGCGGCACGCCGGTGTTCGTGCCGCTGCAACCGCCGCTGTGGCAGTACGACGAAGCGCGCATCCGCGCCGCCATCACCCCCCGCACCCGCGCCATGATCGTCAACGATCCGCTCAACCCGGCGGGCACCGTCGCCAGCGCCGATGACCTCGCCATGCTGGCAAGGCTCGCCTGCGAACACGATCTGGTCGCGATCTGCGACGAGGTGTGGGAGATGGTCCGCTTTGACGAACAGGGCCACCGCTCGCTGCTCGCCGAACCCGGCATGGAAGCGCGCACGATCAAGATCGGCTCGGCCGGCAAGATCTTCGGCGCCACCGGGTGGAAGGTCGGCTGGCTGATCGGCGCGCCCGAAATGGCCGCCGTGCTTGCCAAGGCGCACCAGTTCCTCACCTTCACCACCCCGCCGATGCTGCAATGGGCCGTGGCCGAGGGCCTTGCCGATCCCGCCATCCCGCGCGCCCTGATCGAGCGCTGGAGCGCCTCGCGCCTCGCGCTGCTCAACGGCCTGTTCGAAGCCGATTTCGCCGTCACCGCCAGCGCCGCCACGTGGTTCGCCTGCATCGACCTTGCCGCCACCGGCATCGCCATGGACGACGCAACCTTCGCCGATCGCCTCGTCCGCGAAGCCGGCGTCGCCACGATCCCCGTATCGGCGCTGTGGGAAGGAGCCGACACCCCCACCCACGTCGTCCGCTTGTGCCACTGCAAACCGATCGCGACGATCGAGGACGCCCTCGCCCGACTAACCCGCTGGCGCCGCACGCTCTAAGGCAGCGCAGAACTCGCCGCACCAGCAAATCCTCGCGCCAGGCACGGGGCGACGGCGGATAATGGGCGGGCAGCGGGTCAAATATATAGAGAACCCTTTTCCGTCGCCCCGTGCTTGACACGGGGCTTGGCTTTCCTTGCGGCCTTGCGTTTGCCAAGCAGCCCCGACCGGCTCGACCTTTTCGTTTAGCTGTGCCCTGCAGAGGCCGCGCACGCTCCGAACAGGAAACAGCGAAGCCCCGTGTCAAGACGGGGCGACGGCTGATGTTGGGCGCTGAGCTTCCTTTAAATCGGTTCGCGCCACCGCTCGGGGTCGCGTGGAGTGTCGACGGACTGCTCGCTCTACCGTCCATCAGCACGGTAACCGAACACGTTTTGCGGCCCATAGATAAACCACTGCTCTTCGGTCAGATCATCACCCGTAGGCCATGTGTCCAGCTCTCCGCCGAGATCAAACGTGAATCGAGATTTGCCCGCGTTCGGATCGAGTCCAATGTCAGTCAGCTTCTGACCGTCGAGCATTCCCATGGCGCGGGCGATGTCATCTCGGCTGTCCTCGCTCCACGCGATCTGCTTCCCATGCGCGGTAAACCGCCATTGGCAGCAATATATCCAGACATGCCATCTACCCTGAACGTATGCCTGCCGCCGCAACCCTCGGTCGTTTGAGTGCCACTCTTTGACAACGAGTTCGGGTGCGCAAAATTCGAAACTGAGGAAGCTGCCATAACCCTGTCTGGCACCCCACACTGGCTTGCCGAGAAATGGAGCTGAAAAGTCATGTAAAGCGACTTGCGGGCTTTTTGGCGTATCCATTCCGCCACTATCCCCGCCGCAGCTGGTGACCGCAACTGGGATGAGCCGCCAAATCTCGCAGTCTTCCGGCCTGCTGCCCCGGAACGTCTGGGAGTGGGTGGGAAGCGGACGCTTTCCTATTTTCGTCATGCCAGCGAAGGCTGGCATCGCTTTCGGCCAAGCGCTCGATCAGATCAGATATTCCAAAAGATCGTCCCAGCCCGGATTGGCTTGTTCGGTCAGCCGGATTTTCCATTCGCGCTTCCACGCTTTCAGCGCCTTCTCGCGCGTGATGGCTTCCTCGATTGAAGCATGACGTTCGGCCAGCACCAGCCGGCTGATCCAGTACTTGCGGCAGAAAACCGATCCCGCGCCTTGCCGGTGCTGCGCCATGCGCGCAGCCAGACTACTGGTCACTCCAATGTAAAGCACGCCGCCCGGCTTGTTGGTCAGAATGTAGGTCCAGCCGCCGTGCTCCACGAACTTACAATCGCACCACGACGAGAGCGATGCCAGCCTTCGCTGGCATGACGTTGGGATTAGATCACGTACCCAACGGGCGTAACCCGACCTCCCGCCGTTACAACCACCCCCGCGCACGTAACTCCGCAACGCTCGAGCGCGACACGGGCACCTCGCGACCGTCGACCAGCCGCAGCGATACGCGGCGTTCGCTGCGCACCACCTCGCTGACGGCGGAGCGGGCCACCCACCAGCTGCGGTGGACTTGCGCGCCATCGAGCGGGGCGAGCTGCGCCACCGCATCGCGCAGCCGCATCAGGATCAGCGCGTTGCCCGCGCTGGTGTGGACGCGGATGTAGTGGTCCTCGTTCTCGATGCAGAGCAGGTCCTGCCCCAGGTGTGCGGGCAGCTGATCGAACAGCGCGATCCGCCCCGGCTGCGGCACAGGTGCCTGCTCCTGCGCCAAGGCGGGCGGTTCCTCTACGGCCAACTCTTCAACGCTCGGCTGTTCGACGGGCAACTCGGGGCGCACCTCGGCGACAGGCTCCGCCGCCTCCACCGGCACCTCCCTTTGTCGCTTCGCCAGCAGCTGCACCACGGTGACCATGCCGCCCACGATCAGCACCTGCGGATAGAGCGCGATCAGGTCGCGCGCGGTGATCCCCTGCCAGTCCAGCCCCGACAGCGTCCCCGCCACGATCAGCGTCGTCGGCATCGCCGCCAGCGCGCAGGCGAGCGTGATGGCGATCCAGCGCGTCAGGCCCGTCTGCTCGGCCAGCGCGTCGCCGGCCAGCAGCACCGGACGGAAGCAGGCATAGCCACCAATGGCGAAGATCGCCCAGGCCAGCAGCCGCGCCGGCAGGCTCATCGCGAACATGCCGAACGGGCCCAGCAAGGCCAGCACCAGCGCGGCCGCCATCATGATCGCCATTTCGCCAGCAAGCCTGGAGGCGAGCCCGGGAGCCAGCTTCGTGGCCGGTTTGCGAGAGTCCTTGGCGGGATACGTACCGTTCATGCTTCGCGAACGGTACAGCAGGGCAAGGCGCGGTGCATCCGCGAAATTGCCCGTGCCAGTCATGCAGGCTCGCTTGTCCGCAAACGGGCGAGCGGCACCTTGGGCGCAACCCGAGGAGATCCCCATGCCAGACACGCTGACCGCCACGCTCACCCAGACCCGCCCCGCCGACCGCACCAGCCCGTTCGCCCCTGCCCGCCGCGAGCGCGCCGCGCTGGTCGCCGGGGCCGCTGTCGGCGCCGCCGTGCTGCTCGCCGCCGCCCGTGCCACGCAGGCGGGTTTCCTGCTTCCGGCCATGTCGCGCGATGCCTGGCTGGCGGTGCACCTGTGCTCGGTCATTCCCGCGCTGCCGCTCGGCGCCGTGGTGCTGCTGGGGCGCAAGGGCGATGCCCGCCACCGCCTGCTCGGCCGGATCTGGGCCGTGCTGATGCTCGTTGCCGCGCTGTCGAGCTTCGGGCTCAAGGGGCTGACCGGCAGCTTCAGCCCGATCCACCTGCTCTCGATCCTCGTGCTCGTCTCGGTGCCGCGCGGCGTGGTCCAGGCGGTGCGCGGCAACATCGCCGCCCACCGCCGCACGATGACGTTTGTCTACTTCGGCCTGGTCGGTGCCGGAGCCTTCACCATGCTGCCCGGCCGCCTGCTCGGCCTTGCCCTGTTCCATTGACGGCGGCGCGCTGTCCTACAGCCCGCCACAACCGTAGAAAATGCGCCATGACCGGCGTCCAACCCACAGATTTCCAGAACTTTTGCCGCGCACGTCGCGCGTCAGAAAGCCGCGTCACGGGGTTTCGGAAAAAGGCCCATGTAGTCTGTCAACTTCGTCAACTTGGCGCCATCAGGCACCCCGTCAGCCCAACCGGATCAGGCGGCGAGGCCCTCGAGCCATTCGCCGATCATCGCCCGTCCCGCCGCCACCGCGCGGGGCCCGTGGGCATCGTGCGCGGCGCGCAGGCGGTCGGGGCACAGGCCGGCCGCCGCGACATCGTCGGGGCCCTGCTCGATCCAGGCGTCGAAGCGCGGGTCCTCGCCCATCTCGGCATGGAACTGCAGCGCCAGCAGGTTGCGCCCACGGGCAAAGGCCTGGTGCGGATAGAGCGCGCTCGATGCCAGCAGGTCGACGTTTTCGGGCAGCGTGAAGGTATCGCCGTGCCAGTGCAGCACCGGCACATCCTCGACATGGCGCAGCGGCCCGGTCTTGTCGTGCACCGTCACCGGCGCGAAGCCGACTTCCTTGGCCGGACCCGGATAGACTTTCGCCCCCAGCGCCGCCGCCACCATCTGCGCGCCGAAGCACACGCCCAGCGTCGGCCGGTCGGCCTCCAGCCGGAGCGCCAGCCGGCGCAGCTGGCAGCGGATCCACGGGTGCGCGTCGGTTTCGTACACCCCCATCGGCCCGCCCATCATGATCAGCAGGTCCGGTTCGCGCAGGTCGAGCGTAGAGAACGCCGGATCGCTCACGTCGATGCGATCGACATGGTATCCGGCATCCTCGATCGGCTGGCGATAGCCGGCGACACCTTCGTGCGGCACGTGGCGGATGATCAGCGCGGTCTTCATGGGATCGGACGGGGGCTCGAAAAATGGCGAATCGGTATGGGGCTCACAAGGTCAGGCGTCGACGATGTTCCAGAACTCCGCGGCAGACAACGGCCGCTTCGGCACGGTACCAACTGCCTGCCACCGCCACGAAGGATGGGGCCCCCTCGCAAGTGTACGCCTCTGCTGGAGATGCCCGGCGTGTCCCGGTTGGGTGGTGGCTGCGGTGCGGGCAAGGCTGTTGGACATCGCGTATCTCCTGTCTCGGGAACACGAACCAGGCACAGGGCCCCGCATCCGTGCGCTTTAGCCGTTGGTCACGCGGAGCAAGCTGACACCCATCAAAAGCCGCGGCCGGGCGGAACCTTGGGAGAGTGCAATCCCGCCCGGCGAATCAATCTCTACCTTTTGAGTTGAATTTTGTCTCTTCAGAATTTCTGAAGCGGGAAAAAGCTTTGCTTTGATTCACCAGGCACGAAAAGGCCCGCCGCACCGGTGGTGCGACGGGCCCGCTTTCCTCCCCAGGAAAGTTTCGTGAAACCCGAAGGTTCAGCGCCCCAGGGCGCTGCCCAGACGGTGGTAGAGGTTCGAGAACTTCACCGATTCCGGCTGGTCCTCGATCGCCTTCAGGTAATGCAGTACGGCCTCGCGGATCAGCTTGAAGTCCTCGGTCGAGAGGACCGCGCGGGCGCGTTGCGGTTCAGACATTGTCGTCCTCCTTGGATCTTCGTGGCGTGATTGCCGCGAATTGTGCTGCGTCAGGCAGCGAACTGGTTCCCCCGCTGCCGTCAGGCAGCAAACTGATTCATCGTGTTGTGGGCGCCACCGGCCTTGAGCGCGGCTTCACCGGCGAAGTATTCCTTGTGATCGTCGCCGATGTCCGAACCGGCCATGTTCTGGTGCTTCACGCAAGCGATGCCCTGGCGGATTTCCTCGCGCTGGACCTGCTTGACGTAGCCCAGCATGCCCTCTTCGCCGAAGTAACGCTTGGCGAGGTTGTCGGTGCTGAGCGCCGCGGTGTGATAGGTCGGCAGCGTGATCAGGTGGTGGAAGATGCCGGCCTGCGCCGCCGCATCGCGCTGGAAGGTGCGGATGCGTTCGTCCGCCTCGATACCCAGCTCGGTGCCGTCATAGTCCACGCTCATCAGCTTGGCGCGATCGTAGGCGGAGACATCCTTGCCCGCTTCGACCATCGCGTCATAGACCTGCTGGCGGAAGTTCAGCGTCCAGTTGAACGACGGGCTGTTGTTGTAGACCAGCTTGGCGTTCGGGATCACTTCGCGGATGCGGTCGACCATGCCGCCGATCTGGCCGATATGCGGCTTTTCGGTTTCGATCCACAGCAGGTCCGCCCCGTTCTGCAGCGAGGTGATGCAGTCGAGCACGCAACGATCCTCGCCCGTTCCGGCGCGGAACTGGTACAGGTTCGAAGGCAGGCGCTTCGGCCGCATCAGCTTGCCGTCGCGGCTGATCAGCACGTCGCCGTGGCCGAGGTTGCCGGCATCGACTTCCTCGCAATCGAGGAAGCTGTTGTACTGGTCGCCGATGTCGCCCGGCTCCTTCACAAAGGCGATCTGCTTGGTGAGGCCAGCGCCGAGGCTGTCGGTGCGGGCAACGATCACGCCGTCATCGACGCCCAGTTCCATGAAGGCGTAACGGACCGCGCGGATCTTCGCGAGGAAGTCCTCGTGCGGCACGGTAACCTTGCCGTCCTGGTGGCCGCACTGCTTTTCGTCCGAGACCTGGTTTTCGATCTGGATGCAGCAGGCGCCCGCTTCGATGAACTTCTTGGCAAGCAGGTAGGTAGCCTCGGCATTGCCGAACCCTGCGTCGATGTCGGCGATGATCGGAACCACATGGGTTTCGAATTCGTCGATCTTGTGCAGCAGGCGGTGGGTGTTGACCGCATCGCCCGCCTTCTTGGCGGCGTCGAGATCGCGGAACAGCATGCCCAGTTCACGGGTATCGGCCTGCTTGAGGAACGTGTAGAGTTCCTCGATCAGCGCGGGAACGCTGGTCTTTTCGTGCATCGACTGATCGGGCAGCGGGCCGAATTCGCTGCGCAGCGCGGCGACCATCCAGCCCGACAGGTAGAGGTAGCGGCCTTTGGTGGTGCCGAAGTGCTTCTTGATCGAGATCATCTTCTGCTGGCCGATGAAGCCGTGCCAGCAGCCGAGCGACTGCGTGTAGTTCGCCGGGTCCGCGTCATAGGCGGCCATGTCGCGGCGCATGATCTTCGCGGTGTAGCGCGCGATGTCGAGCCCGGTGTGGAAGCGGTTCTGCAGGCGCATGCGTGCAACGCTTTCCGGCTCGATCCCGTCCCAGGTGGTCTGGAAGGGCGCGATGGCCTTGGCGGCCTCGTTGATCTGGCTGTGATAGGTCATGGCAGCAATTCCTTGGAGCGCAGGAGTTCGTTTGCGTGGCACCCGGATAACGGCGGCGAAGGGGATTCGGACAGCCCCTGCGAAGTCCTGTTGTCAAACTTTACAGGAAATGCTTGTACAGCTGTACAGCCCTTACAGACGGGCCTTGCAGGAGTTTGCGTCATGGCCATGGGCCCCGCTGCCAGCCGCCCGCTCTACCTCGGCCCGCGCATCAAGCGGCTGCGGCGCGAACTGGGGCTGACCCAGGCCGCGATGGCCGACGAACTGGGCATTTCTGCGAGCTATATCGCACTGCTGGAACGCAACCAGCGCCCGCTCACCGCCGACCTGCTGCTGCGCCTCGCCCGCGCCTACAAGCTCGACATGGCAGACCTTGCCGCGGACGAGCGCGACGATTACGCGCGCCGCCTGGCCGATGTGCTGCGCGATCCGATCTTTGCCGAAATCGACCTGCCCGCGCTGGAAGTAGCCGACGTTGCCACCAGCTTTCCCGGCGTGACCGAGGCGATGCTGCGGCTCCACGGCGCCTATGTGCGCGAACAGCAGGCGCTTGCAGGATTGCGGGCCGATGGCGGGGCCACGCGCGGCCTCGATCCGGTGGCCGAAGCGCGGCGCTTCGTGGCTGATCGGCGCAACTACTTCCCGACGCTCGATTCGCGCGCCGAGCAGCTGGCGGGCGAGATCGACAAGGCCGGATCGATCCGCGAAGCCTTGCGCCAGCAGGGCCTGCGCGTGCGCCTGCTGCCCTCGGACGTGATGATGGGCTCGATCCGGCGCTACGACCGGCACAACGAACAGCTGCTGCTCGACGATACGCTCACCCCCACCCAGCGCACCTGGCAGATGGCGATGCACATGGCCTACACCGCGCTGCGGCCGGAGATTTCGGCCCTGCTGCGCGGCGAAAGCTTTGCCAGCCCGACAGCGGCGACGCTCGTCCGCCGCGCGCTCGCCGCCTATGGCGCGGCGGCGCTGGTCATGCCCTACGACAAGTTCGCCCGCGCGGTCGATGCACGCGCCTATGATATCGAGGCGCTCGCCGGGCAGTTCGGCACCAGCTTCGAACAGGTCGCCCACCGGCTGACCACGCTCGGCCGGCCGGGGCAGGAACGCGTGCCGTTCTTCTTCATCCGCGTGGACGAAGCGGGCAACGTGTCGAAGCGCCTCGACGGCGCGGGCTTCCCCTTTGCCGCACACGGCGGCGGCTGCCCCTTGTGGAACCTCCATTCGGCCTTCCGCCGCCCCGACGAAGTGCTGACGCAGTGGCTCGAACTGCCCGACGGACAGCGCTTCTTCTCGATCGCGCGCACGGTGTCCTCGGGCGGCGGCGCGCACGGCCGCCCCCGCACGCTGCGCGCGATCGCGCTCGCCTGCGCCGCCGAACACGCCGGCAAGCTGGTCTATGCGGCGGGACAGAATGCTGGGGGCCAGGAAGCCAGGCCCACGCCCATCGGCGTCACCTGCCGCCTGTGCAACCGCGCCGACTGCGCCGCCCGCGCCGAACCGCCACTGGGCCGCGAAATCCTGCCCGACGATTACCGGCGCGGTGCCGAACCATTCGCCTTCGCAGAGAGCTGAGCTGGCTCCGAACCGGACATCCGCCTCGCGTCGTCATCCCGGGCTTGCCCCGGGATCCCGCTGTTCTTCGTGACGTCGTGCCTGAAGAAGCGGGCCCCCGGGTCAAGCCCGGGGTGACGGCGGATGATGGGTGGAAAGCGGACGTTGCGATTCACTCGGGTGAAGCGCTAGACCATGAGGATGACGACGGACTACCTCATAGATGGGATGCTATCTGGAACCGGTCTTCGAGACACAAAGAATGGCGGATATGTCGAACCGCTCGCGGTTGGTCTGTCAGCATCATTGACTGACGATCTGATAGCTTGGCAGAAGAGTTATGAAGACGCCCATTTTTCTAACTTCCCCATAACCATAGTCAATGATTTGGACAGAGAAGGTATTGCTCTTTCCGCACGCGCACAGGTCGAGTTGCCCGGGAAGAAGATAGGTTACTTCTCTAATGGCCTAATGAAGCGGATGGCCTGAACGTCTGCAACTGGGCGAAACCCGCCGCCCGCTTCTTTCCCGCGATCTAACCCTTCAACCACATCCGCAACACTGCGGCCACCACGCCCAGCGCCAGAACGCTGCCCAGCCAGATCGCCACCATCCAGCCCAGCCGCTTCCACAGCGGCACGCTGTCCGCGCCGTGCGGGTCCAGTTGCGGGTCAATGATAGCCATGTTCGCCGACCTTGCCGCGAAACACCCAGTAGGCCCAGCCGGTGTAGGCGAGGATCAGCGGCATTACGAGGCCCACGCCGATGAGCATAAACACCTGTGATCGCTCGGGCGCGGCGGCCTGCCAGATCGTGACCGACTGCGGCACGACATAGGGCCACATCGATACGCCGAGGCCAATGGCGCCAAGGCCGAACAGCGCCAGCGCATAGAGGAACGGCGGCCATTCCTCGCGCCGGCCCAGCGCGCGCCACAGCAGCACGGCGACGCTGACGGTCGCGACCGGCACAGGGGCCAGCGCGATCAGCAGCGGCATGTGGAACCAGCGCGCGAAGTATTGCTGGCCGAGGAACGGCGTGGCGAGGCTCACCGCCGCCATGGCGAGCAGCGTCGCCAGCGCGGCGGCGCGGGCATGGCGGAAGGCGCGGGTTTGCGCATCGCCTTCGACCTTGATCGCCAGCCAGCACGCGCCGAGCAGCGCGTAGCCGACGACGACGCCCGCGCCGGTCAGCAGCGAATACGGCGAAAGCCAGTCGAGCCAGCCACCGGCATAGGCGCGCCCTTCCACATGCACGCCCTGCAGCAGCGCGCCCAGCGTCATCCCCTGCGCCATTGCGGCGACGAGCGAACCGGCGAAGAACGCCCTGTCCCAGAACCGCTGGTGCCGCGGATCGCGCCAGCGGAATTCGAAGGCGACACCCCGGAACACGAGGCCCAGCAGCATCGCGATCATCAGCGGATAGGTCGCCGGCAGCACGATCGCGTAGGCCAGCGGAAAGGCCGCGAACAGTCCGCCGCCGCCCAGCACCAGCCAGGTCTCGTTGCCGTCCCACACCGGGGCAATGGCGTTCATCGCCTGATCGCGTTCGGTGCCGGGCCGGTAGAACGGGAAGAGGATGCCGATGCCAAGGTCGAAGCCGTCCATCACCACGTACATCAGCACGGCGAAGGCAATGATGAACGCCCAGACGGTGGCGAGATCGAAGTTGACCATCATGTCACCGCTCCTGCGCCGGAATCTTCGCCCATGTCTTCGATCGCGGCGTGCTGGTGCGGCCCCGGCGTGATCCCGGCGCTGCGGATCGGCGCGCGCTCGTCCTGCTCAGGCCCGGTTTCGTGCGGATGCGCGCCCTGGTTCATCAGCTTGAGGATGTACCACACGCCGATGCCGAACACCGCGCAGTAGACGAGGATGAACGCGAGCAGCGATGCCGCGACGGCGGGCGCCGCGATCGGGCTGCGGCTTTGCGCCGTCGTGAGCAGGCCATAGACGGTATAGGGCTGGCGGCCAACTTCGGTGGTGACCCACCCCGCGATCACCGCGACGAAGCCCGATGGCCCCATCACCAGCGCCGCGCGATGCAGCCAGGGCCAGTCGTAGAGCTTCTTGCGCGCGCGGGCCAAAAGGCTCCACAGCCCCAGCCCGAGCATGGCAAAGCCCAGCCCCACCATCACCCGGAACGACCAGAACACGATCCACACCGGCGGCCGCTTGTCGGGCGCGATGGTGTCCAGCCCGGCGAGCGGGGCGTCGGGATCGTGCTTGAGGATCAGGCTCGACGCCTTGGGAATGGCGATGGCGTAGCGCAGGGTCTGTGTCCTGTCGTCGGGAATGCCGAACAGATAGAGCGGCGCGCCGTGCGGGTGGCTCTGGTAGTGGCCTTCCATCGCCATCACCTTGGCCGGCTGATGCTCCAGCGTGTTGAGCCCGTGTGCGTCGCCCGCGAAGATCTGCACCGGCGCGACGAGTGCCGCCATCCACATCGCCATCGAGAACATTTTCCGCGCATGCGCATTCTGGCGGTCGCGCAGCAGGTGCCATGCGCCCACCGCGCCGACAGCCAGCGCGGTGGTCAGGTACGCCGCGATCACCGTGTGGACCAGGCGGTAGGGAAAGCTCGGGTTGAAGATGATCGCCGCCCAGCTCGGGCCGGGCAGGAACTGGCCGCCGGGTCCGATCTCGTAACCGGTCGGCGTCTGCATCCACGAATTGACCGACAGGATCCAGAATGCCGAAATGAAGGTGCCCAGCGCCACCATCAGCGTGGCGGCAAAGTGCAGCCCCTTGCCCACCCGGCCCATGCCGAACAGCATAACTCCCAGGAACCCGGCTTCGAGGAAGAAGGCAGTCAGCACTTCATAGGCCATCAGCGGCCCGATCACCCCGCCCGCCTTGTCGGAGAACACCGACCAGTTGGTCCCGAACTGGTAGGACATGACCAGCCCCGAAACGACGCCCATGGCAAAAGCCACGGCGAAGATCTTCAGCCAGTAACGGAACAGGTCGAGATAAAGCTCGCGCCCCGTCTTCAGCCACAGCCCCTCGAGCACGGCGAGGTAGCTGGCAAGGCCGATCGAGAACGCCGGAAATATGAAATGGAAGCTCACCGTGAAGGCGAACTGCATGCGTGCCAGTACAGTCGCGTCAAAGCCCGAAAACACGGCGCTTCTCCCCTAATGACTGTCCGCTCTGTCGGCGGGCAAGGCGCGGGCTAGGCCTCTGTTCCCCCGCCGTAAAGTGCAATGATTGCGCGGCGATTGCGCAAACCTCAACGCGCGAGAGGCCGATACGGCCCTACCAGCCTTGCGCCCCCCTGCCCCCGCCGCTATCCGCGCCACGTGTCCACGATCATCCCCCTTGCCGATGTCGACCCCGCGCTGGTCGAGGAGCTGCTCGATTCCGCGTTCGAGCCAGAGCGCCACACCCGCACGGCGTACAAGGTGCGCGAAGGGATGGAGTGGCTGCCGGGCCTGTCATTCGCCGCGCTCGATGAAGACGAGATGCTTGCCGGCACGATCCAGTGCTGGCCGGTGGCGCTGACCGATGCAGCTGGACGTGCGCATCCCATGATCATGGTCGGCCCGGTCGCCGTGCTGCCGGGACTTCAGGGCAAGGGCTATGGCAAGGCGCTGATGACCGCCGCGCTCACCGCGATCGATCCGCGCGCGCCGCTGCCGCAGGTGCTGATCGGCGATCCCGAATACTACGAACGCTTCTTCGGCTTCTCCAACGCGCACACCGGCAGTTGGGCGCTGCCCGGGCCGTTCGAACAGCACCGCCTGCTGTGCCGCACCGCCAACCCGGCCGTCCTGCCGCAAGAAGGCACCTTGGGGCCTTGGCGGCGCTGATCGCTTCTGGCATCGGCTGAGGCACCATGCCGTACACGCCACCGCCAGAACTCGCCTCGCTCTCCCTCGCCCAGCTCGCGGCCGAGGTAGAGGCACGGCGCATTCCGCCGGTCGACCAGTGGACCCCGGCCGAAACCGGCGACAGCGAGATGCGCATCGCCGCCGATGGCCGCTGGTTCCATCAGGGGGGCGAGATCAAGCGCCCGGCGATGGTCCGCGCGTTCTCCTCGCTGCTGGTGCGCGATGCGGATGGGCAGCACTGGCTCAAGACCCCGTTCCAGCGCCTGTCGATCGAAGTCGAGGACGCCGCCTTCCTCGCCACCGACATGGAAGTGCGCCACGATGGCGATGGCCGTCCCGTGCTCGCCTTCCGGCTCAACAGCGACGATCTGGTGATCTGCGGCCCGGCCAACCCGTTGCGCGTGGCGGGCAGTGCCGAGATCCCCGCGTTCTACATCGCCGTGCGCCACGGCACCGAGGCGCGGCTCAATCGCAGCACGTATGCCCAGCTGATCGATTACGCGCTGACCGTATCGGACGCGGACGCGCTCGCGGTGACGAGCATGGGCGCGCACTTCCCGCTGGTGCCGCACGCGTGAGTGCGCTGCTCGAACGACTGAAGCGCCTGTTCGACGAAGGCCACGCCCGGCCGTTCGAGCCCGCCTACGAAGACTTCCGCCCGATCCCCGAGAGCGGCCTGCGCCCCGCCGCCGTGCTGATCGCGGTGACCGATCGCGGCGATCATCCCGATGGCCCCGGCGTGCTGCTGATCCATCGCCCGTCGCACATGCGCGCCCATCCCGGACAGGCTGCATTCCCCGGCGGCAAGATCGATCCCGGCGAAACCCCGATCGAGGCCGCGCTGCGCGAAGCGAACGAGGAACTGGGCATCGATCCTGCCGACGTGACCGTGGTCGGCGCGTCGGACCAGTACCGCACCGGCACCGGGTACGACATCACCCCCGTCCTCGCCATGATCCCGCCAGACCTGCCGCTGCGTCCAAACCCCGCCGAGGTTGCGAGCTGGTTCGAGCCGCCGCTGGGCTTCGTGCTCGATCCCGCCAACCAGCAGCGCCATTCGGTCGACTGGCAGGGGCGCAACGTCTCCTACGTCGAGATCCTGTGGCGCGAACACCGCATCTGGGGCGTGACCGGCGGGATCATCGCCAACCTGACGCAGCGGTTGATGTGGCATGGCTGATCCGACCTTCCTTCCCCCGGCCGACTGGCTCGGCCGAAGCGACCTTGCCGCGCTCGTTGCCGCGCTCGGCCCCGGCAACGTGCGCTATGTCGGCGGCGTGGTGCGCGATACGCTGCTGGGCATCGCGCCCAAGGACGTCGACATGGCGACCGTGCTGCTGCCGCAGGCGACGCTGGAGCGCCTCGCCGCCGCCGGCATCCGCGCAGTGCCGACAGGCCTTGCCCACGGCACCGTCACCGCCGTGCTGGAGGGCGGGCCGGTCGAGATCACCACGCTGCGCCGCGATGTCGAAACCGATGGCCGCCATGCCACCGTGGCCTTCAGCACGGAGTGGCGCGAGGATGCCGCCCGGCGCGATTTCACCATTAACGCGCTCTATGCCGATCCGGTGACGGGCGAAGTGTTCGACTGGTTCGGCGGGCTCGACGACCTGAACGCCCGCCGCGTGCGCTTCATCGGCGATGCCGAAACGCGCATCCGCGAGGATTACCTGCGCATCCTGCGCTACTTCCGTTTCCAGGCCCGGTTCGGTTCGATCCCCGCCGACGCGCAGGCCGAAGCGGCGGTGCAGGCGCTGAGCGCCGGTTTGAAGGGCCTCAGCCGCGAACGCATCGCGGGTGAACTGCTTAACCTGCTCGGGCTTCCCGCGCCATCCGCCACGCTGGCGCGGATGGCCGAACTGGGCGTGCTGGCGCAAGTCCTGCCCGAAGCCGACCCGGCCCCGCTTGGCTCGCTTGAGGCGGCGGAGCGACGAGAGGGCGTCCCGCCCGATCCGCTGCGGCGGCTCGCTGCGATCCTGCCCGCCGATCCGGCGGCGGTCGACCAGATCGGCGCCCGCCTGCGACTCAGCAGCGCGCAACGGAAGCGTCTGGCCGCCGCTGCGCGGCGCAGCGGTGCCGAAACCGAAGCCGATGCCCGTGCGCTCGCCTATCGTCTGGGGCTGGACGAAGCGCGGGACCGCTTGCTGCTGGCGGGGCGGACGCTCGCTCCGGTCACCGACTGGGACGTGCCGCGCTTTCCGCTGAAGGGCGGCGATGTCGTGGCGCGCGGCGTGGGCGCGGGGCCCCAAGTCGCCGCCACGTTGCGCAAGGTGGAGGATGGCTGGGTCGCCGCTGGCTTCGACGACGCGGCGATCCCCGCGCTGCTCGACGCCGCGCTCAGCGCCTGAGGATCGTCGCGACGGCGCGGTCCAGCACGGGATCGCGCGCCGCGGCAATGTCGGCGGCAGTGGCCATGACCGCGATATCGGGGTCGAGCCCGGCATCGGGTTCCGCCGTCGTCGGAAAGTAGCCGACCAGCGGCAGGTCGAATTCGATCCCGCTCGCCGGAAGCCGCACGAAGAAGAAGCATCCGCCGTTGATCCCGCGCCGGTTTCCGCCGGTGGTGCGGCCGACCAGCCGCCCTGCCCCGGTGGTGCGAACCGCGCTCGCAAATTGGAACGTGGCCGAGCTGTTGACCGGCGAGGTCAGCACCACCAGCGGGATCGCCAGGCGCTTGCCGGCAGGCGCGACGGTAAGGTTGTCCGCGCTGCCGGGCCGCAGGAAGAACCCGCCCGGCAGGGGCGTGGCGCCCTGCCCCAGCGTGCGGAAACTGTCGTCCCAGGTGTCGAGATAGGGATCGAGATCGGCCGGCGTCGTGCGGAAGCGCAGGCGCTGTTCCTGCTGCGGCGGATTGTAGGGCCGATCGATGAAGCGAGAGAGCACCGCATTGCCCGGCTCCTCCAGACCGCCCTCGTTGTCGCGGATGTCGACGATCAGGCCGCGCGCTCCGGTCAGGCTGTCGAGCCGCTCGTCGAGCCAGGCCTGCCAGTTCCACTTGCTGTCATAGAGCGCCCAGCCGGGCATGGTCAGCAGCGCGACGCCGTCCGGTCGCATGTCCCAGCGCCAGACCACGGCATCGGGACCGGAGTCGGTCAAGATCATCGCCTTGCGCCGCTCGGCAAGGTCGATGGCGGGAAGCTCGATCCGCCGCGCGGGGCCACCGGGCGCGCGGACCACCAGCCGGTGCACGCCAGCGGTCGGCGGCGCGAGCAGGCCCTGGAACACGTCGAACGTCTCGATGCTGTCGTCACCGCGCACTTCCAGCAGCGAGACGCGCTTGCCGTCGTTGTGCCCGTCGGCGCGGACATAGGGCAACAGCCGGTTGCGCAAGGCTGTGGCGCTCTCGCCGTTGATCGCCTCGATCCGGGTGCCCGGCGCCAGCTGGCCCGAAGCATCGGCGGTGACGACCATGGCATCGCCCAGCCAGACGAAGTGGAACGGCAGCCGGGTGCGCCGGTCGAACAGCGCGGCGGCCAGCGCTTTCTTCTGGTTGTAGAAATTGGCGTAGCTGTGGCCGCAGCGGATCGTCGCAAGAAACCGCGAAAGCGCGAGGTAGCGCTGGTCCGGAGTTGCGGCGCCGACGAAGGCGCCCTGCAGCGCATCGAGCCGCGCCGCGACCTGTGCGGGCGTGGCATAGCGGTAGAGGCCGGGATGCAGGTTGAGCGCGCGGCGCAGGATCGTCATGTCGCCGGCAAGGTCGGCCGCGCTGGCCCGGCCCACGGGAACCGCGCCGGCCAGAAGCGTGGCGAGACCGGTCTTCACGAAGCTGCGCCGCTGCATCGAAGTCTCCTCAGTGTGTGGGTACGGCAACCTCTCGCCAATCGCCGGGGGCGAGGCCATCGAGCGTCCAGTCCCCAATCCGCCAGCGCACCAGCCGCAGCGTGGGCAGGCCGACGGCGGCGGTCATGCGGCGGACCTGGCGATTGCGGCCTTCGCGCAGGGTGAGCGCAATCCACGCATCGGGCACGGTCTTGCGGAAGCGGACCGGCGGATCGCGCGGCCAGAGCTGCGGGGGATCAATCGCCTTCGCCTCGGCCGGCAGGGTCATGCCGTCCTTCAGCCGCAGGCCCCGGCGAAGCTGGTCGAGCGCCGCGTCGGTCACCGTGCCTTCGACCTGGACGAGGTAGGTCTTGGGCGCCTTGAACCGCGGGTCGGCGATGCGGGCCTGAAGGCGGCCGTCGTCGGTGAGGAGCAGCAGGCCTTCGCTGTCGCGATCGAGCCGCCCGGCCGGATAGACCCCCGGCACCGCGATGTGGTCCGACAGGGTTGCCCGAGGCCCATCGCCCGCGCCCTGGCCCGCCGCATCGGTGAACTGGCTGAGCACGCCGTAGGGCTTGTTGAACAGGATCAGCCGGGCCATGGGCTTCGGGTATGGCAAAAGCGGCGCGGGTGAAAGTGTTCTTCGACGGCGGCTGCCGCCCAAATCCCGGCACAATGGAGTGCGCGGTCGTGATCGGCGGCGAGGCGTTCGTGCGCGACGACCTTGGCCACGGCGGGAGCCACGAGGCGGAATGGCGCGCGGCAATCGAGGCGCTGCGGCTGGCGCGCGAGCGGGACTTGAGCGACTTCGTGCTGCTGGGCGATGCGCTGGCGGTGATCGCGGTGATCGAGGGGCGGACCCGCGCGAGGCCCGAGGCCGCCCCGTTGCTCGCCGCATTCCAGGCGCTGGCAGGCGGCGAAAAGGTACGCGTCCGCTACGTGCCGAGGGGGCAGAATCTGGCCGGGGTCGCACTGGCGAAAAGGCATCCGCGCTAGGCCCCAAGTTGACAAAGTTGACAGACTACAAAGGCGAAAGTCGCGCGTTGGTCCTGTTTGCCATGTTGGAGCGCCAGCGCATTGATCTGCAAGGGTTTCAAAGAGCGAGGGGCGCTCTTCTAGGCAAGGGCCGAAATGTAGGAAACCCTTGCATATGCAAGGAGTGTGTCAACTTGGCCCTGAAGCTGCCTGTTCAGCCCTTCCAGGTGCGGCGATCCTCGGCGGCGCGGAGCACTTCGTAGGAGACCTGCAGCCGCTGGAATTCCTTGGCCGCGGCTTCGTCACCCGGTCGCACGTCGGGGTGGACCAGCTTGGCCTTGGCGCGCCATGCCTTCTTCACCGCATCGAAATCGGCATCGGGATCGAGGTCTAGCACTTCCAGGGCGCGCAGTTCGTCGCGGCTGCGGGTGCCATCGCCAGATCCGCCCCATTCGGCCCAGGCCGCCTGCTTGAAGCCTGAGGCTTCGCCGCGCTCGGCCCTTTCGCGCTGTTCGGCCTCTTCCTTGTCCAGCCCTTCGAAGTAGTTCCAGCCGGCGTTGTATTCGGCGGCGTGGGCGGTGCAGAAATACCAGCGATCAGGGTTGTTGGGCGATTTGGGCGCGGGACAGTTGCCCGGCTGATCGCAGCCGGCCCGATCGCACAGGCGCACGTTGGTGGCTTCGCGGCTGCTGCCGTATCCACGCCAGCGGGGAAAGCCCCAGTCGCTTGAACGCCCTTGCCGCGCCATGCCTTGTACCCTGTCGATCCTTTTTGAAAAACGCGGAAAGGACGCCCTGCCGCGAGACTCACACGAGCGAGCCTTGCGCCATGACGCCCTGCCGATAAAGCCCCTTTAGGGCTATGGAGTTCCGCTTACTGGACGGTGACCGTCACCGCGCGGCGGTTCTTGGCCCAGCTCGCCTCGTCCGAACCGAGCGCGATCGGGCGTTCCTTGCCATAGCTGACGACGGTGATGCGCGAAGCATCGACGCCGAGGCTGACGAGGTAGTTCTTGGCGGCGTTGGCGCGGCGTTCGCCCAGCGCGATGTTGTAATCGCGCGTGCCGCGTTCGTCCGCATGGCCTTCGAGCGTGACCATCTTGCCCGGATAGCGTGACAGCCACTGCGCCTGGCTCTGCAGGATGCCCTGGCTTTCGGTATCGACGTTGTAGCGGTCGGTATCGAAGTGGATCGTGTCCGCCAGCACCGAGGCGAGGAAATCGGCCTGGCTGCCCGGCGTGGGGCCAACAGGCTGGCCCGACGGTTCCGTCGTGGTCGACGTGGCGGTGGGCTGGGGCGGCAATTCCTTGGGCGGCTTCTTGGCGCAGGCGGCGAGCGAGAGGCTGGTGCCGACGAGCAGCAGAATGGGAAGTTTCGAGGTCAGCTTAGGCATGAGGGGGCTCCTGAAGCGAGACGGGGGAGGAGTGTGCATGGCACACGGTGGAAGGGCAACGCAAAAACGCGGGGAAGTCCGCGCCCTTTATCAGGGCAGGACCGGGCCCCAGGCCGGGTCCGAAGCATCGACCGGCGTGTTGAGCTTGCGTTCGTTGCGCCCGGTCAGATCGACCTGCCAGATGCCGGTCTTGCCGCTGTTCCGTTCGGTGCGAAAGAACTGGATGATGCGGCCATTGGGCGACCAGGTGGGCGCTTCATCCTGCCAGCTGTCGGTCAGATCGCGCACATTCTGCCCGTTGGGGTCCATCACCGCGATGCGGAAGTTGCCCGCGATGTGGGTGAAGGCGATCTGATCGCCACGCGGGCTCCATTCGGGCGTGGCCGCACGGCCGCCGAAGAAGCTGATGCGGCGCTGGTTCGAGCCATCGGCGTTCATCACGTAGACCTGCTGGCTGCCCGAACGATCGCTTTCAAACACGATCCTGCTGCCATCGGGCGAGTAGGAACCGCCGACGTTGATGCCCGGCGTGTTGGTCAGCCGGGTGGACGGGCCGCCCTGCGCCGAAACGCGGTAGATGTCCGTGTTGCCGCCGATGGCCATCGAATAGAGGATGAACTTGCCATCGGGCGACCAGCGCGGGGCGAACGTCGGCCCCTTCCCTTCGGTGACGAGGCGCTGCTGCCCGCTGCCGATGTCGTAGACGTAGATCCGCGGGTAGCCGTTGAGGTAGCTGAGGTAGACGATCTTCGAATAGTCGGGCGAATAGCGCGGGGTGAGCGCGGTGGCCTGGCCATTGGTGATGAAGCGGTGGTTGGCGCCATCGCTATCCATGATCGCCAGCTGCTTGCGCCGGTGATCCTTCGGCCCGGTTTCGGCGATGTAGGCGATCTTGCTGTCGAAGAACGGATTTTCGCCGGACAGGCGCGAATAGACCATGTCGGCGCACTTGTGCGCGGCGCGGCGCCATTCGTTCGGCTGGACGACATAGCCCTGGCGGATCAGTTCGCTGCCCAGCGCCACGTCGTAGAGATAGCAGCCGACCGTCAGCTTGCCGTCGGGCGCGGCCTTGACGAAGCCCTGCACCAGCATTTCGGCCGAGCGGCCGCGCCAGAAATCGAACGAGGGCGCGGTCACCTGGAAGAAGCCGATGCCGGGCAGCGCATCGGGCCCGACCGGCTTGAACAGGCCGTTGTTCTTGAGATCGTTGTAGACCACGCGGGCGAGATTGCGCCCGAGCGCTTCGGTATTGCCGCCTTCGGCCGCGGTGGCGACCGAGGTGTCGGTCGGGAAAGCGGGGATGGCGATGCCCAGATCCTGCCATTCGCTTTCGTCGGTGACCGAACCGGTAAGGCCGCCCGCATCGGCAGGCGCGGGTTGCGCCGCCGGCGAGGCCGAGGAGGCCGGCAGCTGCTGGACCTGCGCGAAGGCAAGGCCCGGGAGGGCGAGGCTCGGCAGGGAAGCGAGGCCGATCAGCAGGGCGAACTTGGCGGTCTTCATTGCGACAACTTCCTGTCAAAGCGGAACTGCGCGATGCGCTTCCAGCTGGTGTAGTATTCCTTTGGCAGCTGGAACGGCGCGGCGAGCTGAACGGCACGGATGGCCTGTTCGGCATGGCGCGCGGCCTGCGGCCGGTTGGCGTCGGTCAGCCCGGTCTGCGAAACGACCACCGGCTTTCCGGCAAGGCTGCCATCGGGATTGAGTTCCCAGGCGAGCACGGTGACCAGCTTTTCGACATCGACGCCCTGCGGGGCGGCCCAGTGCGGCTTGATCTGGCGCGAGATCGCACCGACCAGCGCCGACTTGACCTCTGGCCCCACGGCCTGTGCAGGCGGGGTCTTCGCCGTGCCGGGCGCGGTCGAGCCGGGAATGCCCTGCAGGAAATCGCTGCCGATGCGGCTGCCGCCGGTGGGCGCGTCGGGCCGGCGGCGCGGCGCTTCGTTGCCTGCGGCGGAGGGCTTGGCCGGGGTTGGCCTGGCCTGCGTAGGCTTGGCCACAGTGGGCTTGGGCTGTGCGGGCCTTGCTGGCTGGGGCTGGGGTTGGGGCTGGGGCCTGGCCGGGGCGGGCTTTGGCTGCGCCGGAGCGGGCCGGGGCGGCGCCGGTTGCGGGCGTGGTGCGGGCGCGGGCCTTGCCGGTGCGGGCTGCGGCTTTGGCAGTGGCTTTGGCTGGGGCTGCAGCCTGGGCGGCTGGGGCAGCGGGGCGGGCTGCGGCGGCGCCGGCTGCGCTTCTTGCGGTTGCGGCTCGGGCTGTGCGAGCGGGGCAGGCTCGCCCAGCTGCGGCGCGACGTCGGGCGCGGCCTGCGCGTTCGGATCGGGCGAGGTCGACTTGTCGGCGATCTCGTCCGAAAAGGTGATCGTCATCCGTTCGGGCGGCGGGGCGATGTCCTTTCCCGGAGGCGAGAGCGTGAGCGCCGCGATCAGCGCGACATGCGCGACGAGCGCGAGGCCGAGCGCCAGCCGCTCCTCGCGAGTCATGCCCGATGTGCTTTCGCCACGCATCGCCATGGCGCTATGGGGCCGTCACTGAACCGTTGGTGACCAGCGAGATCGACTTGAAGCCGGCGGCGTTCAGTTCGCCCATCACGGCGATCACCCGGTCGTATTTCAGGTTGCGATCGGCGCGCAGAGTGACGAGCGGGGCGCGTGTGCCCTTGTCGATTCCGGCGAGGCGATCGGCGAGTTCGCCGGGCGCGAGTTCCTGATCATCGAGGAACACGCGCCCTTCCCCGTCCATGCTGACGGTGATCTCGTTCTTTTCTTCCTTCAGCGCCTCGGCCTTGCTGTCGGGAAGGTCGATCGGCACGCCCGCCGTCAGCATCGGCGCAGTGACCATGAAGATGATCAGCAGCACCAGCATGACGTCGACCAGCGGCGTCACGTTGATCTCGCTCATCGCAGCGCCGCCGCCGCGCCCGCGGCGCCGCCGGCGCGAGCCGCCGCCGCCGCCCTGCTGGAGGTTCATCGCCATCGGCTTACTGCTCCAGCTCGCGGCTCAAGGTCGCGTGGAAACGGTCGGCGAAGCGGAACAGGCGGCCTTCGAAGCGGTTCACGCGGTGCGAGAAGCGGTTGTAGGCGATGACCGAGGGGATCGCCGCGAACAGGCCGATGGCGGTAGCGAACAGCGCTTCCGAAATGCCGGGCGCCACCACGGCGAGCGAGGAATTCTGCTGCGCGCCGATGTTGAAGAAGCTGTCCATGATGCCCCACACGGTGCCGAACAGCCCGACGAAGGGCGCGACCGAGCCGACCGTGGCGAGGAAGTTCAACCGGTTCGACAGCTTTTCGCTTTCCACCACCACGGCATCTTCCATCGCGATGGTGAGCCGCTGGCGCGTGCCTTCGCGGTCGATCGTCTGGCCGGCGGTGGAGCGGCGCCACTCGCCGAGCGCGGCGGTGACGATGCGGGCCGAGGGAATGTCCTTGCCCTTGTTCGCCTTCTGGAAGGCGTCGATGTCGCGCGCGTCCCAGAATTCCTCTTCGTAGGCGTCGCAGCGGCGGGTGACGCCGATCATGCGCAGCGAGAAGCCGATGATGATCGTCCAGACCCAGACGCTTGCCAGCACGAGCGCGCCCATCACGATCTGCACGACGATGTCGGCGTGGAGGAACAGCGCGACGGGGTTGAGCCGGGTGGGCGCGGCGGCGGCGCCGGCGGCGAGCAGATCGAAGGTCATGCGGGGGAAAGGCCTTCCTGGTTGAGTACGGTCTGGAACGCGGCGACCCACGCCGCCGGCTGGCGACGCGGACGGCCGTTGGGCGCGACGAAGGCGACGCGCACCTCGGCGCTGCAAAGCAGCGTTTCGCCCCTGTATGCCTGCTGAACGATGCGGCAGGTGGCGGGAGTGACTTCGGTCACGCGGCTGGCGACGAACACGGCATCGTCGAGCTTCGCCGGGCGGAGATAGCGCAGGGCAAGCTCGGTCACGGCATAGGCGCCCTCGCCCGCATCGTGCGCGGCGCGCTGTTCTATGCCGAGCACGCGCAGCATGTCGGACCGGGCGCGTTCGAACCAGCGCAGGTAGTTGGCGTGATAGACCACGCCCGAAAGGTCCGTGTCTTCGAAGTAGACGCGGACCGGAAACAGGTGGACCAGGCCGTCGAAGTGGCCGCCGGGGGGATCGGGCGCAAGCATGGGATGGCGCACCCTAGCCCAGCGGGGAATCCGAGGGCAAGGACGCGTTAACGATTTTCTCGCGTAATTCCGCCCTCTTGCCGCTTAACGGGCGAGCAGCGGCCCGAGCGGACGACCCGCCATGATGTGCACGTGCAGGTGCGGCACTTCCTGGTGGCTGTGCGTGCCGGTGTTGGCGAGCAGGCGATAGCCCGGCGCGACCAGCCCGGCATCGCGCGCGACATGCCCCACCGCGCGGACGAAGCCCGCGATTTCGGCGTCGGAGGCCTTGGCGGTGAAATCGTCCCAGCTGACGTAGGCGCCCTTGGGGATCACCAGGATGTGCGTGGGCGACTGCGGGTTGATGTCGTGGAAGGCGAGGCTGAAGTCGTCTTCGTAGACCTTGCGCGAGGGAATCTCGCCGCGCAGGATCCTGGCGAAGATGTTCTGGTCGTCGTAGGGCTGGGTGGCGTCGACTGCCATGTCAGTTGCTCCTGCTCTGCTTCTCGACAATGCCCGAGGTGCCTTCGCGGCGGTTCAGTTCGGCCAGCACGGCCGACAGCGGCACGCCCTTCTCGCCCAGCAGGACGAGGAGGTGGAAGAGGAGGTCGGCCGCCTCCCCCGTCAGTTCCTGCGCATCGCCCGACAGCGCGGCGATGACCACCTCAGTCGCTTCCTCGCCCACTTTCTGCGCGATCTTGCCAAGGCCCTTGCCGTGGAGCTTGGCCACGTAGCTTGCCGCCGGATCGCCCTGGAGGCGCTCGGCAATGGTCGCTTCGAGGCGGAACAGCGTGTCGTCGGTCATGGGGGCGGGCATGGCGGCGCTGGGGCGAAGGGTCAAGAGCGCGCTGGAAGGCCCGCTGCGCGCAAGGCCGCATGAGCCTCGGCGATCGAGTGCTGGCCGAAGTGGAAGATCGAGGCGGCGAGCACGGCGCTGGCATGGCCCTTGGTCACGCCGTCGACGAGGTGGTCGAGATTGCCGACCCCGCCGCTGGCAATCACCGGCACGGGCACGGCATCGGCAATCGCGCGGGTGAGGTCGAGATCGTACCCCGCCTTGGTGCCATCGCCGTCCATCGAGGTGACGAGCAATTCGCCCGCGCCCAGCTTGGCGAGGTTTTCGGCATGGGCGAGCGCGTCGATCCCGGTGGGCTTGCGGCCGCCGTGAGTGAATATCTCCCACTTGCCCGGCGCGACCCGGCGCGCATCGACCGAGCCGACGACACATTGCGCGCCGAAGCGTTCGGCAATGTCGCGCACCAGTTCGGGCCGGGCGACGGCGGCGGAATTGACCGCCACCTTGTCGGCACCCGCCAGCAGCAGCGCGCGCGCATCCTCCGCCGACCGGACGCCGCCGCCCACGGTCAGCGGCATGAAGCAGACTTCGGCGGTGCGCGCGACGACATCGAGCAGCGTGCCGCGCCCTTCGTGACTGGCCGAAATGTCGAGGAAGCAGAGTTCGTCCGCGCCCGCCTTGTCATAGGCGCGCGCCTGTTCGACCGGATCGCCCGCATCGCGCAGATCGACGAAGTTGACGCCCTTGACCACGCGGCCATCGCGAACGTCGAGGCAGGGAATGACGCGGACGCGGACGGTCATGACGTTCTCCGACAAAGCCCTCTCTCCTTCAGGGGAGAGAGCAAAACGTTACGCCGCCTCGGCCATCGCGATGGCGGCGGCGAGGTCGAGCCGGCCTTCGAACAGGGCGCGGCCGGTGATGACGCCTTCGATGCCGTCGGCTTCGTGGATCTTGAGCATGCGGATATCGTCGATGCCCTTCACCCCGCCGCTGGCGATCACCGGAATATCGACGCGGCGGGCGAGATCGACGGTGGCGTCGATGTTCACGCCCTTGAGCAGGCCATCGCGGCCGATGTCGGTGAACAGCAGGCTGGCGACGCCCGCGTCTTCGAAACGGCGGGCAAGGTCGACGACTTCGACGTCGGACACATCGGCCCAGCCTTGCGTCGCAACCATGCCATCGCGCGCGTCGACCGCGACGACGATGCCGCCGGGGAACGCCTTGGCCATGTCCTTGACGAACTCGGGGTCTTTCAACGCGGCGGTGCCCATCACGACGCGGCTGACGCCGAGATCGAACCAGCCTTCGACCGCTTCGCGCGTGCGGATGCCGCCGCCCAGCTGCACGTGGCCGCCGAACGACTTGAGAATGCCTTCGACCGCCTCACGGTTTTCGGCGCGACCGGCGAACGAGCCATCGAGATCGACGACGTGCAGGTACTGGCTGCCCGCAGCGGCGAACAGCGTGGCTTGGTGCGCTGGATCGTCACCATAGACGGTGGCGCGATCCATGTCCCCTTCGGCAAGGCGGACAACCTGGCCGCCCTTGAGGTCGATGGCTGGAAAGACGATCATGGGGGCCGCGCCTAGCACCGGTTTTGCCGTACGGGAACAGGGAACGACGTACGATGCGTCAGGGTCGCCGGAAGTAAGAACAGCCCTTCGACAGGCTCAGGGCGGGTGGCCTTGGTGGCGTTCAGTTCCATCGCCGTCTGTGCCTAGCCTGTCGAAGCACGGTTCTTTTATTCGCTGAACGCTTCCTTGGGTACGTGCGTGACCCGGCAGGCAAGGTCGGCTTCGCCCGAGGCGATGATGAAGCGGTCGCCCGCATCGATGACGCCGGTGGTGAACACCACGTCGCGCAAGTAGAGCATGTCCTCCAGCGGGCGGGTGAGTTCGGCATCGGGTTCGAGCAGCGGCGTGTGGCTGGTGGCGAGCGCGCGGGTGGGGTCGGCTTCGTCGAGCAGGGTCCAGTAGGTGCGATAGATGCCGACGATTTCCTTCGGCTCGACCCCGTGCCACAGCGAGAGCCAGCCGCGCTTGCCACCGATTTCGGTGAGGATCGGCGGGGCGCCGCCGCCCATGCGCGCCGTGGCAACGGTGCCGGCATGCGGGCGGATGTGCGGTTCGATGTGCGGCTTCCAGTGCAGGCCGTCGGGCGAGGTCGCGAGGTTGATCGAGGGGCCGGGACGCCATTCGCTGCCCGGCGGATAGGCGAAGTAGAGATCGCCCAGCGGCCGGGTCTGCGCCCAGTACTTGCCGTCCACCAGCCCTTCGAACAGCAGCATGTCCTTGTTCTGGTGATCGAGCACGATGCCTTGGAAGTCCCAGTCGAGCCCGTTGTCGGAGGTGTAGAGCGTGGTCGAATGGCGTTCGGGACTGACCGAGCAGGTGGTCATCCAGTAGCGGTTTTCGATGCGCGAAATGCGCGCATCCTCGATACCGTAGCACTGGTACGACCCTTGCGGGGCGATCGCCTTGTCATAGTGGATGGCGACCATTTCCAGCCCGTCGGGAGTCATTTCGACCGGAAGCAGCCAGGACAGCGAGGTCAACGCCATGACCTTCCACCCGCCGCCGTGGAGCATGAACTTGCGCGGATCGGCGGTGTCAGCCAGTTCGAGCGGCCAGGCATCGAGCACGTAGGCGCCCCGCTCCCAGCGGATCGCGTGGACCTTGCCATCGCGCACGGGATTTCGCAGCGCCTCGGCCACGCGGACCATGAGCAGGATGTTGCCGTTGGGCAGCACGGTCATGCCGGGATTGAACGCACCCAGCACATAGGTTTCGGCATCGAAGTGCCCCGCGAGCGGCGAGCGCGACAGATCGACGACGTGGGGGGTAAGAACGAGCTGGTCGTAAGGGTAATTCGGCAAGCGGCCCTCCTGAGGTGTCCCCCTAGCAAGGTCCGAACCGGCTCAACCGTTCCCGGTCCTGCGACGGATCAGGGCTTCCAGTCGAGGAACCGCGCGAGCAGCGCGAGCCCGTAGTCTTGGCTCTTTTCCGGGTGGAACTGCACGCCGAGGATGGTGTCGCGCGCAACCGCCGCGACAAGCCCGCCGCCATGGTCGGTCATCGCCGCGACGTGGTGGCCGTCGTACGGGGCGAAGTGGAACGAGTGGAGGAAGTAGGCCTCGCCCGGTTCGATCAGGCTGTGGTGGTGGCCCGGCTCGACATCGTTCCAGCCCATGTGCGGCACCTTGATTGCAGGATCGGTGCGCTCGATCTGGCGGACTTCGCCGGGGATCCAGTCGAGCCCGTCGGTCGAGCCGAACTCGATCCCGCGCGTTGCCAGAAGCTGCATGCCGACGCAGATGCCGAGGAAGGGCGCCGCGCCGACGTGGACGCGTTCGGCCATCGCCTCGACCATGCCGGGAATGGCGCGCAGGGCCCCGGCGCAGGCACCGAACGCGCCGACGCCGGGCAGGACGATGCGGTCGGCCGCGCGCACGACATCGGGATCGGCGGTGATGCGGATGCCTTCGCCGCCCGCCGCCTTCAGCGCGTTGTGCACCGAATGGAGGTTGCCCGCGCCGTAATCGATCAGCGCGATGACCTCAGCCACCGAGAATGCCCTTGGTGGACGGCACGGCATCGGCTTTGCGCGGATCGATGGTGATCGCTGCGCGCATCGCGCGGGCGAAGCCCTTGTAGATGCCTTCGATGATGTGGTGGTTGTTGCTGCCGTAAAGGCTTTCGATGTGCAGCGTGATCCCGGCGGCCTGGCTGATCGACTGGAACCAGTGCTCGAACAGCTCGGTGTCCATCTCGCCCAGGCGGGGCTGCGTGAACGCGGCCTTCCACACCAGCACGGGACGGCCCGAGATATCGAGCGCGACGCGGCTCAACGCCTCGTCCATCGGCGAGTAGGTGTGGCCGTAGCGGGTGATGCCCTTCTTGTCGCCCAGCGCCTGCGCAATCGCCTGGCCCAGCGCGATCGCGCTGTCCTCGGTGGTGTGGTGCTGATCGACGTGGAGATCGCCCTTCACCTTGCAAGTGATGTCGATCAGCGAATGGCGGCTGAACTGTTCGATCATGTGATCGAGGAAGCCGATCCCCGTTTCCACCTGATAGGTGCCGGTGCCATCGAGATTGACCGACACGTCGATGTCGGTCTCCTCGGTCCTACGCTTGATCGATCCGGTGCGCATGAGACAGCGCCTATAGGCTTGCGAGTGCCAGAATCAATCGAGACATCAATTGCGCCGTCATTCGCGCGCTTCGTCGGTTCGGCGCCGCGTCGCCCCTTGACCACAAGCCGCTGTGAGGCGAAGGGTAATTTCCATGAGCGATAGCCCCGACAGCCTGATCCCTTACGACGAAATCGTGCAGGAGGCCCTGCGCGCCGTTGTCGGCCGCGTGCTGGGACAGGTCGAATCCACCGGCGGGCACCTGCCCGGCAACCACCACTTCTACATCACCTTCAAGACCGGCGCCCCGGGCGTTTCGATCCCGACGCGGCTGAAGGAGCGCTTCCCCGACGAGATGACCATCGTCCTGCAGAACAAGTTCTGGGACCTGAAGGTCGAAGAAGACCAGTTCAGCGTGGGGCTGAGCTTCAACCAGATCCCCTCCACGCTGGTGATCCCGTTCAGCGCGATCACCGCCTTCGTCGATCCGGCGGTCGACTTCGGCCTGCAGTTCCAGGCTGCGGCCGACATGGACCCCGAGGAGTACGAAGACGCCGGCAACGACGGCGATGGCGAGCCGGGCGAAGGGGAACGCGGCGGCGGCAAGCCCGTTGAGCGCACCGAGGACGGGTCCAACGTCGTGTCGGTGGACTTCGGCAAGCGCAAGTAACGGCCCCCGGCACACGCGGGCCTTATCGATCGGGGTCGGCAGATGGGACTGTTCAGCAAGGGTGTGAAAAGCGCGAAGGCGCGCGTGGGCAAGGTGCGCAAGGCTTCGGCCGACGCCGCGGGCAAGGCATCGGGCAAGGTGTCCGAAAAGCTGGCCGACGAGCCCATCCCCAATCCGATGACCACGGTGATCCTGGCCGACATCGCCCTGCGCGCCGGTGGCGCGCTGCTGCGGCGCGGGGTGGAAACGGGGCTGCTGGGCCAGAAGTTCGGCACGCGCAAGGCGAAGAAGATCATCAAGGGTCGCGGCCTGACACAAACGCTGGTGGGCACCGCGCTTGCCCGCGTGGCGACGCGTTCGGTGCCGGGCGCGATCGTGGTGGGCGGCGGGCTGCTTGCCAAGACACTCTATGACCGGCGCCACGCCGCCGCGCAGAAGGCCAAAGGCACCGAGCAGGTCGACGAACAGGCCAAGCGGGGCAAGAAGGCCTGAACTCCAATTCGAGGACTGCCACGGCTTGACCGGCAGCGGGCGCCTGCGGCATGAGCGCGCATGGCCCACGACGCGTCCTCATCCCCCGCTGCCGACCTTTCCCGCCCGTCCGATGCGCTGCACCGGCGCGGACTGATGTTCATCCTGTCTTCGCCGTCGGGCGCGGGCAAGACGACGATCGCGCGGCGCCTGCTGGCCGAAGTGCCGGACATCGCGATGTCGGTTTCGGCCACGACGCGGCCGATGCGGCCGGGCGAAGTCGATGGGAAGGACTACCACTTCGTCAGCCAGGACGAATTCGACCGGATGGTCGAGGCCAACGAATTCTACGAGTGGGCGCACGTCTTCGGGAAGAGCTACGGCACGCCGAAGGCGCATATCCGCACCCAGCTGAAGGCCGGACAGGACGTGCTGTTCGACATCGACTGGCAGGGCACGCAGCAGCTTTACCAGAAGGCGCAGGCCGACGTGGTGCGCGTGTTCATCCTGCCGCCAAGCCTGGCCGAGCTGAACCGCCGCCTTGTGGGGCGCGGCACCGACAGCGCCGAAGTGATCGCGGCGCGGATGGCGCGGGCACAGGCGGAAATCAGCCACTGGGACGGCTATGACTACGTCGTGGTCAACGACGACGTGGAGACCTGCTTCGCCAAGGTGCAGCAGATCCTGGAGGCCGAGCGCATGCGCCGCACCCGCCAGACAGGTCTGATCGACTTCGTGCGCGAACTGACGCGAAGCTAGACCCGAACCTTCACGGAAGCCCTGCCCGCGCGACGTCCACTTCGACCACGCGGATATCGCCGAGCGGAGCAGCGGCTGCCTTTTGCGCATCGCTGTGCGGGCCGCAGAGCATGAACAGGTGGCGCCCTTCGGGGCCGCCGAGCATGCAGGCATAGACGTTGGTGCCTTCCACGCCGACGGTTTCGAGCACTTCGCCGCCTTGCGCGATCCGGGCGCATTCGGCCGCGCCAGGGTTGGCGATCCAGATCGCGCCGGATGCATCGAGCGCGATGCCATCGGGCAGACGGGGCGCGGTATCGGCCCAGAGGCGACGGTTCGACAGGCTGCCATCGGCGGCGATGTCGAAGGCGGTCAGCCGCATGCCGAAGGTTTCGGCAACGATCAGCGTGCGGCCATCGGGGGTGATGACCATGCCGTTGGGAAAGGCGAAGCCTTCTGCCGCGCACGAGACCGTGCCGTCGGGCGCGATTGCGGCAAGGCTGGCCAGCGGGGGATCGGCGAAGATCGTCTGCAATCCCTGTTCGCGCGCGGTGCGATCAAGATCGAAGCCGAAGTTGCCGACCCATGCCCGCCCGTCTGCGGCGACGACCATGTCATTGCTGCGGAACACAGAGATGCCGGCAAGATCGGCGTGAAGCGCCAGACGCCCGTCGGGCCAGCGCCGCCACACCTGCTGCTTCTGCATCGACACGAACAGCAGCGAGCCATCAGGCATCCAGCCAAGGCCCGAGGGGTGGTCGTCGATTTCGAGCTCCACCCGCAGATCGCCATCCAGGCCGACCGAGCAGATGGAATGCTTGTAGAAATCGCTGAACCACAGGCGGCCCTGATGCCAGCGCGGGCCTTCACCGAAGTGAAGACCCGAGGCGAGGATGCGGACGGCGCGGCCCATCGTGCTCAATGTCCCGAGGGATCGACCGCGTCCTGCGGCACCCAGCCGTTGACGATGCCGCCGTCGATCGGCAGCGGCGTGCCGACGACATAATCCCCTGCCCGGCTGGCGAGGTAGATTGCGCCGCCCGCCATGTCCTCGATCGTGCCGACGCGCCGCGACGGAATGCCCTTGGCCGAGGCATCGGGATTGCGCGCGGCGGCCTTGTTCATTTCCGAGGGGAAGGCGCCCGGGCAGATGCAGCTGGCGACGATGTTGTCCTTGATCAGGCGCGCGGCCATGCGACGCGTGAGGTGGATCAGCGCGGACTTGGAGGCCTGGTAGGAGTAGGTTTCCCACGGATTGGGGCGCAGCCCATCGATCGAGGCGATGTTGATGACCTTGGCCGGGTGGTCGGTGGCGGCGGCCTTGAGCAGATCGTGCAGCTTCTGTGTCAGGAAGAACGGCGTCTTGACGTTGAGGTTCATCACCTTGTCCCAGCCGGCTTCGGGGAACTCGGTGAATTCGGCACCCCAGGCAGCGCCGGCATTGTTGACCAGGATGTCGATCCTGCTTTCCCGCGCGCGCAGGTCCTCGGCCAGCGCCTCGATCCCCGCCGTGGTCGAGATGTCGCCCGGCAGCGCGATGCACTTGGGCCCGAGGCGCGCGGCGGTTTCCTGCACCACTTCGACCTTGCGCGCGGTGACGTAGACGCGTTCGCAGCCCGCCGCGATGAAGCCTTCGGCAATCATTTCGCCGATCCCGCGCGATCCGCCGGTGACGACGGCGACACGGCCTTCGAGGCTGAACAGCTTGGCAAAATCCATGGCATTTTCTCCCCTGCCCCGCACCCGTGGCGGGACGAAAAAGGGCGGACCGGCTGGTTGGCCGATCCGCCCCGATTGTTCAGTGAAACGTCACGCTCAGTAGCCGCTCAGTTCGGCGACCTTCTGCGCGTGGTAGTACTGATCGCCGAGGAATTCGGCGAGCGCGCGGTCGCGCTTCATGTACAGGCCGATGTCGAATTCGTCGGTCATGCCGACGCCGCCGTGCATCTGCACGCCTTCGCGCACGGCAAGGCTGGACGCCTTGCCCGCCTTGGCCTTGGCCACCGCGACCATGAGCTCGGCCTTTTCCGAGCCCGCATCGAGCAGCTGCTGCGCCTTCATCACCGTGGCATCCGCGATCTCGATCTCGGAATAGAGATGCGCGGCGCGGTGCTGCAGCGCCTGGAATTCGCCGATCAGCTGGCCGAACTGCTTGCGCGTCTTCAGGTAGTTGGTCGTGATGTCGAAGGCACCCGACGCGACACCGGTCTGTTCGGCGGCGGCACCGAGGCGGCCGGCGGAAAGCACCTTATTGAGCAGGGCACGGCCGCCATCGACTTCGCCGATCACGGCGCTGCCATCGAGTTCGACGTTATCGAAGGTGACGTGGCTGGCCATGGCGCTGTCGACCAGGCGGACCGAGTTGTGGCCGACGCCGGCCGCATCCTTGGGCACCGCGAACAGCGTGATGCCATCGGCATCGCTGTCGCTGCCCGACGTGCGCGCGGCGACGATGATCGCATCGGCCGAAGCGCCCTGGACGACGAAGTCCTTCTTGCCGGAAAGGCGGAAGCCGTTGCCCGACCGTTCGGCGCGGGCAGCGATGCGTTCGGGCCGGTGCTTGGCACCTTCGTCGATGGCGATGGCAAGGACGGCATCGCCCGCGATCACGCCCGGAAGATAACGGCCCTTGAGATCGGCCGAGGCTTCGGACAGCGCGGTAACGCCCATTACCGAGGTGGTGAGGAACGGCGACGGCGTGAGGTTGCGGCCGATTTCCTTGAGCACCACGCCGGCTTCGACGTGGCCCATGCCAAGCCCGCCATCGGCTTCGGCCGCGAGCATTCCGGTGAGGCCCATTTCGGCGAACTGCTTCCACAGCGCATGGCCGAAGCCATCCTGGCAGTTGATATCGCGGAAGTGGCGCAGCTGCTTCTTGATCGAACCTTCATCGGCCAGGAAGCCGGTGACGGTATCGGCGAGCATCGCCTGATCTTCGTTCAGGTACAAAGGCATTGGGGATCTCCCGTCCCGGTGCGGGCGAGGCGCGAAGGCCATACCCGCTGAGAAAATTCGTTAGATGGCCCAACCCGATCGTCCTGAGCCTGTCGAAGGGCTGACATTGTCTTCAACGGTCGTGCGCGAAGAACAAGGGCAGTGGTTCGACAGGCTCAGGACCACGGAAGTGGGCCGCCTGCGGGTGCTTTACGCGCCCGGCAGTTCGAGGATGCGCTTCGAGACGACGTTGAGCATGACCTCGCTTGTGCCGCCCTCGATCGAGTTGGCCTTTGTGCGCAGCCAGGCGCGCGGCAGGGCGCCGCCCTCGGTCTCCTCGCTCTCCCATTCGAGCGCGGTGCTGCCACCCGCCGACATGAGCAGTTCGTGGCGCGACTTGTTCAGTTCGGTCCCGGCGTACTTCATCATGTTCGGGAACGCAGGGTGGCCCTTGCCGACCTTGACCTCGTCCATGAACTTCTCGCTCATCGCGGTAAACGCGAGCGCATCGACGTCGAACAGGGCGACCTGCGCGCGCAGCACGGGATCTTCGAGCACACCATTGCGGGCGAGCGTCGCACCGAGCGAGCCGGCGCGGTCTGCGCCGCCGGTGGCCGAAATCATCTCGCGTTCGTGGCCCAGCAGATACTTGGCAACGTCCCAGCCGCGGTTGAGCTGGCCGACGATCTGGTCCTTGGGCACCTTCACGTTGTCAAAGAAGGTTTCGCAGAACGGCGAGCTGCCGGAGATCAGCTTGATCGGCTTGGTGGTGACGCCGGGGCTGGTCATGTCGAACAGCAGGAAGCTGATGCCCTGGTACTTGTTGGTCTTGTCGGTGCGGACAAGACAGAAGATCCAGTCGGCCTTGTTGGCATAGGACGTCCAGATCTTCTGGCCGTTGACCACCCAGTGATCGCCCTTGTCCTCGCCATAGGTCTGCAAGGAGACGAGGTCCGAGCCCGAGCCGGGTTCGGAATAGCCCTGGCACCAGCGGATTTCGCCGCGCGCTATCTGGCCGAGGTAGTGGACCTTCTGTTCTTCGGTGCCGAACTTGAGCAGCGCGGGGCCGAGCATCCAGATACCGAAGCTCGACAGCGGGGGCCGCGCGTTGATGCGGACCATCTCTTCGCGCCAGATCTTCGCCTCGGCCGGAGTCATCCCGGCGCCGCCATAGGCCTTGGGCCAATCGGGCACGGTGTAGCCCTTCGCGACGCAGCGTTCGAGCCAGACCTTCTGCGCCTCGTTCTTGAACTTGAAGTTGCGACCGCCCCAGCAGGCGTCGTCATCGTCGCGCACCGGCTCGCGCATTTCGGGCGGGCAGTTCTCCTCCAGCCAGGCGCGGATTTCCTGCCGGAAGGCTTCCAGGTCAGACATCGATAGACTCCTCTCTTAATCGACAAATTAAGGCGAGTCGGACCCCGCTGGCAAGCGCAGATTTCCGCCATTTGCGGGTAGCCGTGCATGCCGTAGCGTAAAGTGCGAAGCCATTGACGATGCTCGTTACGGGCCTAAGCTGGCGGCAAAACACATAACGATGGAGAGGAACATGCGCTTTGCCGGAAAGACGGTGGTGATCACCGGGGCAGCCTCGGGAATCGGCCGCGCCACGGCGATCAAGTTCGCTGGCGAAGGCGCGCTGGTCTATGCCGCCGACATCGACGAAAAGGGCCTTTCCGAAACCGCCGCCGCCTCCAACGGGCAGGTCACCTGCGTGCGCTGCGACGTGACCAGCACCGAGGATATCAAGGCGCTGATGGACCGCGCCGCGGCCGAGACCGGCGGGATCGACACGGTGTTCAACAACGCCGGCGCCGGCGGCGATCGCGCCCCCATCGACGAGATCGAGCCCGAAGGCTGGGATCGGACGATGGACCTGCTGCTGCGCTCCGTGGCGTTCGGCATCCGCTATGCCGTGCCGCACATGAAGGGCCGCAAGGGCGCCTCGATCGTCAACACGTCGAGCGTGGCGGCGATCGGGCCGGGCTATTCGCCCAATGCCTATGCCGTGGCCAAGGCCGGCGTGCTGCACCTGACCAAAACCAGCGCGGCGGACCTTGCCCGCCACCAGATCCGGGTGAACGCGGTGCAGCCGGGCTTCATCAACACCAATATCTTCACCCGCGCGATCGGGCTGCCCGAAGAGGTCGAGGCGCAGGCCAAGGCGGTGATCGCCGGCATTTCGGCACAGGCACAGCCGGTGGCGCGCGGCGGCCAGGGCGACGACATCGCCGAGGCGGTGATGTTCCTGGCGAGCGAAGCGGCGGGCTTCGTCAACGGCACATCGCTGATCGTCGACGGGGGCCTGACCATCGGGCCGCGCCATTCGTGGGACGAAAGCACGCCGGGGCTGTTCCAGCAGCTGGAAGCGATGGCGAACGCCGCGCCGGCCCAGGGATAACCAACAGGTCTCAAGCCCGGATTAGCCGAGCACGATTTGGAATACCGCCGCCGGTGAAGCCTGCGGCCGCAAAGGAGAAACGCGATGAAAGCCGCCATCCTCGAAAAAGCCGGCCAGCCGCTGGTCATCGACGACCTGACCGTGTCGAAGCCCGGCCCGCACGAGGTGCTGATCCGCACCGCCGCCTGCGGCCTGTGCCATTCGGACCTGCACTTCATCGAAGGCACCTATCCCCACGCGATGCCTGCGGTGCCGGGGCATGAGGCCGCCGGTATCGTCGAGGCGGTCGGCAGCGAAGTGCGCACGGTCAAGGTGGGTGACGCGGTCGTTACCTGCCTTTCGGCCTATTGCGGGCACTGCGAATTCTGCGTCACCGGGCGGATGGCGCTGTGCCTGGGCGGGGATACCCGCCGTGCGGCTGGCGATGCGCCGCGCCTTACCCGCAGCTCGGACGGCAGCACGGTCAACCAGATGCTCAACCTTTCGGCCTTTGCCGAGATGATGCTGGTCCACGAACATGCCTGCGTGGCGATCAACCCCGACATGCCGCTCGATCGCGCGGCGGTGATCGGCTGCGCGGTGACGACAGGCGCGGGCGCGGTGTTCAACGCTTGCAAGGTGACGCCGGGCGAAACGGTTGCCGTGGTAGGCTGCGGCGGCGTCGGCCTCGCCACGATCAATGCGGCGCGGATCGCGGGCGCCGGGCGGATCATCGCGGCAGACCCCATGCCGGAGAAGCGCGAACTGGCCAAGAAGCTCGGTGCGACCGACGTGATCGACGCGATGGACCCCGATGCCGCCAAGCAGATCGTCGAGCTGACCAAGGGCGGGGTCGACCACGCGATCGAGGCGGTCGGGCGCCCGGCGTCGGCCAATCTTGCCGTCGCCACGCTGCGCCGTGGCGGCACCGCGACGATCCTGGGCATGATGCCGCTCAACGAAAAGGTCGGCCTTGCCGCGATGGACCTGCTCTCGGGCAAGAAGCTGCAGGGCGCGATCATGGGCGCGAACCGCTTCCCGGTCGATCTGCCGCGTCTGGTCGATTTCTACATGCGCGGGCTGCTCGATCTCGACACGATCATCGCCGAGCGGATCCCGCTTTCGGGCATCAACGAAGGTTTCGAGAAGATGAAGGCGGGCCACACGGCGCGCAGCGTCATCGTCTTCGACCAGTAAGCGCAAGCGAAGGACCAGACGGTGAGCCAGATCGACGCACAGGCCGCCTTCACCGGCACGGTGGAACCAGAAGGCGCGGACCGGCTGGACGAGGCTGCCCTCACCCGCTGGTTCGAGGACAATGTCGCGGGCTTTGCCGGGAGGATCTCGGTGCGAAAGTTCAAGGGCGGGCAATCGAACCCGACCTATCGCATCGAGACACCCGGCCGCGCTTATGTCCTGCGGCGCAAGCCGTTCGGCAAGCTGCTGCCATCGGCGCACGCGGTGGACCGGGAATTCAAGGTTCAGTCCGGCCTGTCGCGCGCCGGCTTCCCAGTCGCTCCGCAGTATGGCCTGTGCACAGACGACAGCGTGATCGGCTCGATGTTCTACGTCATGGGCTGCATCGAGGGGCGCACCATCTGGGACGGCGCGATGCCGGGCGCCACGCCCGGGGATCGCCACGCGACCTATATCGAGATGGTCGATACGCTGGCCGCGCTCCACAATGTCGATGTCGAGGCGGCAGGCCTGTCCGATTTCGGCAAGCCCGGCAACTACTTCGGGCGGCAGGTGGACCGCTGGACCAAGCAGTATCGCCTGTCCGAAACCGAGACGATGCCCGAAATGGAGCGGCTGATCGAATGGCTGCCGGCCACGCTGCCCGAACAGACCCGCACCAGCGTGGTCCACGGCGATTATCGCATCGATAACATGATCTATGCGCCCAGCGCGCCCAGGGTGCTGGCCGTGCTCGACTGGGAACTGTCGACGCTGGGCGATCCCCTGGCGGACTTCACCTACCTGTGCATCGCCTGGTTCACCGACAACGCCGGACGTTCGGGCGTGCAGGACCTCGACCGCAAGGCGCTCGGCATTCCCGAGCTGGATGAGGTGGTGGCGCGCTATTGCGAGAAGACCGGCCGCGATGGCCTTGAAAACCTCGACTGGTATCTTGCCTACAACTTCTTCCGCCTGACCGGCATCGTCCAGGGGATCAAGAAGCGGGTGATCGACGGCACCGCTTCATCGGCGCACGCCAAGGCAAACTCCGAGCGGGTCTATCCCCTGGCGCAGGCGGCGTGGACGTTCGCGCAACGCGCAGGCGCCGCCTGAAACGGAAAAGGGCGGCGCCGATACCCGGCACCGCCCCGTTTTCCATGAGCTGAAACGCGCGATCAGGCCGCTTCGGCGCGCTTTTCGCTGCGTTCGAGGTTGAGCATTTCCGCAAGCAGGAATGCCAGCTCGATCGACTGCGCCGCATTGAGGCGCGGGTCGCAGTGGGTGTGGTAGCGATCGGCGAGACCTTCCTGCGTGATCGCGACGGCGCCGCCGGTGCATTCGGTCACGTCGCGCCCGGTCATCTCGATATGGATGCCGCCCGCATGGGTGCCTTCTGCACGGTGCACCGCGAAGAAGCCCTTCGCTTCGCCGAGGATGCGGTCGAACGGACGCGTCTTGTAGCCGTTGTCCGCCTTGATCACGTTGCCGTGCATCGGATCGCAGCTCCACACCACCGGATGGCCTTCGCGCTTCACTGCGCGCACCAATGGAGCAAGCCCGGCTTCGACCTTGTCGTGCCCGAAGCGGCTGATCAGGGTGATCCGGCCGGCTTCACGCGCGGGGTTGAGCGTATCGAGCATCTTGAGCAGCGCATCGGGCGTGAGGCTGGGGCCGCACTTCATGCCGATGGGGTTGTTCACGCCGCGCAGGTATTCGACGTGCGCCGATCCTTCGAAGCGGGTGCGATCGCCGATCCAGAGCATGTGCGCGCTGGTGTCGTACCATTCGCCGGTCAGCGAATCCTGCCGCGTCATCGCCTCTTCATAAGGCAGCAGCAGCGCTTCGTGGCTGGTGTAGAAGCTGGTGCCCTTCAATTGCGGCACGGTCTGCGGATCGATGCCGCAGGCTTCCATGAAATCGAGCGATTCGCCGATCTTGTCGGCCATTTCGCTGAACTTGGTTGCCCACGGGCTCTTGCCGATGTGCTCCAGCGTCCACTGGTGGACCTGGCGCAGGTTGGCATAGCCACCGGTCGAGAACGCGCGCAGCAGATTGAGCGTTGCGGCGGCCTGCGAATAGGCGCGCAGCATGCGCTCCGGATCCGGAATGCGGGATTCGGCGGAGAATTCGATGCCGTTGATGTTGTCGCCCAGGTAGCTCGGCAGCTCGACATCGCCGATCTTTTCCACTGGCGACGAACGCGGCTTGGCGAACTGGCCGGCCATGCGGCCAACCTTCACCACAGGCTGCTTGCTGGCGAAGGTCAGCACCACCGCCATCTGCAGCAGCACGCGGAACGTGTCGCGGATGTTGTTGGGGTGGAATTCGGCAAAGCTTTCGGCGCAGTCCCCGCCCTGGAGCAGAAAACCCTTGCCCGCCGCCACCTGGGCCAGATCGGCCTTGAGCGCGCGTGCTTCGCCCGCAAACACCAGCGGCGGAAAGCTCGTCAGGGTCTGTTCGACCGCGTGAAGCTTGTCCGCGTCCGGGTAGCTCGGCAGATGCCGCGCCTCAGCCCCACGCCAGCTGTTTGCATTCCAGTTGTTTGCCACTGTTCCTTCCTTTCAAGACGCGCGGCCATACGCGCGCCGTGGCACAAATGCAAAGGAAGGCTGGCGATCACTGCAATCGGATGCGTCGCTTGGGGCGCGACGCATCCGTTTCGTTTCACTTCTTCTGCGGCACGACCTGCAGGTGCCACGAACGATCGCGCACCAGGTAACGGCTGGCCAAGGCCTGCATCCGCTCAGGCGTGGTGGTGCTGTAGTCAGACAGGATCGAGCGGATATCGTCGAACTTGCCCGGTTCCAGCGCGCCGCCCTGCAGCTGGTACATGTAGAAGCCGTTGCCCGTGCTGGCGCGGGTGATCAACTGCTTCATCGGCTCCGTCACGCGGGCAATCTCGTCCGCAGTCGGCGGATTGGCCGAAAGGTCGGCCGCGATCTTGTCGGCGGCGGCGAAGAACGCCGGCAGATCCTGCGGACGCAGCTGGACCGTTGCGGCGATATAGCCGCCCGAGGGCAGGTCGGTCGGCCAGACGGAGTTGACCTGCGGGGCGTAGCTCGCACCGATCTTCTCGCGCATTTCGTCGAACAGGCGGATGTTGAAGATCTGCGTGAGCAGTTCGAGCTGGCGCGATTCGCGCACGCCGCCGCGGCCACCGCCGGTCGGCCAGGCGACCATGGCGGCGGCCGTGTTGGCATCGCCGTGGTGGGTAAGCGTCAGCGGCTCGACGTTGTGCGCAGGGATCGTCGGCGCCAAACTGGGCGGCGCGGCGTCGGACCGCTTGGGCAGAGCGCCGAAGGTCTTCTGCAGCGCGGCGACCGCCTCGTCGCGGTTGAAATCGCCGAACATGTCGACCTCGATCGGCCCTTGCGCGAGCAGCGGCTCCCACACGCGGCGGAAGCCCTCAGGCGTGACCTTGTCCAGCTCGGCCGGGTTCGGCTGGGCATAGCGCGGGTCGCCGTTCTTGAGCAGCCAGCCGGCATCGCGGGCGAGCACGGACTGCGGCGAGGCATTGGTCGCCTCGTAGCCGAGCTTGGCCGCGGCACGGGCGCGCAGGATCGGATTGGCATCCCAGCGCGGCATGCCGAGCTTGCCGGCGAACAGGTAGAGCTGGTCGGCAAGGTCGGCAGGCCGGGTGTCGGCGCTCATCACGAAGTCGGTATCGTCGATGTCGAAATCGAGGCTGAGCTTGCGTCCGGTGGCCAGCCGGTCGAGCTCGTCGCGGCCAAGCTTGCCAAAGCCGCTGTCCATCAGCGCCATTTCGCCCATCGAGCCATAGACCGCATCCTTGGGGTCGATCGCGGCATAGCCCCCGCCGAACCGGACGCGCAGGATGATGCGACCGGGCTCTGCCGCATTGTGCCAGAGCAGCGCCTTGACCCCGTTGGACAGTTCGATCCGCTCGATGCCGAGCAGGCCTGCGGGGGCGGCTGACGCCACGGTGCCCGGCTGGCCGATCGGCGGCAGGTCCGAGAACTTGAGCGTGTTGGCCGAGATACGGCTGCCCGACGCGGCATCGACCGGCGCGGTCAGCGCGGCCTTGACGTCGGCCTCGGTGCCGTCGCTCGCCTTGGGGGTGATCAGCACCCCACGGATCACGGCGCCCTGGAACAGTGCGCGGGTATGTTCGAACACCGCCTTGGGCGTGAACAGCGGCTTCGATTTCTGGAAGATATCGTAGACGGTATCCGGATTGGCGACGGTTTCGCGGATGTCGATCGCGTTGGCGATGTCATCGGCGAGCTTCGAGCCCGCAAGCGTCTCCTGCGTTTCGACCGGCACCTTGAAGGCCACGTCGAATTCGGCGACTTCGCGCGCGATTTCCTCTGGGCTCGGCGGGGTGGCCAGCGCATCGGCGATGACGGCGCGCACGTCGTGGACGGCGCTCTTCCAGTCATCGCCCAGCGGCGTGACGGTGATCAGCGTGGTGTCTGCGGAACGGCTGACATCCTGCTGTTCGACCGAGGCGGCAAGGAAGCTCGCCGTGCCGCGCGCCTTGGCTTCGAGCCGGCGGTTGATGAGCGCAAGGCCGAGGCGGTCGATCATCAGCCCCTGGTTGTAGGCGATGGTATCGTCGACCTGGGTCCAGGGCCGCAGGATCGCATAGTTGAACAGGCGCGGCAGGTCGGGTTCGACAAGGACGCGGGTTTCGCCCACCGGATTGGCCGGATCGGCGCCGACGGGCCGCACCGGCTTGCCAAAATCGGGCTGGGGCGGCTTCTTGCCGACCTTCTTCCAGCCGCCGAACCAGTTGGTGATCTGCGCCACCATCTGCGCCGGCTCGGCATCGCCCGCCACGATGATGACGGTATTGTCGGGGCGGTACCACTTGTCGTGGAAGGCCTTGATGGTCTCTGGCGTGGCCGCGTTGAGCGTATCGACCGTGCCGATCGGCGAGCGGGTGGCGAGCGGCTGCCCGGTGAAGAACAGGCCGCGCGTGCCGTCGATCACGCGGCTTTGCGGACCGGTCCGCTCGCGCATTTCGGCGAGCACGATCGGCACTTCGGTCTTGACGCCCACGGGCGTGAAGATCGGTGCGGTGATCATGCCCGACAGCAACTTGAACGTTTCGTCGAGCTTGTTGGCATCGACTTCAGGAACGTCGAGCTTGTAGACGGTCTGCGTCGCGCTGGTTTCGGCATTGGTGTCGCTGCCGAACGTCGCACCCAGCTTCTGCCAGGTCGGGATGGCCTCCCCCGCCTTGAGATACTTCGAATCGCGGAAGGTGAGATGTTCGATCAGGTGGGCGTAACCGCGCTGGGCGTCGGTTTCGTACATCGACCCCGCATCGACCAGCACGCGCACCGAAACCTGGCCCGGCGGCACGCCGTTCTTGCGCACCGCATAACGCAAGCCATTGGGCAGGATGCCGAACACCCACTCCTTGTCATGCGGCACGTCGCTGCCCTGGTAGAGCCAGTTGGTCGGATCAACCTTGCCGGTAGCCGCCTTGGCCGGCGCCGGCCGTGCCGCGGTGGGTTGGGGAAGCACCAGCGCACTGGCAAGCAGAAGCGCGGCAAACCGGACGAAGCGCTGCGAAGAGCCCGAATTCGATGTCATCGCAGTGTCTATAGGGGCGCGCAAAGTGAAGGGCCAGTGAATAGCCCTTCGCTTCACGCAGAGACTTTCAGTTCTTCGGCGCGGGCACTGGCGCGGCCGGTGCGGCGCCTTCCTGTGCGCCCTGCTGCTTCTGCATTTCGGCGCGCATCGCCTCGACTTCGGCAGGCGTCCGGGAATCGATCAGTTCGATCTGGAACACGAGATCGGCGTTGGCCGGGATCGGGCCCGAGGCATTGGCGCCATAGCCCAGCGCGGCGGGGATGCAGAAGCGGTAGGTCGAACCGCGCGCCATGGTCTGAACGCCTTCGGCAAAGCCCGGGATCACTCCGTCGAGCCGCAGCGGTGCGCCGGCGTTTTGGTCGAACACGGCGCCGGTCGCCGCAAGGTAACCGATGTAGTTGACGAGCACGAAGTCATCCTTGGCCGGCTTGGGACCATTGCCCGCCTTGAGCACCTGGTACCCGAGGCCCGAGGCCGTCTTCGCGCTGCAGCTGCGGAACGCTGCGCCCACGGTGGGCATCAGCGGCACCGGCAGGATACCGGTTGGGGCAGCCGCCGCAGCGGGCGCGGTGGCCGCGGTGGCTGACTGAGCCGGGAGTGCGAGGACGACGAGCGTGGCGAATGCGGCGGTGCGCGCGAGGGTGCTGTTCATGTGATGCGCAGCTATAGCGGGCGACGCGGCGACATTACAACTTGGCCACCTGCGGCATGATCAAGGAATTGGGCACGGCTTGGGCCTTGACCCTCCCCTCACCCGGCCTACATGCGGAAGCATGTTCATCGAAACCGAAACCACGCCCAACCCCTCCACCCTGAAGTTCCTTCCGGGCGAGCAGGTCATGGCCGCCGGAACGCGCGAGTTCACATCCCCCGAGGAGGCCGAGGCTTCGCCGCTGGCGCAAGCGCTGTTCGATCTCGGCGACGTGACGGGCGTGTTCTATGGCCGCGAGTTCGTATCGGTGACGATCGCGCCGGGGGCACAATGGTCCGACGTCAAGCCGCAGGTGCTCTCGCTTCTGCTCGACCATTTCGTCAGCCAGGCCCCGCTGTTCGTCGGCGGTTCGGCTGGCGGCATTGCCGTACCGCCCGCGGACGAGGATTTCGGCGATGACCCGGCCGATGCCGACGTGGTCGAACAGATCAAGGACCTGATCGAAACGCGCGTTCGCCCCGCGGTTGCCAACGATGGTGGCGACATCATCTATCGCGGATTTCGCGAAGGCATCGTCTACTTGCAGATGCAGGGCGCCTGCTCTGGCTGCCCATCGTCGACCGCCACGCTCAAGAACGGGATCGAGAGCCTGCTCAAGCACTACGTTCCCGAAGTGAACGAAGTGCGCGCGGCCTGACGCCAGAGGAACTGCCAGACCGATGACCCAGCCTCTTTCCGATGCCGCACTCGACCAGCTGTTCCGCACGGCGCGCAGCTATAACGGCTATCTCGACAAGCCGGTCAGCGAACAGCAGTTGCATCAGATCTGGGAGCTGATGAAGTTCGGGCCGACATCGGCCAACCAGATGCCAGCGCGCCTTGTCTGGTGCGTGTCGGACGAGGCGAAGGAAAAGCTCGCTTCGCTGGCCGGCGGCACGAACCCGGACAAGATCCGCACGGCGCCGGTAACGGTCATCATCGGCATGGACCTCGATTTCCACGAACAATTGCCTTGGCTGTTCCCGCACGCCGACGCAAAGAGCTGGTTCGAAGGCAACGAAGCGCTCCGCGAAGTATCGGCGATGCGCAATTCGACGCTGCAGGGGGCCTACTTCATCATGGCGGCCCGCGCTATCGGGCTGGATACCGGCCCGATGTCGGGCTTCGACAATGCCGGCGTGGACGCTGCGTTCTTTGCCGACAGTCCCCGCATCAAGTCGAACTTCATTTCGACTTTGGGCTATGGCGATCCGGCGACGATCTTCGAGCGTTCGCCCCGCCCCGACTTCCCCACCTTCAATACCATAGCCTGAGCCGAAGAAGGAACTGCGCTTGCGCCGCTTGGTGATCGACAGCGCGACCGAAGCCTGTTCGGTCGCGCTGTTCGAGGATGACCGGCTTGTTGCCGGTGAATGTCTGATGCTGGGTCGCGGGCATGCCGAACGGCTGGTGCCGCTGATCGACGCCCTCCCCGGCAAGGGCCGCGCCGATCGCATCGCCGTGGACATCGGGCCAGGCAGCTTCACCGGCATCCGCGTTGGCCTCGCCGCCGCCCGCGCGCTGGGCCTTGCCTGGAACGTGCCGGTCGAAGGCTACGACAGCCTTGGCCTGATTGCCGCAATGGCCCGCGCCGCCCATCCCGGTCGCCCGATCGACGTGGTGACGACCGGCGGGCATGGCGAATGGTTCTTCCGCGCCTTCGACGCGAACGGCGCGCCGTTGGGCGATCTGGTTTCAGCCGATCCCGAGGCCGTGACGACAATGTCGCGAGGCGAGATATTGGCTGGCAGCCAGGCCGAAGCATTGGCCCTGCGTCGCGACGGTGGCGCTTTGTCTGCCTTTGCGCTTTGGCCGGACGCCCGCGCGTTTCCCCTGCTTGGCGCCGATGCGCTGTCGGCCGATGTGGCCGCGCGCTATGGCCGCGCGCCCGATGCGCGGCTGCCCGGCGCGGCGTGAGGTAGGCTTGCCGTGATGGACGATCTCGATCGCATCATGGCAGTGATGGAGCAGGCCTTCGCCCCGGAGTTCGGCGAGGCCTGGAACCGGCGGCAGGTGAGCGACGCGCTGCTCATGCCCAACACCCGTTACGGCCTGATTACTAGCGAAGGTCAGCCCAACGTTCGCACATTGGATACTGTGGCGGGATTTTTCCTGTCGCGCAGTATTCTTGACGAAGAGGAACTGCTGCTTTTCGCCATTTCTCCGGCATTTCGCCGTCGCGGCCTGGGTCATGCGCTACTTGCGCGCTTCATCGACTCCGCAAGAAGTACTGGCATGAAGCGCCTGTTTTTGGAGATGAGAGACGGCAATCCTGCCGGAATTCTTTACAGTTCGCATGGATTTCGGGCGGTGGGGCGACGGCCAAACTACTACCGGACACCCGCCGGGATCACCCTCGACGCGATCAGTCACGCCCTGGATCTGTGATTTCTTCCTGTTTTTCAGCCGTTTATGAATTTTCGGTCATTATTGCGAATCCGGCATGTCAATACAGTTGTTTCTTGGCCACAACTCTTTATAAGGCGTAACTGTAATAAGGAATCGCAACCGACATTCGCTGCGTCGCAGCAATGGACGAGAATAAGGGTCGAAAACATGGCTGAAATTGAACACGACATGCGCGAAACGCTCATCACCCTCACTTCCGATATCGTAGCCGCACACGTCAGCAACAACAGCGTTGCAGTCGGAGACCTTCCGACGTTGATTTCAAACGTCTATTCGGCACTTGCCGGCATCAACACAACCGAACCGGTGGCAGAACCGGCGCCTGAACCGGCAGTTTCGGTTCGCTCTTCGGTGAAGAACGATCACATCGTCTGCCTTGAAGACGGCAAGAAGCTCAAGATGCTCAAGCGCCATCTTGCGACGCGCTACAACATGACTCCGGAACAGTATCGCGCGCGCTGGAACCTGCCCGCCGACTATCCGATGGTCGCCCCGGCCTACGCCGAGAAGCGTCGCGAACTCGCCAAGAAGATCGGCCTCGGCCGTAAGCCCGCGCCCAAGCGTGGTCGCGCCAAGACGGCGGCCTGATCTCCACGGGATCGTCAGGTTGCCCGGTTGAAGAAATGGCCTGCCGGTCTATGATCGGCGGGCCATTTTTCTAAGTGACGGACCCAAAGTGCATCAGGCCATCGATATCGAAGCTCTCTGCGCGGAACGTGGCCTGCGGATCACCGACCAGCGCCGCGTGATCGCCAAGGTGCTTTCCGAGAGCAATGACCACCCCGACGTCGAGAAACTGCACGAGCGTGCCTCGGCCGTCGATCCGCGCATCTCGATCGCCACGGTATATCGCACCGTGCGCCTGTTCGAAGAGGCCGGCATCCTCGACCGCCACGATTTCGGCGATGGGCGTGCCCGCTATGAAGCAACGCCCGAAGCGCACCACGACCACCTGATCGACGTCGAGACCGGCAAGGTTATCGAATTCGTCGATCCCGAACTCGAAGCGCTGCAGCGGCAGATTGCCGAAAAGCTCGGCTATCGGCTGGTCGATCACCGCATGGAACTCTACGGCGTCAAGCTTGACCGCGAAGGCTGACCGCCCGATCGGCCCGCCCCGGGGTGCGCCGATCGATCTGGCCGGCAAGCTCCGGATCGGCCTGCGCGCGTTCGCCCTTGTGCTGGCCCTGATGGTCTGCGTGCCGCTCCACTATGTCTGGCGCACGCTGCATTACGGATCGCCGATCCCGATGCTGTTCCTGCGCACGGCCGCTCGCATCGCCGGTGCACGTGTTCGCACACACGGCACGCACCTGCGTCGGGACGTATTCTTCATTTCCAACCACGTTTCGTGGGTCGACATCCTGGCCCTTGCCGGCGCCAGCGGCACCGCCTTTGTCGCCAAGGCCGAACTGGAGCGCGCCCCGGTGGTTGGATGGCTGTCCAAGCTCAACCGCACCGTCTTCGTATCGCGCGAGGATCGCATGGGCGTGGCCGACCAGATCAACCGGCTGAAGGAAGCGCTGGCGGACAACTGGTCGGTGACGGTGTTCCCGGAAGGCACCACCACCGACGGACAGTCGCTGCTGCCGTTCAAGACCGCCATGCTGCGCGTGCTTGAACCGCCGCCTCCGGGCGTGCTGGTCCAGCCGGTCGTGCTCGACTACGGCCCGGTCGCCGAATGGATCGGCTGGATCGGAGACGAAAGCGGGATCGCCAACGCGCTGCGCGTCCTTTCGCGCAAGGGGAGCTTCCGGCTCGACGTGCACTATCTCGAACCGTTCCACCCGCGCGACCATCCGGGGCGCAAGGCGATCGCGGCGCAGGCACGCGCGCAGATCGTACCGGCGCTGGAAGCCGCATTGGGCAAGCCCTTGCGCCCCTTTGCGCTCGATGTGCCGCAAGTGCGCTTCGCCGCCCCCGCCGCTCCCGCCGAGCCGTCGGAGGGCTAGCCCTTCACCCCCCTCGCGAAATCGCGTAAGGGGCGCGGCTTATGTCCACTTCGACTCCTCCCAAGACGTTTCACGTCAAGAGCTTCGGCTGCCAGATGAACGTCTATGACGGCGAGCGCATGGCCGAGTTGTTGACCGCGCAGGGCATGACCGCAGCCGACGCGCGCGACGATGCCGATCTCGTCGTGCTCAACACATGCCACATCCGCGAGAAGGCGACCGAAAAGGTCTATTCCGACATCGGGCGGCTGCGGCGCGACGATGGCACGAGCCCGCTGATCGCGGTCGCAGGGTGCGTGGCGCAGGCCGAGGGCGAGGAGATCATGGCGCGTGCGCCGTCGGTGAAGGTCGTGGTCGGCCCGCAGGCCTACCACCGCCTGCCCGACATGGTGGCGGAAGCTGCGGCGGGAAAGCGCGCGACCGAAACCGACATGCCGGCCGAAGCCAAGTTCGCCGCGCTGCCCAAGCGGCGCCGGTCTGGGCCGAGTGCGTTCCTGACCGTGCAGGAAGGCTGCGACAAGTTCTGCACTTATTGCGTGGTGCCCTATACGCGCGGCGCCGAAATCAGCCGCCCCTTTGCCGACCTTGTCGAAGAGGCAAAGCTGCTGGTGGCAGGCGGCGCGCGCGAGATCACCCTGCTGGGCCAGAACGTGAATGCATGGACGGGCGAGGACGACAAGGGCCGCGCCGTTGGGCTCGACGGCCTGATCCGCGCGCTTGCCGCCGACCCTGACCTGGCACGCATCCGCTATACCACCAGCCATCCCAACGACATGACCGACGGCCTGATCGCCGCGCATGGCGAGATCGAGAAGCTGATGCCGTTCCTGCATTTGCCGGTACAAGCCGGCAACGACAGAGTGCTGAGGGCGATGAACCGCAGCCACAGCGTCGAAAGCTACTTGCGCGTGCTTGAGCGGGTGCGTGCGGCGCGGCCCGATATTGCCCTGTCCGGTGACTTCATCGTGGGTTTTCCCGGGGAAACCCAACAGGAATTCGAAGATACGCTGCGGCTTGTCGATGCGGTCGGCTATGCCCAGGCGTTCAGCTTCAAGTATTCGGCGCGCCCCGGAACGCCGGCGGCAACGATGGAAGACCACGTTCCCGCGGCCGTAATGGACGAGCGGCTCAAGCGCCTGCAGGACGCTCTCAACCGCGACCAGCATGCGTTCAACAAGGCGAGCGTCGGGCGCACCTGCGATGTCCTGGTCGAACGGCACGGCAAGCACGCAGGCCAATGGCTGGGCAAATCGCCGTGGCTGCAATCGGTGCATTTCACGGGCGAGGCGCAGATCGGCGACCTGGTGCGCGTGGAACTGGTCGAGGCGGGGCCAAACTCCCTGGCGGGCAAGGTTCTGGCTGCGGTTACGGCCTGAAGATCGGCCTGAAATTTCCGGCGCCTGAGGCGCATTCACCACAAGCCTGTGCAAATCGTCGTGCGTGCCACCCTTTTCGGGCGGGCCTGTCTTGCGCCCGCAACATCGGCCCCTAATCTCTGCAAGGAACCCAAGCGAAAGGAGCACGCTTCCCCTCGATATGGCTCGTAAATTCCCCCGCGCCCAGGAAGCGCATCGCGACTATGGCTCCTCGGGCATGGAGCCGCATCGTCCGGATCTGCACCGGCGAGCGCGTGTCGAGGTGGAATTCGACGAACAGACCGTACTGGGAGCGTTGTTCGGCCAGTTCGACCAGAATCTCGTCCAGATCGAGAACCGGCTCGGCGTCTACATCTCCGCCCGGGGCAACCGCGTGCTGATCGAAGGGCCCGACGATTCGGTCGCCCGGGCGCGCGAGGTCCTCAAGGGCATGCACCAGCGGCTGCTGGGCGGGCTTGAGGTGGATGCCGGCGCGGTCGAGGCATTGATCATGATGTCGAACGAACCCACCCTCGAAGGGATCATCACCGGCGCACCCAACGGCGCGCCGCCAATCATGATCCGCACCCGCAAGAAGACGATCGTGCCGCGCAGCGCCACGCAGATCGAATACATGCGCGCGCTGGTGAAGGAGGACGTGATCTTCGCGCTCGGCCCGGCGGGCACGGGCAAGACCTACCTCGCCGTGGCGCAGGCAGTGGCGCAGCTTATTTCCGGCAGCGTGCAGCGACTGATCCTGTCGCGTCCGGCGGTCGAGGCGGGCGAGCGGCTCGGCTTTCTGCCCGGCGACATGAAGGAGAAGGTCGATCCCTATCTCCGCCCGCTCTACGATGCGCTCTACGATTGCATGCCACCCGAGCAGGTCGAGAGGCGTCTGGCATCGGGAGAGATCGAGATCGCGCCAATCGCGTTCATGCGCGGGCGCACGCTGGCAGACGCCTTCGTGATCCTCGACGAGGCGCAGAACACCACCCCGATGCAGATGAAGATGTTCCTGACCCGCTTTGGCCAGAACAGCCGGATGGTGATCTGCGGCGATCCCAAGCAGACCGACCTGCCCGGCGGCGTCAACGCCAGCGGTCTTGCCGATGCGGTGGGCCGGCTGCAGGGCGTGGAAGGCATCGGCATGGTGCGCTTTTCCACCGCCGACGTCGTGCGCCACCCGATCGTGGGGCGCATCGTGGAAGCCTATGAAGGGAGCAACGATTGAGCGCCCCCATTCTCGAAATGGACATCGACCCGGTCTGGGGCGATGCGATCGACTGGGAGGCCCTGGCCGCCAGCGCTGCAGAGGCGACCGCCAGGGTCGCCCCCGAACTGGCACACGAAAACCTGCTGGTGAGCGTGGTGCTGGCCGATGACGACGAAGTCCATGCGCTGAACAAGCAATGGCGGGCCAAGGACAAGCCGACCAACGTGCTGTCCTTTCCCATGCTTTCGCGCGAGGAAGTCCTGCTGGCCGGAAGCAATGAAGGCGCGCCGGGCATGCTGGGCGATCTCATCCTTGCCCAAGGGGTCTGCGCCCGGGAGGCGGCGGAAAAGGGCGTTTCCATCGAGGTTCATGCGAGCCACCTCGTTGTCCACGGGCTGCTCCACCTTGCCGGTCACGACCACGAACTGGGCGAGGCCGAAGCCGAGGAAATGGAAGAGCTGGAGCGGAAGGCGCTTGCGCTGATCGGCATTGCAGACCCATATGCGGTCGAAGATTGACCAGCAGGGGACAAGTACCAGTGGCCGAAGGCAGCGCCTCCGCCGGCGAAAGCCGATCGGGAGACGGAGATAGTAGCGGCGCGCTATGGCGCGTCATCAAGGCTTTCTTCCGGGGTCCGGACCACGATCAGTCGCTGCGTGCGCAGATCGAGGAAGCGATCGAGGAACACGAGCACGAGCCGGGGCACAGCGAGGGCGGTGACGGCGATCTCGTCCCGCTCGAACGCCAGATGCTCAAGAACCTGCTCCATTTCAGCGAACACGACGCAGACGACGTGGCGATCCCGCGCGGCGAGATCATCGCGATTTCCGCCGAATGCAGCTTCGAGGACGTGGTCGCGGCCTTTGCCGAACATGGCCACAGCCGCCTGCCGGTCTACCGCGACACGCTCGACGAAGTGATCGGCATGATCCACATCAAGGACGTGTTCCCGCACCTTGCCGCGCTTGCGTTGGAAAAGAAGGCGCCGCCCGAGGACTGGCTTGCCCTGATGCGCCAGCCGCTGTTCGTGCCGCAAGCGCGCGGGGCGATCGACGTGCTGGCGGACATGCGCGCCAGCCGCACGCACCTGGCCGTGGTGATCGACGAATATTCGGGCACCGACGGGATCATCACGATCGAGGACCTGGTCGAGGAAATCGTCGGCGAGATCGAGGACGAACACGACGACGCGCCGCAGGAACTGCTGACCCGCATCGGGCCGGACATCTGGGACGCCGATGCGCGCGCCGAACTCGATGACGTAGGGGAAATCGTCGATCCGCGGCTTGCCGAAGTTGAAGAAGATGTCGATACGCTGGGCGGCCTCGCCGTCGTTCTTGCCGGTGAGGTTCCGCCCGTCGGCCGCGTGCTCGAACATGCCAGCGGCTGGCGCATCGAAGTGACCGAGGGTGACGAACGCCGGCTGACCCGCCTGCGCCTGCACGCTCCGCAGCCCGCCGAGGCCGAGGAAGAATGATCCGTCGCCTGCCCCCGCTGCGTTCGCTGGAAGCATTCATCCGCGTCGTGCGCGCCGGGTCTGCCAAGACGGCCGCGGCCGAACTCGCGTTGAGCCCGTCGGCACTGTCGCGCCGCCTGGCCGCGCTCGAGGAATTCGTCGGCAAGCCGCTGTTCGAGCGCAAGCACCAGATGCTGAAGCTGACCGAGGAAGGTCAGGGACTTTACGACGCGGTGGCGCCGCTGATGGACGAGATGACAGACCGCATCGACCGACTGGTCGATACCGGCAAGGTCATGCGCCTGCGGCTGGGAGTACTGCCGCTGTTCGGCAGCCAGCGCCTGTTCCCGCGGCTGGGCGAGCTGCGCAAGCTGCATCCGCAGCTGCATATCGACATCGACAGTTCGAACGTGGCCGAAACCAAGCTGGGCGACACGATCGATGCTGCGATCATCCTGTCGGAAGGCCCCGATGCGACGCTGCATTCGGTAAGGCTCGACCACAATCGGGTCCACGCCATCGCCTCGAAGCAGTTGGTCGAGGAGCTGGGCGAACGGCCCGACGTCAGCAAGCTGTCCAAGCAGACATTCCTGATCCACAACGACCTGCCGATGAGCTTCGAGGCCTGGAAGCGGGCCCTGCATATCGAGCATCTGGAGCCGGCCGCGATCGACCATTTCGATTCCGGCCAGCTGATCCTGGAAGCTGCGGCGCAAGGCTTGGGCATCGCGATCATGCACGATGACCACTACCTGCGCAGCCACGATCCCCGGCTGGCACGGGTCTATGACATCAATGTCGACAGCCCCTATTCCTACTGGTTCGTCTGCCGCCCGCGCGCGCTGCAATCGCGGCCGGTGCGCCTGTTCCACGACTGGATGCTGAAGGCAGGACTGTGACCCGTTCGCGCATCGTGCGGTCGGTGCGGATCCACGTGCCGGTGGAAGCGGCAACGCTGCGCGCGCTGCTGGCGGGCGAAGCAGGCGCGCTTGAAAGCGACCCGACGCTTGCCGCGATGCTTGCGATCATCCGCGAACAGAGCGCGCTGGGCGACTTCGGGCTCTATCACGGCGTTGCCGAGATCACGCTGGGCTGGGAAACCTTCGTTCCGGGGCCCGACGCCTCACCCACGCTGGGCAACGCCGCAGAAACCACGTTCTCGCCCACCGTCACGCTGACCACCTGGATCCGCGAAGGCGCGGCCGAAACCGACGTCGAGACCGCCCTCGATGCGCTGATGGCAGCGCACCCTTGGGAAATCCCGGTGATCGAGGTTGCCGAAAGCCGCCTGCTGCTGCGTGGCTAGAGCACAAAATCGCTCGCTGTGAGTGCCGGTGCGCCATCAATCCGGATGGCGAAGTCAGCCTGGCCGTTGCCGTCGATGTCTCCCAGTACCAGACCGACGCCTTGTGAAACGGTGTAGGACAGCTCGCCCGCCTTCTTGCTGAAGGCTGCGCTACCGATCCAGGTGAAAGCCTCGTTGACCGTGGTGGTCGACTTCACCGCATCGATCCCGGAAAGATCGATCTTGTCGCCATCGGACTTGCTGAAGTCGAATATCTCGTCGGCAGCGGCCAAGGCCTTGCCAGCTAGGTCCTTGAGCGCGGTGAAGACGAATGTGTCGGCGCCAGCGCCGCCGACGGTGATGTCCTTGCCTTCGCCACCGATAAGGACATCGGCGCCCGCTCCACCGACCAGGCGGTCCGCACCGGCGCCGCCTTCGAGCCGGTTGGCTGCGGCATCGCCCACGAGCAGGTCGGCACCGCTGCCGCCGATCAGGTTCTCGATCCCCGACAGGCTGTCGTTTCCGGCGCCCGTCGCCTGAAGGCCAGTGATGTCGAGCGCAACCTTGAGCGCGACGCTGAACGCGGCGTAGGTGGCGGTGTCGACCCCGTCCCCACCGACCAGGACATCGTCACCAGCGCCGCCATCCAGCGTATCATTGCCGGCGCCACCTTCCAGCCGATCGTTGCCGCCGTTGCCGGTCAAAGTATCCGCGCCGGCCCCGCCAACAAGGGTGTTGGCGCTGTCGTTGCCGATCAGCGTATCCGCGCCCGATCCGCCGGTCGCATTCTCGATTGTGCAGTTGAAGGCGATGCCGATGTTCTGGCTGAGCGTGACGGAATCATAGGCGAGAGAGGAATAGGCGCCTGCCGCAAGATTGATCGTGCAACCCTTGCTGAAGGACGCCACGCTGAACGTGTCGTTACCTCCCGCATCCCAGATCGCTTCGAACGATGGGGCCGTTGGAGAAAAGGAGTAGACATCGTCACCGGTATGCCAGCTGGTGTTGGCGCCATAGATCTTCTGGATCGCGAGGATGTCATAGACCATCGGCGACTTGATCAGGTAAGTCGTCGCGCCGGTCTCCGGGTTGCGCCACCAGACGTTTTCCGGATCGGTATAGGACATGATCGTGAAGCGCCGGTTGTCGAAACCGGACGGGATCTTGGTACCTTCGAACGGATGCTTCAGGCCGAGTGCGTGGCCGATTTCGTGCATCATCGCCATGAAGTTGTAAGTGCCGGCCGCGAACGACTGGCCGATGTAGGAATCATCGATCCAGATGTCGCCATGGGCGTTGCTCATCCCGTCGGAGACGCCGAGCGCATAGCCCCAGTACTGGCTCGGCACCGCCGAGGTGAAGGCAATCCGTATGTCGCCGACCGTGCCGGAGGAAGTTTCGGCCACCTGGGTGAAGGCAACTTTGGCGACGCTTGCCCAGGCATCGAACGCCTTGGCGATCTGTGCGGCCTGGGAAGCGTTTACCGCTCCTGTGACGCTGGCGACATTTTCGCCGAGCCCATAGTTCTGCGCAAAGGCGCTGGCCACGCCGTTGGCCCACGGGAAGCTGTACGAAACCTGGGTCGCGCCGCCGTCGATCGTGCTCCACGCGATGCGAGATCCCACCGCGCCCGGCAACAGTCCGTCGATGAACTTGTTGCCGCTCAAAGCATAGCGGCTGACCGCCGATCGATCGGTATAAAGCGCCATTGCAGTCCCCAGAAACCGGCAGGTTCTTGCCGGACGTTGCAGCCTTGACGGCAACGGCGTGAAGGACGCGCTAAGTCTGGCTGCGGGAGGATGCGCAAGGTTACGGGTGCGGCGTTAGCAGCGAAAGGCTGACTTGAGGCGTTCCTGCGCGGCGTTTCAGGAAGTTGTTTGGTGAATAATGTCCGATGCCGTCCTGGCAGGACCATCGAGCAATGCTTGCGCCGGCGCCCCCAGCTGCGCCTTTCGCAAGATCAGCGAGCGAGTCAGCATGGGTGCGCCGATGGCAAGAAAACGCCTTGGTGCCATGCCAAGAAAGGCGTGCGCCTCTCGCACGAAATGCGAATAATCGGTGTAGCCCGGGTCGATGGCCAGCGCACCGTCGCCGCGCCCTGTTGCAAAGATCGCATGGAGCGAGCGCAGGAAGCGCGAGCGGCGCAGCAGGAACTTGGGCGCAAATCCGAACGCGCGGCTGGCAAGCCGTTCGATCGTCCGTTCGGTTGCCATCACTCGTTTGGCCAGTTCGTGAACGGACTGGACCGAGGGATCGAGCAAGGCATTCGTCATTGCCGCAACCCGATCCTCACTGCGCTGGGGGCGGGACAGCAGAGGCGCGAGAAACGCATCGAACAGCGCGGGAGCCTCGTCGGGAGGAACACGGCGGATTTCGCTGGCAAACCGGCCGAGGCCGGGGCCGAAAATCGGACCCGGCTCGCCCACCCGGTCCGCCCAATCGACCGCAAGCACGCGTGTAAGGCGCAACCAGCCAAGCGGCGTGAGCCCGGCGCCCACCACTTGTCCCGCAGTACTTTGGGACCAGGTCACGGCGCTGCTTGGTCCAAATAGCGACAGGTCCGGCACCCGCACCTTGCGACCTTTCCCGACACGGACATGCCAATCCGTACGGGGTGTCAAAAGAATGCGCAGGCTGAACCAGGCGGGCTGGAAAACATCGAGATGGTGCCGGGCGGGCGGAGGATCTACTTCATAGAAGTGGTATCCGCTGACGAATGGCGCGAGATCAGCAGCAGGGCGCCAGTAGGCCATGCGACCTTCGCCCACGGCTGCATCGCCAGCGAATGCAGCATCCGCGTTCGAAGATGTCTCTGCCTGTTCTTCGCCGCGCGAAGTCGCAACCCTGTCCATGCCCCGGCTTGAAAAGACTGGGCAGCCAGTCGGTTCCGCGCTGAACCTGCAAAAAAGGGGGCGGATTTCCCCACCCCCTTTTTCAAGCGTAGCAGCTACTTGTGATCAGGAGCTGACCACGCTGGCCTTACGAATCACGCCCGGGTTCGCCGGCGGCTCGCCCTTGGGCAGCGCGTCGATGTGCTCCATGCCGCTTTCGACTTCACCCCAGACGGTGTACTGCTTGTCGAGGAAACGGGCATCGTCGAAGCAGATGAAGAACTGGCTGTTGGCCGAATGCGGATAGCTGGTCCGCGCCATCGAGCATACGCCACGCACATGGGGTGCATCGTTGAATTCGGCCTGCAGGTCGGGCTTGGACGAGCCGCCCATGCCGGTGCCGTTGGGGCAGCCGCCCTGCGCCATGAAGCCGGGGATCACGCGATGGAACTTGACGCCATCGTAGAAACCTTCGCCCGCAAGCTCCTTGATCCGTTCGACGTGGCCCGGGGCCAGATCGGGACGCAGGTTGATCACGACGTCGCCGGTATCGAGCGACAGCACCAGTTTTTCATTCGCCATGGTGTACACATCCTTTCGGTTTGACGCCGATATAGGGGCTTCCCCAACAAAGTCACGCCGGGCAGGCCAAGGCGGTTGCTTTTGCCCGACCATCGCCTATCCCCGCCTCGATGGAGCGCGAGGAAGACCGGGTCGAGACTCTCCTTGCCGACGGCACCGTCGACCATGGGCCCGACCATGGCGAGGATACGCCGCCGGTCGATGAAACGCGCCATTCGGAAAGCCTCGACGAAGAGGACAACACGCTCAAGCCACGGTTCATCCGCAAGGTAACCGACGCGCTCGAGGCGGATGACCAGGAACAGGTCTACAACCTGGTCGAGCCGCTCCATCCGGCCGACATCGCCGACCTTTTCGAGCTGATCGACGGCGAATATCGCGCACCGCTGGCCCGCGCGATCAACGATCTGCTCGGTTCGGAAGTGATGGCCGAGATGAACGACTGGGTCCGCGAGGACCTTGTCGACGATCTCGAGCCAGAGGAAGTCGCCGAACTCGCCGAGCAGATGGAGACGGACGACGCCGTCGCCATGATCGAGGATCTCGACGAGGAGGACCAGCAGGCCGTCCTCGCCGAGATGGAGCCCGAGGACCGCGCCGCGATCGAAAGCGCGCTGTCGTTCCCCGAGGAATCCGCCGGCCGCCTGATGAGCCGCGACTTCATCGCGGTTCCCGAGCATCTGACCGTCGGCGACCTGATCGACTACATGCGCGAAAGCCGCGATCTCGCGACTGAATTCTGGGAAGTGTTCATCGTCGATCCGAAGCATCGGCCGGTCGGCACCTGCATGCTTTCGTGGATCCTGCGCGCGCCGCGCAGCGTACCGCTGGCCGACGTGATGAAGCGCGACCAGACCCTGATCCCGGTTGCCATGGATCAGGAAGAAGTCGCGCTGCGCTTTCAGAAGTACGCGCTGATTTCGGCCGCCGTGGTCGATGACGCAGGCCGCCTGGTCGGCCAGATCACCGTCGATGACGTGGTCCACATCATTCAGGAAGAAGCGGGCGAGGACGCCCTGCTGCTTTCGGGCGCAGGCGAAGGCGACATCAACGAGCCGCTGCCACGCACCATCCGCACCCGGATGTGGTGGCTGTTCATCAATCTGGGCACGGCGATCCTTGCCTCGTCGGTCGTGGCACTGTTCGAAGCCACGATCACGCGGCTCGTCACGCTCGCCGTGCTGATGCCGATCGTTACCGGCATGGGCGGCAACGCCGCGACGCAGACGATGACGGTGACCGTGCGCGCGCTCGCCACCAACCAGCTGACCAGTTCCAACACCTGGCGCATGATCGTGCGCGAATGGTGGATCGCATCGGCCAACGGCTGGGGCCTCGGCTTGCTGATGGCGATGACCTGCCAGGTAATCTATCAGGACTGGATGCTGTCGTTCGTGCTGCTGCTGGCGATGATCCTCAATTCGATCAACGCAGGGCTTTCGGGCGTGCTGATCCCGTTGGGGCTGGACAAGCTGAAGATCGACCCGGCCGTCACTTCCACGGTTTTCGTCACGACGATGACCGACACACTGGGCTTCTTCTTCTTCCTGGGCCTTGCAGAAGTCTTCGCGCTGCACTGAGGGCCGGTTTGCACAGTGGCGTGCGGCTGCCTATCTCGAACCTGATGCCGCTACACATGACCAAGGTCGCCTACGGGGCGCAGTCGCTCGACGAAGTCCATGGCTGGTTCCGGACGCGCGGGGCCGAGGCTCGCCTCACCACCCGCTACCTGCCCAAGCGCCATGCCGAGATGGTCGGCGGGTCGCTGTTCTGGATACTCAAGCACCAGCTCGTGGCGCGCTCCCCGATCATCGGTTTCGAGGAAGCACCGGACGGACGGACGAACATCGTCATCACGACGAAGCTGATTGACGTTCACCCCAAGCCCAAGCGCGCCCACCAGGGATGGCGCTACCTCGAGGATGCGGACGCCCCGCGCGATCTTGCGGATGGAGAAAGCGCCGACATGCTGCCGCCTTCGCTGGCTGGCGAGCTTGCCAAGCTGGGACTGGTTTAAGCCCGCCGTCGCCGCGGCAGCTTCAATCGTCTTCCGCTGCTTCCAGCGAGCTGGCGATGCCTTGCTCGGCATCCGTCGCCTCCGTAATAAGCGCGCGCAGGGCCTCTGCCGTATCGCGCATCAGACGCGAACTGATCGGCTTCTCGCCGTTGACGAAGCGGCGGATAGCGCGCTCGTCGATGCCGAGGCGACGCGACGCCGCCGTCACTCCTCCCAGCACCTGGATGCAGTGGGCGAAGTGGTCTTGCAGCGAAGTAGGGTTCGTCATGGTGCGCTTTCTTCGGGTCGGGCCTTCGAAGGCCCGTACCGTGCGGCGAGGACAATCTCCAGCCTGGCCCTGCGCAGCGTCTCCTACCCCTCAGCCGCCGCCCGCTCGCGCTCCTTCTGCACCACCTTGCGCAGGACGTTGGCATACGTCTGCTGGTCCTGCGCACCCGGCACCATGAACTTGCCGTTGATGACCATGGCCGGCACGCCGCTGACGTTCATGTCCCAGGCCTGCCGCTGGCCCGCCATGACCAGCCGATCGATCTCCGGATCGTCGAGCACGGCTTCGGCTGCGTTGCGATCGAGCCCGGTCTCTTCCGCAATGTCGAGCAGGACTTCGCGATCGGCCATGTTGCGGCGGTACTGGAAGTGCGCATCGAACATCGCGTGCTTCAGCCGGCTCTGCACTTGGGGCCCCAGATCGCGAAGGGCCCATACCAGCAGACGGTGGGCGGCACGAGTGTTCCACATCCATGCCGGCGGGGCTTCTCCCTCGCCCGCATAGTCGAACGAATAGCCAGCGCTTTCGCCGATCGTCCTGATGCGCGAGCGTCCTTCCGCCGCTTGTTCCGGGCTTGAGCCGTACTTGCGCCGGATGTGCGCCGCGCTCTCCTCGCCTTCGGGCGGCATGTCGGGATTGAGCTCGAATGGATGGAAACGGATTTCCGCCTCGATCTCGCCCTCGAGCGTTTCGAGCGCGTTTTCCAGCTGGCGCGTGCCGATGATGCACCACGGGCACATCACGTCGGACCAGATATCGACGATGACCTTGTCGGGAGCGCTCATCTTTGCAGCCACCACTTGAGAAGATGATGCGCCACCGCGAACGGCGGGGGCGCGATGAAGGCGCCGGATTCGTCTCCGGACATTGCCTGTTCGACCTCGGCGCGGGTGAACCAGCGGGCATCGTCCAGTTCGGTCTTGTCGATCACGATGGTCTTGTCATCGGCCACCGCGCAGCAGCCGATCATCAGCGACGAGGGGAACGGCCAGGGCTGGCTGGCGACATAGATCACATCGCGCGCCTTCACGCCCGCTTCCTCAAACACTTCGCGCGCGACGGCCTCCTCGATCGACTCGCCCGGCTCGACGAAGCCGGCAAGCGCGGAATAGCGTTTGGGAGGGAAGCGCGGCTGGCGGCCTAGCAGCAGCTCACCGTCGCATTCGACGAGCATGATCGTCACGGGATCGACGCGGGGATAGTGTTCGGCCTTGCACGCTTCGTTGGTGCAGTTGCGCTGCCAGCCGCCCTTGGCCAGGGTGGTCGGACTGCCGCACTTGGCGCAAAAGCGGTGCCGCGCGTGCCAGTCGACCAGGCTGCGTGCGCCGCCGTAAGTTGCCAGCTCGGCGCCGGGCAGCATGCTCATCGCCTGCCATAGCCGGGGATTGGGCGGGGCGACGCTGCCGATCAGGCCCGGGTTGACTTCGGCGAAGCAGCCGCGCCCGTCTTCGGACAGGCCGAGGAACACGAGTTCCGCCGTCGGATCGGCGTCGGCCAAGGTGCCCCAGGCAAGTCCCCCGTCATCAGCGATCACCGGATCGATGCCATCAAGCTTGAGCAGCCTTGCCCGCCAGTTCATCAGTCCAGCGAGCTGTTCCGGGTCTGACCGCACGTGATCGGCGCGGTCGAGCCCGGACCCGGCAAAGGCAATCGTCGTTTCCACCATCAAGCAGCCCTTTTCATTCGCGCCAGGACATCGGCAAGCATGGCCGCGCGGAATTCATCCTGCACCGGCAATGCATCGGCCGGCATGTACTGGGTATAGAGTCCGGCCCTGAGGCCGATGCGTGTGTTGACGAAGCCGACCGTACCGGCCGCCCCGGCCCATCCGAAGGTACCGGCATCCTGCCCGAGCCCCACGCGCCCGCCCGCTCCAAAACCGCCGCTCTTGACGAAGCGGTCCTCGACAACCGCGGCAGGCGGCAGAAGGTTGCTGGTGCCAAGACGAACGGCGGCTTCGTCCATGACCCGCGTCCGGCCCAGCCGCCCGCCATTGGCCAGCATCATGAGAAAGCGGTCGTAATCGCGGGGACTTGAGACAAGGCCCGCACCGCCGAAGGGGAAAGCAGGCTTGTCGAGATAGACCGAGGTCCGGGCCGGATCGAGCGGCACCGCCACATCGCCCAGCAGGCCATAGTTCGTGGTAAGCCGGGCCGCCTGGTTCGCGGGAACGGTGAAAGACGTGCTCGTCATCCCGGCAGGGCCGAAGATGCGCTGCCGAAGGAAAGTGTCGAACGGCATGCCAGCGACGATTTCGATTACTCTTCCGAGCAGATCCAGCGAAACCGAATAGCTCCAGCGCGTGCCCGGTTCGTAGACCAGAGGCAGACCTGCCAGCCGTTCGGCGAACTCGGCAAGGTTCGGTGCTGCCTTGCCGAAGAACAGACCCGGCACCGGCACGCGGCTGACCTGCCCCGGCACGATGCCCGCCTTTTCATAGGCTTCCTTGATCGGGCCCTTCTGTATGATGGTGTAGCCAAGGCCCGACGTGTGCGTGAGCAAGTGGCGGATGGTGATCGCGGTGGTTGCCGGCCGGACATGATCAACCGGTGCATCCGGCGAAACCAGCACCTGCATCCGGGCAAAGGCCGGGATGATATCGGCAAGCGGCTGGTCGAGCCCGAGCCGCCCTTCCCCGACGAGGATCATCGCCGCCATGCCGGTGACCGGCTTCGTCATAGAATAGATCCGGAACAGGCTGTCGGGGCCTATCGGATGGGCATCACCCTTGGTGCCCGCGCCGCGCGCGATGACTTCCATGGGCGCTTCGCCCCAACCCGCAGTCGCGACAAGGCCGGAAAGTTTGCCTTGGGTCGCGTACCGATCGACCAGCGACGCGACCTGCGGATAATTCCCTACCGCCGCCGCCCTGTCTGTCGCCGTGTCCACCGCCCAGGCCCACCGCGGGGCCAGCGTCAGACCTGCGCCCAGCACCGCGCCTGAACGCAGCAATTCTCGCCGCGAGATCGTCATCCTTCGCGTCCTTGCCTTTCTGCCAGCGCCAACCGTGCCGCCTTGGCAAACACGGTGGGCAGGCCGGCCGCCTCGATATCCGAAAGCGGCCACCATTCTCCCAATTCTAGTTCACGTGGCAGACTACCGATTTCAGGCGAACCGCAAAGCATCAATTGCAATTCGAGATCGAAATGGGTGAAACCGTGACGAACCACGCCACCCGACCGCCATGCGGTGTCCATGGGTGCCCCCTGACCGTCCATGCGCGCTGACCAGCCGTCGTCCGGCAAGGCCCGCATGCCGCCCAGCATGCCCTTGCCTTCACGCCGCACCAGAAGAACGCAACCATCGCGTTCGATCCAGAAGGCACGGCCCTTGCGCACGGGCTTTGGTTTCTTGGCCGCCTTGACCGGTAGGCGCTCTGGTTCGCCCTGGCCGTAGCCGATGCAGTGCGGGCGAAGCGGACAAAGCAGGCAGCGCGGCGCCTTGACCGTGCAGATCGTGGCGCCAAGATCCATCATGCCTTGCGCGAAATCCCCCGCCCTTCGATCGGGCGTGATCCGGTCGGTCGCCACGCGGATCGCTGGCCGCGCAGCCGGCAAGGGCGTATCGATCGCAAAGAGCCGTGCCACCACCCGCTCGACATTGGCATCGACCACCACAGCGCGCTGATCGAAGGCGATCGCGGCAACCGCGGCGGCGGTGTAATCGCCCAGACCCGGCAGCTGGCGCAGGCCCTGCTCGGTAGAGGGAAAGGCGCCCAGCCGCGCGACTTCCCGGGCGCAGGCGAGAAGATTGCGGGCGCGGGCGTAATAACCAAGACCCGCCCATGCCGCCATGACATCGGCATCATCAGCCGCCGCAAGATCCTCGACTCGCGGCCAGCGTTCGAGAAACCGCGCATAGTAGGGCCCCACAACTGCGACGGTCGTCTGCTGAAGCATGACTTCGGACAGCCACACCCGATAGGGATGCTGGCGCTCTTCGCCGGGAAGCTTGCGCCATGGCAAGCGACGCGCATGTGTGTCGTACCAGGCGAGAAGCGCGTCCGAAACGGCTGCCTTCGAATCTGCGGAGGATGAAAGAGTCGCGCCACTGGCTTGCATCGCCACGCTATGGCATGGCGGCAGGCGTTATGGAACGCGATCCCGCCAAGCCTCGTCCCCCTGCCCCAAAGGCTGCTGCCAGGACCAGCGCGAAACACGGCCAATCGCGCGAATACGAACGCCCCCGTGGCGGTGAAGCGCGCCAGATCGCGGACCTGATGCCGGCCATCGGGCGTACCGCGTTCCGCCGGTTCGGCTTCGTACAGAGTTCGGTGGTCACGCGCTGGCCCGAGATCGTCGGCGAGGCGCACGCGCGCCATTGCGCGCCCGAGTCCATTCGTTTCCCGCCTGGCGAAAAGTCGGAAGGGATTCTGCAGCTTGTCGTTACACCCGCGCATGCGCCACTCATCCAGCACGTCGCGCCCGAGATCATGGAGCGGGTGAACCGCTTCTTCGGCTATCGCGCCGTGGCCAAGGTCAAGCTTCGGCAAGGCGTGGTTCAGCCACCAAAGGCCAATACCCCCGCGCGTCCGGCCGCTCCGCCATCGCTCAAGCCGATCCCGATGGAACTGGGCGACAGCTTGCGCGATATCGGCGATCCGGAATTGCGGACGGTGCTCGAATCGCTGGCGCGCAGCCTTGGCGAAGCGAGTGGTCGGGGCACGATCGATACGGAGTGAGGGGCAAGATGCTGCGAAAGTTGGGAATGATCGTGCTGGCGCTGTTCGGCGTCGTTGCGCTGGCGGGCGCCGGAAAGCCGCTGCCAGCCAGAAGCGTCGGGAACTGGAACGCGACCGTTGTGCGCACGCCTATCGACAGCCACCTGCTCGGCAACCCCAACGCCAAGGTCAAACTGGTCGAATACATCAGCTACACCTGCCCGCACTGCGCCCATTTCGAGCAGGAATCCGACGCTCAGTTGCGCATCGGCCTCATCGCCACGGGCAAGGGTTCGATCGAAGTGCGCAGCTTCGTGCGCGATGGCATCGACATGACCGTCGCGCTGCTGACCCACTGTGGCGCGCCCAACCGGTTCTTTGCCAACCACAACGCCTTCCTGCGCAGCCAGCAGACCTGGATCGCGCCGGTCATGACGGCGACCGAAGCGCAGAAAGCGCGCTGGTACAACGGACCGCTGCCATCGCGCACGCGTGCCATCGCATCAGACCTGCATCTCTACGATATCATGGAGAAACGGGGCTATTCGCGCGCCGAAACCGATCGGTGCCTTGCCGATACCGCACTTGCGGGGCGTCTTGCCAAGCACACCCAGGAAGCGGTCGACAACGACTACGTCAACGGAACGCCGAGCTTCGTGCTCAACGGCGTGCCGCTGGCCGGTACCTATTCGTGGGCCGCGCTCAAGCCCCAGCTTGAAGCGGCTCTTGATTGAGCTGCTTCAACGCACCGCGATGATCGGCTAGTCCGTTCGCAAACACCCCTTCAACAGCTATCGGAAAATCCACGATGAAGCCTGCTGTCACCCGTCTCGCGCTCGGCCTGGCCGCTTTGCCGCTCGCTCTCGGCCTTGCCGCCTGTGGCAAGAAGGATGCTGCCGCACCGACTGGCGAGATTGCAGAAGGGGCACCGGTCGCGGCGGTTGCGCCGCCGGCCGGCAAGACCTGGTCGGACGTCATCGTGACCACGCCCGAAGGCGGCTACCTGATGGGCAATCCCAACGCGCCGATCAAGCTGCTCGAATTCGGCGCCCTGTCGTGCTCGCACTGTGCCGCCTTCTCGAAGGAAGGCTTCCCCAAGCTGCGCGACGAATACGTCAATTCGGGCAAGGTGAGCTACGAGCTGCGCCTCTTCATGCTCAACGCGCTGGACATTCCGGCCGCGCTGCTCGCCACCTGCGGATCGCCCGAAGCCGTCATTCCGCTCAGCGAACAGTTCTGGGACTGGCAGCCGAACATGTTCGCAAACCTGCAGAAGGCGGGCGACGCTGCCTACAAGGACGCTGCGGCTTCACCGCCGGCACAGCGCTTCACCAAGATCGCCACGATGAGCGGCATGACCGAATTCTTCAATGCGCGCGGCATCGCGGCGGACAAGGCCAGCACGTGCGTGACCGATACGGCCAAGGCCACCGCGCTCGCCAATGCGACAGACAAGGCCTCGCAGGATTACGACGTGACCGGCACGCCCACCTTCATCCTCAACGGGACGAAGACCGGCGTCGCCACGTGGGACGCGCTTGAACCGATGATCAAGAAGGCCGGCGCACGCTGATGCGCCCAGCGCGGTAGGGGCCTTGGGGGGGCTCGCACCGATGCAATTCAGGCGCTTGAAGCTCTCGGGCTTCAAGAGCTTTGTCGAGCCTGCCGAACTGCGGATCGAGCCCGGCCTGACCGGGGTTGTAGGCCCAAACGGCTGCGGCAAGTCAAACCTGCTCGAGGCCATCCGCTGGGTGATGGGCGAAAGCAGCGCGAAGTCGATGCGCGGCGGCGGCATGGAAGACGTGATCTTCGCCGGCACGGCCAACCGCCCCGCGCGCGATTTCGCCGAAGTGTTGCTGACGGCGGAAACAGATCCTTCGGGCCCGCATGGAGGCGAGCTTGAAGTCGTGCGTCGCATCGAACGCGGCGCTGGCAGCGCCTATCGCGTGAACGGAAAGGATGTCCGCGCCAAGGACGTAGCGCTGATCTTCGCCGATGCGGCAACGGGTGCGCACAGCCCGGCCCTCGTCAGCCAGGGCCGGATCGCCGCAGTGATCGCCGCCAAGCCGGCGGAGCGGCGCATGATGCTGGAAGAGGCTGCGGGGATCGCGGGACTTCATGTGCGACGCCGCGACGCCGAGCAGAAGCTGCGCGCGACCGAAGCAAATCTGGCACGGCTTGATGACATGCTGGCCGGGCTAGAGAGCCAGATCGGCACGCTGAGGCGCCAGGCACGCGCAGCAGAGCGCTACAAGGCGGTCAGTGAGAGAATCCGCGTCGCAGAGGCGCGGCTGGTCTTCGCGCGCTGGCGTGATGCGGCAGCGGCGGCCGATGCCGCGCGCAAGGAGGCGCAGGCCGCAGATCAGGCGGTCACGCAGGCACAGGCTGCAGCCGCCGAGGCCCAGACCACCCAGCACAAAGCCGGCGAAGCGCTAGCCCATGCTCGCGAGGAATTGTTCGACCGCCGGCAGGATTCCGCAGCGCAGGGCCAGCGGATGGCAAGCCTGACGGCACAGCTCGAAGCAGCGGAACAGCGCCTTGCCGACATCGACCGCCAGTTGCGGCGGATCGACGAAGATCGCGCCGCTGCCGATCGCATGACCACCGACGCCGCTGCAGCCCTCGCCAGGCTGGAAGGCGAAGTCGCCAAGGCCGAAGCGGCGCTGGCCGAAGATGAGGCCCGCCGCCCTGCCGCCGCCCGAGCGGTCGAGGATGCTGAGCGCGCAGCCCGCGCCGCCGAGCTGGCGTTGGCGCAGAAGGTTGCGGAACAAGCCGGGATCGATGCCGAATGGCGCGTTGCCGAAGCAGCGGTTGCCGCAGCGCGGCAGCGTCTCGTTCGGCTCGACGCCGATCTGGCGCGCCTTGTCCAGCAAGCCGAAGCGCTGTCGCGCGAGGCCGATCCGGCAGCGCAATTAGCCGAGGCTGAGATGAAGCGCGCCACGGCCGTCACCGCGCTTGCCGAAGCGCAGGCTCGGCGCGAGGGCCTGACCGTCGAGCGCGAAACCCTGACCATCGCACGCGATGCGGCAGGCAATGCGCTCGCCGCCGCGCGCGCCGACCTTGCCGGGGTCGAACGCGAGGCCGAGGCGCTGGCCCGCGACAAGGCCGCGCGGGAAAAGGCGGCTGCCGCCAAGGGCAAAGGGCCAACGGCACTTTCCGGAAGCCGCGCCGCACCGGGTTGGGAACGGGCACTCGCCGCCGTACTCGGCCGCGATGCCGGCTCGCCCGTCGGCCCTGCTCCTGCACAGGCGGACGGCCGCTTCTGGACCGGCGCAGCCACGCCGACGAATGTTGCAGAATCGCTCCTCCGCTTTGTCCCGGCCTGTCCCGAGGAATTGAAGGCGCGGCTCGCTCTGGTCCACGCGGTGGAGGCGGACACCGGCCAGCCGCTCGCGCCGGGCGAATGGCTGGTCACGCGGGCCGGGCACCTGCGCCGGTGGGACGGTTTTATCGCGCGCGGCGAGGGTGCAGCTGAAGCGGCGGCGCTGGAAGCCGAGAACCGCTTGGCCGAGCTTCAGGACCGGCTGCCTGCGCTGCGTGCGAAGCTGGTCGACGCCGAGGCCACGGATGCAGAGGTACGGGCCGGCCTGCTGCGGATCCAGGCCCAGCTTGCAGAGAGCGAGCGGGCAATCTCGGCGGCGGCCGATGCGGAGCGCAGCGCCCTGCGGGCCATCGATGCGGCAGAGGCGGCACGCGCGCGGATGGAGGCGCGTCGCCAGGAACTCGACCGGATGACCGCCGACCTTGTCGAAGAGCGCAAGGGCGGCGAAGGCGAGCTGGCATTGGCCGAAGCAAAACGCGCTTCGCTGCCGGATCCCGAGGCCGGGCGCGCAGCGGTGGACCTTGCGCGAACCCGCAACGAAGCCGCACGGATCGCGCTGCAATCGGCGACTGCTGCCTCCGCCGCGCTGGAGCAGGCGCTTGCCGTCGCACGCGAAAGGCTTGGCGTGGTGCGCGTCGATATCCGCAACTGGCAATCGCGTGCGGGCGATGCTGCCAAGCGTCTGGCCGACATGACCGGCCGCGCCGAGGAACTGGCCCAGGACCGCCTCGTCTTCGCGGCCAAGCCTGCGGGTCTGGTCGCAGAGATCGAACAGGGCGAGGCAATCCGCAGCCGCATCGCCAGTGATCTGGCCGCGGCGGAAGCCACACTCGCGCAGTGCGAGACCGCAGCGCGCGCTGCCGACGCCCGGCTCTCCGCAACGACCGAGGCGCTTGCCACGGCCCGAGAATCACGCGCCGGTTCTGCAGCGCGAGCCGAGAACGAGGATGCTCGACGGCAGGAGATGGCAGGCATTTCGGGCGAACGGTTTCAGTGCCCGCCCCCGCTCCTGCCCGAACGCTTTGCCTTTGCCTCGGCCGATGTCGGCTCGTCGCAGGCTGAATCTGCCGAGCACGACCGGCTTGCTGCCGAGCGCGAGCGGATCGGCCCGGTCAACCTGGTCGCCGCAGACGAACTCGCCGAAGCAGAGCTGCGCATGGGGACCTCGGTCACCGAGAAGGCCGAACTGGTGGAGGCGGTGCACCGGCTGCGCGGATCGATCGGCAACCTCAACCGCGAGGGGCGCGAGCGGCTGCGCGCGGCGTTCGAGGCTGTCGATGCGCACTTCCGCCGCCTGTTTGTTCGCCTGTTTGGCGGTGGCGAGGCCCACCTCGCCTTGGTGGACAGCGACGATCCGCTCGAAGCTGGTCTCGAAATCTTCGCGCAACCACCCGGCAAGCGGCTGCAATCGCTGACTCTTCTGTCCGGCGGCGAACAAGCCTTGACCGCAGTTGCGCTCATCTTCGCGCTGTTCCTGACCAACCCCGCGCCGATCTGCGTGCTTGACGAGGTCGACGCGCCGTTGGACGACGCCAACGTCGAACGCTTCTGCGACATGCTCGATGCGATGGTGGCAGAAACCAGGACCCGCTACCTGATCGTTACCCACAACGCCGTGACAATGAGCCGCATGCACCGGCTGTTTGGCGTCACCATGGTCGAAAAGGGCGTTTCCCGCCTCGTCAGCGTCGACCTGGGGGGCGCGGTCGATCTCCTCGCGACGGCCTAGTCCAGCACGAAGCGCGGGCCCGGCCCGGCAGCGCCGGCGCGGTCCTCCTTGTTGTAGAGCGCGCAGCGATCGAGGCTCAGGCAGCCGCAGCCGATGCATTCGTCGAGCTTGTGGCGGGTGCGGGTCAGCAACTGAATTCGCTGGTCTATTTCTCCGCGCAGCGCACGGCTAATCTTCTGCCAGTCGAGCACCGTGGGGGTACGCCCTTGCGGCAGCGTCGCAAGCGCCTGCTCGATCTGTCCCAAGCCGAGCCCCAGCTTCTGTGCGATAAGCACGAAGCTCAGACGACGTATGTCGGACCGCAGAAAGCGGCGCTGGTTGCCGCCCGTGCGGACAGATTGAACAAGACCGCGCTCCTCGTAGTAGCGGATCGCCGAGACGGCGAGCCCGGTGCGCCGCGCCAGAGTGCCGATCGGAATTAGATCGTTGCGATTCACCGAAGGACCCTGCCTGCAAAGCTTGACCTCAAGTCAGCTTGAGCTTGCATAAGGGCAGGCGTCGATTCGAACAAGAGTTGAGGAAGGACCTGAAGAGATGCGTGCAGCCCGTCTTGAACACGTGAATATTCGCGTGACCGATCCCGATCGCACGGCGTCCTTCCTTGCGAAGTTGACCGGCTGGGCGGAGCGCTGGCGCGGCCCGGCGATCGACGATGGGTGGACCATCCATCTGGGTGCGCAGTTCGATTACATCGCACTCTATACACCAAAGGAACCGGTCACCGGCCGCTTCGAGAAGGGCGCTCCGCTTCAGCACGTCGGCATCGTGGTTGACGATCTGGACGCAGCTGAACGTATCGTGGAAGACCATGGCCTCGTGCCGTTCAGCCACGCAGACTACGATCCCGGCCGACGGTTCTATTTCTATGACTGGGATGGCATCGAGTTCGAACTCGTCAGCTATGCCTGACCGGCAAGGCCGATTGTCAGGCTCGCGAGTGCCATCAGCAGTCCAGCGAAACGGTTGGAGCGGAACTTGACCAACGGGTCCGCTCCGTCCTCCTTGAGAGTGAACACCTGCCAGCCGAGATGCATGGCCATCGGCGCAAGCGCTGCGAACACCAGCGGATCTGGCCGGACCAGCCAGAAGGAACCGGCCCAGCAGACAAGCGCCATGCCATAGAGCGCGCCGACGCCAGCCCTGACGTGGCGTCCGAACGAGAGTGCAGAAGAACCGATGCCCACAAGTGCGTCGTCCTCGCGATCCTGCAAGGCGTAAATCGTGTCGTAGGCCATGCACCAGGCCCAGGCGCCGGCATAAAGCAGGCCCAAAGGCGCCAGCCCTTCGAACCCGCGCGCCTCCACCCAGCCGACCGGCGCGCCCCAGGTGAAAACGAGGCCCAACCACGCTTGCGGCCAGCCGGTGATACGCTTCATGAACGGATAAGCAGCAACCAGCGCCAGACTGCCGAGTGCGACCAGTTGCGCCTGCCAGCGCAGCTGCAGCAACACCACCAAGCCGACTGCGCACAGCGAAAGCAGCCAGATCCAGGCAGCCTTCTTCGAAATGCGTCCACTCGCCACCGGGCGCGATGCGGTCCGTGCTACGCGCGCGTCGAGATCGGCGTCGACAACATCGTTGTAGACGCAGCCTGCCCCCCGCATCGCGACGGCACCCAGCAGCATCCATAAGGCTATGTCCCAGCGCCTTGCGCCCCCCGCCAGGAAGAGGCCCCACGTGCAGGGCCAGAACAGCAGCCACCAGCCGATCGGCCGGTCGAAGCGCGCCAACTGGGCCAGGTCGCGCGCCGGCTGTGGCAAACGGGCAATCAGCCCCTTGTGCTCGCTATCTGGGACGATGTCGGGACGTGCAGAAGCGCCGGTCATGCTGGCGGCATAGCTCTGCGCGTTGCAATCGGCTAGGGCCTGCAACCATGCCCGCCACCCCTGCCTGGCCGCCTAAGTCGGCACCTCGCCTCTTCGTGCCCGCCCCCCTTGCAGAGGGCGCAACCGTGGCGCTCGACGGGGCGCAGTCGCATTACCTGGGAAAGGTCATGCGCGCAGCCGTGGGCGACGCGGTGATCCTGTGCGACGATACGAGCGGCGAATGGCTCGCTCGTGTGGCCCGGGTGGGCAAGCGCGATATCCAGCTGTCAGTGGAAGCGCTTCTCAAGCCGCGCGAACTGGTCCCGGATTTCTGGCTGTGCCCCGCCCTGCTCAAGAAGGATCGCTTCGATCTCGTCCTCGAAAAGGCGACCGAACTGGGCGTCGCAGCGATCCATCCGGTCCTGACGCGCCGCTGCGTGGCGGACCGGCTCAACGCGGAACGCGCCCGCGCGATCGTGACGGAAGCGGCAGAACAGTGCGCCCGCACCGCGCTCCCCACGCTGGAGCAACCCGTGAAGCTCGACGCGCTCCTGCGCGACTGGCCGGCAGATCGCGCGCTGTTCTTCGCGGACGAGAACGGTGGCGCGCCCGCCGCGGCCGCCTTTGTCGCCCATGCTGGCCCTGCCGCCTTGCTGATCGGGCCGGAAGGCGGGTTCGACGATGCCGAACGCGCAGCGATCCGAGCTCACCCAGCCGCCCGGGCGATCACGCTCGGCCCACGCATCCTACGTGGCGAAACCGCCGCACTGGCCGCCACGGCTCTTTGGATGGGGACAACAGGCGATTGGAACGGGTGATCGTTGCGCTTTCGCAACAATGAATGGCAGCATTGGGACTAGCTAAACCCCCTCGCAACCTCTAACTGGCGCGCATGAGCACGCGGCAGGTTTCAGATAGCAACGAACCGGTAATCGAGAGCCGGGACCAGCTGGTCGCCCCGATGCAGAAGGGCGAAAAGCCGCGAGAGCGCTGGCGGATCGGGACGGAGCACGAAAAGTTCGTCTATCGCACCGACGATTATCGCGCCCCATCATATGCTGAACAAGGCGGCATCCGCGACCTCCTGCTCGCGCTGACCGAATATGGCTGGGAGCCGGTGATCGAGGGCGACAATGTGATCGCCATGTCCGGGCCGGACGGCACGGTCAGTCTCGAACCTGCCGGACAGCTCGAACTCTCGGGCGCGCCGCTCGAGAACCTGCACGAAACCTGCCAGGAAACGGGCCGTCACCTCGCCCAGGTGAAGTCGATCGGCGACAAGCTCGGCCTCGGCTATCTCGGCCTCGGCCTGTGGCCTGACAAGACCCGGGCCGAACTGCCGATCATGCCCAAGGGCCGGTACGAGATCATGTTGCGGCACATGCCGCGCGTGGGGACGATGGGCCTCGACATGATGCTGCGGACCTGCACCATCCAGACCAACCTCGACTATTCGAGCGAGGCCGACATGGTGCAGAAGTTTCGCGTCAGCCTGGCGCTCCAGCCGCTCGCGACGGCACTTTTCGCCAACTCCCCGTTCCTCGAAGGCAAGCCCAACGGCTTCCTTTCCTATCGCAGCCACATCTGGACCGATACCGACGCGGCCCGCACCGGCATGCTCGGCTTCGTGTTCGAGGATGGCTTCGGGTACGAACGTTACGTCGATTACATGCTCGACGTACCGATGTACTTCGTCTTCCGCGACGGCAAGTATATCGACGCCTCGGGCCAGTCGTTCCGCGATTTCCTCGACGGCAAGCTACCCGCGCTGCCAGGTGAAAAGCCCTTGGAGTCTGACTGGATCGACCATCTGTCGACCGCCTTCCCCGAAGTGCGGCTGAAGTCGTTCCTCGAAATGCGTGGTGCCGACGGCGGACCGTGGAGCCGGATTTGCGCGCTGCCTGCGCTGTGGGTCGGCCTGCTTTACGATCAGGGCGCGCTCGATGCTGCGTGGGATCTGGTCAAGGGCTGGGACATGGACGGGCGCGAGCGGCTTCGCGCCGAAGTGCCCAAGCTCGGCCTTGATGCCCCGCTGCCGGGTGGTGGCAAGCTGCGCGATGTGGCGGCCGAAGTGCTGGGCATTGCAAGGAGCGGTCTGGCCGCGCGGGCGCGCCTCAACGATGCCGGCGACAACGAGACAGGGTATCTCCTGCCGCTCGACGAGATTGTCGCCACGGGCAAGACGCCGGCCGAACGGTTGCTCGATCTCTACCATGGCGAATGGGCCGGCGACCTCGGCAGGATCTACCAGGCTAAGAGCTTCTGACGCGGGAGCGACAAGCATGATCATCGTGATGGGTACGGTCAGGGTTCCGGTCGAGAATATCGAGGCGATCCTGCCCGCCATGGAGCGCGTGGTCACCGCCACCCGCGCCGAAGATGGCTGCATTGCCTATTCCTATGCGCAGGACATGCTTGAGCCGGGCCTGATCCACATCGCCGAAAAATGGCGCGACAGCGATGCGCTTTCCGCGCATTTCAAGGCTCCGCACATGGCGGCTTGGGTCGCGGAACGCGCCGATCTTGGCCTTTACGACCGTCAGATCCGCCGCTTCGAGACCGATGAGGGCGAAGCGATCTAGCCGTTAGCGCGCCAGTGCACTGCGCCGTGCCCAGAGCAGTCGCCCCAGCCTGGTGAGCGGGGCGGTAATCAGGCCGTGCTCGGCCATCCAGGCATGATATTCGCGGTACTTGGCATCGGCGGCCAGCAGATGCTTCTCCTCGGTCTTCGCACGCCAGTAGTAAACGCCGCTGACAAGGCCGAGCGTCACGGTGTTGCGGATGACGTCGACCATGGATCCGCTGGTTGCCAGATATGGCATCGAAGTAAGCCACCAGAAGCTGTTCTTGGAAAGATAGGCGGGATGGCGGGTAAAGGCGTAAGGGCCGTTGGTCAGGATGCCGCGATAGGTCAGGTTCGAAAACCGCAGGCCGAATGCGACCGTCGCCCAGGCGTAGATCGCGGTCAGGATCACCATGGTCGCGCCCCAGACCCACAGCAGCGTGGTGTGCCCGGCCAGCCAGTAGTCCCATTCCGCGCTGTGCGGCCGGTAGTCCAGCACGTCGCCGCCACCCATCAGGATGAACGGCGGATAGCAGATCAACGCCGCCACCCATCCCCCGAGGTAGGGGTTGGCCGTGCGGATCTGGGCATCGAGCGGCTTCATCGTCAGCAGGTAGCCGACCATCGCAATCTGCACGTCGATCATGAACATCGTCTCGATCATGACGTTGGTCATCACCACTGGCCCAAGGTGCCAGGCAGCGTTCCAGTCGAACGCGACAACACCCATGAATCCCATCGGCAGGATCGAAATCATGAAGGCGCAGAAGAAGCCCTTCACAGCCCAACCGCGAAGATGATGGGCGACTTCGGCCTTGGAGAAAGGCTCTCGGCCCAGGAGCATGGCGCCGAAGTGCCAAGCCCCATCACGCGGTTCTACCAGCACGCGATCGAGCCATAGCACGTAGGGGACGGACAGGACGATCATCACCGGCCCCGCGATCTCGAGCATGTCCATCGCGAACAGGTATGGGCCCCGCCAGTACCACCGCCCCAGGCAGTAGATAAAGGCGATCAGCGCCCAGGTCGCCCAGAGCCCTGCGATCTTGGTGATCGAAATCTGCGCGATCTCTCGCAGAGGCTTCGGGTTGTCCCAGTCGATCCCGGTCGAGGGGCGGCGATGAACCTTGTCGACCAGCAGCGACCAGAGCACCATCGGAACGCCCGAGAACAGCAGCGCCAAAAGTGCGGCATTGGCGCCATCGAGCTTGGCCCTGGGCCCCGGCAGGCCAAAAGCATCCACGATCGCCGGCCATTCGCGGCATACCATGAGCCAGAACAGCAGGCCGGCCACACCACACAGGCCCACGCCGGCAGAAATGTCGCTTGGCGGCCGGCTGGCCGGGATAGGAGGGCTCATGCTCATGGTCCCGCCCTTACCCGACAGAGCGTGCAGAAACCATGAAGAGACAAAGTGCCAGCAAAGTGTGACTTGGCACTTCCCCTGCTCTGCTGCCCCGCGCGCGGCCGATCAGCGGAAAGCGGTGATCCGCCCGCTGTCGTCCAGCACGTACAGCGTCTGGTTCGCCACGATCGGCGCCAGCGATACCGACGATTTCACTTCGGCAAATGGCGTCACCTTGCCGTCGGCAACCGACGCGGTCTGGATCTCACCCCGCGAGTTCGCGATCCACAGCCGGTTTCCGGCAAGCACTGGCCCGGTCCAGAAGATCGGGTCGATCTTCTTCTTTTCCTTGCGATAGTGCTGAAGCTGGGTCAGCCAGCGGACCTTGCCGTTGGCCTTGGCGATGCAAAGCAGCTTCGCCTCGTCAGTCAGCGTGAAGATCCACTCACCCGCGACGGCAGGCGTCGAAATCCCCGCGAGATTGAGCTCCCAGATGCGCTGGCCGGTGACCAGTTCGTAAGCCGCCATGCGGCCGCCCTGGCCCAGCGCATAGACCCGGCCGTTCTCGATGATCGGATCGGCGTCGATATCGGTCAGCGTCGAAACCGACGTCGCGATCGAGGTGCGCGCCAGCGCATCAGACCACAGTTCGCGTCCGTTCTCATAACGGTAGGCAACGAGTTCGCCCGAGCTATAGCCCGCGACGAACGTGCCTTGGCCCGCCGCCGGTGCAGCCACGCCGAACACGCCCGACTGCGTCACCGATCCGGATTCGTGCCACAACTGCGTGCCGTCATCGACGTTGAGCGCAACGATCTGGTTGTCCTGCGTCATGACGGTCGCCGCGCCGAAAGCGATAGTCGGCGAACCGCGCAGGGGGCCGGCGGGCTTTACCCGCCACTTGATCTTGCCGTCGGCGGCATCCAACCGGGCAACTTCGCCAAGGCCGGTTGTCACATAAACCGCACCGTCGTCGAACGCGGCACCACCACCAAACACGGAAGCGTTGTTGCCGTCCATGCGGATGGCCGTCTTCCACTCTTCGCGACCGGTCGCGGCGTCGAAGGCATGGACGGTGCCTGCGGTGTCCATGACGAAAAGCTTGCCGCCGCCCACGACAGGCGATGCAGCAAGGCGCTCCTTCTTGGACGATCCCGGAATCTGTGCGACCCAGGCCTTGCGCGGCGCATCGCCGATCGCCAGGTGGCCGGTCGCCTTGGCGGCGCTGCCGGCAGCCTGTGCCCATTCAGCATTTGCTTCAGCCGGCGGCAGGACGACGTCCATCAGCGCGATAGATTCGTCGACCTTGGTCCCCGCCTCGATCCGCGAAAGGACGGGCACGCGCTGGCCGATCGTCGGGGTTGCCTTGACCTTGCCCTTGCCGGCACAGCCGCCGAGCGCGATGGCCAGAGCCGTCACGCCAAGCAGCGCGGCGCGCGAAATGCGGTTGCCATTCATCGATTGCATCCTCGTCATTCTGCCGTTGCCGGAGCGACCTTCACGATCGCGTCCTGCGGGTCGTCCACGGCATCGACGCCGAGCTGCCCCGCCAGCTGGCGAACGCGGCGGCGGAGCGATTCCGGAACGGTCTTGTCCTTGGCGATGCTGGCGAAAAGCGCGCCAGCCTGAGCATTGTCGCCCTTGTTCATATAGGCCACGCCCAGCAGTTCACCGGCGTTTCCGAACCAGGGATTGCCCGGAACGGCGAGCGGCTTGAGCCGGTCGATAACCTGCTGCGGCTTCAGCGTGTCAAACTTGAGCGACACTTCCCGCACCGTTGCCAGATCGCGGAAAGGCTGCGGAGCCTTGGTATCTGCGGCGACTTCGGCGAAGATCTTCGCCGCTTCGTCTGCCTTGCCCTGCTGCGCGGCAATCGCGCCCTGCATCGTGCGCGCCGCCGCCTGGTAGCCTGGGCCCGAGCTCTTGACGATCGGCGCAAGCGCCTCGTTGCCGGCCTTCAGATTGCCACCTTCGACCTGATCGAGCGCCTTGGTAAAAGCCTCGCCCTGCTCGCCCGCCACGGTCTTCTGATGGTTGTCATACCACAGATAGCCTGCCAGCCCGAGCAGACCGGCCAGAACGACGGCACCGACCGGGCGGCCCCACTTGCGCAGCACATCGATCGTCTGGTCTTCGCGCAGCGCATCGTCGACCTCGCGCAGGAACACCTCCTGCTGCGCGGCCTGGCGTGCGGCAAACTGGTCGGAACGGGATTGGGGGGTCGTCGGTCTCAGGGCCAAGGCGCTGCTTTCGGTGTTTCGGCGGGGTCGCACGGGCGGGACACCCATTGCGCGCGGTGTTTAGCGGATGAGGCCGCCTTTTCAACTCGAATGATCGTGCACGCTCCTGCCGATCTGCAAGTGAACCACCAATGAAGCGTCACGGCTCAGGGAAAGCGATCGCGTTCGAGCGCCCGTGCATAGACCGCAGCGTAGCGTTCGACCATTCTGGCAGCGTCAAACTCGGCCCGCGATCGGACCTGGTTGGCCGCCCCTACACGCCGGCGCAGAGCTTCGTCAGAAGCGAGTGCTGCCAGTGCGTTGGCAAGTGCCGCCTCGTCGCCTTCTGCCGAAATGAAAGGGCGGTTGTCGGCGCTGACGATCTCGGCCACGTCGCCCACGGCCGGGCTTGCAACAGCCAGTCCGGCCGCCATTGCCTCGATCACGGAAAGCGGGAACTGCTCGCTGTCGGAAGAAAGCGCGAACAGGTCGAACAGCCCGATCGCGTGAGCCGGGTCCGCGACATGCCCGGGCAGGTGGACACGGTGGCCGATCTCCAGCGCCATGGCTTCGGCCAGGATCGCCTCGCGCTCGGGCCCTTCCCCCAGGATCACCAGTTGCCATTCAGGCGGCAGATGAACCATCGCCCGCACCAGCCGGCGCAGGTTCTTGACGGGTCGCAATCCGGCCAGAGTACCAACCCAATATTCGCCCTTGCGCTTGATCACCCGCGGCAGCGCATCGGGCCGCGGCCTCGCGCCATAAGCGCGCGTGTCGATGCCGTTCGGGATGCGGCGTACCTTGCTGCGCGACTGACCCCATACGGAAAGCGCGATGCTTTCCAGACGCTGCGAGGGCACGATCAGCGCGTTGGCACGAGTAAGCGCGATACGGCGGTACCAGTTGCGCGCCGGCTTAAGCCCGCCCGCCTCATCGGCGTTGAACCCATCTTCGTGATGCACCAGCGGCGCAAGGCGATAGCGCGGGGCGAATAACGCGTGCGCCATGACCGCATCCATCGCGCCCCAATTGTACGTCAGCAGCAGGTCGTAACCCTGCATCGCCTGTGCGATCGCCTGCAGGCGGCGCACCGACAGGCGTCCGGCAAGCGCGGGAAAATCATGCAGGACATCAAGCCGTATGCGGGGCGCCACGAACTGCGCCGCGCCCAGTGCGTGCGGCTCTGCCGAAACCACGGCATGCTCCACGCCCGGACCGAAACGGTTGATAAGGTCCACGCTGCGCCGCTCCTTGCCCCCCGGTCCGAAGGTCGAATGGAGATGCAGCACGCGCAAGGGAGCCACCTGGGGCAGACTCATGCCAGCGCAGCGAGCAGCCGTTCGATCGCCGCGACTGCCACCGGCTCGTCAAGCGTCGGCGCATGCCCGACGCGCGCGACCGTGACCAGTTCGAGCTGCGGATTGCGCGCGGCCATCTCCTGCGCCGCCTCGGCCGAAAGTATGTCCGAATGCGCTCCGCGCAGCAGCAGCAGGGGCCGCCCGGCCAAGGCATCGAACGCAGGCCACAGATCAGGGGCGGCCCCTTCGGGCGCGGCATCGAGCGGCTCGGCAATCTTCATGTCGTAGTCGAATGCGATCCGCCCGCCGCTTCCCACCGCCATCGTGCGCTTGGCCATGCGCAGCCAATCGGTGATCGCGAAATCGGGGAAGATGTCGCCCTGCGCTTCGGCAAGAGCGCGGGCCGCGTGCATCCAGGTTTCAAAGCTGCGTCCCTGGCCCACATAGCTGCGGATCCGATCGAGCCCCTCGGTCTCGATCACCGGTCCGATATCGTTGATCACGGCCCCGGCGATCCTGTCGGCGCCGCCCAGTGCCAACAGCATGGTCAGCAGGCCGCCCAGCGACGTGCCGATCGACACGAAGCGCGAAATCGCCTCGGCCTCGAGCAGCGCCTCGATATCCTCGACATACTGGCCCGGATGGTAGGTCATCGGGTCCTTGGCATAATCGCTATCGCCACGGCCGCGCAGGTCGATGCAAAGGACACGCCAGCCAAGGTCCGAAAGATGCTCCGCCAACGCTTCGAAATCACGCGCATTTCGGGTGAGACCGGGCATGCAGAGCACCGGTGGGCGCGCTGGATCGCCCGGATAGTCGCGAAAATGGAGGCGCAAGCCATCGCGGCTGGACCAGCTGCGCACCTGGTAATCGGCCATGGTCGCCAAGATGTCCTTCCTGCTGCGCTCGCGCTCGACCGAACGCAAAACGGACCCGGCCGTCCCAGCGCGTGCTTGCGCGGGCGACCGACGGGGGCCACTAATGCCGCGATGATCCCCGACCCGCAAGACGCCGCCTATCGCCCCGCCCCCCGAATCCGCGCTTTGGCCGACTGGCTCGGCGATCCGGTGGCTGCGGCGGACTTTCCCGAAACGGTGCTGCGCTTGCGCAACGATCGCGCCGCGGCGCAAGTCGGGCTCGCCAATCTGTCGGATGCGCAATGGCTGGACCATTTCGGTCGGTTTTCGCCGCTGGACGACAATCTCCCCCAGCCGCTGGCCCTGCGCTACCACGGCCACCAGTTCCGCGTGTACAATCCGGATCTGGGCGATGGCCGCGGCTTCCTTTTCGCGCAATTGCTCGATGGCTCGGACCGCCTCATGGATCTTGGCACCAAGGGTTCGGGCCAGACCCCATGGAGCCGCCGCGGCGATGGGCGCCTCACGCTGAAGGGCGCCGTCCGCGAGGCGCTCGCCACCGAAATGCTCGAAGCGCTGGGCGTCAACACAAGCCGCACGTTCTCGATCATTGAAACGGGCGAGGCGCTGTGGCGCGGCGATGAACCTTCGCCCACCCGCTCTGCCGTGCTGGTCCGTCTGTCGCACGGGCACATTCGCTTCGGCACCTTCCAGCGCCTGCTCGCGCTCGAAGCCAGAGACGAAATGGCACAGCTGGTGCAATACTGCCTCGCCAACTTCCCCGGAGCCGCCGGCCCCGATGGGGCGAGCCCGGCGACACGGCTGCTCAACCAGGTGGTTGAAAGGATGGCCGATCTTGCCGCGAGCTACATGGTTGCGGGGTTCGTGCACGGCGTGCTCAACACCGACAACATGAACATCTCGGGCGAAAGCTTCGACTATGGCCCCTGGCGCTTCCTGCCGCGCTGGGATGCCGGCTTCACCGCTGCCTACTTCGACGAAGGCGGGCTCTATGCATTCGGCCGCCAGCCGGAAGCGATCCACTGGAATTGCGGGCAGCTTGCCGTTGCGCTCCGCCTTCTGGAAGATTCGCCACCGCTGATTGCCGCTTTGCAGCGCTTCCCTGACCTGTACCGCGAAGCGATGGCCCGCCGCTGGTGCTGGCGCCTTGGCGTCGAACCCAAGGGGCTCGATCCCGACAGCGCGCTGGTGGCCGCCTGCGAACAGGTCATGGTCAGCGACGGCGTCGCGCCAGATGCGCTGCTGTTCGGCTGGCGCGGCGGACGGCGCCCTGCCGATGCGACAAGCGAAGCGGCCAATGCGCTTGCGGATATGCTCGCCGGGTACGTACCCACACCTTCCGATCATCCCTACTGGAACGACGATGTACCGCAGTCGATGCTGATCGAAGAGGTCGAGGCGATCTGGGCTCCGATTGCCGAAAACGACGACTGGTCGGCCTTCCACGCCAAGATTGCCGCGTTGCGCCGGACGGGCGCAGCGCATGGTCCAGCCCCCATGCCGGCTGGACATATCGAAGGATAAGGGTAATCCCCTAATCCCCCGGTCCGGGTTTACCTTCTTTATTTGGTTACCAATTCCGTCCTAATGCGGAACAGCAGCTTGCGGCGGGAAGGCCGCCGTGATGAAGGAAAACGTGGAGCAGACGCCCGTCATTCCCGACGAGATCGTATCGATCGAACCCGCTACCGGCGTCGAATTCTGGCGCGGCAAGGTTGGGGACGTCGACGAGATAGTCGCCCGTGCGCGCAGGACGTGGCCGGCCTGGGCCGCACAACCGCTGTCGACGCGCATAGAACTTGTCCGCCGGTTCGCCAACGAAGTGCGCAAGGAAGCCGACAAGCTTGCCACCACGATTGCGCGCGAAACCGGCAAACCGATGTGGGAAGCCCGCGCCGAAGTCGAAAGCGTGGTCAACAAGGTAGAGATTTCGGTGCGCGCCTATGCCGAGCGCACGGCCCAGCGCCGGCTCGACAGCGCCTTGCAGGGGACTTCGGCGATCCGCCACAAGCCGCATGGCGTGATGGCCGTGATCGGTCCTTACAATTTCCCCGCACACCTTCCCAACGGCCACATCGTGCCCGCCCTGATCGCGGGCAACGTGGTGGTGTTCAAGCCTTCTGAAAAGGCGCCGGCCACGGGCGAATTGCTCGCGCAATGCTTCCACCGCGCGGGAATTTCCGCCGCCGTGGTCCAGGTCCTGATCGGCGGGCCGGCACAGGGCCAGGCGCTTGCCCAGCATGATGGCGTCGACGGCGTGCTCTTCACCGGCTCGGCGCATGTCGGCATCGCCATCAACCGCCGTCTTGCCGGAAACCCGGGCAAGGTCGTTGCGCTCGAAATGGGCGGCAACAATCCGATCGTGGTGTGGGACACGCCCAAGATCGCCGATGCCGCGGCCATCGTCGCCCAGTCTGCCTTCACTACGGCAGGGCAGCGCTGCACCTCGGCCCGCCGCCTGATCGTGAAGAGCTCGATCTACGACGACATCGTGGGTGAAGTGAAGCGGCTTGCCGATCGCATGATCGTCGGCGCGCCGTTCGATGATCCCCCGCCCTTCATGGGTCCGGTGATCGACAACCGCACCGCCGACGGCCTGACCGAGAGCTTCGTCTACCTGCTGTCCAGCGGTGGCCGACCGATCAAGCACATGGTGCGCCTGCACGAAAACCTGCCCTTCCTCAGTCCGGCGATGATTGACGTGACGTCGATCGCGGAACGGCCTGATGTGGAACTGTTCGGTCCGCTGCTCCAGATCGTCCGGGTCGATGATTTCGACGCGGCCATTGCCGAAGCGAACAATACCCGCTTCGGCCTGTCGGCGTCGCTGGTGGGCGGTACCCCCACCGATTACAGCCGCTTCTGGGCGAACGTGCGCGCGGGTGTGGTCAACTGGAACCGCCCGACCAACGGCGCTTCGTCCGCTGCACCATTCGGCGGCACGGGCCTTTCGGGCAACAACCGGCCGAGCGCTTATTACGCCGCCGACTACTGCGCCTATCCCGTCGCCTCGACGGAGATGGAGCAGCCGCGCGCCGGGATCGGCGTGGGCCTGCGCAGCGACTGACGCTTACTGCCCGGCTCGCCCGGTCGGATCGGGCAGCGGCCGCACCGGATCGATCGGCCCGGCGGGCACCATCGCGGCATTGCGCATGTTCTTCTGCGACAGGTCGGGATCGACGAGGAGCTGGCCTTCGATGGCCTCGGTCATCACCGGATCCTCGTTCTGCCTGCGCTCGTCGGGCGCGCTGTCTGCGCACCCCGTCACAAGCGCCAGAAGCGCCAGACTTGCCATCTTGCGACCCGTTCCCATCGACCTGCCCTAGCACGCCGCTGGTTAAGAACGCAAAAAGGAGCGCCCCGGCGAACCGGAGCGCTCCTCGTCTGCCTTGCCCTGGTGCGACCCGAAGGGCTGGCTATGTCTTAGCGGCAGCGCGAACCGCCACGGTCCACTTCACGGCCCAGCAGCGCGCCGCCGGCTGCGCCAAGGATGGCGCCAAGCGTGCGGTCGCCGCGGTAACCGGCCACTTCGCGACCGATCAGCGCGCCAGCCGCGCCACCGACCAGCAGACCCGTCGTGCCATCGTTGCGGCGGCAGTACGTGCGGCCATCCCGCCCGCGCCAGCTCTGCCCGCGGTAGTAATCGCCACGGCTGTAATCACGGCGATCGTAGTCGCTGTAGTAACGACGGCCATAATCGCCGCCGCGATAACGGTCGTACCGGTCATAGTCGCCATAGCGGCCATCGTGGTTCCAGCTCTGCTCGAGCTGCACCGTACGTGCCTGCGGCGTTCCGAAATCGGCGGCCACCGCCGGAGCGACAGCGGTGGTGAAGGTGCCTGCAGCGGCGAGCGCCATCGCGGCCTTGGTCATGATCTTCATGGTTGGTCTCCTGTTCTGGCGGCGCTTCGACCTCTTCGGAGCGGCGTCGTTGGTTCATGTTTAGAAGGTCGAACCTGAACGGAATGCAACGCGTCCGTCAGATTTGCCGAAATCGACGAACCGTTCGTTTGCAGCCATGAGCTGTGCGGAGTGAGCGACGAAACATTGCTTGGCCTGCCAGTCGCTCTCTGCAACAGAGCGGCCATGACGTCTTCCAAGTTGGTCGGCCCGGGTCTTGGCGCCGCAATCCTCGCCTATCTGATCTGGGGCTTCCTGCCCCTCTACTTCCATGCGCTCGTTCATGTGCCAGCGCTCGAACTCGTGGCGTTCCGGATCTGCCTTACGCTGCCATTCTGCCTGATCGTCATCGCCTGGCGGGGTTTTGGCGCTGAACTGCGCGCCGCGCTGCGCAATCGGGCCGTGCTGATACGTTTGTGCGCCAGTGCAGCGCTGATCGCCACCAACTGGCTGATATTCGTCATGGCCGTCGCCAACGGCCATGTCCTCGCATCGAGCCTGGGATACTATATCAACCCGCTGCTCAACGTGCTGATTGGTACAATCTTCCTTGGCGAAAAGCTGAACCGCACGCAGTGGACTGCCGTCGCCGTCGCTGCGGCCGGTATCGCTCTGCTGCTGTGGGGCGCGCTCGACATGCTCGGGATCGCCATGGTGCTGGCGGTCAGCTTCGCGCTCTATGGCCTGATCCGCAAGATAACGCCGGTCGCCTCGGTTCCGGGGCTGACGATCGAGACGATGGTCCTGTTCATTCCCGCAACCTGTGCGGTGATCTGGTTCGCGCTTCAGCCAGCCGGCTCCAGCCTCACCCACGGCGCCGGCACAGCAGGCCTCCTTGCGCTAAGCGGCATCGTCACCGGCGTGCCGTTGCTGCTCTTCGCCTTTGCCGCGCAGAAGCTTGACCTGTCGGTCCTGGGCTTCGTCCAGTTCCTTGCGCCCACGATCAGCTTCCTGCTCGGCACCGTGGTGTTCGGCGAACCGCTCGATACGGTGCGCCTTTCCTGCTTCGTGCTGATCTGGACCGCGATTGCGCTGTTCAGCGCCGACATGCTCCGCCGCCGGCGCATCGAATCGCGCTCAAGAAGCGAAGCGCCAGCCTAGCGATTCGCCGGCATGGAACGGCACGATCATCGTGCCGTTCGCATCGACCGTCTCGGGCACGCTCGTTCCCATGCGCTCCAGCGTTACCGTGCCCTCGTTCACCGGCATGCCGTAAAACGCCGGACCGTTGAGCGAGGCAAAGCCCTCGAACTTGTCGAGCGCGCCTTCCTCGTCGAACACCGCGACGTAGCTTTCCAGCGCATAGGGCGCATTGAAGATGCCGGCGCAGCCGCAAGCCGCCTCCTTCAGATGCTTGGCGTGCGGCGCGGTATCGGTGCCCAGGAAGAACTTCGCGCTGCCCGACGTTGCCGCCTTGCGCAGCGCCAGCCGGTGCTTTTCGCGCTTGGCCACCGGCAGGCAATAAGCGTGCGGACGGATCCCGCCGACCAGCATCGCATTGCGGTTGATGTGCAGGTGCTGCGGCGTGATCGTCGCGCCGATCCGGTCGGATGCCTCTGCCACGAACTGCGCGGCTTCCTCGGTGGTGATGTGCTCGAACACCACCTTCAGCCCGGGCAGCGCTTTCACCAGCGGGATTAGCGTGCGCTCGATGAACACCGCTTCGCGATCGAAGATGTCGACATGCGAATCGGTAACCTCGCCATGGATCAGCAAGGGCATTCCGATCTTCTCCATGCGTTCCAGAACGGCCATGATGTTGGCGATCGCCGTCACGCCATGCGCCGAGCCCGTCGTCGCGTGCGCCGGATAGAGCTTGGCCGCCACGAACACGCCGGCGGTGAAGCCGCGCTCGACCTCGTCCGGATCAGTCGCATCGGTGAGGTAAAGCGTCATCAGCGGGGTGAAATCGACGCCTTCGGGCACCGCTGCAAGGATGCGGTCGCGATAGGCGGAGACGCCGGCAACGTCGGTCATCGGCGGGGAAAGGTTGGGCATGACGATCGCACGGGCGAACTGGCGCGCGGTGTAGGGGAGCACGCCTTTCAGCACCTCGCCATCGCGCAGGTGAACGTGCCAGTCGTCGGGGCGGCGGATCGTCAGAGTCTCGGTCATGGGGCAGACGCTTTGCCACAGCGCGCCGATGACGCAACCTGCTCTGCAAGGAAAAGCTGGACCGCCCCACTTGAACGCGCCCCCGCCCATGCCAAATGGAGCGCATGACCCAGCCCCGCCTGTTCGACCGCGCGCTCGTCCGCCTCGCCCCTGAAGACCCGGCCGAGGATGTTGCCGCTTTCCTCCAGGGCATCGTCACCAATGACGTGAAGGGGCCGCTCCCGGTCTGGGCGGCGCTGCTCTCTCCGCAAGGCAAGGTGCTGTTCGATTTCTTGGTCTGGCCCGATGGCGATGGGCTGCTGCTCGATTGCGAAGCCTCGGTCGCCGATGCCCTTGCCAAGCGCCTGTCGCTTTACCGCCTGCGTCGCAAGATCCGCATCGAACGCGCCGACAACCTGGGCGTCTACTGGGAAGGCCATGCCGGCGATGGCGGCGCCGCCGATCCGCGGCTTCGCGCGCTCGGCCAGCGCTGGATCGCCCCGGTGGGGGATGAAGACCGGGCCGCGGATGCCGCATGGCTTGAACACCGCCTCCGCCTTGGCGTTACCGAAGGGCAGGCCGAACTCGGCAGCGACAAGACGCTTTGGCTCGAATGTAACGCAGTAGATCTCAACGGCGTCAGCTTCACCAAGGGTTGCTATGTCGGCCAGGAAAACACCGCGCGCATGAACTGGCGGCAAAAGGTCAATCGCCGGCTCGTGGTCCTGCCGCTGGATCGTTCGGACGAATCCCGCCGCCGCGCTGCATATCCCGAACTGGGTTTGGCGGTCGATCACCTGCGGGTCGAGGACATCACCCCCGACCTTGCGCCGCACTGGATGGACCTTACCCCTCCGGCGTGATCGGCGCGGGCTGCAACCCTTCGACCAGCATCGCTTCGGCCCGGTCGCGTGCGGCATTGCGCGGCAATTCGAGCGCTTGCGCCAGCGGCCCGCCCATCAGCGCATCGCCCAGCGCCATCAGCACCAGAGCCAGCGTATTGCCGCGCTGCGTGTCCGAACCGTATTCGTCCAGATCGACGACAAGGTCGTGGATCGTATCGACGATGGGATCGAGCGCGTCTTCGTTGCCGGAAAGCAGCATCCATGATGCCAGCGCACCTGCCCCTTCCTTGTCGAACGCATCGAACGTCAGGTCGACAACGTCGCGCGGGCAGCCGATACCGGAACGCTGTGCGATCACCGCCTCGCGGATCGTGGCGCAGATCGTCTCGGCCAGATAACCCGCTAGCGCCTTCTGCAGGCCCGAGGCAGAGCCGAAATGGTGGAGCAGATTGGCATGCGTGCGACCGATCCGTCCCGCCACTGCCTTCAGCGTCACCGCCTGCGGCCCCGCCTCGATCAACAGTGCGCGCGCGGCTTCAAGGGCGGCGACGCGGCTTTCCTCCGGACTGAGGCGCTTCCTTATTGACATTGTTGTCAGTTACTCTATCTCTGGCCCTACTGACATATCTGTCAATTATGCGTGGGTAGAACGATGACTGCAGACTTGCAAGCCCTTGACGTAGCGTCCGCCGCCTCGGCGGGCAAGGCGGCCGCCCTTGGCAGCGCCACCCCCGCCGATCTGGAGCTGGTCGTGCGCGACCGCCGCTTCGGCCGCGAACGCAAGCTGCCGCGCTGGTGGCTGAACAACGATCCCATCGCCTCGGCCTGGTACAATGCCCTGTCGCTGACCTTCCCCCGGGGCGAGGCGTTCTTCATCGAATCGGTCAAGGCCTTCCGCGAAGGCACGCCGCCCCGTCTCGAGGCCGAGATCCGCGACTTCATCCGCCAGGAAATCAACCACACCCGTGAACACGTCGCGTTCAACCGCGCGGCGACCGAAGCGGGCTACGACCTGTCGGAAATGGAACGCCGCCTCGCCGAAAACCTCGACGAAGCGAAGGGCCGCCCGCCGATCGCCAACCTCGCCACGACCATGGCGCTCGAACACTTCACCGCAATCCTTGCGCTCGAACTGTTGCGGACGCCGGCGCACCTCAGGGGCGGCGAGGAAGAGACCGCCAACCTGTGGCGCTGGCACGCGATCGAGGAAATCGAGCACAAGGGCGTCGCCTACGATACCTGGCTTCACGCCACCCGCGACTGGAGCCGGTGGAAGCGCTGGAAGATCAAGTCGCTGCTCATGCTGGCCGTCACGCGCGAATTCTTCATTCACCGCATCGACGATACGCTCGAACTGCTTCGGCAGGACGGCCTCACCGGCTGGAAGATCAAGGCCAGGCTCGCCGCCTACCTGCTTATCAAGCCCGGTCTCGTCAGCCGTATCCTGCCCTTGTGGCTCAGCTACTTCCTGCCCGGTTTCCACCCGTGGAACCACGATGACCGCGCCCTTATTGGCAAGGCCGAGCGCGACTTCCCGGCAACCGCCGCACTCGCCTGATGCCAGGTCATGCGGGCCGCTTCACGCGGCTCGCATGACTTCTTCCGATTGGCCGCCGCTGTCGTTTCCATCGCCATCGCCGTTGCCGGCGGGGGACAGCAACTTTTCGAACATCACCGACGTGCAGACCGTCTTTCGGCTCGCGCTATAGCGTGGCCGCCATTCGCCGGTGGGACGGAATCCCGCCTTGCGCAGCACCTGTCCCGACGCCGGGTTGTCGATGAAATGGCTCGCCTCGATGCGATCGTGGCCGATGGCCCGCGCGACGTTCAGCACTGCGCGCGCCGCCTCGGTCGCATAGCCCCTGCCCCAGTGGCTGCGCGCGATCCAGTAGCCGAGTTCGACGCCGCCCTGTTCCGCGGGCGCAAGCCCCGCGCATCCGATAAGCCTCGAACCGTGTGCCCCCGGCAGCGTGACAAAGAAGTGGGGATGGCGCAGATCCTGCGGCTGGCTGGCGAACCAGCGCGCGTCTTCGGGGCCATAGGGCCACGGCGCACGCGCCAGGTTACGCACGATGGCCTCGTCATCGATGATGGCGTGCAATTCGGCCCAGTCTTCGGGCCAGGCGGGCCGCAGGAACAGCCTTTCGCTGCGAATGAACACGTGAATTCTCCTCATCCGCCCTGTTGCCAACGGCCCCTAGGCCCCCGGCATGACAGGGATATTTCGCTGCCGACGCGAAGCCGCCGATGTCGAGACGATCGGGGCTGCGCGCGCGGCGATTCGGGTGAGGGAGAAACGAAAAAAGGGAGACGGGTTGGCCCCTCTCCCTCGATCTGCCGGTTACTGAAACCGGCGGGGCCATCCCGGCAGGATGGCCCTTTGCATGACCATCCGATTTATTCGGCGGCTTCAGCCATGGCGTCGACCGACACGTACTTGCGGCCGAGCTTGCCGGCGTGGAAGCGTACGCGGCCTTCGGCGAGCGCGAACAGGGTGTGATCCTTGCCCATGCCCACGTTGGCGCCCGGGTACACGCGGGTCCCACGCTGACGGATAATAATGTTGCCGCCGACCACTTCCTGGCCGCCGAACTTCTTCACGCCGAGGCGGCGGCCAGCTGAGTCGCGACCGTTGCGCGAAGAGCCGCCTGCTTTCTTGTGTGCCATCTCGTCTTACTCCGATCTCGTGCTCAGGCGACCGAAACGATCCGCAGCAGGGTCAGCTGCTGGCGGTGACCGTTCTTGCGGCGATAGTTGTGGCGGCGGCGCTTCTTGAACACCACGACCTTTTCCGACTTCGCCTGCGCGATGATCTCGGCCGAAACCGTGATCGCGGCGGCATCGGCGAGTTCGCCGTCCTTGCCGGCGAGGAGGACATCACCGAGGGTGATCGTGTCGCCGGCTTCACCCGCCAGCTTCTCGACAGCGATCTTGTCTCCGGCGGCTACCCGGTACTGCTTGCCGCCCGTGCGCACGATTGCGAACATGGTTCCTGCTATCCGTTTCAAATGCCTGGCCCACCAAGCACCGCGATTCTCTTGCGAGAAACCGAGGACAGCGGGCAATACGCCGGTATCCCGCCGAATGCGGAACCCCGGAAAGAGCGGTGCCGATAGTCCAAGGAGAGATTCGTGTCAACGCCGCAACACGCGGCAAAGGCGCAGGATCGCGATGGACTGGCTCGGCACGCTGGCGTCGGCGCGCGCGCATGCTATGGCACGCTCATGGCCGACCGCACCTTCTCAGTCCAACCGTATTCCATGCGCCACGGCGCACTCGCCCTGCTCGTGCTTGCCAGCCTTGCCACGACCGCCTGCAGCGGCGATCGCGGACGCTATCCCTCGCTCGCCCGCCGTCCGGCAGAGCGCGCCTATGGTTCCGCCATGCCGGTCACGGCCCCCACGCCCGATGCGCAGGCTCCGATCGCGCCCGATGCCGGCACCGCCGCCCGCGTCGCCGCGCTGACCGATCAGGCAGTCAAGGCCGATGCCAGGTTCGAAGCCCGCCGCGCCAGTGCCGAACGTGCGGTCGCTGCCGCTCGCGGCGCGGCCGTCGGCAGCGAAGCCTGGTCAGTGGCGCAGATCGCCATAGCCGATCTCGATTCGGCGCGCAGCGAAGGCATGGTTGCCATGGCCGACCTCGATCGCATGCTGGTCGTTGCCGCGCAGGCCGCGGTCGATGGCCCGCGCGCCGATCTTGACCTGATCGCACCAGCCCACGCGCAGGTCGACGAACTGATGCGCAAGGAACTGGCGACGCTCGATTCGCTCAAGAGCCGGGTCGCCGGCTAAGCCGCCTTCGCGCCGCTACCAGCGCGCCAGATCGCGCCGATCCTCGTCGCGCGGTTCGATCCAGCGCCAGCCGTCGGACGTCTTTTCCCGCTTCCAGAACCACGATTCGCTCTTGAGGTGGTCCATCGCGAAGTCGGCAGCGGCAAAGGCATCGCGGCGATGGCGCGCCGCGGCCGCCACCAGCACGATCGGATCGCGCGGCACCATCACGCCGATGCGATGGACGATCAGCAGCCCGTCGAGCGCCCAGCGGGCGAGTACCGCATCGGCCAACGCCCGCATCCCCGGCAAGGTCAGCGGCGCATAGTGCCGCAGCTCCAGCGCTTCCACGCCTTCACCCTGCCGCACTTGCCCCAGGAAGCTGACCACGCCGCCGGCCTGCGGGTGCCCGGCCGTAAACCGTTCGAGCTCCAGCGAAGGATCGAAGCCCAAGTCGAGCAGCCGCACGTCGCGCATCTCAGCCCCCGCTCACCGGCGGCAGGAAGGCGAGTTCATCGTCATCGGCGAGCACCACGCCGCCGGCCTCGGCCAGCAGCACGCCATTGAGCGCCAGGCGCACCCGTTCGCCCAACAACTGGACCGCCAGCGCCGGATCGAGCGTGGCGAGAATCTCGGCCAGAGGCCCGCATGCAACCTCGCGCTCGCTCGCACCGGCCGCGTCCTCGAGCCGCCCGAGAAAGATAAGCCTTGCCGCCATCAACCGCCCGTCATCGACATGTGCCGCGCCAGCGCCGGTGCCGCGCCTTCGTGGTCGATGGCAAAGGCGTGCCGCTCGGGCTTTTCGCCCATGGCGCGGGCAAAGGCCTGCGCCAGCGCGGCATCGGGATCGTCGGAGCGCAGCGCCGCGCGCAGGTCGACCCGGCCCTCGCCACCAAGGCACATGAACAGCTGCCCTGTCGCCGTCACGCGCACGCGGTTGCACCCTTCGCAGAAGTTGCCGGTCAGCGGGGTGATGAAGCCCAGCCGTCCGCCCGTCTCGGCAATGTCGACATAGCGCGCGGGGCCGCCGCTGCGCGCGTCGCTGGCCACCAGGGTCCAGCGCTGCGCAAGCTGCTGCCGAACCGCATCGAGCGGCAGGTACTGGTCGAAGCGGTCTTGCTCGATCTCGCCCAGCGGCATGACCTCGATCAGCGTGATGTCGTGGCCCTCGCCATGCGCCCAGGCAATCAGGTCGGGTAGCTCCTCCTCGTTTGCGCCCTTCAGCGCCACGGTATTGAGCTTGACCTTGAGCCCCGCCGCCTTGGCCGCGGCAATGCCGTCAAGCACCTGGGGCAATGCATCGCGCCGGGCGAGCCGGGCGAAAGTCGCGCGGTCGCGGGTATCGAGCGAAACGTTGATCCGCTTCACCCCTGCCGCCCCCAGATCACCGGCAAATTCGGTAAGCCGCGTGCCGTTGGTGGTGAGCGTCAGTTCCTCAAGACCATTGCCCAATTCGCGCCCCAGCGCGCGGACCAGCTCGATCATGTCGCGCCGCACCAGCGGTTCGCCCCCGGTCAGTCGCAGCTTGGTCACCCCGCGCGCGATGAAGGCAAGCGCAAGCCGGTGCAGTTCCTCTAGCGTCAGCACTTCGGCGCGGGGCAGGAATTCCATCCGCTCGGGCATGCAATAGGCGCAGCGCAGATCGCACCGATCGGTGACCGACATTCGCAGGTAGCTGATTCGCCGGGCGAATCGGTCGATCAAGGGTGCGGCAGCGTTCACTTCGCCAGATGTACGAAGTCCCGGGCATAAGATTCAAGGTGTGCGCCCGCATCGACGAAGATTGTCTGCCCCGTTACCGACGGTGCGTTCGCGAGGTAGGCCACCGCCTCGGCGATCTCGGCGGGATCGGCCAGCCGGTCGAGCGGCATCAGCGCGGCAAGGCGCTCCCACTGCCCGGCATCGTAATCAGCGGTCGGCAGCGTCAGCCCCGGCGCCACCCCGTTGACCCGCACCCGCGGTGCCAGCGATCGTGCCAGCGTGCGCACCGATGCGTGCAGCCCCTGCTTCGACAGCGTGTACGAGAACTGGTCCGGCACGGGATTGAGCACCCGCTGGTCGAGGATCATGACCACGCTTCCCGCCGCGTCACCCAGCGCCTGGGCAAAGGCGCCGGTCATCAGCACCGGCGCGGCAAGGTTGACCTGGAGATGCTCGGCGAGCCCCTTGGCGTTGAACGTCGTCGCATCGTCGTCGCGGAACAGCGAGGCGCAATTGACCAGCAGGCTGGCCGACCTTCCCGCCGCTTCGGCAGCCCGTGTTACGAGCGCCACGGCCGCGTCGGCATCGCCAAGGTCTGCCTCCAGCGCATGGACCTGCGCGCCGAGCTCTTCCAGCCGCGCGGCGAAATCAGGGTCGAACGTCGTCGCGTGGTGGGCATGAAGCGCCAAATCCCAGCCCGCCACCGCCAGCCGTTCCGCTATCGCTGCGCCGATCCGCCGCCAGCCGCCGGTAACCAGCGCCATCGGGCGCGTCGAGGCGGAGGAGGAGGAGGCAGCCTCGCTCACCCGACGTAGGCTTCCCAGGCGCTGCGCTCGCGGGTCAGCGTCATGCCGATGTCCTCGCCCGCCTCGCTGATCGCCAGCTTGACGATCTTCACCTCAATCCGCTCGACCCGCACGTCCTGCAGGAACAGCGTTTCGCAGATGTGGTCAGCCACGGATTCGATCAGCTTGAAATGGACATCCTTCGGCAGACCGTCCGAGGCCGCGAACTTCAGGTCCATGTAGTTCTTGCTCTCGGTCAGCGGGCAGTCGGGCGTGTAGCGCGGGCGCGGGCGCAGCCACGCACGGATCGAGATGCGCAGCGGTTGCGGGCGGCCGGTCTCTTCCGAATAGATGCCGGTCAGGACATCGGTTTCGACGTTGGCGACTTCGAGGATCAGGCTGTCGGACACGGCGCGCCCCTTACACCCGTGCCCGGCAATGTCCAGAGCGGCGCGTTCTCAACCCGCGCGCCATCGGGCGAAGATCGCGGTCGGCAACACGCGCCCGCCCGCCCCTTCCTCGCGGATGGCAAGGTCGCCATGCTCGATCGTGCCGGGCAGATGACGCAGCGCTTCGTCCAGCAAGCCTGCGATGGCGAGCGAGGACATGCGCACGGCGTAGACGGTCAGGAACAGGAACCGGCTGTCGCCATCGAGCAGCGCCGCACAATCCTTGACCAATCCCGGCAGGCTTTCCTCCAGCCGCCAGACTTCGCCCTCCGGGCCGCGCCCGAACTTCGGCGGATCGAGGATGATCCCGTCATAGCGCCTGCCCCGCCGCACCTCGCGCGCGGTGAACTTGGCCGCATCGTCGACGATCCACCGCACCGGCCGCGCTTCCATGCCCGAAAGCGCGGCGTTGGCGCGGGCCTGCGCCACCGACTTCTTCGATGCATCTACATGCGTCACCGCCCCGTGTTCGGACAGCGACAGCGTGCCGACGCCGGTATAGCCGAACAGGTTGAGCGTGCTCGCCTCGGCCTTGCCGGCCAATTGCTCGCCCATCCAGTCCCACACCGGGGCCATGTCCGGAAAGAACCCCAGGTGCCGGAACGGGGTGCAGCTCGCGGTGAAGCGCACGTCTCCGCGCGAAAGGTCCCAGCCCTCGCGCGGGACCGGCCGGTCGAAGCGCCACTTGCCGCCGCCGTCCTCGTCCGATCCGGGCACGAATTCGCCGTGGGCCTGCCATTCGCCTTGCGCCGGGCTCCACATCGCCTGCGGTTCGGGCCGCACGAAGCGATAGTCGCCATAGCGCTCGAGCTTGCGGCCGTGCCCCGAATCGATCAGGCCGAAGTCACCCCAGCCCTCGCCGACCATCAGCTTCGGTTGGAGGTCGAGAACCGCCATCAGCCGTGCTTCGGCGTCGCCCGCTCGGCCACGAAGGCCGCGATTGCGTCATAAGTGCCGGGCAGGTGCGAACAAGCCTCGGCGCGTTCGAACAGGTCTCCCACGCGCGAAGGCAGCGGCGGACGCACGCCCGTGGCGCGTTCGACCGCGTCGACGAACTTGGCCGGATGCGCCGTCGCCAGCGTCACCACCGGCACGTCGGCGGGAAGATCGGTGGCCGCACGCGCCGCGTGGAGCGCGATCGCCGTGTGCGGATCGAGCACCTCGCCGCATTCCTCGTGCGCCCAGCGCATCGCGTTGGCCATGTCCGATGCATCGGCCCGCGCGCTGGTGAACAGCGCGGCGGCGCTTTCGCGCTGCGCGTTGGTCAGCTGGATCGCCTTGGTCGCCTCGAACGTGCGCATCTGCTCGGCCATCGCCGCGCCATCGCGCCCGCCGGCATCGAACAGCAGCCGCTCGAAGTTGGAACTGACCTGGATGTCCATCGACGGCGCGGCGGTGGGAGTCACCGTCCCGGCCGAATAGTCGCCGGTGGACAGCGCGCGGTGGAGGATGTCGTTGACGTTGGTCGCCACGATCAGCCGCTCGATCGGCAGCCCCATCTTGGCCGCGACATAGCCTGCGAACACATCGCCGAAGTTGCCCGTCGGCACCGAGAAGGCGACCTTGCGCTGCGGCGCGCCCAGCTGGAGCGCGGCGGCGAAGTAATAGACCACTTGCGCCATCAGGCGGGCCCAGTTGATCGAATTGACCGCGGCGATGCCGAACGTGCCGGTCATGCCGGGATCGTTGAACATGCGCTTCACCATCGCCTGCGCATCGTCGAAGCTGCCGTCGATGGCGATGTTGTGGACGTTGGGCGCCAGCACCGTCGTCATCTGCCGGCGCTGCACGTCGCTCACCCGGCCGTGGGGGTGGAGCATGAAGATGTCGATCTTGGCGCGGCCGGCAACCGCGTCGATCGCCGCCGAACCGGTATCGCCCGAAGTCGCGCCAACGATCGTCAGGTGATCGTCGCGGCGGCCGAGGAATTCCTCGAACAGCAGGCCGAGCAGCTGCAGCGCCACGTCCTTGAACGCCAGCGTGGGCCCGTGGAACAGCTCGAGCACCCACTGCCGCTCATCCAGCTGCTTGAGCGGGGTCACCGCGGCATGGGCGAACCGGCCATAGGCCTGGCGGGTCAGCTCGAGCAGGCGTTCCGGGGTCAGGCTGTCGCCCACGAACGGCTGCATCACCTTCTGCGCCAGCTCGGCGTAGGGCAGCCCGGCCATGGCGGCGATCTCGTCGGCGCTGAACGAAGGCCAGCTTTCCGGCACGTACAGCCCGCCGTCGGAGGCGAGCCCGGCAAGGGTCACTTCCTCGAAATCGAGCGCCGGAGCCGATCCACGGGTGCTGACGTACTTCATGTGACTTCCAATCTGGCCCCAACCTTTGTCCTGCGCGCGCCTAGCGGCGGGCAGGCTTGGGGGCAAGCCGCCTGTACAGCAGCAGGCCATAGATGACCGAGGCAACCACCGCGAAGGCGAACCACTGCACCGCGTAAGCCAGGTGGTTGTTGGGCAGCGAATTGGGGTCGGGCTTGGCCAGCGGCTGCAGTCCCGCAGCCGGCGGATAAGCGACCAGCCGTGCGCGGGGGTTGCCATCGGCGTCCTTGCCGCCCGACGCGACGATGCCGTGGACCTCGCCCCCTTCCCACGCGATGGTCTTGGGCTGCTGCGACCAGCCGAGCGAAACAGCGACCTCGCTCTTGAGGCCGAGCCGGCACGTTGCCACCACGGCAAGGCCGGGCTCGTCGAGCGCGTTGCGCGCCGCGATCGTGGTCATCGACAGCACCTTGTCGCAATGGAAGTGCGACGTGCGGTACAGCGCGTCCTCGACCGCAGCAGGCCGCTCCGGCCAAGGCACATCCCCGGTCTGTTGCGAAGCGGCGGCATAGCGCGCGATCAGCGCTTCCTTCCACTGCTTGCGCTGCAGTTGCCACACGCCCAGCGCGATCATCGTCAGGATCGCCGAGCACACGACAATCGTCGAAAACACGGGGAAACGCGGCTTCATGGCTGATCTCTCCGATCGAGGGCGCGCCGCAGCGCGGCCGTCTTGGCAAGGCGCAGCGCACCGATCATGACAAGGGGCACCAGCGTCCCCCACAGGGCGGCCTGCACCCACAGCGCCGGGCGTAGCGCATCGTCCAGCTTGAGCGCGGCGGCGACGAGAATGACCGTCACCGGCAGCACCACCAGGAACAGCGTGCGCCCGTGCGGTTCGTGCGCGGCGAAGTCCGTGTCGCAGGCCCGGCATCGCGGGGCGAACGCGGCCGGGGCCTGCCACAGCGTGCGCGCGCCGCACACGGGGCACAAACCGAAAAGGGCAGCCTGGGTAACCCCGGGCTGCCCCTTCGATGCCGGGCTTTCGCCGTCCTGCATCATTCGGTGCTCGTCATCGGTGATCGATCACTCGATGTGCGCGCCCCAGTTGCCCCACACGTAGATGGCAACGAACAGGAACAGCCATACCACGTCGACGAAGTGCCAGTACCACGCGGCGGCTTCGAAACCGAAGTGCTGGCGCGGGGTGAAGTGGCCCTTGTAGGCGCGGATCAGGCAGACGATCAGGAAGATCGTGCCGACGATGACGTGGAAGCCGTGGAACCCGGTCGCCATGTAGAACGACGAACCATAGGTGTTCTGGCCGAAGGCGAACGGCGCGTGGGCGTATTCGAAAGCCTGGATCGCGCTGAACAGCATGCCGAGCAGGATCGTCGCCCACAGGCCCTTCTTCAGGCCGTCACGGTCGCCGTGGATCAGCGCGTGGTGCGCCCAGGTCAGCGTGGTGCCCGAGCACAGCAGGATCAGGGTGTTGAGCAGCGGCAGGTCGAACGCGTTCATCACCGCTTCGATCGCCTTGGGTGGCCAGACGCCGCCGATGACGTCGGTGTTCACCTTCGAAGGGAACAGCGAGAAATCAAAGAAGGCCCAGAACCAGCCGACGAAGAACATCACTTCCGAAGCGATGAACAGGATCATGCCGTACCGCTGGTGCAACTGCACCACCGGAGTGTGGTCACCCGCGTGAGCTTCCTTGATGATCTTGCCGAACCACGAGAAGAACGTGACGATCACGCCCAGGAAGCCAAGCAGGAGCACGGCATTGCCGTTCGGCAGCTTGTGCATGTGGAGCACGCCGCCGGTGGTCATGACGAGCGCGGAGATCGCGCCGATGAACGGCCAGATGTCGGGCGGCAGGATGTGGTAATCGTGGTTCTTTGCGCCGGCCATGGTTCTCGACTTCCCCCGATGAATTTCCGGTCAGTCCGGACCTCGCGCCCGGACGCATAACGAGCCGCCTTTATCGGGCGGAAGCGGTGTGGTCCAGAGGCTTTGCAAGCGTGGACGAACTCTTAGGTGCAGCCCCGCCCGAACCCGCCACGCGCTTGGCCCCCGGGCCGGTCACCAGGCTCTGGTCGGCGGCGAGCAGGAACGTGTAGCTGAGCGTGATCTCCGGCACGTCGCGGGCATTGGCGTCCTGCAGCATGGCGGGATCGACGTAGTAGATCACCGGCATCCGCACTTCCTGTCCGGGCTCCAGCCGCTGTTCGTTGAAGCAGAAGCACTGGATCTTGTGGAAGTAGGCGCCAGTCTGCTCGGGCGTCACGTTGAACACGGCGCGGCCGACGATGGGCTTGTCCGACAGGTTCTTGGCAATGAAGAAGGCGATCTTGCGCTCGCCCACCTTGCCATCCTGCGTCACCTGCTCGGGCTTGAAGATCCACGGCAGGCCCGGGGCGACATTGGCGTCGAAGCGGATGGTGATCGGGCGCGTCGTCGCCTTGATGCCAGCGGCCTGCTGCGCGGTCGCCCGCTGGGTCGTGCCGTTGAAGCCGGTCGCCTGGCAGAACAGGCGATAGAGCGGAACCGAAGCATAGCCCAGGCCGAGCATGGCCAGCGCGCCCGAGGCCGCGATGATCGCGACCTTGCGGTTGCGCCGGTCGATCCGCGGGGCAGCGCCTGCCGCCAGCTCGCCAGCCATCACATCTGTCCCGAAGAATGCAGGCCCATCTTCACGATGGTGATCGCAAAGAACAGCACCACCAGCGCCAGCAGCACGAAGCCGAGCGCGCGGTTGCGCGCCTTTTGCCGGGCACGAAACAACTGGAGGTCGGTGGCGGGATCGAACTTCGGATCGTCGGACATCATTGCCAGCCTTGCAGGGTCGCGTAGCGGTCCGCGACAAGCACCGCGAAGAGCGCGAAAAGATAGATGATCGAGAAGGCAAACAGCCGCTTTTCGGGCGCCATGCCATCGCCCGGCACGCTTGTGCGCAGCCCGACTCGGGCGGACAGCAGCAGGAACAGCGCCCCCAGCACCAGCGCCGCCACGCCATAGATCGGGCCAGTCGCACCGATGAACCACGGCGTCGCCGCCAGCGGCAGCAGCAGCGCGGCATAGATCAGGATCTGACGGCGCGTGGCCTTCTCTCCCGCCACCACCGGCATCATCGGAATGCCCACCTTGGCGTAATCGGTCTGCACGAACAGGGCGAGCGCCCAGAAGTGCGGCGGCGTCCACATGAAGATGATCAGGAACAGCAGCACCGGCATCAGCGTGATGTGCCCGGTTACCGCCACCCAGCCGATCAGCGGCGGAAAGGCCCCTGCCCCGCCGCCGATCACGATGTTCTGCGGTGTGCGCGGCTTGAGCCAGACGGTGTAGATCCACGCATAGTAGAAGATCGACAACGCCAGGATCGCGGCGGGGAGCCAGCCGTTGGCAAGGCCCATGACGAAGACCGAGCCGCCGGCCAGCGCAAAGCCGAAGTCGCGCGCCGAGGTGCGATCCATGCGCCCAGCAGGCAACGGGCGGTTCGCGGTGCGCTTCATGCCCGCGTCGATATCGGCTTCCCACCACTGGTTCAGCGCCGCCGCACCGCCTGCGCCGACCGCGATGCACAGGATCGCGGTGAAGGCGAGCACGGGATGGATCTCGCCCGGCGCGGCGAGCAGGCCGCACAGCCCGGTGAAGATGACCAGAGTCATCACCCGCGGCTTCGTCAGCGCGAAAAAGTCCCGCCAGTCAGCGGGCAACGGAAGGGTTCTGGTGGAGTCCATGGATCTTGCCGCCGCCCATAGGCCAGTTGGAGCGCGCTGGAAAGGTGCCGATGGACACCATTCGCCGCGATCGTCAGCGAACCCGCTTCAGCCAGTCGAGCAGCAGCGCGTTGACCTCCTCCGGCCGCTCCTGCTGCGTCCAGTGACCGCAGCCTTCGAGCATGTGCCCTTCGACGTGGGGCGCATAGCGGCGCATCATCGCGGTGGGATCGGAAACCTGCCCGAACAGCGTGCTTGCCGGGTCCTTCGTGCCGCCGATGTAGAGCGCGGGCTGGTCAAGCGTGCGGTCGGCCCAGGCCTTGAGATAGGCATAGTCCGCTTCGTGGTTGCGATAGCGGTTGAGCGGACCGCGCAGGCCCGATGCGGTGAATTCGGCGACATAGTAGTCGAGATCGGCATCGCTCAGCCAGGCAGATGGCGCGGTCGGTTCGGGCAGGCCATCGAGCAGCAGCGAATTGACCGGCTTGAGCGGCCAGGCCTTGGGCGGCGCCTCTCCCGAGATCGAGTGCAGGAACACACGCAGGAACCGCCGCACGTCCGGCTCCAGCTCGGCCTCTGCCTTGCCCGGCTGTTGGAAGTATTCCTGGTAGAAGAATATACCCTTGGCGGTGAACAGTTCGCGAAACACATCGGTGAAGGGCCGGGTCGGCGCGCCTGCGAACGGGACGGAGAGCCCGGCAACCGCCTTGAACCGGTCCGGGCGGGTGAAGGCCGAGTTCCACACGATCGGCGCGCCCCAGTCGTGTCCCACGAGGATCGCGGGCTCGCCCGGCTGGAGCGCGTCCGCCACGCCGACGACATCGCCGATCAGGCGCTCCATCGCATAGGCTTCGACCGGATGCGGCTTGTCCGATCCGCCGTAGCCGCGCACGTCGATGGCGCAGACGGTGAAGCCGGCGGCAGTGACGGGACCGATCTGGTGGCGCCAGGAATACCAGCTTTCGGGAAAGCCGTGGACCATGATGACCAGCGGCCCCTGGCCTTCGACCCGGGCACGCAGGGTGACTTCGCCTGCATCGATCATGCGGAATTCGGACATTGCGGCTCCTCTCGTTGCCCCTTCCCTATCGCACGATAGCCGGACTGCAAACCGGCTTCGCAGGAGAGCGCGAAGGACGCCCAAGTTGACGAAGTTGACAGACTACATGTCAACTTTGCGCGAAGGACCCGAAAGCAGGTACGGGCGTCCATCGGTCCGGGACAATTCGCCCTAGTTCCAGCCAGTTGCGGGGCGAAGATGAAGCCATGACGAAGGGTTTTACGCCCTGCTGTCCCTGTAGGACAGAGCATGTCCATCTTGCGTATGCAACACGAACGAAAACACCCCGGTGTTGCCACCGGGGTGCTTCGAAACCTGGCCTTGCGGCGAGGGCTTAGTGGTGCGCGCCGTCTTCGATGACCGGAAGGGTCTCGAACTGGTGGAACGGCGGCGGCGAGGACAGCGTCCACTCGAGCGTGGTCGCGCCTTCACCCCAGTAGTTCCCTTCGGCCTTGCGACCGGCGATGAACGCGTAGGCGATGTTGATCAGGAAGATCACGATCGAGACGGCCATGATCTCGTAGCCGAACGAAGCGATCTTGTTCCAGTGCTCGAACGCCGGGGCATAGTCGGGGTAGCGACGCGGCATACCCTGCATGCCCAGGAAGTGCATCGGGAAGAAGATCGTGTTCACCCCGACGAAGAACACCCAGAACTGCAGGTGGCTAAGGAATTCCGAGTGCCAGCGGCCGCTCATCTTCGGGAACCAGTAGTAGAACCCGGCGAAGAGCGAGGTCACCGCACCCAGCGACAGCACGTAGTGGAAGTGACCCACGACGTAGTAGGTGTCCTGCAGGTTGTCGTCGATGCCACCGTTCGCCAGCACGACGCCGGTAACGCCGCCCATGGTGAACAGGAAGATGAAGCCGATCGCCCAGACCATCGGCGACTTGAACTCGATCGAACCGCCCCACATCGTCGCGATCCACGAGAAGATCTTGATGCCGGTGGGGACCGCGATGACCATGGTAGCCGCGGTGAAGTACATCTTCGTGTTCACGTCGAGGCCGGTGGTGTACATGTGGTGGGCCCACACGATGAACCCGACGACGCCGATCGCGACCATGGCGTAGGCCATGCCGAGGTAGCCGAACACCGGCTTCTTCGAGAAGGTCGAGATGATCTGGCTGATGATGCCGAAGCCCGGCAGGATCATGATGTACACTTCGGGGTGGCCGAAGAACCAGAACAGGTGCTGGTAGAGGATCGGGTCGCCGCCGCCGGCAGCGTCGAAGAAGGTGGTGCCGAAGTTGCGGTCGGTCAGCAGCATGGTGATCGCAGCGGCGAGAACCGGCAGCGACAGCAGCAGCAGGAACGCGGTCACGAGCACCGACCACACGAACAGCGGCATCTTGTGCAGGGTCATGCCCGGCGCGCGCATGTTGAAGATGGTGGTGATGAAGTTGACCGCACCGAGGATCGAACCGGCGCCGGCGAGGTGGAGCGAGAAGATCGCGAAGTCCACAGCCGGGCCGACCGAGCCCGAAGTCGAGAGCGGAGCATAGACCGTCCAGCCGGTGCCCGCGCCGTTGCCGGTGCCGCCCGGGAAGAAGGCCGAGGCCATCAGCGAGCAGAAGCCCGAGAAGGTCAGCCAGAACGACACATTGTTCATGCGCGGGAAGGCCATGTCGGGCGCGCCGATCATGATCGGCACGAACCAGTTGCCGAAGCCGCCGATGATCGCCGGCATGACCATGAAGAACACCATGATCAGACCGTGCGCGGTGATCAGCACGTTCCACAGGTGGAGCTGCTGGTCGAAGCTGGGGTTCTTTTCACCCAGGAACTGGGCAAACACGCCGAGGTACTGGATCCCCGGCTGCGCGAGTTCGGCGCGCATCATGCCCGAGACGGCGCCACCGATGATCCCCGCGAAGATCGCGAAGATCAGGTAGAGCGTCCCGATGTCCTTGTGGTTGGTCGACATGAACCAACGCGCGAAGAAGCTCGGCTTGTGGTCATGGTCGTGGGCATCGTCGTGATGCGCCCCGAAGTGTTCGTGGTCGGCTGGAATGGAAGCCATGGCTTGCGAACCTTGTCCTTGATTCTCTTACGCGGCCGGGGCGGCCGAAGCGTCCGCCGCGGGAGCGGCAGGCGCCGTGGCGGCAGCAGGCGTGACGGCGGGAGCGGCGGCCGGAGCAGCAGCGGGGGCGCCACCGACGGTGCCACCCTGGGCCTTGACCCACGCCTCGAACTTGGGACGCGGCAGGGCCTCGACGACGATCGGCATGTAGCCATGGCGAGCGCCGCACAGTTCCGAGCACTGGCCGTAATAGACGCCCGGCTCGTTGACGATCAGAACCTTCTCGTTGATCCGGCCCGGCACAGCGTCGAGCTTGAACCAGAGCGAGGGAACCGAGAACGAGTGGATCACGTCGGACCCGGTGGTCTGCAGACGGATCGGTTCACCCACCGGAACGACCATACGCGCATCGGCACCAAGCTGCGGCGGCTCGCCACGCTTGAGCGCTTCTTCATCGGGCAGCATGTTCGAGATGACTTCGAAGCCGCCGTTGTCCGGATAGGTGTAGCCCCAGTACCACTGGTAGCCAGTGACCTTCACGGTCAGCGCGCCCTTGGGCGCGGGCTTGTACTGCTGGGCAAGGAGACGGATCGAAGGCACCGCGATCACCACGAGGATGAGCACGGGGACCAGCGTCCAGATCACTTCGATCAGCGTGTTGTGGCTGGTCTTCGACGCAACCGGATTGGCGCGGCGGTTGAACTTCGCCATCGCCACGAGCAGCAGCACGAGCACGAGGAACGTGATCGCGACGATGATCGGGAGGAGGATGTAGTCGTGCATCGCCAGGGCCTGCTTGCCCGTGGGCGAGTACTGGTCCTGGAACGTCACGCCACCATCGACGGGCATGCCCTTGCCGGCGGTAGGTTTCATCGGCACGTAGGCGCCATCGGCGGGCGCGGCCTTCGCAGCCTCGGCCGCAGGCGCCGCGGCGGGCGCAGCACTGGCGGAGACAGCCGGAGCGGGCGCGGCAGCCGTGGCTGCCATCGCCGCAGGGGCGAAGCTCAGCGCGGCAGCAAGGCCCAGGGTCCGGATCGCATTGCCCGCGAGGCGGGCGGTATCGGCAAGACTCATCGTCAAAAGTTCCGCTTTTCCCTGATTTGCGCTGTGCCAAAAAGGCGCGGGCGCAACCCCTCTAATTCCCTCGATTGGACCGGCCTATACGCGCCGTTGTCCCAACCCTCAAGCGGCTGGGCGCAGTTTTTTAGGGCAGCCCGAAAGTGTATAAAAGGCTTGCCGCCAGCCGGGTGGCGGGCCATGGCGGCGCGTCTATAGAAGGAGCCCGCCGCCCCTTGTGCGGCGCGTGATGGAAGCGCCATGTCGGAAGACGAAATCCTAGCCGAGTTCCGTGCAAGCCAGGCCCTGCTGGAGGGCCACTTCCTGCTGTCTTCGGGCCGCCACAGCGCGCATTACCTGCAATGCGCGCGCGTGCTGATGGACCCGATGCGCGCGTCTCGTCTCGCCACCGCGACCGCCGCCAGGATCCCGCGCGAGCTGCGCCAGCAGATCCAGAAGGTGGTCAGCCCGGCGATGGGCGGGGTGATCATCGGCCACGAGATGGGCCGCGCGCTGGGCGTGGAGGCGATGTTCGTCGAACGGCCGACCGGCACGTTCGAGCTGCGCCGCGGATTCGCCCTTAGCAAAGGTGACAGGGTGCTGCTGGTGGAGGACGTGGTCACCACCGGGCTTTCGAGCCGCGAGGCGATCGTCGCGATCGAGGCGGCCGGCGGCGAGGTGATCGCCGCAGCCTCGCTCGTCGACCGGTCGGGCGGCAGCGTCGATCTTGGCGTGCCGTTCTTCCCGCTCGTGGCGTTGAACTTCCCGACCTATGCGCCCGACGAAGTACCGGCCGATCTCGCCGCGACTCCGGCGATCAAGCCGGGCAGCCGGGCGCAGGCCTGATGAGCGCGCTCGCTCCGGGGCGCCTGCGCCCTAATTCGCTGCGGCTGGGCGTCAATATCGATCACGTCGCCACCATCCGCAATGCGCGCGGTGGCGATCACCCCGATCCGGTCCGCGCGGCCGAGATCGTGGCGTCGGTGGGCGGCGATGGCATCACCGCGCACTTGCGCGAGGATCGCCGCCATATCCGCGACGAGGATCTCGCCCGCATCCAGGCGGCGACCAGCCTGCCGCTGAACCTGGAAATGGCCGCGACCGACGAGATGCTGGCGATCGCGCTCAAGCATCGCCCGCACGCGGCCTGCATCGTGCCTGAGCGGCGCGAGGAGCGCACGACCGAGGGCGGTCTCGATGCCGCGGGCCAGCACAACCGGCTTGCCCCGATCGTTGCACGACTGTCCGACGCGGGCATCCGCGTGAGCCTGTTCATCGCGCCCGAGGCGCGGCAGATCGAGGCGGCGATGAAGCTGGGCGCGCCGGTGGTGGAGCTGCACACCGGCGAATATGCCCATGCCACAGGCGAAGCGCGGGCGGTGGAGCTGAAGCGAATCGCCGACATGGCCGCGCTTGCCGCGCGCAACGGGATCGAGCCGCACGCGGGCCACGGACTGACCTATGACAATGTGCAGGCCATTGCCGCGATCCCGCAGCTCGCCGAGCTGAACATCGGGCACTACCTGATCGGTGAAGCGATCTTCACCGGGCTGGAAGCCGCGGTGCGGCGGATGCGCGAGCTGATGGACGAAGCGCGATAGAACCGGTGTCGGCACGATGATCATCGGCATGGGGTCCGACCTCTGCAACATCGAGCGGATCCAGGCCTCGCTCGACCGGTTCGGCGAGCGATTCGAAAATCGTGTGTTCACGGCCAATGAACGCGCCAAGGCGGCGCGGCGGCCGTTCACCAAGGCGGGCACGCTGGCCAAGCGGTTCGCTGCCAAGGAAGCGTTCTCCAAGGCGGTCGGCACCGGCTTTCGCGCCGGCGTGTTCATGAAGGACATCGGCGTGGTCAACGCCCCGTCGGGCGCGCCGACCCTTGCCCTGAGCGGCGGCGCGGCGGCGCGGCTGGCGGCAATCACGCCCGAGGGTCACCAGGCGGTGGTCCACCTGACGCTGACCGACGACCACCCCTGGGCGCAGGCCTTCGTGGTGATCGAAGCGCGGCCGGTGAAGGCGCCAGCGTGAGCGAGGAGCAGGTCTCCCCTTCCCCCGCCAGTCCTTCGTCCGGCGCGACGCAGGCCACCGAGGGGGCTGGTGCGGAAGCTGGCGAAGCCGCGATCAACTGGTGGGTGGAACTGCGGGGCCTTGCGCTGATGCTGCTGGCAGTGATCGCGTTCCATTCGTTCGTGGCCAAGCCGTTCTACATCCCGTCGGGCTCGATGATGCCCAATCTGCAGATCGGCGATCGGCTGGTGGTGTCGAAATACCCCTATGGCTGGTCGTGGGTTTCGGCCTCGTTCCACGTGCTGCCGCGATCTTCGGCGCGGCTGTTCGGGCGCACGCCCGAATATGGCGACATCGTGATCGTGGTGCCGCCCAACATCGACGAGGACTATATCAAGCGCGTGGTCGCGCTGCCGGGCGACCGGATCGCGGTGGTCAACGGGCAGATCGTGCTGAACGGGCGCAAGGTGCCGCAAGTGGTCGAGCCGCCGATCGAACTGCCGGTCGATCCCAACCAGCCGTGCGAGCCGGAGGAATTCCCGGGCCTGCGCTTCCGTGCGGCGGACGGGCGCATGTTTTGCGAACTGCCGATCCTGCGCGAGACGCTGCCCAACGGCGCCACCTATCGCATCATCGATCACATGCGCCAGCCGCTGGACGACTACCCCGAAACGCGCGTGCCCGAAGGCTACGTGTTCGTTATGGGCGACAATCGCGACCATTCGGCCGACAGCCGCGCGCCGGTGGAAGAGCGCGGCCTGGGCGGGCCGGTGCCGCTGTCGAGCGTGGGCGGCCGCGCCGAGTTCATTACCGCGTCGCTCGACGGCAGCGAAGGGTGGAACCCGCTGACCTGGTGGAAGGCCTTGCGCCCCGGGCGCGCGTGGACGAGATTGCGCCCCCAGATCGTGACGCCTCCCGGCGCATAATGAGAGCCTGAGCAGCGATGAGCGACGATAGCGGGCCAATCCCCCCGGGCGTGCCGACGCGGACCGGGCCGACCGACATCAGCGACGGCATGATTCGCGCCGAAGCGAAGAAGGCGGCGGTTTGGCTCGGCATGGCGGCGCTGATCGTGCTGGCGGTGTTTTTGGCACAGCCGCTGCTGGTCATCTTCGGCGGTGTGGTGTTTGCCGCGCTGATCGACGGCGGCCAGCGGCTGCTCGGCAGGGTCCTGCCCGTGCCGCGCGGCGTGCGCATCGCCATCGTGCTGCTGGCGGGCGTGAGCTTTGCCGCCTGGCTGTTCTATTCCGCCGGCAACCAGATCGCGACGCAGGCGGCGGAGCTGCCGGCAATCGTGAAGACGCAGGCGCAGCGCGCCCTCGATTGGGCGCACAGCCGCGGGATGCTGATGGAACAGCCCGACTTCTCGCGCCTTGCCGGGCAGGTGATCGGCGGAGTCGGCCCCGTCACACGGGCGCTGGGCGGGATCTTCGGCGGGTTCACCACTGCGTTCCTGATCATGATCCTGGGCATCTACTTCGTGATCGAGCCCGACATCTACCAGCGCGGCTTTGCCTGGATGTTGCCAGTGGAGAATCGCGAGCGGTTTCACGGCACGGTGCGCCGGATGGGGAAGTCGCTGCGCATGCTGCTGTTCGGGCGGCTGATCGGGATGACCGTGGAAGGCGTCGCCACGTGGATTGCGCTGGCCGTCTATGGCGTGCCGATGGCCGCGCTGCTCGGCATCCTGACCGGCCTGCTGGCCTTCCTGCCCAATATCGGCGCGCCCATTTCCGGCCTGCTGATGGTCATGGTCGGCTTTTCGGGCGGGACGACCATGGGCATCTACTGCATCGCGGTCTACTTCATCGTGCAGACGGTCGACGGCAACATCATCGTGCCGATGGTGGCCAAGCGCACCGCCGATCTTGCCCCGGCGCTGGTGCTGGGCGCACAGCTGATCTTCGGCGTGCTGTTCGGGATCCTGGGTCTGGCGCTTGCCGATCCGATCGTGGCGATGCTCAAGATCGCGCTGGAGCGGCAGGCCGAACACAACAAGCAAATGGCGACGACGGACGCGTAATCGATGGCTCGCAAGTTTCTCTATGGCGTGGCGCTGCTGGTGGTGCTCGCGCTCGGCGCGTCGCTGGTGCTGCGCTTCTATTCCAAGGAGCTGACCCGCTTCGCCTTCGTGCCGCGCGGGACGTTCGAGGCGCTGGGCCCCCTGCCCGCGAATTTCTATACACGCGATGAAGCGTGGATATCGCGTCCCGGCGTCAGGGACGATCCGGCACAATTCCTGCCCGAAGGCGCGAAGCGCACGCCACCCGGACCCGCCTACGTTTTCTTCGCACATCCAACGAGCTATCTTGCCCGCGACCACTGGAACGGACCGATCGACGACAAGGACGCGCGCTTTCGCGCCGACCTGTTCGTGCGCGGCATGGCGAGTGCGTTCAACGCAGCCGGGCCGGTCTACGTGCCGCGCTATCGCCAGGCGGCGTTCGGCGCATTCCTGACCGACCGCCCGGAAGCGCGGCGCGCGCTTGACATCGCGCAGGGCGACCTTGCCCAGGCCTTCGATGCCTTCGTCGCGCAAGTTCCCGCCGGCGCGCCGATCATCATCGCCGGGCACAGTCAGGGATCGCTGCAACTGCTGCGAATCCTGCAGGACAAGGTGCGCGGCAAGCCGATCGCGAAACGGGTCGTTGCCGTCTACCTGATCGGCTGGCCCATTTCGCCCAACCATGACCTGCCGCTGCTGGGCATGTCCGGCTGCACCCGCCCCGACCAGACCGGATGCGTGGCAAGCTGGATGAGCTTTGCCGAACCGGCGGACGCATCGCAGATGATGGAAGCCTGGATGGCGCAGCCCGGGCTCGACGGCAAACCGCGCGGCAGCAGTGCGATCCTGTGCTTCAACCCGTTGACCGGAACCGTTGGCGGAACGGCTCCCGCCTCGGCCAACATCGGCACGTTCGTGCCATCGGACGACTTGGCAAGCGGGAAGATCGTTCCGCGCGCGGTGCCGGCGCGTTGCGACGCAAAGACAGGGCTGCTGATGCTGGGCGACGCGCCGAAGATGGGGCCCTTCGTGCTGCCGGGCAACAACTACCACGTTTATGACGTGCCTCTGTTCTGGTCGAACCTGCGTGTCGACGTCGCCCGCCGCGAGGCCGCCTGGATGGCGGCGCAGGGGCGCAAGTGATCACGGCGTTCGCCCGCGACCTGCGCGATGCGCTGCCGCAGGGCGGCGTGCTGCTGGGGCTGGATACCGGCACCAAGACAATCGGCGTGGCGCTGTGCGACGCGGGATGGCGCTTCGCCACCGCAGGCAAGACGATCGTGCGGCGCAAGTTCACGCAGGACAAGGGCGTGCTCAAGGACCTGATCGCCGAGCGCGGCGTGGTGGGCATCGTCATGGGACTGCCGCTCAACATGGATGGCAGCGAAAGCCCCCGCAGCCAGGGCGCGCGGGCAATGGCAAAGAACCTTGAGGATATCGGCCTGCCGATCCTGCTGTGGGACGAACGCTGGACCACGCAGGCCGCCGAGCGCGCGATGATCGAGCAGGACTTCAGCCGCGCCAAGCGCGCCGAGCGCATCGATTCGCATGCCGCCGCCTTGATCCTGCAAGGCGCGATCGACGCGCTGGCGGGATCGGCGTTCTGACAATTTAGCCGGGCGATTAAATTTCTTGCCAAGCCCAGTGGCTGCGCGCAGGAATTGCCCATGGCCAAGGATCAGGAACACGCCGCGCTCGTCTCGCGGATGATGCAGGACGATAGCTTCGACCCGCAACGCTGGGCGAAGATGATCAACTTTCGCGGGCACAGCGGCTTTCTCGACATGCGTTACATCGCGCATGGGGACGACTGGATCGAACTTGCCGTGCCATGGCGCGAGGATCTGGTCGGCGATCCGGAAACCGGAGTCATGGCGTCTGGGCCGATCATCAGCCTGCTGGACAACGCGACATCGATGTCCGCTTCCGCCCGACTCAAGCGCTTCCGCCCGCAAGTGACGCTGGACCTGCGGATCGACTATGTCCGTGCGGCGGTGCCGGGGCGGACGATTGTGGCTCGCGCCGAATGCTACCAGACGACGCGGAGCATGGCTTTCGTGCGCGGCATTGCCCACGATGGCGACCTGACCGACCCCGTGGCCCACGCCGCCGGCATCTTCATGCTGGTCGAAGCCCCGCAATTCATGAAGGCCAAGTGATGGTGGCGCTCCCCCCCTATGCCCGCGCGATGGGCATGTTCGTTGTCGAGGCCCATGACTCCGCGGCCCCCGCATCGCCGGTCGTCGCGATGGATTTTTCCGAGTGCAACACCGGTCGCCCCGGCTTCCTGCATGGCGGCGCCATCGGCGGGCTGCTGGAGATGGCAGGCTTCGCCACGCTGCACGCCCACCTGGAGCGTGAAGGAATCGATGCGCAAGTTCGGCTCAAGCCGGTCAACATCAGCATCGAATACCTGCGCTCGGGGCTCCCGGAGCGGATATTCGCGTGCGGTGAAGTGGTGCGCGCCGGGCGGCGCGTGGCCAACGTGCGGGTCGAAGCCTGGCAGGCGGACAGATCCAAGTCGGTGGCAAGCTGCTGGATGAACTTCCTGATCGCGCCGAAGAAGGTGGCGGCCGAGTAGAGCAGTTATGGCTGCGGAAATCGCGATCGAGCGACTCCAGCGCAGCGACTTGCCCGCTGCCCTGCAGCTTCAGTCGGCGGCTTATCCGGCCTTCCTGGTCGAGGAGGAAGCTGCCTTCGCTAGTCGGATGGTATTGCGCGCCTCGTACTGCCTTGCCGCGAAGCGCGACGGCAGACTGCTGGGCTACCTGCTGGCACATGGCTGGGCGTCGGGATCGCCGCCGCCTGTGGGGACGGTGCTTGCCGACGGAGGGCCGAGCGAAGTGCTGTTCGTGCACGATCTTGCGGTTGGCTCCGCGCTGCGCGGCCTCAAGATCGGGGATCGGCTGGCGGCGCGCGCCTTTGCGCTGGCCGCAGTGGATGGCCTTCGGCGCGCCGAACTGATCGCGGTCGAAGGCGCAGCGGAATACTGGCGCCGGCTGGGCTTTGCCGAGGAGGAGACTTCAGAGGCGCTGCTTTCGAAAGTGCGAGGGTATGGCCCGGCGGCACGCTGGATGAGCGCGGCCATCCCGACAAACGAGCCCGCCTGATCAGTCCGGCAGGCGGAGTTCGACGGTCAGACCTTCGGCCTTGGCGCCAACCGGCAGGCGGGCGGCATCGGCGCGAGCACGGGCCAGGATCGCCTGCGGTACCTGCCGGGGCGCGATCACGGCGTCGGCCTGCCCCAGCAGGCGCGCTTCACGCAAGGTCAGGTCGTCGGGATCAAGGCTGCGCAGCGTGACGACGTGGTGCGTCACCGTGCCCTGCGCCGCGCCTTCGAGCCAGGCGTCCACAGCCCCCTCCACCGCCTCGCGGAACGGATCGAGCGCGCCGCCTTCTTCGAGCGCGGCATCGAGCGCGCGGCGACGGTCGCTGCCGGTGGGAAACCGCGCCTTGAGCGCCGTACGCGCGGCGTAGAGGGCGTCGGCCAGTCGTCCCAGCCCCTGCGGCAACAGGCGCTCGAGGCGCAGGCGAACGGCCTTGGCGAGCCCGGCGGACGTGCCCGCAGTGCCGACCGCGATGATGACAGGATCGCGATCGACGATCGACGGCGTGGTGAAATCGCACAGCGCGGGGCGGTCCACCACGTTGACCAGCAGCCCGGCGCAGCGCGCGCGGATCGCGTCGGCCTGGGCGGAGGCTTCGTCCTCGTGCGCGATGAAAGCGAGCCGCGCGCCCTTGTCGATCCCTTCGGCGAGATCGTCGAGGACGTGTGCCCCGGCGCGCTCGACCAGGCGGCGCTTGGCCTCGGCAGCCTCACCCTGCCCCAGCACCACGACCGGCTGGCCGGACAGGCGATGGAACAGGGGCAGGCTGCTCAGCATCTCAGGCGAGCCAGTCGGGAACGCGCTCGGCGGCAAGGATCGTTGCCGGCTCGATGCGGTCGGCGACCACGGCCCACTTATCGCCATCGACCATGACTTCGGGCACCAGGGGCCGGGAGTTGTAGGTGTTGGCCATCGTCGCGCCATAGGCACCGGCGGTGCGGAACACGGCGAGGTCGCCGCGCTTCACGCTGTCGATCTCGCGGGCCATCGCGAAGGTGTCGCTCGATTCGCAGATCGGGCCGACGATGTTGGCGGTGAAGGTTTCGCCGGTGGGCTCGACCGCGGCGAAATCGTGCCACGCATCGTAGAGCGCGGGGCGGGCGAGATCGTTCATCGCGGCATCGACCACCACCCAGGGGTTGGTCGCCCCTTCCTTGACGCGGACGACGCGGGTGACGAGCACGCCGGTGTTGCCGGTGATGACGCGGCCGGGCTCGAACATCAGCGTGACGCCCCAGTTGCCGGTAACGCGCGCGACCATCGCAGCGTATTCCTCTGGCTGCGGGAAGACCTCGCCGGCCTTGTAGGGCACTCCGATGCCGCCGCCCAGGTCCATGTGGGTGACGCTGTAGCCGGCAGCGCGGATGTCCTGCATCAGCGCGCCGACCTTGGTGAAGGCGGCTTCGAGCGGTTCGAGCTTCGACAGCTGGCTGCCAATGTGAAGGGCTAGCGCCCGCATCTGCAAGCCCTCGGTCTGGCTGAGGCGCGCGTAGATGGCGGCAGCGCGGTCGTATGGCACGCCGAACTTGTTCTCGGCCTTGCCGGTCGAGATCTTGCCATGCGTGCCGGCGTCGACGTCCGGGTTGACGCGCAGTGCGCAGGCCGCGGTCTTGCCGAGGCGGCGGGCGATCTCGGCGAGTTCGAGCCCTTCTTCCTCGCTTTCGAGGTTGAACTGGCCGCAGCCGGCTTCGAGCGCGCGGGCCATTTCGGCCTCGGTCTTGCCGACGCCCGAAAACACGATGCTGTCGGGCGCCATGCCGGCGGCCAGCGCGCGCTCCATTTCGCCGACCGAGACGACGTCGGCGCCGTAGCCTTCGGCCGCAAGCACCTTGAGCACCGCGAGGTTGGGGTTCGACTTGACCGCGAAGGCGATCCGCGCCGACGGCAGCACCGAAAGCGCATCGCGGAAGACGCGGGCGTGGCGGGTCAGCGTGGCGCGCGAATAGACGTAGACAGGGGTGCCGACTTCGGCGGCGATGCGCGGCAGGGGAACGTCCTCGGCGTGGAGCACGCCGGCGACCTGGTGAAAGTGATCCATCTGGAAACCTTGAAGAAAATCAGTTCTCGGGCGGCAGGTTGAAGGGATCGTCGCCCCTGTCCTGCGAACGGGCGCGCAGCTCCACGCTGCGTTCGGGCTTGGCCTGCACGGGCACCTTGAGCAGGTCGTCCGGATCCGGTTTGTCCGCACGGCCATAGGGTGCAGGCGGCAGCGCCTGGCCCGCGACCGGTTTCAGCTCTCGCCGGTTGCCGCACGCCGACAGCGCGAGGCCCAGGATGCCGAGCAACAGGATCGTGCGGGTGCGCGCCATGACGGTCAGTTCTCCAGCCCCAGCGCGATGCGCGCCTCGGCAACGCGCTTCCTTACCTCGACCGGTGCGGTTCCGCCATGGCTGGCGCGCGCGGCGACGCTCGCTTCGACCGAAAGCGCGGCATAGACGCGTTCGTCGATGCGCGGATCGATCGCCTGAAGGTCCTCCAGCGGAAGCTGATCGAGTGCGATGCCGCGCGATTCGGCAAGTTTCACCGCGCTTCCGGTGATGTGGTGCGCTTCGCGGAAGGGGATGTTCGCCTGCCGCACCAGCCAGTCGGCAAGGTCGGTGGCGGTGGCATAGCCGAGTTCTGCGGCCGCGCGCATCCGGTCGGTGCGGAACGTGGCTTCAGCAACCATGCCGGTCATCGCCGCGATCGACAGCGCGAGCAGGCTGGCCGCTTCGAACACCGGCGGCTTATCGTCCTGCATGTCCTTCGAATAGGCGAGCGGCAGGCCCTTCATCGTGATCATCAGGCTGGTGAGACAGCCGACGATCCGGCCCGAATGGCCGCGCACCAGTTCCGCCGCGTCGGGATTCTTCTTTTGCGGCATGATCGAGCTGCCGGTCGACAGGCTGTCGGGCAGCGTGACGAAACCGAAGGGCTGACTCGCCCAGATGATGAACTCCTCGGCGAGGCGCGAGAGGTGCAGCGAGCATTGTGCTGCCGCCATCAGGTAATCGAGCGCGAAATCACGGTCGGACACCGAATCGAGGCTGTTGTCGGTCGGCCCATCGAAGCCCAGCGCTTCGGCCGTGCGGAAGCGGTCGATGGGAAAGCCGGTGCCGGCGAGCGCGGCCGCGCCCAGCGGGCTGCGGTTCATCCGCTTGCGCGCATCGGCAAAGCGCGACCGGTCGCGCCCAGCCATCTCGCAATAAGCCATCAGGTGATGGCCGAGCGTGACCGGCTGCGCAGTCTGCAGATGGGTGAAGCCTGGCATGATGCTGTCGGCATGTTCGCCGGCGCGCGCGACAAGCGCGAGCTGGAGCTGGCGCAGGCCCTCTTCGGCCTGGTCCATCGCATCGCGCACCCACAGGCGGAAATCGGTCGCCACCTGGTCGTTGCGGCTGCGTGCGGTGTGCAGGCGTCCAGCGGCCGGGCCGATCAGTTCGGCGAGCCGGCTTTCGGTGGTCATGTGGATGTCTTCGAGGTCCCAGTTTTCGGGCACCCCGCTTGCTTCGTATTCGGCGGCCACCTGATCGAGGCCGCCCGCGATCAGCTCGGCGTCCTCCACCGTGACGATGCCCTGCGCGGCAAGCATGCCCACGTGGGCCTTTGACGCGGCGATATCCTGCCGCCACAGCGCCTTGTCGAAGGGAATCGAGGCGTTTATCTCGCGCATGATGGCCGAAGGGCCGGCGGCGAAACGCCCGCCCCACATCTGGTTGGAGCCCGAATTGCCGCTCATCTCGCTACGCTCGCCCGCCTTGCTGCTGCTTCCCCTGACTCTGGGGATCGCGGGGTGCGATAGGCAAAGCCCCACGGCCACGCAACCGTCGAGCGCCCCCACCGGCGCGGAAACTGCCGCGAATGCTTCACAAGGCAGCAAGGGCGAGTTCAACGGCACGCTCGATATCGCCAATCGCGGCGCGGCGATGCCCGACTTCGCGTTCCAGGACACCGCCGGCAAGACGTTGCGCAGCGCGGACCTGAAGGGCAAGCCGGTGCTGATCAACCTGTGGGCCACGTGGTGCGGCCCCTGCGTGCTGGAAATGCCGATGCTCGACAGCCTTGCCGCGGCGCATGCCGGCAAGCTGCGCGTGGTTACCATCTCCCAGGACATGGGCCAGCCCGAAAAGGTAAAGGCGCTGTTCGAACAGAAGAAGTTCGCTCACCTCGAACCCTGGCTCGATCCCGAAAACCAGCTCGGCTTCCACTACAACACGGGCTTGCTGCCCACGAGCGTGCTGTACGACGCCAAGGGCCGCGAAGTGTGGCGGATGATCGGCGCGCACGACTGGTCTGGCGCGCGCACCAGGGCGCTGCTGGCCGACACGCTGGGCGGCTAAAGCCCCTGCGAACCGCCAAGGGGAAGAGGCCGTTGGCCGCCCCTTCCCCCGACGTCCGGATCAGGCGATTTCCGCGTTGTCGATGACGATATTGGTTCCGGAGACGTGCTTGCCATCGTCGCTGGCAAGGTAAAGCACCATGTTTGCGATATCGATCGGCTGGCCCATGCCCTGCAGGTGGGTGTGGCCGCCGGTGCCTTCGCCGTCTTCGGGCAGTTCGGCCAGGGCCTGCGCGGTCATCGGCGTGACGATGCTGCCCGGCGCGATCGAATTGCAGCGAATGCGGTAGCCCTGCTCCTTGCAGTGCACCGCGATCGAGCGGGTCATGCCGATGATGCCCGCCTTGGCGCCGGCATAGGCGGGGATCGCGCTCATGCCCTTCATCCCGCCGATCGAGGCAAGGTTGATGATCGAGCCCGAACCGTCGCGGCTCATGTGCGGGATCGCCGCCTGGCAGCCGAGGAACGTACCGTCGAGCATGACATCGATCTGCAGCTTGTAGTCGGCGTAGGACAGTTCCTCGATATTGCCGAAGCGGACGATGCCCGCATTGTTCACGAGCGTGTCGAGCCGGCCATAGGCCTTGAGCGTTTCGGCGACGACTTCGTGCCAGCGCGCTTCGTCACGGACGTCCTGTTCCAGGAAAAGCCCGCCGACTTCGGCAGCAATGGCGCGGCCCTGATCGGCCTGCATGTCGGTCAGCACGACCTTGGCGCCTTCGCGCGCCAACACGCGTGCGTCTTCGGCGCCAAGCCCCGAGGCGGCGCCGGTGACCAGCGCGACCCTGCCATCCATCTTGCCCATGTCGTATCGTTCCTTGCTGCGTTGAAACTGGAAGGTGTTGTAAGCGAAAGCGGCCTCAGGCCGGCCAGGTCAGCGTGACCCGGCGCAGCGCGCCGACGATGCCGGGGACTGGCGACAGATCGGCATCGGGCGCCAGCGCAAAGTCGGGAATGCGGCGCAGCCATTCTTCCAGCGTGATGGCGACTTCCTTGCGCGCGAGTTCCTGGCCCGGGCACATGTGCGGGCCGCTGCCAAAGGCCGAATGCGGCGCGCGGCGGCGGGCGAAGTCGATCGCCAGCGGATCGGGGTTGAGCGTTTCGTCGAGACCGTGAACCTGTGTGGGGATGCAGATCATGTCACCCGCCTTGAGCGACACACCGTGGAAATCGGCGATATCGTCGCGCACTTCGCGGGCGATGGTGACAAGGCCGAAGCGGCGGAAGAATTCGTTCACCGCTGGCATCACGTTGTCCCCCATGGCGCGCAGCTGCGCCCGCAGCGCCGGGTCGCGCGCGAGTTCGACGATGACGAAGCCGAGGAAGTTGACCACGGTGTCCACCCCGGCGATCAGCACCTGGGTCGAAATCTTGAGCGCTTCGTCACGGGTGAGGCGCCGGTCGAGGCCGGGCATCTGCGCTGCCATCATCCCGCTCAGCATGTCCTCGCCCGGCTGGGCGCGGCGTTCGTCTACCACCGGGGCAAGCCGGTCGAAGAACGCCTGCTTGGCGTCCTCGAAGCTCATGTCCATGCCGGGTCGTGTCATGCACGAAGCCCAGTGGCGGATCGTCGCCGCCTCGCTTTCGGGCAAGCCGACCATCGCCATGAATACGCGGATCGGGAAGATTTCGGCATAGCGGGCGGTGAAGTCGCAGCCGCCATCGGCGATGAAGCCGTCTATCAGGTCGATGGCGGTCTGGCGGATGGTATCGTCCAGCCCGCGCACCGTGGCGGGATTGAGATGCGCGTTGAGGAGCACGCGATAGGGGCGATGCTCGGGCGGGTCTATCGTCGTCGGGATCAGTCCATGCCCTTCGCCGATCGAGCGCGGCAGCACGATCACGCGCGAGGAGAAGCGCGCCGCATCGGACTGCACATCGCGCAGCGCATCGCCCGAAAGCGCGATCCAGTGCCCTTCGTTCTGCGGGGTCCAGACCACAGCCGGGCTGTTCGCCTGAAGTTCGCGCCATGCGTGATGAAAGCCCAGCTCGGCAATGCGGGGCGGCGCGTAAATATCGACGTCTACAACGTGGTCTGCCGGGACATGCGCCGGCCGCGCCGGGTCGGCAGCAGAGTTCGAGGGGGCAAGCGTTGCCATGGCATTCTCCCGATCTTGGCCCATCGTCTTAATGTTGGGGAGCATGCCGGACCGGGCATCTCCCCTGCCCATTCACGACGTCATGAAATCCGCTCGCTCACAACGCGCAAATTGGAGAGGTGCCGGTTGCTTCCCTCGGAAAAAGCACCCCGGCCGGCAAGCCGACCGGGGCCAGGGAGGAACCGGTCAGAAGCTGTAGTTGAACGTCGCGCCATATTCGCGCGGCGTGCCGAGCGAGGCGAGCGTGCCGATCCCGGCAAGCGTCAGCTTCTGGTTGAAGTACTTTTCGTTGAACAGGTTGCGGGCATAGGCGCCTATCTTCCAACCGGCATCGACCGGCCCCCAGGACAGGCTCGCGTTGACGAGATTGACCGGGGCGATGAGGTCGGTCGGCAGGTTGGTGTAGCCGGTGTATTTCGAGCTGGTGTAGCTGTACTGCGCGTTGGCATTGAACGTGCCGTTGCCGAGCTGCGTCGCATAGTTGACCCCGGCCGACGCGCTCCATTCCGGCGCGTTCATCAGGCGGTTGCCGGCATAGGATACCGCAACCAGCGCGCCACCCGCGCCAAGCACCTTGGTATCGTACTTCTTGTACTTGGCATCGAGGTAGGCAAGCGAACCGGTGAGCGTCAGCCCGCGTGCCGGCGCGGCCGTCAGCTCAAGTTCGAAGCCCTTCGTTTCGGCGCGGCCGGCATTGGCGATCGAGGCCGAGTTCGCGCCGCTCGGGTAGGTGATGTTCTGCACCACCTGCATGTCGCGGTACTTGTTGAAGAAGGCGGCAAGGTTCAGGCGCAGGTGGTGGTCGAGCAAGTCGCTCTTGATGCCCACTTCATACGTATCGAGTTTCTCGGGATTGAACGGCCCGATATCCTCGGCAATGGCGATGCGGCCGGTGAAGCCACCCGACTTGAAGCCCCGCGCGTAGTAGCCGTAGAGCAGCACGTTGCGATCTGCCTGGTAATCGAGCCCGATCTTCCAGCCGGTGTTGTTCCACGACTTCGATCCTGCGGCGCGGATGAAGGTGGCCGGGATGATCGGATCGTCGTAGGTCGCAACGCCGCTCGGGTTGATGCCGTTCGCGGTGGTCGAAACCGCGCGGGTCTTTTCGTGACTGTATCGGATGCCGGCCTGCAGGCGCAGCTCGGGGGTCAGGTTCTGGTAGAGCTGGGCAAAGCCCGAGATCGACCAGTTGTGCTGGTCCTGCGTCTGCGGCTGGCTGAGCCCGGGGAGGAAGCCGTCGAGCTTACCGCCCTGGTTCAGGAAGTACTTCTGCTGGAAGTAATAACCGCCGAAGATCAGCTGCGTCGCATCGCCGATCTGCAGCAGGTCGCGCAGTTCCTGCGAGAACTGTTCGTGATGGGTCTGGCGGCGCGTTTCGAGCAGGACGCGTGTGGTGCCGTCGTCGTCCGAATAGAGGTCGCTATCGTATTTGCGCCATGCGGTGATCGACGTAATCTTCCCGATCGCGCTGTCGACGTTCTGGGTGAAGGTCAGCGCATAGGTGTCGCGGTTGTTGTAATCGGGCTGGTCGCTGCTGAGCCCGCGCTTGAAGCTGAACGGATCGGTGGTCTGGCCGGGGGTGTAGAACAGCTCGCCCGGGCCGGCGATGACCACGCCGGTCTGCGACCCGTTGCGGCTCTTGACGTATTCGCCGATCAGCGTTCCGTCGTACGCGCCAGCCGAATACTTGAGATAGCCGCGCAACTGCGTCACGTCGCGACGACCGATGCGGCGGTTGTCGGCCGTGTTGCGGAAGAAGCCATCGTTCGAATTGTGCATCACGCTGACTTTGCCGGCGAGGCTGTCGGTGATGGGAAAATTCAGCGCGGCGTCGGCTTCAATCTGGTCGTAGTTGCCATAGACGATCTGCGCTTCGCCCCCGGTCTTGCCGGTCGGCTGCTTGGTCACGACGTTGATCACGCCGCCAGTGGTATTGGCGCCGAACAGCGTGCCCTGCGGCCCGCGAAGCACTTCGACACGCTCAATGTCGAACAGCGAAAGCAGCGCGGCAGTGTTCACGCCGACGACGACCCCGTCGACCACGACAGACACCGTGGTCCCGACATAGGGGTCGGCATCGTTCACGCCGACGCCGCGGATGGTGAACACCGCCGAATCGGGCGAATTCGAGAAGCTGTTGATCTGGACGTTGGGCAGTGAGTTGGTGAGATCCGACACGCTGCGCACTTGCGCCGCCTGCAGCGCATCGCCGGTCAGCGCAGTGACCGCGATCGGCACTTTCTGCAGGTTTTCGGCCTTCTTTTGCGCGGTGACGACAATTTCGGCGACACCGCCGTTATCTTCGGCAGACTGCGCCTGGGCGGCGACTGGCGTTGCGGCGGAAATGGCGATTGCGCTGGCTGCGAGGGCGCACGCGTGGAGCGTTTTCATGCTGACTTCCTCTTCCCCTGGAGCCTGGCTGTGATCGCCCTTCGCTCCACCCCGGCAATAACAATCCGGTCGGCATGTTTCTGCGCCGACGTGGTCTCCCCGCAAACTGTGCCTTTGATCAGGTGCCCATTGCGCACGCCTTCGCGCTGATGCAGGACTTCGCCGACAAGGAGGTGCCCCGGAGGCTCCATGGCCAGAACCACGATGCAACAGCGGATGCTGGGTGCGCTGCGCCCCGCCGATCTCGAAGGCGAGCCGGAGCGCTGGCAACAGCAGAAGAGCACGCGCACGCGGCTTCGGATCATCGAGGCCGCGATCGCCTGTCTGCTGGAAGGCGGTTATGTCGGCCTGACCACGCACCGCATCGCGGCGCGGATCGGGATTTCGCGGGGCGCGATGCAGCACCACTTCCCCGCCCGCGCCGATCTCGTGGCAGCGGTGGTGGAGCACGTGTTCTATGCCCGCATGCGGCTGTTCCTGGACGACTACCTTTCCGGAATGGCCAAGGCGGGCGAGGACAACCTGGTCGAGATCGCCACCCAGGCGCACTGGCGCAGCGTGCAGAGCCCCGAATATGCCGCCTATGTCGAACTGGCCGTCGCAGCCCGCAGCGACGAAGCCCTGCGCGAGGTGTTCGAGCCGGCAGCGCGCCGGTACGACGAAGTGTGGGTGTCGGAGATGATCGAGAGCTTCCCGCAATGGCGCGCGCGCTGGGAAGCGATGAAGCTGGCGAGCGACCTGGTCACTTGCGCGCACATGGGCATGCTTTTGCAGCGCCCGACGTTCGGCGAAGCGCGGATCGAGCAGCTCAATACGCTTATCTGGGACGTGCTGCGCGGGCTCTACAAGGCATGACCGACGCAGCGCTCCGCATCGCCATCCGCATGACCTGCGGCGAAGAGATCGCGTTTGGCCCGGGCAAGGCCGACCTGCTCGAAGCGATCGCGCGCGAGGGTTCCATCTCGGCCGGCGCGCGCGCCCTGGGCATGAGCTATCGCCGGGCATGGACACTGGTGGACGTGATGAACCGGTGCTGGGACGAACCCCTTGTCGCCACGGTACCGGGCCGAGCGCATGGCGGCGCCACGCTGACCGATTTGGGGCGGTTCGTGCTGGCGCGCTACCGCGCGATGCAGGAAGCGGCACAGCAAGCAGTCAGCGCCGATGCCAGCGCCCTTTGGTCGAGACTGCTGGACGCACCGCACCCGGCAGACGGCTGATACCGTTCAGCCGTGCTCGGCCGCCTCGGCGACTGGTGCCTTGCTACGTCTCAACGCCACGATGAGCACGCCGATGAGAGCGATCGCCGCACCGAGCAGCATCCTTGCATCAAGCCGATCGTGCGTAATGAAATATCCCAGCGCGATGGTGAACAGCGGCGTCAGCAGCGTCAGCGGAGCGATCAGGTTCGCCTCGTACCGCTTGATCAGGCTGTAGTAGACGGTGTGCGCACCGACCGAGACGACAAGCGCCGAAAAGGCGATTGCGACCCCGAAATGCCAGCCGTGCCTCAACGCAAGGTCAATTTGGTGATGCTCGAACCCCCACGAGAACAGGGCGAGCGGCAGCAGCGAGGTAAGCCCCACCCAAGCCTGCAAGCGGATCGCCGGCACTTCTTCCATCTGCTTCATCAGCACCGCGCCAAGCGAGCCGGCAAAAGCTGCCCCGAGGATGTAAAGGACACCGGCGGACAGCTGCAGACCCGGCTGCCATACCACGATCAGCACGCCAGCAAGAGCGAGCGCAATACCGAGCCCTCGACGCCAGTGAATGCGTTCACCAAGCAGAACAACCGACAGCAGCGTGGTTATCGGGACACTCGACTGGACGACAATGGCTGCCATGGACGGCGTGACGGTGCGCAAGCCGAGGAACAGCACGGCGAAGTTGCCGCCGCCCATCAGCATCCCAACGACAATCATCCGCCACGCCGGACGGGGCATGGGCAAAAGCCATGGCAAAGTGGCCAACATTACCACTGCGAATCGCACGGCGGCGAAGAACAGCGGCGGCACCATCCACTGCCCGACGACAATGCGACTGACCACGTTGCTGAGCGCCCAGATCACGCAGACCAGCACAAGCAGGAAGAAATCGCGCAGTCGCATCAGGACGTTGGGCACCTTGCCGCCGGAGTTGCTTGGTCGCTTAACTAGGCCGGCGCCCTTGCGCAAACTCTTGATGATGCATCCGTCACAGACGGTGGGGCGGCGATGCGCCGCCCCGGCTCCATTCAGCCGCGTCCGCGGTAGGATGGCACGCCCTGATCGGGCAGCCAGAGATCGGCGGGCGGCGCCGAGGATTGCCAGAACACGTCGATCGGGATGCCGCCGCGCGGATACCAGTAACCGCCAATGCGCAGCCACTGCGGCTTCATCTCGTCGAACAGGCGCTGTCCGATGCCGACGGTGCAATCCTCGTGGAACGCGGCATGGTTGCGGAACGATCCGAGGAAGAGCTTGAGCGACTTGGATTCGACGATCGTTTCGCCCGGCACGTAATCGATGACGAGGTGCGCGAAATCGGGCTGCGCGGTCACCGGGCAGAGCGAGGTGAATTCCGGGCTGACGAAGCGCACGAGATAGAGCGTGCCCGGCCTGGGATTGGGCACATAATCGAGCACCGCCTCTTCAGGCGATGCGGGCAAGCTGCTGGTCCGCCCGAGATGCAGCGGCGCGGTGTCGGCCATGAGGGCTGGCTCCTGTGATGCAATGATGCGACGCCCATGCACCTGCCGCTTCGCCGAGGCAAGACGGCGGTTTCGGGTTGCCCATTAAGCCGCTATTCACCCGCCCCCGCCTTGGCGGGACAGGTTTACGAGATCGATGGGGTACAGGACGTGAGTGGGGCGCGGGTCAAGACGGCGCGATTGGACAAGGCAGGTCGGCTCGCCGCTGCTGCGCTGGCGGTTTCGTGCATGGCAGCCACAGTGCCGCTGTCGCACGCGCAGCCGGCGAGCGACTATCAATTGCCGCCCTCGAGCCCCTCGCCCGCACCGCGCGCCGCCGGGCCGGTCGATGACGGCGCACCGCCGCCAACCGTCGCCACCCCGCAGCCAAGCGCCAGCGCCAGTGCCGCCCCGACCATCGTCCTGCCCTCGCCGACACCCGCAGTGCGCCCAACGCCCCGCCCCCGCACCGCGCAAACGGAAGCGGTGGCGCCGGCAGCATCGGCCCCGAGGCCCGCTGACTCGCCAACGCCCGACGCCGCGGCCGCACCATCGGCCGCTTCGGCGCCCACAACTACTGCGACGAACGAGGCGATACCTGCACCATCGGCGAGCACGGTGCCCGCATTGCCTGAGGCTCCGGCCGCCGGATCGCAAGCTTCGCCATCCGCTCCATGGTGGCCTTGGGCGGCAGGTGCAGCTGCCCTGGCCCTCGTCGGTGGAGCGCTTGGGCTGATGCAGCGGCGGCGCAAGCCTGGCGTGCCCGAATTCGTGCGCCCCACGCCGGTTGCGTACCCTGTCGCATCGGACGACGCCGAGCCGACAGCCGCCGCGCCGGTTGCAACGCCACTTTCCCCGCCAGCTCCGGCGATCGCTCCGAAACCAGCGCCCGGTCCCGCGATCACGCCCCGGCCTGCGATGCGCGAAGGCGAGCCGCTTGTGCTGGTGCTTGAGGCGACGCGTCTTTCCGCAACCCTGGTCAACACCACGCTCGCGTACCGCATCGTGGCGCTCAATCGCGGGCACGAACCGCTGGAGGATATCGCCATCGGAGGCGACATGGTCGCCGCCCATTCCTCGCGCCCGATGGAGGAGCAGCTCGGCCTCGTCGGCCCCGAGCTGCCGCCGATCCACCGGATCGACCGACTCGATCCCGGGGCCGAAGTCCTGCTGCAAGGCGAGATGCGCCTGCCGCTGGCTGCAGTCATGCCGATCCGTCACGCCGAGCAGGCGTTGTTCGTGCCGCTGGCGCGGCTCGATGCTTGGGCAAGCGCACCCGGCGGCCGGGCAGTCCGCGCGCGGGCGGCATGGCTCGTCGGGCAGGAGGCACGACCGGCAGCCGCACGGCTGCAGCCGTTCCGGCTCGACCTCGGCCCGCGCATCTGGGCCGATCTCGGCCAGCGCCCTCTGGCGATGCCGGCGGGCTGAACACATCGCATCCTGAACCATTGAGGGGTCGACGCCTCCGCCCGGCATGGCTAGGCTGATTGCTTCCGAGTCCGCAAAGACGGTCCGGAACCCAGGCAGGAGCACATGATGGATTCGTTGGTGACCACCCAGTGGCTCGCGGACGAGATGGGTGCGAGCGACCTTCGGGTGGTCGACGCGAGCGCCTTTCTTCCCGAGCACACGCGCAATGCAGCGCTCGAGTACGAGGCCTGCCACATTCCCGGCGCAGTGTTCATGGACCTTGCCAATCTCATCGATCCCGCCGCATCCGTTGCCAACACCCTGCCGAGTGCGGAACGCTTTGCCAGCCGCATGCAGAGCCTCGGGCTCGGCGACGGCAGCCGCATCGTCGTCTATGATGACAGCCCGATCAAATCCGCCACGCGCGCCTGGTTCATGTTGACGATGTTCGGTGCGCAGAACGTCGCGCTGCTGGATGGTGGCATCGCCAAGTGGAAGGCCGAAGGCCGTCCCTGCGCGCAAGGGCGGGAAACGCTGCGCCATCGCCACTTCACCGTGTGGAGTGACGACAGCCACGTGCGGTCGAAGGCGCAGGTGCTCGCCAACATCGACAGCGGCGCCGAACAACTGGTCGATGCGCGCGGTGCCGGGCGCTTCACCGGCGACGTGGCCGAAACCAAGCCCGGTCTTGCCAGCGGCCACATCCCGGGCGCCCGCAACGTGCCCTATGCGAGCCTGTTCGCTCCCGACGGCACCTGGAAAAAGCCGGAAGCCTTACGCGCAGCCTTCGATGCGGCCGGGATCGACATGGATCGCCCGGTGATCTCCTCGTGCGGATCGGGGATGACGGCCAACGTGCTGATCTTCGCGCTGCACCTCCTCGGCAAGGAGGACGTCTCGCTCTATGACGGTTCGTGGTCGGAATGGGGCGCAGACCCGGCACTTCCGGTGGAAACCGGCCCGGCGCGCTGATCTGGGCCGCCTTGCGACAAGGGCGGCTGGCAGCGATTCCCTTTGCGACGGAAACCGCCTAAGGCAGGCGCATGGCCAACAGTGATAGCGAAAACGCCGGTCCCGGCACCCGTCTGGCAGGGGCAGGACGACGCCCCGAATGGACCGGCACGCCCGACCACCCTGGCGCAGTCGTCGCCCCCCCGGTATGGCGGGCAAGCACGCATCTCTATCCCGACGTGGCGGCGCTGCGCGCGCATCCGGCGAACGAGGACGGCAAGTTCTACTACGGCCGCCGGGGTGCGCCGACGCAATGGGCATTGTCCGATGCGCTGACCAGCCTCGAGCCTGGCGCGGCCGGCACAGTGCTCTATCCTTCGGGCGTTGCCGCGATCGCGGGCGTCCTGCTGACCGTGCTGCGGCCGGGCGACGTGCTGCTGATGACCGACAACGCCTACGAGCCCAGCCGGGTGATGGGCCGCGGCCTGCTGGCGGACTTCGGCGTGACGACGCGCTGGTTCGATCCGACCGATCCGGCCGCGTTCGAGGCTGCGATCTGCGAAAAGACGCGCTGCGTCCTGCTCGAAAGCCCGGGCAGCCTGACGCTGGAAGTGCAGGACGTGCCCGCGCTGGCCGCGATGGCCAAGGCGCGCGGGATCGTCACCGTGCTCGACAACACCTGGGCCTCGCCGCTTGGTTTCGCCGCGCTTGACCACGGCGCCGACATTACGGTGATGAGCCTGACCAAGCACGTCTCCGGCCATTCCGACTGCATGATGGGTTCGGCAAGCGCCGGCCCCGACTGGTACCGACGCCTGCGCCTGCGCGCGCAAGGGCTGGGCAATGTCGTCTCGCCCGACGATGCCGCGCTGATGCTGCGCGGCATGCGCACGATGCACCTGCGGCTCGAGGCCGAGACCCGAAGCGCCACGGCCATTGCCGAATGGCTTGCGGCGCGCCCCGAAGTTTCCCGCGTGCTTTGCCCGATGCTGCCCGGCTCCCCCGGGCACGACCTGTGGCGCCGCGATTTCACCGGCGGGTGTGGGCTGTTCAGCTTCGTGCTCAAGGGCGGGACCAGCGCCGCGCGCGATGCGCTGATCGATGCGCTGCACCTGTTCGGCATCGGCTATTCGTGGGGCGGGTTCGAGAGTCTGGCGACGCCGGTCGATCCGCAGGCCATCCGCACCGCAAGCGCCTGGCCGCTCGCGGGCATGGACGCGGACGACCGGTTCGGCGTTCGCCTGTCGATCGGCCTTGAAGACACCGCCGATCTCATCGCCGATCTCGAGCTTGGCCTGCGGGCCTGGGAAGAAGCGCGATGACCCGCCACATGCGCGACCTGTCGCGGATGCTGCGCGATGCGCGCGAGGCGATCGATTCCATTTCGATCGACGTCGGGCATTACCACATCTCGCTGCTCAATGCGGTGTGGATGATTTTCGTCGTGCTCTGCGCCTTCTACGGCGCGCGGCTGGCGGCGCGGATCGGCCGCGTGATGGTGCGGCGCATCACTTCGCTAGACGCGACGCAGAAGGTGCTGACCGAAAAGCTCGCCACGATGGCGATCTGGGCGCTGGCCTTCTTCACCGCGATCGACGTGCTGGGCATCAGCCTGACGGCGCTGACGGTGTTTTCCGGCGCGTTCGGCCTCGCCATCGGTTTCGGTCTGCAGAAGACCTTCGGCAACATGATCGCCGGAATCATCCTGCTGATGGACCGTTCGATCAAGCCGGGCGACGTGATCGCGGTGAGCGATGGCAAGGGCAACACCTTTGGCGAGGTAAAGCGGATCGGCCTGCGCGCGGTATCGGTGACCACGCGCGACAATCGCGAATACCTGATCCCGAACGAGATCCTGATGACCAGCCAGGTCGAGAACTGGTCCTATTCGTCGCGTCAGGTGGCGATCTCGATCCCTGTAGGCATCGCTTACGGCAGCGACATCGACCTTGCCGAACGCCTGTTGCTCGAAGCCGCACGCTCGGCGCCGCGGGTTCTGGCGCATCCCGAGCCCGGCGTGCTGCTGTCCGCCTTCGGCCCCAGCGCGATCGAGATGCAGGTGATCTGCTGGATCGACGACCCCGAAATGGGCGTCGGCAACGTACGCTCGCAGGTGCTGAAAGCCGCCTGGCACCTGTTCCGCCGGCAGGGCGTGGAAATCCCCTTCCCCCAATCGGACGTACACTTGCGCGATTCCGATGGCCTGCGCGAAGTGGCGCGGATTTTGGCGGCAAGGGGCGGATCGCAAGAGCCCTAAAGCTGGCCTAGCGATCCCCCAAGCCATTCTCGCTGGCGAGTCTGGCTGGCCCGGCCCACATGGCCGACGATGACCCAGTCTCCTACCCGTTCTGGCACTGTCTACCTCGTAGGCGCAGGCCCCGGCGATCCCGACCTGCTCACGCTGCGCGCAGCGCGCCTGCTGATGCGTGCCGAAGTCGTGGTGCATGACGGGCTGGTCGATCCGTCGATCCTGGCAATGGCGCCCCGAACCGCGCGCATGATCTCCGTCGCCAAGAGCCGGGCGCGCCATACCCTGCAGCAGGACGAGATCAACGCGCTGCTGGTCCGCGAGGCGCTGGAGGGTCACGACGTGATCCGTCTGAAGGGCGGCGATCCGTTCGTGTTCGGTCGCGGCGGCGAAGAGGCGGAAGCCTGCCACGCGGCGGGTGTCGCGGTGGAAGTCGTGCCCGGCATCAGCGCAGCGATGGGCGCAGCCGCGGCGGCGCAGATCCCGCTGACCCACCGCGAGAACGCCAGCATCGTCAGCTTCGTTGCCGGGCAGTGCAAGGGCCTGTCCGAACAGAACTGGGCCGGCCTTGCCGGCGTGGGCCGCACGCTGGTGATCTACATGGGCATCGCCACGAGCGAGGCGATCGCCGAAAAGCTGATCGCAGACGGACTGTCGCCCGACATGCCGCTGGCGGTGATCGAAAACGCCGCGCGCCCGACGATGCGGGTGCTGCGCGGGCAGCTGGCCGGCCTCGCCGCGCTGGTTGCCGACAACAAGGTCAAGAGTCCTGCCCTCATCGTGATCGGTGAGGTGACAGGCCGGGGAGACATGATGGAATTGAAGCAAGTGCTGGAGGCCGTACAGTGAAGATCATCACCGGCAGCGACCTGAGGACCGGCGACGTGATCTGGTGGACCGGTGAAGGCTGGTCGCGCCATGTCAACGACGCCGTCGATGTGCCCGAAGGCGCCGAAGCGATCATCGCCCGCGAAAACGCCAAGCAGATCGTCACCGATACGCAGGTGATCGACGCCGCGCAGACCGACGAAGGCGTTCGCCCCGCGCACATCAAGGACCGCATCCGCGCCCTTGGGCCGACGGTGCGCCTCGACCTTTCCCTCAAGCCTGCCGACCCTGCCGCCGGCACCTGGGTGATCTGACATGTATCAGTACGACAGCTACGACCAGGCGATGGTCGATGCCCGCGTCGCGGAATTTCGCGATCAGGTGAACCGCCGCCTTGCCGGTGAAATCACCGAGGACCAGTTCAAGCCGCTGCGCCTGAAGAACGGCCTCTACCTTCAGCTCCACGCCTACATGCTGCGGGTGGCGATCCCCTATGGCACGCTCAACAGCCGCCAGATGCGCATGCTGGGCGACATCGCGGACAAGTACGACCGCGGCTATGGCCACTTCACCACGCGCCAGAACATCCAGTACAACTGGATCAAGCTGGAACAGGCGCCGGACCTTCTGGCCGACCTCGCCTCGGTCGAGATGCACGCCATCCAGACCAGCGGCAACTGTATCCGCAACACCACGGCCGACCACTTCGCTGGTGCCGCTGCGGACGAGCTGGTCGATCCGCGCCCCTATGCCGAGCTGCTGCGCCAGTGGTCGACGTTCCATCCGGAATTCGATTACCTGCCGCGCAAGTTCAAGATCGCGATCATCGGCAGCGAGACCGACCGCGCGGCGATGAAGCTGCACGACATCGGCATTCAGCTGGTGAAGAACGACGCGGGCGAGATCGGCTGCAAGTTCTACGTCGGTGGCGGCATGGGCCGCACCCCGATGATCGCGCCCGTGATCGGCGATTTCGTGCCGCCGCTGCAGATGATCTCGTACCTCGAAGCGTGCCTGCGCGTGTACAACCGCTACGGTCGCCGCGACAACAAGTACAAGGCGCGGATCAAGATCCTCGTCCACGAGATCGGCGCCGACGAATACCGTCGACAGGTCGAGGAAGAATTCGCCCATATCCTGACGCTCGGGCTTGAGCCGCCGCCGGCCGAACTTGAACGCATCAAGGGCTTCTTCGAACAGCCCGGCTTCGACGCCGCGGCATCGGACGATCTGGACCTGTCCGACCCCGATTTCGCCGTCTGGGTGAAGCAGAACGTCCACGCCCACAAGCAGGCGGGCTATGCCATCGCCACCATCGCGCTGAAGCCGGTGGGCGGCATCCCGGGCGACGCGAGTGCCGACCAGATCCGCCTGATGGCTGACCTCGCGCGCGATTACAGCTTCGACGAACTGCGCGTCACCCATGCGCAGAACATCGTGCTGCCGCACGTCAAAAAGGCCGATCTCTACACGCTGTGGCAGAAGCTGGACGAAGCGGGGCTCGCCAACGCGAACCTCGACCTGATCAGCGACATCATCGCCTGCCCGGGCCTCGATTACTGCAGCCTTGCCAACGCGCGCTCGATCCCGGTGGCGCAGAAGATTTCCGAACGCTTTGCCGATCTCGGCCGCCAGCAGGAACTGGGTGAGCTGAAGCTGAAGATCTCGGGCTGCATCAACGCCTGTGGCCACCACCACGCCGGCCACATCGGCATCCTGGGTGTCGACCGCAAGGGCGTCGAGAACTACCAGCTGCTGCTGGGCGGCTCGGAAGGCGCGGACACCTCGCTCGGCACGATCACCGGCCCGGGCTTCAACGAGGACGGCATCGTCGACGCGATCGAGAAGGCAACCGACGTCTATCTCGCACAGCGCACCGACGGGGAGCGTTTCCTCGACACCTACCGCCGGATCGGCATGGCCCCGTTCAAGGAGGCGATCTACGCCAAGGAGTCCGTCAATGGTTGAACAGACCCTGCGCTATCGTTCGGACGAGCCAGTGGCCGACCCCGCCGTGACGGTCGACGCGTTCGCCGATCAATCGAACGCCACCGCCGTCCGCATTGAACCGGGCGACGATGCCCGCGACCTGTTGCCGCACCTCGACCGGCTGGCGCTCGTGGAAGTGAACTTCCCCGCCTACACCGATGGGCGCGGCTATTCGGCAGCGCGCATCCTGCGCGAACATGGCTACACCGGTGAACTGCGCGCGATCGGCGACGTGCTGCTCGACCAGTTGAGCCACATGCGCCGCTGCGGGTTCGACAGCTTCGCGCCCAATCAGGACATCAGTCGCGAAGCCGCGGACAAGGCTTTCGCCACCTGGCCCGAAGTCTACCAGAAGACGGTCGATGGCCGTCCCGCGATCTGGGCCAAGCGCCACGGTTGAAGGGACCCTTCGTCTTTCAAGGACATCATGATGAGCAGCACCACGCGCACCTCTGGAGAGACCGGGGCCGATCGCAAGATCGACCTGATCGACACTTCGCCGCGCTTCACGGAAAGCGATGCGATTCGGCTGAACAACCTGTTTCGCGGTACCGACACGCAGGACATGCTGCGCTCGGTGATCCGCGACGGGCTGGCCGGCGACCTCGCCATCGTCTCCAGCTTCGGCGCGGAAAGTGCGGTGCTGCTGCATCTCGTGGCCAGCATAGATCCGTCGGTGCCCGTGCTGTTCCTGGAAACGGGCAAGCACTTCCCGGAAACGATCGCCTATCGCGACGCGCTCATCGCCCATCTCGGCATGACCGCACTGCAGATCGTCGAGCCTGACTGGGACTTGGTCGCCAAGAAGGACGAGAACGGCCTGCGCTGGTCGTGGGACCCCGACGGCTGCTGCGAGATCCGCAAGGTCGAGCCGCTCGCCAGAGCGCTGCTGCACTACGATGCGTCGCTGACCGGCCGCAAGGGCTTCCAGTCGAGCACCCGCGCCGGTCTGCCGCGCTTTGAGATCGACAAGTCGGATGCGCAGGGGCGGCTCAAGATCAATCCGCTGGCATCGTGGACCAAGGAGCAGCTGGACGGCTACTTCGCGGCGCACGGCCTGCCCCGGCACCCGCTCGAAGCTCAGGGCTATCCCTCGATCGGCTGCGCGCCCTGCACCAGCAAGGTCGCGCCCGGTGAAGACCCGCGCTCGGGCCGCTGGAAGGGTTGGGACAAGACCGAGTGCGGCATCCACGTCCCCGGCAGCGAGGACCAGAGCGGTCCTGCAAACGATCTGCCTCCCGGATACGACCCCGCCTTCTGAACGTTTGCAGGGATTTCAATACTAACTAAGGTTGACCCCGATACTGCACTGCGTTAGCGGTGCTCGTGGCGGTCAGTCGCCAAAACCCTGAATCGAGGCGGCCGGCCCCCCAAATCCCCGCGCCGCCTCGGTTCTCCCGGCATCCCACAGTTTGTTGCGCCCCGCCGAACCAAATTGTGTCTGGCGCGTTGCTGCTTGCGATCAGGCAAGGGACAGCGGATGTGACCAACCAAGCTCCTCACGGAACGCCACTTCTGCTGCACATTGTCGCGTGGGCGGCCATTGCCATCGGATTGGCAAATCTGGTGGGAGGTGTGTGGCTGCTGGTTCTTGGTGGCTCGCCCTATTATGGATTGGCCGGCCTTGCCCTGATTGTGATCGGCTGGCTGTTGCTGCGCCGCAATCCACTTTCCCTCCACCTGATGGCAGCGCTCATCGTCGTCACCCTGATATGGGCGATCGACGAAATCGGGTTCGACTGGTGGAAGCTGGTACCGCGCGGCGATCTTATCGTGCCGCTGGGCCTTGCCATGACCCTGCCATGGATTACCCGTGCCCTGCGTCACCGGACCGATGACAGCCGCCCTTGGCTGACTGTCGCCGGCCCCCTTGCACTCGCCTTGGTCGGCGCCGGGGGGGTTGCCGTGGCATCGGGCATTGCCGACCATGACTGGCACGGGCGCTTGCCCGGCGTTCGCACGCCCGTCGGATTAAGCGACCAGCCTGACGGCGACTGGCGTGCCTATGCACGGTCGTGGGAAGGACAGAAATGGTCTCCGCTCAAGCAGGTTACGCCCGGCAACGTGGCAAAGCTGGAGCTTGCCTGGCAGATCCATACTGGCGACCGCCAACGCCCGGGTGATCCGGACGAGATCACCTACGAGGTAACGCCGATCAAGGTTGCCGATACGGTCTATCTGTGCACCCCGCACAACCATGTCCTTGCCCTCGATGCCGAGACAGGGCGCACGCGCTGGACGTACGATCCCCGCATTCAGGTAACGGGAGAGATGCAGCATCTGTCCTGCCGTGGGGTATCCTATGCGGAGGTTCCCCAGGCCGCATCGTGCCAGCGCCGCATCATAACCGCCACCAACGACGCCCGCCTGATCGCTCTTGACGCCACGACCGGGCGGCCCTGCCCCGGCTTCGGCACGAATGGCCAGATCTCGACGCTTCCGGGCCAGCCCGGCCATCCACTGGGATGGTACCAGTTCACCTCCGCACCGTTGATCTCGCGCGGTCTCATCGTGCTCGGAGGCGCAATTTACGATAACAAGGCCATGAAAATGCCTTCGGGCGTGATCCGCGCCTACGACCTTGCCGACGGCCATCTGGTGTGGAACTTCGATCCCGGCCGGCCAGACGACACATCGCCGATCAAGCCCGGCCAGCACTACGTTCTCTCCACGCCCAATTCGTGGAGCACTTCGGCCGCCGACGATAAGCTGGGCCTGATCTACGTGCCGATGGGCATGGGGGCGGTGGACCAGTGGGGCGGCACTCGCCCCGCCACCACCGAGCGCTTTGCGACATCGGTCCTCGCGCTCGATACCATGACCGGAAAGGTGCGCTGGGTGTTCCAGACCGTGCACCATGATCTGTGGGACATGGACGTGCCCGCACAGCCGGCGCTGGTCGATCTCGATCTGCCGGGCAAGGGCCGCGTGCCCGCGCTGGTCCAATCGACCAAGACCGGCAACATCTTCGTCCTGGATCGCCGCACCGGCCAACCGCTCCATTCCGTGACCGAACGCCCGGTTCCGCAAGGCGCAGCACCAGGGGACCGCCTGTCGCCGACGCAGCCCTATTCCGCGGTTTCGATGCTGCCCGACCGCGCGACAGAGAGCGGAATGTGGGGTGCCACCATGCTTGATCAGCTTGTCTGCCGCATCAAGTTCAAGCGCCTGCGCTATGATGGCGAATTCACACCTCCTTCGCTGCAGGGCACGCTGGTCTATCCCGGCAACTTCGGCGTGATGGACTGGGGCGGCATGGCGATCGATCCCGAACGCCAAGTTGCTTTCGCTCATCCCAACTACATGGGCTTCGTCGACAGACTGGTGCCACGTGCCGATCCGGCAAGCGGAAATCGCCACGGTCCGTCCGGCGGATCGGACATGCATGGGGCAAGCGAACACGGCTATAATCCGAACTTCGGCGCGCCGTATGCCGTCGAACTGAACCCCTTCCTGTCACCGCTTGGCCTCCCGTGCCAAGCACCGCCATGGGGATATGTGGCCGGGCTCGACCTTGTCACCGGCAAGATCATGTGGCGACGCGCGAATGGCACGACGCGGGATCAGATGCCCGTGCCCATCCCGTTCAAGATGGGCGTCCCGTCGCTGGGCGGCCCGATGGTGACTGCCAGCGGCCTTGGCTTCATGTCGTCGACGATCGACTATTATGTCCGCGCCTATGACCTGGCGACAGGCGATGTGCTGTGGCGGGCACGGCTGCCTGCAGGCGCACAGGCCACCCCGATGACGTACCTCAGCCCTTCAGGGCGACAGATGGTGATCGTGGTAGCCGGTGGTCACAATTCGCTCGGCACAAAGCTGGGAGACTCTGTTCTGGCCTACGCGCTGCCGCGTTGACGCGCGGCCCCTCGCGGCGCAGAACATCCGCCCACGAACGGATGTGCGGGTGACTGCATTCGCGCGGGATGGCAGAGGACGGCGCGACGCGCGCAAAGCACATGAAACCAAGCCTTGAGCAGATCATCGCAGAGCATGCGCACCGCGAAGGGCCGCTGCTGCCGATCCTCCACGATGTGCAGGCAAGCTTCGGCCATGTTTCCGACGACGCTATCCGATCCATCGCCCATGCGCTGAATCTCAGCCGAGCCGAGGTTCATGGGGTGGTCAGCTTCTACCACGACTTCATTCAGACGCCCGATCCGCGCCCATCGCTCAAGCTCTGCCGGGCCGAGGCGTGCCAAGCCCGCGGGGTGGAAGCGCTGGCCGCGACGATCACAGTGCCCGATGGCGTCAGGATCGAAACGGTCTACTGCCTTGGCCTGTGCAGCGTCGGCCCCAATGCCATGGCGCACGGCAAGCTGCACGCAAGGCTCGATGCGGCAAAGCTTGCGGCGCTGATGGAGATGCTGGCGTGACTGTGGTGCGCATCAGCAACGATTCCCTCGCGCTGGCCTGCGGCGCCGATGAAGTTGCAGCGGCCTTCGACGCCGCTGGCTGCACCGTCGAGCGCGTGTCCTCGTGGGGCATGCACTGGCTCGAGCCGCTGGCCGAAATCGACGGTCAGGGCTTCGGCCCGTTGCAGCCGCAAGACGTCGCGGCGGTACTGTCGGGCCAGTCCGCCAAGGCGATCGGCCCGATCGAGCAGCACCCTTTCATCGCCCGCCAGCAGCGCCGCACGTTCGTACGCGCCGGAAAGACGCGGCCGCTCAGCCTCGAAGACTATGCCGCAACCGGCGGGTGGGAAGGCTTGCGGCGCGCGCGCGACATCGGCAGCGAAGCGATCGTGACCGAAGTCACTACTTCAGGGCTTCGCGGCCGTGGCGGCGCGGGCTTTCCGACCGGCATCAAGTGGCAGACCGTGGCCCGGGCGCAGGCGGCGCAGAAGTACATCGTCTGCAATGCGGACGAAGGCGATAGCGGCACCTTCGCCGATCGCATGGTGATGGAAGGCGATCCCTTCCTGCTCATCGAAGGGATGGCCATCGCCGGTCTCGCAGTGGAGGCAATGCGCGGATACATCTACATCCGCAGCGAATACCCACATGCGATCGCCACGATGGAAGCGGCGATCCGCGCCAGTGCAGACATCGTCGCGCCATTCGTGCTGGAAGTGCGGGTGGGCGCGGGCGCCTATGTCTGTGGTGAAGAGACATCGCTGCTCAACAGCATCGAAGGCAAGCGAGGCGAAGTGCGCGCCAAGCCGCCGCTGCCTGCGCTCGAAGGCCTGTTCGGCAAGCCCACCGTGGTCAACAACGTGCTGACGCTGGCAGCGGTGCCGTGGCTTCTAGCGCACGGCGGCGCGGCCTATGCCGAAGTCGGCTTCAGCCGTTCGCGCGGGACGATGCCTATTCAAATCGCGGGCAATGTGAAGCACGGCGGCCTGTTCGAAACGGGCTTCGGAGTCACACTTGGCGACCTCGTCGACGACATCGGCGGCGGCACTGCATCGGGTCGTCCGGTGCGCGCGGTGCAGGTTGGCGGACCGTTGGGCGCGTATCATCCACCGTCCGACTTCCATCTGCCCTTCGACTACGAAGCCTTTGCTGCTGCCGACGGCCTCATCGGCCATGCCGGCATCACAGTGTTTGACGACAGCGTCGACATGAGCCGGCAGGCGCGCTTTGCGATGTCGTTCTGCGCGGCAGAGTCTTGCGGCAAGTGCACGCCCTGCCGCATCGGCTCTACCCGCGGGGTCGAACTCATCGACCGCATTAGCGAGCGCAAGGGCCGCGCGCCCGACCGGATCGAAACGCTGCCCCAGATGCACAACGCCCCCAAGGTGGAGCGCACGCTGGGCGACGAAATCGCGCTGCTGGAAGACTTGTGCGAGACGATGAAGTTCGGCTCGCTCTGCGCGCTCGGCGGGTTCACGCCCTACCCGGTGCTCTCGGCGCTGCACCGGTTCCCCGAGGACTTTGGCATCACGCCGGTGGTGGAGCCAGCCGAATGATCCTGGGCGCGGTCCTCGCAGGCGGCCGCTCCAGCCGCTTCGGCAGCGACAAAGCACTGGCCGAACTCAACGGACGCACACTGTTGGCCCGCGCGGTGGATCAGTTGCAGCCGTTTTGCGATGCCGTCGTGATTGTCGGCCGGATGGAAGGTCCTGCGCTTTGCATTCCCGACTGGCCTGCCCCGGATGCTGGCCCGCTGGGTGGCTTTGCCGGCGCGCTGAACTTTGCGCGGGCCAACGGCTACGCCTCGGTACTGACATGCGGTGTGGACTCTGTAGACATACCTGACGACCTGCCTGACCTGCTTTCGCCCCCGCCACGCTACATCGAAACGCAGCCGGTCATCGGCCACTGGCCCGCAGGTGCAGCCGATGCGCTCGAAAGACTGCTGCTGAGTCCCCGCAAGCATTCGGTGCGCGCTTTTGCCGAGATGATCGGGGCAAGACCGGTGACATCCCCGCATGCGCCCGCCAACATCAACACGCCAGCGGACCTGAAGGCCGCGCAGGAGCGAAGCCATGGGTTATGAGCGCCAGGCCGATTTCGGCACGCCGGAAGTGCACGGCGATCACCACGTCACCTGCACTATCGACGGACGCGCCGTCACCGTGCCCGCCGGCACCAGCGTGATGCGTGCCGCCGCGCTCGCCGGGGGATCGATCCCCAAGCTCTGCGCCAGCGACAACCTGAAGGCCTTCGGTTCATGCCGCCTCTGCCTTGTCGAGATCGAGGGCATGCGCGGCACCCCCGCTTCGTGCACGACGCCCGTGGCCGAAGGCATGAAGGTGCAGACCCAGACGCCACGCCTGCAGAAGCTGCGTCGCGGGGTCATGGAGCTCTACATCTCAGACCACCCGCTCGATTGCCTCACCTGCAGCGCCAACAACGATTGCGAGCTTCAGGACCAGGCCGCCGCCGTGGGCCTGCGCGACGTGCGCTACGGCTATGAGGGGGAAACCCATCTCGGCGCCGCGATCGACACCTCGAACCCCTACTTCGACTTCGACCCGTCCAAGTGCATCGCCTGCTCGCGTTGCGTGCGCGCCTGCGACGAGGTCCAGGGCACGCTCGCGCTGACCATCGAGGGACGCGGATTTGCCTCGAAGGTTTCGGCGGGCCTTGCCGGAGAGGACTTCTTCTCGTCCGAGTGCGTCTCGTGCGGGGCCTGCGTCCAGGCCTGCCCCACCGCCACCTTGCAGGAAAAGGCGGTCAAGGACATCGGCAAGCCCGAACGCGCCGTCGTCACCACTTGCGCCTATTGCGGTGTCGGCTGCACCTTCCGCGCCGAAATGCGGGGCGAGCAGCTCGTCCGGATGATCCCGTGGAAGGACGGCAAGGCCAACCACGGCCATTCCTGCGTGAAAGGCCGTTTCGCCTGGGGCTATGCCCAGCATGCCGACCGGATCCTTTCGCCGATGATCCGCGATGCGATCGACCAACCCTGGCGCGAAGTCAGCTGGGAAGAGGCGCTGTCCTATACTGCCCGTCGCCTTCAAGAACTGCGCGAACGCCACGGCCGCAATGCGCTTGGCGGCATCACTTCCAGCCGCTGCACCAACGAAGAGACATTCCTCGTCCAGAAGCTGGTACGCGCAGGGTTCGGCACCAACAACGTCGATACCTGCGCCCGCGTCTGCCACTCGCCGACCGGTTATGGTCTCAAGACCACGTTCGGCACCTCAGCCGGCACGCAGGATTTCGACAGCGTCGACGACAGCGACGTAATCCTCGTGATCGGCGCCAACCCCACCGACGCGCACCCCGTGTTCGCCAGCCGGATGAAGCGGCGCATCCGCGGCAAGGACGGCAGGCCGGGCGCCCGGTTGATCGTGATCGACCCGCGCCGAACCGACCTCGTTCGTTCGCCGCACATTGCGGCGGATTTGCACCTGCCGCTGCGGCCCGGCACCAATGTCGCGGTGCTGACCGCGATGGCGCACGTGATCGTGATCGAAGGTCTCGCCGATGAAGAATTCATCCGCGCGCGCTGCGATTGGGAAGAATACCGGCACTGGGCCGACTTCGTCGCGATTGATCGCAACAGCCCTGAGGTTCTCGCGGAGGTCACCGGTGTCACACCGCAGGATGTGAGGGCCGCGGCTCGGCTTTATGCGACCGGCGGCAATGCAGCAATCTACTACGGCCTCGGCGTTACCGAACACAGCCAGGGCTCCTCTACCGTCATGGCCATCGCCAATCTCGCCATGGCGACGGGCAATATCGGCCGGCGCGGTGTTGGCGTGAACCCGCTGCGCGGCCAGAACAACGTGCAAGGCGCCTGCGACATGGGCAGCTTCCCGCACGAGCTGTCGGGATATCGCCACGTCTCCGACGCCGCGACACGCGCGCTGTTCGAAGCGGAATGGGGCGTTCCGATCGATCCCGAACCGGGCTTGCGCATCCCGAACATGCTCGATGCGGCGGTCGAGGGAGCGTTCAAGGCGCTTTACATCCAGGGCGAGGACATCCTCCAGTCCGACCCGGACACCCGCCACGTCGCGGCCGGACTAGCCGCCATGGAACTGGTCATCGTCCACGACCTGTTCCTCAACGAAACCGCCAACTACGCGCACGTCTTTCTGCCGGGCTCGACCTTCCTCGAAAAGGACGGCACGTTCACCAACGCCGAACGCCGCATCCAGCGGGTGCGCAAGGTGATGGAGCCGCGCAACGGCCTTGCCGACTGGGAAGTGACGCAGGAACTCGCCAGGGCCATGGGGCTCGGCTGGAACTACACCCACCCTTCGCAGATCATGGACGAGATCGCGCGCCTCACGCCCACGTTCTCGGGCGTGAACTACGCAAGGCTCGATGCGGAAGGATCGCTGCAGTGGCCGGTCAACGCCGCTGCGCCCGATGGCAGCCCGATCATGCACGTCGACGGATTTGTCCGGGGCAAGGGCCGGTTCGTGGTCACCGACTACGTTCCGACCGATGAGCGAACCGGCCCGCGCTTTCCGCTGCTGCTCACCACGGGCCGCATCCTCAGCCAATACAACGTCGGCGCACAGACGCGGCGCACCGCCAACGCGATGTGGCACGGCGAGGACGTGCTCGAGATCCATCCGACCGATGCCGAGAACCGCGGGCTGCAGGATGGCGACTGGGTGCGACTTGCCAGCCGCTCGGGCGAGACGACGTTGCGCGCCAAGGTTACCGAGCGCGTTGCCCCCGGCGTCGTCTACACCACGTTCCACCACCCCGAGACGCAGGCCAACGTCGTCACCACCGATTTCTCCGACTGGGCCACCAATTGCCCGGAATACAAGGTCACCGCCGTCCAGGTTTCGCCCAGCAACGGCCCCAGCGACTGGCAGGCGGACTATGCCGAGCAGGCGCGCCGTTCGCGACGGATCGAACTGCACCGCGCAGAGCCTGCCGAATGACGATGGACCCGCTCGACAAGCTGGTGGCGATGGCCAACCAGATCGCCCGCAACCTTGCCCATGATGACGATCCGGCCGGCGCGACGGCAGCCCACATTGCGACCTATTGGTCCCCCCGGATGCGGGCGCAGATCGCGGCTTGCGAAGGCGAAGGGCTGACGGAGGTCTCCCGCGATGCCATAGCTCGCCTGGGCGTGCGCCATGCCGATTGACGGCGCCCGCACCGACGATTTTCTCGAACACTTTTCCGACGGTCGCCCCCAGCGCGAAGCCACCCGCGCGCTGGCGCTTGAGGCACCGGTTGCGATCGAGATCAACGGCATCGGCTACGCCGTGATGATGGCAACGCCAACGGATCTTGCCGACTATGCGCTCGGGTTCTGTCTCTCGGAACAGCTGATCGCCTCGCCGGCAGAGTTCGTGTCGGCCGAAGCGAGCGAAGTGCAGCACGGCGGCTGGATGCTGCGGATCCAGCTATCTAGCAAGGGCGCCGGCCCGCTGCTGGAACGTGCGCGATTGCGCTTGGCCGAGGGCAGCTGCGGCCTGTGCGGCATCGAAAGTCTCGAACAGGTCTTGCGGCCGCTCGAAGCCATTAAGGCTGCGCTCGCTGTCACGGACGACGCGGTATTTCGCGCGCTCGCCGCACTTAATGAGCATCAACCGCTGGGCGCCCATACCCGCGCCGCCCACGCTGCGGCGTTCTGCACGCCGGCTGGCGAAATCGTCATGGTCCGCGAGGACGTGGGACGTCACAACGCGTTCGATAAGCTGCTGGGCGGGCTTGGCCGAGCCGGGATCGATCCCGCAACCGGTTTCGTCCTACTCACCGCGCGGTGCAGCTTCGAGCTCGTGCAAAAGGCTATCATCGCTCGGGTTTCACTGCTCGTAACGATCTCGGCCGCATCGAGCTTGGCGGTCGATCAGGCGCGGGCGCACGGCTTGCGCTTGATGACGCTCGCACGACCGGACAGCCTGCTCGAAAGCTGACAAATCGCGCGTTGCTCCCATCGCCCGATCGGTCAGCTTGTGGTAATGTTGCGACAGATTAAGAATTGTACGATTGTACAAGTCAAGCACAGCAAGGCGCGCCGATGCCCGATCGCTATCGCAAGGTTCCTTCAGCGCGGCTGTCGCGGCTCGCAGCCTTCGGTCAGCTTGCGGGTGGCCTTGCCGGTGGCGTGATTGCCGAAGGCGCTCGGAGGCTTGCCAAGGGCGAACGTCCGCAACTTTCCAGCCTCGTGCTCACCCCCGGCAACGTGGGCCGGGTGACCGAGCAGCTGTCGCGCCTGCGCGGCGCCGCGATGAAGCTCGGACAGATGATCTCGCTCGATGCCGGGGATGTCCTGCCGGCCGAGCTCACGGAAATCCTTTCCCGCCTGCGCGACGCGGCGCACTTCATGCCGCCCGCCCAGCTCCAAAAGGTTCTTTCGGGCCATTGGGGACCGGATTGGCGCAAGCGCTTTGCGCGTTTCGATCCGATCCCGCTCGCCGCCGCGTCGATCGGGCAGGTTCATCGGGCGGAACTGCACGATGGCCGGGACGTGGCGGTGAAGGTCCAGTATCCGGGCGTCGCCTCAAGCATCGAGGCGGATGTCGACAACGTCGCCACGCTGCTTCATTTTTCCGGCCTGCTGCCTGCCGGGCTCGATATCGCACCCCTGCTGAGCGAGGCGAAGCGCCAGCTGGCCGAGGAAACCGACTACTTGCGCGAGGCCGCTCAGATGCGGCGCTATGGCGGGCTTCTGGCCGACGACCGGCGTTTCGTCGTCCCCTCGCCGATCGAGGAACTGACCGGACGGCAGGTGCTGGTGATGGACTTCGTGCCCGGCCGCCCGATCGACGATCTGGCGCAGGCCCCGCAGGAAGAGCGCGATGAGGCCATGGGTGCGCTGCTCGGCCTGGTCCTGGGCGAACTGTTTCGCTTCGGCTTCATGCAGACCGATCCCAACTTCGCCAACTATCGCTGGCAGCCCGATACTGGCCGGATTGTCCTGCTCGATTTCGGGGCGGCACGCCCGGTCGCTCCGGAAACGAGTGCTGCATACACGCGGCTGATGCGCGCCGGGCTGGCAGACGATCACGATGCCCTGCGCGAAGCCCTGCTCGACATAGGCTTCGTATCGAACTTGCAGCTTGGCAAGCACCGCGTGCAGATCGACGCCATGATCGCCGTCCTGCTCGCGCACGTGGGCAAGCCCGGTCTGTTCGATTTCGCCGATCGCCGTTTCGTCGAACAGGTCCGCGAACATGCCATGCCGGTGTTCGAAGATCGCGCCAGCTGGCACCTTCCCCCGGCCGAAACCCTGTTCGTCCAGCGGAAGGTGAGCGGTACAGCGCTGCTCGCCGTGCGGATGAAGGCCCGCCTGCCGCTGCGCGACATGGTCGAGGCCGCTGTCAGTAACGCCGAAGCAGATCAGGCGGCGTAGCGCTCCAGCCGCAATTCGCCGGGCACGTCGAACTGGAACCGCGCCACTGCGCCGGCAAGGTTGCGCGATGTTTCCGCCATGCTCCTCGTCGCGGCGGCCGTCTGCTCCACCATCGCAGCGTTCTGCTGCGTCATCAGGTCCATTTCGGCGATCGCGCGATCGACCTGCGCCGCGTTTTCCGCCTGCTCCTGCGTCAGGCTTGCCGCGTCCGAAACAGCCCCGCTGATATCAGTCACGCGGCCGATGATGCCATGCAGCATGCCACCCGCGCTCTTCACCAGCTCGGCACCACGGTCGACCTGCTCGCGGCTGGTGGAAAGCAGCTTCTTGATGCTTTCGGCGGCTTCGCCGGATCGCTGGGCGAGCGCCCGGACTTCATTGGCCACCACCGCGAAGCCGCGGCCAACCTCGCCGACACGGGCCGCTTCCACCCCGGCATTCAGCGCGAGTAGGTTGGTCTGGAACGCGATTCCGTCGATGATCTCGGCAATCTGGACCACTTCCTGCGCGCTGCGCTGGGCATCGTCCATCGCGCTCACCGCCTGGCCCACCGCCGTGCGACCCTCTGTGGCCTGCCGCTCGGTCTCGCCCGCCGACTTGCGCAGCGCGGCCATGGCCTCCGAACTTTCTGCGAGCGCACGGGACAGCGAACCGATCGCGGCCGCGCATTGCTGGACGCTGTCGGCCTGCCGTTCGGTACGGCTGGCGAGGTTTTCGGATGCCGCGCGGATTTCCTCGGTCCCATTGGCGATGCTTCCGCTGCTCGCCGCCACGATGCCCAGCGTCTGGGCCAACTGCGCGACGGCAGCGTTGAAATCCTCTTCGGCCTGCCGGTAATCGGCGGGCAGCCCGCTCATCCGGGTGGTGAGATTGCCGACCGCGAGCGAGCGCAATGCGCTACCCATCTGGCCCAGGACGATCTCTCGCGTGTTTTGCTCGGCCTTGGCGAAGTAGGTCGACAGCGCCAGGTCCATGTCGATCATCGCCGCCTTGACCAGCGCCGCCGTATCGCGCGCCAGCCGCCTTTGCCCGGGAAGGAAGCGGCGGATTCCGCGCAGCGCCATGCTCTCGATCAGATGCTCCAAGATCAGCGCATAGCCGCCGATGTACCACTGCGGGGCAAGGCCAATGCGCGCATGCGTCATGCCGATGTGATTGGCGCGCTCGAAATAGGCCTGGTCGATCCCGTGTTCGAACAGCTTTACCCAATGGTCGCGCTGGGCGTTCCGCGCGTAGTCGATCTTCTGCTGCGAGGAAAAGAAGCCTGACAGCGCCGGCGTGCTCGACAGCTTCTCGTAGAATTTTGCTAGGCCCTGATCGACCGACCGCGCGATCACGGCGCCGAGGCGCGCGAAGCTACCCCGGTTGCGCTCCAACTCATAGAATTCGATGCGCTGCTGCAATTCCTGGTTGTTTGCCACGGCCGGTTGGTCCCTGCTGACGAGTTGCGATCCTCGTTGCAGGAATGGCGAATAGGAACGAATTAGTCTGAAATTGTAACCTCGGGTGATTCCTGATGTACCGAAGGGCAAGAGCCGGCCTTAGAGCCAGCCCGCTTCGCGATACCAGGCCGCCGTCGCGTGAAGGCCCATCCTCGTCTCGACCTTGGCGCGCCACAGCGCCTCGGGCGGCTGGTTGCTCTCACCCGCAAGCCAGTCGGGATGGCACATGTATCCGACCCGGTCCTCGGTCAGCTTGGCCTTGTCCTTGCGGAAGAAGCGATCCGCCCGGGCGCCGAAGCGGAGCAGGCCAGGTGGCAGCGACATCGGCGTCACGCGCCGCCCCACCGCAACGCCGATCGCTTTTGCCAGCGAATGATGGGTCCATCCGCCCGGCTGTCCATCATCGGGCTCGAACACCCGGCCGGTGACGTCTTCGCCGGGCGGCAACAGCGCAAGCAACAGCCTTGCCAGATCGTTCACGTGGATGATCGACAGTCGTCCCTCGGGCGGCAAAGGCATGAAGCCCTTGCGCGCCAGCCGGAACAGCTCGAGCATCTCGGTATCGCGCGGGCCGTAGACCGCAGGCGGGCGCACCACCGTCCAATCGAGCGGCGCCGCCTTTACCAGTCGCTCGCCCTTCAGCTTGCTGGCGCCATACAGCGAAAGCTGCGGCTCGCGCGCCGAAAGCGACGAGACATGGACCAGCCGTGGAACGCCCACACGCAGCGCGGTCTCGATCACGTTCATCGTCCCCGTGACGTTTCCTGCCTCGAAGCCAGCCGCATCGGGCGCGTTCACCACGCCGGCGATGTGCACCACTACCGTCGCCCGGCCGAACAGCCGCCGCAGCGCAGCCTTGTCGGCCAGATCGCCCTGCACCCATTCCACCCCGGCGCGCGGTTCCTGCGGGCGCCGGGCCAGCGCCCTCACCTCGAGCCCGCGCCGCTGTGCCAGGTCGAGCACCGCCTGCCCGACGAACCCTGTCGCGCCGGTTACCGCCAGCAGGTCTGCTCCCATCAGATCAGGACCAACTGGTCGCGGTGAATCAGCGCGGAACGGGGGGCATAACCAAGAATGTCCTCGTGCTCGCGGCTGTGGTGGCCCATGATCCGGGCGCATTCGGCGGCGTCGTATTCGCTCAGCCCCCGCGCCAGCGTGGTCCCGTCGGGGCCGAGCACCGCGATCGCATCGCCCCGCTCGAAATCCCCGTCGACCGCGCGCACACCCGCGGCAAGCAGGCTCGATCCCCGCCCCAGTGCAGCCGCAGCGCCTGCATCGACATGGACCGCGCCGCGCAGGCGCATCCGGCCGCCGAGCCAGGCCTTGCGCGCCCGCTTTCGCCCGCGCGGTACGAACAGGGTGCCCCGATCGGACTCCAGCGCCGTCGCCACTGGCAGAAGCGGCTGCCCGTCGATGATGGCCAGCGCCATGCCCGCCAGTTCGGCGATCTCGGCCGCCTGGAGCTTGCTGGTCATGCCGCCTGAGCCGAGGCCGGAGGACGAGCCGCCCGTCGCCATCGCATGAATGTCGGCCGTAACGCCGCGCACTACCGGGATCCGCACCGCGCCCGGCTGGCGCGGATCGCGGTCGTACAGCCCGTCGATGTCCGAAAGCAGCAGTACGCCCTTTGCCGCAGCGGCCTGCCCCACGCGCGCTGCCAGCCGGTCGTTGTCGCCGAAGCGGATTTCCTGCGTCGCAACGGTGTCGTTCTCGTTGATCACCGGGACGGCACCAGCCGCCAGCAATGTGCCCAGCGTTGCCGTCACGTTCAGATAGCGGCGCCGGTCCTCCAGATCCTCGAGCGTCAGCAGGACCTGCGCGGCCGTCAGGCCGTGGGCCGCCAGCAGCTCGGCCCAGAGCCCGGCCAGCGCGATCTGCCCAACCGCAGCAGCGGCTTGCGCATCCGAAAGGCTGCCCCGACCGCCCTTCGCCAGGCCGAGCCTGCGCGCGCCGAGTGCAATCGCGCCCGAAGACACGACGATCACTTCCTGGCCGCGCGCCCGCATGGCCGCGATCTCGCCCACCAGCGCAGTCAACCACTCGCGGCGCGGTGCGCCATCCTTGCCCACGAGCAGCGCCGACCCGACCTTGACCACGAGACGGGGACAGGCGGCGGAATCGGCTAGGTCTGCGAGCTGGTGGATGGTCATGGCCGCACGGGGCTTAGGTGAATTGTGGCACAAGGTGAAGGGCGGTTCGGGCCGCGCAGGGCACGTCCCGACGAACGCTGCCCACCGCGATGCATTACTGGCCGGATCACCTGGCCAAGCAGCAGGTGGAGCGCTTCATCCGATCGGCGACCACGGCTTGCGGTCTTCCTCTTCCTCGACTTCCCCATCGGGCCGCTCGGTCACGGTCGCGGCGGGCAAATAGTCGAGCACGGCGTCGAGCAACGCTTCGATGCCCCGCCCGGTCGCGCCCGAAATCGGGAAGACTTCGTCTGCCCCTGCCGCGAGCAGCTCCTCGCGGAACGCCTGGATCAGTTCCTTGTCGACAAGGTCGATCTTGTTGAGCGCAACCAGGCGCGGCTTTTCGTCCAGCCCCGCGCCATAGGCTTCGAGTTCGCCCTCCACGATGCGCATCGCCTCGACCGGATCGGTCTCGCTATGGATGTCGATCAGGTGGATCAGCACGCGGCAGCGCTCGATGTGCCCCAGGAAGCGATCGCCGATGCCCGCGCCCTCTGCCGCGCCCTCGATCAGGCCCGGAATGTCGGCCAGCACGAATTCGCGACTGCGATGGCTGACCACGCCGAGCTGCGGCCGGGTCGTGGTAAAGGCATAGGCGCCCACCTTGGCCTTGGTATTGGTGACCTGGTTGATGAAGGTCGACTTGCCGGCGTTGGGCAGCCCGACGAGCCCGGCATCGGCCAGCAGTTTGAGCCGCAGCCACACATACATTTCCTGGCCCGGCCAGCCCGGTCCGCACTGTCGCGGGGCCCGGTTGGTCGACGTCTTGTACGACAGGTTGCCACGCCCGCCGTCGCCGCCACGCAGCAGCACTTCGCGCTGACCGGCCTCGACCAGGTCGAGCAGCACCGTCTCGCGATCGTCGTCGAGCACTTGCGTACCGACCGGAACCTTGATGACCAGATCATCGCCGCCAGCGCCGGTGCGGTTCTTGCCCGCGCCGCCCATCCCGCGCCGCGCCTTGAAATGCTGGGTGTAGCGGAAATCGATCAGAGTGTTGAGCCCGGCCACCGCCTCGAACACGATGTCGCCGCCCTTGCCGCCGTTGCCGCCGTCAGGGCCGCCGTACTGGAGGTACTTTTCGCGACGGAAGCTGACAGCGCCGGGTCCGCCCGCGCCCGAACGGATGAAGATCTTGGCCTGGTCGAGAAAATGCATGGGCTGGGCAATCCGAAGCGAGAGACGGTAACTTGCGCCGGGGCGCTCGGGTCTGCAAGGCGCATCGGCAAAAGCGAAAAGGCCGCCGGAAGACCGGCGGCCTTTCAGGATCTGGTGGAGCCGAGGGGGATCGAACCCCTGACCTCGTCATTGCGAACGACGCGCTCTCCCAGCTGAGCTACGGCCCCGTTCCAGTATCAACCCTCTCGAAGCCTCGCAGGACGAAGCGCCGTTCGGGAGCGCGGCCCTTAGCGCAGGCGCCAAGCCCTTGCCAAGAACAAAATTCGCCGCCGAAGGTTCAGAAGGCGCCAGTCCCTGCCCCCGCCTGCACGGTCGGCAGCACGATCGCGGGCGCGGAAGATGCAGACGGCGATCCCATTCCCCCGCCAGTGCTGGTCTGCCCCGCAGCGGTCTGGCCATATTGCGACTGCCAGGTCGCCAGATCGGCGCGATACTTCTCGTACCGGCGATAGAAGTCGTCGAACACCACCTCGATGTTTGGCAGGTTCACCGCCGCGAAGCTCTCGAGATCTGCCGGCTTGACGGCCACGCCATCACGGCTGACCGCCAGCACCGCATCACAGAAGTCCGACAGCGTCGGCGGCAACGCAAAGTGGTTGTAGACTGAAGTCATGTACGCTTCGCGCGGAGCGACGAACTTGGCGCCGTACTTCTTGCGGAATTCCGCATCGACCGTCTTGTTGGCGGCCGTCAGCACTTTGGCGTTGCTGGTCAGGAAGGCGCGATAGCGCACCAGGATGTCAGCGTGCTTGGGCGCGCTGCAGTTCAGCGCCGCGACGTTGTAAGCCGAACGCAGGTTCCACAACGCCTGGGCCGGGCTGATGTTGCGGTTGACCGACTGGCGAAGGCCGAGCGCATCGACCGGCGGAATGTCGAGATTGTTGCTCGCACCGTTGGGCGGCATCGGCTTGGGCGGGATCACCACGACCTTGGGCGGCGGTGGAGGCGGCGGCGGTGGAGGCGGCGGCTTGGCGCACGATGCCAGCAAGACGGCGAGCGAAGTCGCTGCGATGAACGGTACTGGACGGAACAGCACCCCAAGGCGCTTCGAATTCGACATCAACACTCCCCCGAGATCCCCGCTACGACGTAACGCCATGAACCGTTGGGACTTTCTCCAGACTGAACAGCGACGATAGCGGCATTGTCCAGCAATGAAAATGCCCGGCCGGCTTTCAGGGCCAACCGGGCATCGCAAACCTGTGCGTTAATCCCGAACGATCAGCGACGATCGCCCATGAACTGCAGCAGGAAGGTGAACATGTTGATGAAGTCGAGGTACAGCGTCAGCGCACCCATCACCACCGCCTTGCCAGCAAAATCGGTGCCGGCAAGATAGGCATACTGGTCCTTAAGGCGCTGGGTATCGTAGGCGGTCAGGCCCGCGAAGATCAGCACGCCCAGGAAGCTGATGCCCCAGGCAAGACCCGGCGACTGCAGGAAGATGTTGATCAGCGATGCGATCAGGATCCCGAACAGGCCCATGATCAGGAACGTGCCCATGCCCGACAGGCTCTTCTTCGTGGTGTAGCCAAAAAGGCTAAGGCCAGCGAAGGCGCCCGCCGTGGCGAAGAACGTCGCCGCGATCGAAGGACCGGTGTAGACGAAGAAGATCGAAGACAGGCTCATGCCCATCACCACGCTGAACGCCCAGAACAGGCCGCGCACCGCGTTGGTCGACAGGCGGTTGATGCCGAAGCTCATGATCATGACGAAGGCGAGCGGCGCCAGCGCCACTAGCCAGCGCAGCGGGGTGCCGAACACCGCGGCCGCGGCGCCAGTCGTGGCGAACAGCAGCGCAACGATGCCCGAAAGCAGAATGCCCGAGGCCATGTAGTTGTAGATCGACAGCATGTAGCGCCGCAGGCCCGCGTCGAAGACCTCGCTGCGGCTGGTGGCGCCCGAAAGGCTCGGAGACGCGCCGAAGCCCGTCCGGGGCTGAGGGTCGTTCCAGTTTGCCATAATGCTCGTTTCACTCCATGCGGAACCGGGATCGGCTCCAATGCATGCGAATATCGCGCTTGGGGGCCCGGGTTTCAAGCGAAACCGGAGCCCTGCCTTTGTGACAAATTGTAAATCAGCCTTTCGGAATCCGGTCAGGATTTGCGGGCTTCGCGGGTCATCTCTGCGCTGCGATCCCGCGCCGCGCGCAACGTGTCCTGCATCAGGCGCAGCATCCGCTCGTCCGCATCGAGCACGTCGAGGCCTTTTTGCGTCGTGCCGCCTGGGCTCGCGACACGGCGCGCAAGCTCGCCCGGCGCGTGGGGCGATTGGGCCGCCAGCAGCGCCGCACCTTCTACCATGGCCAGCGCCAGCCGATCGGCCTGCTCGCGCGGAAGCCCCAGATCGGCCGCGCCCTGCGCCAGCGCATCGATGAAGCGGTAGACGAACGCCGGACCCGATCCCGCCAGCGCGGTAACCAGGTCCATCTGGTCCTCGCCCGAGAGCCATTCGCCCTGCCCCAGCGGTTTCATCAGCGCATCGGTCAGCTCGCGCGCGGCTCCTTCGGCATCGCCCACGAGCGCGATCGGCGATTTGCCCAGCGCGACCGAAAGATTGGGCATGACCCGGACGATCGCTCCCGCATCAGGGAAAGCGCCGCGCAGCGTTTCCATGTCCACGCCGGCAAGAATCGACAGGACGAGCGTGTTCGCGCCGACATGCGGGGCCACGGCGGCAATGGCCTCGGCAAATTGCTGCGGCTTGAAGCCCAGCAGCACGACATCGCCCGGTGCTTCACCCTCCGGCGCGGCGCGCAGCAGTCGCACGCCATCAGGCGCGCTTTCCAGAAACGGATCGACCACGGTGAAAGTGTCTGGCGCCAACCCGCCTGCCAGCCACCCGGCGAGCATGGCGCCGCCCATATTGCCGCAACCGAACTGAAGGATGTGCATCGGAATTTCCTGCTTCATGCTTCGCCGGCAGCGTCGACCAGCGCGCTCGCCAAGGCATCAGCCGGACTCTTGTCGCCCCACAGGATGAACTGGAAGGCGGGATAGAAGCGATCGCATTCGTCGATCGCCGCTTCAACCGCGGATTGCGCCTGACCAAGACTTAGCAGGCCATCGTCGCCAAGCATCAGCGCGTGGCGATAAAGCAGCACCGAACCGTTCGACCACACGTCGAAATGGCCCAGCCAGACCTGTTCGTTGATCAGCGCCATGACTTCATAAACCGCGGCGCGCTTGTCATCGGGCACGCGGATGTCGGGCAGGCACAGGATCTGCAGCACATGATCCTCGGTCCGCCACACGCAGCGAACCTGATAGGTGGCCCATGACCCCTGGATCTCGCCGTGGATCTCGTCGTCGGAAACGAACTCGCAAGGCCACCCACGCGCCTCGAACAGCGAGGCGAGCATGTCGACGGGCGCCGCATCGTCGCGTTCGCTGTCGTCGTGGCCGGTCCGCATCATCGCTCTCCGGGGCCGGAGCCCATGGCGGTCGGGAGGATCCCGACGCGCGCTCCCCGGTTCCATCGCGAAGTACGGCCGGGGGAACAATCACAGGTTAACAGCCGCTTGGGCAAAACTACACAAGCCTGTGCAAAAGCTGTGGACAGACGGTGAACGCGCGAGATGCCCCGCCGGTTTCAATCAAGCGGAAGAGTGTCCACCGGCTGGCCTGCCGGGCTCGTCCACTGATAGCTCGAAACCCCGTCCTTCTTCAGCGACTTGACGAAATCCTGCGCAGCCGCGTCGCTTTCGAAGGGCCCGGTCAGAAGACGGAAATTGCCGCGCCAAGGACTGAGGTAGGGCTTGCGCCCCTTCAGCACGGCGGCGTCCTTGACCAGCCGACGCCATTCCTTGCCCATCTGGTCGCGGTTGCCGCCGGTCAGGACCTGCACCCAGATCCGGCTCGGATGGCTCGGAGCCGCCTTGCCCTTGGCATCCTTCGCCGACTTGGCGTCCTTGCTCGACTTGGCATCCTTCGTCGACTTGGCGTCCTTGTCCGCCTTCGCGTCCTTGCCGGTAGTGCCTTTGGCACCCTTGGCAGACTTGTCGCCCTTGCCCGGCACGGTCTCATCGTCGGCTTGCGCGACGCGGACTTCCTTCTCGGTCGTGCGCGATACCGCGGTCGGCCCGTCGGGGCGCTCGCCCCGGGCTCCGACGCGACCGGCCGTCCTGGCATCCCTGGCACCCAGCGGCGCGTCCGTGGTCGCCACCTTCTCCGTCTTTGCCGATGCGACGGCCTTGGCGTCGCTCGTCCGCGGGCGCGGGCGGATCGTCGACAGATCGACCGCCGCCACCGCGCTCTTCTGCTCGTCCTCAGGCGCCTTGAACCCGTCGAAGAGCGCGCGGAAATCAGCCGGGGGCGGCGGCGCCTCGACACTCGCCACACGCGTCGACGTTGTGGCGGCGCCTGTCGCCGGCGGCGGTGCCGGCGTCGGCTGCACCACGGGGCTCGCCACGAGCGAAGGCCCCGCTGCCGCGACCGAGGACGCGGGCGCCGAAGCAGCCTGCGCCGACGCGAACGTAGTCGAAGGCGAACTCGCCACGCCTGATGGTGATGGCACCTGGGCCGCAAGCACGGGCGTGCCGGGCGTTGCAGCCGTGGCGGCAGCGGGTGCAGGCACGCTCTGCCGCGGCATCGTGAAGGTCTGGACCGAGCTCGCTGGCGCGCTCGCAAGCGGTCCGGGCCCGGAAGCGGAAGCAACCGTACCCGGCGCGCGCGTCACGGGAATGCTCGTGACCCGGGGCGGCAGCGGCGCACCGGGCGGCAGGTCGAGTCGCGACAGCGGGTAGTTGGCGCCGGCTGCCGAAGAACCCTTGGCGAGAGCAGTCCCCGCCCCACCGCTAGAGATTGCCGCCAGCCCTTGCGGCTGGGATGACACGCCCGCCCCTGCCACGGATTGTATTGTCGCGGATTGCGCCGGCGCGGATTGAACCGGCGTGGGCTGGACGACAGGAACGGCAACAGACGACGCTGCAACGCTCGTCGCCGGCGCGCGCGAAGGCGTTGTCAGCAGCGAGCTGGAGGTTGCCGGTCGATTGGCGCTCGCCGCGGGCGTTGCCAATGCCAGTTGCTGGTCGCGTCCGGGCCTGCGCCGCTTCTCGCGACTGGCCACTTGCGTGCCCTCGCCACCGAGAGCCTCACCCGCAGGGATCAGGCTGCGGTCGACGCGCGGCGCGCGTGGATGAAGCGCGGCATACTGCACGACCTTGGGATCGTCGCGCCCGATGTCCGCCGCCCGTGGAAAGCGACCGAGGTTGGCCGCAGCGGCCTGTTGCGCCGGCGTGAGACGTGGCATGAACCGAAGATACGGCGCGATGCCCGAGGCGAGGTCCTGCGGCATCGACGAGTACGCGACCGAAACAGCCTCGTCCGGGTTGCCGCTGATCGCCATGATAAAGGTACGAGCGCGCCACGCCGCGCGATCCTGCCGCTGGATCAGCGGCGCCAGCACGGTTTCCGCTCCGCGCCGGTCACCCGCGATGGCCAAGCTCAACGCATAGCGGCGGACCAGCTCGTCGTTGCTGCCCCGCGCCATCGCCTGCTGATAAAGCCGCTGCGCCGCCGCGTTATCGCCAACCAGATCGTAGGCGAGCCCACGGTCCTGCGCGAACATCGACAGATCCGAGCCTGCCGCCTGCGCTTCATCGAAATAGCGGATCGCATCGAGCGGCTGGTCGGCCTTGAGCATGGCCGTGGCAATCTGCGCCTTGACCTGCCCGTTGCCCGGCGCAACCTCGTTGGCGCGCGAGAAGAACCCGACGGCCGCATCGGTATCGCCAAGCTGCAGCGCCGCCGTGCCCGCGTCTATCAGCGCCGTCAGGTTACGCGGATCGCGCGCCAGCCGAGTGAGCGCCGAATTCAGCGCTTGGGTCGGTGACAGGGTCCCTGTGCCCGTGGTCGACTGGACCACCGGCTGCGAAGTCGTGGCGGTCTGGGCATCTGCGACCAACGGCACGGCCGACAGGGCGATCAGGCAGACGCCACGGCGAAGCATGGCAAAGGGCGAGCTGGTTGTCCGGCGCATCATCGTGCCGACCCCATAGCGGCGCTGACCTTAAGCGGCGGCAACGAACCGACCGCCGCGTGGAGACGGCGCCACTCGCAAGCAAGCGGCGCCATGTTCCGGTTTACTGGTTGTTCTGGCGACCCAGGAAGCGAGGGATGTTGAGCGAACCGCCATCATCCTGCGCCTCGTCTTCAGATGCGCGCGACGTCCCGCGCGAAAGGTTCGCCATGCGTTCGAACAGCGTGCTGCCCGCCGCCGGCCGTGCCGGCGCAGGCTGCGGAGCTGGAGCTGCACGGCCAAAGCGCGGCGGCGTGGGCTCTTCCTCCGCCGGACCGAGTTGCAATTCGTCAGCAACCGGCGCGGAAGGCGCGGGCTCGGCCTGTTCTTCGCTCAGATCGAGCGTCAGGTCGAGCGCACTTTCCTCGGGCTGTTCGAGCGAGGCAAAACCGGGCTGGACCGGCGCCGCAGCTGGCGCCGGCGTCCAGGCGTCGGGCGCAGGCTCGGCCACCGAAGGCGGCTCAGCAGCGGCAACCGGGGCAGCCGGGGCTGCCGGCACGGCGGGGCCACGCGCGGGCGCGGCGCCCGGGAAAGCGGGACCACGCGATGCGCCGGGGATCGAGGCCGGGCGGGCGGCGATCTCGGCCTGCTCGGCGCTCTGCTCGATGCCGGTGGCAACGACCGAGACGCGGATCTTGCCATCGAGGTCGGGATTGAAGGCCGAACCCCAGATGATGTTCGCGTTGGGATCGACCAGTTCGCGAATGTGGTTCGCGGCTTCGTCGACTTCGAGCAGCTTCATGTCGTCGCCGCCGATGATCGAGATGATCACGCCTTTGGCGCCCTGCATCGACACGCCGTCGAGCAACGGATTGGCGATGGCGCGCTCGGCGGCTTCCAGCGCGCGGTTCGGGCCTTCGCCCTCGCCCGTGCCCATCATCGCCTTGCCCATCTCGCCCATGACCGAGCGCACGTCGGCAAAGTCGAGGTTGATCAGGCCCGGCATGACCATCAGGTCGGTGATCGAACGCACGCCCTGCTGCAGCACTTCGTCCGCCAGCTGGAACGCTTCCTTGAACGTGGTCTCCGCCTTGGCGACCAGGAACAGGTTCTGGTTCGGAATGACGATCAGCGTATCGACGTGCTTCTGCAGCTCCTCGATGCCGCTGTCGGCGCTGCGCATGCGGCGCGTGCCTTCGAACAGGAACGGCTTGGTCACCACGCCAACGGTCAGTACGCCCTTGCGACGCGCTGCCTCGGCGATCACCGGCGCAGCGCCGGTGCCGGTGCCGCCGCCCATGCCGGCCGCGATGAACACCATGTGCACGCCTTCGAGCGCGCGCTCGATTTCCTCGATCGTCTCTTCGGCGGCGGCACGTCCGACTTCTGGACGGGCGCCCGCACCAAGGCCCTGCGTGATATCGGGGCCCAGCTGGATGCGGGTATCCGCGATCGAGTTGTTGAGCGCCTGCGCGTCAGTGTTGACGACGATGAAGTCCACGCCTTCGATACCGGCGTGGATCATGTTGGCGATGGCGTTGCCGCCTGCACCGCCCACGCCGATGACCGTGATGCGGGGCCGAAGTTCGTCGATCGCCGGCGGTCCGATGTTGATGCTCATGTCGGTCTCTCCCTCAGCGGGTCAGATTGGTGGCGCGACGCGTGAGACGCCGTGCGATGCGGCTTTGCACAATCCTTGGCACACAACGTTTCGTCGAATCAAAGTTAAACTCGGCTTTTCCACAGGATGGAGTGGCGAAATGCTCCGCTTTCCAGCCGATCCGGGCGCCTGCCCTGCTCAGAAGTATTCCCGCAGCGCGCGCCAGACGCGGTTGATGAGCTTCATCCCCTTGTAGCTGCTTTCCGCGGGGTTCCATTTCGGTCCCACCGCGCGGATATCGACCGGGTCTGCGGCGGCGTAGAGAACCAGCCCGACAAGCGTCGACGAACTCGGCGTCGCATGCCCCGGTGGCAGGCCCAGCATCGTCGGCGGGGAGCCGATGCGTACTGGCCGGCCCAGCGCGCCTTGCGCGAAATCGGCAAGGCCAGGAAGCTGTGCCCCCCCGCCGGTCAGCACCACCTGCTGGCCACTCTGTCCCGTAAAGCCCATGGCCTTCAGCGCCTTGGCCACTTCTTCGGTAAACCGCCCGAGCTGCTGGGTGATGACCGAGATCAGTTCGGCACGCGGGATGCGGTTCTTGTCGTCGGCATGCCTTGCCACCGGCCCGCCTTCGGGATCGCCCGGAGCGTTTACCGGGATCATCTCGCGATGGTCGGCGGGGCTGGCGATGGCCGAACCCGACATGCACTTCAGCCGTTCGGCCTGATAACGGCGAATGCCGAAAGCCGAAGCGATGGCATCGGTAATGTCGCCCGATCCGAACGGGACCACCTGCATGCCAAGCAGCATGCCCGCTGCGTAGACCGAAACCGTGGTCACTTCCGCGCCGAACTCCACCAGAGCGACGCCAAGCTCGCGCTCCTCGGGCGTCAGGCAGGCATGGCCCGCCGCAACCGGCGATCCGACCACCGCCTCGACCTTCAGGTGCGCGTTTTCGACGGTTTCCTTGATGTTGCGGATGGGAGCGCCATCGGCCAGCATCACGTGGATGTCGACCGCCAGCCGTTCGGCGTGGAGCCCCTTGGGGTTTGGCACGCCGTGCGCACCGTCGAGCGTGTAGTGCGCAGGCTGCGCGTGCAGCACGGTGCGGCCATCGGGCTGGATCACCTCGCGTCCGGCGACCAGCAGGTGCTCGATGTCGTCCTGTTCGATCCGCCGCCCGCCGACTTCCACCTCGACCCGGGCTGTTGTGCTGACCAGCCCGGCGCCCGAACAGCCGATCCACACCGACTGCACGCTGGCATTGGCCATCTTCTCGGCCCGTTCGATGGCGTCGCGCACCGAATGGGTCGCGGCCTGCATGTCGGTGACATAGCCGCGCTTGATCCCTTGGCTGGCGCGATGGCCGGACCCGAGGACGACCATCTCGCCGGTTTCCGAAAGCCCGGCGATCATCGCCGACGTCCGGAACGAGCCAAGATTGACGGCGGCAAAGACCTTGGTGATGCGCGGCACGGCCATTGGTCAGTCCTGCGCGGTCGCGGTGGGCTTGGGCAGCGCCGCCGCGCTCGATGCGGCGACCTGCCGCCCAGCCTTGGCGGCCGCCTTGGCCTGCGCCGCTGCCTTCTGCTGCGCTGCCAGTTCGTCGGCATGGCCTGGCACCCGCAGGTAGATGCGGTCGGGGGCCCGCATGTCGAAGCTGGCGACCCGGCCACCCAACAGGCGATCGACGCCATCCATCCTTGCAAAGGTCACCAAGGCAGCCGCTGATTCATCCTCGCCTTCGGGAAGGGCAAGGATCTGTCCGGTCTTGAAGGTCAGGTTCCAGCGCCGGTTGCCGATCCACTCGGCCTCTGCCACCTGCGGCTTCAACGCGGGCGCGGCTTCCAGCAGCTTGCCCAGATCGATGACATGACCTTCGGCCCCTTCGCCCGAAAGCACGAACATGCCCTTGGCCTTGGTCGCGCTCACCGGCTCTAGCTCGTGCCCGGTCTCGTCGATCAGCACCAGCTTGCCGCCCTCGCGCATCACCGCGTGCGGGCTGCGCTCGACCACGTCGACCACCAGAGTGTCGGGAAGCTGGCGCGAAACGCGGGCGTCCTTCACCCAGGGAAGCTGCAGCAGGCCATCGCGCAAAGCCGCAAGGTCCAGCCTGCTCATCGCCTGATCGCGCTGGCCCAGCACGTGCTCGTAGATCGTCAGCTCGTTCATGCGATTGACGCCGCGCACTTCGACCCGCTTGACCTCGAAGCCGGAATTGGCGGCGACTTGCGCCAGCTTGTCTTCGGCCAGCGCAGGCACTCCGGCCACGCTAGCAAGCGTCCATACGAGCGCCGCGGCAATCGCCAGGAACCCGGTCAGCAGAATGCGGTGGAGCGTTTCGTCGCTGAACGGCAGCCAGCGACGCGCTTGGTTGACGGCGCTGCCGGTCTGCTTCTTCGCGGTTGCCACTTTCGCGCGCGCGCCCTTGGCTGCGGTTGCCCGCCGAACGCCTTTGCCTCCTCGCCGGATCGTCTGCGCCATGGCGACCTAGCCCTTCCCCCCGTCGGATGCCTTGCCCGCCGCTGCGTTGGCCTTGCCGGCCAGCGCATCGGCGATGATCGCCTCGACCAGCTCCTCGTAGCTCATGCCCAGCTTGCGCGCCTGTTCGGGCACAAGGCTCAGCGGCGTCATGCCCGGCTGGGTGTTGACCTCCAGCAGGAACAGCCCGTCGATCCCCTGCTCGTCATCCCAGCGGAAGTCGCTACGGCTGGTGCCCTTGCAACCCAACAGGCGGTGCGCCCGCAGTGCAATATCCTTGCACGCTTCGGCCACATCTTCGGGGATTTCCGCCGGACAGATGTGGTCGGTCATGCCTTCGGTATACTTGGCATCGAAGTCGTAGAAGCCCGACTTGGGCTTCAGTTCGGTCACCAGCAGGGCCTTGTCGGCGATGACGGCAGTCGTCAGTTCCTTGCCACGGATGAAGGGCTCGGCCAGCAGCTCGTCGAACTCCTGCCACGGACCGATGCTGTCGCGCGCGATTGGCGTGCCATAGTTGCCGTCGGCGGTCACGATCGCGACGCCGACCGAGGATCCCTCGTTCACGGGCTTGAGCACGTAAGGACGCGGCAGCGGATCGCGCTCGAACAGCTCGGCGGTCTGCACGATGCGCCCGCCCGGCATGGGAATGCCGTGGGGCACCAGCGCCTGCTTGGTCAGCTCCTTGTCGATGGCAATAACTGATGTGGCGAGGCCGGAATGCGTATAGGTCAGCCCCATCAGGTCCATCATGCCCTGCACGGTTCCGTCCTCGCCGGGCGTGCCGTGCAGCGCATTGAACACGACATCGGGCTTCGCCTCGGCCAGCCGCAGCGCCACTTCGCGATCCATGTCGATGCGCGTCACCGTATGGCCGCGCGCTTCCAGCGCCTTGGCGACGCCCTCGCCGCTCATCAGCGACACCGGCCGCTCGCTCGACCAGCCGCCCATCAGCACTGCGACGTGAAGTTTGGGAAGGGTCACTGCTTGCCTACTCTCTGAATTTCCCACTGCAGTTCGACGCCCGACTGCTCTTTGACCCGGCGTCGCACTTCCTCGCCCAGCGCTTCGATCTCGGCGCTGGTCGCCGCGCCGGTGTTGATCAGGAAGTTCGTGTGCTTCTCGCTCACTTGCGCCCCGCCCAGCGTCAGCCCGCGGCAACCGGCCTTGTCGACCAGTTCCCACGCCTTCGCGCCATCTGGGTTCTTGAAGGTCGAACCGCCTGTCTTGCTGCGCAGCGGCTGGCTGGCTTCCCGCGCGGCGCTGATCCGGTCCATCTCCGCCTGGATCGCGCTCGGCTCCCCCGCTTCGCCCCGAAAGCGCGCGGCAACCACGATGGCGCCATCGGTCAGTTCACTGTGGCGATAAGTGTAACCAAGCTCCGAAAGCGGCATGGTGACGAGTTCGCCAGAACGAATTACAACATCGCAATCGATCAGGATGTCCTTGACTTCCCTGCCATATGCGCCGCCGTTCATGCGCACGAACCCGCCCACCGTGCCGGGGATGGAGCGGAGGAACTCAAGCCCCGCGATACCGCTGTCCCGCGCCGTGGAGGACACCAGGATCCCCGATGCCCCACCGCCGCAGTCCAAAGTCTGATCGTCGATACGCGTGACCTTGGAAAAGTTCTTCCCCAGCCGCACCACAACCCCGGGCACGCCACCATCGCGGACGATCAGGTTCGAACCGAGGCCCAGCGCCATGACCGGAACGTCGGGTGCAAGGCCTGCAAGGAAATCCTGCAGGTCCGCCACGTCCTTCGGCTCGAACAGCCATTGCGCCTTGCCGCCGGACTTGAACCACACCAGCGGCGCAAGTGGAGCGTCGGGGGTGAGCTTGCCGCGCACCGGCGGCAGGGCAAGCGCGGTCACACCGCCGCCCTTTCCTGCTCGATGGAACTGGCAAGGCCCGCGGCCCACTTGGTGATGTCGCCTGCGCCAAGGCACACGACCATGTCGCCAGGTTCGAGCGTGCCGGCGAGTTCCTTTGCTAGCGCGGCGGGTCCGTCGATCAGGTGGGCGCTGCGGTGGCCGCGGGCCTTGATCCCTTCGACCATGGCGGCGCTGTCGACGCCCTCGATCGGCTGCTCGCCTGCCGGATAGACCGGAGCTGCATAGACCACGTCGGCGTCGTTGAACGCGCCCTGGAAGTCCTCCATGTGATCGCGCAGCCGGGTAAATCGGTGCGGCTGCACCACGGCGATCACGCGGCCGCGCACCCCTTCGCGCGCCGCAGCGAGCACCGCGCGGATCTCGACCGGGTGATGGCCGTAATCGTCAATGATCGCAGCGCCCGAAACCTCACCCACCTTGGTGAAGCGGCGCTTGACCCCGCCGAACTTGGCAAAGCCGGTGCGGATCAGATCTTCGGACACGCCCATCTCGCGCGCCACGGCCACCGCCGCCAGCGCGTTCTGCACGTTGTGACGGCCGGGCATCGGCAATTCGATGTCCTCGATCCGGCGGAAGCTGCCATCGCGCTGGCGCAGCACGGCGGTGAAGCGGTTGCCGCCCGGGATAGGCGTCACGGCTTCGCCGCGCACGTCGGCCTGCGCCGAAAAGCCGTACGTCACCACGCGGCGATCGCGCACCTTGGGGATGACCGCCTGAACTTCGGGGTGGTCGATGCACAGCATCGCCGCGCCATAGAATGGCACGTTCTCGATGAATTCGACGAAGGCATCCTTGACCCGCTCGAACGAGCCGTAGTGATCGAGATGCTCGGGATCGATGTTGGTGACGACCGCAATGGTGCCGTCAAGGCGCAGGAACGAGCCGTCGCTCTCGTCGGCTTCAACCACCATCCATTCGCTGTCGCCCAGCCGCGCGTTCGAGCCATAGGAGTTGATGATGCCGCCATTGATCACGGTCGGATCGATCCCGCCGGCATCGAGCAGGCAAGCGACCATCGAGGTCGTGGTGGTCTTGCCATGCGTTCCCGCCACGGCGACCGTGCTCTTGAGCCGCATCAGTTCGGCGAGCATTTCCGCGCGGCGCACAACCGGCACGCGTGCTTCGAGCGCGGCAACGACTTCGGGGTTGTCGCGCCGGACCGCAGTCGAGGTGACGACGACCGAGACGCCCTCGACGTTTTCGGCGCGCTGGCCGATCATCACCTTGATGCCCCGGCTGCGCAGCCCTTCGACGACATAGCTTTCTGCAAGGTCCGAGCCTTGCACGGCATAGCCCATGTTGTGCATCACTTCGGCAATCCCCGACATGCCGATGCCGCCGATCCCGACGAAGTGGATCGTGCCGATATCGATGCCGACGCCCTTCACCGAGCCGCTCCCTGTGCCCGTGACTGACGCGCCAGCGCCTCGTTCGCCTGCGCGAGCGCGCTCTGCGATTCGCCAACGCGGATCACGTCCATCAGCGGCGCGCCGCCGAACCCTTCGACAAGGTCGGCAAGATCGCTGACGGCATTGGGCAGGCCGCAGTTCCAGGCGGCGTGCGCGGCATTGGCAAGGGTCTGGGGATGAAGCGCCATCGTCTGGATTTGCTTTGCGAGTTCCTTGGGGGTGAAGCCGTTCTGGCGGATGGCACGCGCCCCGCCCGCCCGCACCAGTTCGCGCGTGTTCGCGGCCTGGTGGTCGTCGGTGGCGATCGGCAAGGGAACGAGGATTGCAGGCCGACCGACCGCGGTCAGTTCCGCGATGGTCGATGCCCCGGCGCGCCCGATGAACAGGTGCGCGTCGGCAAGCCTGCTTGCCATGTCTTCGAAATAGGTACCGAGTTCGGCGGGAATCTGGTGGCCGGCATAGCGCGCGCGCACTGCTTCGAGATCTTCAGCCCGGCACTGCTGCGTCACCTGCAGGCGGTGGCGGAGAACGGCGGGCAGCATTGCCAACCCGTCAGGCACGACATCGGACAGGACCGATGCACCCTGGCTACCGCCTGTTACCAGCACGCGAAACAGCGTATCGTCGCCGAAATCGGGGAACGGCTCGCTGCGCAAGGCCAGCACTTCGGGCCGCACGGGGTTGCCGACGCAGTGCACCTTGCCATCGAGCTTCGGGTCGAGCCGATCGACTTCGGCATAAGCCGTGGCGATGGCATCGACGCGCGGCGCAAGGTAGCGGTTGACCCGCCCCAGCACGGCGTTCTGTTCGTGGATCACCGTGGGGATCTTTGCCGCGCGCGCCGCCAGCAGCGCGGGGAGCGCGGGATAGCCGCCAAAGCCGACCACGCAAGATGGCTGGAAGCTATCGAACAGGCGCAGCGCCATCGCCCGGCCACGCCAGATCGCGGCCAACCCCTTGGCCAGCGCCACCGGATTCCTGCCCAGGCGCCCCGCCGGCAGCACGTGCGCGGGCATGAAGTCGGGCTTGCCAGGGATCTTCGCGCCGCGCTCGTCGGTCACCAGCGCAACGTGGTGGCCGCGCCGTTCAAGTTCCACTGCAAGCGCGAAGGCGGGCAACATGTGCCCGCCCGTACCGCCTGCTGCGAGGACGAAGTGCCGCGAGACACCCGGTGGCCTGGTACCGCTCATTTGCGGGGAAGCTCCCTGAAATCGAAGGATTCGCGGCTCAGATAGGGATTTCGCCGGGTAATGGCGAGCAGGAAGCCGACGCCCAGGAGCAGTGCGATGGTCGAAGAGCCGCCATAGCTGATGAGCGGCAGAGTCATCCCCTTCGACGGAAACAGCTGCAGGTTGACGAGGATGTTGATGAACGCCTGCCCCGCCAGCTGCGCGGTCAGGCCAGCGCCGGCAAGGATCGTGAACAGGTCGTCTTCGTCGACCAGGCGAAGCATCACGCGCACCACGATCGCGCAATAAAGCAAAACGATAGCGGCGCAGGCGATCAGGCCGAATTCTTCGCCGATGACCGAGAAGATGTAGTCAGTCTGGGCTTCGGGCAGCGCCATCTTGCGGCTACCCAGCCACAGACCCGTGCCGTTCCACCCACCGTTGAGCAGCGTGCGCATCGCAAGGTCGACCTGGTCGAACTCGCTGCCGCCCGAAATGAAGCTGTCGATGCGGTGCGTTGCGTTGGGGTAGAACAGGTAGGCGAGGATCACGACGACGATGCCGCCCGCCATCGACCACAGGATGCGATTGACCGGCAGGCCTGAAAGCAGCACCAGCACGAACCACACGCCGCCGAACAGCACGGTCGAGCCGAAATCGGGCTGCGCCATCAACAGCACGCCCGTCAGCCCCATCAGCCCCATGGTGATGGCAATCACCGGGATATTGGGATCGCGCAGCCGCCACGACAGGATCCAGGCGACAGCTATGGCGAAGCCGGGTTTCAGGAATTCCGACGGTTGCAGGCTGAACCCGATATAGAGCCAGCGCTTGGCGCCCTTCACTTCGCTGCCGACGAGCGGCACGAGGACGAGCGCAACGAGCATCGCACCTGCGATCAGGATGGCTAGTCGCCGCGCCGATTCCTTGGGCAGGAGCGAAGCAAGGAACATCGCCACCAGCCCCACCGCCAGCCAGCGCAAGTGCAGCCAGAAGAAATACAGATCGCCCAGCGTCTTCTGCGCGGTCGACAACCGGTGCGCGCCCGCCGGCGACGCTGCTGCGACGGCGATCATGCCGACGACGACCAGCGCCATGATCAGGCCGAGCAGCACGCGATCGATCTCGCGCCACCAGATCACCAGTTCGCTACGCCGGCTGCGGCGATAGCGGTTGCCCCGGCCGACGACGCGAACGCCGCCATCCTTGGTCGGCGTGGTGACGTGGCGGGTCGGCTCGGCCGTCGTGCTCACGCGCCATCTCCTGTCGGACAGGGCGCATCGCGATCGGCGATCAGCGCCTCGACGATCTGGCGAAAGCTGTCGCCCCGCGCCTCGAAGTTGCGGAACTGGTCGAAGCTGGCGCAAGCGGGCGACAGCATGATCACTTCCCCGGGCTTGGCCGCGTCCATGGCGTGGCGCACGGCATCGCACAGCATTTCGCTGCGCTGCACGGGCATGATTGGATCGAGGATCTCGGCAAAGCGCGGGCCGGCCTCGCCGATGGTGTAGGCCTGGACCACGTGCTCGAAATAAGGGGCGCACTCGTCCAGATCGTCGCCCTTTGGCAGGCCGCCGAGGATCCAGTGAATTCGCGGGAAGGCGCCGAGCGCCGGCGCGGTCGACGCCGGGTTTGTCGCCTTGCTGTCGTTGATGAACAGCACGCCGCCCGCTTCGGCGACGCGCTCCATCCGGTGCGGCAGGCCGACGAACGTCTCGAGCCCCTTGCGCCAGACGTCCTCGCCGATGCCGAGCGCCGAGACGATGGCAATCGCGATGGCCGCGTTCTGCAGGTTGTGCGGGCCCTGTAGCGATGGCCAGGCAGCCTGCCCCGCGATCGCATTGGGATCGACGATCTGGACCAGATCGCCTGGCCGGCTGCCCGACACTTCGCCCGCAATGCGCAGGGTGTGCGGATCGCCTCGTCCGAACACGGCGTGCTGTTCGGCCCGCTGCAGCGCGAACAGCCGCGCCTTGGATGCTGCATAGGCATCGAAGCCGTCGTAGCGGTCTAGGTGGTCCGGGCTGAGGTTGATCAACGCAGCGACGTCGGCTTGCAGGCTGTAGGTCAGATCGATCTGGTAGCTCGAGAGTTCGAGCACGTAGACCCCGCCTGCGGGCAGCGGGTCCTGACCCAGCACCGGCAGGCCGATATTCCCGCCCATCCGCGTGGGAATGCCCGCCGCCTTGATCAGGTGGTGGACCAGTGCGGTGGTGGTCGACTTGCCGTTCGTTCCGGTGATGCCGACGACGCGGTGTGCCGGCAGGCTGGGCCGCGCCAGCGCGAACAGCTCGATATCGCCGATCACCGGCACGCCGAAGCTCGCCGCATGAGGTCCGATCGGGTGACGGTTGAGCGGCACGCCCGGCGAAACGACCACGCCGGCAAACCCGGTCAGGTCCATGGCCAGCGGATCGGCCAGCGTCGCCCGGCCATCACAGGCGGCGCGCGCTTCCTCGCGCGCGTCCCACGCAACGACATCCGCCCCGCTCTCCAGCAGCGTCTCGACACTGGTCAGGCCCGATCGGGCAAGGCCGAGCACCGCGTAGCGCTTGCCGGAAAAGGCGGGCGAGACGATCATCCGCTCATCGGACCTTCAGCGTGGCGAGGCCGATCAGCGCCAGAACGATCGACACGATCCAGAAGCGGATCACGACGGTCGATTCCTTCCAGCCCAGTTGCTCGAAGTGGTGATGGATCGGCGCCATGCGGAACACGCGCTTGCCGGTCCGCTTGTAGACGAACACCTGCACGATGACCGAGACGGCCTCCATCACGAACAGACCGCCGACGATGGCGAGCACGATTTCATGGTGCGCCGAGACCGCGATCACGCCCAGCGTGCCGCCCAGCGCGAGGCTGCCGGTATCGCCCATGAACACGGCGGCGGGTGGCGCATTGAACCACAGAAAGGCAAGCCCTGCCCCCATCACGGCGCCGCAGAAGATCGCAAGCTCACCCGCACCGGGCACGTGCGGGATGCCGAGGTAATGCGCAAAGTCCGAACGGCCGGCGAGATAGGCGATGATCGCGAACGTACCCGACGCGATGATCACCGGCATGATGGCGAGGCCGTCGAGCCCGTCGGTCAGGTTCACCGCGTTGCCCGCACCGACGATCACGAAGGCGGCAAAGACGTAATAGAGCGGGCCAAGCGGAATGTAGAGGTTGCTGAACACGGGGACGTAGAGGTTCGTCTCCGTCACCACCAGGGCCGCGGCGATGCCTGCCACCACGAACTCGCCCAGCAGGCGCACCTTGGCCGGAACGCCCTTGTGGGCGTACTTGGTCACCTTGTCGTAATCGTCGAGGAAACCGATCAGGCCGAAGCCCCAGGTCACCGCAAGGCACGCCCAGACATAGCGGCTGGTGACGTCCATCCACAGCAGCAGGCCCAGCGTCGCCGAGATGACGATCATCAGCCCGCCCATCGTCGGCGTGCCGCGCTTGGCAAGGTGGCTCTGCGGTCCGTCCTCACGGATCGGCTGGCCTTTGCCCTGGCGGATGCGCAGCATGTTGATGAAGCGCGGGCCTATCACCAGACCGATCAGAAGCGCCGTCAGCAACGCCGCCCCGGCGCGGAAGGTCTGGTAGCGGAAGAGGTTGCTGAACCCCTCGTAGTGAAGCAGGTGCGCCAGCAGGTAGAGCATTCAGTTTTCCCTGGCCGTCAGGGCACGCACCAGCGCACCCAGCCCGACCGAATTCGACCCTTTCACGAGGATGGCGTCACCACCCTGCGGTCCTTCTGCAGCAAGGCATTCCGCCGCTTCGGCCGCCGTAGGGACATGATCGACTTCGATCGCCCGGGCAAGCGCGCCACCATCGCTTTTCCCCAGTGCCTGCGCCAGCGCGGCCATTTCCGGCCCCACCAGGATGACCCGGTCGATCTTCGCGGCGAGCAGCGGTTCGGCAAGGTCGCGGTGGTAGCGCTCTTCCTCGGCACCCAGTTCGCGCATCGAACCGAGAACGGCGACGCGGCGCGCTGCCGGCGTTGCGCCCAGCTGCTCGATCGTCACCCGCATCGAAGCGGGATTGGCGTTGTAGCTTTCGTCGATCAGGAGCGCTTCACCCGACCCATCGCCCGCGCGCGCGGCCACGGTATGGCGCGCCCCGCGGCCGGCAAGGCCCTCCATCTCAGCAAGCGCAAGGCCCGCCGCGCCCAGGTCGCCGCCGATTGCCTCGACCGCGGCCATCACCGCCAGCGAATTGGCGACCCAGTGCGCGCCGGGCTGGGCGATGGTGTAGCACAGCTTGCGGCCAGCCAGTTCCGCCGTCACCAGCGTGCCGCCGCCAGGTGCCGCCACCGCGTCCAGCAGCCGCGCATCGGCATGGGCTGCGCTGCCGAAGGCGATGATCCTGGCGGCATGCTGCGCTGCCTTGGCGCGCAGGCGCTCGTAGTGGCGATTGTCCGCCGGAATGATCGCAACGCCGTCCGCTTCGAGCCCTTCGAAGATCTCCGCCTTGGCATCGGCGATCGCTTCCTCGCCCGAGAAGTGCCCGATATGCGCGGGCGCGATCGTGGTGACGATGGCGACGTGCGGACGCACCAGCCGGGTCAGCGCGGCCAATTCGCCGGCATGGTTCATGCCCATCTCGAACACGCCGAAGCTCGTGCGCGATGGCATGCGCGCCAGGCTCAGCGGAACGCCGACATGGTTGTTGTAGCTCTTCACCGAACGGTGCGCGCGGCCGCGGCTGCCGCGGTCGAGCGCAGCGAAAAGGGCTTCCTTGACCCCGGTCTTGCCCGCCGATCCGGTAACGCCGATAATCCCCGCATCGACACGGTTTCGCGCGGCTTTTCCAAGATCCTCAAGCGCACTTGAGGTATCCGATACAAGCACATGCGGGTGCTCGATCGCCCGATCCACGATCGCGCCAGCAGCCCCTTTGTCGAAGGCGCCGGTCACGAAGCGGTGACCATCGGCACTTTCGCCCTTGAGCGCAAAGAACAGGTCGCCATCGCGAACTTCGCGGCTGTCGATTTCGCAGCCCGACACTTCGAACGGGCCGGATGCCACCCCGCCTGTTGCCGCAACGATCTCTTCGGACGTCCACAGCGCCGTGCCGCGCGCATCAGCCGGATCGGTCGGCCATGCCATCAATGCGGGGCGAGCGGTCATGCGGTGCACTCCCTTGCCACCTGCACATCATCGAAGGGCAGTACCCGAACCGCGTCGCCGCGCCCGATGATCTGGCCCTGTTCGTGGCCCTTCCCGGCCACGAGCACGATGTCGTCACGGCCAGCCATGGCGATGGCGGCGCCGATGGCCTCGCGCCGGTCGCCGATCTCCTGTGCCTTTGCGTCGCAACCCGTCATCACCGCGGCACGGATCGCTGCCGGATCTTCGCCGCGCGGATTGTCGTCGGTCACGATCACCACGTCCGATCCGGCACAGGCGCTACGGCCCATCTCGGGGCGCTTGCCCCCGTCACGATCGCCACCAGCGCCGAACACCGTGATCAGCCGGCCGCCGACGTGCGGGCGAAGCGCCGCAATCGCTGCCTCGATGGCATCGGGCGTGTGGGCGTAGTCGACATAGACCGGCGCACCCGCCCGATTGATCGCGGCGCGTTCCAGCCGACCCCGCACTGGTTGCAGGCGCGACAGCGCATCGAATGTGGCGGACGCTTCGCCGCCGCTCGCCAGCACGAGCCCCGCCGAAACGAGCGCGTTGGCCGCCTGGTAGGCGCCAATCAGTGGCAGCGTAACCTTGCGGCGCGTGCCCTCGTGCTCGATCTCCAGCACCTGGCCGAGCTGTGTGGGGGTACGGGAGAGCAGGCGGACCGCAGTCCCCTGCTCTCCCACCGTGAGCAGCCGCAACCCCCTACGTCCGGCATGCTCGACTGCCCGTTGCGACCAGGCATCGTCAGCCCAGATGACGGCGGCACCGTCACTGGCGACAACCTCGTCGAACAGGCGCATCTTGGCCGCAAAGTAGTCTTCCATCGTCGCATGGTAATCGAGATGGTCGCGGCTGAGATTGGTGAAGGCGCCCGCGACCACGCGCAGGCCCTCGTTGCGGAACTGGTCGAGCCCGTGGCTCGAAGCTTCGTAGGCGACATGAGTCACGCCTTCGCGGGCAAGGCCGGTCATGTTCGACAGGAAAGTGACGATATCCGGCGTGGTGAGGCCGGTCGAAACGCTCTCGTCGGCCGTGGTCACGCCGAGCGTGCCGATCGAGGCCGCCGGGTGCCCGGCCATGCGCCACAGCTGGCGCGTCATCTCCACGGTCGATGTCTTGCCGTTGGTCCCCGTCACCGCAACGATCGTCGCCGGCACCGGGGTAAAGAACCCAGCTGCCAGCCGCGCGAAGGCGCGGCGCGGTTCGGCATCGGCGATATGCGCCGCGCCTTCGACTTTCGCGTCCGGGCGCGCCACGATCGCCACCGCACCGGCCTGCACGGCGGCTTCAATGAAATCCTCGCCATTGAAGCGCGTGCCAGGGAACGCGCCGAACACCGTGCCGGGCGCCACCTTGCGATGATCGATGGCAAAGCCGGTGACGTTGGCATCGCCATCGCCGCTCGCGCCGAGCGCCAAGCCCGCCTGCGCGATGAGCGTTGCCAGCCTCATTCACCCTCTCCATTGCCGATCAGCGGGCTGAGGTCGGAAATATCAACGTCGCGCGTCGCATCGGGCACGACGCCGAGCAGCGGCCCGATGCGCGGGACCACCCGGCCCACCACCGGCGCCGCGTTCCACGCCGCCGTGCGCTGGAACGAAGTCGCCTGCGTGCCTTGCGGCTCGTCAAGCATGGCGATGACCACATAGCGCGGCTTGTCCATAGGGAAGGCCGCCGCGAACGTCGCGATGAGCGAGGTCTTGCGGTAGCCGCCGCTGCCGGGCTTTTCTGCCGAGCCGGTCTTGCCGCCGACGCGGAAGCCGGGCGCATCGGCTTTCTTGCCGGTGCCGTCGACCACGATCATCCGCAGCAGCTGTCGCAGGCGGGCGCTGGTCGACGCCTTGAACACGCGCTGGCCTTCGGGAACCTTGTCCGGCGCTACCTTGAACAGCGTCGCCGGGCGCCACACACCGCCGTTGACCAGCGCGGCATAGGCCGAGGCGAGGTGCAGCGGGCTCACCGCCATGCCATGGCCATAGCTGACCGTCATCGTGGTGATCCGCGCCCAGTCGCCCTTGGGCCAGATCGGAAAACCACGGGCGGGCAATTCTATGCCCGGCCGCTCGTTCATGTGCAGTGCCATCATCGTGCTGCGCAGTGCCGGCCCGCCGAGCTTGTCGGCAACCTGCGCCGTCACGATGTTCGACGAGTGGATCAGCGCTTCGGGCACGTTGAGCGAAGCGCCGAAATTGTGGCTGTCGTGAATGGTGAAGCGGCCGATGTGCAACTGTGCCGCGGGATAGCGCACGGACATGTCGCCGATCACCCCCGCATCGAGCGCCGAGGCGACCGTCACCGGCTTCATCACCGAACCGAGTTCGTAGACCTGGTTGGTCACGCGGTTGAACACCAGCCCGTTGAAGGCCCGGTCCGAACGGTTGGGATTGAACGAAGGCAGCGAAGCGAGCGCGATGACCTCACCGGTATCGCTGTCGAGCACCACGCCTGCGGCACCCTTGGCATTGGATTCGAGCATGCCGCGGCTGAGTTCGTCCTCCAGCGCGCCCTGCGCCCGCGCGTCGATCGACAGGGCGAAGGGCTGGCCGCGCTGCGCCGGATCGAGCAGCCGCTGCTGCAGCACCTGCTCCATGCCGACATGGCCCTCGCCCGCTTCGTCGACGTAGCCGAGCACGTGCGCGGCAAGGGAGCCTTGCGGGTAGTAGCGCTGGTTCTCGCGCGGGAATTCCAGAGCCGGCTCGCCCAGCGCGAAGACCTTGTTCGCTTCTTCCGGCAGCACCCGCTTGCGCAGATAGCTCGGCTTGTCCGACTTCAGCCGCTCCACCAGGTCGGCATAGTCGGCGTCCGGAAAGATCGTCATCAGCGCCTTGGCGACTTCCTCGGGCGTCTTGACGAGTGCGGAACCGCCTTCGCCCAGTGCCTTGGGATTGAACCACAGCGAATAGGACGGGAACGCCCGCGCCAGCACCACGCCGTTGCGGTCGGTAATCTCGCCGCGCGGGGGGAGCAGCGCTTCGGCCATCGAACGGCGCTCGGGCGCATCCTCAAACAGGCCCAGTTGGCCGATCCGCACCAGCGCGGTCAGCGTGGCGAAGACGAACAGCAGCAGCACCCACAGCGCGCGCACCTTGGCCGTCACCAGCGAGCGCTGGCGGACGTTGGCCAGCTGGACGCGGCCAGAAGCGATCGCGGCCGAGGCGGTCAGCGCGTTCACTTGGTTGCCTTCACCTCCCTCTTGCCCGCCGCAGCAGGCTTCTTCGCAACCGGCGACTTAGTCGCCGATGCAACCTTTGCGGAAGGCTTGGCTGAGGGCTTGTCCACCGGCTTGTCCTTCCTGGTGGCAACCTTGGCCGGCTTGTCCTTGCTGTCGGCCTTGGCCTGCTTGGTATCCTTCGCAGGCTTTGCCTTGCGGGCAGACTTGACGCTGTCGTCGCCATCCTTGGCGACGAGCTGACGGATGCGCGGCTTGACGGTCGCATCATCGCCACGATCGACCTTGGCCAGCCGCTCGCCGAGAGATGCCGCGGCCTTGGCATGGTCGATCTTTTCCGCCTTGGGCTTGTCCTCGTCCGCCTCGGCGCCAAGCGGCTTGCCCGAGAGCGGCGAAACCATCGCCGGGAAGGCCGCCTGCGCCACCACCGCATCGTCGGCGCTGGCCACGCGGATCGGCTCGGGCGCATCGGGCTCGACCGGCTTCGACAGCGCGGCAAGCTGGCGCTCGTTCTCGAGGTATTGGCCGGCAGTCGGCGCAACGTAGCCGAACTCGACGTCGTTCCAGGCCTTCAGCTGCTGCTGGTTGGCACGCGTCTCGAACTCGGTTTCGAGGTACATCTTCTCCTGGCGCAGCGCGACGATCTTCATCTCGGCGTGGTGCACCTGGCTGCGCAGCGCGTTGACGCGGAAGGCGAGCACCATGACCAGCGCGGCGCAGATCGCGAGCAACGCGATCCAGCCGATCGAACGCAGGCGATGGGCGGTGACGATCATGCCGCGATGCTCCCCTGATGTTCCCGCGCCGGGGCGGACGTGCGGACCGCCCAGCGCAAGGTTGCCGACCGCGCGCGTGGATTGCGCGCCTCTTCCGCAGCGGTCGGACGGATCGCGGCGGAAGGCTTCTCGAAAACGGGCTTCAGGGTGGGCGCGGTCTGCGGCAGGTGGCGCGAGCCGCCCGGCGTTGCGCCCGCGCCTTCGCGCAGGAACTGCTTGACGATGCGATCTTCCAGGCTGTGGAACGTGACCACCGCCAGCCGGCCACCCGGCGCCAGCACCTTTTCCGCCGCAGCAAGACCCGCCGCCAGCTCGTCGAGCTCGCCGTTGACGTGGATGCGCACCGCCTGGAAGCTGCGGATCGCCGGGTCCTTGGGCGCATTCTTGCCGCGCATGCCGGGGACGTAGCCCAGCGACTTGCGCACCACCGCCGCGAACTGCCCGGTCGTCTCGAGCGGCCGCGCCGCGACAATGGCGCGCGCCACGCGGCGCGACTGACGCTCTTCCCCGTAGCGGTAGAGGACGTCGGCAATTTCCCCCTCGTCGGCTTCGTTCAGGAAATCGGCCGCGCTTGGCCCCTCCTGCGACATCCGCATATCCAGCGGCCCATCGACGGAAAATGCAAACCCGCGCTCGCCCTGGTCGATCTGCATCGAAGAGACGCCGATATCGAGCACGACGCCCTGAACCTGCGCAATTCCGGCCTCTGCAAGCCCTTCGGCAAGCTCGGAAAAGCGCCGGTGGTGCAGCACCAGCCGCACAGGATTTCCACAGGTTTCTCCCCAGAGTCGCCCGGCTTCGATCGCATCGGGGTCCCGATCGAAGGCGTGGACGGTAACCCCGGCGGCGAGCAGGCGGCGGGTATACCCGCCCGCACCGAACGTACCGTCAACCACCACGTCGCCGGCGGCAGGCGCCAACGCCTGTTCGACTTCATCGAGCAGCACGGGAATGTGCGGGGCGTCGGCGGGAAGATCGGGATACTGCGTCACTTGCGCCGCCCCTTGCTCGATGCCTCGGCCATCAGCGCACGGCAGGTCGCCTTGGCGGCATCCCAGCCCGCGCCCATCTCGAACAGCACTTCGGGCGCCCAGATGGTGAAGTGCGAACCGCCGCCATGGAAATAGAGCGCCTCGCCGATCGAGGCCTGCTCCCCCAGGTGCTCGGGCAGGACGAAGCGGCCCGAATCATCGAAGCTCACGCGCATGAAGCCGAACAGCTGCGCGGCGCGCATGTCGGGGTCGAACTCCTCGCGCCGTTCCAGCGCGACGCGCTCTTCGTGGGCAATCTGCTCGGCAAAGCTTTCGGCGCGGGACAGGCCGAAACCGACGAGGCAGGGATGCTTGGCATGCTTGTCGAGACACAGCACGCGCTGGCCGGCGGAGGCATCGCGGACGGTGCTGCGGAAATCTGCGGGGAGGACGAAGCGGCTCTTTTCGCCGCGCGGCGAAAAGCCCTGCCCCCAATAATTTGACGGCCCTCCAGCCACGTCAAAAGCCCCCGCGCCCGAGACAAAAAGCTCCTGCCTTCCGGCAAGCGCTAGGCGCTGCCGGCCATCCCCCGCGGATGCGACATGGAGTTCGTCCCGATGAACCTAAGTCTTAACTCGGGAAGCAGCGGGCCACAACGGGATTTTACGGGAATTTGCGGTCAGGCGTTCGTTTTGCTCGAGTTTTTCGCAAGCAATGATCCACTATCGGCCGACAATGAATAGTGGGGAAACCACGATCACCCGCACAAATCCGCGAGTTTTAGAAAATGACCTGCACCCGCCCCAGCCGATCCCTCTGCCCTGCCCGTATTTTCCCGTAAAAATCCGGACCCCACCCGATCGCGCCCGCTGAGATGGCGAATCGGCAAGTCAGCCGCGGTCACGGCGTGCGCCGAGCCGCACACGGTGACGGTATTCGGGATGCTGGAGGAACAGGCGGCCGAACCGCCGGCCGATCAGGGCTTGGGCCGCGCGGCGGGTTGCTGTGCGGGCGCGGCGGCCCCGCCGCCGTTGACCGGAAGCTCGGGCGCGACGCCCATGTCCACCAGCGGATCGTTGGCGGCGCTCGAACTTGCTGCCGCGTCGGGCATGGCGGCTGCGGAATCGCCCACTTGCGCGCGGTCCATGATCACGTTGGCCAGGCTGACCAGCAACAGCATGCCGGCAAGCCCGAACAGCCCGACCTGCAGCCGGTGTACCGCCTGCGCCCGCAGAGCGCGCGGGGACAGCGGCACGTGGTGGATGGGGGCAATCGGCGCTTCCGCCCGTGCGGCCGCACTTTGTGTCTTGCGCTTGGGAATGCCGGGGAACGCCATTCCCGCAATCCTAGCTTATTGCTTGAGCCAGGGAAAGACCGGCAGCCCCTTGGCCTCGAGCCAGGCGGGATTGTACAGCGATGACAGATAGCGGAAGCCGGTGTCGCACAGGATCGTCGCAACCCGGCTGCCCTTGCCCAGCTGCCGGGCCAGCGCCACGGCCCCCGCCACGTTGATCCCGCTGGACAGACCAAGGCACAGCCCTTCCTCGGCGAGCAGCCGCTCGACCCAGTAGAGCCCTTCCTCGTCCGAGATGCGGAACTGCGTGTCGATCGGCGCGCCTTCGAGGTTGGCGGTGATCCGCCCCTGCCCGATGCCTTCGGCCACCGACGATCCTTCGGCCTTCAGCTCGCCATTCGCGTAATAGTTGTACAGCGCCGCGCCATGCGGGTCGGTCAGCGCAATCGTCACGTTCTCGTCGAACGATTTGAGGCCGAGGCCCGTGCCTGCGATCGTCCCGCCGGTGCCGGCAGCGCAGGTGAAGCCGTCGATGCGGTGGCCCATCTGCTCCCAGATCTCGGGCGCGGTGCTTTCGATGTGAGCGCGGCGGTTGGCGATGTTGTCGAACTGGTTGGCCCAGATCGCGCCATCGGTTTCCTCTGCGATGCGGCGCGAGGTGTGGACGAAGTGCCCGGGGTTGGAGAACGGCGCTGCAGGCACCAGCACCAGCTCCGCCCGCAGCGCGCGCAGCGTGTCCATCTTTTCGCGCGAATGCGTCTCGGGCATCACGATCACGGTCTTGTAGCCCAGCGCATTGGCAACCAGGGCAAGGCCGATGCCCGTGTTGCCGGCCGTGCCTTCGACGATCGTCCCGCCGGGCTTGAGCAGGCCCTTCTCCTCGGCATCGCGCACGATCCACAGCGCGGCGCGGTCCTTTACCGACGCACCGGGATTGGCAAATTCGCACTTGCCATAGATATCGCAGCCGGTCTCCTCGGACGGGCCGGCAAGGCGGACGAGCGGCGTGTTGCCGATGAGCGAAAGCGAATTGGGGGTAAGCGCAGAAACGGTCATGGCGAACGAGTTAGGATGCGTCCGCGCAATCGGCAACGAAATTGCGCTTGGGTGAAGGCAAGTGCCTATTCCCGGGCCGCGCGCAGCGCCGCGCCGCCGGCAAAGGGCGCTATGGCGAGCGCGGCGAGGCTGCTCGCACCAAGCAGGGCAAGACCGCCTTCTCCGCCCGGCTGCAGCGAACCTGCGCCAAAGATCAGCAACGGCACGGCCAGCGGGATCGCCAGCATGCCGCCGAGTGCCGACCCTGCGCGCAGCCCGGCCGTCAGCGCGGCGATTGTCACGCCGATGGCGGCAAGCCCCGGTGTCCCCAGCAGCAGGCCCTGCTCGATCGTGATCAGTTGCGCCCGGTCGAGTGACAGCAGCCCGGCCGAAATCGGCGCGGCCAGCATCAGCGGCACGCCAAAGCTCAGCCAGTGGGCCACGATCCGCACCATCAGCACGGCTTCTTCGGCAAGCCCGCGCAGCGCCCACTGGTCGAAGAAGCCCGCCTCGACATCGGGTTCGACCAGCCGGTCGAGCGGCAGGATCGCGGCAAGCAGCGCCGCCACCCAGATCACGCCGGCGCCGGTGCGGCCCAGCAGCTTCGCATCCGGCCCCACCGCGAACGGGAACAGCATCGCGACCGCCAGGAAGAACAGCAGCGGAAGCACCGCCCCGCCGCGCCCCAGCGCACCCTTGAGCAGGAGTGCAAGGTCACGCGCAAAGATCGTCGCCAGTGCTTTCCCGGCGTTCCCGGTCCCGCCACTCATGGCAGGTGCTCCAGCAACGAGATGGTCCGCAACCGCTGCAGACCTAGCGGCTGGTGCGAGGCTATCACCGCGATGCCGCCCATCGCCCGATGCGCCTCGATCGCCGCCTGCGCAGCCGCGCCCCAGTGCGTGTCGAGTCCATTGAGCGGCTCGTCGAGCAGCCAGATCTGCGCCCCGCTTGCCGCCAGTCGCGCAAGCCCGGCGCGCTTGCGCTGCCCGGTCGAAAGATAGCCGACCGGCACGTCGCGCAGGTTTTCAAGCCCGAAGTCGGCGCGCGTCGCCTCGCCACCGTCGATCCGCTGCCAGAACGCCAGTGCCTCGCCCAGCGGCCTGTGCGCATCGAGCGCCAGCCGTTCGTCCGACAGCGCCAGCGCGCCTTCGCGCTCGACATGGCCCCAGGCCGGGCGGAGCAGTCCGGCGAGGATGCGGATCACGCTCGACTTGCCGATGCCGTTGGGGCCCGCCAGATGCAGCGCCTCGCCCGGCTTCAGATCGAACGACAGCGCGCGCACCAGCACCCGGTCGCCGCGCCGGCAGGCGATATCGTAGGCGGCAAGGCGGGCGGGTTGCATGAACGCGCGCGATAGGGGAAAGGACGGGGCCTGCCAAGGAGAGCGAAACAATGGCCATCGCGCGCCTGTCCCAGTCAGAGATCGAAACCGCGCTTGCCGATCTGTCCGGCTGGGCCCTGCGCGAAGACGGCCTCGCCATCTTGAAAGCCTTCCGCTTCGCCGATTTCAGCGAAGCGTTCGCCTTCATGTCGCGCGTCGCGCTGGAGGCGGAAAAGACGGACCATCATCCCGAATGGTTCAACGTCTACAATCGCGTCGATGTCACGTTGACCACCCACGATGCGGGCGGGATCAGCGCGCGCGATCTTGCCATGGCTGCCGCGATGGAGCGGTTCGCACGCTGATGCGGCGGCTGCTTGCGGCGCTCGTCGCCCTCTGCCTGCTGCCATCGCCCGCATTCGCCAAGGCTCCGTGGCCCGAGGGCTTGTGGCGCGGCACCCTCGGAACGGCGCCGGTACAGGTCTGCCTCGAACGCAACGGCCTCGACGAACTGGAGGGATCCTATTTCTATCTCAGGCACCTGCGCCCGATCGCCCTGCGTCTCGACGGCAAGCTTCTGCAAGAGGACGGCGGCGCCATCTGGACGCTGCGCAAGGGGACTGGCGCAAACCTTGAAGGCACGTGGCAACGGGCGAAGCGCGCCCTGCCGATAAGGCTGATGCCCGTCGCGTGGAAACCGGCGGAGACATGGGATGGCCCTTGCGGCAGCCGCGCCTTCATCGCGCCACGGCTCAAGCCGGTCACCATCTCCCGCCGCGCGCCCCAGGCAAAAGCCAGCCTCGGCTACGACGAACTGCATTACGATGTCGGCGCGGCTTTCGATTCGGTGGACATCGCCTCTTTCGCGCTGAAGCCGCAGCTGCCGGGCGACGCCGCGATCAATGCCGCGGTGGCGCTCGATCCGCTCAAGCCCGGTTCGGTCGCCGACTTTGCCGAATGCATGGCCGGCAACCTTTCCAGCCTTGGCACCGATGGCGATTTCTCGCTGGCACTGACGCCACAGGCGGTGCGTGGCGACTTTCTGACCGTCGCGGTCGCGCAAGGGTACTTCTGCGGCGGCGCACACCCAGACGCCGTCACCACCTACCGCACGTTCGATCGGCGCACCGGCAAGGAATTCGCCCTTACTGACTGGTTGGCATCCTCCGCCCGCCAGCCGATCGACGGCGATACCAGCGCCGGCAGCCTCATCCAGCCGACCGAAGCGCTGCGCAAGGTCATCCTCGCGCACTTCCCGCGCCCTGCCGACGACACCGAGGGCTGCTTCGATCTTGTCGCAAGCTCGGAGTTCTGGACCGTGTCGCTGACAAGCGATGGCTTCGCCTTCGAACCGTCGCTGCCCCATGTGGCGGCGGCCTGCGGCGATGTCGCGGCGCTGCCATTCGCCGCGCTTGCGCCCTACCTTTCCTCCGCCGGGAAGGCAGGGGTTGCCAGGATCACGCGCCGCTGAACGTCAGAGCGCGCCGGCCCGCCCGCGCACCTGCTTGCGCACCAGCCCGGGCAGCAGCCGCGAAAACAGCGCCATCCGCTTTGCCGTCGGTCCGACCAGCGTGTGCAGCCTTTCCCCATGCACCGCAGCCCAGGCCGCCTCGGCCACGTCGCTCACCGGGCTGATCTCCAGCCCCGCGCCTTTCACCCGCGATCGGATGTCCTCGTTGCTCGCGCGGTTGGCGTTATGATCGAGCAGCGGCGTGTCGATGAACGCGGGCATCAGGTCGCGCACCGCGATCCCGTCTGCCGCCCATTCGCCGTCGAGCGACTCGGTCACCGCGCGCACTCCGAACTTGGTCGCCGAATAGACGCTGGCACCCGGCGTGCCATAGATCCCGGCCGCGCTCGCGGTGTTGAGCAGGACCGAGCCCGGCGCGCTGGCCTTCAGCCATGGGTAGGCCGCCTGCGCGCCAAAGATCACCCCCTTGAGGTTGATGTCGAGCGCGCGCTCGATCTCGTCTACTGCAAGTTCGGCGAGCGGCCCGCCAACCGGCACGCCGGCATTGTTGAACACAACGTCGATCCGGCCGCCCGCCGCCTTGGCGAAGTCGGCCAGCGCCGCATCCCACCCCGCCCGGTCGCGCACGTCGAGCTTGTGGATCGAGCTTGCCCCCTTCGGCAGGAGCGCGGCTGTCTCGGCCATCCCGCTCTCGCTCACGTCGGCCAGCCCGACGAACCAGCCCCCGCGCGCGAACCGCTGGGCCACGGCGCGGCCGATGCCGGAGCCCCCGCCGGTGATGAAGATCGTCCTTGCCATCGCCCACTTCCTCCTGCCCTCGCTTTACTTGCACGAATGTCAGTAAAGTCAAAGCGCCGGATTGTTGTAGCAATGCCAGGTGAAGATCGCCGCCGCGCCGCGGTGCGGCCGCCAACCCTCGGCCAGCTCGCGTGTCAGTTTCTCGCTCGGCCGCTCTTCCAGCCCGAGCAGCTTGCCAAGGCCGACCTGAACGGCAAGGTCGCCTGCCGGCCAGATGTCGGGCCGCCCTTCGGCAAACAGCAGATAGATTTCCGCCGACCAGCGCCCGATGCCCTTGATCTTGACGAGTTCGGCAATTGCCTCCTCGTCATCGGCCGGCAGCGCGTCGAGATCGAGCTCGCCCGACACCACCAGTTCGCACAAGGACCGGGCATAGCCCTGCTTCTGGCGCGACAGGCCGCAGGCGCGCAGCGCGTCGAAGTCGGCGGCGAGCAGGTCGTGCGGGGGCAAGTCCTCGCCCAGCAGCGCTTCCAGCTTGTTCCAGACAGAAGCCGCCGCCGCGACGCTCACCTGCTGCCCCACGATGGTGCGCAGCAACGTGGCATAGCCGGTCGGGCGCAGCCGCGGCTCGGGATAGCCGACCCGTTCGATCGCCGCCGCCATCGCCGGATGGCTGCCACCGATGAAATCGAGCCCTTCCCTGATCTGCTCCGCGCTCAATCCCATTGCCCTACACCCTTCTCATGCCTGCTCGTTGTGCGACCTTGCCAAAGCGCAGGCGACGCGATAGCAGCCCGGCCCAAACGGGAACAGTGGGCCGGCAAGGCCCCCGACAGGAGACCTTGACGATGCCGAAGCTTGTTGTCGTGAACCGCGCGGGTGAAGAAAAGACCATCGACGCCGATGCCGGCCTGTCGGTGATGGAAGCCATCCGCGACAACGGCTTCGACGAACTCCTCGCGCTGTGCGGCGGCTGCTGCTCGTGCGCCACCTGCCACATCTACGTCGACCCCGCTTTCGCCGACAAGGTTCCGGCGATGAGCGAGGACGAGAACGACCTGCTCGACAGCTCGGATCACCGCAACGAAACCTCGCGCCTGTCGTGCCAGGTCCAGATCACCGGCGACCTCGACGGCCTCAAGGTCACGATCGCCCCGGAAGACTGATCCTTCCGGTCAGGCTGACGAAAGAAGGCCCGCGCTCCATCGGCAGCGCGGGCTTTTTTTGTGTTTGCTGTTCGCTGTCAACCCCGTCCGCCCTGAGCTTGTCGAAGGGCCGTTCTTCCTGCGCGATCCCGCGCTCGCCTTCCAGACCAAACGCACTTCGCCAGGCTCAGCACCAACTCAAACAGGATCGGCTGGATTACAGCCGCAGGCCCGCCGTCTCGTCCAGCCCGGCCATCAGGTTCAGGCTCTGCACCGCCGCCCCGCTCGCGCCCTTGCCCAGGTTGTCGAGCACGGCGACCAGCCGCGCCTGCTCGCCATCGGCGCTGCCCATGACGTGGAGCGTCAGCCCATCCCACGGCTCCATCGAAGCGCGCAGCAGCATCTCGCCACTTTCGGGCAGGTCCTGCGCCACGGTCACCACCTTCGAACCTTCGTAGAACTGAGTCAGCGCCGCGCGCAGCAGTTCCGGTGGCACGCTGCCCGGCATCACGCCCAGCGGCAGCGGGATTTCCACGACCATGCCGCGATGCGCCGCAACCACCGCCGGGCTGAACAGCGGGGCGATCATCAGGCCAGCATAGCGCTGCATTTCCGGCACGTGCTTGTGCCCGAAGCTCAGGCCATAGCCGCGCCAGGCGATGTCGCGATCTTCCTCGAACCGCCCGATCAGCGCCTTGCCGCCGCCCGAATAGCCCGACACGGCATGCACGCTGTAAGGCCACGCCGCCGGCAGCAGCGCATTGTGCACCAAAGGCGCGAGCAGCGCGATGAACCCGGTCGGGTAACAGCCCGGGTTGGAGACGCGCTTGGCTTCAGCCACCGTGTCCCGCCCGACGATCTCGGGAAAGCCATAGGTCCACCCGTCCGCCACTCGGTGCGCGGTCGACGCATCGATCACGCGGGTGCGGTCATTGGCGATCATCGCCACCGCGTCCCTCGCCGCATCGTCGGGCAGGCACAGGATCACCACGTCGGCGTCGTTGATCGCCTCGCGACGGGCGGCGTCGTCCTTGCGCCGCGCTTCGTCCAGCGTGATCAGCGCAAATTCGCTGCGCCCGCCGAGACGTTCGGCGATCTCCAGCCCGGTCGTGCCGACTGCCCCGTCGATGAAGACCGAGGTCGTCACAGCGCCTGCACCGCACCCAGCGGCACATAGCCGACGAAGCCGTCATCGCCCTGCTGGCCCCAGGCCCAGCCGCCCGCCATGTCGAGCACGTTGAACGTCTCGCCCGCTGCCAGAGTCACGATCACCTCGCCCGTTTCGCTGCCGGTCTTGCGCAGCTCGGTCGCGCCCAGCAGCTTGTGCGGCATCGGCACCGCATAGTGCGGCACGAACACCTTGCCGGCCAGCGCCACGTGGGCCAGGTCACCGCGCACCGGGCGGTGCAGCGGGTCGAGCTTGACCGAGGGACCGGACAGCACGAGTTCGCCGGAATCCGGCAGCTGTTCGATCAGGATATCGTCATTCGAAGCGGGCAAGTCTGCGCCTTCCCGGAAAAGGAAAGCCGCGCGCTTACTGGCATCGCCCCGCCGGTTCAAGCGCCGAACCGTTCGAGCAGGAATCCCCATGCGGCACGCAGGCCCAGCGCATCGCCGCCCTTGGGCCGTCCAGGCTTGCCGGCAGGACGCCAGGCGAAGGTGTCGAAATGCGCCCAATCAATGGCTTCGCCCACGAAGCGGTCCAGGAACAGCGCCGCAACGCTGGCCCCGGCGAACCCGCCCGACGGCGAATTCTGCAGATCGGCCACATCGGACTTCAACCATTCGCGATAGCCATCGTGCAGCGGCAGGCGCCAGCAAGGATCGTCGCGTTCGAGCCCTGCGCGAAGCAGCCCCGCCGCCGTTTCATCGGTCCGCGCGAACATCGCCGGCAGGTCCGGGCCCAGCGCCACGCGCGCCGCGCCGGTCAGCGTGGCAAAGTCGATCACGAGCTCGGGCTTCATTTCGGTCGCGCGGGTCAGCGCATCGCCCAGCACCAGCCGCCCCTCGGCGTCGGTATTTGTGATCTCCACGCTCAGCCCCTGGCGCGAACGCAGGATGTCGCCGGGGCGGAAGGCATTGCCCGAAATCGCGTTCTCGACCGCTGGAACCAGCAGGTGCAGCCGCACCTTCAGCCCATGTCCCATGATCAGTCCGGCGAGCGCCAGCGCATGCGCCGCGCCGCCCATGTCCTTCTTCATCAGCGCCATGCCCGATGACGGCTTGATGTCGAGCCCACCCGAATCGAAACAGACGCCCTTGCCGACGATGGCCACGCGGGGATGCGCAGGGTCGCCCCATTCCAGTTCGATCAGCCGTGGCGCATGGTGGCGCGAAGCGGCGCGGCCCACGGCATGGACCATCGGATAATCATGCTCCAGCGTATCGCCCGCATGGACGTGGACGGTGGCGTGGTGCGCCTTGGCCAGCGCGCGCGCTTCGGCCTCCAGCTGTGCCGGTCCCATGTCCTCGGCCGGCGTGTTCACCAGATCGCGCACCATCATCACCGCGCTGGCTTCGGCAAGCGACGGTTCGATCGCCTTTACCGCCTTGGTCAGCAGCACGCGCGGCTCGACCGCCTTGGCTTCCTTGCGGTAGCGGTCGAAGCGGTACTGCGCGGTCAGCCAGCCGTGTAGCGCCGGCGCCACGCCAGTGCCCTCGCCTCCCAGCGCTTCCTCGCGGGCAAGGCGATAGGTGCCACCCGGAAGCACTTCGGCAAGCCGCGCGAGGCACCAGCTTGACAGCGATGCCGTGCTGGCAACGCCGCCGACGGCGGACCAGCCGTCGCCGTCGGGCACGATCGCCACTTCGCCTGCACCGCCTTCGAACTTCTGCGCCGCAAGCGCGGAACGCTGGCCGGCGTTCAGCGTCTTGGTCCAGTCGGCAAGGCTGGCCTTGTCGACAAGGTGGAGGGCAATGGCGCTCTGGCCATGATCGGGCTGGATCAACGCGTTTCTGTCGGTCATCTTGGAACCGACCTTGCCGCAGCCGCCCTGCGAGCGCGAGAGGAAAACGATCTGTGAAACCGACTTTTGCCAGCGCAACGCTGCTTCTTGCCTCTACTCTGGCGCTGGCCGCCTGCGGGTCGGGCACGCCCACCACGGCGCAGTCGTCGGCATCATCCCCGGCATCCGCTTCGGCCAGCGCCTCCGCATCCACGGTCACCAACGGCCCCGTCACGCCGCCTGCCCCGCCTGCACCAGCCGCCGCTGCGCTCAGCGTGAAGGAAAGCAACGATCTTTATTCCTTCACCTATTCCTATCCTGGCGCCGCCGGAGCTATCCCCGCACTGAAGGCCTGGCTCGACGCCGATCTCGCCAAGCAAAAGGCCACCCTCGCCAAGGATGCCGGCGCGGGCCGTGTCGAAGCCAAGAAGAACGACTTCCCGTTCCACCCCTATGAATTCTCGACCGAATGGAAGGTCGTCACCGACCTGCCCGGCTGGCTTAGCCTTTCGACCATCATCGGCACCTATTCGGGCGGCGCACACTCGAACTACGCCTACGATGCGATCCTGTGGGACAAGCAGACGGCACGCCGCATATCTGCGATCGACCTCTTCACGTCCAAGGCCGCGCTTTCTGCCGCGATCAGGAAACCGTTCTGCGCCGCGCTGGATCGCGCACGCCGCCAGAAACGCGGGGCGGACTGGAAGAGCGACGGCATTTCGGATTTCGACAGCTGCATCGCCCCGCTCGATCAGGTGCTCATCCTTGGCTCTGCCGGCAGGCGCGCATTCGACCGGATCGGCTTCCTCATCGCGCCTTACAACGCCGGGCCTTTTGCCGAGGGCAGCTACGAAGTGACGCTGCCCGTCACCCCCGCCGTGCTCGCGGCGGTGAAGCCCGAATATCGGGCCGCCTTTTCGTCGCAATGAATCCTAGCGCGCGTACCTCGCAATTGCCGGGATTAATCGCTACATCGCCGGCATGACCGACTATGTGATCGCCGACGAAACCGACGTCCAGCCGCGCGACGGCACCATCAAGCTGCATGGCCCCGCCGCCTTCGAAGGCATGCGCAAGGCCGGGCGCCTCGCTGCAGAGATCCTCGATGCACTGGCCCCGCTGGTGGTGCCGGGCGTGCGCACCGATTACCTCGACGATGTCGTGCGACAGATGACGCTGGATGGCGGGGCGATTCCTGCTACGCTGGGCTATCGCGGCTATACCCATTCGTGCTGCATCTCGATCAACCACGTCGTCTGCCACGGCATTCCGTCGGACAAGACGCTCAAGGACGGCGATATCGTCAACATCGACGTTACCCCGCTGCTCGATGGCTGGCACGGCGATACCAGCCGCATGTACCTCGTCGGCGACGTTCCGCTGAAGGCACGTCGCCTTGTCGACGTCACCTACGAATGCCTGATGATCGGCATCGAACAGGCCCGCCCCGGCGCCCGCCTGGGCGATATCGGCGCGGCGATCCAGGCCCACGCCGAAAAGCACCGCTATGGCGTGGTGCGCGAATTCTGCGGCCATGGCCTCGGCCGCCTGTTCCACGATGCGCCCGAAGTGGTCCACGCCGCCCGCGCCGGCACCGGCCCTGAACTGCGCCCGGGCATGTTCTTCACGATCGAGCCGATGATCAACCTCGGCAAGGCGGCAGTGAAGATCCTCGACGATGGGTGGACGGCGGTGACCCGCGACCGCTCGCTCTCGGCGCAGTTCGAGCACTCCATCGGCATCACCGAGGATGGCGCCGAGATCTTCACGCTGAGCCCTGCCGGCCTGCACCAGCCGCCCTACGCATGAGAGGCAGCCCTGCCTAAAAAACAGGCAGGGCTTGCGTAAAATTTATGCACGAAAAAATCGCAGCCGCGTAACAATCTGGCGTCGATGCCGCGCCAGGCATTCACATTGTTGCACAACCCCTGCAATTCCCGCTTTCGCAACCGCGAGCGATGGCCTAGTGAAAACGTCTAGAGCGTGGCACGATTCTTGTTAGGTCGGGTCACAAGGGACAACCGCCCGCCGCTCCGCAGCGGTGGGCCTCGCGTTGCAGGGGTCTGACCAGGTGAAGAAGGTCGAAGCGATCATCAAGCCGTTCAAGCTGGACGAGGTAAAGGAAGCGCTGCACGAGATCGGCGTCTCGGGCATCACCGTTACCGAAGCCAAGGGCTTTGGCCGCCAGAAGGGCCACACCGAACTCTATCGCGGCGCCGAATACGTCGTCGACTTCCTGCCCAAGGTTAAGCTCGAAGTCGTCGTGGGCGATGCCCTCGTCGACCGCGTGGTCGAAGCGATCGCCTCTGCCGCGCAGACCGGTCGCATCGGCGATGGCAAGATCTTCGTGATGACCGTCGATGCCGCCGTGCGCATCCGCACCGGCGAGCGCGACGACGACGCGATCTGAAATGTCGCCCTCCGGTCCAGGTGCGCCGGGACGGGGGGCTGCAGCCGGGGGTGGCCTTGGGACGGGCGGCCTCCACGATATCCACCCCTGAAACCTGCGCGGCGCTCACAGACCGACGCGGGAGAAAAGAAGGATCAGCGATGGCAAGTGCAAAGGACATCCTCGGCCGGATCAAGGACGAGGAAATCGAGTGGGTCGACCTGCGTTTCACCGATCCCAAGGGCAAGTGGCAGCACCTGACCATGGTCGCCGGCGTCCTGGGTGAGGACGAGCTGGAAGACGGCCTGATGTTCGACGGTTCGTCGATCGAAGGCTGGAAGGCGATCAACGAGTCGGACATGATCCTCAAGCCCGACCTCGACTCGGTCTATGTCGATCCGTTCTCGGCCACGCCGATGCTGATCATCAACTGCGACATCGTCGAACCGTCGACCGGCGAGCTCTACTCGCGCGATCCGCGTTCGACCGCCAAGCGCGCCGAAGCCTTCGTCAAGGCCTCGGGCATCGGCGACACCGTCTACGTCGGCCCGGAAGCCGAATTCTTCCTGTTCGACGACGTCAAGTTCTACGACGGCTATGACGGCAACGGCTTCCGCATCGACGACGTCGAGCTGCCAACCAACACCAACAAGGAATACGAAGGCGGCAACCTCGGTCACCGTCCGGGCGTCAAGGGCGGTTACTTCCCCGTCGCGCCGATCGACAGCTGCGTCGACATCCGTGGCGAGATGGTCAAGACCATGCTCGAAATGGGCCTGCCCTGCGACAAGCACCACCACGAAGTGGCCGCCGCGCAGCACGAACTCGGCCTGACCTTCGGCACGCTCGTCCAGACCGCCGACCGCATGCAGGTCTACAAGTATGTCGTGCAGCAGGTCGCTGCCGCTTACGGCAAGACCGCCACGTTCATGCCCAAGCCCATCAAGGGCGACAACGGTTCGGGCATGCACACCCACATGTCGATCTGGGATTCGGGCAAGCCGCTGTTCGCCGGCAACGGCTACGCCGGCCTGTCGGACATGTGCCTGTACTTCATCGGCGGCGTCATCAAGCACGCCAAGGCGCTGAATGCGTTCACCAACCCGACCACCAACAGCTACAAGCGCCTGGTGCCGGGCTACGAAGCCCCTGTGCTGCTCGCCTACTCGGCGCGCAACCGCTCGGCCTCGTGCCGCATTCCGTACGGCGCCGGCGCCAAGGCGAAGCGCGTTGAATTCCGCTTCCCCGACGCGATGGCCAACCCCTACCTCTGCTACTCGGCGCTGCTGATGGCCGGTCTCGACGGGATCAAGAACAAGATCCACCCGGGCGAAGCCATGGACAAGAACCTGTACGACCTGCCGCCGGCAGAGCTCGAACTGGTCCCGACCGTGTGCGGCAGCCTGCGCGAAGCGCTGGACTCGCTGGCCGCCGACCACGCCTTCCTGCTCGAAGGCGGCGTCTTCACCGAAGACCAGATCGAAGCCTACCTCGAACTCAAGTGGCCCGAAGTGCTGCGCTGGGAAACCACGCCCTCGGCCGTCGAGTTCGACATGTACTACTCGGCCTGATCTTTTCGGATCAGACGAGACAAGAAAAGGGCGTCCGGGAAACCGGGCGCCTTTTTCTTTCGTGCCCCAATCCGCCTCTGCAAACGACCACGCCCCCACTTGCTGACATTGCCGATTGATGGAATGTTTCGATGATGAAGGGTATGTTGGCAGGCATCGTCGGGATTTTTTTGCTGGCGCACCCCGCTTCAGCCAAGCCCCTTTCACCTCTCGACGTCGAAGCGGTCGGACGCCTTCACAATCTATCCTATGATCCAATCAATGATCTTGATGACTTGCTGGGGCACGGTCGGATTACGGCTCGCTTTCAGATATTTCGCTTCTTACATGGCACGACTGCAAGTCGTTCGATCACCATCCAATATGTTGCGCACACTTATATGAGCGAAGACCATCTGGTCCGGCTTAAATTGCGAGCCCGGCCGGATGGGATTTACCAGGTCTGCGCAAAGCCGGACGGGGAAGGCTTGAGGTGTGGCGAAACCCAATAAGGGCATCAGCTCCCCGGATTACCGTCATCCCAGCGAAAGCCGGGATCGCTCGCCTCCCTGCAAAACACCAGCGGGCGGCAGCCAAAGCGCTAGGCCGCGCGCGATGACAGCCTGCACTGGCCTGACGGCAACGGTGCCGACCTCTGATAAAACGGAACCGTTCTACCCACCGCATCCCGGACGATGACCCCAGCCGCCTCCATCGCCGCCCTTCTTCGCGCCGATGCGCTGCGCTGGCATTTGCTTGGCGTGGTCGCTGGCCTGCATCTGCGCGATGGCTGGATCGCCGCCGGGTTCGTTCGGAACGCCGTGTGGGATCACCTCCACGACCGCGCGCCACGGGCGCCAGACGGCGACGTCGATGTGATCTACCACGATCCCGACGACGCAACCGCCGAGCGCGACCGCGATCTCGAGCGTCAACTCGCACAGTTGGCGCCTGGCATCGACTGGTCGGTCAAGAACCAGGCCCGCATGCACCTGCGCAATGGGGACGCGCCCTATCGGTCATCCGTCCATGCGATGGTGAACTGGCCAGAAACGGCAACGGCCATCGCAGCCCGCCGCATCGACGGGGAAGTATGCGAGATCGCGGCTCCGCTTCAGGTCGACGATCTTCTGGGACTGGTGCTGTGCCCCGGCCCTGACTTCCGCGAAGACAAGCGAGCGATCTTCGAGCAGCGCGTCGCCAGCAAGCGCTGGCTGGAACGATGGCCCCAGCTCGTCGTCCGGGATGCATAAGCCGATCACATTGTGATCGATCCCCGGGCTCTCCCCCCGACGCAGGGAGAGAGCTCGGGATTTGTTGTACCATCAGCCGCCGGTGTCGACCGCCTTGCTCACCAGCACGTTGACCGCAACGCGGCGGTTCTGCGCCTTGCCTTCGGGCGTGCTGTTGTCCGCCGCCGGGTCGGCCTTGGCCATGCCGGTCGGGGTCAGCATGCGGTAGGGCTTCCAGTGGCAGACCTGCTGCAGGTAGTTGGTCACCCGCGCCGCGCGCTTTTCGCTCAGCGTCTGGTTGTAATCGTCGCCACCGACCGAATCGGTATAGCCGATCACCAGCAGCAGCGCGTTCTCGTTGGTTTCGGCCTGGCTCGCGGCGGTGCACAGCTCAGCCTTTGCCTGCGGCGAAAGGTTCGACTTGCCGGTGTCGAAATAGACGTTGCTGGTGCTCTTGACGTTGTACTTGTCGATGTCGCCGAAGCGGGCGCGCAGCGCCTCGGTGGCCGCGCTCTGTTCGGCAAAGCCCTGCGCGGTGCCGGTGCGGATCATGTTGGCGGTCTTGAGGTCGCCGTTCTTGAAGGTGATCTCGCTCGCCATCAGCGCGCCGCCGGCCTGCAGTGTCTTGATCGAAACCGGAAGGCCGTTGATCAGCGCCGCCTCGTTCAGCTTGGCGCTGCCCTGAAGGAAGCCCTTCTTGGCGCGGATCTTGGTGGCATCGCTCACCGTCACCACGGTGCGCGTGCCATCGGCGGCCAGCACTTCGATCTGGTCGCCCTTGCGCGCCGAGATGTTGCCGTTGAGTTCGGGCCCGGCAATCGCCTGTGCCGACGCGCTCGACTGCAGCGCTTCGGGCGCGGGTTCGGCCGCGGTCGGCTGGGCGGCGGGGTCGGGCTGGCCCATGCCTTGCGCAAAGCTCGCGCTGGCCGAAGCGGCCAACAGCATGGCCGGGGCGATCAGCCCGGCCGTCTTGAGGGTAACACGCATCTCTTCACTCCTTAAAAGTGCGTCTGAAAGGTGTCCGGTGTTCAGCGCCGTATTGCTGGCGCATGAATGCAGTTGCACGACAGGTCGTTCCTGCGGGCAGCCCGTCACGAACTTGCGACGAACCGAATGAAGGCGTCAATTCGCCCTGCCATGGGCCTCGGCCTGTCCTACACCGCGCGAATCCGGATATCCTCGCGCGATGGAAAGCTTTCAGCCACGCGGGATCACCCAGTTTCGCCCTCATGCGGCGGTGCACCATTGCAGCGCGATTGATCTACTTTCTCAATCAATTGCGCCTTACAGATCGAATGCAATTATTCCCCAGGACACTGTCAACTTTGTCAACTTGGGGTTGTGTCGGGCTTCGTGATGCGCATGCAAAAAGTTTGTTTGGGGCGGGAACCGGCAGGCCTCCTCGCGAATTTTATCCACAGCCTTCGCACATGCGGGATGAACCGTTGGTCGTGCGGGGCAGGCTGCGCCGTGCCTGTCTGTGCGAATCCGCACAGCGCTTTAGAACGGCCTGCATGCTTCGTGTCGCGCTCGCTTCCCTCATCGCCTTCCTCTCGATCGCCCTGCTTCCCGCTGAAGCCAATGCCCGGCTCCAGTGCGTCGCCTACGCCCGGCAGATCGGTGAAGTGCACCTTTCCGGCAACGGCCGCGACTGGTGGGGCAATGCGCAGGGGGTCTACGCCCGCGGCGCTCGCCCGCAGGCGGGCGCGGTTCTCGCATTCAAAGGCACCGGCGCGATGCCCTATGGTCACGTTGCCGTCGTCAGCAAGATCGTCGACAGCCGCCACATCCTCATCAACCACGCCAACTGGTCGGCCCCCGGCATGATCGAGCGCGGCGTGGAAGTGGTCGATGTCTCGACCGCCGGCGACTGGAGCCAGGTCCGCGTGTGGTACGGCAAGACCCGCTCGCTCGGCCTGCGTCCCTCGCCCACGTTCGGCTTCATCTATCCGCGCAGCGCACCTGCGGACGCCGCGCCCTCGATCGTCCTGCCGACCGTCACCGCCAGCGTCGACGTCGCCAGCGCTGCTGCGCAGGGCTGATTGCAAACAGTCTAATTGCCGGCCGACCGACAGCTTGGCGTTGTGGCGGCCGCCAAAGCGGCAGAACTTGCGCTTTCCTACAAAGCTTCGGCTGATATTCTCCCCGCCCAAGGCGTATCGAGCCCCGGGTCGCACCTGATGTTGCCGTTGCAGCTGCAGGAGGAAGACGGGGATGAACCGCAAGCCGATTTTCGACGCCGTGCGCAAGCTGCTCGGCCGTGGCTTTACCGCTGACGAAGTCGCCGCCATCGACAGGGCGATCGACATGGCAACAGGCGCACTCCCCGCGAATGTCGCGCCTGAACCTCCCGACACCCCTACCGTGCCCGAACGCAAAGCCGAGCCCCGCGCGCTCGGGGCCGCGGGCGAAAAGCTGATCAAGGCGTGGGAAAGCTGCGGCCGCCTGCGCGCCGATGGCAAATACGATGCCTATCCCGATCCCGGCAGCGCCGATGGCAAGCCCTGGACCATCGGCTGGGGATCGACCGGCGCGGACATCGCCCGCGGCACGGTGTGGACCCAGGCGCAATGCGATGCCCGCTTCGCCCAGGAGATCCAGCGCTACGCCGCGGAAGTCGAGCGCGCGATCGGCGATGCGCCGACCAGCGCCAACCAGTTCGATGCGCTGGTTTCATTTCACTACAACACCGGGGCGATCTTCTCGGCCTCGCTGACCACGCTGCACAAGCAGGGCAAGTTCGCGCAAGCGGCGGCGGAATTCGGCAAGTGGATCTACAACAATCACAAGCCGATGACGGGCCTGGTCAAGCGGCGCGCTGCCGAAGCGAAGCTCTATTCCACGCCTTGACGGGCCTAGCCTGCGGTGATCGGCTTATCCCGCCAGCCGCAGGTTCTCGCCGCGTTCGCGCCGCCACAGCAGGCTGCGCGCCTCGCTTACCGGCAGGGCCTTCCAGAACAGGTGGCCCTGCACCAGCTCGCACCCCGCCGCCTGGACCAGCCGGCGCTGCACCTCCGTCTCCACGCCTTCGGCCACCACCTTCATCCGCAGCGTGTGGCCCAGCGAAACAATCGCGCAGAGGATCGAGTGTGCATCCATGTCGCCCTCGATGTTCTGGACGAACGAACGGTCGATCTTGATGCGGTCGAACTGGAACGAGCGCAGGTACGACAGCGAGGAATAGCCGATGCCGAAATCGTCGAGCGCGATGCGGAAGCCCATCCGGTTGAGTTCGCGCAGCACGCCGAGCACGTGCTCGGACCGATCGAGCATGATGCCCTCGGTCACCTCGAGCACGATGCGGCGGGGATCGACGCCGGTTTCGGCGATGATCCCGGCAATGGTCGGCAAGAAATCGGCCGCCATGATCTGCAGCGGTGACAGGTTGACCGATACGTCGCAGGCGGGCCAGGTGCGACATTCGCGGAAAACGTGGCGCAGCATCCAGTTGCCGAGCGGGATCATCAGCCCGCCCTGCTCGGCGATCGGCACGAACAGGCCGGGGCGGATCTCGCCCCGCTCCGGGTGGGTCCAGCGCAGCAGCGCCTCGAAACCCTGGATCTCGCCGTTTTCGACCGCGACGATTGGCTGGAAGGCGACCGACAGCTCGTCGCGGGCTATCGCGCGGCGCAGCTCGGTCTCCATCTCGCGCCGCAGCTTGACAGAAGCATCCATGTCTCGCGTGAAACGGCGATAGCGGGCACGGCCGCGCTGCTTGGCGCGATAGAGCGCGATGTCGGCGCGACGCAACAGCTCGCCGGGGTCCTCGCTCTGTTCGGGGCCCCAGCTGATCCCGCAGGAACAGGTCACGTCCAGCGCGTTGCCGGAAATGACGAATGGCTCGCGCATCAGGTCCATGATCTCCCGTCCGAGCTGGTCGGCCGCCTGCCGCCCGCCGGTGGCGCGGCGCATCAGCACGAACTCGTCGCCGCCGAAGCGCGAAAGGAAGTCGCCATCTGGCAAAGCGCGCCGCAGCCGCAGTGCGACCTGGCGAACCAACTCATCGCCGACGTGGTGGCCAAGCGTGTCGTTGACGACCTTGAAGCTGTCGATGTCGAGATAGGCGACGAACACGTCGCCCTGCGCCCGCCCCTCGATGCAGGCGGAAAGCTCGGCGCGCAGGCGCTGCATGTAGTGGACGCGGTTGGGCAGGCCCGACATCGCATCGTGCAGCGCATTGTGCTGGGCCTGTGCCTCGCTCGCCAGAAGTTCGCGCGCGGCGCGGCGCATGCGGCGCACGATGATCGCCCCGCCAAGCACGACGCCGAGGAAGAACAGGATATAGGTTGCAAGCAGGGGCGCAGTGCGGCGCACGATCGTGGGGCCCGGGGTCTTGGCACGCCAGGTGATCCAGCCGATCCGTTCACCATCCGCTTCGTCCAGCGCGATGGCATTCAACGAGGCGCCGGGCGCGTTCGGGGTGAAGCGCAGTTCGGGCAGCAGCAGATCCTGCCGCATCTGCGGCAGCGTGCTGTTTTCCATGAAGCGCAGGCTGGCGACGAAGGCCGGTTCGCGCTGGAGCAGTCCGTAATTGCGGTCCGGTACGATCGAGGCGACGGCAAGGAAGGCGGGCCGCCCGTTGTACAGCACGGGTTGCGCCGCCCAGCGGGTCAACGGCCGGCCGGCGGCATCGGCAGGCCAGGTGCCATCGGCAAGGCGCAGGGTACGCTCCGCCTTGCCGAACGTCGCGCCCGGCAGGTGCGCCTGCGCAAGCAGCGCATCGACATCGGCCTCGATCAGCGGATCGAGACGTGGGGCGACAGGCTTGCCCTCCGCCCACGCGTGGACCGGCCGGCCATCGGGCCGCAGCAGATAGAGCCGGTCCGTGCCGAAGTTGGTCCAGAAGAAGGCGCCGAGGTAATAGTTCGACCACGCCACGTTGTCGCCGAGCACGGCGTTGTTCATGGCATCGTCCCAGGTCAGCTGCACTTTCTGCGTAGCGACGAAATCGCGCATCGCGCGATCGAGGTACTGGTTGGCAAGGCCACGTTCGTCCTCGCGCGCCAGTTCATCGGCCACGCTGGTGGAATGATTGAACGCTGCAATGAGCGCGAGCGTGAGCGAAAGCAGCGCGACGAACGTCGCCAGCGCCACCCAGCCCGTGCGCAGACCTTCGGCCATTCGCCGTGCCGCACGCCTGCGCGTAATGGATCTCGCCGTCCCCATGCGGGACGTCTTAGAAGGCCGGTGCGAACAAATAGTTAGCAAGCCTTACGCCTTGCGCCGTGGAACCCGGAGCGATCGTCGTGGTTCTGCTGGTCAGACCGTTCCGTTTCGGAGCGACCCAATAAGGGAGAGCCCCATGCTTCTGACCATCGCCCTTGTCCTGCTCGTGCTCTGGGCGCTCGGCGTTTTCGCGTTCAAGGTGACCGCGGGCGTAATCCACATTCTGCTGGTACTGGCCATCATCGTCGGCCTGGTGCAGCTTTTCCGTGGACGCCGAACGATCTGATATCCCCTATTCGTCCCTCTGGCCGTCACATCCAACGATAGACGGGTTGCAATCCGCCACGCAATGCTGCCATCTTCCCCCGGTGATTCCTTAATCAGGTAACTGGGAGTAATTTGTGATGCGCGAGCGGCTTCAACAATACATCGACGGCCAGTGGGTCGATAGCGAAGGCGGCGTCCGCCACAATGTGATCAATCCGGCGACGGAAGAGCCGACCACCGTGGTCACGCTCGGCACCAAGGCCGATGTCGACAAGGCGGTCGTGGCTGCCCGCCGGGCGTTCAAGACGTTCAGCAAGACGAGCCGCGAAGAACGCCTCGCGCTCCTCAACCGCATCGTGGAAGAATACAAGAAGCGCGTGCAGGACCTTGCCGTTTCGATGGCCGAGGAAATGGGCGCCCCGGTAAGCTTCGCCTCGACCGCGCAGGTCGGCGCGGGCATCGGTGGTTTCCTGGGCACCATCGCCGCGCTGCAGAACTTCGAGTTCGTTGAAGATGCGGGCGCGTTCAAGGTGGCTTACGAGCCGATCGGCGTGGTGGGGATGATCACCCCGTGGAACTGGCCGCTGAACCAGATCGCGCTGAAGGTTGCGCCGGCACTGGCCGCCGGCAACACCATGATCTTGAAGCCGTCGGAAGAATGCCCGTCCAACGCGATGATCTTCGCCGAAATCCTGGACGCGGCAGGCGTACCGCCGGGCGTGTTCAACCTGATCAACGGTGACGGTCCGGGCGTGGGCCAGGCAATCAGCTCGCACCCCGACATCGAAATGGTCAGCTTCACCGGTTCGACCCGCGCCGGCATTCTCGTCGCCAAGGCGGCGGCCGACACGGTCAAGCGCGTTCATCAGGAACTGGGTGGCAAGTCGCCCAACCTGGTCCTGCCCGATGCCGACTTCGCCACGCACCTTGCCCCCACCGCCATGGGGCCGCTGGTCAACACCGGCCAGTCCTGCATTTCGCCGACCCGCGTGCTCGTCCCGCGCGAACGCGAAGGCGAAGCGGCGGCTTTCCTTTCGGCGATGTATTCGGCGACCCCGGTGGGCGACCCGATGCAGGAAGGCAACCACCTCGGCCCGGTGGTGAACAAGGCGCAGTACGACAAGATCCGCGAACTTATCCAGTCGGCCATCGACGAAGGCGCGAAGCTGGAAACCGGCGGCACCGATCTGCCCCCGGGCGTCAACCGTGGCTATTTCATCCAGCCGACCGTGTTTTCGGGCGTAACCCCGAATATGCGCATCGCGCAGGAGGAAATCTTCGGTCCAGTCGTAACCGTGATGGCTTACGACAGCTTGGAAGAAGGCATCGAGATCGCCAACGATACCGCCTATGGCCTGTCGGCCGTCATCTCGGGCGATCCGGCCAAGGCGGCCAAGATCGCGCCCGAACTGCGCGCCGGCATGGTCGCGATCAACAACTGGGGTCCGAGCCCGGGCGCGCCGTTCGGCGGGTACAAGCAGTCGGGCAACGGGCGTGAAGGCGGCCTCTATGGTCTCAAGGACTTCATGGAAATGAAGTCGATCAGCGGCCTGCCTGCCTGATCCATTGCTGATGCACGAACGAGGAGGGCCGCCTGAAAGGGCGGCCCTTTTTCGTGGCTGGCTCGAAGGACACCAGCCCGCAAGCGACATCACGGCCGTGCGCGGGATAACGGCAGGAAGGGCAGCCCTTCGACACGCTCAGGGACGGCGGTGCTGCTGATCAGATTTGGCGCAGCACCACGCTGAGGCGTCCGCTCAGTAATCCTTGCTAGCCTTGAGGTTGATCGATTCGCGTCCGATGGTGGAGACGGTGCCAAGCAGCGCCAGCCAGCGGGTGATGCGGAATTCGATCGAGGTCGCCGAATAGCCGCGTCCGTCGGTGACCAGTTCAACGAAGAAGCGCCGCCCAAGATACTTGCCGACCGCGATCGAGGTACCGCGCCCGGTGGCGGCGTCCGCACCGACGATCCGGAGGCGATCGAGGCCGATGGCGCTGCGCAGCTTGTTGATGGGATCAAGGCCGCCGCCACCGCGCAGGGACGCGAGGGCCGAGGCGAGCTGCACCGCTTCGGGAGCGGAAATCTGCGTGATCGAGCTGCCGAACAGCAGGCGGCTGAGCAGTTCCTCCTCGGGCAGCGAGGGCGTGGACGTGAACGCAATGATCGGCTTCTGCGCCGTGCCGCCGATGCTGATCTTGGCGCTGATATCGTTGGCATCGCCTTCCGCCACGATATCGAGCTGCGGATCGATCGGGGTTTCGCCTGTGAAGCGGATGCGGCCGCGGGTCAGTTCGAAGCGCTTGCCCGCAAATTCATAGCCGCCGCGCACGACTTCGGCAGTGCCGAGGATGCTGGGTGCCGACGTATCGCCGCGCAGGCGGATGTCGGCGCCCCATTCGCTGTCGAGCCCCATGCCGCGCACATCGATCCGGTTGGCGCCGGCGGCATCGATCAGGAAGCGCCAGGGCGCAGAGCGGACCCGCGCCGGCGCAGCGTCGGCGGGCGTGTTGATCTCGGTGGTCTTGATCACCGGCAGCTCGGTGGCGGCGTTCGCCATCCCGAGGCGCCAGCGCGCCTGTTCGATGCGCAGACGGCCGGCGATCGTGCCGCCAACGCCATTGCTGACGATGCGCAGCGGACCAGTGACGGTGGCCCCCATGTCATCGCGGTTGATCAGCTGGGCATTGCTGGCGGCAAGGCGCAGATCGAGCTTCACGCCGCCGGTCGAGACATCGGACAGATCGACCGTACCACTGCCGCTGACCTTTCCGCCGTTCGCCGTGGTGCCCGAGAAACGGGCAAGGCTGAGGCGCGAATCGGCGAAAGTGCCGACTGCTTCGACGTTGCGGATATCCGATCCGGTCAGCGTCGATTGCACACGCAGCGAGCGCGAGGCGACCGCGCCCGACAGCACCGGATTGTCGATGGAACCGCTGACGTCGGCGGCGACGCCCAGGGGGCCGGTCAGGTCGAACACCTCGAGCGCGGCGAGCCGCCAGAGCGCGTCGGCGGGGCCGGAATAGCGCAGCTGACCGCGCAGGCGCCCGGCACGGAGCCTTTCAGCCATGGTGCCACCGCGCGGCAGGTTGTCGATGCGCGCCTGCAGGCGACCACGCACCGCGCCGCTCTCCTTCATCACGGCGCGCGTTTCGAGGCTGGATGCGTCAAGCTGGGCGACAAGAAACAGGTCGAGTGGGCGGGAGGTGAGGACGAGACCGGACCGCGTGAGATTGCGCACCTGCAGCGCGGCGTGGCCCTGCGGCGCGCCGGTGCCATCGTTGCGGTAATCGACCACGCCCGAGGCGAGACCGCCGAGCCCGAGATCGGCGACGACGATGTCGAGCACCGAAAGCGGCATGCGCGAAACGGCCAAGTGCAATTCAGTCGGGCCGCCGAGCAGGTGTCCGTCGGCGATGATCACGCCGCGCCCGAAGTTGACCTGGGTCGGCTGAAGCCGCCAGCCGCCGCCGGCCTTTTCGTCCTGCTTTTCCATGACCATGCGGCGCGGCATGGTGATCGACCGGCCGGCATACTGGCCCGAGACGAAGGCGATGATCTTGTCGGGCGCGAACGCGGCGGTGCCCTGCAGATCGAAGTCGGTGCCGCGGCGGCCCGACATGGACGCGGTGACCGAACCCGAACCGTTGACGATCGCGGCGTTGGCCGCCAGCCGGCCGATGAATACCTTGCCGAGGCCGATGCCCTGCGCCGCGACGTTCGCGTTCACGGTGGAGTTACCGTTTGCGAACAGGCCGTCGACATCGACGTTGGCCATGCCGATCGAGATCGGGTTCGCGCCTCCGAAGCGCGCGTTGCGCGCGTTGACCAGCGCCGTAACGCCCTGCCCGCCATCGCGCGGTTCGAGGTGGACGGTACCATCGAGCCCGCCTCCGCGCATGGCGAGATCGCCGGTCACGCCCGCCTTTCCGAGCACGACCGCGCCGGTCACGTCGGTCTGGTAGACGTGGAATTGCTGGATATCGATTCGCGTGTCGCCACCGGGAGGCGAGACTAGGCCGAGCGAGCCTTCAAACGGGCCAAGGCGGGAATCGCCCTTGGTATCGATGCGGAAGCCATCCCCCACCGGCGCCAGCGCAACGCGCACGTCCTTGAGCCCGGCGGCGGGCAGCGGGCTTGCCAGCACGAGCACGGCGTGGGGGCCGTCCTTCTCGATCGTGGCATCGACGGTGAACGCGCCGTAATCGGCATGGCGGCCGCGCCCGACGATCGTGCTGCCACCGCCAGGCAGGACCTTGCCATCGAGCGCGAGATCGAGCTTGCGCGCGGTGATGCGTCCGCCGCGGATGGTCAGCGGGATGGCCCCACCCATCGCGACGTTGCCGTTGAAGCGGATGCCGCCGCCCGTCAGCGTCTGCAGCGTGGCGTTGTCGACGCGCGTCATCCGGCCGGCCGCATTGGCCTGGACCGACCAAGGCAAGCCGCTGCCGACCTTGAACAGGATCTTGGCATTGGCATCGACCGCACCGAGATTGGGCGCGGTAAAACCGCGCGCAGTGACAGGGCCGGCCAGCGCATAACCGCCTCGGGCGATATCGCCGCGCAGGGTCAGACGGGCAGCAAGCCCGCGCAGGTTTATGGCGATATTGTCCGATGACAGCGAATTGCCGGACAACACGATGTCGGCATTGGCCGTCGCCCCCGACAGGCGCGGATCAAGCTCTGCATTGCCCGTGGCGAGCTTGCGCGCGGTGAGCGCGACCGGCAGGCGCAGGGTCTTGCCATCCCAGTGGGCGGTTCCGGCCGTACGCAAGTCTTCGGCCGCGATGGTGCCTGAGCGCAAGCGAGCCACGCGCAAATCGTGCTGGATGGAAAGATCGTCGAACGGTCCGTCGAACGTGGCGTCGAAGCGGACGCCGGCGAGCTTTGGATCGGCAAGCACTCGCTCTGGCCAGGTGAGCGCAAGCTTCGTGGCAAAGTCGTTGGCGCGATTGTTGCCCAGATCGATGGCGCCGCGGCCCGCCATGCGGAACGCCGCACCGGTGGCGAAGACCTGGCCATCGGCAAGGCTGCGCGCGAAAGTGCCGTCGTAGAACAGCGAAAGCTTGTCACCCACCGCGCTGCGAGCGCTGCCCTTGAGGACGTCTGCGGGGAAGACCTGCCCCGCCAGGCGGTATTGTCCGGCGCGGTTGTCGAGGAGGAACGCGGCGAACTTGGCACCGCCCTGCGAAGCCCAGGCAATGCCATGCCAGTTGCTGAAGCTGCCGTTGCCGAAGACGCGGGCATGCATGTCACGCTTGATGCCCACCAGCCCGGCAAGAAGGCCGTCCTTGGGCGCATCGGCAACAACGCGCAGCTCGAACTTGTCGCGATCGGGCTCGCTGTCGAGGTGGACGACAAGCCGGTCACGACCACCGAGGCGCGAGTTGAAATCGATCAGCGCGCGGCCACCCCGGATATCTGCCTTCGACCACAGGTCGATGCGGCGCCGCTCGCCCATGATGCCCTTGGCGACGGTCAGATCGTCGAATTCGAGCTGATCGATGCGGATATCGAAGTTGGGGAGGATCGGCTCGTCAGGATTGCCCGGGTTCATCCGTGGCGTGCGCAGCAGCGTGGCGCGGTGGACGAGCAGCTTGCGGATATCGAGCCCCCGCTTCATCCACGACAGCGGACGCCAGTCCAGCTCTGCCTCGGGAATGGTCATGAAGCGGCCCTGGGGGTCGCTCAGCACCACATTGCGCAAGGTGGCGCTGCCGAACAGCGAACCTTCGATGCGGCCGATGCGGATGCGCAGGCCGGAGCCCGGCGTCAGCGCGGCGATGCGATCGACCACGAAGCGGTGGCCGAGCGAGCTGTCGAGCACGGCGAAGCCAGCGAGCAGCAGCCCGATCGCGGCTATCGCGGCAAGTGCGACATTGCGGCTCCAGCGCACGGGCCGGCGCCAGCGTGCCGGCCTTGCCGCGACCGGAGCATCTTCGGCCGGAGGAACGGTCTCGCCCGCCATCAGAACGCCTGCCCGAGCGCGACGTAGACCCCGATCCGGCTATCGCCCTTGCGGCGGTTGAGCGGCGTGCCGACGTCGATGCGGATCGGGCCGAAGTTGGTATCGTAGCGCAAGCCGACACCTGCACCGACCTGCAGGCCGGACAGTGTCGGCGTTCCACCCGTGCCGACGCTTCCTGCATCGACGAATGGCACCACGCTGACCGCACCGCCGACGAGCCCGGTCTTGACGCGCGCTTCGAGCGAGAATTCGGCTAGCGAGCGCCCGCCGGTGGGATTGTTGGAAGCATCGCGCGGGCCGACGGCCTGGTAGCCATAGCCACGCACCGAGCCGCCGCCCCCTGCATAGAACCTGCGCGAGGGGGCGATGTTGGCAAGGTCGGTGCCCTGGATGGTGCCGAGGCGGGTGCGCGCCGCGAGCACGACCTTGCCCGCCACCGGCAGGTAGGCCGAGGCATCGAACTGCGCCTTGAGGTAGGTCGACTTCGTGCCGTCCTGCACCGAAAGCTCGGGCGAAAGACGCAGGCCGACGCGGAAGCCCTTCTTGGGATCGAGCAGGCTGTCGCTATCGTCGAATTGCGCCGACAGCGGGATCGCGCCGATGAAGTAGGTGGTCCGCGGGGTGTTTGCTGCGGCCGAATCCTGCAATTCGCTGGTGGCCACCGCTTCCAGGCCTACCGACCAGACGAACGGCTTCTGGAACAGCAGCGTGGTCTGCCGCTCGAAGCTGGCAATGAACGAAGCCGTGCGCGCATTGAACGCATCGGTATCGCGCGTCTGGGCATAAAGGTCGGCCGTAAGGACCTGATCGCGGCCCCAGAAATTGTTGCGGCGGAACGTGACTCCGGCAAGCTGTTCGCGCGTGCCGAGCACGCCGCGCACGCGCAACATGCCTTCGGGCGGGAACAGGTTGCGGTGTTCCCAGCTGCCTTCGAGGCGCACGCCTTCACCTGTGGAGTACCCGATCAGGCCGGCAATGGTCCGCAACGGTGCCTTGGTGATGTCGACATCGATATCAACCGTGCCCGGCTGGCCGAGCGATGCCGCCGTCGCCTCGCGCGCCTTGACGGTGACGGACGAGACGAGCCCGGTGGCGAGGACCGCCTGGCGCAGATCGTCCACCAGCGAACGCTTGTAGAGATCGCCCGGCTCGAACCGCGCAATTTCTTCGAGGTGGTGGCCAGAGAGGAATTTGGGCATCGAGCTGACGATGCGCCCGAAAGCGTAAGTGCCGCCGGTGGTGACGGGAATGGCAAGATCGCCGGTGCGCGGTTCGTGGTCGATGGTCAGCTCAGGTTCTCCGACCTTGGCAAAGGCATAGCCGGTTTCGCCGAGCGCGGTGTCGAGATGGGTGCGTTCCTCGACAATGCGGTCGGAATTGACCGGATCGCCGGAGTTGAGCTTGAATGCCGCACGGAGCTTGGCCGCATCCGCAGCCTGGGCGATATCGCCGAGGTCGATCTTCGCCAGCTTGTACTGCGGCCCTGGGATCACGTCGAAGCGGACGACCGCCTTGTTGACATCGACCCGGGCGCGCTGGCCGGAAGCTCCTCCGCCCTCGCCCGGGCGCTCGATACCGGCAATCGACTGGATCACCTGCGCATCATAGTACCCATAGACGCGCATGACCTGCTGCAGGAGATCGATATCCTCCTTCGCGCGACGGGTCAGCTGGGCGAGATTGTCGTCGTTGTCGTCGAGCGCCTTGAGGTTCGACAGCCCGCCGAAGCGGGCGGCAATCGCATCGCGTTCGGGCAAGGCCGCATCGGGCGGGAAGGCGAGTTCCACCTGATTGCCGACCTTGACGATCGCGGCGTTGGCAATCTGCGCCTTGGCGCTACTCTCGCCTTCGGGAACCGCGGTGTCGAGCAACTGGCCGGCCTGCTTGGCCTGTTCTTCCGCCAGCGCGATATCGGGATCTGGCGTAAGCGGCTGAATCGCCGGCAGATCGGTTTCATCCGGCCAAGGCAGCGCGATTTCCGGCATGGCCGACATCGGCGCCAGGGTATCGGGACTCTCGATCGAGGCAATGTCGGGCACGGGGGTACGCGCTGCATCGGTATCGCCGGCCCATGCTTCGGGATTGTCGAGCGCGGAATCGGGGATCAGATCCTCCAGTTCCTTGTCGGCATTACGGGATTGGGCAACAGCGGGAACGGGTTGGGCAAGAATGGCGATCGCAGCGCAAACGCTCGCAAGGCCGCCAGAGCGCAGAAGCTCAAGCCTCGCCCGAAAAATTCCCGCACTCGACAACGTCCTTGCCGGCACCCGCAGGAACGCCGCTCGCACTGCGCTGCAGCGATGCGGCGCGAACGATGGCATCGGCTTGCTCATCGGGGTCGAAACGCACCCATCCTTCGCGGCCCAACCGCTCCATAGGGCGGAAACGGACCTTATACTGCATGCGGTCGGATCCTTCGACCCAATAGCCGAGGTACACGTAGGGCAGGCCGATCCTCGCGGCGTGGAGGATGTGGTCGATGATGATGAAAGTGCCAAGCCCGGTCCGCGTCTCGTGATGGGGGTCGTAGAAACTGTAAATCATCGAGAGCCCGTCTCCCTGATGATCGGTCAGGCAGGCCCCCACGAGTTTGCCCGGGCTGCCATCGGCAGTAGGCTCCCTGTATTCAATCACATAACTTTTTACCGGCGTGTGTTCCACCATGTCGGCGAAATCCATTTCGTCCATGGTGGCCATCCCCCCGCCCGGGTGACGGACCGAAAGGTAACGCTGCAAGAGCTCAAACTGTTCCGGCGTGGACCAAGGCTTGCAGATCGTCATGACCAGATCGGAATTGCGCTTGTGGATGCGCTTCTGCGAAGCCGATGGCTGGAAGGCTTGCGCGACGACACGGACCGAGACGCAGGCGGTGCAATCGACGCAGCTGGGCCGGTAGGCGACGGTCTGGCTGCGACGGAAACCGATGCGCCCCAGCGCATCGTTGAGCTCGTCGGCGTTGTCGCCCTTCAACTCGGTGAAAACCTTGCGCTCGCTGCGGCCCGGAAGGTACGGGCACGGCCCGGGGCTGGTGACGAAGAAGCGGGGAAAGCGTACGGGCGCAGTCACGGCCGGCAAGATTCCTCAGTCGCCAGCGGCCCACCCGCCGGCTCGGTCCTGCAACAATGCATGAGCCGGCCGATTGGTGAAAGAGCCTTAACCACGAATGCGCGAATTGCGGTGCAGTTTTGCCCCGCCCGTGACCTTTCCGTGCCGCTTCGACACGAGTAGGCGCAAGGAAAGCGCGGTCAGGCGAGCTCGACCTGGATGACGTCGTAGCCGCTGTCGCGCAGGGCGCCCACCAGCCCGTCAATCTGTTCGCGATCGCGCGCTTCGCATTCGATCTCGGCCGTAAGCCCCTTGGCCGGAAGCGACGTGAAGATGCGATTGTGCCAGACTTCCAGGATGTTGACCTGATGGCGGTTGAATTCCTCGACCACCTTGAACAGCGCACCCGGCCGATCCTGCAGCGTCAGCCGCAGCCGTGCGAGGCGGCCGGAGCGGGCAAGATCGCGCAGCAGCACGTTGGCAAGGAGGCGAGTGTCGATGTTGCCACCGCACAGCACCAGCCCGACCTTGCGACCGGCGAAGCGCTTCTTGTGAGTCATCAGCGCGGCTAGCCCGGCGGCACCGGCGCCTTCGACCACGGTCTTTTCGATCTGCAGCAGCATCGCGACGGCGCTTTCCAGCGCCGGTTCACCGACCAGCACGATGTCGTCGACAAGCCGACCGATCGTGGCAGCGGTGAACACGCCCGGTTCCTTGACAGCGATGCCTTCAGCCAGGGTGTCGCCGCCGCAGGGCAGATCGAGGTGCTTGAGCTTGGCGTACATCGACGGGAACAGCGAGGCCTGCACCCCGACCAGCCCGATCGAAGGCTTGATACCGCGCGCGGCGGTCGCCATGCCGGAAAGGAGCCCGCCGCCCCCGATCGGCACGACCAGCGTCTCGATCTCCGGCGCATCCTCGAGCATTTCGAGCGCGACGGTGCCTTGCCCTGCCGCCACCCTGGGATCATCGAACGGGTGGACGAAGGTCAACCCGAGTTCGGCTTCGAGGGTGCGGGCGTGAGCATAGGCTTCATCGAAGGTTTCGCCCTCGAGCACGACGTTGCCACCGACAGCTTCGGTCTGCATCACCTTCACCATTGGCGTGGTGCGCGGCATCACGATGGTGACGGGCACACCAAGCCGGGTGCCGTGATAGCTGAGCCCTTGCGCATGATTGCCGGCCGAAGCGGCAATGACGCCCTTGGCGCGTTGTTCGGCGGAAAGCTGAAGCAGCGCGTTCAGCGCGCCGCGTTCCTTGTAAGCCGCGGTGAACTGCAGGTTTTCGAACTTGAGCCAGATTTCGGCGCCGGTGATCGCACTCAGCGTCTTGGAATGGAGCGTCGGCGTGCGCACGACCTGCCCCGAAATTCGCTCCGCCGCCGCGCGCACGTCGGCAAGCGACAGCACGGGCGCATCGGCGCCGGGCTGCTGGGCGGTCTGGAGAGCGAGGTTTTCCATAGGCGCCGCCCTAGTCGAAAGCGTTCGTGATGAAAACCCGCGGATTGCCGCGGACGTGCTCAGTCCTGCTTGAGCGGGCGCACCGGCCGAAAGAGGTTCATGACCCCGACGACGACGATAATCGCAAAGGTATCTGCGACCCAGTCGCGAATGTCGCAATCGCGGTGCAAGGCGGGGATCGACTGGACCACTTCGATCAAGGCCCCCAGGAACGAAAGCCGCTCAATGATGCGGAAGCGCGGCGTGTGGCGAAACGCGAGGACCGCCAGGAAGGACAATGTCGCGAAGGCGACGATGTGCTCCACCTTGTCGCCGTACCGGTCGAGCGGGACGCGCGGCGGCTTGGGCAAGACAGCCATGACCACCGCGAACGAGGCGGCGAGCCAGAAGGCCCCAAGTTCGGCAAGGTCGATGAGCCGACGAATCCGGTTGCGCTGCAGCATGGCCCGCCGATTGCCGCAGCGCGTGCAGGCGGGCAAGCGAAACAACGCCGCGCCTGTGCACCCCGTTTCCCCAGCCTTTGACTTGGCAGCACTTGCAAAGCGGCGGAAATTGGCCGATTCCTTGACCATGTTACCGGCGATCTTCGGCCTTTCGGGCCCGGTCCTTACCGCTGACGAGCGCGCGTTCTTCCGCGATGCCGATCCGGCGGGCTACATCCTGTTCGGCCGCAACGTCGAAAGCCGTGCCCAGTTGCGCGCGCTGACCGACGATTTGCGTGCGCTGCATGGACGCGAGCGCACGTTCATCTGCATCGACCAGGAAGGCGGGCGCGTCGCGCGTATGAAGCCGCCGGTCTGGCAACCCTACCCGCCCGGAGAACGCTTCGACCGGCTGTGGGACACGGCACCGGCGAGCGCCATCGAGGCGATGCGGGCCAATGCGCAGGCTCTCGGCCTCGATCTTGCTGAAGCGGGCATCAACGTCGATTGCCTGCCGCTGCTCGACGTGCGCGAGCCGGGCGCACACGATGTCATCGGCGACCGTGCGCTGGGTGCGGAGCCGTTGCGCGTCGCCGCGTTGGGCCGCGCTGCCCTGGACGGGCTGGCCCGCGCGGGAGTGATGGGGGTGGTCAAGCACATGCCCGGGCACGGGCGCGCCATGGCCGACAGCCACAAGGAGCTGCCCACCGTCACCGCTTCGGCCGAGGAGCTGGAACGTGATCTTCAGCCGTTCCGCACGCTGAAGGATGCAGCGATCGGCATGACCGGGCACATCCGCTTCACGGCGTGGGACGCCGAGAACCCGGCAACGCAATCGCGCTTCGTGATCGAGGAGATCATCCGCAAGTCGATCGGCTTTGCCGGGCTGCTGCTCACCGACGACCTCGACATGCAGGCGTTGGGCGGCACGGTGCCCGAACGCGCTGCCAAGGCTCAGGCGGCGGGCTGCGACATCGCGCTCAACTGCTGGGCAAAGATGGACGACATGGTCGGTATCGCCAATTTGCTGACGCCGATGAGCGATGCAACTGCGGCAAGGCTCGAGCGGGCGTTGGCTCCCACCACCGCGTTCGATGCGCCGGCCGACATGGCGCGCCAGGCGGCGCTGGCCGACAAGCGCGACGCGCTGCTCGCGCTTGCCTGATGGAAGATGCATCGTCCCCGCCGACGCTGTTTGACGGCGACGAAGCGTGGGATGGGCTGCCTGCAAATGCCGCCACGCGCGACGACGACGCACTGCATCTCGAACTCGACAACTGGGAGGGGCCGCTCGACCTGCTGCTCGATCTGGCGCGGCGGCAGAAGGTGGACCTGAGGACGATATCGATCCTCGATCTGGTCGACCAATACCTTGCCTATATCGACGAAGCCGAAGCGCTGCGGCTGGAGCTTGCCGCGGACTATCTGGTGATGGCGGCCTGGCTCGCCTACCTCAAGTCGCTGCTGCTGCTGCCGCGCGATCCCGAGATGCAGCCGAGCCCCGAGGAACTGGCGCTGCGGCTGCAACTGCGCCTGCAGCGGCTTGGCGCGATGCGCGAAGCGGGGGCTCGGTTGATGGCCCGCGACCGGCTGGGACGTGACGTGTTCCTGCGCGGCGCGCCCGAGGGGCTGCGCGTCGATCGCCGCAACCGCTGGCAAGCCGACTTGTTCGCCGTGATCCAGGCCTACGGCACCGTGAAGGCCCGCACCGCGCCGGTCGTGCACATGGTCAGAGAGCGGGCGGTGATGACGCTGGAATCCGCACTGGCCCGGGTTGCCGCGTTGCTCGGCACCACGATCGACTGGCAGGACCTGCGCAGTTTCCTGCCACCGCGCGGCGAGCCCGGATGGGACGATCCGGCCCTGCGCCGTTCCGCGCTCGCCTCGAGCTTCGTGGCCGCGCTCGAGCTCGCCAAGCAGGGAAAGGCCGAAATTGCGCAGGACGAAACGTTCGGACCGCTGCGGCTGAGACCGGCGGCGGCTGCGTGAGCGATCCCGACGATCTGATCCGCGCGGTCGAGGCAACGCTGTTTGCCAGCGAACGCGCTTTGAGTCCGGAGGAAATCTCCCGACACCTGGGTGGTGCCATGGTGCGCAATGCACTGGCGGAATTGCAGCGGCACTACACCGGGCGCGGGGTCGAACTGGTGGAGCGCGGCGGACGCTGGCACTTCCAGACCGCCGGCGATCTTGCCCACCTGCTCCGGCGCGAAAAGGAAGAAGTCCGCCGCTTGTCCCGCGCGGCAACCGAGGCGTTGGCGATCATTGCCTATCACGAACCTGTCAGCCGCGCGGAAATCGAGGCAATCCGCGGCGTTCAGACGGCCAAGGGCACGCTCGACGTATTGATGGAAGCGGGCTGGGTCAGGGTTGCCGGAAGGCGCGAGGTGCCGGGCCGCCCGACGATCTATGCGACCACGCCCGATTTTCTGGCGCACTTTGGCCTGTCCAGCCGGCGCGACCTGCCCGGAATAGACGAATTGCGCGCAGCGGGCCTGCTCGATCCCGTCGAGGATGCCTATGCGCTATTGACGGGGGGCGAGGACGGCGACAGGGGGCCGGAGTCCGAAAAGGAAGACGAATCTTCCTGAGCATTGCTAGCAAGTCGGACGCCGATGTCCTATCTGGGGGGCGAAGGAGAATAGTAATGGGTGGCCTTTCCCTACCGCACCTGATCATCCTTGCGCTGGTGGTCCTGATCCTGTTCGGCCGTGGCCGGATTTCCGAAATGATGGGCGATTTCGGCAAGGGCATCAAAAGCTTCAAGCAGGGCATGAACGAAGAGACCGACCGCCCGGTGACGCCGCCGCCGGCCCAGCTCTCTCAAGTTGCGCCGCCGCCTGCGCCACAACCGGTGCCGACCGATCACCAGAACAACACCCCGTCTGCCTGACCTTCAGCGGCGTCTGGCCTGACCCATGTTCGACGTAGCGCCTTCGGAGCTGCTGCTGGTTGTCATCGTGGCGATCGTCGTGATCGGCCCGAAGGACCTGCCGATGGCGCTTCGCACGGCTGGCCGCTGGATCGGTCGCATCCGCCGCGTGTCCAATCACTTCCGCTCCGGCATCGAGACGATGATCCGCGAAGCCGAGCTCGAGGAAATGGAGCGCAAGTGGAAGGAGCAGAACGCGGCGATCATGGCCGCGCATCCGCAGGGAGATCCTGCTGCGGGGCAGACGATCGAGGCGGCGCAGGATCAGAACGCGCCGGTGGACCCGTCGATCGCGGCGCATGCACCAACCGAAGCGCTTGCCGCACCGGTCACTGAGCACGGGGCAGCGCACGCGCCGGCCAAGGCGCCCGAAACGCCATGATCCCCATTCGCGACATAGACGAAACACAGGCACCGCTGCTCGACCACCTGATCGAACTGCGCGCCCGGCTGCTGCGGTGCGTCTACGCACTCGCGATCGCGTCGGCGGTAAGCTATTATTTCGTCGATCAGATCCTGGCGATTCTGGTCCATCCGCTGTCCACCGCCTTCCCCGATGGCCATGGCAAGCTGATTTACACAAAGCTTTATTCGGCGTTCTTCGTAAACCTGAAGGTCGCGCTTTTTGCCGGCTTCCTGTTCAGCTTTCCGGTGGTGGCCAACCAGCTGTGGGCGTTCGTGGCGCCGGGGCTCTACGCGCGCGAAAAGAAGGCGTTCCTGCCGTTCCTGATCGCGACGCCGGTGCTGTTCACGATGGGGGCCAGCCTTGCCTACTTCATCGTCATGCCGACCGCGTTCAAGTGGTTCGTCGGCTTTCAGGGCGACAAGGGCGGGCTGCAGCTGGAAGCGCTGCCGGGGATCGAGGAATACCTCAATCTGGTGATGCAGTTCATCCTCGCCTTCGGGGTCAGCTTCCTGCTGCCGGTGCTGCTGATGCTGCTCAATCGCGCCGGAATTATCACGCGGGCCCAGCTGGTCGCCGCGCGGCGCTATGTCATCGTGGGCATCACCGCGCTGGCAGCCGTGATCACGCCGCCGGACGTTGTCAGCCAGCTGATGCTGGCGGTGCCCTTGCTGGTCCTGTTCGAAGGCACTTTGGTGGTCATGCGCTTCGTCGAGAGGAAGGATGCCGAAGCGAAGGCGGCGGAAGACGCTGCTGCGAGCACCCTGCCGACCACGCTTCCCTGAAGCGCCCCAGCCCTCTCAGAAAACTGGGGCGGAAAGCCTTCGCTTCCCGCCCCGTATGTCGGGGGTCATTGGCATTTGATCCGGCTCGGCCCCAAGCGGGACTTGGGAGGGGGATCGATCCCCGCCCGGTGCCGTGCCGGACGCGACAAGGTAAAAGGTGTACGCCTGGGAGTCCCTGTCGCAACGCAGCTTCCGGGAACCGCAGTGCCCCTTCCGCCTTCCGCGTCGGGGCCCTCAACGGCCCTTCGAAGGTTTGGTTTCCGACGACGTAATGCCTTTTGCATCCGGGTCGGCCGCATCCCAGACCTTGCCCCCGCCGACCCAGGTTTCCAGCACCTTGGTCTTGCGGATTTCTGCCGGTGACGCCGACATGGGATCGGTGTCGACGAAAATGAAATCCGCACGCAACCCGGGCGCCAGCCTACCGAAGCGGCTTTCGGCAAAGCCCGCGTAGGCCGCCTGGCTGGTATATCCCGCCAGCGCCGTCGCGCGATCGACCTTCTCCTGCGGCTGCCAGCCGCCGGGCGGAAGGCCGTTTTCGTCTTCGCGGCTGATGGCCGCGGCTAGGCCGGCCCACGGGTCCGGCTTTTCAACCGGAGCGTCCGATCCGAACGCGAGCGTGGCGCCGGTGCCCTTCAACGACTTCCACGCATAGGCGCCCCTGAGTCGGTCCGGCCCGAGACGCGCTTCGGCCATGACGCGATCCGACGTCTGGTGAACCGGCTGCATCGACGCCACGATCCCGCCGTTTGCGGCAATGCGCCCCATCCTCGGCCAGTCGGCCGGATCGATGACCTGGGCATGTTCGATGCGCCAGCGGCGATCGCCCTTGTAGGTCTGCGACAGGTCATCGATGGCGCCGAGCAGCGTGCCATTGCCGGCATCGCCGATGGCGTGAACGGCGACCTGGAAGTTGTCCATCGCGGCGCGGCTCATCAGGTTGCCGAGCTGGGTCTGGTTAAGCTGCGGCAATCCGCGGGTATCAGGCTTGTCGGCATAAGGCGCCTTGAGCCACGCCCCGCGCGAGCCGAGCGCCCCGTCCATGTACAGCTTGACCCCGTTCAGGCGCAAGCGATCCGCGTAGAGCCAGGGCGACGGCCCCGGGCCGCCGATCAGCTTCATCGCATCGACGCCCATCGCATAGGACATGATGCGGACGTACAGCTTGTTGGCATCGCCCGCGCGGCGGAAGGTCTGCCAGTCTTCGATGGTCGAGCCCATGTCGGCGACGGCGGTGAGCCCGTAGCGGATGAAGATGCGCTGCGCTGTGGCGAGGGCGAGATCGCGGTCGCGCGCGCTGGGGGGCGGAACAGCCTTGGCAACGAGGTCCTGCGCCGCATCAACCAGCACGCCCGCCGGTTTGCCGCTGGCATCCTTGTCGATGCTGCCCCCGGCAGGCGCCTGGCTGGAAGAGGTCACCCCGGCCGCCTTCAACGCGGCGGTATTGGCCCAGCCCGCATGGCCATCCACGCGTTCGAGCCAGACCGGACGATCCGGCACGATCATGTCGAGTTCGGCCGCCGTGGGAAAACGCCCGAGCTTCCACTTTTCCTGGTTCCAACCGCGCCCGATGATCCACGCGCGATCGGGATGTTCGGCAGCGAACGCGCTGATCTTGTTCAGCGCATCGGCCAGCGACGTGGTCTCCGACAAATCGAGCGTGAGTGCGGCAAAGCCGGTGCTGAGCACGTGCAGGTGCGCATCGATCAGGCCGGGCAGCAGGATGCGTCCCTTGCCGTCGATGTGAAAGCGCACGCCCTTCTTCGAAGGCTTCTGGCCGGGCGCGTAAACCGCCTTGATCGTGCCCGCATCGTCGAGAACCATCGCGCCGACCTGCGCGACGGTGCCGTCTGCGCCGACAGTGTATCCCTTGAAATTGTCGACAAGGACATCGGCATGCGCCGGCGTTGCGAATGCGCCGGCAAGAAGCGTGGTGAGCAGGAACCTTGAAGTCATTGACAAGCCTTCATGAGTGAGGCCTGCGACGCTAACCGATGGCGATGATCAGGCCGAGCCTTTTTTCGGCAGCCGGCGAATGAGCGCACTGGTATCTTCCCGGCCGCCGCCCATCGCCTGAACATCGGCGTAGAACTGGTCGATCAGCGCGGTGGTCGGCACGCTGGCGCCCAGGTTGCGCGCTTCCTCGATGGCAAGGCCCAAGTCCTTGCGCATCCAGTCGATGGCGAAGCCGAAATCGAATTCGCCCTTGGCCATCGTGTGGAAGCGGTTGTCCATCTGCCAGGATTGGGCAGCCCCGCCGGAGATGGCCTCGAACACCTTGTCGAGATCGAGCCGGGCTGCCTGGGCAAAGCGGATCGCCTCGGACAGGCCCGCGAGAGCGCCGGCGATGCACATCTGGTTGGCCATCTTGGCGGTCTGCCCCGCCCCGGACTTGCCGACGTGGACCACGCGCTTGGCATAGGCGGAAAGAACGGGACGCGCCGCCTCGATCGCCTTTTCACTGCCGCCACACATGATGGCGAGCGTTCCGGCCTCCGCGCCCGACTGGCCGCCGGTGACCGGGGCATCGACGCAAAGAAGTTCCTTGTCACGCCCTTCCACCGCGATCTGGCGGGCGATGCGCGCCGATACTGTCGTATGGTCGATGAACAGCGCACCGCGACGGGCGCCGGCGAAAACCCCGGTGGGGCTCAGGACTACATCGGCAAGATCGTCGTCGTTGCCCACGCAGGTGATAACCGCATCGGCGCCTTCTGCCGCTTCTGCAGGCGTCGCCGCGACGCTGGCGGCAAGGCCGGGATTTGCCGCTTGCCAAGCCTCGATCCGCGCCGGCGAGCGATTGAAGATGGTCAGTCGGTGCCCGGCCTTGCCAAGGTGACGCGCCATCGCTCCACCCATCACGCCCAGGCCGATCATCGATACATTCAACGGCTCGCTCATTTCGCAATCCTGCTGGAAGTCGCGCGCCGTCCAGTCAGCGCTTGACCTGGCACTTCAGGCCACCTGACTGCAGCGCATTGCACAGGGCGTTGGCGCTGGCAACGTCAGCCGAGACGGCTTGCAGGCGATAGACCGTGCCGATGTCCGCGCGCCCTTCGACGACGCGATGCGACAGGCCCTTGAGCTGCTCATGCACGCTCGAAAGCTTGCTCCATGCAGCCTCTGCCGCAGCGTTGTTCGAAAACGCACCGATCTGGACGCCCACGCCCGTCCCTGCCGGCGCCGGTGCGGCAGTCGCCGCGGCCGACGCGGTGGCGCTGGGCTTGGGCGCAGGCGGAGGAGTGCTCGCGCTGCCCGCGATCACGGCGGGAGGCTTGCCCCCTTCGCTGACGGTAAAGCTGGAATCGCCCGTGCCCTGGAAAGTCTTGCCACCCGGATCCTTGGGCGCAACCTTGTAGGGCTCGCGGCTTGCCTCGATCAGGCTGCCATCGGCAGGCGCGCTGCTCGTGCTTGCGCGGTGAGACAGCCAGTAGATTCCGCCGACCAGCGCAGCGAGCAGGACCAGCGCAAAACCTGCAAAGGCGAAAAGGCGACCGTTGCCGCTGTCGACCGGATCGTCGAGATCGACGTCGTCAGCGCTTTCGAGCCACGGCAGGCGCTGTTCGTCGCCCAGTGCGAGGCGCTCTGCAGCCGTCCGTTCCGCTTCGCTCTTGTCGTGATCGTCCCAACCGGACGTGACGCCCTCGCCCCCACTCATGCCTGCCTCACAATTCCTCGGCCGCCGCTACCCCGAGCAGGGCGAGCCCGTTACGCACAACCTGCCCGATTTGGTTGGCAAGGAAAAGCCGGGCTGCGGTCAGCGCGGCATCCTGTGCCACGATGAACCGCTTTTCGGGGCGATCATTGCCCACGTTCCAGTAGGCGTGGAACGCGGCGGCAAGATCGTGGAGGAAAAAGGCCACGCGATGCGGTTCGCGCGCGGCCGCCGCACCTTCGACGACGCGCGGGAATTGTGCGGCCAGCTTGATCAGCCCGAGCTCTTCTTCGCCCAGCAGTGCAAGGTTTTCGCCGGCTGGTGCAAACCCTTCGGCCGATGCCTTGCGCAGCGTAGAGCAGATGCGGGCGTGGCAATACTGCACGTAGAAGACGGGGTTGTCCTTCGAAGCTTCGACCACCTTGTCGAAATCGAAGTCCATCTGCGCGTCGGGCTTGCGGGTCAGCATGGTGAAACGCACCACGTCCTTGCCCACCATCTCGACCACGTCGGCAAGCGTGACGAAGTTGCCGGCACGCTTCGACATCTTGAACGGCTGCCCACCCTTGAGCAGGGCGACCATCTGCACGAGCTTGATCTCGAACGGCTTCGGCTGCTGACCTTCGGCGCTGGTGAGAGCCGCTACCGCAGCCTTGATCCGCTTGACCGTACCTGCATGGTCGGCGCCCCAGATATCGACCAGAGCATCGGCGTTCTGCGCCTTCTGAAAGTGGTAGGCGAGGTCGGCGCCGAAGTAGGTCCAGGCGCCGTTCGACTTCTTGATCGGACGATCCTGGTCGTCACCAAACTTCGTCGAGCGGAACAGCGGCAGTTCGACAGGCTCCCAGTCTTCGGGCGTCTTGCCCTTGGGTGCTTCGAGAATGCCATCATAGACCAGATCGTGCGCGCGCAGCCACGCTTCGGCGGCATCGACCTTGCCCGAAGCCTGCAGTTCGGCCTCGGAACTGAACAGGTCATGGTGGATGCCGAGCAGCGCGAGGTCCGCACGGATCATGTCGAGCATCGCGGAAACCGCCTTCGCGCGGAACAGCAGCAGCCATTCGCTCTCGGGCGCAGTGGCATAGCGATCGCCGAACTCGGCCGCGAGCGCCTGGCCCACGGGAACGAGATAGTCGCCAGGGTAAAGCCCTTCAGGGATAGCGCCAACGTCTTCGCCCAGCGCCTCGCGATAGCGGACGTGGGCCGAGCGGGCGAGCACGTCGACCTGCGCGCCGGCGTCGTTGACGTAGTATTCCTTGATGACCTTGTGACCGGCAAATTCAAGCAAGGCCGCCAAAGCATCGCCGACCACCGCGCCACGACAGTGGCCCATGTGCATCGGCCCGGTGGGATTGGCTGAAACGTATTCGACGTTCACCGTCGTACCGCCGCCGACCGCCGAACGACCATAATCGCCCTTGGCCCGCGCAATCAGCGCAAGCTCGGCAAGCCAGGCATCGACGGCCAGACGCACGTTGATGAACCCGGGGCCCGCGATCTCTGCCGAAGCGATGCGCGGATCCTTAACCAGTTCCTCCACCAGCGCAGCGGCAAGCGCGCGCGGATTGGTGCCGGCAGGCTTGGCGAGCACCATCGCCGCGTTCGTCGCCATGTCGCCATGGCTCGCATCGCGCGGCGGTTCGCACGTCACTGCGCCGCGCGGAAGGCCCGCTCGAAGCATACCAGCGGCGGTCAGCGCATCCAGCGCGGCATCGATCACGTTCGCGACCTGGGCGAACACGGGCTGGGTCTGGTCGGGCGTCGTCTGATCAATCATGGCAGGCCCGTTAGCGGACCTTGCACGAAAGCGCTACCGGCTGGGTTAGCGGGTAGCGTTGTAGGCGAGTTGATCGTTGGTCAGCTGGAAACCGACGAGCAGTTCGAAGCTCGCCTTGGCAAGCGCCGCCTTAACATCGGGCTGAGCGAGAGGGTCGGTCGCCGCGTCAGCGTCTCCGGGCTTGCGCTTCTTGTTGAGGCGATCGCGCACTTCGCGCGGAAGGGTTGCCTCGGCACGGTCCACAGACGAGCTGGCACTGCCGCGAGCGCTCGCACGCTCCTGACCGTCGGCAAAGTCGATACCGATCGTCCCAACGCGCTTGGCCAGAACCTGCGTACCACCGCGCATCACCACGCTGAAATAGGGGATGTCGACATGGCGCGCACCGCGCGTGTCGGTCCGGCGAGCGACGACGTCGAAGGTGGCGTTCGACGTCAGCTTCGCGCCATTGGTCGCATCGTCGCACGTGCTGCGAAGGTTGGTGATCGACGCCACCACATCGATCGCCCCCGAATCAGTCCGTCCGGGCGCATTGAACAGCGTGATGTCACCGGTCATTTCCGGGATCGCGACAACCGGGCACGGGCTGCGCAGCGCGGTCACGCCAATGCTGTCGTCGACGACCAGCTCGCCCTTGTTCTTGGCACAGCCAGCCAGCGCCAGGACGCCAAGGGAGACGCCAAGGACGGCGCCGAACGTGGCGGGGCGGCGGGTGCTGAAGATCATTGAGGCAAGTTCCTGTCAATCGGGCGATCGGCTTTGGGCCACCTCTAGCCAGCCCGACCCGCTTCGGCAATGGCGCAACCGGACGCGGCCGGTTCGCGACAAGGCGAGGCGGACGGGCTACCGTCGAAGCGCTACCGCTGCTAAGGGGGCGGCGATGAACGCCACCTTTCCAGACGAGACTGCCGCGAAGGCTCCCCTGCAGCTTCTGATCGCCGCCCCGCGAGGGTTTTGCGCCGGGGTCGATCGGGCCATCGAGATCGTCGAGCGCGCCATCGAGCGGTATGGCGCTCCGGTCTATGTCCGGCACGAAATCGTGCACAACAAGTTCGTCGTGGACAGCCTGAAGGCGAAGGGCGCGATCTTCGTCGAGGAACTGGAGCAGGTACCGGACGGCGTGCCGGTGGTATTTTCGGCCCACGGCGTACCCAAGGTCGTGCCAGCAGAGGCGACCGCGCGCGGGCTCGACTGGCTCGACGCAACCTGCCCGCTGGTGAGCAAGGTGCACCGTCAGGCAGAGCGCAAGGTAGAAGCAGGCAAGCACATCCTGTTTATCGGCCACAAGGGGCATCCCGAAGTGATCGGTACGATGGGCCAGGTGCCTGAGGGCGCGATGACGCTGGTTGAGACGGTCGACGACGTCGAAAATCTGAACTTCGCGGACGACGCCCACCTCGCCTTCCTGACCCAGACGACGCTGTCGGTCGATGACACCGCCGCGATCGTCGATGCGCTCAAGGCGCGCTTTCCGCAGATCGTCGGCCCGCGCGCCGAAGACATCTGCTATGCAACGTCAAACCGCCAGGCAGCCGTCAAGGCGATCGCCTCGCGCTGTCAGCTGGTGCTGGTGATCGGAGCGCCCAACAGTTCCAACTCCGTGCGGCTGGTCGAAGTGGCAGAACGCGAAGGGGCGCGGTCGCGATTGATCCAGCGCGCCGCGGAAATCCAGCCCGAATGGCTGGATGGTGTCGAGACGCTGGGTCTGACGGCAGGCGCTTCGGCGCCCGAGTTGCTGGTGCGAGAGGTCGTCGAACGACTGCGCGATTGGCGCTCGGTGTCCGAGGAAACCATCGTGAGTGCAGAGGAGCACATGGTGTTCAAGCTGCCGCGCCAGCTCGTCGGCTGAAGTCGTCACCGTGGCAGTCTATACGCATCTCGGCGCCGAAGACATGGCGGCGCTGATCGCCGAATTCGATGTCGGTACTCTGGTTTCGGCCAAGGGCATCGCCGAGGGCGTGTCGAACAGCAACTGGCTGATCGAAACCACGGGGCAGGATGGCCGTGGCGCCCGCTTCATCCTTACGATGTACGAATTCCGCATCGATATCGGTGAATTACCCTATTTCCTGTCGCTGCTCGACCACCTTGCCGCGCAGGGTTGTCCAGTGCCGCGCACGATCCATTCGCGCGATGGAAGGCTTTACCTCGAACGCCCCAACGCGGCGGGGGAACTGAAAGCGCTCGCACTGATCGAGTATTTGCCGGGGGTTTCGGTTTCGGAACCCACTGCCGCGCAGGCGCGCGCCGTGGGTCAATCACTGGCGCAGATGCACGAGGCGGCGGCCTCCTTTCGGGGCGTGCGCGCGAATGGCATGGGCGTTGCCGAATGGCGGCGGCTCGCTGACGCCTGTGGCGTCGATGGCCTTGCCGAGATCTCTCCCGAGCTTGCCCGCATAGTTGCCGAAAACCTGCCGCGGCTTGAACACGACTGGCCGGCTGGGCTGCCGGCGTCGGTCATCCATGCCGACCTTTTTCCCGACAATGTGCTGATGCTCGGCAGCACGGTCACCGGCCTGATCGACTTCTACTTCGCCTGCAACGACACGACCGCCTATGACGTGGCCGTGACCCACGCCGCGTGGTGCTTCGATGCAAGCGGCACCAGCTTCCGGCCCGACCTGTCGCAAGCGCTGCTCGAAGGCTACCGCGACCGTCGTCCACTTTCCGCGGCCGAGCTGGCGGCGCTGCCCCGGCTCGCGCAGGGCGCCGCAATGCGTTTTGCCATGAGCCGTGCCTATGACTGGCTCAACACCCCAGCCGATGCGCTGGTGACCAAGAAGGACCCAATGGCCTTCGCGCGCCGTCTGGAATTCTATCGGGATCATCCCGAGGTGTTTGGACCGGAAGTGTTCGCCGCATGAAGCATGTCGAAATCTTCACCGACGGCGCGTGCAAGGGCAATCCCGGCAAGGGTGGCTGGGGCGCGCTGTTGCGCATGGGCGAACACGAACGGGAAATGGCCGGCTCCGAACGCGAGACGACCAACAACCGGATGGAACTGATGGGGGCGATCAAGGCGCTCGAGGCGCTGAAGCAGCCTTGCAAGGTCACCCTTCATACCGACAGCAAGTACGTGCTCGACGGGATAACCAAGTGGGTTTTCGGCTGGCAGAAGAAAGGCTGGAAGACCGCCGACAACAAGCCGGTGAAGAACGAGGACCTGTGGCGGGCGCTCGTCGCAGCGGCGAGGCCGCACCAGATCGAATGGGTGTGGGTAAAAGGCCACGATGGCCACCCCGAAAACGAACGGGTCGACAAGCTGGCCAGCGACGCCGCGATCGCAGCGTAACAGGTGGGCGCCGCCGAAGCCGCGCCCACCCGATGTCACATTCTTATAACGAGCTGTCGGAGTGATGCCGCAGCGGATCAGGCGGCAGTGGTATCGACCACTTCTGCGCTCGGCCCGTTCTTCAGAATGGATTCGATCGCATTCTTCGCGCTGGCCTTGCTCGCATAACCCTCCGTCCAGAAGATCGTCTCGGCATTGTGACAGAAATAGGCCACGAATTCACCGGCCTTGTTCTTCCTGATCTCGAAACGATGTGCCATGGCTACCCTCCTGTGTCGGCGTCAGGCAGCGAAACTAGCACCATGTCGCGCGGTTTTCACCGAAGGAAACGATCCGGATCGTAGGTCTTCGCGTTGATGCGTTCGGTCAGCGCATCCGCCCCAAGCCCCAGCAAAAGCTGCGCACCCAGGCGGGCCGCGGCCGGTGCCGTCTGGATACCGAACCCGCCCTGGCCAGCGAACCAGAAGAAGCCCGCAGCTTGTGAATCGAAACCGTAAACGGGCAGGCGATCGGGCGCAAAGCTGCGCAAGCCAGCCCAGCGACGCTCCAGCGCATCGACCTTCCAGTCGACGACCTGCTCCATGCGATCGATCGCGACGGCAACGTCGAGCTCCTCCGGCGCGGCGTCACGCGCAATATCGGGCGTTTCGTCGTGGGGAGAGAGCCAGAGGCGGTCGCCCTGCGGCTTGAAGTAGAAGTCCTCGTTGATCCCAAGGGTCAAGGGCAGGTCTGCCGGCGGGACCGGTGACGTCCGCAACTGGACGACGGTGCGCCGCAGCGGGCGGATACCGATTGGACGAGCGCCGGCAAGCTCGGCCAGGCCGTCTGCCCACGCGCCGGCAGCGTTAACCACCAAGCTCGCTCGCGCCTCGCCATCGCGCCACCGCAAGCGCCAGTCGCCAGCGACCCGTTCCAGGTGCTCCACGCGTGCACGGACTCGCAAGACAGTGCCGGTCCGGTTCGCCATGGCGAGATAGTGCTGGTGCAGGCCGGCAACGTCGATGTCGGCGCAATCGGGCTCCCACGCAGCACACGTCCAGTCTTGGCGCAGGCCGGGCACGCGATCCGCGAGCGCCGCACGGCCAAGCAACTCCACGGTGACGCCGTGCTTCGCGAACGTATCGACGAAACCTTCGACCTTTGCCCGGTCGACCTCTCGCCCGATGTTGAGCGCCCCACGCGGGCTGAGATAACCTCCATCGCGCAAAAAGCGCCCCGAAGCCTCGGTAAGAGGTAGAACGCCGGGGCCGCCGTAGGCTTCTTCCCAGAACGCTGCGGATCGTCCTGTGGTATGGTAGCCCGGCGTATCCTCCGCCTCGACCAGCAGGACGCGCGCATGGGGCGCGCATTCCGCCGCCAGGCTGGCGCCGGCCATGCCAGCACCGATGATCGCCACGTCGAAAACTTCGTCCATACCTGCGATCACCCCTGCGGCGGGGGCGCGCTCCGGTCAAGGAAGTCGTCGATGATCTTGAGCACACGGTCGCGCACGGGATCGACCTCGCGCAGCAGTTCGTGCCGTGCTTCCGTTCCCCAGACATGCAGTTCGGCATGCGGAAGCCGGGACGAGGCCCGCTCAATCGCCTTGCAGGCCACAAGCCTGTCGTGCCGGGCAGCCAGAAGCAGGACAGGTGCGGTCACGGCTTCCAACAGCCCCGGTTGATTCAGCACTGCAACCGACTGCGCGGCACGCTCGACCCAGCCCCAGGTTGCCGGACCCATCGCAAGTTCGGGACGGGCCTGCTTCCACCAGAGCTCGTCGGCATAGCGCTCGACATCGTGCGTAAGCAGTGCGGCTCGCGTCGCAAGCTTCTCACCCGGCTTCTCGCTCGTTTTCCAGGCCAGGCGCGATGGATCGCCAATGTGGCACATCAGGCGAGCGACAGCGTGCTGGACGAACCTGGGAATCGGGGTGACGAATCCGAGCATCGGTGCGCTGAGCACCACCGCGGCCGGATCGACCATCCGTTCCGCCAAAGCGCGCAGCACGAGATGACCGCCCATCGAATGTCCGACCAGGACGTGGGGTCCGGGGGCCGTGGCAGTCCATTCGCCCCACAACGCGGCGAGATCGTCGATCCAGATCGAGAAGTCGGTCACGTGCCCGGCCATCGGGTTCGGCGAGAAGCGGCCGGAGCCCGCCTGGCCGCGCCAGTCGGCGGCGGTTACGTGCCAACCCTGATCGGCCCAGTAAGCCAGTGTTTCCAGATATTTTTCATAAAAGTCAGCGCGTCCGGGAAGGAACAGCAGCGAGCCCCTTACACCATCAGGGTGGCTTGCCGGCATGGGCCAGTCGATGCGGCGAATCGGATGCCCATCGCGCGCCGCCCACGTCGTTTCGTGTGCGGCCGAAGGGATGCCGCGCCGGTCGAAAGCCATCGTCATGCCCTTGCTCCGCACCTTCACCTGCTGCCCAATTGCCACGAAGGAGGCGCATTATGCGCCGTTTTCTGCGGCCGATCTTGGTTACCGTTTGGTAAGTGATTGTCCGGTATGACTACGGTCATGCAGGAAACCACCCTCGTCTACGCACTGGTCGCAGCGCTGGCAATCGCGCTCCTGACTGCGGCCTTCACCGACCTGAAGCGGCGCCAGATCGACAACTGGCTCAACGCGGCGATCGCGTTGGCGGCGCCACTTTACTGGTGGGCGCAGGGACTGTCGCTGTGGCCAGACGTTGCCATGCAGATCGGCGTGGCGGTTGCCGCTTTTATCGTTCTGGCAGGACTGTTCGCGATCAAGGCCATGGGGGGCGGCGACGTGAAGCTGCTGACCGCGCTCGCGCTCTGGCTGCCGGCGCAATTGTTTCTGAAGATGCTGCTGGTGATGTCCATCGCCGGCGGCGTTCTGACCATCGTGCTGGGCATGTGGTACATCACCCGTCGCCAGCGCGACAAGATCAAGATTCCTTACGGCGTGGCCATTGCCGGCGCCGGACTGTGGGCGCTGAGCCCCCAGCTGACCGCCGCCTTCCGCGCTGCGGGTTTCCAACAATAAATATTAACCATTTTGGTCGATTGATGCCGGCCAATCGAATTCGTTCGACACCATTCAACAGGGCGAGATCGTAGCATGGACAAGAAGAAGCTTTTGCTGCTGGTGGGGGCGCTGATCGTTGCGATCGGCACGGCCTTCGCCGCCAGGAGCCTGTTTTCCGGCGCGACCACGCCGCAAGCAGAGGCCGCAGCAAAGGTGCCCGAAGGCCCCAAGGTGCTGGTAGCCCAGCGCGCCCTGCCGGTCGGCACGATCATCACCGCGGACTCGATCGGCTATCAGCCCTGGCCCAAGGACATGGTTCAGGACGCCTACTTCGTCGAGGGCGAGGCGGACATGAGCAAGATGCTCGGAACCGTCGTCCGTCATCCGATCACGGCGGGCGAACCCATCACGCAAGGGTCGCTTGTTGCGCCTGGCGACCGCGGCTTCCTTGCCGCCGCTCTCGGGCCGGGCATGCGCGCCGTGACCATTCCGGTCAGCGCCCGCACCGGTGTTGCCGGCTTCGTCTTCCCGGGCGATCATATCGACCTGGTCCTGACCCAAACGGTCAAGGGGGGCGACGATGCCATGGCGCTGAAGGCGGCGGAAACGATCCTGCGCAACCTGCGCGTCCTTGCGACCGACCAGTCTACCGACCAGGAAACCGTCGACGGCAAGACCCAGGTTCGCCAGTTCAGCACCGTCACGCTCGAAGTGACGCCCAAGATCGCCGAGGAAATCGCCGTCGCGCAGACCATCGGTACGATCAGCCTTTCGCTCCGCTCGCTGGCCGACACGTCGACCGAGCTCGACCAGGCGATTGCCTCGGGCGCCGTGAAGCTGCCCGCCGGTGCGACCAAGGAGCAGGAAGAAGCGCTGCTCAAGACCGCTCTCAACAAGCCGCGTGAAGGTGGCACGACCTTCGTCACCGGTGGAGACGTCTCCCGCTTCCAGCGCAAGGCTTCGGGTCGCTCGGATTTCGACTCCATGCAGCGCCCCACCCCGGTTGCCGCGCCTGCCTCGCCCATGCCTCAGATGGCGCCGCCTGCCGGTGGTGTGATGATGGCTCGCGGCCCGATCGTCCGCGTGACCCGCGGCAAGGAAGTCGAAACGGTCTCGGTGGGGAGCAAGTGATGCGCCGCCGGATCGACACGAACAATCGCCGCACGGTTGTGAAAGGCAAGACGATGAAGTCCCCTACCCTGTCCATGCTGCTGGGCGCCACGATGATGGCTGGCATGCTTGCCACCCCGGTGCTCGAAGCGGCGCACGCCCAGAGCGTTACCGCTCCGGCCCGATCGCTGGCGCTGTCCATCGGTCGCGGTGAGCTGGTGACGCTGCCGGGCAAGATGGCCGATGTGTTCGTCGCCAACGACGCCATCGCCGATGTCCAGGTGAAGGCATCCAACCAGCTTTATGTCTTCGGCAAGGCCGGCGGCGAGACGACTGTCTATGCCAGCAACTCGGCTGGCGCGGTGATCTGGTCGGCCAACGTGCGGGTGGGTACCAATCTCGACAGCATCGACCAGATGCTTCACCTCGCCATGCCCGAAGCGCGCATCGCCACCTCGACGATGAACAACACCGTCCTGCTGACGGGCACTGTTGGCGCGCCGGAAGACGCTGCGGAAGCCGAACGGCTCGTGAAGGCCTTCGTCGGCGAAAAGACCAACGTGATCAGCCGCCTAAAGATGGCCACGCCACTGCAGGTCAGCCTTCACGTCAAGTTTGCCGAAGTGAGCCGTACCCTCGTCCGCAATCTCGGCATGAACTGGACGAGCATCGACAGCTCCAGCGGCTTCAAGTTCGGCATCGGACAGGGCCGCTCGGGCTGGGCGTCGACGGTGACCAACGATCCCAACCTGCCGCTTGGCGTCGGCAATTCGGTGACGGGCTACACCACCGACCCGACTGCAGTGACCGCGAACAATCCTCTCGGTCTTGTCCAGAAGTCGGGCACCGCCGTCAGCGCGCTGACCGGAGCAACGACGCTCGTCGGGCAGGGCAAGCTTTTCGGCCTCGACCTGCTGGGCGCGCTCGATGCGGGTGAGACCATCGGGCTGGTGACCACGTTGTCGGAACCCAACCTCACCGCGCTTTCGGGCGAAACCGCCGACTTCCTTGCAGGCGGCGAATATCCCATTCCGATCAGCCAGGGCCTTGGCGCCACCTCGGTGGAATACAAGAAGTACGGCGTCAGCCTGTCCTACACCCCGACCGTGCTTGCAGACGGACGCATTTCCATTCGCGTCCGCCCGGAAGTGTCAGAACTCTCGTCCGACGGTGCCGTGACGCTCAACGGGTATTCGATCCCGGCGCTCACCATCCGGCGCGCCGAGACGACGATCGAACTGGGATCGGGCCAGAGCTTCATGATTGCCGGCCTGATGCGCAACGGCAATCAGAACAGCATCACCAAGCTGCCCGGTGCCGGCGACCTGCCGATTCTAGGCTCGCTGTTCCGCTCGACCGCGTTCAAGAAGGGCGAGACCGAACTGGTGATCGTGGTGACGCCATATCTGGTGCACCCGGTCGATGCCAACGACATCAAGCTTCCGACCGACGGCTTCCGTGCGGCCGATGCCGTGAGCCAGCTCCTCGGCAACATGGAGAACAACGGGGTGACCGGTGGCGACCGCCACAAGCCGAGCGAAAAGCCCGGATCGGTCCAGCCTGCCCCGAAGGTCGGCGCGCTCGATCGCCCGGCCGAGGTTGCCCCAGCCGATGATCGCCAGACCGGCGCGGCGCCGCGTTCCAAGGACAAGAAGTCCGCAGCTGCCGCCCCCGGCTTCAACCTGAAGTGAGAAGGAAACCCGAGATGTCCACCATCAAGCCTTCCAGCTTCCGCACATTCGCGAGCCTTGCCGCGGTTTCGCTCGCTCTCGCCCTTGGCGGATGCGCCGGAATGCCGACCAATGCCGCGCTCGACAGCGTCCACCAGCCGGTGGTGCAGCGTGACAGCTACACCATCGATCTCGCGACCGATGCCGGTCAGGGTGTCTCCCCTGCCGAGCAGCGCCGCCTGGCGGGCTGGTTCGAGACCATGGACCTTGCCTACGGAGACAAGGTCGCCATCGACGATCCCAACGAATCGCCCGATGTGCGAAACGCAATCGAGAACGTGGCGGGCCGCTTCGGCATCACTCTTGCCCCGACAGCACCGGTAACCCAGGGCGAACTGTACCCCGGCACCGTGCGCGTGGTCGTCACGCGCACCATAGCCTCGGTGCCCGGCTGCCCCGACTGGTCGGCCAAGTCGGATGCCAACATTGGTAACGCCACCTCCAAGAACTACGGGTGCGCCATCAACGGCAACCTCGCCGCCATGGTCGCCAACAAGGAGGACCTTGTCCACGGCGCCCGGACCCGCGGCGAGACGGTGGTGATGAGCTCGAGCAAGGCGATCGAAAGCTATCGCTCGATGGAGCCGACGGGGAAGTCCGGGCTCAAGGAAACGTCCACTAAGTCCGGCGGGGGTAACTGATCGATGAGCAGCACCTGGAAAAACGGCAATCGCGATACCTTTGCCGCGTTCATGTGCGACGATGCAGCGCTCGACGTGCTGCGTCCCGTCGCCGTCGACATGGGCTGGCAGCCCGAAAAGTGCGCCAAGGGTGGTCTGCGCAACGCGGTGCAGTCGCTGTCGATCAGCGCGAGCCCTGCTATCCTGATGGTGGACCTGTCGGAAAGCGGCGATCCGCTGAACGACATCAACGCGCTGGCTGAAGTTTGCGAGCCCGGTACCGTCGTGATCGCGGTGGGCCAGGTCAACGACGTCCGTCTCTACCGCGATCTCATCGCCTCGGGCATTCAGGATTATCTGCTGAAGCCGCTGTCGCCGGGACAGGTGCGCGATGCACTGGTCCAGGCGCAGGCGATCTTCGCTGCGCCCAAGAGCCATGATGCAGCCACTGCCAAGCGCCACATCTCGACCGCGATAGTCGGAACGCGTGGCGGAGTTGGCGCCTCGACTCTGGCGACCTCGATCGCCTGGCTGTTCAGCGCCGATCACAAGCTTCCGACCGCGCTGCTCGATCTCGACGTCCATTTCGGCACCGGCGCGCTGACGCTCGATCTCGAGCCCGGTCGCGGCCTGACCGACGCGATCGACAACCCCAGCCGCATCGATGGCCTGTTCATCGAACGGGCGATGATCCGTGCGAACGACAATCTGGCGATCCTTTCGGCCGAAGCCCCCATCAGCGCCCCGCTGATGACCGATGGCAGCGCGTTCGTGCAGCTTGAGGAAGAGTTCCGCCATGCCTTCGAGATGACGGTCATCGACCTGCCGCGGAACATGCTGATAAACTTCCCGCACCTGCTCGCCGATGTGAACGTGGTCGTCGTGGCTACCGAACTGACGCTTGCCGGCGCGCGCGACGCGATCCGCGTGCTGTCGTGGCTCAAGACCAATGCCGCCCACGCGCAGACGGTGGTGGTCGCCAACAAGGTGCACGCCGGCGTCGGAGAGATCAGCAGGGCAGACTTCGAAGGCTCGATCGAACGCAAGATCAACATCGTCGTGCCTTACGACGTCAAGGCGGCGGCCAACGCCGCCAAGCTTGGTCAGACCTTCGTTGCCGCCAACCGCGGGACGAAGGCGGGTATCGCAGTGCGCGAACTCGGCGATGCGATCATGGCGCTGCAGGACGAAAAGGGCGAAGCGGAAAAGCCGGCCCGCAAGGCTGCTGGCGGTTCGCTCCTCGGCTTGATCGATTTCAAGAAGATGCTCGGCTCCAAGGCCAAGGCCTCGGCCTGAGCCATTCCAGCGACGGTCATGGTCAACGAACACGCGGTCAGCGAGGCAGGATAACGCGATGAACATCGCCCAATTGCTCATCATGTCGATCGGGATCATGGCGGTCCTGGTGCTGAGCTACGCCGCCTTCAGCGGGCCATCGGCGACCAAGGAAAGCTCGCGCCGGCTCCAGGCGGTGCGCTTTCGGCATTCGGACAACGCGGTCGACAAGGTCGAGGCGCAGTATCGCAAGGCCGTCGCCGCTCGAAAGCCAAAGGCCTATCGGCCTGCGGGAAGCAGTTCGCGGCTCGAAGCGCTCGAGATGCGGCTGCACAAGACAGGTCGCAGCTGGACGCTGAGCCAGTACCTTTACGTCTCCGGCGGCCTTGGCCTGGTGGTCATGGTGCTGCTCTATCTCAAGACCTCGGCTCCCCTGCTTGCGCTGGGCGGAGGCGTGTTCATCGGTGCCGGTCTGCCCCACCTGGTGGTGGGCCGCGCGATCAGCCGCCGCGTCAACAACTTCGTGGTGCGTTTTCCCGATGCGTTGGAACTGCTCGTCCGCGGCCTTCGCTCGGGCCTGCCGATCAGCGAGACGCTGGGCCTGGTTGCCACGGAAGTTCCCGGCCCTGTGGGCGAAGAGTTCAAGATGATTACCGACCGCATCAGGGTCGGCCGGACAATGGAGCAGGCGCTTCAGGAAACGGCGGACCGGCTCGACATGCCCGAGTTCAGCTTCTTCTGCATCACGCTCGCGATCCAGCGGGAAACCGGCGGCAACCTTGCTGAAACGCTGGCGAACCTCGCCGACGTGCTGCGCAAGCGCGCGCAGATGAAGCTCAAGATCCGCGCCATGAGCTCGGAATCCAAGGCCTCGGCCTACATCGTCGGTGCGCTGCCCTTCATCGTGTTCGGTCTGATCTACTCAATCAACCCGACGTACATGGAAAAGTTCTGGCTGGATCAGCGCCTGATCGTGACGGGCATTGGCGGCTTCGTCTGGCTCGGCATCGGCGCCTTCATCATGGCCAAGATGGTCAACTTCGAGATCTGACGGGAAGACGGCAAGACCCATGCTTACGACACCGCACGGCCCCACCCTTCTCGGCTTCAACGTCATTGCCGTCGGCTCGATCCTTGCCGGGATCGCTGCCCTTGCCGTGATGCTCGCGATCTACGCTGCGATCACCGTGCGCGATCCGATGTCCAAGCGGGTCAAGGCGCTCAACGAACGACGCGAGCAGCTCAAGTCGGGCATCATGACGGCCAATGCGCGCAAGCGTGCCAGCATCGTCCGTCGCAACCAGACCACGGATTCGATCCGCAGCTTCCTGGAATCGCTGAAAGTTCTGCAGGACAGCCAGGTGAAGGTCGTCCAGCAGCGGCTTGCGCAGGCGGGCATCCGCAAGAAGGAATGGGCCGTCGCGGTTATTCTTGGCCGCATGATCGGGCCGATCGTGCTTGGCGGGATCGCGCTTATCGTGGTCTATCTGATGAACCACTTCCCCGAATGGGGCTCGTTCAAGCGCTTTGCCGCTTTTGCAGTATTGGTGATCGGTGGCTACAAGGGCCCCGACCTTTTCGTCAGCAACATGGTAACAAAGCGCACGGCTGCCATTCGCAAGGGCCTGCCGGACGCGCTAGACCTGCTGGTGATCTGCGCAGAGGCCGGCCTGACGGTCGACGCGGCGTTCAGCCGCGTGGCCCGCGAACTCGGGCGTGCCTATCCTGAACTCGGCGACGAATTCGCGCTTACCGCCATCGAACTCTCGTTCCTGACGGAACGCCGCCAGGCCTTCGAGAACCTTGCCTACCGGGTTGATCTCGAATCGGTGAAGGGCGTCGTCACGACGATGATCCAGACCGAGCGCTACGGCACGCCGCTTGCGTCGGCACTGCGCGTGCTTTCGGCCGAATTCCGCAATGAACGCATGATGCGCGCCGAAGAAAAGGCGGCACGCCTTCCCGCGATCATGACCGTTCCGCTGATCCTGTTCATCCTGCCGACGCTGTTCATCGTCATTCTCGGCCCGGCGTCGTGCTCGATCGCCGACAGCCTTGGCGGCAACGGGGCCTTTGGGTCGAAATAAGTCAGGCGGCGGCGCGTCTCGGCGCCCCGCCCTCCTCTCAGGCCGGAACGACGGTCTGTTCGATCGCGCCGAAAACGCTGTGTCCGGCAGCATCGCGCACCTCGATCCGCACGACGTCGCCATGACGCAGGAACGGCGTGCGGGCTTCGCCGTGCAGGATCTGCTCGACCATGCGCTGCTCGGCGATGCAGGCATAACCGCGCCCACCTTCCCCGACCGGACGGCCAGGCGATCCGTCGGGATCGCGGTTGGAAACGGTGCCCGAGCCGATGATCGAGCCCGCCGCCACACGACGCGTCTTGGCAAGATGCGCGATCAGCACGCCGAAGTCGAAAGTGCACTCTTCGCCCGCCTGCAACCGACCGAAAGCCTGGCTGTTGAGGTCGATCGACAGGCGATGGTTGAGCTTCCCGCCCTGGAATGCCGCGCCCAATGTGTTCGGCGTGACGAAAACCGGCGAAAAATGGCTCGCCGGCTTGGACTGGACGAAGCCGAAGCCCTTCGCCAGTTCGCCCGGGATAAGGTTGCGCAGTGATACGTCGTTGACCAGGCCGACCAGGCGAATGGCATCGAGCGCGGCTTCGGCGCTCGCTCCCCGATCGACATCGCCGGTCACCACCACCACCTCGGCTTCGAAATCACCGCCCCATGCCTCGTCGGGCAGGACCAACGGTTCGCGGGCCCCACGCAGGTCATCGCTGCCGCCCTGGTACATCAACGGATCGGACCAGAAGCTTTCGGGTAGCTCCGCACCGCGGGCCTTGCGCACCAGTTCGACGTGATTGACGTAAGCACTGCCATCGGCCCACTGATAGGCGCGCGGCAAGGGTGCCGCCGCTTCACGCTCGTGAAAGCGCTTGCGCGGGATGGCACCATGTTCGAGCTCGATTGCGAGCGCCTCCAGCAGCGGGGCGTATCGATCCCAGGAATCGAGCAGGCTCTGCATCGTCGGCACGATATGATCGGCGTCGGCATACCAGGCGAGGTCGTTCGAAACGACGATCAGCCGCCCATCGCGGCCCTGCGGCAGGGATGCGAGCTTCACTTGGCGTCGCCTTCGAGCGCGCTGACGGAAGCGCGCAACTTGTCGAGCAAAGCCCGCAACTTCTCGATTTCGCGCGGGGACAGCGCGGCAAAGATCTTTTCGTAGATATCGAGCGCCTGGGGCCAGATCTTGCCATGCATGTCGAGCCCTGCCTCGGTCAGCTCGAGGTGATGCGATCGGCCGTCGGCCTCGTTCGGGCTGCGGCGGATAAGCCCGCGGTCTTCAAGCACCTTGCAGGCACGATTGACGGCAACCTTGTCCATCAGGGTGAACCGGACAAGATCCCGCTGCGTCAGTTGGCCTGCATCGCCAAGCACGGCCATGATCCGCCATTCGGGAATCTTGAGCCCGAATTCGTTGCGGTATTCACCTGCGATAAGACCGCTCACCGCATTCGAGGTGATGGCCATTCGGTAGGGGACGAAGTCTGCAAGGCGGGTCTGGGATGCGGGCATGCCATTTGGTATCCACTGAAACTAGCGGAGGTGCAAGTGAAAGAATGTGACAGCGACCGTTGCCTGCGCCTTTAGATAATGCCCATCATGCGGGCATAGTGAAATTTTCTTTACAGCGCCAAGCGTCCAGCTATCGCGTCAAGCCTGCTGATCAGAGCTCTGTCGCGCTTGGCTGGCGCTGTCATGATAGCATTGTCGAGCGCATGGTCGATCGGACTCCCGGCGCGCTCGGGCGGAAGCAGGCGAGCAAGCTCGTTCACGGTGCGGCGAGCGAGCGCTGCATTTGCATGCATCACCTGCACCACCTGATCGACTTCGACATGTTCGCCATCGCGCCAGCTGTCGTAATCGGTCACCATTCCGAGCAGCGCATATGGAAGTTCCGCCTCCCGCGCGAGACGCGCCTCGGGCATCCCGGTCATGCCGATGACATCTACCCCCCACTGGCGATACATGCGGCTTTCGGCGCGGGTCGAGAACTGCGGCCCCTGCATGGCAAGATAGCAGCCACCACGATGCACCTTTGCCCCAGCCGCCTGTGCAGCGTCGGCTGCAAGGGACGAAAGCCGCGGACACACCGGGTCGGCGAGCGAAACGTGCGCGACGAGACCTTCGCCGAAAAAGCTGCCGTCGCGGCCGCTCGTGCGATCGATGAATTGATCAACGGCAACGAAGCTGCCCGGAGCGAACTCTTCGCGCAGGGAGCCGATGGCCGATATCGCGATCAGATCGGTCACGCCGCACCGCTTCAGCACGTCGATATTGGCGCGATAGTTCACGCCTTCAGGCGGAATGCGATGCCCTTCGCCATGGCGTGGCAAGAAGGCGAAGCGAACTCCAGCAATCGTACCGATCGTCACGGGACCGGACGGTGCACCGAAAGGTGATGCTATCTCGATCCGCTGCGTATCTTCGAGCAAGGCCAGGTCATAGACACCTGAGCCGCCGATCACACCGATCCGCCAGCCTCGCTCAGGCCGCGGGGGGGGCAAGGATCCCGGCCATGATGAAGTCGACCGTGTGCTCGCGATAGCGGTCGCGAAGGTTTTCGGTCAGCGTGTCCGTGCCATAGCAATGCCGCAGCACGAGCCGGGCCGAGAAGAACCTGTCCGCAGCGCCGGTAACAGTGAAGTAGAACAGCTGCGGGTCGATCTGACGGAAAACACCCTTCTTGATGCCTGCCCCGATGAACTTGTCATAGGCCTGCCCCAGCGGCGTCAGATATTTGTCAGCGATCCGCTGCGCTTCGGATTCATCGCTGTCGCGAACAAGCCGCATCAGCAGGCGGTTGAGGTAGGGATAGGCGTAGTAGGTATCGATGCAAGCCGCGATATGGCGACGCAGCTTGACCTCGGGGTCCATGCTGTCCTTCTCGACGAGCGCATCGACCGACTTCACGATGGTGGTCATGTCGCGATCGAGCAAGGCCTTGAGAAGGCCCGCCTTGTTCCCGAAATAGTACTTCACCAACGCGGAGTTCAGACCCGAGCGAAGGGACAGCTCCGACAAGGATATGTCGACCTGATCCCCTTCGCGCATGATCGACGAAGCCGTGTCGAGCAACAGCTCGCGCGCGCCTTGCTGCTCCACGATGTCGCTGCTTTCCCCTGTTGCGCCCATTCCTACCTGTTCTCGCTCACTCGTAGCCCGGTTCATCCCACCACGGATAGAACGCGGGCATATCCGAAGAAACACGTGCTGGGTAGTTGGGCGCGCGCTTTTCGAGGAAGCTGGCCACACCTTCCTTGGCATCTGCCCCGCGCGAGAGCGTGTAAATGGCGCGGCTGTCGACGCGATGCGCCTTCATCGGGTGATCGTATTGCGGATTGTGCCACAGCATCGCCCGCGTCATCGCAACGGAAACGGAGCTGGTGTTGTCGGCAATCTCGCGCGCCAAGGCATTGGCGGCAGGCAGCAGATCTTCAGGCTCGTGCACCGAGCGAACGAGGCCGCCGCGCAGTGCTTCCTCCGCATCGAACACGCGCCCGGTCATGCACCACTCGAGCGCCTGGGGCAGTCCGACGATGCGCGGCAGGAACCAGCTCGACGCCGCTTCGGGCACGATGCCGCGGCGCGCAAACACGAGACCGAAGCGCGCCTTCGTCGAAGCAAGGCGGATGTCCATCGGCAGCTGCATGGTGACGCCGACGCCGACAGCAGCCCCATTGATCGCACCGATGATCGGCTTCTTGGATTGGTAGAGGCGCAGTGTCAGCAGACCACCGCCGTCACGCACGCGCGGGTCGGACAGATCCTCGACCGCCTCGCCGCTTGAAAACACATGCTTGCCGTCCTCGGGCGTGAGGTCGGCCCCGGCGCAGAACGCGCGGTCGCCGGCACCAGTCACGATCACCGCCTTGACGCTGTCGTCAGCGTCGGTGCGATCGAAGGCATCCTGCATTTCCAGCATCATCGTGCCGGTGAAGGCGTTCATCTTCTCCGGGCGATTCAGGGTCAGCGTGGCGACACCATCGGCGATGTCGAGGATGATCTGCTTGTATTCGGTCATGGATCTCTCCCGGGGAAGGAAAAAGGGCCGGGGTTCTTGTGCCCCGGCCCTTTCAATTTCAGCTTTCGATCAGCGCGGCGCCATGCGGATGGCACCATCGAGGCGGACGTCTTCACCGTTGAAGTAGCCGGTCTCGATCATGCAGAGAGCGAGATTGGCGTATTCCGCTGGATCGCCCAGGCGCTTGGGGAACGGCACCGACGCGGCCAGCGCGGCCTTCACGTTGTCGGGCGCCGCAGCCAGCAGCGGGGTATTGAAGATGCCCGGCAGGATGGTGTTGACGCGAATGCCTTCGCTCATCAGGTCGCGGGCGATCGGCAAGGTCATGCCGACGACGCCGGCCTTCGACGCCGAGTACGAAGCCTGGCCCATCTGACCATCCTCAGCGGCAACCGACGCGGTGTTCACGATCGCGCCGCGCTCGCCGAATTCGCCCACCGGATCGAGCGTCATCATGCCCGCAGCCGACTTGGCGATGCAACGGAACGTGCCGACCAGGTTGATCTGGATGATCATGTTGAAGGCGTCGATCGGGAAGTGCTTGATCGAGCCGTCTTCCTTCGACCGGCTGGCGGTCTTGATCGCGTTGCCGGTACCGGCGCAGTTCACCAGGATGCGCTCCTGGCCGATCGCAGCGCGCGACTTCGCAAAGCCGGCATCGACGCTTTCGTCGCTGGTCACGTTCACTTCGCAGAAAACGCCGCCGAGTTCGGCCGCCAGGGCCTCGCCCTTTTCCTTGTTCAGATCGAACAGGGCGACCTTCACGCCCTTGGCAGCAAGCGCGCGGGCGGTTGCGGCGCCAAGGCCGGAGGCGCCGCCGGTAATGACGGCGGACACGGTATTGTCGAGCTTCATGGTATCATCCTCCCAGGGAAATTTCTCAGAGCGCCTCGACGATGGTCACGTTGGCGACGCCGCCGCCTTCGCACATCGTCTGCAGCCCGTACTTGCCGCCACGGGCCTTGAGGCCATGCAGCAGGGTCGCCATCAGCTTGGTGCCCGAAGCGCCGAGCGGGTGGCCGAGCGCGATCGCACCGCCATTGACGTTGAGCTTGGCGGGATCGGCATCGTGATGCTTCAACCAGGCCATCGGCACCGAGGCGAAAGCCTCGTTGACTTCGTAAAGGTCGATGTCGCTGATCTTGAGACCAGCCTTCGCCAGCGCCTTGTCGGTGGCGAACAGCGGCTCTTCGAGCATGATCACCGGATCGCCGGCGGTCACGGCCAGCGTGTGGATGCGGGCAAGCGGGGTCAGGTTGTACTTCTTGAGCGCCTCTTCCGAAACGATCAGGGCAGCCGATGCACCGTCGCAAATCTGGCTCGAGGTCGCGGCCGTCAGCTTGCCATCGGGGCTCAGCAGCTTGACGCCGGCAATGCCTTCAATCGTCGCGTCCATGCGGATGCCTTCGTCGACGGTGTGCTGTGCGGCACCCTCCGGCGTTTCGATGTCGATCGGCACGATCTCATTCTTGAAGGCGCCGGACTCGGTCGCCGCCTTGGCCTTCTGGTGGCTCTCGAACGCGAACTGGTCCATCATCTCCTTGGAGAAGCCATGCTTGTTGGCGATGGCTTCGGCACCCGCGAACTGCGTCCAGCCGGCTTCACCGTAGCGCTCGACGATGCCCGGCGAACGATAGGTGCCAAGACCCTCCTTCATGTAGAGGATGGCGGTCGAACCCATCGGAACGCGGCTCATGCTCTCGATGCCTGCGGCAATCACCACATCCTGCGTGCCGCTCATCACCGCCTGCGCGGCGAAATGGATCGCCTGCTGCGAGGAACCGCACTGGCGGTCGATGGTCACGGCCGGGACCGATTCCGGCAGAACCTTGGAAGCGAGCACGGCCATGCGGCCGACCTGCTGGGCCTGTTCGCCGCCCTGGCTGACGCAGCCCATGATGACGTCTTCGACGGCAGCCGGATCGATGCCACTGCGCACGACAAGCGCGTCGATCGTGGTTGCGGCAAGGTCGACGGGGTGAACGCCGGCAAGACGACCGCCGCGCCGTCCACCGGCGGTGCGCACTGCGTCAACGATATAGGCGGTTGCCATGGTACTCGACTCCTCTCGACAGGATCTGTTTAATTGAGCGATTAAACAGGATCGATGGCGATGGTCAAGCACCCATGAGGCGATATTTCACTCAGGCGATCAGGCGGTCGGTCCGTGCAGCCACTTCGCGCCAGAGGCCATGGCCACCCAGCCCTGCGGCCTTGCGCCCCAACACGCGCGCCCAATGCGCGTCACTGCCGAATTCGCTGCGCCAGTGCATCAGGCGGCGGGTGTAGCGGTTGAGGGCGTATTCGATGGTAAAGCCGATCGCACCATGGACGCGATGCGCGATCGGCACAGCACGATCGACAGCAAGGCCAAGACGATACTTGCCCGCGGCAATCTCGAATTCTGCATCCCCGGCATCGAGTGCCGCGGCGCAGGCGGCGGCAGCGGCATCAACGGCGGCAGCTTCCTCGGAAAACTCCGCCAGCGCCTGCTGCACAGCCTGGAACTTCGCTAGCGTGCGGCCGAATTGGACGCGCGTGTTGACGTGGTCGATCGCGAGCGTGAACGCGGCTTCCATCGCGCCTGACGCCTGCGCCAACCGCGCGAAAGCGCCCAGCCCGTCGAGATTGGCGGCGCAAGGTGCGGTGGCCGTCGGCTCACCCGCAAGCTTGATCAGGTCGGACGGCTCTCCGGCCAGCGAAGCCCCTTCCTCGACCGCGAAGGCGCCGTTGGCGTAAAGCGACAGCGTGCCGTCGCGCACCATGACGACCGCATCGGCATGGCGACCAAAGGGGGCGCGACCATTCGCGGCGACGAACGTCACCAGCCCTTCGGGCGCGGCGATTCCCGCCTGCGCCAGCAAGGCGTGGGCGATAATCGGTTCCGCGACCGGCGCGGCCACGGCGTTGAGGCCCGCAAGGCGCAGCACCGCCAGGACGTCGCCCCAATCGCCGCCGAACCCGCCTTGGTCGGCAGGAATTAGCAGCGTGGCGAAACCCGCTTCGGCAAGTCGGGGCGCAGCGTCCTCGAACGATGCTGTGGCGAGATCGGCGAACAGTCCTTCGGCCATCTCGACGAGAAGTTGACGGTTTTCACTCATCCCAGATTCCTCACCGGAGCCCAAGTCCCTTGGCAATGATCCCGCGCAGGACTTCGGGCGTACCGCCGCGCAGCGAGAAGCTGGGCGCGGCCAGCAGGTAATAGGCAAGCAGCTGGGACAGCGCGCTGCTTCCCGCAAGATCCGTATCGGTCGCCGCCTGGACCAGACGCGGCAGCGCCTGTTCGTAGGCATTGCCGAGGTCCTTGACGATCGCCGCCTCAACGATCGGATCCTCGCCCGCGTCGAGCTTGGCCGCGGTCGACATCGACATCTGGCGCAGCGTCCACATTTCGGCGGTAAGCCGTCCGATCAGCTCGGCGATCTCGTCAGCGGGATTCGGGCCGATCGCGTCGATCAGCGCAACGAGCAGGACATGGCTCGAAAGATACCGTTCGGGTCCTGATCGTTCGAGCGCCAGTTCGGCCGTCACCTGCCTCCAGCCCTGCCCTTCGACACCGACCAGCGCGTCGTGCGGCAGCAGCACGTCCTCGAAGAAGATCTCGTTGAAGTGGTGCGTGCCGGTCATGTCGATGATCGGCCGGATCGTGATCCCCGGCGTGTCGAGGTCGATCATCAGCTGCGACAGCCCCTGCTGGCGCTCGCTGCCTTCCTCGGTGCGCAGCAACGTCAGCGCAGCATGGCTCTTGTGCGCACCGCTGGTCCAGACCTTCTGGCCGTTGACCAGCCAGCCCTCGTTCGTCTTCTTCGCGAAGGTCCGCACGCTGGCGAGGTCGGAGCCCGAATTGGGCTCGGACAGGCCGATGCAGGCATAGATCTCGCCGCGCGCCATGCCCGGCAGGTACTTCTCCCGCTGCGCCTCGGTGCCATAGCGCACGAGCAGCGCGCCCGTCTGGCGGTCGGCGATCCAGTGCAGCCCGGCCGGCGCACCTGCCGCAAGCAGTTCCTCGAGCACGACATAGCGTTCGAGCATGGTCCGCTCGTGGCCGCCGTACTGCTTGGGCCAAGTCATCCCGAGCAGGCCCGCTGCGCCCATGGCGCGCGAAAACTCGGGGTCGAAGCTGAACCAGCAGTTCGCCCGCTGCAGCGGGGTCCAGCGATGTTCGTGCTCGGCCACCAGCGCGCGCACCTGCTGGCGCAACGCCGGAATGTCACCTTGCGGACGGAAGGGGTGAAGCGGGAATATTTGCATCGCTGCGATGCCTATGGCAGCCCCCGCACAACCGCAAACCGAAAGCCGGTTTTTCACGATGTTGAATTACCCTTTCAGGCAACGAGAAACAGGAGATGCTGCCATGACCAGTCCGTTCCTATCCGTCGAGCGCCGTGGCCGCGTCGCCATCCTCACGATGAGCCGCCCTGAATCGATGAATGCGATCGGCACGCTCGAGGATTGCGACAATATCGTCGACACTTTCTTCCAGCTCGGCAACGATCGCTCGGTCAGCGCGATCGTGCTCACCGGATCGGGCCGCGCCTTTTCAAGCGGTGGAAACATCAAGGGCATGAAGGAGCGCCAGGGCATCGGCGTTCTGGACCAGCCCGACTCGACCCGTGCGAACTACCGCCGGGGCGTGCAGCGTGCGACGCGTGCCATGCTCGACTGCGAAATCCCGATGATCGCCGCGATCAACGGCCACGCCATCGGCTTGGGGCTCGACCTTGCCTGCCTGTGCGACATTCGCGTCGCCGCAGAAAGCGCAAAGATGGCCGCAAGCTTCATCAAGGTCGGCATCGTGCCCGGCGATGGCGGGGCGTGGACGCTGCAGAAGATCGTCGGCTATTCGAAGGCCGCCGAACTGTTCCTCACCGGACGCACGTTCGATGCCGCCTATGCGCAGAGCATCGGCCTCGTCGGCACTGTCGTGCCCGACGCCGATCTCATCGAAACCGCCGTCGGCATCGCCAACGAAATCGCTGCCAATTCGCCGCGCGCGCTGCGCCTCACCAAGAAGCTGCTGCGCGAAGCCCAGCACGGCCGCGCGCACGACGTGCTCGAACTGTCCGCCGCCTACCAGGCGATCGCGCACGAAACCAAGGATCACGCCGAAGCGGTCGCCGCGATCCTCGAAAAGCGCGCGCCCAATTTCACCGGAGACTAACGTTCATGGCGGGCGAGGCCGACTTCATCGCCGCGCTGCGCGGCCTCGCCACCCATCCTGCCGCGCGCGGGCTGGCCGATGATTGCGCCGTGCTGCGTCTGGGCAGCGAGACGCTTGTCCTCACCCATGACGCGATGGTGGAGGGCGTCCACTGGTTGCCCGGGCAGGATCCCGCCGACATCGCCTGGAAGCTGGTAGCAACCAATCTTTCCGACCTCGCCGCCAAGGGCGCGGAGCCGCTTGGCGTATTGCTGGGCTACGCGCTGGGCGATGATGACAGCCGCTTCCTCGAAGGCCTGCACGAGGTGCTCCGCGTCTACGATGTGCCGCTGCTGGGCGGCGATACAACGGGCGGCGCCGGAAGGCGCACCTTCGGGCTGACGGCACTCGGCCGCGCCACCTGCGATCCCGTCCCGGCCCGATCTGGAGCGAATGTGGGTGACAGCCTGTGGCTGACCGGCCCGGTCGGAGCGGCGATGCTGGGGTTCGAGGCCTTGCGCGACGGCCTTGGCGATGTGGACACGACCGCTTTCCGCCGCCCTGTCCCGCGCCTTGCCGAAGGGCGCGCCCTCGCCCCGCTTGTCAGCACGATCATGGACGTGTCGGACGGCCTGCTGATCGATGCTGCCCGGCTGGCGCAGGCGAGCGCCGTCACGCTGGCGCTCGACCTTTCACTGATTCCCGTGGTTCCTGCCCTCCCCGCCGATCGCATAGACGATGCACTGCGCTGGGGAGACGACTACGAATTGCTATTCACCTTGCCCGCCGGAACTGTCCCGCCGGTGGCGGCCCACTGCATCGGACGGGCGTTGGTACAAGTCGACCATCCCCTGCTGCTCGACGGCAATCCTCCGGCTGGCACGCTCGGTTATTTGCACGATTGACGCAGATCATCGAAAGGCTTGCAGGCCTGCCATAAACCTATAGCTTCCCTGCCAACCCGCAACGACGGGGTGCGGCTTTCAAGGCCGTTTGAATAAGGGGGATGCCAAAGTGAACTTAGTCACATTGTCCATCATATTAGGGTTGCTGGCCGTCGTTTATGGCTTCGTGACCAGCCGCCAGGTGCTGGGCGCACCTGCCGGCAATGCCAAGATGCAGGAAATCGCCGCCGCCATCCAGGAAGGCGCGCAGGCCTACCTCAAACGCCAGTACACCACCATCGCCATCGTCGGCGTGGTCGTTGCCGTCATCGTCGCCTGGGCACTTGGAGCAATAAGCGCGACCGGCTTCGTCATCGGCGCGGTCCTTTCCGGCGTTGCCGGCTTCATCGGGATGAACGTCTCGGTTCGCTCGAACGTGCGCACCGCAGCCGCCGCACAGAGCGGGCTGCAGGCAGGTTTGACGCTTGCCTTCCGGGCGGGCGCGATCACCGGCATGCTCGTGGCGGGCCTCGCCCTTCTCGCGATTGCCGGCTTCTTCTGGTACCTGACCGGCCCCGCGGGCCATGCCGCCAACGATCGCGTGGTCGTCACCGGTCTCACCGCTCTGGCGCTCGGGGCCTCGCTCGTGTCGATCTTCGCGCGTCTCGGCGGCGGCATCTTCACCAAGGCCGCCGACGTCGGTGCCGACCTCGTCGGCAAGGTCGAAGCGGGCATCCCCGAAGACGATCCGCGCAACCCGGCGGTCATTGCAGACAACGTGGGTGACAACGTCGGCGACTGCGCCGGCATGGCCGCAGACTTGTTCGAAACCTATGTCGTCACCGTCGGCGCTACCATGGTCCTCACCGCGCTGCTGGTGAAGGGTGTTTCCAATCTGATGCCTTTGATGAGCCTGCCGCTGCTGATCGGCGGCGTGTGCATCGTCACCTCGATCATCGGCACCTACTTCGTCCGTCTCGGCAGCTCGAACAACATCATGGGCGCGATGTACAAGGGCTTCCTCGTCACCGCGATCCTGTCAATCCCGGCGATCTGGTTCGCCATGCAATACGCGCTGGGTGACATGAACACCCCCATCGGCGAAGAGGCCTATTCAGGCCGGATGCTGTTCTACTGCGGTCTCCTCGGTCTTGCCATCACCGGCCTGATCATCTGGATCACCGAGTACTACACCGGCACCAACTACCGCCCGGTCAAGTCGATCGCGCAGGCCTCGGTCACCGGCCACGGCACCAACGTGATCCAGGGCCTCGCCATCAGCCTCGAAGCCACCGCGCTGCCGACGCTGGTGATCGTCGCCGGCATTATCATCGCCTTCAAGCTCGCCGGCCTGATCGGCATCGCCTATGCCGCCACCTCGATGCTGGCGCTGGCCGGCATGGTCGTCGCGCTCGATGCCTACGGCCCGGTCACCGACAATGCCGGCGGCATTGCCGAAATGGCGGGGCTCGAGGATTCGGTCCGTGAAAAGACCGACGCGCTCGATGCCGTGGGCAACACAACGAAGGCCGTGACCAAGGGCTATGCGATCGGTTCGGCGGGCCTTGCCGCGCTCGTCCTGTTCGCTGCCTACACCACCGACCTGCGGGAATTCTTCCCGACGCTGACCGTCAACTTCAGCCTCGAAAATCCCTACGTCATCGTCGGGCTGCTGCTCGGCGCGCTCCTTCCGTACCTGTTCGGCGCAATGGGCATGACGGCAGTGGGTCGCGCAGCCGGCGATGTCGTCGTCGACGTGCGTGAACAGTTCCGCGAAAACCCGGGCATCATGACTTACGCCTCCAAGCCCGACTACGCCCGCACGGTCGACCTGGTGACGAAGGCCGCGATCAAGGAGATGATCGTGCCCTCGCTGCTACCGGTGCTCGCGCCGGTCGTGGTCTACTTCGTGATCTCGGCGGTCGCGGGTGCGGAGAACGGCTTTGCCGCTCTCGGCGCGCTGCTCCTCGGCGTGATCGTCGGCGGTCTGTTCGTTGCGCTTTCGATGACCTCGGGCGGCGGCGCGTGGGACAACGCCAAGAAGTACATCGAGGACGGCCACCACGGCGGCAAGGGCAGCGATGCCCACAAGGCCGCGGTGACGGGCGACACGGTCGGCGATCCCTACAAGGATACCGCGGGCCCTGCCGTCAATCCGATGATCAAGATCACCAACATCGTGGCGCTGCTGCTTCTTGCAGCGCTCGCGGGTCACGCGGCGGGATAAACCCGCGCGGCAGACGCCCCGAGTTGGGGAGAGGGTGCAACCCCCGCCGGTCGCAGGACCGGCGGGGGTTGGCTTTTTTGGACCGCACGCCATGCACACGCGCGGTTGACGTAAACGTCAACGCGTAGCATCGAGTTGCAATGAGCAACGAATCCTTCATCGCCCCGTCGCCCGAAGAACTTGTCGCCGACATGCTCGATCTGCTGAACGTCGAGGATCGCGGGGGCGACCGCTTCCGGGGCAAGCGCAAGAAAGGCGGCGTCGGCCGCGTCTTCGGCGGACAGGTCATCGGTCAGGCGCTCGCCTCGGCCGAACTCACTGTGCCCGCCGATCGCCCTGTGCATTCGCTGCACGCCTACTTCGTCCGCGGCGGCAACGAGGATTACGAGATCGACTTCCGCGTGGAGCGGGATCTTGATGGTGGCAGCTTTTCCAACCGCAGGATCGTCGCCAGCCAGCAGGGTCAGACGATCCTCAATATGCTTGCCTCGTTCCACAAGCGCGAGGAAGGCGCATGGCATGCGGCTCCCATGCCCGATGTCGCGGGGCCTGAAACGCTGGCGAATGAAGCGACCTTGCGGCGGCAGGCGGCAATCGCTGCCGGACGAACCCCGCGCGGCCCGGCACGCCCACGCCCGATTGAATTGCGCCCGCTCGATCCACTGCACTGGATGCAGGAAGAAGCCCGCGCGCCGGTCTCGAACGTCTGGTTCCGCGCGGCGGCCCCGCTGCCCGATGATCCCAAGATCCACCGCGCCGTGCTCGCTTATGCGAGCGACATGACCCTGCTATCCACCTGCGTCCTGCCCCATGCGGAGCTAAGCTGGGCGAAAGGCACAATCATGTCGGCCAGCCTGGACCACGCCATCTGGTTCCACGACGATTTCCGCGCGGACGAGTGGCTGCTCTACACCTGCGAAAGCAACTGGGCAGGCCGCGCCCGCGGTTTCAACAGCGGCCGCATCTATGCGCAGGACGGGCGCTTGGTGGCCAACGTGACTCAGGAAGGACTGATCCGGCCGATCGCTCCAAAGTCGAAATCCTGATCGATCAGTTCCACAGGACAGAGCGGTAGCGATCGAAGCAGCGTTCGCCGCATCGCAAACGGATCAACGCCCCCTCTGCCATGGCCGTGGCGCGGGCGGGATCTTCATCGACCGACGGCCGGATCGCTTCGCGGTTCCAGTCTTCCGAATGCTTCACGTCGAGCACGGCATGCAGCGAGAAATACCGCCGCTCCTTTTCGCTGAGGCCAATCCGCCGCAGCCCCTCCGCGGTGCAGGCTGAGCGCCCGGGCGCCGTCAGTTCGATCACCCCCAGCGCGCCAACGCTATGCCAGGCGTAGCGGCGGCTGCTGGCCATTGCCGTCATCGCGTTGGCGAGCGCCAGGCTTTCCCAGCAGGTCTTTTCGATCGTGGGATCCAGATCCAGCGTCTCGACCAGACCGTTCAGCATCGGACCGTGCATGCCCTTGACATTGCCCCGACCCATTTCGTCCCAGTAATTGCGCGCCAGTTCCATCTTCGCGCTCGTAGGCAGCTTTACCTGCGTCATGGCGACGAGATCGTCGAAACCGGCTTCACCGGCAGCTTCCTGTTCAAGGAACCAGCAGATGTCGCTTCGCTCCGCCTCGTTCGCGATCCACGGGAACAGAGCATCGCCCTGCCCCGGCCCATCCTTTAACAGGCCCTCGAACCAAGCGATGAAGCCATCCGGATCTGTCGGCACCCGCGCCGCTTCATCGACGACCTGCGCGCGCAATTCCTCCAGGAACGCGCCTTCCAGACGCAGCATCACATGGTCGAGATGGAGACGATCCGCCCAATCCTTCGTCGGCATCGCGGGCGCCAGCCTCTCCCGGTTCCAGTGGGCGAGTCGTCGCTGGAAGGCGTCGTTGAGGAACTGCGACCGCGAAGCGATCGCATCGGGCAAACTGGCCATTTCAAAAATCCGTTCTGCGACAATATCTTACTCAAGGTAACCAGCCGTATAGGGGCTGGTTCCTGTCACAGCGGATTGCGTTGGTCGGCTTTTCAGCGGCCAGCGGGGCAGAGCATATCGCGCAATACGGGCGCAGCGATCATCGCGTCGGCGACGGCGGGCAGCGCGCGTGGGTCGCTTGCCGGATTGGCCAAGGTGGCAGCCACGGCGCGGAACATCGCGCACTTCTGCGGATCGGTTGCCCCGCCGCCATAACGGTTGGCCACCTGGGTCACGTACCGATCGTAGCCGGTCCCCCGTGTCGTCCCGAACAGCCGCTGGACCGCCTCATGCGCGCCGTTGAAGCGTGCAGCATTCACGCTGAGCATGCCTTCGTACACGGGGCGAAGGTCGACCCCGGCGCGCGCGCAGCGCAGCGACACCGCCATCATCAAGGTTTCGAACTCGATCAGCTTGCCCGAGCGGACGAGCTCCGCAGTACCGCTGTCGGCGCCGCACGCCTGTGCGCTCGCCGTTTGCGCAGAAAGCGTGGCGACTGCTCCCAGCGCCGCGAGCACTGCCTTGCCGCGCATCGTCACTTCGCCCCGGCGCAAGGTGCGACCGGTACGGCCATCAGCTCGTCGAAGGCGCGGACCAGCGCGGCCTGCTGCGAGAACGTCGTCGCCGCATCGGCTTGATAGGCGCGCGCCTCGGCGGCAAGCGCGTTCATCGCCTCGGTATCCTTGCCCAGGTCATAGCCGTCGTAGATGCCCTGCAGTGTCTTGAGATAGGCCACCGCCGCATCGTTGTTGCGCTTGGCGGCGTCGACCGCCGGCCGGTAGATCGTGTCGTGATAGCGGTTGCGATCCTCGGCGGAGCAGAAGCTTGCCGGAAGGATGAGTTCCGGAACCGAAACCATCTGCGGATGCGGCGGCAGGGCATAGCGCGACGATATCGGCGATACCGGCGCGACCGCAGCCGGCAGGGTTGCCGGCGCAGCCGTCCCGGCGGCCGGGGTTTCCTGCGTATGCGCCAGATCGGCCAGCATCTGCCCCAGCGTGGCGCCGGCACCAGCGGCAGCGGCCGCCGAAACCGGCAGGCCACCGGGAACGCCGACCGGCGAGGCCATCGCCAGCGCTGGCCCGTTCGAGGATGCAGACGGCGCCGGGGCAGGCGCGGCGACGGCCGGGCTTGCCACGGGGTTCGCTACGGGCGTGGCCGGCGGCTGCGCCGCAGCGGGGGCTGCCGTTGCCGCCTGCGTCAGCGGGGCCTGCGTGCCCGCCGGCACGTGTCGCAGCATCTGCACCTTCGCGCGTGCCAGAGCGGCAAACGTACCCTGCGGATATTGCTGGAGATAGGCTTCATAAAGCGATGCGTCCTCGCTCGAACCGATCGACTGCCAGAACGTCAGCTCGAACGGCGAACCGACTCCATTCGCGGCCTGCGCCTGCGCCATCGGTGCCTGCATCAAGAGCGCCAATGCAGCGACGCTCACCCCTGCCCATCCCGCTTTCTTCATCGAACCCGTCCCCGCTTCGGCCGATGCCGACGGCATCGCGCACTTGTCCCACAGCAAGGCCACTATCGTTCATCGACGTCGCCATGCCTTCAACAAGGGGGGTTAACCTGACACTTACCGTAATGGTACGTATCGCGCGGGTCCGTAACGCTAGTTCTCAGCCGCTCGGGTGGTAAAAGTCATACACGGTCTGCGCCACGGTCCCGCTCACCCCGGGCGCGCGCTGCAGATCTTCCAGGCTTGCCGCGCGGACCTTCCCCGCCGTTCCGAAGTGCAGCAGCAAGGCCCGCTTGCGCGCAGGGCCGATGCCCGGAATCTCGTCGAGCGGACTCGCCGTGATCGCCCGGCTGCGCTTTTCGCGATGCGCGCCGATGGCAAAGCGATGGACCTCGTCGCGCAGGCGCTGCAGGTGAAACAGCACGGGCGAATTCACCGGCAGCATCTTTTCGCGGCCATCGGGGAAGTGGAACACCTCGCGCCCTTCGCGGCCGTGGTGCGGGCCTTTCGCGATCGCGATCAGCGGCACGTCCTCCACGCCGATCTCGTCCAGCGCTTCCTTGACCGCGCTCATCTGTCCCTTGCCGCCATCGATCAGCACCAGGTCCGGCCACATGCCGTTCTCACGGTCGGGATCCTCTTCCTGTGCGCGCGAAAAGCGGCGGCGCATCACTTCGCGCATCATCCCGAAATCGTCGTCGGTCTGCGCCGACTTGATGTTCCACTTGCGGTACTGGCCCTTGAGGAATCCTTCGGGCCCCGCGACGACCATCGCGCCCAGCGCATTGGTGCCCTGGATGTGGCTGTTGTCGTAGATCTCGATCCGCTGCGGCACTTCCGAAAGCTCGAGGAACTCGGCCATCTCGCGGTTGACCCGCGCCTTGGTCCCGCTCTCGGCCATGCGGCGGTCGAGCGCCTCGACGGCATTGCGGCTCGCCTGCTCCATCAGCCGGCGCCGATCGCCACGCTGCGGCACGGAAATCTCCACCTTGCCGCCTGCCGGAACGGACAGCGCCTCGGCCAGAAGCTCGCATTCCGGCAGGTCGCGATCGACCAGGATCAGCCGGGGTGGCGGCACTTCCTCGTAGAATTGCGCCAGAAAGGCCGTCAGCACCTCGCCCTCGTCCAGACCTTCGGTATGGCTGGGGAAGAAGGCTCGGTGCCCCCAGTTCTGGCCGCCGCGGATGAAGAAGGCCTGGATCCCGATCTGTCCGCCCTTGGCTGCCAGCGCGAAGACATCGGCATTGCCGACCCCTTCCGCATTGATCGCCTGGCTGCCCTGGATGAAGGTCGCCGCCCGGAGCCGGTCGCGCAGCATGGCAGCGCGTTCGAAATCGAGCGCCTCGGCCGCTTCTGCCATCTGCGCCTCGATCTCCTTCTGCACGGCGCCCGACCTGCCGCCCAGGAAGTCCTTCGCCTGGCGCACAAGCTCGGCATACGATTCCTCGTCGATGCGGCCGACACAGGGGGCGCTGCAGCGCTTGATCTGGTAGAGCAGGCAGGGCCGGTCGCGCCGCGCCATGAAGCCGTCGTTGCAGCTGCGCAGCAGGAACAGCTTCTGCAGCGCATTGATCGTGGTGTTGACGCTGCCGGCGCTGGCGAACGGTCCGTAATAATTGCCCTTGGCCCGCCGCGCCCCCCGGTGCTTCATGATCCGTGGATAGGCGTGATCGGCGCGCAGCAGGATGAACGGAAACGACTTGTCGTCGCGCAGCAGCACGTTGTACGGCGGCCGGTAGCGCTTGATCAGCTGCGCTTCCAGCAGCAGCGCCTCTGCCTCGGAATTGGTCGTGACGATCGTCATGCTGCGCGTCTGGCTGACCATGCGCCGCAGCCGGTTGGAAAGCCGGTCGACCTGCGTGTAGTTGGCCACGCGGTTCTTCAGCGCGCGCGCCTTGCCGACATAGAGCACGTCGCCACGCGCATCCTGCATGCGATAGACGCCCGGCTTCGGCTTCAGCGTCTGCACCACCTCGCGGATTGCAGCGACGCCCGCTTCGATGTCAGGCTGCTCGGCCCCGCGCACGGCGTACGTCGCCTTGTCCTCGTTGAAGCGCTCGGCGCCCTTGGGGTTGGCTGGTGTTCCGGCTGGGGTACGCGACATGGCCTGCGAGATAGGACCTGCCGGGGCATTACGCAAACGTCCGAAGGGGGTCGCTTGCACCGTCGAAAGCATGGCAGATGCATGCGTGCGATGTGTCCGCCCCCTTCACCCCGCCCTCTGGTACGCAAGCCGGCAATGCCGGCCGCAGGGCCGATTCACGCCTGCGCCTTGGCGCTGGGCTTCCCTGCCGACTGGTGCTGTTGAGCGGCACGCTGCCGGGCCGGGTCGAGGACATCTCCGCGACGGGCGCGCGGATCGCCGTTGCCGCGATCGTCGCGTCCGGTTCGGAAGGCGTTCTGGAGGTGAACGGCGTCGAAGCTTTCGGCGAAATCGTCTGGTGCCGTAGCGGGCGGGTCGGATTCCACTTCGAGGAAAAGCTCGCGCTCGAACAGCTCGTGCGGCTGCGCCACTTCTCCGATGGTTTCGGCGAGCACGAACGCATGCGGCGCGAACGGATCGCGCATGAGTTCGTGACCGGCCGTCGGGTCTGAACCCTCAGAACTGCTTGCGGAACTCCAGCTTGATCACCCGCCCAGCCGGATCGAGATAGCCAGCCTGATAGCGCAGCGGAACGTCGCCATTGCCATCGGTCACCTTCTGCTGTGCATCGAACAGGTTGTCGACGCCGATCGACAGGCGCGCGCCCTTGAAGAACGGTGTCTTGTCGGCAAGGCCCGGCACGCGTCCAAGATCGGCGAAGAGCCGCATGTTGAACGTCGCGATGGGCGCGAAGTCGAGCCGCGTCGATCCCGGCGCGCCGCTTGAATCGACATGCGTTCCTCCGGTGTAGGTGCCATTCAGCCGCAGCCCGAAGCCGCGATAGAAGCCGCCTCCTTCCAGCTGGATCGAATGCCGCGCAACACCGCTGCCCGATACCGCATCGCCATCGAGCAGGTTCAGCACCGCTCCGCCCGGCACGATCTGCACGGTGTTGGTGAACTGGATCGTGTGGGTCAGCGACAGGTTCCAGCGCCCCCGCCCGTCATTGCCGCCCCCACCCGGACCGCCACCGCCAGGACCGCCCCCACGCATCCGTCCGAACCCGCCGCCGGACCCGCCCGGGCCACCGGGTGGCGGACCGCCAGCGCCCATCCCACCGGGGGGAGGGCCGCCCATACCGCCCATCATGCCGCGAAAGCCGCCGCGCCGCTGGGCCTGCGAAGGGTCCGGCTTGCCGAAGTTGCCGGCGATATTGATGCCCCAGCGCAACCGGCTCGATTTTTCCGACGCGAAGGTCACCGGGCTCTGGTCGACCGACACGATCCGCCCGTTCGCATCGCGCACCACCCGGCCCGGGAACGCGGCCTCCACCGCCGGGGTCAGCAACGGAAAAGCATTGGTCGTATCGGTCGAACGGTTGCGGAAATACTCCACGATCAGCGACGAATTCTTGAGGAACGGCAGCGTCCAGTTGGCCGCCAGCTTGATGTCGTGCTGGCGCTCCTTGCGCAGATTGGGGTTGCCGCCGTTGATCACCGTGGCAAGCACCGTCTCGCCGCGCGTGAAGTCATACAGCGCCACGCCCTGCGTCACCGTGGTCGGCGCCCCCAGGTCTGACAGCCCCGGCGCTGCCTGCGTGGCGATATAGCTTGCGGTCAGGCTCAACTTTTCGGTCGGCCCCCAGGTCAGTCCCGCGCCATAGTCGGTCAGGCTGCCGAAGTCGGACAGGTGGTGAACCTCTCCGTTGAGGTTGAGCGACAGGTCGCCGATCGCGCTGCCGAAGTTTTCACGCCGGCTGGTGATCGGCACATCCAGGCTGAAGCCTGCCTGCACATCGCCACGCGTCAGGCGGATATCCCCCGATGTCGTGCGCGTGTCCGAAGACCGGATGCCCGAATAGGCATAGCCCGCCTTCACCGTCAGCGACGCCGGTCCGCCGGGCAGGGTCAAGGGCTGCCCGGAAAGCGTCGCCAGCGACGTCAGGCTGTTGGTCACGCTGTGCGCGCGGTCGGCGCCTACACCCACGATCGCGTCTTCCGGGATCGGGCCATCGGCCCCGAACGCGCCGCTGTCGACCAGCGCCTGCAGCCCGGTCAGGTTGGCGCGGTTGTCGATGCGGCTGTCGGTCACGACATGGCTGCCGTCCGCCGTTGCGGAAAGCTGCCAGCTTCCGAGCGGCTTGTTGAGCCCTGCCCCCAGCGACATCGTGGTCGTCTTGCGGCGCGTGGTCAGCGCCTCGGGATCGAGCAGCGTGCGGGCATAGGCCGTGCCGGTCGCCGGGTCGGTCAGCGTCACGGTGTTGAGCCCGTTGAGGCTCTTGGCGTCGTCGCGCTGCACCAGGGCGTTGAGCGTCAGACCTGCCCCGCCGCCAAGCGGCTTGGCCCAAGTCGCGTTCAATTGCGCGCTGGTCGTGTCCGACAGCAGCGTGCGATACTCGGCGGCATTGGGATCGCCAGCCACTTTCACGCCGCTGCTTGCGGTCTGCACGATGCCGCGCTCGGCCTCGGTCAGCGGGCTCTGCTTCTCGAAGCTGCCGGTCACATTGAGCCGCGCGCCCTTGTCGATCCGCGCCAGCGTCAGCTCCTGCTTCCAGTCGGTATAGCCGCCCCGCGCGGGCAGATTGAGGTCGCTTTCGCTGCCGAAACTCTTGAAATTGTCCTTCAGGATGAAGTTCACCACCCGCTGATCGGGGCGATAGCCGAACTTGAGCGCAACTTCCTCGGGCAGCACTTCCACTCGCCGGATCGCCTCGGGCGGAAGCCCGCGCATCTCACGGAAATTGGATATGCGCATCCCGTTGAGCAGGATCACCGGCGAACCATCACCCCGGCCGCGTCCGGAACCGGTTTGCGGCGCCAGCGCCGCCAGCAGTTCCTGGATCGAACCTGCGCCATAGGACGCGATCTCTTCCTCATCGAGCGTCACCAGCGGCGGCTGCGCGGCCGCGACCTGCCCCTTCAGCCGCGTCGCCACGACCAGGATCTCGCCAGCATCGTCGATCCCATCGCCATTGCTGTCGACCGGAATATTGTCGCCGTTTACCGACGCGGGCGGCGTCGGGTCCTGCGTCGTCTGCGGCTGTTCCGCTGCCAGTGCCAGCACCGGCAGGACAACCGACGCCGGGGCGCCAAGCATGGTCGAAATAAGAAGTCTGTTCATCGCTCTGCTTCAAAAGGAAAATCGGCGCCACGGCGCAACAACCCCGTAGCTGGCTTCCCGGTCCCGGCGAGACAACGACCCTTTGGTATCATTCTGTCGCAACCGCCCCGGTGCAGACGGTTGCAACACGCTCTTTTCTTTTGCGCGCCGGGCCGCTATGCGCGCGGCGCGCGGTCGCTTGTCCATGCCAGGTGCCCGTTTCAAGGTATCGACTTCCAGCAGGCATCAAGCGAAAGGCGCCCGTTTCCGCCCATGGCGAAAGAAGAACTCCTCGAAATGCGCGGCACGGTGGTCGAGCTGCTGCCGAACGCCATGTTCCGGGTGAAGCTGGAAAACGATCACGAGATCCTCGGCCATACCGCGGGCAAGATGCGCAAGAACCGCATCCGCGTGCTCGTCGGTGACGAAGTTCTCGTGGAACTGACGCCCTACGATCTGACCAAGGGGCGCATCACCTATCGCTTCATGCCCGGTCGCGGCGGCCCCGGCGGCTTCTGATCATCGCCATGTCCGCGCCAGCCGCCGACCAGCCGCTGGTTCTCGCTTCCGCCAGCCCGCGTCGTCTCGAACTGCTCGCCCGCCTCGGCGTCAAGCCCGATCGCGTACTTGCCACCGATATCGACGAATCCCCGCTCAAGGGCGAATTGCCCCGCGCCCACGCCGTCCGCCTCGCTGCGGCCAAGGCGCGCGCTGCTGCCGCGCTTGCCCCTGATGCGCTGATCCTGTCCGGCGATACGGTGGTGGGCGTTGGCCGCCGCATCCTGCCCAAGGCAGAAGACGAAGCGACCGCGCGCCAATGCCTCGCGCTGCTGTCCGGCCGCCGCCACCGCGTCTTTTCCGCAATCGCCGTGCTTTCGCCCGACGGCATTTTGCGCGAAGCGCTGAGCGAAACCATCGTGCGCTTCAAGCGGCTGAGCGCGGAAGAGATGGAAGCCTACATCGCCGGCGGAGACTGGCGCGGCAAGGCCGGTGGCTATGCCATCCAGGGCGCCGCCGAAGGGTTCTGCCAGTGGCTCTCGGGCAGCCACTCGGGCGTCGTCGGCCTGCCGCTCTACGAAACGCGCCGCCTGCTGCGCGCGGCCGGGGTCGCGCTTGGCTGAATGGCTCCACGAAGCCGGGATCGGCGAAGAACGAGCCATCCTGGTCGAAGGCGGCAGCATCATCGCCGCCCGCATCGATTGGGGCGAACCGCTGCGCGCAGGCCATGTCGGCACCGCGCGCATCACCCGGCGCCTTGCCGGGACCCGGCGCGGTTTCGCCCGCTTTGTCGATGGTAGCGAAACACAGGTCGATTCGCTGCCGCCAAGCGCCACCGAGGGATCGGCCCTTCGCCTCAGGATCACGCGCGGGGCCATTGCCGAAAAGGGGCGCACCAAGCTGCCCCAGGCGCGGCCCGCTGCGCCTGACGAACCAGACCGCCCCGCACCCGACCTGCTCGAATCCCTGCGCGCCGAAGGCCACACCGTGCGCAGCCTGCGCGTGACCGACCGCGATTTCGATCAGGCCGGCTGGGATGAACTGGCCGAAGAAGCGCTGTCTGGCGAAATCGCCTTCGACGGCGGCAGCCTTGCCATCACACCCACTCCGGCGATGACGCTGATCGACATCGACGGGCCGCCGCCCCTCCCCGCGCTGTGCCTCGCCGCCGTCCCCGCCATCGCCAGCGCGCTGCCCCGCCTCGATATCGCTGGGTCGGTTGGCATCGACTTTCCCTCACTGCCCGAAAAGCGCGATCGCCAGGCCGTAGACACTGCGCTGGCCGCCGCGCTCGATGGCATGAAGGTCGAACGAACCGCCATGAACGGGTTCGGGTTCGTCCAGCTTGTCTCGCGCCTCGAACGCCCGTCGTTGCCAGCGCGCTTCGCCCGCCATCCCGCCGGGGCCGCCGCGCGCATGCTGCTGCGCCGGGCGGAACGTGTGCAGGAGCCCGGGGTGCTGCATCTGATCGCGCCAGCCGCCGTGCTGCGCGCCATCCCCGGCGATTGGCTTGCCGAACTCGCCCGTCGGACGGGCCGCGAAGTGGTGTGCGAAGAACGCACCGGACTTGCCCTTGGCGGCGGTTTCGCGCAGGCGGTGGCACGATGAACACCCCGCCATCTTCCCAGGGCAAGCGCTGCCCGATCTGCGGCAAGCCCCGCAAGACAGAGCATGCCCCCTTCTGCTCCACCCGTTGCCGCGACCGCGATCTGGTCCGCTGGCTGGACGATGGCTACGCAATTCCCGGGCCTCCCGCGGATCCCGAAAGCGAAGCGTGATCGGGCAGCGCCCGTCGCGCAAAATTTATGCACGCCGGGGCTGGACAAGCCTCGCCCCGTTCGCCATAGGCGCGCTTCCAATCGCCCGCGACCGCCCGAAACGGCCGCCGCGGACCGGATGCCCGGGTAGCTCAGTTGGTAGAGCACGTGACTGAAAATCACGGTGTCGGCGGTTCGACTCCGTCCCCGGGCACCACCTTCCCCTCTTCATATTTTCGCTGAGCCGAGGGTCCGTCCCAACGCCACCACTCCGGCATGCGCCTTGTCCCGGCGATCGCAACAACCATCCGCACATGCTGCGATCGATGCTGCGCGGCGAACGGCGGGATTCGGCCCCTTCCGACGCCTGGCGTTCGTGCCTTGCGATGCGTATTCCAGTCGCTATCTGTACGGGATGGTCACCAAGACTCGTCTTCCGAGATCCGCCCCGGACGCGCGACGAGACGACATCGTGCGCAAGGCGAGCGATCTCTTCCTCGAAGAGGGCTTTGCCGCGACTTCCATGTCGACCATCGCGCGCGCCGTCGGGGGATCGAAGGCGACGCTCTACAAATACTTCCCCACCAAGGAAGCCCTGTTCGAAGCGGTCATGGAAAACTGTTCGCAGATCGTGCTGGGCCCGATCTGCAACTCCAGCATCCCGCGCGAAAGCCCGAGAGCATTCCTCACCGCAGTGGGCGAGCGCCTGATGCAGGGCATCTACACGGCCGAAGCCATTGCCCTCAACCGGGTTGTCGTGGGTGACAGCGGCCGGTCGCCCGAGATCGGCCGCGTGTTCTTCGCCGCCGGGTCCAATCGGCTCAAGACCGAAGTCGTCCGGCAACTCGAGGAATTCTCCAAGGCAGGCGTGCTCAAGCTTCAGAACACGCTGACATCGGCCGAGGACTTTCTCTCGCTGTTGAGCGGGGATCTGCACCTGCGGATCGTGGCAGGCGTCCGCAAGGCGCCCGACCAGCCCGAGATCAGGGCTCACGTGGCACGGATCGTCGACATGCTGCTGCAACTGTGGACGCCGTCAGCCCCATCGGCACACCCGGCGGACTAAGCGTCCGATCCGCGGCAACCGGGCAGCCTTACCCTAGCTGGACGAGGATCCGGCCGTTCTCGGCACGCACCTGGTAGGTTTTAAGGTCGTCCCACACCGGTCCGCCGGTTGCCTCGCCGGTCTTCACGCAGAAGCGGCCCTGATGGAGCGGGCAGATCACTTCGCCGTTCTCGAACTTGCCCTTGGTCAGCGTGGCGCTGCCGTGCGTGCAGATACCCTGCATCGCGTAGTAACTGCCATCGTGGCGGAACAGGGCAACCAGCCGGCCTTCGACGGGCACGGACAGGCAGCCCGCCGCGATCAGGTCGTCTTCACCACAGGCATCCAGCCATTCCGCCACTCTTGCCGCTCCCTTCGAACCAGGCGGGTTGCATAGGGACACCGCCGCGCCCCGGCAACCGCCGGCTCGAAGCGCAACACTCAGCGGCCGTGCTGGCCGTCGTCCACCCGCACGCAAGTGCCGGTCACCGCGTCCGATGCGGGCCCGACCAGGAACAGCAGCGTCGAATCGAGCTGCGCCGGGTTGCCGAGGCGCTTGCGCGGCATGTGCTGGCTGATGTCGCCCATGCGTTCGAGCATGCCGGCCAGCATCTCGGATTCGAACGCGCCGGGTGCGATCGCGTTGACGTTGATGTGGTTGCGCGACCATTCGACCGCGAGCGTTTCGGTCAGACGCACGACCGCCGCCTTGGTCACCGAATAGAGCGCCGCGCCATTGCCGCTGTAGTGGAACGCTGCTTCCGAGGCGATGTTGACGATGCGGCCGGGGTTCTTCGCCTCGATCAGCCGCTTGGCGACTTCCACTGCCATGATCCAGGGGGCGCGCAAGTTGATGTCGAGCACGCGGTCGACCAGTTCGAGGTCCATCTTGTGCGCGCGCTGTGCATCGGGGATGCCGGCGTTGTTGACCAGGATCGTCACCGTGCCGAGCGCGGCTTCGGCCTTGGCCACCGCGGCGACGAGGTCTTCGGCCTTGGTCGCATCCATCGCGATCGCCACCGCTTCGCCGCCGCTGGCCCGAATCTCGTCGGCGAGCGCCTCCAGCCGGTCCATGCGGCGCGCGCAGAGCGCAACCTTGGCACCACTCGCCGCCAGCACCTTGGCAAAGCGCAGGCCAAGGCCGGAAGAAGCGCCGGTCACCAGCGCGACCTGGCCGGTCAGATCGGTCGAAGCATTGGGCAGCGGATAATCCATGGCACATCCTCTCATGGCCGGAAGGTCCTGGCCCCGGCTCTTGTCCTTGCGAATTGCGGTTGGGTGCGCCGGCCCGTCCTGCTGGGACCAGGCCGGCGCTCGCCCGTGTTACTGCGCGAAGGCAGGCTTCTTGCGGCGGACCAGCGTCTGCGCGTTGGTGTATTCGAGCAGGCCTTCAAGCCCGCCTTCGACGCCCACGCCCGACTGCTTCATGCCGCCGAACGCCGCCAGCGGCGACAGGTGCTGCGTTTCGTTGACCCACACCGTGCCCGACTGGATGCGCTGGGCGAGTTCGAAAGCCTTTTCCTCGTCGGTCGACCAGACCGACCCGCCAAGGCCGTAATCCGTCGCGTTGGCGCGCGCGATCACGTCGTCGTAGTCGTCGAACTGAATCAGCGGCAGCACCGGGCCGAACTGCTCTTCCTGCACGATGCGGCTGTTCTCGGGCGGGTTGTCGAGGATGGTGATCGGAATGAAGTAGCCCGGAACGTCGGCCTTCTCGCCGCCCATCAGGAACTTGTAGCCCTTGTCCTTGGCGTCCTGGATCAGGTCGAGCACGCGCTCGTACTGCGGCTTGTTGTTGATCGGGCCGATCTGCGTCCCCTGCTCCGAACCGTCGCCGACCTTCACCGTCTTGGCATAGGCGACGATGGCATCGCGCAGCGGTTCGTACACGTCCTTGTGGATGTACATGCGCTTGGTGGCAATGCAGATCTGGCCGTTGTTGGTGAAGGCCGCCCAGAACAGCTGCTCGGCGATCTTCTCGACATCGACGTCGGGCATGACGATCGCGGCGTCGTTGCCGCCCAGTTCCAGCGTCACGCGCTTGAGCGTGGGCGCGGCCGAAGCCATCACGCGGCGGCCGGTCTGGGTGGACCCGGTGAAGCTGATCTTGTCGAAGCCGGCATGGCCAGTCATCCACGGGCCAAGGTTATCGCCGCCGGTCACGACATTGAGCACGCCGGCGGGCAGGATCTCGTTGGCAAGCTCGGCGAACTTCAGCGTGCACAGCGGGGTGAACGGCGAAGGCTTGAGCACCATGGTGTTGCCCGCGAGCAGCGCCGGGGCGACCTTGAACATGGCCAGGATCATCGGGAAGTTCCACGGCGCGATCGCGCCCACCACGCCCAGCGGCACGTGGCGCGTGATGCTGATGCGCTCGTCCGAATCCTCGTTGACCGTCTCGGGCAGGTCGAGCGCGGTGAACGCCTTCAACCAGTAGCCCGCGCCCATGATCTCGCCCTGCGCTTCGGTGCCGGGCTTGCCCTGCTCCTTGGTCAGCAGGCGGGCGAAGCCTTCGATGTTGCCGAAGATCGCATCGCCCAGCGCGTTCAGCTTGGCCTTGCGCTCCTCGATCGGGGTGGCGGCCCAGCCCGGGAACGCCTTGCGCGCCGCGGCGACGGCAGCGTCGAGATCGGCCTCGGTCGCGTCGGGCACGCGCGCCAGCACTTCTTCGGTCGCGGGGTTGAGCACGTCGAGCGTGGCGCTGCCGGCGACCAGTTCGCCGCCGATCAGCATCTTGTAGGTGTCGTTGAATTCCATCGGAATCTCCGTCTGGGAGGAAAGGGGGTTGCGTCAGGGGACGAGCACGACCTTGATACATTCGCCGCGCGCCTGCGCCGCGATCGCCTCGTTGATCTGGTCGAGCGGGAAGGCCTTGATCAAACGCTCGAACGGGAACTTGCCCTGCGCCTGCAGCGACAGCAGTTCGGGGATGAAGTCCTGCGGCACGGCATCGCCTTCGATGATGCCCAGGATGCGCAGGCCCGGTGTCATCAGCGCGGCGATGTTGACCGTGATCGACGCTTCCATCGCCTTGGGCACGCCGACGAGGCCGATCACGCCGTGCGGGGCAAGGTTCGCCAGCCCCGTCTCGATCACGCCGACATTGCCGGTGGTATCCAGCGCGGCATCCACGCCGAGCGGCAGGATATCGCGGATCGCGGTGGCGAGATCGCCCGCCGCAGGGTCGATCACGTGCGTAGCACCCAGTTCGAGCGCGATATCGCGGCGCGACGCCACCGGTTCGACCAGCAGCACATGGCTGCAACCACGCACCTTGCCGGCCATGACGGCGGCAAGGCCGACCGGGCCGCCGCCGAACACGATCAGCGACGAGCCTTCCTTGCAGGCCATCGAATTCATCACCGCGCCCGCACCGGTCATCAACCCGCAGCCGAGTGGCCCCAGGTATTCGAGCGGCAGGCTGTTCGAGGCCGGCACCTTGACCACGTTGCTGGCGCGCGTCACCGCCAGCGTCGAGAACGACGACTGGCCGAAGAAGTGTGATGAGATGCGCTCGCCATCGTTGCCGGCATAGGCGGTCGAGCCGTCTTCCAGCCGCATGCCGGCATAGTTGAGCGGCACGAAGGTATTGCAATAGCTCGGCAGGTGTTCCTCGCAGCGCGGGCACCCGCCACAGCTCGAAAAGCCGAGAACCACCTGGTCGCCCACGGCAAGGCCAGTCACGCCCTCGCCCACCGCCTCGATCGTGCCCGCGCCTTCGTGGCCAAGCACGCCGGGCTTGGCAAAGGCATCGAACTGGTCACGGAATACGAGGTCGGTGTGGCACAGGCCGACGCCAGCGATCTTCACCCGCACTTCGCCCGGACCCGGAGGCGAAACCTCGATCTGCTCGATGGTGAAGTCGACATTGGCGCCGCGCGCGACGGCGGCTGTTGCAGTGGTCATCCAGGACTCCCGGGTTCTTGGCCGCGCATGCACCACGCGGGCACCCCTCTTTAATCGTGCAATTAAACCGCGTCCAGCCCCTCAGGGCGCGATTGTGACGCTACGGCGCCAAAGAAAAACCGCCGCCCCTCTGGTGAGGGACGGCGGCCTTTCCGTCATGCTTTGGCGAAGCGCTTAGAACGCGGCGCGCAGGCGGACGCCATAGGTGCGCGGTGCACCCAGGTAGCCGTTGACGTCGCCGGTCTGCAGCGGAGTCGCAAAGCCATAGGTGAAGTAGGTCTTGTCGAACAGGTTCTGCACCCAGCCCTCGACGGTCAGGCCGGACTTCGGCAGCTTGAAGCCGAGGTTGGCGTTGACCAGGCTGACCGCGCCCTGCTCGGTAAGCCCGGCGGTGTTGATCAGCTGGCTCGAGGTGTACTGGTACTGGGCACGGGCGGTCAGGTTGACCGTCTCGGTGATCGGCTTGTCGATGTTCAGCGTCACGTTGCCCGACAGCTTCGGTGCGAAGCGGAAGCGCTTGTCCGACAGCACCGGATCGATGTTGGCATCCTTGCCGAAGTCGGCCTTCGGGATCCAGGTGCCATCGATCGCCAGTGTCACGCCGTCGGTCAGCTCGAACAGGTTCTCCAGTTCCACACCGTAGTCCTTCGCCGACTTGGCGTTCAGAACGGTGAACTGCAGGCCGACGAACTGCGCAACCTGCAGGTTCGACAGGTCGTAGTAGAACAGCGCGATGTTGGTGCGCGCGCGACGGTTGAAGTACTGGATCTTGGCGCCGACTTCGAACGCGTTGACCGTTTCTGGCTTGTAGGTCGGGTCCTTCGGAGCCGACAAGCCCGCACCACCGTTCAACAGGCTCACGGCAATCTGCTGGCTCGGCGACAGCTTGGCGAAGGCCGCCGCGTTGTTGAGCAGCGTGCCCGCCGCGTTGGCATCGATGTTGACGCCGCCAGCCTTGAAGCCGCGGTTGTACGTCGCATAGAGCATGACGTCGTTCACGGGGCGGTACTGGAGACCGAAGGTGCCCGAGAGTGCCTTGTTCGTAATCTCGCGGTCATAAGCAGGGCTGGGCGCCAAGCCGAGCAGGGTGAAGAGCTCGGTGCTCGAACCGTTGGGCGAAGCACGGTAGAACGGGTTAGAGAACGAACCCTGCTTCTTCTCGATCGAGTAACGCAGGCCGGCGATCACGTTGACCTTGTCGCCCACGGCGAAGTCGAGGTGCGCAAAGCCGGCGTACGACTTGGCCTTGCCCCGCATCCGTTCGATCGCCCAGGTACCAGGCGTCGCGTTGGGCGAAACCGGGCCGAGACCCTGCGAAGCCAGATAACCGTTGATCCCGGCGAGCGGCCCTGCGAGCAGCGTGCTCCAGTAAGCCTGGCCCTGCGAGGCCCAAGGCAGTTCACGGCCCATCTTCAGCTTTTCGTCCGAGAAGAACGCACCGAACACCGCGTCGGCGTTAAGCGCCTCGATCTTGGTGTTGTAGGTCAGTTCCTGCGAGATGAAGCGGCTCGAGAAGTTCTCGTAGTAGCGGAAGATGTCGGCGCCGGTGAAGTCCGGGTCCATGTCCTTCTGGTCCACGGTGAACTTGCGCACCGCCGTGACCGACTTGAGCGTGCCGGCACCGATGCCGAAGTCCATCTGCAGCGTGCCACCGAAGTCCTCGATGACCTGGTTGCCCTTGCCGTTGAGCGTCTGCTCCCAGTCCGAAGCCTTGGTCGACGGAACCACGCCGCCGTTCAGGCGGGTGAGAGCATCAACCAGCGGCTGGGTCGGACCATCCTTGAGGTTGGTCGTCGCGTAGCAGCAGTTGCCCGCGCTGTGCGAATAGTCGCCGATCAGGCGGATGGTCACGTCCGACGAAGGTTCGAACAGCAGCTGCGCCTTGACCGCCTGGGTGGCGTCATTGTTCAGGTGCTGGCCGTTGGTGGGGTTGGTGTAGAAACCGTCACGCTTCGAAGCGAGGCCCGCGATGCGGAACGCCACGGTGTCCGACAGCGGCACGTTGCCCGCCGCCTTCACGATCAGCGAATCGTAGTTGCCATAGGTGGCGTCGAACAGGAACTCGGGGCGCGCGGTCGAAGGCTTGGCCGAAGCCAGCAGCAGCGCACCAGCGGTGGTGTTCTTGCCGAACAGCGTGCCCTGCGGCCCGCGCAGGACCTGCAGGTTGTCGATGTCGAGGAAGTTCTGCAGCGCCGAGGCCGCACGGGTGCGGTACACGCCGTCGATGAACACGCCGACCGAACCTTCGAACGAACGGCTGTTGCCGGTCGTGCCCAGGCCGCGGATGACGAGGTTGGCCGAAGACGACGAGATGTTCGACACGCGGAACGTCACCGACGGGGTGATCGTGCCGATGTTCGAAACGTTGTCGACACGCGCTTGCGCCAGCGTGTCCGAATTGGCCGCGGTGATCGCGATCGGCACGTTCTGGAGGTTTTCCGAACGGCGCTGCGCGGTAACGACGATTTCCTGGAGACCGCCGGTGTCGTTCGATTCCGCCTGTGCCTGCTGGGCCAGGGCGGGGGTCGCGATCACGGCTGCAAGGATTGCGCCAGCGGTGCTGGCGCGCCAGATGCCTTTCATACTGCTCCCTTTCGAAAGGCGGGCGCGGTCGCGTCCGCCGATGCCACTTGCGCCACCCCTCTTGCCACGGGGGTTGGCTACGCTGCGTTAACTGCGTCAATTCGCCAGTTAAATCTTGACATATCCCGACATGATCATGACAGATCGCGACATGGCCAACACTCCGATGGCGCATGCGTCTTCCATGCAACAGTTTGTCCGCTTTGCCCGGATTTCCGGTATCGATCTCAATGCGATACTCGATCACGACATGCTGGACCTGATCGCTGCGAGCAGCACGGCGGAAACGGTACCGGCCCATGCCATGGTCGACATCATGCAGCTCTGCGCCATCGTCGCGCGCCGGCCCGACATCGGCACCGCCTTTGCCATGTGGTGCAACCTGCGCGGCTATGGCCCGTTGAGCCTGTTGTGGGACCACTGCCCCACGGTCGAGGATTCGATCCGCATCAGCGCGCGCTTCCTCCATCTCGAAAGCGAAGCGCTCGGCTCGCGCATGCGCGAACAGGGGGACGAGATCGTGCTGCAGCAGTTCATCGCCATCCCGGCGCGGTTCGGTGGCAGCCAGTATCTCGAATCAACACTCACCCTGCAGATGCGCGTGCTGCAGCTGGTGCTGGGGGAAGACTGGCATCCCCTGCGCATGGAATTCGACCACCCCGCACCGCCCAGCCTAGCCTTTCACCGCAACGCCTTCCGCTGCCCGGTCGTATTCGGCGCCGATCGCTCCGCGCTCATCCTGGCGCGAGCGGACATGCGCCGCCCCTCGCCCAACGGCAACGCCCACCTCCTCGCCTTCCTCGAACGCCAGCTTGCCGGCGAAGAGCAGGCCCGCACCGCGCGCGATTCGGTCCTGCGCGTCGAGCGGCTGATCGCGGCCAACCTGTCGAGCGGCCGCATCACGCTGGAAACCGTCGCGCAAGGGCTCGCCATCGGCCCGCGCAGCCTGCAGCGCCGCCTGACCGACCAGGGAGAAACCTTTGCCAGCGTGCTCGAACGCGTCCGTCGGCGCGCGGCCGAGGAATACTTCGCCAACGAACGCAAGCCGAACCTGACCGAGCTTGCCCACCGCCTCGGCTATGCCGAAGCAAGCGCCGCCAGCCGTTTCCTGCGCACCAGCATGGGCTGCGGCGCCAAGGTCCTTACGCGCCGTGCCCATGCCCGCCGCATGGCGGGGGCCACGGGATCGCGTCAGTAATGCCGGAGAATGCCATGCTTGCCGTCGATGCAATCGATCACGTCGTGCTCAATGTCCGCAATGTGGAAGCATCAGCGCGCTGGTATGTCGCGCACCTGGGCATGGAGCGGCGCGAACAGCCCCGCCCCGATGGCACGGCGCCCCGCGTCAGCCTTCATTTCGGGCAGCAGAAGATCAACCTGCGCCCGATCTCGGCCAGCCAGGACGAATGGTTCACCGGGCACGCCCCCATGCCCGGCAGCGACGACTTGTGCTTCCTCACGCAGAGCCCGCCCGAAGCCGTGGTCGCGCACTTTGCCGCAGCGGGCCTCGCCATCGAAACAGGCCCGGTCGAGCGTTCGGGCGCGCGCGGTACGCTCCGCTCGGTCTATGTGCGCGACCCCGACGGCAATCTCGTCGAGGTCGCGAGCTACGCCTGATGTTCAGACGGCAGTGAAGTCCGGCTTGCGCTTGGCCAGGAACGCGCCGATGCCTTCGCGCCCTTCGGCGCCGTCCGCCGCCGCGGCAATCGTCGCCGCCTCGGCTTCGAGCTGTTCGGCAAGGCCGCGCGTCTGGCCATCGACCAGCAGCTTGCGCGCCGCGCCCAGAGCGCGGGTCGGCGCCGCCACCAGCTTCGCAACTACCGCCTCGACCTCGGCCTCCAGCGCCTCGGCCGCGACCGTGCGGGTGATCAGGCCCAGGCTCGCCGCCTCGGCCGCGCTCACCCGGCGGTTGGTCAGGATCATGTCCTGCGCCGTGCGCAGCCCGACGAGGCGCGGCAGCGCCCAGCTCATGCCGCCGTCAGGCGTCACGCCGATGCCGGTATAGGCGGCGGTGAAGTGGCTGGCTTCGCTCGCCAGCACGATATCGCCCAGCGCCACCAGGCTCAGCCCAGCACCGGCCGCCGGACCGTGGACCGCCACCACCAGCGGCTTGTCCATACGGCTCAGCACCAGCACCGCTTCGTGCAGCTTGTCGGCCAGCGCGCGCAGGAAAGTGCCCATCTGGTCGCCCGCCGCAGCAAAGCTGCCGATGTCGCCGCCAACGCAGAACATCCGCCCCGCGCCCGACAGCACCACGCAGCGTACCGAGGCGTCCTCGGCACAGGCCTGCGCTGCGGTCAGCAGATCCTCGGCAAGGCCCATGTCGATCGCGTTGCCCATGTCCGGGCGGTTCAGCACGATGCGGCCGACGCCGCCGGCAATGGTGTGAGTCACGCTCGTCACTTGCACTTCTCCATCGCTTCGCGCGCCAGCGCAGCCAGCCGGGGAAAAGCCTCGGCGCGCTCCTTGGCCTGCGCATTGGTCGCCGTGCCGCGCAGCACCCGGCCCTTGATCCCGTGGAAGATCGCCGCCAGCCGGAAGAAGTTGAACGCCAGGTAGAAGTCCCAGTTGGGAATGCTGTCTCGCCCGGTCCGCTTGCAGTAGGCGGCGATGTATTCCGCTTCGGTCGGCAGCCCCAGCGCCACCGGGTCCTCGCCGCCGATGCCGGCAACGATATCGGCCGGCATGCGGTACATCATCGCATGATAGGCAAAGTCCGCCAGCGGGTGGCCCAGCGTCGAAAGCTCCCAGTCCAGCACCGCGACCACGCGCGGTTCGGTGGGGTGGAAGATCATGTTGTCGCAGCGGAAGTCGCCGTGGACCACGCTGGTTTCGTCGCCCTCGGGGATCGCCGTCGGCAGCCATTCGACGAGCGCGTCCATGTCCGGATTGCGCCCGGCAAGCTCGTCCTCGAGGTACTGCTTCGACCAGCGCCCGATCTGCCGCGCGAAGTAATTGCCCGGCTTGCCGTAATCGGAAAGGCCCGCCTTCTCCACGTCGACCGAATGGAGCGCCGCGATCGTCGCGTTCATCGCGTCGTAGTAGGCGGCGCGGCTCTCCTTCGGCACTTCGGTGAAGCCCGCGTCCCAGAAGATGCGCCCGTCGACCAGGCCCATGATGTAGAACGCGCTGCCGATCACGCCGTCGTCGTCGCACACGCCATGCACCGGCGGCACCGGCACGTCCGTCGGGCCCAGCCCGGTCAGCACCCTCGCTTCGCGCAGCACGTCGTGCGCGCCCTTCAGCAGCGGCCCCGGCGGCTTGCGGCGCAGCACGTAGCCGGCACCCGGCGTGGTCAGCTTGTAGGTCGGGTTCGACTGCCCGCCGTTGAACTGCTCGACCGTCAGCGGCCCGGCAAAGCCCGCCACGTTCGCTTCCATCCAGCGCGCCAGCGCATCCTGGTCGAACGCGACGCGGACTTCACCCGCGCCGATGTTGGCCTTGGCGACGTCAGTGGGCATTGGCATGCTTCCAGTCGCGACGGATCTTCTTGGCAAGGCTCCACTTGTGGACCTCGGTCGGGCCGTCATAGATGCGGAAGGCGCGGATTTCGCGGAACATCGTCTCGACGATGGTCTTGTCGGTCACGCCGGTGCCGCCCATCACCTGCACGCACTTGTCCGCCACGCGCATCAGCGCTTCGGACACCGCCACCTTGGTCATGCTGCTTTCGACCGTGCCCAGCGATCCGGTGTCGAGCACGCTGGCGCACCAGTCGATCATCAGCTCGGCCTGCTTCAGGTCGATCATGTTCTCGGCCAGCATGAAGCCAACGCCTTCGTGGTCGATCAGCTGCTTGCCGAAGGCCATGCGGCGGTTGGCATAATCGCTGGCGATTTCCTGCGCGCGCATGCAGCCCCCCAGCCAGCGCATGCAGTGCGACAGGCGGGCAGGGCTCAGGCGGATCTGCGCATACTTGAAGCCTTCGCCTGCATCGCCCAGCATCTGGTCTGCCGGCACGCGCAGGTTGTCGATGGTGATCTCCGCATGGCTGCCGGGCATCGAGCTGTCGATGGTGTTGGGCACGCGGGTGATCTGGATCGCCGGGTCGGGCAGGTCGACCAGGAACATGCACGCGCCGCCCTTGCTGTCGGGATCTTCCGACCGGGCCATCACGATGCCGACCTTGGCCCCTTCCGCGCCGGTGATGAACGCCTTCTTGCCGTTGATCACCCAGTGGTTGCCGTCCTTGCGGCAGGTGGTGATCATCATCGAAGGGTCCGCGCCCGCGCCCTGCAGCTCGGCCGGCTCGGTCATGAAGAAGGCCGAACGTGCCTCGCCCGAAACCAGCGGCTTGAGGAAGCGCTCCTTGAGGTCGGGGCTGCCGACCTTGCCGATCAGGTACATGTTGCCTTCGTCGGGCGCCTGCGTGTTGCAGGCCAGCATGCCGAGCGGCGTAAGGCCCGACTTGATCAGGATGACCGCCGTCTCGCGCTGGTTGAAGTGGCCGCCATCGTGCTTGATGTGCGGGGTCAGCACGCCCGCCTCGCGCGCCAGCGCACGCAGTTCCTGCACCAGTTCGTCGGTCGGTGCGCCATGGTGGTCGCGGCGGGGGTCCTGCTCATAGGGGAACACCACTTCGCGCACGAACTTTTCGACACGCGCGGCAATCTCCAGCGCTTCGGTGCTGATCGTCATCCTGCCCTCAACCCTTCATCTTAATCGGACGATTAAACGCATCGTCCATAGGCGGGCGGCGATGATCCGCCAACCCGCCAAGTTGTCAGGCCGGTCGCCTGACGTGCAGCCTCGTATGGCCGCCTTACTTCGCCGCCATGCGGATCGCGCCGTCGAGGCGGATCGTCTCGGCGTTGATCATCGGGTTCTCGATGATCGACTGGGCGAGCTGCGCATATTCCTCCGGCTTGCCCAGGCGGCTGGGGAACGGCACCTGCTTGCCCAGCGAATCCTGCGCTTCCTGCGGCAGCGAGGCGAGCATCGGCGTCCAGAAGATGCCCGGCGCGATCGTGTTGACGCGGATGCCGTAGCGCGAAAATTCGCGCGCGATCGGCAGCGCCATGCCATGCACGCCCGCCTTCGAGGCGGCATAGGCGGCCTGGCCGACCTGGCCTTCGAACGCCGCCACCGATGCGGTGTTGATGATCACGCCGCGCTCTTCGCCCACCAGTTCGGCATCGAAGATGCGCGCGGCGAACTTCGACAGCACGTTGAACGTGCCGATCAGGTTGATGTTCACGATCTTGGCAAAGTCAGCGAGCGGGATCGCGCTGCCGTCACGGTTGATCACCTTGGCCGGCGGGGCGATGCCGGCGCAGTTGACCAGGATGCGCGCCTTGCCGTGCGCCGCTTCGGCAGCTTCCAGCGCGGCCTGCACCGAAGCTTCGTCCGTCACGTTGACCGAGAAGAACTTGCCGCCGATCTCCTTGGCATGGGCTTCGCCCGCCTCGGCGTTGAGGTCGAACAGCGCAACCTTGGCCCCCAGCGAAGCGAGCCGCGCCGCGGTTGCTGCGCCAAGCCCCGATGCACCGCCGGTGACGACCGCGGCAAGTCCGTTGATCTGCATGTTCAAACTCCCGATTCTGCAAAAATCTACTCGCGAGTAGATTGCATTCTTGCCGGTAGTGCGTCAATCAAAAGCGGTGAACGAACCGCCTGCCCAAAATACCAAGTCGCCCTTCCCCGACGCTGCCCAGCGCAAGGCTGCACGCGAAGCCAAGCGCGAAGCGGTGCTGCTGGCGGCGGTGCGGATGTTCAACGAACGCGGCTTCCACGCAACGTCGCTCGATGATGTCGCGTTGAGCCTCGGCGTATCCAAGCCTACGATCTACCACTACCTCGGCAACAAGGATCAGGTGCTGCTCGAATGCGTGTCGATCGGCCTTGCCCAGTTGCAGCAGGCGGTCGAGGAAGCGCGCGCCCGCCCCGGCGCCGGGATCGACCGGCTGCGCTATTTCCTTGAACGCTATGCCCAGGTGAACATGGACGATTTCGGTCGCTGCGTGATCCGCACGGGCGAGGAACTGCTTGTCCCTGCCAGCGCCGCCAGCTTCCGCGCCAAGAAGCGCGAGATCGACGATGCCCTGCGCAGCCTGATCGACGAAGGCGTGGCGGACGGCACCATCACCGCCCCCGATCCACGCCTGCTGGCCTTCACGCTGGCCGGCGCGCTCAACTGGCCGGCGCGCTGGTTCGATCCGGCCGGGCCGATGACCCGCGAAGAAGCCGCGCACGGCATGGTAGACGTCCTCCTGCACGGATTCGCCCCGCGCTCCTGACCCGTGCTAAGCGCCGGGAATGACGAACCTTTCCTGTCCCAAGCTGTCCTGCCACTGTGGCTCCATCGCGATCACCATCGACACCCGCCCCGACTTCATCTTCGCCTGCAACTGCTCGCTCTGCCGCAAGACCGGCGCACGTTGGGGCTACTTCGCGCCGCAACAGGTGCAGGTCACGGGCGAACCCACGCGCTACCGCCGCACAGACAAGCCCGATCCCTCCGCTGATATCGCCTTCTGCCCAACCTGCGGCGCAACCACGCACTTCACCCTCACCGAAAGCGCCGTCGCCGCCCACGGCAACACGATGATGGGCATTAACATGGCGCTGCTTGCCGAAAGCGACCTCGCCGGCATCGAAATGCGCTATCCCGATGGCGCCAACTGGGACGGCACCAGCCCCTTCACCTACGTCCGCGAACCGCGCCTGCTCGGCTGAGCCCGCCTTGCCGAATGGGCGGGACCTGCGCATAGTCCCGCCCCATGAACCCGGTCCGCACGTTCCTGGCTGCCGCGCTTGCATTGGCGCTCGCCCCTTCCGCGCAGGCGCGCGCGCCGCTCGATTGCCCGTTGCGCGACGCGCCGTTCTCGGCCGCATCGCCGCTGGTCGATATCCTGCTCAGCAAGCCTGCCACAGCGGCCTTCGAACAGGCGGCGCCGGGCATGCTCGCCAAACTGCCGCCGCTGATGACGGGGACCGCCGCTCCCACCTTCGGCGCGATCGTGACCCCGCGTGAAGCGCTGATGTTCGTCGGCGCCGATACCGCATCGGTTGACCGGGTCGACGTCGCGCTGCGCAAGGTGGCTGTAACGCCCGCGGACCGCACCGCGCGCTGCGCCCGCTACGACGCTGAACGCACCCCCTACCGCCTTGCCCCCGGCAAGCCCGCGATCCTCCTCTTCGAAAAGATGACCGGCTTTCGCGACACGCCCAGCGTGCTCGCCGCCCACGCCATGGTCGTCGATCTGGCGAAGGCACGGGGCTGGCAAGTCGTCTCAACCGACCGCGCCGGACTGATCAACGCCGCCGATCTTCGCCGCTTCCGCGCGGTCGTGTGGAACAACATCAGCGGAGATGTGCTGACGCTGACCCAGCGCCGGGCCTTTCGCAGCTGGGTCGAAAACGGCGGCGGCTATGTCGGGATGCACGGCTCGTCGGGCGATCCGGTCAGCTTCTGGCCGTGGTATGCCGATACCCTGATCGGCGCGCGCTTCGCCGGCCATCCGATGAACCCCCAGTTCCAGCAGGCCCGCGTGCTGGTCGATAATCCCCGCTCGCCGATGGCCAAGGGCCTGCCGGCTTCATGGTCGATGACCGATGAATGGTACAGCTTCGTTGCCAGCCCGCGCGCCGTGCCGGGCACGCATGTGGTCCTCGCGCTGGACGAAGCGAGCTATGCGCCCGGGACCGGCTTCGGCCGCGATCTGCGCATGGGCGATCACCCGATCGCCTGGACCCGCGCCGTGGGCAAGGGGCGCATGGCCTATTCCGCGATCGGCCATCGGCCGGAAGTCTATGCCGATCCCAACAACCGCCGCCTGATCGAAAACGCGCTGGCTTGGACGATGCAGCTCAAGGACGGAGAGGCCGCAAACTGACCCGCGCCAATCGCGCGGGGGGTCAGCGCAGCTCCAGCGGAACTTCGGCCAGCACGTTGGCATCGGCGGCGATCTGGCCCAGCCACACGGCCAGCGCCTCCCAGTTGCGCATGCCGATCTTGGACACGATCGTGCCCTGCGTCATCGCCCAGCTCTTGCGCGCGGCCTTGATCCGCGCCGTACCCGCCTCGGTCAGGGTGGCCACGCGGCTGCGCGCCGGGCCATCCGCCACCGCCACCAGCCCGTCGCGCTCCAGCGGCACCAGCGCCCGGGTCAGCGAACTGCGATCGAGCAGCTCCCGCTCGGCAAGGCGCGCCAGCGGCAGCTCGCCCGCCCGCGCCAGCGTGTCGAGCAGGCTGTACTGCGCAAGGCTCAGGCCATGGGGCGCCAGCGCGCTTTCGTAAAAGCGGGTCAGCGCGCGATTGGCCTTGCGGACCGTCGTCGCGACGCAGGGCTGCTTGGTCGATCCGGTGCGTTGCATACGCAAGTTGTATCGCTAATCTCTGCGCAGAACAAGTACGTGACTGTCCTACACCGCCCCGGCTCGCTAAACCCAAGCGATGATCGCCCGTCAACCTTCCGTAAACCACGCAATTCCGCGCCTTTGCGCGATTGGCCCGCTCCGCGCACAGCCGCGTGGCTTTCGTTCAGGCGGCATCTGCGAGTTTTGCTTTAGAAGTCTGTCAACTTTGTCAACTTGCGCGATTTAGCAACGCCGTTCTGAGGCACGAACAGACCACTTCCCCGCGCTGGTTGATCAGCTCGTGGCGGAAGGTCACGATCCCCGCCTGGGGCCGCGATTTCGATTCCTTCAGCTCCACCACCTCGCTCGTCGCCCGCATCGTGTCGCCGATGAACACGGGCTTGGGCATCACCAGCTTGTCGTAGCCAAGGTTCGCCACCAGCGTCCCCAGCGTGGTGTCCCCCACCGACAGCCCCACCATCAGCGCGAAGGTGAATGTGCCGTTGACAAGGATCTGCCCGAACTCGCTGGCCTTGGCCGCCTCGGCATCGATGTGCAGCGGCTGCGGATTGTGGGTCATCGTCGAAAACAGCAGGTTGTCGGTCTCGGTCACGGTGCGCCGGATCTCGTGCTCGATCCGGTCGCCCACCTGCCATTCATCGAAGTAACGCCCTGCCATCAGCTAAACTCCCGTTCCGGCCCCCGACCCCGCCCACCCTGAGCTTGTCGAAGGGCCGCTCTTTCCTTTGACGCAAACGCTGAACCCGGAGAACAAAAGCAGTGCTTCGACAAGCTCAGCATGGACGGAGTTGCCGACAGCCCGCTCGCTATTCCGCCTTCTCCACTTGCGCCAGCAGCGCTTCGACCTGCACTTGCGCCCCTGCCTCCACGGTCAGGCCGGTGACCGTCCCGTCGAACGGCGCGGTCAGCGCGTGCTCCATCTTCATCGCTTCCAATACCAGCAGCTTCTGCCCCTTGGTCACCCGTTCGCCGTCGGCAACGTCGACCGAGATCACCCGCCCCGGCATCGGCGCACGGATCGCACCGTCGCTGGCAAGACCCCCTGCCCCGCCCTCGGTCCGCGCAAGCCGCAGCACGAAGCGCTCGCCGCCTTCGTCCACGCCGGTTTCCGCCTCGGCGGGCCAGCCGTCGAACACCGGCCCATCCGGCAGGGCGGCTTCGAAGCGGCGGCCGAACTGGTCGGCCAGCCGCACATCGCGCCTGGCCGGAGCGTTCAGGCGCAGGCCCGACTGGCTGCTCCACGGCGTATCGCCCGGCGTCCCCGCCAGCCGCGTCGCGGCCAGCGCCAGCGCCTCGGGCGAAGGTTCGGGCCGCACCGCCAGCGTTTCCAGGTTGCGCTCGATCAGCCCGGTATCGACCACGCCCGCCTCGAACGCGGCGTGGCCCAGCAGGCGCCACAGGAACCCGGCATTGGTCACCAGCGGGCCGACCATGCCTTCGTCCAGAGTCTGGCGCAGGCCCTTGATCGCTTCGGACCGGGTGGGGCGATGAACGATCAGCTTGGCGATCATCGGATCGTAGAACGGCGAGATCTCGGCCCCCGCCTCCACCCCGGTGTCGATCCGGGCGAGGATCGTGGGGTACCGGAAGTCATCGACCCGCCCGATGCTCGGCAGGAAACCCTTGGTCGGGTCCTCGGCATAGAGCCGCGCTTCCATGGCCCAGCCGTTGATGCGCAGCTCACCCTGCTTCTTGGGCAGCGGCTCGCCACTCGCCACGCGCAGCTGCCATTCGACCAGATCGACGCCGGTGATCGCTTCGGTGACGGGGTGTTCCACCTGCAGGCGGGTGTTCATTTCCATGAACCACACCCGGTCCGCCCGCAGCCCTTCGGAACCGTCGGCAATGAATTCGATCGTGCCGGCGCCCTCGTAATCCACCGCCTTGGCCGCACGGACGGCGGCGGCGCAGACGGCTTCGCGCGTCGCTTCGTCCATGCCCGGCGCGGGGGCTTCCTCGATCACCTTCTGGTGGCGGCGCTGGAGCGAACAGTCGCGCTCGAACAGGTGCACCACGTTGCCATGGGCATCGCCAAACACCTGCACTTCGATGTGGCGGGGGCTGAGGATGTACTTTTCGATCAGCACGCGATCATCGCCGAACGAGGACGCCGCCTCGCGCCGGCAGGACGCCAGCGCCTCGGCAAATTCGGCGCTCGCATCGACCCGGCGCATGCCCTTGCCGCCACCGCCGGCCACCGCCTTGATCAGCACCGGATAGCCGATGGCATCGGCCTCCGCATGCAGCCGCTCAAGGCTCTGGTCCTCGCCGAGGTAGCCCGGCGTCACCGGCACGCCCGCCGCGATCATCCGCGCCTTGGCCGCATCCTTGAGGCCCATCGCCGTGATCGAGGCCGGCTTCGGCCCCACCCAGACGAGCCCCGCATCGAGCACGGCCTGCGCGAACGCGGCGTTCTCGGACAGGAAGCCGTAGCCCGGATGGATGGCTTCTGCCCCGGTCGCGAGCGCAGCAGCGATGATCTTCTCGCCCACCAGATAGCTTTCACGCGCCGGCGCGGGGCCGATGCGCACCGCCTCGTCGGCGCTGCGGACATGCAGCGCGTTCACGTCGGCATCGGAATAGACCGCCACGGTACGGATCCCGAGCGCGCGCGCCGTGCGGATGACGCGACAGGCGATCTCGCCCCGGTTGGCGATGAGGAGGGACTGGATCATGGGCGACTTCCTAGATCCTTCCCGAGCTTGCTCGGGGAGGGGGACCATGCGAAGCATGGTGGAGGGGTATTCGAATGCTGCGCGACACTTCGCCCGATCCGCGAACCGGAACGATCAAGAGGGCGAGACGCCAGCGGCGCCAGATGTCGCTGCCGGAAGTTCTGCTCTGGCGAGAGCTGAAGGCGCGTCCCGATGGCATCAAGTTCCGACGCCAGCACCCGAGCGGCCCGTATATCCTCGATTTCTACTGCAGCGACGCGAGGCTGGCGATCGAGGTGGACGGGCGATCGCACGATATGGGCCAACGTCCGCAGCGCGATACGTTGCGCGACGCCTTCTTTGCGGGCGAAGGCATCGCGACACTGCGAATTGCGGCTGCGGAAATCCTCGACGACGCGAAGCGGGCTGCGGAGGCAATTGTCAGAGCTGCGCGCGGTCGGCTGCCCCTCCACCACCCGGCTGCGCCGGGCGGTCCCCCTCCCCGAGACAAGCTCGGGGAGGAACTCGCTTAGCCCCCTCACATCCGGAACACCCCGAAGCGGGGTGCCTCCGGAATGGGGGCCTGGAGGCAGGCTTCGAGGGCGAGGCCGACGACGTCGCGGGTCTGGGCGGGGTCGATCACGCCGTCGTCCCAGCCCCGCGCCGTGGCGTAGTAGGGGTTGCCTTCGTCTTCGTACTTCTGGCGGATCGGGGCCTTGAAGGCTTCGGCTTCCTCCGGCGTCCACTTGTCCGCATCGCGGTGGACGGTGGCGAGCACGCTGGCGGCCTGTTCGCCGCCCATCACGCTGATCCGCGCATTGGGCCAAGTGAACAGGAAGCGCGGGGAATAGGCGCGGCCGCACATGCCGTAGTTGCCCGCGCCGAAGCTGCCACCGATCAGCACGGTTATCTTGGGCACCTGCGCCGTGGCGACTGCCGTGACCAGCTTGGCGCCGTGCTTGGCGATGCCTTCGGCTTCGTACTTGCCGCCGACCATGAAGCCGGAAATGTTCTGCAGGAACAGCAGCGGAATGCCGCGCTGGCAGGCGAGTTCGATGAAGTGCGCGCCCTTCTGCGCGCTTTCCGAAAACAGCACGCCGTTGTTGGCCAGGATCGCCACCGGCATGCCCCAGATATGGGCGAAGCCGCAGACCAGCGTGGCACCGTAGAGCGCCTTGAATTCGTGGAATTCGGACCCGTCGACGATCCGCGCGATGACTTCGTGCACGTCGTAGGGCGCACGCACGTCTTCGGGGATGATGGCGTAAAGGTCTTGCGGATCGTATTTCGGCAGTCTTGGCTCCCTCCTCCCGTTCGCATCGAGCGAAGTCGAGATGCCGCGCGCCTGTGTCTCGACTACGCTCGACACGAACGGACTTTGGAGATGGGACACAATATCCCTGACAATCGTCAGCGCATGTTCGTCGTTGTCGGCAAGGTGATCGACCACGCCGGACTTGCGTGCATGGAGATCGCCGCCGCCGAGGTCTTCGGCGGTGATTTCCTCGCCCGTTGCCGCCTTCACCAGCGGGGGGCCGGCGAGGAAGATCGTGCCCTGGCCCTTCACGATCACGGTTTCATCGCTCATCGCCGGGACATAGGCGCCGCCGGCAGTGCAGCTGCCCATCACGCTGGCGATCTGCGGGATGCCGCGCGCGCTCATGTTCGCCTGGTTGAAGAAGAAGCGGCCGAAGTGGTCGCGGTCAGGGAATACTTCGGCCTGATTGGGCAGGTTCGCCCCGCCGCTGTCGACAAGGTAGATGCACGGCAGGTGGTTTTCCTGCGCGATCTCCTGCGCGCGCAGGTGCTTCTTCACCGTCATCGGGAAGTAGGTGCCGCCCTTCACCGTCGCGTCATTGGCGAAGATCATGCACTGCCGGCCCGAGACGCGCCCGACGCCGGTGATGATGCCCGCGCCGGGCACCTCGTCGCCGTACATGCCGTTTGCGGCGAGCTGGCCCACTTCGAGGAACGGCGAGCCGGGATCGAGCAGGCGCTCGACGCGGTCGCGCGGCAGCAGCTTGCCACGGCTGACGTGGCGGTCCCGGCTGCGCGCATCGCCGCCGAGCGCGGCCTGCGCGACGCGGGCGCGCAAGTCATCGACCAGCGCCCGGTTGTGCGCGATCCGGGCCTGCGCCTGTGGGCTCGAGAGGTCGAGGTTGGTAGGAAGGACGGGCGCGCTCATCGGCGGAGCTCCGAGGCGAAGGCTGGATCAATCACGCGGCAGCTCCCGGATTTCGACAGTGCCGCCCGTTTCGTAAACGGGGTTGCCGGCAAGGAAGGTCTCGGCCTCGGCAAGGCTTTCCGCGCGAATGCGGATAAAGCCGGTCAGCGGCAAAGGTGCCTCGGCGTTGCCGCCTGTCTTGCGGTAGCGTCGGCCCGCGCCGATCGCGCTGCCACCGTCGAAGCGGCCCGACTGGCCGAGGCGTGAGAAGTACTCTGCCCAAGCCGCGCCGGTTTCGGCGCCGCCATCATCGTGCATCAGCAGGATGTAGTCGTTCACGAACCCGCTCCGATCAGTTCGCGCCCGATCAGCATGCGGCGGATTTCGTTGGTGCCGGCGCCGATATCGAGCAGCTTGGCATCGCGCAGATAGCGTTCGACCGGCCAGTCCTTGGTGTAACCGGCACCTCCCAGCGCCTGCACCGCTTCGCCCGCGACGCGGAAGGCGCTTTCGCTGGCGAGCAGGATCGCGCCCGCCGCGTCGAAGCGCGTGGTCTGCCCCGCATCGCAGGCGCGGGCCACGGTGTAGACATAGGCGCGCGCCGATTGCAGCGCGACGTACATGTCGGCAACCTTCGCCTGCATCAGCTGGAACGCGCCGATCGGCTTGCCGAACTGCTTGCGTTCGCGGACGTAGGGAATGACCGTGTCGAGGCAGGCCTGCATGATGCCGATCTGCATGCCGGCGAGGACGACGCGTTCGTAGTCGAGGCCACTCATCAGCACGCCGACGCCGCCGTGGAGCGGGCCCATGACGTTCTCTTCCGGCACGAAGCAGTCTTCGAACACCAGTTCGCAAGTGGGCGAACCCCGCAGGCCCATCTTGTCGATCTTCTGCCCGATCGAGAAACCGGGCATGTCCTTTTCGATCAGGAACGCGGTGATGCCACGGCTGCCGGCTTCCGGCGCGGTCTTGGCGTAGACCACCAGCGTATCGGCGTAGGTGCCGTTGGTGATCCAGAACTTGGTGCCGTTGAGGCGGAAACCGCCCGCGACCGGGTCAGCGCGCAGCTTCATCGAGACGACGTCAGACCCGGCACCCGTTTCGGACATGGCAAGGCTGCCGACATGTTCGCCCGAAACGAGCTTTGGCAGGTACTTCGCTTTCTGGTCCGGATTGCCCCAGCGGCGGATCTGGTTGACGCAGAGGTTGGAGTGCGCGCCGTAGCTGAGGCCCACCGAGCCACTGGCGCGGCTGACTTCCTCCACCGCGATGACGTGGTCGAGATAGCCGAGGCCGAGCCCGCCCCATTCCTCTTCTACGGTCACGCCGTGCAGGCCCAAGGCGCCCATCGGTTCCCACAATTCGCGAGGGAAGCGGTCGTTGCGGTCGATCTCGGCAGCAAGCGGGGCGATCTGTTCGTCGGCGAAGCGGCTGGCGGCTTCGCGGATCATCAGCGCGCTTTCGGTCAGGCCGAAATCGAGATCGGGCGTCGCACGCAAGGCATCCTCCATACTTGTTTGCGCGCGATGCTATCACACCGGTGGGCAATGACCACTTGGCGCAGCTTCATGCAGTGCATAGAAGAATGCTATCATGGACCGCCTTCTGCTCCGCTATTTCCTCGCCGTGGTCGATACCGGATCGTTCAGCCGCGCGGCCGACCTGACCCGCGTTTCGCAGCCGACCGTCTCGGCCGGGATCGCGCGGCTGGAGCGCGATCTGGGCGCGCCGCTGTTCGTGCGCAGCAACCGGCGGGTGGAGCTGACCGAAGCCGGCGCGCGGCTGGTGGAGCCCGCACGGCGGATCGAGGCGGCGTTCCTCGAGGCGCAGGCGGCGCTCGCCGAAACCCATGCGGTCACCACGATCCGGCTGGGGCTCGCATCGACGCTGGCGGCAGGTTTCGTCGAGGCGATCGTCGCCGCCTGCCGCGCGCTGCCGGGCGTGCGGCTGGAGCTGGTGGAGCGGCGCGCGGGCGAGCTTGCCGCGCTGCTCGATCGCGGGCGGGTGGACCTGACGCTGGGCCCGCTGGGAGCGAGCGAGGCGCGGCGCGCGCTGGCGCTGTCCGAGGAGCCGTACCTGCTGGCGCTTTCCGAAACGCATCCGCTGGCGGGCGAGGACACGGTTTCGGCCGATGCGCTGGTCGACGAGCCGATGCTGGTGCGCCGCAGTTGCGAGGCGCTGCCGCTGGTCAGCCAGTTCTTCACCGCGCGCGGCGTGCGCCCGTTCATGGCCGCGCGATCGATGAGCGAGGAGCGCGTGGCGGGCTATGTGCGCGCGGGGCTTGGGCTGACCGTGATGCCGCAAAGCCTTGGCGCGCCGGGCGTGGCGCTGCGCCCGCTGGCGGGCTTCGGCCTGACGCGGACGGTGGGTCTGGTGCTCGAACCCGGCGAGCATGGCCGCGCGGCGCGCAGCGGGGTGGTCGAGGCGATCCGCAGCGTGGCGGACCGCCGGGCAGTCAGCGGCGGCTAAAGTTCGCGACGATGCGCGCGGCGGCTTCGTTCACGTCTTCCCAGGTTTCGGCGAAGGCCTGTTCGTCGCCGTAGTACGGATCGATCACCGCAGTGCCCGCGCGGCCGGGGACCAGGTCCATGAGCAGGCCGACCCGCGCGAGCGGACGGCGTGGTGCGAGCGCCTGCAGATCGCGCAGGTTTTGCGGATCGAGCGCGTAGACGAAATCGAAGGTGCGGAAGTCATCCTCGCGCACCTGGCGCGCGCGGTAGGACGAAATGTCGATGCCGTGGCGCAGCGCTTCGGCCTGGGCGCGCGGATCGGGCGGATTGCCGACGTGCCAGTCCCCGGTGCCGGCCGAATCGATGGTCAGCGCGATGCCCGCCTCCACCGCGCGCGCGCGCAGTGCTGCTTCTGCGAGCGGGGAACGGCAGATGTTGCCGAGGCACACGAACAGGATCCGCGGCTGCATCAGCGGCCGGCCGGGTTCAGGACGTGGCAGAGTTCTCGCTTGTCGTATCGCATGGGATCGCAATTCCTCGCTGGCCTGGCCTGCCAACGCCGATCAGGAACGGATCCTCTCCCTGCCGCGCAGAAAACCTGCTGCGCGACGAAATGTCCAGCCACTTGTTACGTACGAGTACTTGCCCGATGGCGCCGCCGAGCGTTTCGCCGGGGCCGAGCAGAACGAGCCGGTCGGGCGCGAATTCGCGCAGGGCGACGGTGATGGCGGTGGTGAAGTCGTAGGGCTGCAGGATCTGGTGGCCGAAGGTGTAGTCCCACAGCGCGGCAGGGTCGGTCACGGCGCGGCGCCAGATTGCGCCCCGCCCGTCGATCAGGGGGATCTGCGGCTGGCCGAACCAGTCCAGCGGCAGCGAGGCGCGCGCAGCCGCGGCGCTCGGGTGCATCAGCGGGGTGTGGAACGGGCCGTGGCCGGGCAGCCGCATCGGCGGGCGCGACAGCACTGGCAGCGCCGCTTCGAATGCGGCGAGCGCGGCGGACGGTCCGGCGACGACGAGCATGCCGCCAAGGCGGATCGAGGGCAGCACGCCGTGCGCCTGCATCAGCGCTGCGACCTGCGCCTCCAGCGAGGGATCAACGCGCCAATCGTCATCGGCGAGGACCAGCACGCTCTGCCCGCCTTCGTCGTGCGCCTGCGAATTGACGCCCATGGCATCGGCGATGCGGAAACCGGCTTCGGCATCGACCGCACCGGCGCAGGCGAGCGCGGTGTACCAGCCCATCGAATTGCCGGTGACGGCGACCACTTCGAACCGATCACGATCGAGCGCAAGGAAATCGAGGTAGGCGCAGGCGTGGATCAGCGGCGCGGCGACATCGCCCTTCAGGTGCGCGGCGGTGAACTTGGGCGCGGCATCGAGCGCGGTCAGCGCTTGCTTGCCACCCTGTTCGCGGATCGCATCGAAGCGCGCGAGCAGCGGGTGGCCGGCGTGATGACGCGCGAGGTAGCCGAGTTCGGGCGCGTTGTAGGTGCCACGTCCGGGGCAGACGACGACGATGCGTTCCCGCTCAGCCACGGACCATCTCCAGCGCGCGGGCCACGATCATGTCGCGGCTGGGCAAGGTGTGGGTGGCGGCGCGCGCCAGCGGGATGAAGCTGTCGGTCGCGGCAAGGCGGGCGGTCGGCTTGCCGGGCTGGCGTTCGGCGAACAGCGCCATCAGCGCCTCGCTCTGCGATCCGGTGACGCGGCATTCGTCGACGATCAGCACCTTGCAGCAAGGTGCGGTGGCGGCAAGCAGCGCATCCTCCGGCAACGGCGCGAGCCAGCGCAAGTCGATCACCCGCGCGGCGACGCCCTGTTCCGCCAACAGCTTCTGCGCCTGGCGCGAAAGGAACGTGCCGTTGCCATAGGTGACGATGGCGATGTCGGTGCCATCGCCATGAATGCCCGGTTCGCCGATGCGCACGACATGGTCGCCGGGGGCGGGGTAAAGCCCGGTCATCTCGCCATCGCCTTCGGCATGAAGATCGCGCGTCATGTAGAGCGCGATCGGTTCGACGAAGACGACCACGCGCTGTTCCTCGTGCGCCAGCCGCACGCATTCGCGCAGCATCGCCACGGCATCGCGCCCGTTCGACGGCACGGCGAGGATCACGCCCGGAATATCGCGGAAGACGGCGAGGCTGTTGTCGTTGTGGAAGTGCCCCCCGAAGCCCTTCTGGTAGGGCAGCCCGGCAATGCGCAGCACCATCGGATTGGTGAACTGACCATCCGAGAAGAACGACAGCGTGGCCGCCTCGCCCCGGATCTGGTCCTCGGCATTGTGGACATAGGCGAGGAACTGCACTTCGGGCAGCGGCAGCAGATTGTTGTGTGCAGCGCCAATGGCGAGGCCGAGGATCGCCTGTTCATCGAGCAGCGTGTTGATCACGCGGGCCGAACCGAAGCGCTGGTGCAGCTTCTGCGTGCAGGCATAGACGCCGCCCTTGGGCCCCACGTCCTCGCCACAGACGATGGCGTTGGGGTATTGCAGCATCACGTCGGCAAGCCCCCACGAAATGAGCTTGGCCATGTGCTGGGGCTTGGCCATCGCGCTTGCTTCGTCGGCGAAGATCGCGGCGCGCGCCTCTGCCGAAGCGAGCGGGCGATCGCCGCCCTCGCGCCTGGGCGGAATTATGCTGGCCATGACTTCGGCCGCGTCTTTCAGCTTGGGACGGCGGATCGCCTGTTCGACCGCAGAGGCGAGCGAGGCTTCGATGGCGTTGTATTCGGCCGCGATTTCGGCGGCGGTCATCACGCCTTCCTCGATCAGCAGAGCCGCGCTTGCCAGCAGCGGATCGCGCGCTTCGTCGGCGGCGATGTGGTCCTTGCTGAGATAGGCGAGCTGCATGTCGTTGCCGGCATGACCATAGAGCCGCACGGTCTTGAGGTGCAGGAACACCGGTTTGCGTTTGGCCCGCGCAAATTCGATCGCCTCGCGCGCGGCGCGGTGGGCATCGGCAAGGTCGCAACCGTCCGCCGCGATGTAGCGAAGCCCTGCGCGGTTCGACCAGTTGGCCTCGATCCAGCCGGGCGGAGTCCGCGTAGAAATGCCGATGCCGTTGTCTTCGCAGACGAACACGATCGGCATCGGCGTGTTCTGGAACGCAGCCCATGCGGCGGTGTTGAGCGCGCCGACGGCCGTCGAATGGTTGGCGCTGGCATCGCCGAACGAACAGATCACCACACCGTCGCTGGCCAATTCGGTATCGGTCCAGCCCATGCGGCGGGCGATGCCGATGGAGAACGCCGCGCCGACCGCCTTGGGCAAGTGGCTGGCGATGGTGCTGGTCTGCGGCGGGATCATCAGCCGCTTTGATCCCAGCACCTTGTGCCGACCGCCCGAGATCGGATCTTCGGCGCTGGCGGTGAAGGACAGCAGCATGTCCCACGCCGGGGTTTCGCCGGGCACGCGGCTGGCGCGGTGGATCTGGAAGGCGGCATCGCGATAGTGGAGGAAGGCGATGTCATCGACACGCGATGCTTCCGCCAGCACGGCGTTGCCTTCGTGGCCGGAGGATCCGATCGTGTAGAACCCTTCGCCGCGCGCCTGCAGCTTGCGGCTGAGGCGATCGAGCTGGCGGCTGGTCATCTGCGAATGAAGCAGCGCGGGAGCGCGCGTGGGCGACAGGCCGGCCTCGGCAAGGCCAAGGTTGGAGCGGCGGCGAAGCGTGCCGCCCTCAAGCGCGCCGAGGAACTTGAGGTGAACCTGTTCGGCGGCATCCATCAGCGCAATCCGGTTTCATTGGCAATCATGCTGCAATGGCCTAGCCCAGCAGGATCACCGCGTCACCCCCGCGCGTGCATGCCCTTGCGCCGCAAAACCGCCTGCCTGCCAAGCGCCGGATCGTCGGTGAAGAAGCCGTCGATCCCCGCCGCAATCACGCGGTCGATCAGCGCGAGGCAGCCCGCATCGTTGCGGGCGTTTTCCGGCCCGTTGCGCAAGTCCTTGGGCAGGAAGCGGTTCTCCGGACGGAAGGTGTAGCAGCCCGCGAGCAGGCCCGCCTTGTGCGCATCGGCGATAAAGCTGGTGACGGGCGCGCTGGTGCCATCGGTCGCAAGCGGCACGATCCGCGACCATGCGGGTGCCGCCCAATCGGCATAGCCTGCGATGGCGGAAAGGCCGGCGGGCGTTGCCATCTCGCGATACGTCAATGCTTGCCCTTGCGCCAAGGCATCGGCGGGACTTGCGCCATCATCGTCGAACAGCTGCATCAGCTGAACATTGGCCATCGGCCGCAGCGCCTTGCGCAACCGCTTCAGGTTGGAAACTTCGAACGACTGGACGATCAGCGGCACGCGGTGCAGCAGGCCGTGACGGCGCACCGCCGCAAGGAACAGCGCCTCCATGTCGAAGCCCAATGAGGCGAACCAGGTCGAATGCTTGATCTCGGGGATCAGGCCCACCGTCCGCCCCGTGCGCGCGTTCGAAGCCTGGAGGAAGCCGACGATCTGATCCAACGTGGGCACCGGGAACTGGCCGTCGAAGCCTTGGCTGATCGGGCGCACAGCACCGAGCCGTTCGCGCGCGCGCAGTGTCTGGAGTTCGGCCAGGGTGAAATCGGTGGTGAACCAGCCGTCCTGCTTCTGGCCGTCGATCACCCTGGTGGCGCGGCGATCGGCGAATTCGGGGTGGTCGGCAACGTCGGTGGTATCGGCGATGTTGGGTTCGTGCCGGGCAACGAGGTGCCCGTCCTTCGTCGGCACGAGATCGGGTTCGATGAAATCCGCCCCGTCGGCGATGGCGCGTTCATAGGAGGCGAGTGTGTGTTCGGGCCGCAGCGCGCACGCGCCGCGATGGCCGAGCACCAGCGGCGATGCAGGACGCCTAGGCATCGTGCCGCCACGCACAGCCGGCGCCATTGCCAGCGCGGCCGTGCCTGCAAGAACCGTGCGCCTGCTGAACGATGCGTCCATCCTGTCCTCCATCTCTCACGCTGCGGCTAGGCGGGGGACAAGACAACGCCGTGACAGCGTTCAATCGCCATCGCGCGCTGCGTAGCGCCGCGCGATCGTGGCGCAGGCCATCAGCTGGGCCTGGTGAAAGATCATCACCGGCAGGATGGCGGCGCCGGCTACTGCAGGCGGGAAGATGATCTTGGCCATCGGCGCGCCGCTCGCCAGCGATTTCTTGGATCCCACGAACACGACGGCAATCTCTTCCGCGGTGCCGTAACCCAGCAGGCGCGCGATCAGCGTGGTAAGGCCAAGCACCAGCGCCAGCAGCAGCAGACACAGCCCCAGCACCGCCAGCATCTGCAGCGGCGCAACCTTGTGCCACAGCCCTTCGGCCACGGCGGCGGCGAACGAGGAATAGACCGCCAGCACGATCGTGCCGCGATCGGTGAAGGTCAGCAGCTTGCGGTTGCGTTCGGCCCAGGCGCCCAGCCAGGGGCGCAGAAGGTGGCCCAGCACGAAGGGCAGCAGCAGTTCGGTGGCGATCTTGACCACCTGCCCCGCGGAAATTCCGCCCTGCGTGCCGAGCAGCGCGCTCGCCAGGAACGGGGTGACCATCACTCCGAACAGGTTCGAGAACGCCGCCGCGCAGAGCGCCACCGCGACATTGCCGCGGGCGATCGAGGTGAAGGCGATCGAGGACTGCACCGTCGAAGGCAGCGCGCAAAGGTACAGCACACCGGTCCACAGCGCCGGTGGCAGCAAGCCCGGCATCGCGAAGTGGAAGGCGATGCCGAGCAGCGGGAACATCACGAACGTGCAGGCGAGGATCAGCAGGTGGATCTTCCAGTCGGTCGCCGCCGTTACCAGCGTTTCGCGCTTCAGCCGCACGCCGTGGAGAAAGAACAGCAGCGCGATGGCGGCGGTGGCGATGGCATCGACGATCTCGGCCGCCGTGCCGGTCGCGGGGAACAGGCTGGCCAGCGCGACCGTCGCCAGCATGATGAGGATGAAGGGATCGATCTTCACAGCAGGCTCACGATTTCGACCGGAGGGAGAGGAACGGCGCCGGGCTGTTCGCGCCAGTGCCGGGCATTGAGCACGCCGCCATCAGCGCGCAGTTCGGCGACCAGCGCGGGATCGATGCGGGCGTGCACCCAGCCCGCCGCCCCCTCTTCACCCATCGCCAGCACACCATCTTCGGGCATGGCCCAAGCGCCGCCGCGCACCGCATCGGGCGGGCCATAGACCCCTGCCGCTCCGCGGTTGACGTCGACCGCCGGAGACCATGACGCCTCGCCCACGGTGGGCGACTGGACCACGTAGCATTGCCCTTCCAGCGCGCGCGCCTGCGATCCGATCCGAACGCGCCAGTAGCCGTGCAACGAATCGGTGCAGCTTGGCACCAGCAGGACTTCGGCGCCTGCTTCCACTGCTCCACGGGCGAGCAGCGGAAATTCGCTGTCATAGCAGATGGTCACGGCGATGCGGCCCAGCGCGGTATCGAACAGGCGCAAGGTGCTGCCCGGCGCGATGTTCCACTGTTCGCGCTCGAACCGGGTCATCACCAGCTTTTCCTGTTCGCCACGCTTGCCGTTGGGGGCGAACAGGCGGGCGACGTTGCGGAACCGGCCGTCGGCACCACGGCGCGGCGCGCTGGCCGCCAGGATGTGCACGCCATGGCGCGCGGCAAGCTCTGCGTGCAGATCGTCGGCCCTGGGCAGCAGGTCCGAGACGGTCGCGATCGAGCCTTGCAGGTCGCCCATCGTTTTGGGATCGAGCGAGGCAAGCTCCATCGCGCCGTATTCTGGAAAGACCAGCAGGTCCGCGCCGCCCTCGACCGCCAAGGCGACCCAGCGTTCGAGCTTTTCGGCGTAGGCGGCCCAGTCCGCCAGCCGGTCGATCGGATATTGCGCGGCAGCCACCTGCCAGCCGAACGCGCTCATGCGGCCAGACTCATTTGGGCCCCCAGTGGCGCAGCCAGTACTGCATGGGCTTGTCGCCTTCCTGCGCCTCGCCATGTTCCTTCCAGGCGAGATGGGTGACGAGGCCGTCGATCGGCGCATAGCCGCGCCGCGTCCAGAACGCATCGAGCGGCGTATAGCCGGCGGGCCGCGCCGGGTGGTCCGTCGGGCGGATCACGGCGGCGAAGCAGGCCGCCTCAGCCCCGCAGGCGCGGGCCTGCGCCTCGCGCGCATCGAAGAACGCGTGGCCGATGCCAGCACCGCGATATTCGGGCAGAAGCACGCTTTCGCCGAAGTAGAACAGGCGGGCCGTGTCGATCCCGCGCTGTTCGAAGGGAGCGCGGAACTCCGCCTTCTGGTGGCGCATCGGTGCAGCGGTGGCGGCGCCGACGATGCGCGGGCCGTCGAACGCCACGACCAGCACGGCATCCTCCGAAGCGGCATATTCGGCAAGGTAAGCGCGCTCGTAGGCTTCGTCGCCATCGTAGAGGTAGGGATAGGCGGCGAAGACCGCGATGCGCAGGGCGGCAAGATCGCCCAGCGCGGCGTGCACCTCGGCGCCGGTCAGCGGCCGAACCGCGATGGTCATGCGCCGATGACCTGCGCTTCCCAGTCGGCAAGGTTGTAGTACATCGTCAGCCGCGTGATCCGGCCCTGCTCGATCGCGAGGAAGGCGCCGGCGGGAAGCACGTAGGTCTGTCCATTGGCTTCGGGCAGGCCCTCGTCGGTCGCCAAATATTCGCCGTGGACGACGAATTCGGCGGCGGCGCGGGTGCCGTCGTCGTTGGCCATCAGCACGATGTCGGACAGCTGCTCGGCATAGCAGCGTTCCATGTGGGCGAGGAATTCGCCAAAGGCCGCCTTGCCGACGACGCGCTTGCCCTGGTTGATGTCGTGCGCGACGTCATCGGCAAGGCAGTCGAGCATGCCCTGCCAGTCGCGCGCGTTGAACGCGGCGTAGTAGCGGGTCAGCAGCTCGATCGTCTGGGCGCGGGCCATGGGCGGATCTCCTTCGAGAGCGCCCTTAGCCGCTGGGGCGAAGCGCTGCCAGTGGGGCAGCGCGCCCTAATTCTTAGCTGTCGGCGATCATCGCGGTGAAGCTGCACTCGGTCGCGATCTTGTCGCCGAGCATGGCGCGCCCGGCGAACTTGCAGACGCGCGCACGCTTCTGGGTGAATTCGACGTGGAGATCGAGCAGGCAGCCAGGCTCCACCGGCGTGCGGAACTTCGCTTCCTCGATCGCCATGAAGTAAACGAGCTTGCCCGAGCCGGCGAGGCCCAGCGTCTCGACCGCGAGGACGCCGGCGGCTTGGGCCAGCGCCTCGATCTGCAAGACGCCCGGCATGATCGGGCGACCGGGGAAATGACCCTGGAAGAACTGTTCGTTCATCGACACCGCCTTGATCGCGTGGATTCGCTCCCCCACGATCAGTTCGGCGACGCGATCGACCAGCAGCAGCGGATAGCGATGCGGAAGCGCTGCCATCACGCCCTTGATGTCGTAGGAAAGCGGCGCGGGCGCGCTCTCGACGGTTTCTTCGGTCATTCCCCGGTGCGCTCCGACTTAGCGGCCGGACGGCTTCTTGGTGTTGGTGGCGGGCGCGGCAGCCGGAGCGGCGGCACCGGCAGCAGCCTGCTGCTGCGCCTGCTGTTCGCGCTGGGCGCGCGGCAGCCAGCCGGCGGGCGGCACCAACTGCGCCGACGGCAGCAGGGTGTTGAGCTCGTTCAGGATGTCCTGGTTGAGGTTGTAGACCTGGTCGGCCTTGATGATGCCCTGCGAGTCATAGACGATGGTGACCTTCTTCTTGGTCATCGCCGCCTGGGTCGCATCGTCCAGCTTGTCGCCGATCTGTTCGAGCACGTACTGCTGCGACAGGTTGAGCGGTGCGAGGATCTGCTGGATTTCCTGTTCGCCGGCCTGCTGGATCTGCTGGATCTGCTCGTACTGCTGCTGCAGCGCGGCGCGGTTCGGGGTGGCGACCTTCGAATCCGCCTCGAGCTTGGCGATGAGCGGCTTGAGCTGCGCTTCGATCTGGGCCTTGCGGGTGTTGGCCTGGTCGATCTGGGCCTTGTAGGTCACCGGACGCTGGCTCTGCGCGGTCTTGTACGCGTTCGAGGCCGCGACGACGGCAGGCGGGTTGGCCACGGCGATGCCGGCGACGGTGGTGCCGCCCGGAGTGGCCTGGGCCATAGCGGCCGGAGCTGCCGAAACGAGAAGGCCCGCGATCAGGGCCGAAGCAATGCGGAGTTTCATCAGAACTGTGTTCCCACGTTGAAAGTAAAGGCCTGCGGGTCGTCGCCGTCGACCTTGGAAAGAACCTTGGCGAAGTCGATGCGGAACGGACCGAACGGCGAGTTCCAGTTCACGCCGACACCGACCGAAACGCGCGGCTTGGCGGAATTGCCGACGAAGCTTTCGGTGAACTTGCGCGACACCGTGTAGCCCGAGGGCACGGTGTAGTTGATCCAGTTCGCCGCGTTGTTCGGATCGGGGGTGACCGCGACGTACTTGGTGTCGCCAGTCGTGCTGTTGGCGATTTCGAGCACAAGCGGATTGGTGGTTGGGGTCTTCACGCTGAACACCGCACCGGCATCGACGAAGATCGACGGACGCAGGCCCAGTTCACGCGCGCCCGAACCCAGCGGGATTTCGAGCTCGGCGTGGGCGAGGTAGTAATACCGGCCGCCGATGGCATCGTCCTGCCAGTCGTTGCGATCGGTGCTGGTGGTGCCGTTCTTTCCGCTGGAATCGAAGCCGGTGTAGAACTTGCGCAGCACGCGCGGACCGACACCGCGGATGTCGAAGCCGCGCAGCTGCGGCTGGCCCAGGAAGAAACGGTCGGTCAGGCGGATGCCGTCGACTTCATTGCCGTTTTCGTCATAGCGCTTGGCAAGCGGCTGGATCGCGCCGCCTTCGCCGCGCAGCGAGAAGACGAAGCCCTTGCCGATCGGGAAGTACTTGGCCGCGTTGGCGGTGATGCGGGCATACTTCACCGAACCGCCCAGCCCCGCAAAGTCGGTGCCGACCACGATCGAGCTGCCGCGCGTGGGACGCTGGCGATTGTCGAGCGAATCGTAGATCACCGAGGCGCCGAGGATCGAGCTGGTGCGCTTGCCGATCGCATCGCACAGATAGAAGCCGCCCTTGAACGGGTCGCATGCGCCGTCCGTGTAGTAGAGCGTCTTGTCGAGCGTGACGTTGTCGAAGTTCAGCGTGTAGCGGCCGACCAGCGACATGTATTCGGTCAGCGCGACGCCGATGCGGGCCTGGAAGCCGGTCGTCGCCTGCTTGTAGGTCGTATTCCGGCTCGAGTTGTAATAGTTGAAGCTGTTGTAGTCGCGCCGGTACACGTCCATGCCGAACGAGACGTTGCGATCGAACAGGTACGGTTCGGTGAAGCTGAGCTGGATCGAGCGCGAGTAGCGCGAATAGTCGACGCTGGCACCCACCGTCTGGCCACGGCCGCGGAAGTTGTTCTGCTGGATCGAGGCCTGGAAGATGAAGCTTTCAAGGCTCGAGAAGCCGGCCGAAAGCTGCAGCTGCCCGGTGGGCTTTTCCTCGACGTTGGCTTCAAGGATGATGCGGTCGGCCGCCGAGCCCGGCTTCTGTTCGACCTCGAACTTTTCCTGGAAATAGCCGAGCGACTTGATGCGGTTCGACGAGCGCTTGATCTGGAACGAGTTGAACGCATCGCCTTCGGCCAGGCGGAATTCGCGACGGATGACCTTGTCCTGCGTCAGCGTGTTGCCGTTGACGTCGACGCGTTCGACGTAGACGCGCGGCGCATCGGCGATGCGGAAGGTGACCGACATCGTCAGGTCATCCTTGTTGCGGTCGAAGTCCGGACGCACATCGGCGAAGGCATAGCCGAAGGTACCGGCAGTCTCGGTCAGGCTGTCGACGGTGTCTTCGACCAGCTTGGCGTTGTACCAATCGCCCTTGTGCAGCGACAGGCGCTTGGCGAGCGCGGCGCCGTCGAAATCGCGCAGCTGGCTTTCCACCTTCACATCGCCGAACTTGTAGCGCTTTCCTTCCTCGACCACGTAGGTGATGATGAAGTCGCGCTTGTCCGGCGTCAGCTCTGCCACGGCCGAAACGACGCGGAAGTCGGCATAGCCCTTGGTCAGGTAGAACTGGCGCAGCTTCTGCTGGTCGAAGGCCAGGCGATCGGGATCGTAGCTGGTGCCGCTGGAGAACAGGCGGAAGGCGCGCGCCTGCTTGGTCACCATCTCGCTGCGCAGCTCGCTGTCGGAGAAGGTGTCGTTGCCGATGATGTTGATCTGGCGGACCTTGGACTTGGGCCCTTCGGTGATCTCGAACACGATGTCGACGCGGTTCTGGTCGAGCATCACCATCTTCGGCTCGACCGAGGCGGCGAAGCGACCCTGGCGCTTGTAGAGCTCGATGATGCGGGCAACGTCGGCGCGGACCTTCGACCGGGTGAAGATCTGGCGCGCGGTCAGCTTGATTTCGGGGAGGATCTTTTCCTCCTTCAAGCGCTTGTTGCCTTCCAGGATGATCCGGTTGACCACCGGATTTTCCTTCACCGTGATCGTGATCGCGCCGTTATCGTTGGTGAGCGAGACATCGGCGAACAGCTCGGTGGCGTACAGGTCCTTGAGCACCTGGTCACCGGCAGACTGGCTGTAGGTGTCGCCCACGCGAAGGCGGATGTAGGACAGGATGGTGTCCGGCTCGAGCCGCTGGGCGCCTTCGATCTTGATCGAGCGCACGGCCTGGATCGGTGCAGAAGGATCGACGGCGGGCGCCGCCTTGGCCGGAGCGGCCGGCGCCTCGGTCGCGATCGGAACCGCCTTGCCCGTCTTCTGCTTCGGGGCTGCCAGGGCAGCTTCCGGCATGGCGACCAGCGCGGTCGTCGCCAGCAGGGCCACGGCCAGGGAGGAAACACGCTTCACGGCGGGGTTCGCCCGGGCCATGTCAATTCCAGTCATCACCAAGCGCCATCCCGTATATCTGTGCAGCCGCACCGCGCGAGAGCTGGCCCCTGCTACCCAGCCCGCCGTTCGGCAATCGCAGCCCTGTGCCCGATGCAGCCCCGCCAATCAAGCAAGCAAGCCCATCGCAGCGCGTTTAGCCCCGCAATATTGTGAAAAATTCCGTCTCGCCGCAAAGCGCCGATCTGCAACGGCCTTCAACGCGCGAAATCGAGTTACCCTCCGAAGATGCTCAGCGACGCCACGTCGTTCAGCGTGACGAAGAGCATGAGCCCCAGCACCAGCGCGAGTCCGGTGCGGAAGGCCCATTCCTGCCCGCGCTGGCTCACCGGTCGGCGGCGGACAGCCTCGGCCGCGTAGAGCGCGAGATGGCCACCATCGAGCACCGGAATTGGCAAGAGGTTGATGAACCCCAAGTTAATGGAGATCATCGCGATGAAGAACACGAACGCCTCCCAGCCTGAGGCCAGTTGCTCGCCCGAATACTTGGCGATCTTGATCGGTCCGCCAAGCTCCTTGACCTCGCGCTTGCCGGTCAGGATCTGGCCGATCCCGGTCACCATCATGCCGATGATATCGCGCGTCTGGCCAAGCGCCGCCACCGTCGCGCCGACGGGTCCGACGGGCACGCGTTCGATGCTGGCGGGACCGATGCCGAGGAAGCCGATCTTCTGTTCGTTGCCGAAGCGGTCGCGCAGCACCTTCGAGGCCGCTTCCATCGGCAGCGCGATGCGCGTGCCACCGCGATCGACGACCACGTCGAGCGGCTCGCCAGGGTGCTGCGAAACCTCGAGGCGCACGTCGAGGAAGCTGTCGACGCTGCCCCCGCGCAACGAAACGATACGATCGCCGACCTTGATTCCGGCCTTGTCGGCCACCGAGCCTGCCTGCACCGCACCGATCACCGGCGGCACCACGACCTTGCCATAGGCGAGATTGAAGCCCGCCAGAATCAGCACCGCAAGCAGCAGGTTGGTCACGGGCCCCGCCAGCACGACCAGCGCGCGCTGCCACAGGGGCTTGGCCTGGAAGGTGCGGTTGCGCTCCTCTGCCGGCAGCGAAAGCCAGGCGGGGTCGCTTTTGCCCGCCGCGTTCATGTCACCCGCGAACTGGACGTATCCGCCCAGCGGCAGCGCCGACAGCTTCCAGCGGGTGCCGCGCTTGTCGGTCCAGCCGAACAGTTCGCGACCGAAGCCGATCGAGAAGCTGTCGGCCTTGATCCCGAACAGCCGCCCGGCAAGGTAGTGGCCGAGCTCGTGGATGAAGACCAGCGGCCCGAGCACGAGCACGAAGGCGAGAAGGGTGATCAGCAGGCCGGGGGAATGCAGTTCCGGGGTCAACGAACAGGCTCCATCGTCTCGCGCGCCCTGATCCTGGCTTCCCGATCGATCGCGACCACTTCGTCAAGCGAAGCGGGCGCAGGCGGAAGGCCGCGCGAAAGCACGTCTTCAGCACATTGCACGATTCGGGTGAACGCGATCTGACGATCAAGGAAAGCTGCGACAGCAACTTCGTTCGCGGCGTTGAGCACAGCCGCCGCAGCACCACCCGCGACCGCAGCCTCGCGCGCCAGCCGCGTTGCCGGGAAGCGCACCTCGTCGGGCGCGCGGAAGGTCAGTTCGCCGATCGCGGCGAGGTCGAGCGGGGCACAGGGCGTGTCCATGCGCCTGGGCCAGGCAAGCGCCGAGGCGATGGGCACGCGCATGTCCGATGGCCCGAGTTGCGCCAGCGTCGAACCATCGCGGTATTCCACCATCGAATGCACGATCGACTGCGGATGGACGATGATCCGCAACCGCTCCACTCCCACCGGGAAGAGGTGGAACGCCTCGATGAATTCAAGGCCCTTGTTCATCATCGTGGCCGAATCGACGCTGATCTTGGCGCCCATCGACCAGTTGGGATGCTTGACCGCCTCGGCCGGAGTGGCGCCGTGCAGCCGTTCGAGGCTCCAGTCGCGGAACGGCCCGCCGCTGGCAGTCAGGGTGATCCAGCGCACGTCCTCGATGGCGTTGCCGACCAGGCACTGGAAGATCGCGTTGTGTTCGGAATCGACCGGCAGCAGCGTTGCTCCCGACCGTGCCACGGCGGCGGTCATCACCTCACCAGCGGAGACCAGGGCTTCCTTGTTGGCCAGCGCCACGGTGCGGCCCTGCTCTATGGCGGCCATCGTCGGGGCGAGCCCCGCGCAACCGACAATCGCGGCAACGGTCACGTCCGCGCCGCGCGACGCAGCCTCGACCAACGCACCGGCGCCGCCCGCCGCCTCGATGCCGCTGCCCGCCAGCGCTTCGCGCAAGTCGCCAAGGCAGCTCTCGTCGGCCACCACGGCCACCGCCGCACCGAATTCGCGGGCGAGTGCGGCCAGTTCCTTCGCCTGGCAGTTCGCGGTCAGCGCGACGACATCCCACGCATCACGATTGCGCCGTACCAGATCGAGCGTCGATGCGCCGATCGAGCCGGTCGCGCCCAGCACCGAGATCGTGCGGGGCCCGCTCATGATCCCGCCCCCAGAGCCCAGAGCGTGCCGACGACGATCGCCACCGGCAAAAGGCCGTCCACCCTATCGAACAGCCCGCCGTGCCCGGGGATCAGGCGCGAGGAATCCTTCACGCCTGCCCGGCGCTTGAGCCAGCTTTCGTAGAAATCGCCGGCCTGCGCGACAACGGCAAGGGCCGCACCGGCAAGCGCGGCAAAGCCGACGTTGGTGATGCGCAGCGCTTCACCAAGGCTTGGCCCGGTCGGTCCGATGGCGGAGATGAGATAGCCGCCGAACAAGACCGCAAGCGCGGTCCAGATGCCCGCCGCCGCCATGCCGCCGGCAAGGCCGGCCCAAGTCTTCGATGGGCTGATCCTGGGCGCGATCTTCGGCCCCCCGAGCGCGCGGCCAGTGAAATAGGCGCCGGTATCGGTGCAGATGACCAGGCCCATGATGCCGATCAGCAGCGGGGTCGGCATCACGATCAAGGCAAAGGCCGCCCAACCGATGTAGAGCGCGCCGGTCAGCACCGCCGCCGACATGCGGGCGGGATCCGGCGCAATTCGCGAGGCAAGGCGGACGTATTCTCCGAACACGACGAGCCCGGCCACGGCGAGGAATCCATCGAGCACCAGGCCGCCGCGCCACAGGGCCACCCCGGCGATCGCCAGCATGACCACCGCCGACGCGATGCGCACTGGCAGGTCGGCGTTCTTCTTCGCCGCCGGCGCGACCACCGTTTCAGCGTCCGCCAAAGCGACGCTCCCGCTGCGCGAACTGGGCCAGCGCATCGGCCAGGTGATCAGGCGTGAAATCGGGCCACAGCACGTCGAGGAAACACATCTCGGCATAGGCCGCCTGCCACAGCAGGAAGTTCGACAGCCGCACTTCGCCCGAGGTGCGGATGAGCAGGTCGAGCGGCGGCATGTCCGCGGTGTCGAGCTCGGCAGAGATCGTCTCGACCGTCACCGCGCCCTTGCCCGCCGCCTTGGATGCCGCGCGCGCGATCTCGTCCTGCGCGCCATAATTGAGCGCGATGGCGAGCGTGGTGCCATCGTTGCCGGCCGTGCGCGCCACGGCCTTGTCGATCAGCTCGACCACGTCGGGCGCGAAAGCCGAATGGTCGCCGATGATCTTCAGGCGCACGTTGTTGGCGGCGAATTCGTCGAGGTCATCGACGATGAAGCGCTTGAGCAGCCCCATCAGCGCGCCGATCTCGTCTTCGGGACGGCGCCAGTTCTCGGTCGAGAAGGCGTAGAGCGTCAGCGCCTCCAGCCCCATCTCGCGCGCGGCACGAACGGTGCGGCGCACCGCCTCCACCCCGCGCTGGTGACCGAAGGCGCGCGGCATGTGCCGCCTCTTCGCCCAGCGGCCGTTGCCGTCCATGATGATCGCGACGTGGCGCGCGCCGTGCGTCGCCGGCCCGCAGATGCCCGGCGTCCGCTCGGTCTGGGCCGGCTTCAGGCTCACTTGCCGAGGATTTCCTTTTCCTTCTCGGCCGCAGCTTCGTCCGCTGCCTTGATCTGCTCGTCGGTCAGCTTCTGCAGCTCGGTTTCCGCGCGCTTGCGGTCGTCTTCCGAGATTTCCTTCTTGTTCTCGTCGGTCTTGAGCGCGTCCATGCCATCGCGGCGGACGTTGCGGATCGCGACGCGCGCCTTTTCCGCATACTGGCTGGCGAGCTTGGCCAGTTCCTTGCGGCGCTCCTCGGTCAGGTCCGGGATCGGCAGGCGCAGGTTGTTGCCATCGTTGATCGGGTTGAGGCCGAGTCCTGCCGAACGGATCGCCTTTTCCACCGGGCCAATGTTCGACTTGTCCCACACCTGCACCGACAGCAGCCGCGGTTCGGGCGCGGAAACGGTGGCAAGCTGGTTCAGCGGCATGCGCGAGCCATAGACTTCGACGGTGATCGGATCGAGCAGCGCGGTATTGGCGCGGCCGGTGCGCAGACCGGTAAGATCGTGCTTCAGCGCTTCAACGGCGCCCTTCATGCGGCGCTCGAGATCGGCCTTGTCGTACTTCGCCATGAATCAGGCTTCCTTCTGAACGATGGTCTGGGTGCCCTCACCAGCCAGAACGCGGGCGAGATTGCCCTGTTCGCGGATCGAGAACACCACGATGGGAATGCGGTTGTCGCGGCACAGCGCAACCGCGCTGGCGTCCATCACCTGCAGGTTGTCGGCCAGCACGGTGTCGTAGTCGACCGTGTCATAACGCTTGGCCGCCGGGTCCTTCTTGGGATCGGCATTGTACACGCCATCAACGCTGGTGCCCTTGAGCAGCGCGTCGCACTTCATTTCGGCGGCGCGCAGCGCAGCGCCGGAATCGGTGGTGAAATAGGGTGCGCCGACGCCAGCGGCGAAAATCACGATGCGGCCCTTTTCGAGATGGCGTTCGGCGCGGCGGCGGATCACCGGCTCGCAGACCTTGTCCATCTCGATCGCCGACTGCACGCGGGTGGGCACGCCCAGCTGCTCCAGCGCGCTCTGCATCGCGAGCGCGTTCATCACGGTGGCCAGCATGCCCATGTAATCGGCCTGGGCGCGGTCCATGCCCTTGGCGGCACCCGCCATGCCACGGAAGATGTTGCCCCCGCCGATCACCAGGCAGATTTCGAGCCCGCTGTCACGTGCCGCCTTCACCTCGCCCGCCAGCGCGGCGACGAAATCGGTGTCGATGCCGAACTGCTGGTTGCCCATCAGCACCTCGCCCGAGAGCTTGAGCAGGATGCGCTTGAACTTGGGGAGGTTCATGGGAAAGGACCGATGCTAACTGAAGGGGCGCGCTCGGGCGCCCTTATACCCCCAAGGGGCCGCGTGCCAAGGGCGAGCGCACAGCTTTTGCGCGGATGCGGGATCGCCGTGACGGACGCGGTGTCGCGGACACGAAAATCCCCGCGCCAGCAAGCCCGGATCGACCCGGACCGCCCGCGCGGGGACTTCCTGAAGCCTATGCGCTTACTTGATGCCGGCGGCAGCAGCCACTTCGGCAGCGAAGTCGCTCTCTTCCTTCTCGATGCCTTCGCCGAGCTGGAAGCGGACGTAATCGACCAGCGCGATCTTGGTGCCGGCAGCCTTGCCAGCCTGCTCGACGACCTGCGAGATCGGGGTCTTGTTGTCCATCACGAACAGCTGGCTGAGCAGCGCGTTTTCCTTGGCGTACTTGGCGACGGCACCGTCGACCATCTTGGCCTGGACTTCGGCCGGCTTGCCGCTCTCGGCCGCCTTCTCGGACGCGATCTTGCGCTCGCGGGCGATCAGTTCGGGATCGAGGTCGTCAGCGTTCAGCGCCAGGGGGAAGGCCGCGGCGATGTGCATGGCGATCTGCTTGCCCAGCGGCTCGAGCACGTCGGCGCCGGCTTCCGATTCGAGCGCGACGAGCACGCCGATCTTGCCGAGGTTGGTCGCGGCCGCGTTGTGCATGTAGGGCACGACCACGCCGTTGGTGACCGAAACGTGCTTGATGCGGCGCAGCTGCTGGTTTTCGCCGATGGTGGCGACGTTGTTGGTCAGCTTGTCGGCCACGGTGCCGCCGTCGGGGTAGGCAGCGGCCTTGAGCGCTTCGACTTCGGTGGCGCCGGTCGACAGCGCAACTTCGGTGGCCTTGCGGACGAAGTCCTGGAACTGGTCGTTCTTGGCGACGAAGTCGGTTTCCGAGTTGACCTCGACCGCGACACCCTTGGTGCCCGAAACGGCGACGCCGACCAGGCCTTCAGCGGCCGTGCGGCTCGACTTCTTGGCGGCGGCGGCAAGGCCCTTGGCGCGCAGCGCGTCGACTGCGGCTTCGAAATCGCCGGCGGCTTCGTCGAGCGCCTTCTTGCAATCCATCATGCCGGCGCCGGTGCGCTCGCGCAGGTTCTTCACGTCAGCGGCGGTGTAAGCCATCGCAGTGGTCCTTTGTTCTTGAAAACGGGTGAGGCCGCAGCAGGTGCCGCGGCCCGTAGATCGTGTCCGGGTCAGTTCGATGACGGCGCTCCCCATGGAGCGCCGTCATGCGAGATCCGGCAATCAGGCTTCGACAGCCTCTTCGGCCGCCGGCTCGTCCATCGCGCCGAGGTCCGCACCCGAAGCGATCATCGCGTCGCGGCCGCCCTTGGTGGCAGCAGCGGCAACGGCTTCGCAGTACAGACGGATCGCGCGGCTGGCGTCGTCGTTCGCCGGGATCGGGAACGCGATGCCATCGGGCGAGACGTTCGAGTCGAGGATGGCGACGACCGGGATGCCAAGGACGTTGGCTTCCTTGATCGCCAGCTCTTCCTTGTTGGCGTCGATCACGAACATCACGTCGGGAATGCCGCCCATGTCGCGGATGCCGCCGAGCGACAGCTCGAACTTGTCACGCTCGCGGGTGAGCTGGAGCACTTCCTTCTTGGTGAGGCCGGTGGTGTCGCCCGAAAGCTGCTCTTCCAGCGCCTTGAAGCGCTTGATCGAGCCCGAGATGGTCTTCCAGTTGGTGAGCATGCCGCCCAGCCAGCGGTGGTTGACGTAGTGCTGGCCCGCAGCGCGCGCGGCCTGGGCGATCGGCTCCTGCGCCTGGCGCTTGGTGCCGACGAACAGGACCTTGCCACCGGCCTGGACGGTCGCCTGGATGAATTCGAGCGCGCGCGCCATCAGCGGCACGGTCTGCGAAAGGTCGAGGATGTGGATGCCGTTGCGCGCGCCGAAGATGTACGGCTTCATGCGCGGGTTCCAGCGGTGGGTCTGGTGGCCGAAGTGGGCGCCGGCCTCGACGAGCTGATTCATGGTGACGACGGGAGCCGCCATAGGTCTTTCCTTTCCGGTTCTGCCTCCGGGAAACTGGAACCTGCTGCGGAGGAACCCGCGGGCACGGCACCGGTATGTGTGTTTCCCGTGTGGATTTGCCTGACATCGCGGACAAGGAGCGGGCTTGCTGCCGAATCCCCGTCAGGCGCGGCGGCGCTTAGCGCAAGGTGCGCACTGAATCCACCGAAAAGCGAACGCCATCCTGATTCGCGGGTCGTGCCCATTCCGATTCGACAGCCGGGTGGCGAAGTCTGGGGTTGCGAGCCGCCAAGCGCTGCAGCGCACTGTTCTGCGCCCTGTCGGCAAAGTGTTGGAATTCCGCCAGTTTCTGAGGAAGTCGCAAATCGGCCACCGTTGGTCGCGGATTTGGCTTGACGGGCGAGAACAAAAAGAGAACAAACGAAGCATCGGCGAATGGAACGGGAACACCGCGCCAGAGCCGGAGTTATCCACAGGCAATCCACCCGTTGTCAAGCTTTCGCGACGGACCGGTTTGCAACGGGTTTGAAAGGCCGACGGAAATGCTCGCAGTTCTCGCTTCGCTCGTGATCGCAGGTGCCGGTGTTGCAGCGGTCGTGTCGATGATCGCCACCGTCCGCAACCAGAAGGGTGCCCTTTCGCGCCTGCTGGGTGACGTGCGCTCGCTTGAACAGGACCGCGTGTTCCTGGTGCACATGACGGGTGAAAGCCGTCCGGCCTCGCCCCTCTCGTTCGCCCGCCTGCGTCGCGCCCCGCAGCGCGCCGTTCGCCGCTCTACGACGCCGGGTGCGCCGCAGACGCAGCGCGCTGCCGCCTGACCCGCGCGTAACGGACCACACCAATGGGAACAAGCGCGAGGTAGACGACGCAGATCGCCGAAAGTGTGAGCCAGGGCTCGGTCAGCAGCGCGGCGATCACCAGACCGAACAGCGCGATTACTTCAAGCCGGATGGACCGGCGCGGGCGCATCGCCCCCCAGCCCAGCGTCGCCATGTTCGAAATCATCATGAACGCGATCAGCGCGGCCCAGATCGCCACGGCGATCGGCTCGCGGAATTCCTCGCGCCCGCTGGCAATCCACAAATAGAGCGGCAGGAACGATAGCCCGGCCCCGACCGGTGCCGGCACGCCGGTGAGGAAACCGGCGCTCTTGTGCGGCTGCTCCGCCATATCGATGCGGGCGTTGAAGCGGGCAAGGCGCAGCGCGCAACATACCGCCAGCGCAAGCGCGGCGAACCAGCCGAAGCGCGGAACTTCCTGCAAGGACCACAGATAGAGGATCAGCGCCGGCGCGACGCCGAATGAAATCGCGTCGGACAAACTGTCGAGCTCGGCGCCGAAGCGAGACTGCGCTTTCATCAGCCGGGCAACGCGACCGTCGATCCCGTCAAGAACACCGGCCACGATCACTGCCAGAACCGCGCTGCGAAAATCGCCGCCGATGGCGAAACGGATACCCGTCAGGCCACAGCAAAGTGCGGCCGACGTGATCGCATTGGGCACCAGCGCGCGCAGTGTTAGCCCGCGCGGCAGGCGCTGCCGACCAAAGTCATCGGAATCGAACGGACCGCCTCCCGGCGAAGGACTCACTGGCTGACGCCCTCGATCACCGGCGCCTGTCCGATCCGCGCGAGCACGGTTTCCCCGGCAACGACCTTCTGGCCCATCAGGACCTGCGGCTCGGTACCTTCGGGAAGATAGACGTCAACGCGGCTGCCGAACCGGATGAGGCCGACACGCTGGCCGGCAGCGACGATATCTCCTGCCTTGACGAACGGCACGATGCGCCGGGCAACCAGGCCCGCAATCTGCGTGAAGCCGATTTTCACGCCGTCACCACGCTCGACGAGGAAGTGCTGGCGCTCGTTTTCCTCGCTCGCCTTGTCGAGATCGGCGTTGAGGAACTTGCCCGGGATATAGACCACGCGGCGAATGGTGCCGCCGATCGGCGTGCGATTGATGTGCACGTCGAACACTGACATGAAGATAGACACGCGCGTCACCGGCGTTTCGCTCATGCCGGCAATTCCGCTGCCGTCGTCGGCGGACAGCTCGCGAGGCGGCGGCACCTTCTGGATCAGGGTGATGAGGCCGTCGGCAGGCGAGGTGATCAGGCTGTCGTCGCGCGGGGTGACGCGAACCGGGTCGCGGAAGAAGGCAAGGATGCCCAGCACCAGGCCACCGATTGGCCAAGCCAGCGTTTCCCACGCCATGAACGCACAAACCGCGCAAACCGCCGCGGCGATCAGAGCGAACTTGCGCCCTTCGGGATGGATCGAGGGCCAGCTCCAGCCTGCGCTGCCGCGGCCCCGGTTGTCTAGAATGTCTCCGGGCATTGCCTTCATCTAGGCGCAGACGGCAGCGGGGACAAGCGCACTGGGCCATCGGCGTCCGCGCCGATCGCCGCAGCACATCCAAATCCTGTATTTATACGCTTGTTCAATGACTTGTTGACGCTATGCGAGCCGTCGGGGCGGCTTGGCCCCGGTCTGATGGAGTTGACGCTTGCCGCATCGATCGCTTGAAATCTGCCCCGTGTGCCGGTTGCCGGTGCCGGAATGCGACGCGATCCAGGTGGCACGCGGCGTCGCCCTGCGCTTCCTGCGCGACTATGCTGGCTATGCCGAGACAGAGGCGCTTGCGGCACTTGAGCGCAACCTGCCTTTTGCCTTCCACCACCATCCGCCCGCACCAGGCGCGCCCCGCGCGCCCAGTTGATCGCTACAGGTCAATGCGGCGGCATGACCCGCGCGAGGAAACCGATCACGGCAGCATTGAACAGGTCGTTTCGGTCGCCCGCCACCATGTGCCCGGCATTGCCGATGTCCGCGACCTCGAGCGTCGGTACCCTGCGGCGCAAGTCCTCCACCCCCTCGTCGGTCACGATGTCGGATTTCATTCCGCGCACCAGCAACGTGGGAATGCGCTTGCCCCAGTCCGACGCGCTCAGCATGTCGGGGATGGTCTGGTGGTCCCGCTCGCCCTGGATGAAGCGGGGATCCCAGTGCCACCGGAATCGCCCGTCGTCGCCTTCACGCAAGTTCTTGCGCAAGCCATCGAGCTTGGTCGGGCGCGGTCGATCGGGGTAATAGGCCGAAATCGCGTCCGCTGCTTCCTCGATGCTGGCAAAGCCGTCGGGGTTGGCGGTCATGAAGCCGACGATGCGCTCTACGCCTGCAGGTGCGAGCTTGGCGACCACGTCGACCAAAACGATCGCCGCCGGTTCGAGCCCATGGCTTGCAGCCGCCATCGCCGACAAGCCGCCCAGCGATGCCCCGACGAAGGCATAGGGCCGGCCGGCCGCCTCGATGATGCAACGCAGGTCCTCGACCCGGCGCAGGATCGAATAATCTCCTTCGGGTTCCCAGTCGCTTTCGCCGTGGCCGAGCAGATCGTAGTTGAGCACGTGGTAGCCCGCCTCGGCCAGTTCGTGCCCCGCGCGGTCCCAGCTGTGGCGCGTCTGCCCTCCGCCATGGCCGAGAACGACCGTCGGCGCGCCCTTGGGGCCGAACTCGTCGGCCGTGATGGCGATCCCTCCCGTTACCGAAATTCTTATCGTGTTCATGGACGCAAGGGTGCCGCAGCACGCAAGGGCGTGCAAGGCAATTAATCGGTCGATTAAGCCGGGGCTGGCTCTGCGCCGACAGCGCGGGAAAGGCTGGTGGTGGACAGGGCTAGATTAGTGGCTTCGTCCAGAAAACCTCAGAAAACCGTCAGTTTCCGACAGTCCCTGTGGGGCATTGTGTAGCAATCGGGTGGGGCGGTCGCAATCCGGATGTTTGAGGATTGTCCACCGCACGCGAGAGATGCACCCGACTAAAAAATATCGTTCCCATAGCCGACAGCTCGGGTGAGCGCGGCCAGCCGTCGGCCTATGCCTTCTAGACCGGGATAAACGGTTGAGGCGTCAGTGCCCATAAACATGAGGTCTAGCAGCACCTGCCCCTTGGCTGCCTTTGGTATCACGATCTTGTGCAGCCTAGGCTCGAATCCAGATGGGTAAGCCTCGAAATCCCGCTGGTCGAGCGGAGTGAAAATCGGCCCGCTTCCGAACTCTTGAATTGTGAAAACGCTCTTTTGAGCAGAAACACGCGAATCTAATGCAGGTGGATTGATGCGGAGAACTGGGCCTTTGTAAGTCTGCGGTATGCTTGATACCAGAAACGGCCCAATGTCCGCATCAAGCACAAAGAGCGCGGCGTCCACTTCCTGTTCATCTTCGACTGCAAAATACATGGCAATCAGCGGATCGCATGTCCAATCAAGCAGACGGGTGGGCACCCCAAAATGTTGCGCTATGACAAGGTCGTTGAGCGTGCTTCGCTTGAGCTGCCCCAGCTGAGTTGCAGCTCGCGCAAAGAAAGCATCGATGAGCTGCTTCTCACCGATCTCAAAGTGCGATTCCGGGAAGGGGTCTTGCGCACTGTTGTGCCGGTAAAGGCTGGGAATAAGAGGCCAACTAGCGCTCCCTTGGCCGCGAAAGATTGAGAAGGTACTCCGAAGGTCATCCGACAGGATTAGCTTCAACAGACCCGCCGCACCATCGCGTCCATCCCATTCAATAACGGTTGCTGGCATATTTCACCCCATTCGCGGCCTGCAACGCGTACGCGCCAAAACAGGTTAAAAAAAGCAGGGCATAGGGAAAAGACGCGCGGACTAACCTAAGCGCTGCATCAGATTGCGAACCGACGACGGGTGCCACTGCCCTCCGCGTGGTGTCACGATGCCGCGCAGGTTCAGTTCCTTCGCAATCTCGGCAAGCGAGGTCGCACCAGCCGCCCGCACATCGGCAAGCGTCTCTGCATACTCCGCCGCCCGCTCCGAAGCGTTCGCCCGCACGGCCTCAAGGGCCGCTGCAGTCCCCTTCCCAGCCCTGCGGATCGCTGCGGCACCGTTAGGATTCCCCAGCTTCGCCCCGCGTGCCTTGGTAGCCTCAAGGGGCAGCTAGTCCGGTCTGTAGGGAGCTTGCGTTCGTGCTGGGCCACGGCGGCCAATGATTTGGTTCGTGGACTAATCCACCTCGGGCATGTTGGCTGCGGCGGACTTCGCTCTGCTGTCACACATGGCTACGAGCATGGACGCAACTTTAGAGGCCCAACCGTCCTAGCAAGTTCCTAACGGAAGACGTGTGCCACACACCGGCTCGTGCCGTTTTGATGTGGTTGTCGTTCAACGCTGCGGCCATCGCTGTGAGGGTCGAGATGCCGGATGACTGAAGGGCTACGACGGTGTCGCGCAGGCTCTCAGCAAACGCGTCAGCCCGCGCTATCATACCTTTGACCGCAGCCTCATTACCCTTCCCCGCCCGGCGAAGTGCTGCGGCTCCGTTGGGGTTCCCTAGCTTCTGCCCTCGGGCCTTCGCCGCTGCTAGTGCTGCCTTCGTCCGCTCCGAGATGCGCTCTCGCTCGTCCTCATTGATTACCGCAAGCAGTCCGATTGTGAGGCGGTTGACGTCCGGGTTATCTGCGCAGGTGAAGTCAACGCCGCTGTTACGTAGTTGAAGCGTGAAGGCGGCATTGCGGCTGAGGCGGTCGAGCTTCGCTACCACAAGCTTCGCACCGGTCAGTCGAGCGTGGTCAAGAGCCGCTTGGAGCTGAGGCCGGTCATTCCGCTTGCCGCTCTCAACCTCGGTAAACTCGGCAACGATCTCCCACCCCCTGCTGTTGCAGAGTGATCGCACTGACTGGCGCTGGGCATCCAGACCGAGTCCTGAGCGACGTTGGGAATCGGTCGAGACACGATAATAGGCGGCAACACGGCACATAAGAGGCTCCAACAACCTTGCGCAACGACCGTTACGCCATCTTGTAAGGGCAAGCTAGGATGCGGGAGAACGGCCTGCCGCAGGATCGACCCGCTTCGACTCAAAGCATTCTGGCATGTGGAACGGTCCCCTTCCGGCCCCTCCCCACCTCAGTAAGGCGACGGCTCCGCACTGGGCGGGAACGGGAGGCATAGATGGAGACGGACAAAGTGATCAGCGGCAAAGGCGCAGTTGCGGTCAAGCGACAGAACGACTTTCTGGAGAAGCTCAGGCTGGATCGCGCGGCTCGGGAAGCCAGCAGCAAGGGCCGCGATAGCCGCACCCTCTCCGACTGATTGCAGGCCGGAGTGCCGCCGGTGACACCGCCAGCCCTCTAGGGACCAGCGTAACTGCACCGGCGGCGGGCCTCCCACGGCCAACTGGGCACCCCCAAGGGGGGAATGGCGCTCTTCTCCGATGCGTTATGCCGCTTCGGATTTTTGCAGGAAAACTATCGGCCCGCGCGGAAAAACCAGCCGGGTGCGGGGCGCAACTCTGAGGCGTCGTCCTGCGTCATCAGGAACGCCCTCAGGGCATCCGCAGGTTCCCGGAGCGCAAAGCGAGCGAAGATGTCGCGTGTCGCATTGCCCAAGCGGGCCGCGAAGGTCGCCGCCGGGAACCGGCAGGCTGAAATGGGTGTGGTCATTGGGAGGTGCTTTCTTTGAACAGACCGCGCTCAGGGGGTTTGTTCGTTGCTGCTTTTCGCAGCGTTTTCGGGGGCAGGAGACGCGAAGGCTCCCTCGGTGCACCGGGAGTACCCAGCACAGGCCGACGGGCCTCCTGCGTCTCGAAACGGGGCCTTTAAGCCGCCAAGGATTGGGCGAGCTTCGCCCTGATGACCGCGACCTTTGCAGGGCACGGCTTGCCGCTGATGGTGGCCTCTCGAGGCACCGGGCGGAGCGCATGGAGCGGGCAGCCGCCATTGACGCAGTCTGCGACTTGCTCGCGCCATGTTCCACGGCTGAGCGGGTCGTACGTGCACTCCTTGCACTTGGCGTTGATGGCGGAGCGGAATGAGTGTGACATGGGAGGTGGTCTCCTACTGGCACGCCAAAGGCCCCTGCCGGGTTTCCGACAGGGGCGCTTGCGTGCGGGTTCGGTTGTTGGGCTTGGATTTGTTCAGGGACGAAAGGGCCACGAGGGCCTGAAGGTCATCCCAGAGTGCAGACGACCCATCGAAGGGTCGCGGCTGGCGGAGGGGCGTATCGTGTTCCTAAGGATGCCCCGCCGCCGTCACGGGCTCACGGATTGCGAGAGACCCCGTAGTCGTCTTTCCAGCTCCGCTCCTTGCGGGGCGCGGGCTGACCAGCCGACAGGGCCTGAGGGGCGTCTGTGGTTTCCGGCGGTGACGGCGGAGGCATGACCGGGGCGATTCGACCTGTCTCGGCTATCGGCGTGCCGATATCGATCCTGATCATCCCCGGCGCGATCTCCGTGACCGTTTCCCGCGTTCGCTCTGCGTAGTTTGCAGCCGCACTCGAGTACGGATCGACTTGCGGACCATCGTCCCGGGGCGGCCTGCCACGCCGCACCCGAGAGCTGATGGAATAGAAGCCGCGCATCAGGTTGCGTTCCGGTTCAACGCCGCGAGGCGGGTTGCCTGCGAGTTGATCCGGTCTTCGCGATTGATCTGCGCAGCCCGACGCTTTGCTTCCGCATTCTCGTCGATCTGGCGGGCGATCTCCTTGCGGGCCTCCACCGTCTCGAACATCGCCTGCTTCAGGCGCTTTGCAGCTTCCAAGCCCGGACCTTCGTCCGTGTGCAGAAGGCGCATGCGAATAGCGAGCGAGTGCTGCTCTGCCTCAATCGCGCGGCGGCGCTCGGCAGAGACCTTGTAAACGGGGACCGCAACCGCCTTGCCCGTTTCAGGGTCAACCTTGGTCACATGATGGGCCACGGCAACAAGCTCGTCGCTCAGGCGGTCAAACTCCTTGGCGGCGTCGCTGTACTCCCGCGTGAGCGCCATCATCTCGCGATGATACGGCGTGGCCTCGCTGCTAAGCCCGGTCATAGCGCGAATGCTCGGGCGCAGGCGCTTGATGACGTCTGCAGTGAACTGCTCTTCCATCGCCTCGCGCTGATCGACAGGGACAGACAGCAGACGCTGGCGAACTTCGCCCTGGAGGTCGGGGGTCAGCGCGGTGAGCTTGAGCTTTCCGAAGCTGCGGCCTTCTGGAAGGTCGTACGGGGCGAGAACGTCGTGGAACGGGTCCAAGCGCATGACAGCATCCACGTGGTGCTGGTCTTCGGGGGCGATGTCGTAGGATGGCGCATCAGTCGAAGTGCCGTAACCTTCGACAGAAGACACGAGGACCGTGTCGTTGGGCGCAGAGGTGTTGTCGGTAATTTCCATGTGTGTGGCTTTCGTTTGGGAGGCGCGGCAGACAGCCGCAATCACCCTCCTGCCGAATGAGGCTGGAGGGGGGGGGGGAGGATCAGGGAAACGATCCGGGAGATTGCCTTGGTTGTCCGGCGGTGATCCTGAATGAAACCAATAAGGAACCTTGATCTGACCGGGGGCGGAGGTACAATCTCCAAGAGGCCTGACTAATTGACCGCACCTCGCAGCGTGGTCGTCAGACGAACTTTTAATGTTCTATCTCCGAGGGTGAGGGCCAATCGGCCAAGCAGCGCGCAAAATGTTTCCCTTATCGAGAGGGAGGGTTAATCGGCTGGTTATGGCGAAATGGCTGCATAGCGTCGGCATGCGACGTCGGGTGGGCCTCTTCGTGCAGCTGGTAACCGCCGGTCATCCGGATGGACGGCAGGACGTCGCGGGTGACCCAGTTCTGGAACTTGGCGACTTCGGGGCGGGACGGATTGGCGCGGAGGATCAACTTGTAAAGGCCGCTCTCGGTGACGGCGTTCGCCGACCCAGTGCTGCCCACAAATGCCTGCGCCGCGCCGTGACCCTGAGAGTTAGCGAGGGTCCGCTTAGAGACCCGCGACCGTTCGTCGGCGTCCAGTGCGGTGAGGTGCTGTGACTTGCCACCGGCTGTCGTTAGCCCGATGCACACACACACGTCCTTGGCATGGAAGAGAGGCACCCCGTCGAGGTCGATGGTGCGCAGCTGGTGTCCGTTGAAGTCGAAGGGGCGCTGTTGCCGTGTGAAGCCTCCATCAAATGGAGGGAAACCCCTTGTCTGAGACGGGGTAAGTCTACTCTGCGGAGGGCGTAGCGTATGTCCCCGCCTACTTTAGCCCCATGAAGTTCGCGGGGCCACCCCGCTATCCATGATCTGCGGCAGGACTTCGTGGCGCACGTAGCGGTCGAAGGCCTTGGCCTCGGGCTTGTTGCTGCGCTGGATCAGCTTGAACAGGCCGGGGCGGCTGACGAGGACTAGCTGGCTATCGAACTTACCGAAAAGGGCGATGACCGAAGGCTCATGGCTTTCTCCCATGACCCCCTTGCGGCGGATCGTCCTCTTCTCGTCCGCATCGAGGCGCGAGGTGTGCTGACCGGCGCCCGCCGAGATGTCGAGCCCGACGCAGCGGCACGCATCTACCCCGACGAACCAAGGTTCACCGTCGATCTTGATGCCGCGAAGCTGCTGGTCGTTGAAAGCGAACATGGGGATGACGTTGGTGTTCATGACCCTCAGCCCCCTCAGCTCGCTGCCTTGCGCATTCTTCGGTGATCCCTTGAGGCACCGCCGGTGATCCTGCAGTTCCCCCTAGGTATATCCTTCAATCCATCCCCCCCCCGAGGATGAGGGACAATTGCCATGGCCGTAATTCCGGCCATAGCAGCCCATACAGCGCAGGGCGGACCTCGCAGGCCATCTGGGGGCCCTCCCGAGCTGCTTTCGCGCCGTAGCGGTCGTTTTAGCCGCTTCTCGCCGCCTAAACCGGCATCCCCTCGCGAGCGTACAGGTGCGAAAGGTCCAGCCCCGGATAGTTGAGCCGGGCAATCGCATCCGCCTTCTGACGCGAAGACAGACCATCGCCGTAGATGCGGCTTGATCCCGCCTCAGTTCGACGCGCCAACGCCAGCGCCGTCCTTTCCGGCAACTCCGCCGCTCGCAGCCGGTCCTCAAAGTTATGGCGGAACGAGTGCATACCCAGCTTCCGGCCTTCCAATCCGAGGCTCTTCACGTGCTTGCTGAACCGTTCACCGAGCTTCGCCCCGAACTGCCCTCGGCTGTTTGCGGTGCCTTCAGGGAATAGCTGGGCCTCACCGGAGGCCCGACGCTCGGCGACAAAGGCGAGAAAGCCCATCCGCAAGAGTTCAGGATGGATCGGAAGCGTCCCCCGCGATTCCTTGGTTTTGAGCCGGTTGTCGCCGAATGGCCTGACTTGGATGACGGGCACGCCGTCCTCTTCCTCGATATCCGCAACCCGCAGCCCCGCCGCTTCGCCGTTTCGCAGGCCGTGGAAGAGGCAGAGCAGCGGAACCCAGAAGCCCCCCGCCTTGTCCCCGCCGGGCACCCACGGCCCCGCCCAAGCGCCCGAACGGAACAAGGTGCGGAGTTGATCCACCTTGAAGGGGTCGCGCCGGTCCTCGTCAGCGACCGGATCGTGGACCGACAGGCCTTCGAAGGGGTTCGAGGTGACCCACTGCTCCTTGCGCGCCCAGTTGAACATGGAGGCGATGTGCAGAAGGTATCCGTCGTTGATGGTCTTCGGGGATAGCGTAGGCAGTCCCAGCTTCGTCGCCTTCTCGGCAGCTAGCCGCACGGTCAGACCGACAAGCTCCTTCCGCTTGCCAAGATTGGTGGGAACAGTCTCGAGTAGAGCGACAACGCCGCGCGCATCCTCTCGCGTGATGGTGCCCACTCCCCGCTCCGCGAAAAGCTCGCGCAGCAGACGGAACACCGGGATCACGGCCTTCTTGGAGGAACCGCTCCACCGGGGCGACTTGTCGGCCTCGTAGGCGGTCATGAGGTCGGCCATGGTTCGCCCTGGCGGTGCCGTATCGGGCACAGGCGCGTCCCGAAGTAGACTGTCACGGGGCGAATAGTCCAAATCGCCAGACAGCGCAGCGACAGCAGCCTCGTGTAACTCGACAAAGGCTCGCATCAGCATGCGGTGAAGGTTCAGGGACGATGGGGAATCATCTTCCAGTGTCAGCCCCGCTTGGCGCGTCAGGGTCTTTGCGGCTGCCAGCACTGGACCGAAGTCGTTTCGCCCCAGCATGGCCTTCATCGTCTGCAGGCGCTCCTGCGTGTCCTTTAGCAGGTCACGCTGTTGCAGGAGGTCAATCGGTCGGCGCACGACAAACGCAGGCAGGCTCTGCCGGTAAAAGTCCGCAGCCATTCGGTGGGCTTCTGCTTCCGTCAGTTCCCCTCGAGGCACCAGAGCGACACGCTCCCTCGCCTCTGCAACGCGCCTTTCGTACTCAGCGGCGATCAGTGGCAGGCGCTGTTGCGCCACCTTTCTATCCTCCTCGCCGGTCGAAGCGTTGAACTCGCCCTTGAGAATCACCGCGACATCGCTCGGCCAACGCTTCCGCACTTGCCACTTGGCGGATGCCTTCCTGCGAGACAGCTTAAACACGTTCTCCATCCCTTCCGTGTAGCGGCTTTGTGTAGCAGCGGAAGGTCGGAAGTGTCGGTTTTCTAGGGTTTTCCCGGCTTAGAAGGCTGGTGGTGGACAGGGCTAGATTCGAACTAGCGTACGCTTGCGCGGGCAGATTTACAGTCTGCTGCCTTTAACCACTCGGCCACCTGTCCACACCAGATTGCCGGTGCGAGGCGTCTCCTCAAAAAGAGGTTGGCCTGCTGTTTCTGGCGCCTCGAAAGACGCCGTCCGGCCGAGAGAGGCGCCCCTTTGGCGAAGCATCGCTTGCCTGTCAATGGGTCGGCTGGCATGGGCCGCGCGATATTTTTTCATCATCAGCCCAAGTCAGAAGGTAATCGCAATGCCCCCGCACAATCGCGACCGTGATACAGCCGCCCGGCCCAGCCGCGCCTTGCGCGGGCGTGCGGGCCGCATGCAGGGCGGCAGAGGCTCTGGCCGTGGCAGTGCCGGCGCCGTGCGCCTGTGGGGCCGCCACGCCATCGAAGCGGCGCTGACCAACCCGAATCGCACCGCCAAGAAGCTGTGGGGCACGCGCGAGGCGATCCAGGCGATGCTCGACGATCACGATGCCGAGCTGCCCACCTCGCTGCCGGTGGAATATGCTCAGGCTGCCGATCTTGCCCGCCTTGTCGCGCGCGATGCACCGCACCAGGGGCTGGTGCTCGATTGCTTGCCGCTCGACGACGTCGCGCTCGACGACGTGCTGGACGAGGCGGAGGGCCGCACGCTGGTGATTCTCGACCAGGTGACCGATCCGCACAACGTCGGCGCGATCCTGCGCAGCTGCGCCGCGTTCGACGTCGCCGCGCTGATCACGCAGGACCGCCACGCCCCGCCCGAATCCGGCACGCTGGCCAAGGCGGCCTCGGGCGCGCTCGAAACGGTGCCCTGGGTGCGCGTGGTCAACCTGTCGCGCGCGCTCGAATCGATTTCGGAAGCCGGCTACTGGCGGATCGGGCTCGACGGCGACGGCAAGGCGACTTTCCCGCAGGCCCTGCCCGCCGGCCCGGTCGCGCTGGTGCTCGGCGCGGAGGGCGAAGGCCTGCGCCACAACGTGGCCCAGCACTGCGATTCGATCGCCCGCCTGCCGATCAGCTCGGCGATCGAGAGCCTAAACGTTTCGAATGCCGCCGCAATCGCGCTTTACGCGGTCGCCACGCGTGCGGCGATGGACGAGGACTAAGCTGCTCGCACTTGGAGGGGCCTTGCGCCATGCTGATGGGCTGGTGCCCTTGATGCAAAGAGGAATGGAGCGCCCATGAAACGCCTTTTGGAACGGGTGACCCAGCCTCCGATCTTCGTCCGCAACGCTACTGCGGGTGTTGCGCTGCTGGTCCTGCTCGCGGCCTGCATGCTCGTCCCCGGCCGCTTCACCAGCGATCTCGCCATCCATCGAGACGGCACCTTCAGCTTCCGTTACGCAGGCGAGATCGTGCTGATGCCGCTGGCGCTTCCCCAATCGACCGGGGCGGGCGGCGCAGCAGGCTTGTCGCGCGAGGATACCGAGGAGCGCTTCGTCGAGGAAACCTGCACCACGCCCGCCGGCGATACCCGCGCCTGCAGCGCAAGCGAACTTGCCCAGCAGAAGGCGCGCTGGTCGGCCTCCCGCAGCAAGGCGAAGCCCGGAAAGCAGGCGGAGGATGCCCGCACGCGCCAGATGATGGCCGCGATGATGGGCGGGCTCGACCCGAACGATCCGCGCGCAGCGCAGGAATTCGCCGCGCGCCTTGCCCGCCAGCAGGGCTGGACCTCGGTCGTGTCGAAGAGCAACGGTCGCTTCGACGTCGTCTACGAAGTCTCCGGACGGCTCGACCACGACTTCAGCTTCCCGTTGATCGAGCGCCTGCCGATGGTCGTGCCCTTCGTCACGGTGGTGCGTCGCAAGGATGGCAGCGTGCGGATCGATGCCCCGGCCTTCACCCCCAGCGCCAGCAATCCGCAGTTGCAGGGACTGGCTGCCGCCACGGCTGCGAAGGACACGCCGGTGATGCTGGACGGGCAGTTCACCCTGCGCACGGATGGGCAAGTCCTCGCCAACAACACCGATGAAGGGCCGCAGAGCGATCCTGCGGGTGGACAGCGGCTTACCTGGAAGGTCGACGGCCGAACCGGCGCCGCTCCCACCGCGCTGGTCCGGCTGGCGAACTGACCGGCGGCGTAACGCCGCTTGCCCGGCGTGGACTGCCAAAAGGAAAGGGCCGCCCCGGTCGATCCGGTGCGGCCCTTTTGCAATTGCGACTGCTTCCCTGGGGTGGTGACCCGAAACCGGTCCCCCGGGAAAGCGTCCGTCTTAGTTGACGGCGTCCTTGAGGCCCTTGCCGGCCTTGAACTTCGGCTGAGCCGAAGCCTTGATCGACATCGGCTCGCCGGTGCGCGGGTTGCGGCCCGTCGAGGCCTTGCGCTTGGCGACCGAGAAGGTGCCGAAACCGACCAGGCGCACTTCGTCGCCCTTGGCGAGCGCGGCCGAAACGGAATCGAACACGGCTTCGACCGCCTTCGTGGCATCCGCCTTCGAAAGGCCGCTCGCGTCGGCAACTGCGCTGATCAGATCGTTCTTGTTCATTGCGGAACCCCCTACCTTTTCTTGGGAAAACTGCGGTTTGGAATCGCCTTTCGGGTGCGCGGGAAGAGAGACGAGAAAGAATCCGCTGTCAAAGGATATTGAGACGAAAATCCGCCGTTTATCCCCGGAATCCCGTCGAAATACGACGAGACCCGGCGGCGGCGCAATTTCGTTGCGCTGCCGCCGGGTCCGTCATGCTTTTAAGAATCAAGCGAGGGCAGGTGTATCAGTGCGCCGTGGGTGCTGGCGCCTGTCCGGCGATGGCCGGTGCCGGCTGGCTGGCGAGGTCATCGGCCTCGGTCCATTCGATCGGCTCGGGCCGCGTCAGCAATGCCCTCGCCAGCACTTCATCGACATGCGCGACAGGCACGATCTCGAGCCCGGCGAGTATGTTGGCCGGGATGTCGGCCAGATCCTTGCGGTTCTCCTCGGGGATCAGCACCGTCTTGATGCCGCCGCGCAAGGCGGCCAGCAGCTTTTCCTTGAGCCCGCCGATCGCCAGGACGCGGCCACGCAGGGTAACCTCGCCGGTCATGGCGACGTCGGCACGAACCGGAATGCCGGTCAGTGTCGAAACCATCGCCGTGACCATGCCGATCCCGGCGCTCGGCCCGTCCTTCGGCACCGCGCCTTCGGGCAGGTGGATGTGCAGGTCCTTGCGCTGGAAGATCGACGGCTTGATGCCATAGGCGGGGCTGCGCGCCTTGACGAAGCTGAACGCCATCTGGACGCTCTCGCTCATCACTTCGCCCAGCTTGCCGGTGGTGCGCACCGCGCCCTTGCCCGGCACCGTCACGCTTTCGATCGTCAGCAGTTCACCGCCGACTTCGGTCCAGGCAAGGCCGGTGACCGCGCCGACCTGGTTCTCCTCGTCGGACACGCCATGGCGGAACTTGCGCACGCCTGCGTAGTCGGCAAGGTTTTCAGGTGTAACGACGACGGCATCGGCCTTCTTTTCAAGGATTTGCCGCAGGGCCTTGCGCGCAAGACGCGCAATCTCGCGCTCGAGCGTGCGCACGCCCGCTTCGCGGGTGTAGTAGCGGATCAGGTCGCGCAAGGCGGCCTGGGTCAGCTCGAACTCACCCTGCTTCAGCCCGTGCGCCTCAACTTGCTTCGCAACCAGGTGCCGCTCGGCGATCTCGACCTTCTCGTCCTCGGTATAGCCTTCGAGCCGGATGATCTCCATGCGGTCGAGCAGCGGTTGCGGCAGGTTGAGGCTGTTCGCGGTGCACACGAACATCACGTCCGACAGGTCGACGTCGACTTCCAGGTAGTGATCCTGGAACTTGGCGTTCTGTTCGGGATCGAGCACCTCTAGCAGCGCCGATGCGGGATCGCCGCGGAAGTCCTGGCCGAGCTTGTCGATCTCGTCGAGCAGGAACAGCGGATTGCTCGTCCCGGCCTTGCGCAGGTTGGTCACGACCTTGCCCGGCAGCGAGCCGATGTAGGTGCGGCGGTGGCCGCGGATCTCTGCCTCGTCACGCACGCCGCCCAGCGACTGGCGCACGAACTGGCGGCCCGTCGCCTTGGCGATCGACTTGCCAAGGCTGGTCTTGCCCACGCCCGGCGGGCCGACGAGGCACAGGATCGGCCCCTTCAGCTTGTTGGTGCGCGCCTGCACGGCAAGGTATTCGACGATGCGGTCCTTGACCTTGTCGAGCGCGTAGTGATCGGCATCGAGGATCGCCTGCGCGCCCGGGATGTCCTTTTTCAGCTTGCTGCGCTTGCCCCACGGCAGGCCCAGCAGCACGTCGAGATAATTGCGGATGACGGTCGCCTCGGCGCTCATCGGCTGCATGGTCTTGAGCTTCTTCAGCTCAGCCTGTGCCTTGGCGCGCGCTTCCTTCGACAGCTTCAGGCTGTCGATTTTCTCCTGAAGTTCCTGCAGTTCGTTGGCTTCCTCGCCATCGCCGCCGCCAAGCTCGCTCTGGATCGCCTTCAGCTGCTCGTTGAGGTAGTACTCGCGCTGGGTCTTTTCCATCTGGCGCTTCACGCGGCCGCGGATCTTGCGCTCGACCTGCAGCACGCCAAGCTCGCCCTCCATGAACGAGAGCACCATCTCGAGCCGCTTGAGCGGATCGCTCTCCGACAGCACGGCCTGCTTGTCGGCCACCTTTGCCGCGAGGTTGGCGGCCACCGCATCGGCCAGCTTGCCCGCTTCCTCGATATCGCCCAGCTGCGATCCGGCATCCTGCGGCAGCTTCTTCGACAGCTTGGCATATTCGCCGAACTGCTCGACCACCTGGCGCATCATGCCTTCGACTTCGGGGCCATCGACTTCGTCGGCCTCGATCGGTTCGACCTGCGCGATCAGCATCGGGCCGTTGGCGCCGCTTTCCTCGCGCAGCGCCTGGATGCCCGCGCGGCGGTGGCCTTCGACCAGCACGCGCACGGTGCCATCGGGCAGCTTCAGCAGTTGCAGCACCGAAGCGACCACGCCGGTGTCGTAAAGATCGTCGCGATCGGGATCGTCGCAGCCGGGATCGAGCTGGGCGAGCAGGAAGATGTCCTTGTCGCCGGCCATCGCCGCCTCAAGCGCGGCGACCGACTTTTCGCGGCCGACGAACAGCGGCACGACCATCCCGGGAAACACCACGATGTCGCGCAAGGGGAGCAGGGGATACAGATTCATCTTTTTTTCTTCCGTCCGGCCGCGCGGGCCACATGAATGCCGCAGCGGCGCTTGTCCCAGATATGGGAGGCCGCATCGCACCCTGCAATGGGATTTGCCACAAGGGTTGTGGATGGGCCCCTACTCCTTCTGGGCGCAGCGCTACCGAACCGCTGTAAACCCGATATTAGGTATAATTGCGCATTCGCTGCAGGGCCCCCTGCATTGGAGGGCGCAAGAGGACTGGCCTGAAGCTTGCGATGATCCGGACACGCACAGTCATCGTCGTGGGCGCAGGGGCCAGTTGCGAACTGCAGATGCCTTCCGGGGCAGAGCTGATCGCCCGGCTGATCCAGGCCTACGACTTCTCGCGGCTCGGCACCGATGCGCAATCGCGCGAAACCGTCATGCTCGCCCGCCAACTGGCAAAGCTGGGCGAACGCACCGGCCATGACATCAACGCCATGCTGCATGCCGCGCAGCGCCTGCGCTCGGCAGCGCGCGTCGGGCGCTCGATCGACGCGGTGATCGACCAGTACGACCACGATCCGCAAGTCGTCGCCGCCGGCAAGCTCGCCATCGCCTTTCTGGTCGGCCAGGCCGAAACGCGCGCCACGCTGCGCGATGCGCCGCGCCTGCCGGGGGACCTGCCGCTGCTCGGCAAGCCCGAGGAGACGTGGCTCTACTGGCTCGGCCAGCTGTTCACGTCGGGGCTGCCCCGCTCGCAGCTCGACAAGGCATTCCAGAACGTGACCTTCGTCTCGTTCACCTACGACCGCTCGCTCGAACACTTCCTGCCCTTCGCGCTGTCGATGGCCTATGGTCTGACCTTGCGCGAAGCGCAGGAGATCGTCGCCCGCAACCTTGTCGTTCATCACCCCTATGGCGTGGTGGGGCGGCTGCCCTGGCAGAGCGGGCAGGATGCGCACGCCGAATGGGCAGGCAGCGACCAGGCGTGGAACATCCAGGCGATCGCCGGGCAGATCCGCACCCATGCGGAACGCGTCGCCGATCACGACTATGTCTCCCGCCTGCGTCGCAGCGTGGCCGAAGCCAAGCGCATCGTCTTCCTGGGGTTCGGCTTCCACCCCCAGAACCTCGACCTGCTGTTCGACCGCACGATCAGCCACAACCCCGAAGTGCTGGCCAGCATCCACGGCATTCCCCCGTCGAACCGCGCGCTGCTTGCGCGACAGCTCAAGAAGATCTGCGGCCTCGAACACGACGACCTGCTGACGCTTGCCGACCAGCGGGCGTGGGAAATGCTGCGCGATCACGCGCTGTTGCTCGAGGCCTGAAGGGTTACAAAAAATAATATTTCCCGGTTTGCACCCCTGCCCGGCGGTCGTTACCCGCCATCGCCGGGGGAAACGTGAAACCTGAAGGTTACCAACATAAGCGATCGATCGCGCGCGTCGGACTCGCTTCGCTGGCGCTAAGCGGCGCATCGCCCCTTGCCGCCCAGCCCGCGGCCCAGACCAACCCTCAGATCGTGGTCACTGCCCCCGGCGGCGGGATCGACCGCGATGATGCGCTGGAGATCGACCGCGACGCGGTATCGCGCGCCGGCCGGCCCGATGCGCTCGGCGCGCTGGTACGCAACGTCGCCGGGATCACGCTGCAGGATGCGCAGGGCAACCCGTGGCAGCCGACGCTCGCCTATCGCGGCTACCTCGCCTCGCCGCTGCAGGGCGAAGCGCAGGGGCTTGCGGTCTATCTCGATGGCGGCCGCTTCAACCAGCCGTTCGGCGATACCGTCGGCTTCGATCTCATCCCCGACGCCGCGATCCGCCGCATCACGCTGCTCGATTCGAGCCCGGTCTACGGCTTCAACGCGCTGGGCGGGGCACTGGTGATCGAAACCGCAACTGGCCGCAGCGATCCTGGCTTCACCATGAGCCTTTCGGGCGGCAACTACGGCCGGCGCGAGGCGGCAGTCTCGGCAGGCGGCGCGCAGGACCGGTTCAGCTGGTTCATCGCCGGGCAAGCCCGTCGCGAGAACGGCTGGCGCGACCACAGTCCCTCGCAGCTCGCCAACCTGTTCGCCGACGTGGGGTTTGACGACGATTCGACCGGCGGCCTCCATGCCAAGCTGCTCGTCGCGGATACCGACCTGACCGGCAATGGCGCCGCTCCAGTCGACCTGCTTGCCGCGCGGCGCTCGGCGGTGTTCACCTGGCCCGACCGCGCGCGCAGCCGCTACACCCGCCTCAGCCTGCATCCGCGCCTGCTGCTTGGACCCGACAGCAGGATCGAGGCGACGCTTTACGGACAGGACCTCAGGCTGACCGGGCTGAACGGCGATACCGCCGACATCGCGCCCTGCCCCGACGACGAAGCCCGGCTCTGCGCACTCGACCTTGAGGACGAGGACGCGCTGCTGGTCGGTATGGACAGCCTCCGCGCCGGCCCGCCTGCCAGCGAAGCGCCGATCTACGGCGTGCTCAACCGCGCCATGCTGCACTCCCGCAGCGGCGGCGTGCTGGTGCAACTGATCGACGAACGCCCGCTGCTGGCTGGCACCAATCACCTCGCCCTCGGGATGAGCCACGATGCGGGTCGCACCGACTTTGCAACATCGGTCGAAGTCGGACGCGTAGGCGAAGACCGCCAGGTCACTGGCCTGGGCCAGAGCCTTGCGCCAGGTGGCCCGATCGGCCCCATCTCGGTCCAGGCGCGCAACAGCGCCTGGGGCCTTTTCCTTTCGGACACTGTCCCGCTGCTACCCGGCCTGCAGGCCGAAATAGGGCTGCGCTGGAATCAGGGCACGATCACGCTCGAGGACCGGCTGGGTGACGATCTCGACGGCACCCATCGCTATTCGCGCGTCAATCCCGGCATCGAGTTCGACTGGGCCGTGACCAGGGGCCTGTCGCTGCGCGCCGGCTATTCCGAAACCAACCGCATGCCGACCCCGGCGGAACTGTCCTGCGCCGATGAAGAGGCTCCCTGCAGCCTCGCCAACTTCTTCGTTGCCGATCCCCATCTCAAGCAGGTCGTCGCGCGCAGCCTCGAAGCAGGCGCGGTGGCCAGTGGGCGCGTCGCCGGCTGGCAGCTCGACGGACTGCTTTCGCTCTACCGGACCGTGAATCAGGACGATATCCAGCATGTCGCCTCGCGCGTGCGCGGCCGCTCATGGTTCACCAACATCGGCCGCACGCGCCGGCAGGGCCTCGAAGCCACGCTCAAGCTCGCCCGCAACGGCTGGCGCATTGCGGCGAGCTACGCCTTCACCGATGCGACCAGCCTGTCGGCATTGACCCTGTCCAGCCCGGACAACCCCTTCGCCGATCCGGAAACCGGCACGATCCGCGTCGAACGCGGCAACCGCCTTCCCGGCATCCCGCGCCACAGCGCCACCCTGTCGATGGACTATGATGCGAAACGCTTTGGTCTCGGCGGCGATCTCGTTGCGCGGTCGGGCCAGGTTCTGTTGGGCGATGCGGCCAATCTCGATCGCCCGGTTCCGGGCTACCTGATCGCCAACCTGCGCGCACGGCTGGCGCTGGGGCGCGGGGTTTCGCTCACCGGCGAAGTGCAGAACCTGTTCGATCGCCGCTATGCGACCTTCGGCACCTATGGTGAAATCGGCGAGGTGCCGCTGCCCGAAGCACCCGACGCCGATGGCACGCGCTTCTATGGCCCCGGTTCCCCCCGGCGCTGGACGGTCACCGTCTCGGCGAAGTTCTAATAATCTAGCGCTTTTCCGGCAGCGGCTGGACCACCGGGTTCGACACGAAAGTCGGCGCAGGCGGCGGGGATGGCACGGCAGCCGCCACTGGCGCGGGTGTAGGCTCGGCGGCCGGCGGAGCTACCGTTGCCGGAGCTGGTGCTACCGGCGCAGGCACCGGCTTCTTGTCGCGGCCGCGCAGATGGTCGATCTCGGCCTGGCGCTGCGCAAGGTAGGCCTTGCGATAGGACCCATAGGGATCGTCGCTTTCGCGCATCTGCCGCAGCTCGGCATCGGTCTGCACGCGATCGTCGAGCGACTTGATGACGTTCGAGGCGACGACATAGGCCGGATTGGTCAGCGGCTTGCCCACCGCCGCCGGCAGCAGGGCACGGTCGATGGTCAGGCCGATCACGTCGCGCAGCGATGTCGGGCCGACCAGCGGCAGGAACAGGTACGGCCCCGGCCCCACGCCGTAGTATCCCAGCGTCCAGGCAAGGCCGTTGCGGCGATAGGGCAGGTTGAACGGCTTGGCCTTAGCCACGTCGATCAGCCCGCCGACGCCGATCGTGGAATTGATCGCGAAGCGGCCGACGGTTTCCGCTGCCTTGCCCGGCTTCAGCTGCAACAGGAAATTGAGCGCGACCACCGGCTCGGTCAGGTTCGACAGGAAATGGCGCAAGCCCGCCCGCACCGGGCTCGGCAGCGCCTTCTGATATCCGCGGGCGAGCGGTGCAACGAACTTGTCGTCGACCTTCTGCACCACCTCGTAGGATTTCAGGTTCACCGCCTGCATCGGATCCTGCGGCGGCGGCTTGCTGTGCCCGGAAACCACGATCTCGTTGCCTTGGACCGGCGGCGGCGGGGGCGTGTTACCGCCAGCAGCGGTTGCCGGTGCGGCGGGATCCGGCGCAGCAGGCGAAGGTGCGGCGACATCGGTCCCGGCTGCCGGAGCAACCGGCGCAGAACTGGAGGGCGCAGCCTCGGAGGAAGCCGGCGTCGCGGGCGCGGATGGCAGGGGTCCGGATGTGACAGGTACCGTCGCATCCAGCGCAGCCGTGGCCGCAGGCGTTTGGGTGGCGGTGACGGGAACAACAGGGGCCGGCTGGGCGGCCAGGGCCGCGGCTGCAGCCAGGGTGGACAGGCTCAAGGCGTCTTTTGCTCCTCGTGAACGGTCGGGCGGGCAAAACCACGCGTTCCGTTACACCGCCTTATAGAAAACTGTCACGTTGTCGACACAACTCGCCGCTGCGCCGCACTGCGAAGCGACCAACGGCGCGCCACGCAAGCTGGCCGGATCGGGTCAGTGATGAGCGCGCTTGCGCCTGGCAGGCGAATGGCGAGGAGCCTTGCCGACCTGGGCCAGGTTGAACCACATCTGGCGCGTCTCGCCGGTCTTCACCACCCGTACGGTCAGCACGTCGAACTTGCCGCCCTCGGTCACCGATTCCTGCGAAACCGGCGTCGCGCCCAGCAGGTTCACGATCGCATATTCATCGCGCAGGCGCGTGATCGGATAAGCCGTTTCGCGCGACGCGCCATCGCCCTTGGCCATGATTGCCTGAAGCCGAGGGGTCAGCGTGGCCGCCTTCGCCACCGGCACGACCGCCTTGCTCGCCGACGGGACCGGTTCCGAAGTTGCGGCCGTTGCCAGAGCCAGCGCCGCGATCAATGCCAACATGTCCTACCCCCTGCTTGAACTCTTCAATGGCGCGGCCCGTCCGTTCAGAACGGCAGCTTGAAGCCCGGCGGAATGCCGGCCGCCATCTGCACCTTCTGCATTTCCTCGCCCGCCGCCGCGTCGGCCTTGGTGCGGCAATCATTGAACGCCGCCGCGATCAGGTCTTCGAGGATGCCCTTTTCCGACACCACCAGCAGGCTGTCGTCGACGCTAACGCCGATCACCCGCCCCTTGGCCGAAGCGCGCACCTTCACAAGGCCGCCACCGGCCGCGCCTTCGACCTCGATCGCGTCGAGGCGCCCTTGCGCGTCCTCCATCTGCTTCTGGATCGTCTCGGCGGCCTTCTGGGCGGCCTGGATCATTTCTTCCATCGACTTCATGCGCGTCTGCTCCACGGCTTGCGGGAATGCTCGAGCGAGCTTTCCTCGTCGACGATCTTCGCCTGCGGGAAGGCAGCAAATGCCGCCTTCACAAGGGGATCGTCCATCATTTCGTTCTCGGCCTGCTTGTCGCGCAGTTCCTTCGCTTCGACAAGGCTCGGCAGCGCGATCACGCCATCGCCCGCCTGCCCGCGCTCCACGACCCAGGGTTCGCCAGTGGCGCTCTGCAGCGCCTTGCGGATGTCCTGCGTCGGATCGCCCGGCAGCCCCGGCGCCTGTTCATAGCGCAGGTACCCCTGCCGCAGCTCGATCACCCGCACCGAAAGCCGCATCGACGATCCGGTGAGCGGGGACAGGTGCTCGACCTGTTCGACCAGTTGCTCCCAATCGAGCGCAACCGGCACCGGTGCCGCACGCGCCACCGGCCCTGCTTCGCCTGGCGCGCCTTCGCTCGCCTGGACGACCACGGGGCGAGAGGCGATCTCCTCCAGCTTCTTCACCAGCCCAGAAGGATCGGGCATGTCCGCGGCGTGCAGCACGCGCAGCAGCGCCATCTGCGCCGCAGCGAGCGGATCGGGGGCCGTGCGCACTTCCTCGTGGCCCTTGAGCATCAGCTGCCACAACCGGTGCAGCTGGCCCGCGCTCAACGCCTTGCCCCAGTCCTCCAGCGCCTTGCGCTCTTCGGCGGAACGGCCGTCGGCACTGCCCGACACCTGCGCCACGGTCACCTTGTGGACGATGTCCATCTGCGCCCGCATCAGCGCGACCGGCTCGATCCCCAGCGCATACTGGTGCGCCACTTCGGCCAGCAGCGCATTGCCATCGCCGCTCAGGATCGCCCCGAACAGGCGGCGCTGCATCGTCTTGTCGGCAAGGCCGAGCATCTCGCGCACCGCTTCGGCGGTCACCTTCGTCGGGCCTTCGCCTCCGGTCGCAAGGTCGGCATGGCTGATCGCCTGGTCCAGGATCGACAGCCCGTCGCGCACCGAACCTTCGGCCGCCGCCGCGATCATCGCCAGCGCCTCGTCCTCGGCCTCGACGCCCTCCTTGCCGCAGACCATGGCGAAGTGGCTGGCGAGCAGGCTGGCCGGAATACGCTTCAGATCGAAGCGCTGGCAGCGGCTCAGCACCGTGACCGGCAGCTTGTCGACCTCGGTCGTGGCGAACAGGAACTTCACATGCGCCGGCGGCTCTTCCAGCGTCTTGAGCAACGCGTTGAAGGCATTGCGGCTCAGCATGTGGACTTCGTCGATGATGTAGATCTTGTAGCGCGCGCTGACCGCGGCGTAGCGCACCGCCTCGATGATCTCGCGCACGTCGTCGACACCGGTGTGGCTCGCCGCGTCCATCTCGATAACGTCGATGTGCCGCCCTTCGGCAATGGCGACGCACGGTTCACACACGCCGCACGGGTCGATCGTGGGCCCGCCCTGCCCGTCCGGCCCCACGCAGTTCAGCGCCTTGGCGATCAGCCGCGCGGTGGACGTCTTGCCCACCCCGCGGATGCCGGTCATCAGGAAGGCGTGCGCCAGCCGGTCGCGCTTGATCGCGTTGGCCAGTGTCTGGACCATCGCGTCCTGCCCGATCAGCTCGGAGAACGTCTGCGAACGGTACTTGCGCGCCAGCACACGATAGGGCGTGGCGGGCGTCGTCACCGGCTTGGCTTCGGCCACGGGCGCAGGCGGAGTCACAGCAGCGGGTGCCGACGCTGTCGCTGCTGCTGGTGCTGACACGGCTGCCGGTGCCGGCGCAGGATCGCCGAACATCGATGCCTGCCCCGCCGCCTCGAGCTCGTCGGCGCTCGGGCCCTTCTCTTCCTCCTCGGGAAGATCGCCAAACATGTCGGTGGATTCGCCCATCACCGCCTTAGGTAGGGCCTCCCCCGTCACTTGTCGAACGGGTCACGCGCAGTTCGTCGTGGATTGCGAGATTGCCTATCTATGATAGGTTGCCGACTCATGAGCAAGCTCCTCACCGCGCGGATGACGGCCGACTACGACGGCCCGCTGGTGATCTTCATCATCGGCATGCGGATCAACCGCGCGCTCAAGGTGCACAAGTGGCTTCCCGTGATCCGGGCGATGGGTCCGATGATCGCCGGCCTGCGCACCGTCACGCTGATCCAGTACTGGCGCGATTTCGAAAGCCTGGAAACCTACGCCCGTGCCCGCGACAAGCGGCACTGGCCGGCCTGGGCCGCGTTCAACAAGGCCGTGGGCACCGACGGGACCGTGGGCATCTTCCATGAAACCTACGTCGTCGCGCCTGCCGGGCACGAAGCGATCTACGTCAACATGCCGCCCTTCGGCCTCGGCCGCGTGGGCAACCTGGTCCCCGCCGAAGGAAGGCGCAGCGAAGCGCGCGAGCGGATGAAGCAGGCCGGCACCGCGCCCGACGCCTGAAAAAGAAAAAGGCGGCCTGAAGACCGCCTTTTCGAAAAGGAGCCGGGCGACCCGCCGCAACTCGTTGTGGCTGCTTCCTTCCGGACCTGACCAGGTTGGCGAACGCAAACGTCCACCCGACTCCCGGACCGCCATATGGTGCGGCGCGGGCGGTTTGTCCAGCCCGCTTGCCACCAGCCCGCTTACTTGAAGTTGTCGGCGTAGCTCTGCAGCTTCAGCCGCTTGGGCGGCGTCGGGATCACGTGCGCCGCAATGCCGTACTTGTCGGCATAGGCCTTGGCCTCGTCGAGCGAGCCGAAGCTCAGCGTCACCTGCGCCTGCGTATCGCCGGACCCGGCCCAGCCCATCAGCGGATCGGGGCGCTGCGCCTCCGACCGTTCGAATTCGAGGAGCCAGTCGCTCGTCCGGGCCTTGCCGGACTGCATGGCGTTCTTCGGGCGCTGGTAGATGCGTGCGGTCATGGCGCGAGGCTTTCTTGCGAATCGCGTCGCAAATCAAGTCCGCATTAGAGGCAGCCGCTCGCTTACTTTCCGCCCACCTACTTCCGCGAAGCCTCGAACGCGTTGCGGGTCTTGAGGCTGGGGTCCTCGGTCCACGGCGTCTCGGGCCAGCGATGCTTGGGGTAGCGGCCCTTCATGTCCTTGACCACGTCCTTCCACGATCCGCGCCAGAACCCCGGCAGGTCCGCCGTCGTCTGGATCGGCTTGCCCCCGGGCGAAGTCAGCGACAGCAGCAGCGGCCGCGGCGGCTGACCGACGGCGGGATGGCAGTCCAGCCCGAACAGCGCCTGCACGCGCAGTTCCACCATCGGCCCGCCTTCGTGGCCATAATCGATCGCATGGCTCGTGCCGGCGGGCGAGCGGAACTCGGCCGGCGCCAGCTTGTCCAGCGTCTGCCGCTCGTTCCAGTCGAGCCGGTTGAGCAATGCATCGTGCAGCTTGCCTGGGCTAACGTCGAGATCGCGCCGCCCTGCAAGCATCGGCGCCAGCCAGTCGTCCAGATCGGTGATCAGCGCCGCCTCTGAAAGCGCCTCAAGCCCCGCATAGGTCCCGCGCACGATCAGCGCCCGCGCGCCTGCCCCCAGCGGCAGTATGCCAAGGCCCTCTGCCCGCACCCGCTCCAGCAGCAGCGCCACCACCGCGTCGGGATCGGGCTTCGGATCGGGCACCCGCGCCAGCACCACCTGCCCCAGTCGCCGCTCCAGCCGCGCCTCGACCCGGCCTGCCTCGGCGTTCCACCAAAGCGCGTGACGCTCTTCCAGCCGATGCCCCAGCCAGCGCGCGATGTCGGCTTCGTCCAGCGCGATGCCGCCCATGATCCGCGCGCCCTTCGCCTCGCCCTGCGCATCGCCGATGACCAGCCATTTCGCCGTCACCAGCGGCGATGCCGGATCCAGCCGGTAGCCCCGCCCACCAGACGCCAGCCATTCCTCCCCGCTGGCAGAGCGCGCCCGCGCGATCCGGTCTGGAAAGGCTTCGGCCAGCAGCACGCCCAACGGAACGTCTGCCGCCCCGCTCTTGCCCGCCAGCTTGCGCGCCATCTCGGCCCAGCGCCCCGCCAGCTTGCGCGAAGCCTCGGCCCTTGCCCCCCGCTCACCGTTCCAGCGGTCGAGCCGCAGCGCCAGATCGTCCGAACGCCCGCCAAGCCCGCGCTCCTGCAGCAGCAGAGCCAGCCGCGCGGCCTGCGTCTCGCAGCCGCGTTCCGCCGCAAACAGCAGCATGTGCGCCAGCGCCGGCTCCATCGGCAGCCGCGCCATCGCCCGGCCATGATCGGTGATCCGCCCCTCGTCATCGAGTGCGCCCAGCGCCCGCAGCTGCGCCTGCACCGCCGCCATCGCCGGGGCAGGCGGCGGATCGAGCCACGCCAGCGCGCCCGCATCGGCCGCCCCCCACTGCGCCAGCGTCAGCGCCAAGGGACCGAGGTCGCTGGTCAGGATTTCGGGCGGCTCGAACGCCGGCCGCCCGGCGTGCCCGGCCTCTTCCCACAGGCGGTAGGCAACGCCCGGCCCCTGCCGCGCCGCGCGCCCCGCGCGCTGGGTCGCAGCGGCTTGGCTGGCGCGATGCGTGACCAGCCGCGTAACGCCCGCGACCTTGTCGAACTCCGCGCGGCGCGAAAGTCCCGCATCGACCACCACCGACACGCCGTCGAGGGTCAGCGAGGTTTCGGCGATGCTCGTCGCCAGCACCACGCGCCGGCGCCCTTGCGCATCCCGCCGGATCGCCGCGCGTTGGCCCGCAGGCTCCACCTGTCCGTGCAATGGCAACACCAGCGCGGAAGGCAACTTCTCGCGCAGCAGGTCGGCGCAGCGCTCGATCTGGGCCACGCCGGGCAGGAAGGCGAGGATGTCCCCGCTTTCCTCCCGCCACGCCTGCATCACCGCCGATGCGACCTGCTGCTCCACCTTCAGGTCCGCCCGCGCGCCCAGCCAGCGCAGCTCCAGCGGGAACGCCCTCCCCTCGCTCTCCACCACCGGCGCGTCACCCAGAAGGCGCGCGAACCGCGCCCCGTCCAGTGTCGCCGACATGACCACGATGCGCAGGTCCTCGCGCAGCACGCCCTGCGCCTCGATCGCCAGCGCAAGGCCCAGATCGCTGTCGAGATGCCGCTCGTGCGCTTCGTCGAACAGCACCGCCGAAACTCCGGTCAGCTCCGGATCGTTGAGGATCGTCGCCACGAAGATCGCTTCGGTCATCACCAGAACGCGCGTTCGGGCTGACCGCTTGGCGTCGAGCCGGGTGACATAACCGATCGTGCCACCCGCTTCCTCGCCCAGCAGTTCGGCCATGCGCTCGGCCGCCGCGCGCGCCGCCACGCGACGGGGCGACAGCACGATGACCTGGCCGGTGCACCATGGCTCGCCGATCAGCGCGGGCGCCACCGCGGTGGTCTTGCCCGCCCCCGGCGGCGCGATCAACACGGCGCTCGGCCCCTCGCGCAGCGCATCGAGGAGGTCGGGCAGCACGGCATGGATCGGAAGCTCGCTCACACAGGTCGCCTTAGCCCCCGCCAAAGCGCACCTGCAAGCTGCACACGTCTTGACCGCGTCATCCGGCGACGGCAGTCAGGTTGCGAAAAGAAACCGGCCACAGCGGCCCATGGGGGAATTTCGCAAGATGCAACACCGCCGCCTCGGCACATCCGCCATCGTCGTCTCGGACATCTGCATGGGCACGATGACCTTCGGCAGCCAGACCGACGAAGCCGAAGCCTTCCGCGTGCTCGACGAATGCTTCGACGCCGGCATCAACTTCTACGACACCGCCGAAGGTTATCCCGTGCCGCCCGATGCCAAGTGGGTCGGCCGCACCGAAGAGATCGTCGGGCGCTGGATGAAGACCAAGCCGCGCGACGCCATCATCCTCGCGACCAAGGTTTCCGGCCCCAGCCATGTCTGGTTCAAGAGCCCGCTGCGCTCCGGCATGACCGCGCTCGATCGCCGCAACATCGTCACCGCGATCGAAGGCAGCCTGAAGAAGCTGCAGACCGACTACATCGATCTCTACCAGACCCACTGGCCCGACCATGACACCCCTTACGAGGAAACCATGGAAGTGCTCGACGAGCTGGTCCGCGCAGGGAAAGTCCGCATCCTGGGCTGCTCGAACGAAACCAGCTGGGGCCTGATGAAGTCGATCGCCGCCAGCGAGCGCGTCGGCGGCGCACGCTACCAGACGATCCAGAACAACTTCAGCCTCAACAATCGCCGCTTCGAAGACGAGCTGGCCCAGGTCTGCCGCAAGGAAGGCGTCAGCCTGATACCCTATTCGCCGATCGCCGGTGGCGTGCTTGCGGGCAAGTACAACGGCGGCGCCCGCCCCGATGGCGCGCGCTTCTCGCGCTATCTCGCGATGGAAGGCCGCCAGGCCGCGATGGGCCGCCGCTTCGTCAACGACAAGTCGCTGGCCTCGACCGAACGCTTCGCCGCCATCGCCGCCGAACACGGGCTCGATCCAGTGACGTTCGCCGTAGCCTGGTCGAAGCAGCACGATTTCGTCGCCTCCACCATCGTCGGCGTTTCCAGCCAGGCGCAGGTCGCCCCGATCCTCGCGGCGGCCGATCTCGTCCTTCCCGACGAAGCGATGAAGGCGGTCGACAAGGTCAGCCGCGAAATCATGTACCCCATGGGTTGATCTGGTCAGCCCCGCACGCGGGGGTCTGGCGCCGCGTCGAAATCCCGACGTACGGGGCCCGACGTGCAGGGCCCGAAGTGCAGGGAATGCCGCGCTCGTCCGTTCATGACCGGTACGGGCGCATTGCGCTATCGGGGGCGCACGGCATGAAGACCACCTTTGAGATTGTCATCGCGCTGGCGACCAGCATCCTCTTCACCGGGGCGGCTGTCGGCGCGGGCATTCTCGGCATCGGCGTGGTCTCGGCCGGCGGCTGCTTCTGGCTCTGGCGCAAGCTGCGCGGGCCGCGCTCCTGACAGGTATGCGCGCCCCGCGATTTTCCTACTCCGGCACGGTCGTGGCACAAATGGCGCCATGTCTTGCCTGCGCGCCTTGCATGAACAACTAATCGCCCTAGGCGATCAATTTCGTCTTACTGATCGATTGCAATTATTCCCCAGGACACTGTCAACTTTGTCAACTTGGCCTCTGAAGGACCGTTTGACGGTCGCGAATCAGGGGCGATTCAGTGCGGGGTCAGAACCGGCGAGCGACGGCAAATTCGGCCGCTTCGGTCATTGCCGCCTTGGCCGCACCATCGGGGAAGCGGGCGATCGCATCGATCGCGCGGGCGGCATAATGGCGGGCCCGTTCGCGCGTCGCGTTGACGGCATCGTGGCGGCGGATCAGCGCGACAGCATGCGCCAGGTCTTGGTCCGAATTGCGGTCGCCGGCAATGGCCGCACGCCAGAACGCCCGCTCGTCCTCGGTGCCGCGCGCATAGGCCAGGATCACCGGCAGGGTCATCTTGCCCTCGCGGAAATCGTCGCCCTGGTCCTTGCCCATTTCCGACGCATCGGAATCATAGTCGATCGCATCGTCGGCGAGCTGGAACGCAATGCCAAGGTTGCGGCCATAGGCATCGAGCGCCATCTCGTCCTCGTCCGATCGTTCGGCCACCACGGCGGCGATGCGGCAGGCGGCGGCGAACAGCGCGGCGGTCTTGGCGTTGATGATGGCGAGGTAGCGCTCCTCGCTCGTCTCGATCTGGCGCTGGGCAACCAGCTGGTCCACCTCGCCCTCGGCGATCACCGCGCTGGCATTGGACAGGATGCGCAGCACCTTCAGGCTGCCGTCCTCGACCATCAGTTCGAAGCTGCGGCTGAACAGGAAGTCGCCCACCAGCACCGTCGCCGGGTTGCCGTAGACGATGTTCGCGGTCTTCTTGCCGCGGCGCATGTCAGACCCGTCCACCACGTCGTCGTGCAGCAGGGTTGCGGTGTGGATGAACTCCACCGTGGCGGCCAGCTTGTAGTGCCGGCTGCCGCCGTAGCCCAGCAGGCTGGCGCTGGCGAGGGTCAGCATCGGGCGCATCCGCTTGCCGCCGCCCGCGATCAGGTGGCCGGCCAGCGCCGGGATCAGCGGGATGCGCGACTGCATGCGATCGAGGATCACCGCATTGACGCTGTTCATGCCATCGGCGACCAGCGCCATCAGCGGCTGCAGCGAAGGTGCGGCCTTGCGGGGAAGCGGGTGGACGTTTCCAGTCATCGTTTGCCCGATTGGCGAACGGTCCCGCGCTTGGCAAGTCGCAAGTTGCGCCTTAGGGGACCCGTCGGGCAATTCGCAGCCGGGGACGGACCCGGGTGTGGGCCGGGCAAGCGGGGATTTCGAGATGAGCGACGATCAGGTTCTGGCCGGGTACCGCCAGAGCATCGACAACATCGATGCGGCGATGATCCACATCCTGGCCGAACGGTTCCGCATCACCCAAGCTGTAGGTGCCTACAAGGCCGCGAACAAGCTCCCCGCTTCGGACCCCGGCCGCGAAGAGCGCCAGATCGCCCGCCTGCGCAAGCTGGCCGAGGACGCCCGGCTCGATCCCGAATTTTCCGAAAAGTTCCTGCGCTTCATCATTCAGGAAGTGATCCGCCACCACGAACGGGCGGCATCAGGATCGCCGGCGGCCTGACCGAAGCAGGCCGGCTTCAGTCTTCCAGCGGAACGCCCGGCAACTGCTTGGCGGTGCGGATGGTCAGGCTGGTCTTGACGCTCGCCACGTTGGGCGCGGGCGTCAGCTTGCTGGTCAGGAATTCCTGGAAGCTCTGCAGGTCGCGGCTGACGATCTTAAGGATGAAGTCGATCTCGCCATTGAGCATGTGGCACTCGCGCACTTCGGCCAGCGTGCGCATGTGCTCCTCGAACTGGCGCAGCGATTCCTCGGCCTGGCTCTTCAGGCTGACGAGCGCGAAGACGGTGATCGCAAAGCCGAGCTTCGAGGAATCGAGATCGGCGTGATAGCCCCGGATAACGCCCGCTTCTTCCAGCGCGCGGACGCGGCGCAGGCACGGCGGCGCGGTCAGGCCGACGCGCTGCGCCAGCTCGACGTTCGTCACCCGTCCTTCGTCCTGCAATTCGGCGAGCAGCCGCCGGTCGATCGCGTCCAGTGTCGCCATTCTTTCCTACCGCAGCCCAGCCTGCGACCTTCCGCCTAAGACCGGGCGAGGAAGCTTGTCGACCGGGACCCCGGCAACTTTCCACACCCAATCGGCGTAAAGACGATAATAATGTTGTGACATACCGCAATCGTGCCACATTGCAACGCAATCAATGTGGACCTTTCAGGCGATTCCACAATTTGTTAGGGTCTCGTACGCTAGCGCGGCCGGCCCGAAACGGCCATGGTGCGGCCGCCCGCCGGGATCAGGAGAGCAAGGCTGCAATGATCGTTGACGACCGCCTGGCAACCGTGTTGCGCACGAATGCGACGGGGCGGCTGTCCTTGCGGATCCAGTTCCGCCAGCTGGCCGACCTGCTTGGCAGGGAGATGGCAACGCCGCCCACGCCGGTGCAGGCCGCCGCCCTCACCCGCCTCGAAACGATCGCCGATACGCTGGACGAAGACGATTGCGCTTCACTGCTGCGCTCGGGCGGTCTGCGTTCGCCCGCGCTCGTCTGGCGCTTCGTCCAGCGCAGCCCGGAACTGGCGATGGCGGCAGTGGCCGGTGCCAACCTGTCCGAAGCCGACTGGCTCGATCTGATTCCCGAATTGCCGGTGCGCGCACGCGGCGCGCTGCGCCATCGCCGCGATCTGGGCGACAAGGTCCACGATCTGCTCGCCCGGCTCGGCGTCAACGATTTTGCGCTGCCCGAACCCGACGACTATGTGCCCCAGCCCGTGATGGCCGCGGCAATGGCGATAGCGAACGCGCCGATCCGGACGCCCGAGCCCGAACCGATCGCCGACGATGCAGCGCACGACGACGAGCGCGCGCCCGAGCACAGCTACAAGCCTGACGACGGACAGACGCCGCCGCCGCTCGAACTCGTTTCGGCGCAGCAGGAAAGCCTGCTTTCGCCCCCGCAGCGGGAAGGCATCGGCGACATCGTCCGTCGTATCGAGGCCTTCCGCCGCTTCCGCGAAAGCCAGCCGCCCGCGCGCGCCACGGACGAAGAGGCGGAACTGGAAGCCGTCGCCGCCGAAGCGCCCGCCCCGCGCATCGTCACCGCGATCGACATCCGCATCGATGCCGAAGGCATGATCGTGGCCGCCGATGCCGCCCACGCGCCGATGCTGGTCGGCCATCGCCCCTTCACCGGCGAAGTCGATGCCCCCGCCACCTGCGATGCCGACACGCTGCGCGCCTTCCGTTCGCGCCTGCCGGTCGAAGCCGGGCTGATGACATTCGAAGGAACCGCGCCGGTCGCCGGTTCATGGCGCGTCGATGCCGTCCCATCGTTCGCTCGCGAAGGCGGCCATTACACCGGCTATCACGCCCGCCTGCGCCGCCCCGAACCCGTGCGCGCGGCAGCGGCCGCCAACGATGACGAAGGCGACAGCAGCACCGATCGCCTGCGCCAGCTGCTTCACGAACTGCGCACCCCGATCAATGCGATCCAGGGTTTTGCCGAGCTGATCCAGCAGCAGATCTTCGGACCAACCCCGCACCAGTATCGCAGCCTTGCCGCCAGCGTCGCCTCCGACGCCGCGCGCATGCTGGCAGGGTTCGAGGAAGTCGAGCGGCTTGCCCGGCTCGAGACCGGCCAGGTCGAGCACGAAGGCGGCGAGACCGACCTGTGCGCAGTGCTGACCCGGCTGGTCAGCCAGCTCGAACCTGCGATCGGCCCGCGCGAAGTGCGCCTGCGCCTGGCCATCCCCGAATCCCCGGTGATGGTCGCGATCGAACCCATCGAGCTTGAACGCATGCTGTGGCGCATGCTGTCGGTGATTGCCGCATCGGCCGCGCCGGGCGAACGTCTGTCGCTCTCGTTGGGCGAGGCTGCCGGCTATGCCCGGCTGGTCCTGCCGCTGCCCTCGGCCCTGGCGATGCGCGACGATGCCGCGCTGTTCGCGCCCGACAACCGGACAACGCCCAGTTCGCCGACGCAGGCCATGCTGGGCAACGGCTTCGCCTTGCGCCTTGCCGCAGCCGAAGTCCGCTCGGTGGGCGGACATCTTGCCCGCAGCGCCGCCCGGCTGCTGGTCGATCTGCCGCTTGCCGGCGCCCACCCTGCGGCTTCGCCCGAACGCCCGCGCGGCGTCGCCTGAACGCCGCCCCCTCGATGCGCCAATCCGGCATCCTAGACCTGCCGCGCCCGGAAGATTTCGTCCGTTTCGCATCCGATTTCGGTCAGCGCTTCCTGGTCACGATCGACGCGGAAGAGGAGTTCGACTGGTCCAAGCCGTTCGAGCGCACCGGCCATGGCCTTGCCCACGTGCCGCGCCTCGCCAAGTTCCAGCAGTTCTGCGAAGGCTTCGGCGTGACTCCGCTATGGCTGGTCGATCACCCGGTGGCCGGTGATCAGCGCGCGGCCGAAGCGCTTGGTCCAGCCGTGCGCGAAGGGCGCGCCGACATCGGCATACAGCTGCATCCCTGGGTCAGCCCGCCGCATGTCGAAGAACTCAACGTCCACAACAGCTTTGCCGGCAACCTGCCGCCCGAGGTGGAGCGGGCCAAGATCAGGGCGTTGCGCAATCTCGTCGAACAGGCGTTCGGTGCACCCCCGCTGGTCTATCGCGCCGGCCGCTATGGCGTGGGCCCGGCCACGGCCCCGATCCTGGGCGAATGTTCGATCGCGATCGACAGCTCGGTGCGCTCGCGCTTCGATTATTCGAGCCATGGCGGGCCCAATTTCCGCGATCACCCGGTCATCCCCTGGTGGATCGACCGCACCCGCGGGCTGATGGAGCTGCCGCTGACCACGGTGTTCTGGGGCCCGCTGCGGGGACAGGGGCACTGGCTGTACCCCGCGCTGTGGCGGGTTCCCCGTCTGCGCGGGCTACTGGCGCGTACCGGCCTGCTCGAACGCATTCCGCTGACGCCCGAGGGCATCAACGCCGACGAAGCGCTGCGCGGCATCGACATCGCGCTCGACGATGGCCTGCCGGTGCTGGTGTTCTCGTTCCACAGCCCTTCGCTGCGCCCCGGCAACACCCCCTATGTGCGTGACGAGGATGACCTTGACCGCCTGTACGATTGGTGGCGCAAGGTGTTTGCCTACCTGCAGCAGCGCGGCGTCCGTCCGACGGGCGTTCAAGAACTGATGCGCGCCGCACAGGTTTGAGCCCGGCTTGCCAAGCGCGGCTGCCGCCACTAACGCAAATTCCGCGTGGGCCTGTAGCTCAGCGGTTAGAGCTGGCCGCTCATAACGGCTAGGTCGCGGGTTCGAATCCTGCCGGGCCCACCACCCTGCGCACCATGATCAGCCGGCCGCCGATGGCTCTGCCGTGCGGGCCGCCGTCATGGGACAACCACCGCCCGTGGCGCGGAAATCGGCAGATTGCTTGTAAGCGCGGCGGCGGGCGCGGTTGACGTTGCCCAGCGGCTGGTGAGCGGCAAGGCCGTTCCACGGCGAAAAGTGCAGGGCCTCGTCGATCCGGGCGACCTTCTCCGCGCTCCAGCTATCCTGCGGTTCGATGCGCAGCGTCGCCACCTGCACGAAGGGCGCCTCGTCCTCTTTCCATTCCACGCTGGCATCCTCGATCGGCTGCTTGTCGAGATCGCGCAGCAACTGCACTTCGAACGCCCATTCGCCGGTCAGGGAGCGGGCATCCTCGCGAAGGGTTTCGCGTAGGCCATCGGGCCGGCCTGACGTGTCGATCTCGGTGCCGGCCAGCGCGGTGAGCGATGGGGAGATCGGGCGCAGTCGGTACTTGGCCACGTAGTCGCCGTGGCGGAACGGCGTCGTCGAAAAATAGGTCTCGCCCAGCGGATGGACCTGCCGCGCACCGCCCATCGCGGCGAGCGCGCCCGATTCCAGCCCGACTTTGCCCAGTGCACCGTTGATGAAGCCCAGCACGCTGGACAGCGCGACCTTGGCGCCTTCGGCACGGTCTGTCGTCGCGGCCAGCAGCTTCAGCTTGCCCGCGAACTTCTTTGCCGATGGCGCGGCGAAAATCGGCGCGTTGACCATCAGGAAATCCTGCGCATCGCCATCGGTATCGGGCAGCATTTCGCCGCCCACCCCTTCGACCTTGAGCGCAAGGCCGCGCGGCAGCACGACGTTGTCATCGAGGATGTCGCCGGGGTTGGTCGAGACGCGCAGGGCCGCGCGGTATTCGCCCGGCTGCGCGAACAGCCCCTGCGCCAGCTCGCGCGGCAGCGTGGCATCTACCGTGAACGTGCCTTCGAACAGCGCGTGCGCCTTGGCGTGAACCGCGCGCACGGGCTTGCCGTAATCCTTGAATGTCGTTTCCAGGATATGCGCGAACGAGGCTTCCAGCGAAGCGTCGGTCTCGTCCTCGTCATCGAGCGGCTGTTCGAGCGAAGGCGAATAGGGGATCGGAGGGGCGATCATCTCTTGGTGTCCTTTCAGGCGACTTTGGCCGTCGCCGGAGCGAAGGGGTCGGGAAGCTGGTCGATCAGCTTGTCGAGCGTCAGCGGGAAGCTGCGCACGCGCACCCCGCAAGCGTTGTGGATGGCATTGGCAATGGCGCCAGCCGCACCGCATATGCCCAGTTCGCCCACGCCCTTGGCCTGCAGCGGGCTGGCCGCCGCATCCCGCTCCTCGAGCAGGATGACCTCGATCGCCGGAACGTCCGCGTGAACCGGCACGTGATATTCGGCGAGGTCGTGGTTGACGAGGTGGCCGTCGCGCAAGTCGAACGCCAGTTCCTCGGTCAGTGCGCTGCCGATGCCCCAGACCATGCCGCCAAGGCACTGCGAGCGCGCGGTCTTGGCGTTGAGCACGCGGCCGAAGCCGAACGCCCCGGTCATCCGTCGCACCCGCGTTTCGCCGGTGAAGGCATGGACCGCGACTTCGGCAAAGAACGCGCCGTAGCTCGCCTGGGAGAAATCCTTGGCCGTCTTGCCGGGCTTGATCGAACCGGTTTCGGCCAGCGGCTTTTCCTGCACCAGGCCCGCGATCGGCTGCTGCTTGCCGCCGCCACTTGCGACGCCGTCCTTCAGCTGCAGCTCCTCGGCCTCGCACCCCAGTTTCTTGGCCAAGGTTTCACGGATCGCCTCGCAGGCGCGCATCACCGCAGATCCGGTGGAGATCGCTCCGAAGCTGCCGCCCGATCCTGCGCCAGCGGGCAGGCGCGTATCGCCCAGTTCCACTTTCACGCGCTCGATCGGCAGGCCGAGCATCTCGCCGGCGATCTGGCCGAGAATGGCATAGGAGCCTGTGCCGATGTCGGTCTGGTCGGTTTCCACCAGCGCACTGCCATCGGGATTCAGCGTCACCCGTGCCTCTGCCGGGACCATCATGTTGACGCGCGCCGCGCTGGCGACGCCATGGCCGATCCACCAGTCGCCCTCGCGCGTCTGGCAGGGCGTGGGCTGGCGCCGGTCCCAGCCGAAGGCCTTAGCTCCAGCTTCGAGCGCCTCGACCAGCATCCGCGAGGAATAGGGCGTGCCTTCAACCGGCACAGTCGCGGGCAGGTTGCGCTTGCGCAGTTCGATGGGGTCCATGCCGATCGCCTCGGCCAGTTCGTCCATCGCCGCCTCGAGCACCTGCATGCCGACCGCTTCGCCCGGTGCACGCACCGATCCTGCGGTCAGGCGGCTGATCCGCGCGACCTCCACCTTGAGCAGGCGGTTGTCGCCGCCGTAGAGGAATTCGGTCGCCTGCGTCACCGGCTCGGCGAAGTCTTCTTGCGGAAGGTTGGAGACGAGCGCCTCGTGCCCCAGCCCCACGATGCGCCCGCCCGCATCGGCAGCGAGCCGCACCCGCTGGCGCGTTTCGGAGCGCCGCATAACCGTCTGGAACACCTGCTGGCGCGTCATCACCACGCGCACCGGCCGGCCGATCTCTCGCGCCGCCACCGCCGCCGCCACGGCTTCGTGCGTGATGCCCAGCTTCGAGCCGAAGCCGCCGCCGACATAAGGCGCAATGATCCGCACCTTGTCCGGCTTGATCGAGAGGCAGTCGGCGATCTCCTTCACGTTGTGCGACAGCATCTGGTAGCTTCCGCGCAGGATCAGGCGGTCGTCCTGCCATTCGGCAATGGTCACGTGCGGCTCCATCGCCGCGCTGGCATGGCCGGGCGTGTCGTAAGAAACATCGATAGCGAACGCAGCCTCGCGCATGGCGGCGTCAAGATCGCCGCCTTCGATCGGCTTGCTGTCCGACGGGGTCTCGACCTCTGCCTGCGGGCTTTCGGGATCGAGCGGCACCGGCTTTTCCGCCGGATCGTAGTCCACGCGCAGCGCGAGCGCCGCGTCGCGGGCCTGCTCAAACGTTTCGGCGACCACCACGGCCACTGGCTGGCCGAAATATTCGACCGTGGTCACGTCCTGCGCCGGCGCCTTGCCCGCCGTCCCTTGCGCGGAGCGGCGCACCATCGCCTTGTCCGCGATCACCGCCATCACGCCCGGCATCGCCAGCACCGGATCTGCATGGATTTCGCGGACAGTCCCTTGCGGGATCGAGGCGAGCACGAGCACGCCTTCGGCGCAGTTAGGCAGATTCCATTCCGCCGAATAGGTCGCCGCGCCGCTCACTTTGAGCGGACCTTCCGGCCGGTCGAGCGGCTTGCCGATCAGGCCCTGGCCCGTGCGGTCGAGCAGGTTGCGCTCGTCGGGCCGGTTGTACATGTCCGAAAACGGAAGGCGCATGGGATCAGCCCTTTGCCGGGTTGGAGAGGGTCGCTTCAGCAAGCGTCGCGGCCAGCGCGCGACGTGCCAGCACGATCTTGAAGTCGTTTTCGCCAAAGCCGCGCGCATCACGCAGCAGCACGTCGGCGGCCTTGTCGAACAGCGCGGGCGAAGGCGTTTCGCCCACCAGCGCTTGCTCCACTGCGCGATCTCGCCAGGGCACGGTGCCAAGGCTGCCGAAAGCGAGCGCACAGCGCGCGATCCGCCCGTCTTCCATGGCAAGGTCCGCCGCCACCGAGACCAGCGCGAAGGCATAGGACGCGCGGTCGCGCACCTTGCGATAGATCTGCATTCCGCCGCTCGGCGCGGGCAGCCGCACCCCGGTGATCAGTTCGCCCGGAAGAAGCGTGTTGTCGCGCGACGGGTCGTCGCCCGGCTGGCGGTGGAACTGGCCGACCGGAATGGTTCGCTCGCCATCGGGCCCTTGCGTCAACACTTCGGCGTCGAGCGCCAGCAGCGCTACCGCCATGTCGCCGGGATAGGTCGCGATGCAAGCATCGCTGGTGCCGAGCACGGCGTGGATGCGGTTGAACCCGCCCAGCGCGCCGCAACCCGTTCCCGGTGCGCGCTTGTTGCACGCCTGCGTGGTGTCGTAGAAATAGCCGCAGCGCGTGCGCTGGCACAGGTTTCCGCCCGTGGTCGCGCGGTTGCGCAGCTGCGGGCTGGCCCCGGCCAGGATCGCTTGCGCCAGCAGCGGCCAGTCGCGCCGCACCCGGCCATCGGCGGCGCAATCGGCGTTGGTGACGAGCGCACCGATGCGCAGGCCCTCGCCGTCGGGAGCGATCTGGTCCAGCCCCGTGCGCCGGATCGAAACCAGCCGATCGGGCGCCGCGATCTGCAGCTTCATCAGATCGACCAGGTTGGTGCCCCCGGCAATCGCCGTGGCGCCAGCGCCAAGCGCATCGAGCGCATCTTGCGCATCGGCCGCGTGATCGAGCGTGAAGGCCTTCATGCGCTTGCCTCCGCGTCGATACGGAGGGGCCCTTCCGCCGCGATCACTTCTTCGAGCGCGGCGATGATGTTGGAATAGGCGCCGCAGCGGCACAGGTTGCCGCTCATCCGCTCCTGAAGTTCGGCGCGGGTCACCACCGGCGCGGCGGCAATGTCCTCGGTAACCGCGCTCGCCCAGCCTTCGGCAAGCTCGCTCATCAGCGCCGTGGCGGAACAGATCTGGCCCGGCGTGCAGTATCCGCACTGAAACCCGTCGTGGGCAACGAAGGCGCGCTGTAGTGGCGCCAGCGCGTCCGCCGAACCGATCGCCTCGATCGTTTCGATCGCATCGCCATCGTGCAGCTGCGCCAGCGAAAGGCAGGAATTGATCCGCCGCCCATCGACCAGCACCGTGCACGCGCCGCACTGGCCGTGATCGCATCCCTTCTTGGTGCCGGTCAGGCCCAGATCCTCGCGCAGCCAGTCGAGCAGCGTGCGGCGGCTGTCGTGTGGCAACGGGTGCTCGGTCCCGTTGACACGGGCATGCATCGGTGAGTTGGCCAAGTCGGAAGGTCCCTGCTTGAGCCAGCGGCGATCGTCGGCTCCACCGCCCGGAAACGTGCAAGGCCGCGCTTCGATCCTGACGGGCGAAAGTCGCGCTTCGATGGGTAACGCGCGCGCCGGGTGCGCGAAACCATTTTCGTCTGAAACCGTATTGCCGCTGCGCGCGCCGACCGTCCGCGCGTGCACCACAGGACCGATCCCGATGATGGAGGCCTTCCTTCCTGCTTTCCCGGATGATGCCATCGCCGCCACTCCGGCGGACTGCTTGCGCTTGCTCGCGCGCGGTGCGCAGGCGGGAATCGATGGCGTTCTGGTCACCCTCGTCGGCATCGAGGGCCGTTCGTCGCGCAGCATCGGAACGCAGATGGCCGTGCTGGCCGATGGGCGCAGCATCGGCTCCTTCTCCGGCGGCTGCGTCGAACGCGCGGTGATCGAGGAAGCGCGCGACGTACTGGTGCAAGGCACGCCCCGTACCGTGCGGTTCGGCGCCGGTTCGCCCTATATCGACGTGCGCCTGCCTTGCGGCGGCGGGATCGACCTGCTGTTCACGCCCGCGCCGTCTCCCGAACGGATCGCTGCTGCGCTCGCCACCCTGGAACGCCGCCGCTGCGCCACGATCGACCTTAGCGGCTGGCGGCAGACCTACCGCCCGCGTCCGCGCCTCGTGGCGCTTGGCCATGGCGAGGATCTGGCGGCCCTCGCCCGGCTCGCTCGCCGCTTCGGCCTTGCTGTGGAGGCTTTTGCGCCCGAAGGCGATCCGCACCGCGATCCCGACATCGCGCCGCTCACCCTGCGCACCCGGCTGCCCGACATCAGCGGCGACGCATGGACCGCCTTCGTATTCGCGTTCCACGATCGCGACTGGGAGGAATTCCTCCTGCCGCAGGCGCTCGCGCTTCCCGGCTATTACCACGGTGCTGTCGGCAGCCGCGCAACCCATCGCGCCCGCTGCGAAGCGCTTGCCCGGGCGGGCGTGCCTGCCCACCGCATCGACGCGCTGCGCGGCACCATTGGCCTTATCCCGGGTGCGCGCGATCCCGCCACGCTGGCGCTGTCGATCCTCGCGGAGATCGTGCAGGACTACAATGCCTGCGCCGGCGCGCCCGACTGGATGGCGTCAGCCCCCGCTTTGCCTGCCCACCATGCCGCCTGACGCGTTTGCGCTGGTCCTGCTCGCCGCTGGACGCAGCGAGCGCTTCGGCGGCAACAAGCTCGCCGCCAGCCTGGGCGGACGACCGGTGATAGAGCACACACTGGCCGCACTCGCCCCTCTGCCGCTGCGCTGGCGTTTCGCTGTCGTTTCGGCGACGACACCGCCGCTCCCCGGCTACCACACGCTGCGGCTCGATCCCCCCGATTCGCCCCAGTCCGCCTCGCTGCGGCTCGGCGTGGCTGCCGCGCAGGCGAGGGGCGCAAAGGCCGTGCTCGTCGCCCTTGCCGACATGCCGTTGGTGCCCACGGCCCACTTCGCCGCCCTGCTCGACCGGTTCGACGGCACCCGTATCGCCAGCCAGGCTGGCGGGGTACCGATGCCGCCCGCCCTGTTCGGCGCTTCGTGCTTCCGCGCCCTTCAGTCCCTCACTGGCGACCGCGGTGCGGGGCTGCTGCTGCGCGACGCTCCCGCCGTTCCCCTGCCCGAAGGCGCCGATCTCGATATCGACACGCCACAGGACCTCGCGCTGGCGGCTCAGGCCTAGGCTTAGAGAAGAAACCGCGCGCCCCGCGATGGAAGCGACGTCTAATTCGGCGCGATAACCGCCACGCGCTGATCGATCGCACCAAAAGGAGCGGCGCCATCGCTCGACTTGGCCACCATGTGCACGCTGTCGCCATCGGCCATGAACGGGGTTTGCGGTGCGCCGTGGGCGATGATCTCGATCGCGCGTCGTTCTGAAATGCACGCCGATCCACGCGTGGCATAGGTCGCGTTGGAGACGGTGCCCGATCCGATCACGGTGCCGGCAACCAGATCGCGGGTGCGTGCGGCATGCGCGACCAGTTCCGGGAAGGAAAAGGCCATCTCGCTGCCATCCACGCGGCCGAAGCGCTTTGCGTTCCAGTCGACGCCGAGTTCAAGGCAGACGCGCCCATCGCGCCAGTCGGACCCCAGGACGTCGGGCGTGACCGCAAAGGGCGCCATGCTGCACGGCGGCTTGGCCTGAACCCAGCCGAACCCGGTCTTCATCTCGATGGGCGCGATCGCGCGCAGCGACCAGTCGTTGATCTGCACCAGCAGGCGGATGTGCCGCGCCGCCTGTTCGACGCTGACGCCCATCGGCACGGCATCGACGATGACGCCGAATTCGCCTTCGAAATCGATCCCGTCGGCCTGGCTCGGGAAGCGGGCTGTCTCGGTCGGCGCGAGAAAGCGGTCGGAAAGGCCCTGGTACATCAGCGGGCGATCGGTGGGCACCGGATCGAGCCCGAAGGCGATCTGCATCAGTTCGCCATGGGTGGTGTAGGCCGAACCATCGAGCCATTGCCACGAACGCGGCAGCGGCGCGCGCACGTTGGCAGCGTCGAGTGCGTCCCAATCGCCGCTGTCCTGCGCGGCGAGCGCGCGCAAGGCGGGCTCCGCCGCATCCCAGCGCTCGATCGCGGTCAGCAGGTTGGGCCAGTCTGCCCCGGCGGCGCACCAGCGCGCGCCGTCGTCGGAAACGATCATCAGTTCGCCGTCGGGCGTACCGTTGGCGCGGGTGGCAAGACGCATGGGTTCAATCCTCGAAGATGGCGACGGCGCGGGTCCAGCCTGCCGAGGCGCCCTTGATCTTGTGCGGGAAGCAGCTGACGGTGAAGCCGCTGGCGGGCAGCACTTCGAGGTTGTGCAGCTTTTCGAGGTGGCAGTAGCCGATGTCGCGCCCGGCCTTGTGCCCTTCCCAGATCAGCGAGGTATCGCCCGTTTCCTTGACCTTCTGCGCGGTGTAGCTGAACGGCGCATCCCACGACCAGGCATCGGTACCGGTCACCCGCACGCCGCGGCTGGTCAGGTACATCGTCGCTTCGTAGCCCATGCCGCACCCGATGTTGACGAAGTCGGGATTGCCCACCGCCTTGCCCGCCGCGGTGTTGATCAGCACGATCTCGAGCGGCTTCAATTCGTGCCCGATGCGCGCAAGCTCGTCCTCGACATCCTGCGCGGTCACCACGTAGCCATCGGGGAAGTGCCGGAAATCGAGCTTCACGCCGGGCTGGAAGCACCATTCGAGCGGCACCTCGTCAATGGTCATGGCCGGCTTGCCGCCGTCCTGCGTGGGGTGAAAGTGCCACGGCGCATCGAGGTGCGTGCCGTTGTGCGTGGTCAGCGACACCTTCTCGGCGGCAGCGAAGCCTGCGCCGTCGGGCGTGTCCTGTGCCGTCACGTCGGGGAAGAAGAAGCCGAGCTCGCCCACCGTATCGCCGTGCTTCTGGTATTCGATGTGCGGCCGCATGAACGGCGGATCGGTCACCACCTCGTTTTCGAGATAGATTGACAGGTCCACGAAACGACGGGTCATGGTCTTCTTCTCCCTGCGCCTTTCAGCGCGCAATCAATTCGGCACGAAGTCCGGCAGGCGTGATAAGCGCCGCCAGCGCGAAGCCGAAGGCCAGCTTCGCCAGTAGCGCAGGCCACCAGGGCAGCTGCGCCAATCCGGCAAGCGTCAGTCCTGCGCCCGACAGCGCGATGCCTGCAACCGCACCCGCAACGCCGCAACTGACGCCGCGCAAAAGCAGCCCGCGCGGCATCCGCGTCGATCCACGGACCGGGTCGATGGTGCCCGATCGCAAGGCGCGGCGGGCAAGCGCGCCCGGAACCAGCGTCGCCATCAGTCCGATCATGAAACCCTGCGGACCAAAATCGAGCACATACCCCCCGCTTCCCCACACCGGCACGCTTGCGGAGTTCCCGAAAACGGCAAGGAAGAACAGCGCGCTCAACACCGTGTTGATCACGATGCTGACGCGGGTTTCGCGGCGGATATAGGCGGGTCCTGTCATTCAGGCAGCGGTACCCCCAAGGGTCTCGGCAAACCAATCAGAGATCAGGTCGCGACCATAAGCCATGTTGTCGGCCCCGACATGTTCCACCCCGCCTTCGCGCGCGGTGAAGATCACCTTTTCCCGCCGCGGCGAGTTGACCAGCTGGTCGTAAAGGTCATCGGCATAGGCGACGCTGATCTGGCGGTCGTTGGCGCCGTGGGTGACGAGGAACGGCACCTTGATACGGTCCATGTGGCCGTTGAGGTTCATGTCCGCGCTGCGTTCGAAGAACTCGTCCATGTCCTTCGCGCCGAATGCCCACATCACGTGCGCCCAATAGTGCGGCACAGGGTTTTCGCCCTCGCGCTTCAACCGCTTGTCCTGCACTTCGCGCCAGTTGTGGTTGGCGCCCCACACCGCGCCGCTGGCAAAGCGCGGTTCATAGGCGACGGCGCGCGGGGCGAAGTGGCCACCGAGCGAGATGCCCGTCATGCCGATGCGCGCGGGGTCGACGTCTGACTGAGTCTCGAGCCAGTCGACAGCCTTGCTCGCCCAGCTTTCCGAATGCGGATCGACCGGCAGGTCCTGCAGCCGCAGCGCCTCGCCCGAGCCGGGCTGGTCGACGCAGAGCGTGGAGATGCCGCGCCGCGCCAGTTCTTCGGGCAGCCGGGTCCAGTAGAGCAGTTCCTTGCAGCTATCGAGGCCGTTGCAGAACACCACCACCGGCTTGGCGCCCTCGCCCGGCGCGCGGGTGTAGAGCGCGGGCATCGTGCCATGTGCGAGCGGAATTTCCACCCGCTTGCGGTTGATCTTGCCCAGTGCGGTGGACTTGTCGAAGGCGGCGCGCGCCTTTGCAAAGGTTTCCTTGCGGCCCGGATGCCCGTGGCCCTGCATCCGCTCGGCGGTGATCAGGTATAGCGAGGCGCGTTCGAGCTTGTTTGAAGCCGAGAACAGCCGCCCCTTCGCTTCGTCTTCGGCGGCAAGCGCCAGCAGCTTGTCGCCCATCGCCACCCATTGCGCCATGAATTGCGGCGTGCCGGCGTCCGCGCCACTTGCCGCCGCATCGCGGATCGGCTGGCACATGTCGATGATCTCGCCGATCTGGCCCCCGCTTTCGAGCGCGATGGCTACCGACAGGTTCCAGATATAGTTCGGAAAATATTCGAAGAGAGCCACCGGACTGCCTCAGAAATAGGGGTGCGGATTGACGGTGTGGTCGGCGATCGGCTGCAGCACGTCCCAGTGCTCCACGATCTTGCCGTCCTTCAGGCGATAGATGTCGGCCACGGACCCGCCGTTGCCCTGTGCCCCGGTGCGGCCGTGCAGGTGTATCACCGCCACGTCGCCATCGACGATGATGCGCTTGATTTCGAAGCGCGATCCTTCGGCGCCGAACATGGGCGCTAGGGCATCGATCGCGGCACGCCGGCCATCGACGATGCCGGGGTTGTGCTGGATGTAGTCCGGGGCGACGTAGCGTTCGAAGGCGCCGCGCACGTCGCGCAGATCATAGAAGCGGTGGGCGAAGGCAGTGACGATCGCGCGGTTGCGTTCGGTCTCGCCGCGCCCGCTCCGCGCCACTGCAGGCGCGGAGGCCAGCGCCAGCAGCGCCAGCAGGGGCAAGGCTGCGCGCCGGACAATCACGCTTCGACCGCTTGGAACAGGCCTGGGTTGGGCGCCGGGTGCGGCAGCGTCTGCGGCCCGCCCGTGCCGATGCCCCACTGGTCCATCACCAACGGCGCGGGCGCGTGGACCTTGTGCTGATGCGTCTCGAAATCGACCTCTTCCAGTTCAGAGGTGTATTCGGTGACGAAGCCGCCCGGCGTCACGAAATAGCTGAAGGTGTTGTTGCCGGCGGTATGGCGGCCGGGGCCCCAGCCGATGTCGATGCCCTTCTGCTTCAGCCGGTGCACGCCGCGCATCATGTCGTCGACCGTCAGCACGTCGTAGGCGACGTGGTTCAGGCACGGCGGTCCGGGCAGGATGGCGATGCGGTGATGCGCCGAATTGCAGCGCAGGAAGCACATGAAGTCACCCAGCCAGTCGGACACCTTGAAACCCAGCACGTCCGTAAAGAACGCGACCATCTCGTGGTGCTTCGGACTGTGCAGCACGATGTGGCTGATCTTGACCGGCAGCCCTTCCCAGCGAGTCAGGTCGCGCGCGGGGCCCTTGGCGACATCGCTCGAAACTTCGAACAGCAGGCCATCGGGCGAAAAGAAACGGAAGCCATAGCCGCCGCCAGGCGTGGTCAGCGCATACGGAGCGGCAGCGATGCGGCAGCCCGCCGCCTCGACCTTGGCAAACAGGGCGTCGACATCGGCGCGGCTGTCGGCGGCAAGCGCGATCACGTCGACGCGGTTGGTCTCCGCCTTGCGCAGCTGCACGACGTGGTGCTCCTGCGCACCGGGTGCCTTGAACCAGGCCATGCCTTCGGCCTCGGCCACGGGGTCCAGCCCCCAGGTTTCGGCGTAGTAGGCCTTCTCGGCGTCGAAGTTTTCGACTCCGTAGCCGACGTAGCGGATTTCGGTGACGCGGCTCATGGCGTGTCGCTCCTTGGCAAGATCAGATGGGTTGCGAAACGACGGCGAACATCTCGCCCGTCGCCTTGTGATTATCGACCGGCGGCGCTTCGCCGAGCTGGCCCTTGCAGATGGCAAGGCTCGCCTCGACGATGTAGCGGCAGCGTTCGTAGCGGCGATCGCGATAGGCTTTGAGCGCGGTCTCCACCTCCGGGTGGCGTTCAAGCTCCTCGGCCAGCACGATCGCGTCCTCGATCGCCATGCCCGCGCCCTGGCCCAGATGTGGCGTCGTCGCGTGGACCGCATCGCCCAGCAAACCGATGCGCCCCCGGCTCCAGGGCCCGTGGACCATGGTCGCTTCGAGCGGGCGATAGACCACCCCGTCATCGTCGGTGATCTGGTCAGCAAGGGCACGGATCTGCGGCGAGCAGCGGGCGATCCTGGCGCGCATCTCTGCTGCGATGCCCTCGCGCGGATAGCGCGGATTGCCCGGCTCGGGCGTGGTCACGAACATGTACATCGTGTCCGCACTCATCGGCACGAGGCCCACGCCGGTGGGGCCGTTGTAGATCTGCAGCGCATCGAGATCGGCGGGACGCGGGAAGTTGTAACGCCACACCGCCTGACCGGTGAATTGCGGCGTCTCTGCCTGCGGCAGGATTTCGGCGCGGGTCTGCGAATAGACGCCATCCGCACCGATCACCAGATCGAAGGTTTCGCGGCCGCCATCGGACAAGTCGACGGTGACGGCCTTGCCGTCATCGGCGAACGAGGTTGCGGTAACACCCAAGCGGATCTGCGCGCCGTGGTCCCTTGCCGCTTCGCCCAGCACCTGCTGCAGGGCACGCCGGCCGATGCCGACGTTGGCGGGCTTGCCTTCGACCAGCCGCGGCGCGGGCACGCGTGCAACCTTGCTGCCATCGGGCAGGAAAATCTCCACCGCATCGAAGCCGCAGGCCGCATCGAGGAAGCGATCGAGCACGCCCAGCTGGTCCATCGCCCGCACGACATTCGCCTGCTGGATGATACCAACGCCGTAGACCGACCATTCCGGGTCGCGTTCGACAATGGTGACGTCATGCCCCTTGCGGCTGAGCGCAATGGCGGCGGAAAGGCCGCCGATGCCGGCGCCGATGATAAGGGTGCGCAATGGGATCTCCCGGGTCCGCTAAATCTTGTGCCGCCCAAGCTAGTCATGCGCGCGCCATCACAAAAACGATTTGTTCTGATCCATGACGATCCATGCTATTTATGGCACATGCGCTTCAAGGGACTCGACCTCAACCTGCTCGTCGCACTCGACGCCTTGCTCGAGGAAGCGAGCGTCACGCGGGCGGCTGAGCGGCTCTATCTCAGCCAGCCGGCGGCCAGCGCGGCGCTGGCCCGTCTGCGCGAATGGTTCGGCGATCCGCTGCTCAGCGCCCATGGCAAGCGCATGGTGCCGACCCCCTATGCACTGCGCCTGAAGCCGATGCTCAAGTCGGTGCTGACCGAACTCGACGTGCTGGTGGGCCAGCCGACGAACTTCTCGCCAGAGACCGAGCAGCGCCGGGTGCGCGTGTGCACGGCGGACTACATCACCAGCGTCGCCTTGGCGCCGCTGTCGCTGCGGCTGGCCGAGCTTGCGCCGGGTATCGCGCTGGAAGTTGTCCCGCCCGACGACAATGCCGGCGGCCTGCTTGACCGGGGAGAGATCGACCTGCTGATCGTGCCCGCCGAATGGGCGAGCCTTGACCATCCGGTGCGTCCGCTGCTGGAGGAACACCACGTCGTCGCTGGTTGGAACCGCAACCCGCTGTTCCAGCGCGAAGGTGCCATCGACAAGGCCGCCTTCACCGCGGCTGGCCATGTCACCGTGCGGATCGGGCGATTGTCGCGCCTTTCCTTTGCCGAGGCGCAGTTGCGCGCAGGTGGGATTACCCGGCGCGAAGAGGTAGTGGTTCCGGGCTTTGCGCAAGTGCCGCCGCTGCTGGTCGGCACGCAACGGCTGGCAGTCATGCACGCGCGGCTTGCGCAGGATGCGGCGCGGCATTACCCGATTGCCTTCGCCCCCCTTCCCTTCGCGATGCCGCCGATGCGCGAAACGGTGCAGTACCACCGCGCGCGCGCCAACGATCCCGTGCTGCTATGGCTGCTCGACCGGCTGGACGAAGCGGTGTCCGAGCGGGACCGGCAGAACCCGGTCCCGGTTGCCGCCTGACCGCCCCGCCGGGCAGTCCGCGTCAGATCACCCCGGCCCTCATCTGTTCCACCGCATGAGCGCAGGCACGCGCGGTCAACGCCATGTAGGTGAGCGAGGGATTCTGGCACGCCGACGAGCTCATCTGCGCGCCGTCGGTCACATAGAGGTTGGCCACCTGGTGGGCGCGGCTGAAGCGGTCGAGCACCGAGGTCTGCGGGTCCCAGCCCATGCGCGCGCCGCCCATCTCGTGGATCGCGCTGCCGCCGGGGCCGGGACGGTCCATGCCCATCAGCACCTTGCCGCCCGCAGCCGTCATCATCACCGCCGCCTGTTCCTTGGCATCGGCAAGCGCCGCATGTTCCTCTGCGCCGTGGGCGAAGTGGACTTCAAGCTGGGGCACGCCGCGCGGATCGGTGGCCTTGCCCAGCGTCAGCCGGTTGCTGGCGCGCGGCAGACTTTCGGCAAACGTGACCAGCACCATGCGCCACGGGCCGACCTGTTGCAGATCGTCCTTGAAGCCCGCGCCGGTGCCCGCCATCCGCTTGCCCCGGCTCCAGCCGCTCTGCAGTGCGCCGCCCTGATAGGAATAGCCGCGCGTGAAGCCCTGCCCGTCGAGCGTTTCGAGATTGCGGAAGCGCGGGATGACGATGCCCGTAGGGCGGTTGCCGAAGCTGGTGCGGTCTGAAAATCCGGGGAACTCGGCGATGACAGACAGCGTGTTGGCGTGGTCCATGATGTGCGTGCCAAGCACGCCCGAGCCATTGGCGAGGCCATTGGGCATCGCCTCGCTTGCCGAATTGAGCAGCAGGTGAACCGAGTTGAAGGCCCCTGCATTGAGGAAGACGAGCCGCGCGGTGGCAGCCTTGCGCGCCCCCGTCTTCGTCTCGATCCAGCGCACGCCCGTCACGCGGCGGGTCTTGGGGTCGTAATCGACCTTTTCGACTTGCGCGTCGGTGACGACGGTGAGCAACCCGGTCTTCGTCGCTGCCGGAAGCGTCGAGGACTGGGTGGAGAAGTAGGCTCCATAGGAACAGCCGCGCGCGCAGATCGAGCGGTACTGGCAGTGCGAGCGGCCCTCGGCCTCCTTGGCCTCCGTCAGATTGGCCGTGCGCCCCACCGTCAGGCAGCGTTCGGGCCACTGCGCGGCGATCCTTTCGCGCACGGCCTGTTCGACCACGTTGAGCGCCATCGGCGGCTGGAAATGACCATCGGGCAGTTGCGCAAGCCCTTCCTTCGCGCCCGACACGCCAACGAACTCCTCGACCTTGTCATACCACGGCGCGAGTTCGGCATAGCGGATCGGCCAGTCGGTGCCGTGGCCGTCGCGCTTGTTCGCACCGAAATCGTAGTCCGACCAGCGATAGCACTGGCGCCCCCACGTCAGCGAACGACCGCCCAGCTGGTAGGAGCGGAACCACGTGAAATCGGTGTCCGCACCGGTCTCGTAGGGGTTGTCCTTGTCGTTGACGAAGTGCCCTTCGGTGAATTCGTTGAAGTGCCGGTTCTTGCGCTGCACCGCGTATTCGCGGGCATAGAGCGCGGCATCGCCGAGGCCGCGGAACGGCAATTCCCACGGGGCCTTGGTCTCGGTGTCGTAGTCGACCTGATGCTCGATCTTGCGGCCGCGCTCGATCATCAGGACTTTCAGGCCGGCTTCGGTCAGTTCCTTGGCCGCCCAGCCGCCGGTGATGCCCGAGCCCACCACGATCGCGTCAAACTGGTGCTGCATCAGCCGAACTCCACTGCGGTCCAGTCGCTCGACCAGGCCCGGTATCCGGGGGTCAGCGGGATGTCATTGTCAAAGCGGCCGGGCACGAGTTCGTAGCGCAATTCCTGCGCGGCGCCGGTCTGGCTGGTATAGTAGCCCGTGAGGATGAGGCCCTTGACCAGGGCCCACGGCGACGGATCGGCCGGCGGCGGTCCCGGCGGGAACGCTGTCGCATCGAGCTTGGCAAGCATGGCGGCGCGAGCCTGCGGTGCAGCACCGAGGAAATCGCCGCCGCCGGCGCGGTCGAGCGTGCGTTCGAGCCAGAGCAAGTGGTCGAGCGAGCCGTCGGGACGCAAGGGCATCGGTTCGCCGGCAGGGCTGGAGGCGCTCGCCGGTTCGCGGCTGCCGTCAAGACCATGGGCAAGGGCGAGGATCAGGAAGTCGCCGACGCCCACCTCCCCAGCTCCCGGCGTGCCGGTGCGCGGGATCACGAGCTGGCTGACCTCGCGCGCCAACACGCGCTGGCGCGCCGTCGGCAGGTCAGCGTCGGCCATGTCGCTGAGCCGGACGGCGGCGACGGGAATGCCGAGCGCCAAGGCCAGCAGGGCAGCGCCCGAGAGGAATTCGCGGCGATCGACAGCCATGATCAGAAGCCCATCAGCTTGCGGTTGAGCGCGCGGTCCGAGCCGCTGTCGGCGAAATCGTCGAAGGCGCGGTCCGTGGTGCGGATGATGTGGCGCGCAATGAACGGCGCGCCTTCGGCCGCGCCCTGTTCGGGATGCTTGAGCGCGCATTCCCATTCGAGCACGGCCCAGCCGGCGTAGTCGTACTGGGCCATCTTGCTGAAGACCTGCCCGAAATCGACCTGCCCATCGCCCAGGCTGCGGAAACGGCCGGGACGATCGACCCAGTTCTGGTAACCGCCATAGACGCCGATGCGGCCCGAGGGGCGGAACTCGGCGTCCTTCACGTGGAAGCACTTGATGCGTTCGTGGTAGATGTCGATGAAGGCGAGGTAATCGAGCTGCTGCAGCACGAAGTGGCTGGGATCGTAGAGGATGTTGGCGCGCGGGTGGTTGCCGGTGCGCGCAAGGAACATCTCGAAGGTGATGCCATCGTGAATATCCTCGCCGGGATGGATCTCGAAGCCGATGTCGACGCCGTTTTCATCGAACACATCGAGGATCGGCTTCCAGCGCCGCGCGAGCTCGTCGAACGCGTCGTCCACCAGCCCCGCCGGGCGCTGCGGCCAGGGGTAGAAATAGGGCCAGGCGAGCGCGCCCGAGAAACTGGCGTGGGTGGTAAGGCCAAGGCGGCGACTTGCAACGGCGGCAAGGCCCATCTGCTCTACCGCCCAGGCCTGCCGCGCCTGCGGGTTGCCGCGCACTTCGGGAGCGGCGAAGCCATCGAACAGCGCATCGTAGGCAGAGTGCACCGCCACCAGCTGGCCCTGTAGGTGGGTCGACAGCTCGGTGATGGCAAGGCCCTTGGCGGCGAGCTTGCCCGTCACTTCGTCGCAGTAGTCCTGGCTCTGCGCGGCCAGCGCCAGATCGAACAGGCGCGTATCGTTCGATGGCAGCTGCAGACCCTTGTAGCCAAGCGCAGCAGCCCAGTCGGCAATCGCGTCGAGCGAATTGAACGGGGCCGCATCGCCCGCAAACTGCGCGAGGAAAATGCCGGGGCCCTTGATCGTCTTCATGGCTGAACCTCTTTCAGATATCGAGCGTGACCCAGCCGGCGCGGGCGCGGCTGGCGGCAACGGCGGCGGCAATGAAGGCCATCGAGCGCAGGCCTTCGGCAATGCCCGGCAGCAGCGGCGCCGGCTCGCCCCGCAGCTGCGCGGCGAAATCGCGGTAGAGGTTGGCAAACGCTTCGAGATAGCCTTCGGGGTGGCCGCCCGGCGTCCGGCTGCGCGCGGCAGCATCGGGGCCGAGCAGCCCGGTGCCGGCGCGGATCACCTCGCTGCTGCCATCGAGCCGATTGAGGATCAGCGTGTTGGGTTCCTCCTGCCGCCAGGTGAGGCCGCCCTTGTCGCCATAGATGCGGAAGCGCAGGCCGTTCAGTTCGCCCACCTCGATCTGGCTGGCGAGCAGCACCCCGCGCGCGCCATTGGCGAAGCGCAGCAGCACGGTGCAGTCATCGTCGAGCGCGCGCCCGGGAACGACCGCGCCAAGGTCCGCGAGCAGTTCGGTGACGGCAAGACCGGTGACGAATTCGGCGAGGTGGAAGGCATGGACGCCGATGTCGCCGATGCAGCCGCCATCGCCCGCGCGCGCCGGATCGACGCGCCATTCGGCTTGCTTGCCCGCAGCTTCGCCTGCGAGCCAGCCTTGCGGATATTCCACCACCACCTTGCGCACGGTGCCGATCGCGCCAGCGGCGATGCGCGCGCGCGCTTCGCGCACCAGCGGATACCCGGAATAGGTGTAGGTCAGGCCATAGGGCAGCCCTGCCGCCGCGACGAGGGCGGCCAGTTCCTTCGCCTCTGCCAGCGTGGCGGTCATCGGCTTGTCGCTCAAAACCGGAATGCCTGCGGCAAGAGCGGCGCGCGCGGCGGGCAGGTGGTGATGATTGGGGCTGACGATGGCGACGAAGTCGATCCCGTCATCCCGCGCAGCTTCGCCCGCCAGCATGGCCGCGACATCGCTGTAGGCGCGCGCCGGATCGATGCGATAGACTTCGCCCGCCGCCGCCGAGCGCGCTGCGTCGGACGAAAAGGCGCCCGCGACCAGCTCGATCTCGCGATCCATCTCGGCCGCAATGCGGTGGACGGGGCCGATGAAGGCCCCCGGCCCGCCGCCGATCATCCCCATGCGCAAACGTCGAGTCATGGCTGCTCTCCCGTGGAGCCGAACAGGCTACGTGGCAGGGCCGCTGCGCACAATGCAGCAGCTCCGAGAATGGCGGCCAGCACCACCGCGGCGATCGTGGTGCCGTGGCCTGCGAACCACGCGCCGCCCACGACAGCCGCCCCCAACGCCCCGCCGACCTGCTGTGCGGTCTTGAGCATGCCGCTGGCAATGCCGGCATGGGCGTGGCGAACGCGGGCCAGCGCAATCGGCGTCAACGGTCCGGCTACCATGCCCATGGCGAGCCCCGTCGGCACCAGAAGCACGGCGAGCAAAGCGGTCGGCGGGGCAGTGGGCACCAGCAGCAGCACCGACGCGCCCAGCAGTGCCATCGCGCTCGCGCCAACGAAAGGGATCCACTTGCCGAGTCTGGGCAACAGCTTGCGGCCGACGAAGGCGATGCCGAGCGATACGCCCACGCCGAACGGCGCCAGCAGCAACGCGGTATCGAGCGGGCTGCGCGCCAACAGGTGCTGCACCGCGAGCGCGAAGACCAGTACGAAGCCGCTCACGCCCGCCGAAAAGCAAACGGAAGCCGATAACCCCAGCGTGAAGGCGCGTTCGTGAAACAGCGTCGGCTCAATCAGCCGATCCTTGCCTACGCGCCCGCGCGCTCGGGCATGGGCCAGCGCCAGCACCGCAATCAGAGGAACGGCGCCGAGCAGCGCGAGCGTCCACACCGGCCAACCAAGCTCGGGCCCCTGCACCATCGGCACCAGCAGTGCGACCAACCCTGCGCCGAGCAGCGCGGTACCGCCAAGGTCGAGGCCCTGCGCATCGGGCGAGCGCGCATCGGGCAGGAAGCGCGTGCCTGCCGCCAGCGCGACGACCCCGATGGGAAGATTGATCAGGAACACCGCACGCCAGCCAAGGCCGAACGGGTTCGCCGCGATCAACAGCCCCCCGACGATCGGCCCGAGTACGGCGGCGATGCCCCCCAGCGTCCCGAACCACGCAAGCTTGGCGATGCGTTCGGTGGGCGAGAACAGGACTTGCACCACTGCCATCACCTGCGGCCCCATCAGCGCGGCTGCGCAGCCTTGCGCCACGCGACAGGCGACCAGTTGGTCCGCGCTCTGCGCCATGCCGCAACCCAGCGAGGCCAGCGTGAAGGCCGCAACGCCGGCCAGGAACAGGCGGCGATATCCGAACAGGTCACCCAGCCGCCCGCCGGCGACAAGGAACACCGAAAAACTGAGGAAATAGCCCGCCACCATCCACTGCGCCGCCGCGTTCGATGCGGAAAGCTCCTGCTGGATCGCAGGCAGCGCGGTGTTGACGATGGTGGAATCGGCGATGTCGAGCACGAACGCGAGCATGACCGTAAGCAAGGCGAGATTTCGCCGGGTATCGGCCTGCGGGGACATCGGCATGCGGGCTTTCGCAAAAAGAGTTGGGCGCCGGCCCACTTTGGAACCGGCGCCCGTCTGGACTAGGCGGAGATCAGATCTTCCAACCGAAGCGCACGCCCCAGGTGCGCGGCGGCTGGAACTGATAAGTGTTCAGGTTCGACACGAAGTTACGCTGCGCGTTGGCGAGCACGACCTTGTCGGTAAAGTTGCGCACGAACGCGGTCACCGACCACTGGCCGTTTTCCGGCTCGTAGGTCAGCGAAGCGTTGCCCGTGGCATAGGGGCGGCTCTGCGTGTCGCTGTTGTTGAACACAGAATAGTAGAACGCCGAGCTGTACTTGCCGTCGATGCGTGGCGTCAGCTTGCCGCTGCCGACCGGGAAGGCATATTCGATGCCGCCCGAAACCGACAGGCTCGGTGCGTTGGGCAGGCGGTTGCCGGTGATGTTGAACGAACTGGGCGGGTTGTCGCCATCGACCACGACGATGTCGTTGCCGTTCACATCCTTGCCGAAGCGGGTGTGCAGGTATGCGGCGTTGAAGTCGATCCGGCCGCCTTCGCCGAACAGGGCGATGGTCTGCAATTCGGCACCGTAGATCTTGGCGCTGCCGACGTTGAAGATGCCCGACGAGCAAGTCGGACACGACGTCTGCGAAGCCTGGTAGCCCTTGTAGTCGAAGTAGAACGCCGCCGCGTTCACCTGCAGGCGATTGCCAAGGAAGCGGTTCTTGGTACCGATTTCGAAGGCGTCGAGCTTCTCGGGCGAATAATCGACCGAGGCGCCGCTGCCATTCGAGTTGAAGCCGCCCGCCTTGTAGCCGCGATCGTACTTGGCATACAGCAGCGTGTTGGACGTGGGCGTGTAGTCGAGCCCGGCGTGCCAGGTCGCTTCGCCATGCTTCATGTTGCCGGCACCATCGGTGGTGACCGTCACGAACGGCGGCACGAAAGGCGAAACCAACGCGCCGATGATCAGGTTGGCACTACCGGTGCGGACCTTGCTGTCCCAGGTGTAGCGACCGCCCAGCGACAGCTTGAGCTGCTCGGCCAGCTTGACCGCGACCTGGCCGAACACGGCGTCGGACTTGGTCTTGATCTTGTAGTCGAACTTGATGCCGTACTGGCCGGCATAGCTGTGATCCGCCAGCGGACCGCCCGGCGCGAACAGCCCCGTCATCTCCACGTTGTAGAGACCGGAATCGATCGTGTTGTCTTCCTGGAAATGGAAATAGCCAGCCTGGAAGAACACCTTGCCGTTGGCATCGTTGTTGATGCGCACTTCGTGGTTCCAGGTGCGCGGATCCTCGCCCTGGATGAACTGGCGGTTGGCGGGATAGCCCGGACCGGTTGCGTCAAGCCGGTGATTCCACGTCTGGTGGTCGTATCCGCCTGCGTACGTCAGCGTAAGATCGCCCGGCAGCCGGTCATAGCTCGCTTCCCAGCGGACGCGATCGCCCTTCAGGCGATTTGACGTCGGCGCATAGTTGGGAAACGACTTCGCATCGCCGAAGTCAGGACGCGTGCGCAGAGCGGAGGTGAGCGCGACATCGCCCACCGCGTGGATGTCATCGTGCTGGTACGAGGCCCAGAGCTTGAGCCCGTCGACCGGCTGCGCCGCCATCTGGATGCGGCCCGACGTGGTGTTGTCGTCATCGCCGCGATCATCGATCACGGTTAGCTTGCGATATCCGTCATGCTGGCGATGCGTGCCCGAAATGCGGAACTGCAGGCGGTCGTTGACCGGCACGTTGGCGCCTGCTTCGACGTTCAGCGCGTTGTAGTTGCCGACTTCGATCGAGCCATAGGTGCCCGCGTCCTTGCCCGGGCGGTTGGTGATGATCGAGACCAGGCCCCCGGTCGAATTGCGGCCATTGAGCGTGCCCTGGGGCCCCTTCAGCACTTCGACGCGGGCGATGTCGTACATCGACGTGCCGATCGAGAACGAGCGGTTGGTGTAGAATCCGTCGCGCGCGATCGGAACCGACGGATCGCCCACTTCGGTCACGTCGGTCGAAGCCACGCCGCGCACCGCGACATAGGCTGCGCCGGTGGCCGAGGTGACGTTGACGCTGGGATCGATGGCGGAGAGCGCCTGGACGGTGGCAATGCCCTTTTCGGCAAGGTCTGCACCGGTGTAGACGGTGAGTGCCACGGCGGTCTTCTGCGCGCTGGTTTCCGCGCGAGTTGCCGTGACGATGATTTCCTTCAGGCCATCCTCGGACGATGCGCCGGTGGCGGCGGCATCCTGCGCGGCGCCCTGCGCGGCGCCCTGCGCCATCGCAACATGTGGCAAGGCAAGCGTGCTGGCGCCGATCATCAGCGCCGCGGCAAAGCTGCGGTTCATTGCATTCCTCCCCGAATCGACGCCGTATCGCATGTCGACGTCAAACTAAAATCAGCATTCCAATTTTGATACCGCCTGTCAAGATCCGGCGCTCGATAGCGAGCGTGGTCCGGCGGGCATCAATATGGTGCGAGGCAAATACCATATGGATTGCCGTATGATCACGGAAACGATTTGTTCTTATCGTTTTCCATCCACGCCATCGATGATTGGCTGAACGCGATCAGGCGCTTGACAAGCGCGCCAGACCAGCGCGATACCATAAAACCAGAATAGCGGTTCCAATTTGACCGCGATCAATGCGAATCCGGGAGAGGTCGATGTCAGCCCCAGAAAGCGCCACCGTGTCAGGCGCCCGCCAGCCTGGCCTTATTCAGGGCATGATCGTCGTCATCGCGGGATTCCTGCCGATCATCGCGATAGTTTCGATGTTCCCTGCCGTACCCGCGATCATCGCCCATTTCCACGATGATCCGGCCGCGATGGTCAAGGTGCCGGCGATGGTGTCCGCACCAGGGCTCACCATCGCGCTCTTGGCGCTGTTCGCGGGTTGGCTGGTCGATCGCTATGGCCGGCGCAAGCTGCTGCTGGTGTCGACGCTGACGTATGGCTTCTTCGGCGCGGCGCCCTTCTTCCTCGACGATCTGAACGCCATCTACGCCTCGCGCCTGCTGCTCGGCGTGTCCGAAGCGGCAATCCTGACCACGCTCAACACGCTGATCGGGGATTACTGGGACGAAGCCGGCCGCCATCGCTGGCTCTCCATCCAGGGCATCGCCGGCCCGTTTCTGGGCAGCGCGGTGATCTTTGCCTCGGGCTACCTCACCGCGATGCGCTGGAATGCCATCTTCCTGATCTACACCGTCGGCTTCCCGATCTTCATCGCGATGTGGCTTTTCCTGTTCGAACCGCAGAGCGATGCCAATGCCCGCCGGATGCTGGGCATCGGCGAGGATGCGCGGACGGCGTTCCCGTGGCGAAACGTCCTGGGATACGCCGCGATCACGCTGTTCGGCGCCTCGCTCTACTATGTCTTCATCATCAACGGCGGCATCGTCTGGCAGGAGCTGGGGGTCAAGGATTCGGGCGAGATCGGCCGCCTGAGCACCCTGCCCAGCCTGTTCGTCATCGTCGGCGCGGTGATCTTCTGGCTGACCGGCAAGCTCGGCTCGCGCTTCCAGCTCGCGCTGTTCCTCGGCCTCATCGCCACCGGGCTTACGCTGATCGGCATCGCGCACGACTGGCGCTGGATGGTGGCCGCCATGGCCGTGCAGCAGACCGGCGCCGGCATGGCAGTACCGACACTGATCGCCCTCGCCCAGTCCAAGCTACCGTTCGAACATCGCGGTCGCGGCATGGGGGTGTGGACTGCCTGCTTCTTCTTCGGCCAGTTCTCCTCGCCGCTGCTGGTCAGCCTGATCCGGCAGGCGACCGGCACGATGCAGGGTGCGTTCTTCGTCGCTGGCCTGCTCGGCCTCGTTGTTGCCGCGCTCGCCTTCTTCCTTTTCGCGCCGCGTCGCACCGATGCGGCCGCCCTCCAAGCCGGAGCCTGAGCTTTAACCATGACATCCAAGATCAAAAGAGGCGTCAGCCTTTACAGCTTCCAGGAAGAGCTGTTCCTTGGCCGGATGAACGTGGAGGACTGCGTGTCCTTCGCCACGTCGATCGGCGCGAACGGTATCGAGATCCTGCCCGAACAGAACATGCCCACCTTCCCCAACCTGTCCGATGCGCAGGTGGAGGAATGGAAGGCGATGCTGGCGCGTCACGGCGCGCACTTCACCGCCTATGACATGTTCCTCGATACCAAGGTCCGCAAGGACCGCCTGATGACCGACGACGAACAGGTCGAGAGCATCCGCCGCGACCTCGTCCTGTGCAACCGGCTCGGCATCAGGAACATGCGCGTGCTGGTGTTCGTGCGTCCCGACATCCTTGGCGCTTGCGTGCCCTATGCCGAAGAACTGGACGTGCACATGGGCGTCGAAGTGCACGCCCCGTGGCACCTCGAACATGCCTGGATCCTGCGGACGATCGACGAAGCCGATCGTCTCGGCACCAAGCACCTCGGCATCCTGCCCGACATGGGCATCTTCATGAAGCACTATCCGCCCGCCTTCCGCGCCCGCTTCGAGCGGCAGGGCGCGCGGCCCGAAGTCGCGCAGTTCATCGTCGACAGCCATGAAGCCAAGATCATGGCCGAATACACCATCTACGAAGTCGCGGTGAAGATGGGCGGTAACAAGGCCGAAGTGGCGATGGCCGAAACGCTGCGCCATGCACCTTATGCGAACCCCAAGCGGATCGGCGATTACGCCCCCTATTTCCGCCACATCCAGGCCAAGTTCTACGAAATGAACGAGGACTGCACCGACCCGGCGATCGCTTACGACGAAGTGATCCCCGAACTGGTCAAGTGCGGCTGGGAAGGCACGCTTTCGAGCGAATACGAAGGCAACCGCTGGATTCAGGACGTGATGGAAGTGGACAGCCGCGAGCAGGTCCGCCGCCAGCACGCGATGTTTGAGCGCCTGATCGCCGAGGCTGAGGCCAAGTACGGCGCGATGGCTGCGGCATGATGCGGCAGCTTAGCCTCCTGCTGCTCGCCAGCTGTGCGCTGGGGCTTTCCAACCCGGCGGCAGCCCAGGCGGGCATGCCGGAGGTGGCCCGCGAAACCGTGCCCGCGCCGGCGCAGCCCGGCGCCCTCGCCTTGCCCACGGCCACCCCTGGTCCCGATCGCGAAATCTGGCACACCGACGCCGGGCAACTGGCGGTGCGCAATGTCACGCGCCCCACGCTTAATCCGTTTCTGCCCGTGGGACGCGGCACCGGCGCGGCGGTGATCATTGCGCCGGGGGGCGGCTTCCTTGGCCTGGCCATCGAAAAGGAAGGCTGGAACGTTGCCCGCTGGTTCGCCAACCATGGCATCGCCGCTTTCGTCCTCAAGTACCGCGTGCTGCCGACGCCGGTTTCGCAAAGCGAGTTCGCCGACAAGCTCGCCGGGGCTATCCGCGGTGAGAAGGTCGGCTTCGGCCCGCCTGACGATACCCCGCCCGAAGCACTGGCCGATGGCCTCGCCGCCCTGCGCCATGTCCGCGCCCACGCCGCCGATTATGGCATCGACCCGGCGCGCATCGGCTTCATGGGCTTTTCGGCGGGCGGATTCCTGACCCGCAGCGTGGTCGAACATGCGGGCGCCGACATGCCGGCCTTCGTCGCGCCGATCTATCCCAACATGCGGCCGATGACGGTGCCCGACAACGCGCCGCCGATGTTCGTGGGCATAGCTGCCGACGATTTCCTGATCGGCATGGCCGGCGGCCGGACCGCCCTGGTCGACAGCTACCGCAAGGCCGGCAAGCCGATCGAATTCCACCTGTTCGACCACGGCGGCCACGGCTTCGGCCTGGGCAACCGCGACGACACCACCTCCCAGTGGCCCGACCTGATGCTTGCCTGGCTCAAGGTTCGCGGCCTGATCAAGGACCAGAACTGATGTTCGACAAGTACATCATCGACCCCGCCACCCTGCGCAACACCGGCCCGGCCGACGCGCCGACCGGCTTCGCTTTCGAATCCAAGCTCGGCTATTATCGCGGCCTCGGCCTTTCGATGATCGAGGAACTGAACGTCTCGGTCGATGGCGAGACGCTGCCGCGCGATGCGGTCCGCTTCGACGAAGGCAACGGCCCGATCTCGCTTGACGAGATGGAAACCGCCTTTGACCGACGCTGGCCCTTCGGAACTCCGGCGACGATCCTGGTGTCGCGCGAAGGCGGCTTCCCCAAGGGGGCGCACACGCTCGGTCTCGTCCAGAAGCTGCGGGTTTCGTACCTGCCCTTCCCGTCGTTCAATACCGACGAAAAGCAGGTGGACTTCGCCTGAACTCAGCGCGGCGGTGATTGGAGGAAGGCGGCGATCATGCGGGAGATATCCTCCTTCAGCACGACCCAGTCGCCTTCCCACGCCGCCTCGATCGCGGAACCGAAGCCGAGATGCCGCGCGAACGGCGCATAAAGGATGCGGAACGCGGACTCCGTCGCGCGGATCGGATCCTCGTGCCGAATCTCTTCCCGCCGGGCCAGCACGGCGGTGATGAACGCCTCGGCCGATTCCGCATAGAATTGCTTGCCGGTCTGCGCGACGACGGGATCGGAACTCGCCCGCACCATCAGCGGTCGCATCAGCGCAGCATGCTTGCGCAGCGTTTCGGCGACGGCATCGACCAGCCGGCGGACCAGATCGGCAAGATCGCTGGCGTCCTCGCGCGCGATGGCGATCTGCGCCAGCATCTCCTCGTTGACACGGCCCAGCACCCGGAACTGCACCGCGTGGATCAGAGCGTCCTTGCTGTCGAAGCGGCAGTAGATCGACCCGATCGAAACCTTGCCGGTCCTGCTCACCTCGTTGAGCGTGAATTCGTCGGATCCACGGCTGGCCAGCAGGTTCTCGGCGGCCACCAGCATCCGCTCGAAGCTTGCCTTGCTTCGGCCCTGCTGCGGAGCGCGCACATTGGTGGCGAGGCCTGCTTCCGCAGGAGCTTCCTTGGACATGCGGTTTCCTTTGCAGGCCGAAGCGGCAGCGTCAACGCTTCCGATTTAGCCATGGACAAATCAGAATTGGCGTTCTAATTCGATTTTGACGGCACCCCCGCAGGAGCACGAATCCTGCCCGCGGGCAAGGCCCTTGCCGGTTGCCGGTCTGTTACCTGTGGGGAGGAATCGATGCGCTTTTCCGTGTTCCTGAACGCTCGTTCGATGAGCCCGGCCGAAGATGGCCGCTTGATCACCGATCTCGTCGATCACGCAACGCTTGCCGCGCAAAGCGGCTTCGAAGCCGTGTTCATGCCCGACCACCACTTCAACGGCTACATGCCGGTGGCCAGCGACAGCTTCATCCTGGCCGGCTATCTCGCCGCGCGCCTGCCCGACATGCACTTCGGCTTCTCGGTCGTGTCGGTGCCGCTGCATCATCCCGTTCGCTTCACCGAACGCGTCAACGTGCTGGACCACCTGACGAAGGGCAAGCTGCTGGTCGGCGTCGGTTCGGGCACCACGCCGGAAGAAATGATCGGCTTCAACGTCGATTACCGCGATGCCAGCCCGCTCGCCGAAAAGAACCTCGAAATCGCCGAGCAGCTCTGGGCCAAGCGAATGGACGACCCGGCCGTGCTGATCGACAACGGCCCCTACCAAGGCCGCGTGCTGCAGCGCATCACGCCCACGCCCTACGGCCAAAACCATGCCCGCCTGATGCCGGTGGCGATGAAGGAAGCGAGCGCCCGCCGTGCCGCCGTCAATGGCTGGCCCGCCTTCATCCCGGCCTTCACCCCGCCCAAGATCGGCGGCACCGAACCCTTCGTCCACGTGAAGAAGTACTTCGATATCTACAAGGGCATGCTGCTTGACGCCGGCCATAGCGACGCGGTGGTCAAGGACGCGCTGTCGTGGACCACGCACACCTATCAGGCGGTCCACGTCGCCGAAAGCGACGAACAGGCCCGCGAGGAACTGGAAGTGATCCTCAAGTCCTACCAGGCGGCGGTCGAGCGCGAGGCGGAATTCAACGCCCGCGCCGAAAGCAACGAGGCCAACACCAAGACCGACCGCACACCCAATGCGCTGACCGACGACTGGATCGGCACCTGGTGCCTTTACGGTTCGCCCGAAACCGTGATCGAACACCTCAAGCCCTATGCCGAACTCGGCATCGGAAACGTGCTGTGCGGCACCACCACCGGTCCGCTCACCGAAGAACGGCTCCGCCTTGGCGATCAGACCCTGCGCCTGATGGGCGAAAAGGTCATTCCGGCGCTGAAGGGGCTGTAAGGTGAAGGTCGTCGGCATCGGCGGAACCCTGCGCGATGGATCGAGCACCGAGCGCCTCGTCGGCGCGGTACTCGCCGCCTGCGCGCGCAAGGGTGCCCAGACGCAGCTGTTCGGGGGATCGACTCTGGCGGCCCTGCCCCACTTCGATCCGCAGGGAGGTGAGCGGACGCAGGCAGAGGCGCAACTGGTCGAAGCCGTGCGCGCGTGCGATGCGCTAGTGATCGGCTCGCCCGGATACCACGGCGGCGTATCGGGTCTGGTCAAGAACGCGATCGACCTTCTGGAAGACCTGCGCGAAGATGCCCGGCCCTATTTCGACGGGCGCCCCGTGGGTCTGGTGGTCAGCGCCGCCGGCTGGCAGGCTACCGGCGTCACGCTCGGCGCGCTGCGCGGCATCGTTCATGCGATGCGCGGCTGGCCCACGCCGCTCGGCATTGCGGTAAACTCGGTGGTGCAGCGCCCCTTCGCCGCCGATGGATCGCTGGCGGATGACGACATCGCCGGCGCGGTTGAAGCACAGGCAACGCAGATCATGGCATTTGGCAAGGTCCCGGCATGACCCTTTCGCTTGAAGAACAGGCCCGGCTCACCGCCGGGGCCACGATGTGGACCACCGGTGCGGTGCCCGAACTGGGCCTGCGCGAAGTTGCCATGGCCGATGGTCCGATGGGTGTGGCCAGCGGCCGCATCGATGAACGCGATGTCTCGATCCTTACCCCTGCGCCGGTTTCGCTTGGGGCCAGCTGGGATCTCGATCTGCTGGAACGGGTCGGCGCGCTGGTCGGCAACGATGCGATCGGGCGCGGCGTCGATGCGCTGCTCGCCCCCAACGTCAACCTTGCGCGCAGCCCCAACGCGGGCCGCGCGTTCGAATACTATTCGGAAGATCCGCTGCTCGCCGGGCTGTGCGGAGCAGCGTGGACGCGCGGCATCCAGTCCACTGGCACCGGCGCGGTCGCCAAGCACTTCGTGTGCAACGACAGCGAGACCGAGCGCGATACCCTCAACGCGGTGATCGACGAACGCACGCTGCGGCAGGTCTACCTCCTGCCCTTCGAGCTGTGCTGCGAAGCGGGCTGCGGCGGCATCATGACCGCGTACAACCGCGTCAACGGCGATTGGTGTGCCGAAGCAAGCGAACCCTTGCGCATCGTGCGCGAAGAATGGCGCTATGACGGCGTGTTGATGAGCGATTTCTTCGCCACGCACTCCACCGCGCCCACGCTCAACGCCGGCCTCGATCTGGAAATGCCCGGCCCCGCCCGCTTCCTTGGCGCAAAGGCCGCCGATGCCGTTGCGAGCGGCGAAGTTCCGGCCGAACGCCTCGCCGATGCGGCCGACCGCGTCATGCGTTTCGCCCGCCGCTTCGGCGGCGCCAAGACCCCGGCAGACCTCGATGCGGACGATATGCTGACAGAAGCGGCTGCGGCGGGGATGGTCCTGTTGCGCAACGACGGCCTGCTGCCGCTCGCCTCCGATCTCGCCACGATCGCGGTGATCGGCCCCAACGCCACCGCCCCGTGCTATCAGGGCGGCACGTTCGCGCGCATTGCCGTTACCCCCGACGCCCCTACGCCGTTGCAGGCGCTTGAAACCGCGTTCGCCGGACGCGCCACGATCCTTCACGAACCCGGTGTCGATCCGCAGCCGCGCCTGCCTTCCTTGCCCGTCGCGCCGATGGTCGATCTTGGCGATGGCTGCAGCGATGGCATGACCGTCGAATACTTCGCCGGGCACGATATCGCCGCCGAGCCACTCACCCGCGAAACCCGCGCGACCAATTCGCTGGTCTGGTTCCACGGCGTCCATGAACAGGCCCGCTTCAACGAAGCCGGGGCGGTGCGCGCGCGCGGATGGTACGTCGCGGCGGCCAGCGGGCTGCACCGCTTCTATGTCGGGGCAACCGGTCCCGTATCGTTGAGCGTCGATGGCGTGCCGATCGTGGTGCGCCAGGAACAGCCCGCCGCGTCCGATATCATGGGTGTGCTCAAGGCTGGCGATGCCGCGCATGCCGATCTCGCGCTCGAAGCCGGGCAGCGGGTCGCGGTCGATGTGGTCTTCCGCTTCGCCCCGGCCCGCGCGCAAGGCTTGTGGTACGGCGTGCGCGCGCCCGATACGCCCGATGCCATGCTCGCCCGCGCGGTCGAAGCCGCACGCAAGGCTGATGCCGTCGTGCTGATGCTGGGCGAAACCGCCGATGCCAGCGTCGAAAGCAAGGACCGCGCCGATACCCGGCTCGATTCCGGCCAGTTGCGCCTTGCCGCAGCGGTCCTCGCCGCCAACCCGCGCACGGCGATCGTGGTCAACGTCGGCCATGCCTTCGATGCGAACTTCGCGACCGATGCCGCCGCCCTGCTCGTCGCGTGGTATCCGGGGCAAGCGTTCGGCACCGCGCTGACTGATGTCCTGCTCGGCACGCGCGAACCGGGCGGACGCCTGCCGGTTACGCTCGCACGCGAAGAGGCGGATTATCCCGCCTTCGACCTCAAGCCAGCGCCCGGTGGCGATCTCGCCTACAACGAACGGCTGTTGCTGGGGTATCGCGGGCTGCGCGCGCGGGGCACCGCGGCGCTTTTCCCGTTCGGCGCGGGCCAGGGCTATACCACCTTCGCGCTTGGTCAACCGCGTGTGGAAGGCGGGCTGATTCACGTGCCGGTTACCAACACCGGCGCGCGCATGGGTGCAGAAGTCGTGCAGGCCTATCTCGTCGACAGCCCGTTCGCGCTTGTCGGCCATGCCCGGATCACGCTGGCACCGGGCGAAAGCGGCGAAGTTGCTCTTCGCCCCCATCAGCACATCCTGCGCGATATTGCCGCGCAAGACGGCATTGCCATCCGTATCGGCCGTTCGGCCGAAGACGAAGCCTTCATCGTCGATTTCCCGGCCGCCTGATCTGGCGGCCGGCGCGGCCTCTACGCGCAATCCCTTTGCCCGGCTGAAGGAACCAAACCCCCTTGGTGGGGGTTGGGCGGGCAAAGGGAAGACACTATGATTGGCAAGATCGTTTCCGCCTTGATCGGCAAGAAAATCGCTTCGCGCACGCCTGGTGTCGATGGTGGCACCGGAGCGGTCATCGGCTTGGTCGCCGAAACTGCGCTGCGTCGCATGGGGCCGTTGGGCTTTGCCGCGGCTGCTGCCGGTGGCTGGGTTGTTTCGCGCCACCTCAAGAAAAAGCAGGCTGCTCGCACCGGCCAGCCCGCCTGATCAGCACGCTGGCCGGGCTCGATAGCCGGCCAGGCTTATTTCATTTCCGTTCGTCGTGCTCCGTCAAATGGGGCAGGCCGCCACGTAGCGCGCCTGCCTGCGGGGTGCTGCGCGCGCCAAAGGCAAGGACCTCTCGATGGCCAAACCAACCAAAGCCGCCAGCACTCCCACCCGCCCCCAGGGTGAACCCGCAGCCCCCGCGCTCGACAACGCGCTGGCAGATCATCAGCCCGGCGGCATCGCCACCTCGCACAAGGATGCAGCCGGCAACGCGGGCGAACTTCACCAGAACGCTGCAGAAGGCAGCCCGCCTGCCGCCTACCTCACCGACAATTTCGGCCATCGCATCGCCGACAACCAGAACAGCCTCAAGGCCGGCGCACGCGGGCCCACGCTGCTCGAAGACTTCATCCTGCGCGAGAAGATCTTCCACTTCGATCACGAGCGCATCCCCGAACGCATCGTCCATGCGCGCGGTTCGGGCGCGCACGGCGTGTTCGAGGTGACCAAGGCGATCCCCGAACTGACTAAGGCCGGCCTGTTCCAGAAGAAGGGCACCACCTGCCCGGTGTTCGTCCGCTTCTCCACCGTCGCGGGCGGCGCCGGATCGGTCGACACCCCGCGCGATGTCCGCGGCTTTGCCGTCAAGCTCTACACCGATCAGGGCAACTGGGACCTTGTCGGCAACAATATCCCTGTGTTCTTCATCCAGGACGCGATCAAGTTCCCCGACCTGGTCCATTCGGTGAAGATGGAGGCCGATCGCGGCTATCCCCAGGCCGCCAGCGCGCACGACACCTTCTGGGACTTCATCGGCCTGATGCCAGAATCGCTGCACATGATCATGTGGGCGATGAGCGACCGCGCCATCCCGCGCACGCTGCGCATGATGGAAGGATTCGGTGTCCACACCTTCCGCTTCGTCAACGCAGCCGGCGAAGGCAAGTTCGTCAAATTCCACTGGAAGCCGGTGCTCGGCATGGAATCGCTGATCTGGGACGAAGCGGTGAAGATTGCCGGTGCGGACCCCGATTTCCACCGTCGCGACCTGTTCGAAAGCATCGACGCCGGCAGCTTCCCGGCATGGGACCTCGGTGTGCAGGTGTTCGACGAGGACTTCGCCGCCGCGCAGCCCTACGACGTGCTCGATGCCACCAAGCTGATCCCCGAAGAGGATGTGCCGGTCCAGATCATCGGCCGCATGACGCTCAACCGGAATGTCGACAACTTCTTCGCCGAAACCGAGCAGGTCGCATTCCTGCCCACCAACGTCATCCCCGGCATCGACTTCTCGAACGATCCGCTGCTGCAGGGCCGCCTGTTCTCGTATCTCGACACGCAGAAGTCGCGGCTTGGCACCACCAACTTCCACCAGATCCCGATCAATGCGCCCAAGTGCCCGTTCCACAACATGCAGCGCGACGGGCTGATGCAGACGCTGGTCCCCACCGGCCGCGCCAACTACGAACCCAACTCGCTTGACGAAGCAGGGGAGCCCAACGGCCCGCGCGCCTGCCCCGCCACGGGCTTCTCCTCGTTCGAGGCGAACGCCGAACGCAACGATCCCACCGAAAAGGTCCGCGTCCGCGCCGAACTCTTCGCCGATCACTACAGCCAGGCGCGGCTGTTCTTCCGCTCGCAGACCGACAGCGAACAGGCGCACATCGCCTCGGCGCTGGTTTTCGAACTGTCCAAGGTTTCGCTCGAACATGTCCGCACGCGCGTGCTCTCGCGCCTGCGCAATGTCGATGAAACGCTCGCCCGGCGCGTTGCCGATGGCCTTGCCATGCCGCTTCCCGAAGCGGCCCCCGCCGCGCGCGAACCGGTCGAAATGAAGCCGTCGGACGCGCTCTCGATCCAGAAGAACGCCAAGGCCACGTTCGAAGGCCGCAAGCTCGGCATCCTCTTCGCCGAAGGATCGGACAAGGCCACGATCGACAAGCTCAAGGCCGATGTCGAAGCCGCCGGCGGCTCGGTCTTTCTTGTCGCGCCCAAGGTCGGCGGGTTGCAGGTCAAGGGCGGCACGCTCAAGGCCGATGGCAAGCTTGACGGCTCGCCCTCGGTCATGTTCGACGCGGTCGCGTCTGTGCTGATGCCGGCCGAGGCGGAAAAGCTGAGCAAGCAGGGCGCGGCGGTGCAATGGTTCATGGATGCCTATGGCCACTGCAAGACCATCGCCCATTGCAACGGCACCAAGGTGATCCTCGAAAAAGCCGGGATCGAACCGGACGAAGGCGTGTTGCCCAACGAACAGCTGATGAAGGTCGGCCCTGCCCGCCACTTCGCCCGCGAACCCAAGATCCGCGATCTCGCCTGAGGAGACGACACCCCATGGCAACCAAGGCCTCACCCAAGCCCCGCAAGACCGACCCCGCCACGGCCAAGGCCGAGGCCATCGCGCTCGCCAAGGAGATCGCGCCCGATGTGCCCGTGCGCATCGGCCAGACCCCGGCAACCGATCTGCGCGGGCTGCCCGACATCTTCGGACGCCTGGTCGAAGACCACGATCGCCATCGCGCCCTGCTGGCCATGATCGAGGCGACCGATGGCAAGAGCAAGGATCGCCAGAACCTGTTCGCGGAACTGGTGCGCGAACTCAAGGCCCACGCCGCCGCCGAGGAACAGGCGCTGTGGTCGACCGTGCTGCGCAACCCCGAAACCACCGAGTTTGCCCGCCACGCCGTTGCCGAGCACAAGGAAATCGACAAGATGCTCGATGACCTCACCGCGCGCGACATGGGCACGCCCAAGTGGATGGAGCGGTTCGAGGCGCTGCGCGAGGAATACCTGCACCATATCCGCGAGGAGGAGCAGGAACAGTTCGTCGAAAGCGAAAAGATCCTCACCGATGCGGATCGCCAGCACATGATGGCCGTGTTCGAACGCCGCAAGCGCGAGGAAAAGGCCGCCGTCGAAATGAAGCCTAAGCTCAAGATCGAGGAAATCGGCTGACATGACCGTAACCCCTGGCGGTCCCGAAGACCCCCGCAACCCCGAGGCCGCAGCCCGCGCCATCGAGGTGCCCGAACCGGCGGGGGGCTGGGGCTCGATGCAGGGTATTGCGGCTACCGAGCTGTCGCAAAAGGCGGGGCCGGGCGCGCTCGAAACGCTGGCCCACCTCAACAAGCCGGACGGCACCGCCTGCACATCGTGCGCATGGGTCAAGCCGCCCAATCCCTCGGCTTTCGAATTCTGCGAAAACGGCGCCAAGGCCACCCTGTGGGACCTCACACGCGAACGCTGCACACCCGACTTCTTCGCACAGCACACCGTCACCGAACTTCGCGCGCTGAGCGCCTACGATCTCGAAAACGAAGGCCGCCTCACCGAACCGATGCGCTACGATGCGGCGACCGACCGCTACATCCGTACCACCTGGGACGAAGCCTTCGCCGCGATCGGTGCCCAGTTGCGCACCATTCCGCCCGAAGCGATAACGTTCTACGCCAGTGGCAAGGCGGCCCTCGAACCGAGCTACCTCTACGCCGCCTTCGCGCGGATGCTGGGGCACAACAACCTGCCCGACAGCTCGAACATGTGCCACGAAACCACTTCGGTCGGGCTCAAGAAGGTGATCGGCTCGCCCGTCGGCACCTGCCAGCTCGACGATTTCGAACACTGCGACGCGATCTTCTACCTCGGCCAGAACCCCGGCACCAACTCCCCCCGCATCCTCCATCCGCTGCAACAGGCGGTGAAGCGCGGCTGCCGCATCGTGGCCTTCAACCCGCTGAAGGAGGCGGGCCTCGTCGAATTCGTCAATCCGCAAAGCCCGGTGCAGATGCTCACCGGCAAGGCGACGCGGCTTGCGCACCTTTACCTGCAGGTCCGCCCCGGCGGCGATCTCGCCGCGCTGATGGGCGTGTGCAAGCATGTCTTCGCGCGCGACACGGCGGCGCGCGCGGCGGGCGAGGCCCCGGTGCTCGACGATGCCTTCCTGGCCGAACACACACACGCCTTCGATGCCTTCCGCACAAAGGTCGATGGCACCAGCTGGGAAGCGCTCGAACGCGCCAGCGGGGTGACCCGCGCCGAAATGGAAGCGGCGGGCCAGGTCTATGTCGAAGCCAAGGCCGTCATCGGCATCTACGGCATGGGCCTGACCCAGCAGGTCCACGGCAGCGAGGCGATCGGCATGCTCGTCAACCTGCTGCTGCTGCGCGGCAACATCGGCCGCAAGGGCGCGGGCTGTTCGCCCATTCGCGGCCACTCCAACGTGCAGGGCCAGCGCACCGTGGGCATCACCGAAAAGGTCGCGCTCGCCCCGGTCGAGAAATACCGCGAAGTGCTCGGCCTCGAAACCCCGCCGCAGGACGGGCACAACACCGCCCACTTCCTCGAAGCGCTGCTCGCCGGGCGCAACCGCGCCTATGTCGGTCTGGGCGGCAACCTCGCCATGGCGGTGCCCGATCACGAGCGCGTCCATCCCACTTGGCGCAACATGGACCTCACCGTCCACATCGCCACGCGGCTCAACCACACGCACCTGCTGCCCGGCAAGCAGAGCTGGATCCTACCCTGCCTCGTCCGCTCGGAAGAGGATATCCAGGCGAGCGGCAACCAGTTCGTCAGCGTGGAGGACAGCTTCAGCCACATCTACAGCTCGATGGGCCGCCGCAAGCCGGCCAGCGAGCACCTGCTGAGCGAAACCGCGATCCTGTGCGAGCTCGCCAAGGCGACGCTGCCGTTCAACCCGCGCTGGCTGTGGGACGAATGGCGTGGTGATTATGCCCGCATCCGCGACCTGATCGCGCGCACCTATCCCGACCAGTTCGCCGACATGGACCGGCGGATGCACGAACCCGGCGGCTTCTTCCGCGGCAACGATGCCCGCCGCCGCGTGTGGAAGACAGACAGCGGCAAGGCCGAATTCACCGATCCATCCGTGCTCAACGCCGGGGGCGACACCAGTCCCGAAGGCGCGCTGCGGCTGGTCACGCTGCGGTCCAACGATCAGTTCAACACCACGATCTACGGCCATTCGGACCGCCTTCGCGGCCTTTCGGGCGAACGCACCATCGCGCTGATCAGCCCCGTCGAAATCGCCCGGCTCGGCCTCGCTGAAGGCCAGCGGATTACGCTGGTCACCGCGATCGAGCCCGAAACCCGCCGCGCGGTCGAAGGGCTCAAGGTCGTCGCCTACGACCTGCCCGCAGGGACGATCGCCGGCTACTTTCCGGAACTCAACCCGCTGGTCCCGCTCGGCTTGCGCGAAAAGCTGTCGGACACCCCGGCCAGCAAAGGCGTGCCGGTGCTGGTCGAAGCCTGAGGTTCAAGCCTGAGCGAGCCAAACAAAAGGGCCGGGAAGATCGCTCTTCCCGGCCCTTGTTGTCTGTGCCTTGAACAGGTCTGGCGATCAGGCGCCCTGCACTTCCGTCAGGTCAACCTTGATGCCCGGGCCCATCGACGAGGACAGGCCGACCTTGCGGACGTACTTGCCCTTGGCGCCGGCGGGCTTCGCCTTGACGATCGCGTCGACGAACGCGTCGAAGTTGGCGCGCAGCGCTTCGTTCGAGAACGAGAGCTTGCCGATGCCGCCGTGGATGATGCCGGCCTTTTCGACGCGGAATTCGATCTGGCCGCTCTTGGCAGCCTTGACCGCATCGGCGACGTTCGGGGTGACGGTGCCCAGCTTCGGGTTCGGCATCAGACCCTTGGGGCCCAGCACCTTGCCGAGGCGGCCGACGATGCCCATCATGTCGGGCGTCGCGATCACGCGGCCATAGTCGAGGTTGCCGTTCTGCATGTCCTCGAGCAGGTCTTCGGCGCCAACCTTGTCGGCACCGGCGGCCAGCGCGGCTTCAGCCTTGTCGCCACGGGCGAACACGGCAACCTTCACGTCCTTGCCGGTGCCCGAAGGCAGCGTGACCATGCCGCGGACCATCTGGTCGGCGTGGCGCGGATCGACGCCGAGGTTCAGCGCGATTTCCAGGGTCTGGTCGAACTTGGCGGTGCCGAGGTCCTTCAGGAGCTGGATCGCTTCGTCGATGCCGTGCAGCTTCTGGTTGTCACCGAGCTTGGCGGCCAGCGCCTTCTGCTTCTTGGTCTGGGTAGCCATGGTCTCAGCCCTCCACCACTTCAAGGCCCATCGAACGGGCAGAACCCTCGATGATCTTGGTGGCCTGTTCGATGTCGTTCGCGTTCAGGTCCTTCATCTTGGCCTGGGCGATCTCGGCGAGCTGCGAGCGCTTGATCGTGCCACCCGAAGCCTTGCCCGGGGTCTTCGAACCGGACTTGATGCCGGCGGCCTTCTTGATGAAGAAGGTGGCGGGCGGGGTCTTGGTCACGAACGTGAACGAACGGTCGGCGTAGACGGTGATCACGGTCGGAAGCGGCGTGCCCTTCTCGACTTCCTGCGTGGCAGCGTTGAACTGCTTGCAGAATTCCATGATGTTGACGCCGCGCTGACCCAGCGCCGGGCCGATCGGCGGCGCGGGCTTGGCTTCGCCTGCAGAAACCTGCAGCTTGATATAGCCTTCAATCTTCTTGGCCACAGGGGCCTCCTTTCTTCCTGTCGCCCGCAAGGCGGGCTCAGAGTGAGCGGTCAGGCGAGAAGCAATGCCCCTCTTCCGCGCGGAATCGCGCGGACGCCCCGGCGGGGAATCCGTACGAAGGCTGGCCCCTTACCGGCATCGTCCCGCAAACGCAAGCGCACAGCCGCTTTGCGCGTCATCGCGAACCTGATACCGGCGCGCGATGCGCATTGCCCTGATCGCCACGCACCATGCCGACTACGCGGCCAGCCTCGCGGTCGCGCTGGCCGAACGGCACGATGTGATGCTGGTGCTCAGCCGCCGCAACAGCGGCCGCCAGATCCGGCCCGAATCGCTCGAATGGCTGCGCCGCCGCCTCACGCTGCACATCGTGCCGCATCACCTTGCCCCGCTGCAGCCGGTGATCGCGGCGCTCTGCGCCCGGCACATCGCCCGTTTCCGCCCCGACGTGGTCCATGTCCAGGAACACCCCACGCGCTCGATGGCGCAACTCGCCCGGCTGCTGCGCGGCAAGCTGCCGTTCGTCACCACGGTGCACGATCCGCTGCCCCACAGCGGCAACGACGACAAGGCCGCCCGCACCTTCGCTCGCGCCTATGCCACCCTGCGCGCGGCGAGCGACCGCCTGATCGTCCATGGCGAAAGCCTGGTCGATGATCTTGCCGGCACCGGGCCCCGGCGCGACCGGATCGCGGTGATCCCGCACGGCGTCCTGCACTTCGGCCGCCACGGCGCCGCAATGGCGCCCACCGCGCCCGATCCGCGCCGCCTGATCTTCTTCGGCCGGATGGAAGCCTACAAGGGGCTCGCCGAACTGCTCGATGCCAACGACCTGTGGCTGGCCCAGGGCGTGCCTGTCCAGCTGCTCGTCGCCGGCGCCGGGCCCGAAGCCACGCGCCTTGCCGCGCGCATGGCCGCTGCTCCCAACATCACGCGAATGCCGGGGCGGATCGAACAGGATGAACTGGAACGCCTTGTCGCCGGCTCGGCCGCAGCGGTGCTGCCCTATCGCGATGCCACGCAAAGCGGCGTCATCGCCAGCACCTATGGCGCGGGCCGTCCGGTGATCGCCACGCGCGTCGGGGCGCTGGCCGAAGCGGTGCAGGATGGGGGGCTGATGGTGCCGTCGGGCGATGTGCCCGCGCTGGCTGAAGCAGGGCGGCGGCTGTTCGAAGAACCGGACCTGCTGCAAACGCTGGAACGGGCGGTGCACGCTCGCCGCACGGGCGACTTGTCGTGGGCGGACATCGCCCGCCGCACCGCCGAACTCTATGCAGCGGCGGGCGCGGGGCGGGCCTGAACCCGCCCGCGCCGTGCGCGCTTACTTGACGAGCTCGACTTCCTCGAAGCTCAGCTCCACCGGGGTGGCGCGGCCGAAGATCGACACGGCAACCTTCACGCGCTGCTTCTCGAAGTCCAGCTCCTCGACGGTGCCGTTGAACGAAGCGAACGGGCCGGCGTTGACCTTGACCGAATCGCCGATCTCGTAGTCGACCGCGACATGCTTGCGCGGCTCGGCGGCGGCCTGCTCGCGCGCGCCGAAGTAACGGGCGGCTTCCTTTTCGGAGATCGGCTGCGGCTTGTTGTTGTTGCCCAGGAAGCCGGTCACCTTGGGGGTGTTCTTGACGAGGTGGTAGATGTCGTCGTTCATCGTCAGCTTGGCGAGGACGTAGCCGGGCATGAACTTGCGCTCGACGGCGACCTTCTTGCCGCGCTTCACCTCGGTGACGGTCTCGGTCGGCACTTCGACCGATTCGACTAGCTGCGAAAGCCCCATGCGCTCGGCTTCCGAGATGATCGATTCGCGAACCTTGTTCTCAAAGCCGGAATAGGCGTGGATGATGTACCAGCGGGCCATGTCGTTTCCTTGGATCTCTACCGGGTCAGGCGAGCGACAGCAGCCACTGCACGATGAAGCCGAACACCGTGTCGATGCCGAGGAACAGCACCGACAGGATCACCATCATCACGGCCACGAAGATCGCGGTGGTGATCGTTTCCTGCCGGGTCGGCCATACGACCTTGCGCGCTTCGGCGCGGACCTGGTTCATGAATTCGCCGGGTGTGGTCTTGGCCATCGCTTGTCCCGTCTCGCCTTCGCTTGCCTGAAGAATGGGTCACGCCTTCCGCCTAGGGGACATCGCCGCCCCGGACATGTCCGGGAGGGGCTTGGCGATGTTCCGATGTCGGAAAGTGCTGGTCATTTAGTCGCAAGCGCCAAGGATGGCAAGGACCTGCGCGCTTTGCCCTACGACTGGCGCAAGGCCTGCCCCGCGAGGCGCAGGCGCCACGCTGCGCACGATGCTGCCGGGCGCCGGAACACGATGATGGATGAAAAATCGGCGGCGGCTTGCCGCAACGCCGCTCAGGCGGTCGTTGCGGCAGCGCTGGTTCCGGCAATGGCAGGAGTGGGGGGACTCGAACCCACGGCCCTCGGTTTTGGAGACCGATGCTCTACCAACTGAGCTACACTCCTGTGCCGGAGACGCGCCCTTAGTGGCTTGACGCAGGCGATGCAACCGGCTGACAACGATAAATGTAAGATATGGCCCGCGAGGACCCGATCATCCCGCCCGAGCTGCTGCTCAGGGCCTACCGGGCCGGCATCTTCCCGATGTCGGACAGCCGCGACGATCCCGAAATCTATTGGGTCGAACCGCGCCAGCGCGCGATCCTGCCGCTTGAAGGCTTCCACCTGTCGAAATCGCTCGCCCGCACGCTGCGGCGCGGGCGCTTCACCGTCACCTGCAACGCCGCGTTCGATGCCGTGATCGATGCCTGCGCCGCGCCGCGCGAAGGGGCCGACGACAGCTGGATCAGCCGCCGCATCCGCGAAAGCTATCGCGAATTGCACCGCCTGGGCCATGCCCACTCGATCGAAAGCTGGGTGGCGGGCGAAGATGGCCGGTTGCAGCTGGTCGGCGGACTCTATGGCGTGGGCTTCGGCCGCGTGTTCTGCGGCGAAAGCATGTTCAGCCGGGTGGCCGATGCGTCGAAGGTGGCGCTCGCCTGGCTGGTCGCGGCGATGCGGCGTTCGGGCATGGAACTGCTCGACTGCCAGTTTTCCACGCCGCACCTGATGTCGCTGGGCGCGGTGGAGATCCCGCAGTCGCAGTACACCGCCCTGCTGGCGCAGGCGCTGGGCCGGCCTTACGCGGGCGGCGGTTCTTCGGCCGGTGCGTCTTCATCCGCCGCCGGCGCGGCGGGCTTTGCCGACGGGGCGGGCGTGCCCGAGGGCTTTGCCGCGCTGCTCGACGATGCGGGCGCGGCGGGACTGTCCTCCTCGCCCGGGAACTTCATCGCGCAGTCCTTGACCCACACGTCATAGACCGGGTGCTGGACCACGTTGAGCGAGGGCGAATTGCGGAACAGCCAGCCCGAGAAGACCTTCTTCCAGCTGAGCTTTTCCTGGGTGGTCGCGCGCTCTTCGACATAGAGCTGGACGAACGCGCCGGTTTCGGGCGGGTCTTCCCACGGCGCGGTCTTCTCGCAAGTGGCGAGCCGGACGATGGCATTGCCGATGCGGCGCGATTCGCCGGTGCGCAGGACCAGGTCCTGGGTGATGTTGTTGCGCTTGTTGAGGAAGCCGAGCGTTGCCACGCGGTCCTTGACCGGGGTGCCGTATTCGCTTTCGACCACGCCGCTGGCAGATGCCGCAGGACCCGCGGTCTGCGTCGCTTCGGGCGGAGGGGCGGCCTCTTCCTGGCCCTTGCACCCGGAAACCACCGCCGCGCCGAGCAGCAGCACGAATGCCGGCTTGGCGGCGCGGAACATCAGGCTTCTGGCGACGCTTCGGGAGACCAGGCTTCGTAGTCGCCGGTGGCCGCAGCGCGCTTGCCGCCGCGCTCGAGCGCGCCCTGCGGGCGATAGGCGGCCGACGTGCCGGTGGCGTTGGGGGTGTAGTCCACTTCCCAGATGCGCGGCGGCGGCAGGTTGCTTTCGGGCACGCCGTCGAAGCTGCCGTGCAGCCAGCCGTGCCATTCGGCCGGCACGCGGCTGGCATCGTTCGGGCCGTTGTAGATCACCCAGCGGCGTTCGCGGCCGGCGAAGGGGTGGCCCTTGGGATAGGGCTTCTTCGCGCGGTAGTACTTGTTGCCCTGTGCGTCGGTGCCGACCTGCTCGCCATTGCGCGCGCTGTCGAGCATGGTGCCGAAGGTGGCGCCGTCCCACCAGGTGAAGATCTTGCCGAGGATGCTCATGGGCCCTGCGCTTAGCCGCGAACGGGGGGAGTCGGCAAGCGCAGGATGCGCCCTATGCCACCCTTAACCGGCACGAGCGCCGCGCTTGCCATTCCGCTTACCATTCCACCAGCGTGCCGGGCCCGATGCCGAGTTCCTTCGCACGCCCGGCGTTCAGCTCCAGCACGGCGGCAGCCGGCGCGTCGGCGGGCAGCGGGGTCAGGTCATAGGGCACCGCATCGGCGGCGATGTTGATCACGCGGTGGTCCGGACCGATGAAGATGATGTCGAGCGGAAGGATCGTGTTCTTCATCCAGAAGGCCACGCGCTGCGGCGGATCGTAAGGAAAGATCATGCCTTCGTCCGCGCCCATCACCTTGCGGAACATCAGCCCGCGTTCCTGCTGCGGCAGGGTTTCGGCGACTTCGACGGTGAAGGCATGGCGCCCTGCGGCCGTCACTGCGGTCAGCGGGATGACCTTGAGCCCGGCGGCGCTGACCTTTTGCGTCGCCCCATCGGGTGCCGATGCGGGCGCTGCGGCCACGGCCTTGGCCGCGCCCTGCCGCGCATCGGCGGGCGAACAGGCCGCCAGCGCGCCGGCAATCCCGGCGACAAGCGCCAGTGACACGAACCTAGTCGAAATCTTCATCAACCCAACTTTCCGCTTCTTCGATGGTGCGAGCATCGACCATGGCCCGCGCGCTGGCAAGGGGGTGGCCGGCGCGCAGCATGGCCGCCACCTGCTTTTCGCGCGCGGCGGGATCGTGGCGCCCCCCGCCTGAATCGCGCCCGAACGGCCCGAACCGCCGCTTGCGCGCCATGACCAGCGCGGCTTCGCGCCGTTCGCGCGCCGAGCCGAGCCCATCATCGCGAAGCCCTTCGCCGATTCCGGCCGCGCCCAGCGCCTGCCCGATCCGCCGCGCGCCATAGCCTCGGCGCAGCAGGCCCTGCCCCTTGGCGCGGGCAAAGACGGCATCGTCGACATAGCGCAGCGCCACCATCCGCGCCACGATGGCGGCAACGTCGGGCGCTTCCTCCCCTTCCCACCCCCGTTCGCGCAGCTTGCGCTTGAGGTAATCGGCCAGCTTGCCCGCGCTGGTGGCGAACCGGGCGACATAGGCCAGCGCGAGTTCGTCAAGCCGGGCGGCATCGAGCGGGCGCGGGGCGCGCCTGGCCGACCGATCGGGGCGCTGCGAGGAGGGGGTGCCTTCATCCACGCCATATTCGTGCCACAGTCCGCACTAAATGAGAACGGTGCCTGCCGATGCCGCCGATGCGCGCGATGGCGGGTGAAGACAGTCATGGACCATTCACCTGCGAGCGCAGAGAGGGTTCGCAAGGTAACGACAAGAATTCGGGGTATCGCATGACCGTTCAAGGTTCCGTCGCCGAGAAGGCGGCCCTTATTCCGACTCCCAACGACGATGCGCAGCCGCGCCGTTACGCCGACTTCGACACCTTTTGCGAGGCGCTCGACTATGCGGCGAATGGAGAACGCGGATTCAACTTCCACGATCCGCGTGGACAACTTGCCCGCGTCTATCCGTTCAGCGAACTGCGCGCCGATGCGCTGGTCGCCGCGCACCGCCTGATCGCCCACGGCGTGCAGCCGGGCGACCGCGTCGCGCTGATCGCCGAGACCGGCCCCGAATTTGCCGCGCTGTTCTGCGGGGCGATGTATGCGGGCGCCTGGCCGGTGCCGCTGCCGCTGCCGACAAGCTTCGGCGGCAAGGAAAACTACATCGATCAGCTGGCCGTCCAGCTCGGCAGCTCTGACCCCAGGATGCTGGTCTATCCCGGCGAGATCGCCGAGATGTGCGCCGCCGCCGCCGCGCGGCAGGGCTGCCCCGGCCTGTCGTGGGCCGAATTCGATGCTGTCGCCCCCAGCGATGCGCCGCTGCCGACGCCCGATCCCGACGCGATCAGCTATCTGCAGTATTCGAGCGGTTCGACCCGCTTCCCCCATGGCGTAGCCGTGACCCATCGCGCGCTGATGGCCAACCTGGCCGGCCATTCGCACGGCATGGAGATCGATGTCGGCGACCGGTGCGTCAGCTGGCTGCCGTGGTATCACGACATGGGCCTCGTCGGCTGCTTCCTCTCGCCGATCGCCAACCAGGTTTCGGTCGACTATCTCAAGACCGAGGACTTCGCCCGCCGTCCACTGGCCTGGCTCGACCTCATCAGCCGCAACCAGGGCACGACGCTCTCCTACTCCCCCACCTTCGGCTATGACATCTGCGCGCGCCGCATCTCGAGCCAGACCAATGTGGCCGAACGCTTCGACCTTTCGCGCTGGCGCGTGGCGGGCAACGGCGCGGACATGATCCGCCCCGACGTGATGCAGGGCTTTGTCAATGCCTTTGCCGGCGCCGGGTTCAAGGCGAGCGCCTTCCTGCCGAGCTACGGCCTTGCCGAAGCGACGCTGGCCGTCACCATCATGCCGCCGGGCGAAGGCATCCGCGTCGAACTGGTCGAGGAAGAGCGCCTGTCGGGCACCCCGCGCGACCTGTCCCGCCCTGCCCGCTACCGCGCCATCGTCAACTGTGGCGTTCCGGTGCGCGGCATGGAAGTGGAAGTGCGCGGCGAGAACGGCGAGATCCTTGCCCACCACCACATCGGCAAGGTGTGGTGCCGGGGCAGCTCGGTCATGCACTCGTACTTCCGCGATCCCGAAGCGACCGAGGCCTGCATGGTCGACGGCTGGCTCGACACCGGTGACATGGGTTACGTCAACGAAGGCGGCTACCTGTTCATCGTCGGCCGGGCCAAGGACATGATCATCATCAACGGCAAGAACCACTGGCCGCAGGATATCGAGTGGGCCGTGGAACAGCTGCCGGGCTTCCACCAGGGCGACATCGCCGCGTTCTCGGTCGAGACCGAGAATGGCGAGGAAGCACCCGCCGTGCTGGTCCACTGCCGCGTGTCCGATCCCGAAGAGCGGGTGAAGCTGCGCAACGAGATCCGCGAGAAGGTGCGTTCGATCACCGGCATGAACTGCGTGGTCGAATTGGTGCCGCCGCGCACGCTGCCGCGCACCAGCTCGGGCAAGCTGAGCCGCGCCAAGGCGAAGAAGCTGTACCTTGCCGGCGAGATCGAGCCCTACCAGCTCGCCGCCTGAACACGCTTCAACACCATTGCGAAACACCGAGTCGGCAGGGGGCAACCCCTGCCGATTTTCGTTGAGGCGGGGGCGTTGAAGGGCCTTCCTAAATCGGCCAAGTTGACAAAGTTGACAGACCACAAAGGGGAAAGTGTCAATTTGCCCCTGCCGACGGGGGCGCGCGCCGTGGCCTGGCCGATCGGTTCGACCAAGTTGCTGATTTATCGGGAGAGGGCTGGCGGGCATGGGCGCATTTTAGGCAGGAGATGCGCTGTAGGACATGGGTCAGGGCGAGTTGGAAACATGTTGTGGGCACAGTATGTATACGCAACACTCGGATTTCGCTTACTGACTTCATCCCCGCTTCGTCACCCCGGACTTGATCCGGGTCCCGCTTTTGGTCGCCGAAATTGGGGTTGGAGAGGGCAGCGGGACCCCGGGTCAGGCCCGGGGTGACGGTGGTGTAGGCTGGGCTGTTTTCCGTCGCGCTCCTGCCCGTGCCGAGGAGGATCAGAACGGCACTTCGGCGCCGTCCCAGGCGTAGAGCTTGCCGGTGTCCGCTGCGCCGAGGCCGTCGAGCACAGCGAGCAGGCGCTCGGCGGAATAGGCCGGGGTGAACAGCTTTTCAGGCGCGACGCCCTTCTGGAACGGGGCGGAAAGGCCGGTGTCCACGGTGCCGGGATGCAGGGCCACGACCACGGCTTCGCGGTGGGTGCGGGAAAGTTCGATGGCGAAGTTGCGGATCAGCATGTTGAGCGCGGCCTTGGCGGCGCGGTAGCCGTGCCAGCCGCCGAGCCGATTGTCCGCAATCGAGCCGACGCGCGCCGAGAGCGCGGCGAACACGGCGCGCCGGTCTCGCGGAAGCAATGGCAGGACGTGCCTGGCGATGATGGCCGGGCCGATGGTGTTGATCGCGAAGCTTTCGGCAAGGTGTGCGCCATCGAGCGCGCGGTAGGATTTTTCCGGGCCAGTGCCGTCCGCCAGCGTAAGGCGGCCGGTGGCGACGATGGCGATATCGAGCGGCGCGGCGATGCGGGCGCAGGCGGCGGCGACGCTGGCTTCGTCGGTGAGATCGAAGGCGAAGCCGCGAACCTTGCCGTGATCCCCGTGCCCTCCTCGTGATCCGGCCCAGACTTCGGCGACGTTTTCCCGCGCGGCCAGTGCGTCCACCAGCGCGGCGCCGATGCCGCCGCTGGCGCCGAAGACCGCGCAGCGCAGGTTCATCGCTTCCACGCGTTCCGGTCGGCGGCGATCCGGCCCACGGCGGCCAGCACGGCTTCGTCCTGCGGGCGGATGTCCTGCGGCGCGTCTGCCGGTTCATAGAACGCGGTGGCGAGCAATGGCGCCTTGCCCGGGGGGAACAGAATGGCGATGTCGTTGATCTTGCTGTACATTCCCGGTGCCATATACGTGCCCGTCTTGTCGCCGCTGCGCCAGTCGGCCGGCACACCCGCGCGGATGCGCTTCAGACCTGTGGTGGTCTCGCTCATCCAGCGCAGCAACATGTCCCGCGAGGCAGGGGTGAGCACATTGCCGGCGAGGACTTGCGCAAGGCTCGTCGTGATGGCGCGGGCCGAGGTCGTATCCCGAACCTCGCCAGCGGGCACGATGTTGAGCGCGGTCTCGTAGCGGTCCAGCCGACTCACGGTATCGCCCAGCGAACGCCAGAAGGCGGTGAGCGCTTCGGGGCCGCCGAGGCGCTTCATCACCATGTTGGCGGCAAGGTTGTCGCTGGTCTGCTGCGCCGCCTGTGCCAGCGCGACGACGGTCAGGCCCTGCGGGCCGCTGGCGGCGCCGGTGACGGGCGAGTTGGGCAGCAGGTCGAGCAGCGACCAGACGAGGCGTTCGTCGGCGGGGAGGCGGCCGGCATCGACTTCGCGCAAGGTGAGCGCGGCAAGGCTCAGCTTGAAGGTGGAGCACATGCCGAAGCGTTCGTCCTCGCGCCAGCCGAAGCCCTGCCCGGTGCCGGTATCGAGAATGTACGCGCCGAGCCTGCCGCCCGCACTGCGTTCGAGCCGTCCGAGCATCTGGATGCCGTGGAAGGGCTTGGGGGGCCTGGGCGCCCTTTCCCGCGCCAAGGCGGGCGTGGCGGCAAGCGCAGCGATCAACAGGGCGAAGCGGCGACGGTCGAGCATGGGATCCGGCATGGGGGGAGCGTATCGCCGGTGGCGAGAGGAAGAAAGGGCGAGGCGCCAGCTTCCCGTCGACCTGAGCTTGGGCGGACGGTGGGTGGCCCGGGGCGCTCGGGAAAAGTGGGCGCGCCAATCGACCAACGGCTGTATTGCATCGACAACACAGCTTGCACCGCAGCGCGGGGACGGTCATCTTGGGCGCAACCCGCCCATTGTGCGAGCGACAGGAACACCATGGCCAGTACCGCGACCGAGACCGCATCTCCCATCACCCTGACCCCGCCCGATCCGGTGCCGGTGGTCGCGCCGACGCAGGCCGCGGGGCTGGTGCCGGTGAGCGACGATGCCAAGTCCAAGCTCGAGGCCAAGGTGGATGCCTTCGTCACCGACCTGGTTGCGCAGGATGCGCAGAGCCCGGAATTCGGCAAGCGCGTGGACCAGCTGACCGCGATGGGGCGCAAGGAGATCAGCGCGGCGGCGGGCATGTCGAACCGGTTCCTCGACCGGCCGATCCGCGCGATGGACAAGGACACGGGCGTGGGCGCGGACCTTGCCGCGCTACGCCGCACGGTGGAGGACCTCGATCCCGGCCGGCAGGGCAACCTGTCTTCAGGCCGCAAGTTCCTGGGCATCCTGCCCTTCGGCAACAAGCTGAAGCGCTATTTCGACGGCTACACATCGGCGCAGGGGCACATCAAGGCGATCCTCGAACGGCTCGCGTCCGGCAAGGACGAGCTGCTGATGGACAATGCCGCCATCGACGTCGAACGGCAGAAGCTGTGGGAGGCGATGGGCAACCTGGAGCAGATGATCCACATCTCCAAGGTGCTGGACCAGCGGCTGGAGGATGCGGCGCTCGATCTTGACCACAGCGATCCGGCCAAGGCCAAGGCGATCCGCGAGAGCGCGCTGTTCTATACCCGCCAGCGCACGCAGGACCTGCTGACGCAGATGGCAGTGACGGTGCAGGGCTACCTGGCGCTCGATCTGGTCAAGAAGAACAACGTCGAACTGGTCAAGGGCGTCGACCGCGCCAGCACGACCACCGTGGCGGCGCTGCGCACGGCAGTGACCGTGGCGCAGGCGATGACCAACCAGCGGCTGGTGCTGGCGCAGATCACCGCGCTCAACACCACCACCGCCAACATCATCGACAGCACCGGCAAGCTGCTGCGCGAGAACACCGGCAAGATCCACGAGATGGCGGCGTCGAGCACCATCCCGATGGAGACGCTGCAGCGCGCGTTCCAGAACATCTACGACACGATGGACACGATCGACACGTTCAAGCTGAAGGCGCTGGACGCGATGAAGCAGACCGTGGACACGCTTTCGGGCGAAGTCGAGAAATCGAAGGGCTATATCGCGCGGGCCGAAGGCGCGGCGCAAGCGAAGTCGCTTGGCGGCCCTGAAACATCGCCGCTGCTGTCGCTGGAGGGCTGATGAGCGCTTCGCAGAGTGACCGCATCCTGGCCGAGGCGCGCCAGTCGCTGGTGCGCCAGCGCGAGGGCGGGCGGCGGGTAACCGGCCGCGCGATCGGACAGCGTTCTGCCGAAGTGCGCAGGCGGCACATCGGCCGCAAGGTGGCGCGCGTGGCCATGGCGGTTTCGGTGGTGCTGCTGGGCGCGATGGTCGCCGGGCTGGTGATCGACGGGATCGGCTTTACGGGGCTGGTCGTGACGTTCTTCGCCGTGCTGGCGGCGATCTGGTTCTTTTCGACCTATCCCCGGTTGAAAGTGCCCGACCTTGCCTCGCTCAACACGGGCGATGCGCGCACGCTGGTGGCGCGAACCGAGCTGTGGCTCGAAGCGCAGCGCCCGGCCCTGCCCGCGCCGGCGGTGTCATTGGTCGACCGCATCGGCGTGCAGCTGGATGGGCTGGGGGTTCAGCTCGAAGGGCTGGACGGGTCGCTGGCGCCGGTCGGCGAAGTGCGGCGGCTAGTGGGCGAGCACCTGCCCGGCATGGTCGAAAGCTGGCGCAAGATCCCGCCGCACTTGCGCAAAGAGCAGCGCGGCGGCCGCGATGCCGACGAGCAGCTGGTCGACGGCCTTGGCAAGATCAGCCAGGAAATCGACGAGATCAGCCGCAATCTGGCCGCGGGCGACCTCGACGCGCTGGCCGTGCGCGGGCGCTATCTTGACTACAAGTACGGCGAAGGGCTTGAAGCCGCGCCGCAACTGGCAGCCCCCAAGGAACCGTCGTGAAGATTTCGATCCCCCATACGCTCGGCAAGGAAGAAGTCCGCCGCCGCCTGCACGCCCGCGCTGGCGAGGCCGAGGGCAAGGCTTCGGACATGCTGGGCGGGGCGGTGTCGATCCAGATGACCTGGCTGGACGAGGACCACCTGAAGATGGACGTCAGCGCGATGGGCTTTGCCATCCCCTGCGCGCTGGAAATCCAGGACAAGGCGATCGAGTTCGACGTCGAGATCCCCGCAGGGCTCGGCTTTGCGCGGGGCATGATCGAAGGTGCGATCCGCGAAAAGGGCGACAAGCTGCTGCGCTGACGCGGCGGGTATCAGATGTCGCGGCGGTGCAGTTCTAGCAGCGCCTGCGGCAGGCGGAGCGTGCTCGACACCAGCCGCGTTTCGAGCAGCAGGTAGATCAGCGCCACCATCAGCAGCGCGATGGCGATGAAGAAGCTGATGCCGGTGGCGGTGCGGAATTCACGGCCCGCCATTTCGCCCACGAACAGCGTGCCCACGGTGATGCCGATGGCGATGCCGCTCAACACCAGCAGCAGCAGTGCGTGGCCGATCAGCTGGATACGGCGATCGACATAGCGGATCTCTATCACCACGGCATCGTGCGCTTCGCCGGTCGTGTCGGCGTGAAGCTGCTGCAGCGTGCGCGAGCGATCGACGACGCGACCAAGCCGGGTGGTGAGGATGTTCATGATATTGCCGATGGCGACGAGGACGAACACCGGCGCCAATGCCAGCTGGATGGTCTGGGCGATCATGCCTTCACGTTTTGCCGCAAATGCACGGCTTCGCAAGGGTTGCGGATACGAATGAGGATGGCACGGAAGGGCTGGAAGCCTCTGGCCGATCTTGGACCGGTGCTCCCCATCGAATCCCGTCTGTCCTGAGCCTGTCGAAGGACCGTCCTTGTCCTTTGGGCCTTGTGCACCGGCGCAAGTGAAGAGCAGCCCTTCGACAAGCTCAGGGCGGACGGGGATTGGCTGAGTGCGCGTTGGCCGGTCAGGCGGCGCGGACGAGGATGTACTGGCCGTCTGCGGGAAGTGTCAGCGCGTCGAGGCCGGGGGCCGATGCGCAGTCGCCGGGCTGGAGCACATCGTCGCCAAGGCGCACTTCGCCTTCGCGCGGGATGACCAGCAGGGGCCCCGCATAGGCGGCGCGCAATACGTCGTCGGGCAGGCCTTCGACGCGATGAGCGGTGAAGTACTTGCCACTGGCGAGTTCGACGGTGCCGTGCGCGGGAATGTGCTTGCGCAAGGCAGGATCGAGCTTTTCGCCCTTCGACACGGCAATGCCCTTGTCGAGATGGAGTTCGCGCGGGCGGCCGTAGTCGTAAAGGCGGTAGGTGATGTCCGAGTTCTGCTGGATCTCGATCAGCGAGACGCCCGCGCCGATGGCGTGGACGGTGTTCGCCGGGATGTAGAAGAAATCGCCGGGCTTGACCGGGTGCCAGACCAGCATGTCCTCGATGCTGCCATCGAGCGCGGCGGCGCGCATGGTTTCAGCATCGACCGGCCCGGTGAAGCCGACGCCGAGCGTGGCGCCGGGTTCGGCATCGATCACCAGCCAGCATTCTTCCTTGCCGCCATAGCCGGTGGCCTCGGTTTCGCCCGAAGCAGCGGCCTGTTCGTCGCTGGGATGGACCTGGACCGAAAGCTTTTCGCTGGTGAAGATGTACTTGACCAGCAGCGAGGGCACATCGGCCGGCGGTTCGAACCAGATCTCCCCGATCCGCTGGCCTTCGGGCGCGACGAAGGGCGCGGGCAGGACGTCCTTGCCCCAGGGCTTTTCGACGGTGCGGATGGGAAGCTTGCTCACTGGCCCCTCACTGATTGGCGGCGCCGTGCAGCTTGCCGACGAGTTGAGCGCCCTCGGGCGTGCAGACCAGCACTTCGTCCTTGTCGACCACAACGATCAGGTTCGAGGCGCCGACGACATTGACGCGCGGGCCGTCGGAATGGACGAGGACGTTGGTGCAGTCCTTGAGTTCGGCAGGGCCCTTCACCGCGTTGCCCGCTTCGTCGCGGTCGAGCGCTTCGTGCAGCGCCTGCCAGTTGCCGATATCGGACCAGGCCATGACGGCGGGGACCATCGCGGCGCGGCTGGTGTTCTCCATCACCGCGTAATCGACGGATTCGCTTTCGATCCTGGCGAAGGCGGCGGGATCGGGATGGAAGCGCATCCCATCGGCGCTGCCCGCATCGACCGAAGCCTTGACCGCGTCGTGGATGGCCGGGCGGTGGGCCTTGAGCTCATCGAGGAACGTGCCGGCGCGGAAGGCGAAGATGCCGCCGTTCCACGAATAGCCGCCGTGGCTGAGGAATTCGAGCGCGCGGTCGAGATCGGGCTTTTCGACGAACTTCTCGACGCGGGCGCCGGCCGTGCCCTCGATCGCCTCGCCGCGCTTGAGATAACCGAAGCCGGTTTCGGGCGCGGTCGGCGCGATGCCGAACGAGACCAGCCAGCCGTTCGCGGCGAGCGCGGCGGCTTCGCGCGCGGCGGATTGGAAGGCATCGCAATCGCCGATGTGATGATCGCTGGGGCAGACCAGCATGACCGCGTCTTCGGGCAGGCGCAGCGCGGCGAGCGCGATGGCGGCGGCGGTGTTCTTGCCTTCAGGCTCGACGATGATCTGCGTGCTCGCCCGGTCGGGCAGCTGTTCTTCGACATGTTCGAGATGGGCGGCACCGGTGACGATCACCGGATCGCCGAAACCGGCAGCCTTGTCGCAGCGCAGCACGGTGGCTTCGAACAGGGTGGAATCGCCGACCAGCGGCAGGAAAGGCTTGGGCTTGGCCTTGCGCGAGCGGGGCCAAAGGCGCGTTCCGCTACCACCGCAGAGCACAACCGGAATGATGTCGTTCATGAAATCCCGTCTTTTTCCACGCATACCCTTCTGAAAAATCAGAGGGTTATTCCATCAGTTGCAAAATTTCCGCGATTGTCGTCGTGGCGAACCCGACGGCACTGTCGGAGATACCATAGGGAACCAGCAGCGTTTCGCCCACCTTCAAAGCGCCACAGGTGTAGACCACATTCGGGACATATCCGAAACGGTCGGCATCGATCGCGGTCAACAAGGGTGTGCGACTGCGAGCGATCACCTTCGACGGATCGTCGCGATCGAGCAGGGCGCAGCCGAGCGCGTACTTGCGCATCGCGCCAACGCCGTGGGTTAGCAGGAGCCAACCCGCTTCGGTGAGGATCGGAGCACCGCAATTGCCGATCTGGACGAATTCCCAAGGGTACTTCGGCTCCATCAGCAGGACGCCGTCATCGTCCCAGCAATCGAGCCGGTCCGAATACATCAGGAACAGGTTCTTCCCATCCTGCCGCCCGACCATGCAGTAGCGGCCGTTCACCTTCTGCGGGAACAGCGCCATGCCCTTGTTCCGTCCAGCGCGGCCTTCGATCGGTTCGAGCACGAATTCGCGAAAATCGCGGGTGCGCAGCAGTTCGGAGCGGATCGAGCTGCCCGAATAGGCGGTATAGGTGCCCACCCATTCGAAATCGCCGGCCCCATGATCGAAGCGCACCAGCCGCAAGTCCTCGAGCCCGCCCTTCTGTTGTTCGGTGATCGGAAAGATCACCGAGTTGGACAGGCTGGACTCGGCATGCCGGTGCACGGTGACGGCACTGTCGGCGTCGACCAACGAGGTATCGTCGATTCCCATCGCGGTGGCGAAGTGGCTCTGCGGCCAGAGCTGGAAGGTGCCGTCGGCATGGGCGATGCCTTCGCGGAACACGATCGAGCTGATGTGACCCTCGCCCACCGCGCGCAAGCTCATCACGAAGCGGACAGCGCCGCCGGTCATGCCCGACTGATCGGGATGCGGCACCACGCTGGGGTTCATCAGCGCGGCGGCGGCATAAGTGTATTCATGGCAGAAATAGGCGCCGATCAGCTTCTTGCGGACAGTGTCGATCGCATCGCCATCAAGGCAGAGGCGTTCCTCCACTTCGCTATAGCGTTCGAGGAAAAGCTGCTCGGTCTGCCAATGACGCTCCTCGAAATCGGCGAGCACGCGCACGTACTCCTCCGCCGCCTCCCTGTGCGGAAGGGCAAGAATGTCGGCAACGAGGCGCGCCGGGCGCGATCCTTGCGCGGTGTCCGACGACCATCCCAGATGGAATGGCCGCAGGACTACCCGCGAAGGATCGGCATGCAGACGTTCGTCAAGAATTCGCAAGCTGGTGTGCGTCCTGCTGCGGTCGGTCGACAAGTGCACTCCCCAGGATTCGTGCCGTTTCGGTCGGACGGCCCCTTGGCCGTGCGCGCCGGGCCAGCGCCTGCATCGCGTAATATGAAAGCTGGAATGCCAGAATCGATTCCGCGCCGCAATTCTCGTTCGCGCCCTGGGGTGTAATGCCATCACGGCAACGGCCCGAAGCGATATCGCCCAGAGCAACGCCGCGGTCGTTTTCGCCAAGATACCAGCGGTAGGCAGCCTCCGCATGATCGAGCCAGGCCTTGTCGCCAGTCGCATCCCAGGCGACGGCGCAGGCATCGATTGCAGCCCAGGCTTCGAGCGGTTGCTGGTCGAACGGCATCGATTCGAACGGGCGGTGGAAGGTTTCCGACCCGATTGCGCGGAAGCGGCCGCTGGCGGAAATCTGCTGGCGGCAGATGAAGCGCAGCGAATCGAGCCCGCTTTCGAGCCAATCGGGCCGATCCATCAGCCGCGCCGCCTCGATCAGCGCCTGCGGCATGCGCGGGTTGTCATAGCCGAGAACGGTTTCGAACCAGGCCCAGTCGGGCCGGCGCTCGGCCTGAAGCAGGCGGTGCAGCATGTCCGCGCCGCGCAGCACGATGTCCCGCGCCTGTGCATCGTCGGGCAGAACCTTGAGCGCCTCGATCGCGCCGAGCATGGTGAAGGCCGTGGCGCGCGGATAGGACACCTCGGACAGCGGGCCGGCGGCTATATCGAACCACTGGCGCGCCCAGGCCCGCAGGCCCGCATCGGGCGCGTGGCCGATGGCGTGGCCCAGCGCCCACAGGGTGCGGCCGTTGCTGTCTTCCGAACCGATGCTTTCGCACCACGTCCGGTCGAACGCCATGAAGTTGCGGAAGCGGCGCTCGTCAGGGTTCCAGGCATACTGGATGAAGGAGGCGTAGACCGTGGCCCAGCGCTGGCGTTCGGCCAGCGGCACCGCGTCCGCCTCGCCCATCAGGATCAGCGCGCGGACGTTGTCGTCTATGCAGTAGCCGTGGCGGCGATCGGGGACGATGCCGATGGCATGCTGGTACATGCCGGTATCGTCGCTCATCGCCCGTACGCCGGTAAAGCCGGGCGTGGCAAGCACGTTGGCCGGCTTCACGCTGGCGACGGCCACGTCCTCGACCAGGCCGGCGGTGGCTTCGGCAAAGCGGGGCCAGATCGTTTCGCGACCGCGGGCGTAGGCGCGGCGCTGCATCGCCGAAAGCCGGTCAGGATCGCCGAGCAGCGCGTTGACCGCATCGGCCAGCGCGTCTGCCGAACGCGGCGGCACGAGCATGCCGACGTCATCGGACAGCAGTTCGGTCGCATGGACGTAAGGGGTGGACACGACCGCCTTGCCCAGCGCGACGGCATAGCTGAGCGTGCCCGATGTCGACTGCTGGAGGTTGGGATAGGGCGTGACATAGATGTCGCAAGCCTCGATCGCGTCGAGCAGTTCATCGGTGTCGAGGAAGCGGTTGTCCCACACGATGTTGCCGGCAACGCCAAGCTTTTCGGCGAGCGCGACCAGGCGGTCGCGATAGGCTTCGCCTTCGCTGGCGACGAGGTTGGGGTGCGTGGCGCCGACGATCCGATAGATCGCTTGCGGATGCTCCGAAACGATCGCGGGCAGCGCCTCGATCATCGTTTCGAGCCCCTTGCCCGGGCCCAGCAAGCCGAATGTCATCATCACCGGGCGATCCGACAGGCCGAGGCGGGCCTTGAAGGCTTCGGTGCGGCCGAAGGGCCGATCGGGGGCGCCATGCGGGATCACCGCGATGCGCGCCGGATCGACGCCATATTCCCGCGCGAGAAGCCCACAGGAATGCCGGCTCATCACCATGATCCGGCTGGCGCGACGCAGGATGTGATCAAGCACGCGGCGCTGGTCGGCGCTCGGTTCCGCCAGGACGGTGTGGAGCGTGACGATCAGCGGCGCGGCGACTCGATCGATCAGATCGAGCACCATGTCGCCAGCCTCACCACCGAAGATGCCGTATTCATGCTGAAGCCAGACCGCATCCACGCCGTCTTCGTTGATGCGGCGCGCGGCGATCCGGTAGTCCTCAACCGAATCGGCGCGGATCACGCTGCGCGCGTCGGGATAGGCGTGCGGGTCGCTGGGGCTGTCGATCACATGGAGATCGACCGATACGTCACTGCGATGCAGACCGATCTGTTCGAACAGGTCGGTGGTGAAGGTGGCGATCCCGCACTTGCGCGGGCGGAACCCGCCGATCAGCGCCAGACGCAGGGGCTGGGCGACAGCCTGGGGGATGTTGGCGGGCGATTCGGCAAAGAAAGGCAGAACGGCCGCAGAGCCGGTCAGCTGGCGCTGGCGGCCGAAAGCAATGTGATGTTCGATCGTCATCGATAGCAGGCCCCGAATGTCCAGAAACTGTGCGTACGATGAACCAAACGCCGCAAACGCGATTCAGTTGCGCCGCGATGCAGCAAGATTTGGCTTCCTCATGGAGATTTTGTCGCATTTATCCTTCATTTCAAGGGTTGAAACAAAAGACATATTGCTCGCTTGTGCAGCAATCAGGGCGCGAACCAGCGCTGCTCCCAGCCGAAGGTCGCTTCGACGGGAACACCGTTCTGATCGAGGGCCGGCCGGAAGCGGAAGCGGTCCGTGGCGAGCTTGCAGGTGATGGCATCGGCGGAAGGATCGCCGCTGGGCCGATAGACCCTGCAACCGGCGACCCGCCCATCGGTTCCAACCGTCAGCAGGATCACCACGCTGCGCCCGATCCGGCCATCGCGCCCTTCGCGCGGATAATCGCGCGCCGAGGTGATATCGCCGGCGACCTTGACTGGCCGCGTGGCGACATACCGTCCACCCGCACCATTGCCCGTACCACCGCTGCCCGTGCCGGCGCCGGCCGAACCGCCCCCGGTGGCATCGCCTGCCGCGCTGGCGCCTGACCGGGTATCGTTGCCGGTGGAGGCAGCCGGCGCGGCGTTGACCGGAGAGGATACAGGCAGGCGGGGCTTTGGCGCGACGACCTGCGTCGCCTTGGCCTTGCGCGCTGCTGCGCCCTCCCTGCCCTGCTCCTGCCGCGAGGTCACAGGCGTTGCGCTTGGGGTCGGCGTGGGGCTGGGCGCGGGTTCGACAAGCGCGACATCGGTTGCCACCAGCACCGACCGCGCAGGTTCGGGCAACAACCCTGCCGCGCTCAATCCGCGCAACACGATAAGCGCGAGTCCGAAGTGAACGATGACGACAAGAGCAAAAGCCACGGCGCGGGGGCGTCGCCCCAACTGGTCCGCGCTGGCAAAGGCGTTGGGCGCCGAAAACGAATCGGGTTCGGCCGCCTGAACCAACTCACTATGAGAAGACGATTTTTTCACTCTGAACAGACCGGATCGGACTCAATCTGCGGAAAATGCGATGTGCGGTTTGCTGCAACGGACCAAACCGGGTTAATATCCTGAGCAATAGTGTACTGTGATATACCGCTTAGGGCCGGAAGGGGCCACAGTCGTGGTGGGCTTTCGCCCGGTTAGGAAGAATATGAAGATACTCGTCGTCGAAGACGAACCCTTGCTGGCCATGCTGCTCGAGGAAAGCCTCGCCGATCTGGGCCATGAATCCGTCACATCCGCCGCGACTGTCGATCAGGCGCTGGCTGTGCTGGACAGCAACCCCATCGATTGTGCGCTGCTCGATTTTTCGCTGGGGCGCGACACCACTTCTGCGCCGGTGGCCCGCAGGCTGCAGGAACAAGGCACGCCGTTCTATTACCTGAGCGGGCATGCTTCGCTCGAGGATACCGACGAAACCCCCGATGCGCCGCTGCTGGTCAAGCCGGTAAGCCTCGATGCGCTGAAGAACGCGCTGAGCGCGATGGGCCGGACAACGCGCGCCGCCTGATCGGCGAACCAGCGCTGACGCCGCCCGCCGCGACGGGTAGCGTCAGGCAAGACCGTGATATTGGCGATACCAGTCGACGAAGGCGGCAACGCCGTCGCGCACGCTGGTGCGCGGCTTGTAGCCCAGATCGCGCTCCAGGTCGGAAACGTCGGCAAAGGTATCGGGAACGTCGCCCGCCTGAAGCGGCAGCAGGTTGCGCTCCGCCTTGCGGCCGATCGCCTCTTCGAGCGCCTCAATATATTCGGTCAGCTTGACCGGTGCGTTGTTGCCGATGTTGTAGATCCGGTAGGGCGCATTGCTCGTGGCCGGATCGGGGTTGCGGGCATCCCACGCCGGATCGGGCTGCGCCGGCTTGTCCAGCGCCCGGATCACGCCTTCGACGATGTCGGTAACGAAGGTGAAATCGCGAGTGTGGTTGCCATAGTTGAACACATCGATCGGCTTGCCGGCGATGATGTTCCTGGCAAACAGGAACAGCGCCATGTCTGGCCGCCCCCACGGTCCATAGACGGTAAAGAAGCGCAGGCCCGTGGTCGGCAGGCGGTAGAGATGGCTGTAGCTGTGCGCCATCAGCTCGTTCGCCTTCTTGGTCGCGGCATAGAACTGCAGCGGGTGGTCGACCCCGACGTGCTCGCTGAACGGCATCGCCTTGTTCGCGCCGTAGACCGAGCTGGTCGAGGCATAGACGAGGTGTTCTACCCCGCCGTGGCGACAGGCTTCGAGGATGTTGGTGAAGCCGACGATGTTGCTTTCGACATAGGCGTGCGGGTTCTCGATCGAATAACGCACTCCGGCCTGCGCCGCGAGATTGACCACCTTGCGGATATCGTTGCGGGCGAAGGTGTCTTCGACCACCGCCCGATCGGCGAGATTGGCGCGCACGAAGGTGTAGGACGCATTGGTGCGCCGCGCCGTTTCCTCGAGGATGCGCAGGCGCGCTTCCTTGATCGCGGGATCGTAGTAGTCGTTCACCACGTCGAGCCCGACGACATCGTCGCCGCGTTCGAGCAGGGTCCTGGCGGTGTGAAAGCCGATGAAGCCGGCGTTGCCGGTCACGAGTATCGCCACGTATGCGCTCCGTCCCCGTCGGGGCTGGAGAATTGCGCGCCGACGCCATGGCCGCTCTAGGCGGCGTGGACAAATTCCGCAACGCCACGGTTTCCCTGCTGAAGGCCCCGGCAAGGAGCGAGGCCGCAGGTGGAGTGGGCCTCCATCAAGGCCGAGTGACGCCGCCGGGGCCTTCACCAGGGAAACCCCTTGGGGCTGGACCAAAAAGCGCCATCGCAGCGTCGGCTCGGCTCGCAATATTCCCGATATTGCTCCGCCTCGCCTTCTCGCGCTGGCGCTTTTTGCCTCCAGCCGTGGCGCTGTGGAATTTGTCCACGCCGCCTAGGCCATCGACTTGTGCGACGTAAAGTCCGTTAGCTGCGGCAAATCGCGTTGCGCCGGACCCATGCTGCGGGCATCACCGCGCGATGACCGGTCTTTTGCGAACGATACTGCTGATGCCATGGTGGACCGCCACGCTGGCAACCGGGGCCAAGAGCTTCATCGACCACCCCTTGATCGGATCGCGACGGCTGAACGAGGCGGGTCTGCACGTGGCGAGGGTACGTGCCGCGCACGCCATGGCCGCCCGACGGCGCGCGCGCGTCGCTCCGCGCGTAAGGGCCGAAGACCGCGAGGCGTTTGCCCGCGACGGCTTCGTCATGCGCCGCAACTTCCTGCCGCCGGCGGTGTTCGCGCGCCTTCACGAAGGCCTGGCCGCGTGGCAGGGGCCATGCCGCGACATGGTGCAGGGCGATGCGGTGACGCGCCGTTTTGCGCTCGATCCGGCGCTGCTGGCGGCAATCCCCGAACTGCGCGCGCTATCGCTGCATCCCGAATGGCAGGCGCTGATCCGCTATGTCTCGAGCTTCGATGTCGAGCCCGTCTCGTACGTCCAGACCATCCTGGCGCGTCGTGGCGATGGAGAGCGGACCGCGCAGACCGACCCGCAACTGCGACTGCATGCCGATGCGTTCCAACCCTCGGCCAAGGCTTGGCTGTTCCTCGACGACGTGCCGGAGGACGAAGGGCCGCTGACTTATGTTCCCGGCTCGCACCGGTTGACCGAACAGCGGCTCGCCTGGGAAAAGCGCATGAGCCTTGCGGCGCCCGAAGCCGAACGGCTTACCGCGCGCGGTTCGTTCCGGGTGCAGGAGGATGACCTTGCCGAAATGGGCCTGCCGGGGCCGATGCGCTTTGCCGTGCCCGCCAACACGCTGGTGGTGGCCGACACGTTCGGCTTCCATGCGCGCGGGCCATCGGTGCGCCCTTCCCGCCGCACCGAGATCTGGGCCTATTCGCGCGGCAACCCTTTCGTGCCGGCGGGCATGCCGGACTATGCTGCGGCGCAGGCGATCAATTCGCGGCGCGTCAACGCCTACTGGAAGGGGCGCGATTTGGTGTCGCGCTGGATCGGCCAGCCCTGGCAGGATGTCGGCCCGCGCAATCCGTTCGACGGAGGGTAGACGGCGAAAGGGTCCGTTTGGGATGGTTTAAAAATATCATCCTTACTGTAAGGTTTGGAACCATACCGAAATCTATCTTGTTGCATTGCAGCGAAAGTTGTGTCTTAAATTGGCGGTAATTTGTTAACCACGGACAGTACTGCGATGGGCAATCTGCTGAATCAGGCTAGAAACCGGGATACGGCAAAGTCTGATCCTTCACCAGACGACCAGAAATTTACTGCAAAGCTTCCCCAGACATCAGTGGAACTCATCAGCCGGGGACGTTCGGTCATTCAGACCGAAGCGAAGGCATTGGACAGACTTTCAACCTGCTGGACGAGAGTTTCGCGGAAGCCGTACGCCTGATCCTTGCTACGTCGATGCGCGTTGTGGTCACCGGAATGGGCAAGTCGGGACACATCGGTCGCAAGATCGCAGCGACCTTTGCCGCGACGGGCACGCCGGCGATCTTCATCCACCCGGCAGAGGCAGCGCATGGCGACCTTGGCATGATCGTAGCCGGCGACACGCTTCTTGCGATCTCCAATTCAGGCAATACTGCCGAACTGCGCCCTATCCTGGCTCATGCGACGAAACTGGGCTGCAAGGTCATCGGTATTGCTTCGGCGGTCGATACATTGGTGATGCGCCGCGCAGACGTGCGACTGCTGCTGCCCAAGGCACGGGAAGCCTGCCCGGCCAACATTGCCCCCACCACCTCCACTACGCTGACCGCGGCGCTTGGCGACGCGCTGGCGATCACGACGATGCAGGTGCGCGGCGTGACGCGCGAAGGTTTGCAGGCGCTGCACCCGGGTGGCGCAATCAGTGCGCGGCTGATGCCGGTGACCGACGTGATGCGCGGCGCGGACCACATGGCGCTGGTTCCGCCCGACCAGCCGATGCGCGACGTGCTGGTGACGATGACCGAGAAGAGCCTCGGCATTGCCGGCGTGATCGATGGCGATGGCCGCCTGATCGGGGTCATCACGGACGGCGACCTGAGGCGCCATGTCGACACGTTGCTGACATCCTGCGCGGCCGACGTGATGACGCGCAATCCCAAGACCATTTCGATCGCCGCGCGGGCAGGCGATGCGCTGGCCGTCCTCGCCGAAAGCAAGATAACCGCGCTGTTCGTGGTGGACACCGGCAACAGCGCCTTCGATTGGGAAGATCTTGGCCGGCCGGTGGGTGTGATCCACATTCACGATTTCACGGTGCCGGGCGCGGGCTGATCGCGGACCGCTGGCCCCGCCCGCGCTCCAATCGCGAGGGGCAGACGAAAATCGACGCAAAGTAAACCGCGGCTTTCCGAGGATTTAACACTAATCCTCTATCAGGCTGCCGTTAACGCGCGAGTCGTCCAAGCCCTATGCCATTGAAAGTCCTTATCGTTTTCGGAACTCGCCCAGAGGCGATCAAGATGGCGCCGCTGGTTCGGGCGCTGTCGGGCACGGCGGGATTCGAGACGCGCGTCTGCGTGACGGCGCAACATCGCGAAATGCTGGACCAGGTGCTGGCGATCTTCGACATCGTGCCGCACTACGATCTCGACATAATGAAGCCGGGCCAGACGCTTTCGGGCATTACCAGCGCGATCCTGAACCGGATGGCGGAACCGCTGGCCGACTTTCGCCCCGATATCGTGCTGGTCCATGGAGACACCTCGACGACCTTTGCCACCACGCTCACCTGTTTCTACCAGCAGATCCCGGTGGGCCATGTCGAAGCGGGGCTGCGCACGGGCAACCTCTATTCGCCCTGGCCCGAAGAGGCGAACCGCAAGCTGACCGGCGCGCTCGCCAGCCTGCACTTCGCGCCGACGGAAAGGTCGCGCGACAACCTGCTCGCAGAAAACGTCTCGGCCGCGGACATCCACGTCACCGGCAACACGGTCATCGATGCGCTGCTGATCATCAAGAATCGGCTCGAAGCCGATGCCGCGCTTGCCGCGCAGGCCTCCTCCCGGTTTTCGGGATTGCTGCGCGAGAACGCGCGGTCCGTGCTGATCACTGGGCACCGACGCGAAAACTTCGGCGACGGATTCGAACGCATCTGCGAGGCCATCTCGCAGCTGGCGGCGCGGCATCCCGATGTCGATTTCGTCTACCCAGTGCATCTCAACCCGCAGGTGCGCGATCCGGTCGGCCGGATCCTGGCTGGAAAAGGCAACGTCCACCTGATCGAGCCGCAGGAATACGTGCCATTCGTGTCCTTGATGGCGCGGAGCCACCTGATCCTGACTGATTCGGGTGGTATCCAGGAAGAGGCCCCGGCGCTGGGCAAGCCGGTGCTGGTGATGCGCGAAACCACCGAGCGGCCCGAGGCGGTCGGCGCCGGGACGGTCAGGCTGGTCGGCACCAGCATCGACCAGATCGTCGATGGCGTGAGCGAACTGCTCGAGGACGAAGACATCTATCGGCGCATGGCTTTTGCGCACAACCCCTATGGAGATGGCCAGGCGTGCGAACGGATACGGAAGGTGCTGGAGCAGTGGGCATGAAGACGGTCAAGCGACAGCCGGCCGCGGTCGGCAAGGCCGGCCGGGACGCGCGCCCACAGCGCATCTCGGTGATCGGGCTGGGATACATCGGCCTGCCCACCGCCGCGGTTTTCGCATCGCGCGGGATCGAGGTGATCGGCGTGGACACCAACGCCGGCGCGGTCGAGACGATCAATCAGGGCCGCATCCACATCGTCGAGCCCGATCTCGACATGGTGGTGCAGGCGGCAACATTTCAGGGAAAGCTGAGGGCCACGCTCGTGCCCGAACCTGCCGACGCCTTCCTCATAGCCGTGCCGACGCCGTTCAAGGACGAGCACGAGCCCGACCTTTCGCATATTGAGGCCGTGGCCAAGGCAATCGCGCCAGTGCTGAAGGCGGGCAACCTCGTGGTGCTCGAATCCACCTCCCCCGTGGGTGCGACCGAAAAGCTGGCAGACTGGCTGGCGGCGGCGCGCACCGACCTGACCTTCCCGCAGCAGGCGGGCGAGGCTTCGGACATTCGCATCGCCTATTGCCCTGAACGGGTACTGCCGGGCCATATCCTGCGCGAACTGGTCGCCAACGATCGGGTGATCGGCGGGATGACACCGCGCTGTTCCGAAGCGGCGGCGGCGCTTTATCGCACGTTCGTAAGCGGGGAATGCGTCATCAGTGACGCGCGCACGGCCGAGATGTGCAAGCTGACCGAGAACGCCTTTCGCGACGTGAACATCGCCTTCGCCAACGAGCTGTCGTTGATCTGCGACAAGCTGGGCGTCAGCGTGTGGGAGTTGATCGCGCTAGCCAACCGGCACCCGCGGGTGAACATCCTGCAGCCTGGCGCGGGCGTCGGCGGGCACTGCATTGCCGTGGACCCGTGGTTCATCGTGTCGCAGACGCCCGAGGAAGCACGCCTGATCCACACCGCGCGGCAGGTGAACGACCACAAGCCGCATTGGGTGACGGGCAAGGTCATGGCCGCGGTGAATGAGGTCGCCGCCAAAAAGGGGATCAAGGCGGGCGAGGTAAAGGTTGCGGCGTTCGGGCTGACCTTCAAGCCCAACATCGACGACATGCGGCAGAGCCCCGCGCTGGAGATCGTGGGCAACCTCGCCCCGTTCTTCCCGCACGGCATCTGGGCGGTCGATCCCTATATCGACGAGCTTCCGGCCGACCTTGCCGCCAAGGGCGTCACGCTCGTGCCGATGGCGCAGGCGTATGAGACGGCGGACGTGCTGGTGCTGCTGGTGGACCACCGCCAGTTCATCGAAAACCGGCCCGAGCGCCGCGCCGGCACGCGCACGATCGACACGCGCGGCATCTGGAGAAGCTGACCGCGCAAACCAACAGTGATCGGCAGTGCCAAAGGTTCAGCCGATCGCCCGCACGAGAAGGCCCGTGGCTCAAGCAAGAAGATGCTCCTCTTCGTGGCGGCTTCTTCTGCTTGCCAAGGGAGCAGCCTCTCACGCAAGACACCTCCGGCCAGGCTGCTCCATCAGCCATCGCCGGTGAGATGAGCGCCATTTCCGAAAGCCAAGGTCGAGACATGCAGGTTGCAGTGGGAAGCGAAATAGTTTTCGCGAACGATCGTCCGTTCGTCCTCATCGGGGGCATGAACGTGATCGAAGACGAAGCGATCGTGATGGAGGTGGCGCAGTCCTTCGTCGATGTGACGACGAAGCTCGGCATCCCCTATGTTTTCAAGGCCTCGTTCGACAAGGCCAACCGGTCCTCGATCACCTCGTTCCGCGGCCCGGGCCTCGAGCGCGGATTGGAGGTACTTGCTGCGGTGAAGGCTCGGTTCGGCGTGCCCGTCCTGACCGACGTCCATGAACCGTACCAGGCCGCGCCGGTGGCGGAAGTGGCCGATATCATCCAGTTGCCGGCCTTCCTCGCGCGCCAGACCGATCTGGTCGTGGCGATGGCGAAGACCGACGCGGTGATCAACATCAAGAAGCCGCAGTTCCTTGCCCCGCACGAAATGGGGCACATCATGCGCAAGTTCGCCGAAGCCGGGAACGAGAAGATCATCCTGTGCGAACGCGGCAGCAGCTTCGGCTACAACAACCTCGTCGTCGACATGCTGGGCATGGACATCATGAAGCCGATGGCGCCGGTCGTCTTCGACGTGACCCACGCGCTACAGAAGCCGGGCGGCCGTGCCGACAGCGCGGACGGCAGGCGGGGCCAGGTGGCGGCGCTGGCCCGATCGGGAATGGCGCTGGGGATTGCTGGCCTGTTCCTGGAAGCGCATCCCGATCCGGACAAGGCAAAGTGCGACGGCCCGTGCGCCTTGCCGCTCCACACGCTTGAGCCATTCCTAGCGCAGGTGAAGGCTATCGACGACGTGGCAAAGTCGCTGCCGGTGCTGGTCACGGGCTGAGGATTCAGCCGGCGAGCCGATCTGCGCCTCCGCTTTCGAGGCAGCTTCGCCTACCTTAATCCATGCCGCGTTCGGCTAGGATCCGCTCGATCGAAGGGACATCGCTCGGATTGTTCAGCTCGATGGCGTCCCAGGTCAGCGGATCGAGATGCACCAGGCCGACCGCAAGGCCCAGATCGAGGAAGCGCAACTGCTCAAGTCCTTCTAGCTGCTCAAGCGCGCTTGCCGATGCGGCCTTGTAATCGCGCAGGGCCTGCGGGCGGTAGGCATAAAGACCCAGGTGCAGGCTGATCGGCGGAAATTCCTCCTCTGCCGCTGCCACCGGAAGGTAGGGAATAAGGCGCTTCGAGAAGTAGAGCGCCCGGTTGTTCCGGGTGGATACGACCGTCGTGCCGCCGACACGCCCTTCGGCGGCATCGGCAGCGAGATGGGCGTAGGTCGTTCGCGAACAGCGAACGGCCGGAGTCACCATGGTCAGCGCCGGATCTGCGGCGAGAGTTGCCACCATGTCGCGCACGATATGCGCAGGCGAGAGCGGCGCATCGCCCTGCAAATTCACGATCACTTCAGCAACGTCACCAAGCCGAGCGATGGCATCGGCACAGCGTTCGGTGCCGTTGGCACAGCCCAAATCTGTCATCACGACGTTGCCGCCGAAGCTGCGCACCTCGTCAGCAATCCGGTCATCGTCGGTTGCAACCCAGACACCGGTGCAACCTTCAACCGCCGTGGCACATTCCCAGCTGCGACGGATCAGCGTCTTCGCCTCCCCATTCGCGCCTCGCAGCGCGACAAGCGGTTTACCGGGATAGCGGCTCGACGCGTAGCGCGCAGGGATGATGATGGCAAAAGATGGCAACGGCATTCGCCATCGGTAACGTCAATTGAGGCCGATGCGAACGAAATCGTGGATATGGATGATGCCTACCGGAACCCGCACCCCATCATCGTCTGCCTGAACCACGAAGGCCGCGGAAATCTTGAGGTCGTTCAGCACTTCGAGCGCGGCCTCCGCGCTCATGTCGCCATCAAGGCATTTGGGCGCTGCGGTCATAACCTCCTTGGCCGTAACGTTGGCCAGCACATCGAAATGGCGCCGCAAGTCCCCGTCGGTGATGACGCCGAGCAAGGCCCCCTGCTCGTCGACGATGCCGGCAATGCCGAAACCGCGAGACGTCATGACCGAGATCACGTCGGGCATCCGCGCATTTAGCGTCACCAACGGCATCGATTTCGCGCCATGCATGAGGTCTCGCACCGGAAGCAGGCGCAGTCCGATCGCGCCGCCTGGATGAAGAAGCTTCATGCCGTCTTGTGAGAAGCCCCGCATGTCCATCACCGCCATGGCGAGAGCATCGCACAACGCGAGTTGCATGGTTGTCGAGGTCGTCGGCGCGATGTTGGCATGGCACGCTTCGCGTGCTCTAGGCAGGCAGAGTTGAACGTCTGCATGGCGCATGACCAATGATTCAGGGCGCGAGGCGATGCCGATCACCGGAACTTCGAGCGCGCGGGCATGGCGCAGCAGGGAGTGGAGCTCGGTCGTGCTGCCCGAGTTTGAAATGACCAGTAGGACGTCGCCGGGCACCAGCATGCCAAGGTCACCGTGCGCTGCCTCTCCCGGATGGACATAGAACGACGGCGTTCCTGTAGCGGAGAAGGTCGCTGCAGCCTTGCGACCGATCTGGCCGGACTTCCCCATGCCGGTGACGATTACTCGCCCCTTTGCGTCAAGAATCGTATGACAGGCCTCAACGAAGTTCTGGTTCAACGATTGCTCGAGCTTCTGCAAAGCCTCGATCTCGATCCGAATAACTTCGGCTCCACGACTGATCGTGGCTTTTTGACCGGCCTCGAGAGCGATGAGATCGGCTTCCATCCGTTGGCCCTAACTTACCTGCACCGCCATCATCGATGATGGAGCGATAGGAATGGACGACCTGCGAACCAGACGAGAACGCTATGGAAAGCGTATCCGAAGCGGCGAACAGGTCGAACTTTGGCTAACCTTTGAGGCGGGAATTTCGCCCCAATGCTGCGCTTGCTAACTGCTTGGTACTCTGAATGAGGGCAACAAGCGATACTAAAATTTCAAGTAACTGCCGAGATGATTACTCTAAAAAATCCATAATGGAGCAAATTTCGATCGATCAAACTTAGCTTCAATGCCGCGGTGCGAGATTGGTTTCCGGCCCAAGAAAATTATGTTGCAGCCGAGGCTTGGGTCTTGGTTGCAGCCCGCCTCACAAGGAGGTGGGAGCAGCTATTTCCCGCGGGCAATGAGGACACACACCCCGCCTGACGCGATCCTGTGGAAGGACCATATCGTGCCGGAATGACAGGAAGTTTCGGTAGGCAACCTGCAGAGCGGCTTGCCGCTATTTCACCGGACGTGGACCAAATCCACCGACATCACTCTGGCAATATCGGATGTCCTTCGAAACGGGCGATGGCATGACGCACCACCATCGCCAGCGCTTCTTCGGAAAAGAAGCCTCCGGGTATCAGGCAGCGATCGATCAGCACGCGGCGGAATGCAGCAAACACTTCGAGGTCTGGTGCAACGGGGTTGCCCCAGAACGCATCGAGCCCGTCCTGACAGGTAATACCAGGCACATCGTAGATTGCGCTGCCAAGCACGACGACGGGCTTGCCAAGCATGAGGCCCAGCGTGCCGCTGGTGCTGTTGATCGTCACCATGCCGAGAGATGCGCGCGCAATTGGTACAATATCACCGCCCGGCAGATAATCGATGCGCTCGGCGACTCCGAATTCTTCGGCGACTTGATAAGTGGTGCGGCGCCAGTCGCGCACCCAGTTGTCGAGAGGGTGCTCCTTGACCAGCAACCTCGTCTCAGACGGAGCGAAGCGCGCAAACGATGCGATTACCGTGCGCAGCGCCTCGGCCATGCCGCCGAACGGTGAATGCAGCAGGATCTGCGCATCAGAATCAAGCTGAAGCGGAAAAAGAAAAAAGGGCGCAGCCTGCGCGCATTCGACCTTGGCGAACACCCGCTCCGTTTCGAGATTTCTCTGCTTGCGCTGCAGAATCTTGCGGGCCCAGCCCTTGCCCTCGACAAGGGGCGGCCAGGGGCGATGGTTGTCCCAGTTCGAGTAATACCAGCGCGTGGTCACGTCAGCGATGTTGTAGAGCAAACCTTCAAGTGCGCGCCTGCGGAAGGACGACGGCACCTGGCGGTGCTCTGGCACCGGAGGCAAGGTGGCAGCCATCGACCGGAACCATTCCGGGTCACTGGGAAGGCTCGAGTGGCCATTGACACCCTCACGTTCGAGCGTGACCCAGTCCGGCCGGATGTACCCTTCCTCGAATACGTGGACGGCAACACCGAGTTCACGACAGATCCGCGTCGCGCGAATGTGATGCTGGCGACAGTCACCGAATAGGATGACGTCCGTGATACGCCGCTCGGCAAGAATTTGTGCGAAGACAGCGGGCCACGCTTCAAGCGTGCCGCGATAGTCGATTCCGTTCGGCAGCCGCCAATAAAGCCGATCACCCCCGTTGAAGTTCACCTTGTGAACCTCGTGCCCGGCGGCGCGGAGGCCTTGTCCCAACCGACGAAACAGGGGGCCCATCAGGCCCTGCAACAGCAAGATCCGGCGCTTTTCCGGCGCAATTGAACCAACTGCCACGGACTTGCGTGAATAATCCGATGAAGCAGCTACATTGACAGCATCAGCCAAAGACATCCGCCCGGCCATAGCTGCAAGCAATGGCTTCGTCGACGGCGTATTTCCTCAACGGAACGCAATAATCGATGACTCGGTTTACGTGTGTTGTTAATGCGCCACCAGACCGCCGTGGCAATGCCCCGGCCGCCGCGTGGGAGCAACGTCGCTGTCTTTAGTGTTGATGTCCGCAGTCCTCGTTGCAGTCGCCCTCACCGCCGATGCCTGTGTTCGTCCGACCCTCACCGGAAGGATCCCGGCTGTGCGAAGCACCGCAGGTGTCGCGCTTCTGTGCCTTCTCGTGCTGACGGCATGGGGCCTGCTCATGCTGGTGATCGGCAAGGCCACCGGGGCGGCCATCATCGTCGGGGGATTTGCCACGCTGCTGGCGACAGTTTCGGCAGCGAAGCGCCGCGTCCTGGGCGAGCCGCTGCTGTTCAGCGATTTCGCCCTGCTGTTCGCGGTGTTTCGTCATCCGCAGTTTTACTTTTCCGCGCTCGCGCGATGGCAAAGGTCTGCCTTGCTGGTCTGTGCGCCGCTGGTCCTTCTTCTGTTGGCCTGGGCGATCTTGCACGGATCGCAGGCCGAGCGGGTCTGGGGGCTCGCGATATCGGCCGGCAGCGCGATCGGGATTGCGCTCGTGCTGCGGCTGCCGGCAGTTGCGCGGCTCGCCCAGGACCCTGATGCCGATGCCGATGTGGCCCGCCACGGCCTGATCGCGACGCTCTTTCTGCATGCCGTAAGGTGGCGGCAGACGCCCGACCCGGCGCCCTTGCACGCAATCGACCGAAGCACCTTTGCGCAGGACAACCGCCTGATCGTGGTGATCCAGTGCGAATCGTTTGCCGACCCGGTTGAACTGTTCGACGACAACGCTCTCGCGTTGCCGTCCCTCGTCGCGGCACGGCGTCGCGCACGGCAGTGGGGTGATCTGGCCGTGTCCGGGTTCGGCGCCTACACCATGCGCACCGAATACGGGGTGATCTTCGGGAGAAGCGAAGGCCAGCTCGGCTTCAGGCGCTTCGATCCCTACCTCACCGCGCTCGGCGAGACGAGCTTCGCGCTGCCCGCGCGGCTTGCGCCCGGCAATTGGCGCAGCCTGTTCGTTCACCCGCACGACATGCGCTTCTACAATCGAGCCGAAATCCTGACGGCAGGGGGTTTCGCCGAGTTGGTGGGAGAGGAGCGATTTGCGCCTCCGAGAGAAGGCGAAGGGCGCTATGTGAGCGACGCTGCCATCGCCGATGCAATCGTCGATCTCGCGCAAGAGGCCATCGGCCCCACGCTGATCTATGCTGTCACGATCGAGAACCACGGACCATGGGACGCAGGCGGCGGCGATCTTCGCGAAGGTTATCTGCGGCTGGTTCGGAACGGCGATGCCATGCTCGGCAGCCTGATCGAACGCCTGGATAGACTCGAGCAGCCGGTGACTCTTGTATTTTTCGGCGATCACCGGCCGAGCATTCCCGGCCATGTACAACCCGGAGGGGATCGGCATACGCCCTATGTCATCGTCGACCTCGCACAGAGCAGCAGGGGCGACGACGGATTATCCGCAGCGCAGCCGGTGGGGCTCACCCCCGCTGGTCTCCATCAGGCGATTTTCGAAAGCGCCTTGGCGCGCTAGCGCTCCTGCGGTGCAAGAGCTCTCAACAAGCGATCCCGCATGGCGCGAGGGAGCATGCGATCCAAGAGGCGAAGAATTACAAAGGTGCGGGGCACAACAAGATGCACAACACCCTCTTCAGCTGCCGCGACGATACTGTTGGCTGCGACCTCGGGCGAGAGAATGCCCGGCTTGGGCCCCGGTACCCGCCGTGCGGCAGCCGTGTCGACAAAGCCTGGAGATACCATTGTGACGGACACACCATGAGGCTTCAATCCAATGCGCAACGCATCAGCAAACCGGGCCAGCCCCGCTTTCGATCCGGCGTAGCCTGCGGCAAAAGGAAGCGCATGGAACGCGGCTGCCGATCCGATCAGCACGATGCGCCCCGCCTGCCGCATCGCCATTTCCTCACCCAACGCGGACGCCATGGCAGCAGGGGCGACAAAGTTGACGATGCCCAGCCTTGCCACCTGATCAGCCGCTTCGATCACTTGGCCAGCTCCTTTGACATCGCCCAAGCCAGCCGCAAACACAGCACAATCGAATGGCGTCGCTGCATCGTCAGCAACGATCGCCTGACAAGCCGCTGCCACGTCCTCTATATCCAGAAGCCGGCTGCTGACCGCGTCGGCGCCAGCGGCAATGCAGGCTTCGATCGTCTTCAGCAAACGGACCGGATCGCGCCCCCACAAGCACAGGCGCGCACCACGCTTGGCGTAATCGATGGCGATAGCCGCGCCAATTTCTCCGGATGCGCCGACGATAAGGACGTTCCGGCAGGCGGTGGAATCAGCGTCGGAAAGAGGCGGGCTGTTCATCGCATCGCCCCTTAAGATTGCTGGGCCAGTGTGTATACTCGCCACAATCGCTGTCGCACCGCAGCAATCGCTCGCAATTCCTCAGTTTACTATAACCAAATTGATCTACATGGCCAAATTGCAGGATCAAATATGCCGGCCCACTACTTGACACTCGAGAGCTAGTTTTGTTGACAGAGAAAATTATGGCGCTGCACAATGACCAATCCGGGGCCCTTCGGCTTTTCCGCAGTGAGGCGCTGGAGCGCTTGAGCATCGTTTCGCTCACGGCATTTTGTGCCACTTGGGCAGTTGCGCTGCCTGTCATCGCATTGGTCGGGTTGAGTACCGCTGGCTTTGACCTCTTGGTCGTGCCCCTGCTTTGCGTGGGCGTGCTGGTGTGGAGCCTGTTCGAATATGCCATGCACCGGTTTGCCTTCCACTGGTCTTCGGAAGTGGCGTTTGTCCGATCGGCGGTCTTCGTCCTTCACGGCAATCACCACGTCAATTCGAACGACCCGCTGCGCAATCTGATGCCGCCGATCGTCAGCATTCCGATTGCGGCAGCCGTCTGGGGGCTGTGCGTGCTGGCACTTGGTGCCAGCGGCACGTGGCTGTTCCTTGGGTTCATCAGTGGATACGTGTTTTACGATGTGATCCACTTCGGCTGTCATCAATGGCCAATGAAGGGGCGCATCGCCAACGTCCTGAAGCGCCATCACATGCGGCACCACCACGGCAGCGAGGCGGGCAACTTCGCTATCACCACACCTTTGTGGGACAAGCTGTTCGGCTCGACCATCAAGTCTCAGCGAAAGCGCTCGAGCGCGTAGTGACGCCCCTGCACGTGCAGGGCAGCTAGCGGTCTTTGTCTTACAGGGCCAACTGGTCGATTGCCCGATCGACGATGTCCAGATGCTCATTCCAGGTCGGGGCGTGCCATTGCGCCAGCCTTGCGCGTTGGGCGATGGCAGCCGCACCAACGCGGGCGTGATCCCGGATCAGGGTCATCCAGCCGGGCCCGTCAAGCGGGTCCAGGTAGTCCGGCACGGCGCCACCGACTTCCCGATGGGCTGCGATATCGCTGCAGATGACGGGCACGCCCGCATCCAGCGCTTCTGCCACCGGCATGCCAAAACCTTCCGCGAACGATGGCATGAGCAGCGCCCGCGCGCCGCGAACAATGCTGGCGAGCCGAACGTCGGAGCATCCGTTGATTTCTTCGACGTAGGGATGGAGCGCAGCGCAGCGCTCAAGCATGTCGAGGACCTGCTCGTTCTCCCAGCCTCGGCGTCCCACGATCACGAGGCGGGGAATCTCGTGTGGGGGCAAGGTCTCAGCCATACGCCGCCAGAGATTGAGCAGAAGCAGGTGGTTCTTGCGCGGCTCGATCGTCCCGACACAGACGAAATAGGGCTGTGCTTGGGCTGCCGAAGCATTTGCTTCAGCCTGCGCCGCAATGTCCTGGGGCAGTTTCTCGGTGCCGAGCAAGGCAACATGGATGCTGGGCACACGGCCCGCTGCTTGCGCAAAAGATGCCAACGACCTGCCGGTCGCGGCCGAATTTACGATCACCGCATCGGCCAAATCGGCGACGGTCTGCATGCGCAGGCGATGCAACCGCGCGCCCGACTCTCTCGCATATTCAGGATATTCGATCGGGATCAGGTCATGCACCATGCACAGGAAGGATGCGCGCTCGCTCTCCAGCATGGCCTTGACCGCCTTTGGCCGGGTGAGATGATGCGGCGAAACCTGCACATAGACCGGCACGTTGGTTGCGGCTCGCTCTCTTGACCGTCGGGGTCGCAGGCGCAGCAGCGTAGGCATCACCGAGGCGAGAGAACGCTGCCGCGTCTCATCGCTTCCCGTCAGCCAGCAACGCTCTAGCCAATCGAGATAGCCCAGCGCCGCGTTGCGCGGCACGCGCCCCTTCCAGCCTAGCGGGTGGACCGCAGCGAAGTGCAGATTGTCGCCATAGCGCTCCAGCAATCCACGGGCATAGGCCATCTCTACTCGGTCGACGCCGGAGGGCGTGTGATGACGGATGCGCGAGATCAGGCGCGAAATGTCGAGGATCACCGTCGTCATCGGAGCTTTGCCATGAAGCGCCCCTGCCACCGCCGGACCGGCAGCAGCCAGTCGAGCCAGTTCGGCATCCGGTGCGCGGCCATCCGGGCGATCAGCGTTTCAGGAGGACAGGGCAGATGCGTCACCGGATCAAGGTAGCGGGGGTAAAGGATCAGCACGCCGGCGACGAGCTGGTCGAGTGAAAGGTCGCGCCCGCGGCGCGAGGGCACATCACCCAGATCTGTCGTCAGCCCCCAGCCGGCATAGAAAGGCGTACCATGACAAGTAACCTGCCGCCCCCTTAACAGCGCTTCGAAGCCGGTGAGCGAGGTGATGACGTGCACCGCATCCACGACATCGAGCAAGACAGCCATGCTAGGCTCGCGCACGATCCTGTCGGCAAGGCGGAGCACCTTGTCATCCGGAACTGCGCCCTTGCGATGACCGGCATCGACGTCGGGATGCGGGCGGAACCAGATCTCGGCGTCCGGCTCCATCGCCCTGACGCGGCGCAGGAATTCGAGGTTCGACGACAGGCCGCCGCCACCTGCCACGACTGACATGTCGTCTTCCACTTGCGCCGGCACCAGCACCAGGCGCCGCCCGGTCTGGCGCGGTGGTGGCGGGGCGCTCTCCGCGGCGGCGTACTTGCTGATCTGCGCGCTCACGATCGTGCGGCGCAGCGCGGCGGCGCGGGTCACAAGCGATTCGGGAAAGGCATGTGTTGCGAGGATGTGCTCAAGATCACTGGGGGCGGATGGGTCGAAATGAATGCCCCGCTGGTCGACCACGACCGACGATGGCGGGACGAGGTTGCTGCCCAGCCCGACCGATCGGACGAAGCCATCCTCGACCCGCACCAGAGGAGGCATCCGATCAGGCGCGACCCTGCTGATGGCAGCCGCGCGCGAAGGCCAGATCGCGATTCCACCGCCCGCGCGTTCGGCCTGCCGGATTGCGGACGAAGCGCGCCGGGCAAAGGAAATGGCTCGCTCGGGAACCCACAGGAATGTCGCGATCTCCCGCCGTTTCCACCAGGCCATGCCAAAGGCCACGGCAATGGCGCGGTTTTCCTCGATGATGCGGCGCCAGTCGGCCAGCTGGTCGATCACCTGCTCGATCGAGGCCGCTTCGCCGTTGAACGGGTCGAGATATTCCACCTGGCCCAGGAGCGCTCGCGCCCTTTCGGCCAGCTCGGCCGCGCTGTCGCCCCTTCGCCCGTGCTTGCCATCGGACAGCAGTCTGACCGGTGCGCCGATGATGGCGGCGATTGCCACCCACTCGTCGTCTCCATGCGCCACCAGCAGGCGATCGGCATCGAGCACCGACCAGGGATCAACATCCCCGTACCAAGCCCCACCTTCTTTACGCGAGAGCTGAGTGGCGAAGGACTGCAGGGGTAACGGAACAGCCCACAGCACCTGACCGCCGGCAAACTCTGTCGCAAGCGTCCTGATTTCAGCCTCGGACGCCGGGCGGACGATAACGCTCGGCGGGCTTTCCAGTCTGGCCGGAACAGCCCAGAACGCCCCCCCCACCCGCGCCGCCCGAACGCGTTCGAGCGATACATCCGGTGGCCGAACGGCCGCGCTAGGGTGGCGCGAGACTGTTGCCGTACGCCTTGGAAAGGGGGGCGCGCGTAAAAGGGGAAGATCAGTCATTCAGATCGCTGGCGATACCAACCCATAGGGCAGAAAGATATGGGCGCAGCGATATGTCCAACCCGCGCTCGTGGAAAGCGGGTATGCAGACCGTATTTGCATCTTGTGGGCGGATATCGTCGGTGAGGGCACCTAGCGCGCGTCGGCTAGCTTTCGAGAATGGCCGCCAGCGCCGCCGCCACGGCATCGAGTGTGGCGGGATCGGTCCACGTCGGATGAGGGCGCGAGGTATCTGCAAGCTGACTTTCGCGCGCAGAGAGAATCCCGCCGAGCGAAGAGCCCATGAACAGCAGCCGCTGATTGACCATAGCTGGCGGCATCGGCGCCAGCAGCCGCCGCACATGATCTAGGCAGCGCAGGTAGCCCGAATTCCAGCGCCCTTCCAGCGCATCCATGAACAGTTGCCGGTTGGACAACTGCAGCACCACGACGAAGCGGTTGTAGCAATCGCTCCAGGGCGAATTGGCGGGCAGCAGCGACGTCTGCACAAGCAAGCGAGTCACGTCGAACAGGGTCTCCGGACCGCCTCGCGCCTCAAGTTGATCGAGGTGATGATTGCGCAGCTCATCGATCAGGCGCGCCCCATGCGCAATCACGGCGCGAACGAGCGCTTCCTTCGATCCGAAATGATAACCGACTGCGGCGTGGTTCTTTTGCCCGGCAAGTTCCGCAATCTGGCGGACCGTCACACCTTCCACCCCGTGCTCGGCAAACAGCCGCAAGGCCGCTTCCTTCAGCATTTCTGCCGGATCGATCCGTGATGCTGCAGCGCTGGTTGCCATGGGCACGAAATACCCTTTGACAGCGGTTTAAGTCAATCACATTATCCATCTGGATAACAGATTCGGTCGCGTCGAACAGCGCAGACCGAACCGGTGATGGAGGATGCGTGATCGAGCAGGACGCAATACCGGGCGTAGACCTGACGGCGCTGAGAGGCTGGATGGATAGCCGAGGGCTGGGTTCTGGCCCGCTGGATGCGGTGCAATCGCTTTCGGGCGGCACACAGAACATCCTGCTGCGCTTCATCCGTGCAGGGCGCACCTACGTCCTGCGCCGCCCCCCGCCACACCTGCGTGCAAATTCGAACGAGACCATGCGCCGCGAGGCCCGCGTCCTGGCTGCGCTTGCCGGAAGCGATGTGCCGCACCCCGGGCTTATCGCCGCCTGCCCCGAGGATGACGTGCTGGGTGCCGCGTTCTACCTCATGGAGCCGATCGACGGCTTCAATGCGACCCAAGGGCTCGAGCCCGTCCATGCCGGCGATGCTGCCGTGCGCCACCGCATGGGGCTCGCCATGGTCGATGCGATCGCTGCCCTGAGCAAGGTTGACTATGCAGCAGTCGGGCTGGCCGATTTCGGCAAGGTCGACAGCTGGCTTGGCCGTCAGGTAGGACGCTGGGCTGCTCAGCTCAAGAGCTACGAGGAGTTCGCCGGCTGGACCGGACCGCAGGCCATTCCCGGCGTGGACAAGGTGGCGCGTTGGCTTGAAAGCCACATGCCACCCACATTCCAGCCCGGCCTGATCCATGGTGATTTCCACCTCGCCAATGTGATGTTCCGGCACGACAGCGGCGAACTTGCCGCCGTGGTCGACTGGGAATTGTGCACGCTTGGCGATCCGCTGCTGGACCTGGGCTGGCTGGCCGCCACCTGGCCCGAAGACGGCGTACGCCGGGCCACCGACGTCGCCATCACGCCATGGGAAGGCTTCGCCACGATCGAGGAGATGGTCGCGCGCTACGGCCAGCAGACCGGGCGCGACCTTGCCCACTTCGACTGGTACGCGGTGCTCGCCTGCTACAAGCTCGGCATCATTCTCGAAGGATCGAACGCCCGCGCGTGCGCGGGCAAGGCGCCGCGCGAAATCGGCGATCGCCTCCACTCCCATACCATCGACCTGTTCGAGCGCGCGCTGCGCCGCATCGGGTAAGCAAGAAAGAGCTGCGAATGATCAACGATACCGACTTTACCGGCAAACGGGTGCTGGTCGTGGGGGGCTCAAGCGGCATCGGCAATGGCATTGCTCATGGCTTCCGCCTGCGCGGAGCGCAGGTCCATGTCTGGGGCACGCGCGCCGATGCGGGTGACTATGATGCGGCGGACGGCTCGGATCTGGCCGGCCTTGGTTACACCTGCGTCGATGTGGGTGATCCCGACGCGATCGAGGCCGCGCCCGCCCCGTTCGACGGGCTCGACGTGCTGATCCTGTGCCAGGGCACCGTGGTCTACAAGCGCGGTGAGTTCGAGCGCCCGGGCTGGGATCGCGTGATGGCCGTCAATCTCGACAGCCTGATGCACTGCTCGCGCAAGTTCCGCGTTGCCCTTTCGGAAACAAAGGGCTCGATCGTGATCGTCAGCTCGATTTCCGGTCTCAAGGCCAATATCGGCAACCCCGCCTATGCCGCATCGAAAGCGGGGGCAATCAGCCTGACCAAGACGCTGGGCCAAGCCTACGCGGCAGATGGAATCCGGGTAAACGGCCTTGCCCCCGGTCTCGTCGATACCAAGCTGACCAAGGTCACCACGCAGAACCCGCAGCGTCTGGAAGGTGCGCTTGCCGCCATTGCGCAGCGCCGCGCCGGAACGCCTGAAGACATGGCGGGGGCAGCAATCTTCCTTGCATCCCCGCTCGCATCCTACGTCACCGGCCACACGCTCGTGGTCGATGGCGGCCTCTCTCTCTGATTTCTCTCAAAAAGGCACCTGCAATGATTTTCGAACATACCGACAAGGTGAAGGATTTGATCGCCAAGGTCGAAGCCTTCATGGATGAACACATCTACCCCAATGAAAAGGCCTATGGCGAATTCGTGTCCAACCAGGACAACCTCTGGAAGGAATGGCCCGGGATGGAAGCGCTGAAGGAAAAGGCGCGCGAGCAGGGTCTTTGGAACCTGTTCCTCCCGCACGAGTATGGCGAATTCTCGCCCGGCCTGACCAATCTCGAATATGCGCCGCTTGCCGAAATCTTTGGCCGCGTGCCGTTCTCGAGCCAGGTCTTCAACTGCTCGGCGCCCGACACCGGCAACATGGAAGTGCTCGCAAAGTTTGGCACTCCCGCACAGCAGGAAAAGTGGCTCAAGCCGCTGCTCGACGGCACGATTCGCTCTGCCTACGTCATGACCGAGCCGCAGGTCGCGTCCTCGGACGCCACCAATCTTGAACTGTCGATCATTCGCGATGGCGACGAGTACGTGCTCAACGGGCGCAAGTGGTGGATCTCGAACGCCATGCACCCGCGTTGCGACATCTGGATCGTCATGGGCAAGAGCCGCTTCGACGGACCGCGCCACAGCCAGCATTCGCAGATCCTGGTCGAACCCAAGACCCCGGGCATCACCATCGTGCGCCATCTGTCGGTGTTCGGTTCGCACAACTCGCCCGGCGGCGAATGCGAGCTGCGGTTCGACAACGTGCGCGTTCCGGCCGAGAACCTGTTGCTTGGCGAAGGCCGCGGATTCGAAATCGCGCAGGGTCGCCTCGGGCCTGGTCGCATCCATCACTGCATGCGCTCGATCGGGCAAGCGCAGCGGGCGCTCGAATACATGGCGCGCCGGGCTGACAGCCGTGTCGCCTTCGGCAAGAAGCTCGCCGACCAGTCGAGCATTCGCCAGGATGTTGCGCGCAGCTTCTGCGAGGTCGAGATGGCCCGCCTGCTGACGCTCAAGGCGGCCGACGCCATGGACCGCTTCGGCAACAAGGTCGCCAAGGACCTGATCGCGGCGATCAAGGTCGTGGCTCCGACCATGGCGCAGACCGTGTGCGATCGGGCCATCCAGGTGCACGGCGGCATGGGCGTGAGCGGCGACACGCCGGTCGCCTCGTTCTTCACGCTCAATCGCTTCGTCCGCCTGACCGACGGACCCGAGGAAGTGCACATGAGCCAGCTCGGCAAGCAGAAGATCCAGGAATACGTGCAGAGCAACGCACGCTGACCTGACGGTATGGGGGCAAGGCAGAGGTTACGGGCCGTCTGCCTTGCTCCATGATCAAGACCCGGAATCCCGGGCCACGGCGGGAGAGAAATGATGGGCTGGATCAAGAGCGGCGATGTCACGCTGAGCCCGGCGCAGTTCGACGAGCGCGCCCGCAAGGCCGCCACGGTGCTGCAGCAAGCCGGCATCGGATCGGGAGACGGTGTAGCGTTCTACCTGCGGAACGATCTCGCTTACTTCGAAGCTTCGTTCGCCGCCGGCATCGTTGGCGCCTACCCGGTACCGGTAAACTGGCACTACACCCCTGACGAAGCCGGATACCTGCTGCGCGACAGCGGGGTGAAGCTGATGCTGATCCACGCGGACCTGCTGCCGCCGATCGCCGAAGCCATCCCGGAAGGGCTGCAGGTGATCGTGGTCGAAACCCCGCCCGAGGTTCGCAATGCCTACCACCTTGGCGAGATCGACCTGCCCGCCGGGCTTCCCGTCTGGGGCCGGATGGTAGACGCCGCCGCACCGTTCGAGGGCGAGCCCCTGCCGCCGCTCGCCTCGATCATCTATACCTCGGGCACGACCGGCCGACCCAAGGGCGTGCGCCGCGCTCCCGCCTCGCCCGAACAGGCCGAGGCCGTCACCCTCATGCTCGGCCGGTCCTATGGCTATATGGATGTGATCGAGGGCCGTGCGCCGCCCGAAAGCATCGTCACGGCAGTCATCGGACCCGTCTACCATTCCGCGCCGAACGCCCATTCGGCCTTCTCGATCCGGCTTGGCGCAAATGTCGTCGTGACGCCGCGCTTCGATGCCGAGGAGCTGCTGGCGCTGATCGAACGCGAAAGGATCACGCACCTCAACATGGTGCCGATCATGTTCAACCGCCTGCTGCGCCTGCCCGATGAGGTGAAACGCCAGTACGATCTGTCCTCGCTGCGCTTCATCACCCATGCCGCCGCGCCCTGCCCGCCGCCGGTCAAGCGCGCGATGATCGAATGGTGGGGGCCGGTCATCAACGAATATTACGGCTCGACCGAGATGGGCAACGTGACCAGCCTGACCTCGGAGGAATGGCTGTCGCACCCAGGGTCGGTTGGCCGGGTCATGCCCGGCGTGGATGTGCGCGTCGTCGACGAGGACGGCAACGACGTGCCCCCGGGCACTGTCGGCGAAGTCATCGGCAAGAGCCGGATCGCGACCGAATTCACCTACCAGAACGCGCCGGAAAAGCGGGCCGCGATGGAGAAATACGGCCTCATCACGCCCGGCGACGTCGGCTACTTCGATGCCGACGGGTTCCTCTATTTGTGCGACCGCAAGAACGACATGATCATCTCGGGCGGCGCCAACATCTACCCCGCCGAGATAGAGGCGGAGCTGCACAAGCTGCCCGGCGTTGCCGATTGCGCGGTGTTCGGCATCCCCGACGAGGAGTTCGGCGAAAGCGTCATGGCGGTGGTCCAGCCGATGCCGGGCATCGCCCTGCACGAGGACGATCTCAAGGCCGACCTGCGCCGCGTGCTCACCGCCTACAAGGTGCCGCGTCGGATCGACTTCGCCGACAGCCTGCCCCGCGAGGATTCGGGCAAGATTTTCAAGCGCAAGCTGCGCGAGCCCTTCTGGGCCGGGCGCGATCGCGCGATCTGAGGGAAAAGAGACGATGAAGGCGCTACGCTACCACGGCGAACGGGACATCCGCCACGAGAGCATGGACGATCCCGTGCTCCAGTCCGACCGCGACATCATCGTGAAAGTGGATGCCTGTTCGATCTGCGGGTCGGACCTGCACATCTATCACGGCCATGGCTATTCGGACGACATCGGCTTCTGCGTCGGCCATGAAGCGGTCGGCGAAGTCGTCGAAGTGGGCCGCGGCGTGCAGCAGCTCAAGAGCGGGGACAAGGTCATGATCCCGGCGGCCGTGGGATGCGGCGCGTGTCGCCATTGCCTGTCGGGTGTCGTCAATCTTTGCGAGAACAACGCTTCTGGCTGCTATGGTCTTTCGAACAAGCTCCAAGGCTCGCAGGCTGAAGCTGTGCGCGTGCCAGCGGGCGACGTCAACGCGGTAAAGATGCCTGATGGCGTGACCGCCGAACAGGCCCTGATGATGACTGATGCGCTTGCCACCGCCTGGTATGGCGCGCGCATGGCGGACATCGTGCCGGGATCGAGCGTTGCTGTGGTGGGGCTCGGGCCCATCGGCCTGATGGCGGTGGACAGCGCCTACCTGATGGGCGCGCACGTGGTCTATGCGATCGACCCCATTGCCGAACGGCGTGCGCTTGCGGAGCAATCCGGCGCGATCGCGCTTCATCCCGACGAAGCGATGGATCGCATCAAGCAGGACACGCATGGGCGCAAGCTAGACAGCGCGATCGAGGTGGTCGGGCAGGACAAGACAGTCGATTTTGCACTGCGGCTGGTGCGGCCGCGCGGGACGGTGTCGGTGATCGGCGTCCAGCAATCACGCCGCTTCGCCTTCCCGCTGGAGCGCGCATTTGCGCAGGGGCTTACGTTCCGTACAGGCACGTGTTCGGTTCCCGAGGAACTGCCCGCACTGTTTGCGCTGGTGCAATCCGGACGGCTGCACCCGGAACGCTACATCAGCCATCGCCTGCCGCTGTCGCGGGGCGAGGAGGCTTATCGCCTGTTCGAGGCGCGAGAGGCCGGCGCGCTCAAGATGGTGCTGATCCCTGACTGATCGCAAAAATGGACGGCGGCGGAGCCCAGGTTACTCCGCCGCCGCCATCGCCTGGGTCGCTTACAGCAGCTTCCAGGTGATTGGAACGGTCACGGTGGTCGCCCCACCGGGGGGCGGCGGCAGCGTGCCTGCGCGCGAAGGAAGCGCCAGCGCTTCCCGGTCCAGCGTCGACGATCCAGACGGAGCTACCAGTTCGGTCTTTTCGACGGCGCCGCTGGCCGAAATGAACACCTTCACGCGGGCAGTGCCTTCTTCGCCGCGCATCTGCGCCGTGCGGGGATAAGTCTGCTTGGCCGCGATGGCACGCGCCACTTGGGCAATCCAGGCGGCGGGTTGCGCAGCTGCGGGCAGTGGCATCATGGCCAGCGCGGCGAGTGCCGCGCCGAAGATCTTGGTCGTTGTCTTGGTCATGTCAGGGTTCCTTGGTGGCGTTGGGCTGGCTTGGGTTGAAATGAAGGGCGGGTCAGAATTCGGACCAATCTTCGGCGTCGAGCTGGCGCGCGGCGCTTCCCTCGAAGCTCGGCGCGGAGCCCGAGCTCGGGGTACGGGGCACCGAGGCGATCCGCGCAGCGGGCGCTGGTTCGATAAAGGCCTCGACAGGCGGATGTGCGGAGGCCCGCGCCGGCACCGCAGCCGGGACCGGCTGGACCGGATCGGAGCGTCGCATGGCGTCGGCGCCCACGCGGAAGCGCGCCACCTGCTGCACCAGGCTTTCGGTCTCGACTGACAGGTTGCGCGTACCCGCCGAGGTTTCCTCGACCATTGCCGCATTCTGCTGGGTGAAAGAGTCCATCGCCGCGACCATGGCGGAAATGTCGGCAATGCCGGTCGCCTGCTTCTCGGCAGCCTCGGCGATCTCCTCGACAAGGTTGGACACGGCAGCGACTTCGCCGACGATCTGGCGCAGTGCGTCGCCGCTGCTTTCGACGAGCGAGACGCCTCCGCCGACCTGATCGGTGCTGGTACCGATCAGCGCCTTGATGTCCTTTGCCGCATCGGCCGATCGCTGCGCCAGGGCGCGCACTTCGTTGGCGACCACCGCGAAGCCCTTGCCGGATTCCCCGGCGCGCGCCGCTTCGACGCCTGCGTTGAGAGCAAGCAGGTTGGTCTGGAAGGCGATGCCATCGATCACGTTGACGATCTCGGCCATCTGGCGCGAGGATTCCTCGATGCTGCGCATGGCATCGACGGCACGACGGGCGATGTCCTCGACCCGTCCGGCCGTATCACGCGCCACGGCAAGCCGACCGCTGGTCTGGCGCGCATTGTCGGCGGTTATCTTCACGGTTCCGGTGAATTCGGCGAGCGTGCGCGCCGTTTCGGCCAATGAACTTGCCTGCTGCTCGCTGCGATCCGAAAGATCGGACGCGGCAGCGGCAATCTCGGTCGTGCCAAGCTTGATCGTGGTGCAGCCTTCGGCGATCTGGCCCAGCACGCCCGACAGTGCGGCAACGGCTGCGTTGTAGTCGGCGTGAAGCTTGGCGAATTCCCCGGTTCCATTCTCGGGGACGCGATACATAAGGTCGCCCTGGGCGAGTGCCGAAAGGCCTCCGCCGATCGCGGCGATCGTCGCTTGCGTGGCGGCGGTGCGCTCCTTTTCCGCTTCAGCGCGCGCGTGGTCGGCAGCAAACAGGTCCTTGAAGCGATCGAGTGCCCGCGCGAGGTTGCCGATTTCGTCCGAACGCGACAGGCCGGGCACGGCAACCGCGTGGTCTCCGCTGATCAAGCGTCCGACGGCATCGCTCATCCGGTTGAGGGGGCGGGCAATGTTCTGCATCAGTAGCACCAGCAGAATCACCGCGCTGGCCAGCCCCGCACCGATCGCTGCCAGCATGAAGGTGCGCGAGCGGGCGAACAGACGATCGCTGCGCGCCGACACGGCCGATGCGCCCTTGGTATTGAGTTCGATCAGCCGAAGAACATTGTCTTCAAGGTTGTAGAACGCATCCAGCGTTTCGCCGTCGAGCATATCCTTGGTCGTCGGGTCGCCTGACTTGGCCTTCTGGAACAGCGTCTCGCTCTGGGCAGCATAGGCCTGCCAGGCGGTCGCAAACTGGTCGAAGGCAACCTTCTGGTCACCACCGACCCCGAGCTTGCCGTAGTCCGCGATCAGGCCGTCGATAACCGCGCCGGCATTGCGGGCCAGCTTTTCGGTACGCGGTGAAGGTGCCGCGACAAGGTCGGTCTGCTTGATGCGGTATTGGGAAATGTAGGCGTGGATATCGCCAAGGTTCTGCGAGGCAGGCAACCAGCGCGTGCGCAGTTCGGTTGAAGTGCGGTTGACTTCGGCCATCTGGTCGATGGCGAACAGCCCCATCGCCGTCATGACTGCGAGGAGGAAGGCAAACGCTGAGATGAGCTTTGTTGATATGTTGAAACGAATCATTCCATGTCCCAAGCGCAAATGCTTCCAGATGCTTGGGAAATAGGGCCGCCGCGTCAGGGACAGGTAAGCGCCGGACTGCGGGTCTTCCCTTGGGACGGAATTAACCATGAGCCGCTTCCGGCTTGGAAAAGCCCATGCGGATTTGCCAAGATCACATCATGAAACGTCGATTCGTCCTTGCCGCTGCCATTCCGCTCCTACTGCTCGCCACGGGCGCTGCGCCGCGTCACAGTGCGCGGACGACGCCCGCTCCCGCGCCGATCCCGCTCGCCGATACCGTGCGCGTGACGATGACGACCGAGCTCGGCCCGATCGTGCTCGATCTTGATGGCAAGCACGCGCCGATCACCACGGCCAACTTCCTGCGCTACGTCGATCTCAAGCGCTTTGACGGGATCGTGTTCTACCGCTCGATGCATCTCGATTGGGGCACGCCGCCCAATGGTCTTGTCCAGGCAGGCCTGCGGGGTGTGGCCACCAAGATCCTGAAGCCGATCGCGCACGAACCCACCAGCCAGACCGGCCTGAGCCACAAGGCTGGCACGATCTCGATGGCCCGCTTTGCCCCCGGGACCGCGACGGCGGACTTCTCGATCATGGTGTCGGACATGACCGGGCTGGACGCCAACCCTGAAGCCACGGATCCCGAAGCGCAGGCTGGCTATGCCGCGTTCGGCCACGTGGTCGAAGGCATGGACGTGGTGCGCAAGATCTGGGACGCGCCGATCTCGCCCACGGCCGGAGAGGGCGGGCTCAAGGGCCAGATGATCGAAAAGCCGGTGAAAGTGCTCACCGTCCGCCGCACGCCCTTGCCGGCGACTGCGGCTGCAACGGCAGCGGCTCCGGTCAGCCCCTGACCGTCTCCACGCCGCGGACGATCGCTGCTTCGATCAGGGCGTGGTCCGCGTCGTCCAGGCAATAGGGCGGCATGACATAGATCGTGTTGCCCAGCGGGCGCAGCAGCACATCGGCCTCGCGGAACAGCGCCATCAGGCGGGGCGCGAGGTTGGACAGATAACCGCCGTCGGTCACCTCGACATCGACAGCGGCAACCGTGCCGCAGCGGCGCGGATTGACGATTCCCGGAACGTGCGCCAGCCGATCGAGCATCGCCTGCTGGCGCGCCCCCAGCGCCGCGATCCGCTCAAGCACCGGCTCCTCGCGCCAGATCGCCAGATTGGCGACGGCCGCGGCACAGGCGATCGGGTTCGCGGTATAGCTGGACGAATGGTAAAACATGCGGGCGCGGTCGGTCGACCAGTGGGCCATGAAGATCTCCTCGCGCGCCATGGTCACCGCCAGCGGCATCGAGCCGCCGGTCAGCCCCTTGGCGAGGCACAGGATGTCAGGCACCACGCCCGCCTGTTCGCAGGCAAGCAGGGTGCCGGTGCGGCCCCAGCCGGTCATCACCTCGTCCGCGATGAACAGCACGTCGTGCCTGCGGCATATCTCGGCCATCGCGCGCAAGATGTCGGGGGAATAGACCAGCATTCCGCCCGCGCCAAGCAGCAGAGGCTCGACGATGAAGGCCGCTGCGCCGCCACGGCAATGCGTTTCCAGCGCCTCCAGCGTCGCGGCGCCATCGCCTTCGGGGAAAGGCACGGTGGCCACGTCGAACAGCAGCGGCTCGTAGGGCTTGTTGAACACCCCGCGCTCGCCGATCGACATCGCGCCGATGGTATCGCCGTGGTAGCTGTGTTCCATCACGATGATGCGCTGGCGATCGATGCCTCGGTTGGACCAGAAGCCGAGCGCCATTTTCAACGCTACTTCGACGCAAGTCGAACCGCTGTCCGAAAAGAACACCCGGGTCAATTCGCGCGGCATGATTTCTACGAGGCCTGCAGCGACCTGCTCGGCCGGCTCATGCGTCCAGCCGGCGAAGATCAGCTGGTCGAGCTTTTCGGTCTGCGTCCGCACCGCCTCCATGATGCGCGGATGGCAGTGTCCGTGCGTCGTCACCCACCAGCTGGAAATCGCATCGAGCACCCGGCGCCCGTCGGCGGTGTAGAGCGCAGCGCCCTGCGCGTGGGTCACCAGCGGCACGGGCTCCTGCAAGCCATGCTGGGTAAACGGGTGCCAGACGGACGAGGGCATCAGGCGAAATCCGCGACGCTGAAATTCTCGGCAAAGGCGGCGGTCAGGCTGTCGCGCGTTAACGAATCGAGGCGCGGCAGGCGGCCCAGATTCCTGACATTGCCCATCGCGCAGATCGTCATCTGGCTGTCCGCCACTTCATCGCCCACGAAGGCCACGCCATGGATCGGCACCGCGCGCGACCGCAGCGCCTCGATCGTCAGCAATGTGTGGTTGATCGTGCCAAGGCTGGTGCGCGCGACGATGATCGCGGGGATGTTCCACCAGGCGAATACATCGGCATATGTCGTGTTGCGGGTGATCGGCACCAGCGCCCCGCCCGCCCCTTCGACCACCAGCGGCGAGATCTCTGGCAGGGCCAACCGGGAAAGGTCGATCGCTACCCCATCGATCTCTGCCGCGCGGTGCGGCGAACAGGGCGTTTCCAGGAAATAGGCCTCGGGCAGAACACGTTCTGCAGGCACGCCACCCATCTGAATGACCACGTCATGGTCCGCGCCATCGTCGCGACCCGACTGGATGGGCTTCCAGTAGTGCGCTTCCATGGCGCCTGCCAGGGCCGCCGAAAACACCGTCTTGCCAATACCCGTATCGGTTCCGGTAACGACGAAGCGCGTCACTTCAGGGCCTCCTCCAGTGTCGATGCCAGTGCATCGACATCGTTCGTGGTTGCGTTGAGCGTCAGCGAGATGCGCAGGCGGCTGGTGCCCTGCGGCACGGTCGGCGGGCGGATGCCGCGCACGTCGAAGCCAGCGGTCTGCAGCTTGTCCGCCACCGCCATCGTCCGGGCATCGTCGTGCAGGATCAGCGGCAAGATCTGCGATCCGCTGGGCTCCACGCCGAGCGGTGCAAGCCTTGCCTCGGCATGACAGACCAGTGCGGACAGGCGCTCGCGCCGCTCCGGCTCATCGGCCAGCATGCGGATCGCTTCGCGCACTGCGGCGCAGACCAGCGGCGATGGCGCGGTCGAAAAGATGAAGGCACGCCCCCGGTTGACCAGGAAGTCGCGAACGATCCGGGGCCCCAGCACCAGCGCGCCTTCGCAGCCCAGCGCCTTGCCGCAGGTCCGCAGGATCACGGTGTCCGGCCGTCCTTCAAGGTGCCCGGCAACGCCGCGCCCGTCGCGCCCGAACACGCCGGTGGCGTGCGCCTCGTCAATGAACATGATCGCATCGTGGCGCGCCGCCACTTCGGCGAAGGCGTCGACCGGGGCGATATCGCCGTCCATCGAATAGAGCGTTTCGAACGCCAACCAGATGCGGCCGGTGTTGCCGCGGGCACGCCATTCGCGCGCCGCGTCGTCGAACGCCTGCGGATCGTTGTGTGCCGCCGACACCGCCGTGGCCCGGGTCAGCCGCAGCCCTTCGTGCATCGAGGCGTGGACCAGCTCGTCATGGATGATCAGGTCCCCGCGCTGCGGCAGGGTGGAAAGCATCGCGGCATTGGCGGCATAGCCTGCCGAGAAGAACAGGGCGGCTTCGCTGCCGAAAAAGGCGGCGGCTTCGGCTTCGAGCACCTCATGCTCGGGATCGTTGCCGCGCAGCAGGCGCGATCCGCCCGATCCCAGCGGTACGCCCCGCTCGATCGCGTTCTTCACCGCCTGCGCCAGGCGCGGCGAGGAAGACATCGCCAGGTAGTCGTTCGACGAGAAATCGATGCCGCGCCGGGGCGTCAGCGAACGCAATCGCGCCCGTTCCCCCAGAGCCGCCAGATCGGCCTTGTGCCCCTGCCACAGGCCGGAGGCGGAAAGCGTCACCGCTTCTGCCTCCGCGCCAGTCACGCCGCGCACCCGCCCGAGCAACCGCTCACGGCCTTCATCGCGCGCAGCGGCTCCTCGCCTTCCATCGGCTTGAGGCCGAGGCGCGCGAACATCGCCGCATCGGCATCGTCGCCTGCGTTGGCGGCGGTCAGCAGCTTGTCGCCCGTGAAGATCGAATTGGCCCCGGCCATGAAGCACAGCGCCTGCGTCGCCTCGCTCATGCTCTCGCGCCCCGCCGACAAGCGCACCATCGACAGCGGCATGGTGATCCGCGCCACGGCCACCGTGCGCACGAATTCGATGTCGTCGATCTTGGCGAGCGGCGTGTCGGCCAGCATGTCGCCCAGCACGGTGCCCTTGATCGGCACCAGCGCATTCACCGGCACGCTTTCCGGGTGCTGCTCCATCGTTGCCAGCGCATGGACGAAGCCGACGCGATCGCTGCGCGTCTCGCCCATGCCGACGATCCCGCCCGAGCACACGTTGATGCCGGCGTTGCGCACGTTGTCGAGCGTCTTGAGCCGGTCGGCGAACGTGCGGGTGGTGATCACTTCGCCATAGCGTTCGGGCGATGTGTCGATGTTGTGGTTGTAATAATCGAGCCCTGCGTCGGCGAGCTGCGCAGCCTGGCCTTCGTCCAGCATGCCCAGCGTCATGCAGGTTTCGAGCCCCATCTCGCGCACGCCCTTCACCATCGCGACGATGGCAGGCATGTCGCGCTCCTTCGGGTTGCGCCAGGCAGCGCCCATGCAGAACCGCTTAGAGCCCGCATCGCGCGCCTGCGCGGCAGACTGCAGCACCGCCTGCACGTCCATCAGCTTGGTCGCGGCAACGCCGCTCTCGGCCTTGACCGACTGCGAGCAGTAGCCGCAATCCTCGGGGCAACCGCCGGTCTTGATCGACAGCAGCGTGCACAGCTGCACCTCGCCCGCGCGGTGGTGCGCCCGGTGGACCTCGGCCGCGCGGAACACCAGCTCGGTGAACGGCAGGTCGTAAAGCGCGGCAATCTCCTCGCGCGTCCAGTCGTTGCGGACCGAGGATGCGGCGGCAGCAGGGGCGGCGCGCACGGAGGCTTCCGGGGCGGAAAGCGTGGCGGTGTCGGACATTGTCATCTCCCTGCAATCAGCGATTCATCGCGCCCTTAATCCAAAAGTGCCGGGCATGCTTGCGTAAAAATGTTTCCTGCCAGATCGCCGCGTTAACGCGGAGAATGCTCGCCTTAAGGCAATCGAAGGATTGGCATGGCAGGGCCAGAGCTCGCTATGTGTCGATTGGCCGATCGCCAAGGGGAAGCTGCGTCTCGTGAACAAACCCGTCGAATCCATCGGTGTCATCGGGCTGGGCTATGTCGGCCTGCCGCTGGCCGTCAGCTTTGCCCGCCACTATCGCGTCGTCGGCTTCGACATAAGTGCCCATCGCATCGCCACGCTGCTCGCCGGCATCGACTACACCAACGAAGTCACGAGCGAAGAGCTGGCCGCCTGCGCGCTTGAAGTTACCGACGATCCCGCCGCGCTCGCCGGGTGCCCGGTCATCATCGTCACCGTGCCCACCCCGGTCGACGAAAGCCGCCGCCCCGATTTCTCCGCGCTCGATGGCGCCTGCCGCACCGTTGGCGCCGTGCTGCGCGATTCGGGCGCGCGCGGCACGATCATCGTCTTCGAATCGACCGTCTATCCCGGCGCCACCGAAGAAGTCTGCGCGCCGATCATCGAACAGGTGTCCGGCCTCAAGTGCGGGACAGACTTCAAGCTCGGCTACAGCCCCGAACGCATCAATCCGGGCGACAAGGAACATCCGTTCGAAAAAATAGTGAAAGTCGTCTCGGGCCAGGATCCCGAAACGCTCGAAACGCTGGCTGCGCTCTACGGTTCGGTCGTCACCGCCGGAATTCACAAGGCCAGCTCGATCAAGGTCGCCGAAGCCTCGAAGGTGATCGAGAACACCCAGCGCGACATCAACATCGCGCTGATGAACGAAATTTCGAAGATCTGCGATCTCGTCGGCATCCGCACCAGCGAAGTGCTTGCTGCGGCGGGCACGAAGTGGAACTTCCTGCGCTTCTATCCGGGACTCGTCGGCGGCCACTGCATCGGCGTTGATCCCTATTACCTCACCGCCAAGGCCGAACAGCTCGGTTACCACCCCCAGGTGATCCTCGCGGGGCGGCGCATCAACGACGCGATGGGCGGCTATGTCGCGCAGCGCGCGGTCAAGATGATGGCGCAAGGCGGGCGGCCGCTGGCCCAGGCCCGTGTCGGCATCCTCGGCCTCACCTTCAAGGAGAACGTGCCTGATATCCGCAATTCGAAGGTCGAGGACATCGTCACTGAGCTGCGCGAATTCGGCGTCACGCCGATTGTCCACGATCCGCTGGCAGACGTCCGCGCGGCGGAACACGAATTCGGGATAACGCTGTCTGCATTCGAAGATCTGGCCGATCTCGATGCGCTGATCCTCGCCGTGTCGCACCGCGCCTTCGTCGATCTGCCGATTGATCGCCTGCTGGCGATGCTCCGCCCCGATGGTGTCATCATCGACGTGAAGTCGATGCTCGATCCTGCGCGTCTGCCCGACGGGCAGCGCTACTGGAGCCTGTAAAGAAAGGGGCGGCCAGCATTTCTGCGCCGCCCCTGAAGTCTACATCATGCGCTCACGTCCATCCTGAATGCGCCAACCGCCACTCGGTTCCTTGCGCAGTCAGACAACGATCGATGCGGCGAGGCGACCGGCCACCGCCAGCAGTTGCGCCGGATCGAACGGCTTGCCGATCACCGGCCTGTCGCGGAAATCCTCGGGCAGGTGCTCGCGTCCGTAGCCGCTGACGAAGGCGAAGCCGATCCCGGCCGCATCGAAGGTCGACGCCACCTTGTCGACCTTCTCGCCATGAAGGTTGCCGTCGAGCAGGGCGAAATGCGGCTGCAGGCGCGCGGCGGCGGAAATCGCCTCGGCGCAGGTCGTCGCCGGGCCGAGCGGGGTCGCGCCGGCATCTTCCAGCAACATCTCCAGCTCCATCGCCACCAGCGGCTCATCCTCGACGATCAGCACACGGCAGCCGGCAAGCGGCAGGCGATCACCAGCCGGTTCGGCGCGGGTGACGGTGCGTGGCGGCATCGCGCACGAAGCCCCCTGCGCCAGCGGCATGCACAGCGCCCATTCAAGCCCTTCGGCATGGAACTGGGCAACGGCCTTGCCGCCCAGGCTCGATTCGATCAGCCGCGTCCCGAACCCAGAACGTTCAGGGCTGCGCACCGGCGGCCCGCCGCTTTCCCGCCAGTTCAGCAGCAGATTGCCGTCCTGCGTCTCCCAGGTGACGTCGACTCGGCCGGTGCCATTCGAAAGTGCGCCGTACTTGATCGCATTGGTGACCAGCTCGTGGAACACCAGTGCCAGACGCAGCGCAGGTTCGGGTGCGAGCTGCGCTTCCGGTCCCGACGCCACCAGCCGCTCCGGGGCTACGGCGCCCAGGGCAAGCTGCTCTTCGACCAGACGCCCTACGCTCGCCCCTTCCCATGTCGCTGCGCTCAGCAGCGAATGGGCGCGGGCCAGGGCCTGCAGTCGGCCGGTAAAGGTGCTGAGGAAATCCTGCGGAGATGCAGCATGGCGCACGCTTTGCGTGGCGATCGCCTGCACTGTCGCCAGCGAATTCTTCACACGGTGGTTGAGCTCGCCCACCAGCAGCGCCTGCGTTTCCTCGGCCCGGCGCCGTTCGGTAACGTCGAGCACCTGCAGCGCCAGCGTGCCGCGCCCGTCCGCCTCGCTAAGCGAGGAGCAGTACCACTCGCCATCGATAGCCGCGCCATCGGCCCGCAGCAGCCGGTGATGCAAGGTCTCGCTCGCCTCGCCGCGGTCAAGCAGCGCCTGCATCGCCTCGATGAAGCCGCGCCGCGCTTCCTCGGGCAACCACGGCACCTGCATCAGCGACAAGCCCAGCACGTCGGCGCGCGAAAAGCCGGTCATGCGTTCGGTCGAACGCGTCCAGGTGATGATGCGCAGGTCGGAATCGATCTCGATGATCGCGAGCGGCGAATTATCGCTGTGCGCGCGCAGGCGCGCCAGAACGAGCCCCATCTCGTCGCGCTGGCGGGCAAGCTCGCGCCGCTGGCGCGCCAGCTCGGCGAACACCGCCACCTTGCCCGAAAGCACCACCGGATCGACCGGCTTGAGCAGGTAGTCGACCGCGCCAGCCTCGAAACCGCGAAAGCGCTTGCGCTCGTCGGTGGCGAGCGCGGTCAGGAAGATGATCGGCACTGCGCGCGTGCGCTCGATTCCGCGCATCAGCTCGGCAAGCTCGAAGCCGTCCATGCCCGGCATCATCACGTCGAGCAGGGCGAGCGCGAAATCCTCCTTGAGCAGCAGCTCCAGCGCCTCGAAACCGCTGCGCGCCTTGACCACCTCGATCCCGTCCTGCGCCAGCAGCGCCTCGAGCGCGCGCAGGTTCTCCTCGACATCGTCTACGGCAAGAACGCGCACCGGATCAGGCAGCCGCATCGCGGGGCTCCTTCCAATTTTCGGCGCTGCGCCGGAAGATCTTCTCCTCGGGCACGAAATCGGTAAACAGGTCCGAATGGCGCGAAAAGCGCAGCGTCTCGCGCGAGCCAAGCCCCAGGAAGCCCCCGCGCCCAAGCGAGCTGGCGAACAGGCCCAGCGCCCGGTCCTGCAACTGCCGGTCGAAATAGATCAGCACGTTGCGGCTCGACACCAGCTGGACTTCGGAAAAGACCTCGTCGGTTGCCAGGTTGTGATCGGCAAAAACCGCCTTGCGCCGCAGCGAAGGATCGAACCGCGCCGCACCGAAGGCAGCGGTGTAATATTCCGAAAGCGATCCCGGCGCGCCCGATGCGCGGTGATTGCGGGTGAAGTCGGGAATGCGCTCCAGATCGTAGATCCCAGCCTTCGCCTTTTCGAGCGCGGCCGGATTGATGTCGGTGCAATAGAAGATGGTGCGGTCTTCAAGGCCCGCCTCGCGGAACAGGATGGCCAGCGACCAGAACTCCTCGCCATTGGCGCAGCCAGCGATCCACACCTTGAGCGAAGGCCAGGTATGCAGATGCGGCAGGACGTTTTCGCGCAGGGCCCGGAAATACGCCGGATCGCGGAACATCTCGCTCACCTGGATGGTCAGGAAGCCCATCAGCGTCGGATGCACCAGCGGATCGTGCAGCACCCTGTCCTGCAGTTCGGACAGTGTTGCGCAGCCGAAATGCGTGCGCGCCCGGTCCATCCGTCGCCGCAGCGATTCGCGCGCATAGTTGCGGAAGTCGTACTGGTAGCGCCGCCAGATCGCCTCGAGTAGAAGGTCCAGCTCGATGTCCTCGGTCGATGTTTCGGCCAGCGAACTCATCGCGGCATCCACACACGGACGAGCGACAGCAGCTTGTCCACGTCCAGCGGTTTGGCGAGGTAGTCGTTCGCGCCTGCGTCCAGGCAGTCCTGCTGGTCCCGCGCCATCGCCTTGGCGGTCAGGGCGATCACCGGCAGGTCGCGCCACAGGCCCTGCTTGCGGATCTCGCGCGTGGCCGTCAGCCCGTCCATTTCCGGCATCATCACGTCCATCAGCACCAGATCCACCGGCAGTGCCTCGCCGCGTGCCACCTTTTCCAGCTCGGCCAGCGCTTCCAGCCCATTTCGCGCGATCCGCACGCGCGCGCCATGCGGTTCGAGCACGCTGGTCAGCGCGTAGACGTTGCGGATGTCATCCTCGACGATCAGGATCTGCCGCCCTTCCAGTGCGGCATCGCGGGTCAGCGCCTTGGCCAGCAGCTTCTGCTGCGGTTCGGGAAGATCGGCGACGACCTGGTGCAGGAACAGCGTCACTTCGTCGAGCAACCGCTCGGGGCTCTTGGCGCCCTTGACGATGATCGACTTGGAATAGCGCCGCAGCCGCAGCTCCTCCTCGGCCGAAAGGTCGCGGCCGGTATAGACGATCACCGGCGGGAAGCCGACGCTTTCGTCCGTGCTCAGTCGTTCGAGCAGGTCGAGCCCCGGCATGTCCGGCAGGTTGAGGTCGAGCACCATGCAATCGAACGTCTCGGACCCGAGCTTTTCGAGGCACGCCTGTGCACTGTGCGCCTCGATCGTCTCCACCGCGCGCGAGGCGAGCAGATGACGCACGCTTTCGGCCTGCGCGACATCGTCTTCCACCACCAGCACCCGGCGCAGGCGCTGGTCCATCCGCGCTTCCAGCCCTTCGAGCATGTCGACCAGCGTTTCGCGGCGTACCGGCTTGAGCAGATAGCCCACCGCACCGTTGGACAGGGCGGGCAGGGTATCGTCGTCGGCCGACACGACGTGCACCGGGATGTGCCGCGTGCGCGTGTCGCGCTTGATCCGGTCCAGCACCGAAAGCCCGGTGTGATCGGGCAGATTCATGTCGAGGATCACCGCGTGCGGCACGTATTGCCGCGCCATCAGCGCCCCTTCGTCCGCCGTCCCGGCGAGCAGGCACTGGAAGCCCATCTCGTGCGCAAGATCGCGCAGGATGCTGGCGAAGACAGGGTCGTCCTCGACCACGAGGATCACCCGCGCGTCACCCGAAAGGACCTCGCGATCGTCTTCGTCGTGAACTCTCTGCGGAGCAATCCTTGCTACCTTGACCGGCGCGGGCGCAGCCGGGGCGTCAGGGCGCGGGGTCGGCGGCGGGGGTGGCAACACCGCTGCGGGGTCGAACGCTGCCGGAAGGTCCAGCGTGAACGTGCTGCCCTGCCCCGGCGCCGAATCGAGCGCGATCCCACCGCCCAGTAGCCGCGCCAGCTCGCGCGAGATGGAAAGGCCGAGTCCCGTTCCGCCGTACTTGCGGCTGATCGTCCCGTCCGCCTGGCGGAAAGCCTCGAAGATCGTGTCCTGCTGTTCTGGCGGAATCCCCGTGCCCGTGTCCCGCACCGAAAACGCGATGCGGTGGTTGTCCTGCGGCCCGACGATGATCGCCACCTCGCCCCGCTCGGTGAACTTGATCGCGTTGGAGACGAAGTTCTTTAGCACCTGCTCCAGCCGCTGCGGATCGGTCTCGATCTCGGTCGGTGCCTCGCCAGAAACCTCGACGCGCAATGCAAGGCCCTTGCTCTCTGCCGAAGCGCGGAACGTCTGGGCGATCTTCTCGACCAGCGGGGCAAGGCGCACGCGCCTTGGCTGAAGTTCGAGCCGCCCGGCTTCGATTTTCGAGATGTCGAGGATGTCGTTGATCAGCGTCAGCAGGTCGTTGCCGGAGGTCTCGATCGTGCGGGCAAAGCGGACCTGTTCCTCGTCCAGATTGCCGTTGCGGTTATCGCCCAGCAGCCGGGCCATGATCAGCAGCGAATTGAGCGGCGTGCGCAATTCGTGGCTCATGTTGGCAAGGAATTCGCTCTTGTAGCGGCTGGCCTGTTCCAGCTCGCCTGCCTGCGCCTTGAGCGATGCCTGCGCGCGGGACAGCTCGTCGCGCTGTGCTTCCAGTGAGCGGGTCTGTTCCTCCAGCTGCACGTTGCTGCGTTCCAGCTCGGCCTGCTGCTGCTCAAGCTCCGCCTGGGCCTGCTGCAGCGCGCGGGTCTGGGCTTCCAGCTCGTCGTTGTTGGCACGCAGCTCCTCGCCCTGCGCCTGCAGTTCTTCGGCCTGCTGCTGCGTCTCGGCCAGCAAAGACTGCAACTGCGCGCGATACTTGGCAGAGCGGATGGAAAGGCCCAACTGGCGACGGATCAGGTCGAGGAACGCGACGGGATCGGCCCCGCCAAGCGCCCCGCCATCGGGCAGAGCGAGCTCGACCACAGCATTGACCGTGCCGTCCACCTCGCCGATCCCGACCAGCAAGCGCTGCGGCTCGCCTTGGCCCAAGGAAGATCCGTAGGTGAAATAGCCTGGCGGCAGGTTGTCGAGCAGCAGCACGCGCCGTTCGGCGACGGCCCGGCCGGCGAGGCCATCGTCACGGCCAAGCCGCTGCGACGGCCCGATGCCGTCGGGCACGCCGATCGAGGCCAGCTTGCGAAAGCCGTCCCCATCGCGCACGAAGATCACCCCCGCGCCCGCGCCGATCCGCTCGACCAGATAGCCGAGCGCGGCGCGGCCCAGATCGTCCAGTGCCTGTTCGCCGGCGATCGCATTGGCCAGCCCAGCCTCGCCATCGCGCAGCCATTGCTGGGTCATCGCCTCGTTGCGATAGCGGATGAACAGCGCGCCAAGCCCCGCCAGCGCGATCTCCACGATGGTGGCGAGCGACCGGTTGACGATGGCGACCGAGGGATCGATCCCTGCAGGCGCGAAATGGAAGCCCACGATCGTCAGCAGCGTTGCAACGAACGCGGACGCCACCGGCACCCAAGGGCGGTCGGACAGAAACGCAAGGACCGTGGGGACAAGGTAGATGACCCACACCGCCGTGCCGAGCGGGAAGACCAGGTCCGCAGCGAAGGTAAGCCCCAGCAGCAGGATGAGCGCGACATTCAGCACGGAGCGAGCAGCGGCCGGAGCACGCGGATTGGGCATTGTTTTCCTTTTGCCGCGTCGGAGTTCGACTGCCGCGGACCGAAAAGCGCAGAGAGACGGTATTTCGCGGGCAAACGCTCTTGAGCGGCAATGGTTCCCTCCTCCACGGCAGGCTTTGCCATCCTTTTCACGGATTGGGTGTTTCGGCCGACGGAATTGCGAAGGAATTTGTTGATCTTGCGCCAGCGACTCGTACTAGCTGCGCGCGACGAATTGAGGACGCCTACCAGAACCTCCAGCAGCAAGGGCGGATCGTGAAGGGACGGGAGCAGACACAGGACAGGCCTGTTGTGCGCAGCATCGCGGATCTGGCCCGCATTGCCGGCGTGTCGGTGTCGACGGTTTCGCGCGCGCTTACCGGCAAGGGCACCCTGAACGAAAAGACGCGCGAACGCGTCCGTGCTCTGGCGGACGAATACGGCTTCCGCCTCAACGTATCGGCACAGAACCTTCGGCTGGGCCGGACCGGTGCGATCGGCGTGCTGCTGCCGCTGGGCCACGAACGCGGCCAGCATCTCTCGGACCCGTTTTTCAGCGCGATGCTCGGCCATCTGGCCGATGAACTGGCCGAACGCGGCTATGACCTGCTCATGTCGCGCGTCCTGCCCGATCGGGCCAACTGGCTCGACGATTTCGTGCGGTCGGGCCGCACCGACGGCGTGATCGTCATCGGCCAGTCCAATCAGGGCGCAGTACTCGAAGCCGTCGGCAAGACCTATCGCAACATGGTCGTGTGGGGCGCTTCGGGCGCGGACCTGCCTTACCTGACAGTTGGCACCGACAACGTCGCGGGTGGTGCGCTGGCGGCACGGCACCTGCTCGAACGCGGCCGCCGCCGCCTCGCCTTTTTCGGCAACATCGACGCACCCGAATTCGTCGCGCGCGAACGCGGCTTCCTCGAAGCCCTGCCCGAAGAGCTGCGCGCGTCGACCGAGATCGTGCCCATCCACCTCACCCCCGAAAGCAGCTTCGCCGCGGCGAGCGAATACTTCGCCGCCGGCAATCGCCCGGACGGCGTGTTCGCGGCCTCAGACATCATCGGGATGAGCATCGTCGCCGCCGCGGCCGAACACGGGATCGCCGTTCCCGAAGCGATGTCGGTGGTCGGCTTCGACGATATCCTGCTTGCTCGGATCGCGACTCCGCCACTCACCACGGTGCGCCAGGACATTGCAGAAGGCGCGCGGCGACTCGTCGACCTTGTCCTGCAGCGAATCGCCGGGGAAGACGTTTCGTCCGCCTTGCTGGACCCCGTGCTGATCGAACGCGGGTCGAGTTGAAACGCTCTTCACGCGCTGAAAGCCGCGCATCCGGACGATGGCCCTAAGGGCAATCCGCAAACGATTGCTATTTGACTTGCAAACGATTGCTGATGGCGCTAGCTGACCCTTGAGCGGTCCGTTCAACGGCCGCCGATGCCCTTCATCGGGCAGCATGGGAGGATTGTCATGAAGCGTGTTTTGCTCACCGCATCCGTTGCTCTGTGCGCGCTCGCCGCGCCAGCGTTCGCTCAGTCTGCACCGGCCGACCAGCCGGCCAGCGCCGAGGACGCCAAGGCCGATCCGCTCGGCCTCAACGAAATCGTCGTCACCGCGCAGCCGCGCGCCGTGAACAAGCTCGACAGCTCGGTTTCCGTCTCGTCGCTCGGCGCCGACGCCATCGCGCAGGCAGCGCCCCGCACCACGGCGGAAATCTTCCGCTCGATCCCCGGCATCCGCTCGGAATCGACCGGTGGTGACGGCAACGCCAACATCGCCGTGCGTGGCCTGCCGGTCGCCTCGGGCGGCGCCAAGTTCCTCCAGCTGCAGGAAGACGGCATGCCCGTCATGCAGTTCGGCGATATCGCGTTCGGCAACGCCGACATCTTCCTGCGCGCCGACCAGACCATCGCCTCGATCCAGGCGGTGCGCGGCGGCAGCGCCTCGACGCTCGCCTCGAACGCGCCGGGCGGCGTGATCAACTTCATCTCGAACACCGGCGAAAAGGACGGCGGCGTCGTCATGGCGACGGCCGGCGTGGACTATCGCGACTACCGCCTCGATTTCGATTACGGCGGCCACATCGACGACAAGACCACGTTCAATGTCGGCGGCTTCTGGCGTTCGGGCAACGGCCCGCGCGATGCCGGCTACACCGCCAACCAGGGCTACCAGATCAAGGCGAACCTGACGCGCAAGTTCGATTCGGGCTACGTCCGCCTGTACTTCAAGCACCTCGATGACCGGGCCATCAGCTACCTGCCGATGCCCACGCTGGTCACCGACACCAACAGCGATCCCAAGTTCGGTTCGATCAACGGTTTCGACATCAAGTCGGACACGATCCAGAGCGCCTACTTCACCAGCGCCTTCGGCCTCGATGGGCAGAACAACCGCCGCACCACCGATCTCAAGGACGGCATGCACCCGCTGGTCAACGCGGTCGGCCTCGAAGCGGTGTTCGACGTGGCCGACGGGCTGAAGCTGGAAGAACGCTTCCGCTACCAGTCGGTCAAGGGCAACTTCGTCTCGCCCTTCCCGGCAGAGATCGGCTCGGCGCAGTCCATCGCCGACAGCACCGGCAACTACCTTGCCAACGGCAGCTTCTCGGGCGGCACAACCGGCGCCTATTCGCTCAAGTACGCGACCGGCCCCAACGCCGGCTCGGCCTTCACCGGCGGCGCCAACGGCCTTGCCATGCGCGTCCACCTGTTCAACGTGGACATCAACGATTTCGGCGGGTTCACCAACGATCTCAAGCTGATCAAGACTTTCGGCGACTATTCGCTGACCGCCGGCCTCTACAACGCCCGCCAGTCGATCGACATGGACTGGGTGTGGGACAGCTTCCTGATGGAAGTGAAGGGCCATAACGCCGCCCTGCTCAACGTCGTCGACAAGGCCACCGGCCAGGTTCTCTCGTCGAACGGCCTCTATGCCTATGGCGTGCCCTTCTGGGGCAACTGCTGCACCCGCAGCTACAACGTCGATTACGACATCATCGCGCCCTATGCCGCGTTCAGCGCGCAGGTCGGCCCGGTCAACTTCGACGCCTCGATCCGCTATGACAGCGTCAAGGCACGCGGCGACTATGCCGGTGCGGTGCAGTCGGTGCTCGACGTCAACCAGAACGGCGTGATCGATCCGGTCGAAAAGAGCGTGTCGGTGATGAACAACGGCGGTGCCTCGCCGGTCAACTACAACGTCCACTACACCTCGTGGTCGGTGGGCGCGAACTACCGCGTCAACAACGACCTTGCCGTCTTCGCCCGTGCCAGCCGCGGCGGCCGCGCCAATGCCGATCGCCTGCTGTTCGGTCTGGTCCAGCCTGATGGTTCGGTCCGCCGCCAGGATGCGATCAACTTCGTCAACCAGTACGAACTGGGCGTGAAGTATCGTTCGGGTCCGTTCGCGCTGTTCGTCACCGGCTTCCACGCCAAGACGCAGGAACAGAACTACGAGGCGACCAGCCAGCGCTTCTTCAGCCGCGTCTACAAGGCAACCGGTGTCGAACTCGAAGCGGCATACCGCCAGGGCATCTTCGATCTTCGCGCCAGCGCCACCTGGACCGACGCCAAGATCGCCAGCGACGCGATCAGCCCCGCCAACGAAGGCAACCGTCCGCGCCGCCAGGCGAACCTGATCTATCAGTTCACCCCCGCGCTCGACTTCGATGTCGCCCGCGTCGGGTTCAACGTGATCGGCACCAGCAAGGCCTATGCCCAGGACAACAACGATCTGGTCTTCCCGGCCTATGCGCAGGTCAACGCCTTCGTGAACGTCCGCCCGGCCGAGAACGTGGAAGTCTCGGTCAACGCCAACAACCTCTTCAACGCGACCGGCTTCACCGAAGCGGAAGAAGGTTCGATCACCAACAACGCGACCAACTACATCCGCGCCCGCGCGATCAACGGTCGCACCATCTCGGCCTCGGTCAAGTACACCTTCTGAGCCCGGGTCGCAGCGCAGGCGCCGCCATGCCCTTCGGCGGCGCCTGCCACCCCTTTTTCAATTCATCCCGCACCCAAGGCAGGAGCCGCCGTGTCCTCTCCCTCCCCGTGGAGCGCCCGCCATCTCCACGCCTACCTCAACGCCGGCGTCGAGCCTGACCGCGCCCCCCTCCTGCGCGAAGGCGACTTTGCCCGGGTCTCCGACAGCACCGACATCTGGGATGCCTGGCCGATCCAGCGGCGCGATGGCCATCCCTTCACCCTCGACGATGGGTCGCAAGTGTGGATGGCGCTCGCCGCGCCGCGCTTTCCCGATCCGGATGAACGCCACGGCCACGCCCGCATCACGCTGTTCCGCCTCGCCCCCGACGGGGCCTGGCACGAAATCGGCCCCGCCCTGCCCGATGGCCTTTCGCCCGGTAGCCGCGAATGGTCGGGCAGCGCGATCGCCGATCCGGACGGCGCGCTGACGCTCTACTTCACCGCCGCCGGCCGCCGCGGCGAAGCCGAACTCACCTTCGAACAGCGCATGTTCTCGGCCCGCGCCACGCTCGAACCCGATGGCCGCTGCACCGGCTGGACCGACCTTGCCGAAATCGTCGCGCTCGATCCCGCCTACTACATGCCGACCACGGCGGGCGGCGGCATCGGCACGATCAAGGCCTGGCGCGATCCGTCCTATTACCGCGGTGCCGATGGCCGCCACTGGCTGACGTTCGCCGCCTCGCTCGCCGGATCGCAAAGCGCCTTCAACGGCGTGGTCGGCGCCGCCTGGGCAGCGGCGGACCGCCCGGACGAGTGGCAGCTCCTGCCACCGATCGTCTCGGCCGATGGCCTCAACAACGAACTCGAACGCCCGCACCTCGTCGGCCACGGCGGCAAGGTCTACCTGTTCTGGTCGACGCAGGCGCACGTGTTCGATCCCGCCGGACCCATCGGCCCCACCGGGCTTTACGGCATGGTCGCCGATCGCGTCGAAGGCCCCTGGACACCGCTCAACGGCAGCGGCCTCGTCTTCGCCAACCCGGTCGAAGCGCCGGCGCAGGCCTACAGCTGGATGGTCCTGCCGGATCTTTCCGTCACCAGCTTCGTCGACAACTGGGGCGGCGGCGATGTACGCCGCTTCGGCGCAACCTTCGCACCGTTCCTCCATCTCGTGCTTGATGGAGACCACGCGAGCCTGAAACAGGCCTGAAACAGGATTGAGCAGAGATGGCGGAGCCCCGGATAGCAGGCGTCGAACTCGGCGGCACCAAGACCATCCTCGTGCTGGCGAACGGGACCGAGATCGTCGAACAGGTCTCGATCCCCACGCAGACGCCGGACATCACGCTCGCAGCCGCGAATGCTCGCTTGCGCGAATGGCACGCAGCTGCCCCGATCGCGGCGCTGGGCATTGCCTCGTTCGGTCCGCTGGATCTTGCGCACGGGGTCATGCTGCCAACGCCCAAGCCGCACTGGACCGATGCGCCGATCCGCGATGCGCTGAACGCCGGTATCGATGGCCCGGTGGTGATCGATACCGACGTCAACGGCGCGGCGCTGGCCGAATATCGCTGGGGCGCCGGCGCGCAGCACGGCTTTACCAGCCTGTGCTACATCACCATCGGCACAGGACTTGGCGGCGGCATCGTGATCGACGGCGTGCCGCTGCATGGCGCAATGCACCCCGAAATCGGCCACATCCGCGTACGCCGCGCACCCGGCGATGATTTCGCGGGCGTGTGCCGCTTCCACGGCGATTGCCTGGAAGGGCTGGTCAGCGGCCCTGCCCTTGCCGCGCGCTTCGGCATGGATGGCAGCCAGATTCCCGACAATCACCCCGGCTGGCAGAATGTAGCCATCGAGATTGCCGATGCCATTGCCACCCTGTTCCTGATGACCTCGGTCGAAGCGGTGCTGATCGGCGGCGGCGTCGGAACGGCGCGGGCGAGCCTGCTGCCTGCGATCCGTGCGTGCGTGCTCGAAAGCCTTGCCGGCTACCTGCCGTTCGTCACCTCCGACAGCGTCGCAACCCGCATCGCCCATCCCGCGCTGGGCGATCGCGCCGGCCCGATGGGCGCGCTGGCGCTGGCGCTCGACGCGCTGGACTGAAGCGCTCAGCGAATTCCCGCAGCCGCGATCAGCTGGGGGATCTTCTCCTTCAGCGCGAAGAAGCCCTTGGTGGCATGGGGCCATGCGCGGTCGTCCCACGCCCGCCGATGCTCCCCAAGCGTCAGCCCTGCATGGCGCAGCGCGCGCTTCATTTCGGGGAACGCTTCGAGCGCCGGGCCAACCGTGGCGAACCCGGTGAGCACCTGCCCTGCGCCCTCGCCATGTGCAAAAGCGGCCAGTTCCTCGGCCGACGAACAGACGCGGAAAGGACAGTGCCAGCGCGCCACGGCGCGTTGCACCCCGTCGCCCAGCGCGGTCTTGTCGGCCGGCACGGCGCCGTCGCTGGCCAGCACGGCCACGCCCCGCACATCCAGATCGCCCAGCGCCGCCTCCAGTTCCAGCGAAAGGTCCTCGGTGGTCAGCCACAGCACCGTCGCCACGCCCGCTTGCCAGCGCAAGGGCGCGCGGGGCAATGCGGCAGCCGGCGCAGGCGGTTCGTCGGGAATGCGCGCCACGGTCGCAAGGCCGCGTGGGCTGAAGCGCCCGCCGGTCATCCGCGCGATCCTGTCGGCATCGGCGAGATACGCCTTGCCGCGCGTGTGCAGGCCCGCGACCCAGCGCCACGACAGCGTGTTCGATGCCGCATCGCCATCGATCAGCCGGTCCAGGAAGAAGCGCGCGCCCAGCTGCCAGGGCAGGCCCAGCGTGAACACCCAGATCGAGGCGAACTGCATCCGCGCCCAGTTGTGGAGATAGCCGGTCGCCTCAAGCTCCTCCACCCAGTGGTCGAAGCAGTCGATCCCGGTCTCGCCGCGACAGGCGGCCAGGTGGCGTGCGGCAAAGCCGTCGTCCTCGCCCAGCCGCAGGTCCAGCCGGTGCAGGTCGCCGCGCCAGCTGGCCCAGACCTGCGGCCGCGCTTCCAGCCATCCCTTGAAGTAGCTGCGCCAGAACACTTCGGTGACGAACTTGTCCGCGCTTTCGCCATGCGCGGCGCGCACGCGGGCGACGACTTCGGCTTCGCTCACCAGCCGTCGGCGCAAGGCGGCGGACAGGCGCGAAACCGCATGGTGGCGCCCGGCGCCGTGCTCTTCATTGCGCCGCGCGGCATAGACCAGCCCGGCCTGCGGCAGGAACGCGTCGAGCCGCAGCAGCGCAGCTTCGCGCGTTACCGGATGTTCGGCGAAACCCTGTGCCTGGGCGGCCGGGCGGGGAGCGATGGAAGCCATCGCCACCCCATGCAGAGTCACCCGCGCCCGCGCCAGCCGACCATACGGGCAAGACTCATGCGGCCACCGGCACTTCTTCTGGCGCGAGCGGGGCGCGGCCACGGATCTGGTCGGCGATCTTTTCGGCGATCATGATCGTGGGCGCATTGGTGTTGCCGCCGACCAGCGTGGGCATGACCGAGGCATCGACCACGCGCAGGCCTTCGAGCCCGATGACCTTGCAGTCCTTGTCGACCACGGCCAGCGGATCGCTCGCCACGCCCATCTTGCAGGTGCCGACCGGGTGGTAGATCGTCTCGCCCTTGGCGCGGACCCAGGCGTCGATATCGTCGTCGCTGCGCACGCCCTCGCCCGGCCAGATCTCCTCGCCGCGATAGGGATCGAGCGCGGGCTGGTTCACGACTTCGCGCGCGATCCGCACGCCTTCGCGCACCGCGCGGCGGTCTTCCTCGGCGGCCATGAAATCGCACAGGATCGCAGGGTCGGCATACGGATCGGCCGAGCCGAGCGAGACCGTGCCCCGGCTTTCCGGGCGCAACTGGCACACGTGCATGGTGAAGCCATCACGCTTGGCGGCAACCTTGGCGTGTTCCTGCATGATCGCCAGCACGAAGTGCAGCTGCAGGTCGGGCCGGTCGAGATCGGGCCGGGATTTGAGGAAGGCGCCCGCTTCCAGCCCGTTCTGCCGCCCGGTGCCCTTGCCCGTCAGCAGGTATTCGAGCCCCACCTTGAGCATGCGCAGACCGCGGATGTCGTTGTAGAGCGTGATCGGCTGCGTGCAGGCCCAGTTGAGCGTCACGTCGAGGTGGTCCTGCAGGTTCTGCCCCACCCCCTTTCGCGCATGGACCGTAGCGATGCCGTGCTTGCCGAGCTGTTCGGGATCGCCGATGCCGGAAAGCTGCAGGATCTGCGGCGATTGAAACGCCCCTGCACAGACCAGCACTTCACGGCTTGCGAGCGCCGTCACCACCGCCTTGCCTTGGCCAAGGCTGTATTCGACGCCCGTGGCTCTGCCGTTCTCGACCAGCACCCGGTGCGTGCGCGCGCCGGTCACGATGGTGAGGTTCGCCCGCTGCCCGGCAATCGGCGCAAGGTAGCCGCGCGCCGCGCTCCAGCGCTGGCCGTCGTGGATGGTCAGCTGGTATCGGCCGAAGCCTTCCTGCTCCAGCCCGTTGAAATCGTCGGTCACCTTGTGCCCGGCCTGTGCGCCTGCTGCGATCACGCCCTTGTAGAGCGGGTGTTCGGACCGCTCGCCCCAGCTGACCTTCAGCGGCCCGCCTTGCCCGTGGTAGGTGTTCGCGCCTTCCTGGAAATCCTCCGCCCGGCGGAAATAGGGCATGACTTCGGCATGGCTCCAGCCTTCCAGGCCCATCTGCCGCCACTGGTCGTAATCGCGGGCATGGCCGCGCACATAGAGCATGCCGTTGATCGCGCTCGATCCGCCCAGCCCCTTGCCGCGCGGATGCCACATCCGGCGGTTGTCCATGAAGGGTTCGGGCTCGCTCCAGAAGCCCCAGTTGTGCTTGCTCTTCTTCTTGATCAGCGAGCCGACGCCCGCCGGCATGCGCACCAGCACCGAGGTATTCTTGCCGCCCGCTTCCAGCAGCAGGACGCGCACCTGCGGGTCCTCGCTCAACCGCGCGGCGAGAACAGAGCCCGCGCTACCGGCGCCAATCACGATATAGTCGAACGTGCCCTCTGGCATCTTCTCATCCCATTCCAACGCTTGTTGACACAGGGGTAAGTAATCGGAATTCCGATTGCAAGCCGCACGATCGGTCACGCGAACCTGACGGAAATTTCACGCAACCGCGTTCTTTCTCCTGCGTTTCCCGCGCATGATCGCAGATAACGCGCCGGCGCTGGTTACCGGGGGAGAGAGTGGCATCGGCCGGGCATGTGCCCTTGCGCTGGGCCACAGCGGCAGGCCGGTCGTCCTGACCTATTACGCCGATGCAGCAGCCGGGCAGGCCGTCGCGGACGAGATCGCGTCCGGCGGCGGCCGCGCTCTGGCGCTGCAGGCCGATGTCGGCAACGAAGCGGCAATCGATTCGCTGTTCGCCGAAGCGGAGCGCGCCTTCGGCCCGATGCGCCTGCTGGTCAACTCGGCGGGGCTCAACATGAGCGGAACGCCGCTGCAGGCGATGACGCTGGCGCAGTTCGACCGCGTGCTGCGCGCCGATCTCTACGGCCCCTTCCTCACCTGCCGCCGCTTCGTGCGCGCGCTGGAAGGCGACGCCCCCACACCGAGCGGCAGCGCCGCGACCGGCGTGGCGCGGATCGTCAACGTCTCGTCCATCCACGAACGCGCGCCGCGCGCGGGCGGGCTCGATTACGATGCGGCCAAGGGCGGCCTTGCCCAGCTCACCACCACGCTGGCACTCGAACTCGCGCCGCGCGGTATCGCGGTCAATGCCGTCGCGCCGGGCATGATCCTTACCCCCATGAACCAGTCCGCGCTCGACCACCCGGACGAGCTGAAGGCCAAGGAGGCGGCGATTCCCTGGGGCCGCGCCGGCCGGCCGGAAGAGGTCGCCGACCTCGTCCTGTACCTGCTGTCGGACCGCGCCGACTACATCACCGGCACCACGGTGACGATCGACGGCGCGCTCTCGCTCACCGTGGCGCAAGGCGCATGAGCGGGCCCGACGCCGCGGGTGCCACCCACGCCCCGCTCGCCTTCGCCGTGCTCGCCCACCACGTCGTCACGCTCGATGCCGCGCGCAGCGACGGGCTGCTCTCGGGCTTCGACCTGATGAGCCCTTACGTCTGGCGCCGCGATGCGGCCTACCAGCTGCTGGTGCGCGTGCTGCCCAATCCGCTCGGCCCCGATGACGCGACCGGGATCATCTACGCCGGCACGTCGCGCGACGGGCTGTTCTTCGAAATGGCGCATGATCCCGCCATCGTCCCCGGCCCTGAAGACGTCGACGCTGCCGGGGTGGAAGATCCCACCGTGGTGCGTTCGGGCGAACAGGTCATGGTGTTCTACACCGGCGTCGAAAAAGGACGCGCGCGCGGATCGCTGCTCGTCGCCGAAGGGCGCGACATCACCGCGATGACCAAGCGCAAGGTGCTGCTCCAGGCGCCCGAGGGCGAAGGCAACATCAAGGAGGCGACCGTCGCGCAAGGCGCCGATGGCAAGTACCGCCTGTTCTACGAATACGCGCGAGAGATCGAACCGGGTCGCGCCGCCTCGCGCATCGGCATGGCGATCGCGGATTCGCTCGAAGGGCCATGGACGGTGGCGGACGATCCCTTCACCGTGCGCGACGACGCCTGGGACAACTGGCACCTGTCGACCGGCCCCATGCTGTCGCGCGCCGGAAAGCCCAACGTGATGTTCTACAACGGCGCCACCGACGATGCCCGCTGGCGGATCGGCTGGATCGCCTTCGACGAAAACTACACGCAAGTGGTCGATCGCTGCGTCGAACCGCTGATCGTGCCTCCGCCGCCGCGCCTGCGCTCGGGCATCGACATCGCCTTTGCCGCCTCGTGCCTCGACGAACACGACGGGATCCACCTCTACTATTCGCTGGAAGACCGCGTGCTGCGTCGCGCCACCATCGGCTGGCTCGTGACGGAGTAGTCGCCGGGATTGTCGACAATCTGTTGACAATTGCCTCGCAGGCCGCGAGCCTGCCCGACATGACGCGTCCCGCCCCCGCCTCCAAACCCCGGATTTCCGCCAGCGAAATCGCCGGCGCGATCGTCCGGGCGATCGAATCGGGCGAACTTCATCCGGGCGAACGGCTGGTCGAAGCGGACCTGTGCCTGCGCTTCGGCACCGGGCGGCAGGCGGTGCGTGAGGCGCTGCAGCAGCTGAAGGCCGCTGGCGTGGTCGAAATTGTCCCCAATCGCGGCGCGCACATCCTCGCCATTTCGGCCGAGCAGGCGATCCTCACGCTCGAAGTCACCGAACTGCTGTTCGGCCTCGCCGCCCGCAGCGCTGCAAGGCGCATCGTGGCCGGGGCGGATGCTTCTTCGTTGGAACGCGCGGTGGCGGAACTCGAAGCCTGCCGCGACGCGGGCGATGCCGCCAGCTACATGCACGCACGCCGCCACCTGTTCGGCGCGCTGGCGCATATCGCGGCCAACCCCGAACTCACCCGCAGCCTCGACCAGGCGCGGGTCCATGTCATGCGCGGCCAGTTCGGCTTCGCCATGATGCGCGGCGAACATGCGGGCGAACTGGCGCAAGTGGGCAAGCTGGTGCTTTCGGGCCACGCCGCCGAGGCCGAAGTCGCCGCGCGCGCCTATGTCGAACGCATCCGCCACCGGCTCGAAACGCCATGAATTCCTGAAGACCCAGGCAAACGTCGCAAAGACGACAAGCGGGAGAGAATGACCATGCAGTACGATCTTGTCATCCGCGGCGGCCTAGTCGTCGACGGCACCGGCACCACCCCCTTCCACGCCGACGTCGCCGTGCGCGATGGCCGCATTGCCAAAGTCGGCACCATCGAGGGGCGCGGCGCAGAGGAGATCGATGCGACCGGCAAGATCGTCACCCCCGGCTTCGTCGACGTGCACACCCACTACGATGGGCAGGTGACCTGGGAAAACCACGTCGCGCCCTCGTCGGGCCATGGCGTCACCACCGTGCTGATGGGCAACTGCGGCGTCGGCTTCGCGCCCTGCCGCCCGCACGAGCGCGAGATGCTGGTCAAGCTGATGGAGGGGGTGGAGGACATCCCCGAAGTGGTGATGACGCAAGGTCTGCCGTGGAACTGGGAAACCTTCCCCGAATACCTCGACGCGCTCGACGAGCGCCAACTCGATATCGACGTCGCCACCCAGCTGCCGCATTCGGCCTTGCGCGTGTTCGTCATGGGCGAGCGCGCACTGCGGCAGGAAGCGCCGACCGCCGAAGATCTCGAAAAGATGCGCGCGCTGGTAGCCGAAGCCATCACCAAGGGCGCGTTCGGCGTCACCACCTCGCGCAACATGATGCACCGCACCAAGGCGGGCGAACTGGCCCCCAGCCTCTATTCCGAGGTCGATGAACTCTGCGCGCTGATGGATGGGCTCAATGACGCCGATGCCGGCGTGTTCCAGCTGATCCCGGCGCCGGCCAGCGATGCCGAGGAAGAATTCGCCCTGCTGCGCAAGGTGGCGGAGCATGGCCGCCGGCCGCTCTCGTTCACGCTGCTCGATGTGCCCAACCAGCCGGGTGCCGGCTGGCGCTCGCAGCTGCGCGCGCTCGAACAGGCGCGGGCCGACGGGCTGGAAATCCGCGGACAGGTCGCCCCGCGCCCGGTCGGCATGTTCTATGGCTTGGATCTCAGCCTGCATCCGTTCAGCGCGCACCCCTCGTACCGCGCCATTGCCCACCTGCCGCTGGCCGAGCGGGTCGAACGCATGCGCGACCCCGAATTCCGTGCGCAGCTGCTGGTCGAAGCCGGCGAGGACACCAACCCCGTCACCCTCGCGCTGATCGATGCCTTCCGCGCCACGCACGAATGGGACGGCGATCGCCCCGACTACGAACCGGTGCGCGACAACCGCATCGAACAGCGTGCCAAGGCGGCGGGACAGAGCTGGCAGGAATACGCCTACGACCTGCTGCTGCGCAACGAAGGGCGGCAGATGTTCTATCTGCCGGCGGCCAACTACACGGAAGGCAATCTCAAGGCGGTGCGCGAAATGCTCGGCCATCCGGACACGCTGATGGCGCTGGCCGATGGCGGCGCGCACTATGGCCTGATCTGCGACGGCAGCTTCCCGACCTACTTCCTGCAACGCTGGGCCCGCGATGCTGCGCCAGACGAGCGCATCGCGATCGAGGATGCCATTGCCGAACTCACTGCGCGCCCGGCGGCAGCGGTACGAATGGCCGATCGTGGGCGCATCGCCGAAGGGCTCAAGGCCGATCTTAACGTGATCGACCTCGACGCGCTCGACCTGCACCTGCCCTACATCGCCTACGACCTGCCCGCTGGCGGCAAGCGCATGCGCCAGGAAGCCGATGGCTATGTCGCCACGATCGTTTCGGGAACCGTGATTGCCCGCAACGGCAAGCCGACCGGCGCGCTACCCGGCCGCCTCGTCCGCCGCGGCCGCGTGCGCGAAGCCGTCGCGGCCTGACCGCAAAACATGGAGCCGCATCCGGCGGCGAGCCCGGACGATAACGCCGTTGGGAGATCACGGACCTGCGCGACCGGCGCGGGCGCCATGCGTGGCGCGTGCGCGTGGAGGGCAAGAGGAACGCTGTGGCGAGTGGCCGGCGGGGCGTTGGCTATCCCGGATCGGCTCAGCCTGAATTCGGACGGGGGCTCGAAACCCGGGCTGCGGCTCGCAAGGCGGCCCGGTCCGTAGCGATAAGTCCCGCGAGGATAAGTTCCGGGATTGGTCGCGGCCGCATGAAGGGGCCGGACCGGACTGGAACCGGACTCGCAAGGGAGCGCTGCCACGCGGTTGAACCACCGCACCACATCCGCCCGTCCGTTGCAGTGGCTTGGGTTGCCCTGAGGGACTTGGGGCTTAACGCCCTCGCTGCCGTATCCCCCGAAAGGGATGCGGCTCCCGCAGCGCCGACCCGCGCCGGTCGCGTCGGGCCTTTCCCAGCGTGGAGATTGGCCCGAAGGAGCGAAGAGCAAGCCGGCCATGCCGCTCCCGGTCCGTGGACGGGCATATAACCTATATGGTACGTTTTGTCAAGGTTGGGGAAGAGACTCCAGAGAACAGGACAGATGCGAGGGGGGCACCCCCTCGCGCTCCCGGGACGTCTTCCGGCGCGGGGGTTGCGCTGTGGGGAGGTGTTGCGTTCGATCTCGCTGTTGCGCTTGTGAGAACAAGGGCGGCCCTTCGACAGGCTCAGGGCAGGCGTTTTCGGGGGCGTGGGGTGTTCGTTCCTCATTCGTCATGCCAGCGTAGGCTGGCATCGCCCTCGGTTTGCGGACCGGGTGGTAGGCGCTCGGCAGCCAGCGATCCCAGCCTTCGCTGGGATGACGTTTTGTGCGCTCCCACACCCCGCCCATCCTGAGCTTGGCGAAGGATTGTTCTGGCCTTCGGGCTCGCGCCCCCTGGCACGAAGGCAATGTGCTCAGCTTTGTTGGCGCACGAGGTCGAGGACCTGCTCGTTAAGCGATTGCGCGCGTTCGGACGTCGCGCTTTCGGTGTAGCAGCGCAGTTCGGGTGCATTGCCGCTCGGGCGAAGGTGGATGACATCGCCATCGGCGAACGTCGTGCGCAGGCCGTCCGTGGTGTCGAACGCGATCGCCGCGCCCGCCAGATGGCCGAACATCGTCGTCAGGCGCTGCAAGACATCGGCAGGGGTGCCTTCCTGCAGATGGGCGAGCAAGGCCTGGCTCTTTTCGGTCGCGTAATCCTTGAGCCGTTCGCTGTAGGTAAAGCGCGTCGGCAGTCGGGCCTGCAGCCCAGCCAGCGTAACGCCCTGTCGCCGCGCTTCGGCCAGAACCGCGACCATGGGCAGGACGGCGTCGCGCGTGGGCAGCGCGGCAAGCTGGCGCTGTTCGACCACTACCGGACTGGCCAGCAGGAAGCCGCCGTTCGCCTCATACCCGCAGACGGTGCTCCACTTTCCGGCCAGCTCATTCATCGCCTCGATAACGAAGGGCGACCCGATCCGCGTTCGGCGCACTTCGCTGAAGGCCTGTGACAGTTCGAGCGCCGTGTTGCAGCTGACGGGCGCCGCCACCGCTTCGATCCCCAGCGCCTGCGCACACAGGATCCCGAGCACATCGCCGCGCATCCACGTGCCGGTCTCGTCGGCCAGAAGCGGCCGGTCGGAATCACCGTCAGTGGATAGGATCGCATCGAGGCCGAATTCCCTCGACCACTGCCGGGCAAGGACCTGGTCTTCGGGCCGCACCGCCTCGGTATCGACCGGAATGAATTTGTCCGACCGGCCTAGCCGGACGACGTCGGCGCCGAGCAGCTCGGCGATCCGGACCACCAGATCGCGGCCGACGGCGGAATGTTCGTAGACGCCGAGCTTCAGGCCGCGAAGCGCATCGCCCCCGAAGAAGGCGGCGTAGCGCGCAACATAGGCCGCTTCGATATCGACCAGCGGACCGCAATCGGGCGCGGAGAGCAGCATGCCATTTTCGTCGAACAGATCCGGCAGGGCGACATCCTGCGCACGCATGGCCAATTCATCGGCCTTGAGGATTTCCCCGTCGGTGCGGTTGAACTTGATGCCGTTGCGATCATCGGGAATGTGGCTGCCGGTGACCATCAGCGACGGCATGCCGTGTGCAAAGCCGTGGCCGGCAACCGCAGGCGATGGCACGAAGCCGCAATAGGCTACCTCGCCACCACGGTGCCGGATCGCGGCAGCGCAGGCCGCGAGAATGCGCGGCGTGGATGGCCGCAGATCACCCGCGATGGCGACCGAGCGGCCCGGCGCGAACTGGCCGATGCCTTCGAGATGCTGAAGAAACGCGCACGTGTAGGCAAAGCAGACCGCATCGGTCATTGCGGTGACCAGCCCGCGCGCACCGCTGGTGCCGAAGGCGACACCGGAGCGGTTCATCAGGTCGGCGATGGAAACGATCGATACCATGGCGTGGATCAGTCCGTAGTCAAAAAGGGGCCGTCAACGTGGGGGGCGTCGTCGGAGGGCCCCCGTCGGAAGAAAAGGGTCTAGTTCGCCGCATTTCCTATGCTGACGATGGAAAACGCCATCGCGGAGATCACGCTGACGAACTTCTGAATATCGACCAGCGGCGCGTTGGAGACATAGAGTATGTCCTTGTTCTGGATGCGGAATCCTTGCGCAACAAAGAACGTGGCCGGGTTCGACATATCCACCCGGTAGATCACCGGGACCTTGCCGTCGGGCGTCATGCGGGTGGCGGGCGTGACGATGCCCCCTAGAGTGGCCGGGTCTTCCAGACGGAAGATGAAGACGCCCTTGATGTCAGCGCGGTTGTCCTGCAGCCCGCCGATCCGGCCAAGCGCCTGCGCGAGTGTGAGCCCGGTCGCTTCGAAATCGACTTCGGCGTTGATGTTGAACGCGCCCAGAGCCTGGAAGCTGTAGGGCTGGTACAGCGCCGTGACCACGTCATTGGCTTGCAGCGGGATGTTTTCCGCAGGGCTGCTGATCACATTAGCCAGCGGTTGCGAGGCGACGATACCGTTGCGCGACAGCTGGATCGTCATCTTGTTGACCGGCTGCTTCACCCCGCCGACGCTGGCGATGGCATCGAGCAGGCGTTCGCCCTTGGCGGTGAGCGGCATGAGCCCGCTCTTGTTGACCTCTCCCACCACGGTCACGTTCGCAGCTTGGTTGCTGGCGATGCGCACGATGACCTGCGGATCGTGCGCCTTGCCGCGCAGGCGCGCGACGATGTCCTGCGCAACCTGCTTGGGCGTGCGCCCGGCTGCGGTGATCGAGCCTGCGAAAGGCACCGAGATCTGCCCCGTTCCATCAACCATCTGCTGCGGGATATCGGCCGAGCGCGAAGTCGAAGGGACGGACGGCGTGGTCGCCGCCAGCGCGCTGCCGGCGGACAGGGACCCGAACAACGCGGCTGGCGGCGCTTCCCAGATGGCAATGTCCAGAACATCGCCGCGCCCGATGAGATAGCGATTGGTCATCGGATCACCGAAGACCTGGGCAAAGGTCTGCGGCTGACGGTTCTGGACGATCTGCCGGGCCACCTGTTCGTTCAGGTCGACCAGCGTGATGCCCGCGTTTTCGGTCTTCACGCTGCGGATGGACTTGCCCGAGGGCCCGGAGCTTCCCAGCGATGCGCACGATGAAAGCAGGGTCGGGATGGCGAGCAGCGCAGCCGTCCTGATCCAGCGGCGATTTGCAATACGGTTCAAGTCGATCCTCTCGGGTCTGATCTGCGGCCTATAGGGGAAGCGGCCGATCCCAACCAGCAGATTGCGTCAGGCCTGGCGCAGGTCCGCATGATGTTGGAGGAACCAGCGATAGGTCTGCTCCACGCCTTCTTCGAGCGAAATCCTGGCCTTCCACCCCATGGCTTCGAGGCGGCTCACATCCATGAGCTTGCGCATGGTTCCATCCGGCTTCGAGCTGTCGAACCCGACCCGTCCGGAAAACCCGGTGACCTTGGCGATCAGCTGCGCCAGTTCCCCGATCGTGACATCCGCCCCGTAGCCCACGTTGATGTGGCTGAGCATCGGTTCGGTATTGGCCTGGTAGGTTTCCTTGTCGAGATCCAGCACGAACAGCGATCCCGCCGCCATGTCTTCGACATGCAGGAATTCGCGGCGGGGGGTTCCGGTTCCCCAGATCGTCACCTCGTCCCGGCCTTCGCGGGCCGCTTCGTGGAAGCGGCGCAGCAGGGCGGGCAGCACGTGCGAGTTTTCCGGATGGAAGTTGTCGCCCGGGCCATAGAGGTTGGTCGGCATCACGCTGCGGTAATCGGTGCCGTACTGGCGGTTGTAGCTTTCGCACAACTTGATCCCGGCAATCTTGGCGATCGCATAGGGTTCGTTGGTCGGCTCGAGAATGCCGGTCAGCAGCGCATCTTCGCGCATCGGCTGCGCAACGGCCCGCGGGTAGATGCAGGACGAGCCGAGGAACAGCAGCTTTTCGACGCCCGCGGCATAGGCCTGATGGACGACGTTCGTCTCGATCATCAGGTTTTCGTAGATGAACTGCGCGGGATAGGTGTTGTTGGCGTGAATGCCGCCGACCTTGGCCGCCGCCAGGATAACCGCGTCGGGCCGCTCGCTTTCCATGAACGCGCGCACCGCCTGCTGGTCGAGCAAGTCAAGCTCTGCGCGCGAGCGGACGACGACGTCATCGCCCCGCTCGCGCAACTGGGTGGCGATCGCTCCGCCGACCATGCCGCGATGGCCGGCAACGAACACTTTCATGGCAGGGCCCCTTACGCTTCCAGGGAGACGGGAACGTCAAGCCCGTGCTGCTTGAGCAGGGCATGGCGCCGCGCGACCTTGAGATCTTCGGCCACCATTTCGGCGCACATTTCCTGCGCGGTGATTTCCGGAACCCAGCCCAGCTTGGTCTTGGCCTTGGCCGGATCGCCCAGCAGCGTTTCCACCTCGGCCGGACGGAAATAGCGCGGATCGATCCGCACGATGACATCCCCCACCGAAAGGGCGGACGCCTTGTCACCCTCGATCGCGGACACGACGCCCACTTCATCGACGCCGCTGCCTTCGAAAGCGATCGTCACGCCAAGCTCGGCCGCCGACCATTCGATGAACTGACGCACCGAATACTGCACGCCGGTGGCGATGACGAAGTCTTCTGCCGTTTCCTGCTGCAGCATCATCCACTGCATGCGGACATAGTCCTTGGCATGACCCCAATCGCGCAAGGCGTCGAGATTGCCCATGTAAAGGCAGCTTTCGAGACCCTGGCTGATGTTGGCAAGCCCGCGCGTGACCTTGCGCGTGACGAACGTTTCGCCGCGGCGGGGGGATTCGTGGTTGAACAGGATGCCGTTGCACGCATACATCCCGTAGGCTTCGCGATAGTTCACCGTGATCCAGTAGGCAAAGAGCTTGGACACGGCATAGGGCGACCGCGGGTAGAACGGCGTGGTTTCACGCTGGGGGGTTTCCTGCACCAAGCCGTACAACTCCGATGTGGATGCCTGGTAGAAGCGGGTCTTCTTCTCCATGCCCAGGAAGCGGATCGCTTCCAGCAGGCGCAGGGTTCCGACCGCATCGACCTCGGCCGTGTATTCGGGCGCTTCGAAGCTGACGGCGACGTGGCTCTGCGCGCCGAGGTTGTAGACTTCGTCCGGCTCGATCTGGGCGATCAGCCGGGTTAGGTTCGATGTATCGCTGAGATCGCCATAGTGCAGGCGGAAGCGCGCCGCTTCCATGTGGGGATCGGCATAGATGTGGTCGATCCGCTGCGTGTTGAACAGCGAGGCGCGGCGCTTGATGCCGTGAACCTCATAACCCTTCTCCAGCAGGAATTCCGCGAGATAGGAGCCGTCCTGACCTGTTGCCCCGGTTATGAGAGCCTTCTTCTGAGCCATAGAGATACGCCATTTCGTTGTTTCAGGGATTGATGTTGCAAGCCGGGCCAGCGCCCGGTGCCACCGAACGCATCACCGCGGCGCCGACAGCGCGCTACGCGGCAGAAAACTCGAAGCGCTTGAAGCAGACCGAAAGCATCCGGCTGTCTGTCGGCAGCGTGGTTGCCTTGTCGAAGCACAGGATCAGGTGGTTTTCATCCCGCAGCAGGCCCGCGTCGAACACGAAGCGGTAATCGGACCAGCCGGGCGTGATCTTTCCTTCGTGCACGATCTGCTCGTTCAGCAGGATCGTGCACTGCACCGCCTTGCCAAGATTGGGCAGCGAAGACGCCGTAAAGCGGGCCTTGACCCGGCCGCGCACCACGTCGAGGCCGGAGAAGTACAGCTCCGAACGATAGCCCACGGCCCAGCGCCATTCTGGCTCGGCATTGCTCCAGCCCTTGCCGACGAAGCGGTCGTCTTCCCGGGTCAGGTCGAGCAGGCCGCCGGTATCGAGATCGCAGTCGCGCACCGTCGACTGCACCGCGATCGGCGCCGGCTGGGCTTCACCGATGACGTCGAGCACCCGGTCGAAGGGAAGTTCGCTCAACTGCGTCAACAAGGCGAGCTTGCGGGTGAGGAAAGAGACGTATTCGTCAAGCGAGGCATAATAGCTGTGCCACAGGTCCTTAAAGAAGGCCGCGTGATCCATCTCGATCACCGGGCCCGGTTCGGCGCCGTAGATCCATTCGAGAATGGCTGGGTGCGAGGCGAGCCACTGCTTGCGCCCTTCGACAACCGTGCGCCAGCCGAGCTTGGCCATCTGCGCCGCCCGGTCGCGGATTGCGATCGGACCGGGGCTGTCCTTGTTGAACAGGATGCCGTTCAGCCAGTTGCTGATGTATTCGCTGTTGGTCGGCGCGCCGTGGGCGAGCACAAGCTTGCCCTGCGCCATGGCCTCCAGCAGCGCCATGCCGATGCCTTCGGCAACGCGCGGGGCAATGAACACGTTGGCCCGCCCAAGGCACCGTGCATAGTCTGCTTTGTCCTTGAACCAAGTGCTGTGGGTGTAGCGATAGCGCGCGTCGGGCCGGGGCTGCGGCGTATAGTTGCCCGGAATATCCGCGACATTATGGACATGCAGGCTGTCCAGTTCATCCCCCAGCAGCGTGTCGACCAGCTTGAAGTCCACGCCATGATCGGGCCGCCGCTGCCAGAAGAAGGCATGGAGCGCATCGAAGCGGGGCAGCTTGTCCTCTTCCACCGCCTCGGGAAAATAGCGCAGCAGCATGGACGTGCCGCCGGCCATGCGGATGCGTTCGTTGAGCGCCAGGGAGAAATTGAAGAACCGGGCCTTGTGCGCGAACAGCCAGTGGATATCGGGCATGCCGCCCGAACCGTCGAACATCGGGATGACGATGACCGGCTTGCCCAACGACAGGAACACCGGGGCAAGGAAGTCCATCTGCCACAGGATGACCACATCGGCTGCGCCGGCAGCAGCCAGCACGCCAACGTCGGGCTGGTCCTCAGGCGAGAGGTAATACGTCTCTACGGCAAAGCCGGTCCGCAGAATATCGACGAAGAAGTCCGCAGACCGCGTCTTCTTGTGGAACATGTGATCGACGAAAAGGGCTTTCTTCATGTCAGATCACCCAGTCCCGGTAACTTGCGGCAAGATCGCGCACGAAACGATCGCGCGCTTGGCGCGCCCTTGCCTGCCGCTTGGCCGGCGGCTCCTTGCTGAATTCGACAACCTTGTCGGCCATGTCCGCGATGCTTGAGCACACGGTGCCGCCGCCGAAGTAGCGAATCTGGTCAACAAAGGCCGGCCCATCGAGCGCGAGGCAATGCCGCCCGCTCAACATCGCTTCGATCAGGACGGCCGATCCGCGGAACTGGTAGACATCGTGCGCATAGGGCAGAAGCACCAGATCGGCGTTTTCGTACATCGTCGCCAGTTCATCGGCCGGCAGATGCGACGGCAGGACGGTGACGCCCGGAATGGCATAAAGCCGGATCAGGTAGTCAATCTGATGCTTGAGATCGCGATCAGGCAGGACCTGCGTGCGGAAGCGGATGCGCATCTCCGGGTCACGCTGGCGAACCTGCGAGAACAGATCGACCAGCTGCAGGAACCCCTTGTCATAGCGCGCCGAGCCCGGACAGATGACCGTGACGTGATCGTTCTGCAGCACCGGCACCTGGGGGCGCAACTCGATGTTGGCGGCGACCGCGACCGGTCGATCGAGCTGGGCCGCGAGATATTCGGCATATCGCGGCGTCTCTGCCGCCAGCCGCACGGAAAGCCCTGCATCGCACAGCCGATTGATCAGCGCGAGCGCGACGTTAAGCGGCTTGGCATACTGGCCAGACGATGCCGTTTCCATCACCCCGATCAGCCTGATCAGGATCTTCGGGCTGCCCGCCGCGCGCAATTCGTCGACCGCCTCGACAAGCGCCAGCAGCGAATAGAAATCGATCGAGGGGTAGCACAGCGTATCGGCCGGCCCCACGCCGAACCTCTCGAGAAGCTGGACGAGATCGCGCTTTGCCGCAGCGGCCTTCTGCGCGTGCGTGCGCAGGATCGTGCTGTCCAGATCCCCCTTCGGCAACGGCATCGCGTCATTGTAGTAATATTCGAATGCCGGCTCGATCCCGTAGCGGGCGGCCGTGTCCTGGGGCAGGCGATTACATCCGAGCGAGACGACCTGATCGTAATACTTCCCAACAAAGTGCCGGAAATTTTCCATGGCGGCCACGTTATGGCCATAAGGAAATACGCACACAGGATCGCAGATGAGCAGTCTTGAAATTTGCTTTTCCTGATTAGTGGCCGTCAAAGACAGCCCAACGCCAATATCGCCGTTGACTTGATCGGACATACCCTGACAAACCCGTCATTACTTGTGCGAACTCGAATTTTTACGTTGCACAGCTTGGTGATCAGCAAAGTGCGGCATGTCTTCGCAGGTGCGGAAAAAGTTACTATAATCTCCATACTGTCCCTGCAAGGGGGAAAAGCAGATTGTCGTGTCACACCCGATGTAGTGCCGCTGCCTCATGGTGAGTATTGAACCATTGAGGCGGTGTTTCATGGACACAACTCAATCAAGCTCATCCCGCCCCAAGCTCCTCATTTCGGAATATCCTGAAAGGTTCCCGCCGCTGGTCCTGCCGAGACAACACTTCGTCGGCATAATAGGGCAAAAGGCAGCAACTTGACTTCAACCTGCAGAGCACGCCGCCTGCTAGTCACATTACCTTCATATCGGTTCAATTTACCCGGCACCGACGTGCCGGTCGGCCCCGCCCCCAAGCGTCGCACTCAACACCGAGCGGCGATCAGCCGGCCTGTCAGGTCAGCATTGACAGCATCGACCCTCGCGATGCTGCACTCCAGCACATCGACGCGATGCTGCAGTGCGCGCTCCCTTTCCTCGGCAGCGGACAGAAGGCCTTCCTGCTCCGCCACGCGCGCCAGTGCGGTAGCCAGTTCGGCTTCCAGTTGCCGGTTCCACGCCTCCTGGCGTTGCAGATCGTGCGAAACCTGCGCCTGCGCTTCTGTCACCCGCGCCAGTTCGTCGCGCGCGGCGGCCAGTTGCTGCTCGAGCCCGGCCACGTGCACCGCGCTTTCCTCTGCCTTCGTTCGGGCAGCGTCGAGTGCTTGCGCATGGGCCTGCTGCAAATTGGCCAACTGCGCCTGGACTGCGGCAAGCTCCGCATCCGCTTCGGCAAGACGCAATTCGAGCGACGCGCGCTCCCCCACGGCTTGCGCTTCGCGTTGCGCAAGCTCCTGCCGCGCGGCTTCCAGTTCGCGAACGAAGGCGTCGCGCTCCGCATGGATTTGCGCCAACCGATGCTCGGCATCTTCCTGCACAGACCGCACCCGGGCCTCCACGGCAGCCTCTGTCCGGGCATCGGCGGCAGCCAGGTATTCGAAGGCGCCCGCGGCCTGGCGGGCAAAAACGGCCTGCTCGGTCCAGATGTCCGCAACGAGCTTGTCGATGAACGCCTTTTCGTCGTCGGTCGCTTTGCAGGCCGCCTTGATCCTATCGGCAATCTCGTCGACCAGGATGACGCAGGCCGGGCGATTGGCAATCGGGTGGAGCGGGAAGTCCATCCGTTCGCTGGCATCGTCGAGATCGAGCGAAATGCCGATGGCCTGCGCGATCGCATCGACCACTTCGCGACGATAATCGGGGTCCGGCCCGGAAAGCGCGTTCGCATCGACCACCAGATCCGCCGAGCGCCGCGCCAGCGTCAGAAAGTAGAGATGGAAGCCGACGAAGTAGCAGAAGACGTTGTCGAAATTGGCGGGATTGACCCACGCTTCGAGACTGGAGGTCGATTCGGCAGGGAAAAGCCTTGCCAGATGGTCGATCACTGGATCGCGACCGGCAAGGCCCAGCGTTTCATACAGGGTATCGAGGAAGTACCAGTTCCCGAAGCGGGCCTGCCCCGCATAGGAGTTCCATTGTTGATAAAGGTTGCGAACGAGCAGGATGTGGAACCCGCCAAAACGCGCCTTCATGCCATCGGCGCGCCCCAGCAGACGCGTGCAGGCGAGCAGCGGCACACGCTGGCGGGATCGGGCGTGGCGTATCAGTTGCTCGACATACGCGGCCACATCCTCGTCCAGCGGCCCCTCCGGCCCCGCCGCGCCGATGTATCGGTCGGCCAGATCGCGCGACGGGGGAAAGCCGGGAACGCCCGCATCACCGTCAAGCAGACCGGCGTATTCCAGCGCATAGGGAGCGCCGCGCGGATGATGCGAGCGCCATCCGTCGGGACGCGCCTCGCCCAGGGTGGAAAGCGTCAGCCCGCCCAGTTGCTCGTTGAAGGGCTCGTAGTAGCAAAGCAGCCGTTCATGCGCGCGGAATTTGGTCCACAGCCATGTACTGCAGGTGCGAAAGCCCGAGTACAGGAAAACCGGCCCATCCTGCAGGGCATGGGGCACCCCTTCCAGGTGATCGGCGATTAGCCTGCGTTTTGCCGACCGGTCCACGGCTGACGCTCCGTGGTCTTGCATCTTAATCTCCCGTACAGCCGGCCCGGGACAAGGCCAGTCCTTTGCGATCCCTTCCGACTTCGTGACGCTGGATAGCGTGTCATATGACAAAGGCGTTTCGTATCCATATCATAGAGTTGGGCCTTGTGTGGTTGCAATGCAGCAGAATTGGTGCAAAACCGCCCCGCAGTGCAGTTGTCATTGCAAGGGTGGCGCAGCTTATCCTGCTGACTTAAGGGTTGTTACAGGCAGGACATGAATACGAATAAGTTTCCCAATCTCTTCAAGAAGGTTGATTGGCTGTTCCTGCTGACCGTAGTATTGCCTACGGCGCTTGCCGTTCTCTATTACGGATTTCTGGCATCGGACGTCTACGTCTCCGAGTCACGCTTCGTGATCCGCAGCCCCGAGAAGCCCGCTTCTTCGGGCTTGGGTGTAATTCTCAAGACCGCCGGCTTCGCCAATGCCGGGGATGAGACGCAGGCCGCCAAGTTCTACATCGGATCGCGCGATGCGCTCAAAGCCATCAATCGCAACGGCGATGTCGCGAAGTCGTACAGCGATCACTCGATCTCGATCTTCGATCGCTTCAACCCCCTGGGCACAGGCGGGTCTTTCGAAGACTTGCACAATTATTTCAACAACAAGATCGGCGCGGACTTCGATTCCGGGTCCGCCATCACGACGCTGACGGTCAGGGCCTACAACCCCCAGGACGCGCAGCGCTTCAACCGTGAGCTGCTTGAACAGTCCGAAGCTCTGGTAAATCGCCTCAATCAGCGCGGGCGCAAGGATCTGGTCGACTATGCCGAATCCGAAGTGGCCGAAGCGCAGAAGATGGCCGGAGATGCGGCTGCGCGCCTTGCGCAGTACCGCAACAACACCGGCGTGGTCGATCCCGAACAGCAGGCGACGGTCCAGTTGCAGATGATCTCCAAGCTTCAGGACAGGCTGATCGCCGCGCGCAGCCAGCTTGCCGAACTGGAAAGCAGCGTGCCGGACAACCCCCAGATCCCAAGCATCAGGACGCAGATCGCATCCCTGACCGGAGAGATCGCCCGACAGATGGGTCAGGTTGCCGGCGATCGTTCATCGCTTTCGGCCAAGGCCGCGCGTTACGAACGGCTCGTGCTCGACAATGAAATGGCCAGCAAGCGCCTCGCCGCGGCGATGACCTCGCTGCAGGAAGCGCGCAGCGAAGCGCTGCACCAGCAGGCCTATGTCGAACGCATTGCCCAGCCCAATCTTCCCGACAAGGCGCTCGAGCCGCGGCGCCTGCGCGGCATCTTCGCAGCGCTTGCCCTTGGCCTGATCGCTTGGGGCGTGCTGAGCATGCTGCTGGCCGGCGTCAGGGAGCATCGGGAATAATGGAGGCGCACTCCGCCCCCGAAACGCCGTTCCGGACTTCGCTGGCGATCCAGGGGCGGGTCATCTGGGCTCTGCTGATGCGCGAAGTGCTGACCCGTTACGGGCGGCACAACATTGGCTTCCTGTGGCTGTTCGTCGAACCGATGATGTTCACGCTGGGCGTAACCGCGCTGTGGACGGCGACCAAGTCGGTCCACGGATCGGACCTTCCCATCGTTGCGTTTGCCATCACCGGCTATTCGTCGGTGCTGCTGTGGCGCAACATGCCGGCGCGTTGCATCGACGCGATCGACCCTAACCGGTCGCTGCTGTTCCATCGCAACGTGCGGGTGATCGACATCTTCTTCACCCGCATCCTTCTGGAAGCGGCAGGGGCAACGAGTTCGCTGATGGTGCTGGGAACGCTGTTCGTCCTGACCGGGCAGATGAGCCCGCCCGAAGATGTCCTCCAGGTCATCGGCGGTTGGGTCATGCTCGCCTGGTTCGGGGCCGCGCTGGCGATCTTCCTAGGCGCGGCGTCCGAAAAGTCCGAGATCATCCACAAGCTGTGGCATCCGGTTTCGTACCTGATGTTCCCGCTTTCGGGTGCGGCCTTCCTGCTCAGCGCGCTGCCGCCGCAGGCCCAGGCCATCCTGAAATACCTGCCGATGATCAATGGCACCGAATACCTGCGCGAAGGGTTCTTCGGCTCCAAGATCCACGCGATCTATGACATGCCCTACATGCTCGCCTGCAACATGGTCCTGTCGATCCTGGGCCTGTCGATCCTGCGGGTAGTCGCTGACGAAGTTATTCCCGAATGATCGAGCTCGAAGACGTCGTAAAGGACTACAAGACCAACTCCGGCCCGGTCCGCGTGCTCGATCGTGTCAACCTGCGCGTCCACCCGGGGCAGCAGCTGGGCATCCTGGGCCGCAACGGCGCCGGCAAGTCCACCATGATCCGGCTGATTTCCGGAACGGAGCTGCCCACCGCCGGTTCGGTGCGCCGTACGATGAGCGTATCGTGGCCCCTGGCGTTCGGCGGCGCGTTCCAGGGCACGCTCACCGGATACGACAACCTGCGCTTCATCTGCCGCGTCTATGGCGTTGACCCGGCCGACTGCGTCGATTTCGTCGAGGACTTCTCGGAACTTGGCATCTATCTGCGCGAACCGATCCGCTCCTATTCATCGGGCATGCGCGCCCGCCTCGCCTTTGCCATCTCGATGACGGTGGATTTTGACTGCTATTTGATCGACGAGATCATCGCTGTCGGCGATGCCCGCTTCCACGCCAAATGCATGGTCGAACTGTTCGAAAAGCGGGCCGACAAGGCCAAGATCATCGTGTCGCACGATCCCGGCTACGTCCGGCAGCACTGCCACAACGCAGCGGTCCTGTCCGACGGGAAGCTGACCTATTTCGACGATCTGGACCCGGCGTTCGAACATTATGCCGAGGTGACATCGGCGAGGGCGGCGGACTGAGCCGTCCGCCATGGGCAAGATCACACGCCGCGTGAAGGCGATATTCGACCACTTGCGCTGGCGAGCGCGCGACCTTGCCGATCGCCTGGCGTTCCCCCCGGCACGCGAAGCCCGCCTGATCGCCCGCGCGCGCGCAGCGCTGCCGGCGCCGCCCGGCCACGGGCCAAAGCGGTTGTTGGTCGATCTGTCCGTCATCCACAAGCACGACGCCGGAACCGGCATCCAGCGGGTCGTGCGATCGCTGCGGGATCGGTTGCGGCTGGCAGTCCATCCCGATGTGGCGATCGAGCCTGTCATCGTGCGCAGGCTGCGCGATGGGTATGTCACGCTGTCGGGCGATGCGCTGGCGGGCGGGCCTGACAGCCTGTTCTTCGGGCTGGATTTCGCCACCGACGCGGTGCATCGGTCCCGCAAGCAGCTTCAGGCGCTGCGGCAGTCCGGAACGCCGATGTGGTTTTTGGTCCACGATATCCTGCCGATGACCCATCCGCACTGGTTCACATACCCGTCGCGCCTCAAATACCGGCGCTGGATGCGGGTCTGCGCCACTTTGGCCGATGGGATCTTCTGCGTATCGCCTGAAGTGACGCGGCAGGTGAAGGAAATGCTGGCAACGCGCTACAGGCGCGCGGATCTGCCGCGCATCATCACCATCACGCCGGGTTCGAACATCACCCCAGCTGACAGGCTGCTCGGCCAGGAGCACCTGCCGCAGGCACCGGCGCTGGATGCGGCGACGTTCGCGCGGGCCGTGCTGATCGTCGGCACGCTTGAACCGCGCAAGGGGCATGCCGATGCGCTGGCGGCATTCGAGCTGCTGTGGCGCCAAGGCCTCGACATTCCCCTTGTCCTGATCGGTCGTCCGGGATGGAACACGGCTGCGCTTCAGGCCGCGATCCGGCAGCACGAACACTACGGCCGCCTGCTGTTCTGGTTCGACGACGTCACCGACGAAGCGCTTCACGCCGCCTATCGCCACTGCCGGCTGGCGCTGGTGCCCTCGCTCGCCGAGGGCTACGGCCTGCCGCTGGACGAGGCGCTGGCGCTGGGTGCGCCGGTCCTGGCCCGCGACATCGCGGTGTTCCATCGCCATGTTAACGATCGCATCCGCTTTTTTCCCGAACACGCCGATGCGCGTGCGCTGGCCGATGCGATCCTGCTCTCGCTGGCCGCAGGCGCGCGCGATGAGACCCTCCCGCCCCTGCCCGACTGGGACGGGACCGTGCTGGAGCTGGTGAAGGCTTTCGACTGCCTGCTCGCCTGATCAGCCGAGCAGGCGATCCGGCAACCTGGGGATGAAGCGCGGCGGGGTGCATGCCGCATAGTTTCGCGCCGTTGCCTCGATCAGCGCGGTTTCGCTCCAGTGCGCGAACATGGCTTCCCGCCGCTCCACGAGCCATTCGGCCAGCGCGGCGGCGTACAGGGCCGGATCGCTGGCGGAAAGGCACTGCGCACCGCGCCGTGCGACTTTGCCCGGATCTATGCGCCCTTCGGCAAGATCATCGAGCAGCGCCAGCAGGTCTTCGTGTTCGCGTTCGGTCGAGATCTGCAGGACCGATCCTTGCGGCAACTGGCGGTACCAGCCCGTGCCGGAGACCACCGAGGCGGCACCATTGGCCCATATGCGCAATTGCGAGCCCGATGCTTCCCCCATGGTCGGATTGCGCAAGTTGAGCACCAGGTGCGCCTGCCGGATCAGCGCATCAAGCCGGTCATCGGGCAAGAACCCATGGTCGCGAACCCGCTCGCCCAGCCCTGCCTCGGCGATCGCGGACCTGACCTCTGGCCCGTTGTTCATCTCACCGGCGAGATCCAGTTCGAAGCGATGCTTCCAGGGCGATTGCGCCCAGGCACGCAGGAACTCGCACAGTCGGCGGTTGGGATTGAGATAGCCGAACATGACGAGGCGAATCGGTCGATCGGGGGTCAGCTGGGGCGGTCCCGGGGCCGGCTCGGCGGGGGGGCTATAGGGCAGCGGCAAGGTCGCGACGGGCATGCCGGGAAACCGCTCGGAAATTTCGTCGGCGACCAGCGGGTTGTGGGTCACGGCGCCGAGCGCCCCCTGCAGGGCGACCTCGAACAAGGGGAAATCGCCGGCGATGGACGAAATCGTCGCGTCACCGGCATGGACCGCTCTTGCAGCCTCGCGTCCGGGCCGTCCATACCAGTGCGCCATGGCCGCCGCATAGGAAGCCATGCCGCCATTGTCGGCAGCTTCGCGATCCAGAACCGCATGACACAGGTCCTGCAAGGACCGGTCGTGCAGCACGACCACGCCGGGATGCCGCCTTGCCGTGTGCAGGATTTCACCGTGGAAGACCGGGTTGTTGCCGATGTTGTAGAGACAGGACCACGATGCGTTCAACGCGCGCGGCGATACGCCGGCCATCGGCTGCGCGCCCAGCTGCCCATCCCCTTGCGCGGCGCCGGGGTGGAGTACCTGAAGTTCGATCCGCGATGAAAGATGCGGCACGATCCGGGCGGAATACTGGGCGATATCGGTGCGCGACGGCGGGACCGGACTGAACCAGAAGGTCCGGCTCATGCCGTCAGCACCTCTACCACCCTGTCCCAGGATATGCCGAGCGCATCGTAGTATTCCCGCCCGGCCCGGCCCATCCGCGCCGCGATGGAGCGATTGCGCCATAGTGCGTCCATTTGCGCGGCAAGGTTTGCGGCATCCGGCGTGGCGACCAAGCCGGTCCGGTCATGTTCGACGAATTCGAGAGGCCCCCCCGAATCCGACGTGGTGATCACCGGCTTGCCCGAAAGCATCGCCTCAAGCGTCACGTAGCCGTAGTCCTCGTCGACCGGCGGATAGACCACGCCGAGGCTTTCGGCATAGAGCGCAAGCTTCTCCGCCTGGCTGGTAAAGCCCTTGAACACCACGCGCTGCTCCAGCCCGCCCTCGCGGCAGAGCTGCTGCAGTTCGGCCATGTACGACGGCACTTCCGCAGCCCCGGCAAAGACCACGCGCACCGGTTCCCGGCACAGCGCCAGCGCCTCGATCACCAAGCGCTGGCGCTTGAGCGGCGTGATGCGGCTGGGAAAGAAGAGGTAATCCCGCGCCTCGGCCGAATGGAACTGCTCGGCGTCCGCAGGGGGATGGTATAGCGGGCGGGCGGCAATGCCGTTGAAGTGCTCGAGCCGGTCGGCCACGTTGCGGGAATTGGCGTAGACCGCCTTCGCTTCGGGAATGAAGCGGCGATCGGCATGGTGAACGGCCGCACGGACCGCCTGCCCATGAGGAAGATTGATGAGATCGCCGTATTCGGGGTGATCCCATAGGTCGTAGGCGGAACGGTACTGGTGTAAGATCCACAGCACCTTGTCCGGATGGGGGGCCAGATAGATCGGGAACTTCAGACCGATCAGCCGGTCGATCCGCAGGCCATTGGCTTCGGACAGGTCGAGCATGCGCGCGATCGCGATGCTTTCGAGCAGGCGCTCTGGCGGATACCATTTGAAGGGGATCGTCACTAGCTCGGTTTCGAAACCGCGCGCGCGCAGTTGCCGCACGAGGTTGTCGGCGTGAACTTCGGCCCCGCCGTGAACGAACGGCACCTGGACATTGGCAACGGCAATGCGCATGGAGACCCGGCCTTACCCTTCGCGCCGCGCGCGGATCAGGGCGTTGCCGAAAACCAGCGCCGCCCTGCCTTGGGCAGATCCCGGATCGGGTGCCTCTGTCAGGAAGCCGAACGGCTCTGCTCCTCCAAGGCTTGCCGCCTCTACCTCTTCGCGCAGGGCCGCAATCTCGCGCGCGAGAAGCTGCTGGTTGAGCGCGATCCGGTCGATCCGCTGGCGCCGGCGGCGTCGGGCGGCGAACCAGGTGCCGAGGCCCGGCAGCCGCAACGGCCAGCCAGCCCTTGCATAAGCCTTCAGGCCTTCGATCCGAGCGAGCCTGCCGCCGCTCTTGCGCAGGCCTTCATCGGATGCGAGCAGGTTCGCCAGGACCTTGCGGCGACCGTTGAACCGCGCCGCGATGCGCTGGTAGGTGGCAAGGCCATCCTCGTCCGGCCAGCGTCCCAGGATGTCCTGATAGGCGCGGTTGACGAATTCGGCGTGCGTGAGCGCGCGCTCTTCTACCGACGACGCCCTGTGTTCCCGCGAACGCAGCAAGCCCCGCACGATCGCGGGCCGGGCCACGCCACGGCGGGCGAGATCACGATAATGACTGCGCCCTTCCGGGTCTGGCTCGCGCTTCAGCAGAACGGCGTAGGCATAGTCGAGAAAGCGGTCGAACAGGACAAGATCGAGCAGCGGACCCGTCTGGTTGACCGGGTAACGGCGCAGATCGATGTCGGCTTCCGTATCTTCGAAGATGTCCGCATTCAGCCCGCTCATCGCCGACGTCTTTCCATGACGCATCGACAAGATGCAAGGAAGGACTTGTCCGGCAAAGCAGCGGCGCAGCTATTTTCGCGAGTATTCGATTGTTCCGGAGATGATTGACGATGCCGTGAAGTTGTCGCGCGTCAGCGGCATCATCCTTTGGGTCCCCTGGTAGAACAGCTGCGCCCCCGCCGATCCGGGAACGGTGCGGGCGATGATCGCCCCGCCGATGCCCTTCATGCCGTTGGCGAGCAGGGCGCTGGCGGTGCCATCGGGGCTGGCGCCCGCACCCGCTGCGAACGGCAGGTTCTGCAGCAGGGCATTGCCCGCGGCCAATCCCGGTCCGGAAAGCGCAAGGCGGAACGTCATGCGCACCTGCCGGCCCTGCACCTCGTACTGGCAGGACCGAGTCGTTTGAGCAGATCCATGCGTCGCTTTGCCGCCGAGTGTCAGTTCCGGGGCGCAGGCCGCCGCGCCTCCCCAGATCGCATTGCCCGAGGTCGGGCCGCTTTCCCGGATGCCGTTGTAGCCGGTGGGATGATCGGACCGGTTGTTCGTGGCCCACAGCGTGTTGTCCGCCCCGCCGTCGATGACGGCGGCGTGCGATCCGTTGTTGCCCCGGTTGTATTGGGCAACGTTCGCGCTGACTTTCACGTTATTGCTATTGTGGAGATAGACGCCATTGTCCGCGCTGGTGATGTGGACGTCATCGAACTGGCTGTACGTAACCCCGGCAAGATAGAGCGCATGGAGCGCCGAGGTGCCGATCCACACGTTGGCGAACATCACGTTGTTGACAGGGTTCGCGTTCTCCGCCTGATCTACCACGATGCCGGGCCCATCGGTGGTATCGGCGACGATGTTGTAGAAGTGGCCGAACTGGCATGCCTGCTGCGAAATCTGGTACGCTTCGCCGCACAGCTTCCACCCGGTCTTGCCGTTCATAGCCTCGTCATTCATAAACTTCGAACCGGCGAAGAACACCAGCTGGTAGCCATAGAGCGCCACGTTCTGCATCGTCGAATTCGACAGGATGACCGCGTTGTTCGGTGCCTTGTTCGCAGGATCGGTGGGAGGGCCCATGTAAACCCCGACCTGGTTCTGCTCGGCACCAACGCCATCGACCGTGACGTTGTCGATCGTCGTCTGCCATTGATCGTAGAGATCGAGCCCATGGCGGCACCCGTTGAAGTAGAGATCCCTGAGCTTGCCCCGGTTCACATAGACGAGCCGGACGCCCATCGCATTGGCATTGCCCATCCCTGCGCACACCACGGTCAGGTTCTGCACCCCCACGCCGGTCAGCCCGCGGGCGTAGGTGCCTTCGGCGAGGATCGCCGGAAAATTGCCGGCGGGCATGATCCTGGTCGCACGCATCGCGGCGCCGGCCAGTTCGACGTTCGACGGCAGCGTGATCGGGCGCGAGATGCGGTAGCAGCCGCCCGGCAGGACGACCCGGCCCGAACCGTTGGCGAGGGCCGCAGCAACCGCCGCTTCGATCCCGCCCGCCACGTCGCGCGACCGCGTGCAGGCGCCAACGTCGCGGCGCTGGTCTGCGCTCAGATGATCGAACACGTTGATCCCGCCGCGAACGAAGTCGACTGCCCGATCTGCAGATGCGCCGACCCCAACCGGCGCTGCCGTGCCCGGAACCTCCGTCGGGGCCGATGCGGATGCAGCCAGCAACAGCGGCGTAATCAGATAGGCTTTCATCGACATGGGCTTACTTTGCAGGATGACCGGTTCAAGCAGAGATCCTCAACGCGCGTCGGCGACGAAGGTTCGGCGTCTTTCCACCACAATCAATAAGGCTATCAGCGAAGCTCGTTCGCTGGCGCCTGCTTGCGCTTCTACCCTGCGTCGCGACAGCAGGATCAGGAGAGCGTCATGTCCGCGCAACGCCAGCTTCACCTTGGCGCCATTCTCGAAGGCGTCGGCACCGACCAGCAATCGTGGCGCGATCCCGACCTTCCGGGCGATGCCAGCATCGACATCGACTGGTACGTCGAAAACGCGCGGGCGGCCGAAGCGGCCAAGTTCGACCTGGTGTTCATCGTCGATTCCCCGTTCATCACGCCCGATACCGCGCCCCACTTCCTCAACCGGCTCGAACCGCTGACGCTGCTTTCGGCGATCGCCACGCAGACCAGCCGCATCGGCCTCGTCGGCACGCTCACCACCTCGTACTGGGAGCCCTACAACGTGGCGCGCCAGTTCGGCTCGCTCGATCACATCAGCCGCGGCCGCGCCGGCTGGAACGTCGTCACCACCGGCCTGGAAGGCGCGGCGCGCAACTATGGCCGCGAAGAAAACTTCCTCCATGCCGACCGCTACGAGCGCGCGCACGAATTCGTGCGCGTGGTGCAGGGGCTGTGGGACAGCTACGAGGACGATGCCTTCCCGCGTGACAAGGCGGCCGGGGTGTTTCTCGACAAGGGCAAGCAGCACCGGCTCGACCACAAGGGCAAGCACTTCTCGGTGGCGGGTCCGCTCGCGCTCAGCCGCTCGCCTCAAGGGCAGCCAGTCATCTTCCAGGCAGGCGACAGCAGCGAAGGGCGCGACCTTGGCGCGGCGATCGCCGAAGCCACGTTCGCCGCCTCACAAAGCTTCGAGGACGGCCAGCGCTACTATGCCGATCTGAAGGCGCGCGCCGCCGCGCTGGGCCGCGATCCCGACCAGATCAAGGTCCTGCCCGGGCTTTTCCCGATCATCGCCGAAACCGACGAGGAAGCCCAGGCCATCGCCCGCGCCCAGCACGAGGCGCTCGATATCGACAAGCTGCTCGTCCAGCTGGGCCGCGCGTTCAACTACCACGATTTCCGCCAGTACGACCTCGACGCGCCCTTCCCCGACCTGACCGGGGTCACGCTCAACAGCTACAAGGGCCAGGCCGAACGGATCATCGCCACGGCCAAGCGGGAAGGCTACACCCTGCGTGAAGCCGCCTACAAGCTGGGCCAGTGGAAGTCGGGCTTCGTCGGATCGCCCGAAACCATCGCCGACGAGATCGAGCGCTGGTTCACCGGCCGCGCCGCCGATGGCTTCAACCTGCGCGTGACGCGGCCTGCCGACTTCAAGCTGTTCCGCGAACGCGTCGTGCCCATCCTGCAGCAGCGCGGGCTGTTCCGCACCGAATACGAAGGCCGCACCTTGCGCGATCACCTCGGCCTGCCGGTGCCGGCGCACCGCCACGCACCGGCGCAGGCTATTGCGGCCACCCAGCCGGTATCGGCCGAAGGGGCCGAACAGGCCGAACCGGAACTGGCCGAACCCGCCGAATGATCGCAAGCTCGTTCCTGCGCGCGGACGTCCTCGTCGTCGGTGGCGGCATGGCTGCGGCCTGGGCGGCGATCGGCGCCGCGCGCCAGGGCGTGTCGGTGATCGTCATCGACAAGGGCGCGATGGGCACCAGCGGGGTGACCGCCACCGGTGGCCCCGGCCACTGGTGGGTGCCGCCAGACCGCGCCGCGCGCGAAGCCGCCATCGCCCGCCAGATGGACAAGGCGCAAGGACTGGCCGAGCGCGCGTGGATGGAGCGCATCCTCGACCTCACCTGGCGGCACCTGCCCGAAATCGCTCCGTTCTATCCCTTTGGCAGCAATGGCGCGGGCGGCCCCTATGTTCAGGGCGTGCGCGGCCCCGAATACATGCGCGCGCTGCGCAAGCTGGCGATCGCCCACGGCGTCACGATCCTTGACCACCATCCCGCGATCGAACTGCTGCGCGACGAGGACGGACGCATTGCCGGCGTCCACGCAGTGGCCCTCGCCAGCGGCGACGTGATCGAGATCCGCAGCGGCGCGACGATCCTTGCCACCGGCGGCTGTGCCTTCCGCTCGGGCCTGATCGGCAGCCACACCCAGACCGGCGATGGCTACCTGATGGCGGCCGAAGCGGGCGCCAGCCTTTCGGGCATGGAGTTCTCGATCTCCTACTCGCTCTCGCCCGCCTGGGCCTCGACCCGGACGCTGCCCTACTTCGCCGCGCGCTTCTTCGACGAGGCCGGCCGCGAGCTCGACATCCCGCCACCCGATGCGGGCCATTCACACCTGCAAGCGCTGGGCCGGGCCATGCTCGAAGGGCCGGTGCTGGCAGACCTGTCGGATGCGCCGCCGGTGCTCGAAGGGCTGCTGCGCCGCATCCAGCCGCTGACCGCCGCCGCCTTCGATCGCCGGGGCATCGACCTGTTCCGCCAGCGCTTTGCCGTGCGCCTTTATGGCGAAGGGACGATCCGGGGCACCGGCGGCATCCGCATCGTCGATCGGGATTGCCGCACCGAAGTGCCCGGCCTGTTTGCCGCCGGCGATGCCGCGACGCGCGAACTGGTCGCCGGGGCCAGCAGTGGCGGTGGCGCGGTCAACTCCGCCTGGGCGCTGTCCTCGGGGCTGATCGCAGGCGAAGCTGCCGCAGGCGAGGCGATCATCGGGCGCCAGCGTCCGGCGGCGGTGCGCGGGCTTGGCCGGGCGGGCTTCCATCCCCGCCGCGGTACCCGCGCGATCGATCGCGCCGGCGCGATTTCCACGGTGCGCGATCGCGTGCTGTCCTACGACCGCGCCTTCTGGCGCACGCGCGAAACGCTGGAAAGCGCGGGCCACGATCTGGAATCGGTCTGGACCGAAGTCGCCGATCACGCCAGCGGCGAAGGGCGCGATCTTGTCGAACTGCGTGAAATTGCCGCGATGGCCGCTACCGCGCGCTGGTGCAATGCCGCGGCGCTGGCGCGGGACGAAACGCGCGGGCTTGCCGTGCGGGCGGACCGGCCGGACAAGGATGGCGCGCTCGGCCATCGCCTGCTGGCGCGCGGGCTGTCGCAGGTCGAAGTGATCGCCGAAGCGCCGGTGCAGCCGCGCGAACCCCAGCCGGTGGCGGCATGATCGCGGCCATCGTCGAAGCGCGCTGCACCGGCTGCAACGCCTGCGTCGGCGCCTGCCCCACGCGCGTGCTGGAACCCGCTGCGAAAGTGCCGCTGATCGCGCGGCTCGATGCCTGCCAGACGTGCTATTTGTGCGAACTTGCCTGCGAAGCCGATGCCATCTGGGTCGCGCCGGGCGAAGACGACGCCACTGCCCCCGCCGAACCGGTGCTGCTCGCATCGGGCCAGCTCGGCCAGGTCCGCCGCGACCACGGCTGGAACGCCCCGCTCGATGGCGGGCAGCTCGACGATTATCGCCTGCTCGGCCCGCTGCTGCGCGAAGGCAGCGAGATCGCCGCGCGCCGCTATGCCGCGGGCAGGACGTCCGAGGCGAGGTAATCGGCCACGCGCACGCGGCGCGGCAGCATGCCGTATTCGGCAAAGCGGTCGGCGGCGCGCTGGACGGCGGAAAGGCATGCGTCGTCCGGCGCGAACAGGTCGGGCCGTTCTCGCGCCACCATCTTGCGCGCGATGGCGATGTCGACCCCGGTCTGCCGGGCATAGATTTCGGCGTAGCGCGCCGGATTGGCCCGGCACCAGCGATTGGCCTGGCGCATGCGGCCAAGCACGTCGCGCAGGGCCGCGCGCTTGGCCGGGTCCGCCAACGCGGCGTCCGACGCGGTGATCAGCGTGTAGCCGGGGCCGATGCCGCGCCCATCGCGCAGGATGCGCGCGCCCGCCGCCTCGGCCTTGGCCTGGAAGATCCCGAACGTGGCCCAGGCCTCGATCTGGCCGCTGGCAAAGGCGGCGGCGGCTTCGGTCGGCAGCATGAAGCCGATCTTCACCCGATCGAGCGGCACGTCGGCTTCGCGCAGGGCTTCGAGCAGCAGGTAGTGCGCGATGCTGCCGCGCGCGCTCGACACGATCACCTGCCGCCCGGCAAGATCGGCGACCGAGCGCACGGGCGAACCGCCCGGAACGATCACCGCCATGCTTTCGGGCGCGCTCTTGGTCACCGCCACGATCTTGAGCCGGCACCCGGCGGCAATGGCGAGCACCACCGGCAGGTCCCCGGCCGGCGCGGTATCGACCGCCCCGGCGTTGAGTGCCTCGAGCAGGGGCGCAGCGCCGGGGAAACTGGCCCAGGTGACGCGGTAGGGGGCGCCCTGCAGCGCGTCGGCCGCGTCGAGCTTGGCCTGCATCAGGTGGACCTGATCGCCCAGCACGAGCCCCTTGGCGCCCGGCCTGCCACAGGCCGCCAGCAGCGGCAGCGCCACCACGCCGGCCAGCGCGCCTGCCAGGAAGCCGCGGCGATCTGCGAAGGATCGGGGCGAATTCTTTGCGAGGTGTTCCATTCCCGTGGGCGCTATTGAAGGCAGCCGCATGCCGCCAATGAAAACCCCGCTGCAGGCTTGAGATTTGCCAATACGACCGATGATCCCGGCATCTGCATCGGCACCCGAAGCTTGCCTTGCGTCGGGACAATCCCCCCGATCAGCATCCCCAATAGATCCCGCGCAAATATTCAACTGCGCGAAAATCGACGCGTTTTCAGGCCCGTTCGAGCACAGTTCAGCCCCGATGATATGGGCATGAGCATCCGCAATTTTTGCGCAAGGCGTCATCCCGGCATGGGCCCCCGACTTATCCGTGGGGGAAACAATGAACACCAATCGCAAATTCATCGTCCTGGCCAGCGTCGCGCTCGGCGCGCTGGGCATGGCATCGGGCGCGCGCGCTGCCGAGGCATTGGCGGAGGCAGGCGCAGAAGCCGTGGCACCGGCAGTGGCGGCAGACGCCGCCGAAACCGGCGATGGCGCGCCGATCGTCGTCACCGGCCTGCGCGGGGTGGAACTGCGCTCGATCACCAAGAGCCCGGCCCCGATCGACGTGCTCACCGGCGATCAGGTCACCTCGATCGGCCGCGCCGAATTCGGCGAGGCGCTGACCAAGCTGCTGCCTTCGTTCAACTTCGTCACCAACCAGGCCGGCGTCACCTCGATCCTGCGCCCGGTCACCAACCGCGGGCTTGGCCCCGCCTACACGCTGGTGCTGGTCAACGGGAAGCGCCGCCACAACGGCGCGACGATCGCCGCCGGCTCCGGCGACAACAGCGGCGTCAACCCGGTCGACTTCGACCTGATCCCGTCGAGCCTGGTCAATTCGATCGAAGTGCTCAAGGACAGCGCCGCCGCGCAATACGGGTCCGATGCGGTTGCCGGTGTGGTCAACGTCAAGCTGCGCGACAGCGACCACGGTTTCAATTCGAACTTCACCTGGGGCAGCCTCTATGGCGGCAGCGGCAGCCTGCCCAGCTGGAAGGCGCAGGCCGATGCCGGCTTCAAGCTCGGCAACGACGGCGGCTTCCTGCACATCAGCGGCGACGTGCGCCACCGGGGCCAGGCCTGGTGGAACTTCCCGGCCACCAACCCCAACTTCTACGGCTCCACCACCAAGCCGAGCGCCGCGGCGCAGGCCAAGAACGCCACCTGGAACCGCGACGGCGCGCACAACGGTGATCCCAAGATCAACGCCTTCAACCTTGCCTACAACGCGCGCTTGCCGATCTCGGACACCACCTCGATCTATTCGTTCGGCACCTTCGGCCACCGCGAAAGCGCGGCGGGCAACAACGTTCGCCGCGCCAACAGCCGGGCAAGCTTCGACGTGCTGTTCCCCAACGGCTACCATCCGGTCAACAACATCGCGGAAAACGACTGGCAGGTGGTGGCCGGCGCCGATGGCGATGTCGGCGGCTGGAAGTGGGACCTGTCGACCTCTTACGGCCGGCACCGCGCCCACCATTCGAGCGAACTGACGCTCAACCCCTCGCTCGGCCCCACCGGGCCGACGCACTTCGACAATCTCGCCACCTACATCTTCGACCAGTGGACCACCAATGCCGACCTGACCAAGGGCATCGAGGTGGGCCTTGCCAAGCCGCTGCAGGTCTCGATCGGCGCCGAAGTGCGGCGCGATCACTTCAAGACGCTGGCGGGCGATCCCGACGGCTACCGCAACGGCGGATACGTCTACAAGGCGGGTGACCAGTTCGACGATCCCAACGTCGGCCAGCTGGCGCTGGTCGGGGCGCAGTCCTCGTTCACCATCCGCCCGTCGGAACAGGCCGACATCAGCCGCACCGTGGTGGCCGGCTACCTCGATCTCGGCATCTATCCGCTGGAGCGGTGGTACATCGGTGCGGCGGGCCGGCTTGAACACTACAGCGATGCGGCCGGCACCACGGTGGGCGGCAAGTTCAACACCCGCTTCGAGATCACCGACCGCTTCGCGCTGCGCGGCACGGTCGGTACGGGCTTTCGCGCACCGTCGCTGTCGCAGATCGGCTATGCCCAGACAGACAACCGCACCGCGATCGTCGGCGGCGTGATCGTGCCCTCGCTCTCGGTGCTGGCGCTCAACACCTCGCCGCTCGCCCGCGCGCTCGGCGCCAGCGACCTCAAGCCCGAAAAGTCGGTCAACTTCGGGTTCGGCGGGGTGTGGGAAATCACCCCCGCGATCTCGCTGACGGTCGATGCCTACCAGGTCACCGTGAAGAACCGCATCATCCGCACCAGCAACCTTGCCGGCGCGAACGTCACCGCCGCGCTCAAGGCCAACGGCTATACCGGGACCGAGTTCGTCACCTTCTTCACCAACGCGCTCGACACCCGCAGCCGGGGCGTCGACGCGGTGTTCCAGGCGGGCCACGATTTCGGCAACCTGGGCAAGGTGAACCTGTCGGCCTCGTTCAACTACAACGAGACGAAGATCCAGAAGCTGGCCGCGCCGCCGGCCCCGCTTGGCACGCTGAGCACCGGCTTCGTGTTCTTCGGGCGCGATCGCCAGGGCGAACTTTCGGTCGGCAATCCCAAGACCAAGGCGGTGATCGCGGCGAACTGGAAGCTCGCGCCGGTCGAACTCAATGTGCAGACCACCCGCTATGGCAAGCTCACCTACTGGCGCTCGCAGCTGACCAGCCAGGACCGCGTCTATGGCGCCAAGTGGATCACCGACGTTGAGCTGAGCGTCGACGTCACCCGCTTCGCGCGGCTGTCGGTGGGCGCGTCGAACGTGTTCAACGTGCGCCCGGATGCCTATCCCGAACTGGGCGATCCCAACACCGGTTCTTCGGGCTTCGTCTATGGCCCTTCGCCCTTCGCGCCCAGCGGGGGCTACTACTACGGCCGCATCGGCGTGACCTTCTAAAGGCCACGCAATCGCGGGTTTACAGCCCCCCGGGCAGGCGGCAAGGTCCTGCCCGGGGGGCCTTTTTCAAGGATAAGCCATGGAATATCGCAAGCTGGGTCGCACCGGCCTCGACGTAAGCGTCATCTGCCTCGGCACGATGACCTGGGGTTCGCAGAACACCGAAGCCGAAGCGCACGAACAGCTCGATTACGCGCTGGGCCAGGGGGTCAACTTCATCGACACCGCCGAAGGCTACCCGGTGACGCCGGTCTCGGCCGAAACCCAGGGCAGGACCGAGGAATACATCGGCAGCTGGATCGCTCGGCGCGGCAAGCGTGACGACTTCGTTCTGGCGACCAAGGTGGCCGGCCCGGTGCGCGATCCGGTGCGCAAGTTCCGCGGCGGCGACAACAAGCTCGACCGCGCCAACATCGAAGCGGCGGTGGATGACAGCCTGCGGCGGCTGCAGACCGACTACATCGATCTCTACCAGGTGCACTGGCCCGAACGGCCGGTGCCGGCATTCGGCGGACGCGGGCTGACCGCGCTCAGCGACAAGCCCGATACCACCCCGATCGAAGCGACGCTCGATGCGCTGGCCGGCCTGGTCAAGGCGGGCAAGGTGCGCCACGTGGGCGTCTCCAACGAAACCCCCTGGGGCGTTTCGGAATACCTGCGCCTGTCGCGCGAAGGCGGCCTACCGCGCATCGCCTCGATCCAGAACGCCTACAGCCTGCTCAACCGCGTGTACGAGATTGGCCTGTCGGAATTCTCTCTGCGTGAGGACGTCAGCCTGCTCGCCTATTCGCCGCTAGCGGGCGGCAACCTGACCGGCAAGTACCTCGGCGGCGTGATCCCGGCCGGTTCGCGCCGTTCGGTGGCCAACCAGTTCGTCCGCTACGACAGCGCGGGCCAGGTCCCGGCCGCGGCGCGCTATGTCGCGATCGCGCAGGCCTTCGGGCTCGATCCCGCGACGCTCGCTTTGGCTTTCGTCAATTCGCGCCCGTTCGTGACCGCGAACATCATCGGCGCCACTTCGCTCGACCAGCTGCGGGTCGATATCGCCAGCATCGACGTGACGCTGCCGCCCGAAGCGCTGGCCGCGATCGAGGCGGTGCACCGGGAAATTCCCGACCCCTGCCCCTGATCGGCGCATTCCAGCGAGAAATGATCAAGACCAATCGAGAATAACTGGATTTTCGATCGCCGCCCGCGCCCGGTAGGTCCTGCGTGATGAACACACGGCATGGAACTCGGGCGCGGACGGCCTTGCTGGCCGGCGCGCTGCTTCACGCAACGCTCGGCCTTGCCGGGCCCGCCGCCGCGCAGACTCCGCCGCCCGATGTCGTCGATCCCGCGCCGACCGCCGCCGACTGGGCCGCGCTGGGCAAGCTGCCCGACTGGAGCGGGACGTGGCTCCCCGACATTTCCGACCAGGTCCGGCAGATCACCACCAACCCCGTGCCGTGGAAGGCCGCGGTGCAGGCGCAGGTCGATTTCTGGACCAGCGAGGAAAAGGAGGGCCGCCCGCGCGGCCTGCTGCTCGATTGCCTGCCGCACGGCATGCCCAGCTTGATCCTGATCACCCACAACGCCAACGAATTCCTGTTCTCGCCCGGACGGGTGACGCTGCTCGGCGAATCCGACGGCAACCGCCTGCGCCGGATCTGGACCGACGGGCGCAAGCTGCCCGATGATCCCGACCCGACGTTCCACGGCACGTCGGTCGGCCACTGGGAAGGCGATACGCTGGTGGTGGAAACGCGCGGCATCCTGCCCCAGGTCTACCTCGCGATCAGCGAAGCGGTGGGCATTCCGCTGGGTGAAGGGGCCGCGGTGCACGAACGCATCCACCTGATCGATCCCGATACGCTGGTGCACGACCTGGTGATCGAGGCGCCGCAGATCCTGACCCGTCCATGGGAAACCCGCCGCATCTTCCACCGCAACCGCAAGCGCAGCTACGAAATCGTCGAAGGCGTGTGCCGCCAGGGCGATTTCGAGGAAGGCACCGACAAGTGGGGCAACCGGACCTACGTTCCGACCCACCAGCAGGACGGCAACATTCTGCCACCTCCAACCAAGTGAGCCGAGCCATGACCCGCACGATCCGCGCCGCCGCTTTCGCCCTCGCCGCCGCCACAGCCACAGCCACCGCCACGATTGGCCTTGCCGGCGCGGCGCAGGCCCATCACAGCTTTGCCATGTTCGATCCGGCCAAGGTGGTGACGCTGCAGGGCCGCGTGAAGGAATACCGCTGGGTCAACCCGCACGTCGCGCTGCTGCTCGATGTCGCGGCGCCCGGCAACGGCGGCGGAGTTTGGGCGGTGGAACTGACCAGCCCGGGCAACCTCACCCGGCTCGGCTGGAGCCGCAAGTCGCTGAAGCCCGGCGACCGCGTGGCGGTGGAGATCAACCCGCTGCGCGATGGCCAGCACGGCGGCGGTTTCCGCAAGCTGACCCTGCTCGATACCGGGCAAGTGCTGCAGGCCCGCCTGATCGACATCGAAAAGAACGCCGCCGCAGGGCACTGAGCGGACGAGAGAGGATTATCGCACCATGGATCTGAAGCTCGAAGGCAAGCGCGCGCTCGTCACCGGCGGCAGCAAGGGCATCGGCCGTGCCATTGCCCGCGCCCTGCTGCACGAAGGCGTGCGCGTGGCCATTTCCGGGCGCGATGCCGATGCGGCAGAGGCGGCGGCGCGGGCGCTGGCCGCCGAAACCGGCGGCGAAGTCCACGCGCTGATCGCCGATACGCGCAGCGACGAGGCGGTCGATGCGCTGGTCGCCGATGCGGTGGCGCGGCTCGGCGGGCTCGACATCCTGGTCAACAACGCCGCGCGTCCCGGCCTTCCGGGTAAGGTTCCGGGCGTCGCCGGGGTCGAATCGCAGGTGCTGCTCGACGAACTCGATACCAAGCTCGTGGGCTACCTGCGCACCGCGCGCGCCGCGGCGCCGCACCTGGTGGCCAACGGCTGGGGCCGGATCATCAACATCAGCGGGCTTGCCGCGCGCGTCACCACCACGATCCCGGGATCGACGCGCAACGTGGCCGTCGCCGCGCTGACCAAGGCGCTGGCCGACGAACTGGGGCCGCAGGGCGTCAACGTCACCGTGGTCCACCCCGGCGCCACGCGCACCGAAAAGACCGCCGCGCTGGTCGCCGCGCGCGCGGCGGCCGATGGCCTGTCCGAAGCCGAGGCCGAACGCGCGCTGTTCGGCGGCAACCTGATCGGGCGGATCGTCGATGCCGACGAAATCGGCGCGATCGTCGCCTTCCTCGCCTCGCCACGCAGCGATGCCATCACCGGCGATGCCATCGCCGCGGGCGGCGGCACGGCGCGCACGATTCATTATTGAGCGCAGGCCACCACCGAGAACAGGGCGGCCCCTTTAAACCCGCGCCGCCAGGGGACATCTGAAAGCCCATGAGCCAGACCCGCCAGCTGCATCTCGGCGCCTTCATGCGCCCCGTCTCGATCCACACCGGCGCGTGGCGCTACCCGGGGGCGTGGCCCGACGCCAACTTCAACCTTGCGCACATCACCCGGCTTGCCCGCACGCTCGAAGCGGCCAAGTTCGATGCCTTCTTCATGGCCGACCACCTCGCCGTGCTGAACATGCCGATCGAGGCGCTCAAGCGCAGCCACACGGTCACCTCGTTCGAACCGTTCACGCTGCTGTCCGCGCTGGCGATGGTGACGGAGCGGATCGGCCTCGTCGCCACCGCATCGACCACCTACGACGAACCCTACCACATCGCCCGGCGCTTCGCCTCGCTCGACCACATCAGCGCCGGGCGCGCCGGGTGGAACATCGTCACCACCGGCAATCCCGAAACCTCGTTCAACTTCGGCAGCGACCAGCATCTTGCCCACGCCACGCGCTATGCCCGCGCGCGCGAATTCTACGACGTGGTCACCGGCCTGTGGGACAGCTGGGCCGACGATGCCTTCGTCCGCGATGTCGAACAGGGGCTGTTCTTCGATCCCGACAAGCTGCACGTGCTGGGCCACGAAGGCGAACACCTGTCGGTGCGCGGCCCGCTCAACATCGGCCGGCCGGTCCAGGGCTGGCCGGTGATCGTGCAGGCGGGCGCATCGGACGCCGGGCGCCAGCTCGCCGCCGAAACCGCCGAAGTGATCTTCGGATCGGAAGCCACGCGCGAAGGCGGCAAGGCCTTCTATGCCGACGTCAAGGGACGCATGGCGGTGGTGGGCCGCGATCCCGACCACCTCAAGATCCTGCCCGCCGCCTTCGTCGTGGTGGGCGAAACGGTGGAAGAAGCCCGCGCCAAGCGCGCGCATCTCGACAGCCTGGTCCACTACGACAGCGGCATCCGCTCGCTCAACATCATGCTCGATTACGACGTTTCGGGCTTCGATCCCGACGGCCCTCTGCCCGACATCCCCGAAAGCAACGCCAGCAAGAGCGCGCGCGACCGTACGGTGGCGCTGGCCCGCCGCGAGAACCTCACCATCCGCCAGCTCGCGGCGCGCGCGGGCAGCTATGCCGGGCTCGCCTTCGTCGGCACGGCAAAGACGATCGCCGACGAAATGGAAGCCTGGCTCGACGAGCGCGCCTCGGACGGGTTCAACGTGATGTTCCCGTGGCTGCCGGGCGGGCTCGACGACTTTGCCACGCAAGTCGTGCCCGAGCTGCAGCGACGGGGCATCTTCCGCAAGGACTACGAAGGCACCACGCTGCGCGACCATCTCGGCCTGCCGCGCCCGGAAAACCGGTTCTTCGCCAAGGCGGCACGCGAGGTCGAGAGCGAAGCGGCGGGCGACCAGCCGGCGGGTTGACGATAATCCAACCGCGCATTGCAACTCGTCATAACCGCACCGGCACGGCGCCTGTTAGACACGGGCGCAGTTTCCCCGAAGTGCGTGGATGAGGAGCGCGAGCCATGGCCGAGATCGTCAACAAGACCGCCCTGATCGTGGGCAGCGGCCCGGGCATCAGCGCCTCGGTCGCCCGCGCGCTGGCTGGACAAGGCTACCGCCTCGCGCTCGCCGCGCGCAATCCCGACAAGCTGCGCGACCTTGCTGCCGAAACCGGCGCGGCCACGTTCGAGGTGGATGCGAGCAGCCCGGCAGCGGTCAGCCAGCTGTTCAAGGATGCGCAGGACGCGATCGGCCTGCCCGAAGTGGTGCTCTACAACGCCGCCGGACGGTTGCGCGGCCCGCTCGAGGCGCTCGATCCCGAGACCGTGCGGCGCGTGCTGGAAGTCTCGGCCTATGGCGGCTTCCTCGTCGCGCAGCAGGCCGCCAAGCGGCTGGTCCCGCTCGCCCGCGGGGCGATCCTGCTGACCGGCGCCACCGCGAGCGTGAAGGGCTTTGCCAATTCGGCCGCCTTCGCCATCGGCAAGTTCGGACTGCGCGGCCTTGCCCAGAGCGCCGCGCGCGAGCTGGCGCCCAAGGGCGTCCATGTCGCGCATTTCGTGATCGACGGCGCGGTCAGGAGCGCCGAACGGCCCGATCCGGCCACCGCGCCCGACAGCACGCTTGACCCGGACGCGATTGCACAGACTTATCTGGCGGTGCTGGCCCAGCCGCGCAGCGCGTGGACATGGGAAGTCGAACTGCGGCCCTATGTCGAGGTGTTCTGACGGGCCAGGATCGGACGGGACGGGATCGGATGGGGGGTAAGGACATGGCCATTGAAGTTCGCCCGCACGGGCGCGTGGGTGCGGAAATCCTGGGGCTGGACCTGGCTGCGATCGATGACGAGGCGCTGGCGCAGGTCCGCTGCGTCTTTGCCGAACACGGCGTGGTGTTCTTCCGCGACCAGCAGATCAGCGAAGAGCAGCACATCGCCTTTGCCCGCCGGATCGGGCCGATCAACACCAACCGCTTCTTCGCCGCGCACCCCGCCCACCCGGAAATCGCGCTGGTGATCAAGGAACCGCACCATCGCGACAACATCGGCGGCGGCTGGCACACCGACCATTCCTACGACGCCATCCCGGCGCTTGGCTCGATCCTCGTCGCGCGCGAACTGCCGCAGAGCGGCGGCGCCACCAGCTTCGCGTCGATGTACGCGGCCTACGAAGGCTTGCCCGGATCGCTGCGCCAGCGGCTGGACAATGCCCGCGCGGTGCATTCGGCCCGCCACGTGTTCGGCAGCAAGGCCAGCGCCTATGCCGCCGCCAGCGATACCCGCGCCGGGCGCATCGGCAACGCCTCGGCCGCCGACGTGCTGGAGGACGTCATCCATCCCGCGATCATCACCCATCCGCTCAGCGGCAAGCGCGCGATCTACATCAACCCTGGCTTCACCACCCGCATCCTCGGCCTGTCGGATGCCGAATCCGACGCGCTGATCGCGGAAGTCTTCGCCCACTGCCAAAACCCCGCCTACCACAGCACATTCACCTGGCAGCCGGGCTCGGTCGCGCTGTGGGACAACCGCGCGACCTGGCACTACGCGCACAACGACTACCACGGCCAGCGCCGCGAAATGCACCGCATCACGATCGAGGGCGAACCGCTGCACTGACCGCCGACCCGCCCCGTTCGTCGCAAGCTTCGCCAAAACTCTATCGTTTCGGTAGATAAATCAGGGCAAGTCGGGCTAGACGTTGCGCGATGCGATTCGCGCGATCGCGCACGCGATGACGTCGGAGCCTGAATGATACGCCTTGAAGGAGTCCACAAACGCTTTCCCGGCGCCGGCGGCGCCGCGCTGGACGGGGTGAACCTTGCCATCGCCCGGGGCGAGGTGTTCGGCATCATCGGGCGTTCGGGCGCGGGCAAGTCCACCCTGGTGCGGATGATCAACGGGCTCGAACGGCCGAGCGCCGGGCGCGTCACGCTCGACGGCGTCGACGTCGCCGCGCTGGCTCCTGCAGACCTTCGCGCGCTGCGCCGCCGCGTGGGGATGATCTTCCAGGGGTTCGGCCTGCTGTCTTCGGCCACCGCCGCGCAGAACATCGCCCTGCCGCTGCGCATCGCCGGCACGCCTGCGCGCGAAGTGGCGGCGCGGGTGGCGGAACTGCTCGGCATGGTCGGGCTGACCGATCATGCCGACAAGTACCCCGCCCAGCTTTCGGGCGGGCAGAAGCAGCGCGTGGGCATCGCGCGGGCGCTGGCGACGCGCCCCGACGTGCTGCTCTGCGACGAGGCGACGAGCGCGCTCGACCCCGAAACCACCCGCGATGTGCTGGCGCTGATCGCCGCGCTCAACCGCGATCTGGGGCTGACGATCGTGCTCATCACCCACGAGATGGACGTCGTGCGGCAGGTCTGCGGCCGGGTGGCGGTGCTGCATGCGGGCAAGGTCGTGGAAAGCGGGGCGACCGTCGACGTGGTGCTCGATCCGCGCCATGCCGAAACCCGCTCGCTGCTTGCCGAAGAGGGCGGCGCACCGTCCTATCGCCACAGCTTTGCCGGAGAGATCGTGCGCTTCACCGCGCGGGGCGAGGCGGCGGCGGGCCCGCTGATCAGCCGCATCGCGCGCGAAACCGGCACCGAGATCGCCATCCTCGAAGGCCGCGTCGGCCACCTGGGCGATACGCCCTATGCGCAGCTGACGCTTGGCCTTTCCGCGGGGAACATCGCGGCCGCGCGCGCCGCGCTGGCACAGGCGGGAGTGATCGGCGCATGAGCGGGTTCTTCGCCGACATCATGTGGTCCGACATCGGCCTCGCCACGCTCGACACGCTGGTGATGGTTTCGGTCTCGCTCGTCCTCACCGTGCTGATCGGCCTGCCGCTGGGCCTTGCGCTGTTCCTGACCGGGCCCGGCCAGGCTTGGGAGCGCCGCTGGCTCAACGTCGCGCTGTCGGCAGCGGTCAACGTGATGCGCTCGCTGCCCTTCATCATCCTGCTGATCGTGCTGATCCCGGTGACGCTGGCGCTGGTCGGCACATCGCTGGGCGTTGCCGGCGCGATCGTGCCGCTGGTTGCGGGGGCGGCGCCGTTCTTCGCCCGGCTGGCCGAAGCGGCGCTGCGCGAAGTCGACCGCGGCACGATCGAGGCGGTGCAGGCGCTGGGCGCCACCACCCGCGATCTGGTCCTGCGGGCGCTGCTGCCCGAAGCGCTGCCCGGCCTTGTCGCCGCCACCACGGTCACCGCCATCACGCTGGTGTCCTATACCGCAATGGCCGGCGTGGTGGGCGCCGGGGGCCTGGGCGATCTGGCGGTCCGCTATGGCTACCAGCGCTTCCAGACCGACGTGATGGTGGTGACCGTCGCGCTGATGATCGTCCTTGTCCAGATCCTGCAAATGCTGGGCGACCGCCTCGTGCGGCGCCTGAGCCGCCGATAGGAGTTTCTCCCGATGCTGCGCCGTCTTGCCGCTCTTGCCGTCCCTGCCCTGCTCTTGCTCTCCGGCTGCGGGAGCAAGCCCGCCGCCGACAGTCCCAACGGCCCGCTGACCGTGGCCGCCACCGCGATCCCGCACGCCGAGATCCTCGAACACATCAAGCCGGTGCTGGCCAAGGAAGGCGTCGACCTCAAGGTCCTCGTGCTCAACGACTTCGTCCAGCCCAACGTGCAGGTTGCCGAAGGGCGCGTGGCGGGGAACTACTTCCAGACCAAGCCCTATCTCGATGAGTTCAACAAGAACCGCAGCGTGAAGCTGGTGACCATCGCCGGCGTCCACGTCGAACCGCTGGGCGGCTATTCGCGCAAGTGGAAGACGCTCGACCAGCTGCCGCAGGGCGCGATCGTGGCGATCCCCAACGAAGGCAGCAACGGCGGGCGCGCGCTGGCGCTGCTGGCCAAGGCGGGCGTCATCACCCTGAAGCCCGAAGCTGGCGCGCTTGCCACCCCCCGCGACATCGTCGCCAATCCGAAGAAGCTGGTGATCCGCGAACTCGAGGCGGCAACGCTGCCGCGCGTGCTGGACCAGGTCGATCTTGCGCTGATCAACACCAACTACGCGCTGGTCGCGGGGCTCAACCCGGTGCGCGATTCGCTGGTGATCGAGGACAAGACCAGCCCTTACGTGAACTACGTCGTCGGCCTTGAAAGCGCGAAGAGCGATCCGCGCGTGCAGAAGCTGGTGGCCGCGCTGCGCAGCGCAGACGTAAAGGCGTTCATCGAAAAGAAGTACGGCGGCGCGGTGATCCCCGCGTTCTGACCGCAAGGGCCAGCTTGCCAATCCCCGCGAACGCGCCGAGATCCGATGCCATGCCAGTAACGATGCCAGCCCCCATGCCGAGCGCCAGCCCCGACCTTGCCGTCTTCTACGAACACCCCGCCTGGTTCGCGCCGCTGTTCGCCAGCCTGGAGCGCGCTGGCATTGCCCACGTCGCGATCCCCGCCACCGGGCACGGCTTCGACCCGGCCGAGCAGCACCCGCCCGCCCCGGTGGTGTTCAACCGCATCGCGATGTCGAGCTTCCTGCGCGCGGCGGAACATCCGATCTTCTATGCCCAGGCGCTGTTCGCGCATTGGGAGGGGCTCGGCGCGCGGGTGATCAACGGCGGGCGGGCGCTGGCGACCGATGCATCGAAGGCGCGGCAGCTCGCGCTGATCCACCGCCTCGGCCTTGCCGCGCCGGCGACGCGCGTCGTCCATGCCCGGGCCGACCTGCCGGCAGCGGCGGCGGCGATCGGCTTCCCCCTGGTGGTCAAGGCCGACATCGGCGGCGCGGGCGCGGGGATTGTCCGCTATGACAGCATGGGCGCGCTTGAAGCGGCGATTGCCGACGGCACCGTGCCCGCAGGGATCAACGGCGTGACGCTGGTGCAGGACTACGTGCCAAGGCGCGGCGGGCGGATCACCCGGGTCGAAACGCTGGGCGGCCGGTTCCTCTATGCGCTCGATATCGAAAGCAGCGGCGACACGTTCGACTTGTGCCCGGCCGATGCATGCGCGGTCGGCCGGCCACCGGTGACGATGACCCGCGCCGACCCGCCGCTCGCGCTGGTGGCGGCGGCGGAGCGGATCGTCGAGGCCGCCGGGATCGACGTCGGCGGCGTCGAATACCTGATCGACGATCGCGACGGCACGGCGCGCTTCTACGACATCAACGCCTTGTCCAACTTCGTCGCCAACCCGAACGAAGTGCTCGGCTGGGACCCCCACGACCGGCTGACCGCGTGGCTGCGCGGGCTGATCGAACAGACGCGAAAGGCCGCCTGATGCGCTTCGGTTTCTGGATGCCGGTGTTCGGCGGCTGGCTGCGCAACGTGCCCGACGAGGGCATGGCGGCGGACTGGAGCTATGTCCGCGACCTAACCCTGGCGGCGGAGCGGCAGGGCTGGGACCTGACGCTGATCGCCGAGCTGAACCTCAACGACATCAAGGGGATCGAAGCGCCCGCGCTCGATGCCTGGTCGACCGCGGCGGCGCTGGCGGCGGTAACCTCGACGCTCGAACTGATGGTGGCGGTCCGCCCCAACTTCCACCACCCCGCCCTGTTCGCCAAGCAGGCGGCCAACATCGACCGGATTTCGGGCGGTCGGCTTACGCTCAACGTCGTCTCGTCGTGGTGGGCGGACGAGGCGCGCCAGTATGGCCTGCAGTTCGACCAGCACGACGATCGCTATGCCCGCACCGCGGAATGGCTGCGCGTGGTCAACGGGCTGTGGAGCGAGCCGCGCTTCAGCCACGAGGGCACGTTCTACCGGCTGGAGGACGCGATCTGCGAACCCAAGCCGCTCGCCCGGCCGCGCCCGCGCCTCTATGCCGGCGGCGAGAGCGAGGCGGCCAAGGCGCTGATCGCGCGCGATTGCGATTCCTTCGTGATGCACGGCGATCCGCCCGAAGTGATCGCAACCAAGATCGCCGACATGCGCGCACGGCGCACCGCCGCCGGGCTGCCGCCGATGACGTTCGGCATGGCAGGCTATGCCATCGTGCGCGACAGCGAGCGGGAGGCCGAGGCCGAGCTTGCCCGCATCACAACGCTGCGCGGCGACCCGCCGGCGGGCTACGACAACTTCGACCAGTGGCTTTCGGGCACGCAGCTGGAGCGCGAGCTGCAGATCCGCGAATATTCCGTCTCCAACCGCGGCCTTCGCGCCGGGCTGGTGGGCACGCCTTCGCAGATCATGGCGCGCATCGCCGATTACGAGGCCGCGGGGCTCGACCTGCTGCTGCTGCAGCTGAGCCCCCAGGCCGAGGAGATGGAACGCTTCGCCCGAGAGGTGATCGGCCCGTGGCGCGCCGGGGCCGCGCGCTAGGCGCACAGCCCGGCGCGCTTACTGGCCCTTCGAGAACGAGCTGTCGAACGCGCCCGACAGATCGGGAACCTTGGCGATGATGCCAGCGGCCTTGTAGCGATTGAGGATGTCGAGCTGTTCGCTGCGCAGGCTGTCGTCGACCGGCGCGGGGGCGGTGCGCAGGTCTTCGACGGTGAAGCGCGCGACATCTTCGGGCAGGCCGGTTTCGCGTGCCAGAACCCTGGCGTACTCGGCGCGATGGTCCGCCAGCCAGGCCCGCGCGCGGCTCAACCGGGCGAGGAAATCGGCGATCTGCGCGCGCTTTGACGCAATCGCGTGGTCGTTGGCGGCGTAGAATCCGGCCTGGCCCGGCAGTTCGCGCGCATCGCCGATGGCGCGCTGGTGATCCTTGATCAGCGCATAGCCGACATAGGCGCCCCACGTCGACCAGGCGTCGATCGCCCCGGTTTCGAGCGCGCTCTTGGCCTCGGCATTGTTAAGATAGACCCAGGTCACGTCCGACGGCTTGAGCCCATGGCGTTCGAGCAGGCGCAGCGCGAGGTCCTGCCCAGCCGAGCCGCGGATCGTGGCGATGCGGCGGCCCTTCAGGTCCTCGACCCGGCGCAGCGGGGACCTCGCCGGCACGATGATCGCCGATGAGCGGCCTCGGTCCGGCCCATCGATCGGCCGCGCGGCATAGACCACCTTGATCTTAGCGCCCGAGGCATAGGCGAAGGCGAACGGCTGGCCGCCAATCCCGCCGATGTCGATCGCGCTCGATCCGAGCGCCTCGAGCAGGGGGGCGGCGGCGGGGAACAGCGCCCAGTCGATCTTGTAGGGCACGTTGTCGAGTTCGCCCGAGGCGCGCAGCAGCGCCTGCACGCCGCCGCGCTGGTCGCCCACGATCAGCGCAGACCCGCCGGCGCCGCCAGCGCCGCCAGCCGAACGATGGCGCAGCCACCAGCCGCCGGCCAGGGCCAGCACGACGAGCGCCAGCGCGGCGAGCACGATGGTCGTGCGGCGGCGGCGCGGCGTTTCGGGTTGCGAGGTGGACGCCATGGCTTTGCCCTTTCTCCTGCACGGTATGTTGCACGCGCCGCATCCGCTGTGGCGCAGGCGATCAAGAGAGCGGCACGCGTCGGGTGGGGTCCAACGCGGAATGCTCAAGCCAGCCGGATCGATGTTCAATGGTTCAGCGACGCTGATCGGGCGCGCAGGCGAACTCATTTGGCGAAGCGCCCGTGTGCTTCCTACCACGGGGCCGGACTGGCGATCGGCCGGTCATCGAAGGAGCCTTGCGGGATGCGCCGTTCTGTCACGAAGTTATTGGCCGTGGGGCTGTGGGCGCTGGCGGCGCTGCCGGCTGCGTCCGCGCATTCCCCGCTCGATCCGCCCGAGGTGCAGGGCCATGTCGATGCCGCGACGCGCCTTGCCGCCCGCGACCTTGCCCAGTCGCTGTTCTTCTGCGAGGCCGATCCCCGCGCCGTGGTGTTCCGCCAGCTCAAGCGCATCGACGAATGGTTCGCGCCGACGCGGATCTTCGACGACCTGTCGTTCATCGGCAACCAGTTCGTCGGCGTCTATGTGCTGCAGACCAGCGACGGGCTGATCCTGTTCGATTCGGGCACCTCGATGGAAGAGGCCGAACACCACATCGCGCCGGGACTGCGCGCGTTGGGGCTGAATGCGAAGGACATCCGCACCATCGTCGTCACCCACGGGCACTGGGATCATTTCGGCGGGGCGCTGTGGTTCCAGCAGACCTATGGCACGCCGGTGGGGCTGAGCGCCAACGACTGGAAGCTGATCGAGGCGCAAGCGGGCACGCCGGTGCTCAATGGCCGGCCGATCCCCCGGCACGATCGCGACATCACCGACGGGCAGGTGCTGACGATCGGCAAGACCCGCGTGTCGCTCTACATCACGCCCGGGCACACCCCGGGCACGGTCTCTGCAATCTTCCCGGTGCGGCAGGGGGGCAGGCGCCACGTCGTCTCGCTGCTCGGCAGCACGGCGCTGCCCGATGCGGTGGAGCCGACCGCGATCACCGGCGGGCTCGAACGCTATCGCGATTCGGTGGACCGGTTCGCACGGCTGAGCCGCGCCGCCGGCGCCGACATCCTGCTCAATACCCACCTGTTCGCCTTCGGCGGGGCCGAACGGCTTGCAGCGGCGCAGCGCGCGCCAAGCGCCGCCGTTCGCGGCAGCCGCTTCGTGATCGGACCCCGGCGCGTGGCGGCGTTTTATGGCCTGATGGACCAGTGCATGCAGGCCGCCGAAGCGCGCATCCGCCTGCGCCCGCCCGCTCCGCGCTGAACCCCTGCGCCTCCTCCCCGCATCGAAGCGGGGGCCGCCTTCGGCCTTGCGCGCCGCTATAGCCGGGTCTTGACCCCGATGCGCAGCGTGCGCGGTTCGACCACCCGGCTCAGCCGCCCTTCGACGGGCGCCGCATCGAATGCGGGCACGTAGGATTCGTAGTAGTAGGCGATATCCTTATCGCGGCTGTCGAACAGGTTGAGCAGGTCGGCATAGAGCTCGACCCCGCCGAACTTGCGCGCCGCGCGCAAGTTGAACACGGTGCTGCCCCTGTCGCGCACCGAGTTGTCCTCGACCAGTGGCGACGGGCCGAGGTGGCGCACGCGCAGCGCCGCTTCCCACGGGCCCCGGATCAGCGAGAACCCGGCCGAGCCCGCATTTTCGAAGGCGTTGGGGATCCGATCGTCGTTATCGTAGCGCGAATGGCTGAGCGTGAAGTTCGCATCGATCGCCAGCCATGCCGCCGGGCGCCAGAAGCCGACCAGCTCGATCCCGTGGCGGCGGCTGGCGCCCGATGGTTCGACCGCGTTTGAATCGCCGACGAAGCGCAGTTCGCTGGCGACATCGAGCGCCCACCAGGTGGCGGTGAAGCTGGCCGTGCCGCGCTGCAGGCGAAGACCCAGTTCGCGCCCCCGCCCGCGCACCAGCAAGGGCACCCGCGCCGCAGCGCTGACCGCACCGCGCACGTCGTTGGAATGGAAGCCTTCGCCCCAGTTGGCATAGAGTTCGGCCCAGGGCGCGGGGCTCCAGGCAAGCGAGAGCTTGGGGCTGGCGATGGCATCGGCCACGCTGCCCTGCCCCAGCGCCACAGCACTCGCATCGCGGGCATGGACGCTGGCATGGTACCAATCGCCGCGCAGCCCCGCGGTCAGGCGCAGTCCGGCAAGCGGCCGCAGCGTCGCCGCCCCCCACACCGCCGCCGACGCCTCGCCCAGCCGGTAGAAGCCGAGCGAGCGGACGAAGCGGCCGGCATCGGCCTGCGCCACGCCGACATTGCCGACCGCGTCATATCGGTTCTCGGTGCCGAGCGCGAAGTCGAGCGCGGGCGAGACTGTCCACGTCCGCTCTCCCTTCAAGCCGTAGACCTGGCGGCGGTCGAATTGCCAGATCTGCGCGCTGGCGCCGCTTGCATCGGCATAGGTCGGGTTCGACAGCATCGACCAGTCGTAGTGCTGGGCATAGGCGTTGATCCGCCAGCCCGGCGCGGTCAGCGCGGCATTGACCACCAGCCGCGTCGTCTGGCCGCGCGCGGTGGGATCGGGCGAGCAGAACACATCGGCGCAGACCGGGGAGCCGACGATCCGTTCGGGGATCTGTTCGGTCGGCCGCCACGTGGCGCGATAGGCATGCGCCGTGACCGCAAGCTGCGCTGCGCCCACCGGCGCGGTCCACTTGGCGAAGCCCGCGTAGTGGCGCAGGTGTTCGCTCTGCTGCCACGGCCCGTCATAGGCCTTGGCCTGGGCGACGATCGTCAGCCGCCCGGGGCCGGCCGCGAACGAGCCCCCGCTCGCCAGCCGGCGCCAGCCATAGGAGCCGGCCTCGACGCTGGCCCAGGGCGCATCGAACCCGGCGATGGTCTGGAAATAGGCCGCGCCCGCCAACGCGAAGTCGCCGCCATCGGCGCGATAGGGCCCCTTGCGGAAGGTTTCGCGCTCGATCACCTCGGGGATCAGCCCGTTGAGATCGAGATAGCCCTGGCCGTGCCCGTGCGAGCGCAGATTCATCTGCACGTCGTCGACGTAGGTGGTGAAATCGGTGCCGTGATCCAGGTTGAAGCCGCGCAGGAAATATTGGTTGGCCTTGCCGCTGCCCGAATGCTGCGCCGCGACCATGCCGGGGATCGCCTCGAGCAGTTCGGACACCTTGACCAGCGGCCGCACCAGCAGGTCCGCCCCGGCAACGCTGCCCTCGCTCGCCGCCGCCGCGCTGCCGATCCGCGCCTCGCCCCGGCCGAACACCACGATCTGCGACTGCGGCACGGGGGCCGGCGCCTCTTCGGCCCTTGCCGTGGCGGGCAGGGAAATCGCGCCCAGCATGGCGGGGGCGGCAAGGCGGAAAGGGCAGGCGCGGCGCTGGGTCATCACTTCGTCCCGTGCCGGAACCCGCCCGCCGCCACCATCGAGATCGCCCGGGGTGGCGGTTAAGCATTGCTCATAGCACCGCCGCCGAAATGGCCGCCGAACTCGTTTGCCGGCCACCGGGCGGGTCCGATAGCGCTGCTGTGGGAAGGTTCGCCAAGGGAAAGAAGCACGCCGGCATGCGCATTCGTGACGCGATAGACGAACCGGCGGCCTCGCGCGCAGGCGGGCATGGCGCTGCCCCTGCCAGCCAGTTCCTGTGGTACATCCCCAACCAGATCGACGGGGGCCACCGGGGCGATACGCCGTCACCCGATCTCGCCACGTTCGACCTGCTGACCGCGCACGCCCGCGCGGTCGAGGACGGCGGCTGGCAGGGCGCGCTGATCGGCACGAGCTGGGGCCGCTTCGATGCCTGGACGCTCGCCAGCGCGCTGACCGCCGCGACGCGCCGGTTCGAGCCGCTGGTGGCGATCCGCCCGGGCTACTGGCAGGCGGCGCAGTTCGCCGCCGCCGCCGCGACGCTCGACCACCTGAGCGGCGGGCGGCTGCGGGTCAACATCGTGTCGGGGCGCGACGAACTGGGCGCCTATGGCGATGGCGAGGATGCCTCGGCCCGGCGCTATGACCGCACGCGCGAATTCATGGTGCTGGTCCGCCGCCTCTGGTCGGGCGAGACGGTGAACTTTGCCGGCGCGTTCTATCAGGTGGCGGACGCCCGGCTGGCGCCCCCGGTGGCGCGCAGGCCCGGGCGGGCGCATCCGCCGCTCTATTTCGGCGGCGCATCGCCCGCGGCCGAGGCGGTCGCCGCCGGCCATGCCGACGTGCAGCTGTTCTGGGGCGAGCCGCTGGACGGCATCGCCGAACGGATCTCACGGCTGCGCGCGCTGAGCCGCACGCTCGACCGCGACCTGCCGCCGCTCGAATTCGGGCTCAGGATCACGACCGTGGTGCGCGAAACGAGCGAGGCGGCCTGGGCCGCCGCCCACGCCAAGCTCGCCGCGATGGCGCAGGGCTGGAGCGAGGCGTCATGGGTGCACCAGAGCGCCGCCGCGTTCGGGCAGGCGCGGCTCAACGCGCTGCATGCGAGCGGCGACGTGCTCGACGACAACCTGTTCACCGCGCCCGCCCGGCTGGGCGCGGGCGGCGCGGCGAGCACCTGGCTAGTCGGCTCGGCCGCCGAAGTCGCCGCCGCGCTGGCGCGTTACCGCGCGCTCGGCATCAGCCATTTCGTGCTGTCGGACACGCCTTATCGCGAAGAGGCCGACCGCCAGGGACGGCTGCTGCTGCCGCTGCTGCGCGAGGCGGCGCTCAGCGCAGGGCAAACCCCAGCGCGCGCAACGCGGCCTTGAGCCGGTCGCGCCCGTTGAGCGAGGCCGCCGAACGCCCACGGGCGAGCAGCAACGCGCGCCAGCCGACCACGTCCTGCCCCTGCGACTGCTGGAAGGCGCGCGCGACATCATCGTAGCGGGCGATCGCGTCGCGCTGCGCTTCGAGCGCATAGGTTTCGTGGTGGAGCACCGCGGCTTGCGGCAGCCGGGGCTTGATCGCCGCCGGGTGCGCGGGATCGGGCAAGCCGACGACGAGGCCGAAGGCGACCGCGGCGCGTTCCGGCAGGCCGGCGATTGCGGCGACCTCTTCCGGCCGATTGCGCAGCGCGCCGATGTATACGGTGCCAAGGCCCAGCGATTCGGCGGCGATGACCGCGTTCTGCGCGGCAAGCGCGGCGTCGATTGCGGCGACGGTGAAGCTTTCGAGGTATTCGAACCCTTCGGCCGGCTGCTGCGCATCGTCGGCGACCAGCTTGGCGCGGGCAAGGTCGGCAATCCACAACAGGATCAGCGGCGCCTGCTCGATATGCTTCTGCCCTCCGGCCAGCGCGGCAAGCTGCCGGCGCTTGTCCGGATCGGCGATCGCCACCACGCTCCACAGCTGCAGGTTCGAGGAGCTGGCCGCAGACTGCGCCGCCGCCACCAGCGTTTCGACCGTGCCCGGCGGCAGCGCATCGGGCCGGTAGGCGCGCACCGAGCGGTGCGCCAGCAAGGCGGCGATGGTATCGTTCCAGAGCAACGCAGGCGCGCTGTCATCGCCATAGCGCGCATGAAGCGCACGGCCCTGCGCGGACTGGACGGGATCTTCGAGTGCCACGGCGGTATCTCCTTGCGAACGGCATTGCCTTGCCCCGCTTGTAGCCCGGCCCCGCCGCGACGGCGCAATCAATCCTGCAAAAGACTGCGTGAGAATTGCTGCAGGTTCGAAGAGGGCCGCGCGCGATTGGCAAGCGCGTCTCCCGCACCCACGCCCCCATATCCGGCGGCGAGCCCGGACGATAACGCCGTTTGGAAAGCGGTACGGACCTGCGCGACCGGCGCGGGCGCCATGCGTGGCGCTTGCGCGTGGAGGGCAAGAGGAACGCTGTGGCGAGTGGCCGGCGGGGCGTTGGCTATCCCGGATCGGCTCAGCCTTTATTCGGACGGGGGCTCGAAACCCGGGCGGCGGCTCGCAAGGCGGCCCGGTCCGTAGCGATAAGTCCCACGAGGATAAGTTCCGGGATTAGTCGCGGCCGCATGAAGGGGCCGGACCGGACTGGAACCGGACTCGCAAGGGAGCGCTGCCACGCGGTTGAACCACCGCACCACATCCGCCCGTCCGTTGCAGTGGCGTTGGGTGTGCCCTGAGGGACTTGGGGCTTAACGCCCTCGCTGACCGCTTCCGAGGAAGCGGCCTCCCGCAGCGCCGACCCGCGCCGGTCGCGTCGGGCCTTTCCCAGCGTGGAGATTGGCCCGAAGGAGCGAAGAGCAAGCCGGCCATGCCGCTCCCGGTCCGTGGTGGGGCGTATAACCTATATGGTACGTTTTGTCAAGGTTGAGTTAGAACAAGGATGGATGCGAGGGGGTGACCCCCTCGCGCTCCCAGGACGTCTTCCGGCGCTGGCCAAGCGCTGTAGCGTGGGTGTTGCGTGCTGTCTGGCGGTTGCGCCTGGGAGAACAAGGGCAGCCCTTCGACAGGCTCAGGGCAGGCGGTTTGGGGGGCGTGGGGTGTTCGTTCCTCAGACGTCATGCCAGCGTAGGCTGGCATCGCTCACGGTTTGCGGAACGGTTGGCGCGCTTGGCGGCGAGCGATCCCGGCCTTCGCTGGGATGACGTTGGGGGGCATCCTCACCCCGTCCATCCCGAGCTTGTCGAAGGACTGTTCTTGCCTTCTGCCCCCGCTCCATCGCGGGGTTGAGGTATGGGGTCCAAGCCGAAGTCGCCCGGCCCGAGGTGCAACACGCCCAGCGAACGCACCGTGCTCGCTGTTCTCCATACGGCCGGCGGCTTCAGTCCCGGGCCGGAAGCACCATCGTCACCTCGAAGCCGTGCGGTTCGCGATTGCGGCCGGCCACCGTGCCGCCATGCGCCGCGATCGCGCGCGATGCGATGGCAAGGCCAAGGCCCAGCCCCCCACCCACGCCGTGGACGAACGGTTCGAAGATCGTGTCGATCGCATCATCCGCCACGCCGGGGCCGCTGTCGCGCACCACGATCGTGAAGGCGCCGTTGCGGCTGCTCCAGCGCGCTTCGACCTCGATCACGTCGCCCCCGGCCGAAAAGCGCAGTGCATTGCGCAGGATGTTCTCGACCGCGCGGCGCACAAGTTCCGAGCTGCCCCGGATCGGCGGCAGATCCTCGTCCGCGCCGTTCGATACGCGCAGGGCCACGGTCACATCGGTGGGCGCGGCTTCGTAGCGCACATCCTCCACGACGCTTTCGAGGATGCCGAACAGGTCGAAGTATTCATCGACGCCGACGGTCCCGCCCTCGGCACGCGACAGGGTGAGCAGTTCGCCGATCAGTTCGTTCATCCGTTCGACTTCGCGCTCCATGCGATCCATCGAGGCCTGCTGCCGCTCGCCGCCCTGCCGTGCGAGGGCGAGCGCCACCTGCAGCCGCGCGAGCGGCGAGCGCAATTCGTGCGAAACGTCGTGGAGCAGCTGCGTGCGCCGGCTGACCAGCTGCTTGAGCCGGGCCGCCATCTGGTCGAAATCGAGGGCAAGGTCGGCGATCTCGTCGCGCCGCCGCCCCATGGCGGACCCGACGCGCACGTCCAGTTCCCCGCGCGCCAGCCGGGCAAACCCGTTGCGCAGGTGGCCGATCGGCCGCAGCAGGTATGTCGCCAGAAGTGCGCTGAACACCATCCCCGCGACAAACCCGATCACCAGCAGTTCGGGCGGAATGTTGAGCCGCCAGCCTTTATCCAGGCTGCGGTCGAAGTGCACGTTGTAGGCCTTGCCGCCCGGTGCCTTCACCGGCCGCACCAGCTGGGTCTGAGTCGACACCGGCGGCACGGGCCCTTCCTGCGAGGCCGGCACCAGCCGCAGGCGATGGCGCTGTTCGGGCGAGAGGTTCTTTTCCAGCGCCGCGAAACCCGCCACCCCGTTCGTTTCGACCGCGCGGCCGGCCATGTTGACCAGCGTCGGTCCGATCATCACGGCCACCGCCGATTCCGGCGGCGACTTGCGGTCGCGCAGCGAGAACAGCGCCCAGACACCCTGGGTGATAAGCAGGAACGTGCACAGGAACCCCAGCAGGATCTTGGCGAACAGCCGCCGCCCGGTCATGCCGGCAGCAGCCTGTACCCGACCCCGCGCACCGTCTCGATCGAAAGCCGCCGGGCCGACGCGGCCTCCAGCTTGATCCGCAGGTTGCTGATGTGGACATCGACGCTGCGATCGTAGCTCTGGCGCGCGCGGCCGAGCCCGCGCAGCGAGAGGTCCTCCTTGGTCGAGACCGTTTCGCCCGCCCGCGCGAGGATGGCGAGGAAGTTGAACTCGGTTGCGGTCAGTTCGAGCGCGCTGCCGTTCCAGGAGGCGCGGCGCGGCCCCGGCTCGACGACGAGATCGCCGAGCGCGACCGCGTTGTGGCGGGCCGGTCGCTCCTGCGGGCCGGTGCGGCGGCGCAAGTGGGCGCGCAGCCGGGCGACCAGTTCGCGCGGGTAGCAGGGCTTGGCGACGTAGTCGTCGGCGCCCAGTTCCAGCCCGACGACCTTGTCGATTTCGTCCCCGCGCGCCGACAGCATGATCACCAGCACGTCGCTCGTTTCGCGCAGCTGGCGCAGGACCTCGAGCCCGCTGAACCCCGGCAGCATCAGATCGAGCACCACCGCATCGTGATCGCCCGACAGCGCGCGGGCGAGACCATCCTGCCCGGTTTCCGCCACCTCCACCTCGAAGCCATCGCCTTCAAGATATTCGGCCAGCATCACGGCGAGTTCGCGATCGTCGTCCACCAGGAGGATGCGCTTGAGCTCCATCTGCACGCGACGGTGATGGCGCAACGGCGACGCCATGTCAGCAGCCGCACGGCGGTCTTGGCGGAATCTTTACGCTGCACTTGCGAAGACTTGACCGCCGTACCGCGCGAGCAGGGCGCATAACGGCGGACATGTTCACCTCTCGTCGACTCGTGATCGCCGGTGTCGTTGCCGGCATCGTTCTTGCCATCCTTGCCGCCTGGCTCACCTTCGGGCGCGGCGAGTCGCAGGCGCAGTACGTCACGGCCAAGGTGACCCGCGGATCGGTGGAAAAGACCGTCGAGGCGAGCGGCACGCTCGAACCGCGCGAGCTGGTGGGCGTGGGCGCGCAGGTATCGGGCCGGGTCGAGACGCTGCACGTCGCCATCGGCGATACCGTGCGCAAGGGCGACCTGATCGCGCAGATCGATTCGCAGACGCAGAACAACAGTCTCGATACGGCGCGCGCGCAGCTCGCCAATGTCCAGGCTCAGCTGGCCGGCGCCGAAGCGAGCCTGATCAAGGCGCGGCTCGCCTTCCAGCGCCAGCAGGCCCTGGGTTCGGGCCAGGCGACCTCGCGCGCGGACTACGAAGCGGCGCAGGCCGAGCTGCGCTCGGCGCAGGCTTCGCGCGATGCGATCGTCGCCCAGATCCGCTCGGCGCAAGTCAGCGTCAACAGCGCGCAGGTCCAGCTGGGCTTCACCCGCATCACCGCGCCGATGGACGGCGTCGTCGTCGCGATCGTGACCAAGCAGGGCCAGACCGTTAACGCGAACCAGTCCGCGCCCACGATCGTGGTTCTCGCCAAGCTCGACGAGATGACGATCAAGGCCGAGGTATCGGAAGCCGACGTGATCAACGTGCGCGCCGGGATGCCCGCGCACTTCACCATCCTGGGAGACCCGGACAAGCGCTACAGCGCCACGTTGCGCCTGGTCGAGCCCGCACCCGAATCGATCGTCAACGAAGTGAATTCGTCGACCAGTTCGTCGAGCACATCGAGCACGTCGAGCAGCGCGATCTACTACAACGCGCTGTTCGAGGTGCCGAACGCCGACGGGCGGCTGCGCGCGTTGATGACCGCCAAGGTCACCATCGACCTCGACCGCAGGAGCAACGTGCTGACGATCCCGGCCACCGCGCTCGGCACGCGCGCCGCCGATGGCAGCTATGCCGTCCGCGTGGTCGACGAGGACGACAAGGTTTCCACCCGCCGGGTCAGGATCGGACTCAACAACAACGTCATCGTCGAGGTCGTGTCCGGCCTCAAGCAAGGCGAAAGCGTCATCGTCGGAACGGCCTCTGCGAAAAGCGAAAGCAAATCGCGGATGGGCCCGCCGATGATGTGAGCGCAGACATGACCAGCACCCCCCTGCTCAAGCTGTCCGCCGTCCGCCGCGAATATTCCGCCGGCGACACCGTGTTCGCCGCGCTGAAGAGCATCGACCTGACCATCGAGGCCGGCGAGATGGTCGCCATCGTCGGGCAATCGGGTTCGGGCAAATCGACCCTGATGAACATCCTGGGCTGCCTGGACCAGGCGACGTCGGGATCGTACCAGATCAACGGCCGCGACGTGAAGGATCTCGCCCCCGACGATCTTGCCGCGCTGCGCCGCGAACACTTCGGCTTCATCTTCCAGCGCTACCACCTGCTGGGCGATCTTTCCGCGCTCGGCAATGTCGAGGTGCCGGCCGTCTATGCCGGGGCGACCCGGGCCGAGCGCGATGCGCGGGCCCGCAGCCTGCTCGAACGGCTGGGCCTTGGCGATCGCACGCGCAACCGCGCCGGCCAGCTTTCGGGCGGCCAGCAGCAGCGCGTCTCGATCGCGCGGGCGCTGATGAACGGGGGCGAGGTGATCTTCGCCGACGAACCGACCGGCGCGCTCGATTCGGCGAGCGGCAAGGAAGTCATGGCGATCCTGGGCGAACTCCACGCCGAAGGCCACACCGTCATCCTCGTCACCCACGATCATGCCGTGGCCGAGCACGCTGACCGCGTCATCGAGATCCGCGACGGCGAGATCGTCTCCGACCGCCGGGTGCGCGAATACAACGCAAGGCCCATGGCCGATCGCCCGGCGCGCACGCAGAGCAGGTTCGCGGCCGTGGTCGATCGCGCGCGCGAGGCGTTCCGCATGGCGGTGCTGGCCATGGCCGCGCACAAGCTGCGCACGTTCCTGACGATGCTGGGCATCATCATCGGCATCGCCTCGGTGGTGTCGGTCGTGGCGCTGGGCAAGGGTTCGCAGCAGAAGATCCTGTCCGACATTTCCAGCCTTGGCACCAACACGCTGACCGTGTTTCCGGGCAAGAGCTTCGGCGACATGCGCTCGGCCAAGATCGAGACGCTCAAGGCCTCCGATGCCGAGGCGCTGGCCCAGCTACCCTATGTCGACAGCGCCACGCCCAGCGTTTCGACCAGCAACACCGCGCGGTACCGCAACGTTTCCGCCACGGCGCAGGTCAGCGGCGTTGGCGGCAGCTATTTCCGCGTGCGCGGGCTGGAGGTGACGTCGGGCGGGGTGTTCGGCGAAACCGAGGTCCGCGACATCGAACAGGTCGCCGTGATCGACGAGAACACGGCCAAGACGCTGTTCGTCAACGGCGAGGATCCGATCGGGCAGGTGGTGGTGGTCGGCAAGGTGCCGCTGCGGATCATCGGCGTGGTTGGCACGCAGCAGCAAGGTTTCGGCGGCAGCGATTCGCTGACCGTCTATGCGCCCTACACCACGGTGATGAGCCGCATGCTGGGGCAGGCGTTCGTCAGCAACATCTCGGTGCGGATCAGCGACGGGGTGCCCACCGATGCGGCCCAGTCCGCCGTTTCCGACCTCCTCGCGCGGCGCCACGGGACGACCGACTTCTTCATCAACAACTCCGACGACTTCCTCAAGACGATCACCAGCGCGACCCGGACGATGACGCTGCTCGTCGCCGCGATCGCGGTGATCTCGCTGATCGTCGGCGGCATCGGGGTGATGAACATCATGCTGGTGTCGGTGACCGAGCGGACCAGCGAGATCGGCGTGCGCATGGCGGTGGGGGCGCGGCAATCGGACATCCTGCAGCAGTTCCTGATCGAAGCGGTGCTCGTCTGCCTGATCGGCGGCGTGCTGGGCATCGCGCTGTCGTTCTCGGTCGGGCTGCTGATCTCGCTGCTCGGGTCGACCTTCTCGATGGTCTATTCCACCACCTCGATCGGCGCGGCCTTCGGCTGTTCCACCCTGATCGGCATCGCCTTCGGCTTCCTTCCGGCGCGCCGCGCCGCCGCGCTGGCGCCGGTTGACGCCCTGTCGAGAGATTGACGATGAACCTTCCCACCACGCTCCGCCGCAAGGCGACCGTCGCCGGAATGCTGGCCCTGCTGCTAGCCACCACCGGCTGCGCTGCAGTCACCCGCAGCACCTACAAGGCGCCGGCAACGCCGGTGGGCCAGGCTTTCGACCTGACGTTGTCGGGCAGCGCCGCCACCGGCACGGCGCCGTGGTGGAACAACTTCGACGACCGGCAGCTTTCGGCCGTGGTCGACGAAGTCCTCGCCGCCAACCCGAACCTCGCCGCCGCCGGGCTCACGCTGCGGCAGGCGCGGCTGTCGAGCCGGCTGTCGCGGCAGAACCTGTTCCCCAGCGGGTCGGCCAGCGCATCGGCCGGTGCCAGCAAGCCGCTCGACGGCAATGGCGCCGGGTGGAACAGGTCGTCTTCGGCCGCGCTCGATGCCTCGTGGGAGATCGACCTGTTCGGCCGGCTAGACGCCGCGGCCGATGCCGCGCGCTGGGAAGCCGAGGCGACGCAGAGCGACCTTGCCTCGACCCGCCTTTCGCTGATCGGCACCACGGTGACGACGTGGTGGCAGCTGGCCTATGCCAACCAGACCATCGCGCTGGGCGAAATTGGCATCGAGCGGTCGCGCAAATCGCTGCAGCTGGTGCGGCGCTCGTACGATGCCGGCGCGGTTTCGGCGCTTTCCCCGCGGGAGGCGGAGCAGGATCTCGCCTCGCTCGAAGCGCAGCAGACCCAGCTTGTCCAGGCCCGCGTCCAGGCGCTCAAGACGCTCGCCGCGCTGATGGGCCGGCAGGGCTACGACGGGCCGCAGCCCACCGCGCTGCCCGATGGCGAACTGCCGACGATCCCGGCCGGCGTGCCCGCGCAGCTGCTTGCCCGCCGGCCCGACCTTGCCGCCGCCGAACAGCGCCTGCGCGGCGCGCTGGCGACCAGCGATGCGAACGTCGCCAGCTACTATCCGCGGTTCAGCCTGACCGGCTCGCTGGGAGGCAGCAGCACGTCGCTGACCGGGTTCCTGTCCAACCCGATCGCCTCGATCGGCGCGCTGTTCTCGCTGCCCGAGCTGAACCCAGAAAAGATCCGCCTGGGCACGGCTGTCGCCCGCACCACGTACCGCATCGCCGCCGAGCAGTTCCGCACGACGTTCTACAACGCGCTGCGCGATACCCAGATCGCGCTGTCCGCGCGCGAACAATACGTGCAGCAGGCAGGCGCGCTGCAGGCGGCGCTCGTTGCCGCCAAAGCGGCAGAGCAGCTCTACCAGCGGCAGTACGATGTCGGGCTGATCCCGCTGCGCACGCTGATCGATGCGCGCGAGCGCACCCGCACCGCGCGCACCAGCGTGATCCAGAACCGCTTCAACGCCATCGACGCGCAGATCCAGGTCTACCAGGCGCTGGGCGGGGATGCGCTCGCCGGCTGAGGCCGCCCCATCCCGTTGCATCGATAGGCGGCGCTCTGACCGACCCATCTGCGAAATGGATAGTGTGGGTCCGGAAACTTGCGTTTCCGGACCCAACGCCGGTTGGGCATGACAGCGCCCTGATCAGATCCTGGGAGTTGTCATGCCTCTTTCGTCTTCCACCGCGGTTCTTGGCGTCGAAAGCGTCGTGTTCGGCGTTGCCGACCTTGCCGAACACACGCGTTTCTGGACCGATTTCGGCCTTCCGCTGGAAAGCACGACGGAAACCGAAAGCGTCTTTCGCCTGCAGTCGGGCAGCCGGGTGATCATCCTGGCCCATGGCGATGCCCGCCTGCCTTCGCCCGATCCGTTCGACGGCGATGGGCTGAAGGAAACCGTGTGGGGCATCGACACGGCCGAAAACCTCGAACGGATCACCGCCAGCCTGGCCAGCGAAGTCGCCGTCACGCGCGATGCCGATGGCACCGTCCATTGCGTCTGCCCCGATGGCCAGCCGATCGCCCTGCGCGTCTGGAACAAGCGCCAGGTCATCTCGCACACCAGCCCGGTCAACACCCCGGCGCACTGGCCGCGCTTCAACGAGCACCGCATCTGGCGCAAGCGCGCCATTCCCAAGACGATCAACCACGTGGTGTTCTTCAGCCCCGACTATGTCGGCAGCTTCGAATTCTACGAGCGCCACCTTGGCTTCCGCTATATCGATCACTCGAAGGGCACCGGCATCTTCGCGCGGGCCGGCGGCACGTTCGAACACCATTCGATCTTCTGGGTGAACTGCGACCTGCCGATCGCGCCCGATCACTTCAAGTTCATGCACATCGCCTTTGGCTGCGACGACATCGACGAAGTCATGCTCGGCGCCAACATCATGGATAACAAGGGGTGGAAGAACACCACGATGAACACGAGTGGCGGCATCTCGCGCCACCGCATCTCGTCGGCGATCTACTACTATTGCGAGATCCCCGGCCACGCCGGTGAGGCCGAATACCACGCCGATACCGACTACCTCGACGATGGCTGGGTGCCGCGCGCCTGGGACTTCAAGTTCGGCTCGCTGCTGTGGTCGCACAACGCACCCGCGATTTTCCGCGGCGATGACATCCCATGGGACATGGCGTTCGATTCGGACCGCAAGAGCTTCGATCCCTACCGCCGTGCCAAGCCCGGCAAGCAGGCCATCTCGGGCGACCTCGCGAACCTGACCGCAGACGACGAACACGCGATCTGAACGAGCCCGCAAAGCGGGCCGCAGGAACAAAAAAGTGCCTTCTTCCCCGGCATCCACCGCCGGTTCAAGGGTCCGGGGAAGAGGATGACAGGGAGAGGTATCGCATGAGCGCAGACGCGATCAGGCTTGATGGCAAGGTGGCGATCGTCACCGGCGGGGCTGGCGGCATCGGAGCCGCGACGGCCCGTCTGATGACGGCGCGCGGCGCGCATGTCGCCATTGCCGACATCAATGGCGAAGCTGCCAACGCACTGGCCGGCGAACTTCCCGGCGCCATCGCCATCGAAATGAACCTGGAGGACGAGAGCGCGGTTGTCGACATGATCGCGCGCACCGTCAGCCATTATGGGCGGCTCGACGTGCTGCACAACAATGCCGCGCTGCTGGGGCCCGACGTGGCGCGCGCCGATGGCGATGTCGAAACCATGGACACCGCGCTGTGGGACCGCACCTATGCCGTCAACGTGCGCGGCACGATGATCGCCTGCCGCGCCGCCCTGCCGCACCTTCGCGCCACGCGTGGCAATATCGTCAACACCGTCAGCAACCTGGCGTTGCAGGGGCACATCATCCAGGCCGCCTATTCCTCGTCGAAGGCGGCGGTCATCCAGCTTACCCGGGCCATCGCGGCAAGCCACGGCAAGGCCGGCGTGCGCTGCAACGCCGTCGCCCCGGGCATGACGCTGACCCCGGCGCTCAAGGAAGCGTTCCCGCCGCTGCTGTGCCAGACCGTGGAAGGCGAAACGCTGCGCGACCAGCTGGGCGAACCCGACGACATCGCCCAGGCGGTCGCCTTCCTGGCGTCGGATGCCGCGCGCAACGTGACCGGCCACGTGCTGGTCGCCGACGGCGGTGGTGCCAGCCACGTGCCCGGCCTTCCCGGATTCCGCGCATTCCTTTCGGGAGACCACGCATGAGCCAGCATGACATCGTCGTGATGGGCGCCGGCCACAACGGGCTGGTCGCCGCCGCCTACATGGCCAAGGCCGGCAAGAAGGTGCTCGTGCTCGAACGCAAGCCCCACTACGGCGGCGGCGTTTCCACGCGCGAGCTGCTCAAGCCCGGGTTCTGGCATGACGAGCACTCGAACGTGCACATCATGATCCAGGGCAACCCGATGCTGCGCGAGGACGAGCTCGGCCTGCTCTCCAAGTTCGGCCTCGAATACATCTATCCCGACCTGATCCACGTCTCGATCTGGGAAGACGGCACGGTCATCCGGTCTTACAAGGATCTGGACCGCACCTGCGAGGAGCTCACCCGCGTCGCCGGCGCGCGCGATGCCGAAGCCTATCGCAAGTTTGTGAAGATGAGCCAGACGGCGCTGCCCATGCTGATGAGCGGCATGTATGCGCCGCCCTTCCCGCTCGGCGCCTTCGTGGCGATGATGGACCAGTCGGACGAAGGCCGCTTCCTGCTCGACCTGATGCAGCGCAGCGCGCTCGACATCGTCGATGCCTATTTCGAAAGCGACCTGCTCAAGCTGCACATCGTGCGCATGGTCACCGAAAACCTGCAGATGCCCGACGAGCTGGGCACCGGCATGGGCGCCTTCGTCATGCCCGGGATCGTCCACACCTTCGGCTGCTCGATGCCCAAGGGCGGATCGGGCCAGCTGAGCCACGCCTTGGTCCGCGCCATCGAACATTTCGGGGGCGAGGTGCGCTGCAATGCCGAAGTGAAGCGGGTGATCGTCTCGGGCGGCCGCGCCACCGGGCTCGAACTGGTCGATGGCGAAACCTTCATGGCGCGCGACGGCGTGATCGGCGCCATCCATCCGCACGTGCTGCGCAAGTTCGTCGCCGAAACGCCCGAGCCGGTGCTCGAGCGCGCCGAGCGCGTCTCGCAGTCGACCTTCTCGATCAACCTTACCCACCTGACGCTGAAGGAGCGTCTGCGGCTCAAGGTCGGCAACGACTGCAACGCCATGATGACCGAGCTGATGGACTTCTACACCGTGCGCGACATGTGCATCGAGTATGACAAGCTCAAGCACGGCGAGGTCAGCCCCCGCCTGATCGCGGGCGGCGACAACACCATCTTCGATCCATCGCGCGCGCCCGCAGGGGCCGGCGTGTTCTATGGCGTGAACTTCGCGCCCTACAACCTCTACCCGCATGGCCCGGGTTCGTGGGACGAGCGCAAGGAGGAAGTCGCGGACAACGCGCTCGCCCAGTACCGCAAGTTCTACGAAAACCTGGGCGACGACAACATCACCGGCCGCCTGGTCCGCTCGCCGATCGATCACGAACGCGACAGCCCGGCGAGCTTCGTGCGCGGCGACATCCACGGCTGCGGTCCGTTCTTCTACCAGTCGGCAGGGCACCGCCCGACGCCGGATCTCGGCTCGCTGCGGGTGCCGGGGGTGGAAAACCTCTACCTCGTCGGCCCCTTCATGCACCCGGGCGGCGGCGTGTTCGGCGCGGGCCGCGCCACCGCGATCCAGATGATGGACGACATGGGGCTGGATTACGACAAGGTCTGCGGAGGGCCGGTGTGATGACCAATGAACGCAAGATTGTCCCCGTCGCCAAGATCCTTGACGCGAACGACAAGGAACTGATGGCGATCCGCAAGCTGGAGCGGGACGGCAGCACGCTGGTGATCCGCGGCAAGATCTTCGGCGCCATGCCGATGGTCGCGAAGCTGACCCCCAGCCAGGCCCGCGCCGCGCTCAAGCTGCTCGACTTCAAGACCATCGTGTTCCTGCTGACAATTCTCTTCCGCAAGGACTGAGCCCTTCGCGGGTCGCACCATCACGCCAAAGAGCGTGCAACGTTGAACGATCAGTCTGCGTCCGCCTCGGCCAGGTCGAAGCGGACACGGGCCTTGCGTATTTCCTGCTGGTGGGCATTGACCCAGCCGATCAGCCCCGTCGCATGGTCGCGCAGTTCGGCGCCAAGGTCGGTCAGCGCATAGCTCACCCTTGGCGGCACCGTCGGCACCACGTGGCGCACGACATAGCCGTCGCGCTCCATCGCCCGCAGCTTGAGCGTCAGCACGCGCTGCGAGATCTTTTCCTCGGCCCCCAGCCGCCCCAGCACGCGGCGCAGCTCTGCATGGCGCCACGTGCCGAAGCCCAGCACCAGCAGGATCAGCGTGGACCACCGGTCTCCCAGCATGGCGAACGTCGTGCGCACCGGCTCGTCGCGGCGCACGCCATGCGCGCTCATGTCGCGCGCGAGCAGGTCGACCTGCTGGTGAAAGGCAGGATCGATGCCCGACAGGTCGATAGCGCCTTTCATCCCGGTCTCCATCTTCCCGGAGGCCGATTCTAGATCAATGCCCCCCGCGATCAAGTGACCGAGCGGGACACGGGCGGTGTCAGAACGGCGCGTTCAGGCAATCCAGCGCGGATTCGAGCACCTTGGTCACTTCTTCGGTCGCAGCGTGATCGAGCTGCAGCTGCCCCATCCGCACGCTGCTTTCGATCACGTAGCGGCAGCGCTCGAAGCGGCGATCCTGGTAGCCCCGGAGCCCTGCGGTCACGTCGTCCGCCCTGGCCAGTTCCTCGGCCAGCACGATGCCGCTTTCCACCGCCATCCCTGCGCCCGAGGCCAGGTGCGGGGTCGTGGCGTGGACGGCATCGCCCAGCAGCACGATCCGGCCGTTGAACCACGGCCCGGGCTGCATCGCGGCCACCAGTGGGCGATAGTTGATCCAGTCATCGCGCGTCATGTTGTCGCGGATCCAGCCGGGGCTGCCGCCGAAATCCTTGAGCAGGTCCTTCAGGGTGACGAACAGTTCCTCCTCGTCCATGAAGGTTTCGCGCTCTTCGTGCCGCGTCAGCATCCACATGTAGATGCTGTCGGGCGAACAGGCGGTAATCCCGGCGGGGTTGTCGTGGCCGAAATAGAATTCGCCGCCCTTCAGCTCGGGCGGCTTGCGCATCGATATGCGCCAGCAGCCCTGCCCGGTCGGCTGCGCGGGCGCCATGTGCGGGAAGGCGATCTCGCGCACGCGTGAAAACACGCTGTCCGCGCCGACCACCAGATCGTAGCGACCGGTCGTGCCGTCGGAGAAAACCACGTCGACCCCGCCGTCGCGGTTGTCCAGCGCCGTCACGGTCACCCCCAGGCGCACCGGGATGTCGAGCGAGCGCACCTTGCCCTGCATGATCCGGTGCAGCACCGGGCGCATGATCCCGCCGGTGGCGGGCAGACCTTCCTCGATGATCGGCTCTTCCAGATCGTGGACGAGCGTGCCGTCATAGCGGAACACCCGGCTGCAGTTGGTGATCGCCCCTTCCGCCTTGATCTGGTCGAGCAGGCCGAGCCGGCGATATGCGCGCAGCGTCGGCCCGGTGATCGTGATCCCCGCCCCATAGACGCGCCATTGCGGGTCGAGATCGATGAGCTCGACGCTCACGCCCCGTTCGGCGAGGCTTGCCGCCGCCGCCATTCCGCCAATGCCCCCGCCGACGACAAGCGCCGTTTCGATGCTCGTGATCCTGTCCATGCCCATGGCCTTCTTCCTGCTGGCGCAGCGCGTCCAAGACAAACCCGAAGCATGGATGACCAGCTATCGATCGGGTGAAGGTGAGGCCCGGAAAAGTGCGGTTTTCAGGCCTGCGGAGGGCACAAAAAAGTACCTTCTTGGAGCCGGTCGGCTATAGGCCTAGCGGGATCGGATTTACGCGCGCACGCACGATCGTGGCGCGCTCAAGACAGTGGGAGAACGGGATGAAGATCGTGGTCACCGGTGCAGCCGGCTTTGTCGGCCGTGCGATCGTCGAGCGCCTGGTGGCGCAGGGCGACAGCGTCACCGCGATCGACATTGCCACCCACGGCCTGCCCGATGGCGTGCGCACGCTGGCCGGCGATCTTGGCGATGCGGACGTGCGGGCAGACGCCCTGGCCGAAGGCTGCGATGCGGTCATCCACCTCGCCACCGTTCCCGGCGGTGCCGCCGAGCAGGACCCGGTCGCCTCGCGCCGGATCAACATCGATGCAGGCTATGACCTGATCCTCGAAGCTGCCGCCGGCGGCCGGCGCCCGCGCTTCATCTACGCAAGCTCGATCGCGGTGTTCGGCGATCCGCTGCCCGAAAGCGTCGACGATGCCACGCCGCTTTCGCCCAAGCTGATCTACGGCGGGCACAAGGCCATGCTGGAACATGCCGTGGCGATGTTCTCCAACCGCGGCACGATCGATGGCGTCACCGTCCGCCTGCCGGGCATCCTGGCCCGGCCCAAGGGTCCGTCGGGCATGAAGTCCGCATTCATGAGCGACCTGTTCCACGCGCTGAAAGCGGGCGAGGCATTCACGTGCCCGGTTTCCGCCGATGGCATGATCTGGGCGCAATCGGTCGCCCGCTGCGCGGACAACTTCCTCCACGCGCTTTCGCTCGACACCGCGCTGCTGCCGCCGACGCGCGCGGTGACGCTGCCGGCGCTGCGCATCCGCATGGGCGACCTCGCCGCAGAGATCGCGCGCCAGTGCGGCGTTTCGGACAGCCTCGTCACCTATCAGCCCGATGCCGCGCTGGAACAGGCCTTTGCCGCGCAGCCGCCGCTGGCGACGCCGGCCGCGGAACGCGCCGGGTTCCGCCACGATGGCGATCTTGGCGAACTTGTCAGATCGGCGCTGACGCTGATCTGAAAAAACCAAAAAATCGGGAGAGAAGACGATGCGGTTCGGAAAGCTGGATCTCAACCTGCTCGTGGCGCTCGATGCGCTGCTGACCGAAAAGAGCGTGAGCCTTGCGGCCTACCGGCTGTGCCTGTCGCAATCGGCCACGTCGTCCGCGCTCGGCCGATTGCGCGAATACTTCGGCGACGACCTGCTGGTGGTGAAGGGTCGGCAGATGACCCTCACCACGCGCGCCGAGGAACTGATCGAACCGGTCCGCAGCGTGCTCGAACAGATCCGCACCACGGTTGCGGTGGCGCCGCCGTTCGAGCCGGCCACCGCCGACCGCCAGATCCGGATCATGGCTTCGGACTATTCCACCGAGGTGCTGCTTACCCGCGCCATCGCCGCGATCGCGCTGGAAGCCCCGAACATCCGCTTCGAGATCCAGCCGATGCACGACGCCCCGATCGAGGCGCTGGAACGCGGCTACATCGACCTGCTGCTGACGATCCACTTCGCCACTTCGACCGACCATCCCAGCCGGGACATCTTCGAGGACACCTACGTGGTGGTCGGCTGGGACGGCAATCCGGCGATGGCGCAGCCGATGACGCGCGATGCCTACTTCGCGCTCGGCCACGTCACCGCGCGCTTCGGCAAGCTGCGCGTGCCCGCGTTCGAGGACTGGTTCATGCGCCGCCAGAAGCAGCAGCGCCGCGTCGAGGTGGTCGCGCCATCGTTCCTTTCGCTGCCGGGCCTGCTAATCAACACCAACCGCATCGCCACCATGCACCGGCGCATGGCGGAGATCGTCACGCAGAACGGCCCGCTGGTCATGCATGACCTGCCGTTCGACATCCCGCCGATCCGCGAAACGCTGCAGTGGCACATTTCCAACAACAACGATGCGCTGTTGCGCTGGGTGGTGGAAAAGCTCGCGCAGGCGGCCGACAGCAAGGGCGCCGGCCCGGCCGACGGGCGCGGCGAAGCGATCGACCCGCTCGAAATCGAATACCGGATGAACCGGCCCCGATCAGCCTGAGCCGGCGGGGCGGCCGCAACCGCTGCCGACCGGTCAGACCACCGTTTCGACGTGGACCACCGACGGCGGCGCCACGAAGAACGGGCCGGCCAGCCCGCGCCAGTGCTGGAAGCCTTCGGATTCGCGGAAGTCGACCATGTGCGCCTCGACCGTTTCCCAGCCGACGAGCAGGCGGTAGGCGCCCGGTTCCTCGATCACGCGCTGCAGCGCGAACGAGACGAAGCCGCGCGCGGCCTCGAAATGTGGCTTGGCCTGCGCCACGGCCGCTTCGAATTCCGCCGCGCGCGCAGGATCGATGACAAGGCTGGCAACTTCGAAGATCACGACACCGGCTCCTCGACGAATTCGATCAGGTTTCCCGCACAGTCGCGCAGGAAGCAACCCCGGCCGAACTTTTCGCGCACGACGAACGCCACGTCCGCCCCCTTCTCTTCCATCTCGGTGAGGAAATCGTCGAGGCTGTCGACGCGGAACGCCACGTGCTTGTTGCCATGCGTCTTCACGTCGGTGGGCGGCATGCGCCGTTCCTCGGGCAACGGCGCCGCACCCTCCACCTCGAAGATCTCGAAGCGCAGCGGCCCTTTGCGGACCATCGCGGTGTGGCTGCGCGCGGCTTCGATGTAGAAGCGCTTTTCCAGCTCGAAGCCGAGCACGCGCCCGTACCAGTCGATCGCCTCGTCAAGGCTGGGGACCGAAACGCCGCCGTGGTGAAAGGTGAACTCGGCCATCGTTCAACCCAGCTCGGCGAAGGTCTGCGCACACCAGTCGGCGATGTAGTCGCGCATGCCGGTGCCGTTGTCCGCGCCGCAATGTTCCACCTCGAAGTCCTTCCTGGTGAAGATGCGCAGCGCGCGCTTGGGGCTGTTGACCGCCTGATCATAGCTCATCTGTGCGTTGTACGCCGGGATCTGGCGGTCGTTTTCGCCGTGGGTGATCAGGAACGGTACGCGGATCTTTTCGACCTGGCCGTCCAGCGTGATCTGGTCGGCATAGGTCAGGAAATCTTCGCGGTTGTCGATGCCGAAGACCCACATCACGTGGTCCCAGTAATGCGGCACCGGGTTTTCGCCTTCGTTGGCGACGCGTTCGCGCTGGCGCTGGCCCCAGACGTGGTTGGCGCCCATCACCGCGCAAAGCGCATAGCGCGGATCGTTCGCGGCGATGCGCGGGGCGTGATAGCCGCCGAACGAAAGGCCGAAGATGCCGATCTTCGAATGGAGCACGTCCGATCGCGTCAGCAGATAGTCAAACGCCGGGCTGCCCCAGCGCTCGGCGTCGTAGACCGCAGGCAGGTTGCGCTTGCGGATCGCCTCGCCCGTGCCGGGCTGGTCAAGGAACAGGGTGTTCATGCCCCGCGCCAGGTTGACCGAGCCGTGGCCCGCCATGTTGACCTGTTCCTTCATCGAATCCAGGCCGTTGACGGAAACCAGCGTCGGCCGCGGCGTGCCGCTGCCATCGTGGACGAAGATCGCGGGATAGCTCGACCCTTCGTAGGGGATCTCGACCTTGTCGACGTGGAGGCCGCTCAGCGCGCTGCCCTTGTGGTAAAGCTCCAGCCCCTTGTCATAGGCAATCCAGCGCGGGGCGTAGTCGCGGCTCTGCAGGCGCTCGGCCCCCAGGTAGTAGCCCGAAGCGCGCAGGTACTTCGCGCCGGCGGACAGCAGGAAGCCCTCGCTTTCGTCGCGCTCGGCATTGCGGGCGACCTGGTCGGCCACCGCGATCCAGCTGTCGAACAGCTGCGCCGAACCAGCGTCGGCGCCCGCCTTGGCCGCCTCGCGCACGGGGCGGCAGGCCTCGTCCAGCTCGCCGTGGTTGCCGCCGGCGATCAGCGCCAGGTTGATGCCGAGATTCCACACGTAGTTTCCGGGAAACGGTTCGAACATTTCAGGGACTTTCTATTCTGCGGTCCAGCCGCCATCGACGACAAGGCTGGTTCCGGTCATCAGCGCCGAGGCTTCGGAGGCGAGGAACACGACGGCGCCCATCAGGTCTTCGGGCTGGCCGATGCGGCCGAGCTTGATCTTGGCAAGGACGCTCGCCTTGAACTCGGGATCCTCGAAGAACGGGCGCGTCAGCGGCGTTTCGATGAACGTGGGCGCGATCGTGTTCGAACGGATGCCGTGCCGGGCAAGGTCGAGCGCGAAGCTCTTGTTCATGCCCTCGAGCGCCCACTTGCTCGCGCAATAGAGGCTGCGATTGGGCCCGCCGACATGGCCCATCTGCGAGCCCATGTGGATCAGCGATCCCGCCGTACCGGTCTCGATCATCCGCCGCGCGCAGCCCTGCGCGACGAAGTAGGCCGCCTTGACGTTGAGCCCCAGGACGGCGTCGAAGTCGTCCTCGGTCACGTCCCACATCGGCTTGGGCCGATTGGTGCCGGCATTGTTGACGAGAACGTGGAACGGCTCGCGCTCGGCAAAGAACGCGGCCACCGCGCCCATGTCCGAGACATCGAGCGTGGCGGCCTGGGCGCCGTTGCCGATCTCGGCCGCACCCGCCTCGATCTCGCCCGCCGAACGGGCGACGAGGGTGACCGCGGCGCCGGCCTCGGCCAGCGCCGCGGCGGCGGCGAGGCCGATCCCGCGACCCGCCCCCGTCACGATCGCGCGCTTGCCGTCAAGCCTGAACGCAGGCGTGCGCGGCAAGCCCATCAGGCGACCGTCAGCTCGCTCGGCGTCGCCTGGCCCGCATAGGGCACGTCGCGGTGACCAAAGCGACGGACGCGGATGTTGGCCTGTTCGCCATGGCCGGCAAAGCCTTCCAGCGCGCACAGGCGGCTGCAATATTCGCCGACCAGCGCCGAAGCCTCGTCGGTCAGCACCTTCTGGTAGGTGCAGGTCTTGAGGAACTTGCCGACCCACAGACCGCCGGTGTAGCGCGCCGCCTTCTTCGTCGGCAGGGTGTGGTTGGTGCCGATCACCTTGTCGCCGAAGCTGACGTTGGTGCGCTGGCCCAGGAACAGGGCGCCATAGTTGGTCATGTTCTTGAGGAAGTAGTCCGGGTCGGCGGTCATCACCTGGACGTGCTCGCTGGCGATGTCGTCGGCAACCCTGACCATCTCCTCGTAGCTGTCAGCCACGATGACTTCGCCGAAGGTTTCCCACGCCTTGCGCGCGTGATCGGCGGTCGGCAGGATCTGCAGCAGGCGCTCGATCTCGGCGATCGTCTCGCGCGCGAACTTCTCGCTGTTGGTCAGCAGCACGCCCGGGCTGTCAGGGCCATGCTCGACCTGGCCGAGGATGTCGGTCGCGGCCATTTCCGGATCGCAGCCGATCTCGTCGGCGATGATCAGCGTTTCGGTCGGGCCTGCGAACAGGTCGATGCCGACGCGGCCGAACAGCTGGCGCTTGGCTTCGGCGACGAAGGCGTTGCCCGGGCCGACAAGGATGTCGACCGGCGAGATGCTTTGTGTGCCGATCGCCATCGCGCCGATCGCCTGGATGCCGCCGAGCGCATAGATCGCATCGGCGCCGGCCATCGCCTGGGCGGCGACGATCGCGCGGGCGGGCTTGCCCTGGAACGGCGGAGCGCAAGTGATGACGCGCGGCACGCCGGCCACCTTGGCGGTGATCACCGACATGTGCGCCGAAGCCAGCAGCGGATACTTGCCGCCGGGGACATAGCAGCCGGCATTCTGGATCGGCAGGTTCTTGTGGCCAAGGACGACGCCGGGCAGCGTCTCGACCTCGACGTCCTTCATGCTGTCGCGCTGGATCTGGGCAAAGTTGCGCACCTGGGCCTGCGCGAACTCGATGTCCTTGCGCTCCTGCGGGCTCAGGCTGTCGACCGCCGCATCGATCTCGGCCTGGCTCAGCCGGTAGTCTTCCCGGTCCCAGCCGTCGAACTTGATCGACATGTCGCGCACTGCGGCATCGCCGCGCTGTTCGATGTCGGCCAGGGCCGCCTCGACGATATCGCGGACCTTCCGGTCCGTTTCTGCCTTAACCTCTGCAGCCGCGCCGCGCTTGAGCCACTGGGCCATAATACTCCCCGCAAGGTCTGGATGATTGTCGGCAGCTCCCTTGCATCACCGTGGCAGAGCCCACCATCGCATAGAATCAATGCCATTCTATCGACCAAATTCCTTTGAAGGCCGGCTTGGGCTGGGGCTACGCGGCACTTACGAATAATAACGGGAGAACTGCCGGCATGCGCCTGGCCACGCTTCAAGATGGAACGAAGGACGGCCGCCTCGTGGTGGTCTCCCCCGACGGGACGCGCTATGCACCGGCCCCTGTCGCCACCCTGCTCGATCTGCTCGACAACTGGACCGCGCAAGCCGGCGCGCTTGCCGCGATCGACCGCTTCGAACACGATCTCGATCCCGCCGCGCTGCTGGCCCCGTTGCCGCGCGCGTGGCAGTGGCTCGATGGCTCGGTCTATCCCAGCCATGGCGAACTGATGGACAAGGCCCTGGCGATCGAGCCGTTCAAGCCCGACTGGCCACCGATGTACCAGGGCGTGTCCGACACCTTCTATGGTCCCAATGCCGACGTGCCGATGGCATCGGAAGATCTCGGCATCGATTTCGAGGGCGAATTCGGCATCATCGTCGATGAAGTGCCGATGGGCACCAGCGCGGACGAAGCGCACGCCTACATCCGCCTTGTCGTGCAGATCAACGACTGGTCGCTGCGCAAGCTGGCGGGCCCCGAAATGCGCTCGGGCTTCGGCTGGCTCCAGGCCAAGCCCCCCTGCGGCATGGCGCCCTTTGCCGTCACGCCCGACGAACTAGGGGATGCCTGGCGCAACGGCCGCCCGGCGATGCACCTGCGGGTGGACTGGAACGACCGGCAATTCGGCAACGCCTATGGCGAACCGATGGCCTATGGCTTCCACGAACTGATCGCCCACGCCGCGCGCACCCGTCGCCTTGCCGCCGGCACGGTGATCGGCTCGGGCACGGTGTCGAACCCCGAATATCGCGAAGTCGGCTCCTCCTGCATCGCCGAGCGGCGCGGGATCGAGATCGTCGATACCGGCGCGCCGATCACCGATTTCATGAAGTACGGCGATACCGTGCAGATGGAGGCGCGGACCGCAGATGGCCGTTCGCCGTTCGGCGTGCTCAAGCAGAAGGTGGTGCAACCGTGAGTGAGATTCTTTCCGATTCCGGCCTGCCGGCCGTCCAGCGCGTCGTCACCGGCCATGACGAGAACGGCCGCGCCGTGTTCAAGTCCGAGGACTTCAGCCCCACGCGGATGATTCCCACCGGCGACGCCTCGTTCCTCACGATCTGGAGCACCGCCACCGTCCCGGCCGACAACAACGACGAAACCGACGGGCGCGACCGCAAGACCGGCCTGACGCTCGAAGGCGGGTCGGTCATCCGCATCACCGACATGCTGCCGGGCAAGGAAAGCCCGATGCACCGGACCAACTCGATCGACTACGGCATCGTGCTGCAAGGCGAGATCGAGCTGGAGCTGGAAGACGGGCGCAAGAAGACGATCCGCCAGGGCGGCATCATCATCCAGCGCGGCACCAACCACCTGTGGCGCAACACCACCGACAAGGTCTGCCGCATCGCCTTCATCCTGATCGAAGCGCCGGCCTACCTGCACAACGGCGTTCCGCTCGATGAAGCCAAGCCCGAACAGGTGACGGGCCACGAAGTGGGCTCGCACTGATCGTGTTCGATCTTTCAGGAAAGGGCGCGATCGTCACCGGCTCCACGCGGGGAATCGGTCGCGCCATCGCCGAAGGATTGATCGCGGCGGGCGCGCGGGTTGTCATCTCCAGCGAAGATGCCGATGACACCGCGCGCGTCGCCGCCGAACTTGGCATGCCGGGCCTGCCCTGCGACGTCAGCAGCGATGATGATCTGGCCGCACTGGTCGAATTCGCGCTTGCCGCCCTCGGCCGGCTCGACGTGCCCGTCTGCAATGCCGGGATCACCGGCCGCGCCGGTCCCTTCGCAACGATCGACATGGACGATTATGCGCGGGTGATGGCGATCAACCTGCGCAGCCAGGTCGTCCTGTGCAACCTTGCCCTGCCGCACATCGCGGCCGCGGGCGGTGGCGCGGCGATCCTGATTGCCAGCCTTTCGGCGCTGCGCGGCAACGGGCGCATCAATGCCTATGCCTTGGCGAAGGCCGGGGTCGCCCAGCTTGCCCGCAACCTTGCGGTCGAATGGGGGCCGCAGGCGGTGCGGGTCAATGCCATCTCGCCCGGCTTCATCGCCACCGAACTGTCGCAACCGCTGATCGACGATGCGGCGTTCATGGCCCGCCGCATGGCGATGACGCCGCTGCGCCGCCCCGGCACGCCGCAGGAGATCGGTGGTACCGCGGTCTACCTCGCTTCGGCCGCAGGCGCCTTCGTCACCGGCCACAACCTTGTCGTCGATGGCGGCACGCTGATCACCGACGGCAGCTGAGCCGCGCCCGCATCGCGCGGCGGCCAGCTCGACCCAAGGTATCAGCCGGCGGCGTCCGCCAACAGCGCCGCATCCACCGCCGCCTTATGCGCGCGGCCGTTCTCCACATAGTGCGCCACGCCCGCGCGCATTCCCGCGATCGCCTCGTCGGTCAGATCGCGCATGTAGGCCGCCGGGCGACCACCCCACAGCTGGCGTGCGCCGATCCGCTTGTTGGGTGTCAGCAGCGCACCCGCCGCCAGCATGCCGTCGCTTTCGATCACGCAGCCGTTCATCACCGTGGTCGACAGCCCGACGAAGCCGCGATCCTCGATCGTGCAGCCGTGGATCATCGCTATGTGGCCCACCAGCACGTCTTCGCCGATGATCGTCGGAAATCCGTTCGGGTGGCGCGGCTCGGGGCTGTCGCAGTGGATCACGGTGCCGTCCTGGATATTGCTGCGCGCGCCGATCACCACGCGGTTGACGTCGGCGCGTATCACGCAGTTGTACCAGATGGACACGTCCGGCCCGATCTCCACATCGCCGATGATCCGGCAGCCCGGCGCGATGAACGCGCTGTCGTGGATGCGCGGGGCTTTGCCGTGGATGGCGATGATGGTGGTGTCGGGCCGGTTGATCATTTCTTCTCGTCTCCTCAGCCCAGCACGAAGCTGTTGCGCTTCTCGTCCGGCGTCACCGTCACCTTCTTGCCCAGCGGATCGCTTTCGATCATCGCGGCGATGGTCGCGGCATCGCGACTTTCTGCAATGAACCGCCCCCCGCTGTCGAGGTCGCCGATCACGATCGCCTGCACCGGATCGGCCTTGGCATAGACGATCGTATAAGTGCCCACCGTGCCTGCGCCCGCTGGCTTTTCTGCCAGCACCGCCTTGGGTACGGCGTCGAGCTTGTCCTGCACCGTCTTCGTTTCGCAGCCCGGCCATTCGCGCGGGGTGGTCGACAGGATCGCCGCGCCATACTTCGACTGGAAGCCGCCGTTCAGCCCGACGAAGCCGAAGCTGCCGGGTTTTTCGCGCAAGGTTTCGGTCATGCTGGCAAAGGCATGCATCGAATAGTTGTTGCCCGCCCCGCCGAAGTAGGGAAGCCCGCCGGTGACGGTCAGCCCGCGCGGATCCTGCGGCGAAAGGCCCAGATAGCGCACCGCCGCGTTGAACACCGGGATCGGGAAGCAGGAATAGAAATCGAACGCGGCCATGTCGTCGGCGCTCTTGCCCGCTGTCGCAAAGGCGGCGTCGATCGCGCCCTTGGCCGCCGGATAGGCGTCGATCTCGGGCCGGTCGAGGATCTCGCGCTCGGTGCCGAGCGCCGCGCCGTGGAGGTAGACCCACTTGTCCTCCGGCACGCCCGCTTCGCGCGCGGCCTTGACCGACATCAGCACCACGGCCGCCGCCTGGTTCACCTGGTCGCGCGATACCATCTTGAGCGGGTATGGATCGGCGATCATGCGGTTGCGCTCGCCCACGGTGGCGATCTCTTCCGCGCTCATCGGCTTGACCGCGGCCGAGCTGTAGGGGTTGGTCGCGGCGACTTCGGTGAACGGGGCGAACAGCTTGCCCATTTCGAGCGCATAGTCGGCGCGCGACAGGCCCAGCTTGGCCCGGCGCGCATTCTCGCACAGCGCATAGGCGACGACCGGGGCACGGATGCCGTGGGCGATGCTGGTGGCCGAAAGCGTGCCTTCGAAGCCCATCCCCATGTCGATCATCTCGCCATCGTCATGTTCGGCCCAGTCGCGCGTCTCGCCCTTGGTGGTCAGGTGGCGCACGGTGGAGATCGCCTCGCTGCCGAAGGCGAGCGCAGCCTCGACTTCGCCGCGCGCGATCTTGTCGCCCAGGTCCGCGATCAGCGCGAGCGGCGACTGGCCGCCGACCTTGTGCAGGATGGCAACGTCCGGCTTCAGCCCCAGCCGGCGCGCCACGGCCAGCGGCATCTTTTCCGCGCGACCGAAGGGCACCTGCATCGCGCCCGATTCCTCGAACGTGCGCACCGACCCCACCGCCTTGATGCGCCCGGAAATGTCTGCGCCAGAATCGCCTTTGGCATCAGCGATCGCGGCGGCGGCGGCGCGTTCGGAAAGGTCGGCGAACGAAAGCCCGGCATAGTCGGGGGCATCGATCCGTTCGACGAACTGGCCGACGCCGACGATGACGGGGGTGGTATCGCTGACTGTCACGTTCGGGCACCTCTTGCAGGGCGGCGGTGCGGGTGGCGCTTGCTTGCCAACGCGCACTTGTGCCGGTTGATTCGTTGCGCCATCAGTGTTCTTAACTGCGCGATTAATCAACCGCCCTCGCACGAGGCGATTGTCGGGAAGAGGCGGAATTGGGCGAAGACGGCGTCAGGCTGGAAGGCGATTGGGACTACATCGTGGTCGGCGCAGGCTCCGCCGGATGCGTCGTCGCCAACCGCCTCTCCGTCGATCCTGGCACGCGCGTCCTGCTGCTCGAAGCGGGCGGGCGGGACAACTGGATCTGGTTCCACATTCCCGTCGGCTACCTGTTCGCCATCGGCAATCCGCGTGCCGACTGGATGTTCGAAACCGAAGCCGAACCCGGCCTCAACGGCCGCGCGCTCAAGTATCCGCGTGGCAAGGTGATCGGCGGCAGCTCGGCGATCAACGCGATGATCTCGATGCGCGGGCAGGCGGCCGACTACGACCACTGGCGGCAGCTGGGCCTCGAAGGCTGGAGCTGGGCCGACGTCGCGCCGGTGTTCCGCCGCCTCGACGATCACTTCCTGGGCGATGGAGAACATCACACAACCGGCGGCGAATGGCGGGTCGAACCGCCGCGCGTGCGCTGGCCCGTGCTCGATGCCGTGGCCCGCGCCGCGAACGAGATGGGCGTCGCCTCGGTGCCCGATTTCAACACCGGCGACAACGAAGGCGTCGGCTATTTCCATGTGAACCAGAAGCGCGGGGTGCGCTGGTCGGCGGCGAGGGCGTTCCTCAAGCCGGTGCTGGGGCGCCCCAACCTGCGGCTCGAAACCGGGGTGCTGGTCGACCGCGTGGTGATCGAACAGGGCCGCGCCGCCGGCATCCGCTTCCGCCGCGGCGGCGAGGTGGTGGAGGCGCGGTGCCGGGGCGAAGTGATCCTGTGTGCAGGTGCGGTGGCGAGCCCGCTGATCCTGCAGCGCTCCGGCATCGGCCCGGCGGCGGAGCTGGCGCGCCATGGCATCGCCCGCCTGCTCGACCGGCCGGGTGTCGGCGGCAACCTGCAGGACCATCTGCAGCAGCGCGCGATCTACACCGTGGCGGGGGTGCGCACGCTCAACGAAACGTACTGGAACCTGGCGCGCCGGGCGTGGATGGGGGTGGAATACGCGCTGTTCCGCAACGGACCGCTGACGATGGCGCCTTCGCAGCTCGGCCTGTTCACCCGCTCCTCGCCCGATCACGAGCGCGCCAACATCCAGTTCCACGTCCAGCCGCTGTCGCTAGACAAGTTCGGCGATCCGCTGCACCGCTTCCCGGCGATCACCGTGTCGGCCTGCAACCTCAGGCCCACATCGCGCGGGGCCGTGCGGCTGCGCTCGGCCGATCCGGCGGACAAGCCGGTGATCGCGCCCAATTACCTGGCGACCGACGAGGACCGCCGTGTCGCCGCCGATGCCATCCGGGTTACCCGCCGGCTGATGGGGCAAGGCGCGCTCGCCCCCTACCAGCCCGCCGAATGGCTGCCCGGCCCCGGCGTGGGCGACGACGAAGCCGCGCTGGCCAAGGCGGCGGGCGACATCGGCACGACGATCTTCCACCCCGTCGGCACGGCGAAGATGGGCCGAACCGACGATCCGGCCGCCGTGGTCGATGCCCGGCTGCGCGTGATCGGCATCGAAGGCTTGCGCGTGATCGATGCCTCGGTGATGCCGACGATCACATCGGGGAACACCAACACGCCAACCGTGATGATCGGGGCTAAAGGCGCCGCCATGGTGCTTGCCGACAACCAGAAAGGACTGCGACGATGAAGGCGATCGTGATCGAAAAGGGCGAAGGCGGGCAGACCGTCGCGCTGAAGGACTTTCCCGAGGCCGACCTGATGGACGGCGACGTGACCGTCCGGATCAGCCATTCGACGATCAACTACAAGGACGGCCTGGCGCTGACCGGCGCGGCACCGATCGTCCGCCGCTTTCCGATGATCCCCGGCATCGACTTTGCCGGCGTGGTCGAAAGTTCGAGCAGCCCCGACTACAAGCCCGGCGACAAGGTTCTCCTGAATGGCTGGGGGACGAGCGAGACCCACCTTGGCGGATATGCGCAGAAGAGCCGGGTGCCCGCGAGCATGCTGGTGCCGCTGCCCGAAGGGCTGACGGCGCGGCAGGCGATGGCGATCGGCACGGCGGGGTACACCGCGATGCTCTCGGTCATGGCGATCGATGCCGTGGGCGTGACGCCCGACCATGGCCCGGCGATCGTGACGGGGGCGGCCGGCGGGGTCGGCTCGGTGGCGACGACGCTGCTCGCCCGGGCCGGCTGGCATGTCATCGCCTCGACCGGGCGGACCGAGGAGGCCGAATACCTGAAGGGGCTGGGCGCAGCCGAAGTGATCCACCGCGACGAGCTGTCCGGCACGCCCAAGCCGATTGCCGGCGAGCGCTGGGCGGCGGGCGTGGATTCGGTCGGCTCCAACACGCTCGCCAATGTCCTTGCCCAGACAAAGTACGACGGCGCAGTGACGTCGTGCGGGCTGGCGCAGGGCATGGACCTGCCGGCATCGGTGGCGCCGTTCATCCTGCGCGGGATCAAGCTGTTGGGCATCGATTCCGTGCACTGCCCCCGCCCGCGCCGGTTCGAGGCGTGGCAGCGGCTGGCCAGCGAACTGGATCTCGACAGGCTGGAAGCAATGATCACCACCGTACCGCTGGAGGACGTGATCGCACTCGGCCCGCAGATCCTGGCTGGCAAGGTGCGCGGGCGGATCGTGGTGGAGATCGGCTGATCGGCCGTACGGATGAGGCCGGTCCGCGCCGGATCGGCCCATCCTAAATCGGCCAAGTTGACAAAGTTGACAGAATTCAGGGGATAAACTTCCAGCAACTCCCGACCGGCAGTCCAAGGCTGCCGACGGCGGAGCCGTGGACAGCGGAAATGGCAGGATTGCGGGGTGTTCGGGCGGTGCATGGCGCCCGGTATACAGGCGATCAGGGGTGTAGGACATCGCCGCCGCGATGTTGGACACCTGTTGTGGTTACACCATGCATATGCAATTCATAGCCTGACACGCCGATGGCCATCTGGCTCGGCGCGCCGCGATTGCCCTTTGGTGCATATCGGAGTGCGATGTGGACCACAGGGTTGCGAGGCCGGGGCCTGTCGCCGAGGGAAGAGGCATGGACCGGGCCGCACAGGAACTTCGCGATGCACTGGCCCTGCCGATCGCGGCGGGGACGATCGGGCTGTACCGGTCCAGCGAGGACATCGGCCGGCGGCTGGAGCAGTCCTTTCCCTTTGCCGGGGCGAAGATCGACTGGAGCTTGACCAGAGGCCACCTTGCCGTCAGCGCCGGCGCGCGCAGCCTGGTGGGCTTTTCGGCCTTCTTCGAGGACCGGCGAACCGCGCTGGGCAACGACCAGCCCGCATTCTACCTGAGCGAAGGGCCGATCGACTTTGCCCTGCGCGCATCGCTGATCACGTTCCAGCGCCACCTGCGATCGATCGTCTCGGTCCCCGCGCACCACTACTTCGTGGCCGAGGATTTCAGCTGGTGCATCGTCTATTCGATGGAAGGCGACATCGATTTCGGCTGGTCGCCCGTCCATCGCTGACGCGCGAGACCGGGGACCCGCAGATAAAATACTTATGGCGATTACTGCCATCGCTGAACACATCATCTGTAGTCGGCCCGAGTTCATTTCAATCTCGGGAACTCGTATCCAATGCGTCCATGGAACCTCCTGCTGTCGACCGCCCTTTTTGTCGGGACGGCTTCGACCGCCTTCGCCGAACGTGATGCGGCGGCGGATAAGGCCGACAAGGCCAAGACTTCAGCGCAGGTGGCCCCGGCCAAGACATTCAGCACCGGCGTCGCCAAGGGTCGCGACCTGCTCGACACCGCGATTTCGGCGAGCACGCTCGACGAGACCGACCTGCCCAAGCTGGGCGTGCCGTCGGTTGCCGGCATCGTCGCCAACCTTCCCGGCATTCGCGCCGAAACTTCGGGCGTCGATGGCTTTTCCGCGCTGACCGTGCGCGGACTGCCGCTGTCGGCCGATGGCACCCGCTATGTCCAGATCCAGGAGGACGGCCTGCCTGTCCTGGAATTCGGGGACATTCACTTGGCCGGCGTGGACACTTTCGTGCGCGCTGATATCGGCCTGTCGCAGATCCAGTCGATCCGTGGCGGTTCGGCATCGACCTTCGCCTCCAACTCACCGGGTGGCGTGATCAACCTGATCTCCAAGACGGGCGAGACCGAGGGCGGCACGCTGCTGGTATCATCAGGCCTTGGCTATGACCTGCATCGCGCCGATTTCGAATACGGCGCGCCGCTTGGCGAAGGCTGGCGCTTTCACATCGGCGGCTTCTTCCATGAAGGCGAAGGCCCGCGTGAAGTAGGCTACACCGGTACGCGCGGGGGCCAGATCAAGGTCAACCTGACCCACACCTTTGCCGGCGGCTATTTCCGCTTCTACGGCAAGTACCTCGACGATCGCCAGGCGCTCTATTCGCTGTTCCCGCTGCAGATCAGCGGCACCAATGACTCGCCCAAGTTCAGCAACCTGCCGGGCACGGACATCAAGCGCGACACGCTCAATTCGAAGTATGTGTCGAGCCTTACCGGCGTGGATGACCAGAACAATCCGACCCGTGTCGACCTGCACGACGGCATCCGCGGCGTGAGCAAGGCGGTCGGACTGGAAGCGCAGTTCGAGATCGGCGACTGGACCGTCACCGACAAGTTCCGCTTCGCTTCGAACAGCGGCGCGTACAACGAGAACATTTCGCTGCTGACGCTTCCCGCCGCCGCATTGGTCGCCACGTTCGGAGGACCTGGCGCGGTGCTTAGCTATGTCGGCGGCCCGAACAACGGCAAGCCGGTGACCGACCTGGCCGGGCTGAACGGCAACGGCCTGCTTTCGGTGCCGATCTACGTTCATGCCGATCTCAACAACCTCGACAACGTGACCAACGACCTGCGGGCCAGCCGCACGTTCGCGATGGGCGAGGGCAAGCTGACGACCACGGCGGGCGTCTATTATTCTTCGCAGAACGTGGACATGTACTGGTCGCTGACCAACGGGCTGGAAGGATATGCCGCGCATGGCAAAGGCACGCGTTTCGATCTGACCGCAGCGGACGGCACGCACATTACCGATACCGGCATCCTGGCTTATGGCTTCATCAGCGGCGCCCCGTTGTTCACCTACCATCGCCGGTATGACGTGAACTACCGCGTGCTGGCCCCTTATGCTTCGGCCAACTACCAGATCGGCAAGCTGTCGATCGGCGGCAGCTTGCGGCTGGACACCGGCAAGGTGAGCGGCAGCCTGTACGGCGCCGATCTGGGCGGCGGGCGCAATGGCGCCAGCGCGATCGACGTCAATGGCGATGGCGTGATCTCGCTGCCCGAAACGCAGGTTTCGGTCCTGCCGCTCTCGCGTCCGGGCAATGTCGGCTACAACTATCACTATGTGTCGTATTCGGCCGGCGTGAACTATCGCGTGGCCGAGCCGCTTTCGGTGTTCGCGCGCTACAGCCGGGGCGGCCGGGCGGGCGCCGAGCGCCTGCTGTTCACGCCGCAGCAGGATCCGGACACCGGCAAGCTGACCGACAGTTCGGCGGCCTATGGCATCGTCAAGCAGGCCGAAGCCGGCGTGAAGCTGCGCAAGGACGGCGTGAGCCTGTTCCTGACCGGCTTCTGGGCTTCGACCGGCGAATCCGGGTTCCAGATCGGCGCCGATGCCGACGGCAACGCCAAGGTGATCTCGTACAGCCGATCCTACAGCGCCAAGGGCCTGGAGCTTGAAGGCGAAGTGCAGCGCGGGCCTTTCAGCCTTGCGCTGGGGGCCACTTACGCCAAGTCGAAGATTGATCGCGACACCACCAACCCCGCGATCGAAGGCAACCGGCCGCGCCACCAGCCTTCGCTGTTCTTCTCTGCCCGGCCGCAGTTCCAGCAGGGAATGGTCACCTTTGGCGCAACGGTGAACGGTACGACCAGCAGCTATGCACAGGATACCAACGTGCTCAAGCAGCCGGGCTACGTGATCGTCAGCCCCTACCTGTTCGTCCGCCCTGTCGACCGGCTGGAACTGGGCCTGACCGCGTTCAACGCCTTCGACAAGCTGGCCTTCGTCAACCTGTCGGCCGCGGCCATTCCGGCGCTGGGCGTGGTCAATGCGCAGACGCTGAACGGCAGGACGGTGACCGGATCGGTGCGCCTGTCGTTCTGATCCCCACCGGCGTGGCGGGGGGACAGCGTCCTCGCCACGCCCGCGGGGCATCAGACTTCCTCGTGCGCCCGGACGCGCGCCAGCAGCATGGCTGGGACGGCGGGATCGTCGATCGTGGGGGGTGTTGGCGCATCCTCGCCATTGACGATCTTGCGCAGCAGGTTGCGCAGCGTCTTGCCTGAACGGGTCTTGGGCAGCGCGGGGACGACGTAGGCGGTCTTGAGCGCGGCGACGGCGCCGAGTTCGCTGCGGACGGCCTTGATCACCGCGTCATGCAGCGCCTGTTCGCTTCCCGCGCCGGCGCGGGGCACGACGAAGGCGACCGGAATCATCCCCTTGATCGCATCGTCGGCGCCGATCACCGCGCATTCGGCAACGCCATCGACGGCTGCGACGATCTGCTCCATCTGCCCGGTCGACAAGCGGTGCCCGGCAACGTTGATGATGTCGTCGGTGCGGCCCATGATGTGGACGAAGCCGTCCTCGTCGATGAAGCCGGCATCGCCGGTTTCGTACCAGCCGGGGAAAGTGGCGAAGTTCTTCGCATAGCCTGCATGGTTGTTCCACAGCGTGCGGAACACGCCGGGCGGCAGGGGACTGCGCAAGGCCACCGCGCCGCTCTGCCCGGTCGGCACTTGGTGGCCGCTTTCATCTAGGATCGCGAATTCGTAGCCCGGCACGGGGAAGCCGGCGCTGCCGCGCTTGCGGCGCAGATCGCCCAGCGCCGCGCAACTGGCGAGCGCGGGCCAGCCGAGCTCGGTCTGCCACCAGTGGTCGATGACCGGCAGGCCCGACTTGTCCTCCAGCCAGCCGATGGTGTCCGGATCGGCGCGCTCGCCGGCAAGGAAGATCGCCTGGCACTGGCCGGTGCCGATCTGGTTGAGGAAGGTCGCTTCAGGATCTTCCTTGCGCACCGCGCGGATCGCGGTCGGCGCGGTGAAGAAGGTCTTCACGCCGTGGCGCGCGATGGTGCGCCAGAAGGTGCCCGGATCGGGCGTGCCGACCGGCTTGCCTTCGAACAGAACGGTGGCCGCGCCGACCAGCAGCGGCGCGTAGACGATGTAGCTGTGGCCGACGACCCAGCCGACGTCGCTCGCGGCCCAGAACACATCGCCCGCGCCGATGCCGTAGATGTTGGCCATCGACCAGGCGAGCGCGACGGCATGGCCGCCGTTGTCGCGCACCACGCCCTTGGGCGTGCCTGTGGTGCCCGAGGTGTAGAGCACGTAGAGCGGATCGGCGGAGGCAACCTCGACCGGGGCCGGCGCGGGATCGCCGGCAGTGGCGGCGCGCAGGGTGTCCCAATCGAGATCGCGGGGGGAGGAAAGTTCGGCCACGGGGCCGGTATCGCGCTGATGGAGCACGACGTGGTCGACCGCGTGGGCGGCGAGGCGCAGGGCTTCGTCGACCAGCGGCTTGTAGGCGATCGTCCGCGCGCCCTCGATCCCGCAGCTGGCGGTAAGGACGAGGCGGGGCGCGGCATCGTCGATGCGCTTGGCGAGTTCCAGGGGCGCGAAGCCGCCGAAAACCACCGAATGGAGCGCGCCGAGACGCGCGCAGGCGAGCATGGCGAAGACCGTCTGCGGGATCATCGGCATGTAGAGCACGACGCGATCGCCCTTGGCCAGCCCAAGCGACGCCAGCATCGCGGCGACGCGGCCGACTTCGTCGAGCAGTTCGGCATAGCTGTAGGCGCGGACGGTGCCGGTGACGGGGCTGTCGTAGATCAGCGCGGTTGCATCGCCCCGCCCCGCCGCCACGTGGCGGTCGACGCAGTTGGCGCAGGTGTTGAGCGAGGCGCCGGGATACCAGCCCTGCGCTTCATCAAAGCAGCGCGCAGGCGGAGAGATCCACTCCACGCTGCGCGCCGCCTGCGACCAGAAGTGCTCCGGCTGGTCGATGCTGTCGCGCCAGGCCTGTTCGTAGGCTTCGCTCATGTCCTGTCCCTGCATTATGTGCTGGCGCCCGGTGTGCCGCTTCTGCGGGCCGGGCGCCAGTTCGACTTTGGTCGTCAGTTGTCGATGCTGCGCTTGTAGGTTTCGGGCAGCACGATCAGGCCGATCACCACCGTCGCCGCTGCGACGACTACGGGGTACCAGAAGCCGTGGTAGATATCGCCGTTGGCCGCGACCATGGCAAAGCCGATGGCGGGCAGCAGGCCGCCGAGCCAGCCGTTGCCGATGTGGTAGGGCAGCGACATCGACGAGTAGCGGATGCGGCTGGGGAACAGTTCGACCAGCATCGCCGCGATCGGGCCGTAGACCATGGTCACCAGCAGCACGAGATAGAACAGCAGCGCGACGACCAGCGGCTTGTTCATCTGCGCCGGGTCGGCCTTGGCGGGATAGCCGACCTTGGCGAGTTCACCGACCACGGCGGGCTTGGCTTCGACCGCGGGCTTGCCCGCGCTGGCAGGCGCGGCCTTCACTTCGGGTGCGCCGACCACATGCGCGGTGAAGGCAGAGATGGCCTTCTTGCGCTCGTCGCCCGAAACCTTGGCCGGATCGGGAGCGACGATGGTGGTGCCGCCGATGGTCACCGAAGCGATGGTGCCGGCGGGCGCGGCGACGTTTTCGTAGTTCACCGCCGCCTTGGCGAGGGCATTCTTGACGATATCGCAGCTGGTGCTGTCGAACTTGTTGGCGCCGACGGGATCGAACTGCGAGGAGCATTCGCCAGCGTAGGCGGTGACCTTGACCGGGGCATTGGCCTGCGCATGGGCGAGCGCGGGGTTGGCCGCTTCGGTCAGCGCGTGGAACACCGGGAACATCGTTGCCGCCGCGAGCGCCGCGCCGCCGAGGATGATCGGCTTGCGCCCGACCTTGTCGGACAGCCAGCCGAAGAACAGGAAGAACGGCGTGGCCATGACGAGTGCGATGATGGTCAGCGTGTTGGCCTGGATGCCATCGACCTTGAGCATCTTTTCCAGGAAATACATCGCGTAGAGCTGGCCGGTGTACCACACCACGGCCTGGCCCATGATCGCGCCGAAGAAGGCGATGAGCACGATCTTCAGGTTCTTCCACTCGCCGAAGGCTTCGGTCAGTGGCGCCTTGGAAGCGGTGCCTTCGGTCTTCATCTTCTGGAAGACGGGGCTTTCGTGGAGCTTGAGGCGCAGCCACAGGCCGACGCACAGGAATACGCCCGACAGCAGGTAGGGCACGCGCCAGCCCCAGGCCTTGAACGCATCTTCGCCCACGCCCGTCACCGGCGAGCGCACGGTGATGACGATCAGCAGCGCCATGGCAAGGCCGGCGGTGGCGGTGATCTGGATCCAGCTGGTGTAGAGCCCGCGCTTGTTGTCGGGCGCGTGTTCGGCGACGTAGGTGGCGGCGCCGCCGTATTCACCGCCCAGCGCCAGTCCCTGGAACATGCGCAGCACGACGAGCATGATGGGGGCGGCCACCCCGACCGTTTCGTAAGTCGGCAGGCAGCCGACGAGGAAGGTCGAGAGGCCCATGACCAGCAGGGTGATGATGAAGGTGTAGCGGCGGCCGAACGTGTCGCCGATCTTGCCGAACACCAGCGCGCCGAAGGGGCGGACGATGAAGCCCGCCGCGAACACCAGCAGCGCCATGATGAACGAGGTGGTGGGGTTGAGCCCGGTGAGGAACTTGGCCGCGATGATCGAGGTCAGCAGGCCGTAGAGGTAGAAATCGTACCATTCGAACACCGTGCCGAGCGAGGACGCGGTGATGATCAGCTTTTCGCTGTGGGTGGCCTGGTGATGTCTTGGCAGGGCGCTGAAATCGTCAGCTATGTCGATTTGCGACATGGGTTGGTCCTCTCCGTCGTTTGTCTTGTCTTTATCAGAAGCCGTACTTGGCGGCGAATTCGACCCGGTCGAGCTTGCCGCTGCCGCCGTTCACCAGCTTGCGCTGACCGTGGCGCAGTTCGATGCCGAGGTCGATGTTCCTGACCGGCGACCAGAACAGGTTGCCGGCAACGCTCCATGCCTCGCGATTGTAGGTGGCGATGCTGGCGGCCGCGATGTCGTCGGCGTAGCGGACGTGCTGGTAGCTGCCCATCAGGTTGGCGCGCAGGCCGGACGCGATGCCGAGCCGCAGCGCCGCCATCGCGGCGAACGTCGAAACGCCATGCAATTGTCCGCTGGCGGGATCGAGCACGGCATCGGGCGCAAAGTTGACGCCGATGTAGCGGCCGGCACCGTTGCCGTAAGTCGCCATGAAGCGCAGGTCGCTCACCCTATCGGTGCTCAGGTAGAGCTTGCCCGCGGCGCTGAGGCCCCAGCCGAAACGGGTGTCCGAAAGCGCGCCGTTCTGGACGCGCAGCTGGCGGGCAAGGCCGGCCAGCGAAAGTTCGCCGATCTTGCCCGCATAGGCGAGGCGCGCGGTCGCATCGGGCAGGTGATCGTCGCCATTTTCGGTCAGCGCCGGGGCGCCGAGGCTGGCCGAAGCGGTTTCCGGATTTTCCGCCGCGACGTGCAGCGTCAGTTCCTTCGACAGGGCTTGCGAATAGCGCACCAGCGGCTGGCGGACGAAGACGGTGCCTTCGGTGGTGCCGACGTAATCGGTGCTTTCGGGCAGCGCGCCGGTGTACTGGAACGTGGTCCAGTCCTGGCCGAAGGTCCACTTGTCCACCTGCATCCACGCGCGGCGCAGCGCGAGGGTGTAGCCGTTGGTGGTGCGCTGGTTGCCCCCGCCGGTGACGCTGGCCGAGGTGTTGGGCGTGGTTTCGAAGTCGGTTTCGACGTAGCCCTTCACCGCGTGCCCTGCGATGTCCGAAGCGAAGTTCAGCCACAGCCGGGTCTGGCGCGCGCTGAAATCCTGATCGCGCGATGCGGGCCCCTTCCCCACCGGGATCGACTGCGGCAGCCAGAAATCGCGGCCTTGCGTGTTGTTGGCCATCTCGCCGCCTGAAAAGCGGCTGTTGGTGGCAACGAGCTTGAGATAGCCGCCGAGCCGGACGGTGGTGTTGCCATCGCGGAACCCTTCGGCAGGCGGCGTGGGCCGGGCTTCGAGCGAGGCGACGCGCTTCTCCACGGCCTCGGCCTTTGCCGCGGCGGCGGCGATGCCGGTTGCCTGCGCCTGTGCCAGGCTGGCAGCCTGCGCTGTTTCGGCCTGCTGCTGGCGCGCGGCCTGGAGATCGGCCTTGAGCGCGATCATTTCGCCTTCGAGCTTTTCGAGCCGCGCTTCGAGCTCGGCTTCGTGGGCGGCGCGCGCTTGTGCCAGCGAAGGCAGCGCGAGCGCACCGGTCAGCAGCAGCGCCCGCAGCGCTTGTCTGGTATGGTTCATTGACCCTCTCCTCAGGTGTCCATCTTTCGGGACACTTCCGTTCGATCCGTGACGAGTTTCGGACCGACGGGCCTTGGCAACCAGAGCGAGGATGGTCTTATATCTACGACCAAGGTCTATGCGCGCAGCGACGCGAGCCTGCGGTATCTGCAGCGCAAACACGAGAACGAGAGGAGTCCGGTGAAAATGGGCGAAGCCGTCTACCCCGTGCCCGAGAACTGGGCCGCCAACGCACTGGTCGACGAAGCGCGGTATTTCGAGATGTACCGCCAGTCGATCGAGGATCCGGACGCCTTCTGGGCCGAGCACGGCAAGCGAATCGACTGGATCAAGCCGTTCACCAAGGTGAAGAACACATCGTACCACGAAGCCGATTTCGGCATCCGCTGGTTCGAGGACGGATCGCTGAACCTTTCGGCCAACTGCCTTGACCGCCACCTGGCGACGCGCGGCGACGACATCGCCATCCTGTGGGAGCCGGACAGCCCCACCGAGCCCGAGCGGCGCATCACCTATCGCCAGTTGCACGAACAGGTGTGCCGCTTTGCCAACCTGCTCAAGAGCCGGGGCGTGAAGAAGGGCGAGCGGGTGACGATCTATCTGCCGATGGTGCCCGAAGCCGCCGTTGCGATGCTGGCCTGCGCGCGGATCGGCGCAATCCATTCGATCGTGTTTGCAGGGTTCAGCCCCGATGCGCTGGCCGGCCGCATCATCGATTGCGACAGCCGCATCGTGCTGACCGCCGACGAAGGCCTGCGCGGCGGCAAGAAGGTTCCGCTGAAGGCCAACGTCGACGAAGCGCTCAAGCAGTGCCCCGATGTCGATACCGTGGTGCTGCTGCGCCGCACCGGGGCCGACGTTGCCTTCGTCGAAGGCCGTGACATCGAGTGGGCGAGCGCTGTGGCCAGGCAGAGCGCCGACTGCGCGCCCGAGGAAATGAGCGCGGAGGACCCGCTGTTCATCCTCTATACCTCTGGTTCCACCGGCAAGCCCAAGGGCGTGCTGCACACCACCGGCGGCTATGCCGTGTGGGCATCGATGACGCACGAGTACGTGTTCGACTATCGTCCGGGGCAGATCTACTGGTGCGCCGCCGATATAGGCTGGGTCACGGGCCATTCCTACGTCGTCTACGGCCCGCTGATGAACGGGGCGACCACGGTGATGTTCGAAGGCGTGCCCAACTTCCCCGATCCCAGCCGGTTCTGGCAGGTGGTCGACAAGTTCGGCGTCGAGATCTTCTACGGCGCCCCGACCGCGCTGCGCGCACTGATGCGCGAGGGCGACGAATGGGTGAAGAAGACCAGCCGCCAGTCGCTGCGGCTGCTGGGTTCGGTGGGCGAGCCGATCAATCCCGAAGCGTGGGAATGGTATCACAAGGTGGTGGGCGATGCCCGCTGCCCGATCGTCGATACCTGGTGGCAGACCGAAACCGGCGGTGCGATGATCACCCCGCTGCCCGGTGCCACGCCGCTGAAGCCCGGCTCGGCCAGCCGCCCGTTCTTCGGGGTGAAGCCCGCGCTGGTCGACAACGACGGCAACTTCCTCGACGGGGCGACCGACGGCTGCCTGGTCGTGACCGACAGCTGGCCCGGGCAGATGCGCACCGTGTGGGGTGACCACGAGCGCTTCTTCCAGACCTATTTCAGCACGTTCAAGGGCCTGTACTTCACCGGCGACGGCTGCCGCCGCGACGAGGACGGATACTACTGGATCACCGGCCGCATCGACGACGTGATCAACGTGTCTGGCCACCGCATGGGCACCGCGGAGATCGAAAGCGCGCTGGTGGCGCATCCCAAGGTGGCCGAGGCCGCGGTGGTGGGCATGCCGCACGACATCAAGGGCCAGGGCATCTATGCCTTCGTCACCTGCAATGCCGAGATCGAGCCCGACGAGGCGCTGCGCAAGGAGCTGGTCGCGTGGGTCCGCCACGAGATTGGTCCGATTGCGACGCCGGACGTGATCCAGTTCGCACCGGGCCTGCCCAAGACCCGTTCGGGCAAGATCATGCGCCGCATCCTGCGCAAGATCGGAGAAAACGACGTTTCAAATCTGGGTGATACGTCGACGCTTGCCGATCCGTCGGTGGTTGACAACCTGCTCGCCAACCGGCCGCAACTGGCCAATGCCTGATGTTTTGAAGGAGCCGCCGCCCCGCCCGGCAGCGGCTCTTTCGAGCACTCGATCCGATTTCGAATGATCTTGGATATATTTCGTCCGGCGTGCGCATAAAATCACATTCCAATCGAGGGGTCGCGATTGGGAGCGGGGCCAAATGAAGTTGCAGAGCGGCCCGGGCGACCTGTTCGACCTTGCCGGAGAGACCGGCTTGTCCCCTGAACTTCTGCGCCTATGGCAGGTGCACGCGGGGTTTCCGGCCGCCGAACACACCGAACATGGCCGCATGTTCTACCCCGAGTGGCAGGTGCGCCGGCTCAAGCTCATCCGCCGGCTGATCGCACTGGGCGAACCGCCCTCGCGGCTTTATGAGCTGGAGGAGGAAGAGCTTGCGGTGCTGCTCGACTACCGCACGCGCATCCACAATCAGCCGCCGGCCGGGCTGCCCACGACGCGGATCGAAGACTATGTCCGCATGCTGTCCCTCAACGCCTTCGCCGATGCGGAATCGGCGATGCAAAGCCATGTGATCGAACAGGGGCTCGAGGATTTCGTGCTGAGCATCGCGGCGCCGCTCTGCAGCGCAGTGGGCATTGCCTGGGAAAAGGGCACGATCTCGATCGCGCAGGAGCACATCTTTTCCGACATGATGGTGCGCACGCTGCGCGCGTGTTCGAGCACGCTGTTCCAGCCGCAGGGCCACGTCAACACCGCCCGCCCACTGGTGCTGCTGGGCACGCCGCCGGGCGAAGTCCACGTGCTGGGGCTCGCCATGGTGGAAACGCTGCTGCTGTTGCAGGACTGCCGCCCGTTGCACATCGGTTGCGGGTTACCCGAAATGGAGATCGTGCGCATCGCCAGTGAAGTGGGTGCGGACATCGTCGCCATGTCGTTTTCCGCCGCGCACCATCCGATGCGCACGGTGGACGTGCTGGAGCAGATCGACCGGCACTTGCCGCCGCAGATCCATATCTGGGCCGGCGGGGCCAATAGCGGACTGTACCAAACCCTGCCGACGCGCGTCCGCGTGTTCCGATCGCTCGGCTCGGTGGCCAGCGCGGTCGATGGCTGGCGACGTTCGGTCGAAGGGCTCGCGCGCAGCCATTAGGCCTTTGCGGCATCCCCTGCCGGCGATAAGCTGGCGCGCGCGGACCGAACGCCGGCCGCGCATGGGGGAGAGAACGGCGCCTTGAGCGGGACCATCCTGATTGCCGACGATCATCCGCTGTTCCGACAGGCGCTGGCGCTCGCCGTGGCGGCGGTCGCGCCCGGTGCGCGCGTGGTCGAGGCGGGAACGCTTGCCGCCGCGGCGAAGGCGGTATCCGAAGCCGATGACCTGCGGCTGGTGACGCTCGACCTCAAGATGCCGGGTGCCATCGGCTATTCGGGCATCGCACTGCTGCACGCCGAAAGACCGCATGTGCCGATCCTGGTGGTTTCGGGCGCGGAGGGCGCCAACGCGGCCGAGGAAGCGCGCGCATTCGGCGCGGTGGGCTTCCTGCGCAAGGATGCGGACCTGTCCCGGATCGAGCAGGCGATTGCCGCCGCGCTGGGCGGCACGCCGGTCGCGCCCAGGAAGGCCGACGCGGTGGAGCAGGTGCGCAACGAGGTTGCCGGCCTTACGCCGACGCAGCTCAAGGTGCTGCTGGCCGTGCTCGACGGCAAGCTCAACAAGCAGATCGCGCACGAGCTGGGGATGAGCGAGGCGACGGTGAAGGCGCACATGACCGCGATCATGCGCAAGCTGGACGTGCGCAACCGCACGCAGGCCGCGCTGGTGGCGCGATCGCTGGGACTGGACCTGAGCCGGTAGGCGCACGACGTGGCGGAGCGCACCGTCTATTTCCACGGCATTCCCGGCAGTGGCGGGGAACTGGCCCTGTTCGGCGCCGAGATTGCCGCAAAGGCCGCCGGGTTCATCGTGCCCGACCGGACGCAGGCGGGACCTGCGGAAGCGACGGCGCGGTTCAGCGCACTGGCCGCCGCGATCCGCACGCAGGCGGAAGGAGCGCCGCTGCGGCTGGTGGGGTTCTCGCTGGGTGCGGCGGCGGCGCTGCGCGTGGCGCCGCATCTTGGCACACAAGTCGTCGGCATTGACCTCGTGTCCGCAGCCGCGCCGCTATCGACCGGAGACTATCTGGGCGCCATGGCCGGCGCGCCGGTGTTCAGGGCTGCGCGGACCAGCCCGCTGCTGCTGGCCGCGATGGTGGGCGCGCAAGGCCTGTTCGCCCGGCTGGCACCGGGGAAGCTCTACGCCGCGCTGTTCGCTTCGGCGCAAGGAGCGGACCTGGCGCTGCGCGACGACTTGCAATTCCGCGCAGGCATGGTGCGGGTGCTGTCCCACGGTTTGGGACGCGGTGCGCCCGGCTATCGCCGCGAAATCCTCCACTATGTCGGCGACTGGGCGGCCGAGCTGGCGCACGTGTCTCAGCCGGTGCGGCTGTGGCACGGGCGCGCAGACAACTGGTCGCCGGTCAGCATGGCCGAAGCGCTGGCAACGCACCTGCCACGATGCGAGCCGCCGCGACTGTTCGACGGGCTTTCGCATTACTCTACCCTGCGGCGCTATCTCTCCGAGCGCTAGGCGGCGTGGACAAATTCCACAGCGCCACGGCTGGAGGCAAAAGACGCCAGCGCGAGGAGGCGAGGTGACGCAATATCGGGAATATTGTGAGCCGAGCCGACACTGCGATGGCGTCTTTTGGTCCAGCCCCTTTCGGGGTTGCCCTGGTGAAGGCCCCGGCGGCGTCGCGCGGCCTTGATGGAGGCCCACTCCACCTGCGGCCTCACTCCTTGCCGGGGCCTTCACCAGGGTAACCGTGGCGTTGCGGAATTCGTCCACGCCGCCTAAACCGAGGCGAGAAAGCCTTCGAGCGCCGCCGGATCGACCGGCTTGGCAAAGAACGCGATGCTGCGCCGCTCGGCCTTGCGGCGCAGCGCGGGGTCGCTTTCGGCGGTGACCAGCGCCACCGGAAGGCTTGGGTGGCGGCGGCGCAACCGGGTAATCAGTGCCAGGCCATCCTCTCCATGATCGAGGCTGTAGTCGATCAGCGCGGCGTCGACCTCGCCCGCCAGCGCGAGCGCTTCGGCGATGTTCGAGGCGGCCACCACGCGATGGCCGCTGCTTGAGAGCAGTGCGGTGGTCGCCTCGACGATGGCGGGATCGTTGTCGACGACGAGCACCCGGAGCGGGTCGGCGTGATGGGCCGGAAGGGCGGGTCCATCCCCGGGCGGGAGCGCTGCCATTTCCGAGGTAGGCGCAAGCGCTGGCAGGCTGACGCTGAAGCGGCTGCCGCGGCCGGGGTGCGAGGCGAGATCGAGATCGAGCCCGAGCAGGCGCGCGATCCGTTCGACGATGGCAAGGCCCAGGCCCAATCCCTCGGCCTCGACCGCGCCGAGCCGGGTGAATTCGGAAAAGATCGCCTGCTGCTGTTCGGTCGGGATGCCGACGCCGCTGTCGACGACATCGATCCGCCAGCGCGGACCGCGCCGACGCACCCCGACGACGATGCCGCCCGACGCGGTGTAGCGCACCGCATTCGACAGCAGGTTCTGCAGCACCGAGCGGAGCAGGCCCGGATCGGTCATCGCCCAGCCTTGCGCGCTGGCGAGGGTGAGCGAGAGGCCCTTCTCCTCTGCCAGCGGGCGCATCCCTTCGGCAATGTCGCGCAGCAGCGGGCCGAGCGCGACCGGTTCGGGGCTGGGCGTGATGCCGCCGGCATCGAGCTTGGAAATGTCGAGCAGGGCGCGCAGCAGATCCTCTGCCGCGACAATCGATCGGTCGACGCGGGCCACCAGGGGGCGCTGCGCTTCGCCCACCTGCCGTTGCAGCGCGGTTGCAAAGAGGCGGGCGGCATGAAGCGGCTGGAGCAGGTCGTGGCTGGCGGCAGCGAGGAAGCGGGTCTTTTCACGCGTAGCTTCGGCCAGGCGGCGGTTCGCCTGTGACAAGGCCTCGGTACGTTCGGCGACGCGCCCTTCCATGTCATCCAGGGTGCGGCGCAGTTCGGCCCGGGTGGCGGCTTCCTCGGTCACGTCGGTGAACGAGGTGAGATAGCCGCCGCCGGGCATCGGGCCGCCGACCGACTTGATCACCCGCCCATCCTGTCGGATCCGTTCCGAGATATAGGGTTGGCGTGCGCGCAGGCGTTCGAGCCGGCGTTCGACCTGCGCTTCGACATCGCCGGGAAAGCCGCCACGCCGCACGTTGTGACGGATGAGATCGGCCACCGGCACGCCGACGCGGACGAGGCCGGGCGGGTAGCCGAACATCGCCACGTAGCGTTCGTTCCAAGCAACCAGCGCAAGATCGGCGTCGATCACGCTGATCCCGGACGGCAGGTTCTCGAAGCTGGCGGCCAGCAGCTGGCGCGAGAAACGCAGCGACTGGCCGCCTTCGTCGAGCAGGCGGGTAACATCTTCGATGCCGAGCTGGCCGCCCACCAGCGCCGAGGCGACGAGTGCGCGCGCGGACGAGGCACCGACCACGGCGGCGATGAGGTCCTGCGCATGGCGGGCGGCCGAGCGATCGACCGGATCGGCACCAACCGCCGGCGGGAAAGCGGCCACGGCAGCCTCCTCGCCGATGAAGCGGGCGGCGAGCGCGCGCAGTTCACCGACGTTGCGCACCGGGCGCTGCCCCCGCGCCAGGCGGGGCGCGACGAAGCTGCCCCGGCGGCGGGCCGACAGCGCGGACAGCAGCGCGAGATTGGCGGCAAGGCTCCAGACCACGCCGTGGACCAGCGGTGTCGCATGGCCGATCCCGAACAGCCGCAGCGGATCGAGCACGGTGCCTTCCAGCGCGGCGAGCCAGGCGGGCGGAAGGATCGGCGGCAGCGCCAGCGTCCACAGCCAGAGCGCGAAGCCGGCGGCCAGACTGACGCGGCCCGCGACCGGATCGCGCCCGTTGCGCAAGGTGCCGAGCACGAGGTGCGGGGTGAACTGCGCCATCGCGGCAAATGCGACGAGCCCGATCGAGGCGAGCGAATTGCGCGCCGGCAGCAGCAACGCCCAGGCGAGCGACAGGCCGACGATGCCGAGGATCGCGAGGCGGCGGACCAGCAGCATTCGGCGTCCGAGGGCCCCTGCCCGGCCGGCGTCTTCGCCATCGCCTTCGCTGCGCAGCACGGCGGGAAAGATGAGGTCGTTCGACACCATCGTCGCCAGCGCGGTCGCATCGACGATCACCATCGCAGCGGCCGAGCTGAGCCCGCCGAGCAGGGCGGCGACGGTGATCCAGTGGGTACCGACGGCTTCGGGCAGTTCGAGCACGAAAAGATCGGGCGACGCACTGTTGGGCAGCGCGACGAGCCCGGCGGCCGCGATCGGCACGATCAGCGCGGCCATGATCGCGACGTAGGCGGCAAGGCCGAAGCGCGCGCGCGGCAGGTCGGACGGCTGCTGCGCCTCGGCCAGCGCCATGAAGAACTGGCGCGGCAGGACCAGCACCGCCAGCGCCGAGATCAGGCCGATGACCGCAAATTCAAGACTGAGGTGTTCGGGCGCGAAGCGGGTGGCAAGCACGTCGAACGCGGCCGTCCGCTGCAGCGGGCCCGCATCGCGCAGCACGGCGAAGGCGGCGATGCCGACCAGCACCAGCGCGACGAGCTTGATCGCCGATTCGATCGCGATCGAGAACAGCAGCCCTTCGTTGCGGCCGGCGACTTCATAGCGGCGAGTGCCGAACAGGATGGCGAAGAGGGCGAGCACCAGCGAGGCCGCGACCATCACCGGCAGGGCGGCGTCCTGCCCGGTGACCACGACGAAGGCGCTGCCGATCGAGCGCAGCTGCAGCGCGCCATAGGGGACGATGCCGCACAGCGCGATGACGGTGACCAACCGGGCGATGCCGGGATCGTGGCCGAAGCGGGCGGCGATGAAATCGGAAATGGTCGTCGCGCGCTCTGCATGGACGGCATCGGCAAGCCGGCGCAGGAAAGCGGGCGAAAGCAGCATGACCAAACAGGGCGCGATGTAGATCGGCAGGTAGTTCCAGCCTTCGCGCACCGCGCTGCCGACCGCGCCATAGAAGGTCCAGCTGGAGCAGTAGACGCCCAGCCCCAGCGTGTAGGCCGCGTGGCGCAGGCGGGGGCGCGCACGCATCTGCGGCGCAAAGGTTTCGACGCCCGCCGCCACGGCGAACAGCACCGCGATGAGCAACAGCGCAAGCAGTGCGGCAAGCGTTGCGCTCATCCGGCCATGCGCCCGTCGGCACGATCATGCAGCGCTGGTTTCGGTGGCCCCATGCTGCGCATCCTTGCGGCGCACGCGCGGGCTTTCAAGCCGGATCGATGCGACCGTGCCTGCAGCGTGCGATTCGGATTGGGGAAGAAGACGTAACACCCGGCGCGGTGCGATTTTTTCGCATCCTCTCCCAAGACCGCGCCGGGCGAACGTCTTTGACGGTGGCGCAACACTATCGCGATTTGGCGTATTGACCAGCAAAAATGTCAGGTGCGTAAATTTCCGCAGCGGTTGGTGCGTTGCCGCCACACCGCCTTTCCAAGATTTTGACACTCCAAGAAACTTTAGCCCTGTTGCGCATGCGTTTGGCGTCGTGCGCCGCTGCAGTTGTTGCGCATTCGCGAACCGGCCCGGCGAATCGCGCCAGCGTCATCCCCGAAGCATGAGGTAAATGACGCCCGCCCCCGAGGCGGCGAGCGCGGCAAGGAGCGGGGTTGCAGCACGCACGCCAGCTCGACCGGGGGCGATTCCCATGGCCATGACCGCCTTGACCAGCGTATTCGCCAGCACCGGCCCTGCCAGCAACAGCCCGGCGCGGTCGTCTCCAAGCGTTCCGGGAGCAAGTCCTGCCAGCGTCATCACCGCAGCATCGACGTCCATCATGCCGGTGAGCGCAAGCACCGCGCCCATTCCGGTGCTGCCGTATCGGGCGAGCGCCCAGCGCGCGATCAGCGAAAACAGCGCGACCATTGCGGCAAGAACCAGCGCCGGCCGGAAATCGAGCGGGTTGCCGAGCTTGACCTCGCCACCGGCCGTGGCCGCCTGATGGCGCCAGGCGGAAAGAGCGAACCCTGCCGCGACGAGCGTGGCGGGCGCAAGTGCGAGCGCAAGCGCCGGCAGCACGCGCGGCACCAGCACCAGGGTCAGCACCTGCACGCGCAGGAACATGACGATCGAGGCGATGGCGATGCCTGCGACCAGCGCGCCCTGCGCCTCGGGTTCCGACCGGAGGCGGCGGGCGTAGTCGGCGGTGACCGCGGTCGAGGACACGATCGCGCCGGTGGCCGCAACCAGCAGCAGTCCCCGCCGCGTGCCCCAGCGCCGCGCCGCGGCATAGCCGGCGAACGAAAGCCCGGCGACGATCACCACTACCAGCCAGATCCGGTGCGGGTTCCACGCATCGAACGGACCATAGGCGCGGTCCGGCAGAAGCGGCAGCGCCAGCAGTGCGATCAGGAGGAAGCGCGCCGCGGCCTCGATCTCGATGGCGGACAGGCCGACAAGCGCGCGATGCAGCACCGGGCGCGAAGCCAGCAATGCGAAGACGGCGGCCGCTCCGCCCAGCGCCAGCGTCGGCCCCACACGCACCGCCACCATGCCGAGCGCGAGCGTAAGAACCCCGGCGACCGCCGTCGTGGCCGACCGGCCCGGCGCATCGGCTTCACTGCGATAACCGACGACGAGGAGCAAGCCCGCCCCCAGCACGAGCGCCGCAGCGACGCCATCGGGCAGGCAACCGGCAAGCCCGCCGACGAAGCCGAGCAGGCCGAAAGTGCGCACGCCCGCGACGCGCGTGCCGGCGGGGCGCAACCGCTGGCTCCACCCGCGCTCCACGCCCACGATCAAGCCCGCCAGCGTTGCCGCGGCGAGCGCCGGCCATAGCTGAGCCTCTGTTCCGGTCACGTCCTTCCCCTCCTGCGCCCCCTTATCACCGTCGCGCAATTTCGACGCGTTGAAAGCGCGAGAAGCTGCTTTGCGATGCCATCGCGCCGGGTAAGACTGCACCAAACGGCGCAGCGACGCCCTGAAGAGCGGGAAGAGGACAGACGTGGCCAGCAAGGTTCTGATCGCCAATCGTGGCGAGATCGCCATCCGCATCGCGCGGACCGCCGCCGAACGCGGGATCGCAACGGTGATGGTCCACCCGGCGGACGATGCCGCTTCCGCTCACGTCACGGCGGGAGATTTGGCGCGCGAGCTGCCGGGCCAGGGCGTTGCCGCCTATCGCGACCAGGCAGCGCTGATTGCGATTGCGGTGAGCGAAGGCTGCGACCTTGTCCATCCCGGATATGGCTTCCTCAGCGAAAACGCAGCGTTTGCGCGGGCCTGCGCCGAGGCCGGACTCGTGTTCGTGGGCCCGTCCCCTGAAACGCTCGACCTGTTCGGAGACAAGGCGGCGGCCCGTGCGCTGGCCGCACGCTGCGGCGTGCCGACGCTGCCGGGTTCTCAAGAAGCGGTTACGCTGGACGAGGCCCGGGTGTTTCTCGCCACGCATGGTGCGGTAATGCTCAAGGCGCTGGCCGGCGGCGGCGGACGCGGGATGCGCGCGGTCGAGCGGGCTGAGGACCTGGACGAAGCCTTCGCCCGTGCCAGCTCCGAGGCACAGGCCGCGTTCGGTGACGGTCGGCTCTATGTCGAAGTGCTGATGGCGCGGGCGCGGCATGTCGAAGTGCAGGTGGTGGGCGATGGCAGCGGCGCCGTGCACCACTTGTGGGACCGCGAATGCAGCCTGCAGCGCCAGCGCCAGAAGCTGGTCGAAATCGCGCCGGCGATCGGCATTGGCGCGGACGTCCGTGCCGCGATCCTCGACGCGGCGCTCGCGCTGGCACGCGCGGCCCGATACCGCGGCATCGGCACATTCGAATTTCTCGTCGACGCGGATGGCGGGACGGCCCTGCCCTTCGTGTTCATCGAGGCCAATCCGCGCATCCAGGTGGAACACACGGTAACCGAGGAGGTGACAGGCCTCGACCTCGTCGCCACCCAGTTCGCGCTGGCGCAAGGCGCAAGCCTCGACGCGCTTGGACTTCAGGCGGTGGCGGACCGGGCGCCCGACGGGGTGGCGATCCAGCTGCGGATCAACATGGAGACGATCGACGCGCAAGGCCAGGCCCGGCCCACCGGCGGAACGATCGCACGCTACGAAATGCCGACGGGGCGCGGCGTACGCGTCGACGATTATGGTCGCAGTGGCTACGCGCCGAGCCCGCGCTACGATTCGCTGCTGGCCAAGCTGATCGTGCGCGCGCCCGACTTCGCCGCCGCGGTCGCCAAGGCGGGGCGAGCGCTGGACGGCTGCAGGATCGAAGGGCTCGGCACCAATCTCGAACTGCTGAAGGCACTGATCGCGCGCCCGGAGGTGGCGGAAGGCGCCTTCGACACGCGGTTTGTCGAACGCCATGTTGCGGAACTGGTGGCGACTGCAGGGCAATACGCACCGGCGGCAGGTAGCGCCCCGGATCCGCTTGCCGTGCTTTCGGCGCGCGCCGCCCAGGCAAGACCGGTTACGACCATGGCTTCGCCGGTGCCTGAAGGCCATGCCGCGGTGCGGGCGCCGATGGTCGGCACGCTGGTCTCGGTCCTCGTCGAGGTGGGCGATGTCGTGCGCAAGGGCCAGACGCTGGCGGTGATCGAGGCGCTGAAGATGGAGCACGCGATCACCGCTCCAGTTGCCGGGGCGGTGGCAGCGGTGTTGCACGCCGGCGGCGATGTGGTGACGGAAGACGCGCTGCTGGCAACGCTGCTGCCGGACGAAGACGCGCATGAGGATGAGGACGTGCCGGTCGACATCGACACGCACGCGCCCCGCGCCGATCTTGATCGGGTTCGGGCGATGCATGCGCATGTCTCGGACGCCGGGCGAGCGGAGATCGTCGCCAAACGCCATGCCAAGGGCAAGCGCACCGCGCGTGAGAACATCGCGGACTTGTGCGATCCCGGCTCGTTCCTGGAGTATGGGCCGCTGGTGACGGCGGGACGACGCTACGAAGACACCCCCGATGACATCGACCGTCGGCTGATCAAGACAGCGTCGGACGGGCTGGTGATGGGCATCGGGCGCGTCAATGGCGATGCCTTCGGGCCCGAGCGTTCGCGCTGCGTGGCGATGAGCTACGACTACACCGTGCTCGCCGGAACGCAGGGGCACAAGAACCACGTCAAGACCGACCGAATGCTTGAAGTCGCGCGCAACGCCCGATTGCCGGTGGTGTTCTACACCGAAGGCGGCGGTGGCCGCAGCGGCGGTGCGTCACCCGGCGATCCCACCCCGCCCCCGACCACGGTGGGGGGGCTCAAGTACCGAACCTGGGCGCACATGGGCAAGCTTTCGGGTCTCGTGCCGCTGGTCGGGATCGCCAGCGGCTTCTGCTTTGCCGGCAATGCCGTGTTGCTGGCGATGTGCGACGTGATCATCGCGACGCGCGATTCCAGTCTCGGCATCGGCGGCCCCGCGATGATCGAAGGGGGCGGCCTGGGCGTGTTCGCGCCAGAGGAGGTAGGCCCCGTATCGGTCCAGGCCCCCAACGGTGTCATCGACATCGTGGTGGAGGATGAAGCCGAGGCGACCGCCATGGCGCGCAAGTATCTGTCGTACTTCCAGGGCCGGATCGAAAGCTGGCAGGACGCCGACCAGAGCCCGCTGCGCCACGCCATCCCCGAGAACCGCCGCGCCGCCTATGACGTGCGCCGCATCATCGAAACACTGGCCGATGTTGGCTCGGTGCTGGAACTCCGCCGCGATTTCGCACGATCGATGGTCACCGCGCTGGCGCGCATCGAAGGGCGCCCGGTGGGGGTGATCGCCAACAATTGCGCGTCACCCACCGGCGGCGCCGTCGACAGCGATGGCGCGGACAAGGCTGCACGCTTCATGCAATTGTGTAATGCTTTCGATATCCCCGTGATCACCTTGATCGACGTGCCAGGGAACATGGTCGGGCCCGAAGCCGAACGCACGGCGACGATTCGCCATTGCGGCAGGCTCTATGTGATCGGGGCGAACCTCCAGGTGCCGATGTTCTCGGTGGTGCTGCGCAAGGCCTATGGCCTGGGCGCAATGGCGATGAGCGCAGGGTCGCTGGATAGTCCGCTGTTCACGGTGGCCTGGCCAACGGGCGAATTCGCCGGGATGGGGATCGAGGGGGAGATCAAGCTCGGTCGGCGTGCTGAGCTGGCGGCCATAGCCGATCTCGACCAGCGCCGGGCGCGTTACGAGGAACTGCTCGCCGGAGCCTATGCGTGGTCGAGCGCCGCCAATGGCGCGACGGTATTCGAATTCGATGATGTGATCGATCCGGCGGATACGCGCCACTGGCTGGCGATGGGACTCGAAGCGGTCGCCGGACGACCGGCGCGCACGGGCAAAGTGCAACCGTGGATCGATACGTGGTGATTTGTGAATCTGGTTGCGGGGGCAGGATTTGAACCTGCGACCTTCAGGTTATGAGCCTGACGAGCTACCGGGCTGCTCCACCCCGCGACACCATGTTTGGGCTGGGTGTGCCAGCCCTGTGGCAGTTTTGTTTTCTGGATCGGCGAGCGATCCAGCGGCGGGCTGCTTCTCCCCGCGCCACTGATGTGTGCGTCGATGGTGACGCAAAAAGGGGCCTTGGAGGGCCCCTTTTGGAGGGCACGAAGGCCCTTGAGATTGTGAATGGGTTTTCTTTGCGTCGGCTTTAATGCCTGGCGACGCCCTACTCTTCCAACGCTTGAGCGTTAGTACCATTGGCGCAGACTGGTTTCACGGCCGAGTTCGAGATGGGATCGGGTGGGTCACAGACGCTATGGTCACCAAGCAATAGAGCCGGCGCAAAGATTTTAATCGATGATACAGATGAGGTTTTGTCCTGGCTGGATACCGCCCATCTGGCAGCCGCAAGGCTGTCATTGATGGTGGGATTCTCAAGCATGAACAGAGTTATTAGGACCGGTTAGCTTCATGCGTTACCGCACTTCCACACCCGGCCTATCAACGTGGTGGTCTACCACGACTCGATGATACCTTATCTTGAGGGAGGCTTCCCGCTTAGATGCTTTCAGCGGTTATCCCGTCCATGCATAGCTACCCTGCTGCACTCCTGGCGGAATGACAGGTACACCAGAGGCATGTTCACCCCGGTCCTCTCGTACTAGGGGCAACTCCTCTCAAGTATCGACGCCCACGGCAGATAGGGACCAAACTGTCTCGCGACGTTCTGAACCCAGCTCACGTACCACTTTAATTGGCGAACAGCCAAACCCTTGGGACCTGCTCCAGCCCCAGGATGTGATGAGCCGACATCGAGGTGCCAAACGATTCCGTCGATATGAGCTCTTGGGAATCATCAGCCTGTTATCCCCGGCGTACCTTTTATCCGTTGAGCGATGGCCCTTCCACGAGGGACCACCGGATCACTATGACCGACTTTCGTCTCTGCTCGATTCGTCAATCTCGCAGTCAGGCAGGCTTATGCCATTGCACTCTAACAGCCGGTTTCCAACCGGCCTGAGCCTACCATCGCGCGCCTCCGTTACTCTTTAGGAGGCGACCGCCCCAGTCAAACTACCCGCCACAGAGGGTCCCCGAACCGGCTAACGGTCCTGGGTTAGACATCAGAAAACAACAGGGTGGTATTTCACCTATGGCTCCACACCAGCTGGCGCCGGTGCTTCAAAGCCTCCCACCTATGCTACACAATTCTTTCCTAATGCCACTCTGAAGCTGCAGTAAAGGTGCACGGGGTCTTTCCGTCTAACCGCGGGTACTCCGCATCTTCACGGAGAATTCAATTTCGCTGAGCATATCCTGGAGACAGTGGGGAAGTCGTTACGCCATTCGTGCAGGTCGGAACTTACCCGACAAGGAATTTCGCTACCTTAGGACCGTTATAGTTACGGCCGCCGTTTACTCGGGCTTCAATTCGGAGCTTGCACTCCTCCTCTTAACCTTCGAGCACCGGGCAGGCGTCACACCCTATACGTCGTCTTGAAGCCGACTTAGCAGAGTGCTGTGTTTTTGCTAAACAGTCGCTACCCCCTGGCCTGTGCCCCCCACAAGTGCTTGCGCATATATGGGGCCTCCTTCTTCCGAAGGTACGGAGGCAATTTGCCGAGTTCCTTCAGGATACTTCTCTCAAGCGCCTTGGTATACTCTACCAGACCACCTGTGTCGGTTTCGGGTACGGTCTATACGGTGGGGCTATTTCCTGGAACCATTTCGAAGCCACTCCAATCCAATAAGGAGTGACAACACACATGATCCGTCACACACCACCAGGCCCACGAATATTAACGTGGTTCCCATCGACTACCCCCTTCGGGCTCGTCTTAGGGGCCGGCTCACCCTGCTCAGATTAGCTTTAAGCAGGAACCCTTGGTCTTTCGGCGAGAGGGCATCTCACCCTCTTTGTCGCTACTCATGTCAGCATTCGCACTTCCGATACCTCCACGACCCATTACCAGATCGCTTCATCAGCCTACGGAACGCTCCGCTACCGCTCGGACCGAAGTCCGAACCCTAAGCTTCGGTGCACGTCTTGAGCCCCGATACATCTTCGCCGCAGGAACCCTTGTTTAGACCAGTGAGCTGTTACGCTTTCTTTAAAGGATGGCTGCTTCTAAGCCAACCTCCTGGTTGTTTTGGGATTCCCACATGCTTTCCCACTTAGACGTGACTTGGGGACCTTAGCTGTAGGTTAGGGCTGTTTCCCTTTTGACGACGGACCTTAGCACCCGCCGTCTGTCTGCCGGATAAATCTCGTTGGTATTCGGAGTTTGGTTAGAATTGGTAGATCTCGCGACCCCCGCATCCATCCAGTGCTCTACCCCCAACGGTATACGTCCGACGCTCTACCTCAATAGATTTCGCGGAGAACCAGCTATTTCCCGGTTTGATTGGCCTTTCACCCCTAAACACAACTCATCCGAGAATTTTTCAACATTCAACGGTTCGGTCCTCCAGTGCGTGTTACCGCACCTTCAACCTGGTCATGCCTAGATCACCGGGTTTCGGGTCTAATTCATCGAACTCTGTCGCCCTATTCAGACTCGCTTTCGCTGCGCCTACACCTAACGGCTTAAGCTTGCTCGATAAACTAAGTCACTGACCCATTATGCAAGAGGTACGCAGTCACGGCCTATGCCGCTCCTACTGCTTGTAAGCATTCGGTTTCAGGTACTGTTTCACTCCCCTCATCGGGGTGCTTTTCACCTTTCCCTCACGGTACTGTGTTCGCTATCGGTCATGTACGAGTATTTAGGCTTGGAGGGTGGTCCCCCCATGTTCAGACAGGATTACACGTGTCCCGCCCTACTCGAGTCCTTCTCCATCACTTTCGCATACGGGGCTGTCACCCGCTATGGCCACTCTTTCCAAAGTGTTCTGCTAGTTGAAGAGAAGGCACTGGCCTGGTCCGCGTTCGCTCGCCACTACTAACGGAATCTCGGTTGATGTCTTTTCCTCCAGGTACTGAGATGTTTCAGTTCCCCGGGTTCGCTTCACCAAGCCTATTTTATTCAGCTCGGTGATACCTTATCCACCTCACTCGAACCCCGGTTACCCGCAGATCGAGA
>NZ_JABBGM010000001.1:92500-127500 GCF_012927405.1 Novosphingobium olei | reverse complement strand
TTCCCTCCCCGCTTTCTTGCGATCGGGGGAACCAGGTGTCCGTCCTATGTGGCGACCAGCTGAACCATCCCTTCGAAGCGTTTCGAAGCAGCGTCCCTGCCGGTGACGCCGCATATATGGAGGGGATTCTCTACCGTCAAACGGTTTTTGCAATTTTGTTGCGCGGCTTCTCGAACCCGAGGTTTTCTGCGGGTTTCGTCAATGCCTCAGGCATTCTGCCGGCTTCCGCCTTTTGAGAATCGCATGAGAATCGATTCGGATGGGGCAATTCCTGTCGGAAAAGAGGGCCCCGAACCCTACACGGCGGCGGGAACGGCCTGCGCTTCCTCGACATCCTCTGCGGTTGCGTGCGGCAGGACGAGGTTCAACAGGACAGCAAGAAACGCCGCGGGCAGAACGCCCGAGGCAAGCAGCACCTTGGCGGTCTGGGGCAGATGGGCCAGCGCCTCCGGCTCGAGCTGCAGGCCGAGCGCAAGCGAGAGGCTCACGCCGAAGATGAGCATGTTGCGCTGATTCCATTCGACGGTGGCCAGCATCGACAGCGCCGCCGAAGCGACCATGCCGAACATCACGATCACCCCACCGCCGAGCACCTCGATCGGAATGGTGGTGACCAGTGCGCCGATCTTCGGCACCAGGCCGCAGACGACCAGGAACACGGCACCCAGCGTGACCACGTGCCGGCTCATCATCCCGGTAATGGCGATAAGGCCGACATTCTGGCTGAAGGTCGTGTTGGGCATCGCACCGAACGCTGCGGCGAGGGCGGTGCCCACTCCGTCGGCAGCAACCGCGCCCTGGAGTTCGGCATCGCTCGCGCGACGACCCGCCGTGCCCTCGCAGATCGCCTCGACATCGCCGATCGATTCGATCGAAGACACAAAGCCGGTCAGCACGAAGCCGATCACCGCCGAGGCGGAGATGGCAAAGCCGAACGGAAATGGCGCGGGTAACATGGCCCAGTGCGCCTCTGCCACCGGAGCGAACGAGATGCGGCCGATCGCGAAGGCGACGACGTATCCGGCAAGCAGGCCGAGCAGAACGGAGGCGGTCGACCATATGCCGCAGGCAAAGAACTTTAGACCGAGCGTGGCGACGACGACGACGCCGGCGAGCAGCCAGCTCTGCGCCGATCCGAACGCGGGCGTCCCGATCGCCGGAACGCCGCCGGCCGAGTACTGCACGCCGATCCGCATCAGCGACAGCCCGATCATCAGGACGACGAGGCCGGTGACGAGCGGCGGCAGGGCAAAGCGGATGCGGCCGACGAAGCGGCTGAGCCCGGCATGGACCAGCCCGCCGGCCAGCGCCGCCGTGAACAGTTCCGCCATCGCGGCGGGACCGCGCCCGGCAACGATCGGGATCATGATTGGAATATAGGCAAAGCTCGTCCCCTGCACGAGCGGCAGGCGGGCACCGACGCGGCCGAGGCCGACCGTCTGCATCAGCGTGGCGAGCCCTGCGAAGAACATCGACATCTGGATCATGTAGATGAGCGGCGCGGGGTCTGCCGAACCGAAGCCGAAGCCGGCAGCCCCTGCAACGATGATCGGCGGCGTGAGGTTCGAAACGAACATCGCAAGGACATGCTGGATGCCGAGCGGGATCGCGCTGGCGTAGCCGGGGAAGTAGTCGGGATCGCGCTTCTGTTCGCGGGTGGCGACGGACTTGCGCCCAACCAACGTGCGCTCGGCTCCCGACATGGACGGCTACTCCTGCATGAGCCGGGCAAGCGAGGCTTGCGCGGCGGCGATGATGCGATGGCGTGGGATGCGGACAAGTTCGCCGCCACGGACGACCGCCCTTCCCTCGACGAAAAGGTCGCGGACCTGATGCGGGGGGGCGAGAACCAGCGCGGCGACCAGATCCCAGGCGCCGGTCGATGCGGGCTGCGCCATGTCCCAGATCGCGAAGTCGGCGCGAAAGCCTGCGCGCAACTGGCCAAGATCGCTGCGACCAAGCACTTCGGCACCGCCGCGCGTGGCGATATGCAGCGCTTCGCGCGCCGCCATCGCGCCCGCACCGTGGCTCACACGCTGGAGCAGCATGGCCTGCCGGGCTTCGCCCAGCAGATTGGCCGCGTCGTTGGAGGCGGATCCATCGACGCCGAGACCGACGGGCACGCCCGCATCGCGCATGGCCAGAATCGGCGCGATGCCCGAACCGAGCCGACAATTGGAGCCTGGGCAATGCGCGACCCCGGTGCGCGTTCGCGCGAACAGGTCGATCTCGGCGTGGTCGAGCTGGACGCAATGCGCGTGCCAGACGTCCGACCCGGTCCAGCCAAGCTCCTCGGCGTATTGTCCCGGACGACAGCCGAACCGTTCCAGGCTGAACGCCACATCGTCGGCATCTTCGGCGAGATGGGTGTGGAGCATCACCCCCTTGTCGCGCGCGAGCAGGGCCGCATCGCGCATCAGGCCCTGGCTGACGGAGAACGGTGAGCACGGCGCAACGCCAACGCGGACCATCGCGCCGTCGGCGGCATCGTGGAAGCGATCGATCACGCGGATGCAGTCGGCAAGGATCGCATCCTCGCGCTCAACCAGGCTGTCGGGCGGCAGGCCACCCAAGCTCTCGCCCACGCTCATGCTGCCGCGCGTCGCATGGAAGCGCACCCCGATGCCCGCGGCGGCATGGATCGTATCGTCGAGCGTCACGCCGTTCGGGAAGAGGTAGAGGTGGTCCGAACTGATGGTGCAGCCCGAAAGCGCCAGCTCGGCGAGGCCCAGCTGCGTCGCGGCGAAGACATCGTCGGGGGTGTAGCGCGCCCAGACCGGATAGAGCCGCTTGAGCCAGCCGAACAGCGAGGCCTCAGTCGCGCCCGGCAGGGCGCGGGTGAGCGACTGGTAAAGATGGTGGTGGGTGTTGACGAGGCCGGGCGTGATCACGCAACCCTGCGCCTCGACGATCGTATCGGCGTCGCGCGCGAAAGCGGCAAGCTCCACGGTGGTGCCGACCGCGACGATCACCCCGTCGCGGAAAGCCATGGCGCCGCCAGGAATTTCTCGGGCGGCATCGTCCATCGTGGCGACAACGGCAGCGTTGCGGATAAGCGTGAGCGCCACGGTTCCGGTCCGCCCTAGCCAGCCGTGCTCATTTGGGCGGGGCCTTTTCGTAGCGATCCCAGTGGGTGGTGATCTCATCGACCACCTTGCCGCCGACCAGATAGAGGCTTTCGAGTGCGGCGGTCATCCCGGCATAGCCCTGGTTCTCGCTCAACAGGTAGGGTGCCGGGGCGACGCCCGGTGGCGGCATAGTGAAGTTGCTGCCCGCGCGCAGCACCATGACGCGGTTGCGATCGGCGCGGCCGACGCGGGTGAGGTACTCGATCGACTGGAACGTGCCGGTTTCCTCCATCGCCGACGTGACGAATTCACCCTGCCCGCGCGTCCAGAAGCGGGTCCAGTCGTTGGCCCAATCGGTCAATTTCGCGCCATGCCAGAAGGTCATCGCGGCAAGGTTGTCACCCTTCAGCACGAAGGGCGGCTTCTGCGCGTTGGGATAGCCGACATAGTGGGCGCGGGCGGCCGTGATCGTCGCATCATCAGGCAGCTTCACGTCCTTGGTCAGGGCAAAGGCCCAGTCGCGCAGCGCCGCGTTCAATTCGAACATCTCGCCATTGACGGGATCGAGCGGCGTGGGATCGGACGGACCCTTGCTGTGCAGGGCGAAGTAGCCGGTTTTCCAGTCGGCCGGAATCTCGCGCGCATCGATTTCGTGCGCGATGTCGCCATCGACGAGGAAGCGCGCCCAGGCGGCGGAACCGACCGAGGCATCGGCAGGGTCGATCCCCGCGATACCCGCGACGAGCCAATACGCCTTCGACAGATCCAGCCGATCATCGAGGCCGAGGGCGAGCGCGGCAGTGGCCGACTTGATCGAGCCCATGCCGGTGACGATGGCGAGCACGCCGGTCTGGGGATCGTAGGCGAGATCGTGCCAGCCCTGCGGGAAGGGCAGCGTGACGTCGAGCTTGCGGCGTTCCTTCCAGAGCTGGAATTCGCCGGGCTTGTCGCCGGTGTCCTTGCCGATCTCGAACATCGTCACCACGACGACACGTACCGGAAGCCGGGCAGCACATGGCCGGGCTGGCGCGCAGGCCTTCACCCGGGCGACGAGCGCCGGAGGGGCGACAGGGGTTGCAAGGCCCGGCGAAACCGTCGCGAAGAACGCGCCGGCAAACAGAACGGCCCAGGCCAGCAATTGCATCAATATAACCTCGAAACTTTAAAACATCGCGGAGAAAGGGGACGCCTCTTGCGAGAGACGCCCCCTGCCCCGCGTCAGGACATCAGAACTTGTAGACCACCGAAGCCTGCCAGCTGCGCGGACGCTCGGGCAGAGCGATCGTGCTGCCGAACAGTTCGGTGAAGTTGGCACGGAAGTACTTCGCGTCGGTCAAGTTCTTCACGACCGCGCGGAACAGCCACGGGCCCGTGGCGTAGGACAGGCTTGCATCGACCAGGGTATAAGCAGGAAGCTTTACTACCTGCGACTGGCCCGAAAACACCGACGGGACATGGGTGATGCTCCCCGCGACGGCGAGGCCATTGTCGAACGAGTACGTCGCCGTTGCCGAATAGAGATCCTCGGGGATACCAGCGCGGCGTGAGGCCTCCTTGTTCGCGATAGGCACAAGACCGATAGGCTGCCCGCCGAGGAACAAGGCCGGGTCAAGGCCCTTCAAGTCTTCGATGCCGAAGAAGCTGAACAACGCACCACTGCCGATGGCCGTGAGGTTGTAAACCCTTGTCTTCGTGTAGTTGGCGGTAAGCAGAAGGTGCTTGTCGACCGACCAGCGGACTTCAGCTTCGATGCCCTTGGTCTCGACAGCTTGGTTGGTGACGATGGCCTGCGAATTGCGGTCGGTGCGGGTCTGCTTGTAGATCGACAAGGCGGCGTAGAGGCGGTTGTCGAGGAACGTCCCCTTAACCCCGCCTTCGTAAAGCTTCGAGGCGCTGATGAAAGCTCCCGAGGTCACGTCGCCGGCATAGATTTCCGCGCCCTGCCCAGCAACAACCGTCGATTGCCGGGAAATCGTCACGTAAGGAACCAGGCCGAACGGCGTCTTGTAGTTGGCGCTGGCCGACCACGACCATGCGCCCTTGCCACCACGCGCACTGGCTGCCGAAGACGGATCCTCAAGCTTTGCCGCGATGTCGACGGTAGTCACTTTCAGGTAATCGTAACGAGCGCCGAGCGTGAGATCGAGGCCGAAGTTGAAATCGAGGTCCGCCAGACCGGCCAGCCCAATGTCGGAATAGTGACCCTTGAGATACGACGTGTAGTTGCAGTCGCATTCGGTGGAAAGCAGGCGATCTGACAAGGCGTCATAGCCCTTCGTCAGATCGACACGGTGGAAGTACTCGTAGTTGAAATCGTCGCCATGCTTGAACCTCGTGTAGCGGAACGAGGGCGAAGCCTGAATCGCGAATTTTCCGACATCGGTCCGGAAGGTTTTGGAAATGACGATCTTGTCTTCAATCACCCACGAATCATGGAATTGCGAAAATCCATAAGTATTCTCGTTGATGTTTGTGTAGCCGTCATAGAACAACTGGTTCTTGATTTCGAAATCTTCGCCAGCGTCAAAGATCAGGTCCAGATACCCCGTTTTAGCCGTGTTATCGAGCCGGTCATTCTTTCCGGTCAGCGTATCCCGGCGGCTGAGCTTGGCCGTGCCAACGTTGGTCAAGCCCATATCCGGATAGACCGCTGCAAGGCAGGCGTTGGTCAGCCCCCCGAAGGGATTGGAGAACGGCGGTGTAGAACAAAAGGCACTCCCGAACGGGTTGAGCCCAAGCCCGCCATTGGCTGCAGCCGCCTCGCCGTGCGAGATCTGGCCGTCACCATTGGTGTCGAGTGGCTTTGCCGAACCCGTGATATACGTGCCGTTGTCGACCAGATCCTGCGTCAGACGGTTCCAGCCGCCGTTCTGCTGCCCCTTGAAATCATGGTACATTCCGCCGAATTCGAGGCGCAGGTTCGAAGCGAGGTCGGTGTCAAAGGCAGCCTGCAGGATGGTCTGTTTGGTGCTCATGTTGCGGTAGTAACTGCCCGAATCTTCTACTTCCGCATAAAGGCTGTACCCGAACTCCTGTGTGCCGAGGTGCCCCGGCCCCCGAATATCCGCCGAAAGGACGTGCTTGCCCCAGCTGCCGCCAGTGTAGGTTACTTGGCCCGCCGCACTGTCCATGTACTTGCCGTTGGCCACACGAGCCGATTTGGGCACGAAATTCATGTAGCCACCGGTCTTCGACGGACCAAAGATCGGCGATGCAGGGCCTCGCACGATGTCGATGCGATCAGAAGCGCCGATCGGCGTGGGATAGTTGCCGGGGTTGTCAAGACGACGCATGCCGCGGAAATAGACTTCGCCAGGTGTGCCGCGAATGTCCAAGGCGCCGCCGACACCAAAGAAAGAGTTGGTAAACGTTCCGGGCGACTGCGCCACGAGGTCGTAAATTTCGGTGATACCGAAACGCTCCATTTGCTCCTTCGAAATGGAGGATGCGGATCGCGGCGTTTCCACAAGGTTCTTGTCGAAGCCGAAGACCGTGCCGACGTCCTTCAGCGGCAGCGCGTTGAGCGAGCCGGTGACGACGATCTCTTCCTTCGGATCGTCGGCAGGCGCGGGCGCGTCCTGCGCGAGGGCCGGGGCCGACATCGCGGTACAAGCGAGCAGCCCTGCGGCAAGGATATGGCGACGAAGCCGCGCTTGCAGCGCAGCATCAACGGTTTTCATACGAGCAGTCATGGTTTCAAACCCCCCTGTTGATGGCGGCAGGGAACCCTTGGATTCCCGCTGCACATTTGATTGCCAAGCGCCTCTCCCCAAGCGCATGCCCTATCCCACTCAATCATGCTGCATTGCGGCATGCCATACGTCAGATGCGAACATGTGAAACTTTTCTTGCAGCTGCGGCTTGCACGCCACAGTCATGACTTGCGCGAAGCGACCGCCAACCGATCGCTCTCGAACTTTGCGAAACGCGCCTCCAAGTCGGCTTCCAGCCGGGCCTTCTCGTTGCGTTCGAGGAACCGGGCGCAGGCGGGCGCGGCAAGGTCGGTCCCGCACGCATCCACCGGACGCAATGCCGCGAAATCGGTCCAGAGGCTGTTGCCTGGAAGGAAAGCGTAATGAAGTCCGCTGCGGGCAGCCTGCTTGAGCGCGCGGTAGTCGAACCCCTGTTCGCGCGCGGCGCGGACATATTCATTGGTCATGTCCGAACGGAGCACGCCCTGATCGTCCGTGGACAGGACCACCGGCACGCCGTGGTCGCGATAAAGCTGCACGGGATGGTCCGCCCCGTGAACGCCAAGGATAACGTCGTTGCTGGTCAGATTGATCTCGACCGCAACGCCATCGCGAGCCATGCGCGCCATGGTCGCTTCGGCGTCATCCTCGAACGCGATGTCGGTGCCGTGGCCAATTCGTTCGGCTCCCGCATCGAGCGCCTTGCCTATGTGGTTTCGCAGTTCCGCAGGCGGCACAAGACCGAGCGTCAGTTCGCCAGCGTGAAGCGTACGGCGGACGTGGGGATACTTCGCCTCGAGCAGGCGGAACATCGCCATGTGCAGGTCGTAGTCCCGCAGCGCGACCATCGCATCTTCGGGCATGACGATGTTGACGCCGACGAAGCGCGGGTCCGCATCGGCCATCATGAAGCCGAGGATCAGCGAGCGGAATACCTGCGTAGGCGGCAGGGCGCGCATCGCCTGGAAAAGGTAATGGACAGAAACGCCGCACCCTGGATCAGGATGGGCGCCGGCGCAGCCAAGCACGGCCGCAGACGTCGCTTCGTCTGTGGTCAGTTCGGCGCGCGCCTTGGCGAGCAGCGGCTGCAACGCCGCGATCTCGCCATCCAGCCGCGCTGGCAGATCGCGCTCGGTCAGGACCCCGGCAGGGGCGGCAAGTACCGCGTCCATCAGCGTGGTCGTGTTGTGGTCCAACTCCAGGTAAGAGAGGTTGTCACCGGCGGCGATCGCGCGAGCGCTGGCCAGCATCTTGCTTGCCGACTGCGACCCGATCGGGCCGAAGCGCGCGAACGAGCGGAAGAACTGCGTGTGCCCGGTGGCATCGTTGCGCCCCACGCCCCGCTGCCAGCCCCGCGTGGAAAGCGCATGAACCAGCCGATCATAGCCGAACTCATCGTTCTGGCTGAACGTTGAGAGCTTGCGGTCCTCGGCGCAAGGCGGTGATGCGACCGACAGGCCATCGGCCGACACACACAAGCCGGCCTCGGCACCCCAGCGCAGGTAATCCTCAGCGTAGATCGCTCCACCGAGGTGGTTGTGGAGATCGCCCCCCTTGGGCATCGGCCGCAAAAAGACGCGCAAGTGCGTCGGGCTTTGGCGGGCAGCCTCGAACAGGGAGGAGACCGCCGCCTCGCGCGCCGGGTCCAGCGGAAGTGGACGAGCAAGCGAGACGGCGGGCAATAGCGCCGCAAAAACTGCCGAGAGGGAGAGGATCGACAGCGACTTCACGGCGCAAGCAATGGTGCGATGCAGGCGAGTGGGGCGAAAGGCCGGGACACGGTGCAGGCAGCGATCTGCATCGACCATTCCCCTGTCATGTGCGCCCCCGTTCGTTTTGCACTGCATTCTAAAAATGCGGTAGGGCTGGCCTAGGGTCTTGACCCTTCGCTCGCAACTGCAATGATTCCGACGCTGCGTTGCAAAAAATAGGTAGGCCTGACAATGCCCGCGTTCTCGCGCTTTCTTCGTTACTTCATGGCCGTGGGCCGGCTCGGCTCGATCCGAAAGGCGGCGGACGAACTCAATGTCTCGGCCTCGGCAATCGATCGGCAGATCCTGAATGTGGAAGCCGAAATCGGCATGCCGCTGTTTGAACGACTGCCGACGGGCCTGAGGCTAACCGCTGCAGGCGAGATCATGATGGCCGCAGGGGGGCGCTGGCAGAAGAGCCTTTCGGAAGTGCGCGCGCAGATCGAGGATCTGCGGGGATTGAAACGCGGCCATGTCGAGATCGCGATCATCGACGCCTTGGCCAAGGGCGTGATCCCGGCTGCAATCCAGACGATCCAGAGCCGCTATCCCGGCATCTCGATCGCCGTGCGGGTGCGCGGGAACGACGCGGTGCGACGGATGATCGCCAGCAACGAGGTGGACTTCGGCATCTTCTTCGACCCCGAATCCTATCGCGACATCACCGTCCATGCCTTCGCCGACGTCCATCTGGGCTTCGTCACGCCGGTGGGTCACCCTTTCGCCCAGCAACAGGAAGCGCGCTTTTCCGCCTGTATCGGATCCCCGGTGGTGGTTCCTACGCATCCGCTGGCGGTGCACCAGCAGGTTCTCGTGCTGGAAGGCACCACGCGCGCGACGCTCGACAAGAAGGTGTCATCTGACGATATCCAGATGATTACCTCGCTCGTGCAGCAGGGGGTCGGCATCGGCATTCTCACTTCGCTCGACGTCATGACCGAGGTACGCGCAGGACGGCTGGCCTTTACCCGAATAAGTGATCCAGTCCTGCGCCCGATGACGCTGGCGCTTTGCACGGCGGCAGCGCGGCCACCGTCCTACGCCGCAGACATCGTGCTGGGCGAGATCCAGACCGCCTTTGCGCAGTTTGCCTGGCCCGCCGCGATCCAGCCGCAGGTGATGGCGGAGGAAGTCGACGGGGGATGACCAGACGCGAACCCATTGCCGGAATCGCCGGAAAACGGTAACCGGGCCGCTTTCCCGCAATCGTTGACGGACCTTCTTCAGGCCATGACCCACACTTCCGCCCCTGTTCTCAACTACATCGCCTACGAGGACTTTCTCACCAAGGCGCGCGGTCTGTCGAAGACTCTGGCGACGGGTTCGTGGAAGCCGGACTTCATCATCGGTATCGGTCGCGGTGGCCTCGTGCCGGCCGTCTACATCAGCCACGAGTTGCAGGTGCCGATGCTGTCGATCGACCATTCGTCGAAAGTGCCGGGTTTCGCCGACGAATTGCTCGGCAAGGTCGCGACCAAGTCGAGCGAGGGCACGCGGTTGCTGTTCGTGGACGACATCAACGACAGCGGCGGCACGATCGTCTACATCCGCAAGCTGCTGGCCGATAACGGCTGCAATCCCGAAAACCTCAAGTTCGCGGTGCTGATGGACAACATCCGTTCGCAGGTCCGGGTAGATTATGCCGCCGAAACGATCGACCGCGCCGAGGACAAGCGCTGGTTCGTGTTCCCTTGGGAAGCGGTGATGACCGCCGAGACCCTGACCGAGGAAGCCCAGGCCGTTCCCGAACGCCTTGGCTGAACCTTAACGTCGGGCGAGAATGCGCTCGATCAGCGCTTCCATCTTGGGCACGTCGATGCTGCGGACGATGTCCGCCTGGCCCTCGTCCAACCCCGGGCGGTAGGCGTCGCGCCATGTCAGCATGTCGCCGTAGCCCGGGCCGAACTGGGTATCGAAATCATACCACAGCCGCTCCTTGTCGGTGACGAGCGAAGGGTCGAGCCAGACGGCGGCGGCGATTTCGTCCCACATCGGAAAGCCCGGCTCCATGCGCCGAATCATCGCCGCCACCGGCGGTCGTGCCGCCTTCGCCAGGCGATCGACCAGAGCCGGGGTAAGCTGCGTACCGGTCGAAGGATCGACCGGGACGATCGTCACCTTGGGCCAAGGGGCGTGCGAAACCATGCTCGCCGCTTCCGGATCGAAGCGAATGTTGAATTCGCGGCGCGGTGTGTTGACGAATTCGCGCGCGAAATCGGCGGCGGCGCGGTTGTCGAGCGTCTGGCGCGGATTGAGGCTGCCGCCCATGACGACCAGTTCCTTGACCAGCGACGCGAATTCGGGATCGAGCCGCTGCGCCAGCGCGAGATTGGTCAGCGGCCCGCAGGCCATGATCGTGACCTGGTGGGGATGCGCGCGGACCATGCGGACCATGAACGCAGCGGCTGGCTCGACCAGCGGCTTCAGCTTGGCGTTGCCCCACGGCAAGTCGACCGGGTCGAACGGACTGTGATAGGGCGGCGTCGATTGCGCGGTGGGTTCGGCCCACTGCTTCATGAACGCGCCTTTCCAGGTGAGCTTGCCGTAGAGCGCTTCCCACCGCTCGGTTCGCGCTTGGGAATTGAGCAGCGGGAAGGTCGCGCCCTGCGCCACCGGCACTTTTTCGTGTCCGGTCAGTTCGAGCCCGCGCAGCGCCATGGCGGTGGCGCGATTGGCCCAGACGTTACCCGAAACGCTGGTCACGCCGACGACTTCGGTGCCGGCATCCTCCAGCAGCATCAGGTGCATCAGCGCGAAGCCCTCGTCGTCGATGATCACCTTGCGGCGGGCCTCCTGCGCCTGCGCGGGAGAGAGGGCGGCGAGGAACAGCGCAAGGGCAGCGAGAAGGCGGCGCATGGAACTCCTCAGGTTGCGTGTGCCGCGTAGGCGTCAATGGCGGCAAGATGCATGGCGACGGCCTCGGGCGGCAGGAACGAGCCGGTGAAGCTGTTGCGTGCGAGTTGGACCAAAGCCTCGCGCGACAGCCCCCGCGCGCGCGCAACCGCGCGGTAGTTGTCGGCGACATAGCCGCCGAAATAAGCCGGATCGTCCGAATTGATCGTCGCCTTCAGCCCTTCGGCGAGCATGTGGTCGATCGGGTGATCGGCCAGGTCGCCCACCACGCAGAGCTTGTGGTTGGAGAGCGGGCAGACGGTCAGCGTCATGCCCTCGCCCGCGAGGCGCTGAACCAGCGCCTCGTCCTCAAGTGCGCGGTTGCCATGGTCGATGCGATCGACGTGGAGCAGGTCGAGCGCTTCGTAGACATAGGCAGGCGGCCCTTCCTCCCCTGCGTGCGCGACGAGCTTGAGACCCTTGGCCCGCGCCGCGGCGAAGACGCGGGCGAACTTGGACGGCGGGTGGCCGATCTCGGAACTGTCCAGCCCCACGGCGGCGATCCGGTCGAGCCACGGCTCGGCCATGGCCAGCGTCTCGAACGCGGCCTCTTCAGACAAGTGGCGCAGGAACGACAGGATCAGTGCGCTGGTCAGTCCATGCTTGGCTTCCGCCTCGGCCATGGCGGACAGCAGCCCTTCGATCACGGCGGCAAAGGCAATGCCGCGATCGGTGTGGGTCTGCGGATCGAACATGATCTCCGCATGGCGCACGCCATCGGCCGCCGCGCGGTCGAAGTAGGCCATGGCGAGATCGTGGAAGTCGGCCTCGGTCAGCAGCACGCTGGCCCCGGCGTAGTAGATGTCGAGGAAATCCTGCAGATTGGAGAAGGCGTAGGCCGCGCGGACATCCTCGACGCTGGCGTACGGGATGGTCACGCCGTTGCGTTCGGCCAGCGCGAACATCAGTTCGGGTTCGAGGCTGCCTTCGATGTGCAGGTGCAGTTCGGCCTTGAGCAGGCCGGCGATGAAACGGTCGAGGTCGGTCATGGCGCCGATCCTAGCGCATCGCGGTCCCATGCGCAGCGGCCGAGCACGTAAGTCTGGCGCACGGTACGGTCATCGCCCAGCACCTGCATGGCGAACAGCCGTTCGGCGAGGCTGGCCCCGGCGGTGCGGCGCGCAAGCAATGGTGTTGCGCGATCATCGAGCACGACAAAATCGGCCTCCTGCCCTTCGGCCAGAGCGCCGACCTTGGCGTCGATGTGCAGCAGCCGGGCGCTGCCCCCCGTCGCCAGCCAGAGCGCGCGGAAGGGGTCGAGACGGTAGCCCTTGAAAAGGCCCGCCTGGTAGGCCGCGCCGCCATTGTGGAGCAGCGACAGGCTGGTGCCCGCGCCGATGTCGCTGCCGAGCCCAAGCCGCACCATGTGGGCTTCGGCCTGGGCGAAATCGAACATGCCGGAGCCGAGAAAGAAGTTCGACGTCGGGCAAACCGCGATGCCGGCTCCGCTTTCGGCAAGTCGCGCGCAAGAGCGGTCTGGCAGATGCACGCCGTGGGCAAAGACCGACCGGTCTGTGACGAGGCCGAACCGGTCGTAGGCATCGAGATAGTCGGCGGCGTCCGAAAAGCGCTCGGCGACTTCGGAAATCTCGCGCACGTTCTCTGCCAGGTGGGTGTGGAGGAGGACGCCCGGGTGGTCCGCCAGCAAGCGCCCGGCGATGGCCAGCTGCTCGTCGCTCGATGTGAGGGCGAAGCGCGGGGTAACGGCGTAAGTCAGCCGGGCCCTGCCATGCCACTTCGCGATCAGCGCCTCGCTTTCGGCCAGCGCGCTTGCCGGATCGTCGCGCAGGCCTTCGGGCCCGAGGTCCATCAGCACCTTGCCGCAGGCCATGCGCAGATTGCGCCGCTCGGCCGCCGCGAAGAACGCGTCGACCGAGGCGGCATGGACGGTTGCGAAGACCAGCGCGCTGGTCGTGCCATGGCGCAGCAGCTCACCGAGGAAAGCTTCAGCCACGCTTCCCGCGTGACCCGCATCGGCGAAGGCCTTCTCCGCCGGGAAAATATGCCGGTCGAGCCAGTCGAGCAGTTGCTCTCCGTGGCTGCCGATGCGGTCGAGCTGGGGATAATGGACGTGCGCGTCGATGAAGCCGGGGACGACGAGGCCGGGCAAGTGTTCGACCTCCACGCCCGGGAAGCGCGGCAGAACATCATCCGCAGCGCCACGCGCCACAATCACCCCGTCCTTGATCACCAGCACGCCGTCCGGATCGTGGCGCACCGCGTCCGGCGCTTCGGCGGGATCGTGGGCGAGGCTGAGGATCTCGCCGCGATAGGCGTGGAGCGTCATGCCGCTTCCATCGCCCGCATCTGCAGCAGCTGCGCGAGCACGGCGATGGCGATGACGTCCGGTTCCTTCCCTGTCACGCCGGGCAGGCCGATCGGGCAGGTCAGCCGCCCACGCGCCTGTGCGGACACGCCATCGCGTTCGAGCCTCGAGAGAAAACGGGCGCGCTTCGTCAGCGAACCGATCAGTCCTATGAAGGCGACCGGCGGGCGCTCGAGCGCGGCGCGGGTCAGGCGATAATCGAGCCCGTGATCGTGCGTCAGGATGACGATGGCGGCATCTTCGGGCGCTTCGGCCACGCATTGTTCGATATCCGCTTCCGGCACGATGGCGACGCCGTCGATCGTTTCGAACAGGGGGCGGGTATCGAACCAGGCGAGCCGGACGGGCAGCCCGGCGGCGTGGCGGGCGATCGCCTGGCCCACATGGCCAGCGCCGAACAGGTACAGCGGGCGACGGGCAATGCCGATGGTTTCGGCAAGCCGCATGCCTTCGCGCGGACGGTCACCCCGCGCCGAAAGCGCCGTGGCGGGGCCATCGTCCACCAGCCGCTCTATCCGGCCCGGCTTGAGCAGGCTGACGAGCGTGCGTCCTTCGGCAGCATCCGCCAGCCAGCCGAGCGCTTTGCGGTCGAGGTGTTCGACCAGCACGCGCACGCGCCCGCCGCAGCACTGGCCCAGCAGCGGCCCCAGCGGATAGTCCTGTACCCGCCATGTGCCCGGTGCGTGGGCCAGGATAGCGCGCGCCTGTTCGATCACGCGCAGTTCGAGCGCGCCGCCGCCGATCGTGCCGTATTCGCCCAGTGCGGTCACGACCATGCGGGTGCCCGCCCCGCGAGGCGCGGAACCTTCGGTCGCCAGCACGCTGATCAGCGCGAGCGGCTCGACGGGCGCGTGATCGCGGATATGGGCGAGCCAGTCAGTCACGCGGCCCGGTGCCCCGCAATCGCGCGCAGGACGGCTTCGGGGGTTGCCGGGGCATCGAGCGGCGGAAGGTCCGCCTTGTCGGGCGTGGTGGCGGCGATGGCAGCGGAGATCGCGCAGAACACCGAATTCGCCAGCATCAGTGGCGGCTCCCCCACCGCCTTCGAGCGGTGGATGGTGGGCTTCAGGTTCTCGCCGTCCCACAGGTCGATGCGCAGCCGCTTGGGCCGGTCGCTGGCCGTCGGGATCTTGTAGGTGGCCGGCGAATGGTTGAGCAGCCGCCCTTTGGCATCCCATTCGACCACCTCGGTGGTCAGCCAGCCCTGCCCCTGGACGAAGCCGCCTTCGATCTGGCCCCGGTCGATCGCGGGATTGAGCGAGCGGCCGACGTCGTGGAGGATGTCGACGGCAAGGACCTTGTGCTCGCCCGTCAGCGTGTCGACCACCACCTCGCTCACCGCCGCACCATAGGCGAAATAGTAGAACGGGCGGCCCTTGTGGCTCGGCCGGTCGTAGGCGATGTCGGGCGTGGCGTAAAACCCGGTCGAGGACAGCGAAATGCGCCCGAGGTGCGCGCGCCGGGCGGCATCGCCGAACGCGATAGTCTCGCCGCCGACGACAACCTCGCCCCTGGCAAAGCGCACTTCGTCCGGCGCGCAGCCGTAGGCGCCGGCAAGGAAGGCGGCCATGCGGTCCCGGATCGCCATCGCCGCGTTGTGCGCCGCCATGCCGTTGAGGTCAGCGCCCGAAGAGGCTGCGGTCGCCGATGTATTGGGCACCTTGTCGGTGCGCGTGGCGGTGATCCGCACCTGCCCCACGGGCACGCCGAAAGCGTCGGCGACGATCTGCGCCACCTTGATGTAGAGCCCCTGCCCCATCTCAGTCCCGCCGTGGTTCACCTGGATCGAACCGTCGGCATAGACGTGGACCAGAGCGCCCGCTTGGTTGAGGTGGGTTGTCGTGAAGCTGATGCCGAACTTCACGGGCGTGAGCGCGATGCCCTTCTTGAGCACAGGGTTCGTCGCATTGAACGCCGCGATCGCCGAACGCCGCGCATCATAATCCGAAGTTTCGCGCAGGCGGGCGATCAGTTGCGGCGCGATGTTGTCCTCAACCGGCATGCCATAGGGCGTGACGTCGCGCCCCCGACCGTAGAGATTGCGCGCCCGCACCGCCAGCGGATCGAGCCCCAGCCGCGCGGCGACGTGATCGCACACGCGCTCGATCGCCAGCATCCCCTGCGGACCGCCGAAGCCCCGGAAGGCGGTGGCGGAAACGGTGTTGGTCTTCAGCCTTTCGGACAGGATCTCGACGTCGGGGAGGAAATAGCAGTTGTCGGCATGGAACATCGTCCGGTCGTTGATGCCTGGCGACAGGTCCATCGTCGCGCCGCAACGCGCCGAAAAGCGCAGTTTGACCGCGAGCAGGCGGCCTTCGTCGTCGTGTCCCGCTTCGTAGGCGACTTCGAAATCATGGCGCTTGCCGGTGACGATCATGTCGTCGTCGCGGTCGCAGCGGAACTTGGCGGGGCGGCCCGTGTGATGGGTGACGAGCGCAGCGGCGGCGGCGAACAGCGCGGCCTGGCTTTCCTTGCCGCCGAAGGCACCGCCCATCCGCCGCACCTCGACCGTCACGTCGGCGCTGGGCTTGTTCAGCAGGTGGGCGACGAGATGCTGCACCTCGCTCGGGTGCTGGCTCGAACTGACGATGTGGATCTGCCCGTCCTCGCCGGGGCGCGCGAGGCCGATCTGACCTTCGAGATAGAAGTGGTCCTGCGCGCCGATCCGCAGCGTGCCCGCCAGCCGATGTGGCGCGGTGGCGAGCGCGGCGGCGGCATCGCCCTGCGCCATGCGCTGGTCCGCCTCGATCCGGCTGTTTTCGGCGCGGGCCTGGTCGACCGTCACCATCGGAGGCAGCGGCTCGTAGGTGACCTTGCCGAGGCGCGCCGCCTTGCGCGCGGCAAGACGGGTGGTCGCGGCGACGAGGAACACGGGCTGGCCGTGGCTGATCACCTCGGCATCGGCCAGGACGCGATCGTCGTGCGCGATCGGGCCGACGTTGTTCTCGCCCGGAATATCGGCGGCGGTGTAGACCGCGACGACGCCGGGGAAGGCGCGGACTTCGGATAGATCGATGGCGGTGATCCGCGCCCGCGCTTCGCTGGAAAAGCCGAAGGCGAGGTGCAGCATGTCCGCTGGTTCCGGCTCGTCATCGGCATAGCGGGCAAGGCCAGCGACATGCAGATGCGCGCTGTCGTGCGGGTTGGAAGGCTTAGTTGCGACCGGCCAGAGCGGTGCGGCTTCGGCGTTCATCCGGCGATCTCCAGCACCGAAACGGGCACGCCCTGTTCGCGATGCCACAGCCGCCACAGCAGCGCCCTGGCGGCTTCGATGCGATAGGCGGCGCTGCCGCGAACGTCGGTCAGTGGCGCGAAGTCTTCGCCCAGCGCGGCGGCGGCGGACGCGATGGTCGTTTCTTCGAATGGCTGGCCGATCAGGGCCGCCTCACAGGCAGGCGCCCTGCGCGGCGTCGCGGCCATGCCGCCGAAGGCCACGCGCGCGGCGACGATCGTGCCCTGATCGACTGTCAGCGCAAAGGCGCCGAGCACGGCGGTGATGTCGCTGTCAAAGCGGCGCGAAAGCTTGGAAATGTGAACGCGCGTAGCCGCATCGGGGCGCGGCACGAACGCGCTTTCGACGAATTCGCCTGCGCGGCGGTCCTGCTTGCCGTAGTTGAGGAAATAGTCCTCAAGCGCGATCGTCCGGCGCCCTTCGAGCCCGCGCAGCGTAAGCTCGGCGCCCAGCGCGATCAGCGCTGGCGGACCATCGCCGATCGGCGAGCCATTGGCGATATTGCCGCAGACGGTGGCCGAATTGCGCACCTGCAAGCCGCCGATGCGGCGGACAAGCTCGCCAAGGTCAGGGTGCAGCCGCGACAGCGCCGGATGGGCCTCGGCATAGCGCACGCCCGCGCCCAGACGCACGCCGGCATCGCTCTCCTCGATCGCCTTGAGGTCCGCCACGTCGCCGATGAACACGAGCGTATCGAGATCGCGCAGGCCCTTGGTCACCCACAGTCCGACGTCGGTCGCGCCGGCGACAATGCGCGCTTGCGGGTATTCGGCCAGCACGGCGGCGAGTTCGTCGGACGAGCGCGGGGCGAACCAGAGGCGGTCGCCGAACGTGCCGCTCGCGCCATCCGCGCCAAGCGCCCGAAGCGCGGCGAGTGTCGCACTGTCGTCCTGCGCGAGGCACGCGACCTTCTCGCCCGCTTCGACGATCGGACCGTATCCGGTACAGCGGCACAGATTGCCGGCGATCACGTCCGCCACCGGCAGTTCGCTGCCGAGCGCACCGATCGCGCGGCCGTGCAGCGACATGACAAAGCCCGGCGTGCAGAAGCCGCACTGCGACGCCCCGTTGCCCGCCATGCAGGCCTGCAGCGGGTTGAGTTCACCTCCCTGCGCCAGGCTTTCCACCGTCATCAGCGCCTTGCCGTGGATCATCGGCAGAAACAGGATGCAGGCGTTGACCGCGCGCCACGCGACGCACTCGCCCGCCGCTTCGCCGACCAGCACGGTACAGGCGCCGCAATCGCCTTCGGCGCAGCCTTCCTTGGTGCCGGTGCGGCGCAAGGCCCCGCGCAGATAGTCGAGCACGGTGCCGGTGGGATCGGGCTCGGCGATTTCCACCACCTGCCCATCGAGTACGAAGCGTACCGCCATGCCTCAGCTACCCCGGTAGGTCGAATAAGCGAAGGGCGAGACGAGCAGCGGCACGTGATAGTGCCCTGCCTCAGCCATCCCGAACGCGATCCGCACTTCGTCGAGGAACGGCGGATCAGGCAGCGCGACGCCCTCGCCCACAAAGTAGGCGGCGACCTCGAAGGTCAGGGCGTAGCGGCCCGGCGACAATTCGGGCATTCCCGGACAGCGGCCATCGTCGTTGGTCTGCCCCGTGAACAGAGCCACGCCAAAGGCGTCCTCCAGTCGCAGCTTCACGCCGGCGGCGGGCCGACCGTGCATGGTATCGAGGACATGGGTCGAAAGCGTGCTCATTGCGGGGTTCCCGCCGCGATCCAGCGGCCGATGGTGTCGCGTTCCTCGCGCGTGATTCCGGTCGTGTTGCCGAGCGGCATGATCTCGCTGTCGACGGCAACCTTCTTCACGCGGGCCGCATAGATGCGCGCATGCTCGTAGCTGTCGAGCTCAACCCCAAGCGGCGGCGCGGTGAACGCGGCATTGCTCGGATGTTCGGCGTGGCAGGCGAGGCAATGCCTGGCGAAGATCGGCTGGACGCTGGCGTAGCTGGCCGGGGCAGCATCGGGAGCGGCGGCCTTCGCCTCGGCCGGCAGCGTCAGCTTCTCGGCCGAAACGTAGGTCACCATGACCAGGGCCATTGCGCCCGCCACCAGCATCGCCCGGCCGGTCGACGCACCGCGATGGCGCAGGTTGAAGACATGGCGCACGGCAACCCCGGTCAGGCCGATCAGCGCCAGCACCAGCCATGGCCGCGCCGCGCCATAAGTCATCGCGTAGTGGTGGCTGATCATGATGAACAGCACCGGCAGCGTCATGTAGTTGTTGTGGAGCGATCGCTGCTTGGCGGCCTTGCCCAGCGCGGGATCGGGTTCGCGCCCGGCCATCAGCGCGGCGACGACCTTGCGCTGGTTGGGGATGATCACGAAGAACACGTTGCCGACCATCGCCGTGCCCATGATCGCGCCGACGTGCAGATAGGCCCCGCGCGCGTTGAACACCGAGTTCAGGAACCACGCCGCAAACATCAGGAAGGCGAACCAGACCACCCCTACCACGCGGTTGTCCTTGCCCAGCGGCGAACGGCACAACACGTCGTAGAAACCCCAGCCACCGGCAAGTGAGACGAGGCCAAGCATGATCGCGTCCGATGCGGTCAGGCTGGACTTCGCCGGATCGAGCAGGAAGCTGGACGCGCCGACGTAATAGACCAGCACCAGCAGCAAGAAGCCGGTGATCCAGGTGGTATAGGCCTCCCATTTGAACCAGTGCAGGTCCTCGGGCATGTGCGCCGGGGCCACCTGATACTTCTGCTTGTGGTAGAACCCGCCGCCGTGGACCGACCAGACCTCGCCCGAAGCATCACCCTGCTTCGGCGGCACGAGATGGTTGTCGAGCCAGACGAAATAGAAGGACGAGCCGATCCAGGCGATGCCCGCGGTCAGGTGGAACCAGCGGACCGCAAGGTTCAGCCATTCGAGCAGGTCGAAGGTCATGCCTGGTCCTCCAGCCGAAGACGGACGATCTCACCGATCTGCGCGATCGCGGTGGCGATCTCGGTTTCGCGGTCGTTGCGCAGGCGCTGCTCCATGGCCGCGAGAATGCCCGCCTTGTCGGTCAGGCGGACGCAGATGATGAAGGGGAAATCGAAGCGTTCGCGATAGGCGGCGTTGAGCGTGTGGAACCGGGCGAATTCCGCCTCGCTCAGCCGGTCGAGCCCGGCGCTCGCCTGCTCGGCGGCCGAGGCAGCGGTCAAGGTGCGGTCGATCGCCGCTTTCCCAGCCAGCTCCGGGTGCGCGCGGATCAGCGCGAGCTGTTCATTAGCCGAGGCGGCGTGCACCACCGCCATCAGATCCGCATGGCGGTTGCCGGTCGATGGCCGCGCATCGGCGCGCGCTTCGACCCACGGGCTGTGTTCGAACAGCGCGGTCATGACGTCGTTCCTTCGAGGCTGACGTGGGCCGAGACGACCTTCCAGCCGTCGTCGAACCTGACCCAGGCCTGCGATTGCCGCCCGCGACGATCGGCGCCTTCGCGGAAGAATTCCGCATCGGCCGTGGCGAAACGATCGCCGTAAACGGTGATGGCCACGTGGCCGAGCCGCCGCTGGGGCGATCCGCCGCGCCCCTTGCGGAAATCGCGGATCGCATCGATCCCCCACAGCACTTCGCCCACGCCGAAGCGGTTGGTCGTCGGCGCATCGTGGAACAGCGCGTCCATCGCGGGAATGTCGTCGGCCATGAGCGCGGCTTCATAGGCATGGAACGCGGCGGTCACTTCGGCGAGGAGAGCGGGGTCGTCGATTCTCATGCCGCCTCTTCGACGTAGGGGTGCAGGTCCATCCAGTGCCGGGCGATGTCGATCCGGCGGGCGATCCAAGCGTCACCGCTGGCGATCACATGGTCGACGAACCGCGCGACGGCGCGGGCGCGGGCCGGGCGCCCGGCGATGCGGCCGTGCAGGCCCACCGACATCATCCGCCCGCCTTCCGCGCGCAACTGCTCGAACGTGTCGCGCAAGTAGCGGAAGAACTGTTCGCCTTCGGTAAAGCCGTTGAGCGCGACCATCTTCATGTCGTTGGCGTCGAGCGAATAGGGCACGATCAGCTGCGGCTTGCCATGGCGCGCATCCCAGTAAGGCACGTCGTCGGCGTAACTGTCGGCATCGTAGAGAAAGCCCCCTTCCTCTACGACAAGGCGCGCAGTGTTGGGCGAGATCCGCCCCTGGTACCAGCCCATCGGTCGGCTTCCGGTAACCTGCGTGTGCACCTCGATCGCGCGCGCGATATGTTCGCGTTCGACATCTTCGGGCACGTACTGGTAATCGATCCAGCGATAACCGTGGCTGGCGATCTCCCAATCGGCGGCAAGCATCGCCGCGACCGCCGCCGGGTTCATCGCCATCGCCGCCGCCACGCCGAACACCGTCACCGGCACGCCGCGCTCCGTGAACAGGCGGTGCAGGCGCCAGAAACCGGCGCGGCTGCCGTATTCGTAAAGGCTTTCCATCGCCATCGCGCGCGCCGGATGGGAACCTGCGCCGACCATGTCGGACAGGAACGCTTCGGAGCCCTTGTCGCCATTGAGCACGGAATTTTCCGCGCCCTCCTCGTAGTTGATCACGAACTGCACGGCGACACGCGCCCCGCCGGGCCAGGCAGCCTCGGGCGGCGTCGGGCCATAACCGACGAGATCGCGCGCTTGGGTCACGCCGCCTCCCACGCCGCCAGCGCCGCCGGCACGGCCTCGCCCAGCGGAAGGCTGAACCCTTGCGCCTTCAGGCAGGCCTCAAGCGCTCCGAGCGTCAGCAGAACCTTGTGCTTCATGGCATTGTAGCCCATCGCGCCCAGCCGCCAGATCTTGCCCTGCAGCGGTCCGAAGGCGGTGCCGATCTCGATCTCGAAGTGTTCGCGCATCATCGTGCGCACCGCTTCGCTATCGATCCCTTCGGGGATGTACACCCCGGTCACGTTGGTCATGCGATAGGCATCGTCGCCATATACGGTCAGGCCCAGCGCCCGCGCGCCCGCCGTCATCGCCGCGCCCGCCTTGCGGTGCCGGGCAAAGCGCGCGTCCAGCCCTTCACCCAGCGCCACCCGCGCGCATTCGCGCGCGGCATAGAGCATCGACGTCGCCTCGGTATGGTGGTTCAGCCGCTTGTCGGACCAGTAGTCCATGATCATCGCCAGATCGAAGTAGTTGGACGGAATCCGGGGGCCTGCGCCATCGACGATGTCGGCCCGGCGGATGCCCTGTTCGACGTGCCGCCGCGCGAAGATGCGGGTGGCCGCGCGGTCGGAGACCGTGATCGGGCCGGAACCGGAAGGGCCGCCAAGGCACTTCTGCAGGCCGCCGGTCACGATATCGACGCCCCAGCGATCCGCCGCGATCTCCATTCCGCCCAGCGTCGCGCAGGCATCGACATAGAGATAGGCGCCCGCCGCCTGGCACAGCGCGCCCAGCCCTTCGAGCGGCTGCGCCATCGTGGTCGATGTATCGCCGTGGACGGTGGCCACGACCTTCGGCCCGACCCGCTCGATCGCCTCGGCTATCGCTTCGAGCGGCACGACTTCGCCCCATGGCGCGCTAACTGTCTCGATCTTCGCGCCCAACCGGTTGAGGATTTCTGTCAGAAGCAGGCCGAAGCGGCCGAAATTGACCACCAGCACCGTGTCGCCCGGTTCGACCAGACTGACGAGCGATGCCTCGATCGCCGCGCGGGCAGTGCCGTCGATCAGCATGGTCCACTGGTTCTGCGTCCCGAACACCGGGCGGTAGAGCGCCATGACCTGGTTCATGAAGCCGGTCATCTCGGGATCGAACTGACCCAGCAGATCGGCCGCCATCGCGCGCAGCACGCGAGGATGGGCGTTGACCGGCCCAGGCCCCATCAGCAGACGCTGCGGCGGGTCGATGTCGCCGAAATAGGTCGGGTCAAGCGGCTGCATGCAGGGCTCCCAGGCGGTCGATGAAGCCGAGGATGACCCGCAGCGCCACTTCGGCGTCCACCGGATCGACATGTTCGGCAGGATTGTGGCTCACCCCGCCCCGGCACCGCACGAACAGCATCGCGGTGGGGCAGAGCGCGGCCATGATCATCGCATCGTGACCGGCGCCGGAAACGAGGCGGAAGGGCTTGTGGCCTGCAGAGTGAATGGCGGCGTCAAGCAGATCCATCAACGCGGGCGCGCACGGGCTGGCGGGCAGGTCGTGGACCTTGCGCACGGCGAGGCCGAGATCGCGGGCATCGGCTATGCGCCGGAAACGACGCAGGATTTCGTCGGCCGCGCGATCGCGTCGGGCTTCCGAACCAGAGCGGACATCGAGCGTGAAGGCGCATTTCCCGGCGATGACGTTGGCGGCACCTGAAGGTACCTGCACGATGCCCACGGTGGCTACGACGTCCCCCAGGCTGTCCTGCGCGACCGTTTCCGTCGCCAGAACCATCTCCGCCATGCCGGCCACCGCGTCGCGCCGCAGACCCATCGCGGTGGTGCCGGCGTGACCGGCGCTGCCGATCAGTTCAACCTCGTAGCGCATCTGCGCGGCGATGCCCGTGACCGTCCCGACCGCGAGCCCCTGTGCTTCGAGCACAGGCCCCTGCTCGATATGCGCTTCGAGATAGGCGAACACCGAACCGCGCGGCCGGGCGGCCGAGGGGTAGGCGGTGACGTCCAGCAGATCGCCCAACGCCACATCATCGCGATCGCGGACATCGAGCGCGGCGGGATCGAGCGTGCCGGCAACCGCGCGACTGGTCAGCATCGCTGCGGGAAAGCGCGATCCTTCTTCGTCCCCGAAGGCGATGACCTCGATCGGGAAGGCCATCCGCTTGCCTGCGGCATGCAGCGCGCCGACCGCCTCGATCGCGAGCATGACGCCGAGCGGGCCGTCATAGGGCCCGGCGTTGCGCACGCTGTCGATATGGCTGCCGATCAGCAGTAATGGCGCGTTCGGATCGTCCCCTTCGTAGCGCCCGACGAGGTTTGCCGCCGCATCGCGCGACACGGTCATGCCCGCATCGCGCATCCATTCGGCGATGCGATCCTGCGCGGCAAAGAACGCGGGCGAAAGGTAGGTCCGGGTCAGTCCTTCCGCGCTTTCGCTGAACGGCGGACGGGTGAGCGCATCGCAGCGCACCACCGCACGCGCGCCCCCGGCCTGCGTGGCTTGGGCTACCATGCGGCCACCTTACCATCGCTGCGCGGGTCGGTCGCGCCATCCAGGCGTCCGTCGGGATGGCGGACGATGGCGCCGGCATGCCCCATCGTGGCGGTCAGCGGCCCGACCCGCTCCACTTGGTGTCCCGCGGCGGCGAGCGCGGCGTAGAGGCTTTCGTCGAAACCGTCTTCGAGCTTCAACGTGGTCGACTGGTCGCCCCAAGTCCGCCCCAGCAGCCAGCGCGGGGCCGAAATCGACGCCTGCAGATCGCACCCGAAACGGGCGTAGCGGCTGAACAGCGCGGCCTGGGTCTGCGGCTGCCCTTCGCCACCCATCGTGCCGTAGGCCATGATCCGGCCATCATCGAACCGCGCGAGCGCAGGATTGAGCGTATGGAACGGCTTGCGCCCGGGCTTGAGCGCATTCCAGCCTTCATGGGCGAGCCGAAAGCTGCTGCCCCGGTTCTGCCAGGTGATCCCGGTCCTCGGCAGCACCAGCCCCGAGCCGAATTCGAAGTAGGTCGACTGGATCGCGCTGACCACGCGACCTTGCGCATCGGCGGCGCCGAACCAGCAGGTATCGCCCCATTGCGCCGGCTGCGGCCAGGGCAGAGCGGCAGCGGGGTCGATATTCGCCGCAAGCGCATCGAGCGCGGACGTGTCGGATAGCAAGGCCTGCCAGTCGAATGGACTCCACGCAGAATCGCCCAGGTGCACGTCGCGCAGCAGGAACGCCTGCTTGGTTGCCTCGACGAGTCCGTGGACATGATCGAAGCCGTCGGCCTCACTAGCCGCAAGCCGGTTAAACAGGGCAAGGATCATGAGCGATGCCGCCCCTTGGGTCGGCGGCGCGCTGTTCCACAACTGCACGTCACTCAAGCGGGTGGTGAGCGGTGCGGGCCGCGTGGCGGCATGGGCCGCGAGGTCAGCGGCGGAAACGGGGCTTCCCAGCGCGGCGAGATCGGCGGCGATATCCTCGGCAACCTCGCCGGTGTAGAAGCTGGCAAGCCCATCCTCGCAAAGGCGGCGCAAGGTCTGCGCGAGCAGCGGCTGGTGCAGCACCTCGCCTTGGCGCAAGGGCCGCCCGTCGGGCTCGAACGTTGCGGCATAGGCGCCCGGCTGCACGCGCAGTTCCGGGCCTTTGCTCACCGCAAGCGCGGCGTGCCCTGCCGTGACGGCGATTCCGGCCTCGGCATGCGCAATCGCATCGCGCAACAGGCGCGCCAGCGGCAGGTTGCCGCCACCGCTCGCCAGCGCTGCCTCCCAAGCCGAAATCGTCCCGGCGACGGTGTTGGCGGCGAGCGGCCCCCGGAACGGCACCGTATCGAGCCCGTCGTACAGGTCGAGCGTGGCCGCACCAGCCGCGCCGCCGCAGCCGTGGATGCCATGGACCGCCCCTTCGGGTTCGGAAATGACCCAGAAGCCGTCCCCCCCGATGCCGGTCATGTGCGGATAGACCACCGCAAGGCACGCCTGCACGGCGACCGTCGCTTCTATGGCGTTGCCGCCGTCCTGCAGGATCGAAAGCCCCGCCTCTGCCGCAAGGTAGTGCGGCGCGGTGACCATGCCCTTCGATCCGGTGACGGTGGAAAGCCCCATCGGGTCAGTCCGCCAACGCGGCCACGAAGGCGCGGACGACGTGCGCGGAATTGACCGACGCCAGGTGCTCGAAAGTATCTTCCATGTTCTTGTGCTGGTCGCCACCGGCAAGGTCGGACAAACTGCGGAAGACGATCGCCGGGACCATGTTGGTATAGGCGACCTGCATCACCGCAGCGCTTTCCATGTCGAGCACGCGCGCCTGCCACGCCTTGTGCAGATAGATGCGGAATTCGGCGTTGTCGGCGTAGATCCCCGCCGTCACCCCGGTGCCGCCCACTTCCACCTTGGGCGTGCGCGGCAGGCACAGCTCCGATCCGGGCAGCATCTTTTCGGAAGGCGGCACGCAGCGTTCCAGCGCGATCGTGGGCACGACCCTGCGCGCCAAGGCGAGTAGCGCGGGATCGGCCGGCACGCGATAGATCCGCTTGGGCGCGGTCTGGGCGTTGCCCATGATCGTGCCACGCGGGAAGATGAAGTTCCAGTTCGCCGGGCTTTCGGAATCGCCCTTGTCGGGCGGTGTCCATCCGCCCTTGCTCTTGCGCGCGAACGAAGCTTCGAGATACTGGCCCCAGTCCTCGGGCACCACCACATCGCCGATGGAAAGCCTGGGATCGACGCCCCCCGCTATCCCGGAAAACACGATGCGCTTGACGGTGAAGCGGTCGAGCACGAGCTGGGTGTTCATCGCTGCATTCACGACTGAAACGCCGCTCTGCATCAGGATCACCGGCTTGCCTTCCAGCGTGCCGGTGAGGAACGTGCCGCCGTTGATCTTGTGCTCGTGCGCGTCCTTGATCGCCGGGGCAAGCGCGTTCCACTCCGGCCGGAACGCCGTCATCACCACGGTGCGCGGGGTTTCATCGAGACGCTGGGCCTGGGCGCTGGCGGGCAGCACGAGCGCGAAGGCGGCGGTAGCGAAGGTCAGTCGGAAATTCATGCGGTGGCCATCCAGGCAAAGCGCACGACGAACAGCGCCGCGAGCGTGAATAGGAACCAGTCGGCGCGCGTCGCCTGCCCCTTGAGCAGCTTGAGCAGCGCGTGCGCGGTAATGCCGAAGGCAAGGCCGTTGGCGATCGAGAAGGTCAGCGGGATCATCGCGACGGTGAGGAAGGCGGGGATCGCTGCCATCGGATCTTCCCAATCGACCTCGGTCAAGGGCAGCAGCATGAGTCCACCGACGACGACCAGCGCGGGCGCGGTGGCGGCCAGCGGGACCATCTGCGCGTAGGGCGCCACGAACATGGTGGCGAGAAACAGCACCCCGGTGACAACGGCGGTCAGTCCGGTGCGCCCGCCCGCCTGCACCCCGGCCGCGCTTTCGACATAGCTGGTGACGGTGCTGGTGCCCGCCATCGCGCCGACCATGGTGGCCACGGCATCGGTCATCAGGATACGGTTGAGACCCGGAATGCGCCCGGCGGCATCCATCAGGCCGGCGCGCTTGGTCACCGCCACCAGCGTGCCGATGTTGTCGAACAGATCGACGAACAGGAACACGAAGAGGATTTCAAGCAAGCCGAGCCCGTGGCTGCCGGTAAGCCCGAACACGCCGGAAATGTCGAGCTTGAACGCGGTGCCGGTGAGTGCGGCGAGGCTGTAGGGTTCGGTCGGAGGGGTGACCTGGCCGAACACCCAGGCTGCTATCGTCGTGAGGACAATACCGATCAGCATCGCGGCGCGCACGTTCCACACGCTCAAGGTGCCGATCACGACGAGGCCGAACAGGGCGAGCGCCGGTCCCGGCTGGGTGACCGGACCAAGCCCCACGAACGTTGCCGGGTTGGCAACGACGATCCCCGCATCCTTCAGCCCGATGAAGCCGATGAACAGGCCGATGCCGCCGGCCACCGCTGCGAACAGGTGATGCGGGATGACCGAAACGATCATCTGCCGCACGCCGGTCAGCGTCAGGATCAGGAACGCCACGCCCGAAATGAACACGCAGCCGAGCGCAATCGGCCAGGGCACGCCCATCTGCTGCACCACGGTGAAGCTGAAATAGGCGTTGAGCCCCATCCCCGGCGCCAGCGCGAGCGGCGTGTTGGCCACCAGCCCCATCAGGATCGAGGCGAAGGCCGCGGCAAAGCAGGTCGCCGCCGCGACCGATGCCACCGGCAGCCCGGCCTGTCCCAGGATCGCGGGGTTGACCAGAACGATGTAGGCCATCGTCAGGAAGGTGGTGAAGCCTGCAAGGATTTCGGTCCTCACGCTGGTGCCGCGCTCGCTCAGCTTGAAGCGGCGGTCGAGTGCGCTGGCCTGCGCCTCCGTCATGTCAATTCCCCCACGTGCGCCCCGAATGTGCTTCCGGCGATCGGCGCGGTAACCCCGGTCAGCCCCTTCTCTTCCAGCATGACGGCAAAGCGCAACATCCTTGCTTCGCAACCGGGCATCCCGATGATCTGCAGCCCGAGCGGCAGTTGGCCCGCCCGCTTGAGCGGAACGCACAGCGAAGGCAGGCCGGTAAAGGTGATCGGCTGGGTGTGGATCCCAAGATCCGCGCGCGCCGGACTGAGCGCGCCGTCGATCTCGATCCGCGGATCGGCGATGGACGGCGCGAAGCAGGGCGTTGCCGGCGCGAGCAGAACGTCAAACCTGGCAAACCGGGCGCGAAGCCGCGCGTTGAATTCGCCACGCCAGCGCACGGCATGTTCGTAGAGCGCGTCGGGCAGCAGGGCGCCCGCCAGCAATCGGTCGCGCACGGCCGGATCATAGGCCATCGCGTCCCGCGCCAGCGTGTCCCGATGCAGATGACCGCCTTCATAGGCGGTCATCAGGAATGCCGCGCTGCGGGCCTTGGCAATGTCGGGAAGCTCGACCAGCGGAGCATCCGGCGCGGCGGCGTCGATCGCGGCAAGCTGCGCCGGGTCGGCGTTCTGGCGAAACCTGCCGCCAAGGCGGGCGACGCGGATCGGATCTGCCGCCCCGTCGTCCGCGACCGCGCGCCCCAGCAGGACCTCCCAGATCAGGGCCAAGTCGCCAAGGTTGGTCGCGAACGGGCCGATGTCGTCGAAGCTGTGCGCGAAGGCAAACGTCCCGTCGAGCGGCAACGACGCGTGCGCGGGCTTCAGCCCGTAAAGGCCGCAAAGGCTCGCCGGCACCCGGATCGAACCATTGGTGTCCGATCCGAGGCTGAACGAAAGCGCTCCCGAAGCGACGATCGCGGCCGAACCGCCGGAGCTTCCGCCGGCAAGGCGTGAAGGATCGTGCGGATTGCGGGTTGTGCCATAGCTCGAGTTGATCGTCGCGAAGCCATATGCGAACTCGTCCATGTTGAGCGTTGCCACGAGCACGGCGCCCGCGTCGGCCAGGCGGCGGATCGCGCTTGCATCCTGCGGGGCAGGCTCCGCTTCGCGGCGAAAGGCCGAACCCGCCGTGGTCGGCAGACCGGCCACGTCGAACAGATCCTTGACGCCATAGGGAACGCCGGCCAGCGGTCCGGGATCGCCGCCGGCAGCGATCGTCGCGTCGACTTTCGCGGCTGCATCGCGGGCGCGCTCGGCAAGAACGCGGGTCACGGCAACGTGGCTGTCGGCTCCGCAGGCCGCGATCGCGCACTCGGCCACCGCCAGCGCGGACACTTGCCCGCGGCGCACCGCTGCGGCGATGGCACAGGCGTTCACGCGCGATCCTCGCGCAGCAGCGTCTCGGCATGGCGGCCCAGCAGTTCGAGGTTGGCGACCACGCCCGGCTGGCAGGCTTCGGGAATCGGCAACCCGATCTCGCCCGCCCGATCGAGCATCGCCGCCTCGCCCTGCACGGGACGCGGCACGGCCGGTGCGACCGTCATCTCGCGCCGGAACCGCGCGGCCAGCCAGGCGCAAAGAAACAGCTGGAGCTGGTGGAAGATCATCAGCGGCAGGACCACCACGCCCACTTGCGCCGGCGCGAACAGCGCGCCCGCCATCGGAACGCCGGAAACAAGGCTCTTCTTCGAACCGCAGAACAGCAGGACGATGGCGTCTTCGCGCGGCAAGCGGGCAAGCGGGGCAGCCAGCGCGTTGGCCCCCATAACCAGCGCCAGGATCAGCGCCGACGCCGCCAGCAACACGGCAAGGTCATATAGCCCGACCTTGTGCCAGATCCCGTTCACGACCGCCGCGCTGAACGCGCTGTAGACCACCAGCAGGATCGAACTGCGATCGATCGGCTGGAGGATGGCCTTGTGCTGATCGATCCATCTCCCGATCACCGGTCGAAGGAAGTGGCCGACAAGGAACGGCAACAGGAGCTGCGTCGCGATCGACCGCACCGAATCGAGCCCCGCCGCCGATCCATGACCGGACGCGCCCATGGCGCCAGACCCATCCATGGTGAACGTCACCAGCAGGGGAGTGACGATGATGCCGATCAGGTTTGAAAGCGATGCGCTGCACACCGCCGCGGCAACGTTGCCGCCGGCCATCGCCGTGAACGCGATGGAACTTTGCACCGTCGATGGCAGCAGGGTCAGGAATAGCACACCGTTGGCCAGCAGCGGATCGAGCAGACCGCCGGAAAAGCGCGCCACGATCAGGCCGAGCAGCGGGAACAGTGCGTAGGTCGAAAGCAGCACCAGAAGATGCAGCCGCCAGTTGCCGATGCCTGCCAGCACCGCCTCGCGCGAAAGCTTGGCGCCGTGGAAGAAGAACAGTAATGCTATCGCGATGTCGGCAAGAATGCCGAACACGGTGGCGCCCGCGCCGCGAGCCGGAATGATGCTGGCCGCAATGACGGTCCCGACCAGCCAGAGCAGGAACGGATCGATCTTGGGCAGGGCCGGCTTGGTCATGGTGCACTGCGATATGACGGGTCGCAGGCTATCGATCCAACGCAATGATCTGGACGATGTGTTGCAAAAAATAGAGCAGCGAAATCCGGTTAGTTGCTTGCCCCCAGAAACCCAAGTTGTCCTGCCTTGAAGATGGTCTGCGTCCTGTTGACAGACTCGAGTTTTTCTGCGGCGCGTTGCAAATGGTAGCGCACAGTCGCGTGGCTTATCCCGATAATCTCGCTGACTTCGCGATCTGTCTTGCCCAAAGCGGCCCAGCGCAGGCACTCCACTTCACGCTTGGTCAGATCGCAATTTCCGGGGATCCGCCGCTTCTGCGACCGCATCGTACTGACATAGGTCGAAATAAAACGCCGGGTGAGCAGTCCGAGAATAGCGCCTAGCTCCGCGAATTCCTCGGTCAGATCGGTTTTCGCGAGATCCCGGTGGATGAAGCAATTCGCGGACACCTGTGCGAAGGGCAGGTGCACGGGCACGACAATTGTCGCACGGGCGCGGAATCGCGACTCAAAGAAGTCGGTAAGGCCAATCTCGTCCAAATAGGGATTCGGCGTGAGTGTGTGGAAGCCTTGCGCATTACACCAGAACGGTTCTGCCTCATAACGGCATGCCCGCGGCAAGGGCGACCGCAAGGCCAAGCGATGGTCCTCCCACCAACGCTCCCCATCGCCGAGCCATCCGAACGCATCGGCGGCGAGCACATTGCCCTGGGCATCCACCATGGGCTCCGAGGTCGCTATGTCACCACATAGTGCAGCGCGGAAATCGAATTCCGCGGCGAAGTTACACAGCGCTCGGGCGCAATCGCGAATGTCATGCACATCGCGAACGGTCACCGGCTCGACAAGATCATGGGTCCGGTGAAAGGGCTCGACGTGATTCTCTAAGCACCCCGGCTCGGCGAATGGCATCCATCATCTCCACGCAATTGGAGATCGCCACTCGGCTTCGAAATGCCAGCGCGTTATCCCACAGGCAAGCTCGCACAGCGGCGTGGAGGAGTCTACCGGAGGTACGAGTATCTAATGGAGATCATTGGTTGCGGGGGCAGGATTTGAACCTGCGACCTTCAGGTTATGAGCCTGACGAGCTACCGGGCTGCTCCACCCCGCGACACCATGTTTGGGCTGGGTGTGCCAGCCCTGTGGCAGTTTTGTTTTCTGGATCGGCGAGCGATCCAGCGGCGGGCTGCTTCTCCCCGCGCCACTGATGTGTGCGTCGATGGTGACGCAAAAAGGGGCCTTGGAGGGCCCCTTTTGGAGGGCACGAAGGCCCTTGAGATTGTGAATGGGTTTTCTTTGCGTCGGCTTTAATGCCTGGCGACGCCCTACTCTTCCAACGCTTGAGCGTTAGTACCATTGGCGCAGACTGGTTTCACGGCCGAGTTCGAGATGGGATCGGGTGGGTCACAGACGCTATGGTCACCAAGCAATAGAGCCGGCGCAAAGATTTTAATCGATGATACAGATGAGGTTTTGTCCTGGCTGGATACCGCCCATCTGGCAGCCGCAAGGCTGTCATTGATGGTGGGATTCTCAAGCATGAACAGAGTTATTAGGACCGGTTAGCTTCATGCGTTACCGCACTTCCACACCCGGCCTATCAACGTGGTGGTCTACCACGACTCGATGATACCTTATCTTGAGGGAGGCTTCCCGCTTAGATGCTTTCAGCGGTTATCCCGTCCATGCATAGCTACCCTGCTGCACTCCTGGCGGAATGACAGGTACACCAGAGGCATGTTCACCCCGGTCCTCTCGTACTAGGGGCAACTCCTCTCAAGTATCGACGCCCACGGCAGATAGGGACCAAACTGTCTCGCGACGTTCTGAACCCAGCTCACGTACCACTTTAATTGGCGAACAGCCAAACCCTTGGGACCTGCTCCAGCCCCAGGATGTGATGAGCCGACATCGAGGTGCCAAACGATTCCGTCGATATGAGCTCTTGGGAATCATCAGCCTGTTATCCCCGGCGTACCTTTTATCCGTTGAGCGATGGCCCTTCCACGAGGGACCACCGGATCACTATGACCGACTTTCGTCTCTGCTCGATTCGTCAATCTCGCAGTCAGGCAGGCTTATGCCATTGCACTCTAACAGCCGGTTTCCAACCGGCCTGAGCCTACCATCGCGCGCCTCCGTTACTCTTTAGGAGGCGACCGCCCCAGTCAAACTACCCGCCACAGAGGGTCCCCGAACCGGCTAACGGTCCTGGGTTAGACATCAGAAAACAACAGGGTGGTATTTCACCTATGGCTCCACACCAGCTGGCGCCGGTGCTTCAAAGCCTCCCACCTATGCTACACAATTCTTTCCTAATGCCACTCTGAAGCTGCAGTAAAGGTGCACGGGGTCTTTCCGTCTAACCGCGGGTACTCCGCATCTTCACGGAGAATTCAATTTCGCTGAGCATATCCTGGAGACAGTGGGGAAGTCGTTACGCCATTCGTGCAGGTCGGAACTTACCCGACAAGGAATTTCGCTACCTTAGGACCGTTATAGTTACGGCCGCCGTTTACTCGGGCTTCAATTCGGAGCTTGCACTCCTCCTCTTAACCTTCGAGCACCGGGCAGGCGTCACACCCTATACGTCGTCTTGAAGCCGACTTAGCAGAGTGCTGTGTTTTTGCTAAACAGTCGCTACCCCCTGGCCTGTGCCCCCCACAAGTGCTTGCGCATATATGGGGCCTCCTTCTTCCGAAGGTACGGAGGCAATTTGCCGAGTTCCTTCAGGATACTTCTCTCAAGCGCCTTGGTATACTCTACCAGACCACCTGTGTCGGTTTCGGGTACGGTCTATACGGTGGGGCTATTTCCTGGAACCATTTCGAAGCCACTCCAATCCAATAAGGAGTGACAACACACATGATCCGTCACACACCACCAGGCCCACGAATATTAACGTGGTTCCCATCGACTACCCCCTTCGGGCTCGTCTTAGGGGCCGGCTCACCCTGCTCAGATTAGCTTTAAGCAGGAACCCTTGGTCTTTCGGCGAGAGGGCATCTCACCCTCTTTGTCGCTACTCATGTCAGCATTCGCACTTCCGATACCTCCACGACCCATTACCAGATCGCTTCATCAGCCTACGGAACGCTCCGCTACCGCTCGGACCGAAGTCCGAACCCTAAGCTTCGGTGCACGTCTTGAGCCCCGATACATCTTCGCCGCAGGAACCCTTGTTTAGACCAGTGAGCTGTTACGCTTTCTTTAAAGGATGGCTGCTTCTAAGCCAACCTCCTGGTTGTTTTGGGATTCCCACATGCTTTCCCACTTAGACGTGACTTGGGGACCTTAGCTGTAGGTTAGGGCTGTTTCCCTTTTGACGACGGACCTTAGCACCCGCCGTCTGTCTGCCGGATAAATCTCGTTGGTATTCGGAGTTTGGTTAGAATTGGTAGATCTCGCGACCCCCGCATCCATCCAGTGCTCTACCCCCAACGGTATACGTCCGACGCTCTACCTCAATAGATTTCGCGGAGAACCAGCTATTTCCCGGTTTGATTGGCCTTTCACCCCTAAACACAACTCATCCGAGAATTTTTCAACATTCAACGGTTCGGTCCTCCAGTGCGTGTTACCGCACCTTCAACCTGGTCATGCCTAGATCACCGGGTTTCGGGTCTAATTCATCGAACTCTGTCGCCCTATTCAGACTCGCTTTCGCTGCGCCTACACCTAACGGCTTAAGCTTGCTCGATAAACTAAGTCACTGACCCATTATGCAAGAGGTACGCAGTCACGGCCTATGCCGCTCCTACTGCTTGTAAGCATTCGGTTTCAGGTACTGTTTCACTCCCCTCATCGGGGTGCTTTTCACCTTTCCCTCACGGTACTGTGTTCGCTATCGGTCATGTACGAGTATTTAGGCTTGGAGGGTGGTCCCCCCATGTTCAGACAGGATTACACGTGTCCCGCCCTACTCGAGTCCTTCTCCATCACTTTCGCATACGGGGCTGTCACCCGCTATGGCCACTCTTTCCAAAGTGTTCTGCTAGTTGAAGAGAAGGCACTGGCCTGGTCCGCGTTCGCTCGCCACTACTAACGGAATCTCGGTTGATGTCTTTTCCTCCAGGTACTGAGATGTTTCAGTTCCCCGGGTTCGCTTCACCAAGCCTATTTTATTCAGCTCGGTGATACCTTATCCACCTCACTCGAACCCCGGTTACCCGCAGATCGAGAGAAATGGTGAAGGTGGGTTTCCCCATTCGGAAATCGCCGGATCAAAGTTTGCTCACAACTCCCCGACGCTTATCGCAGCGTGCCACGTCCTTCATCGCCTGTACATGCCAAGGCATCCACCAAATGCTCTTACCTCACGCTTGAGAATCCACACCATCAACGACAGCCTTGCATAAACGCTGTCGCCGTTTGCAGGCGTGGACGATAATCTCAGCCAGATAATAATCATCTGTTGTGCCGCATCATATGTACCCTCAACGTCTGAGGATACGATGCGCCACGGCATCGATTAAAAAACCCATTCACAATGTCAAAGAAGCGGGCAAATCCCGCAGTACCGGTCCTAAAACCGGATTTCGTGTCTTCATCTCTGGAGCAGTCTTGGAAACTGGTGGAGCCTATCGGGATCGAACCGATGAC
>NZ_JABBGM010000001.1:0-90000 GCF_012927405.1 Novosphingobium olei | reverse complement strand
CTCGCCGAGGCGATCGAGAGCGTGCTGGGTCAGACGTTCGAGGATTTCGAGTTCCTGATCGTGGATGATGGCTCGAGCGACGCCACCTCGGTGATCCTTCAGCACTATGCCGCGCGCGACACACGGATCCGGCCGATCATACGGGAAAACCGCGGATTGGTCGCCAGCCTCAACCAGTTGCTGGAAGAAGCTCGCGCTCCGCTTATTGCTCGCATGGATGCCGACGATATCGCCGCTCCAACGCGATTTGCGAGACAGTTTGCTTTTCTGGACGCCAATCCGGCCGTTGGGGTTCTGGGAAGCTGGACAACCGACATCAACGAGGTTGGGGCGCCGCATCCGGTCGCAGCGCCCGACCATCCCGTCACGCACGAAGACTTCCTGGCAGCCATCGACTGCGGCCTGCCGCTTCTATGTCATCCGGCGGTGATGTATCGGCGGGACATCGTGCGATCGGTCGGTGGCTATCATGCCGCCTTCCGGCATTGCGAAGACCTGGACCTGTGGCTTCGCCTAGCGACGGTGACCCGGATTGCGAACCTGCCGGAGCGGCTACTGCATTATCGTCACTACGAAGATCAGGTGTCCAGCCGGCACGCCACTGTGCAGCAGGTCGGCGCGGCCGTCGCCAGGATAGCCTACCATGAAAGACTGGCCGGGCGTCATGACCCGACCGCGCAGATTGAAGCACTGCCGCCAATCGAGCAGCTTGATGCGTTGTTCGGCCGCGAGGGAATTGCTCAGGCCGTTCGGGCGCGCGTCGCCCCCGGGCTTCTTTATTCGCGCAGCGGACTGCGAGACGAAGGATTCGACATTCTTCTTCGCTATATAAAGGACGGCGGTGATCGCGCGGGATTGTGGCGAACGGTCGGTCGCCTCATCTTGTTCGGCGAACCTGCAAGAGCTGCCTCGCTAGCTGTGACCCTGCTCCTTGACTGACAACCTGCAAGACAAGGACCAAGAGTTCGGGCGCGAGCCTGCTGCGATGAGTGTCCGCGGCGCCGCAGTCTGGGCGATGGCCGCACAATACCTGTCGTTCGCGGTCCAGTTCGCGACGTCAGTCATCATATCCCGCTTTTTCCTGACCCCGGCGGAAGTCGGCCTGTTCTCGATTGCCATGGCCGCTGCACTGGTGGTTTCCGTGCTGCAGGACTTCGGCCTGGCTCGCTACATTTCCGGCCTGCCCGTCATCGATAGCCACGAAGTGGAGCGTTGTGGATCGGTTGCGATCTTGTTCGCTTTGGCCATCGCCGGGACATTGGCGTGGGCCAGCATCCCCCTCGGCCACTTTTACAAGATGGCCGCGCTGGCCCCGGTGCTTCAGGTCATAGCCGTCAGCTATCTATTCGCTCCGCTTTCGATCGTGCCGTTGGCGCTGATGGCCCGCGCGATGCAATTCCGCGGACATTTTGTCGTCAACTTGTCAGGAGCCATCGCACAAGGAGCCGTTGCGCTCGGTCTCGCCGCGTCAGGATCGTCCTCATTTGCGCTCGCCTGGGCGACCGTCGCTTCGACCCTCGCCCGCGGTGTCACCGCACAGATCTTGCGCCCCACCTTGCCCCGCAGACTCCGTCTCGACGGCGTCAGCGGCGTTCTCGGCTTTGGCGCACGATCCACGCTCCTCTACCTATCGGGTGCTTTGGGGACGAGGACGCCCGATCTTATCGTCGGCAAGGCTCTCGGCGCGTTCGCGGTCGGCCTGTTCAGTCGCGCGGCGAGTCTATCCGATCAGTTCCGCATGCTGATCTCTGGTGCGATCGGCAGCGTCTTCTACCCCGCCTTCGCACGCATTCGTGACCGCGGGGATTCGCTCGGGCCTGCCTATCTTCGCGTGTGCGCCGGCTATTCCGGCGTGGTCTGGCCGGGAATGGCCGCCCTTGCGCTCGGTTCCGAACCCTTAATTCGTGCTCTTTACGGTCCAGCCTGGGCTGCCACGGCGATGCCTTTGACCATGATCGCCTTGACCGAGATCCTGCTCGTGGCCCTACCATTGCACATCGATCTTCCGATCCTCGCCGGGAAGCTCAACCCGCTTCTGGCTCGAAACCTCATCGATACGGCGATGTCGATCGGGTTGCTGGCGATCGGCTGCCATTGGGGCATCACTGGCGCTGCCGCTTCTCGCCTTGTTTACGGGCTGGCGTGGCTGCTGCTCTACTTCGGCTTCATGCGCAGGATTATCGGCTTCGACGTCAATGCACTTTTCGTGATCTATCTGCGAAGCGCAGCAACGACCGTCGCAGCCTTGGCACCACTTGCGCTTGGCTATGTGCTGTGGCTGCCCCCTTCGCAGATGACATTCTTTGGTCTCGCCCTGTGCTCAGTGACAGGTGCCTTTACTTGGCTCGGCGCTCTCGCGTTGGTCCGACATCCCGCGCTGCAGGAGATCATCGCGATCGCATCGCATGTCCCCCTGCCGGCGCGTCTTACCGCTCGGATCCGATCGTAGACCAAGCGCACAAACCGCATGGCCTTGCGGTGTCCCGAGGCGTATGCTCCCAAGTGGAGAAGGATGCCATGAGCCCACGACCGCACATTGCGGCGGGGTTGTACCTGGTGCTGGTGGTTATTGCCTCAGCCAGCGCACTGGCGCAGCCATTGCCGCCTGCAGATGCCGCGCGAACCGAGACGATCGAACTCGGACGAGACGCAAGTCATCGCATGACAGTTCCTGTGCGGATCGGAGCAGCGGGCCCATATGACTTTCTCGTCGACACAGGTGCCGAAAGGACAGTCCTCGCCCGGGACATAGCCACGCGGCTCGGACTCGGGTCTGCGGGAACCGCGCGGATGGTCGGGGTGGCTGGCGTGCAGGATGTCGACCTGGTCGAGGTCGAGGAAATCGGCCTCGGCTCGCGCAGTTTCTATGGGTTGTTCGCGCCGCTGCTGGATGGCGGAAACATTGGTGCTGACGGAATCGTCGGGCTCGACAGCCTTCAAGGCCAGCGCGTCCTGCTGGATTTCGACCGCAACCGCATGGCGGTCGGCGAGGCAGAGGATCTCGGCGGCAACAAGGGATTCGAGATCACCGTCACTGCAAGGCGAAAATCCGGACAGTTGATCATGACAGACGCCGTACTGGATGGCGTGCGCACGGCCGTTGTGATCGACACCGGCTCGGACGCTTCGATTGGCAATCGCGCCCTGCAGAAGGCGTTGGCGAAGAGACGCCAAGCAGAGCGAACGCGCCTGTTTTCGGTCACCGGGCAAACGATCTTCGCCGACGTGGGCTTTGCCCGCCGGCTCGAGCTCGGACGGTTGGTGCTGGGTAACACCGCGCTCGTATTCGCCGACGCGCCGCCGTTCGATCATCTCGGCCTGGGCCGCAAGCCCGCATTGCTGCTCGGCATGAACCAGTTGCGGCTCTTTCATCGCGTTGCGATAGATTTTGCAGCGCGCCGGATCCTATTCGACATGCCCGATGGCCTTCGGCCGCTGGACCCGTTGTTCATGCCGCCAGCCTAGCTTGGCTGCATCGGGACTGGCACCGGCGCAGAAACCGCCTATTTGAAGGGCGATGCCACCCGAAACAACCACCGACCGCAACGCCCGCCACGATGGCTGGCGCACGCTGCAGCGCTTTCTCCCGTATCTATGGCCGAGAGACAATCCGGCTCTGCGCTGGCGCATCCTGGTGGCGTGCGGGCTGATCCTCGTTTCAACCGGCGTCCAGCTTGCCTTGCCCTATGCGCTCAAGTGGGCGGTTGACGCCATGAACACCACGGGGCCGCGGGCAATCCAGTTCGTGATGCTGACGGTGCTGGCTTATGGCGCTGGCCGATTTGCCGGCGTCACGTTCGATAACTTGCGCAACATCGTGTTCGAACGCGTGGGCCAGGATGCGACCAGGCATCTGGCCGAGAACGTATTTGCACGCCTGCACCGGCTTTCGATGCGCTTTCACCTTGCCCGTCGCACGGGCGAGGTGACCAAGGTGATCGAGCGCGGAACCAAGAGCATCGACACGATGCTCTATTTCATGCTGTTCAATATAGCGCCGACCGTACTTCAACTGGTGGTCGTCGCGGTGATCTTCCAGCTGAACTTCGGCTGGGGCCTGGTCGCCGCGACCGGCCTTGCGGTTGTCGCCTATATCTGGGTGACCCGCACGATCACCGAATGGCGCACGCACCTTCGCGAACGCATGAACAAGCTCGACGGGCAGGCGCTATCGCGCGCAGTCGATTCGCTGTTGAACTACGAAACGGTGAAGTACTTCGGCGCCGAAGCGCGCGAGGAAGCGCGCTATGCCGCCGCCACCCGCGCCTATGCCGACGCGGCGGTGAAGAGCGAGAACAGCCTCGGCCTGCTCAACATCGCGCAGGCGCTGGTGGTGAACCTGTTGATGGCCGGAGCGTTGGCCTATACCGTTTGGGGCTGGGCCAAGGGTCAGTACACGGCCGGCCAACTGGTGTTCGTCCAGACATACCTTACCCAGCTGTTTCGCCCGCTCGACATGCTTGGCATGGTCTACCGCACCATCCGCCAAGGTCTGATCGACATGGCCGAGATGTTCCGCTTGATCGACACCGAAGTCGAGGTTGCCGACGCGCCGGGTGCACCGGCGTTGATCGTGCGCCGTCCTTCCGTGACCTTCGACAACGTCGTGTTCGGCTATGAGCCCGACCGGACGATCCTTCACGGCTTGTCGTTCGAAGTACCCGCGGACAGCCGCGTTGCCATCGTCGGCCCCTCGGGCGCGGGCAAGAGCACGATCGCACGGCTGCTGTTCCGCTTCTACGATCCGCAGGGCGGCCGAATCATGATCGACGGGCAGGATATCCGCAAGGCGACGCAGGCAAGCGTGCGTGCTGCCATCGGCATCGTTCCACAGGATTCGGTGCTGTTCAACGACACGATCGGCTACAACATCGGCTATGGCCGTGAAGGCTCGAGCCAGGGCGAGATCGAGACGGCGGCGCGGGGCGCTGCGATCAGCGACCTGATCGACCGCCTGCCACAGGGCTTCGACACCGAGGTCGGCGAGCGCGGGCTCAAGCTCTCGGGTGGCGAAAAGCAGCGCGTGGCGATTGCGCGCACCCTGCTCAAGAACCCTCCGATCCTGCTGTTCGACGAAGCCACCAGTGCGCTTGATACCCGTACCGAGCAGGAAATCCTGGGCACCATGCGTGACGTCGCGCGCGACCGCACTACCATCTCGATCGCGCACCGCCTGTCCACGATCGCGGATTCGGATGTCATCCTCGTGCTCGATCAGGGCCGCCTTGCCGAACAGGGAAGCCATGCCGAACTGCTGCGCCGGGGGGGTCTCTACGCCGAGATGTGGGCGCGCCAGGCCGCCGAGAGCGACGAGATCAGCGAAGCGGCGGAGTAGGCGGAGTTCACTTCACCACGTCGGCCTCGTGCCACACCACCGCTTGTGCCACCTTCACGCAGTCCATTCCGCCGTCGTAGGTAATCGAGGGGGAGCCATAGAGTCGCCAACCCTGCGCCAGCGCCTCGGACACGCGTTCGCAGAAGGCGCGGTCGTCCTTGCCGGTCAGCAAGCGGTAGATCGGCCGGTCCTCGGGAGTTTGGTAGGTCATTGCACTAGTTCCTGTTGGCGATGATCCGCACTTAGGCGATAGTGCCTCCTACCGCCACGGGGGACTCATCGATGCGCGCGCTTGCCGGACTTGTCATTCTCGCGCTGGCTTCGAGCGCGAGCACCGCAGCGCAGGCAGGAGACCGGCTCGATGCAGCGGCGAGCGCACTCGCCGCCCGGGGCTTCACTGGCGAAGTGCTGTCGGGGACGGGCGAGCGCCACGTCATTGGCGTCAAGGTGCCTAAGCGCTGGGTCTTGGGCTCGGTGACCAAACAGATGGTCTCGGTCGCCGCGGCCAAGCTGGTCGAGGAGGGCAAGACCAGCTGGAACGACACGCTGGCCGCGCGTCTGCCCGCCTTTGTGGGCCATCCTTCGGGTTCGGTCACGCTCACGGAGCTGTTCCGGCACACCTCGGGCCTTGCGTCTCCGCAAGACGGCGTGGCCGACGATGCCATTCCACCTTATCTTGCGCGCGGGCGCACAAGCAACGTTCTCGCCCCATGCCTCGCCCCCCCGACAGGCGAACGGGGGCGCTTCCGCTACAACAATTGCGACACGATCGTGGCAGGCGCGATGTTAGAGGCTGCGAGCGGCGAGAGAATCTCCGATCTGTTGAAACGCACCGTCTTTCGGCCGGCGGGCATGACGCACACCCGCTTCGCCCGGCCTGGCGAAATCGTCGCCTACTCGGCCTCCAAGAACAAGATCGACGTCGCCGGTTACGGCGCCTCGGGCGGACTGCTCGGGACGGCCGACGACATCGTCCGCTTCGACAAGGCGCTAATGGGTGGAAAGCTGGTGGACGATGCGCAGCGCAAGCTGCTGTGGCAGGGCGAACCATCGCTCGGCTACGTCGCGCTCGGCGTCTGGAGTTTCCCGGCGATCCTGAAGGGCTGCAAGGGCGAAGTTGCACTGGTCGAGCGGCGTGGCGATGTCGACGGCACGCAAGTGCGCAACATCATCGCACCCGCCCTTGGCCGCTTGGTGGTCATTCTCACCCCGAATCCTGACTTCGACTTCGGCGAAATCTGGCAGGGCAGCGGCGCGAGCTATGATGTCGCGTCCGCCGCCTTTTGCTCCTGAACTGTCAAAGAATGTACTTCGACAGGTCCGCGTTGGCTGCCAACCCTTCTAGCCGCGCAGCGACGTAAGCTTCGTCGACCGTCACCGTCTCACCCTTGCGGTCCTCGGCATCGAAGCTCACCTCTTCAAGCAGCTTTTCCATCACTGTCTGCAGCCGCCGCGCACCGATATTCTCTACGCTTTCGTTGACCTGCGCCGCGGTCCGGGCAACGGCCCGGATCGCCTCCGGCGTGAAGTCGAGCGCGACTTCCTCGGTCGCGATCAGAGCACGGTACTGCTCGACGAGATTGGCGCGCGTTTCCGACAGGATTCGCACGAAGTCGTCTTCGGACAGTGCCTGCAGTTCGACCCGGATCGGCAGGCGGCCCTGCAGTTCGGGCAGCATGTCGCTGGGTTTGGCGACGTGGAACGCGCCACTGGCGATGAACAGTACGTGGTCGGTCTTCATCGGCCCGTATTTGGTCGCGACTGTGGTGCCTTCGATCAAGGGCAGGAGATCGCGCTGCACACCTTCGCGGCTGACTGATCCGCCGCGAACATCCGATACCGCGATCTTGTCGATCTCGTCGATGAAGACTATTCCGTTTGTCTCAGCATTTTGCAGGGCGACGCGGGCAACGTCATCCTGGTCCATGCGCTTTTCGGCCTCTTCGTCGACAAGCTTATCCCACGCGTCAGCAACCCGCATCTTGCGCCGCTTCATCTGCTGGCGACCGAATGCCTTGCCCATCATGTCCGACAGGTTGATCATGCCGACGTTGCCGCCCATGCCCGGAATTTCCATCGGCATCGACGGCGCATCCTCGACCTCGATCTCCACTTCGACATCGTTCATCGAACCGTCCGAGAGACGCTGCTTGAAGCTTTCGCGCGTGGCCTCGCTGGCGCCATCACCGACCAGCGCCTTGAGCAGCCGGTCCATTGCGGCCTTACTGGCTGCCTCGCGGACTGCTTCGCGACGACGCTCCTTTTCAAGGCGAATCGCTTCCTCGACCAGATCGCGCGCAATCTGTTCGACGTCACGACCGACATAGCCGACCTCGGTAAACTTGGTCGCTTCGACCTTCACAAACGGCGCATCGGCCAACTTGGCCAAGCGCCGGCTGATCTCCGTCTTGCCGCAACCCGTCGGTCCGATCATCAGGATGTTCTTGGGCGAAACCTCGTCGCGCAGGTCGGCGGATAGACGCTGACGCCGCCAGCGGTTGCGCAAGGCCACGGCCACGGCCTTCTTGGCGTCGGTCTGACCAACGATATGCTCGTCGAGCGCACGCACGATGGCCTTTGGGGTCAGGGTATCGGTCATTTGATCAGACTTCCTCGACCGTCACGCGGTCGTTGGTGAACACGCAGACTTCGGCTGCAACCTGCATGGCGCGGCGCGCGATCTTTTCAGCGTCGTCTTCGTAATCGGTCAGGGCACGCGCCGCAGCGAGGGCGTAGTTTCCACCCGAACCGATTGCAGCAATCCCGCCTTCAGGTTCAAGCACGTCGCCGTTGCCGGTCAGAACCAGCATGGTTTCCGAATCCGCGACGATCATCAGCGCTTCAAGATTGCGGAGATACTTGTCCGTGCGCCAGTCCTTGGCGAGCTCCACAGCGGCACGCATCAGCTGGCCGCGATGTTGTTCAAGCTTGCGCTCGAGCCTTTCGAACAAGGTGAAAGCGTCGGCCGTCGCGCCAGCAAATCCGGCAACGACCTTGCCGTCTCCGATCCGCCGCACCTTGCGGGCATTCGGCTTCATCACCGTGTTGCCCATCGATACCTGGCCATCGCCGGCAATGACCGTGCGACCGTTCTTCTTCACCCCGATGATGGTGGTGCCGTGCCACTGGATCAGGCCGTGGCTCGCCCTGCTTTCGTCCATGCGTCGCGATATGTGACGCATGGACACGAATTCAAGCGCGCGTCAGCTTCCGTTGGGACCAGACCCGTTCGGGCCGCTGGTGCTGCCAGCCGTGCCGCCCGGAAGAGCGCCAACGGCACCGATGTTGCCGAAAAGGTCCTCGAAGAAGCTGCGATCGCGGCCGAGCGTGGGCGTCTTGTCGCCGTTCGGCTCGATCCGGACGACCTTTTCCATCCCGCCGCGCTGGACACTGGCGACGTTGCCGGCCGGATCGAAATCGATCTTGATGATCTTCTCGTCTCGGGTCCTCGGCCGCATGAACGGAGCCTGCCTCGTATCGATCGACACGTAGTACCAGCTTTGCTTGCCGAACTGGCTTTTGAAGGTCGGCTGGCCAAGCGCGCGTTCGACCGAAAGGCGATTGTCGATGCCCGGCTGGACGGATTCGGTCAGCGCGGGGTCGACCAAGTAGCCGCGATGATCTTTGATGCTCGCACAACCCGAGGCAAGCGCCGCAAGGCCGATAACTGCCACGGCGCGCAAACTGACCTCGGTATTCCGCATTCGTTGCTCCGATCCACTGATCCGGGTGTACACCCGGACAATTGCCATGCGCCCCCGGGTCCCTATATCGCGGCAAGCCTTAGGGCCCAAACGGCATTACCGCAATGGCAGGCTTTCCTGCCAAATGTGGTCTTCGCCCGTTAGACTGCCAGCTTGAATTGGCCCTGAACGGCCGCCTGCCATTGGAAAGGTTTTAGTCCATGTCGCTGCTCGCCCGCCTGTTCGGCCAGACGCAGGACGACCGCGCCGTTGCCCGCCCGCTGTGGCACAAGGTTGTCGAGATCGCCCGCGAGAAGGAGTGGTATCGCGATTGCGGGATTGCCGACAACGTAGCCGGGCGCTTCGACGCGATCACGCTGGTTCTGAGCGTCGTGCTGCTGCGCATGGAAAGGGACAAGGAGCTTATCGAGCCGTCCGTGCGCCTCACCGAGCTGTTCGTCGAGGACATGGATGGGCAACTTCGTGAAAGCGGCGTGGGGGATCTCATGGTTGGCAAGCATGTCGGCAAGCTGATGAGCACGCTGGGCGGTCGCCTCGGCGCCTACAGGGAAGCACTGGCGGCGGGCGAGCAGCCGCTCGCCCAAGCGGTGTCGCGCAATGTCACCTTAGTAGAAGGCGCGGATCCGCTGTTGGTTGCCCAGCGCATCCGGGCCTTCGCAGCAGGCTTGGCGCTTGAACCGGCGCACCGGGTTCTTGCCGCGGAGATCGGGAAGTGAGCGCGCCTGCCCCAGAGTTCAGCCGGGTGATCGATCTGCGCCAGGTTACCGACGCGCCGATCGTGCTGGAGCCTGACGCAGACGAGCGGCGCCGTCTTGCCGCACGCTTCGCTATCAGCGCCGTTGATTCGCTGCACGCCGAACTCGTGCTGGTCCGGGAAGGCGAAAACGTTCTCGCTTCCGGCCTTCTTGTGGCCGACATCGTTCAGGCTTGCGCGATTTCCGGCGAGGATTTCAACGTCCACGTCGAAGAGCCGGTGAACCTTCGCTTCGTGCCACCCGGCCACCATGCGCCCGACGAAGAGCTCGAGATAACTGCGAACGAATGCGATGAGATCGAGTTCGAGGGCCTAACGATCGATCTTGGCGAAGCGATCGCCCAGAGCCTTGCGCTGGCGATCGATCCTTTCGCCGAGGGACCCGAGGCGGACCGCGCGCGGATCCAGCACAACCTGGCCGGCGATCCATCCAGCGGCCCCTTCGCGGCGCTGGCTGCACTGACCAAGAAGGACTAACCCTATGGACGCCCCGGCAGCCACTCCCGTTCGCGCCGGGCATCGAGACCTGACGCGCGGCCCCATTCTGCGCACCCTCATCGCATTTTCGGCTCCCACGCTGCTTTCGAACGTGCTGCAATCGCTCAACGGCTCGGTCAACGCGGTCTGGGTGGGCAGGTTGCTGGGTGAAAATGCTCTTGCCGCCACGGCCAACGCCAATGTGATCATGTTCCTGGTGTTTGCCGGCGTGTTCGGCTTCGGGATGGCCGCCACGATCAAGGTCGGTCAGGCCTTTGGCGCCGGGAACATTGATGCGGCGCGCCGCACGTTCGGCAGTGCGTTGGGACTATGCGTCGGCTTGGCGATCATCGTGGCATCGGCGGGCTGGATGCTGGCACCTTCACTTTTGCGCGCGATGGCTACACCGCCGGAGGTCTTTCACTACGCGCTCGATTACCTGCGCGTGATCTTCATCTCGATGCCGGCATCGATGATCACGCTGATGATCGGAATGGGCCTGCGCGGTGCAGGAGACGCCCAAACGTCGCTGCGCTTCATGATACTTTCGGTCGCGCTGGACGTGGGGCTCAATCCCCTTCTGATCAACGGAATCGGGCCATTTCCAAAGCTTGGAATCGCGGGATCGGCGGTCGCAACGACGATTGCGTCGATCGTGTCGATGGTGTCGCTCCTTGTCTATGTCTACGCGCGCAACCTGCCCCTGCGGTTGCGACAAGCCGAAATCGGCTATCTGATCCCTCAGCCGAGCGAGTTACGCTACATCATCGGGAAAGGCCTGCCGATGGGCGCCCAGATGCTGATCATTTCGGTGGCGGGGATCGTCATGGTCGGCCTGGTGAATCGCGAGGGAGCCACTTTCAGCGCGGCGTATGGAGCGTCGCTGCAATTGTGGAATTACGTGCAGATGCCAGCCATGGCGATTTCGGCCGCCGTATCGGCCATGGCAGCGCAGACCATCGGTGCGGGGCTTACCCAGCGGCTCGGGAAAATCACCAAGGCAGGAATCGTCCTCAACCTTGCAATGACCGGCACGCTGACGGCCCTTATCCTGCTCTTCGATCGCCCCGTCCTGGGCCTGTTTCTCGGCGCGAGCAGCCCGGCTGTGGAACTGGCACGGCACATCCAGTACCTGGCGATCTGGACCTACATCCTTTTCGGCGTCACGATCGTGCTTTTCGGAACCATGCGAGCAGGCGGGGTGGTTTTCGCACCGCTCATCATTCTTACGATCAGCATGTACCCGGTACGGCTCGGTTTCTATGCACTGGCCCGCGGTGCGTTGGGATCGGATGCCTTGTGGCTGTCCTTCACGGTGGGATCCACAATATCGATGATCCTTGCATTCATCGCTTATCGGCGATCTGGCTGGCGAGCGCAGGCTAGAGCGGTTGCCCCGGAAAAATGCGCCGAGGAAACCCACGTCGATGGCGACAGCGCCGGGCGGATGGCTCCAGCGGTCTAGGTCTTTGTTATCGGGACTGTGCGCGCCAGCGCTGAACTGTCCGCTCGACCGAGGCCTCCTCGCCACCGCTCTTGCACCAGAGCTGTGCGAACGACGGATCATCCGATGCTGGCCGCAGCGGTGCATCGAGTTCGTCGAAAGTGACGCGGACAGGGATCGAGACGCCCTCGCCGCAGATGATGCATTCCCGATTCTTCAACGCGGGAATGGAATCGAGGAATCCGCGCGCCCCTTCGGGCATGGCGGCGCGCACGAAAGCCTGATCTCGCTCGTTGTTGAGGCGCATAGCGATGATCGTGCCGCACTGCGAAAGCACGCCCTCGGCCAGGTCGGATGGTCGCTGGGTTATCAGGCCCAGGCTGACGCCGTACTTGCGGCCCTCCTTGGCGATGCGGGAGAGGATCCGACCGACGGAAGAACCGTCTGCATTCTTCTCGTTGGGCACATAGCGGTGCGCTTCTTCGCAAACCAGCAGCACCGGCCTCGTCTCTTCGTCCCGCGACCAGATTGCGTAGTCGAAGACAAGCCGGCTGAGTACCGCCACGACCGTCGACACAATGTCGCTTGGCACGCCGGAAACGTCGATGATCGAAATGGGACGACCATCGGCTGGAAGGCGGAAGACACGCGAGATGAACTCGCTCATCGTGTCTCCCACAAGCATGCCGGAGAACATGAACTGGTAGCGCGGGTCGTTCTTGATCTCGTCCAGCTTGGACTTGATCCGCATGTAGGGGATCGAATTCGTGCCCTTGTCCAGCTTGCCCATCTCGTTGGAAAGGATCTGGGCCAGGTCCGATAGCAGGTAGGGAATCGGGCTGTCGACGGTGATCTTGCCGATCTGTTCGGCAAGGCGATTGCGCTGGCGTGCGGCCAGAAGGCACTTCCCCAGAATGTCCGCATCGATTTGCCGGTCCGCACCGCTCGTGGTGAGGAATATCTCGCAATGCTCCTCGAAGTTCATCAACCAGTACGGCATCTGCAGATTCGACACGTCGAGCAGCTGCCCGATGCCGCGAAATGCTTGCCCATATTCGCCGTGCGGGTCGATCATCACGACATGGCCCTGCGGGGCAGTCTCACAGATGCGATGAAGGATGAGCGATGCGCTCGTCGATTTGCCCGTACCGGTCGAACCCAGCAACGCGAAGTGCTTGCCGAGCAGGGCATCGACGTAAAGCCCGGCGCGGATGTCACGGCTAGGAAAAACCGTCCCGATCGACACGTTGGCCCGGCCATCACTGGCGTAGATCTGACGCAAGTCCGCACTGGTGGCGGGATAGACCAGAGAGCCCGGGATCGGATAGCGGGTCACGCCACGACGGAAAGCAAAGATCCGCCCCGTCAGGCGCTCTTCCTCGCCCTCCCCAAGGAAATCGACCCGTGCGACGATGCAGTCGCTCATGCCACTTTCGTGACGCTGCGTCCGGACGCTGGCCAGAAGCCACGAATTTCCGACCCGGATCTTGATCTGACTGCCCACTTGGCCAGACAGCGATACCGAAGGATCGGCGTCCGCCATGCATTCCTCAAGACGCTTGAGGTCTAGCGCAATCTGGCTGCCAGACCCGGCGACATCGATCACCGAACCGATTGGCTGGCGGGCATTGTCCTCGCTCGCGACTGTGGCAGTGAAGCCCTGCACGATCATCTCGGTCATTGGTAAGCCCTGCCCCTTGCGCGCGCAGGCACGCTGTTACCGGCCTAGGCTAGTCCAAGCAGGGTTAACAACCGGCTAAATTTGCCCCTCGCACCCGGTCAGACCAGCGCGAACAATCGTCCCGCGAGCCATCCCATGCCGACAGACAGCAGGACCGCAAATAGCCCGTATATCAGACCGTTGTTTTCCGCGTTCAGGGCCACGAAGCGCTCGAAACCCTCCTTTTTCACCTCGACCCGGGTTATGGCGGACGCCACCACCTTTCCGTTCCGTATGGCGAAGGTTTCGGCGGTGTATGTTCCGGTCTGCACGCTGGATGGCAGAGATATACGCGCCTGATACAGCACGTCGCCGCTGGTGTGCACGGCGCCATCGTCTTCCTGATAAAGCCCCTGCCGCCGCATCAGGTCCACCAAACCAGCCGCAAAACGCTGCTGTTCGCTGGGATCAATTACGCCAATCGGTGAAAGCTGGAGCCACTTGAGCCCCAGTTCGTAGATTGCCGCAGTCTTGTCATCTACGATCTGCGAAATTGGCCGGGTTGCTGCAACCGCAAAGAACGTCGGAGCTGAGCGGAATTCGGTGCTGTCGGCGTTGACCCAGATGCCCGCAACCTTCTGCTTTTCACGCAATACGATGGAGCGGGCCGGCCCCTCGAGCACGACGACGATATCCGTCCCTTGTGCGGCACGGGTGCCTTCTGGCGACAGAATGGCGCCGAAGAGCAAAAGGTCTGCGCCCGTAAAGCCTTGCCTGACTTGTATCTCGTGCTGGGATATCTCGGGTACGAGCACAGGTTCTCGCGCTCCACCGATCAGGACAAGGATGATCAACAGAAATGCGCACCGCATCACAGCGGCACCAGCGTGTAGATTTCATCCGGCCGATAACCGAGCCCAAGCGCCATGCGGACTGCAACACCCAGGACAATGATCGCCAGGATCAACCGAAGCTGTTCTGGCTTCGCCTTCTGCGCAAATTGAGCGCCGATCTGCGCCCCGGACACCGAACCGAGCAGGAGAAGCGAGGCGAGAACGATGTCGACAGCGCGCGTGGTCAGCGCGTGCATCATCGTCGTTGCCATCGTGACAAACAGGATCTGGAAGAGCGAAGTGCCGACGACAACGCTTGCCCCCATGCCAAGGATGTAGAGCATGGCTGGCACAAGGATGAAGCCGCCGCCTATGCCCATCAGCATCGTCAGAATGCCGGTGGCCATTCCCAACAGCAGCGGCGCGAGAGGCGATATGTAAAGGCCCGAACGGTAGAACCGCCAACGCAGCGGCAGGCTCGCCACAAGCGGATGATGACGCCGCTTTCTTGCTGGGACCGGAACACCGAGTCGCTGCGCACGGAGAGCGGCAACGCTTTCATGGGCCATCAATCCACCGATCCCGCCCAACAGCAGGACGTACAGAATATTGATGACCGTATCGATTTGGCCAAGTGCCTGCAGCAAACGGAAGAGCAGGGCACCGATGCCGGTTCCGATCACGCCGCCCGCAACCAGCACCGCGCCCATCTGGTAGTCGATGCCGCCGCGCCTGGCGTGGGCAAATGCGCCCGAAACGCTGGCCCCTGTCACCTGGCTGGCTGCCGATGCTGCAGCGACCGTGGGTGGAACGCCGTAGAAAATGAGGAGGGGCGTCGTTAGAAAGCCGCCCCCGACACCGAACATGCCGGAAAGCAGGCCGGTCAGCGCGCCCAGCCCGATAATCACCAGGCCATTGACGGCAAGGTTGGCGATGGGAAGGTAGACATCCATCTCCCCCCTTCGCTAGCGCAGCCGGGCGACCAAGGAAACGCCGGAGCCGGTTCTTTTTCGCACCCGCCGGCCTAGAACCCGGTCGAAAGCGTCAAGGCGAGGCCGGATCCGGGCCGCGCATCGCCTGCCACTCGAAACCGCCAATCGAGTGCCGCCTGAAGTGGCACGCCAGCGACTCTCGATCTGAGCGCAGCCCTCGGCCCAATATCGAGCCGCGCCGCGCCGCGCTGCCCGCCGGTCCAGACACCGCCCCCCAGGCGCAACTCAGTATCCATCGCGCCGAGCGGAAACGGCTTTTCCACGTTGGCCTGCGCGTCGAAGAAGGGGGTTGCATTTCGACCGCCGACCCAACCACCCTGTGCGTAGATCGTCGCCTCCAATCCGAGCGGCATCCCGACGGGCGGAATCTCGCTCACCGCTGCCAGTGCGGGTGCCACGCGGGAGGCATCTTGCTCCTTCTGCAGGCGCGCCTCTGCCAGGAAAGCTACGGGCAACCCAGCCGAAGGCCGAAGACCAAGACCTGCTGCAGCCTGGCCATCTTCACCTGTCGTGGCACCTGCGATGCGCAAATAAGCAAAGGCAGCACCACGAGGTCGAGGGCCGAAGCTTCGGCGAACAACCACGCCGAACTGACTTGCACCGTAGGAGGGCATAAGAGATGCCAATGCCCCTTCACGACCACCGCCACCTCGAAGGAACAGCCACGCATCGCCAGACCATCTTTGGCCGGACGCGGATGCGCTGCCAGCGAGCTTCGGCCGAATGTCGCCAACGCGTTCGCAATTGGCCGGCGTGTCGCTGCGGCAAGTCCCATCTCCGACCAAGGCTGATCGGGGCCCGGTTTCGGTCTCTGCGGCTACGGACGAAGAATTGGCAAGCTTTGGTGGCAGTTCGAAAATGGTCGCCGATGGTGTTCTGTGCCTTTCCCGGAAATGCGTCGATCCAGGCGCATGGCCCTCGAGGTGATGGATGTCGCTCAGCATTGCGGCAGGCGGCCGTCGAACACTTGGCGCACTTCGGCGCTCGAAGCCTCGCTTAGGCAAAAAACCGGCCTCCTCAGCGCTGGAAGCAATGAGGACAGCGCGCATTCCCACCCAAAGCGCGATGATCGCCAGCAGCGCCAGCAAGGGCTGCCCCCGTCGTCGCGATGGACTGACCGCGATCGTTGCAATCACTGCGCGGAAACCGACGAGATCGAAGGGTGACCGATGTGGGTGGTATGGTCCCACGTGACCGCCCCACTTCGAAGCGTAGCGACGTAGGCCGAAAGGGCCCGCCGCCCCGCCATGATCGCCACGACGTTTGCGAGCGGCATCCGCAAGATGGCGCAGAGCCCCTCATGCAAGCCGTATTCCCGAGTCGTGAAGGCAACCCGCATTCCCACTCGCCAAGCGAGAGCGGCAAAGTTGAAAATGAGAAGGGCTCGGATGGCTGGATCAACCGGAGGTGGCGTCCACAGGCCGCTCCACGCTGCCATCATTGTCACCGGCGCAAGGACGCAAAGCAGATAGCCAACGGCGAGCACCATAGCCGTCAGCGGCCCGCGCCGATCGCGCAATCGCATCCACAGCTCAAGCGGCCGTGCGCTCCATCCCAGTCTTTCCCATCCCTGATAGGCTATGCCGTGAAGCCAGCGGGTCTTCTGACGCACGGCGCTGACCAATGTCCCGGGAAAGAACTCACGCGTCGCAACAAGCGCACCGTCGGCATCGCGCAGACGAAGGAACTTTGCTCGCTTCCCGATTTCGCCGACAAGGAGACCGAATTCGTAGTCTTCGGTAAGGCATTCGGCAGCAAAAGGTTCAGCTGCTCCGCGCCGGGTGGCAATCGCTTCAATGGCGTCGCGCCTGAAGGCACAGCCAACGCCAGCTGCCGGAAGGCCAACTCCAAGCCAGTCGCGGACCACCATGCCCTTGCCGTGGCTTTCTGCAAACTCGTCACAATAGTGACCCGCGATCCATCGCGATCCAGCCTGCGGTTCGGGCCGAACGGGCAACTGCACAAAGTCGGCTGTGTCCAAGGCCCTGTCCAGTGCAACGAGTGCATCCGGATGGACCATGTCCTCGGCATCATGAAGGATGACGCTTCGAACGTGTGGAGCGCCCCGCGCCTCGTCCTCGCGCATGGCGGCATACAGCCGGTTCAGGCAATCGGCCTTGGTCGTGGGTCCATCCTGATCGTGCACTACAATCCGCAGGCGGGGATCGTGCCCGACGTTGACAATGGCCATCACCGTCTCGGCATCGTTGCGATAGCATCCGGCGTAGATCACCAGTTCTCGCTGGGGCCAGACGGCGAGGCAATGCGACAACATCGCGCCGACAACATTGGATTCATGCCAAGCGGGCACTAGCACGGCAGCTACTCCGCGCAGTGGCGCACTGCTTGGCTCGCGTACCGCTCCCGTTCCGACCCGCCCCGTCAGTCGAAGCCAGAGCCAAAGGATATCGACGCCCCATTCATCGATGGCGCCCACGGCAAACCAGACGCCAGCAAAAAGCAGCAGCTCATGCTGGATCCTGCCCAGCAAGTCGAAGGCCATGGTCAACGGCGTCATTTCGTGGGCCCCTGCCGTTTGACGACATTCGTACAAGCCTGCAAGTATGCCCGCAGATGGCGCAATGACAACGCAAGCTTAACGAGGATTTGGTTCGAATATGGCAGAAAACCAAAAGTCTCGAAGCGGGATGGAAATAATTTTGGCAAGCGAGGCAGCTCCCGGCCTCGTTCTGATGGCATGCGCAGCCATTGCGCTCGGTCTCGCCAACTCGCCCCTGTCCCATGAATGGCACGAGTTGCTGCATCATGTCCTGCCTTGGACGCCCATCGCAAAGCTCAACACCATCCATCTTTGGATCAACGATGCTCTGATGGCCGTGTTCTTTTTCGTGGTGGGGCTCGAAATCAAGCGTGAGGTCATCACTGGCGCCTTGGCAAACCCTCAGCGGCGGCGCCTCCCGGTGATTGCGGCCATTGCCGGCATGGCTGTGCCGGCGCTGGTCTATCTGACCGTGACCTACGACCGACCCGACCTGCACGCCGGATGGGCCATCCCGGCTGCAACGGATATTGCCTTTGCAATGGGCGTCCTCGCGCTCGTCGGAAAGCGTATCCCGCCTTCCGTGCGCCTTTTCCTGCTAACGGTCGCCATCGTCGATGACCTTGGCGCGGTTGCAGTCATCGCCTTGTTCTATACCGCCAAGATCAGCCTTAGCTGGCTGGGCTGGGCAGCCGTGGTGCTGATGGCCATGATCGCCCTGAATCGTTCAGGGGTGCGTCGAACTTGGCCCTTCATTGTGCTGGCCGTTGTTCTTTGGTTTGCTGTGCTCCATTCGGGCATCCACGCAACGGTTGCCGGAGTGCTTGCCGCACTGACCGTACCAATGGCCTTGAATGCGGAGCATGACAGTCCGCTCCTGCGCCTGGAGCACGCATTGGTCGCTCCGAACGGCTTCATCGTCGTCCCGCTGTTCGGGCTCGCAAACGCAGGCGTTTCCCTGATCGGTGCGGATGGTGGATCTGCGCTGGCCCCTCTGCCGCTGGGCATCGCCGCAGGCCTGTTCATCGGCAAGCAGGTTGGCGTGCTGATGGCGTTGCTGGTCTCGGAAAAGCTGGGCATCGCCTCTCGGCCGGCCGGAACCAGCCTTATGCACCTTTGGGGCATGGCCGTTCTGTGCGGCATAGGGTTCACGATGAGCCTGTTTATCGCCGGACTAGCATTCCCGGAACATCCAGACCTCGCAGAAGAGGCAAAAATCGGGATTCTGGCCGGATCCGTTTTGTCGGCAGCTATGGGAGCCTTGCTCCTGAGGATTGCTAAACCTGTTCCCTGATTGAAACTGCCGATCAGTGCCATCCGCCATTTGCATGAAACCTTTCTGCGCCGACGGCGTATAACCGGCCGACCACAGCAAGGCCCAATCATGCAAAGGGGATTATCATGCCGGGTGACAATGCCAAGAAGGCCCTGATCGACAGCCTCAACGGGCTGCTGGCTGACTATTTCGCGCTCTATCTGAAGACGAAGAACTATCATTGGCATGTCGCCGGCCCACAGTTTCGCGACCTGCATCTTTTGTTCGACGAGCAGTCGGCCGAGCTGTTCGGTCTGACCGACATCATCGGCGAGCGCGTCCGCAAGAACGGCGGGACGACCCTGACCTCGATCGGCGCAATTGCCGACAAGACCGTGATCAAGGATGACGATCGCGCCAAGGTCGATGCACTCGCGATGATCAAGTCGCTGCGCGACGACAATGCCACGCTCGTCGAGCGCATTCGCGCCGTGAAAGCAGCCGCCGGTGAGGCGGGCGACAATGCGACCGAAGGTATGGCCGACGACTGGACCGACCAGGCAGAAAAGCGCGTCTGGTTCCTGACAGAGATTGCGAGCTAATATAGCGCTAGAATTTGCCGCTCGCCCGCATCACCATATCGGTCGAACCGGGGCGAGCGGCAAAGCCGCTCTTGGCCAGCTGCGCTTGGACTTCCCCCGATATCCCTGCAACAGCCAAGTCGCCCTGCCACCGGCCATCAGGCAAGATTCGCAGATCAAGTCGCTCCATTCCGCCTGCGCCGCGTAGCGGAATGACAAGGTCCCTTCCCGAACAGTGCGCGCTACCCGACAGATCAAGCTTTGTGCTGCCGGGGATCGCAACCGAAATTGAGAGCATGCCGCCAGCGCGTTGACATCCGTTCGCGTCGAACACGGCGCCAAATTCCGAGAACGAGGCGCTGTCGATCGGCAGCCCTGAAAGTCCGCCTGCTAGCGGAAGCGTGCCGTCGAGGTCGGCGAGCCCTGTTGGTCCGACCTTTCCCTTGAACGCCCAGGATGCTTCGAGACTGCGAGTTGCGATAGCAAGCTCCAGCTTTCCAGCGAGGAGCGGGAGCGGTCGCAAGTGAACTTCGAGCGTATCCGCCGCGAATGGTCCAATCCGAGCTTCGCGAAGAACGCCGTGCCACACGCTGCCTTCCGCTTCGCGCGCGGAAAGACCCGGCACCGCCCCCGCGACAAGCCGGAGCGGCAGCGTGAGGACGAGAGAGAAAGCGACCAGGACCGCGATCCCTGCCACTGCGCCGCGCGGCATGCGTCGATCCAGCAAGACAACAAGGCGCCCGATCATGGTCGATCGATAACAAGATCAAGCACGACCGTACCATCGTTGGAAGGTCGTACTGCAAGATTGACGATTCGAAGCCCGTCGCCATCCAATCGAACCAGCCATGACAGCGCCATCGCCGAATTTGCCCCGACAAGGCTGGCGTGTACCTGCCCGCTGCCCTGTCTGTCATTGGATTGGATCATCAGCCCTGCAGCCTGTGCCGACCGAGACAGAGCCTGATCAAGATTTGGCGCGCCGCGCTGCAATCTGTGGGGCTTTCGATCGATCGCATCGACCGCCTCGAGGAGCTTCGCGCTCCTGCGAACCGCATCGGTGTGCCGCGTCGCTGCTGCGTCGAAGCCTGCGCCAACGGGAAGCACGATGCCACAAACCAGCACGACTAGCGCCGTGAGTGCCACCGCAAAGTCGATCAGCCGCTGCTCGCGCCGCGTAAGCTGCGACCTCCATTGCCTGACCCCTGCCAGCATCATTCCGCCCTCAGTGTGATTGCGGCCACTGTTGCGCCCGTGGGATCCGGCGCCAGACTGGGCGGCACGGTGACCTTCCAGCCCTGATGCTGCAACGTCCGGAGCACCGTGTTGATATCCTCCGCCCTTGCTGCTGCCGCCGTAAATCTGAGCGATCCGAGCCCATCGAATGCGATATCGCGGACCGCCACACCCGGCACAGTGGAAATGGCTGACAACAACGCCGCCATCGGCGCCGAAAAACTTTGGGCTCCCGCGCCCTGCCGCGCCGAAGCAGCGGTCACCAGCCGCTCGGCCGTGTCCAGATTGACTGCCGATGGAAAGCGCTGCTGCACTTTCGCAACGGCCTGCTGCTCCCGTGCCGATGCATCAAGGTCAAGACGGACGATGATCGTCAACATTGCCAGCAGCGCCAGAAGCGCAGCGTTGGCGGCCAGCCTGGCTAGAGGCAGCCAGTCAGCGACCGTGAAGTAGGAAACACGCCGGGGGGCGTAACGCCCTTGCCGCAAGTCCAGCGCGGGTGAAGCGTGTAGTGCAAGAAGCGCGGCCTCGATCTCGTTGCCGGACATGGCACGCAGCTGCTCCGCCAAGGCGTCAATGAGCGCAGCTTCTCCTGTAAAAGCAGCGTGCGGTGTTCGAACAAGGGTCTGACCGCCCAGTTCCGCGATGAGCGCTCCTTCGTCGGGGCGCGGCAAGCAAAGTGCGGCAGGGACAATCGCTCTGGGCGAGAGACCGCTCGCGATCAGGGTGGCGAGCCAGCCGTCCATAAGATCCGGGCTCGTGACGGCAGTCAGGAGCCGCCCGTCTTGTGCGGCCACCGCGACATGTCGATCCTCTTCTAGCTCACCCCTTCCGGCAGAAATGCGGGCTGCAGCCAGAGCCTGCGCAACGGGCAAGTCCGGCAACTGGCTATCCGTGACCGGCGCCATCTCCGCCGGAACCAGTGCTGTGGCCTGGGTTCCCCCTTCCCACGGCACGTCCTCACCTGGGGCCCACTGACGCTCTTCGCCCAGTGCGCCTGCTGCGACGGCACACCAATGCCAGGGCGCCCCGGGCACCGCAGGCAGCAGGACTATCACGCCATCAGGAGTGGGCACCGAAATTGTGTCAGTCCTTTTTTGCGGTCACGTCGGCGTCGAGCCCGGATCCTCCAGGCTGACCATCAGCGCCAAGCGAAAAGACTTCGAACGGCCGGCCTTCTTCACCAGGCACCTTGTACTGGTAAGGGTGCCCCCAGGGATCGTTGGGCAAGTCCTTGATGTAGCCCCCACTGCGATAATCCTGAGGGCTTGCGAGCCCTGCCGGCGGTTGACGCAATGCGGCCAGTCCCTCTCCCTGCGAAGGATACGTACCGAGGTCGAGTCGATACATCTCGAGCGACTGGTCGAGCGTGGCGATGTCTGCACGGGCGGCAACGACCTTCGCCTTGTCGCCCACCGGGATCACGTTGTACGCAACCACAGCGGCCAGCAGCGCCATGATGAACAGGACGACCATCAGTTCAACAAGGCTGAATCCCTGCTCGCTGCTCCTATGCGCTGAAGCTTGAGCAGCGGACTCTCTGCGATTGACTGGCAGTTTCGCTGTGGCGGCGTCAGTTCGTACGTACATGATCATAGTCCGGTAAGGTTCTGGAGCTGCAGGATCGGCAGCAGGATCGCAAGAATGATGAGCGCGACGACGACCCCCATGACGACAATGATCGCAGGTTCCAGCAGCGCCATGGCGGTTGCCGTAAAACTTTCGAACTCCCGTTCGAGGTAATCGGCGGCACGCTCGAGCATCAGCGCGAGTTGTCCGGCAGACTCTCCGCTCGCTGCAAGATATACCATCAAGGGGGGAAAGGTCCCTGCCTCGCGCAAGGCTGTCGAAAGGGCCCCGCCGGCCCGCACTTTTTCGGTAATGATCCCGAGTGCATTTCGCTGAACCGTGTTGGAAGCCGTGCGTGTTGCCAATCGCAAACCGTCGACCAGCGGCAGGCGCGCCTCGATCATCGTGGCGAGTGTTCGCGCAAGTCCGGCCGCGTGCACGTCGCGGACCAGGCGGCCGACGAAGGGCAAGCCCAGCACGGCGGCATCGACCCGAAGCCGGAAGCCTGGCTGCTGCAAGCCCCGCAGAAAGCCGGCGCCGCCCAAGGCCAAAGCGAGCAGCATGGCCCACCACCAGTTGGCCATCGCTTGCGAAAGGGCGATGACGGTTCGCGTCAGCAAAGGCAGCTGCCGGCTGGCGTTGTCGAACTGCTCGACCACCCGCGGCACGACAGAGATCATCAGGCCGGAAACCACCGCGATAGCGACGAGAGAAAGCACCACTGGATAGGCAAGTGCGGCCACGATCTTCGCACGTACCGTTGCCTGCCGCTCCAGCATATCTGCCAGCCGCATCGCGATCGATGGCAGACTGCCCGAGCTTTCTCCCGCTGCGATCATCGCGCGATAGACCGGGGGGAAACTCGGCTCCTCGCGCCGCATCGCTTCGGCCAAAGGCAAGCCTTCGACGATGCCGGCATGGACGTTGCCGAGTATGAAGCGAGCTTTCTCCTTCTCGGTCTGCCGCGCAATGGTCCTCAGCGATTCCTCGAGTGGAGCCACCAGCATCAGCGAAGCAAATTGGCGCGTAAATAAAGCCAGCTGCTTCGCAGAGAGGCGACGCGCCAACCAGCGAGAACCGTCCGTGCGCGATGAGGCGTCGTGGACGTAGGTTGCCGTATCGGCACTGACGGAAAGGACATGCCATTGCCGTTGGCCCAGCTTGGCAATGGCGCCGGGCTCGTCCTGGGCGTCGACCGCTCCGCGGCGCTCCTGTCCTTTCACATCGATGGCGTGATAGGCAAAGCGCGCCATCACCCCTCCTGCCGCAGGATACGGGCAGCTTCGGCCGGGCTGGTCAGCCCTTCTTTGACGAGCCGCCGGGCCGACTTGGCGAGCTTTGGCGCGTCCGCGAAAACGTGACGCGAGATGGCTTGCTCGCTTTCTCCCGCCAGGATCATGCGGCGCAGTTGGTCGTCAACCCGCAGAGCTTCGAACACGCCGATTCGCCCGGAAAATCCGGTGTTGTCGCAGGCGTCGCAGCCGACGGCATCGCGTACCAGGCGGCCTTCCTTCAGCCCCAGCAAGTTTGCAAGACTTGGATCGAGTGGACGCTCGCAGCTGCAATGATGACAGAGCCTGCGCACAAGTCTTTGCGCCAAGACGGCGCGAAGTGTCGATGCGAGCAGAAACGCTTCAACCCCCATGTCCCGCATCCGGGTGACCGCGCCCACCGCATCGTTGGTATGAACGGTCGACAGCACCAGATGGCCCGTGAGGGCTGCCTGAACTGCAATTTCCGCCGTTTCGCGATCGCGGATTTCCCCGACCATGACCACATCAGGATCCTGTCGCAGTATTGCGCGCAAACCTGCTGCGAACGTCAGGCCGACTTTTCCGTTCACTTGCGTTTGCCCAACGCCATCGACGGCATATTCGACCGGGTCTTCCACCGTAAGGATGTTGCGCGCACCATCGTTCAGCAGACGCAGGGCGGCATAAAGGGTGGTTGTCTTGCCCGACCCGGTCGGGCCGGTGACGAGAATGACGCCATTGGGCTCGGCAAGAGCGCGGGTCAGGACGTCGCGACTGTGCCCATCGAGTCCGAGATGCGCGAGATCGAAACCTGCGTTTTCCTTGTCGAGAAGCCGTAGGACCACCCGTTCGCCAGCGCGGCTGGGCAACGTCGAAACGCGCACATCGATCAGCCGGCCACCGAGAGAGAGGGAAATGCGCCCGTCCTGCGGCACGCGTCGTTCAGCAATGTCGAGCCGGGCCATGACCTTGATACGGCTGACGAGAACCGGTGCGACATGTGCCGGCATGCGCAGCTTTTCAGCCAGAACACCGTCCATCCGCATGCGCACGACAAGCGCCTGTTCATAGGGTTCTACATGGATATCCGAGACCCCCTGCCTTAACGCTTCCGCGATGAGCCCGTTAATGAGGCGGATTGCGGGCGCATCATCGGCACTGTCGAGCAGATCCTCCGCACTGGGGAGGTCAAGAGCGGCGCTGTCCCGGCCGATGCCAAGATCGCCAGCCATTGCTGCCGCGGTTCCGTCTATGGCATAAACAGTTGCCAGCAACTTCTCGAATTCGGCCAAGGAAACCTGACGAACGGACAGCGGTCGCCCAAGAACCCGCCGAAGCTCGAGCAGAGGTAGCGGATTGGTGCCTTCGAGACGCACCACGTGGGCAAAAGCATCGTCGCCGCCTTCTACAAGCAACCCTCGATCCCGAGCGAAGGTGTAAGGCACCGACGATATGGCTGGAGACACGGCGATATCGAGCCCAGTGGCTAACGACAGGCCCGGCGCAATCTCGGTCAGATCGGCCATCTCCGACTCCATGGCGTCAGGGCTTGCCCGCACCGGGCGCAATGACAGCATCCCCCGGTGCAGATGTCGGGACGGCGGGCAGCGCAGCGCCCATATAGTCGACGATCAGTTCATCGATGTTGGGCTCGCGCTTGGGATCGAAGGTGCTTTGGGCATTGCGGATCACCCCGTACCGCCGGGCGGTGAGTGCCGCGCGGTCCGCACCATTGCGCATGATTGTTGGGCGGATGAAGACCATCAGGTTGGTCTTCACGTGGCTCTTGCCGCGTGACTTGAACAGTTCGCCCAGAAGAGGGACATCGCCCAGCAACGGAACCTTCTCGATCGTACGGCGCTCATTGTCGTCAAGCAGACCACCCAGCACGACGATCTCACGGTCGCCGACAGTCACTGTCGTCTTGATCTCGCGCTTGTTGATGATCAGTTCGCTGTTGGACGACGAGACCGGCCCCGCGATCGAACTTACCTGCTGGCGCAAGTCCAGCCGGATCTGGTTTCCCGCGTTGATCTGCGGGGTTACATCAAGTTCGATGCCCACGTTCTGGCGCTGGATGGTCCGGAAGGTATTGCTGTAGTTTGCGCTCGACAGCGCCTCTCCGGTGGCCACCGGGATCTCTTTGCCGAACAGGATCGAGGCAGGGACGTTGTTGTTGGTCGTTATGTGCGGCGTCGAGAGAATGTTCGAATTCGTGTCGGACTGAACTGCGTTGATCAGGGCACCCAGAACGCCATCCTTGCCAAGATCGGTCACGAACCCGCCGAAACCGCCTTGCGCGCCCAGGATCGCATTAGCTGCGTTCTGGCGAAGCAGATCACCGGTCGTCGAATTGGTCGTGGTGGTAACGGTGCTCCCATTGATCACCGTGGTGGTGGAATCCAGCTTGTCCGCGTAAAGTCCGCCGGCGATATCGATGATGTTCGGCGACACGTTCGAGTAGTTCGTGACCGCAAATGGCATGTTCTTGCCACCAAGCAGCATCTGAACGCCCAGTTGCCTTGCAACGTCGTTCGAAATCTCGACGATGATCGCCTCGACCAGCACCTGTTCCTGCGGCACGTCGAGCTGGCGGACCAGCTCGGTCAGTCGGCGTTGTTCATCCGCAGGCGCAGCGATGATCACGGCGTTCGCGCCGGGATACCGGGTGATCGTCGCGGTTCCACGGCCACCTTCGAGCTTGATCGGACCGGAACCCAGCCCGCCGGTCGTTCCACCGGTGGGGTTCACGCCTTGCGCGCCTGCAGCCTGTCCACCCGCGGGGGTTGTCGAACCTTGCGTTCCCCCCGTCGACGTGCTGGATCCGCCGACGCCGCCCAATGACACCGGTGCCTGCGAGCCCGATGCGACTTCACTACCGCCCGTGCCACCCACCAGGCGCTCCAGGACCGGAACGAGCACGGCCGCATCGGCATAGTCGAGCCACAGAACCTTGATTTCGCCGCCATGTGCGGCCCGGGCGTCAAGCTGCCGGGCCATCGCTTCAAGGCGACCAATGGTGGCCGCATCCCCGCGCAGAAGCAGTGCGTTGGAACTGTCGACAGCAACCACGCTCGCCAATGACCTGCCCCCTTCGCCCCCTGCCGGAACAAGCTGGGCCAGCGCGGTGGCAATTTCGCGAGCACCCGCGTGATCGAGCATTACCGTGCGTGTCGATGACTGATCGCGATCGATCGAACGGACAAGCGCGCGGATCCGCGCGATGTTATCGGCGTAATCGACCACCACCAGCGAGTTACCAGCCTTGTTGGCCGTGATCGAACCGTCCTTGCTGACGAGTGGTCGCAACGTCTCCACCGCCTGCGGTGCATCGATCGTCGACAGGCGGACAATCTCGGTCACCATCTGGTTCCGCGCGGCACCACGGCTGCCGATGCGCATCGGCTGGCTCGCCGCGCCCTCCACCGGCTGAATCCGGAAAGCGCCATTGCCGGTGGGCACTGCGACCAGGCTGTTGGCCCGCAGGGTCGAAAGGAAGACCTCGAAATACTCCGATCGCGATAGCGGCCGGTCGCTGACCACGCTGACCTTGCCCTGCACGCGCGCGTCCACGATGAAAGTACGACCGGTGACTTCGGCAGCATCTGCGATGAAGGCGCGAATGTCCGCCTCACGTACGTTGAGGGTGTATTGCGCGCACGCGACGCCCGGGACGAGCAAGGCGCTTGCCGAAAGGGCGATGAAGAAATGTCGCAGGTTCATTGTCCGAGCTTGATCGCAATGGGAAGCTGGCGGCCGCCGCGCTGAACGGTGATCGCCACTGTCGAACCGGGCTGCAGCGCGCCGACCAGCAGGGCAGTGTCTCCAGCCCCCCGGACAGGCTGACCGTTTACCGCCGTGACCAAATCGCCGGGTTGGAATCCTGCATTCCGGAACACATTGCCATCACCTTGTGGCATCACTTCAAGGCCCACGACGCGGCCACCGGCGGCGCGCGGACCGAAGCCGATCCCGCTACGCACGCTCTGCACCGTGATCGGAGCGCCGGCAGTATCCGCCTGCTGCATGCCCGTCGCCTTCACCGGATTGGCCGCAACCACTGCAGTCGCGGTGGGAGCAGATCCAGACTGGTCGAGATACAGCATTTCGCGTGCACCATTGTGGGTGAGGATTACGTGGTCGAAGGCCACCGCAACTAGCTTGATCCCAGGCTGCACTTCGGTTCCCACTTGGACCACCGTCTGCACACCGTCGCTGCCAGCGAGGATCGCGCTACCGCCTCCGCCCGGCATTGCGCGTGTCGCATAAAGCGTCAGAGCAAGGCTTGTCACCGCAGCAGTATCAGATCCGACCGCAGCGTTCGTGGTCCGATTGAATGGATCGACGGTTGCAAAAAGTGCGGCCCGTTCCGCCAGCGAAGGCATGCGTACCGCGGACGGACGCCATTGCCCGACTGGCGAAAGCGGAGTGATCAAGGTCCAGAACAGGATCGCGCCGAACAGCGCATTTAGTGAAACCAGCAACCACCACAGAAGATCGCGCAAGGCTGGCGGGCGAAGCCGCGCAACCTTTATCGTGCGTACAACGCGTACGATGCTTGCCGCCTGCGCCAAGCTGCCTGTTCCCCGCTCGTGGCGGCACACCTGCACCGCCCCTCCACACCTCAAGCCATAACGGGGCGGACCGGAATTACAAACGCTGGCTTATGCTTGCAGCCCTTCAGGAGCGCGAAACTGTGTCCGGCTCAAAACATTCGCCAAGCCGCTTCTCGAGCAGAGCCTGCGCATCTGCGGGACTGGCGCTGCTGACAATCTGCCGTGCCAACGCCTCGGTTGCGCTTTCGAAGCGAGCCGCGAACGAGGGCTGGGACGTTCGTGCCAGCCAGTTGCGTGCGCGGGAACGGAACAACGCTGCGTCTTCGCGATCGGCCGAACTCGCGTCTGCAGAGGTCTCGAGCATTGCAGCCAGAACCTCGTTGGAGGCAGCGCAGCGCAGGGCCTGCTCGTCGGAGGGCCGGGCCTCGGCGCGCTGCTTGGGCTGGGCGGGCGACGAAACGATGATCGTGGCGGCAAGGAGCGACGTGATGAGCATGACAAGACCTTGTGCGGGCGCACGCTGCGCGTCGAGGACGTTAACCAATCGAAAACCATGATGTTTCGTGCCGGCACAGACTTGTGTCGAGCCCGCGTACAGCACAGGGTTGCCCATGCTCTCTCGCCTTCCCGCACCGCTACACAGGCTGCTCCTGCGCATGGCACAGCCGCTGCGTCTGCGGATATGGGGGATGCTCAAGCTCAGAGTTCGCGGGGCCAGCGTGCTCGTGTTCGATTCGGCTGGCCGGGTACTCCTCGTCCGGCACAGCTACCATCGGCCCGACTGGTGGATGCTGCCGGGTGGAGGGATAGGGCGCGGTCAGGATCCTGAACAGGCCGCAAGGCGCGAGCTGCAGGAGGAAACCGGCTGCGTGCTCGAGAATGCCATATGGTTCGGCACGCACCCGAATCTGACAGCGCAGGGGTGGATCAATGTGACGGAGCTCGTCGCCGGGACCACAGCCGATGCCCCACAGATTGATGACAGAGAATTGAAGGAGGCGCGATTCTTTGCGCTCGATGCTCTGCCTGAACGCACTTGCGAAGGGCCACTCCACTATATCGGTATGTGGCAGGCTTGGCGTTCGGATCAGAACGGAAGCTCAGCCTGAGGCGAGCCCGGAACTGGCGCTGCTGCCGATAGGCCAACCTCATCCGCATCTTCCGCTCCCTCCAATGCGGAGAGTGTCAGCCCCATCAGCCGGATCGGCTGGGGCAGTGGCAACATCGAGTCCAATATGGCGCGAGCCATCTGCGCAAACTCAGCCTTTTCGGCCACTGCATGCGCGGCCGAACGTGCACGGGTCATCGATTGAAAGTCGACGAACTTGACCTTGAGCGTGACTGTCCGCCCCCGCGCCCCGCTGCGTTCGATGCGATCCCAGACGATATCGATGATTGTCTCGAGCGTTTCTCGGAGCACGGTCCCCGACGACAGATCGCGGTCGAACGTCCTTTCTCCGCCCACAGACTTGCGCGGACGGTCGGCGCGTACGGCGCGCAAGTCGATCCCTCGCGCCGCGCGATAGAGATAATCGGCAAAGCTGCCGAAATGACCGCGAAGCGTGGCTAAATCGAATGCCAGCAGGTCGGCACCGGTCTGGATCCCCAAACGCTCCATCTTTTCGGCTCCACGCGGGCCCACTCCGTGAAAGCGTTTGACAGGAAGCGCCGCAGCGAACGCAGCGCCCTCTCCCGGCCTGATGACGCATAGGCCGTCCGGCTTGTTCTGATCGCTGGCCAGTTTCGCCAGGAACTTGTTGTAGGAGACACCAGCGCTGGCAGTAAGACCGGTGTCCGTGCGGATACGCGCTCGAATGAGTTCGGCTATCCTCGTCGCCGACCCCACGCCCTTCAGATCTTCCGTCACGTCCAGATAGGCTTCGTCCAGCGAGAGCGGTTCGACGTGCGGCGTGTAATCGAGAAAAATCGAACGGATCTGCTGGCTGACGGCGCGGTAGACATCGAATCGCGGTTTGCAGAATATCAGGTCCGGACAAAGGCGAACTGCGCGAACCGAGGGCATGGCCGAGCGGACGCCGAACTTCCGCGCCTCATAGCTTGCGGCCGCAACCACTCCACGGCCAGACGATCCCCCCACCGCGACGGGCTTGCCTCTCAATGACGGATCATCGCGTTGCTCGACACTGGCGTAGAATGCATCCATGTCCACGTGGATGATCTTGCGCAGTCCGCTGGCCTCTGCCTCGCGCTGGGAATCACCGATATCGCCATCGCTAACTTCGGCCATGCGCTTACATACAGCAGGTCGCGATGCAGCATAAGGGCTTGGCTTGGCGAGAGTTCGCTGATTAAGGCCTGGCCAATGCTCATGCAGAATCACAATGGAGCCTCGGCAAGAAGCGCGATGGGCTATCGCGAATTCATCGCCATGATGGCCATGATGATGGCTCTGCAGGCGCTCGCCATCGATACGATGTTGCCTTCGCTTGGCCAGATTGCCGCCGATCTCCACGTAAGCGATCCAAATCGCCGGCAGTTGATTGTCGGCAGCTATCTTCTTTCGACGGGGATCGGGTCTCTTGTGCCCGGAGCACTGGCCGATCGATTCGGGCGCCGGGCGGTGGCGCTTGTCTGCCTGGCCATCTATGTCGTGCTCTCCGTGGCTTGCGCTCTGGTCACGGATTTTACAGCGCTATTGGTATTGCGCGTGCTTCACGGCTTTGCATGCGCCGGCCTGACCGTCGTTCCGAGTGCGATCATCCGCGACCGGCACGATGGAGATCGCATGGCGCGCATGCTGTCGACCGTCTCGATGGTCTTCATGATCGTGCCGATCCTTGCACCGTTGCTGGGTCAGACCATTCTGCTGTTTGCAGGTTGGCGCTTCATCTTTGCGACACTGGCAGTGCTGTCGAGCATTATGGGTGTGTGGGTGTGGCTGCGGCTTGAGGAAACGCTTCACAGCGAGTTCCGCCAACCGATCCAGCCCAGGACTATTGCTGCCAATATGAGCCGCGCTGCGACCACGCGGGCTTCAATCGGATACGTGCTCGGATCCAGCCTCGTGCTGGCTGGCATGTTCGGCTACGTCAATTCGGTCCAGCAACTCGTCGGCGAGCACTTCGGCGCGGGGGATATGATGCCAATCTGCTTCGGCATCACCGGCACTGCCCTGGCGTTTGCAAACTTCTCCAATTCGCGAATTGTCGAACGGTTTGGCGCACGGCGGGTCTCCCACACAGCGCTTCTGGCGTTCATCGTCACGGCCAGTCTGCAGGTCTGGCTGGCGCTTCAACCTGACGAAACTCTTTGGCAGTTCCTGCCCGTGATGGCTCTGAACGTCTGCCTGATGGGCTTCATCGGGGCAAACTTCAGTTCGATCGCCCTTCAGCCCTTCGCCGACATGGCTGGCGCGGCCAGCTCAGTTCAGGCCTTCCTGCGCATGGCGATCGCCTCATTCGTCGGCATGCTGGTCGGGCAAGCCTACGACGGAACCGCTGTGCCGCTGGCCCTGTCCCTGCTTGTGGGAGGCTCGTTGTCTTTGGTTCTGGTGCTGTGGAGCGAGCACGGGCGACTGTTCCGGCGCGTACTTCCACCCGGCTCTGCACGCGAGACGGTCATCGACTTCCATTGACCAAGCCGGGTCCGTTCAGGCCACCTCGCGCCGGGTAACCGCCAACGCTTCGGAAATCGTAGCCGGGCGACCGAAATGATACCCCTGCATCAGCCGAATGCCGAGCGCGCGAGCGGCAGCGACTTGCTCTTCGCTCTCTACGCTCTCGAGAATGCAGTCTATTCCCAGTTGCCAGGACAATGACACGATCATTCCGACAATGGCACACGCGCCAGGATCGGAAGGCAACGCCGCCGTGAGAGCACGGTCGAGCTTCACCATGTCGAGCGGAAGATCGCGCAGCTGCGAAAGGCTGGACCAACCGGCCCCAAAGTCATCCAGCGCGATGCGGAAGCCGAAATCGCGAAACGCACGCAACTGCAAGGCTGCACGCCGCGGATCCGCCAGAATCGCCCGCTCGGTAACCTCCAGCGTTACACTTTGCGGTGACGCACCCGCGTTCCTGACGATCGCGGCGATGTTCGCAGCAACGCCTTCGCGCACGACATCGCGCGGGGAAAGGTTGACCGATATGCCGACCCCCGTCTCCGCCGGGCGGCATTCCTCGAGAGCGCGCGCCAGCACAAGCCGGGTCAGCTCCCCGGTTCGCCGCGTCGCTTCGGCAATCGCCAGGAAAGTGGCGGGGCTTTGCCATGTCACACCATCTGGCGACCAACGCGCGAAAGCCTCAACCGCGACGATGCGTCCATCCGGCACGTCGAAGATCGGCTGGTAAAGCAACTTCAGCCGGTCCTCGAGCGCGCAGTCGTTGAACCTGCGCGTTGCATCGATCCTTGCCTGCAAGGCCGCTTCATCCTCAGGCCCGAACAGCATGACGGAACCGTCTCCACGATCCTTCGCCTTGTAGAGCGCGGCATCTGCCCGCTCTAGCGCACCGCTGACCCCTTCATGGCACAGACGATGAAGGCCAACCGATGCGCTAAGGCGAAGACTTGCGCCATTGTGCGGAATCTCGGTCCGTATCGTGCCTACGAGGTCGCAAGCTGCCTCTGCGACATCCGGCCCTTCGAGTCCGGAATCGAAGATCACGGCGAACTCGTCACCGCCTAGACGTCCATGAGCGAGGATGAACGGCAGTTCGCCGATACGCCGCGAAATTGTCTTCAACGCCTCGTCGCCAGCAGCGTGGCCGTACGTATCGTTGACGTGCTTGAAGCCATCGAGATCAATCAGGGCAAGCCAAGGCTTGGCCTCGCCGGGCTGTGAATGAGACGCTTCCCGGTCAAGTCGATCGAGAATGGCACGGCGATTGAGGCCGCCCGTCAGCGGATCGATTGTCGCCAGCATATGAGCCTCGCTCGCGAGCGCCGCCGTCTGACGTTCGCGGCGCATGAGTTGTTGGCGCGACAGTTCAAGCCGGACGAAATCACGATGATGGCCGTAGGTCACGGAAAGCAGGATGACCGTCACCATGACCTGCACCAACGAAACATAGACAGCGTTGGGGTGCCCGGCGAGCAGGAAGAACAGGCTGCTTGGCACAACGATCGAAAGTGCGATTCGCAGCGCGGTCTGCGGCGCATGGGCGAGGCCGAGGACACCCGATATGGTCGTGACCGCAAGCAGGTAGTGGATCAGGCTTCGGGCGTTGCTGTCTCCGTAGGGATAGAGCGAAAGCCCCCATCCTACAAACAGAAGACCAGCGAAGCCGCCGATCCGCCCCATGCGGGCCAAGTCGTGGCGGAGCTGCTCGATTGTGCGGCGGCCGACGCGGTTCGGCATCCAATAGATTGCCCGCGACGCGCCAAACACACCAAACGCTGGCCCGAACGCGGTCAGCACTAGCGGGGCACGATCGTAGAATCGCCAAGCTAGAAGCGCCAGATCGATAACCACCACCAAGTACAGCAGTGGTAACCGGCGAGACAGCGACAACGCGTAGGCACGCGTGAACGCGTCTCCCTGGTGCTGACGAAAAGAAATGCGCAGACGGTTCAGAAGACGGCGCAAATCAACGCGCCGAGCCGCAGCCATGGACTGCCTCCGGCTTGCCACCTTCTCCCTATACGCCTCGTCCATATGGCGTGATTAGGACCATCTAGGTTAACGGCAAGTCAAGAATTGTCTTCAATTTGTCGCAGGGATCGGGTGGATTAAGCGGCTGACAAAGCTTCGATAAGGGCTTTGACCTTCTTTTGCCGCCATTGTGGCAGGGGTGCGACAAGCCAGTACCCCTTGCGGCTGGCTTCCGAATGGCCTGTCGCAACGACCCGACCCGAGTCGATTGCTCCCTGGGCAAGTAGCAAAGGAACACGAGCGCGCCCAAGGCCCGCAGCGGCCGCGCTTATCGCGGTGCCGGCGTCACCGACCGAGAACTGGACATCACGCGCTTCGCCGTCCGGTGCGGGATCACCCGGCCAGCCGATCCACGGCGCGTCGGCTGAAGCGTCATGCGCGCTGACGACAACCGTGTCGGAGACTCCCAAGGGTATACCCTCGAGTTCCCCCGGCCCCTCTGCCCAGCGCACCGCCAGATCCAGATTGGCTTCCGTGAAATCGACGTCTCCATCCCCGCCGACGAGGAAGAAACGCAGTTGTGGGTGTTCGACACGGAACGCAGCGAGGCGCGGCGAAAGCCACGCTGCAAAGAAATCCCGTGGGCAAGCGATCGTGTAGACGTGGCTGGATTGCCCAGCCTGCATCGCCTGCACGCCCTCTTCGAAGCGCAGAAAGCCCTCCCTAATGGCGTCGAGGCCGGCTGCGGCTTCGTCGGTCAGCTCAAGCCCCTTGGATGTGCGCCGAAAAAGCACCACCCCAAGAAGGTCCTCCAAGGCTCGGATCTGCTGTCCTACGGCTGCGGGCGTCACGGCAAGCTCGTCCGCGGCGCGGGTGAACGACAGATGACGCGCTGCTGCATCGAGCACGCGAAGGCCATTGAGAGGCAGATGCGTCCGCTTCATGGCGCCTCCCTTCCGGTGCCGCGCCGTGCTTGTCAATCCGTCAGGCGCAGGTCCGTTGCAGCACGATCAACTGGCCGTAGCCGGAGCTGCCAGCGGAAAGAACGGAATGGCGACTTCCAGCAATGTCCCATCGGCACGCTGCATCGTGTAATGGCCCTGCATGCTGCCCTGCGGCGTGCCGAGCGGGCAACCGGACACATAGTCGTGCGATTGTCCCGGGCGAAGCAAGGGCTGCTCACCCACCACGCCGTCCCCATCGACGAAGTTGACGAGACCGCGCCCATCGGTGATGCGCCAATGCCGGGTCAACAGCTGGATCGGTTGGTCGCCATCATTCTCGATACGGATGTGGTAGACCCAGAACCACTTTCCCGCATCGACGCGCGACTGCTCGGGAAGGAAGTTTACCGCGACCCGCACGATTACCCCTTCCGTCACCGCGGCATGCTGGAAAAGCTGTTTCATGGCTACCAAACTACTCCACAAGGCCCCGCGTTCCAAAGACATAAATTGTCGGGCTTGCCACCGTTCCCGATCAAACGCACAGCGGTGCAATGAACCTTCGCGCCCTTGCGATCTTGTGTTCGGTGCGCGCGCATGGCGAGCATGGGGCAATTGTACGACTTCTTACCTCCGAGCAAGGCTTGCAGGCGGCATATATACCCGGCGCGAAGGGACGAGACCTGCGCCCGGTTCTGATCCCCGGAAATATCGTCGATGTCGAGATACGAACCAGAGCGGCCAGCCAACTTCCAACAGCGCGGCTCGAGCTTGTCACGAGCCGCGGCCCCTGGCTAGGCGAACCGCTGGCAAGCGGCGGGATCAGCTGGGCCACCGCCCTAACCGCTGCCGCCCTGCCCGAGGGGCACCCTTATGCTGCGTTGTATGAAGCGCTTGCCGCGTTGCTCGATGCGATTTGCCATGCTCCCTCGGCACGGGGCTGGGCCCGCGCTCTCGTTGGGTATGAAGCCCTGCTCCTGCGCGAGGTCGGGTACGGCCTTGCCGGCATGCCGCCGACAGAAGAATCGTGGTCTCAACTAATCGAGCGGCTTGATCGACAAGGCAGGGCGATCGGGAACCGGCTTCTTGCCGATCGAACCGGCGATGTTATGGGGCTGCGCACGATTCTGCTCGATCGCCTGAGGCGCATCGAGCGCTAGCGAGGGGTTTTTCCATGAAGGTTGCGGTTCTGCCAGGCGACGGCATCGGTCCCGAAGTCACGCGGGAAGCGGTTCGGGTGATCGAAGCGTTGGACCTTGGCATTTCGCTTCAGGAAGCTCCTGTCGGGGGCGCTGCCTACAAGGCGCATGGTCACCCGCTTCCTTCGGCCACGCTCGACATTGCACGGGATTCGGATGGCATCCTGTTCGGCGCCGTAGGGGATCCAGACTGTGACGCGCTTGAACGTCACTTGCGGCCGGAGCAGGCCATCCTGGGCCTGCGCAAGGAGCTGACCCTTTTCGCCAATCTGCGACCGGCAAAGGTGTTCAAGGGACTGGAAGACCACTCCGCGCTTCGGCCCGAAGTGGCCTCGGCAATCGACCTGCTGATCGTGCGCGAACTCAACGGCGACGTCTATTTTGGCGAGAAGGGCTTTCGCACCGCGCCGGACGGTTCGCGCGAAGGCTATGACATCATGTCCTACAGCGAAAGCGAAGTGCGCCGGATCGCCCACGTCGCCTTCCGCGCCGCACAGGGTCGAGGCAAGCGTCTCTGCTCGGTCGACAAGGCCAATGTCCTCGAGACGAGCCAGCTTTGGCGCGATGTCGTGATCGAAACGGCCGCGGACTATCCGGATGTGACGCTGACGCACATGTATGTCGACAACGCCGCGATGCAGCTGGTGCGCAATCCCGGACAGTTTGACGTGGTTGTGACCGGCAACCTCTTCGGCGATATTCTTTCGGACCAAGCAAGCATGTGCGTCGGTTCGATCGGCATGCTCGCCTCGGCATCCCTCGGCGAACGGCAGACGGCTCACGGAACTTTCGGCTTGTACGAGCCGATCCACGGATCTGCCCCGGACATCGCCGGCAAGGGCTTCGCCAACCCGATGGCTACCATACTCTCTGCGGCTATGTTGCTGCGCCATTCGCTCGGCAAGTCAGCGGAGGCAGACCGAATCGAGACTGCTGTCGGCAAGGCGCTCGAAGACGGCGTCCTGGGACGGGACCTCGGCGGTTCGGCCGGAACGACGGAAATTGGTGACGCGGTGCTCGAACGCCTGTAAGCGCGCGCGTCATGCTGCAACTCGCCGTCATTTTGCCGACCTACAACGAGCGCAAGAACATCGCGCTCATGGTCGAACGCCTCGATTCCGCGCTCGCCGGCATTGTCTGGGAAGCGATCTTCGTCGACGATCACAGCCCCGATGGCACCGCGGACGAGGCACGGCGCTTGTCGCTGACTGATCCCCGCATCCGCGTTATCGAGCGCATTGGTCGCCGTGGCCTCGCGTCTGCCGCCATCGAGGGCATGTGCGCGACGGCGGCGCCCGTGGTGGCGGTGATGGACGCCGACGGACAGCACGATCCCAAGCTGCTGCCCGAGATGCTTGCCGCCGTCACCGGCGGTGATTGGGACGTCGCCTATGCGAGCCGCTTTGCAGAGGGCGCCAGCACCGAAGCTTGGGGCCGCCCCGATCGGGTCAAGGCGTCGGGCATGGCCAATCGGCTTGCACGACGGGTCACCGGTGTCCAGCTGTCTGACCCGATGAGCGGCTTCTTCATGCTGCGCGCCGAGACGTTGCGCGCGGACGCACACCGCCTTTCGGGTGTGGGCTTCAAGATCCTTCTCGATATTCTCGCCACCGTCGATGCGCCGCTGCGCGTGAAGGAATTCCCGCTCAAATTCGCTGCACGAATGGAAGGCGAGTCTAAGCTCGATCGCACCGTCGTCTTCGAATTCCTGATCGGCCTTTACGACAAGTGGCTTGGCCGGATCATTCCCACCAGGTTTGCCCTCTTCGGAACGGTCGGCGCACTGGGCGTCGCCGTCCAGATGGGCATGCTCTACCTGCTCCTGCGCGTTCTGCTGGGCGAGAGGTTCGTTTATGGCCACTGGTCCGGCGAGACCACGTTCAACATCGCTAATACCCTTGCCGCCATCGTGGCGATGACCTTCAATTTCGTGCTCAACAACGAGCTGACCTATTCGGACAAGCGCTTGCGCGGCTTTGCTCCACTCATGCGCGGCTGGGCCAAGTTCGCCATGACGTGCTCGCTCGGGCTTCTGACGAATGTCGGATCCGCCGCAGCACTGAAGGCAATGGGTTTCCACGATTTCGTTGCCGTGATCATCGGAATCGTGCTCGGGTCGGTCTGGAACTTCGCACTTTCCAGCAAGTTCGTCTGGGGCAAGTACGGTTGATGATCTTCCCCTCCCGATGACCTATCGCCAGCTCTTCAACCAGGCGTAGTCGACATATGAGTTGGCGCGCGGAAGGGCTCCGGCGGACAGGATCGGGTAGAAGCCTATAAAAAGTGCGAACGCGAGGCCGGCCCCGAGGTAGGCCGGCCACCGTCGGCCCGCTTCCCACCACTCTGCCAGCACAATGGACAGCGCAGCGACCAGGAACACGCTGGCCAAGGCATAGTGATAATAGAATTGTACGGGCTTGCCGTTCAGCGCCCAGAACACCAACGCAAGTATGTATAGCAGGACGATGCCGCGCCGCAGGCGATCGCCGCGCATTCCATCCCAGGCGCAGAATGCCAGCGCTGGCAATCCGGCGAGCATCGTGAACGGATTACCCAGCATCAGCACGCCACGCTGCGCGCCGTCGACGTTTTCGTAAAGAAACCAGATCGGCCGAATATTGAACACCCATTGCCACCACCGGCTCATGTAGGTGTGCGGCTTCACCACGCTGTCCTGAAGCTGCAGCATATAACCCTGCCACGGGATCAGACCCCGCAGCGTCAGGGGCTGCACCTTGTAGAAGAACGCGGGCGCGAAGGTCGCCAGGTACACGACAGCAGGAAGCAGGCCGAGCCAAAGCCCCGCCTCAAGCAACGAAACGCCGAACACCGGTCCCGCCTTTGGGGCCGTCAGAAAATACCGGCGCTCAGATCCCTTCAGCGCCTGCCAGCGCTCCCAGGCGAACAGCAAGCCCGGCGCAACAAGCAAGGGCGCGCCGTTCCACTTGGCCCCGAGAGAAAGGCCAAGGAAAACGCCGCACAGGATCAGATGAAGCCGTCCATTCGTGCGCTGGTCATTTCGAAACGCGAGCGCCCACTGCCAGAATGCCAGCGCCATCATCGCCAGCATCGTCATGTCCAGCATCGCGATACGGCTGAGGATGAACCAGATGAAGTTTGTTGCCAGAAGGACCGCGAACAGAATTGTCGCACTGCGCGACCGGCTCGCCCACCACATCGCGCGCGTCGCCGCAAACAGGCCGATCGTGCCCAGCACCGCGTTCGGGAAGCGCCAGCCAAAGGCGTTGTCGCCAAATGCACGGATACCAAGGGAAATCATTTCCTTGGCCAGCAGCGGATGTTCCGGATTGTACCTGCGCGTCAGGTCGATCAGGCGTCGAGCCGCCGGAAGGTAGTGAATTTCATCGAACATCGTCTTGGACGGAATCGCGATGCGATGCAGCGCCAGCGCGAAAAAGGCCACGGTGATCGCCAGAAGCCACGGCAGGGGATCGCGCTGCTGCGCCGATTTGGGGGAAACCGTCATGTCGTTGGGCAGATAGGCGATGACCGTACCAGGGCGCAATCCCGCCCGCTTGGCGTCAGGTTCTCGCGCGCTTGCACGCGGGGTCGCGCGAAACTAAGGCACAGATCATGAAGCGCACCACAGGTCAGGACAGATCGATCACCGCCAGCTGGCGTCCCGCAACCCAGGCGATCCGCGCAGGAACGTGGCGTTCGGAGATGGGCGAAACGAGCGAGGCGCTGTTCCTGACGTCTGGCTACACATATGACGATGCCGCCACCGTCGCCGCGCGGTTTGCAGGTGAAGAGGACGGGATGACCTACTCCCGCCTGCAAAATCCGACCGTGCAAATGCTCGAAGAGCGGATCGCCATCCTCGAAGGGGCGGAAGCATGCCGTGCGCAGGCGAGCGGCATGGCCGCGATGACCACCGCGCTCCTCTGCCAGCTTTCCGCCGGTGACCATGTTGTGGCCGCCAAGGCTGCTTTCGGTTCGTGCCGGTGGCTCGTCGACAACCTGCTGCCCCGCTTCGGCATTTCGGGAACAACCATCCATGCGAGCGACAACGCTGCCTGGGAAGCTGCGATCAAGCCGAACACCAAGGTGTTCTTCTTTGAAAGCCCGGCCAACCCCACGATGGATGTGGTCGACCTCGAATTCGTCTGCGCGCTCGCCCGCAAGCACGGTATCATCACCGTGGTCGACAACGCCTTTGCCACCAGCGCGCTGCAACGCCCGCTCGACTTCGGCGCAGACGTCGTAGCCTACTCGGCGACCAAGATGATGGACGGCCAGGGCCGCGTTCTCGCCGGGGCGGTCTGCGGTTCGCAGGACTTCATCGACAACGTGCTGCTGCCGTTCCAGCGCAACACGGGCCCAAACTGCGCGCCGTTCAACGCTTGGGTCGTGCTCAAGGGGCTCGAAACACTGGATCTGCGCATCCACCGCCAGAGCGAGAATGCGCTGAAAGTGGCGACTTTCCTCGAGGCTCGCGTGCCGCGCGTCCTCTACCCCTTCCTCGAAAGCCATCCGCAGTTTGCACTGGCCAAGAAGCAGATGAAGGCTGGCGGCGGAATCCTGTCCATCGAACTCGACGGTGGTCGCAAGCAGGCTCACGCACTTCTCGATGCGTTGCAGCTCGTTGATATCTCGAACAATATCGGGGATTCGCGTTCGCTGATGTGCCATCCGGCCTCGAGCACGCACCATGGCGTGGGGGCCGAAACCCGTGCTGACATGGGCGTGGGCGAAGGCATGCTGCGGCTCAACGTCGGGCTTGAAGATCCCGAAGATGTCATCGCGGACCTGGACCAGGCGCTCGCTGCCGTTGGACTTTAACAATCTGGCAAATAAGTATTATTTAAAATATTGCATCGCCCCAGCCGCAGCGTAGACTGCGTGCGGGCGGGGTTGATTGGAGCACGCGCATTGCTGGCGGAAGCTCATCTTTCGGCGATCGTCCAGTCTTCCGACGACGCCATCATCAGCATGCAGCTGGATGGAACCGTCATCAGCTGGAATCCGGCTGCAACCATCATCTTTGGCTGGGCCGAAGACGAGATGATCGGGCAGTCCATCCGCAGAATTATTCCTCCGGATCGCGAGGGAGAAGAGAACGACATTCTGGCGCGGATCGCTCGCGGCGAGCGGGTCCGCAGCTTCGAGACGATCCGCATGCGCAAGGATGGTACCGTGCTCGAGGTTTCATTGACGGTTTCGCCCATCCTGGCACCCGATGGGCAGATCATAGGCGCCAGCAAGATCGCGCGCGACGTGACCGATCGGCACCGGGTCGAAGCCGCGCGCGACGAAAGCGAACTCAAGTTCCGCATGCTTGCGGACAATATCTCGCAGCTGGCATGGATCGCCGAACCCGATGGGGGCCTGATCTGGTACAATCGCCGCTGGTACGATTACACTGGCACCACATTCCAGCAGATGAAGGGCTGGGGCTGGACTGCCGTGCACCACCCTGATCACGTTGAACGCGTGCGCGAACATTTCAGCACCTGCATCGGACTGGGCAAGACTTGGGAAGACACCTTCCCGCTGCGCGGCGCCAATGGCCAATTCCGCTGGTTTCTCTCTCGAGCAAAGCCGATCCACGACAACAATGGCGACATCGTCAACTGGTTTGGCACGAACACCGACGTGACGGAGATGCTCGAGAAGGAAGAGCAGATCCGTGTCCTGCTGATGGAGGTCAATCACCGCTCCAAGAACATGCTCTCGGTCGTTCAGGCACTCGCCAGGCGGTCAGGCGCCGCAGACGGCACGTTTCTGGAGCGGTTTGAGAACCGCCTTGCCTCGCTTTCGGCAAATCAGGACCTTCTGGTCAAACGTGGTTGGGCAACGATCCCTATTGCCGATCTAGTGGACGCCCAATTGGCGATCCTTGGGCGCGAGAGCCGCAGCTTCGTGAAGACATGCGGAGCCGACTTCGACCTGTCTCCGCGCAGCGCCGAAATTATCGGCATGGCGCTACACGAACTTGCCACGAACGCTCTGAAATACGGCGCCTTGTCGCAACTGGGCGGCGAAGTCTGGCTATCGTGGGAGCGGACCGACAATGATCGGCTCTGGATCGAATGGCGGGAAACCGGCGGACCAGCCGTCGATAGCGTGCCCGAAGGGTCGGGATTCGGCACCACGCTGATCCGGCACATCCCCATGCGGAGCCTGAAGGCGGACGTGTCGTTGAATTACGAGCCGAGCGGGCTCGTCTGGCGGCTGGAGTGCGATGGCGCCATCGCTCGTTCCTTGTCGAGCTGAGAAGACAACTTGCTGCAAAAACGCCCCACCAGAGCGATGTGCGATCGCGCTCGATCAGGGTATACCTATCGGCCCTGCCCCAAGGTCTAAACACGCGACCGGGGTCTCCAGCACATGAGGAGACCCCTACCTTCCGCCGATCGAGATATTTCCCGCCTGCGCGGATGGCCGATCCTTCAGCCTACCGCCGTGTCGCTCGCGCTCTCGGCAGGGTCCGATGAAGCCGCGGCACCCTCCAGCTTGGCAAGACGCTCCTTCAGCGTCTCTACTTCCTCACGAGCCGTCGCCGCCATCTCCTTCACAGCGTCGAACTCTTCGCGACTGATGAAGTCAAGGCCGCCCATGGCCTCCCGCAGCTTCTCGCGCGCGGTCGCGCCAGCTTCGCGGCTCATCCCGGCAAAGGTCCCGGCCGCACCGTTCAGCAACTTGACGAAATCGGCGATCAGCGGGTTATCGCTCTGCATTCTCGTGCCCTTCGCAACGTTCTCGGCCGTGCCAAAAGCTGGCGCAGCGCTTTCGCTTCCTTAAATGGTCTCGTGCCCCTGCATCCGCAAGACGCTCAGAGCTCGACGCGGACCGCCGCCCCCGAATTCTTTATCTGCTCGGAGTCGGGATTGAGCACCACGAACTGCCAGTTGAGAAAGGCAGCAAAGCATATCCAAGCGAGATAAGGCGCCAGCAGCAGCCCAGCGATCGGCCGGATGCGGAAGAAGATGAAGAGTGTCGCCAGCACCAGCGGAACCATGGCGAGGATGATCCACAGGGCAAGCGTCGTCTGGTGCAGGCCGAAGAACACAGGGCTCCACGAAAGATTGAGCAGCAACTGCACAGCGAAGAAGATGATCGCGACAGTCCGGCCGCGTGCACCCCACGCCGAGATGATCATCGCCAGGGCCACCCCCATCAGAACATAGAGGACGCTCCACACGATCCCGAACGTTGCCGGCGGGGGATAGAGCACTGGCTTGTTCAGCACCGCGAACCACGCGTTGGCAGGACCACTCCCGGCCGCGATGCCCGAAAGCATGCCAAGCCCGAGTACCAGCGGAACGGTGAACAGCGACCAGCGCAAAAGGCTGGCGCGCAACTGCGCAGGAGAAGCGAGATATCTCATGGTACCCGAACTGCGACCCCCAATCGATTCGTAGGTTCGAGCCGGCCGACGCTGGCGCAGCTCCATTCACCGCACAATTCCGCCGACAATCCGCGCAAAGTCAATCGTGCGTCGCAGAAATCAGGAACTCGACGTTGCCTTCCGGTCCGGTGATCGGGCTTTCGACGACCCCCTGCACCGCCCAGCCCTCTTCCTGCAGCCATTCCAGCACTTCGTTGCAAACGCGGGTGTGCAATGCAGGGTCGCGTACGACTCCGCCTTTGCCGACCTCGCTTCGCCCGACTTCGAACTGGGGCTTGATCAGGGCCACGAGCTGCGTCGGACGTGTCGCCAACGCCAGCGGCACCTCGAGCACCTTGCGCAGGCTTATGAAACTTGCATCGCAAACCACCCAGCTTGCCGCTTGATCGATGTGCGCGGCGGTAAGGATGCGCGCGCTGGTCTGCTCAAGCACCGTCACCCGCGCGTCCTGCCGCAGTTTCCAGGCGAGCTGGTTTGTCCCGGAGTCCACCGCGAACACATGGCTGGCGCCCTTCTGCAGCAGGACGTCGGTGAACCCGCCCGTCGAGCTGCCGATATCCATCGCCACGACACCGTCGGGATCGAGACCGAAATGATCGATCGCGTGGGCAAGCTTGATTCCGCCGCGCGAAACCCATGGATGGTCCCGCCCACGCACTTCAAGCGGTGCCTCGGCGGAAACTGGCTGACCCGCCTTGGCGATCTTGGTTTCCCCCGAAAACACGACGCCGGCCAGGATCAGAGCCTGCGCGCGGGTGCGGCTTTCGGCCAGCCCTCTGTCTACCAGCATCTGGTCGACACGCTGCTTCGCTCCGGCTGGGCTCTTCGGGGGACGGGTTGAGGTCACCCGGTCTCTCTTCCATAAGCCGGGCATGAAGATCAACCGCACAGGCCTGCCGCTGCTCCTTTCCGTCGCATTGGCGGGATGCGTCGCCGCGCCCGTCCCGCCTCCCCCGGCAGCACCGGCGCCAAAACCGACTCAAGCGCCGCCTCCCTCTAAAATCGCAGAAAGAGCCGCTCCGAAGGATTGGCGTGATGCTGCCCAGACGCCCGGTGATTGGGTCTATGCTCCGCTCGGAAACGGCAGCGAGGCTCGGTTCGTCTCGAACGGGGGCGCGACGCTGGCGTTGCTGCGCTGCGATCGGCCTAATGCAACGGTGACCTTTTATCGCAACGGTTCGGCCTCGGCCCCCGTCCCCGCGTCGATCGCCACCTCAAGCGAGACGCGCAACACAAGCGCCGTGCCGGTCAGCGGCGGCGCCGTGCCGATGCTAGCGATCGCAATTGCAAGGAATGATCGACTGCTTGATGCTTTCGCCTTCAGCCGTGGCCGCTTTGCAATCGATATCAACGGCTTGCCCACTCTGTACCTGCCTGCCTGGGCAGAGATCGGGCGGGTCGTCGAAGATTGTCGAAAAGCGTGAGGAGAGGCTATCTGGCCATCGGCGCGAAGCGGCTATCCTGACGGCAAAATAATTTCACGCAAGACTTGTTGTTGGCGACTGGATGAATCACATTGAGTTCAAGATCGAGGCGATGACGTGGTGCTTCGATCCAGCCGCGAGAGCGGCGACTTTGGCTCAACAGCGCGAAAGGAGGTGATCCGATGTCTCATGGTTCAGCAGAGAGGTCGGTACAGTCCCGCGCGAGGCATTATCGCTGAGTTTCGATTAAGCGATAAAGGCTTCGTGGGCGGCACTTCCGGCCGCTGACCATGCGAAGGGCCGCTCCGGATTGACCGGCGCGGCCCTTCACATTTATTACATTATGCTTGCGTCTTGCGCAATAATCGTTCACGGAGCGCGCTCCATTACGATTCCAGCAAGGACATCCGAGCGATGGCGACCGACGCCGAAACCAGCCAGACCTTCACGCGCCACCCGCATCCCGCCCCGCTGGCGGTGGATGCGCGGACTGCCGTGCTGGCGGACCCGGGGTTCGGTCGCGCCTTCACCGACCACATGGTCGAGATCGACTATACCGAAGGGCGCGGTTGGCACGACGCCCGGATCGTGCCCTATGGTCCGATCCCGCTCGATCCTGCCGCTGCCGTGCTGCACTATGCGCAGGAGATCTTCGAAGGGCTGAAGGCCTACCGCCTGGCCGACGGCGGCATCGCGCTTTTCCGCCCCGAAGCCAATGCCGCTCGCTTCAATGCCTCGGCCCGGCGCCTGGCCATGCCAGAACTGCCGGAAGACCTGTTCGTCGAAGCCGTCCGCCAGCAGGTGCTTGTCGACAAGGATTGGTTCCCGACTGTCGATGGCGGCTCGCTTTATCTGCGCCCGTTCATGTTCGCATCCGAAGCCTTCCTCGGCGTGCGGCCGTCGAAGCAGTACAAGTTTCTCGTCATCGCAAGCCCGGCTGGCAACTACTTCAAGTCAGGCGCGCCAGCAGTCTCGATCTGGGTTTCGGACTATACCCGCGCGGCCCCTGGCGGAACCGGGGCGGCCAAGTGCGGCGGCAACTACGCGGCAAGCCTCGTCCCCACCGCCGAAGCTTTCGAGCGTGGCCATGATCAAGTTCTGTTCCTCGATGCTGCCGAGCACAAGTGGGTCGAGGAACTGGGCGGGATGAACCTGTTCTTCGTGTTCGACGACGGCTCGGTGCTGACCCCGGAGCTGACCGGCACCATCCTGCCCGGCATCACGCGGGAAAGCCTGCTCAAGTTGGCTGCCGAGGAAGGCCTGACCGTTCGCGAGGGCCGCTACAGCCTCGACCAGTGGAAGGCGGATGCCGCATCGGGCAAGCTGCTCGAAACCTTCGCCTGCGGCACGGCCGCGGTGGTGACCCCGGTCGGAAAGGTTGCCAGCCGCGATGGCGAATTCGTCATCGGCTCGGGCGGACCCGGCCAGCTCACGCAGAAGCTGCGCCAGCGCCTCGTCTCGATCCAGCGGGGCGAAGCGGCCGACACGCACGGGTGGGTCAAGCGTATCGCCTGATCCGCCCGGCGCACAGGTTCAGTAATTCCACTGGATCTGGGTGCGCAGGACGTTGCCCTCGGCCCGGCCAAGGCGGCGTTCGTCAGCCTCGGAGCGCCTCATCCGTGCGTAAGCGAGGGTGAGTTCGAGCGCCTTCATCGCCTGCCATTCGAGGCCGACCTCGATCTCGTCGGTCTCGACTCTCGGCGCGTTGAGCGCGACCTTCCAGCCGCCGCGATAGTGTTGCCAGCGGGCATAGGGCCACAGCGTGCTGCCGCCTTCGGTGGCAAAGCGTCCCATCACTTGAACGTAGCCGCCGTTCAGCTTCTTTTCCTTGATCGTCCCGCTGGCGCGGTCGAATTCGGGGCCCTTGCCCCAGTTCCATTCGGCTTGCACGCCGATCGGGCGGGGATAGAGCATGGCGTGCACGCCGATGCGATCGTCGGCATAGCCCTTGGCGCTGACGCCGCCGCTGCGCAGTTCGGGGCGGAAGCGGTTGCGCATAGCCGACGCGCCAACCTCTAAGATCTGGTCGCCAACGCGGAACGGCAGCGAGACCAGTGCCACCTGCATCAGGGCGTTGTCCTGCTCGGTCTTGTTAGTGCCCTGCCCGTTCATCAGGCCGATACCGAAAGCGCCATAGTTGCCGAAGGTCTTCTGCCCCTCCTTGGTGAGCTCGTCCCAGATCTTCTGCATGGTGCGCGGCGTGAAAAAGGCAATCACGCCAAGATCGCGCTCGCCGGGCACCGCGCTGTTGATACCGTCGCTGCGATCGAGCGTCAGGCGATTGGACGAGGACTGCATGTTCTCCCAGCCGTATGGCACCTTCGACTGGCCGAGGCGGACCTTGAACGTCTTGTGCCGGTCGAGGAAGACATCGGCATAGGCATCGCGCAGCTGGCCGAAGCCTTCGCGCCGCTCGCCCGCCTGCTGCCCCAAGACCGCGCTGGCGAAGTCGTGCTGGAGATAGAGCGAGACGCGGTCGGATATCTCGCCCTGCAGGACGACGCGGACGCGGCGCAGCGAAAAATTGCTGCGGTCGGAGATCGAACCGTCGTGCACCGAACGCAGGCGCGACTGGCCGGCGGGCGCGGTCTTGTCTCCCGATATGATCTCGTTGAAACGCAGCTGGGTATAGCCGCGCAACTGCAGGCGATCATACCAGGCCTTTGGCTTGGGCTTGTCCGCAGCGGTCGGCGAGGTCCCACTCGACCCACCCAGCGCCGCCAACGCGAGCGGCGCGGGCTGCGGCGTCGGGGCGGCAACCAGTGGCGAGGTCGCCGGCACCGGATTTGTGGCGCTCGCCAGCTTCCCCTGCAGTGCTTCGATCTGCTGCTGCATGGCCAGCATCGCTGCCATCTGCCCCCGCATTTGCTCCTGCATCTGGGCAATCTGCAATTGCAGCGTGGCAAGATTTTCGCCCTGCGCATGGGCAGGGTTTGTCCATCCCAGCGATACGGCAAGGGCAATGACGGAAAGACGCTTGGCAGCCATGGTGGTCGGTCCCCTCGAATGACCGGGCTGCGCTATGAAGGTATTGTTACATGTTTTTGACTTTCGGCTGACGGTATTGTGACGTTTTGTTGCCGCCGCTGGGGCGTTGCCTTGCACGGCGCTTCATGGCACCGCCCAAGCAGGGATCGCGCCTTTCGCCGCCCATCAGACAGGAGCCCATCGATGACCATTTCGTTCGAAGGCCGCGTGGCAATCGTCACCGGCGCTGGCGGAGGTCTCGGCCGCGACTACGCGCTGGAACTGGCGCGCCGCGGCGCCCGGGTCGTCGTCAACGATCTGGGCGGCACGCGCGATGGTACGGGCCATTCCGATGCCGCGTTGAAAGTAGTCCAGGAGATCGAGGAGATGGGCGGCCAGGCCATGGCCAACGGCGGCTCCGTGACCGAGATCGAGCAGATGGTGGAAATGGTCGCGCGCGCGAAGGAAAAGTGGGGCGGCGTCCACATCCTGATCAACAACGCCGGGATCCTGCGCGACAAGAGCTTCGCCAAGATGGACGCTGCGGACTTCGAAACGGTGGTCAAGGTGCACCTCACCGGCTCCGCCTTTGCCACCAAGGCCGTGTGGGATACGATGCGCGAGCAGGGGTATGGCCGCATCCTCATGACGTCCTCGTCGACGGGCCTGTTCGGCAATTTCGGGCAGACCAACTACGGCGGCGCAAAACTCGGCGTCGCGGGCATGACCAAGACGCTCTACCTGGAAGGCGCGAAGTATAATATCCGCGTCAACACGCTGGCTCCCGTCGCTGCAACGCGTCTGACCGAGGACATTTTCCCCGAAGCCGCCTTCGCTGCCTTCTCGCCGGAGAAGGTCGTCCCGGCAGCGCTGTATCTCGTCTCCGAAGATGCGCCGAGCAACGCCATCGTCGGTGCTGGCGGCGGGGCATTTCATTGCTCGTGGGTCACTATGAACCCGCCAGTGGTGCTTTCCGAAGAGGAGCAGACATTGGAAGGCTTTGCCGCCGCATGGGACCGCATTTCTGACCGCACCGGAGACTTCGTGCCCCAGTCCGGAGGCGAGCAGTCTGCAGTGATCCTCAATGCCCTCGCCGCAACGCTGAAAGCCTGAGCGCGCGCCCTTTCATTTGGCTAGTCCTTGCCGTTCATCAGAACGTGCCTAAGCTGTGGCGCAATAGAATGGGCGGGAGAATACCGGATGGCTGACGAACCTGCAGCGCCGCAGCAGGCCCGGCTCGAAAAGCTTGCCAGCCGGCTGCAATGGCTGCTGCCCCTGTTCGGCGTATCGCTTGCCCTGGTTGTCCTCTGCGACCGACTGGGCCTTGCCGATCCGCAGCGGGCTTCTCGCCCCGCCCTGGCCACCAGCGTCGCAATTGCGCTCGTGCAGTTGGCCTCTGCCCTGCTTTGCGTAATTATCTCGGCGATGTGGCTGCACCGGGCGAGCGCAAACCTTGCCGAACGTGGCGTCCCCATGCGCCATTCGCCGACCGGTGCCTGGGGCTGGTACTTCCTGCCGATCGCCAATCTGTTCAAGCCTTTGGGCGCGATGAAGGAAATCTGGGCCGCAAGCATCGGAACGGATGGAAGCGTTGGAACCACGACCGATCCGCTGCTGGTGCGCTGGTGGAGCGCCTGGATCGTCGGCAACATCGCGTTGTCGATGTCCGCCAGGACGGAATCCATCGGCGGTACCAGCATGGCGATCGTGCTCGATGTCGTCGGGGTCGTTGCGCTTTTTGCCGCAGGGTTGTTCTTCGCCCGGATCGTCGACGCAGTCACCAGTTCGCAAGGTGGCGCAAGCACCGCCGCTACTTTCGCCTGAGCGTATCCTTGGCCGCGTCACAGGTGCCGCGCGTTGCCGCCGCCAGTTGCATCGACTTCAGCCGCCGCGACATCTCGCTTGCCGTGATCGCTTTTGCCGCACCGCTTGCCGGATCGATCAGCAGCGGTGTCGCGCAATCGCTCGGCACCGGCGGATCACCGGGCTTGGCCGGCAACGTCACCAGCATCAGCACCTTGTCATCACGATAGAGCACACGCAGGACTTTGCGCCCCGCATGCTCGGCCTTGCCCGGCTGGACAGGGCTGGAGCAGGCAGACACATCCGCCAATGCGACAACGGCCATGACTGGCGCAATCCAACGAATGCTCAGTCCTCGACGACCTTGAGCAGCTTGCGCTCGAGCGGCGAAAGCACGCTGGCCAGATCGTGCCCGCGCTTGAGCACCTGCCCCGCTTCGCCATAAAGCGCCCACATGCCCTGGCGCTGACGCAGCGCGGGACGCTTCTCGATCCGGGCGGTCGCGCGCTCGGCACTCCGGCGATAGGCCGAAAAGCTCGCAGCATCGCGGTCGAAGTTGAGCGCGTAGTCCTTCCACAAGCCTGCGGCGACCATGCGGCCATAAAGGTCGAGGATGCGCATGAGCTCTGGACGATCGAAGCCGACCTGCTGAACGGGCCGGGCAATCGGAAGCGGCACGACATTGGCCGCGCCACCTGCGGAATCGGGCGCGTTTGCGCTCAGCTGCGGCTCCTCCGCCGGGGTGTCGTGCTGGTAGGCTCAGGCTCGGGCGTTTCGCGCGCGAGCAAGGCTGCTACCTGGGCCTTGAGCAGCGCAACCTCGGCCTCGAGCTCCTCGACGCGGCTTCCGCCGGAGCCGCCAACCGGCTCGCACGGCTCCTTGCAGGGCGTGCCGTAAGGGATGAAGTCCTTGAGCCAGGTTTCCACCGGCACCAGCGTCGAACGCGCCTTCAAACCAATCATCGTCGCGCCTTCGGGCACGTCATCGGTCACCACCGCGTTCGCGCCGACGCGCGCGCGAGCGCCCACCGTGATCGGCCCCAGCACTTGTGCGCCCGATCCGAGGATCACGTTGTCGCACAACGTGGGGTGCCGCTTGCCCGGCACGCCATTGGCCGGATTGGTACCGCCCAACGTGACACACTGGTAAATCGTGACATTGTCACCGATCTCGGCTGTTTCGCCGATCACGGTAAAGCCATGGTCGATGAACAGATGTCGCCCGATCTTGGCGCCGGGATGGATGTCGATCCCGGTCAGAAAGCGGGAGAAGTGGTTGATGAGACGAGCCATGAAATAGAGCTCTGCTTCAAACAGCCAATGCGCGACGCGATGAAGCCCGACTGCCCATAGCCCTGGATAAAGCAGGATTTCCCAGCGCGAACGCGGTGCCGGGTCTCGCGCGCGGATTGAATCCAGATAGGCGATCAAGCTGTCGAACATGGCGCCGCAATCCTTCCCTGTTTCTTTCTGCAAGGCAAGCGCAGCGCGGCTAGCCCTTTTCCCCTTACAGCAAGCGCGGCTGGAATTCGCCCCCGACCGCGCCATGCACGCGCTCTGCCAAGGCGTCGCGCGCAAGGGATATGGTGACGGGCGCCTTGCGCTCAAGGGAGAGCCTGTCGATTGTCTGCACCAGAGCCTCTGCCGCAGCATGACTGCGCTCGATGCGCGGCAAAAGCCAAGCAAGCACGCCCTCGCCAAGGACAAGCCCGCGTCGCATCGCATGCTCTTCGATCAGGCCGCGAAGCAGCAGGTCGTCCGGCGTCGCGATTTCGAGCAACAGGGCAGCGCCGATGCGCGAGGCAAGGTCCGGCAATGCGATGCGCCATTCGCCGGGCGCGCGGCTGGTGACAAGCAGCAGGGCCCGGCCATCCGCCTGCGCCCTGTTCCAGCGATGAAACAGGGCGTTTTCGTCAAGATCATCGGCATCGTCGATGGCATCGCCCACCCCGCTGTCGGCAAACCACCGCGCCAGAAGGCTCTTGCCCGACCGCGCCGGGCCCGCGAGCACGGCGGTATGGAATGGCCAATCCGCACTCGACTGAAGCGCCCAGATGACCGGTTCAAGCGAAGGCCCCGTCACGATCCGGCCCGCGCCAGATAGGGTAGTCAGAGGAAGAGCGATCTGGCTCATGCTGATGCAACTTCGGCGCGGTCTGGTTCGGCCGCGGCTACTTGCGAATCACGATCGCGCCCGCACCCTGCGTGACCTTCCAGCCCTGGGCCTTCAACCCGGCGGAAAGCGCTTCGAGATCGCCTGCGTAAGTCGCACGGATGACCGACATGCCGCCTATGGCGAGCGAGGAGACCGTTGCCCCCTGCACGCCCGCCACCGCGCGCACGGCGGCGAGGCCCGCATCGAGCGCGACCGCGTCCGGCGTCGAGAACTGCACGGTAAAGGTCTGGGTCTGCGATGCCGTCGTGGCAGCGGCGACCGGCGCGCTTTCGACGCCCGCCACGGGCCCGGCTGCCACGGGGCCCGATTTGGCCAGCACTTCATCAACCAGCTTGGGATCGATCTGCGGCTGGACCACCAGCGTGGCATCGGGCGTCAGCTTTCCGGCAGCCAGCGCTGCAGCATAAAGGCCATCGATCCGCTTGACCGCTTCGTTCAGCATCGCCGGCAGCTTGTCCTCGCTCACTGCTGTCATTTCGAAGCTGCCGAGATACCGGTTGTCCGGACCATAGCGGGCGCTGAAAGTCCCGTGGACTGGTCCTCCCGGGAATTCGCGCTGCAACCGGGCTATCGGGATCACCACATCTGCCGCACCGAATTCGTCGAGAATCATGCGCCACCAGTTACGGCTGCGACGCGTGATCTGGCCTTCGGTCAACAACAGCGAATCGGCGCCCGAACCCGTCGGGCGGACGTAATCAATCACGCTTTCGCCAGTGCGGAACTCGGCCCAGGCTTTCTGCCAGGGGGTACGCGTCTCGAACACCGATCCGACCCCGCCCTGGTACAGCACCGGGATCACCAGCATCGGCGCCGAGCGTGCCACCTGGCCCTGCATGCCGAGGTAGCCGCCGGTGCGGGCACGGTCGAAGATGACGCCCAGCGTCGCGATATAACGATGCGGTCCGATCTGCTCGTTCTCGACCACGATCGCCGAGACCATGCCGTCGAGCGTTCCGGCGTCGAGCGCAGGCGCGGTGCCGCCGCCCAAGCCGTTCTTGGCCCAGAGCTGCTCCCACGCCTTGCGCTGCGCCTCGCGCCAGCCAGCGGCGCGAGCGGCTTCGGCATTGTCGCCGGTCGCATTGACCTCGATTCCCGAGATCTCGAAATCGCCGGTGCTGGCGATCGGCGGTATCCCGCGATCGCCTTCGATCTGCGCATAAAGCCCGGCGCCTGCCAGCGCGAGCGCCACGCCGCCGCCCAGCACGAGCAGCGCCTTGCGCGGGCGAAATGCTCGATTCGGCAAGGTGAAGACGGCCAAGGGAACTCCGCGATGCGCAAGGGTGCCGAAACGAAGTTTCCTCCCGGCTCCCGATGAGATGGGCGCTTTTGCCCAAAGGCAAGTGGAAATCCAAGCAGGAAAGCGCTAGGCGGCTGCGCCATGGCATCCGACGACCCCAAGCAGCAGTCCTATTCCTACGAACAGGCAGGCGTGAATATCGCCGCCGGCAACGCGCTGGTGAAGGCGATCGGCCCTCTGGCCAAGGCGACAGCCCGTCCCGGTGCCGACGCCGAGCTAGGCGGCTTCGGCGGCTTCTTCGACCTCAAGGCTGCAGGATACAAGGACCCCTTGCTGGTGGCCGGAAACGACGGCGTCGGCACCAAGGTCAAGCTCGCCATCGACCATGATCGCCATGACGCCATCGGCATCGATCTGGTCGCGATGTGCGTCAACGACCTGATCGTGCAGGGTGCCGAGCCGCTGTTCTTCCTCGATTACTTCGCCACCGGCCGCCTCGACAACGGCGTGGCTGAGCGCGTCGTCGCCGGGATCGCCGAAGGCTGCAAGCTCGCCGGGTGTGCCCTGATCGGTGGCGAAACCGCCGAAATGCCGGGAATGTACGCCGACGGCGACTATGACCTCGCCGGGTTCTGCGTCGGCGCGGTGGAGCGCGGCGAACAGTTGACCGGCGATCGTGTGGCCGAAGGCGACGTGCTGCTCGGCCTCGCCTCCTCGGGCGTCCACTCGAACGGCTATTCGCTGGTCCGCCGCCTTGCCGCCGACAAGGGCTGGAAGATGGATCGTCCGGCCCTGTTCGACAACGAACGGCTGCTTATCGAACATCTTATCGAACCCACCCGGATCTACGTGAAGAGCCTGCTGCCCTTCATCCGTTCGGGTCGCATCCACGCACTGGCCCACATCACCGGCGGCGGTCTGCTCGAAAACGTGCCCCGGGTGCTTCCGGCGGGCCTCCACGCGCGGATTGATGCGGACGCGTGGGAGCAGCCACGGCTCATGGCGTTCCTGCAGGCGCAGGGCAATATCGAGCCCAAGGAAATGGCGCGGACCTTCAATTGCGGGATCGGCATGGTTCTGGCGGTCGCGCCGGATGAAGCCGATGCGCTGGCACGCGATCTAGGCCACGCGGGCGAGACGGTGTTCCGCATCGGCGAGATCGTCGCGGGCGACAAGGGCTGCACCGTGTTCGGCAGCGCCGAGGCGTGGTCCGCGCGCGAGCCGTGGGAAGCTGTCCACTTTGGCTGAAGGCAAGGCAGCGAAGGCCAAGGTCGCCGTCCTCATTTCGGGCAGCGGCACCAACATGGCCGCGCTGCTCTACGCCAGCCGCCTGCCCGGCTCCCCATACGAAATCGTACTCGTCGCCTCTAACCGGCCGGAAGCAGCGGGGCTTGCACTGGCCGCTGCCGAAGGCATTCCGACGTTTGCACTGCCACACAAGGGGATGAGCCGCGACGCGCACGATGCTGCGATGGAGGCCGCCGTGGTCGAACACGGCGCGCGGTTCATCGCGCTTGCGGGCTACATGCGCATCCTGTCGGAAGGTTTCGTGGCGCGCTGGGAGGGGCGGATGCTCAATATCCATCCCTCGCTGCTGCCCAAATATACCGGCCTCGACACCCATGCCCGCGCCATCGCGGCCGGCGATACGCATGGCGGCTGCACCGTCCATCTGGTGACCGCCGATCTGGACGAAGGTCCTGTGCTCGGACAGCTGCCGGTGGCCATCCGTCCCGGCGAAAGCACCGAAGCGCTCGCCGCACGTGTGCTCTTTGCCGAATACCAGCTCTATCCACGCTGCCTTGCGGAGCTGGTGGGACGAGAGACGTCCCCCGTCTGGCTGACCGAACAGGTTCGCCAGCGCGCCCTTGCCCTGCCCGCGGCGGAAGAAACCGTCAGCCACGGGATGGCCTGCTTCGGCATTGCCAAGGGCAAGAAGTTTGCGTGGGTTTCGAACGACCACCACGGCGACGGTCGCGTCGCGCTGTTGGTCAAGGTCAGCGGCGCCGACGAGCAGGAACAACTGATCGAAAGCGATCCCGCGCGCTTCTACAGCCCTGCCTATTTTGGCAGCGACTGGATCGCAATGCGGCTCGATCTGGGCGATGTCGACTGGGACGACATCGCGGAGTGGTTGCGCCGCAGCTGGAGCGCCATCGCCCCACGCAAGCTGACGGCGATGCTGGAGTTCTGATCGCTCAGACCTGATCCTCGCTCACCACCGGACGGCTTTCGCGTGTGCCGCGATATCGCACCAGCGGATCGTTCGCATCGCCCGATATGACGACGTGGTCGTCGTGCACTTCGAGCAGGGTACCCACGAAAGGCATGCCGTCTAGGCTCCCGCCGCCAATCCGATAGCTGACCACGTCGCCCACCTTGAATGTGGCTGCGTCGAAGTTGAATTCGAACGGGCATTCGCCCTCGCCCATACCAATCATCGCTCTCTCCTAAGTGCCCCGCTCGATAGCGGCCGCAAACGTTGCTGGGAAGCGCGACACGTCCGGGCGACGATCCAATGTCGTTAATTCAACTATTTCCCAGCCGATCAGCCGCACATTTTACAACTTTCGTTGGTTAACGGCGCCTATGATTAAATCCTTATAACACTTAGGGTTTTGTTAGCCACGATGGGGTCAGTTGCAACCATTCGCGTCGCCTGAGCTGCGACCCAATGGTTAACAAGGTCGGCCTCGATGATACAGGTTTATACGTGGACCCGGCACGCGGCCAGTTGGACGCGACAGGCGCTGATGCGCCTCGCACTCGAAACAACCGGGTCGATCCTGCCACTTTCGGTCGCCGCGATCTTCGTTCTCGCTGCAATGGCTGGCGGTGCGGTCGATGCAAGCGGCGTCTATAAGGCGCGCAACCGTCTGCAGTATGCCTGCGATGCCGGCACGCTGGCCGGTCGCCGCGCAATTACCACCAATGGCTACGACCAGACGGCCAAGGACAAGGCGAGCAGCTATTTCCTCGCCAACTACGACTTCAACCGCAATCAGTCCCAGACGCCGACCTTCACCACGTCGTCGCCGGACAGCGGCAATTCCGTCGTCGGCACGGCATCGGTGACAGTGCCGATGAAGGTCATGCAGATTTTCGGCATGAACAACATCTCGGTTTCGGTGAACTGCTCGGCCACGATGGGCGTCGGCAACGCCGATGTGGTCATGGTGCTCGATACCACCGGCTCGATGCTGCAGACGGCCTCCGGCAGCACCCCAAGTGGCACGCAAACCAGCAAGCTGCAGGACCTGCGCGCCGCGATGAAGAGCTTCTACACCACGCTTGCCACGGCCAGCGCCGGAACCAATGCGCGCCTGCGCTATGGCTTCGTGCCCTACACGCAGACCGTGAATGTCGGCAGGCTTATCCAGAGCCTCAACCCCGATTACCTTGCCGACAGCCGTACCATCCAGTCGCGCCAATGGTCGTCTTCGGTCGGATCGCCCACGACCACCTACTCGACTGCGTCGACATCGAACTCGAAGCTGTATTCGAACACGGCCTACACATCGAGCGGGTGCAGCAGCGCCATCACATCGCTTCCGTACACCAGCTGGACCGATACCGGCACGTCGACTTCGAGCACGACCAACAGCACCAGCGGCTATCAATACCTCAGCACGAATACGGTAACCCAGCCGCAGACCCTCAATACCTACACATGCAACAAGAGCGGTAACAGCTACTACATCTATTACACTGTCTCCACGCGCAACAAGTATACTGCCACCACCACCACCAGCCAGTTCACTTACAAGGCGGTGACTTACGACACGAGCCAGTTCAAGAACTTCACGCCGGTGACCACCCAGACCGGGGACGCCGGCACGAACATCACGACGACCTGGGACGGCTGCATTGTCGAACGTTCAACCACGGCGTCCGCAACGTTCAGCTATTCGTCGCTGCTCGGCATCACGCCCACGGCATCCGACCTCGACATCGACACGGCACCCGATCCTTCGACCCCGTCGACGCAGTGGGCTCCGCTGTGGAAGGAAGTGGCCTATTACCGCACCAATTCGACCGGCTCGAGCCTGACATCCAACGCGACATCGTTCTACGGAGACAGCGCGGCCTACGGGTGCCCCTACCAGGCGCAGAACCTGTCCACGATGACGCAGACCAGCTTCAACGCCTATGCCGACTCGCTCGTCGCCGGTGGCGCGACCTATCACGACATCGGCATGGCCTGGGGCGCGCGCCTGAGCTCGCCCGACGGCATCTTTGCCGACATCGTCAACGATCCACCCAACAACGGCGGCAAGGTCTCGCGCCATATCATCTTCATGACCGACGGCATCACCGACACCGGCAACTCGCTCGACAGCGCCTGGGGCATCGAATGGCACGACCGGCGCGTGACGTCGGATGGCTCGAAGTCGCAAAGCGATGCCCGCCACATCCAGCGCTTCCGCGCCCTGTGCGATGCGGTCAAGGCCAAGGGCATCCGCGTCTGGATGATCGCCTTCGGCACATCGCTGACCACGGACATGAGCTACTGCGCATCCGACCAGAGCGCCTACACCGCGGCCAATTCCACCCAGCTCAACGCCGCGTTCCAGGATATCGCCAAGCAGGTCGGCGAGCTCAGGATCTACCAATGACCGCCCGCACGCTCCAGCGCCTGCTCGCCGATACCGAAGGCGCCTACATCCTCGAGTTTGGGATCATTGCGCCCGTCTTCATGCTGATGATCTTCAGCCTGATCGACCTTGGCCAGCTGGTGTACGGCAAGGTCCTGCTCGAAGGCGCGGTCGAAGCCGCGGCGCGCGATTCATCGCTCGAAACGGCCGATACCACGGCATCCGACGCCATGGTTGCGGCCACGGTCAAGAACATCCTGCCGGGCGCGCAGGTCACATCGACCCGCACCAACTACTATGACTTTGCCGACATCGCGCGTCCCGAAAAATGGAACGACACGAACAGCGACGGCACATGCTCAGGGGGCGAGACCTACATCGACGAGAACCGCAATGGCCGTTGGGATGCCAATATCGGCCAGTCGGGCAACGGTGGCGCCTACGACGTCGTTATCTACACGACGACCGTCAAGTACGACCCGCTGATCAAGTTGCCCTTCGTGCCGGGCTTCACCGGAACGCAGACGCTCGTGTCCAAGACCGTGCGCAAGAACCAGCCTTTCGCAACGCAAACGAAGTATGGTTCGTCGAGCGGGACATGCGCATGATGACGCGCTCCGCCTTGCCACCGCGCGCGCGCCGTCTGGTGCGCCGCCTCGCCGCAAACCGCAGCGGGATTGCGCTGATCGAATTTGCGATTGCCCTTCCCGTGCTGATCTCGTTCGGCATGTTCGCCACCGAGGTTGCCAACCTCACGGCGATCGACATGCAGCTGAGCGAAATCGCGCTCGCGGTCGGCGACAATGCGTCCCGTCTGGGGCAGGCAGACAACAGCTCGGTTACGCCGACCATCGCCGAAACGGACGTCGATTCGGTGATGAAGGGTGCGGGCGAAGCGGGGAAGTCGATCAGCCTGTCGACCAATGGCCGCGTCATCCTGACCAGCCTTGAGAAGGATACTTCGACCGGAAAGCAGTACATCCACTGGCAGCGCTGCTACGGCAGCCTGGTCAAGACGTCCGCCTATGGCAACGACAGCACCCAGAACGGGCTCAACGGTGCGACCATCACGGGCGTCAACATGGGCCAGGCCACGCTGACCGCCGACACCGGCAGCGCCGTGATGATTGCCGAGGTCTATTACCAGTACACGGGCCTGTTCGGCAGCTTCTTTTTTTCGCCCTTCACGATCCGCCAGCAGGCGGCCTTCATCATTCGCGACCAGCGCAATCTCTCAGCAGGCCTCACCGGCACAGGCGGCACGTCGAAGTGCACCTGAAACGCGAAGGGCCACCGGGACGCGATGTCCCGGTGGCCCTTGCGTTGTTCCGAATGGGACGGTCTGATCAGCCGACGATTTCTTCCGGCTTGAAGAAGAAGGCGATTTCGGTCGCCGCGTTCTCTTCCGAGTCCGAACCGTGGACCGAGTTCGCCTCGATCGATTCGGCGTAGGTCTTGCGGATGGTGCCTTCGTCGGCGTTGGCCGGGTTGGTCGCGCCCATCACGTCACGGTTGCGCTTTACCGCGTCTTCGCCTTCGAGCACCTGGACCACGACCGGGCCCGAGATCATGAACTCGACGAGATCGTTGAAGAACGGGCGTTCCTTGTGGACCGCATAGAAGCCTTCGGCCTGCTCGCGGCTCATGTGGATGCGCTTCGACGCGACGACGCGCAGGCCGGCTTCCTCGAGCATCTTGGTGACGCCGCCGGTCAGGTTGCGACGGGTCGCGTCGGGCTTGATGATCGAGAAGGTGCGGGTAACCGCCATGGGACGTTCCTTGCGAATTGTGGGGTTTTCTGGTTGCGCGCGCCCCTAGCCGGGTTTGTGCTGCGCCGCAAGGCAGCGTGCCCGTGCACGTCAACGCCCCGGCTTGACCTCTTCCCAGCCACGCTCGCCCTGCCGCCAGTACCGCAAGTCTGCCCCTTCGCGCGCGCGCAGCGCCTTCCAGGTCGCACGGGCATCGTCGACCTGCTCGGGCGGGAACAGCAGGAACGCCCGCTCCATCCCGTGCATTTCGCGAAACTGCCCGTCAGCGCAGGCGAGATACGTCGCCGCATTCGCCGGCTCGGGCGCGTCTGAGAGCAGGATAGGCTGTCGCGCATCGTGCGCACCCCCGGCGCGGCCGTGCGCGAGGAAGGTTTCGGGAAGGCGCGTCCACAACGCCTCGTCTATCCGCGTCAGCTGCGCTTCGTCCGACGACACCACCAGCAGACGCGCGCCGGCGCCGAGCGTCGCCCGCGCAATCAGCGGCACGACCAGCTCGGCCGGATCGCGGGTCAGCTGGTAGAAGTCGACGCGCATCGGCTCAGATCGGGTATTCGAGCGAACGGGCGAGTGGCGTGAACGCCTTTGGCCCTGCCGCAGTCATCACCCAGCAGTCTTCGAGCCGCACGCCGAACGCGCCCGGGATATAAAGCCCCGGCTCATTGGAAAAGCACATGCCGGGCTCAAGCGCGGTCTGGTCGTTTCCGACAAGATAGGGCGATTCGTGCCCATCCATGCCGATGCCGTGCCCGGCGCGGTGCGACAGGCCGGGCAGCGCAAACGCAGGACCCCAGCCCTCCTTCTCGTAGGACCGGCGGACCGCCGCATCGAGCGCGGCGACCGGCACGCCCGGGCGGGCCGCTTCGAACACCACGTCCTGCCCGCGCCGTACCGTCTGCCACACCTTGCGCTGCCTTGCGCTCGGCTCTCCGAACACCCACGTGCGCGAGATATCGGACTGGTAATCCTCGACCGTGCAGCCGCAGTCCATCAGGATGACCGACCCTTCGCGCACCACCTCTGGCGTGCGCGAACCGTGCGGATAGGCGCTGGCTTCGTTGAGCAGCACCATCGCGAATTCGCTCGCCCCGCCGAGCCGGGCCGTCGCCGCCTCCATCATCGCGGAGATGTCCTTGGCCGTCATGCCCTGCCGCACGCCCGCGTGAACCTCGCGCAGCGCCGCCAGCGTGATGTCGTTGGCGATCTGCATCAGTTCGATCTCGGCCGGAGACTTGAACCGCCGGCACGCATCGACCAGCGCCGCACCGGACACCACCTTGAACGTGCCCTCGCGCTGCAGGCCGTCGACGATGAATTCGCGCGTGGTCTGCTCCACCGCGATGGGCCCGGCATTGCCGCCGCCCCGCAGCGTGCTGGCGATCAGCGCGAACGGGCTCTCGTCCTCGTTCCAGGTGAGAATGTCGGCGGGGACGGCCAGCGTCTCGCGCACCGATGGCGCCTCGAAGAACGGCGTCACGATCACCGGCTGTCCCTTCGCCGGGATCACCGCGGCGGTCACCCGCTCGGAACGCCACCAGCGGACACCGGTGAAATAGACGAGGCTGCTGCCGCTTTCGACCAGCAACGCCGCCACGCCGGCGCGCTGCATCAGATCCTGCACCTTGGCGATGCGGACAAGGCGCTCCTCGCGGCTGATCGGCCGAGCCTTGGCACCCGGCCGCGCGCCGGAAAGGACCGCTGGCCCCGGCGCCGCACGGAGCGCCGACGCAGCGAAGGTCACCGCGCCGCCCGCCAGCATCGCGCGTCGCGACCAGCCGGCCATCACGACGCCTGCGGCGTTGCGGCGCTGCGATTGCCGCGACAACGGTCAGAGCAGAACTTCACGTTTTCCCAGTCCCGTTCCCACTTCTTGCGCCACGTGAACGGCAGGCCGCATGCGGCGCAGGTCTTGGTCGGCAGGTCCGACTTGCGCCGCATCTTGGGCATGTGCCGCGCTTATGCCTCCAGCACGTTGCGGACGTAGCGATCGAGCAGGCGCACGCCGAAGCCGGTCGCGCCCTTGTCGTGCGTCGCCCCGGCCTTGTCGACCCAGACGGTGCCGGCGATGTCGAGGTGCGCCCACGCGACGCCCTTGTCGATGTAGCGCTGCAGGAACTGCGCCGCAGTGATCGAGCCACCATAACGCGGGCCGACGTTCTTCATGTCCGCGATCGGGCTGTCGATCAGCTTGTCGTACGCCGCCCCGAGCGGGAAGCGCCACAGGCTGTCGCCGCTCGCCTTGCCCGCGGCGTCAAGCTGGCTGGCAAGCAGGTCGTCGTTGCTGAACATGCCGGCGTGTTCATGGCCGAGCGAAATGATCATCGCGCCGGTCAGCGTGGCAAGGTCGACGATCGTCGCCGGGCTGTATTCCTTCTGCACCCAGGTCAGCGCATCGCACAGCACCAGGCGCCCTTCGGCGTCGGTGTTGATGACCTCTACCGTCTGGCCCGACATCGATGTGACCACGTCACCTGGGCGCTGCGCATTGCCGTCGGGCATGTTCTCCACCAGCCCGCACACGCCGATCACGTCGGCCTGCGCCTTGCGCTTGGCGAGCGCGAGCATGGTGCCCGCAACCGCGCCGGCGCCGCCCATGTCCCACTTCATGTCTTCCATGCCCGCGGCGGGCTTGATCGAGATGCCGCCAGTGTCGAAGGTCACGCCCTTGCCGACGAACGCGGTGGGACGGGCGCCCGCCTTGCCCTTCCAGCGCATCGCCAGCAGGCGCGGCTCGCGCACCGAACCCTGCGCCACGCCCAGCAGCGCGCCCATGCCGAGCGCGGTCATCTGCGCCTTGTCCAGCACCAGGATCTCGATCCCCGTGCCTTCAAGCCGGGCGCGGCAGCGCTCGACGAAGCTTTCGGGGTAGATCACGTTGGCGGGCTCGGTCACCAGTTCGCGGGTGAACTCGACGCCTTCGGCGATCGCGCTTTCGATCTCCCAGGCAGCATCGGTTCCGTCCGGGGCATTGATCGCAACGATCGTGCCCAGGCTCGCCTTCTGTTCGTCTTTCAGTTTCGTGCGATAGACATCGTGGCGCCAGCCGCGCAGCCGAGCGCCCAGCAGCACGGCGGCCGCTTCGTCCGCCGAAAGACCGCTACCGCCAAAGTCGATCGCAACCGCCGCTTCGCCAGAGGTCAGGTACTTGGCGGTCAGCGCACCGCCGGCCTTCTCCAGCGCCGCAATCCGGCCAGCGGCCGATGCATCGCCAATGCCCACCAGCGCATGGCGCGCGATGGCGTCGCCAGCGCCCGCGGCGAAGTACTCGAAAACCTGGCCGGTCTTCCCGGAAAAGCGCTGCGCCTCGGCCGCGCCACGGGTCACGGCGTCGAGATCGGCGGGAAGCGCGCCGTCGGCCACCAGACGGGCGACGAGGCGGGGGCGTTCTGCGCCGGTCTTGCCGAATTCTACGATCATCGTCTGAAAGCTCCTGTCGGATCGGGCGCTCCCGGGCGCGGCACGAAGGCAACACACGGCAGGAAGCGCAAATGTTGGTTTGCAGTTAGGGCTCGCCGATGCGATAGGCAAGCGCATGCAACCCGCCGCGCGGCCGCTGCCGCAAGCCTTTTCCCGACGCTTGCGCACGCGCCGCTTGGCCGCAAGCACTTCTCTCCACGCGCTGTTTGCCGCCGGCCTGTTCGCCCTGCCCGGTGGGGCAAGCGCGCAAGATGCCGCCGCCCCGGCCGCATCCGCCAGCGCGCCTGCCCAACAGCAGGAAGAGCAGGTCCGCTTCGAGGCCGACAAGGTCCAGTACAACAACGATTCGGATCAGGTGATCGCCACCGGCAGCGTCGTGCTGCGGCGCGAGGACCAGACGGTGCGCGCCAATGTCGTCACCTGGGACCGCAAGACCGGCAAGATCGAAGCCAACGGCAACATCCGCTTCGTCGATCAGGACGGCAACGTCCTCTATACCGACAAGGTCGAACTGACCGAGGAGCTGAAGGCCGGCGCGATCGAGGATATGCTTCTGGTGCTGCGCGAAGGCGGGCGCCTTGCCGCCCGCAGCGGCGAGCGCGACGAAAAGGGCAACATCACCCTGCACGACGCGGCCTTCTCCGGCTGCGCGGTAGAGGACGACGATGGCTGCCCCAAGAAGCCGAGCTGGGAAATCACCGCCGTCCAGGTCTACTTCGACGCCGCTGACAAGCGCGTGAAGTACAAGGGTGCGAAGCTGCGCATGTTCGGCGTGTCGCTGCTGCCCCTCCCCGGTCTTGGCCACACCAGCGATTTCCGCGCCGAAACCGGCCTGCTCATCCCCGACCTGCGGCTTGGCGCCACCAACGGGGTGGAACTGTCGGATACCTGGTACTGGCGCATCGCCGATAACAAGGACCTGGCGCTCACCGGCTACGTCTACACCGGCGCGCTGCCGATGGTCTCGGCCCGCTACCGCCAGCTTACCGACATCGGCGCCTTCCAGGTGACCGGCTACCTGACGCGAAGCGCGGTCATCCCGACGAACGCGACGACCGCGCCTGTGCCCGGCAACCAGCAGTTCCGTGGCTACATCGAAGCGAACGGGCGCCTCCAGTTCTCGCCGACCTGGAGCCTTACCGCCTACGGCCGCTACGCCAGCGACCGTACCTTCCTGCGCCGCTACGACATCAGCCGCGATGACCGACTGCGTTCGTCGATCAACCTCGAACGGATCGACAACGACAGTTATTTCAGCCTCGCCGGCTGGGCGATCCAGACCTTGCGCCTCGGCGATACGCAAGGCCAGATGCCGATCGCGCTGCCGAGCCTCGAATACCGCCGCCGCGTCCAGGCGCCCCTCGGCAAGTTCGAGTTCGAGGTGAACTCGCTCGCCATCACTCGCACGCAGGGCCAGGACACGCAGCGCGCCTTCGCCCGCGCGCAGTGGGACCTGCGCACGATCACCGGGCTTGGCCAGGAAGTGACGTTCACCGTGCTCGGCCGGGGCGATGTCTACCACAGCGCGCAGAACGATCTGACCTCGACGATCATCTATCGCGGCACGCCCGGCTGGCAGGCGCGCGCCATCGGGACGGCCGCGGTCCACGTGAAGTGGCCGCTGATCGGCGCCGCCTTCGGCGGTACGCAGGTCATCACGCCGCGCTTCCAGATCGTCGCCACGCCGCACGTCAAGAACCTGTCGATTCCCAACGAGGATTCGCGCGCGACCGATCTTGAGGACTCGAACCTCTTCTCGCTCAACCGCTTTCCCGGCTACGACCGGATCGAGGACGGCCTGCGCTTCACCTACGGCTTCGATTACCAGCTGACCCGTCCGGGCTGGCGCTTCTCGACCACGATCGGGCAGAGCTATCGCCTCTCGAACGACCGGACGCTGCTGCCCGAAGGCACCGGCCTGTCGAACCGCATGTCCGACATCGTCGGCCGCACCGACATCCGCTTCCGCGACATCGTTCAGCTGACGCATCGCTTCCGTCTCGACAAGTCGACCTTTGCCCTGCGCCGCAACGAATTCGACGCGACGATCGGCAGCCACCGCACCTATGTCGAGGTCGGCTACCTCAAGCTCAACCGCAACATCGACACCAGCTTCGAGGACTTGCGCGATCGCGAGGAACTGCGCGTTGCCGGCCGTGTCGCCTTTGCCAAGTACTGGTCCGCGTTCGTATCGTCGGTCATCAACCTGACCGACAAGAGCGAAGATCCCACCCAGTCGTCCGACGGTTTCCAGATCCTGCGCCACCGGATCGGCGTTGCCTATACCGACGACTGCCTCGACCTCGCCTTCACCTGGCGGCGCGACTACATCACCACCGGCGACGCGACGAAGGGCAACAGCTACCTGATCAGCCTGTCGTTCAAGAATCTCGGCGTGAAATGAACGGCCGGGCCCCGGGCCCGGTTATCCGGCGGTTTGGCTTTGCAGGTCGTTGCAAACGGGGTATCGGGCCGTCTATCCGGGCTCTCCACTCAGCTTGGGTTCAGCAGACGGAGCCGATCTGCGGGCGAAACGGTCGAGCAAGGGGAACCCTTCGCTCCTTCGACAGGATGTTGCGATTGCCATGAAGCGTAGTTCCCGCATTGAGCACCGGAGCGGTTCGAGCCGTTTCGGCAGGTCCGTTGTCCTGCTCGGCCTTGTCGCCACCGTGGCGGCACCGATCGCCACGAGCGTGGCCCATGCCCAGACGGCCGACGCCAGCGGTGCGCTCAACATCCCGGACAATCCGCGCATCTTCGGCAAGACCGATCCGAACGTCCGTCGCGCCACGGCGGTGGTCAACGGCGAGATCATCACCGGCACCGACATCGACCAGCGCCTTGCGCTGATCATCAACGCCAATGGCGGCAAGGTGAATCCGGAAGAGATGGACCGCTTGCGCCTGCAGGTGCTGCGCAACCTGATCGATGAAACCCTGCAGATCCAGGAAGCCAAGGCCGCCGACATCGACATCACCGATGACGAGGTGATGGAAACCTATACCCGCGTCGCCTCGCAGAACTTCGGAAAGGACGTCGCCGCGCTCGACAAGTATCTCGCGGGCATCGGTTCTTCGTCGGCGTCGCTGAAGCGCCAGATCAAGGGCGAACTCGCCTGGCAGCGCCTGCTGCGCCGCAACGTCCAGCCGTTCATCAACGTGTCGGATGAAGAAGTGAAGGAGGTCATGGACCGCCTCAACGCGGCCAAGGGCACCGAGGAATATCGCATCGGCGAAATCTACCTCTCGGCCAACGACCAGAACCGCGCGCAGGTCGAAGCCAACGCGCAGAAGATCGTCGATCAGCTCAAGCAGGGCGGCAGTTTCGTCGCCTACGCGCGCCAGTATTCCGAAGCCTCGACCGCGGCGGTCGGCGGCGATCTCGGCTGGATCAAGCTGGCCCAGCTGCCCAACGAACTCGCTGCGGCCGCTGCCACGATGGCCGCTGGCCAGTTGACCGGCCCGGTTCCGGTCAGCGGCGGTTTCTCGATCATCTACCTGATCGACAAGCGTCAGGTGCTGACCGCCGATCCGCGCGATGCCGTGCTGGCGCTCAAGCAGATCTCGATCAGCTTCCCCAAGGGGATCGCCGAAAAGGACGCCACCGCCCGCGCCGCCACGTTCGCCGCGGCGGTCAAGGAAATCCACGGCTGCGGCGAAGCGGAAGGCGCGGCCTCGAAGCTCGGCGCCACGATCGTCGCCAACGACCAGATCAAGGCGCGCGACCTGCCGCCCGCGCTGCAGGACATGCTGCTCAAGCTGTCGGTCGGCGAAGCGACCGCGCCGTTCGGTTCGATCGAGGACGGCGTGCGCGTGCTGCTGCTGTGCGGCCGCGACGATCCGAAGCAGGCCGCAGGACCCAACTTCGACCAGCTGCAGGCGCAGATGGAGGACGAACGCGTCAACAAGCGCGCCCAGACCTACCTGCGCGACCTGCGGCGCGACGCGGTGATCGAATACGACTGATCGCGCTCTTTCCGCGCCAGCCGAACGCGGCTAGGCGGAAACCATGATCCAGCCGTCCAGCCCGCATCCGCTGGCCCTCAGCATCGGTGACCCTGCCGGGGTCGGCCCCGAACTTGCCTGCGCGGCCTGGGCGCTCAGCGGGACAGCCGCGCTGCCGCCGTTCTTCGTGGTCGGTTCCAGGCGCGTGCTGGAAAAGGCGGCGCGGCGGCGCGGCCTGCACCTGAAGGTGCGCGCGATCACCGCCCCGCACGAAGCCGCCGCGATCTTCCCGAACGCGCTTCCGGTGCTCGACCTTGGCGATGCGGACTATACGCCCGGGGTGCCAGACGACCAGGGTGCCGCGCTTGCACTGGCCGCGCTCACCGAAGCGACCCGGCTCGTCCGCGAAGGCAAAGCGGGTGCGCTCGTCACCGGCCCGATCGCCAAGAGCCGCCTTGCCCGCGTGGGCTTCGATCATCCCGGCCAGACCGAATTCGTCGCCGCGGCCTGCGGCGTCGCGGCTGACGATGCCGTGATGATGCTCGCCGGGCCATCATTGCGGGTCGTGCCCATCACCGTGCACGTGGCGCTGTCCAGGGTGCCGAGCCTGCTCTCGGCCGAGCGGATCGAGCGCCGCAGCGCTATCGCGGCCGAAGCGCTGGTGCGCGATTTCGGCATCCCTGCGCCTAGACTGGCTGTCGCCGGGCTCAATCCGCACGCTGGCGAGGACGGACGCATGGGATCGGAAGACGCCGCCGTCATCGCGCCCGCCGTTGCCGCGCTGCAATCGCGCGGCATCGATGCGCGCGGCCCCCTGCCCGCCGATACGATGTTCCATGCAGCAGCGCGCGCAACCTACGATGTCGCCATCTGCATGTACCACGATCAGGCGCTGATCCCGATCAAGGCGCTCGATTTCGACGAAGGCGTCAACGTCACGCTCGGCCTGCCGATCGTGCGCACTTCGCCCGATCACGGCACCGCCTTCGCCATCGCCGGCACCAGCACGGCACGCCCCGGCGCGACCGTGGCCGCCATCCGCATGGCCGGCGAATGCGCCGCGCGGAGGCATGGGGCGTGAGTGATCTTCCCAGCCTTCCGCCCTTGCGCGATGTGGTCAACCGCCACGGCCTGATCGCGTCCAAGGCACTCGGCCAGAACTTCCTGTTCGATGAACAACTGCTCGACCGGATCGCCACCGTGCCGGGCAAGCTCGCCGGGCAGAACGTGCTCGAAGTCGGCCCCGGCCCCGGCGGCCTTACCCGCGCGCTGTTGCGCGCCGGCGCCAACGTCACCGCGATCGAGATGGACAAGCGCTGCCTGCCCGCGCTTGCCGAACTCGCCGAAGCCTTCCCGAGCCAGCTGCGCGTGATCGAAGGCGATGCCACCAAGATCGATCCGGCAACCCTGTTCGACGGTCCGTGGCACGTCGCGGCGAACCTTCCCTACAATGTCGGCACGATGCTGTTCACCGGCTGGCTGTCGGGGCAGGACTGGCCGCCGCAGTGGCGCTCGCTGACGCTGATGTTCCAGCTTGAGGTGGCCGAACGGATCATCGCCCGCCCCGGCACCGACTCCTACGGCCGGCTTGCCGTCCTGGCGCAGTGGCGCGCGACCCCCCGCATCGCGATGAAAGTGCACCGCAGCGCCTTCACCCCGCCGCCCAAGGTGATGTCGGCGATCATCCACGTCGAACCCGCCGCGATGCCCGAAGGCGTCTCGGCGCGCATGCTCGAACGCGTGACGGAAGCCGCCTTCGGCCAGCGCCGCAAGATGCTGCGCCAATCGCTCAAGGGACTGCCGGGCGCGCTCGAAGCGCTCGAGACGCTGGCCATCGACCCGCAACGCCGCGCCGAAACGCTCGACGTCGACGAATTCGTCGCCATCGCAAGGGTGCTGACGAAGTAAGCCGGGGGGCAAGCCGCAGTCTGCCCCCGCCTTAACTCACGCCGGTTCGGCCACCTTCGCCGCCGCCTTCTTCTTCAGGCGCCAGGCGTGCAGCAGCGGCTCGGTATAGCCGTTGGGCTGCTCCACGCCCTTGAACACCAGATCGCAGGCCGCGCGGAAGGCAAAGCTGCTGTCCCAGTTGCCGGCCATCGGCTCGTACAGCGCATCGCCCTCGTTCTGCGCATCGACCTTGGCCGCCATGCGCTTTAGGCTGTCCATCACCTGGCCTTCGCTGGCCACGCCATGCAGCAGCCAGTTGGCGATGTGCTGGCTCGAAATGCGCAGCGTCGCGCGGTCCTCCATCAGGCCCACGTCGTTGATGTCGGGCACCTTGGAGCAGCCGACGCCCTGGTCGATCCAGCGCACGACGTAGCCCAGCAACCCTTGCGCGTTGTTGTCCAGCTCCTCGGCGACTTCCGCTTCCGACCAGTTGGTTCCTTCGGCCAGCGGAATCGCCAGCAGCGCATCGAGCCCCGGCGTCGGCTCCTGCGCGATGTCCCCGCGCAGGCCGAACACGTCGACCTGGTGGTAGTGCGTCGCATGGAGCGTCGCCGCCGTCGGCGAAGGCACCCAGGCGGTGTTTGCACCGGTCTTGGGATGCCCGATCTTCTGCTCCATCATGTCGCGCATCATGTCGGGCGCGGCCCACATGCCCTTGCCGATCTGCGCCTTGCCCGAGAGGCCGTGCGCGAGCCCGATCGAAACGTTGCGCTTCTCATAGGCGGCAATCCAGCCCGAGCCCTTGATCGCGCCCTTGCGGATCATCGCCCCTGCGCGCATCGAGGTGTGGATCTCGTCGCCCGTGCGGTCGAGGAAGCCCGTGTTGATGAACACGATGCGGTCCTTCACCGCCGCGATGCAGGCGGCGAGGTTGGCGCTGGTACGGCGCTCCTCGTCCATCACGCCGACCTTGACCGTGTGACGCGCCAGCCCCAGCAGGTCTTCGACCGCATCGAACAGGTCATTGGCAAAGGCCGCTTCTTCCGGCCCGTGCATCTTGGGCTTGACGATATAGATGCTGCCCGCCCGGCTGTTGCGATAGCGGCCCAGCCCTTTGAGGTCGTGCATGGCGATCGCCGAGGTGATCACCGCGTCCATGATTCCTTCGGGGATTTCCGAACCATCGGCCAGCAGGATCGCCGGGTTGGTCATCAGGTGACCGACATTGCGCACGAACAGCAGCGAACGCCCTGGCAGGGTCAGGCGCGCGCCATCTTCGCCGGTCCAGGTGCGATCGGCATCGAGCGTGCGCGTCATCGTCCGCCCGCCCTTCTGGAAGCTCGCTTCCAGATCGCCGCGCATCAGGCCGAGCCAGTTGGTATAGGCCGCGACCTTGTCCTCGGCGTCCACTGCCGCGACCGAATCCTCCAGATCGACGATGGTCGTCAGCGCCGCTTCGAGCACGATATCGGCAATGCCCGCCTTGTCGGTGCGGCCGACGTTGTGATCGCGATCGATCACCAGTTCGATGTGCAAGCCGTTGTGTCGGAACAGCAGCCCGCCAGCACGACGCGCGACGAACGCCGCAGGATCGGCAAGCGGCGGAAGGTCGCCGCCATCCCAGTCGGCCCAGCTGCCTTGGGCGAGCGGGATCGCCCCGTCGAGGAAGCGGCGGCCTGCCGCGATCACCGCCGCACCGCGCACCTCGTCATAGCCGCCCGGCCGCGCGGGCGCCGCATCGAGCGCGTCGGTGCCGTAAAACGCATCGTACAGGCTGCCCCAGCGCGCATTGGCGGCATTGAGCACGAAGCGGTCGTTGAGCACCGGCACGACCAGCTGCGGCCCCGCCATCGTGGCGATTTCGGGATCGACGTTCTGCGTGCCGATCAGGAAGTCCTCGGGCTCGGGCACGAGGTAGCCGATCTCTTCGAGGAAGGCGCGGTATTCAGCCGCATCGAGCGGCTTTCCGGCGCGCGCGGTGTGCCACGAATCGATCTGTTCCTGCAGGTGATCCCGCTTTGCCAGAAGCGCGCGGTTAACGGGGACAAGGCGATCGCACAGCGCGGCGAAACCCGCCCAGAACGCGGCGGAGTCGAGCCCCAGCGGCCCAAGCACGCGATGGTCGACGAAATCCGCAAGCAGGCGATCAACCTGGAGGCCGCTCAGCGTGACGCGATCGTTCATGACAGTCCAACTTCCCATTCGCTTCGAACAATAACCATGGCGAGACGCCAACGCATGGCGCGCCATTTCGGAATCGACGATCCTGGGGAGGACGGATACAGCCTATGAACCAAGCGCGCCTCCGTTGCAACCGCACCCTTGGCGACACGGGGTTCACCCGCAACGGTTCCCGCGCTAGACGGTTGCGGATGAAACAGCTTTCGCGCGCCGAGCAGGCCCTTCTCGACCGGATCGACGCCGCTGCCATGCTGCCGCAAGTCGAACGCTGGTGCGCGATCAACACCGGCACCCGCAATCTCGATGGCCTTGCCACGCAAGCGGCCATGCTGGGCGATGCTTTCGCCGCGCTCCCAGGCACGCTCACGCTGATCGAGCCGACCCCCGTCGAAGCCATTGCGGCAGATGGCACGAGGCTCGCGCTCGACCATGGCCGCCACCTCGTCCTCTCGGTCCGCCCGCAGGCCAGCCGCCGCTACCTGCTCACCGGGCACATGGACACCGTCTACCCCCTCGATCATCCGTTCCAGACGCTGACCTGGCTGGAGGACGGCGTGCTCGGTGGCCCCGGCGTTGCCGACATGAAGGGCGGCATCGCGGTGATCCTCGCCGCGCTCGCCGCCTTCGAGCACAGCCCTGCCGCGCGTGATGTCGGCTATGACGTGATGATCAATTCGGACGAGGAAACCGGCAGCCTGTCCTCGGCCCCGCTGATTGCGCAGCTGGCTGCAGGCAAGGCCGCCGCGCTGACCTATGAACCTTCCGCCCTGCCCGATGGCACGCTCGCCGGCGCACGCCCCGGCAGCGGCAACTACAGCGCGATCGTCACCGGCCGCAGCGCGCATGCCGGGCGCAACCCGCAGGACGGCCGCAACGCCATCCTCGCCGCCGCGGCGCTCGCGCTCGAACTCGGCAAGGCGGTCCGCGATGGCCTGTCGATCAACCCCGCGCGCATCGACGGCGGCAGCGCCAACAACGTCGTGCCCGACCACGCCATCCTGCGCTTCAACGTGCGGCCCCGCACCCCTGAACTGGCCGAGGAATTCGCCCGCGACCTCGCCCGCATGATCGCCAGGATCGAAGCCACGCACGAAGTCTCGATCCACCTGCATGGCGCCGTCACCCGACCGCCCAAGCCGCTGGACGAAAAGGCCGAGGCGCTGTTCGGCCTGGTGCGCGAATGCGGCGCGGCATTGGGCCAGTCGATCCGCTGGCAGGCGGCGGGCGGGGTGTGCGATGGCAACAACATCGCCGCGCTGGGCGTGCCGGTGGTGGATACGATGGGCGTGCGCGGCGGCGCGATCCATTCGCCCGCCGAATACCTGATCACGGCCTCGCTGGCCGAACGCGCGGCGCTTTCGGCGCTCGTGCTGCACCGACTTTCCGGAGGGGAATGACAAGACAATGACGCACCGCATCCGCGCCGCGCGGCCCGAAGACCTGCAGCATCTCTACGAAATGGCCAAACTGACCGGCGGCGGCTTCACCAACCTGCCCCCCGATCGCAAGGCATTGACCGCCAAGCTCGAACGCTCGGCCCAGGCCTACGCCAATCTGGAGGAAGGCGACCCCAAGTCGGAACGCGACGAACTGTTCGTGCTGGTTCTGGAAGACGTCGCCACCGGCGAAGTGCGCGGCACCTCGCAGATCTTCACCCGCGTTGGCCAGCAATGGCCGTTCTATTCCTATCGCATCGCCACGCTGACGCAGCATTCCAAGGAACTGAACCGCACCTTCCGGGCAGAGATGCTCAATCTCGTCACCGATCTAGAGGGGTCGAGCGAAGTCGGCGGCCTGTTCCTGCACCCGTCCGAACGCGCCGGCGGCCTTGGCATGCTGCTCGCGCGCAGCCGCTATCTGTTCATCGCGATGCACCGCAAGCGCTTCTCCGACCGCATCCTCGCCGAACTGCGCGGCGTGATCGACGAGCGCGGCGGCTCGCCGTTCTGGGACGGCGTTGCAGGGCGCTTCTTCGGGATGAACTTCCAGGAAGCCGACTACTTCAACGCGATCAATGGCCACCAGTTCATCGCCGACCTGATGCCCAAGCATCCGGTCTACATCGCCATGCTGCCCGAAACCGCGCGCAGCGCGATCGGCCTGCCGCACCCATCGGGCCGCGCGGCGATGCGCATGCTGGAAGAGGAAGGCTTCGCCCACGAAGGCTATGTCGATATCTTCGACGGCGGCCCCACGATGACCGCCCGCACCGACCGGGTCGAATCGATCGCTTCGGCCAAGGCGGTTCCCATTGCCCACGTGCGCGCACCCGAAGGCAGCGGCACTGCCGCCAAGGCGCTCGTCGCCACAGGGCGCCTGGCCGATTTCCGCTGCTGCTTTGCCGAGATCGGTGAAAGCGCCGAAGGCCTCGTCCTCGATCCGATCGCGGCCGCCAGCCTTGGCGTCGGCGAAGGCGACACCGTCTGGCACGTGCGCCGATAGGGCGTCCCGGATCGGGAGCAGGGCGATCCGGCCGAGCGGAACGCCCTCCCCCGCCATCCGTTTCAGGGCCGCAAAGGCTGGTGACAACACGACCTGTCGCCCCGCCTTACAGTGAAAACGGTATTAACCAGCACTTGGGGCGGAAATCTGCATCTGGCATGAAGGTTGCGGATCGAGTCGCCAGCAAGAGGACAAAAAATGCTCGGCAAGATTGCACGCCTGTTCCTGATCAAGACGCGGTTCGAGGCCTTTGCAATCATCTATGCCCTCGCGCTCGGCGCGGTCGAGCGGGGCCATGTCTACCTCACCCAGTACCCGGGCTTTGGCGGCAAGCTGCTGTTCCTGGCCTGCACCGGCGCGGTGTTCATGGCCGGCGCCAAGATCCTCGATGCGCTGCGCTACGAACACGCGCAGCGCAACGGCTCTGCAGCACCCGCCGCTGCCGGCGGCTGAGCCCTTCCCGCCGCGCACGGGCAATCCATCGATTTGGGTGAGTAGGGCGATTCTGTTGCTAGGCTCGCCCCCAGCCCCCGGTTTCCGATTCTGTTACCCGGTTCGGTCCGAACCGTGCTCTAACTTTGTAAGATCAGGCCGTTAGGCCGTCAGATTACGCCGCGAGAGCAAGTGCTTCGTTGTCGTTGGCACTTGTGAGTTTTGAGCCTTGAACGGGTTACTCAGCCCGGGCAAAAACAGCGCTTTTCAACACACGTCGATCCTAGTTCGGCCCCATCAACACCCTTGCGACAACAAGGCCCGGCCTGTCTCAGCCGGTGGTGATGGTGGAGCCGCCGGGTACCGCCCCCGGGTCCGCTGTGCCTATTGCACGCCGCAGTTTATCACCATAGCCGGTCGAAACCGGCAGGGACCCATATAGGGCGGCGCGCTCAAATGAAAAGGGGCGGTCTTGGCCGCCCCTTCCCTTCTATTGCCGGATCGGTCGACTCGCCGATCAGCCCCGGGCCTTCAGTGCATCGCGGATTTCGGCCAGCAGTTCGACCTCGGTCGGACCGGCGGGCGCGGTGGGCGCCTCGTCCTTGGGCTTTTCGAGCAGGCGGTTGGCCGCCTTGACGATCAGGAAAATGATGAAGGCCACGATCAGGAAGTTGACGCCCTGGGTGATGAAATCGCCATAGCCGATCATCGGCACCCCCGCGGCCTTCAGCTCGGCATAGTTGGTCGGATCGCCCTTGAACGTCGCCGGGATCGGCCCCAGCCGCACGAAGAAGCGCGTGAAATCCACGCCTCCGGTCACGAAGCCCACCACCGGCATGATCACGCTTTCGGTCAGCGAGGTGACGATCTTGCCGAACGCGCCGCCGATGATCACACCGACCGCCAGGTCGAGCACGTTGCCGCGTGCGATGAACGTCTTGAATTCCTGCATCATGCTCATGATCGGTCGCTCCCCTTCCTCGTTGCGTCCCCTGCCGGTGCTTGCCATCAGCCCGGCTGGGCGACAAGCGGGATCAGGATGCAGATCGGACCTCGCCTTGCGACTGCATGACGTTTCGTGTCGTCCCTTGAACGCAACCCCCACCACGCTACATTGCCGCAACGATGCCGGTTTCGCCGGCGAACGAGAGGACATTTCAAAGCCATGGCCGCTTCCTTCCTGTCCCGCCTCACCCGTTTTGCTTTCGTCGCTGCTGCGGCTGCCGGTCTTTCGGCCTGCGGGGTCAACTCGATCCCCACCGCCGAGGAAAACGCGAAGGCCAAGTGGGCCGACGTGCAGAACCAGTACCAGCGCCGCGCCGACCTGATCCCTAACCTCGTCGCCACGGTGAAGGGCTACGCCAAGCAGGAACAGGACACCCTGACCAAGGTGACCGAAGCCCGCGCCAAGGCGACCAGCGTGCAGATTTCCGCCGCCGACGTCACCGATCCGGCCAAGATGGCGCAGTATCAGGCGGCGCAGGGCCAGCTTTCGGCCGGCCTCGGGCGCCTGCTCGCCTCGGTCGAAGCCTATCCCGACCTCAAGTCGAACCAGAACTTCCTCGCGCTGCAAAGCCAGCTCGAAGGGACCGAGAACCGCATCGCCGTCGCCCGCCGCGATTACAACGAAGCGGTTCAGGCCTACAACACCACCATCCGCACCTTCCCCGCCGTGATCGGCGCCAAGGTGATCTACGGTGCCAAGCCGATGGTGCCGTTCCAGGCCACGACGCCGGGTGCCGACACCGCCCCCACGGTCAGCTTCGACAGCCCGGCCGCGCCCGCCGCAGCCCCGGCCAACGATAACGCCGCCGCCCCCGCGAGCCAGGCGGCGGGCCAGTAAGCGGGCGCGCGGGGAGCGCCCCGGCGATGCTCAAGCGCCTGCTTGTCGTGCTCATGGCCGCGCTGGCGCTCGTCGCCAGCCCGGCCTTGGCGCAGACCTTCCCCAAGCTCACCGGCCGGGTGGTCGACGACGCGCACCTGCTCCAGCCCGATCAGGTCGCGGCGCTCGATGCCAAGCTCGCCGCGCTCGAACAGCAGTCGCAGCGCCAGCTCGTCGTGGTCACGCTGCCCAGCCTTCAGGGCTACGAGATCGAGGACTACGGCTATCGGCTGGGGCGCGCGTGGGGCATCGGCGACAAGGGGCGCAACGACGGCGCGCTGCTGATCGTTGCGCCCAACGAACGCAAGGTGCGGATTGAGGTCGGCTATGGCCTCGAAGGCATCATCACCGATGCGCTATCCAGCGTGATCATCCAGCGCGAGATCGTGCCCCGCTTCAAGCAGAACGACTACGCCGGCGGGATCAACGCCGCCACCGACCAGCTGATCGCCCAGCTCAGGCTGCCCGATGACGAGGCGCGCAAGGTCGCCGCCAGCGCCGCGCAGCAACAGAAGAAGGCCAGCGAACCGAAGTTCGATTTCGGCACGGTGGTGTTCCTGGTGATCTTCTTTTTCTTCTTCGTCCTGCCCTTCCTGCGCGCGATGCGCGGCGGCGGGCGCCGCTATGGTCGCAGCCCCGGCGTGATGATCTTCCCCACCGGCGGCTGGGGTGGTGGCTCCGATTGGGGCGGCGGCGGCGGTGGCGGCTGGGGCGGCGGTGGTGGCTTTTCGGGCGGTGGCGGCAGCTTCGGCGGCGGCGGATCGTCGGGGAGCTGGTGACATGACGCATCCTCTAACCGACACCGATCGCGCCCGCGTCGCCGCGGCGGTGACCCATGCCGAACTGTCCAGCGCGGGCGAGATCGTCACGATCATTACCCCGCGCTCGGACATCTATCGCGACGTGGCCCTGGGCTGGAGCGCGTTTGTCGCGCTGCTTGCGCTGGCCGCGCTCGAACTCGCGCCCGATTTCTACATCGCGCTGGTCGATCGCGTGCTCGGCCTGTGGGCCAGCGACTGGAGCCCGCGCGCCGTGCTCGGCCTTGCACTCACCGTCGCCACGCTCAAGTTCCTCGGCATGCTGGCGCTCATGGCGTGGTTTCCCTTGCGCCTGTGGCTCACGCCCGGTCCGGTCAAGGCGGCGCGCGTCCACGCCCGTGCGCTCACCTGCTTCCGCGTCGGCGCGCAGAGCCGCACAACCGGCCGCACCGGCATCTTGATCTATCTCTCGCTCGCCGAACACCGGGCAGAGATCATCGCCGACGAAGCGATCGCCGCCAAGGTTTCGCCCGAAGTCTGGGGCGATGCGATGCACGCCATGCTTGGCCACTTGCGCCAGGGCCACGTCGCCGACGGCATGATCGCCGCGGTCGAACAGGTCGGCGCGGTGCTGGCGCTGCACTTCCCCCGCGCCGACGACGACATCAACGAACTGCCCGACCGCCTGATCGAGGTGTGAAAGGCGCGCCGTTGACTCCCCGCTGCCGTTTGTGTCGAACGGCGTCCACACACCCCGCGCAGCGATGGGACCATGCCCGTGAGCCTTGAAGACGAATTCCGCGACATTCCCGAAGAAGTCCGCTGGGAGGGTCGCTTCATCGTCACCAAGACGCGCGGCCGCTGGGAATACGTCGGCCGCACCCGCAACATCCGCGCGGCGGTCATCCTCGCCATCGACGAAGGCCACGTGATCCTTGTCGAACAGTTCCGCGTGCCGCTCGGCCGCCCCTCGATCGAAATGCCCGCCGGCCTGATCGGCGATATCGAGGGCAGCGAGGGCGAGGATGCCGCCATCGCCGCCGCGCGCGAACTGGAAGAGGAGACCGGCTATCGCGCCGGCCGCATGGAGGAGATCGGCGAATTCTTCTCCTCGCCCGGCATGGTCACCGAAGCCTTCACGATGTTCCGCGCGCACGATCTGGTGAAGGTCGGCGAAGGGGGCGGCACCGAAGGCGAGGGCATCACCGTCCACCGCGTGCCGCTGGACGGGTTCGATGCCTTCATCGCCGAAAAGCGCGCCGCGGGCTACGGCATCGACGTGCGCATGCTGATGCTGATCGGCGCCCGCATGCCCGAACTGCGATAAGAACGAACACGGAGAGGAAAAGACATGGCCAAGACAGAGCGTACCGGCAGGGTTGAAGGCAAGAAGGCGCTGGTCACCGGCGCCGCGCAGGGACTTGGTGCCGCGCACGCGTGGACGCTGGCGCGCGAAGGCGCGAAAGTGCTGCTGACAGACATCAACGGCGAAGGCGCTGCCGCGCAGGCCGCCGCGATCAATGCCGAACTTGGCGAAGGCACCGCCTTCGCCCTGCGCCACGATGTGACCAGCCCCGAAGACTGGGACGCGGCCATCGCCATGGCGGTCGCCAAGCTCGGCGGCCTGTCGGTGCTGGTCAACAACGCCGGCGTCGGGGTGCGCGGCAACATCGAGACGGCCACACTCGAAGACTGGCGCCGCGGCTTTGCCATCAACGTCGATTCGGTCTTCCTCGGCTGCCAGAAGGCGCTGCCGGTGATGAAGGAGAACCAGCCCGGCTCGATCGTCAACATCAGCTCGATCGCCGGCCTGATCGCGTCCGACACCATGCCCGGCTACAACGCCAGCAAGGCGGCGGTGTGGATGCTGAGCAAGTCGGTCGCGCTCTACTGCGCCAAGCGGGGCTGGGACATCCGCTGCAATTCGGTCCACCCGACGTTCGTCGACACCCCGATCCTCGATGGCATCGCCACCAATGCCAATCTCGACAAGGACGTGGTGATGGGCAAGCTCGCCCGCCAGATCCCGCTCGGCCGCGTGGGCGAACCGCAGGACATCGCCAACGGCGTGCTCTACCTCGCCAGCGACGAAAGCCGCTTCATGACCGGGGCCGAACTCAAGCTCGACGGCGGCATCAGCGCGCTCTGACACACGCCCGCCCGGGCAAGCCGGCGGGGGTTGGCGCGCCCCCGCCGCTCGCCTATGAGCGCACCCGCAAGAGGGGAAATCCAGACGTCATGTCCGCGCCATTGATCCTGACCTTTTCGTGCGAGGACCGTCCCGGCATCGTCGCCAAGGTGACCGGCTGCCTGTTCCAGGCGGGTGCCAACATCCTCGAGGCGCAGCAGTTCGACGATATCGAATCCGGCCGCTTCTTCATGCGCGTGGTCTTTGCCGCCGATGCCGGGCTCGAAGGCATGCGGGGCGCGATCGCGCCGATGGCCTCCAGCCTCGGCATGGACTGGTCGCTGCGCGATACATCGGTGAAGCGCCGCGTCGTGCTGATGGTCAGCAAGTTCGACCATTGCCTGGGCGATCTGCTCTACCGCACCCGCATCGGCGAACTGCCGATGGAGATCGTCGCGATCATCGGCAACCATCCCTTGGAAGCGCTCAACGTCTCGCTGTTCGGCGATCTGCCCTACCACCACCTGCCGATCACCAAGGACACCAAGCCGCAGCAGGAAGCGCAAGTGAAGCGCGTGGTCGAGGAAACCGGCGCCGAACTCGTCGTGCTCGCCCGCTACATGCAGATCCTGTCGGACGATCTCGCCAGCTTCCTTTCGGGCCGTTGCATCAACATCCACCATTCGTTCCTGCCCAGCTTCAAAGGCGCCAAGCCCTATCACCAGGCGCACGCGCGCGGGGTGAAGATGATCGGCGCCACCGCGCACTACGTCACCGCCGATCTCGACGAAGGCCCGATCATCCATCAGGACGTCGAGCCGGTCAGCCATGCCGACACGCCGGAGGATCTGGTGCGCAAGGGCCGCGACATCGAACGCCGCGTGCTGGCCGAAGCGGTGCGCCTGCACCTGGGCGACCGCGCTCTGCTCAACGGCAGCAAGACGGTGGTGTTCAAGAGCTGAAAGTTCAGTCGGGCGGAGTTCAGTCGGGCGGAGTTCAGTCGCCCAGCGCCTCGCGCCGGCCGGGCCGCGCGGCAAAGCCGTGCATGCCCATCCACCACTGAAAGGCGATGATCCCGCCCTTCGCCGGGCGCAGCAGCGCGATCAGCAGCACCAGCGCCATCGTGCCCACCAGCGCCATCATAGCGCCCAGCGAAAGCTCGGTCTTCAGCCCCAGCTCGATGATTACCGGCGCCATCACGTGGCCGGTGATCAGGATCGACAAATAGGCGGGAAAGTCGTCCGCCGCGTGCAGCGTCCAGTTCTGCCCGCACAGGCGGCAGCGTTCCACCGGCTTGACGAACCCTGCGAACAGATGCGTGCCGCCGCAGCGCGGGCAGCGCCCCCGCGCGCCCCGCGCCAGTGCCGCGCCCAGCGAATGCGGCAGGGCAGCAGACGGCAGCGGCAGCGCGGCATCGGGCATCGGCCTACTTCTTCGTCGCGAACGGGTTCTTGGGGCTGCGCAGCGTCAGCCGGATCGGCACCGCATCGAACCCCAGTTCGCGCCGGATGCCGTTGATCAGGTACCGGCGGTAGCTTTCAGGCAATTCGTCCAGCCGCGTGCCGAACAGGACGAAGCCCGGCGGCCGGGTCTTGGCCTGCGTGATGTAGCGCAGCTTGATCCGCTTGCCGCCCGGCGCCGGCGGCGGGTTGGCGGCCAGCGCATCGTCGAACCAGCGGTTCAGCGCGGCGGTCGGGACGCGCTTGGACCAAGCCGCGCGGATCTCGAAGGCGGCTTTCAGCAGATCGTCGAGCCCCTTGCCGGTGCGGCCCGAAATCGCCAGCAGCGGCACGCCGCGCACTTGGGCAAGGCCATCGTCCAGCGCCTTGCGGATGCCCTGGAACAGGCCCGAAGGATCTTCGGCCACGTCCCACTTGTTGATCGCGATCATCAGTGCGCGACCTTCTTCGAGCACCATCGACGCGATCTTGAGGTCCTGGTGCTCCAGCCCGCGCGTCGCATCGAGCGTCAGCACGACGACTTCGGCGAAATCGATGGCGTGGCGCGCATCGGCCACCGACATCTTCTCAAGCTTTTCGGTCACCTGCGCCTTCTTGCGCATCCCCGCCGTGTCGATCAGGCGGACCGGGCGATAGCCTTCGCGCTCGGGATCGAACCACTGCCAGTCGATGGCGATCGAATCGCGGGTGATGCCCGCTTCCGGCCCGGTCAGCAGGCGGTTTTCGCCCAGCAGCTTGTTGATCAGCGTGGACTTGCCCGCGTTCGGGCGGCCGACGATGGCGAGCTTGAGGACCGATTCGGGATCGAACTCCTCCTCGTCCTCGCCCGCTTCGTCTGCATCCTCGTCCTCTTCGGCCTGCTTGGGCTCGAGATGCGGGCGCAGCGCTTCGAACAGGTCGGCCAGGCCCTGGCCATGCTCGGCGGAAAAGGCCACCGGCTCGCCGAAGCCCAGCGCGAACGCGTCATAAATGCCGGGATCGCCCGAACGGCCCTCGGCCTTGTTGGCCATCAGCACGATCGGCACGCGGCTCGATCGCAGGTATCGGGCGATCTCCTCGTCGAGCGGGGTGACGCCGGCACGCGCGTCGATCACGAACAGCGCCACGTCGGCGCCGATCAGCGATGCCTCGGTCTGCTGGCGCATGCGGCCGGGCAGCGTTTCGGGATCGAGGTCTTCCCATCCGGCGGTGTCGACAATGGTGAAGTCGAGCCCCAGCAGGCTCGCATCGCCGAAGCGGCGGTCGCGCGTGACGCCCGGCTGGTCGTCGACAAGTGCCAGCTTCTTGCCCACGAGCCGGTTGAACAGCGTGGATTTGCCGACGTTGGGCCGGCCGATAATGATAACCTGGGGACGCATGGTCCTCCCGTGGCCCTTATGCGCGCCGAAGGCAAGCATACGGCGTTCTTACTCACTTTGGCTATAGAGCCGTTAACCATTGTGTGAAAGCCTTGCTCAACCACGGCAAGGCAGAAACATGCCCATGCGGAATTGGACTTGGACGGGCATCCCGCTCGCGATCATGCTGGCAACCGGCTTCGGCGCGACCGCGCCGGCGCGCGCCATCGATGCGCCTGTCGCGGGCTACGACGATGCTTCGGTCGGCGACGATGCCGATACTGGCCTCGCCGATACTGGCCTTGAATGCGTGCCCTATGCCCGGCAGGTGTCCGGCATCGCGATCTATGGCGATGCCTGGCGCTGGTGGGACCAGGCCGAAGACCAGTATGCGCGCGGCCGCCGGCCCAGGGTGGGCGCGGTGATGAGCTTTGCGCCCCACGGCGCTATGCGCCTGGGCCACGTTGCCGCGGTCAGCCGGATCATCGACCGCCGCACCGTGCTGCTGCGCCATGCCAACTGGTCGCCCATCGGCGGCCGCCGCGGCCAGATCGAGGACAACGTCCGCGCCATCGACGTCTCGCCCGACAACGACTGGAGCGAAGTGCGCGTGTGGTACGCCCCGCTCGGCGATCTGGGCACCACGCACTGGCCGGTCAACGGCTTCATCTACAACGAACCCGCAGACCCCGCCGCGCGGATGACCGGCAAGCCCGTCGTCCTCGCCTCGGCATCGCTGCCTGCCACGCTTGCCCGCGCGCCCTATCGCTCGCAGATCGGCGCGGACTTCCTCTCGGGCATCGCCACCGACACGCCGGCCCGCCCGCGCCCCGCCGCCAAGGCCGCCAGCGCCTCCTCGTCCCCTCTGTCGCCCGCGCCCGCGCGCCGGATGCTCGCCTACGCCGAACCGGTCGCGCAGACGAAAACGACCGCACCCCGGGGGGCGCGGTCGCTTGCCGACGATCCGATCGGCCGGATCATCGCCGCACGGATGCGGTAATCACCCGGCGCGTTACAGCGTCGTGAAGATCGCGCCGAAGTCCTTGCCGCCGTTGCCCGCTTCGACGAACGCTTCGTAGATCGCCTTGGCGTGCTCGCCCATGGGGACGGTCGCACCGGCGCTCTGCGCGCCTTCCATGGCGAGCTTCAGATCCTTGAGCATCAGCGCCGAGGCGAAGCCGCCGGCATAGCCGTTGTCCGCCGGGCTCGTCGCGCCCACGCCCGGTGCCGGGGTATAGTCGTTGAGCGACCAGCAGTAACCCGTCGACTTCGACGAGATCTCGTAGAACTTCTGCGGGTCGAGCCCGGCCTTGCCGGCCAGCGCCAGCGCCTCGCACGTGCCGATCATGTGGATCGCCAGCAGCATGTTGTTGCACATCTTGGCAACCTGCCCCGCGCCCACCTCGCCGGCATGGATCACCGCCTTGGCCATCGGTTCGAGCACGGCCTTGGCCTTTTCGAACGTCGCGTCCGAAGCGCCCACCATGAACGTCAGCGTGCCGCCGTTGGCCGCCGCGATCCCGCCCGAAACCGGCGCATCGGCCATTTCGTATCCGGCATCGCTGGCCAGCGCCGCCACTTCGCGCGCCGTGGCAACGTCGATGGTCGAACAGTCGAGGAACAGCGCGCCCTTGGGCGCCTTGCCGATCACGTCGGCGGTATAGACGCTCTTCACGATGGCGCCGTTGGGCAGCATCGTAACCACCGCATCGACGTCGGCAACGGCGTCGGGCACGGCGGTAAAGGTCTGGCAGCCGCCCTCGCCGGCTTTGGCCAGCGCGTCTGCGGAAAGGTCGAAGGCGTGGACCTGGTGGCCCGCCTTGACCAGGTTCGCGGCCATGCCGCCGCCCATGTTGCCAAGGCCGATGAATGCGATCTTCATAGCGTTGCTCCTCAGCGGCCCTTGAACACGCCGGGGCGCTTTTCGATGAAGGCCTTCATGCCCTCGGCCTTGTCCTCGCTCGCGGTCAGGACCTGGAACACGCGGCGTTCGAACAGCAGGCCCTGGTCCAGCGTCGTTTCGAACGCGGCGTTGACCATTTCCTTGTTGGCGACAGCGGCCATCGGCGGCATCGCCGCGATCGTCTCGGCTGCCTTGAGCGCCTCGCCCAGCAGGTCGGCCAGCGGCACCACGCGGCTGACGAGGCCCGAACGCTCGGCCTCGGTCGCGTCCATCATGCGGCCCGTCAGGCACATGTCCATCGACTTGGCCTTGCCCACCGCGCGGGTCAGGCGCTGCGATCCGCCCATGCCCGGCGCCACGCCCAGCTTGATCTCGGGCTGGCCGAACTTGGCGTTTTCCGATGCGATGATGAAGTCGGCCATCATCGCCAGCTCGCACCCACCGCCCAGCGCAAACCCGTTCACCGCCGCGATCCACGGCTTGCGGGTGGTCTTCACGATGTGGCTGGTCCACTTCGAGAAGAAGTCCTCGTTATAGAAATCCGCCGCCGGCTTGTCGGCCATTTCCTTGATGTCGGCGCCCGCGGCAAAGGCCTTCTCGCCCGATCCCGTCAGCACCGCGCAACGCTGCGAAGCATCGGCCTCGAACGCGGCGAAAGCCTCGATCAGCTCGCCCAGCACCTGCGAATTGAGCGCGTTGAGCGACTGCGGGCGGTTGAGCGTGATGAGGGTGACGGCACCCTTCTGTTCGACGAGGATCGTTTCAAAGGCCACGGTCATCTCCGCTGTTCTGATGGTTCTGGATGTTGTGAAGCAGGGTGGCGAGGTGATCCTCGCTGGCGTGCTGGTGCGCTTCGGCCGCATCGGTCAGCACGTTGTCATAAGGGATGGGTTCGTCGAACTGGTCGGCGGCAAGGTCCCAGTATCGGCCGTCGATCAGGTTGTAGAAATGCGTGCCGCCCTTGGTCGCCGTCTTGACGATGTCCCCGCCGAAATGGCGCTGCACGGCCAGCGCCGTCACCGCACACTGGTTGCGGCAGGGGTTGGCAGGATCGAACGCGTCGGGAATCGTCTGCGCCGACCAGCTGCGCTTCACCACATGGTACAGCGCGATCGGGTCGGCAAAGCTCACAGCGGTTTCCACTCATCCGCCGGATCGAGCGGGGCGAAGATGCCGTCGATCAGGGCATCGCTCACACCTTCGGGCGTGGCCGGGTCCCACTTGGGCGCATTGTCCTTGTCGACGATCACCGCCCGCACGCCTTCGGCAAAGTCCGGGCGGGTCAGCACGCGGCTGGCGATGCGGTATTCCATCACCATGTTCGCGGCGAAGTCGGGCAAGGTCAGGCTGTCGGCCAGCTGGCGCAGCGCGACCTTGCAGGTCTGCGGGCTCTTGCTGGCAAGGCTCGCCAGCGTGGCGTTCGCGAAATCGCTGCCTTCGGCCTTCAGCGCGGCAAGGATGTCTTCATAGACGTTGGAAGCGAACAGCCGCTCGATCTCGGCTGCATGAACGGCGATCTTCGCCTCGGGCGGCACCGCCGAAAGTTCGCGCAGGATCGTCGCGATCGCGCCCGGCTCGGCCGCGATCCGCGCCTTGGCCGCAGGCAGGTTCTCGGCCGGCAGGTAATGGGTGGCAAGCCCCGCCCAGACGCATTCCGCCCCATCCAGCCGCGCGCCGGTCAGCGCAAGGTACTGGCCCAGCCGCCCCTTCAACCGCGACAGGTACCAGCCGCCGCCCACGTCGGGGAACAGGCCGATCCCGGTCTCGGGCATGGCAAGGCGCGTCGCCTCGGTCGCCACGCGGTACTGCGCCGGGCCCGAAATGCCCACGCCCCCGCCCATGGTGATCCCGTCCATGAACGCCACCACCGGCTTGGGGTAGGTCATGATCAGGTGGTTGAGCTGGTATTCGTCGTGGAAGAACTTGCGCCCCGAAGCGCCGCCATCGTTCAGCGCAGAATTGCGCAGGAAGGCGATGTCGCCCCCTGCGCAGAAGCCCCGCCCCTCGCTGTGGTCGATCAGCACCGCCTGCACCGCCTCGTCGCCCTGCCAGCCCTGCATCGCCGAAACCATGGCATGCACCATGTCGAGGTTGAGCGCGTGGATCGCCTTGGGCCGGTTGAGCGACAGCACGCCCACCGCCCCGTCGCGCTTCACCAGAAGGTCATCGGTCACTGAACAATCTCCGTTCACTTCAGGCGCAGCCCGAAAGCGTTCATTTCAGCAGATCGCGGCCTACGATCATCCGCATCACCTCGTTGGTGCCTTCCAGGATGCGGTGGACGCGCAGGTCGCGCCAGAAGCGCTCGATCGGGTAGTCGCGCAGGTAGCCATAGCCGCCGAACATCTGCAGCGCCTTGTCGACGATTTCCGAGCCGTTGTCGGTCGAAAGCTTCTTCGCCATCGCCGAAAAGCGCGTCTTGTCGGGCGCGCCCTGCGTCACCTTGGCTGCGGCGAGGTACAGCAGCGCGCGCGCCGCTTCCAGGTCGGTCGCCATGTCGGCCAGCACGAACTGGGTGTTCTGGAACTCGGCGATCGACTTGCCGAACTGCTTGCGATCCTTGACGTACTGGATCGCCTCGTCGAGGCAGCGCTGCGCCCCGCCCAGCGAGCACGCGCCGATGTTCAGGCGCCCGCCGTCGAGACCCGCCATCGCGAACTTGAAGCCATCGCCTTCCGCGCCGACGCGGTTGGCCACCGGCACCTTCACGTTGTCGAAGATCACCTGCGCGGTGGGCGACGCGTTCCAGCCGAGCTTCTTTTCGGGCGCGCCAAAGCTCACGCCGTCCATGTCCTTGTCGATCACCAGGCACGAAATGCCGCGCGCACTGTCATCGCCCGTGCGCACCATCGTCACGTAGATATCGTTGACGCCGCCGCCCGAGATGAACTGCTTGGTGCCGTTGACGACATAGTGGTCGCCTTCCAGCCGCGCCGTGGTCTTCAGCGCCGCCGCGTCCGAACCCGAACCCGGCTCGGTCAGGCAGTAGCTGGCGATCTTGTCCATGGTCACCAGCTGGGGAAGGTAGCGGCCCTTGATCTCGTCGCCGCCGAAGCAGTCGATCATCCACGATGCCATGTTGTGGATCGAGATGAACGCGCTCGTCGCCGGGCAGCCATAGGCCATGGCTTCCATGATCAGCGCCGCTTCCAGACGGCCAAGGCCGATGCCGCCCGATTCCTCGCTGACATAGATCGCGGCAAAGCCCAGCTCGGCTGCCGCCTTGATCGTTTCGCGCGGGAAGGTGTGGTCCTCGTCCCACTGCGCGGCGAACGGGGTGATCGCATCGGCGGTGAAACGGCGCGCCATGTCCTGGATGGCGATCTGGTCTTCGGTCAGCGCGAACTGATCGGTCATGTGTCTCATCCCCTTGGGCGCTTAATCGCCCGCTTGAATTGCCTGACCGGCGCCTAGACCCGGCGCTCCATGGCTGTCCAGTCTCACCCATGGGCCATGCCGGCAATCGGGCGGCGGAGCAGCAATTGCGTGCAAAGAGCCGGGCAATTTTATGCCCGGCTCCATGCCCTTTCCATCAGCCCATCGTCGGGATGACGAAAGCGTTGCCGCCGTCGGGCGAACCGTCGGGCCAGCGCTGGGTCACGGTCTTCACCTTGGTCCAGAACTTCACGCCTTCCATGCCGTGCTGGTTGGTGTCGCCGAACGCCGAACGCTTCCACCCGCCGAAGGTGTGGTAGGCGACCGGCACCGGGATCGGCACGTTGATGCCCACCATGCCGACATTGACGCGCGCGGCGAACTCGCGCGCGGCATGGCCGTTGCGCGTGAAGATGGCGACGCCATTGCCGTACTGGTGCTTGCTCGGCAGCTCGACCGCTTCCTCGAAGTTCTTGGCGCGCACGATCTGCAGCACGGGCCCGAAGATCTCGTTGTGGTAGCTGTCCATGTCCGGCGTCACGTGGTCGATCAGCGTCGGGCCGACGAAGAAGCCCTTTTCGTGGCCCTGCAGGGTGAAGCCGCGGCCGTCGATGACCAGCTCGCCGCCTTCTTCCACGCACTTGCCGATCCAGCCTTCGACCTTTTCCTTGTGCGCCTGGGTCACCACCGGACCATAATGCGCTTCGGGATCGGTCGACACGCCCACGCGCAGCGCGTTGATCGCGGGGATCAGCTTGGCGCGCAGCTTCTCGGCGGTTTCCTCGCCCACCGGCACGACCACGGGCAGCGCCATGCAGCGCTCGCCGGCCGAACCGAAGGCCGCGCCGCACAGATCGTTGACCACCTGGTCAAGGTCGGCGTCGGGCATGACGATGCCGTGGTTCTTCGCGCCGCCCATGGCCTGCACGCGCTTGCCCGCCGCCACGCCGCGGTTGTAGACATAGTGCGCGATGTCGGACGATCCGACGAAGCTGATCGCGCCGATCGCCGGGTGATCCAGGATCGCGTCGACCATTTCCTTGTCGCCGTGGACCACTTGGCAGATGCCCTCGGGCAGGCCCGCTTCGATGAACAGCTCGGCCAGGCGCACCGGCACCGAAGGATCGCGCTCGCTGGGCTTGATGATGAAAGCGTTGCCCGTGGCGATGGCGATCGCGCTCATCCACAGCGGGATCATGCCGGGGAAGTTGAACGGGGTAATGCCCGCGCCGATGCCGATCGGCTGGCGCATCGAATAGACGTCGATGCCGGGGCCGGCGCCTTGGGTGTATTCGCCCTTGATCACGTGCGGCAGGCCGCAGGCGAACTCGACGACTTCAAGCCCGCGCTGGATGTCGCCCTTGGCATCGGCGATGACCTTGCCATGCTCGGACGAAAGCGTGCGGGCGAGCTCTTCCATGTTCGCCTCGACCAGTTCCTTGAAGCGGAACATCACGCGGGCGCGGCGCTGCGGGTTGGTCGCGGCCCAGGCCGGCTGCGCCTTCAGCGCGGCCTGCACCGCGCGCTCGAGCGTTTCGGCCGTGCCGAGCGCCACCTGCGCCTGCACGCCGCCGTTATTGGGGTCGAAGACGTCTCCCTTGCGGGCGGGCTCGCCGCCGGCACCGCCGACGATGAAATGGTCGATGAGGCGCATGGTAATCCTCTCAAACTGGATGGGCGACTGGACTTGGGCCGCGATGTGCACCCCCGCCCGGTTGCAAGCAAGTCGCGAAAATGCGAGGTTCACCTGCAATTATGCAGGTCCCCGACTGGAACGACTTTCAGGCCTTTCTCGCCGTCGCGCGCAGCGGCCAGCTCGCGCGCGCCGCCGCCGCGATGGGCGTCGATGCCACCACCGTCGGCCGCCGCCTGCGCCGGCTCGAATCGCGCGTCGGCGCCACGCTGTTCGAACAGACGCGCGAAGGGCAGGTCCTGACCGAAGCCGGCGAAGCCATGCTCGCCGAGGTCGAGGCGATGGAGCAGGCCGCCAGCCGCATCGCCGAACATGCCGCCACCGGCGGTGGCCCTGCGGGACTCTTGCGCGTCAGCCTGTCCGAAGGCTTCGCCAGCTGGATCGTCGCGCCCGCGCTGCCCAGCTTCATCGATGCCAATCCGCGCCTGATGGTCGATCTGGTGGCGAACTCGGGCTTCCTCAGCCCGTCCAAGCGCGAAGCCGATCTTGCCGTCACGCTCTCCCGCCCCCGCGCGGGCCCAGTCATCGCGGGCAAGCTCTCGGACTATGCGCTCAGGCTCTACGCCACGCGCGGCTATCTTGCGCGGCGGGGCATGCCCGAACGCCCGGCGGACCTCGCGCAGGGCCATCGCCTCGTCGGCTACATCCCCGACCTGCTCTATGCGCCCGAACTGCGCTATCTCGCTGAAATCGAGGAGGATCTTTCCGCGACGGTGCGCTCCAGTTCGATCAACGCGCAGCACCGCCTGATCGCCGCCGGGGCCGGCATCGGCGTGCTGCCCTGCTTCATCGGCGATGCGGACAAGTGGCTGGTGCCCGTGCTGCCAGAGGCGCGCATCACGCGCAGCTTCTGGCTCGTGACGCACAAGGACACGCACAACCTCGCCCGCGTGCGCGCCTTCAAGGACTGGCTGACCGCGCTCGCCTTGCGCGAACGCGCCCGCCTGCTGCCCCGGTGACCGGAGAGCGAAGCCGCCGGGCCACGCGCCCGGCCGGCTTTCAGGCCTTGGCGACCGGCGCGCCCTCGCCCAGGTCCTCGTACCACGCCTCGACCGGACCGTTCAGCTTGAGCGTCAGCGGATTGCCCTTGCGATCCATGGTCTTGCCCGCCTGCACGCGGACCCAGCCCTCGGAAATGCAGTATTCCTCGACATTGGTGCGCACCGTGCCCTTGAAGCGGATGCCCACGCCACGGCGCAGCTTGTCCGCATCGAAGTACGGGCTGCGCGGATTGATGGCGAGGTGATCCGGCGGCACGTCGGGGCCGGAAGTCTGCGGAGTGGTTTCATCGGTCATGGTGCGCGGCAAATATCTTGCCCACCCCACTTGTCAATCGCAGCCGCACGGGATAGAGGCGCGCCCCTGCCCCGGCTCGACGCCGGCGAGCGGGCGCGTAGCTCAGCGGTAGAGCACACCCTTCACACGGGTGGGGTCACAGGTTCAATCCCTGTCGCGCCCACCACTCAAACCCGCGGGGGTCCCTGCGGGTTTTTGTGTTTCTGGCCCGGGGCGCGGATTTGCGGAAGTTGTGCGCCGCACCCGATCCTCCCCTGCAAGTGGAGGGGGTACAGCGCGGCCCCAAGGAAAAGAACAGTCCTTCGACAAGCTCAGGATGGACGGCGGTGGGTTTCCCTTCTAACGTCATCCCAGCGAAGGCTGGGATCGCTGGCCACCAAGCGCCGCCCAACCGTCCCGCAAACCGCCAACGATGCCAGCCTACGCTGGCATGACGTTTGAGGGAAAAAGGAACCCCTCCCCCCAAACCGCCTGCCCTGAGCCTGTCGAAGGGCCGCCCTTGTTCTCCCAAGCGCAACACCGAGAGAGGGCGTAACCCCACCCCACAGCCCTTGGCCAGCGCCGGAAGACGTCCCGGGAGCGCGAGGGGGTCACCCCCTCGCATCTGTCCTGTTCTCTGCCCTCCCCCACCAATCTTGACAAAAAGAACCATATAGGTTATACGCCAGCCCACGGACCGG